>NZ_AUEA01000006.1 GCF_000425745.1 Pseudomonas cremoricolorata DSM 17059 = NBRC 16634 | reverse complement strand
TTCGTGCCCGTCGCCCAAGCGGTGATCGACACCCCGCTCAAGCTCATCCCCCAACCCGTCTACGGCGAGTACTACAGCACCGCCCGCGACCCGGTCTGGCGACACAAACCGACTCCGGGGAACGTCGATACCTTCGCCTGGTACCAGTGCGACCAACTGGGCACCCCGATGGAGCTGACCGATACCGACGGCCAGATCGCCTGGCGCGGTAACTACAAAGCCTGGGGCCAGGCCACCGAAGAGCGCAGCGACACCGCCAAGCGGAAAAACATCCACAATGCGTTACGCTTTCAGGGGCAGTACTTCGATGTCGAGACGGGGTTGCATTACAACCGGTATCGATATTACGACCCGCGGGTGGGGCGGTTTATCGGCAAGGACCCGATTGGGTTTGCGGGTGGGCTGAATACCTTTGCTTATGCGCCGAGTCCGGGGAATTGGGTTGATCCGCTTGGACTGGCGGCGCACAGAGGGCGGTTCCAAGCCCAAGGGAAAACGCTAGAGGAGTCTGTCAGTTGGGACCAGGACTCTCCTTTGAATGCATCGGATGCAAAAGCCAAAATGGAAGAGCTTAAAAGAAAGCTAACCAGAAAAGATCTGCAGATCAGAGAGCATGCATTTGGGCAGGCTGAGGAATGGATCGAAAGAGTATGCAAATGTGGCGGAATAGACGCCCAGCAAAGCAGAACATTCAGGGTTGAGGGCACTCGCAGGGAGCGAGTGGATGTAGAAGTCAGGGGAGGAAAAGCGTTTACGGAGAAATAGATGTTCGAAGACTACCTTTCAAGCATAGAAACTTACGATAAGCTTGAAGCGCTTATCGCCTCATTTTTCAACGATCACTTGAAAAAAACAAACACCAGACCCGACCAATTCATAACACCCCACTACAGCAATACGTGTAGTGACGGCACTCAATTCAGAGACGCCAACCCTATATTCTCAGTTATTCACATTTCAACAGGAA
The DNA here is from genome assembly GCF_000425745.1 of Pseudomonas cremoricolorata DSM 17059 = NBRC 16634. Lineage (GTDB taxonomy): Bacteria > Pseudomonadota > Gammaproteobacteria > Pseudomonadales > Pseudomonadaceae > Aquipseudomonas > Aquipseudomonas cremoricolorata. Next base: position 415,186 of record NZ_AUEA01000006.1, on the reverse strand, counting down.
ACGTGTTCAGAGCTGTAATCTGCGATCATGTTGGCGGATACTCAAAAACCCGCGAGCCTATTGAAACAGGGGTAGAAACATGTGTAGTAGCCAAAATCCATGAGCTCGAAAAAATAAAAAAAGACCTACTCGACTGGATTTATTCTCAAACGAAGAAATGACAAATATTATAGTTCAAAAAATTCGATTGCGAAGTATGGAGAGCCAAACGAATATGCATACAGATTCGCCTTAAGCGAACAATGCAAAATGTAGCTTCTCAGGGCTAAGGAGTTATCGAGACAGCCACGCCGATCAATAGGGAAAGTGCGCTATGCTCTCAGGAGCAGTATTTTGATGTCGAGACGGGCTTGCATTACAACCGGTATCGAGATTACGACCTGCGGGTGGGGCAGTTCATTGGCAAGGACCCGTTCACCCAAGAAGCCAACAGCATAGTTCACTCGACGCCACAGAGCTTGTTGCGCAGGTTCAACACGATGTCTGCGCGTCCGGTCTGGGTATCCAGGCCTCAGCCACCTTCCCCCGCCACCCGCCGATCGAACTGAAACCGCCAGCGCACATACAGCAACGCGCTGACGAACAGTCCAAGGCTCAGTGCGACCTCGATCCAGCCGAGCAGGGCTCTGGCTGGGTCGAAGGCGGCGAGCACGCCTTTGATGAAGTACAGGTTGACCACGAAGCAGGTCCAGGCGTGGGCGCGGGCGCTGCCTTTGAGCATGCCCGGCAGCAGCACTAGCAAGGGCAGCAACTCGATGGCCATGATCACCCCGACGCGTGCGCCGTGCAGGTCGGCAAACAGCAGGTTGTTCAGGCCCAGCAGGGCGATCAGCGCGAGGAAGCAGGCCAGGCTGGCGCTGCGGGCAATGCGCAGGCGCGGGGCCAGCCAGTGCAGCGCTGGCAACGGTTTGACCCGTTTAGCCACGGCTCGCCTCCAGCGCCTTGGCGGTGGCGCCGACGCGTTGGCCCAGGGCGCGGCACAGGGCGGTTTCGTGTTCGTCGAGCTGGCGTTTGCCATCGGCCCCGGCATGGTGACTGGCGCCATAGGGCGTGCCGCCGCCGCGGGTGTCGAGCAGGGCCGACTCGCTGTAGGGCAGGCCCAGCACCAGCATGCCGTGGTGCATCAATGGCAGCAGCATCGACAGCAGGGTCGTTTCCTGGCCGCCATGCAGGCTGGCGGTGGAGGTGAATACCGCCGCAGGCTTGCCGACCAGTTCGCCGCCCAGCCACAGGCTGCTGGTGCCATCGAGGAAGTATTTGAGCGGCGCGGCCATGTTGCCGAAGCGGGTAGGGCTGCCCAACACCAGGCCGGCGCAGTGGCGCAGGTCATCGAGGGTGGCGTAGGGGGCGCCGCTGGCGGGGATGTCGGGCGCTACCGCTTCGCATTCGGTGGATATCGCTGGCACGGTTCGTAGCCGCGCTTCCAACCCGCTCAGCTCGATGCCGCGGGCGATGTGCCGGGCCATCTCGCTGGTGGCGCCGTGGCGGCTGTAATACAGCACGAGGATGTAAGGGGCGCTCATGGCAGGATCTCCAGCACGTTTTCAGGCGGGCGACCGATGATTGCACGCTCGCCTGCGCGCAGAATCGGCCGCTCGATCAGCTTGGGGTGTTCGACCATGGCGGCGATCAGTGCTTCGTCATCCAGGCTTGCCTCGGCCAGGTTCAGCGCCTTGTACTCGTCTTCGCCGGTGCGCAGCAGTTGTCGCGCCGAGATACCCAGACGGCCGAGCAGGTCACGCAGGGTGGCGGCGTCCGGCGGGGTTTCCAGGTAGCGCACCACCGTCGGCGCCAGGCCACGGGCTTCAAGCAGCTCCAGGGCGGCTCGGGATTTCGAGCAGCGCGGGTTATGGTAGAGGGTCAGTTCAGGCATGACGGGGTCTCGCTTCCAGCCGGGAGTGGCGGCTATTCTACCCGTCGGGCTGCCTGGCAGGCTGCAAAACTTTGAGAAGGATTGACCCATGGCAAGGCGTTTGGCAGTAGCACTGGCCATCACCGCGAGCCTCTTGCTCGCCGGTTGTGGCGCGGACTATGGCGTGGACCAGGACGGCAAGACCGTCAAGGCCGAGCAGATCGACGGCCACTGGCTGGTACTCAACTATTGGGCGGAATGGTGCGGCCCGTGCCGCACGGAAATCCCTGAACTCAACGCCGCTGCCAAGCAATGGCAGGCGCAGGGTATTCAGGTGCTGGGCGTCAACTTCGATGGCCTGCAAGGCGCCGACCTCAAGGAAGCGGCCAACGCGCTCGGCATCGAATTTACCGTGCTGGCGCAAGACCCCGCCGAGCGTTACGAGCTGCCGCGCAGCGAGGCGTTGCCGGTGACCTACATCATCGATGACAAGGGCAAGGTGCGCGAGCAGTTGCTCGGTGAGCAGACCCTCGAAGGCCTGCACGAGAAGATCACCGCGCTCAAAGGCGGGGCCTGATCGCTTTCACGAGTCGGGGCCGCCGCGTGCGGCCTCGATCGGATCAGTCGTCCTCAGGCCAGAAACGCAGCGCCTGGCCAGTGGCCGGCCAGAACCTGATCTGGCCTTCGGCCGAAGCGTCCCAGCGTTGTACCTTTTCCAGCTCGGCGAGGAACCGCTGTTCCTGCTCCATCAGCGCCGGTGCGCAGAGCTTGCGGGTCTTGCCGACCTTGCCGAAGCTCAGTCGCTGGCCACTGAGGGTGTAGCTGGCGAACCAGTGGTTGCAGCCGGCATTGCCGTAGGCGCGGCCATCGCTGGCCAAGGTCAGGGTGAGGTGGCTGAAGTCCATCAGCGGCCGCTCGCCGATCCACTCCAGCACATAGCCCTGTTCGCGTTGCAGGGGCGGGGGTGGGCTTGCGCAGCCGGCCAGCATCAGGCCCAGCAGCGCCCCGCAGCACAGGCGCTTCATGGCTTTGGCTGGCAGTTCGGGCACAGGTGACGCTCGCCCTGGGCGCTCCAGCCCAGCTCAAGAATACGGGCGCTGGCGGCCGGTTGCCGGGCCTTGTTGCCCAGCGAAGAATCCACGGCGAATTCGAAGTCGAGCACGGCGTCGCAGCTGTCGCACTTGACCTGCCACTCGAGGATTTCCAGCTCCTTGAACGCCGGCCCGCTGGCCACGGCCACCCACTGCCCGTGAGGGTTGATCAGGTGACGTACGGTCTGCACGGTCAGGCGCATCGACAGGGTCTTGCTGCCCTTGAGGCTGACCAGCAGGACGTCGTCCTTCTTGATCGAGCCGCCGTTGCCGGTCACTTGGTAGCGCCCCGGCACCAGCGCCCGGCATTCGATCAAGGTGTGTTGCGGGTTGAACAGGGTGTAGCGGAAATCGTGCTCGACCATGGGTCCTCCAGAAATGGCGCGTATCGTAGGGGCTGTTCCGGTTTCATCGCAACCGCGCCGTGGCCCGATTTCGCAGACCTGGCGTCAACCATCGACCAGATTCTGCGCTTTGCCCATGGCCCAGCCGACGATGTTCTGCAGGGTCGTGTCGGCAATCGCATCCAGCGCCTCACGGGTCAGAAACGCCTGATGGGCGGTGACGATGACATTGGGGAAGGTCAGCAGACGCGCCAGCACGTCGTCCTGCAGCGGATGGCCGGAGCGGTCCTGGAAGAATAGCTGCGCTTCCTCTTCATAGACGTCCAGCCCCAGGTAACCCAGTTGCCCGCTCTTGAGTGCGTCGATCAGCGCCGGGGTGTCGACCAGTGCGCCGCGGCCGGTGTTGATCAGCATCGCCCCAGGCTGCATCTGCGCCAGGCTTTGGGCGTTGATCAGGTGCTCACTGCTGGCGGCCAACGGGCAGTGCAGGCTGACGATACGTGACTGACGCAGCAGTTCGGGCAGCTCCAGGTAGCGGGCGCCGAGTTCGAGCACGCGTGGGTTGGGGTAGGGGTCGCAGGCCAGCAGCTGGCAGCCAAAGCCGGCCATGATGCGGGCGAAGGCTTCGCCGATCTGCCCGGTGCCGACCACCCCGACGGTCTTGCCGTGCAGGTCGAAGCCGGTCAAACCATGCAAGGTGAAATCGCCTTCGCGGGTGCGGTTGTAGGCGCGGTGCAAGCGGCGGTTCAGCGCCATCACTAGCGCTACCGCATGTTCAGCGACGGCGTGCGGCGAATAGGCCGGCACCCGCACCACGTCCAGCCCCAAGTGCGCCGCCCTGGGCAGGTCGACATGGTTGTAGCCGGCCGAACGCAGGGCGATCAGCCGCGTACCGCCGGCGGCCAGGCGCTCCAGCACGTCGGCGTCCAGCTCATCGTTGATGAAGGCGCAGACCACCTCGAAACCGGCCGCCAGCGCTGCGGTGTCGAGGGTCAGGCGGGCGGGCTGGAAGTGCAGGTCCAGCGCAGCTTGCCGGTTGGCCCGGGTAAAGCTGGCCTGGTCGTACTCCTGGCTGCTGAACAGTAGAACGCGCATGGGAAATCCTCGAGGGGCAGGTCAGGCGCCCAGGTGAGCCTGGGCGGCCAGGCGAGCGATGGCGTGGTCCAGTTCATCGAGCGCCTGCAGCATGTGTGGATGTTGCTGCTTGAGCAGGGTTTCACTGCGCTGGCAGGCCGCCCGCAACTGCGGCACACCGCAATAACGCGAGGCACCGTTGAGCCGGTGCACGCGCTCGATCATCGCCTGGCGATCACCGGCCTGACGGGCGGCTTGAATGGCCTCGCGGTCGGCCTCCAGCGAAGCCAGCAGCATCGCCAGCATGTCGGCGGCCAGGTCTGGCTTGCCCGCAGCCAGGCGCAAGCCTTCTTCCGGATCGAGCACGCGCAGTTCGCTGCTGTCGGCCAGTGGCTCATGGCCGCCTTGCGGCTGCGCCGCGCTGAGGTTCAGGCCGGTCCACTTGAGCACCACCTGGGCCAACTGGCGCTCACTGATGGGTTTGGTCAGGTAGTCGTCCATGCCGCTGTGCAGCAGTGCGCGTTTTTCGTTGGCCATGGCATGGGCGGTGAGGGCGACGATCGGCAGCGCCTGCTCGCCCTGGCTGGCTTCCCAGCGACGAATCTGTTCGGTGCAGGCGCATCCATCCATGCCCGGCATCTGCACGTCCATCAGCACCAGGTCGAAGGCTTCGTCCTTGACCGCCTGCACCGCCGCCGGGCCGTTGTCGACCGCGACCACCGTGGCGCACATGTCTTCGAGCAGCGTCTGCACCAGCAGCAGGTTGGCCGGGTTGTCGTCGACGCACAGCACCCGCGGCGAGCGCTGCCCGGCCAGGGCCTGGGGTTCGAGCTGGGCGCGGCGCGGCTGGACGATCTCAAGCAGCAGGCGGCGCAGCTTGCGCGTGCACGACGGCTTGGACAGCAACTGCCCATAGCCATTGGGTAAATAGGGGTGGTACAGCGCCTGCTCGGTGGTCGGGCAGAGCACCACGCATTGGCAACCTTGCTGCTCGAGCTGGCGGTTGATGTGCCCCAGGTGCTCGGGCGAAAGATTCCCCAGGCACACCCCGAGCACAGCGAATTCGAACGGCAACTGCGCTTGGGCAGCCGCTTCGACGGCGTGGGTGAGCTGATCGAACGAGCTGAATGCGGTGACTTTCAGACCACAGTCTTCCAGTTGGTGCTCCAGCGCCTGGCAGGCCAGCTCATGGCTTTCGACGATTGCCACACGGCGTCCGAGCAGGGCTTGCGGCTGGCTGTGGTCGAGGTCGTCATGGGCCTTGGGCAGGGTCAGGGTGATCCAGAATTGCGAGCCTTCCCCAGGCGTGCTGTCGACGCCGATCTCGCCGCCCATCTGTTCGATCAGGCGTTTGGAAATGACCAGGCCCAGGCCGGTGCCGCCGGGCTCGCGCGACAGTGAATTGTCGGCCTGGCTGAAGGCCTGGAACAGCGCACGCACATCCTGCGGCGACAGCCCGATTCCGGTGTCCTGCACGCTGATGCGCAGCTGCGCGCTGTCTTCCTGGTCTTCCTCGACCATGGCGCGGACCACGATGGTGCCCTCGCGGGTGAACTTGATCGCGTTGCTCACCAGGTTGGTCAGAATCTGTTTGAGCCGCAGCGGGTCACCGATCAGCGACAGTGGCGTGTCGCGGTACACCAGGCTGACCAGTTCGAGCTGCTTGGCGTGGGCGGCAGGGGCGAGGATGGTCAGGGTGTCCTGAATCAGATCGCGCAGGTTGAACGGGATGCTGTCGAGCACCAGCTTGCCGGCCTCGATCTTCGAGAAGTCGAGAATTTCGTTGATGATCCCCAGCAGGCTGTCGGCGGATTTCTCGATGGTGCCGAGGTAGTCGAGCTGGCGCGGGGTCAGTTCGCTCTTTTGCAGCAGGTGGGTGAAGCCGACGATGCCATTGAGCGGCGTGCGAATCTCGTGGCTCATGTTGGCGAGAAATTCCGACTTGATGCGGCTGGCCTCCAGAGCCTCCTTGCGCGCCATGTCCAGCTCGATGTTCTGGATCTCGATGGTTTCGAGGTTCTGCCGAACGTCTTCGGTGGCCTGGTCGATGCTGTGTTGCAGTTCTTCGTGGGCGCTGTGCAGGGTCTGCGCCATGCGGTTGATGCCGGCGGCCAGTTCATCCAGTTCATGGCTGCCCATGGCCGGCAGACGCTCTTCCAGATTGCCGTCCTTGAGCTGGTTGACCGCGTGCTGGATGCGGTGCAACGGCTGGTTGATGGCGCGGCTCATGCGCAGTGCCAGCAGCACCGTCAGGCCCAGGCAGCCGAGAATCAGCAGCATGCTGGTGAACAGGTTGCGGTAGCCGCGCAGCAACGTGCCGTCGTGCGACACCTCGACCTCGACCCAGCCCAGCAGCCGCTCGGACTCACCCACCACGGCGTCGGTGGCCAGGTCGCGGTGATGGCCGAACACTGGCATCAGGTAGCGCGTGGCGTCGTTGCCGCTGCGCTCGAGCAGTTGCGTGCCCGTACCGCCGCTGGGCGGTGGGTTGACCATGCTCGGTCCTGCGTGGGCCAAGCGGCTGCGGTCGGCGGCGAGAAAGGCCACGGCGCGCACGTCGGACTGCTCCAGGGCTTCCGCCGCCACCCGCTCCAGTTGACCCCGCGCCTGGCGGGCCAGGGCGGGCGCTGCCAGCGGTGCAAGCTGCTCGGCCAGCAGGGTGCCGCGCTGCAGCAACTGCGTGCGCAATTCGGCCTGTTGCAGCCAGTTGAAATAACAGCCCAGCACCAAGGCCATCAGGCTGGCCGGCAGCAGCGCCAGCAACAGCACGCGGCTGCGAATTCCCAGACGATCGAGCACAGTGTTCTCCTGTACATGTGCCAGCGCGGTCGCGCGCGCTCTGAGCCGGAAAGGTACCCCGGTCGGGTTGAGGTTGCACTGATTAGTCGCGTCGGTACCGGCAAATTCCGGTGATCGTCATGCGCATGGCGCGGTCGTTCCCGGCATATAGCCAGGCGCTATAACCTCCAACGATTGCGAGATATGGCAGGGAAAGGTTTGCCGGTATGATAGGCGCCCCTGTCGCCCGGAATGCGAATTACGCCATGACCTCGCAGTACCCAACCATCGCCGATTGCGTCGGCAATACGCCCCTGGTGCGCCTGCAACGTCTGGCCGGCGACACCAGCAACACCCTGCTGCTCAAGCTTGAAGGCAACAACCCGGCAGGTTCGGTGAAGGACCGTCCGGCGTTGTCGATGATCGCCCGCGCCGAACTGCGAGGCTTGATCAAGCCGGGCGACACGCTGATCGAAGCGACCTCCGGCAACACCGGCATCGCCCTGGCCATGGCGGCGGCGATCAAGGGCTACAAGATGATCCTGATCATGCCCGACAACTCCACGGCCGAGCGCAAGGCGGCGATGACCGCCTACGGTGCCGAGTTGCTGTTGGTGAGCAAGGAAGAGGGCATGGAAGGCGCCCGCGACCTGGCCGAGCGCTTGCAGGCCGAAGGGCGTGGTCGGGTCCTCGATCAGTTCGGCAACGGTGACAACCCGATTGCCCACTACCACAGCACCGGTCCGGAAATCTGGCAGCAGACCCACGGCAGCGTGACCCACTTCATCAGCTCGATGGGCACCACCGGCACCATCATGGGTTGCTCGCAATACCTCAAGGAACAGAACCCTGCGGTGCAGATCATCGGTCTGCAGCCGATGGACGGCTCGGCCATTCCCGGCATTCGCCGCTGGCCCGAGGCGTACCTGCCGAAGATCTTCGACGCCAGCCGGGTCGACCAAGTGCTCGACATGTCCCAGGAAGAGGCCGAGCAGACCACCCTGCGCCTGGCGCGCGAAGAGGGGATTTTCTGCGGCGTCTCGTCCGGCGGTGCGGTGGCTGGCATGTTGCGCCTGTCGCGTGAGCTGGAAAACGCGGTGCTGGTCGCGATCATCTGCGACCGTGGCGACCGTTACCTGTCCACTGGCCTGTTCGACGCACCCTGATGTCCAGAAAGAAATCCTCCAGCAGCCTGCGCTTCCAGCCCACTGGCGGCGATCGTGCAGCCCAAGCCCAGGTGCCGACCGGCAAGAAACAGCGGCTGAGCATCGAGCGCCTGGCCGGCGATGGCCGCGGCGTCGCCTTCCTGGAAGGGCGCACCTGGTTCGTCAGCGGCGCCCTGGCCGGGGAAGAGGTCGAAGCACGGGTGCTCAATGCCCGCGGCAAGGTGGTCGAAGCACGCCTGGAACGGTTGCTGCAAGCCAGCGCCGAACGCGTCGAGGCGCCGTGCCGGCACTATGCGCGCTGTGGCGGCTGCAACCTGCAACACCTGCCCCATGATCAACAACTGGCGCTCAAGCAGCGCACCCTGGCCGAACAACTGCAACGGGTGGCGGGCATCCAGCCGCAATCCTGGGCACCGCCGCTGTCCGGCCCGGCGTTCGGCTATCGACGCCGCGCGCGGGTGGCGGTGCGCTGGGATGCCAAGGCGCAGCACCTGGCCGTCGGTTTTCGCGCCGAGGCCAGTCAGGACATCATCGCCATCGAAGAATGTCCGGTGCTGGTACAGCCCTTGCAGACGATCCTGCGGCATTTGCCGACGGTGCTGCGCAGCCTGAGCAAACCCCAGGCGCTGGGCCACGTCGAGCTGTTCAGTGGCACCGCCGAAGCGCTGCTGGTGCGCCATGTCAGCGCATTGCCCGAGGCTGATCTGCAGCGTTTGCAGGCGTTCTGCGAGCAGGCCGGCGCGCAGCTGTGGCTGCAAGGTGAAGGCGAGCCTGCGCCCTACCTGGCAGGTGCCGCCCTGGGCTTCGAGCTGGCGCCCTGGAAGCTGCGTCTGGCCTGGCGACCGGGGGATTTCGTGCAGGTCAATGCCGCGGTCAACACGGCGATGATTGAGCAGGCGCTCGACTGGCTGGCACCGCAGGCCGACCAGCGTGTGCTCGACCTGTTCTGCGGCCTGGGCAACTTCGCCCTGCCGCTGGCCGGCCGGGCCCGTGAGGTGGTGGCCGTGGAAGGGGTGCAGGCCATGGTCGAGCGGGCTGCGGCCAATGCCAGCGACAACGATGTGCATAACGCGGCCTTTTTTCAGGCCGATTTGACCCAGCCTTTGGCCGGCGCCGAGTGGGCCGCCGAGGGCTTTTCTGCGGTACTCTTGGACCCACCGCGCGACGGTGCTTTTGAGGTTGTGCGACACATCGCACAGCTCAAGGCGAAAAGGCTGGTTTACGTATCATGTAACCCGGCAACCCTCGCGCGCGATGCACAGGTGCTGGTCAACCAGGGGTACCGGTTAACAAGGGCCGGGATTCTCGACATGTTTCCTCAGACGGCGCATGTCGAAGCCATGGCGTTATTCGAAGCGGGCTAGGCTTGCTGCCAGCCGCTTGGCGCGGCTTCCAGGGAATGGAGGCCGCGCAGATGAAAGCCAGTACGTCCGTGGGGCGTGCTGTTATGGAAAGGTGGAACACAGATGGTACAGGTGAGAGTGCACCAGCCGGTCAATACCGACGGCAGTATCAATCTCGAAGGATGGCTGGATCATGTCACGAGTGTCGACACGGCACTCGACCGGACGGAACTGGCCCTGGCCTGCGAGTTCGCTCAGGATGTCGAGAAGAATGGCAACCCGGCCAAGCATTCCTGGGCCGACGGCACCTCGAGTTTTCAGGCCGGCCTGGAAATCGCGGAAATTCTCGCTGACCTCAAGCTCGACCAGGATTCGCTGGTCGCCGCGCTGATCTATCGCTCGGTACGCGAAGGCAAGGTTACCCTGGCCGAGGTAGGCCAGCGCTTCGGCCCGGTGGTGTCCAAGCTGATCGACGGCGTGCTGCGCATGGCCGCCATCAGCGCCAGCCTGAGCCCGCGCCAGTCGCTGGTGCTGGGCTCGCAGGCGCAGGTCGAGAACCTGCGCAAGATGCTCGTGGCGATGGTCGATGACGTGCGCGTGGCGCTGATCAAGCTGGCCGAGCGCACCTGCGCGATCCGTGCGGTGAAGGCCGCCGACGACGAAAAGCGCCTGCGCGTGGCGCGCGAAGTGTTCGATATCTACGCGCCACTGGCCCACCGCCTGGGCATCGGCCACATCAAGTGGGAACTCGAAGATCTCTCGTTCCGCTACCTCGAACCCGACCAGTACAAGCAGATCGCCAAGCTGCTGCACGAGCGTCGCCTCGACCGCGAGCGCTTCATCAGCGATGTGATGAACCAGCTGCAGAACGAACTGCTGGCCACCGGCGTGAATGCCGACATCAGCGGTCGGGCGAAACATATCTATTCGATCTGGCGCAAGATGCAGCGCAAAGGGTTGGAATTCAGCCAGATCTACGACGTGCGCGCGGTACGCGTGCTGGTGCCGGAAATCCGCGACTGCTACACCGCGCTGGGCATCGTCCATACCCTTTGGCGGCATATTCCCAAGGAGTTCGACGACTACATCGCCAACCCCAAGGAAAACGGCTACCGCTCGCTGCACACCGCGGTGATCGGCCCCGAAGGCAAGGTGCTGGAGGTGCAGATTCGCACCCATGGCATGCACGAGGAAGCCGAGCTGGGCGTGTGCGCGCACTGGAAGTACAAAGGCACCGACGTCAAGGGTGGCTCCAACCACTACGAAGAAAAGATTTCCTGGCTGCGCCAAGTGCTGGAGTGGCACGAAGAGCTGGGCGACATCGGCGGCCTGGCCGAGCAACTGCGCGTCGACATCGAGCCTGACCGGGTCTACATCTTCACCCCCGACGGCCATGCCATTGACCTGCCCAAAGGCGCCACGCCGCTCGACTTCGCCTACCGCGTGCACACCGAAATCGGCCATAACTGCCGCGGTGCGAAGATCAACGGGCGCATCGTCCCGCTCAACTATGTACTGCAGACCGGCGAGCAGGTCGAGATCATCACCAGCAAGCACGGTAGCCCCAGCCGCGACTGGCTGAACTCCAACCTTGGTTACGTCAACACCTCGCGGGCCAGGGCGAAGATCGTCCACTGGTTCAAGTTGCAGGCACGCGATCAGAACGTCGCTGCTGGCCGCACGTTGCTGGAGCGCGAGCTGAGCCGCTTGGGCTTGCCGCAGGTCGACTTCGAGCGCCTGGCCGAGAAGGCCAACGTCAAGACCGCCGAAGACATGTTCGCCGCCCTCGGCGCGGGTGATCTGCGCTTGGCGCAGATGGTCAACGCTGCGCAGCAGTTGCTCGAGCCAGACCGCAGCGAGCAGGTCGAGCTGATCACCCGCAAGCCCACCAGCCGTTCAGGTAAACGCGGCGATATTCGTATCCAGGGCGTCGGCAACCTGCTCACGCAGATGGCCGGCTGCTGCCAGCCGCTGCCAGGCGATGCCATCGTCGGCTACATCACCCAGGGCCGCGGGGTCAGCATCCATCGTCAGGACTGTGCCTCGGTGCTGCAACTGGCGGGCAAGGAGCCCGAGCGCATCATCCAGGTGAGCTGGGGCCCGATTCCGGTGCAGACCTACCCGGTCGACATCGTCGTGCGCGCCTACGACCGCCCTGGCCTGCTGCGCGACGTCTCGCAGGTGCTGCTCAACGAGAAGATCAACGTGCTGGCGGTCAACACCCGCTCGAACAAGGACGACAACACTGCGTTGATGTCGCTGACCATCGAGATTCCCGGCCTGGACGCCCTCGGTCGTTTGCTTGGGCGTATCTCGCAGTTGCCGAACATCATCGAGACGCGGCGTAACCGTACCCCGTGAGCCTCGGCTCAAGGCTGCACGAAGGAAGTGTCATGACCCATACCCTGGACGATCTGCTGCACCTCATGGCCCGTCTGCGTGACCCGCAACACGGCTGCCCGTGGGATCTCAAACAGGACTACGCAAGCATCGTCCCGCACACCCTGGAGGAGGCCTATGAAGTGGCCGACACCATCGAACGCGGTGATTTCCAGCACCTGCAAGGCGAGTTGGGCGACCTGCTGTTTCAGGTGGTGTATTACAGCCAGCTCGCGCGCGAGGACGGACGGTTCGACTTCGCCGGCGTGGTCGATGCCATCACCCGCAAGCTGATTCGACGTCATCCACATGTGTTCCCCACGGGCGATCTGCGCGCCCCGCTGGATACGCCGCGGCTCAGTGAGGAACAGGTCAAGCAGCGCTGGGAGGCGATCAAGGCCGAAGAACGCGCCGAGCAGGCCAGCAGCCCGCAGCAACTGTCGTTGCTCGACGACGTGCCGGCCAGTCTGCCGGCGCTTTCACGGGCGGCAAAGCTGCAGAAGCGCGCCGCTACGGTGGGCTTCGACTGGCCCGAGGCCTTGCCGGTGCTGGACAAGGTGCGCGAGGAACTCGATGAAGTGTTGCAGGCCATGGCCGCAGGCGACGCCGATGCGGTGCGGGACGAACTTGGCGACCTGCTGTTCGCCACCGTCAACCTGGCACGCCATCTCAAGCACGACCCCGAACACGCCCTGCGTCGCGCCAATGCGAAATTCGAGCGACGCTTTCGTTTCATCGAGCAGGCCTTGCGAGAGCAAGGCCTGCCGATCGAAGATCGTACCCTCGACGAACTGGACGCCCTGTGGGGCGAAGCCAAGCGTCAGGAAAAGAACCTGCCCAGCTGCGGCTGAGCTGATGCATAAGTGAGTGAACATCGATGAGCCTTTCCCTTCGCGACCAATTGCTCAAGGCCGGTCTGGTCAACCAGAAACAGGTTTCCCAGACCAACAAGGCCGAGAAGAAACAAAAACGCCTGGTGCAAAAAGGCCAGGCCGAGGCTGACGATTCGCAGCAGCGCCTGGCCAAGGAAGCCATGGCCGACAAGGCCAAGCGCGATCAGGAACTCAACCGCGCTCAGCAGGAAAAGGCCGAGCAGAAGGCCCGTGCGGCGCAGGTCAAGCAACTGATCGAAGCCACCCGCCTGCCCAAGCTGACCACCGAGGACTACTTCAACTTCGTCGACGACAAGAAGGTCAAGCGCATCGCCGTCAACGCGCTGATGCGCAGCAAGTTGAGCAATGGCTCGCTGGCAGTGGTGTCCCATGGCGGGGGCTATGAAGTTATTCCGCGGGAAGCGGCGCTGAAGATTCAGGAGCGCGATGCGCACCGCATCCTGCTGCTCAACACCCACGTCGAGGAAGCCGACGAAGCGGATGATCCGTATGCGGCGTACAAGATTCCTGACGATCTGATGTGGTAACGGCTTCGCGGCCAAAGCCGCTCACACCAACAGGGCATTTCACCCGGTGGGAGGCGCCTTGGCCGCGAACGATTCAATGCGGTTCGTCGCGCTGGCTTTCCCAGCCTTCGAGCTCTGCGCGGTATTGCTGGGCTTGTTGTTCGTCATGGAACATGCCCACCAACTCGCCTTGCTGATGCACATCCCAGATGCGCACACCGGCGGCCAGGCCTTCGTGGGACATTTTCGATTCATCGCGTTCGGTTACTTGAACAGTCATCGTCAAACTCCACTTCTGGTTGATTGCGACACGATGTCGCAGGCCTTAGTTATAGAGTTTGATAGCAGGCTAAGTAAATAAAACGGCGATTAAACATCTTTCATGCAACCGCCTCGGGTGCCTGGCAGTCGCGCACTGCCAGGCCACTTCTGCGCCGGTTCAGCCCTTGCGCGGGCTCAGAATCAGCAGGGTCAGCAGACCCGCGATGATCCCCCAGAACGCTGAGCCAATCGACAGCAGACTCATGCCAGATGCGGTGACCATGAAGGTGATCAGCGCGGCCTCGCGCTCGCGCGCCTCGGCCATGGCGATGCTCAGGCCATTGATGATCGAGCCGAGCAGCGCCAGCGCGGCGATCGACAGCACCAGTTCCTTGGGCAGGGCTGCGAAGAGCGCAGCCAGGGTTGCGCCGAAGGTTCCCCCCACGGCATAGAACAGGCCGCACCAAACCGCTGCGGTGTAGCGCTTGGCGGGGTCTTCATGGGCGTGCGGGCCGGTGCAGATCGCGGCACTGATCGCCGCCAGGTTCACCCCATGGGAGCCGAACGGGGCCATTAGCAGCGAGGCCAGCCCAGTGCTGGTGATCAGCGGTGAGGCAGGCACCTGGTAGCCATCGGCGCGCAATACCGCGATGCCTGGCATGTTCTGCGAGGTCATGGCCACGACGAACAGCGGAATGCCGATGCTGATGGTGGCGGCGACTGAAAAGCTCGGCGTGGTCCACACCGGCGTCGCCAGCTCCAGGCTGAACCTGCTGAAGTCGAGCAGGCCCAGCGCGCCGGACAGCCCGGTGCCGACCAGCAGCGCGGCGAGAACGCAGTAGCGCGGCGAGACGCGCTTGACCAGCAGATAACTGAAGAACATGCCCAGCACCAACAGGGTGCGGTGCTGCGCGGCGAGGAAGATTTCGCTGCCTATCTTGAACAGGATGCCCGCCAGCAGCGCTGCTGCCAGCGAGGCGGGAATACGCCGCATCAGCCGCTCGAAGCTGCCCGTCAGGCCGCAGATCACCACCAGCACGGCGCAGGTAATGTAGGCGCCAATGGCTTCTGCGTAACTGACGCCGCCCAGGCTGGTAATCAGCAGTGCCGCACCCGGCGTCGACCAGGCCACGGTGATCGGTGTGCGGTAGCGCAGCGAAAGGCCGATGCTGCACACCGCCATGCCGATCGACAGGGCCCAGATCCACGAAGAAATCTGCGCGCTGCTCAGCCCCGCTGCCTGACCCGCCTGGAACATCAGCACCAGCGAGCTGGTGTAGCCGGTGAGCATGGCGATGAAGCCAGCGACCATGGCAGACGGCGAAGAATCGGCCAGCGGCCGTAGACGAGCAGGTTTGGCGACGGACATGAGGCGGCTCTCTGAACGAATGTAAGCAGTTCTTTCAGCCTACGTGTTACGCCGCTTCGAGGGGCAGTACAGCCAAGTGCAGGTTTGGCCGTACAGTTATCACTTCACTCAATGCCGGTTTAACTGTGCCGGTCAGACGTTGGCAAAGCGCTGATCGAGGTAGGCAATGATGTCGTTGGATTCGTACATCCAGCGCACCTGGCCGGCTTCCTCGATGCGCAGGCACGGCACCTTGATGCGACCGCCGCCTTCGAGCAGCGCCTGGCGATGGACCGGGTCGTGCTTGGCGTCGCGCAGCGTCACGGGCACGTTGAGCCGGTGCATGGCACGACGCGTCTTGACGCAGAACGGGCAGGCGTGGAACTGGTACAGGGCCAGCTCACGGGCCTGCTCTTCGACCTTGGCCTGGGCCGCGGCGTCGCGCTTGCGCTTGGCCGGACGGCTGATCCAGTCGCCGAACACGATGAGCTGGCCGAGACCGACCCGCAGGGCTTTGACGATCATGAGAACACTCCTGGAAAGCAAGAAACGAAAAAGCCGACCCGCAAGGGGCCGGCTTGGCAACGCGGTTGCATCAGCGAATCAGGCTGAGGAACTCGGTGCGCGTCGCGGCATTGGCGCGGAACTCGCCGAGCATCACCGAGGTGATCATGCTGGAGTTCTGCTTCTCGACGCCGCGCATCATCATGCACATGTGCTTGGCTTCGATGACCACGGCAACGCCGGCGGCGCCGGTGACCTGCTCGATGGCTTCGGCGATCTGGCGGCTGAGGTTTTCCTGGATCTGCAGGCGGCGGGCGTACATGTCGACGATGCGCGCGACCTTGGACAGGCCCAGCACCTTGCCCTTGGGCAGGTAGGCGACGTGCGCCTTGCCGATGAACGGCAGCATGTGGTGTTCGCACATCGAGTAGAGCTCGATGTCCCGGACCACCACCATCTCGCTGTTGTCGGAGCTGAACAGCGCGTTGTTGGTGACCTCTTCGAGGGTCTGCTCATAACCGCGGCAAAGGTACTTCATGGCCTTTGCGGCCCGCTTGGGCGTGTCGCGCAGGCCCTCGCGGGAGACGTCCTCGCCGATCTGGCCAAGGATCTCGGTGTAGTTCTGTTCCAGGGACATGGATCTACCTGTGGGAATTTTCGCAAAAATGAAGGTTAAGTCTCGGGGCGCGGCGCTGCAAGCGCGATGTTACTCGTCGCGGCCTTCGAGCATGGTTCGCTTGAGCATCACATACACCGCCCCGGTGCCGCCATGGCGTGGCTGGCACGAGACAAAGCCGAGCACTTGCGCGTGCTGGCGCAGCCAAGTGTTGACGTGGCTCTTGATCATCGGACGCTTGCCGTCCAGGCGCGCGGCCTTGCCGTGGGTCACGCGCACGCAGCGCACTTCCAGCTTGGTAGCCTCGGCGATGAAGTCCCAGAGGGTTTCGCGGGCCTTCTCGACGCTCATGCCATGCAGGTCGAGGCTGCCTTCGAAGGCGATCTGGCCCAGCTTGAGCTTGCGCAGCTGGGTTTCCTGCACTCCGTCACGGCGCCACAGCAGCTCGTCTTCGGCGCCGACGTCGATGACGAACTGATCGGACAACCCGTCGATCACCAGCGGCTGGTCGCTGCGAATGGTCGCCTTCTGCCGCAGACCGGCGAGTTGCTTGCGGTCGGTCCTGGGCTTGCCAACTTCAGCGCGATCGTGGCTGATCGGCTTGACGCCGCGCACTTCACTGCGAAAGAGGGAAAAGTCGTCGTCTTGCATGATGCCTCCAGCTGGGCGGCGTAGTGTACGTGAGTCGACCGGGCCGCGGCAGGTCTGTGGGCGTCATGCGCGGTGCCGGCCGCGCTGCCCCTGGCGCCGAGCGGGCTGTGCCCGGCACCGGCATCGGGCTGGAATCAGATCAGGCTGGCGGTGGGGGCGACGCAGGCGAAGTTGTCGGCCATGACCGCCATTTCGCCCTGGTGGATCTGCGCGGCGGGAATCACCCCATCCTTGAATGCCAGGTCGCGTGTGGCCGAGGCGTCTTCGACCAAGGTGCAGCGGTAGCCGTAGTCCTTGGCGCGGCGCACGGTGGTGCTGACGCTGGAGTGGCTCATGAAGCCGCAGACGATCAGGTCGAGATGGCCCAGACCCTGAAGCGTTTCGTGCAGCTTGGTGTTCTTGAAGGCGTTTGGCATGCGCTTTTCGATCACCACCTCGCCCTCGCGGGGTTCGAGGCCGGGAATGAATTCGCCGCGCGGACCTTGCGGATCGAACAGCCCGCCGACCGTGCCCAGGTGGCGTACATGCACGATCGGACGCCCCGCCAGGCGCGCAGCTTCGAGTAACCGGGCGATGTTGGCCGTGGCCTCGGGCATGCCCGACAGCGCCAGAGGACCGCTCAGGTACTCCTTCTGCGCATCGATGATGATCAGGCTGGCCTGGCTCAGCTTGGCCGGCGGGTAGTCGCGGCCGCTGAGGCGGAACATCGTGGTTGGAACGGACATCAAGGGCTCCTTCGGCTAGGGCTTTTGCCGGCTATTGTCCTCTGCCGCGACGACAATGGGAATGCTTGACAGCGCAGCCAGCGTCATTGCTGGCCTGTGGCTATCTGCAGCGACCTGCCGGCGACCCATTCGCAGGCCTCTGCTGGTAGACTTTCCCACTGTCCCAAAAGGAGTCCACAGTGATCACTTCCCGCCTGCGCACCCTGCGCGACCATATCCGTTGGGCGGTCAGCCGCTTCCATGAGCACGACCTGTTCTTCGGCCACGGCGCCGACAACGCCTGGGACGAAGCGCGCCTGCTGGTGCTCGGCGCCGTGCACTTGCCGTATGAAATCGCCGACGCCTACCTCGACTGCCGGCTCGAAGACGACGAGCGGGTACGCCTGCTGCATCTGCTCAAGCGGCGCATCGACGAACGCATTCCGGCTGCCTACCTGCTGGGCGAAGCCTGGTTCTGTGGCATGTCGTTCATCGTCGACCCGCGCGTACTGGTGCCACGCTCACCCATCGGCGAACTGCTCGAAGCGCGCCTGGAGCCGTGGCTGGGCAGCGAGCCGGCGCGCATCCTTGACCTGTGCACCGGTTCGGGCTGCATTGGCATCGTTGCCGCCGACGTATTCCCTGAGGCCGAAGTGGTGCTGGCCGATCTGTCGTTCGAAGCCCTCGAGGTGGCCAACCAGAACATCGAGCGCCACGGCCTGGAGGAGCGGGTGTACACCGTGCAGGGCGATGGTTTTGCCGGCCTGCCCAAGCAGCGTTTCGACCTGATTCTGTCCAACCCGCCGTACGTCGATGCCGAAGACTTCGCCGACATGCCCGCCGAGTACCAGCACGAGCCGGAACTGGGCCTTGCCTGCGGCAACGATGGCCTCGACCTGGTGCGGCGCATGCTCGCCGACGCCGCCGAACACCTGACCGACAAGGGCTTGCTGATCGTCGAGGTGGGCAACAGCCAGGTGCATGTCGAGCAGTTGTACCCGGAAGTCGATTTCGCCTGGCTGGAGTTCAAGCGCGGCGGGCATGGTGTATTCATGCTCACCGCCGAACAATGCCGCCAGCATCAGGAGCTGTTCCGCTCGCGGGTCTGATCGAGCGGCAGCCGCTCAGCGGGTGGCGATGAAAATCAGCAGCCCGGCCTGGAACACCGCGAAAGCCACCAGGCAGGTGATGGTGAAGCGCAGCCCGCTGTCTTCGCGCTCGACCCGCGCCACGCGCTCGTCGCGTTCACGCAGTTGCACGGTCAATTCTTGCAGCTGCTGCTCGGCCTGCTGCAACAGCGCCGCGGTGTCGAGCACCGGCAAGACTTGCACTTTGTCCTCGTTCCAGTGCGGGCGCAGCTGGCTGACCGCGGCATCGAGCACGCGCGCCTTGGCCGCCGGGCCGTCGGCATAGCTGACGTCCAGGCCGGCAGCGCGCAGCAGATGGTCGCGGCGCTGGCGGGCGTCGTCGCTGAGCACCTCGTTGCTGGCCAGCTCCAGGCCTTGCACGCGGTAGTCCGGCCAGCGCTGCTGTAGCCAGCGCGCCGCCTTGGCCAGCAGGAAGCGGCCCAGGCCACGGTTGATCGGCTCGAGCTGCAACGCTGCGCCGATCTGCACCGCGCGCTCGGCATGATCGACGCGCACGTCCACTTGATTCTTTTCCTTGTGCGTCAACTGCCCCGGCAGGCTGATCTGCATGCGCAGCAGGGCGTGGGTCTTGCTGTAGCGCTCGGCGTGGCCCAGTTGCACGAAACGCAACGGCCGCGGGCCGGTGCGTTCGGTGGGTTGCGGGCTCAGGCGCAGCAGCAGGAAGTGCTCGCAGGCGAGGTCTGCCCACGGCAGCGGCGCAGCGTCAGGCGCAGGCGGCGTGAGGGCCGGCTCTGCGGGGGTGGGGTCAATGCTCATGGGGTGGTCCTCGAATCCAGCCAGACCGCAATCGGGGCGTTCAGACGCTGCGGCTGCGGGATCAATGCCAGGCTATCGGCAGCAATCCCGGCAACCTGAGCGGTTCATGCCTGAGGCAGACCGCGAATGAAGCTCACCAGGCTTTCGCCAAGCTGCCGCGCCAGAGGCAGTTCTGGGTTGCGGTAGCTGTCGCGCTGCTGGCTCATGTCCCGCGGGCTGATGCGCAGCATGTGGTTCATGCCGTTGATCAGCACCAGTTGGGCATCCGGCTTGGCTTCTTGCAGGCGCTGGGCGTCGAGCACTTCCACTTGCACGTCGTTGCGGCCCTGGATGATCAGTGCAGGTACCTGGAGCCTGGCGAACGCCGCTGCCGGGTCCTGGCGCAGCAGGGAAATCAGGTACGGCTGCACGCTCGGACGAAACGCCTGACGCAGTGGGGCAGGGACGTCGAGGCTGGTCTGCCCAGCTTGCAGGTGGTCGAGGAGCAGGTTGCCGCGCAGCATGTCGGCAGGGCCCAGGCGCCTGGCCAGTTGCTCGCGCAGCACCTCGGCGATCGGCCGGCCACTGCCCGCCAGGGTCACCACGGCGCTGGCACCGGCGTCATGAGCCGCGAGGCTTGCGATCAGCGCACCTTCGCTGTGGCCGACGATGATCAACGGGCCGAAGCGTGAATCGCTGCGCAACTGCCGACCCCAGGCCACCGCATCGGCGACATAGCGTTCCACGCTGAGGTCGCGCTCGTCCGGCGTGGCCGGCTGGCTGGCGGCCACGCCGCGTTTGTCGTAGCGCACGCTGGCGATGTTCTGCCGGGCCAGCAGCAGGGCCAGGCGCTTGAGGTTGTCGACGCGGCCCGAGGCCGGATTGTTGCCGTCGCGGTCGGTCGGCCCGGAACCTGCGATGATCAGCACCACCGGCGGCGGGGTGTCCAGTTGCGGCAGCAGCAGGCTGCCGTGCAGCACACCGACGCCGGTGTCCAGTTCGATAGGGCGTTGCAGTACGGTAGGAACGGCGGCATGGACCAGGCTGGCACACAGCGACAACAGCAACACAGCGACAAGGCGCGACTTCATGGAGAGGGGCTACGTGGGGAGATGACACTCAGACCCAGAGGCCCGATGAAGGTTCTGCCCTGGCGCGGCCTGATCCGGCGATCGCGCCTACACCGGTCAGCGCCATTTTCCGTATACTGCCCGCCTCGTTCACTTCAGGCAGATTCGCGGAGCGTCCATGTCCGGCAATACCTACGGCAAGCTGTTCACTGTCACCACCGCTGGCGAAAGCCATGGCCCGGCGTTGGTCGCCATTGTCGATGGATGCCCACCGGGCCTGGAGATTTCCCTGGCTGACCTGCAGCACGACCTCGACCGGCGCAAGCCCGGCACCAGCCGGCACACCACCCAGCGCCAGGAAGCCGATGAAGTGGAGATTCTGTCCGGGGTCTTCGAGGGTCGCACCACCGGCTGCTCGATCGGACTGCTGATTCGCAACACCGACCAGAAATCCAAGGACTACTCGGCGATCAAGGACCTGTTCCGCCCGGCCCACGCCGACTACACCTACCACCACAAGTATGGCGAGCGCGACTACCGCGGCGGTGGCCGCAGCTCGGCGCGGGAAACCGCCATGCGCGTCGCGGCCGGTGCCATCGCCAAGAAGTTTCTCGCCACCCAGGGCATCCGCGTGCGCGGCTACATGAGCCAGCTCGGCCCGATCGAAATTCCCTTCCACAGCTGGGACAGTGTCGAGCAGAACGCCTTCTTCAGCCCCGACCCGAGCAAGGTGCCCGAGCTCGAGGCGTACATGGACCAACTGCGCCGCGACCAGGACTCGGTAGGGGCGAAGATCACCGTGGTCGCCGAGGGCGTGATGCCTGGTCTGGGCGAGCCGATTTTCGACCGCCTCGACGCCGAGCTGGCCCATGCGCTTATGAGCATCAATGCGGTCAAGGGCGTGGAGATCGGCGCAGGCTTTGCCAGTGTCGCCCAGCGTGGCACCGAGCACCGCGACGAGCTGACCCCGGAAGGGTTTCTCAGCAACAACGCCGGCGGCATTCTCGGCGGGATTTCTTCGGGCCAGCCGATCGTGGCTCACCTGGCGCTCAAGCCGACCTCCAGCATCACCGTGCCGGGGCGCTCGATCGATGTGCATGGCAATGAGGTCGAGGTGATCACCAAGGGCCGTCACGACCCCTGCGTGGGCATCCGCGCAACGCCTATTGCCGAGGCGATGATGGCCATCGTGCTGATGGATCACCTGCTGCGCCACCGTGGACAGAACGCCGATGTGCGGGTCGAGACGCCGGTACTGGGTCAGCGCTGAGCGAGCGCTACGCTGCCGGGGCCGGCTGTCGATAACGGCGGTCTGCGTCGGCTCCCAGGTGTGCGGCTGACCGGGTCGCCCCGGCTGGCCGCCACGACCTGATCGGATCGAATTGCCAATGCCCATTCCCTACTGGCGCCTGTCCAGCTTCTACCTCTGCTATTTCGCCTTGCTCGGTGCCACCGCGCCTTTTCTGTCGCTGTATTTCCATCACCTGGGGTTTTCCCCGGCCCGCATCGGCGAGCTGGTGGCCATTCCCATGCTGATGCGCTGCGTGGCGCCCAACCTGTGGGGCTGGCTGGGTGACCGCAGCGGTCGGCGTCTGCTGATCGTGCGCCTCGGCGCGCTGTGCACGCTGGCAAGCTTTGCGCTGATCTTCATCGAGCACAGCTACGCCTGGCTGGCGCTGGTGATGGCGCTGCATGCGTTCTTCTGGCACGCGGTGCTGCCGCAGTTCGAGGTCATCACCCTGGCGCACCTGCACGGGCAGACATCACGCTACAGCCAGGTGCGCCTGTGGGGCTCGATCGGCTTCATCCTCGCCGTGGTCGGCCTCGGCCGGCTGTTCGAGTGGTTGAGCCTGGATGTGTATCCGCTGGCGGTGCTGGCGATCATGGCGGCCATTGTCGTTGCCAGTCTGTGGGTGCCTTCGGCGCAACCGCTGGAACAGGGCGAGCGCCCTGCGGCACAAGGTTTTCTGCGCCAACTGCGTGCGCCTGGCGTGCTGGCCTTCTACGCCTGCGTGGCGCTGATGCAACTGAGCCACGGCCCGTACTACACCTTCCTCACCTTGCACCTGGAGCAACTGGGCTATAGCCGCAGCGCCATCGGCTTGCTGTGGGCGCTTGGCGTGGTGGCCGAGGTGCTGATGTTCTTGCTGATGAGCCGAGTCTTTGCCCGCTGTTCGGTGCAGGCGGTGCTGCTGGTGAGCTTTCTGCTCGCCAGTGGCCGCTGGCTGTTGCTCGGGACATTGGCCGACATTCCCGGGCTGCTGGTGCTGGCACAACTGCTGCACGCCGCCACGTTCGGCTGCTTCCATGCAGCCAGCATCGCTTTCGTCCAGGCCAGTTTCGCTGCACGCCAGCAGGGTCAGGGCCAGGCGCTGTATGCCGCACTGTCGGGCACCGGCGGCGCTCTGGGCGCACTGTATGCAGGCTATAGCTGGAACCTCTTGGGTCCATCCTTCACTTTTGCCGTGGCCAGCGTTGCCGCTCTGGCCGCTGCCATCATCACCGCGCTCGGTCTGAGCGCGCGCAGGAGTCAATCGCCATGAGCATTCTCAGCGTCTTTCACTACAGCGATGTGCAACAGCCCTACAAGGTGCTGACCCACAGCGACGACATCCGCTCCACCCTGGCCGAGCATGGCCTGGGCTACAGCCGCAGCGAAATCGCCTCACCGCCGCGGCCCGGCGCCGGGGCTGAGGCGGCCTTGCAAGCGCTGGGTGAACGCGTAGGGCAATGGCTGGACGAGCAGCGCTGTCAGGCCGTCAGCGTGATCGACGTCGATGGCGACAGCGACAGCAATCTGTGGCTGGCGGACGAGCACAGCTATGGATGTGATGAAGTGTTCGTCGTAGTCAGCGGGCGGGCACAGGTGAGCGTGCGTTGCGGCGACTGGGTCTGCGCGCTGCTGAGCGAGAAGGGCGATGTACTGCGGGTACCACAAGGTGCGGGGCGCTGGCTGAGTCTAGGCGATCGGCCGTTTTGCCTGGCGCTGAGGTTGCTGGCAGAAGAAGGGGGGTTGCCGGTATTCGAAGAGGCTTCGACGGCGAAGGCATTTCCGGGGATGGATGAACTCTGAGCGATTCGAGGGGCCATAGTCATGGCCCCTGTTGGCGCGGTGCTGCGTGCAGCGATCAGCGGTAGGTTGGCAGGGCGAAGCGCTGTTGGCTCTGCAGCATGGAAATCACTGGCAGTTCGCTGGCTTGTTCGGCCAGGTCACGGCGGATGGCGCTGATCGCCCAGGACAGCTGCTCGGCGCTGTGCAGTTGGCCGTAAGACAGCACACGGCGGCTGACTTTGCCATCGGTGGCGCGCAGGGTCAGCAGAACGCCTCCGTCAGGGCGAGGCTGGGTATTGACTTGGAAAGCCGGGAAAATCGAGGTGAATTTCTGTTGGATAAGGTCCATGTCAACTCCTGAACGGGAATGGTCGAAGATTCTATGTTCAGTAGTTGCAGCGACTGTGCCAGCATTTTGATTTAGATAAAAACCTTTTAAATCAGTTAGTTATGATGTTTTTGCAGAAGTGCTTCCATGCAGCCTGCAAGGTCGTGCATTTTGCACAGTGCATTTTGCAATGCCAGCCTTTCCCGCGCTGATCGACAGCACGCGTAGCCAGGCAGACAAATAGCCTGACTCTGTCGCGACGATAGATTCGGAACCTTTGCCCGCGCCGTGCAGCCTCACACATCATTGGGCTCACATTCTGCCAGGAGGTTCACCATGCAAGACGCTGCCCCCGCTGCCATGACCGATGAAGAAACCGCCGCCTTCGCCGCACAAGTTTTCGACTGCGCTCGCGCGGGCGACGCGCAGATGCTCGATCGCCTGATCAGCAGCGGTCTGCCGGTCGACCTGCGCAATGGCAAGGGCGACACGTTGCTGATGCTGGCGAGCTATCACGGGCATTTCGAGGCGGTGCAGGTGCTGCTGCGCCATGGTGCAGACCCGCTGATCGCCAACGACAACAACCAGCTACCCATCGCCGGTGCGGCATTCAAGGGCGATCTGCCAATGATTCGTCTGCTGGTCGAGAACGGCGTGCCGGTCGATGCCGCTGCGCAGGATGGCCGTACCGCGCTGATGCTTGCGGCCATGTTCAACCGCGGCGAAATTCTCGAGTACCTGCTGGCCGAAGGTGCCGACCCCACGCACCGCGACGCTCGCGGCGCCACGGCACTGGTGGCGGCGCAGACCATGGGCGCGGTGGAAGCGGTCGAGCGTCTGCAAGCGCTGGCTGGCTGACCGCCCGGGGGGTATCCTTGGCACCTTTTTCCAAGGTGCCAGGCCCCTCCCATGAAAGATTCACTGCGCGAACTCATCAGCCTCATCGGCGCAGGCTGCATGCCCGAGGCCGACATCGAGCGTATCGCCGAGGAAGCGGCCCAGGCCTATGCAGACCCGGCCGCGTTCCTCGCTGCCAACCCTGATATCAACTACGACGACAGCTTCCCCATCCCCTTGGGCGAGTGGGTCGTGGTCGGCAGCTTGCCCGATACCGTGCTGTTCCAGGCCGAAAGCTACCCGCAGTTGTTCGAAGTCATCAGCGCGTCGTTCGACCCCAGCATCGGTTTCAACCTCAAGCCCAAGCAATTGCAGCGCACCGAAGCGCTGACGGCACTGAACCGCATCCAGGTGCAGATGGCTGCCTTGAACAAGGAGGCCGGTGGTTACGTGCTGATCAACTTCAGCCAGCTGCTGGACGACCCGCTGCAGATGATCATCGTCGGTCAAAACGACCTGCCGCGGGTGCTGGAACTGGCTGCGCACGTCGGCATCGCTGCCGAGCCTGCGCTGGAGGCATTGAAAGCGGCGCAGTGAGCGGCCTGTACGGCTGAGCCTGTGCTGGGACGGGCAGGGCCTTTCTCACTTGGCCAGGTACTTCATGCCGTCTTCCAGGCCTTGCAAGGTCATCGGGAACATTCGCTCGCCGATCAGCTCGCGCACCAGCTGGGTCGAGGCGGTGTAGTCCCAGGCGCGCAGCGGATACGGGTTGATCCAGATGACCTTGCTGAATTTTTCCAGCAGCCGCTGCATCCACACAGCGCCGGCTTCCTCGTTCCAGTGCTCGACGCTGCCGCCCGGCTGGGTGATTTCGTAGGGCGCCATGGCGGCATCACCGACGAAGATCACGCTGTAGTCGTCGCCGTATTTGTGCAGCAGGTCGAAGGTCGCCATGCGCTCGCTGTTGCGACGCAGGTTGTTCTTCCATACCGTTTCATAGATGAAGTTGTGGAAGTAGTAATACTCCAGGTGCTTGAACTCGCTGCGACACGCCGAGAACAGCTCTTCGCACACCTTCACGTGGGCGTCCATCGAGCCGCCGATGTCGAACAGCAACAGCAGCTTGACCGCGTTGCGCCGCTCGGGGCGCATCTGGATGTTGAGCAGGCCGGCATCGCGGGCCGTCTGATCGATGGTGCCGGCGATATCGAACTCGTCCGCCGCGCCCTGGCGGGCGAACTTGCGCAGGCGGCGCAGGGCCAGTTTGATGTTGCGCGTGCCCAGCTCGACCTGGTCATCGAGGTTGCGGTACTCGCGCTGTTCCCACACTTTCACCGCCTTGCCCTGGCGTTCGCCGGCATCGCCGACGCGAATGCCTTCGGGGTTGTGGCCACCCGAGCCGAACGGGCTGGTGCCACCGGTGCCTATCCACTTGTTGCCGCCGGCATGGCGTTCCTTCTGCTCGGCCAGGCGCTGCTTGAACGCCTCTATGAGCTTGTCCAGACCGCCCAGCGACTGAATCTGCGCGCGCTCTTCGGCGCTCAGCGAGCGCTCGAACTCCTTGCGCAGCCACTCTTCGGGAATCAACGCTTCGAGGTGCTGGTCGAGGTCTTGCAGGCCGTCGAAATAGGCGGCAAAGGCGCGGTCGAACTTGTCGAAATGCCGCTCGTCCTTGACCAGGATGGCGCGGGCGAGGAAGTAGAACTGCTGCATGTCGGCGAACACCACGTGCTGCTCCAGCGCCGCATGCAGGTCGAGCAACTCGCGCAGCGATACCGGCACCTTGGCCGCGCGCAGTTCGGTGAACAGGTTGAGCAGCATGGCCAGGCTCCTCAGCGATTGCCGCGACGGCTCATGAAGGCCAGGCGCTCGAGCAGTTGCACGTCCTGCTCGTTCTTCACAAGAGCCCCTGCCAGCGGAGGAATGGCCTTGGTCGGGTCGCGCTCGCGCAGCACCGCTTCGCTGATGTTGTCGGCCATCAGCAACTTGAGCCAGTCGACCAGTTCGGAGGTGGACGGCTTTTTCTTGAGCCCCGGTACCTTGCGCACATCGAAGAACACGTCCAGCGCCTCGCTGACCAGCGACTGGCTGATGTCGGGGTAATGCACATCGACGATGCGCTGCAAGGTGGTGCGGTCGGGGAAGGCGATGTAGTGGAAGAAGCAGCGGCGCAGGAAGGCGTCGGGCAGCTCCTTTTCATTGTTCGAGGTAATGATGATGATCGGCCGATGACGGGCCTTGATGGTCTCGTCGGTCTCGTAGACGTAGAACTCCATCTTGTCGAGTTCTTGCAGCAGGTCGTTGGGGAATTCGATGTCGGCCTTGTCGATCTCATCGATCAGCAACACCACCCGCTCATCGGCCTCGAAGGCTTCCCACAGCTTGCCCTTGTTCAGGTAGTTGCGTACGTCGTGCACCTTGTCCACGCCCAGTTGCGAATCACGCAGGCGGCTGACCGCGTCATATTCGTACAGGCCTTGCTGGGCCTTGGTCGTGGACTTGATGTGCCAGGTGATCAGCCGCGCGCCGAACGATTGCGCCAGTTGCTCGGCCAGCAGGGTCTTGCCGGTGCCGGGCTCACCTTTGACCAGCAACGGCCGCTGCAGGGTGATCGCAGCGTTGACCGCAAGCTTGAGGTCATCGGTGGCGACATAGTCGCGGGTGCCTTCGAATTTCATCCAGCGGTCCTCAGAAGCTTCAAATAAGGTGCCCGCGACTATAACCGCCGTTGCCGGGCGTGAAAACGCGCGTCACTCGGCATCGGGCTTGGGTTGTTCATAGCGGGCGCTGAACGCTTGCACGAAGCCGTTGCGCAGAATCTGCAGGAAGGCCTCGAAGGCGCTGATGTCCTGCTGATGCACGCTGCCGCGCAATTCGACGCGGGTGGCGAACTGGTTCTTCGGCTGGTTCTTCAGCACGGTCTGCCCAGCGCCGACCAAGGCTTCCCAGACCGAGCGGAAAAAGCCCTTGTTCTGGTTCTCGACGTCCTGCTGCCAGTCGAACACCTCGACGTCGCGCAGCAGCGGCTTGATATAGCCATTGAGGCGACCGTTTTCGGCCTGGGCCTCGATCACCACATCCCCCGTGCCGGCGTTGAAATCGAACTTGCCGTAGGCGCTGGCGAAATCATTGAGCTGGCGCAGGGTGATGTCGCTGGCGCGCAGGCGGAACTGGAAGTCGTCGAAGTCGCTGAACGGGTCGAAGGTGGCGCTGCTCTCGACCTTGGCATCGCCGAACAGGCGCGCCTTGGCCTCGAAGCTGGCGTCGCGGCGGCCCTCTTGGTCGCGTACGTTGGTCAGGTTATGGATGCTGGCTTCAAGCTGGGTGGCCTGCAGTTGTACCGGTGGCTTGGACTGGAAATTGCGAAAGCGCACGTTGCCGTCGTGGATGCGCACTTCGTTGAGGGTGATGGGCAGCAGCTTGCCCAGTTGCTGGCGCCAGTCGGTGCCGCGGCCAGACTGCGAGTTCTGCTTGCTGCCACCGTCGACGAAGTTGATCACCGGCCGCTCGAAGGTCACCTGGGCGACCACCGCCTGGTCGTACCACAGCGAATGCCAGCTCACCGACAGGTCGATCAGCGGCGCCTCCAGCAGCGGCACCGGCACCTTGCCGCTGGTCTTGACGATCTTCAGGCCGTTGATGCTATAGGCGCCGCGCCACCAGGCCAGGTCGACATCGGCGATCTCGCCACGGTACTCGCCCATGTCGGCCAGTTTGCCGTTGAGGTAGTCGCGCACCAGCCAGGGCAGGGCCAGGTGCAGGGCCACCAGCAGCGCGACCAGGCCGGCGATACTGAGCAGCGGCCAGCGATAACGGGCTTTCATCAGGGGCTCTCCCAAGTGCGGTAGCTGGTTGACCGTGCTGCCGCGCGGCGAGTTCGAACGGGCTTTACGGGTTCCCCGGGGCAGGCTTACCCTTGAACGCCTAACCCGCCTGCTCAAGGACCCTGCAATGAGCCGCATCTTCGCAGACAACGCCCACTCCATTGGCAACACGCCGCTGGTCCAGATCAACCGCATCGCGCCGCGTGGGGTGACCATCCTGGCCAAGATCGAGGGGCGCAACCCGGGTTATTCGGTCAAGTGTCGGATCGGCGCCAACATGGTCTGGGACGCCGAAGCCAGCGGCAAGCTGCGCCCCGGCATGACCCTGGTCGAGCCGACCTCGGGCAACACCGGCATTGGCCTGGCGTTCGTCGCTGCGGCGCGTGGCTACAAGCTGCTGCTGACCATGCCGGCATCGATGAGCCTGGAGCGGCGCAAGGTGCTCAAGGCGCTGGGCGCCGAACTGGTGCTGACCGAGCCGGCCAAGGGCATGAAGGGCGCCATCGAGAAGGCTGGCGAAATCGTCGCCTCCGACCCTGACGCCTACTTCATGCCCGGCCAGTTCGAGAACCCGGCAAACCCGGCGATCCATGAAAAGACCACCGGCCCGGAAATCTGGAATGATACCGACGGCGCGGTGGACGTGCTGGTCGCAGGCGTCGGCACCGGCGGCACCATCACCGGCGTGTCGCGCTACATCAAGAACACCCAGGGCAAGCCGATTCTCTCGGTGGCGGTCGAGCCGGCCAGCTCGCCGTTGATCACCCAGACCCTGGCCGGCCAGGAGCTGCAGCCCAGCCCGCACAAGATCCAGGGCATCGGCGCCGGCTTCGTTCCGAAGAACCTCGACCTGACGCTGGTCGATCAAGTGGAAACGGTCACCGATGACGAATCCAAGGCCATGGCCCTGCGCTTGATGCAGGAAGAGGGCATCCTCTGCGGTATCTCCTGCGGCGCGGCCATGGCGGCCGCGGTGCGCCTGGCCGAGAAACCCGAGATGCAGGGCAAGACCATCGTCGTCATCCTGCCTGACTCGGGCGAGCGCTACCTGTCGAGCATGCTGTTCAGCGACCTGTTCAGCGAGCAGGAAAACCAGCAGTGATGACCCTCGACTGATCCGCCGCAACGTTTCTGCGCCGGTTTCACCGCACACTCCCGAACCACCGCCCGCCCCTGGGTTGTTTTTCCCTGGGGCGGATGGGTTTATGATGTCGCGCGATCTGCCTGCGATCGCCGGTTTTTCTCTCCAAGGAGTGTTGCATGACGTTTTCCTTCATCGCCAAGGCGGGTGTGCTGCTGGTGTTCTTCGCCAGCGTGCTGTTCGTGCACCTGCGCGGCAAGGCGCGCCTGCCGGTACTGCGCCAGTTCGTCAACCACTCGGCGCTGTTCGCTCCGTACAACGCGCTGATGTACCTGTTCTCGGGCGTGCCGTCCAAGCCTTACCTCGACCGCCAGCGCTTCCCCGAACTGGACGTGCTGAAGGACAACTGGCAGGAAATCCGCGTCGAGGCCATGCGCCTGTTCGATGAGGGCTATATCCGCGCCGCCGAGAAAGACAACGACGCCGGTTTCGGTTCGTTCTTCAAGAAGGGCTGGAAGCGTTTCTACCTCAAGTGGTACGACAAGCCACTGCCCTCGGCCGAGGCGCTGTGCCCGCGCACCGTCGAGTTGGTCAGCAGCATTCCCAACGTCAAGGGCGCGATGTTTGCCCTGCTGCCCGGCGGTAGCCACCTGAATCCGCACCGCGATCCGTTCGCCGGCTCGTTGCGCTATCACCTGGGGCTGTCTACGCCCAACTCCGACGACTGCCGCATCTACGTCGACGGTCAGGTGTATGCCTGGCGCGACGGCGAAGACGTGATGTTCGACGAAACCTACGTGCATTGGGTGAAGAACGAAACCGAGGTGACTCGGGTGATTCTGTTCTGCGACGTCGAGCGTCCGCTGACCAGCCCACTGATGACCCGCATCAATCGCAAGGTCAGTGCCTTCCTCGGCCGTGCCACCGCGCCGCAGAATACCGATGAAGAACGCGTTGGCGGGATCAACCAGGCCTACGCCTGGAGCAAGCGCTTCAGCAACAAGCTCAGCACCCACGTCAAACGCTTCAAGCGCGCCAACCCCAAGGCCTACCGCATCCTGCGCCCGGTGCTGGCAGTGCTGGTGGCGTACCTGCTGTATCGCTGGCTGTTCTGAGTTCAGCGCCTCAAAAGCTACCGCTGTCGGCCCCAGGATCACTCCGGCTACAGCGGTAGCCCCGCCGAATACCTGTGCCGCAGCACCCCCTCCTCGAAATCCACCACCCCCGCCTGGCGTTGCACCAGCAGGAAGTACAGCAGCGCATCGATGCCGACCTGCGCCGGCACGTGCACGGCGATCATCCGTGTCGAGCGCTCCAGCTCGCAAGGGCAGGCGAACTGTTGCAACGCGACGAGCACCTCGTTCAGCTCATCCGCAGCCTTGACGATCACCCGCAGCACCGAGGCGCCGCTGCTGTGTCGTACGCGCTCCAGCCAGGCCATTTCGCCGTCGATGCGCACCTCGACGATATCGCCCGGCGCCACGTCGTAGGCATGGAAGGGCAGGCTGTCGATGCGATAGCCACCCTCGACCGGTTGCGCCCACAGACCCTCGACCGAAGCGGTGGGGTAGCCGTTGTGGTCGTGCGCCAGGCGTACCAGGATCTTGCGCGCGCCGCAGGTGGCAGCGTCGTCGGTGCTCATGCCGGCTTGCCGGGCCGAACGGCACTTGGCCGCAGCACCAGCCACAAGGCCACGGCGATCAGCGCGCCGCCATAGGCGTGGGCCAGCGACAGCGGCTCATCCAGCAGCCAGGCGCCCCACAGCACGCCGAATACCGGAATCATGAAGGTCACGGTACTGGCCTTGACCGGGCCGATATCGCCCAGCAGGCGGAAATACAGCACATAGGCGAAAGCCGTGCAGACCAGGCCCAGGCCCAGCAGCGACAACCACACCTGCCAGCCGCCCCAGCTGGCTGGAGGCTGGGTGGCAGCGCTCCAGACGAATGCCGGGGCCAGCAGCAGGGTGGCGCCGAGCATGCTGCCCAAGGCCGACAGTCGGCTGTCCAGGCCGCTGACCCAGCGCCGCGCCAGGTAACCGGCAAAGCCATAGCAGGTGGTGGCCGCCAGGCACGCCAGGGCGCCTTGCAACAGCGCTGCATCCAGCGCCACCGGCCCGGCGCCGCTGAGGATGCCCACCCCCAGCAGGCCGAGGAAGATCCCCGTCAGCTTGGCCGCGGTGAGCGCTTCCTGGAAAAACAGCGCGCCAATCAGCACGCCCATCAGCGGCGTGGTGGCATTGAAGATCGCCGAATAGCCAGCCGGCAGCACTTGCGCGGCCACCGAATACAGCGTGGCCGGAATGCCGGAGTTGATCATCCCCAGCAGCAGGCAGGCGCCGAGCTTGCCTTGGAAGCGCCAACCTGCACCTGAGACGGCAACGATGGCCAGCAGGCCAAGGCAGGCGATGGCGACGCGAAAGAACGCCGTGGGCACTGTGCCCAGTTGCGGGGCGATGATGCGCATGAACAGAAAGCTCGCGCCCCAGACGGCGGCGAGCAGCAACAGGCGAACAAGTGCGGTAGCGGGCACGGACGGCTCCGGAGGCAGGGCGGGGCGCGAGTCTACTGGATCGCTGTGACAGCGTCGCGGGGCAAAGCCGAGCGGCGCGTGGACGCCGCTCGCCAAGGAGGTTATTGCGCGTTGAAGGCCTGGCCGTTGATGCCCTTGCTGTCCGGGCCCATCAGGTACAGGTAGACCGGCAGGATGTCTTCGGGCAGTGGGTTGTTCTGCGGGTTTTCGCCGGGATAAGCCTGGGCGCGCATGCCGGTGCGGGTGGCGCCGGGGTTGATGCTGTTGGCGCGCACCGTGGCCACACCTTCAAGCTCGTCGGCCAGGGTCTGCATCAGGCCCTCGGTGGCGAACTTCGACACGCCATACGCGCCCCAGTAGGCGCGCCCGACGCGGCCGACGCTGCTGGAGGTGAACGCTACCGAAGCGTCCTCGGACAGCTTGAGCAGCGGCAGCAGCGTGCTGGTGAGCATGAAGGTGGCGTTGACGTTGATGTGCATGACACGCATGAAGTTATCGCCCGACAACTGCTCCAGGGGCGTGCGCGGGCCGATGATCGAGGCGTTGTTGAGCAAACCGTCGAGGCGGCCGAACTGGTTTTCGATCATCACCGCCAGTTCGTCGTACTGGTGCGCCAGGGCGGTTTCCAGATTGAACGGTATCACCACAGGTTCAGGGTGGCCGGCGGCCAGGATCTGATCGTAGACCTCGTTGAGGTTGGCTTCGGTCTTGCCCAGCAGCAGCACCGTGGCGCCCAGCGCGGCGTAGGCCCTGGCCGCTGCGGCGCCGATACCGCGGCCGGCGCCGGTGACCAGAATCACCCGGTCTTTGAGCAGTTCGGGGCGGGCGGTGTAGTCAAACATGGAATGAGTCCTTCAGATCGGAGGGCGGGAGGGTGCCTTCAGCACCCGCACAGCGCGCTGTCGAGCACCTTGCGCAGTTCCAGGGGGTGGTCCACCACCACGTCGGCACCCCAGTTGTTGGGGTTGTCCTCGGGGTGGATATAGCCATAGCGTACGGCCGCGGTGCGGGTGCCGGCGTCGCGTCCCGATTCGATGTCGCGCAGGTCGTCACCGACGAACAGCACGCTGGCCGGGTCGAGCTTGAGCGTAGCGCAGGCCAGGGTCAGCGGCTCAGGGTCGGGCTTGCTGCGTTTGACGTGGTCGGGGCAGATCAACAGCGCGGAACGCTCGGCCAGCCCCAGGCGCTGCATGATCGGCTCGGCGAAACGCAGTGGCTTGTTGGTTACCACGCCCCACAGCAGATTGCCTTTCTCGATGTCGGCGAGCAGTTCGGCCATGCCCGGGAACAGCGCACTGTGCACGGCGCAGTCCTGCTGGTAACGCTCGAGGAACTCCAGGCGCAGCGCCTCGAAGCCTTCATCGTCCGGGTCGATGGCGAAAGTCGCTGCGACCATCGCCCGCGCGCCGCCGGAAATCACGTCGCGGATGGTCTTGTCGGCAATCGCCGGCAGGCCGCGTTCGGCAAGCATCGCCTGACAGATGGCGATGAAGTCCGGCGCGGTATCCAGCAGGGTGCCGTCCATGTCGAACAGTACAGCTCGAAGGCGCATGCTCATTCCTCGCGCAGGGTCTGGATCATGTAGTTGACGTCGACATCGCTGCTGAGCTTGTAGTGCTTGGTCAGCGGGTTGTAGGTCAGGCCGATGATGTCCTTGACCTCGAGGCCGGCGTTGCGGCTCCAGGCGCCCAGCTCGGACGGGCGGATGAATTTCTTGAAGTCGTGGGTGCCGCGCGGCAGCATCTTGAGGATGTACTCGGCACCGACGATGGCCAGCAGGTAAGCCTTGGGGTTGCGGTTGATGGTCGAGAAGAACACCTGGCCGCCGGGTTTGACCAATCGCTTGCAGGCTTCGATCACCGAAGAAGGGTCGGGTACGTGCTCGAGCATTTCCAGGCAGGTGACCACGTCGAACTGACCGGCCGCTTCGTCAGCCAGGGCCTCGGCGGTGATCTGCCGGTACTCCACCTCGACCCCAGATTCCAACTGGTGCAGGCGCGCCACCGACAGCGGCGCCTCGCCCATGTCGATGCCGGTCACGCTGGCGCCGCGCAGGGCCATGGCTTCACTGAGAATGCCGCCGCCACAACCCACGTCGAGGACTTTCTTGCCGGCCAGGCCGACCCGTTCATCGATCCAGTTGACGCGCAGTGGGTTGATGTCGTGCAGCGGCTTGAACTCGCTCTCGCGGTCCCACCAGCGGTGGGCCAGGGCCTCGAACTTGGCAATTTCGGCGCGGTCGACGTTGCTCATTGAACCATTCCTCGGAAAAACTTCATTAAAGGTGTCAGCGCTGCCAGCCTCGGCTGGCACGCGGTCATTGATCGCCGGCACGGATGCGTTCGCCCCAGGCCCGCGCGGTGGCGGCCAGGGCCTGGGCGTCCATGCGCGTCAGGCGGCGTTCGTCGAGCAAATGCAGGCCTTCGACCCACACATGGCGGACGCAATCGCGGCCCGTGGCGTAAATCAGTTGCGAAACAGGGTCGTGCACGGGTTGCTGGGCCAGACCGGACAGATCGAACACCACAAGGTCGGCGGCCTTGCCCACTTCCAGCGAGCCGGTACAGGTTTCGATGCCCAGGGCGCGTGCGCCGTTCAACGTGGCCATGCGCAGTGCGCGGTGGGCGTCCAGGGCGGTGGCCGAGCCAGCCACGGCTTTGGCCAGCAGCGCGGCGGTGCGCGCTTCGCCGAGCAAGTCGAGGTCGTTGTTGCTGGCCGCACCGTCGGTGCCCAGGGCGACGTTGACGCCGGCCTGCCACAGGCGCTCGACCGGGCAGAAGCCGCTGGCCAGCTTGAGATTGGATTCGGGGCAGTGGACCACGCTGGTGTTGCTTTCTACCAGCAGGGCCAGGTCAGCGTCGCTGACTTGGGTCATATGCACAGCCTGCAGGCGCGGGCCCAGCAGGCCGAGGCGCTCGAGCCGCGCCAGGGGCCGCTCGCCGGTGGCGGCAACCGCCTGCTCGACCTCGCTGGCGGTTTCCTGCACGTGCATCTGCAGCGGCGCGTCTAGCTGGTCGGCGATAACGCGGATCTTCTCGAGGTTGGCGTCGCTCACCGTATAAGGCGCATGCGGCCCAAGGGCGATGCTGATGCGCGGGTGGTGGCGCAGGTCGCCGAACAGTTCGATGGCCAGGTGCAGGCCTTCTTCGGCGGTGCGCGCGCCAGGCACGGCAAAATCCAGCAGCGGCACGGCGATCTGCGCGCGAATCCCGCTTTCATGCACGCGGTCGCAGGCTTCGCGGGGGAAGAAGTACATGTCGGCGAAACAGGTGATGCCGCCCTGCAGCTGTTCGGCGATGGCCAGGTCGGTACCGTCGCGCACGAAGGCTTCGTCGACCCAGCGCGCCTCGGCTGGCCAGATGTGCTGCTTGAGCCAGGTCATCAACGGCAGATCATCGGCCAGGCCGCGGAACAGGCTCATGGCCGCGTGGCCGTGGGCGTTGATCAGGCCAGGGGTGAGCAGGCAGTCGGGCAGCTCACGCACTTGATTGGCAGCCGGCGCGCGGTCACGCGGGCCGATCCAGGCGATCAGCCCGTCACGCACGCCCAGCGCGTGTTCACGCAGCACCACACCGGCAGGCTCGACCGGCACCAGCCAGTCAGGAATCAGCAGCAGGTCGAGGGGAGGTGCGGCGCTGGGCATTCAGGATGTACCTGGGGTTTCGGCGGATCGGCGAGTATACCGCAATGGCAGAAAGTTGAGCTTCCCGCTGGCGGTCTGCCGCAAGGCAGTCCGGAGGTTTCCCGAGCGCCTGCCGATACAGCTGGGTATACTTCGCCGTTTTTTACCAGCCAGGCACGGGGAGTGGGGATGCGCGAGCGACTTTTGGCAGCGGAGCAGGTGATCGGGATCCGCTGGCGGGACGGTGCCTTGCATCTGCTCGACCAGCGCCTGCTGCCTGGCACCGAGCACTGGTTGGTCTGCACCGACGTCGCCGCAGTGGCTGCGGCCATTCGCGGCATGGCCGTGCGCGGCGCCCCGGCGATCGGCATCAGTGCCGCCTATGGCCTGGTTCTGGCGTTGCGTGACCGACTGGCCGAAGGCGCTGACTGGGAGCGTGCGCTGGAAGAAGACTTCGAGCTTTTGGGCGAAGCCCGATCGACCGCAGCCAATCTGTTCTGGGTCTTGCAGCGCATGCGTGAGCGGCTGTTGCGTCTGCGCGCGCAGGAAGATCCTTTGGCCGCGCTGGAAGCCGAAGCTATCGCCATTCACCAGAGCGATCGCGAGGCCAACCTGGCCATGGCGCAGTTCGGCCTCGAGCTGATCCGTCGCCATCAGGGCAGCGAGCAGACCTTCATCACCCACGGCAACGCCGGTGCGTTGGCTAGCGGCGGTATCGGCACGGCCCTCGGCGTGCTGCGTGCGGCGCACCTGGAAGGCATGGTCGAGCGGGTCTACGCCGGCGAAACCAGGCCCTGGCTGCACGGTTCGCGGCTGACCGCCTGGGAGCTGGCGCGCGAGGGCATCGCGGTAACCCTGAACGCCGATTCCGCGGCGGCGCACCTGATGAAGATCAAGGGCATCACCTGGGTGGTGGTCGGTGCCGACTGCATCGCCGCCAACGGCGATGTCGCGAGCAAGATCGGCACCTATCAGCTGGCCGTCTGCGCCATGCACCACGGCGTACGCTTCATGGTCGTGGCATCGAGCAGTTGCATCGATCTGAACCTTGCCAGCGGCGAGGACATTCCGCTCGAGGAGCGCCCGGTCAACGAATTGCTGGAGCTGGCCGGGGCGCCGCTGGCGGCGCAGGTCGAGGCGATCAACCCGGTGTTCGATGTGACCCCGGCCGATCTGATCGACGCGATCGTCACCGAGCGCGGCATCATCGAGCGTCCCGACACCGCCAAGATCGCGCAGATGGTGTGCCGCAAGCGCCTGCATTGAGGCTTGAGCGCGCCGTTTCAGCGCGCGGCGAGGCATGCTGCCATATCTCCCATCGGCGCGGCCGTTGTGATACCATCCGGCAGTTTCCAAGGCGGCGTATGACGGCCGCCTTCTTTGCGCAGATCCATGTCACAACTCATTGATTTGTCGTAAGTCGTCGCACTCTCGAGGGTCGCGGCGACGAGCTTCGTTGGTCCCAGGAGGGATCCAGCGGAGTTTCACCAGAAAAAGGAATCAGGCTTCTCATGGGCGAACTGGCCAAAGAAATCCTCCCGGTCAATATCGAAGACGAACTGAGACAGTCTTACCTCGATTACGCGATGAGCGTGATTGTCGGGCGAGCGCTGCCCGATGCGCGTGACGGCTTGAAGCCCGTGCATCGCCGCGTCCTGTTCGCGATGAGCGAACTCGGCAACGACTGGAACAAGCCGTACAAGAAGTCCGCCCGTGTGGTCGGTGACGTCATCGGTAAGTACCACCCCCACGGCGATACCGCCGTCTACGACACCATCGTGCGCATGGCCCAGCCGTTCTCGCTGCGCTACCTGCTGGTCGATGGTCAGGGCAACTTCGGTTCGGTCGATGGCGACAACGCCGCGGCGATGCGTTACACCGAAGTGCGCATGGCCAAGCTGGCCCACGAGCTGCTGGCCGACCTGCATAAGGAAACCGTCGACTGGGTGCCCAACTACGACGGCACCGAGCTGATCCCGGCGGTCATGCCGACCCGTATTCCCAACCTGCTGGTCAACGGCTCGAGCGGCATCGCCGTGGGCATGGCGACCAACATCCCGCCGCACAACCTGGGTGAAGTGATCGACGGCTGCCTGGCCCTGATCGACAACGCCGAGATCACGGTCGATGAGCTGATGCAGTTCATCCCGGGTCCGGACTTCCCCACTGCCGGCCAGATCAACGGCCGCCAGGGCATCATCGAGGCTTACCGCACCGGTCGCGGGCGCATCTACATGCGTGCCCGCTCGACGATCGAGGACATCGACAAGGTCGGTGGCCGCCAGCAGATCGTCGTCACCGAGCTGCCCTACCAGCTGAACAAGGCGCGCCTGATCGAGAAGATCGCCGAGCTGGTCAAAGAGAAGAAGCTCGAAGGCATCACCGAGCTGCGCGATGAGTCCGATAAAGACGGCATGCGCATCGTCATCGAGCTGCGCCGTGGCGAAGTGCCGGAAGTGGTGCTCAACAACCTGTACTCGCAGACCCAGCTGCAAAGCGTGTTCGGCATCAACATCGTCGCCCTGATCGACGGTCGTCCGCGCCTGCTCAACCTCAAGGACCTGCTCGAAGCCTTCGTCCGCCACCGCCGCGAAGTCGTCACCCGGCGTACCGTGTTCGAGCTGCGCAAGGCCCGTGAGCGTGGACACATCCTTGAAGGCCAGGCCGTTGCACTGTCCAACATCGATCCGGTCATCGCCCTGATCAAGGCCTCGCCGACCCCGTCGGAAGCCAAGGAAGCGCTGATCGCCACGCCGTGGGAATCGAGCGCCGTGCAGGTGATGGTCGAGCGCGCCGGTGCCGAGTCGTGCCGCCCCGAAGACCTGCCCGAGCAGTTCGGCCTGCATGACGGCAAGTACTGGCTGTCGCCGGAACAGGCCCAGGCCATCCTCGATCTGCGTCTGCACCGCCTGACCGGCCTTGAGCACGAGAAACTGCTGGCCGAGTACCAGGAAATCCTCGCCCAGATCGGCGAGTTGATCCGCATCCTCAGCAGCTCCCAGCGTCTGATGGAAGTGATCCGCGAAGAGCTCGAAGCGATCCGCGCCGAATACGGCGATGCGCGTCGCACCGAGATCCTCGATGCGCGCCACGACCTCAACTACGGCGACATGATCCCCGAAGAAGAGCGCGTGGTGACCATCTCCCACGGTGGCTACGCCAAGACTCAGCCGCTGACCGCCTACCAGGCCCAGCGCCGCGGCGGCAAGGGCAAGTCGGCGACCGGCGTCAAGGACGAGGACTACATCGAGCACCTGCTGGTCGCCAACAGCCACGCCACGCTGCTGCTGTTCTCCAGCAAGGGTAAGGTGTACTGGCTCAAGACCTACGACATCCCCGAAGCCTCGCGCGCCGCGCGTGGTCGGCCGATGGTCAACCTGCTGCCGCTGGAAGAGGGCGAGCGCATCACCGCGATGCTGCAGATCGACCTCGAAGCCTTGCAACAGAACGCCGACCCTGACGAAGACATCGAGGACGGCGAAGACGTCGTGCTCGAAGGTGAAGTGATCGAGGCCGAAGAAGTCGACGAAGAAGACGGCGACACGCCTGAGCTGGTGGCCGAGCCTACCGGCGCGTTCATCTTCATGGCCACCGCCTTCGGC
The DNA here is from genome assembly GCF_000425745.1 of Pseudomonas cremoricolorata DSM 17059 = NBRC 16634. Classification (GTDB taxonomy): domain Bacteria; phylum Pseudomonadota; class Gammaproteobacteria; order Pseudomonadales; family Pseudomonadaceae; genus Aquipseudomonas; species Aquipseudomonas cremoricolorata. The sequence continues at coordinate 375,845 of NZ_AUEA01000006.1, read as the reverse complement.
ACCGTCAAGAAGACCCCGCTCGCGCAATTCGCCCGTCCTCGCAGCAGCGGCCTGATCGCCGTCAAGCTCAAGGAAGGCGACACACTGATCGCGGCAGCCATCACCGATGGCGCCAAGGAAGTGATGATGTTCTCCAGCGCCGGCAAGGTGATTCGCTTCGCCGAAAGCGTAGTCCGGCAGATGGGGCGTAGCGCTCGCGGTGTTCGCGGCATGCGTCTGCCCAAAGGTCACGAAGTCATCTCGATGCTGATTCCCGAATCCGGCGCGCAGATCCTCACCGCTTCCGAACGTGGCTTTGGCAAGCGCACCCCGCTGTCCAAGTTCCCGCGCCGCGGTCGCGGTGGCCAGGGCGTCATCGCCATGGGCACCAAGGGCCGCAACGGCAATCTGATCGGCGCCATCCAGGTGCACGAAGGCGAAGAGATCATGCTGATCTCCGACCAGGGCACGCTGGTGCGCACTCGGGTGGGCGAGGTTTCCAGCCTTAGCCGTAACACCCAGGGCGTGACCTTGATCAAGCTGGCCAGCGACGAGACGCTGGTGGGGCTGGAGCGTATCCAGGAGCCTTCCGAAGACCTCGACGAGCTGCTTGAGCTGGGCGAAGAGGGTGGCGAGGGCGAGCTGCCTGATGCCGCTGAGGGCCAGGATGACGACGGCCCGCAGGCCGCGGACGACCTGCCGCAGGAATGACATGGCGATAACCCGGCGGGGCGACACAGGTCGCCCCGTTGACTGAATAGAGCAGAGCGAGAGTGGATGTGAGCAAACGAGCCTTTAACTTCTGCGCAGGCCCTGCTGCGCTTCCTGAAGCCGTCCTGCAACGGGCTCAGGCCGAGCTTCTCGACTGGCACGGCAAGGGCCTGTCGGTCATGGAAATGAGCCACCGTAGCGACGACTATGTGGCCATCGCACAAAAGGCCGAGCAGGACCTGCGAGATCTCCTGTCCATCCCCTCGAACTACAAGGTGCTGTTCCTGCAGGGCGGCGCCAGCCAGCAGTTCGCCGAAATTCCGCTGAACCTGCTGCCGGAAAACGGCACCGCCGACTACATCGAGACCGGTATCTGGTCGAAAAAGGCCATCGAAGAAGCCCGCCGCTTCGGCAACGTCAACGTCGCCGCCAGCGCCAAGCCCTACGATTACCTCGCCATTCCCGGTCAGAACGAGTGGCAGCTCACAGCCGATGCCGCCTACGTTCACTACGCCTCCAACGAAACCATTGGCGGCCTGCAGTTCGACTGGGTGCCGCGAACCGGTGATGTTCCGCTGGTGGTCGACATGTCCTCCGACATTCTCTCCAGGCCAATCGACGTCTCGCAGTACGGTCTGATCTACGCCGGCGCGCAGAAGAACATCGGCCCCAGCGGGCTGGTGGTGGTGATCGTTCGCGAAGATCTGCTCGGCCGCGCGCGCAGCAGTTGCCCGACCATGCTCGATTACAAGGTCTCGGCCGACAACGCGTCGATGTACAACACGCCGGCCACCTATGCCTGGTACCTCTCGGGCCTGGTCTTCGAGTGGCTCAAGGAACAGGGCGGCGTCGAGGCCATGGAGCAGCGCAACCGGGCCAAGAAAGATCGCCTGTACGGCTTCATCGATGCCAGCGACTTCTACAGTAACCCCATCAGCCCTAACGCCCGCTCGTGGATGAACGTGCCGTTCCGCCTGGCGGACGAGCGTCTCGACAAGGCCTTCCTGGCCGGTGCAGACGCCCGTGGCCTGCTCAACCTCAAGGGCCATCGCTCGGTCGGCGGCATGCGTGCCTCGATCTACAACGCCCTGGGTCTGGATGCCGTCGAAGCGCTGGTGGCCTACATGGGTGAATTCGCGAAGGAGCACGGCTGATGTCGGAACACGAGCTCAAGGCGCTGCGCGTGCGCATCGACAGCCTCGATGAAAAGATCCTCGAACTGATCAGCGATCGCGCGCGCTGCGCCCAGGAAGTGGCGCGGGTCAAGACCGCCACCCTGGCCGAAGGCGAACAGCCGGTGTTCTACCGTCCCGAGCGTGAGGCGGCGGTGCTCAAGCGCGTCATGGAGCGCAATCGCGGGCCGCTGGGCAACGAAGAGATGGCGCGCTTGTTCCGGGAAATCATGTCGTCGTGCCTGGCCCTGGAAGAGCCGCTCAAGGTCGCCTACCTCGGCCCTGAAGGCACGTTCACCCAGGCTGCCGCGATGAAGCATTTCGGTCACGCGGTGATCAGTCGTCCGATGGCCGCTATCGATGAAGTGTTTCGCGAAGTGGCTGCCGGTGCCGTCAATTTCGGTGTAGTGCCGGTGGAGAACTCCACCGAGGGCGCCGTCAGTCACACCCTCGACAGCTTCCTCGAACACGACATGGTGATCTGTGGCGAAGTGGAGCTGCGCATCCACCACCACCTGCTGGTGGGCGAAAACACCAAGACCGACAGCATCACGCGCATCTATTCCCATGCGCAGTCACTGGCGCAGTGTCGCAAGTGGCTCGACGCGCACTACCCGAACGTCGAGCGAATTGCCGTGTCGAGCAACGCCGAAGCGGCCAAGCGGGTCAAGGGTGAGTGGAATTCGGCGGCCATCGCCGGTGAAATGGCGGCCAGCCTGTACGGCCTGACCCACCTGGCCGAGAAGATCGAAGACCGCCCGGACAACGCCACGCGCTTCCTGATGATCGGTAACCAGGAAGTGCCGCCGACCGGCGACGACAAGACCTCGATCATCGTTTCCATGAGCAACAAGCCAGGTGCGCTGCACGAGCTGCTGGTGCCGTTCCACGAAAACGGTATCGACCTCACGCGTATCGAAACCCGGCCGTCGCGCAGCGGTAAATGGACCTACGTGTTCTTCATCGATTTCGTCGGTCATCACCGCGATCCGCTGATCAAAGCCGTGCTCGAGAGCATCAGCCAGGAAGCGGTGGGGCTGAAGGTGCTGGGTTCCTATCCGAAAGCGGTGCTCTAGGTCTTCCGATGACGGTGACTCGACTGGCAACGATTGTCGTACAGAACAGGATTTCCACGCGTGGTTGAAGCGGTAGCAAAAGAGCCAGGCCCGATCGTCGGGCGCCTGGTGGTCGTGGGCCTGGGGTTGATTGGTGGCTCGTTCGCCAAGGGCGTGCGCGAAAGCGGCCTGTGCCGGGAAGTGGTCGGGGTCGATCTGGACGCCGAGTCGCGGCGTCAGGCAGTGGCCCTGGGCGTGGTCGACCGCTGTGAGTCAGACCTTGCGCTGGCCTGCGTGGGCGCCGATGTGATCCAGCTGGCCGTGCCGATCCTGGCGATGGAAAAACTGCTGGCGCTGCTGGCCGAACTCGATCTCGGTCGCGCCGTCATCACTGACGTGGGCAGTGCCAAGGGCAACGTGGTGCGTGCCGCGCGCCAGGCGTTCGCCAACGGCCTGTCGCGCTTCGTGCCCGGTCATCCGATCGCCGGTTCCGAACAAAGTGGCGTCGAGGCGTCTAATGCCGCGTTGTTTCGTCGGCACAAGGTGATTCTCACGCCGTTGGCCGAAACCGATGCCGATGCGCTGCAACTGGTCGATCAGCTGTGGCGAGCTCTGGATGCGGATGTGGAGCACATGCCGGTCGAGCGCCACGACGAGGTGCTGGCGGCCACCAGTCACTTGCCCCACCTGTTGGCGTTTGGCCTGGTCGATTCACTGGCCAAGCGCAACGAGAATCTGGAAATCTTCCGCTATGCGGCGGGCGGTTTTCGTGACTTCACACGGATTGCCGGTAGCGATCCGATCATGTGGCACGACATCTTCCTCGCCAATCGCGAGGCTGTCCTGCGCACTCTGGACACTTTTCGCAGCGATCTCGACGCCTTGCGCGATGCGGTCGATGCTGGGGACGGGCACCAGTTGCTGGGGGTATTCACCCGCGCCAAGGTAGCCCGCGAGCATTTCAGTAAAATCCTGGCCCGCCGGGCCTATGTGGACGCTATGAACGCCAACGACCTGATCTTCCTGGCCCAACCGGGTGGCCGCCTGTCCGGACGTATTCGCGTACCGGGCGACAAATCCATTTCCCACCGCTCGATCATGCTCGGCTCGCTGGCCGAGGGTACCACCGAGGTCGAAGGTTTCCTCGAGGGCGAGGACGCACTGGCGACTCTCCAGGCCTTCCGCGACATGGGTGTGGTCATCGAAGGCCCGCACCACGGCCGCGTGACCATCCACGGTGTCGGCCTGCATGGTCTCAAGCAGCCACCGGGGCCGATCTACCTGGGCAACTCCGGCACCTCGATGCGCCTGTTGTCGGGCCTGCTGGCGGCACAACCGTTCGATGTGACCATGACCGGTGATGCCTCGCTGTCGAAGCGTCCGATGAACCGTGTCGCCAATCCGCTGCGGGAAATGGGCGCGGTGGTCGAGACGGGGCCGGAAGGGCGTCCGCCGCTGACCATTCGCGGCGGCCAGACCCTCAAGGCGCTGAACTACACCTTGCCGATGGCCAGCGCCCAGGTGAAGTCCTGCCTGCTGCTCGCCGGCCTGTATGCTCAGGGGCAGACCACGGTCACCGAGCCTGCGCCTACCCGTGACCATACCGAGCGCATGCTGCGCGGCTTCGGTTACGCCGTGCACAGCGATGGCCCGGTGGCTTCGTTGCAGGCTGGCGGTACCTTGCGCGCCACGCGTATCGAAGTGCCTGCCGATATTTCCTCGGCGGCGTTCTTCCTCGTCGCGGCTTCCATCGCCGAGGGTTCTGACCTGGTGCTGGAGCATGTCGGGATCAACCCGACCCGCACGGGCGTCATCGATATTCTGCGTCTGATGGGCGGTGACATCACCCTGGAGAACCAGCGTGAAGTGGGTGGCGAGCCGGTCGCTGATCTGCGTGTGCGCGGCGCTCAGCTCAAAGGTATCGACATTCCCGAGCATCTCGTGCCGCTGGCAATCGACGAGTTCCCGGTGCTGTTCGTGGCCGCGGCCTGTGCGCAAGGGCGCACGGTGCTGCGTGGCGCCGAAGAGCTGCGGGTCAAGGAGTCCGATCGCATCCAGGTGATGGCGGACGGCCTGATCGCGCTGGGTGTCAACTGCCAGCCGACACCGGACGGCATCATCATCGACGGCGGCCAGATCGGTGGCGGCGAAGTGCATGGCCACGGCGATCACCGTATCGCCATGGCCTTCAGCGTGGCGTCACTGCGCGCCAGTGCGCCTATTCGCATCCATGACTGCGCCAACGTCGCCACCTCCTTCCCCAACTTCCTGGCCCTGTGCGCCGAAGTCGGTATTCGTGTAGCAGAAGAGGGCAACCCGTGATCGTATCGGCACCTGTCATCACCATCGATGGCCCAAGCGGCTCGGGCAAGGGCACAGTGGCGGGCCTGCTGGCTCGCGAGCTGGGTTGGAAGCTGCTGGATTCCGGCGCGCTGTACCGCTTGCTGGCCTTCGCCGCGTCCAATCATGGCGTCGACCTGACCAACGAAGAGCTGCTCACCCGGCTCGCGGCACACCTTGACGTGCAGTTCATCGCCGCGGCACCTGGGCGTTTGCAGCAGATCATTCTCGAAGGTGAGGATGTCAGCAGCGTGATTCGTACCGAAACCGTGGCGGCTGGGGCTTCTGCGGTCGCCTCGCTGCCTGCGGTGCGCGAGGCGCTGCTGCAGCGTCAGCGTGCCTTCCGTGAAGTACCCGGGTTGATCGCCGATGGGCGCGACATGGGCACGGTGGTATTTCCCGACGCACCATTGAAAGTCTTCCTGACCGCCAGCGCCGAGGAGCGAGCTCGCCGCCGCTACCTGCAGTTGAAGGGCAAGAATGAAGATGTTAGTCTGTCGAGTCTGCTAGATGAGATACGTGCACGTGATGAACGTGACACCCAGCGCGCAGTGGCCCCGCTCAAGCCGGCGGCCGATGCCATTCAGCTGGATTCTACCGAGTTGTCCATCGAGCAGGTGTTGCAACGAATCAGAAGCGAGATCGCCCTGCGCGACATCGCCTGATACCAGGAAAGCCGGCAGGGGCACCAGTCAACGTCCTGCCTGCTTTTCTTTATTTAAACGAAACCCACATTGTCTGGAATGTGGCGATGGGCGTCTGTTTCGCCCGAATCTACAGGAATGAAAATGAGCGAAAGCTTTGCAGAACTCTTTGAAGAAAGCCTGAAAACCCTCAATCTTCAGCCGGGCGCAATCATCACCGGTATCGTTGTCGACATCGACGGCGACTGGGTTACCGTACACGCTGGTCTGAAGTCCGAGGGCGTCATCCCGCTCGAGCAGTTCTTCAACGAAGCTGGCGAGCTGAGCATCAAGGTCGGTGACGAAGTTCACGTTGCGCTGGACGCGGTCGAAGACGGCTTTGGCGAAACCAAGCTGTCCCGTGAAAAAGCCAAGCGCGCCGAGTGCTGGATTGTTCTGGAAGCTGCTTTCGCTGCCGAAGAAGTGGTCAAGGGCGTTATCAACGGTAAGGTTAAAGGCGGCTTCACTGTCGACGTTAACGGCATCCGTGCGTTCCTGCCGGGCTCCCTGGTTGATGTCCGCCCAGTGCGCGACACTACCCACCTCGAAGGCAAAGAGCTGGAATTCAAGGTCATCAAGCTGGACCAGAAGCGCAACAACGTTGTCGTTTCCCGTCGCAGTGTCCTGGAAGCCGAGAACAGTGCAGAGCGCGAAGCGCTGCTGGAATCGCTGCAGGAAGGCCAACAGGTCAAAGGTATCGTCAAGAACCTCACCGACTACGGCGCCTTCGTGGACCTGGGCGGCGTCGACGGCCTGCTGCACATCACCGACATGGCCTGGAAGCGCATCAAGCATCCTTCCGAGATCGTCAACGTTGGTGACGAGATCGACGTCAAAGTCCTGAAGTACGACCGTGAGCGCAACCGCGTTTCCCTGGGTCTGAAACAGCTGGGCGAAGATCCATGGGTCGCTATCAAGGCTCGTTACCCAGAAAGCACTCGCGTGACCGCTCGCGTTACCAACCTGACCGACTACGGCTGCTTCGCTGAGCTGGAAGAAGGCGTTGAAGGTCTGGTACACGTTTCCGAAATGGACTGGACCAACAAGAACATCCACCCGTCGAAAGTCGTTCAGGTTGGCGACGAAGTGGAAGTCATGGTTCTGGACATCGACGAAGAGCGTCGTCGTATCTCCCTGGGCATCAAACAGTGCAAGTCCAACCCATGGGAAGACTTCTCTGGCCACTTCAACAAGGGCGACAAGATCTCCGGCACCATTAAGTCGATCACCGATTTCGGTATCTTCATTGGTCTGGAAGGCGGCATCGACGGTCTGGTTCACCTGTCCGACATCTCCTGGAACGAAGCTGGCGAAGAAGCCGTGCGTCGCTTCAAGAAGGGCGACGAGCTGGAAACCGTCATCCTGTCGGTTGACCCAGAGCGCGAGCGCATCTCCCTGGGCATCAAGCAGATGGAAGACGATCCGTTCTCCAACTTCGTTGCTGTCAACGACAAGGGCGCTATCGTTAAAGGTATCGTCAAGGAAGTTGACGCCAAGGGCGCTATCGTCACCCTGGGCGACGACATCGAAGCTTCCCTGAAAGCCTCCGAAATCAGCCGTGACCGCGTTGAAGACGCGCGCAATGTCCTGAAAGAAGGCGAAGAGATCGAAGCCAAGATCATCAGCGTCGACCGCAAGTCCCGCGTTATCAGCCTGTCGATCAAATCGAAAGACGACGCTGAAGAGCGTGAAGCCATCCAGAGCCTGAAACAAGCTCCGGAAGCGGCTGCAGACACCACCATGGCTGCGCTGCTGCGCGAAGCAATGGCTAAGCAGAACTAAGTTCTGCTTCGGTGAAAAAAGAGCGACTTCGGTCGCTCTTTTTTTTGCCTGAAATTTGACCCTTTCCCCGAGGCCGATGCCTAACTTTGTGCATCGCGCAGGCACAGGCGTCTGTGCGCGGAATGTGGCGCCCCGATCAAAGTGTTGATCTTGAATTTTTTAAACAAGTCAAGAACCGGTCTGTTCAAATCCCGCCGAGCGTGCTACAACCTGACAGAGCAATGATCTAGCTGCTTGATAACGAAGGGAAAAACATGACGAAGTCGGAGCTGATCGAACGCATTGTCACCCATCAGGGGCTGCTCTCGCCCAAGGATGTGGAATTGGCAATCAAGACCATGCTTGAGCAGATGTCGCAGTGCCTTGCCACCGGTGATCGCATCGAAATCCGTGGATTTGGCAGCTTTTCTCTGCACTACCGCTCAGCGCGAGTAGGGCGAAACCCCAAAACCGGCCAGTCGGTGAGCCTCGAAGGCAAGTACGTGCCGCACTTCAAACCTGGCAAGGAGCTGCGTGACCGAGTCAATGAAGAAGAGGACGAACTCACCCATGGCTGACGCTTACAAGGAGCAGATCAATGCGTAATCTCAAGCGCCTCATCGTGGCGCTGTTCGTGCTGCTGCTAGCGGCGGTGGTGTTGTTTTTCGTGCTGGAAAATCAGCAGGCGGTATCGCTGGTGCTGTTCGGCTGGTCGGCGCCCGCCATGCCTGTTGCAGTTCCACTGCTGGCGGCATTGCTGCTAGGCTTGGCCGTGGGTCCGCTGTTGGGGGCTTGGGGCTTCATGCGTAGTAAGCGACGGTTGCGAGCCTTGTCTCACTGAGTCTGCTGGGCGTGAGGGGTGATTTAGCCTCAGTCTGCGCTGTAGTGGAAATTTCCTACGAAGCAAGAGGAAAGTGCTACATAGAATTCTGCGTTGGCTTATGAGGTAATGTCTCACTCTTGACTCGAAGACAGCCCTCACATGCTCTGCTTGACCGTACAGTTTGCAAATCTGTCCATATCCATTCTTATTGCTTCAATAGGCGCTGAAGAAAGCACTTCATGCTGGCGGTGAGCCAGCGGTGATGTGCTTTCTGGCGCCTAGAATTTGGCTGAGAAATTGATCGAGGCACTTAACAAATTTATCCAGCACTTTTGCCACGCCTAGACTACGCTCATGTCTACGATAAATGTTGGGCTGCTCAAGGGGTTTAAATGGGCGTCCTCACAAGTATCCCGGTATAGCTACCAGTGGTCTGATCTAATTGATCTTCACTGGACAAATTGCAGATGTTGGAAAAACGTGGGGCTGAGGGCCGAATGCGCAATGACAGTGGGCGTGCGAGTAGAGCTGAGGATGTGGATCTTGTTGAGGTCATGCTTCAAGTCTGGCGGCAACGATGGACAGTGCTTGTCATTGCTTTGGTAATTACACTCTGTGCTTGCGCATACGCTTACTTGGCCAAGCCGATATATGAAGTCAAACTTCGAATACTGCCTCCCGTAGCCAGTGATATTGCTGAGCTCAACTATGGTCGAGACAAATTATCCAATTTGGACGTCATCGGCGTGAAGCAAGTTTTTTCTGTGTATTTGCAACACGTCAGGAGTGAAAGCGTAAACCGCACGTTTTTTCAGACTGTCTACTTGCGCTCCATAGGCGTGGATGCCGCAGCAGGCTGGCGCAATGATTTGTACCAGGATTTTATAAGGTCGCTGGATGTAACACCCATCAGCGATACGCTCGGCGATCATCTCCAGCTTTCATTGCGCGGCTCTGATCCTCACCGGCTTGCCGATTGGCTAATGGCGTATGCCAGCCTGGCCGGAGATGCCGCCAAGGATGAAATCGTTACTAATGTAAGGCGGGAGGTAGAGGTTAGAGCTGAAGGCGTCGGCCAGCAGATCGAAGTGGCCCGTCTAAAAGGCAGCAAAAGTCGCGAAGACAAAATTGTTCAACTCCGCGAGGCGTTACGGATCGCAACGTTGTTAGGTCTTGAAAAGCCGATGCTTATCAACGACGGGCGATCTGCAGTAACACCTCGGATGGGGGATGATTTGACCTATATGAGAGGCGCAAAGGCGCTGCGTGCTGAAATCACAGGTCTTGAAAATCGTGCGAATGACGATCCATTCATCAATGAGCTCCGCGGTTTGCAGGCTAGGCAAAGATTGTATGAGGAGATCGCCGCTCGGCAGCCTGATATCGTCGTGTTTCAGGTCGATGGAGCAGTTGAGCAACCTGAGGTGCCCATCAAGCCCAAGCGCTTGACCATTGTGATACTAGCGCTTATCGCTGGCTTGTTTATTGGCAGTTTGGTGACATTGATTCGATATTTGTTCAGTCACTACAAGCTGTCCCATGCCAGAGGACTTTGAATGAGCAGGTCCTCATTTCAAGACGGCCGCCTGTCGTGTGCGAGCTGCAACGAAGAAGAGGTTGAGGGCGGCAGGCATGTGGGGCGCGGATCGGGCTATTGGCTTCCCGTCTCCAACGACTGGGATGAATACTTGGAAGATTTAGCGACGTTTAACTCACAGCGTAAGGGTTGGTCATGAAGTTTGTCCGTTCCACGATCCCTGAGGTCGTGATTATCGAGCCGTCGCTGTATGGCGATGATCGAGGTTGGTTTATGGAAACGTTCAACGAGCCGCGTTTCCACCAAGGACTGCGAGAGTTGGGTTTGCCCGTGCCACGTGCCTTTGTACAGGATAATCACTCGTGCTCGCGACGAGGGGTCCTGCGTGGCTTGCATTATCAACGCGCGCCACATGCTCAAGGTAAATTGGTGCGCGTTACAAAGGGGGCCGCATTTGACGTGGCGGTAGATATTAGACCCAATTCTGAAACATTTGGGCGTTGGGTGGGTGTTGAGTTGAGCGAACACAACAACCGCATGTTGTGGATTCCTGAGGGTTTTGCTCACGGATTCATTGCGCTTGAAGATGACACGCACTTTCTTTACAAGACAACGGATATATATACCCGGGATGCAGAGGGGAGCATTCGTTGGGATGATCCGACGCTGGCGATTGACTGGCCGTTAACCGACGCGCTGATAGTCAGTGAAAAAGATGCGCAAGCCCCTACGTTTGACGCAGCAATCAATGGGGTTGCGGCACCCGTTCATAGTGCGCAGGGACTGGGCCTTCAGTTTCAGATCAAAGGTGATCAGCGAGGCGCACTCGTCGCATTGGAACGGGGCGGCGACGTTCCATTTCCCATCGCTCGTGTCTACTACCTGACGCATACCAAGCCAGGAATCTCGCGCGGTTTTCATGCGCATCGAGAGCTCCAGCAACTCGCCGTTTGCGTGGCAGGGCGTTGCCGGATGCTGATGGATGACGGTGTCAGCCGGGTCGACTACTGGCTGGATACACCGGATCGAGGTGTTTTGATTCCTCCGGGTGTATGGCACGAGATGCACGACTTCAGTGACGACTGTGTCCTGCTGGTATTGGCGAGCGCACCGTATGAAGAGTCTGACTACATTCGTGACTACTCAGCATTCAGGGAAGCCGTGAAGCATGGTTGATATTCATCCTCTTTCTGACGTTCAGTCGGACAGCATCGGGGAAGGCACTCGCGTCTGGCAGTTCGTGGTCATATTACCAGGAGCTGTGATTGGTAAGAATTGCAATCTCTGTGCGCATACGTTGATTGAGGGAGATGTCAATATAGGAAACAACGTGACAATCAAGAGCGGTGTTTTCTTATGGTCGGGTGTAGACGTTGAGGACGACGTTTTTATTGGCCCTAATGCCACTTTTACCAATGACCCCATGCCGCGCTCGAAGGTGTACCCCGATCACTTTATCCGCACACGACTAGGCCGAGGGTGCAGTATCGGTGCAAATGCCACGCTCTTGCCAGGCATCACAATAGGTGAAGGTGCAATGGTTGGAGCTGGGGCTGTCGTCGTGAAAGATGTGCCTGCACATGCTGTGGTAGTCGGAAATCCGGCGAAAGTTCTCAGGATGGTAAACAGCAATGGTTAAATTTCTCGATCTAAAGGCCGTCAACCACCAATACCGCGAAGCACTCATCGCCGCGTGTACTGAAGTGATCGATTCCGGCTGGTACATCCTGGGCGAGCGCTTACAGCGTTTCGAGGAAAATTTTGCGCAATACTGTGGTGTCAAACACTGTATTGGCGTTGCCAACGGTCTGGATGCGCTGACCCTGACGCTTCGCGCCTGGAAGTTGCTGGGGCGTCTTAACGACGGGGATGAAGTCATCGTCCCAGCCAATACGTACATCGCAAGCATAATGGCGATCACCGAGAATGGTCTGGTTCCCGTTCTGGTCGAGCCGGATGAGTCTTCGTTCAATCTTGATCCCGCACGGGTTGAGTCTGCAATTAGCATCAAGACTCGCGCGCTCTTGCCCGTGCATTTGTATGGCCGTCTGGCCGATATGCCGGCATTGGTGGAGATCGCTCGGCGATATGATCTGCTGGTACTTGAAGATGCGGCACAAGCACACGGTGCGGCATTGGCAGGAAAGCGCAGCGGCGTGTGGGGAGACGCTTCGGGTTTCAGCTTCTATCCAGGCAAGAACCTAGGGGCGCTAGGCGACGGCGGTGCTATCACGACCAATGATTGTGACCTGGCTCGGGCACTTCGAGCCCTGCGTAACTATGGCTCACAAAAGAAGTACATGAATCAGTACGTGGGAGTGAACAGCCGTCTGGATGAAATACAGGCGGCGATATTAGATGTCAAATTGAAATATCTCGATGTTGAAGTGCAGCGGCGTTGTGAGATTGCCAAGCATTACTCCGAAGGTATCGACCACGCCGATATACGCCTGCCCACTGCGGGTGATCAGGGGCAACACGTCTGGCATCTCTACGTGGTACGTACGACTCGAAGAAATGAATTGCAGGCACACCTGGCAGAGCAAGGTGTGCAAACGTTGGTGCATTACCCGACGCCTCCTCACCTCCAAGCGGCTTACCCGGCCTACAACCACTTAAGCCTGCCATTGACCAAGCAGATTCACGATGAAGTCTTGAGCCTACCTATGGATCCAACCCTCAGTGACGCTCAAATACAGCAGGTCATTGAAGCTTGCAACCGTTTCGCTTTGGGCTGAATGCTTACATGAAGTTGATCAGAACCAGTCTGTTGAATGCCATCGCCGTCGCTGTGAAGATGGCGACGATGCTGGGCCTCAATAAGGTGCTAGCGTTACATATCGGGCCTGCCGGTTACGCGGCGATTGGCCAGTTGCAGAATGCTATTCAAGTCCTCACGACGGCGTCGAGTGGCGCGATCACCTCTGGGGTGGTCAAATACACGGCTGAATATCAAGGGGGGCGTGAAAAAGAAATTGTGTTGTGGCGAACCAGCGGCACGATGACGGCTATCGCCTGCACGCTCATCGCCGTGATGATGGCGATGTTTAGTGTAACACTGTCGCAAGTTTTCTTCGCCAGCGAGCAGTTTTCCAGCGTATTTCTTTGGTTTTCCGGAGGCATTTTATTCTTTTCCTATAACGCGCTGCTGTTGGCAATCCTCAACGGTCGCAAGGAAATCGAGTGGTATGTATGCGCTAACATCGCAGGCAGTTTACTTTCCTTTTGCGCGACCGTATTGCTGACGCGTTTATACGGTCTGGCAGGTGCGCTGATTGCGTTGGTCACGTACCAATCGTTCAGTTTTCTCGTGACTGCCTTGATCGTGTCTACGCGTGACTGGTTTCGTTGGGGCTTCATTTTCGGCCAGATTGATCGAACCATCGCATCGAATCTCGGGCGCTTCGCTCTCATGGCGTTGGTGTCTGCGGCTTGTGTTCCCGTCATGCAGATCGCGATCCGTCATCACCTGATCCAGTCCTTCGGCAGCGACGCAGCGGGTTATTGGGAGGCCATGACACGTTTGAGCAGCGCGTATTTGCTGCTGGTCACTACCACGCTGGGGGTTTATTACCTGCCGCGCTTGTCTGAACTTACGTCGGCTGCGCAGATAAAGCGTGAAGTGCGCGAAGGCTACACGATTATCGTGCCGGCGTTGATGGTGAGTTGTGTGGTAGTTTTTTTGCTGCGCGACTTGATCGTGAAGTTGCTGTTCACTCCCGAATTTTTACCGATGACTTCGCTGTTCGCCGGACAATTGATTGGCGACGCATTGAAGATCTGTAGTTGGTTGATCGCCTACATTATGTTGAGCAAGGCAATGTTCAAAATGTTCATCGCGACCGAGATCGCTGCGTGCCTCTCGCTCTACGCTTTGACATTGCTTTTGACCAGTCAATATGGGCTCGAAGGGGCCGTCTGGGCATATGCTGTCAATTATTCATTTTATGCTTTGATTATGTATTTTTTAGTTTACCGCCGTCTCGATGGACTTTTAGCTCCGACGTCCGCACAGGCTACGGCATGAAGCGTGAATTGCAGGCGCTGCATAGCGCTGCCGTTGAGGAGCCATGCTTACATACGGCACTGAACCTTTCGCGTTGCTATGCCAATTTATGTTGGTCGATGAATGTCGGCATCTACGACGCGCCATTGCTAGAACGGGCAATGGCGGAACGCGCTGGGCAATCCCTGATGCTACAGGAGACTGTCTGTTCGCCCACCCGGGATACACTTCATGTGATCAGCGAAGCGTATCTGACGGGGGGGCACACCCGCCTGATGGAAAAGCTGGCGAGTATGCATGATACTGCGCCTGATCTGCTTGTCACCCGGACCGCGGATGCGCAGGTGATCGAAAAGGTGAGCCGCTATTTCAGTGAGGTCTACGTTGTCGAATCAACTGTGGACGATCTGCGATCGATTCGGTACATGGTTCATACCATGTCGAATTACCAGCGGGTCGTGCTGAGTATCCATCCCGACGATATTACCGCAGTCGTCTCGGCGCTGCTTGCCAAGCAAATATCCTCGACCCAGGTGTATTTCGTCAACCATGCAGATCATTGTTTCAGTCTGGGTTCCGCCGCAGCCGATGTCTACTTTGAACTGAGCAGTTATGGACGGCGGGTCGATGAGCACAAGGACATTACAGGTCGCAAGTCCTTCTTGGGAATTCCGGTAAATCAACCCTCCTGCAAAGTCGTACGAACGGACGATGCCCAACATGGAGCTGATAAGCTGATTTTTTTATCGGCGGGCGCGGACATTAAATACAAACCCAGGGGCGATCAGGATATGCGCCCACTGATTCGGCGCTTGTTACAGGATTTTCCAGATGCCACGTTCCTGGTCATCGGTCCCAATGTGTCACTGAATCCTTGGTGGTGGGGGCTGCGATTACAGTTTCCACGGCGTTTCCAAACGATGCGGCATGTTCCCTTCGATCAATACCAACAGCTTGTGAAATGCGCCAGTTTCTATGTTGACAGTCATCCGTTCCCCGGGGGTACGGCCTATGCCGAACAACTGCTCTCCGGGCAGAAGTGCATAGGTCTGGTATCGCCATTTCAAGGGTATTCACCTGCCGAAAATATGAAGTCCGCCGATGTTGATGCGGCCATACAGCAGGTGAAGACTTATGTTCTAACCCCGCAAACTGCCGAACAGGTAAACCTCGTCAACGGCTACGCGCACGTCAAGGCGCGTTACATCGAGTGCCTGTACGCCGGCATAGTGTCGCCTAATTTGATGGACCAATTTTGCCCATGGTCGGGTGACATTCGTTTCATGCAGTCTGCTCGAGGGGGGCGTGATGCCGATGTTGACGTACGGACGTTTTGGCAACTGATGAGACTGCGTAGGCGACTGGCGCTGGCAGTGTTCAGGCGCCTCGGGGTGATGAAGAAATGCAAGTTGATCATCAAGCTGTGCTTGTACTGCACACGGCATCGTTCACGGAGTACAGGTCATTGAGAGCCGATTGTGATGCGTAACGCCAAATTGGTTTACATGCTGATTTTCTGCTATTGCCTGACCAGCATATTGCTGCCAGTTTTCGTGCTGAACAAGTTATTGTTCGTTCCGTTGATCTTGGCGTCCGTCTATGCGGCGTTGAGTGCGCCCGTGCGCACGCTGTCACCCTTCATCATCTTTTCCGTTTTCCTATACGGTTTCGTGCTGTCCCTGTTCAGCCATAGTGATCTTGCCTTGGCGCGGCAGATGCTGCTGGGTTCCACCACTTTGTTTTTCATTTTTTTGATTGACGATCAGGCTATCGACATGACTTCGATTCTGAAGGGAGTGGGTGGCTCTTTCGCGTTGATCATGACGCTGTTTTCCTGCGCATTGCTGCTGATGCCCACCGCCGACCTCAGCCAGTACCTGCTCAACTACTACATGCAGCATGAACTAGGATTCTATGGCATTCGCCAATTTGGAAGCCTGCAAATGTTCATGTTGCATCATAGGGCTTCTCCTTTCCTGCTAATTCCCCTGGCGCTTTTTTTTCTCTCGTTTCTCGACGGGAAATGGCGTGATGGCTTATGGGCATCTCTCATTCTGCTGTGCATCTTTTTCACCGCGTCGCGAGGGCTGATGCTTATGGGCGCCTTCATGATTGTGGCCCTGTTCTATTTCAGAAGCCCTTGGCGCTTGCGTTTGCTGACATTGGCTGTGACGGTGCCGTTGACGATGGGTATCTTGTTCTATTTGGTCACCCATACTGCCGTATTCAGCCCTACTGAAACATCCAACGGTATCAAGCTCGGCCACCTGCTTTCGTTCTACGAACAGATCGATGCGCGTTCGTTGCTTACCGGTAATGGCATGGGGAACTATTTCTACACTAGCGGTTACAACCGTTGGGTCGCACAAACCGAAATTACCTGGATGGACAGTCTACGCTTCTTCGGACTGCCGCTGACCTTTGTCCTACTGGTGGCCATCATATTCCCAAGTCGCTATGTCAGGTTAGGCGACTGGTCACATTCCAGCGCTCGGATCATGGTGCTTATCTACCTGATCATGTCATTGAGCAATCCGGTGCTTTTCAACTCATTCGGTTTCATCGTCGTGCTCTGGTTCTGGAGCAGCGTTTTGACACCTCGCATCCAGGTGGCGCCTCACCTGACGGTTCAACAGGAAGGGATTGCGGCATGAGTAGGCTTGGAGCCGTGGTGGTCGCTTACCACCCGGAAATGGCAGTGCTGGATGGGTTGTTGGAAGCGCTATCACCACAGGTTGAGCTGCTGATTCTGGTGGATAACGGCGGGGGGCGCGATTTTCTCATGGCCGATCCGTTGCTCAGGAGCAACATCCATTACCTGGACATGCAGGGCAATCAGGGGCTCGGCGCTGCGCTGAATCGTGGTTTCGCGATTGCGCAAGCCTCGGGCGTTGAGTGTCTGGTCACATTCGATCAAGACAGTCAGGTCAGTGCTGATTTGATCGAGCGGCTGCACGCTGCCCTGAAAAGGGGGCAGGCAAAAGATTCACGCTGCGTGGCGGTTGGACCACAGTTTCATGACCGTCGTATGGCCGAAAAAAAGCCTTTTCCGTTCTACAGT
Source organism: Pseudomonas cremoricolorata DSM 17059 = NBRC 16634 (assembly GCF_000425745.1). GTDB lineage: Bacteria > Pseudomonadota > Gammaproteobacteria > Pseudomonadales > Pseudomonadaceae > Aquipseudomonas > Aquipseudomonas cremoricolorata. The sequence continues at coordinate 358,717 of NZ_AUEA01000006.1, read as the reverse complement.
TCGGCGGGGGGCAAGATCAACGCGGTCTATGCGTCGAGCGACGGCGATGGATTGGTCGCCGCCGACACCCTCATCACCTCGGGCATGATGGTGACGGTATCGGCGTGGCGACGAGGCTTCACGTACAACGAAGACCTGTTCGTGGATTACACCGATACCGAATGGTGCTTCCGTGTCATGAACGCGGGGCAAACTGTGTATGGATGCACCGACGTAGAGATGGGGCACGCCTTGTCCGAAGCGCCTCCCGTCAAGATCCTGGGGCTCAGCTTCTTCGTCTATTCGCCGGTGCGTCGATATTTCTATTTCAGGAATACCGTGGCGGTCATCAGGATGGCGCACACCCCTTGGCGTTGGAAACTTCGCTTGGGTCAGGGACTGATGCTGCGGTTTTTCATGAACCTTTTGATCGACACTCGGCGAGCCGAGTCGTTACGCATGATGTTGCGCGGCATCGGCCATGGTCTAAGTAATAAGTTGGGTGGTGTCAGATGACGCTGTGGACAAATGCAGCCGCCGATCACTCCGGCGATCCAACCGTCGCCAGTCAGTCGCTTCCGCGGGTGCTGGTGTTGCTGGCGGCATTCAACGGACGGCAGTGGTTCGACGAACAGATAGCTTCGATCCTCGCCCAGACCGGTGTAGCAGTGCATGTATTGGTAAGCGTAGATGCCAGCGACGATGACACCGAATCGTTAGTGACTCAATGGGCCGAGCAAGAGCCGCGGGTGACGCATCTGGCGCACGGCCAGCGTTTCGGGGGGGCGGCCGCCAATTTCTTCCGCCTGCTTGCCGAATGCGACCCCGACGGCTTCGACTATATCGCTTTCTCCGATCAGGATGACCAATGGCTGCCGGGCAAGCTCCAGCGCGCCCATCAAGTGTTGGCCGCAGGGGTGTATTCAGCCTATTCGGCGGACGTGCTGGCCTACTGGCCCGATGGTCGAGAGCAAACTGTACGCAAATCGCAGCCCCTGGTCGCGTACGACTATCTGTTCGAAGCCGCTGGCCCAGGCTGTACGTACGTTTTCAACAAAACGCTGGCACGTAAGCTGATCGACACCGTGGGCCGACAGTGTGCGTCGATCAAGCAGGTCACCCTGCATGACTGGTACTGCTATGCCATCGCCAGAGCCAGTGGCCACCGGTGGTTCATCGACCAACAGATCCATATGCGCTACCGCCAGCACGCCAGCAATCAGGTCGGCGTCAACACAGGCTTGCAAGCTTTCCAACGCCGAATCGGCAAAGTCTTCGCCGGTTGGTGGCTCGGTCAGGCTCGACTGATCGCCGACTTGGCCGGGCGCGGTGACGATGCCTTCGTGCGCTCCTGGCGCTCCTTCAACCGTGTCGGCCTGCTACGCCTAGCCCTCAGTTGCAATCAATGCCGGCGCAGGCCGCGTGACAAGGCAGCCTTTGCTCTGTTGTGCATCGGCCTCGCGGTGAAAGGAGTCAAGTCATGAGTGCAGTGGTACTGGTTACAGGGGCCAATGGATTCATTGGCAGCGCCTTGATGGAGCGGTTGCGCGCCGACACGTCCTATACGGCCGTCGGACTGGTCCGCAAACGGCCGGTATGTCCAGGAGAAAACCTCCGCTATGAGGTAGTGGAAGACTATATGGCGGCCTGTCCGGCAGCGCTTCTGCAAGCCGCCGATACGGTCATCCACCTGGCCTCGCGCGTTCACGTGATGCGCGAAACCGACAGTGACCCGCTGGCTGAGTATCGCCGTATCAACGTCGAGGGCACGCTGCAATTGGCTCGCGCTGCGGCAGCAGCTGGTGTGCGGCGGTTCATCTTCGTCAGCTCCATCAAGGTCAATGGCGAAGGTACAGACGATCGCGCCGCATATCGTGCCAGCGATCGACCGCACCCGACCGACCCCTATGGCGTTTCCAAGCTCGAGGCGGAAGTCGCCTTGTTGGCATTGGCGCGGGAAACATCCATGGAATGCGTAGTCGTCAGGCCCGTGCTGGTCTACGGGCCGGGTGTAAAAGCCAACTTCCAGACCATGATGAAGTGGTTGCGCAGGGGCGTGCCCTTGCCGTTCGGCGCCATTGACAACAAACGTAGCTTGGTCGCGCTGGACAACCTCACTGACCTGCTGGTGACGTGCATCGCTCATCCGCGCGCCGCCAATCGGGTCTTGCTTGTCAGTGATGGGGAAGACCTTTCGACGACCGAACTCCTTCGGCGGCTGGGCAAGGTTCTGGGCAAGCCTGCCCGGTTGCTGCCTTTTCCCACCGGGCTCATGTATGCGCTCGCCCGTGGCAGAAATGCGAGCGCTCTGGCCAAGCGCCTATGCGGATCGTTGCAAGTGGACATAAGCGAAACTCGCGAATTGCTCGATTGGAACCCGCCTGTCAGCGTCGACGCGGCGTTGCAGGCGACAGCTCAGCATTTTCTCAAGGGCAGTGAAAGATGATTGGGTGGTGGTTGTTACCGGTAGTCGTTGCGCTCTCCTGTCTGCTGACAGGGTTATTGCGCCGCTATGCGCTGCACAAGCAGATCATTGATGTGCCGAATGCGCGCAGTTCGCATGTGGTCCCGACGCCGCGCGGTGGTGGACTCAGCATCGTCTTGACGTTTTTGGCGTGCCTGCCGGTATTGGGCGTGCTCGCTGTCGTCGATAGCGCCGTCCTGCTAGGCATCGGGGGGAGCGGCGCCCTGATCGCTGTCATCGGCTTCATGGACGATCACGGCCATATCGCTGCACGTTGGCGACTGCTGGGTCACTTTGCAGCAGCCCTGTGGCTGCTACTCTGGTTAGGGGGACTGCCGCCGCTGCTGGTAGTGGGGTATGAGCTCGACTTGCATTGGATTGGCGCAGTGCTGACCGCTTTCTACTGCGTATGGATGCTCAACCTCTACAACTTCATGGATGGTATCGATGGCCTGGCCAGTATTGAAGCCATCACGGTTTGCCTGAGCATGGCGCTGCTCGCAGGGCTCACAGGGCTATCTTCGCTGCTGGTGCTACCTTTAATCCTGGCGGCCGCTGCAGCAGGATTCCTCTTCTGGAACTTTCCACCTGCGAAGATTTTCATGGGCGATGCAGGCAGCGGTTTTCTCGGCATCGTATTGGCAGGCCTTTCACTGCAAGCAGCTTGGCAGTCCTCGGCCCTGTTCTGGTGCTGGTTGATCATGTTGGGCGTGTTCGTCGTCGATGCCACGCTCACGCTGATGCGCCGGTTGCTGCGCGGCGACAAAGTTTACGAAGCGCATCGCAGTCATGCCTATCAGTTCGCCTCACGGCACTACGCTCGGCACTTGCCGGTCACCTTGGCGGTTGGAGCGCTCAACCTTTTCTGGCTTCTGCCCATTGCGTTGTGTGTGGCACTGCTGGGGCTTGATGGTGCATTGGGCGTGCTGATCGCCTATGTGCCGCTGGTGCTGCTTGCAGCACGCTGGGGCGCCGGAACGCTCGAGCGACCAAGCGACTTGAGAACTTAGGGGTCTTATGGAAAAGCTGCGCGTGTTCCTTCTCGGGCTGCCTCGTCGGCAGAAACGGGCGATTCAGGTAGTGGCGGATGTGCTGCTGGTATGGATCGCACTATGGCTGGCTTTCGTCGTACGCCTGGGAATCGACGAATTGGCCAACCCTGTCCTGGATCACACCTGGCTGTTCATTTGCGCGCCTTTGGTGTCGATTCCCTTGTTCATCCGCTTCGGGCTGTACCGAGCGGTGATGCGCTACTTCGGTAACGACGCGCTGATCGCCATTATCAAGTCGGTTTCAATGTCGGCCTTGCTATTGGGTTTCATCATCTATTTGGCGGGTGATCGGCAAGTTGTCGTCCCACGTTCGATCACCTTCAACTACTGGTGGCTCAGCCTGATCATGATCGGTGGGCTGCGCCTGGCCATGCGTCAGTACTTTCTCGGTGACTGGTTCGCGGCGGCTGCGCAGCATGTGCCGTTTGCCAGTCGCGACGATGGTCTGCCGCGGGTCGCGATCTATGGTGCCGGGGCTGCGGGCAACCAGTTGGTGGGTGCGCTGCGCATGGGCAAGGACATGCGTCCGGTGGCGTTCATCGACGATGATCCGAGCATCAGCGACCGGGTCATTGCTGGTCTGCAGGTCTATGCACCTGACAAGCTGCAACGCATGATCGATGCCACTGGCGCCGAAGAGATCCTCTTGGCAATTCCGTCGGCCAGCCGCAGTCGTCGGCGAGAAATCCTTGGCCTGCTCGAGGCTTTCCCTTTGCATGTGCGCAGTGTCCCCGGATTCATGGACCTTGCCAGCGGCCGGGTCAAGGTCGATGACATTCAGGAAGTCGATATCGGCGATCTGCTGGGGCGTGATGCCGTACCTGCGCAGCATGACCTGCTCGAACGCTGCATCGTCGGGCAGGTGGTGATGGTCACGGGCGCCGGCGGCTCGATCGGCTCGGAGCTGTGTCGGCAGATCGTCGGCCAGGCACCGCGCACGCTGTTGTTGTTCGAGCACTGCGAATTCAACCTGTACAGCATCTGCAGCGAGTTGGATCAGCGCGTCGCACGCGAGGGTCTGGCCGTACAGGTGATTCCGATGCTGGGTTCGGTACGCGACTCGGTCACGCTGCTGGAAGTGCTGAGCGCCTGGCGGGTCGATACGGTGTACCACGCAGCGGCGTACAAACATGTGCCGATGGTCGAGCACAACGTGCGTGAGGGCGTTCTGAACAATGTCATGGGCACGCTGTACACCGCCCAGGCTGCGCTCAAGGCGGGCGTCGCCAACTTCGTGCTGATCTCCACCGACAAGGCGGTGCGCCCGACCAATGTCATGGGCAGTACCAAGCGTCTGGCGGAAATGGTCCTGCAGGCGCTCAGTCGTGAGCTGGCACCGGTGTTGTTCGGCGAAGAAGGCAATGTATCCCAGGTCAACAAGACGCGTTTCACCATGGTCCGCTTCGGCAACGTGCTGGGCTCGTCCGGTTCAGTGATTCCGCTGTTTCACAAGCAGATCAAGGCCGGTGGCCCGTTGACGGTCACGCACCCGAAGATCACCCGCTACTTCATGACCATCCCCGAGGCCGCGCAACTGGTGATCCAGGCAGGGTCCATGGGGCAGGGTGGCGATGTCTTCGTGCTCGACATGGGCGAGCCGGTGAAGATTGTCGAACTGGCGGAGAAAATGATTCACCTGTCTGGCTTCACCTTGCGCTCCGAGCGCAACCCTCTGGGCGACATCGCCATCGAGTTCACTGGCTTGCGTCCGGGTGAAAAACTTTACGAGGAACTGCTGATCGGCGAGAACGTGCTTGCCACGGGGCATCCGATGATCATGAGTGCCAATGAAGACCACCTGCCCTGGGAAACCCTCAAGCAACGCCTCGATCTGCTGCTGGCTGCGGTGGCGACCGACGACTGCAAGATCATTCGCCAGTTGCTGCGCGACAGCGTAAGCGGCTATGCGCCGAGCGGCGATATCGTCGACTGGCTGTACCAGCAACGCCGGCTCGAACCATGAGCGAGCCGCTCGACCCCCGACTATTCAAAGCGTCGCCACCACGCGGCGCCTCACCCGTCATGGGCATGCCTGCCCTGGGTGAACACGTGCACAGAGGACGTTCATCACAATGACCATCTTGGTAACCGGCGGCGCCGGCTTCATCGGCGCAAACTTCGTTCTCGACTGGATCGCTGGCTCCAGCGAGCCCGTCGTCAATCTCGACAAGCTGACCTATGCCGGCAACCTGCAGACGCTGAGCAGCCTGGAAGGCGATGAGCGGCACATCTTCGTCCACGGCGATATCGGTGACACCGACTTGGTGCAGCGTCTGTTGCGCGAGCATCAGCCACGCGCCATCGTCAATTTCGCTGCCGAGTCCCATGTCGACCGCTCGATCCACGGCCCCGAAGACTTCATCGAGACCAACATCGTCGGCACCTTCCGCCTGCTCGAGGCGGTGCGTGCGTACTGGGGTGCCTTGCCTGAGCAGCAGCGCGGCGCGTTCCGCTTCCTGCACGTGTCCACCGATGAAGTCTATGGCTCGCTGTCCGCCGACGAACCGGCATTCACCGAGACCCACCCCTACCAGCCCAACAGCCCGTATTCGGCGAGCAAGGCCGCCAGTGATCACCTGGTGCGCTCCTACCACCACACCTACGGTTTGCCAGTGCTCACCACCAACTGCTCGAACAACTATGGGCCGTTCCATTTCCCCGAGAAGCTTATTCCGCTGATGATCGTCAACGCGCTGGCGGGCAAGGCGTTGCCGGTGTATGGCGACGGCCAGCAGATTCGTGACTGGTTGTACGTCAAGGATCACTGCAGCGCGATTCGTCGTGTGCTGGAAGCGGGGCAGGTGGGCGAGGTGTACAACGTCGGTGGCTGGAACGAGAAACCCAACCTGGACATCGTTCACCGCGTCTGCGCGCTGCTCGACGAGCTGCGTCCGCGTCCTGACGGCATGCGCTACGCCGAGCAGATCGCCTATGTCACCGATCGACCGGGGCACGATCGTCGTTACGCCATCGACGCGCGCAAGCTGGAGCGCGAGCTGGGCTGGAAGCCGGCGGAAACCTTCGAAACGGGGATTCGCAAAACGGTGGAGTGGTACCTGAGCAATCAGGACTGGGTCGATAACGTGCAGTCCGGTGGCTACCGCGCCTGGGTCGAGAAGAACTATGGCGGGCGCTCGGCATGAAGATTCTGTTGCTGGGCTGTGAGGGCCAGGTCGGCTGGGAGCTGCAGCGCAGCCTGGCGCCGCTCGGTGAGGTGCTGGCGCTCAGCTCGCGCAGCACCGAGTACTGTGGCGACCTGGCCAATCTGCAAGGGCTGGCGGCGACCGTCGCCGCCTTCGCCCCCGAGGTGATCGTCAATGCGGCGGCCTACACGGCGGTCGACAAGGCGCAAAGCGAGCCCGACCAGGCGCGCTTGCTCAACGCCGACGCGGTGGACGTTCTGGCCCGCGCTGCTGCCGAACGTGGCGCGCTGCTGGTGCATTACTCGACCGACTACGTGTTTCCCGGTGATGGCCTTCAGCCCTGGAGCGAAACCGACGCTGTGGCGCCGCTCAATACCTATGGGCAGACCAAACTGGACGGTGAGCGGGCGATCCAGGCTGCAGGCTGCGCGCACCTGATCTTGCGCACCAGCTGGGTTTACGCCGCCCGTGGCAACAACTTCGCCAAGACCATGCTGCGCCTTGCCGGCGAGCGTGAAAGCCTGGGCGTGATCGACGACCAGCATGGCGCACCGACCGGTGCCGAGCTGATTGCCGACGTTACGGCCCAGGCCATCGTGGCCACCCGCCGCACACCTGCGTTGAGCGGGCTGTACCACTTGGCTGCGGCGGGGGAGACCACCTGGTGCGACTACGCAAGGTTCGTCCTCGCGCACGCGCAGGCGCTTGGCGCCAACCTCAAGATCGGCCCGCAACAGATCACTGCACTGACCACCGACGCGTATCCGACCCCCGCCCGGCGCCCGGCCAACTCGCGCCTGGACACCCGCAAACTGCAAGCCGCATTCGCCTTGACCCTGCCTGACTGGCGCCAAGGCGTCGCGCGCATGCTGACTGAAATCCATGGGAAATGATCGACATGAACCGTAAAGGCATCATCCTCGCAGGCGGCTCCGGCACGCGCCTGCACCCTGCGACGCTGGCGATTTCCAAGCAGTTGCTGCCGGTGTACGACAAGCCGATGATCTATTACCCGCTGACCACTCTGATGCTGGCCGGCATTCGCGACATCCTGATCATCTCCACGCCGCAGGACACCCCGCGTTTCGAGCAACTGCTCGGCGATGGCGGGCAGTGGGGCCTGAACATCAGTTATGCCGTGCAGGCTTCGCCGGACGGTCTGGCCCAGGCTTTCCTGATCGGTGAGCAGTTCATCGGCAACGATCTGTCGGCGCTGGTGCTGGGTGACAACATCTACTACGGTCACGACTTCCAGCACCTGCTGCGCAACGCCATGGGCCGGGACCAAGGCGCCAGCGTTTTCGCCTACCACGTGCAAGACCCCGAACGTTATGGCGTGGTCGAGTTCGACGGGCAGGGCAAGGCCATCAGCCTGGAAGAGAAACCCCAGCAGCCCAAGTCCAGTTACGCCGTGACCGGCCTGTACTTCTACGACCGGGATGTGGTCGAGATCGCCAAGGGCATCAAACCGTCCCCGCGTGGCGAGCTGGAAATCACTGACCTGAACCGTATCTACCTCGAGCAGGGGCGCCTGTCGGTCGAGATCATGGGCCGCGGTTATGCCTGGCTCGACACCGGCACCCATGATTCGCTGCTCGAAGCCAGCGGCTACATCGCCACTATCGAGCGCCGTCAGGGCCTGAAAGTGGCCTGCCCGGAAGAGGTGAGCTTCCGTCAGGGCTGGATCAGCGCCGAGCAGCTCGAAGCGCTGGCGGCGCCGCTGTGCAAGAACGGCTACGGGCAATACCTCAAGCGCGTGCTGCAAGAAAAGATCTACTGATTCAGCTCCCCGGAACCCGTCTGCGCCGCCTCGTCGGTGCAGGCGGGTTTGTCGTTTCCGGGCCTGGCACAGGCCCAGGCTGCGGTTTGCCCCGCCACACTGTGATACCCACCACAAGGGCAAGGGTTTTCCCTACTCTGCCGACCGCGTATCATCTATTTACATATCAAGGAAACTTCTGACGCCTTTTTCAGACGAAGGTGTCTAGCTTTCCGTGACGAGCCTCGTGGCTTCTGGTTATCAGACGATCATCAGCGACATCCGACCTGCCCTATCGTGGACAGGCCAGGCATGGCGGCTGTCTGTAGCAAGGGACGGTGCCCCCGATGAGTTTTGAAGGAATGGGTTTTGATCAAGCGTAGACAGGTAGCAATCGTTGGTTCTTCATTCCGCTTCCCCGGCTCGACGTCGGCCAGCTTCTGGCAAAACCTGATGGACGGACGCGATCTGGTGACCCAGGTCGATCCGTCCCGCTGGGACAAGGCGGAGTTCCTCCACCCGGACAAAGCCAACCCAGCCACCAGTTACACGTTTGCGGCTGGCACCCTGGGCGACATCAGTGCGTTCGATGCGGGCTTCTTCAACATCTCGCCGCGCGAAGCGGCCATGATGGACCCGCAGCAGCGCATGCTGCTGGAGATGTGCTGGGAAACCTTCGAAAACGCCGGGGTCAAGCCTTCGAGCCTGCGCGGCAGCAATTGCGGCGTGTACCTGGGCATCGCCGGGGTCGAGCAGGCGTACCGCCTGGTCGATGACCTGGCCTCGATCGATGCCGCCACCGCTACCGGCAACACCATGAGCATCGCTGCCAACCGGCTGTCGTTCTTCTACGACCTGCGCGGCCCGAGCATGGCCATCGACACCGCCTGCTCGTCGTCGCTGGTGGCTTTCCACCAGGCCTGCCAGGCGATTCTCAGCGGTGATGTCGACCAGGCGGTAACCGGCGGTATCAGCCTGCATATGCACCCGTTCGGCTTCATGATCTTCGCCAAGGCCACCATGCTCTCGCGCACCGGGCGCTGCCAGTCGTTCGATGACAACGGCGACGGTTACGCACGCTCCGAAGGCGGTGGCCTGTTCCTGCTCAAGGACTATGACCAGGCCGTGGCAGACGGCAACACCATCCTTGCCGTGGTTGCCGGCAGCGCGGTCAATACCGATGGACGCAAGTCGAGCCTGACCCTGCCCAACGCCGAGGCCCAGGCTGCGCTGCTCGACAGCACCTACGCCAAGGCCGGCATCGAACCTTCGCAGCTCGACTACCTGGAAGCCCACGGCACCGGCACTGCGGTCGGTGACCCGATCGAGACACGCGCCATCGGCCAGGCCCTGGCGCAGCGCCGCGGCGCCGGCAATCCGCTGCCGATCGGCTCGGTGAAGAGCAACGTCGGCCACCTTGAGGCCGCCTCCGGCGTGGCCGGGATGGTCAAGGCGCTGCACTGCCTGCAAACCCGTACCGTGCCGGCGACCATTGGCGTGAAAGCGCTCAACGCCAATATTCCGTTCGCCGACCTCAACCTGCAGGTGGTCACCGAACCGCTGTCGCTGAAAGCCGAGGGCCCGCTCACCGTGGGCATCAACTCGTTCGGTTTCGGCGGCGCCAACGCCCACGTGATTCTGCAAAGCCCGGCGCCGCAGGCCCGCGCCGCGCACACTGCACAACAGCGCCGCGTACCGCTGCTGCTCAGTGCCAAGAGCGAGCAGGGCCTGCGTGCCACTGCCGAGCGCTTCGCGGCATTGCTCGCCGAGCAGCCGCAGGCTGATTACTACGATGTGGCCTACCAGGCCATGTTCCGCCGCGACGCCCATGCCCAGCGCCTGGTGCTGATCAGCGATGACCCGGCCGAAGCGGCCCAGGCGCTGGATGACTACGCTCAGGACCCAAGCCTCAGCGAACTGAGCGCGGTGCTGGAAAGCGGCCAGGCGCTGGATGCGCCGAGCGGGCCGGTGTTCGTCTATTCGGGCAACGGCTCGCAATGGCAGGGCATGGGCCGCGCGCTGCTCGAGCATCCGCAGTTCATCGCGGGTGTGCGTGAGGTCGATGCGTTGTTCCAGCCGCTGGCAGGCTTCTCACTGGAGGCCGAGCTTCGCGGTGACAACGGTGACGAGCGCTACGCGCGTACCGAGATCGCCCAGCCGGCGCTGTTCGCCCTGCAAGTGGCGGTCACCCAGGTCCTGCGCAGCGAAGGCTTCACGCCGCAGGCGGTGGTTGGTCACAGCGTCGGTGAAGTGGCCGCGGCCTGGGCCAGCGGTGCACTGAGCCTGAGCGATGCGACCCAAGTGATCTATCACCGCAGCCGCCTGCAGGGCCTGACCCGCGGCAGCGGGCGGATGACCGCCGTGGGCTTGTCGGGTGAAGCCACGGCGGCGCTGATTGCCGAGCTGGGCCTGGGCGAGCGTATCGTGGTCGCTGGCGAGAACAGCGAGCGCGGCGCCACCGTGGCCGGCGACGTCGATGCGCTGAGCGTGTTGGAACAGGTGCTCACCGAGCGCCAGGTGTTCGCCCGTCGTCTCGACCTGGACTACGCCTTCCACTCGGCGGCGATGGACCCGATCGAGCAGCAGGTCATCGCAGACCTTTCCCACATCACCCCGCGCAGCGGCGACATTGCGTTTTATTCCACCGTGGTCGGCGGTGCCCTCGACGGCCAACGCCTGGACAGCCAGTACTGGTGGCAGAACATCCGCCTGCCGGTGCTGTTCCAGGGCGCCATCGATGCGCTGGTGCGCGATGGCTCGAACCTGTTCGTCGAAATCGGCCCGCATCCGATTCTGCGCAGCTACGTCACTGACGTGCTCAACGCCTGTGAGCGACCCGGCCAGGTGGTCGCCACCCTCAAGCGCAACGAGCACAGCCCGCTGCTGCTCGAGCGCTGCGTCGCTCGCCTGCTGATCGCCGGCATCGAACCCCAGGGCCAGCCGCGCTTCCCGGTGGTTGGCCAGCCAGTGCGCCTGCCCAACTATGCCTGGCAGCGCGACAGCTTCCTGCTGCCGGTCAGCGCCGAAAGTGGCGGCACCCTGCAACGTCAGCGCAGCCATCCGCTGCTCGGCTACACCTTGCCGGATCAGCCGCTGACTTGGGAAAGCCGTCTGGATACTCAACTGTTCCCCACCCTGGGCGATCACAAGGTCGGTGAGTCGGTGCTGTTCCCCGGCGCCGGCTTCACCGAACTGGCCATGGCGGCGGCGCAACTGCACCAGCCGGGCGAGTTCGTCGATATCGAAGAACTGGAGATTCACAACCCGTTGCTGCTGGGCAGTGACGGCAGCAAGAAAGTGCGCGTGCAGATCGAGGAAGCCGACGGCACCTTGCGCATTCGCTCGCGGACCTTGGCTCATCAGGAAGAGTGGGTGCAGCACGTAGTTGCGCGTCTACCGGGTGAAGCCCGTGGCGTGCTGCTCGAAGCCCGCGCCCCGGCGTTGCCTGAGCGTGCGCCCGACTTCACCGGCGAACAACACCTGGCGCTGACCCGCGCGGTGGGCCTGAACTACGGCCCGGCCTACCAGTCGGTGGCGGCGGCCTGGGTCGAGCCGGGTCGCATCCTTGCCCAGTTGAGCGTGCCTGCGGCCATCGCCCAGGAACTGCCGCAGTTGCACCTGCATCCAGCCTTGCTCGACGGCGCCTTCCAACTGATTACCGAGCTGCTGGCCAGCAAGCCTGGACGCAACCGTGGCCTGGCCTTCATTCCGGTCAAGTTCGGGCGCATCGCCTTCAGCGTCGCTGGTGGCGTGCCCGAGCGGGTCGAGGTGCGCCAAAGCAAGCGCACCGAGCATTCGCTGCTGGTGGATTTCACCCTGTTCGACGCCAGCGGCGCTGCCGTGCTGGCGATCAAGGATGCGCGTTTCCGCGGCGTGCGCCTGCAATACGACCGCGCCGGGCAGGTCAAGCGCCTGGGCCATGTCGGTATCGCAGCGCCGGGCCAAGTGGTGCCGCTGCAACGTTCGGCCTCGGGTTCTGCGGCGCTGGTCGAAGCCATGGCCAGCCTCCAGGACGAGCCCGCGCAGCAGCGCTACCTCAATGAGGTCGAGCCGTTGCTCGATGTGCTGTGCGCAAGCTTCGTACTCGACCTGGTCGAGCAGGCCGGCGGCCGCCTGAGCGCCGAGCAACTGGCGCTTTGGGCGCAGAGCCACGGCGACTGGTTGACCAGCCTGCTGCGCGACGCCGAGCAGGACGGCAGCCTGCTGCGTAGCGACGACGGCAGCGTGAGCCTGGCGGCACTGGACGAGCGCCCAAGCAGCGAAGCGATCTGGCAGGAGCTGTTCCAGAGCTACCCGGAATATTTCCAGATCATCCATTCGGTGGGCCGCATTGGCCGCCACCTCAAGGGCCTGCTCGACGGCCAAGCCACGCTGGACAGCTTGCAGCCGCGGGAGACCAGCGGCGCCAGTCTGGCCCGCCTGGTGCTCGGTGCTGCCGGCCAGCAACGCCTGCGTGGCGGGATTGCCGAGAGCCTGGCCGAGCGCCTGGCGCAATTGCCCGAAGGCCAGCGCCTGCGGGTGCTGGAGTTCGGTGTCGGCGGGCCGTCGTTCGCCGAGCTGTTATACCCGGGGCTGGATTTTGACCGCCTCGACTATTGCTACTGCGTCGCCGAGCCTGACCTGGAGCAGCGCCTGGGCGACGATTGCCCGGCCTTGCAGGTGATCGATCTGCAGCAACTGGCCGAGGCGGGCAGCTTCGACTGGGTACTGTTGCCGAGTGATCTGGGCGCCCTTGGTGTGCTCGGCAATGCCTTGGCGCAGGCGGCGGCGCGGCTCAATCCGCAGGGTCAACTGGCGCTGCTGGCGCAGTATCCGGCGCGTTGGGTCGACTTCGTCTTCGGCGCGCAGAACGACTGGTGGCTGGCCGGCCCGCAGCAGGCGCTGTCGCGTCAGCAGGCGCCGAGCTTCTGGATTCATGAATTGCAGCGCCATGGCCTGAGTGCGGTCAGCACCCTTGAGGCGCTACCTGGCACCGCCTGCGGCAGCTACGTGCTGCTCGCCGACAGCACCGCCAGGGCCGTGCCCGCCCAGGCTGCTCCGGCCCCTGCGCACTGGGCGCTGCTGGGCTCGGCCGATCAGCCTGCCTGCACCGCATTGCTGGCGGGTCTGAGCGAAGCTGGCCAGCAGGTCAGCCTGCTGCAACCGGGCGATGCCCAGGCGCTGGCCGCGCAATTGGCCGCGCTCGATCAGGCGCCGCAGCACATCATTCACCTGGCTGGCCTGGACAGCGCGGCTGGCCTCGATGGCCAGACCGAGCGCTGCCTGTTGGCCGCAGCCCTGGTGCAGGCCTGCGAAGCGCAGGGCATCGCCCCGCAGTGCTGGCTGATCAGCCGCGGCGCCGCCGAGCACTGGCATGACGCTGCGGCCAGCAGCAGCCTGCCAGGGCTGGCCGACGCGGCCTTCTGGGGCTTCGGCCGGACCCTGGCCAATGAGTCGCCGAGCTGCCGTATCCGCCTGCTCGACCTGGCCGCGGACACTGCCATCGAGCGGATGCTGCCGGCGCTGTTGCATGCCGACAGCGAAACCGAACTGGCGCTCGACGCCCAGGGCCGCCGTTACGTGCCGCGTCTGCGTGTGCTCGACAGCCATGTACAGCGCCACAGCGAGCATCAGGGCTGGGTCTGCCTGGGCTTCGATTTGCCCGGCCAGCTGCGCAACCTGCGCTGGGAAGTGCGTGAGCCGCAGCAGCCTGCCGCCGATCAGCTCGACATCGCGGTACGCGCCACCGGCCTGAACTTCCGCGACGTGATGTTCGCCCTGGGCTTGCTGTCCGATGAAGCCATCGAAAACGGGTTCTCCGGCCCGACCCTGGGCTTTGAGTTCGCCGGGGTGGTGCAGGGCAAGGGCAGTGCCGTGGAAGGCGACTTCGCCCCGGGCGATCGCGTGGTCGGCTTCGGCCCGTGCAGCTTCGCCAACCGCCTGGTGACCAACGCCAATGCCGTGGCGCGGATTCCCGAGGGCATGTCCTTCGAAGCCGCAGCGACCATTCCCAGCACCTTCTTCACCGTCTACTACGCGCTGCACCACCTGGCGCGCCTGGAACCTGGCGAAAGCGTGCTGATCCACGGCGCCGCGGGCGGTGTGGGGATTGCCGCGATCCAGATCGCCAAGTGGCTCGGTGCCGACATTCACGCCACCGCCGGCAGCGACGAGAAGCGCGACTTCCTGCGCCTGCTCGGGGTCGACAAGGTCTACGATTCGCGTTCGCTGGCCTACGCCGATCAGGTGCTGGCCGCAACCAACGGGCGTGGTGTCGACGTGGTGCTCAACTCCCTGGCCGGCGAGGCGATCAACCGCAACCTGCGCGTGCTCAAGCCGTTCGGCCGCTTCCTCGAACTGGGCAAGCGCGACTTCTACCAGAACACCCGCATCGGCCTGCGACCGTTCCGCAACAACATCAGCTACTTCGGCATCGACGCCGACCAGTTGATGAGCGAGCGCCCGCAGCTGACCCGCCGCCTGTTCGGCGAAATGATGGGGCTGTTCGAGCAGGGCATCCTGCATCCGTTGCCGTTCCGTGAGTTCGATGCCAACCAGGTGGTCGAAGCCTATCGCTACATGCAGCAGGCGCGGCAGATCGGCAAGATCGTCGTCACCTATGGCAACCCCATCGAGCAGACCGTCGATACCCGTGAGCAGGTCAGTGGCGAGCTGCGTCTGCAGGACGATGCCACCTACCTGGTCACCGGTGGCCTGGGCGGCTTCGGCCTGCGCACCGCGCAGTGGCTGATCGACAAGGGCGCGCGGCACCTGGTGCTGCTCGGCCGGCGCGGCGCCGACAGCGTCGAGGCACAACCCAGCCTTGCCCAGTGGCAGGCGGCCGGCCTCGATGTGCGTGCCGTGGCTTGCGACATCACCGATCGTGCAGCGCTGGCCCAGGTGATCGAGCAGATCGACGCCAGCACCTGGCCGCTGCGCGGCCTGGTGCATGCCGCCACGGTGATCGACGACGGCCTGATCCGTAACCTCGATGCCGCGCAGATGCAGCGTGTGCTGGCGCCCAAGGCCCAGGGCGCGCAATACCTGCACGAACTGACCGCGCACCTGGCGCTGGACTTCTTCGTCATGTTCTCGTCGGCCACGACCTTGTTCGGCAACCCCGGCCAAGCCAACTATGTGGCCGCCAACCATTGGCTCGAGGCCCTGGCGCGCCATCGCCGCGCCCAGGGCCTGGCAGCCACGGCAGTGCTGTGGGGCGCCATCGACGACGTCGGTTTCCTGGCCCGCAACACGCAGATCAAGGACGCCTTGCAAAGCCGCATGGGCGGCGCTGCGCTGCGCGCCGAGGTGGCCCTGGCCCAGCTGGAAGACATGCTGCTGGCAGGCGAGGATGGCCACGGCGTGCTGGAGCTGGACTTCAAAGCGTTGTCGCGCTTCCTGCCCACCTCCAGCAGCCCGCGCTTCATCGAGCTGGCCCGCGCCCATGGCGGTGATCAGGACGATGACAACGATGGCGAAGACATCCAGCGCATGCTCGCCGAACTCAGTGATGCAGAGCTGCTCGAGCGCTTCGCCGAGATGCTCAAGCACGAGGTCTGCGAAATCCTTCGCCTGCCGGCGGCGCGCCTGGATACCCAGCGGCCGTTGCAGGAACTGGGTCTGGACTCGCTGATGAGCGTCGAGCTGGTGGTGGCGCTTGAAGAGCGCTTCGGCATTCGTCTGCCGGTCATGGAACTCAGCGAGAGTTCCAGTATCGACAAACTGAGCGTGCGCCTGCTCGAGCTGCTGCGTGGCGACGCCGCCGACAACACCGCCGCGGCCCCGGACAACCTGGCGCAGAACCTGCTTGCCCGTCATGGCAGCGAGCTGGACGCCACGCAGATGGCTGCGCTGAACGCCGACCTGGCCGATGCCAGTGCGGCGCCTAACCGATTGATTGACTAAGAGCCCTCGATGACAGCAAGAACGCCTACGGGCCTCGGTGTGGATGCCAAGCAACGTCTGATCCAGCAAGCGCTGGCGCGCCGGCGCAGTGAGCCGGAACAGGCGAGCGGCGCCACATTGGAGCAGGCACAACAGGCTGCGCAGAAAGTCCCCGAGGCCTTCTACCGCTTCGACCAGTACCCGGGCTACCAGCACCTGCGGGTGATGCAACAGACCGGTGCGCGAATGGGCCTGAGCAGCCCGTTCTTCCGCCTGCACCAAGGCACCGCCGGGGCGCAGACGGACATCACCGAGCGCCGCTACGTGAACTTCGCCAGCTACAACTACCTGGGCTATTCCGGGCATGCCGAGGTCGCCGAAGCGGCCAAGGCGGCGATCGATCGCTACGGCACTTCGGTATCGGCCAGCCGTCCGGTTTCCGGCGACCGGCCCTTGCATCGCGAGCTGGAGCGCGAGCTGGCCGAGCTGTACCAGGTGGATGACGCGGTGGTGATGGTCAGCGGCCATGCCACCAACGTCACCACCATCGGCTACCTGTTCGGCCCGCGTGACCTGGTGCTGCACGACGAGCTGATCCACAACAGCGTGCTGCAAGGCATCCAGTTGTCCGGCGCGCGGCGGCTGTCGTTCGCCCACAACGACTGGCAGGCCCTGGATCGCCTGCTGGGCGAGCAGCGCCAGCACTTCGAGCGGGTGCTGGTGGTGGTCGAGGGCATCTACAGCATGGACGGCGACTATCCGGATCTGCCGCGCTTCGTCGAGCTCAAGCGCAAGCACAAGGTCTTCCTGATGGTCGACGAGGCGCACTCGCTGGGGGTCATGGGGCGTACCGGCCAAGGCATTCGCGAGCATTTCCAGCTGGCCGGCGATGACGTCGACATCTGGATGGGCACCCTGAGCAAGACCCTCGCCAGCTGTGGCGGCTACATTGCCGGGTGCAGCGCGCTGGTCGAGCACCTGAAATTCTTCGCTCCGGGCTTTCTCTACAGCGTCGGCATGCCGCCGTCGGTGACCGCCGCTGCGTTGGCTGCGGTGCGCCTGCTGAAAAAAGATGAAGGGCAGCGGGTCGGGCAGTTGCAGGCGCGCGGCGAGTTGTTCCTGCAATTGGCGATTGCCGCCGGGCTGGACACGGCCACCAGCACCGGGCTTGCGGTGATTCCGGTGATCACCGGCAGCTCGTTCAAGGCCGGACGATTGTCCAGCGCGCTGTTCGAGCGTGGCATCAATGCCCAGCCCATCGTCTATCCGGCGGTGCCGGAGCAGGCTGCGCGGGTGCGCTTTTTCGTCTCGTGCGAGCACAGCGAGGCGCAGATTCGCGAGACAGTCGCGATCGTTGCCGAGGAAATGGCACGGCTCGCCTGAGCCGTTGCACCCTGGGACAACCTGCCGCCTTGACGCGCCGACAATTTGTTTGTGCGAGAGTTTCGGTTACAATCGGAAAAACGTTTCAGCCTTGTAGGGTTTTTCTGACCCTTGACTGAGCGTTGCTGTTTTCCGGCAGGCGACTCCAATGATCAATAACAAGCGTGCGCTGAAGGACAGAAACAATCGAGGTCAGGCACTCGCCGTCCTTACGTGCTAACGATTGGAATTGATCAATGTTCAAGAAAGCTGGCAAGACCCTGCTGGGTCTGGCTGTTGCCGCGAGCTTCATGCACGCGCACGCCGCAGAAACCAAGAAAGTAGATGTGCTGCTGGTCGGCGGCGGGATCATGAGCTCCACCCTGGCGGTGTGGCTCAACGAACTCGAGCCGAACTGGTCGATGGAGATGGTCGAGCGCCTGGACGGCGTGGCTGAAGAGAGTTCCAACGGCTGGAATAACGCGGGCACCGGTCACTCTGCGCTGGCTGAGCTGAACTACACCCCGGAAAACCAGGATGGCAGCATCAACATCAGCAAGGCCATCGAGATCAACGAAGCGTTCCAGATCTCGCGCCAGTTCTGGTCGTGGCAGGTGCGCCAGGGTGTGCTGAACAACCCGCACTCGTTCATCAACACCACGCCGCACATGAGCTTCGTGTGGGGTGATGACAACATCAAGTTCCTCAAGAAGCGTTACGACGCGCTGCAAGCCAGCCCGCTGTTCCGCCCGATGCAGTACTCCGAAGACCACGCGCAGATCGCCAAGTGGGTTCCGCTGATGATGGAAGGCCGTGACCCGAGCCAGAAGCTCGCGGTGACCTGGACCCCGATCGGCACCGACGTCAACTTCGGCGAGATCACCCGCCAGTTCGTCAAGCACCTGCAGACCCGTGACAACTTCGACCTGAAGCTGTCCAGCGAAGTGCAGGACATCACCCGCAACGACGATGGCTCGTGGCACGTCGAGTACAAGAACCTCAAGGATGGCACCGAGTCGGCCACCGACGCCAAGTTCCTGTTCATCGGTGCTGGCGGCGGCGCGCTGAAGCTGCTGCAGAAGTCGGGCATCGAAGAGGCCAAGGAATACGCAGGCTTCCCGGTCGGCGGCTCGTTCCTGGTCACCGAGAACCCGAGCGTTGCCATGCAGCACATGGCCAAGGCCTACGGTATCGCCTCCACCGGCGCGCCACCCATGTCGGTTCCGCACCTGGACACCCGTGTTCTGGACGGCAAGCGGGTGATCCTGTTTGGCCCATTCGCCACCTTCTCGACCAAGTTCCTGAAGAACGGCTCGTACCTCGACCTGCTCAAGAGCACTACGCTGCACAACGTGTGGCCCATGACCAAGGTCGGTGTCGATCAGTACCCACTGGTTGAATACCTTGCCGGTCAGCTGATGCTGTCGGACGAAGACCGCTTCGAAGCGCTGCGCACCTACTTCCCGCATGCCAAGAAAGAAGACTGGCGTCTGTGGCAGGCCGGCCAGCGCGTGCAGATCATCAAGCGTGATGCCGAACACGGCGGCGTGCTGAAGCTGGGCACTGAAGTGGTCGCCTCCAAGGACCGCACCCTGGCGGGCCTGCTGGGTGCCTCGCCGGGTGCCTCGACCGCTGCGCCGATCATGCTCAACGTGCTCGAAACCATCTTCAAGGAGAAGGTCGCGACCCCTGAGTGGCAAGCCAAGCTGCACCAGATCGTGCCGAGCTACGGCACCAAGCTGAACGACTCGGCTGCCGCGGTGCAGAAAGAGTGGAACTATACCGCCGAAGTGCTGCAACTGGAGAAGCCGCCGGTCATCGACCAGAGCGTCGAAACCGCCCCGGCCGATGCGCCAGCCAAGCCTGCCAAGAACGATCCGGCACGCGACATGGCGCTGTAAGCCATCGAGCCGGTGCCGCTGTGAGAGCGGCATCGTCGAGATGAAAAAAACCGGGCCACTGAGTAGTGGCCCGGTTTTTTTGTGTCTGGGGTGTTGTGATCAGCGATTGAGCTTTTCCAGGGCGGCGTCTGCCAGAAATGACGAGCGACTCTTGATGTTGTGGGTATGCACGTACCTGTCGATCTGCTGGATAACCGTTCCAGGCAGCGTCACGTTGACCTTCTCTGTCTTGCCCAGATACGGGGCGATGTCTATATCCAGCATGCCCCAACCCATCCCTGCCAATTCACTGTTACTGCGATGCTCGGCGGCATCACCAGGCAGCGGAATAGGCTGACCGGAGCACGCGATTTCCTCAAGCATGATGTGCGCGACTTCAAGCGCCGCAGCGTAGGCTTGCTGGAAGTCATCACCGGCAGTGACAGCGCCAGGGATATCTGGAATCTGGATGCCCACAGCCGTGTGCTCGTCTCCCCATTCGATGCAGATAGGGTATTGCATGGTGCTTTCCTCTGAGCGTGATTCATGTTGGTTGTTCATACCAGTCCCGCCCTTTTGCGAATGCTCTGCAACGTCCCGGCCGGAAGATCCTTTTTCGGATGTGGCACCGGGACGGTGTTGGGATTGATAGGGTGCTTGAAAATATGATGGCTCCCTGTCACGCGCTTTAGCACCCATCCAGCGGCCAGCAATTCCTTTATCAATGCTCTGCTCGACACTCGTAGCCCCCTGTCAGTGGAAGACAGAAGGTAACTCTGGAGGGACTAGTATAGGGCGAAGCTGTATTTCTGAAAGTGACCAACTGCCACCCCTCGCAGTCGCCGAGTCACTTGCGCCAGATCAACTCCGAAGTGTCATAGCCCTGATCCTTCGCCACTTTCAGCAGTCGCTCACGCACTGCGGGGGTGACTTCGGGGGTGCGCGACAGCAGCCACAGGTAGTCGCGGTCGGGGTGGCCGACCACCGCAACCTTGTAGTCGGGGTCGTGGTAGAGCACCCAGTACTGGCCCTTGGTCAGGCCTGGGGCGATGCGGCTGAACCAGCTGTCGAAGCGCACCCACAGCTTGTCGGTACGGCCGGCCACCTGCGGCTCGGCGATGCCGTTGACCTCGCTGAGCTCGCCGTTCTTGTCGCGGCAACGGTTGGTGACGTCGATGCGGCCGTCTTCGCGCAGGGCGTAGTGGGCTTCGGACTGCACGCACTTGCGTTGGAAGAACATCGGCAGTCGGGCCAGTTCGTACCAGGTGCCCTGGTAGCGTTGCAGGTCGACCTGCATGGTCGCGGGCGCCGAGGCCGAGCGCTCGCTGCTGCTACTGCAGGCGGCCAGGGCGAGGGGGATACAGGCAAGCAGAAGCAGCGTGCGGGTTTTCATGAAACCTCCAGAGTAGCCGGGTCAGAGTAGCCGGGTGATGCGCCGCCACGAGGACCGGGCGGCGCCAGCGTCTGAAGGTTTGATGCCGCGCCGCGGCAAAAGTTGACTGCGCGGCAACGGCTCGATCAGGGCAGATCGTGGCTGCGGTAGAAGGCGGCCAGCACTTTGACCAGATGCGCCAGATCATGGCTGCCACACAGTTCGCGGATCGAGTGCATGGCGAAGGTCGGCAGGCCGATGTCTACCGTGCGCACGCCCAGGTGGCTGGCAGTGATCGGGCCGATGGTCGAGCCGCAGCCCATGTCGCTGCGCACCACGAAGCTCTGCACCGGCACTTCCTCGGCCATGCACAGGTGGCGGAAGAAGCCTGCGGTTTCGCTGTTGGTGGCGTAGCGCTGGTTGCTGTTGACCTTGATCACCGGCCCGGCATTGAGCTTGGGGCCGTGATTGGCGTCGTGCTTGTCAGCGTAGTTGGGGTGCACGCCGTGGGCGTTGTCGGCCGAGATCATCAGCGAGCGCTGGATGGTGCGCACGTACTCATCGCCGTTGGGCAGCAGCCGTTGCAGGGTCTGTTCGAGCATCGGGCCGTCGGCGCCGCAGGCCGAGGCCGAGCCGATCTCCTCGTGGTCGGTGCACACCAGCACGCAGGTCTCTTCGCTGTCGGCGCTGAGCAGCGCTTGCAGCCCGGCATAGCACGACAGCAGGTTGTCCAGGCGGGCGCCGGCGATGAAGTCGCCGTTCAGGCCGATCAGGGCAGCGTCCTGGGTGTCGTAGAAGCTCAGCTCGTAATCGAGCACCACGTCGGCGATCAGTTCGTGCTCGCGGGCCAGTTGCTCGGTGAGCAGGGCGCGGAAGTCGACACGCTCGTCCCCGGCCACCTGCGCCAGAATTGGCGGCAGCTCGGTCTGCGGATTGATCGCCCAGCCTTCGTTGGCGGTGCGGTTGAGGTGGATCGCCAGGTTGGGAATGATCGCGATGGGCAGCTTGAAGTCGATCAGCTGGCTTTCCACCTTGCCGTCGCGGCGCAACGTCACGCGCCCGGCCAGCGACAGGTCGCGGTCGAACCACGGTGCCAGCAAGGCGCCGCCATACACTTCGACGCCCAGTTGCAGAAAGCCGTGGCGTTGCAGTTCAGGTTGCGGCTTGACCCGCAGGCAAGGGCTGTCGGTGTGCGCGCCGACCATGCGCATGCCGCCGCGCAGCGGCGCTTGTCTGCCCAGGCTGATGGCGATCAGCGACGAGTCGTTGCGGGTGAGGTAGTAGCGCCCGCCGGGCACGGTCGACCAACTGTCACGCTCGTCGAGGCGCTGGTAGCCGGCCGCTTCCAGGCGCTGGGCCAGGCTCGCGGTGGCGTGGAATGGGGTAGGGGAGGCCTTGAGGAAATCGATCAGGCCGGCATTGAGGGCATCGCGCATAGGTCGCTCCAGACAGCAGAGGCGCGAGTTTAACGCAGTTTGTCGCGCGCTGATCAGGCGGCGAAGAGTTTCTGCGCCTGGGCGAAACACTGCTCGGCGATGGCCGAACGCGGTTCGCTGCGGCGCAGCAGCAGGCCCAGCTGGCTGCGGATGCGCGCATCTTCGAGCGGCACGATGCGCAGGTGCTCGCTGGCATCTTCAAGGCCGAAGTCCAGCGGCATCACCGCGCAGCACAGGCCACTGCTGACCGCCTGCAGCAACTGGAAGGTCGAGTCGCTCTCCAGCACCACCCGAGGCTCCAGGCCGAGGCTGCGCAGGCTCAGGTCGAGCGACTGGCGGTAATGCATGCCTTTGCTCGGCAGGCCCAGGGTGAGGCTGCTCAGGGCCTGCCATGCCAACTGCTCGGTGTCGAAGCGGTGATGCCGGGTGTCGTACAGCAGGCCCATGGTAGTGACCCCGAGTTCGAGCACGTCGAAGTAGCGGGTGTCGACCTGATCCAGGTAGCAGATGCCCAGGTCGAGCTGGTTACGGCTCAGGCCATCGATGATCTGCTCGGAACTGAGCGAGGACAGCTGAAACTGCAGGCCGGGGTGTTCGGCACGCAGCGGCACCAGCAGGCTCATGGGATTGAAGCTGGCCAATGGCACCGAGCCCAGGCGCAGATTGCCCACCACCTGACCACGGCAACTGGCGGCCTCGGCGTGCAGGCCGTCGTGCGCCGCCAGCAGCGTGCGCGCCCAGGCCAGAATACGCTCGCCGGCTTCGGTGAAGCCTTCGAAGCGCTGGCCGCGCTTGACCAGGGTCAGCTCCAGCTCGTCTTCCAGGTTGCGCAGGCGCATCGACAAGGTCGGTTGGGTGACATGGCAGAGGGCGGCAGCCTGGCCGAAGTGGCGGGTCTGGTCGAGGGCCAGAAGGAATTTGAGCTGCTTGATGTCCATGGAAAAACCTGCGCGTGCGTAGGTCTGTGACCATAACCAAGTCTGGGGGTTGCCGCCATCCTTAATAGAGCGCGTTGATCGTGTGGTGAGCGGCGTCGATGGTCTGCATGCGCAGCTGGCCTCAGCCGCCGGTCATGTTCATGAAGCGCAGAATCTGCACATCACCGCCGACCTCGAAGTGATGCCGGTAAGGCTTGAGCTGCACAGCTTCACGGATGGCGGCTTCGAGCCGTGCGCGGTCACCAGGGTGGGCACGCACGACCTGCTTGAGGTCCAGCGAATGCTCGTTGCCCAGGCACAGCAACAGACGACCCTCGACGGTCAGGCGCACGCGGTTGCAGGTGGCGCAGAAGTTGTGGCTGTGCGGTGAAATGAAGCCGACTCGCGTTTGCGCGGCTTCGGCCAGGCGCCAGTAACGCGCGGGGCCCGCTGAAGACTCAGCCGACTCGATCAGAGTGAAATGTTCGGCCAGGCGTTCGCGCACTTCATCGCTGGAACAGAAGGATTCGCCGCGCTCGTGCTCGCTGATGACCCCGAGCGGCATTTCCTCGATGAAGGTGATATCCAGCTCACGCTCGATGGCAAAACGTACAAGGTCGACCAGTTCGTCGTCGTTGCGCCCCTTGAGCACCACCGCGTTGAGCTTGGTGCGCCGAAAGCCTGCGGCGCGTGCAGCGTCGATGCCGGCGATGACCTGGGCGAGGTCGCCGGTGCGGGTCAGTTGGCGGAAGCGTTCGGGCCTCAGGCTGTCGAGGCTGATGTTGAGCCGGGTGACACCGGCGTCGAACAACGGTTGGGCCAGGCGCGGCAGTTGCGAGCCGTTGCTGGTCAGGCACAGTTCGCGCAGGCCCGGCAGGGCAGCGATGCGCTGGCACAGCTCGACGATGCCTTGGCGCACCAGCGGCTCGCCGCCGGTGAGGCGAATCTTGCGCGTGCCAAGGGCGACGAAACGTTCGGCGATCTGGTACAGCTCTTCGAGGGAAAGAATCTGTTGGCGCGGCAGGAACTGCATGTCTTCGGCCATGCAATAGACGCAGCGGAAATCGCAACGGTCGGTCACTGACATCCGCAGGTAGTCGATCTTGCGATTGAAACCGTCGATCAGAGCGTCGTTCACGTCGTTGCCTGTGTTGCCAGATAGAGTTGCCAGGAGCCCTGGGTGCAGCGCGTCCCGGCATGGGGTCACGCTATAGCGTGAATCGGGGCGCCGTCAAATCGCTTTCACCGACCGTACCATCGATCGCCTCTATCGACGTTCAACTGCGACGTACGGGGTAGGCGGTGGTGTACTTCATCTTTTCCATGGCAAAGCTCGAGGTCACGTTGGAGAAGCCTTCGGTGCAGTTGATCAGCTTCTTGTAGAAGCGGTCGTAGGCGGCGATATCGGCCACCACCACACGCAGCAGGTAGTCCCAGTCACCGGCCATGCGGTAGCACTCCATCACCTCTTCGAACGCCGTGATAGTGGCGCCGAAGCGCTCCAGCCAGGCGCTGTCGTGGCGCTGGGTCTTGAGCTGGACGAACACCGTCAGGCCCAGGCCGAGGCGTTCCGGGTCGAGCAGGGCGACCCGGCCGCGTATATAGCCGTCCTCCTCCAGGCGCTTGACCCGTTTCCAGCAGGGGGTGGTCGAGAGGTTGACGGCCTCGGCCAGGTCTTTGAGCGAAATCGAGGCATCGCGCTGCAGCAGGGTGAGGATATGCTGGTCGAAACTGTCCATGGCGTTGCGGTCGATCCTGAGGGTGAAGCCCCTAAGACTACCGGCTGGACCGGAAAAAGCATCCCTTGGCGTGTGGCTGCGTCGCTGTCGGCGATGCCTGTGCCATAGTGACGCCACTTCCCTGCCACCGGAGCCCGCCATGGCCGACAAGCCGCGCAGTTTTGCCACCCGTACGATTCACGCTGGCGAGCAGTCCCGCGTCGCCGACAATGCCATCTTCCCGCCCATCGTCACCGCCAGCTCGTTCATCAAGCGCAGCCTCGACGACGCGCCCGAATATTCCTACAGCCGGGTCGGCAACCCGACCCGGCACGCCTATGAAAGCTGCGTGGCGGCGCTGGAAGAGGGCGTCGGTGCGGTCGCCTGTGCCTCAGGCGTCAACGCCACCGCCACCGTGCTCGAGCTGCTGCCCAAGGACGCCCACGTGGTGGTCATGAACGGTGTCTACGGCGGTACGTTCCGTATTCTCGAGGACTTTCGCGGGCGCACCTCTGGGCTGACCACCACTTATGTCGACCTCAACGACCTGGGCGCCGTCGCTGCCGCCCTACGGCCCAATACCCAGCTGATCTGGATCGAATCGCCGACCAACCCGCTGCTGCACCTGGTCGATATCAAGGCGCTGTGCGAGCTGGCCAGGGCCCGGGGCATCCTCACCTGCATCGACAACACCTTCTGTTCGCCCTGGAACCAGCGGCCGATCAGCCTCGGCGTCGATCTGGTGATGCACTCGGCGAGCAAATACATCGGCGGCCACTCGGATCTGACCGGCGGCATCGTGGTCGCCGCCGATGACGCCCTGCTGGCGCGGCTGCGGCGGATCAGCATGAGCATTGGCGCAGTGCAGGGGCCGTTCGACTGCTACCTGGCACTGCGTGGGCTGAAGACCCTGGATGTACGCATGGAGCGCCAGTGCGCCAATGCCCTGCAGGTGGCGCGCTTCCTTGAGAACCATGCGCAGGTCGAGCAGGTGTTCTACCCGGGGTTGCCCAGCCATCCCCAGCACGCCCTGTGCCAACGGCAGATGCGCAGCGGCGGGGCGGTGGTGGCGATGCGCGTGAAGGGCGATCACGCCGCGCTCAACCGGCTGGTCGAGGCATTGCAGTTGTTCGTGCTGGCCGACTCGCTGGGCGGGGTCGAGAGCATGATCAACCATTCCTGGAGCATGTCGCATTGCTCGCTCAGCGCGGAGCAGAAGCACGGCATGGGCATCAGCGAGAACCTGCTGCGGCTATCGGTGGGCGTCGAGGACTACCGCGACCTGATCGACGACCTGGACACGGCACTGGCTGCGGCAGCGGGTTGAACCAGGGCTGGCCCGGCCGAGCCGGGCGCAGTCCAGTGGCGAGGGGTCAGTTCTGGGTTGGGTGGACGATGCGCTCGATCTGGTCCTTGAGCAGCAGGCGCTCTTTGCGCATGCGGTTGATGGTCTCGTCGCTGGTGCCATTGCGCTCGGCCACCAGCACTTCTTTGTCCTTGGCGTTGTACTGCTTGTGCAGGGTGTGCAGGTTGTGATCCTCGTCGATCAGCGCCTGGAAGGTGTCGGCAGTCATGTTCAGGTCGGCGAGCAAATCGTGCGGAACTGGCATCTCTTCACCTCGGTTCAAGGGTACAGGGTGGTGTGGCTGAGGATAGACGCGCTGCCGGTGGCTGGCGAACTTGCCGGGTAGGCACGCAGCCCAGGGCGGTGGGCGCGTCATCCTTACTGCCTTGTGACCGGTCAGAACCGTGCGGGTTTCACCCGCAGGGGCGACGACGTATATACTGCGCGCCACTGTTTGTAGGAGAGCCTCGTGCCCATCGAAATACTCTGGATCCGTGACGATCAGGCCTTGGCCGAACACTGCCGGCACTGGCACGAACTGCCGTTCGTGGCCGTCGACACCGAGTTCATGCGCGTCGACACCTTCTACCCCAAGGCCGGGTTGATCCAGATCGGTGACGGGCAACGCGCCTTTCTCATCGATCCGCTGACCATCGGCGACTGGGCACCGCTTGGCGAACTGCTCGAAGACCCTGCGGTGATCAAGGTGCTGCATGCCTGCAGCGAAGACCTCGAAGTGTTGCTGCGCCTGACCGGCAAGCTGCCGCAGCCGCTGTTCGACACTCAGCTGGCGGCGGGTTACCTGAACATCGGCTTCTCGATGGGTTACTCGCGCCTGGTCCACGAGGTGCTCGGCATCGAGCTGCCCAAGGGCGAGACGCGCTCCGACTGGCTGCAGCGGCCGTTGTCCGACACCCAGGTCAGCTATGCCGCCGAAG
Source organism: Pseudomonas cremoricolorata DSM 17059 = NBRC 16634 (assembly GCF_000425745.1). Lineage (GTDB taxonomy): Bacteria > Pseudomonadota > Gammaproteobacteria > Pseudomonadales > Pseudomonadaceae > Aquipseudomonas > Aquipseudomonas cremoricolorata. Next base: position 331,489 of record NZ_AUEA01000006.1, on the reverse strand, counting down.
ACGCCGTGCATCTGGCCGAGCTGTTCTCGGCGCTGCGCCCACGGCTGCCCTCCGACAAATTCGCCTGGGTGCTGGAAGACGGTGCCGAGCTGGTCGCGCAGATGCGCCGCGAAGTGCCGCCGGAGGGCCTGTACCGCGACGTCAAGCTGGCCTGGAAGTTGTCGCGCCAGCAGCTGGCCGTGCTGCGTGAGCTGTGCGCCTGGCGCGAGCGCGAAGCACGCAGCCGCGATGTGCCACGCAGCCGCATCCTGCGCGAGCAGTCGCTGTGGCCGATGGCCAAGAGTCAGCCGGAAAGCCTCACCGCCCTGGCCCGTATCGACGACATCCACCCGCGCACCCTGCGCCAGGATGGCGAGCAGCTGCTCAAGCTGCTCAAACAGGCCGGCAGCCTGCCGCCCGAGGCCTGGCCGCCCGCGCAACCCGAACCCCTGCCCATCGAAGCCTCCGGCATTCTCAAGCGCCTGCGCGCCATCGGCCAGGCCGAAGGCGAGCGGCTGGGCATCGCCCCGGAACTGATGCTGCGCAAGAAAACCCTCGAGGCGCTGCTCAAGAGCGGCTACCCCAACGGCCCATATCAATTGCCCGATTCGCTGCGTGGCTGGCGCCGCGAGCGAATGGGCCAGGCCCTGCTCGATGACCTGGCAGGCGCCGGAGACCCGCAATGAAACGCATCTGTTCGATCTACAAAAGCCCGCGCAAGAACGAAATGTACCTGTACGTGCTCAAGGCCGAGGGCCTCGAACGAGTACCGCAAGGCCTGCTGCCAGCCTTCGGCACGCCCGTGCACGCCTTCGACCTGGTGCTGAGCCCGGAGCGCACCCTGGCCCGTGAAGACATCGCCAAGGTGCTGGAAAACCTCGACAGCCAGGGCTATCACCTGCAGATGCCGCCTGCCGAAGAGGAATACATCGAGCACCTGCCCGAAGAACTGCTGCGCCGCAACGACCCAGTTTGAGTTCACCCTCTTCAACGCCCCGCCCCTGATGCAGGCCCGCCACCGGGCCGCATCGCCTGCCAAGGTTCACCTGCCATGCCCGTGCTGATTGCCGAAAAGGCTCACGCCACCTATGCCCGTCTGCTTGCCGACCATGCACCTGACGTGCAGGTGCTGAGCAGCGGCGACCCCGCAGAACTGCAACGGATGGCGGCCGATGCCGACATCTGGCTCGGTCAGCCCGATCTGCTGGCCAATCTGCTGCGCAGCGGCGCGCTGCCCGGCTGGATGCAGTCGACCTGGGCCGGCATCACGCCACTGCTGCGTGAAGGCGTGCCGCAAGGCTACCGGCTGACCCGTGCGGTGGGCGTGTTCGGTCAGGTGATGGCCGAGTACATGCTCACCTACATGCTCAGCCACGAGCGTGATGTGCTGTCGCGGCTGTTGAGCCAGGTGGAGCGGCGCTGGGATGAGCGCCCCGGGCGCAGCCTGGAGGGGCGGCGCGTGCTGATCGTCGGCTGTGGCGAGATCGGCCAGCAGGTGGCGCAGTTCCTGGCGCCGTTCGGAGTGGTTCTGCGCGGCGTCGCCAATCGCGCGCGGGAGCAGTCGCCGTTCCTTGAAGTGGCCGGCCTGGAAGCTCTGCCACGGCTGGTGGCAGAAACCGACTACGTGCTCAACCTGCTGCCGGACACGCCCGCCACGCAGGACATCTACGACGCAGCGCTGCTGCGCCAGTTCAACCCTGATGCGTTGCTGATCAATGCCGGGCGCGGTGCGGCGATCGTCGATGCCGACCTGGTCGAGGCGCTGCGCCAAGGGCATCTGGCCGGGGCGGTGATCGACGTCTGCCGCCAGGAGCCGCTGCCGCCCAAGCACCCGTTCTGGACCGCCTGGGGCCTGCTGCTCACCGGCCACAGCGCCGCACCGACATCACCACCGGCGCTGGTGCGACTGTTCGTCGAGAATCTGCGGGCGTATCAGAACGGCGAGCCGCTGCGCGGTGAGGTGGATTTCCAGCGCGGCTATTGACGCAGCGGCTCCGCCATCAGGCAGGCCGCCGCTCAAGGTGCGTTACAGGCTGAATTCGCCTTCAGCGGCCAGCGCGCTCAGCGGCAGGCGGCTGCTGGGCACTTCACGGGCTTGCAGTGCTTCGGCCAGGGTAGACTTGTCACCCTGCTTGCCGATGGCAACGAAGGCATGCACGGCGTAGTCGTCCGGGATGTTCAGCTCGCTGCGCGTGCGCGCCTGGTCGAAACCGGCCATGCCGTGGGTGTGCCAGCCGCTCAGGCTCGCTTGCAGCGCCAGGTGACCCCAGGCTGCGCCGGTGTCGAAGGTGTGCCACAGGGCCGGGCTTTCTTCGCTGGCGCCGGGGGCGGTGAAGGTGGTCTTGGAGAGGATCAGCACCAGGGCCGATGCGTGCTGCGCCCAACTGCGGTTGAACGGCACCAGCAGGTCGAGAAAGTGTTCCCAGTGGGCGCTGTCGCGGCGTGCATAGAGGAAGCGCCAGGGCTGCGAGTTGTAGGCCGAAGGCGCCCAGCGCGCGGCTTCGATGAAGCTGAGCAGGGTGTCTTCGCTGATCGGTTCGGCGTTGAACGCCCGCGGCGACCAGCGGTTGATGAACTGCTCGTCGATGGCATGCTCGGTGATACGAGGGTTGGCACTCATGGCGGCTCCTGTCGAAAAAGGGGGCAAAAAGGCTCTGGCAGGCGCAGATGCAACCCGCCACAGCCTGGGGTTGCGCCCGGCGCTGGGTAGGAAAGGCTGCACGCTAGCGCGTAGCCGCAGCGCTGACAAGCGGTCTGGCAAAGCGGTCGGGCAGGCTCTAGACTGGCGCCGCCGCGCCCGGCGGCCTGAAACCCATTGCTGGAAACCTGTTTGATGAACGCAGACACCGCGCCGTTCTGGCGGCGCAAGACCCTCGAACAATTGAGTGCGGTCGAGTGGGAGTCGCTGTGCGACGGCTGCGGCCTGTGCTGCCTGCAAAAGCTCGAGGATGAAGACGACGGTGGCGTGTACTACACGCGCATCGCCTGCAAGCTGCTCGACCTGCAGACCTGCCAGTGCAGCGATTACCCGGGGCGCTTCGCCGCCGTGCCAGACTGCATCCAGCTCACGCCGGGCAAGGCCGACCAGTTCAAGTGGTTGCCGACCACCTGCGGCTACCGTCTGGTCAGCGAAGGCCAGGACCTTCCAGCCTGGCATCCGCTGGTCTGCGGCGACCGCAGCCAGGTCCACGCCCAGCGCATTTCCCAGGCCGGGCGCATGCTCAGCGAGTCGCAGGTCAACGAAGACGATTGGGAAGACTACCTGATCTTCCGCGCCGGCTGACGGCCGTCCTGTATCCCCAGCCCCGACAAGGAGTCCCCGCATGCGTTGCCGGTTGTTGTTGCTGTTGAGCCTGTTGCTCAGCAGCCCTGCCTTCGCCAAGAAAGTCGACCTCGATTATTCCGTGCGTCTGTTGCCGCAAAGCGGCCAGGCCGAGGTGCAGCTGTCGCTGGCCGATGGCCGCATGGTGCGCAGCCTGGACTTCGCGCTGGGCAGCGGCGAGGTCTATAGCGACTTTCACGCCGATGGCCAGTGGCAGCGCCAAGGCACACGTGGGGTCTGGCAGCCGGGCCCCGGCAAGAGCCAGCTCAGCTACCGCGTGCGGCTGGATCAACCACTGCCCAACGGCGTGTTCAGCAGCCGCATCACCCCGCACTGGGCGGTGTTTCGCGGTGAGCAACTGGTGCCTGCGGCGCGCCTCGATCAGCAGGACGGCACCGAGCTGGTCGCGCGTCTGAGTTTCACGCTTCCCGAGGGCTGGAAAAGCGTCGAGACCGCCTGGCCGCGGATCGGCAAGCACAAGTTCCGCATCGACAACGTGTCACGGCTGTTCGACCGCCCCACCGGCTGGATGCTGGCCGGTAACCTGGGCAGCCGCCGTGCCCGCCTGGGTGACACCGAGGTCACTGTCGCTGCACCGCAAGGCCAGGGCATGCGGCGTATGGACACGCTGACCTTGCTCACCGTGGTCTGGCCGCAGGCCCAGGCGATCTTTCCGCGCACCCCGGGCAAGCTATTGGTGGTCGGCGCTCGGGATGGCATGTGGCGCGGCGCGTCGGCGGGGTATCAGTCGATCTTCCTGCACAGCGGCCGCGCATTGATCGACGACAACGGCGCCAGTCCGCTGCTGCGCGATGTGGTGCAGGTGTTCACCCAAGTCCGTGACCGCGAGCGCAGTGACTGGCTGAGCGAAAGCATCAACCAGCATTACGCGTTCGAACTGCTGCGCCGGGCCGGCGGCGTCAGCGAGGATCGCTACCAGGCGCTGCAAGTGCGCTTGCAGAAACAGGCCGCCGCGGTGACCAGCGTGCGCGGCGAGCAAGCCTCTGCGGCCCAGGTTGCGCGCGGGGTGTTGCTGTTGCAGGCACTGGACAGCGAAATCCGCATTCACACCCACGCCAAGCGTTCGCTGGATGATGTGGTGCGCGCGCTGATGCGCTTGCCCAGCGTGAGTACCGAGGAGTTCGTGCAGATCAGCGAGAGTGTGCTGGGACGTCGCTCGGAAGTGTTGCAGAGCAAGGTGCTGCGCCCCTAGGCCGGCGAGCGCGGAGCAGCGAGCGTGGGCCGCCGAGCGGCGGCCCGAGCGATTACAGCGGATCTTTACCGGTAACGGTCACGCCGCGGGTGGCGGCGTCGGCGCTGGCCTTGAGCTTGGTCAGCTCGGCGGCATCGTGTTCGATGCCCTCGCGCAGGCGCAGGTACTCCGAGCGATGCTCCTGAAACCAGGTCTTGGCGGCGCACTGCCCGCGCACGCCACGCGCTACCGCAAAGCCGCCCATGGCGATCTGCACCAGGCCGAGAAAGCCGCCCTTGCGCAGGCCCTTGGTAATCATCAGGGCGCCGCCGGCAACCGAGCCGATACGCTCGATGCCCTGGACGTTGTGCTCGTTGGAAAGAATGTCGCGCATGGCTGATCTCCTGAAAGGGTAGGTACAGGAGCTGACCGCAGCCTGCGGCCAGGCGTTCAGCCGGGTTGCCGGCTGGCGCTCGGGCCATTGCCGGCAGTGTCACTTTTTCAGCAGATCGCCGAGCGCCGCGAATGGGTTGTGGGTGGCCTTGGCAGTCTTCGGCGAGCTCAGCGAGCCATCGCTGAAATATTGCTGGTCGGTGTAACGGGAGTGTTCGTTGTCGTGGCAGTACAGGCACAGCAACTCCCAGTTCGAGCCGTCCTGGGGATTGTTGTCGTGGTTGTGGTCGCGGTGATGTACGGTCAGCTCCGACAGGCGCTTGCCGGCGAACTCGCGGGCGCAGCGACCGCAGACGTGCGGGTACATCTTCAGGGCCTTGTCGCGGTAGCCCATTTCCTTGTCGCGCTTGGCGTCGGCAAGGATGCGGTCGAGGCGCGCGGTGGCGGCGGAAGTAGAGGCCGAGCTCATGGTGTTACCTTTTTCTGTTGTGTGCAGGCGGATGACGGTTGAAGCAAGTCTAGCCTGCCTCCTGGCGCTGCGGACAGGCGCGATGTGTAACCAGCAGGTAGCCTGTAGACAGTGTGCAGAAATGGAGCCCCCCATGCGCGTCCTACTCATCGCCGCAGTACTGATTGGCTGGCCTCTGGCCGAGGCCGCCGGACCCCAGCCGCAAGTGCTCAACCCGGCACCCGGCGCGCCCGGCACCGCCACGCCATCGCCCTATCCGCAGATCACCCCGAGCAGCCCACCGCGCCAAGGCGCTGGCAAACCCGGTGGGCCGGCTTTGCCGCCCATGCCGCTGCCCGGCCCGCGCAAGGATCAGCCGCTGCCGCAGCCGGCGCAGACGCCGCCGGTCAGGCTTCCGAGCCAGGATTAAGCGACCTGTAGCGTCTCCAGCACGAACGCATACTCCAGTGCCACGTCACGCAGCCCTTGGTAGCGCCCGCTCATGCCGCCGTGTCCGGCGTCCATCTCGGTTTTCAGCAGCAGCAGGTTGTCGTCGGTCTTGAGCGTGCGCAGGCGCGCAACCCACTTGGCCGCCTCCCAGTACTGCACCCGGCTGTCGTTGTAGCCGGCCACCACCAGCATGGCCGGGTAGGCCTGGGCCTTGACGTTTTCGTACGGCGCATAGGCCTTGATGCGCGCATGCACCTCAGGCTCCTGCGGATTGCCCCACTCGTCATACTCGGTGACGGTCAGCGGCAGGTCCGGGTCGAGCATGGTATTGAGCACGTCGACGAACGGCACTTCGGCGATGGCGCAGCGGAACAGCTCAGGGCGCTGGTTGAGCACCGCGCCGATCAACAGCCCGCCAGCGCTGCCGCCGCTGATCGCCAGGCGTTCGGCCGTGGTGACCCCGCTTTCGATCAGGTGCTCGGCGCAGGCGATGAAGTCATCGAAGGTGTTCTGCTTGTGCGCCTGCTTGCCGGCGCGGTACCAGGCTTCGCCCAGCTCGCCGCCGCCACGTACATGGGCGATGGCGAAGGCCACGCCACGTTCGAGCAGACTCAGCCGCGCGTGGGAGAACCACGGGTCGAGGCTCTCGCCATAGGCACCGTAGCCATACAGGTACAGCGGCACCGTGCGCTGCAGGTCACTGCGCCGGCGCACCAGGCTGATCGGCACCTGGGTGCCATCGGCGGCGGTCGCCCACAGGCGCTCGCTGACGTAGGCATCGGCATCGAAGTCGCCCAGCACCGGGGTTTGCTTGAGCACCGTCTGCGCGCCATCGACCAGGTTCAGCTGGCGCACCTGGGCGGGACGATTGAGCGCTTCATAACGCAGGCGAATGCGCGCGCTGACGAACTCCAGGCTGTCCTGCACGTACAGGCTGTAGGCGGCATCGGGCAACTCGACGCGGTACGCCTCCAGGCCCTGCGGGTGCACTTCGATGATCGGCAGGCCGCCTTCGCGCAGGCTCAGCGTATAGGCGCCGGCGTTGAGGTTGAGGCCTTCGAGCATGACCTGCTCGCGATGCGCTACCAGCACCTGCCATTGCGCTTGGCTGGGCACGTGCTCGGCGGGCGCCTGGAACAGCGCGAAGTTGATGCCGTGGCAGTTGCTGCGGATGAACCAGCGCCACTGGCCATCGAGCTGGCCGTGGTCGGGGAAATACTCATGGCCCTCTTCGCGCGGGGCCAGGCAGGTGAACTCGGCGTGTGGCGTGCCGGCGTCGAGCACCCAGGCTTCGCTGGTGGTCTTGCTATTGAGCAGCAGCACCAGCTGGCGTTCGGAGCTGCTGCGGTAGCAGTGCAGGAAGAAGCGTCCGTCGGGCTCTTCGAACACCACGTGCGCAGCGTCTTCACCGAGGGTGTGACGGCGCAGGCACCAGGGCCGGTGGGTGTCGTCCAGCTCGCTGAAGAACAATGTCTGGCTGTCGTTGGCCCAGGTCATGCTGCCGTCGCAGTCGTCGAAGGGCAGGGCAGTGACGGCGCCGCTGCTCAGTTCCTTGACGAACAGCGTGTAGACCTCATCGCCACTGGTATCGAGGCTGTAGGCCAGGCGCTGGTGGTCGGGGCTGACACTGAAGGCGCCGAGCGAAAGAAAACCCCCTGCGGCCAGCGCGTTGGGGTCGAGTAGCAGCTCTTCGCCCTGCTCGTCGACCTGGTTGGAGTCGTCGGCGGGCCTTGGGCAGCGGTAGTGCCTCGGGTATTCGTCTCCGGCGGTGGTGCGTGTGTAGTACAGGTACGGACCCCACGGCGAGGGCAGCGACAGGTCGGTTTCCAGGATGCGCCCCTTGATTTCCTCGAACAGCGCCTCGCGCGCCTGGCCCTGGTGCGCCAGGCAGGCTTGCTGGTAGGTGTTCTCGGCCTCGAGGTAGGCCAGTACCTCTGCGTCGTCGCGCTGTTGCAGCCAGGCATAGGGATCGCCCGAGCTGAGCGTGCGGGCGATGGGCGGCTGGGCGGTGCGATCGGTGGCGGGCATCGGATTCTCTTGGCTGGGGCGATGTCGGGATAACCCGGGCATGGCCGGCATGGGGGGCGCCTGCGCCCGGAAAAGTCGTTATCATAGGCAACTCTTTCCCTGGCGTGCACCCACACCATGACCGAACACGACTACACCCTCGCGTGGGGCCTGTATGCCTTTGCCGCACTGGGCTGCCTGCTGGTCTGCTTCAAGCTCACCGGCTGGATGTGGCGCTGGCTGCGCGAACCCCTGCGCGTCGTGCTGGCGGTTCTGCTGCTCAGCCCGACCATCGTCGACCCGGCCAAGGACAGCTTCGCTCCGGCCATCGCCATCAGCACCCTCGACCTCGCCTTCAAAGTCGGTAACAACGCCTGGCGCGCGGCGTCCGATCTGGCGATGTATGGCCTGATCGCTTTCATCCTGTACTTCATCTTCGTGCTGATTCGCTGGCCGCTGGAGCGCCGCGCCCGCGAGCGCCGTGCCCTGGCCGAGGCCGTCGCGCAGCGCCGCGCTGCCGAAGACCAGCAGCTGGAGCACCCGTCGCTTGCCGCCGAGCGCACCGATCGCTACCGCGACGACCACGCCCGTGTCGAGCCGTCCGCGCCGCGCCCGAACAGCGCTGGCGGCCGTTTCGAACCGCGCCTGTAGCAGGAGAGGGTCATGTGTGAACTACTCGGCATGAGCGCCAACGTGCCCACCGACATCGTCTTCAGCTTCACCGGGCTGATGCAGCGCGGCGGGCGCACCGGGCCGCACCGTGATGGCTGGGGCATCGGCTTTTACGAAGGCCGTGGCCTGCGGCTGTTCCAGGACCCGTCGGCGAGCAGCGAGTCGGAAGTCGCCAATCTGGTGCAGCGTTACCCGATCAAGAGCGAGGTGGTGATCGGCCACATCCGCCAGGCCAACGTCGGCACTGTCTGCCTGTCCAACACCCATCCGTTCGTTCGCGAGCTGTGGGGGCGCAACTGGTGCTTTGCGCACAATGGTCAGTTGCGCGAGTTCAGCGGCGAAAAGACTTTCTACCGCCCGGTCGGCGATACCGACAGCGAGGCGGCGTTCTGCGACCTGCTCAACCGCGTACGTGCGGCGTTCCCCGAGCCGGTAGCGGTCGAGCAACTGCTGCCGGTGCTGGTCGAGGCCTGCGCCGGCTATCGCAGCCAGGGCGTGTTCAATTGCCTGCTGAGCAACGGCGACTGGCTGTTTTGTTTCTGCTCGACCAAGCTGGTGCACATCACCCGGCGCGCGCCGTTTGGCGCGGCGCGGCTCAAGGATGTCGACCTGATCGTCGACTTTCTCACTGAAACTACCCCCAACGATGTGGTCACGGTGATCGCCACCGAACCGCTGACCGAAAACGAAACCTGGAACCGTTACGTGCCCGGTGACTGGGCGCTGTGGCGCCATGGTGAGTGCACCGCCCATGGCCACAGCGAGGAGGCCCCTGCATGTTCATGAGCTACCTGCGTCTGTTGCTGTTCACGGGCGGCTTGCTGGCCGGCATTCAGGTGCCTGGGCTGATCAACAGCTACAGCCAACGGGTCGAGGCCCACGTGCTGGAGTCGCGCGAAGCGCTGAACGGCTTCAAGGAAACCGCCGAACGCTTCTTCAACGGTGACCTGCAGGCTCTGGTGCGGCATTACCGCAGCAGCGACGACCCGGTGTTCAACAGCGATGCCAACAGCATCGACAGCCTGCTGATTCGCAATCAAGCGCTGGAAAACGAGTGGCAGACCTTGCAGGGCAACTGGTGGGTGCGCACTTGGCACGTGCTGGTGCAGCCCGACCCTGACCTGCGCGAAGAAACCCTCAAGGGCTACAGCTACCAGATCCTGCTGGTGCCCGAGGCCATCGCCTGGGGCGTGGGCGCCGGGCTGCTGCTGTCGCTGGCGGTGGAAAGCCTGTTGCGCCTGATCGGTTGGCTGGCCCTCGGCGCACGCCGCCGGCCGGTCAAGGAGAGCTGGCGCTAAGACCGGGCCTATCGGTCGTCGCGGATCGTCCGCCGCTGCGGTGTACCCGCCATGGCGCGCGAAGCGCGCCTGACTGACCCAAGCCCTGGGCAGTTCAGCCCAGCGCCGTATCGAGAAACATCATCACCGCGAAACCGCCCATCAGGCCAAGGGTGGCCGAGGTCTGGTGGCCGTTGCGGTGGGTTTCGGGAATCACCTCGTGGGACACCACGAAGATCATCGCCCCGGCGGCAAGGCCCATGCTGATCGGATAGGCGAGGGCGAAGCCGGTGGAGATGCCCAGGCCGATCACCGCGCCCAGGGGTTCCATCAACCCCGAACCAATCGCTACCAGCGCCGCCTTCAGGCTGGACAACCCGGTCGCGCGCAGCGCCAGGGCGACCGCCAGGCCTTCGGGAATGTCTTGAATGGCAATCGCGCTGGTCAGCGGCAGGCCGATGTTCATGTCGCCATTGGCGAAGCTCACGCCGATGGCCATGCCTTCGGGCAGGTTGTGCAAGGTGATCGCCAGCACGAACAGCCAGACCCGATTGACCCGCGCCGCTTCCGGGCCGCAGGGGCCGGTGGTTTCGTGTTCGTGCGGGGTGAAACGGTCGAGCCCGAGCATCAACAGCACGCCAAGGGCCATGCCCAGCACCACCGTGCCGGCTGCAGCCGAGCCGTTGCCGGTGATTTCCCGGGCAGCCTCCAGCCCTGGAAGAATCAGCGAAAAGGAGCTGGCCGCGAGCATCATGCCGGCAGCGAAGCCGAGCATGACATCCTGATTGCGCGTGCTGACATCGCGCAGAATCACCGCCAGCACCGCCCCCAGCGCGGTGGCGCCGAACCCGGCCAGGCCGCCGAGTACAGCGAAATGCAGGTTGTCGGCGTGATCGCCATTGACCGCGTTGTAGATGCTCGCCAGCAGCAACACGATGATCGCCAGCAGGCTGATGCCCAGCCCGGCGCTCAGCCACGGATTGCTCTGCGCCTGCTGGCGCCAGGCGCCCAGCAGGGAGGGCAGGGCGGAAGTGGAAGAATCGGCTGGGGGCATCGCGAACCTCGGAATCAGAACAATGAGCGAGTCTAGCGATTGACCTGAACCTCACGCCAAGGATTCCGTTCTATAGCGTCGATAGCCCGCTATGCTGAGCGGTGCAGCTATTCATAAGGAGCAAGGGTATGGGTTCGACATTCAACGGCCTGGTGGGGCTGATCATTCTGGCCCTGGACATCTGGGCTATCATCAGCGTGGCAAGAAGCAGTTCTTCGACTGGAGCGAAGATTCTCTGGATCGTGTTGATCCTGCTGCTGCCGGTGGTGGGGCTGATCATCTGGGCCATTGCCGGTCCGCGGGGCAATCCGCGCGTCTAGCCAACGCAGGACGCAGCGGGCGGCGTGACATAATTTTCACACTGGATTCCTGAAAATCCGCGCCGCACAATGCTGCGTCCGTCCGCTGCCAGCTCCTCGTTGCGGGCGCTGTGGGCGACCCAGCCTTTTCCGCAAACCTGCATTCTTAGGACTTCTCCATTCATGGCTCATCCGAATGCCTTGAAGCAACGGGGCGTGCGCGCTCCCTTCACGCCCACCGTTTCCCGCCATCTGGCCTACACCCTGCTCAGCGCCCTGGCGATCATGCTCATGCTCAGCCTGGTGCGCCTGGCGTTGTTGCTCTACAACAGCGACATGGTCGGCGACACTCCTACCGCCACGGTGGCCGAGGGGTTCCTCAATGGGCTGCGCTTCGACCTGCGGGTGGTGGTGTACCTGAGCGTGCCGCTGCTGCTGGCCACCCTCAGCACCTGGGCCATGGCCCGGCGCGGCTTCTTCCGCCTGTGGCTGACGCTGACCTCGAGCGTGGTGCTGCTGCTCGGGCTGATGGAGCTGGACTTCTACCGCGAGTTCCACCAGCGCCTCAACGGCCTCGTGTTCCAGTACGTCAAGGAAGATCCAAAGACCGTACTGAGCATGCTCTGGTACGGCTTCCCGGTGGTGCGCTACCTGCTCGCCTGGTTGTTCGGCACCTGGTTGCTGAGCCTGGTGTTCAAAGGCATCGACCGCATCACCCGTGGCAGCGATAGCCCCGACGCTACCCTCGGCGCAGTCCGTGTCACCCCCTGGTACAACCGCCTGGCGGTGTTCATGGTGATTCTGCTGGTTGCCGTGGTGGCCGCCCGTGGCACCCTTCGCCAGGGCCCACCGATGCGCTGGGGCGATGCGTTCACCACCGACTCCAACTTCGTCAACCAGCTGGGCCTGAACGGCACCCTGACCCTGATCGATGCCGCCAAGAGCCGTTTCGGTGAAGACCGCGCCAACATCTGGAAGGCTACCCTCGATCCGCAGGTGGCGCTCGAGAGCGTGCGCAAGCAACTGCTGACCGAGCACGACACGCTGGTCGATGCCGACCAGGCGGCGATCCGCCGTGATTTTGTCCCGCCCGCAGACAAGACCCTGCCGATCAAGAACGTCGTAGTGATTCTGATGGAAAGCTTCGCCGGCCATTCGGTCGGCGCCCTCGGCGGCCCCAATGACATCACCCCGAACTTCGACAGACTGGCCAAGCAGGGCCTGCTGTTCGACCGCTTCTTCTCCAACGGCACCCATACCCACCAGGGCATGTTCGCCACCATGGCCTGCTTCCCCAACCTGCCAGGTTTCGAATACCTGATGCAGACCCCTGAGGGTGGCCACAAGCTGTCCGGGCTGCCGGCGTTGCTCAGCGCCCGCGACTACGACGATGTCTACGTCTACAACGGTGATTTCGCCTGGGACAACCAGTCCGGCTTCTTCGGCAACCAGGGCATGACCACCTTCATCGGCCGCAACGACTTCGTCAATCCGGTGTTCTCCGACCCGACCTGGGGCGTCTCCGACCAGGACATGTTCGACCGCGGCGCGCAGGAGTTGGCCAACAACTACGGCAAGAAACCCTTCTATGCCCTGTTGCAGACCCTGTCCAACCACACCCCCTACGCCTTGCCCAAAGACCTGCCGGTGGCACCGGTCACCGGTCAGGGCCGGCTCGATGAACACCTCACCGCCATGCGCTATTCGGACTGGGCGTTGGGCCAGTTCTTCGAGAAGGCGCGCAAGGAGCCGTACTACAACGAAACCTTGTTCGTCATCGTTGGCGACCACGGTTTTGGCAACCATCAGCAGGTCACCGAGCTCGACCTCGGCCGCTTCAACATTCCGCTGTTGCTGATCGCTCCGGGCATTCAGGACAAGTTCGGCGCGGTCAGCCATACCGTGGGCACCCAGGTCGACATCGTGCCGACCATCATGGGCCGTCTCGGTGGGCCAACCCGCCACCAGTGCTGGGGGCGTGACTTGCTCAGCCTGCCGGCAGGCGATCCTGGGGTGGGCATGATCAAGCCCTCCGGCAGCGAGCAGATCGTCGGCCTGGTCACCGGTGACCGCGTGTTGATCGAGTCCAAGGACATGTCACCGCGGCTGTACCGTTACCAGCTGGGCCGCGAGTTCAAGGCCGAACTCATCGAAAGTCCTGACCAGCCGCAGTTGCTCAACACCCTCGAAGCGTTCATCCAGACGGCGACCAAGAGCCTGCTGGACAACACCGCAGGGGTCGTCCACGGCACGCCGCAGTGAGCGCCGCTGCCGGGGCTCACGTCCCGGCAGCCGGACTGAACAAAACCTTGGCGAGCAGGGTCAGCTACATCAGGCAGTACTCGCTGTTCCTTGACCATCAGAGGGCTCGTTAATGAAAGAGTGGGACGTCATCTTTGCCGACCAGAAGGGCGAACTGACCACGTTGCACCTCAGCGCCGAACAGCGCCCGAGTGAGGAAGAAGCTGCACGTGCGATTCGTTCGGTGTTGTTCCCGGTCATGGATGAGCTGGACCTCAATGATTTTCAGGACCGCGCCGTGTCGCCCACCGCGCGCTGGCTCAAGGAAAACAGCGGCGTGACCATCAGCGAGATCGTCGAGCGTCCTTGAGCCTGGCCCTGGCGCGCCGTCGCAGGTCGCGCTAGGCTTGCCCCTGGGGTCAGCGCCGATATGCGCGCTGACCCTTTCGTTTTTCCCATCTCCCCCAGCTGCTCCAAGGCGTTACGCCGGCCAACGTGTACTGTACGAAAAGTCTATCCATCGCAATGCAGGAGGACGTTTCATGACCAGCCACAACGACGACATCAGCAGCACCGTACTCCGCCAGATGAAGGAAGGCGGGTTCGATTTCACGCGTTTTCATCCCATCGAGTTCTATGCCGTGTTTCCCAGCGAGGAAGATGCCTGGCGCGCTGCGCAGGCGTTTCGCGGTGAATCGACCCTGGCCCAGGTGCACGAGTCGCGGGAGGGTGACTGGCATCTGGAACTGAGCAAAGTCATGTACGCCACCCAGCGCGGCATCGGCGCGTTCGAGCAGGCGCTCGAACGGGTGGTATCGCCCTTGGGCGGTGAGGTCAACGGTTGGGGTGTCAAGCAGGAGCGTATCGTCGCCTGACCCTCAGCGCGGACCCGGCCTGCGGGTCTGCCCTCTACGACTTGCGGCCTGCCATGTGCTTGAGGTAGGCCAGCAAGGCATCCAGCTCAGCCTCATTCAATACGCCTTCGCCAAAGCCTGGCATCTTGCCCTGTGGCCACTGGCGCAGTGCCTGCGGATCGCGAATCAGCTGGCGCAGCCAGGGCGTGGCGAAGTATTCGGTGGGGTTATGCGGCAGGTTGAGGTCGGGGCCGACCTGGGCATCGCCGCCGCCATTGAGGCGGTGGCAGGCCATGCAGTTCTGCTGGAACAGGGCAAAGCCCAGCCGCTCGGGCGCATCGGCTGGCAGCGAAGGGTCGGGGCGCATCTGCGGGAAGCGTTGTTCGACAGGTTGGAGGCGGCGCAGGCTGGCGATCTGGAACGGCCATTGTTCTGGGCGGATGCCGCTGCGCTGCGGGTCGGTCCAGACCAGATAGAACGGCCCGGCGCTAGGCTTGCCGGCGGCCAGCGGCGGCCACGGCCGTTCAGGGTCTTCCACCGCCAGCCAGGCCTGCGCGGGACCCGCTTGCAACAGCGGCGCAGCGGGCATTTCCGCAGCGAAGCCATCCAGTGCCACGGCTTGCAGGTGGTCGTCGCTGGCGATGCCCTCGAGCAATGCTGCCAGAGGCACTGCACGGTAGTGCATCGCCCGTTTGTAAGAAACGTCTGCAGGCACCTCGATGACGGCAGCCCTGGGGTGGTCGAGCAGTTCGGCAGTGCTCCACTGACGGGAGAGCGTGCCGGCGTCCAGCTGCAACTGCGCGGCACACAGGGGCAGGCTGAACAGCCACGTCAGCAGCGGCAGGCAACGGCGCATGGGCTGGCTCCGAGCGAAAGGGCTGGGCAGATTACTCGCCCGGCAGGCGTCGAGCCAGCCTGCATTCAACCGAACAGGCGGGTCATGTTCGGCAGGATGAGCAACAGCGTGGTGGCAAACACAATGAGCCCGGCCTGGCGGAACTTGGAATGTCTGAACATGGCTGACTGCCTTCTTGTTGTTATTCCTGAAAACCTGAGGGCTTGCGTGCGTGGCGTCGGATCGAGAGTAATCGGGACTACCCGTGCGTCGCGCTGAGAGCGTGTTGTCGCATATCCAACAGTAGGGCGAAGCGTATCCATGTCAGAGACCCCTTTGTTCTACTTGCCGGGCTTTTAATTGCGTTGAGTTATCGTTTTTAATTGACGCCTGTGCAATGGCTCTGGCTAGACGCGCGCAAGTGCCACAGCAACTTTGCGCGGCAGCATAGCCATTCGTCAGTACGGCCTACTTGCTTGTACGTGTCTTTCGCGTCAGTCTCTACCGCCATCCCTAACCTATGTCGTTCAGGACTACCGCCATGTCGCTACGCATCTGCATCCTGGAAACCGATGTTCTGCGCGAAGAACTGACCGCGCAGTACCAAGGCTACGGACGGATGTTCGAACAACTGTTTTCACGCCAGCGCATCGCCGCAGAGTTTTTCATCTACAACGTCATGAACGGTGACTACCCGGGCGATGATGAAACCTTCGACGCCTATCTTGTGACGGGCAGCAAAGCCGATTCGTTCGCCGACGATCAATGGATCGTCACGCTCAAGGCGTACCTGCTCAAACTTTACGCACGCGGCGAAAAATTGCTGGGGGTGTGTTTCGGTCACCAGTTGCTGGCGCTGACCCTCGGCGGCAAGGCCGAGCGGGCCGAGCAGGGCTGGGGCGTGGGTACCCATCGCTATCGGCTGGCCGCCCACGCGCCGTGGATGGACCCGAAGGTCACCGAGCTGACCTTGCTGATCAGCCATCAGGATCAGGTCACGCAATTGCCGGAAGGCGCGACGGTCATCGCCTCGAGTGATTTCTGCCCGAACGCGGCGTACCACATCGGTGATCAGGTGCTGTGTTTCCAGGGGCACCCGGAGTTCGTCAACGACTACTCACGGGCCTTGCTCGACGCCCGTCAGCAGCATCTGGGCGATGAGGTGTACCAACGCGCTGTGGCCAGCCTTGCGACCGAGCATCAGGGCGATCTGGTCGGTGAGTGGATGTTGCGCTTCATCGCGCATGGGCCGGCCAAAGCCTGAAGCCGCTAGCGCGCTTTAGAGCCAGCCTGAGCGCTTGAAACTTGCATACAGGCCGACGCAGCCCAGGCCGATCAGCGACAGCACGGCGAAGTAGCCGTATTGCCAGTCCAGTTCCGGCATGTTCTTGAAGTTCATCCCGTAGATGCCGGCAATGGCCGTGGGCAGCGCCAGGATCGCCGCCCACGCGGCGAACTTGCGCTGGGTCAGGCTCTGGCGCGATGACTCCAGCAACATGCCCACCTCGATGGTCTGGCTGGCGATGTCGCGAATGGTGCTCAAGTCTTCCATCTGCCGATTGACGTGGATCTGCACGTCACGGAAGTAGGGGCGCATGTTCTTGTCGATGAAGGGGAAGTTCAGCCGCTGCAGTTCCTCACCAATCTCGACCATCGGCGCCACGTAGCGGCGCATGCGCAAGGTATCGCGGCGCAGGCAGTGCAAGCGCTGGATGTCGGCTTCGCGCAAAGACTTGGTCAGCACGGTGTGCTCCAGCGCTTCGATTTCTTCGTGAATCGCTTCGCTGACCGGTTGATAGTTTTCGGTGACGAAATCCAGCAGCGCGTACAGCACGAAGTCTTCGCCATGTTCGAGCAGCAACGGGCGCGCCTCGCAGCGCTGACGCACCAGGGCGTATGACTGCGAATGGCCGTTGCGGCAGGTGATGACGTAACCCTTGCCGGCAAAAATGTGGGTTTCGATGAAGGCCAGGCGGCCTTCGTCGCGCACCGGGGAATAGGTGACGATGAACAAGGCGTCACCGAAGGTCTCGAGCTTGGGTTTGCTGTGCTTTTCCAGCGCGTCTTCGATGGCCAGTTCATGCAGGCCGAATTGCTGCTGCAAAGTGTGCAGCACTTGAGCGGTGGGCTCCTCCAGGCCTATCCAGACGAAGTGCCCGGGCTTTTGCGCCCATTCACGGCCCTCCTCGAGGCTGATGTTGGTGACCTTCCTGCCAGCGCTGTAGACCGCCGCCGCAACGACTCGACCCATGGTTTCTCCGATTGTCAGCCTAGGCTCTGTATGAAAAGCCCTGATACTTGGTGATACTGCGTTGAAAACAGCCTCGGAATGCTCATTTACAACCCGTAAACTCCGCTTCCTCGGCTGTTTTCGCCTTGTCTCCCCGGCGTCTCAGAACTTTTCATACAGAACCCAGGTGCGCCTGGTCACGGACGATGGCTTCGTCCAAGGCCGTGAGCAGCCCGTGGCGCACCTTCAGTTTGGTGTTCTTGTGGGCCAGCATGTTCAGTTTTTTCAGCTCACGGGCCACGTTCAGCGCGGTCTCGTGCAGTTGTGCGGCGGGCACCACCTGGTCGAGGAAGCCGGCATCGACCGCAGCGTGGGGGTCGAACACCTCGGCGTTGATCACCGCGCGATGGAAGGCCGAGCGGCGCAGGCGGTCGCGGGCCAGTTCGATGCCGGCGTAGTGCATGGTCATGCCGATCTGCACCTCGTTCAGGCAGATCTTGTACGGCCCCTCGATGCCAATGCGGTAATCGGCAGCCAGCAGCAGAAAGGCACCCTTGGCCACGGCGTTGCCCGGGCAGGCGATGACCACCGGGAAGGGGTGGGCGAGCAACCGGCGAGTCAGCGCCGAACCCGCGCTGACCAGATCGACCGCCTGTTTTGGCCCGGCGCTCATGACCTTGAGGTCGTAGCCGCCGGAAAGGATTCCGGGTTGGCCGGTGATGATCACCACGGCGCGCTCTTGCTCGGCGCGGTCGAGCAGGGTGTGGAAAGTGGTGATCAGCTCTGGCGAGATGGCGTTGACCTTGCCATTGCTGAGGGTGAGGGTGGCGATGCCGTCTTCGGCGTGGTAGGTGATCAGCTCGCTCATGGCGTTATCCTTGTGTGGGCGTGGCGCCGACGTTACCCAGCGCAGACTGACAGGTAAAGCGACAAGACTGACTGCCCGGTCAGCCATCCTGCCTCGGGCCCGCCTACGCAGGTGTGGAAAGCCTGCCTGGGAAAAGCGCCCGGGTGATTGGCATCGATGCCCTGGCCCGCACGTGGCCGCGTATCACCTGCTTAAGCACATGAAAATATTCAAAAAAGCGCTTGCCAAAGGGCAGGCCTTCCACTAAATTAGCGCGCCTCGACAGGCTGAATGGCTTGAAGAGAAACGGTGAAGTGTCCGAGTGGTCGAAGGAGCACGCCTGGAAAGTGTGTATACGAGAAATCGTATCAAGGGTTCAAATCCCTTCTTCACCGCCACATTCGTCAAGAAGCCCCCGCCTCGAAAGAAGCGGGGGCTTTTTGCATTCTGGCCGGCAGGGCCTCGGGGCGACGGGCCATGGCGCGGGGCGTCGATGCCCCGCGCCGTCAGCCTCAGAAACTGACCGACGCCGATACCCTTGCCGTGCGCGGCGCGCCCTGGAACAGGTAGTCGTCGCCCAGGTAGTCGCCGACATCACGCCAGTAGCGTTTATCGAACAGGTTGTCGACGGTCAGCCTGAGTACCGTGTCGTAGCCGGAAATCCGCGTCTGGTAGCGGCTGCCCACATCGAACACCGTATAGCCGCCGGCCTCGACGTTGCCGCTGCGGTCGGCGTACTTGCTGGCGCTGTAGCGCGCGCCGGCGAGCAAGGCCAGGCCCGGCACCGGCAGGCTGTAGTCGGCTTGCAAGGCCGCGCGCAGCTTGGGCACGTTGAGCACCTGATGACCTTCGTAGGCGGGCGTACCGCTGTTTTCCATGCGCGCGCGAATCGCCGCGGCGCTGGCGTGCAGTTGCAGGCGCTCGGTGGCCTGGCCGCTGGCGCTCAGTTCAAGGCCGGTGTTCTTGCGCTGGCCTTGCTCGAGGTAGAGGTAGCTGCCGTCCGCTTCGGGCCTGGCGTACTGATTGGCCTGGCGAATCTGGAACAACGCAGCGCCGAAACTCATGCCGCGCCATTCACGCTTGGCGCCCAGCTCCAGCTGGTGCGACAGGCTCGGGGCAAGGATTTCGTTGTGGTTGCTGGCGTAGATCGGCGCCGTGCCACCGGCTGAGAGACCCTTGGCATAGCTCAGATACAAGGTGGTGTCGGCCTGCGGTTTGTAGATTAGCGCGGCGTTGGGCAGCAGTTGGTAGCGCTGGGTGTGACGCCCCGGCGTGCGGCCTTCGCCCCAGGTCTGTTCGTCCAGGCGCACCTGGCGGGCGCCGAGCACGGTCTGCCAGTGCTCATCGAAGCGGATGGTATCGGTGAAGAACAGGCCGTACTGGCGGCTGTCCAGGCGTCGCTCGAGGCGGCCATTGGCGCGTGTGGCAGGGTCGGCGGGCGGGGCATCTTCGCCGATGTTGCCGGCGCCGACGTACTCGCTGTAGTACGGCCGTTGATCGAGGGTACGGCGCTGCGCGGTGCTGCCCATTGTGAGGTCGTGGCTCACGCCCAAGGCGTCGAAGCGGCCATTGAGAGTGGCCTGCGCCTCGACCACCCGGCGGGTGTCGTCGGGGCTGCGAAAGTCATAGAGGTCGTAGTCGCCTTCGGGGCTGAAGTAATTGGGATTGACTGCATCGGCGCAGCTTGGCGCGCCATAACAGCCCCAGGCGAAGGCGCTGTAGTCGTCGATCACCACCTGGCTGCGCGAGGCGCTGACTGCACCGGTCCAGATGTCGTCGAAGCGGTATTCGAAGCGCCCGCCGAGGTTCAGCGAATCGCTCTGCACCGGCTTGGCCCAGCTCTGGTAGCCGAGGCGGTCGCGCGGGTTCACGCCGTGGGGCAGGGCGCTGTTGCCCAGCAGTTGGTAGCCCGGCACCGACTGCTGTTCGCGGTGCTGGTACTCGGCGTCCAGTTGCAGGGTGGCTGCGGGGCTGATCTGCCAGTCGAAGGCCAGCGAGGCGAAGTCGCGGCGGCCGTCGGCGTGATCGACGTAGGAGCGGATGTCTTCATGGGCCAGGTTGGCGCGCAGGCCGAACTGCCGCTCGCTGCCGAACCAGCCGCCCAGGTCGGTGGCCAGGTAACGTTCGCCCTGCTCGTTGCTGGCGACGGTGACGCTGCGCACGTCTTCGGCGCGTTTGGTCACGTAGTTGATCAGCCCGCCCGGTTCGGCAACGCCGCTGTACAGGCCCGACAAGCCCTTGAGCAGTTCCACCTGCTGCTTGTTCTCCAGCGCGACGTTCTGCTCGCCGGCAATGGTCTGGCCATTGATGCGGTAGCTGCTGGCCGCATTGAGGGCGAACCCGCGCACGTTGAAGTTTTCGTAGTAGCCGATCGGTGCGTAGCTTTCGCCCACCGAGGCGTCGCTCTGTAGCACTTCGCTGAGCAGGCGCACCTGGCGATCGTCCAGCAGTTGCCGGTTGAACACGCTGACGGCCGCTGGTGTGTCGAGCAGCGGCGTCGCCGACTTGCCGGTGACTTGTGCGTCGCGTGCCTGATAGCCGTTGCTCGAGACGCTGCCGGAAATCTCCACCGGCGCCAGGGTCACGTCTTCGACAGCCCAGGCCTGGGCAGGCAGGGACATGCTCAGGGCCAGCAGGCTCAGCGGCAGGCGAGGGTGAAGCGAGGACATGCGAACTCCTTGGCGGCGGGCGGGAACACAGCGATAGGCGCGAGTGACGGCGATAATGGCTTTGCGCCATTTTTCCGCGCGACATGGTAGCAGGCCCGCTGCTCTATAAGCAGAAAGCCGATCTGTGTAGGAGGAACGAGTGGAGAGGCGGGAAATTATCGATTGCGTGGGGGGTGCTGTTCGGCAGGGCGGCGTGGAAAACGGCTGTCGGGTGGTCCCGGCATTCAGCTGTTTTTCACGCCGTCATGCGCTGGGGCGTCAGTCCTGTTCGGCGCTGGCGGGTTCTTCGACGTCATGCTCGGACGTCGTTGCGGGTTCGGCCTGGGCGCTAACGGCAGGCTCTTCGGGGTTCAGGCTTGGGAAGGGATGGTTCGGGATTTCATGCATCTCGAGGTCCTCGCAAGGATGAGTCAACGGACAGCACCAGGCAGGCCTGGGCAAGCTGTAGCCGGGGCAGCATACCGGAGTTTGTGTGACCGTTTTGAGCTTTGAGCTTCACGCTCGTGGCTTGCAGCTCACGTCTTTCGCCCTTCGGCATTCTCGGCGACCTGGTCGGTGCGGGCGCACATGATGAAATCGTTGCGGTGCAGGCCTTTGATCGAATGGCTCCACCAGGTCACGGTGACCTTGCCCCATTCGGTCAGCAGGCCCGGGTGATGGCCCTCGGCTTCGGCGATCTCGCCCACGGCATTGGTGAAGGCCAGGGCGTGCCTGAAGTTCTTGAAGCGGAACACCCGCTCCAGCTCCATGTGCCCATCGCGCACTTCGACGCTCCAGTCGGGGATTTCACCAATCAGTTCGGCCAGCTCTTGTTCGCTGACTTTCGGCGCGTCTGCGCTGCAGGCTTCGCAATGGTTCTGGTGCAACGTGGTCATGGCAACGATTCCTTGCAGAAATAATGAGACAAGGCGCCTCAGGCAGCCTTGGGCGGGAATTTGGGGGCATGCAGGCCAAGCGCGGTCGCCTGGGCGACCAGCGCCATGACGTCTTCGTGGGCCAGGTCGAACAGGCGCTTGAGGCTGGGCAGGGTGAAGTACACCGGCTGCAGGATATCGATGCGGTAGGGCGTACGCATGGCTTCTATCGGATCGAACGCCTGGTGCTCGGGCTCGCCCGACAGCGCATAACGGGTTTCCTTGGGCGAGGAGAGAATCCCGCCGCCATAGATGCGCGTGCCGTGCGCCGTGTCGAGCAGGCCGAACTCGATGGTCATCCAGTACAGCCGCGCCAAGTACACCCGTTGCTCCTTGCTGGCCGCCAGGCCCAGCTGGCCGTAGGCGTGGGTGAATTCGGCGAACCAGGGGTTGGTCAGCAGCGGGCAGTGGCCGAAGATCTCGTGGAAGATGTCCGGCTCTTGCAGATAGTCGAGTTCTTCAGGGGTGCGAATGAAGGTGGCGACCGGAAAGCGCTTGCTGGCCAGCAGCTCGAAGAAGGTCTGAAAAGGGATCAGCGCCGGTACGCGGGCGACCTGCCAGCCGGTGGTGGCGCCGAGTACCTGATTGATTTCACTCAGTTGCGGAATGCGTTCGTGGGGCAGGTCGAGCCGCTCCAGACCATGCATGAACTCGTCGCAGGCGCGGCCCTCGATCACCTTGAGCTGGCGGGTAATGAGGGTGTTCCACACCTCATGCTCCGCGGCTGGGTAGTCGATGAACCCGTTGGCATCGGGTTCGCGTGCCACATAGTGCGTCTGTTTCATGTCGCTCTCCTGATGAAAGCTTTGTTGTTGTGGGATGCACATAGGTTCAGTTGTAGCGCCGAGCGTGCCCTTGCGCATCGCCCCACCAGCGAGCAAAAGTGAGCGTGTGTCGGATGTTTCGTAACGTAAATTTTACAAGCGCTAAAGGTTGCCGGATTATCTGTTTCGAGACACGTCCATATCCGGGATGTTTGTCAGGTTTTCTTTACGGAATTTCTGCGTCGAGGGCAGGTTCTCGACGCTCTGCGAGGCGACATGCGAATCAAAGTGCACTGCCAGAACCGCATCGGCATCCTGCGCGACATCCTCGACCTGCTGGTGGACTACGGCATCAACGTGCGGCGTGGCGAGGTGGGCGGCGACCATGGCAATGCCATCTACCTGCACTGTCCGAACCTGATCAACCTGCAGTTCCAGGCGCTGCGGGCAAAATTCGAAGCGATTGCCGGGGTGTTCGGCGTCAAGCGTGTCGGCCTGATGCCCAGCGAGCGGCGGCACATGGAGCTCAACGCGCTGCTTGGGGCGCTGGAGTTCCCGGTGTTGTCGGTCGACATGGCTGGCAGCATCGTCGCGGCCAACCGCGGTGCCGCGCAGTTGCTTGGGGTGCGGGTCGACGAGGTCCCGGGGTTGCCGCTGTCGCGCTATGTCGAGGATTTCGACCTGCCGGCGCTGGTGCGCTCGCACAAGTCGCGGGTCAACGGCCTACGTGTGCAGGTGCGCGGCGATGTGTTCCTGGCCGACATCGCGCCGTTGCAGATGGAGCACGACGACAGCGAGGCCCTGGCCGGCGCCGTGCTCACCCTGCACCGCGCCGACCGCATCGGCGAGCGTATCTACAACGTGCGCAAGCAAGAGCTGCGCGGCTTCGACAGTATCTTCCAGAGCTCGCGCTCGATGGCCGCGGTGGTACGTGAAGCGCGGCGCATGGCGCCGCTCGACGCGCCGCTGCTGATCGAGGGGGAAACCGGCACCGGCAAAGAGCTGCTGGCCCGTGCTTGTCACCTGGCAAGCCCGCGCGGACAGGCGCCGTTGATGGCGCTCAATTGCGCCGGACTGCCTGAATCACGCGCGGAGACCGAGCTGTTCGGCTATGGCCCGGGGGCGTTCGAAGGGGCGCGGGCCGAAGGCAAGCTGGGCCTGCTGGAGCTCACCGCTGGCGGTACCTTGTTCCTCGACGGTGTCGACGAAATGAGCCCGCGCTTGCAGGTCAAGCTGTTGCGCTTCTTGCAGGATGGCGGTTTTCGCAGGGTCGGCAGCGACGATGAGGTGTATCTGGATGTGCGGGTGATCTGCGCCACCCAGCTGGATCTTTCCGAGCTGTGCGCCCGCGGCGAATTTCGCCAGGACCTGTATCACCGGCTCAACGTGCTTTCACTGCACATTCCGCCCTTGCGTGAATGCCTCGATGGCCTGCCTGGGTTGGTCGAGCATTTTCTCGATCAGGCCAGTCGGCAGATTGGTTGTGCCTTGCCACGGTTAATGCCGGGCGCCTTCGAAAAGTTGGCGGCTTATCAATGGCCGGGTAATGTGCGGCAACTTGAGAATGTAATGTTTCAGGCAGTTTCATTGGCCGAAGAAGGGGCGGTCAATGCTGAACATATTCGCTTGCCTGATTATGGGGTGCGTCAGCCATTGGGTGAGTTTTCCCTGGATGGAAGTCTGGCCGATATTGTCGGGCGTTTTGAAAAGGCGGTACTTGAACGCCTGGCGCTGGAACATTCCAGCAGTCGTGCGTTGGGTAAGCGTCTGGGGGTTTCCCACACCACGATCGCCAATAAGCTGCGCGACTATGGGATCAGCCGCTGACAAAGCCACAGGGCCGGGGTGCGGCCCTGTGCAGGCGCTGTTCAGCCGTTCGAGCAGCCGTTGCCCATGACTTCGTATTCGACCACATGGCGCTGGCCGTGGGAGTCTTCGTATGTCATGCGCGCCGGTACCACGGCGCAGACATTGGCCACAGGGCTCATGTTCAAGACCTTGGCAACATCCAGGTGCTGCGAGTAACTGTAGGTTTCGACCGCAGGTTCAGCGGTCGCGGACGCGGCGTCGTCGGCCAGTGCTGCGCCACAGACGCTGCCCAGAACCAATGCCAGTAGAACTTTCATGTTCGAATTACCTGTTTGAACTCGTGGGGCGGCCCGACGCATGAAATACGCCGTGCAGCCAACGAAGTAGGAAGTGTCGGAAGTTGCTGATTAATACGGCCGTGGTGGGGGTGGTCGTCGGTGTTAATCAGTGCCGTTGCAGGCAGGAAGAAGTTTAAGCGGTGGTCGCCGAGTTAAAACAGAGCGCATTTTGATAAAGATTTTTCGTCTTTCGACAAGAATCATCGGGCGGTCCGCCGCAGGTGCCTGCTGATTGGGCGTGGCACTGGGTAATAGCACGGTGCTGGCCTGCGAACAAAGCCGCGCGCCGCTACTACCAACGTCGAATGGCCGCCGCGAGTCTGTTACCGTTACAACGGTCCCATACAAAAACAACTATTAAACCGAGGTATCAGAGATGAGTGCCGCTCCACTGTATCCCGTGCGTCCCGAGGTCGCCGCCAGCACCCTGACTGACGAGGCCACCTACAAGGCCATGTACCAGCAGTCGGTGATCAACCCGGATGGCTTCTGGCGCGAGCAGGCCCAGCGCCTGGATTGGATCAAGCCCTTCAGCAAGGTCAAGCAGACCTCGTTCGACGACCACCATGTCGATATCAAGTGGTTTGCCGACGGCACTCTGAACGTGTCCTACAACTGCCTGGACCGCCACCTCGAAGAGCGCGGCGATCAGGTAGCGATCATATGGGAGGGTGATGACCCGACCCAGAGCCGCAACATCACCTACCGCGAACTCCACGAAGACGTCTGCAAATTCGCCAACGCCCTGCGCGGGCAGGACGTGCACCGCGGGGACGTGGTGACCATCTACATGCCGATGATTCCCGAGGCGGTGGTGGCCATGCTGGCCTGCGCCCGAATCGGCGCGATCCACTCAGTGGTCTTCGGTGGCTTCTCGCCCGAAGCGCTGGCCGGTCGCATCATCGACTGCAGCTCGAAGGTGGTCATCACCGCCGACGAGGGCGTGCGCGGCGGTCGCCGTACCCCGCTGAAGGCCAATGTCGACCTGGCGCTGACCAACCCGGAAACCTCGACGGTGCAGAAGATCATCGTCTGCAAGCGCACCGGCGGCGATATCGCCTGGCACCAGCACCGCGACATCTGGTACGAAGACCTCATGGCGGTGGCCTCCAAGCACTGCGCGCCGAAAGAAATGGGCGCCGAGGAAACCCTGTTCATTCTCTATACCTCAGGCTCCACCGGTAAGCCCAAGGGCGTGCAGCACACCACCGGCGGTTACCTGTTGTACGCAGCGCTGACCCACGAGCGCGTATTCGACTACCGGCCTGGCGAAGTCTACTGGTGCACCGCCGACGTCGGCTGGGTCACCGGCCACAGCTACATCGTCTATGGCCCGCTGGCCAACGGCGCCACCACCGTACTGTTCGAGGGCGTGCCGAACTACCCGGACATCACCCGCGTGTCGAAGATCGTCGACAAGCACAAGGTCAACATCCTCTACACCGCCCCGACCGCCATTCGCGCCATGATGGCCGAAGGTGAGGCGGCCGTCGCCGGTGCCGATGGCTCCAGCCTGCGCCTGCTCGGTTCGGTCGGCGAGCCGATCAACCCCGAGGCCTGGAACTGGTACCACAACGTGGTCGGCAAGCAGCAGTGCCCGATCGTCGACACCTGGTGGCAGACCGAAACCGGCGGCATCCTCATCAGCCCGCTGCCCGGCGCCACCGCGCTCAAACCAGGCTCGGCAACCCGTCCGTTCTTCGGCGTTGTGCCGGCTCTGGTCGACAACCTGGGCAACCTGATCGACGGCGCCGCCGAAGGCAACCTGGTGATTCTCGATTCCTGGCCAGGGCAGTCGCGCTCGCTGTACGGTGACCACGACCGTTTCGTCGACACCTATTTCAAGACCTTCCGCGGCATGTACTTCACCGGCGACGGCGCGCGCCGCGACGAAGACGGCTACTACTGGATCACCGGCCGCGTCGATGACGTGCTCAACGTCTCGGGGCACCGCATGGGTACCGCCGAAATCGAAAGTGCCATGGTCGCCCACAGCAAGGTCGCCGAAGCGGCGGTGGTGGGCGTGCCCCACGACCTCAAAGGGCAGGGCATCTACGTGTACGTGACCCTGAATGCCGGTGAAGAGCCAAGCGAGCAATTGCGCCAGGAGCTGAAGACCTGGGTGCGCAAGGAAATCGGCCCGATCGCCTCGCCGGATGTCATTCAGTGGGCGCCAGGCCTGCCCAAGACCCGCTCGGGCAAGATCATGCGGCGGATCCTGCGCAAGATCGCCACCGGCGAATACGATGCACTGGGCGATATCTCCACCCTGGCCGACCCAGGCGTGGTCCAGCATCTGATCGACACGCACAAGGCCATGAACCTGGCGAGTGCCTGATCCGATGACCACTGGGGCCGCTTAGCGGCCCCTTTCATTTTCGACGACTGTTACTGATTCCGGCGCCCGCCCCGCATTGGGGCATCGGGAAACACAAATGCGGAACGATGGTGCAATATCATTGCCCTGCACACTGCTGCTGAATCGCTGCACTTGCCGTCGCACCGGGCTTTGCCAATAATAGGCCCGCTTATTGCTTGACTCACGGGTTGTTTTCCTCTCGCTCTTGCATATCCTGCAAGGGCTGTCAATGCCATCCGCTACGTATTCATGCGCTTCTATACATAGTTGTCGCTTTGAAGAAATATCGACTTCCGCGCTGTCGTTAAAATGCCACGTCGCTGTGCTCAGCGACCCTGGTCGATGCCCGTGGCTCACGCTGTACCCATTGGCATACCTGGCAGCCGTTACACTGTCCTGTATTGCCCCGTACCGATGGAGTTACCTGATGAAGAAGCTTGCACTGCTCGGCGCCCTGGCGCTGTCCGTGATGTCCCTGGTATCGCATGCCGACGAGAAACCGCTGAAGATCGGTATCGAAGCGGCCTACCCACCGTTCGCCTTCAAGCAGCCCGACGGCAGCCTGGCGGGCTTCGACTACGATATCGGCAATGCCTTGTGCGAGCAGATGAAAGCCAAGTGCACCTGGGTCGAGCAAGAGTTCGACGGCCTGATTCCGGCACTCAAGGTGCGCAAGATCGACGCCATTCTGTCGTCGATGTCGATTACCGAAGATCGCAAGAAGTCGGTCGACTTCACCAAGCGCTACTACCTGACCCCAGCGCGCCTGGTGATGAAGGAAGGCACCAGCGTCGGTGACAGCCTCGACGAGCTCAAGGGCAAGAAGATCGGCGTGCAGCGTGGTTCGATCCACGACCGTTTCGCCAAGGAAGTACTGGCGCCCAAAGGCGCGACCGTGGTGCCGTACGGCACGCAGAACGAAATCTACCTCGACGTCGCCGCTGGCCGCCTCGACGGCACCGTGGCCGATGCCACGCTGCTCGAAGATGGCTTCCTCAAGACCGACGCCGGCAAGGGCTATGCCTTCGTCGGCCCGGCCTTCACCGACGTGAAGTACTTCGGTGACGGTGTCGGTATCGCCGTACGCAAGGGTGACGATGCCAACCGCGAGCGCATCAACGCCGCCATCGACGCGATCCGTGCCAACGGCACGTACAAGAAGATCGAAGCCAAGTACTTCAACTTCGATATCTACGGTCCAGACTCGCAATAAGACGGGTTTCGCCTGTGCAATGGTGCAAACGGCAGCACAGCTGTGGTTTGCGCCATTTTTCATTTCCAAGCCGTGAGGAATTGCAAACATGTTGAAAGGCTACGGGGCAGTCATCCTCGACGGGGCGTGGCTGACGCTACAGCTCGCCTTGTCGTCGATGGCGCTGGCCACGGTACTGGGCCTGATCGGCGTGTCGCTGCGCCTGTCGCCCGTGCGCTGGCTCGCCTGGCTGGGGGATCTGTACTCCACGGTGATCCGCGGCATCCCTGACCTGGTGCTGATCCTGCTGATCTTCTATGGCGGTCAGGACATCATCAATCGCATCGCACCGCTGGTGGGATACGACGATTACATCGACCTCAACCCGATGGCGGCCGGTATCGGCACCCTGGGCTTCATTTTTGGTGCGTACCTGTCGGAAACCTTCCGCGGGGCGTTCCTCGGCATTCCCAAAGGCCAGGCAGAAGCAGGCGCTGCCTACGGCATGAACAGCTGGCAGGTGTTCTTCCGCATCATGGTGCCGCAGATGATCCGCCTGGCGATTCCAGGCTTCACCAACAACTGGCTGGTGCTGGCCAAGGCCACTGCGCTGATTTCCGTGGTGGGCCTGCAGGACATGATGTTCAAGGCCAAGCAGGCGGCCGATGCCACCCGCGAACCCTTCACTTTCTTCCTGGCGGTGGCGGCGTTGTACCTGGTGCTGACCAGTGTTTCGCTGCTGGCGCTCAAGTACCTCGAGAAGCGCTACTCGGTGGGCGTCAAGGCGGCTGAACTATGATCTTCGACTACAACGTCATCTGGGACGCCATGCCGCTGTACCTGGACGGGCTGCTGACCACCCTCAAGGTGTTGCTGATTTCGCTGTTCTTCGGCCTGCTGGCCGCTGTTCCGCTGGGCTTGATGCGCGTGTCGAAGAACCCCTGGGTGAACCTGCCGGCCTGGCTCTACACCTATGTCATCCGCGGCACGCCGATGCTCGTGCAACTGTTCCTGATCTACTACGGCCTGGCCCAGTTCGAGGCGGTGCGCGAGAGCATCTTCTGGCCCTGGCTGTCGAGCGCCACCTTCTGCGCCTGCCTGGCGTTCGCCATCAATACCAGCGCCTACACTGCGGAAATCATCGCCGGCAGCCTCAAGGCCACGCCCCATGGCGAGATCGAAGCGGCCAAGGCCATGGGCATGTCCAAGGTCAGGATGTACCGGCGCATCCTGCTGCCCTCGGCATTGCGCCGGGCGCTGCCGCAGTACAGCAACGAAGTGATCATGATGCTGCAGACCACCAGCCTGGCGTCGATCGTCACCCTGATCGACATCACCGGCGCGGCGCGCACCGTCAACGCACAGTACTATTTGCCTTTCGAGGCCTACATCACGGCGGGGGTGTTCTACCTGTGCCTGACCTTCATCCTCGTACGCCTGTTCAAGCTGGCCGAGCGCCGCTGGCTCGGCTACCTGGCGCCGCGCAAGCACTGAACGCTCTGTGAGAATCGACCGCATGTACAAACTTCAAGTCCAAGACCTGCACAAGCGCTACGGCAGCCACGAGGTGCTCAAGGGCGTCTCGCTGGCGGCCAGAGCCGGCGATGTGATCAGCATCATCGGCTCCAGTGGCTCGGGCAAGTCGACCTTCCTGCGCTGCATCAACCTGCTCGAACAGCCCCACGCCGGCAAGATCCTGCTCAACGACGAAGAACTGAAGCTGGTCGCCGGCAAGGACGGCGCGCTGCGGGCGGCGGACGCCAAGCAGTTGCAGCGCATGCGTTCGCGCCTGTCGATGGTGTTCCAGCACTTCAACCTGTGGGCGCACATGACGGCCCTGGAAAACATCATCGAAGCGCCGGTTCAGGTGCTGGGCATGAGCAAGAAGGCAGCGCTGGAGAAGGCTGAGCACTACCTGGCCAAGGTCGGCGTCAGCCATCGCAAGGATGCCTACCCGGGACACATGTCTGGTGGTGAGCAGCAGCGCGTGGCGATCGCCCGGGCGCTGGCGATGGAGCCTGAAGTGATGCTGTTCGACGAGCCGACCTCGGCACTGGACCCGGAGCTGGTCGGCGATGTGCTCAAGGTCATGCAGGGCCTGGCCCAGGAAGGCCGGACCATGGTCGTGGTCACCCACGAAATGGGCTTTGCCCGCGAGGTCTCGAACCAGTTGGTGTTCCTGCACAAAGGTGTGGTGGAAGAAACCGGCAACCCACGCGAGGTGCTGGCCAACCCGCAATCCGAACGTCTCAAGCAGTTCCTTTCCGGCAGCCTCAAGTAAAGGCTGCCGCTTTGCACCAGAATAGGGCATCCTGCGCAGGCTACCCTTGGCGCTATCGACTCGAACGACTCAAGGCTTCGGACCGCACTCTATGACCACCCAGCGTATCGGTTTTCTCATCTGGCCCAGCACCCGGCCGCTGACCCTGGCGCTGGCCGAAGAGGTCTTGCAGGTGGCGCAGCGGGTGCACCCGGAGGTGATCTACGAGCTGGTCTTCGCCCAGGCCGAAGCGCCTGCCGAGCACGCCTGGCGCTTGCCAGGCGAGGCGTGGAACGGGCGCCTGGAAGGCTGTCACAAGCTGTTCCTGCTGGCCGATGAGCCGCCCCAGGCGCTCAGCGCTGCGTTATCCGCCGCACTCAAGCAGATCGCCCGCGCCGGTTGCATGATTGGCGGGCTGTCGGCCGGGGTATACCCGCTGGCAGCGCTTGGCCTGCTCGATGGCTACCGCGCGGCGGTGCACTGGCGCTGGCAGGATGACTTCATCGAGCGCTTCCCCAAGGTGCTTGCCACCAGCCATCTGTTCGACTGGGACCGCGACCGCCTCACTGCCTGCGGCGGCATGGCCGTCACCGACCTGCTGCTGGCGGTGCTGGCCCGCGACCACGGCGCCGAGCTGGCAGGTGCGGTGTCCGAAGAGCTGGTGGTCGAGCGCATTCGTGAAGGCGGCGAACGCCAGCGCATTCCGCTGCAGAACCGCCTGGGTTCCAGCCACCCCAAGCTGACCCAGGCCGTGCTGCTGATGGAAGCCAACATCGAAGAGCCGCTGACCACCGATGAAATCGCCCAGCATGTGTGCGTGTCGCGCCGCCAGCTCGAGCGCATCTTCAAGCAGTACCTGAGCCGCGTGCCCAGCCAGTACTACCTGGAACTGCGGCTGAACAAGGCGCGGCAGATGCTCATGCAGACCAGCAAGTCGATCATCCAGATCGGTTTGTCGTGCGGGTTCTCGTCAGGGCCGCATTTCTCCAGCGCCTACCGTAATTTCTTCGGCGCCACCCCCCGTGAAGACCGCAACCAGCGGCGCAACAGCAGCCCGTTCGAGCTGAGCTCGGCGCCGGTGGAGAAGGGTTGAGGGCGGCTTGGGCCACAGCGTCGCAGCCCCCGCTCGGCGCCGCGATGAATACTGCCGCAGGCATCTGCAAACTGCCCCGTTCACCGCACCTCGCTGTGTCGGTACACTGCGCCTTTGCGACAACATTTGTCGCATTGTCGAAAGCCCGGTACAAAGCCGGTTTGGCGCTGTAACAAGTTGTCGCCTGACGGCAAGGGTCAGCGCCGAGCAGTCCTTACAATTCCCCAACGCTGACCATCCCCATGGACGGCGTTCCTCTCCAGGAGACTCCGATGTCCGTTGAGCAAGCCCCGGTGCAACGTGCCGACTTCGATCAAGTAATGGTTCCCAACTATGCCCCGGCAGCGTTCATTCCGGTGCGCGGCGCGGGCTCGCGCGTATGGGATCAGGCCGGGCGCGAACTGATCGACTTCGCTGGCGGTATCGCGGTCAATGCCCTCGGCCATTGCCACCCGGCGCTGGTCAAGGCGCTCACCGAGCAGGCCAACACGCTCTGGCACGTGTCCAACGTGTTCACCAACGAGCCGGCACTGCGCCTGGCGCACAAGCTGGTGGCCGCGACCTTCGCCGACCGCGCGTTCTTCTGCAACTCCGGCGCCGAAGCCAACGAGGCGGCGTTCAAGCTCGCCCGCCGCGTGGCCCATGACCGTTTCGGTGCCGACAAGCACGAAATCATCGCCACCGTGAACAGCTTCCACGGGCGCACCCTTTTCACCGTCAGCGTCGGCGGCCAGCCGAAGTATTCCGACGGCTTCGGGCCGAAAATCACCGGCATCAGCCATGTTGCCTACAACGACCTGGACGCGCTCAAGGCGCAGATCTCCGACAAGACCTGCGCCGTGGTGATCGAGCCGATTCAGGGCGAGAGCGGCGTGGTGCCGGCCGACCAGGCCTACCTGGAAGGCGCGCGCAAACTGTGCGACGAGCACAACGCGTTGCTGATCTTCGACGAAGTGCAGACCGGCGTCGGCCGTACGGGTTCGCTGTACGCCTACCAGCATTTTGGCGTGACCCCGGACATCCTCACCAGCGCCAAGAGCCTGGGCGGCGGCTTCCCGATCGGCGCCATGCTCACCACCGAGGCGCTGGCCAGCCACTTCGCCCCCGGCACCCACGGCACCACCTACGGCGGCAACCCGCTGGGCTGCGCGGTGGCCTGCGCGGTGCTCGATGTGGTCAACACGCCCGAAACCCTGGCCGGCATTCGTGAACGGCACCAGCGCTTCAAGAGCCGTCTTGAGCAGATCGGCCAAGAGCACCA
Source organism: Pseudomonas cremoricolorata DSM 17059 = NBRC 16634 (assembly GCF_000425745.1). Lineage (GTDB taxonomy): Bacteria > Pseudomonadota > Gammaproteobacteria > Pseudomonadales > Pseudomonadaceae > Aquipseudomonas > Aquipseudomonas cremoricolorata. The sequence goes on along the minus strand of NZ_AUEA01000006.1, from coordinate 298,730 downwards.
GCTGTTCAGCCAGGTGCGCGGCGTCGGCCTGTTGATCGGCTGCGTGCTCAGCCCAGCCTGGGCGGGCAAGGCCAAGGACGTGCTCAACGCCGCCGAGCAGGAAGGCGTCATGGTGCTCCAGGCCGGGCCCGACGTGGTGCGCTTCGCGCCAAGCCTGGTGATCGAACACGCTGATATCGACGAAGGCCTCGAGCGCTTCGCCCGCGCCGTGGCGCGCCTGACTCAGGCCTGAGTCGCGGTTGCACCGTTTTCCCGCAGCGACCGGTGCGCTGCGGCTTTTTCCCAAAGGAGTGACACCATGTTGGTAATGCGCCCCGCGCAGATGGCTGATCTGAATGAAGTGCAGCGTCTGGCTGCCGACAGCCCCATCGGTGTCACCTCGTTGCCCGACGACGCGGGTCGTCTGGGCGACAAGATCGCCGTATCGGAAACCTCGTTCGCCGCCGAAGTGAGCTTCAACGGTGAGGAACGCTACTTCTTCGTCCTCGAAGACAGCGCCACCGGCAAGCTTGCCGGCTGCTCGGCGATCGTCGCCTCGGCGGGGTATTCCGAACCCTTCTACAGCTTTCGCAACGAGACCTTCGTGCACGCCTCGCGCGAGCTGAAGATCCACAACAAGATTCACGTGCTGTCGCTGTGTCACGACCTGACCGGCAACAGCCTGCTGACCAGCTTCTACGTGCTGCCGGAACTGGTCGGCACGCCCTGGGCCGAGCTCAACTCCCGTGGTCGCCTGCTGTTCATGGCGGCGCATCCAGAGCGTTTCGCCGAGTCGGTGGTCACCGAAATCGTCGGGCAAAGCGACGAGCAGGGTGATTCACCGTTCTGGGATTCTATCGGGCGCAACTTCTTCGACCTCAACTACGCCGAGGCCGAGCGCCTGTGCGGGCTCAAGAGCCGTACCTTTCTCGCCGAGCTGATGCCGCACTACCCGATCTACGTGCCCTTGCTGCCGGACAAGGCCCAGGAAGCCATGGGCCAGGTGCATCCGCGGGCGCAGATCACCTTCGACATCCTCATGCGCGAAGGCTTCGAAACCGAGCACTACATCGACATCTTCGATGGTGGCCCGACCCTGCACGCGCGAACCTCGGGCATTCGTTCGATCGCCCAGAGCCAGGTGGCTGCAGTCAGCGTGCAGGCCAGGGCCGCTGGCGGCACGCGTCCATACCTGGTGTGCAACGGCCAGTTGCAGGAGTTTCGTGCCGTGGTCCTGGAGCTCGACTGGAGCCCCGGCCAGCCGCTGGTCCTGAATATCGAAGCCGCCGATGCGCTGGGTGTGGGCGATGAAGACAGCGTGCGCCTGGTTGCCGTCTGAGCGCCTGCCTACAGTGAGTTTCGCGGCAGGCACCGGCCACCGCACAAGGAGATAGCATGATCGTTCGTCCCGTTCGCAGCAGTGACCTGCCCGCGCTGATCGAGTTGGCCCGCAGCGCCGGCACCACCGGGCTGACCACCTTGCCCGCCAACGAAGAGCGTCTGGCCCAGCGTGTGGCGCTGGCCGAGAAGAGCTTTCGCGGTGAGCTGGAGCGTGGCGACGCCGATTACCTGTTCGTGCTGGAGAACGACGAAGGTCTGGTGATCGGTATCTCCGCCATCGCCGGCGGCGTCGGCCTGCGTGAGCCCTGGTACAACTACCGGGTCGGGCTGACCGTCAGCGCCTCGCAAGAGCTGAAGATCTTCCGCGAGATTCCCACGCTGTTTCTGGCCAACGACCTGACCGGCAATTCCGAGCTGTGCTCGCTGTTTCTGCGTGGCGATTACCGCAGCGGCCTGAACGGCGGTTTGCTGGCCAAGGCGCGGCTGTTGTTCATCGCCGAATTCAGTGCGCTGTTCGGCAAGAAGGTCATCGCTGAAATGCGCGGCATGTGTGACGCCTCAGGGCGCTCGCCGTTCTGGGAGAGCCTGGGGCGGCATTTTTTCAAGATGGAATTCAGCCAGGCCGATTACCTCACCGGCATCGGCAATCGCGCCTTCATCGCCGAGCTGATGCCGCGCTTTCCGCTGTACACCTGCTTCCTGTCGGAAGCGGCGCGCAACGTCATTGGCCGGGTGCATGCCGATACCGAGCCCGCCCTGGCGATGCTTGAGCGCGAGGGTTTCACCCACCAGGGTTACGTCGACATCTTCGACGCGGGCCCTGCCATCGAGTGCGAAACCGCGAAGATTCGCGGCGTGCGCGACAGCCAGACCCTGGTGCTGGCGGTCGGCACGCCCGGCGATGACGCCACCACCTACCTGATCCACAACCGCAAGCGTGAAGACTGCCGCATCACCGCGGCCCCGGCGCGCTTTGCCGCAGGCACCCTGGTGGTCGACCCGCAGGCTGCCAAGCGCCTGCGTCTGGGCGCTGGCGACCACGTGCGTGCGGTGCCGCTGTCGGTGCCCAGGGAGTCACGGCCATGACCACCCATTATCTGGGCGGCAGTTGGCAGGTCGGCCAGGGCAGCCCGCTGCAATCGCGCAACCCGGTGACCCAGGCCGTGCTGTGGCAGGGGCAGAGCGCCTCGGCAAGTCAGGTCGAGGCGGCGGTGCAGGCGGCGCGCCAGGCGTTCCCCGCCTGGGCACAGCTGGGCCTGGATGCCCGGGTCAAACTGCTCGAAGCCTTCGCCGAACAGCTCAAGGCCAATGCCGAGCTGCTGGCCCAGTGCATTGGCGAGGAAACCGGCAAGCCGCTGTGGGAGGCCGCCACCGAAGTCACCAGCATGGTCAACAAGGTAGCGATTTCCGTGCAGAGCTATCACCAGCGCACCGGTGAGAAGCAGGCGCCGCTGGGCGATGCCACGGCCGCGCTGCGGCACAAGCCGCATGGGGTGGTGGCGGTGTTCGGGCCGTACAACTTCCCTGGGCATTTGCCCAATGGGCACATCGTTCCGGCGCTGCTGGCGGGTAATTGCGTGGTGTTCAAGCCCAGTGAACTGACCCCGAAGGTCGCGCAACTGACCCTCGACTGCTGGATTGCTGCCGGCCTGCCGGCGGGGGTGCTCAACCTGGTGCAGGGCGGACGTGACACCGGCATTGCCCTGGCCGCCAGCGAGGGCATCGATGGGCTGTTCTTTACCGGTTCCAGCGCCACCGGCACCGCCTTGCATCAGCAGTTCGGCGGGCGTGCCGAGAAAATTCTTGCCCTGGAAATGGGCGGCAACAACCCGTTGCTGGTGGAGGAGGTGGCTGATCTGGACGCCGCGGTGTATGTCATCGTGCAGTCGGCGTTCGCTTCGGCAGGGCAGCGCTGCACCTGTGCCCGCCGCCTGCTGGTGCCCTGCGGGGCCTGGGGCGATGCGCTGCTCGAACGCCTGGTGCAGGTGTGTCGCACGCTCAAGGTCGGCGCCTTCGATGAACAGCCGGCGCCGTTCATGGGGGCGGTGATTTCCCTGGACGCCGCGCAGACGCTGCTGGCTGCTCAGGCCGAGCTGCTGGCCAGCGGCGGGGTCGCGTTGCTGGCAATGACCCAGCCGCAGCCCGGTGCGGCGCTGCTCACACCCGGCATCATCGATGTCAGCGGCATCGCCGCGCCGCGCGACGAAGAGTGGTTCGGCCCGCTGTTGCAGGTGAGCCGTTACGATGATTTCGACCAGGCGATCGATCTGGCCAATGCCACCCGCTATGGCCTGGCAGCCGGTCTGCTGTCGGATTCGGCTGAGCGTTACCAGCAGTTCTGGCTGCGCAGCCGGGCCGGCATCGTCAACTGGAACAAACCCTTGACCGGCGCGGCCAGCAGCGCACCGTTCGGCGGTGTCGGCGCCAGTGGCAACCACCGCGCCAGTGCCTATTACGCGGCCGACTACTGCGCCTACCCGGTGGCCTCGCTGGAAACCGCGCAACTGAGCCTGCCAGCCACCCTGAGCCCCGGGGTGAGCCTATGACCCGCGCGGTGGAGGCTTGCCCATGAACGCCTTCGAGGTGAATTTTGACGGCCTGGTCGGGCCAACCCACAACTATGGCGGGCTGTCGTACGGCAACGTGGCCTCGCAGAGCAACAGCCAGCAAGGCTCCAATCCGCGCGAAGCGGCGCGTCAGGGCCTGGCGAAAATGAAAGCGCTGGCCGACATGGGGTTTGTCCAGGGCGTGCTCGCGCCTCAGGAGCGCCCCGACATCGCCGCCTTGCGTGGCCTGGGTTTCACCGGCAGCGATGCCGAGGTGATTCGCCGCGCTGCCCGTGAAGCCATGCCGCTGCTGATCGCCAGCTGTTCGGCGTCGAGCATGTGGGTCGCCAACGCCGCCACGGTCAGCCCCAGTGCCGACACCGCCGATGGCCGGGTGCATTTCACCGCCGCCAACCTCAATTGCAAGTACCACCGCAGCCTCGAACACCCGACCACCAGTCGCGTGCTGCAGGCCATGTTCAACGACCCGCGGCACTTCGCCCATCACCCGGCCTTGCCGGCGGTGGCGCAGTTCGGCGATGAAGGCGCGGCCAACCACACGCGCTTTTGCAAAAGTCATGGCGAGGCCGGGGTGGAGTTGTTCGTCTATGGGCGCAGCGCCTTCGACAGCCGCTTGCCGGCGCCCAGCGTCTACCCGGCACGGCAGACCCTGGAAGCGTCGCAGGCGGTGGCCCGGCTGCATGGCTTGAGCACTGATGGCGTGGTGTTCGCCCAGCAGAACCCAGCGGTGATCGATCAGGGCGTGTTTCACAACGATGTGATCGCCGTGGGCAACGGCCAAGTGCTGTTTCACCACCAGGACGCATTCCTCAACAGCGAAGCGATGCTTGGTGAGTTGCAATCCAAGCTCGCCGCCCGCGGCGGACAACTGCACACCATCGACGTGCCGCGCGCGACGGTGAGTGTGCAGGATGCAGTGGGTTCGTACCTGTTCAACAGCCAGTTGCTCAGCCGCGATGACGGCTCGATGCTGCTGGTGGTACCGGAAGAGTGCCGCAACAATCCACGGGTCTGGGGCTACCTCGGCGAGCTGCTGGCCCAGGGCGGGCCGGTTCGCCAGATCGAGGTGTTCGACCTCAAGCAGAGCATGCGCAATGGTGGCGGTCCGGCATGCCTGCGCTTGCGCGTGGCGCTCAACGCGGCGGAGCTGGCGGCGGTCAATCCTGCGGTGATCCTCGATGACGCCCTCTACACCACCTTGCTGCACTGGGTCGAGCGGCACTACCGCGACCGCCTCACCGACGCCGACCTGGCTGACCCACACCTGCTCGACGAGTCGCGCTGCGCCCTCGATGAGCTGACCCGAATCCTCCAGTTGGGCGCGGTCTATCCGTTCCAACGCCAACCTTGAAGAGAGACCCTGTAATGTCCGATGCTCTGCGCCTGATCCTCGAAGATGACGATGGCACCCAGCTGGAAACCTCCTGCAACCGTTTTGCCGTGCTGTGGCAAGGCAAGGAAGTCTGGATTCAGCAGGATGGCCGCGGCCAGTTGCTGATCGGTGTCGATGTCGCCGAGGGTGACAGCGAGTACGCCAACCTGTTGCTGCGGCCGATGGCCACCAACCTGGTCAGCCTGCAACTGGAAATGGAAGCCGCCGAGATCGACGAAGACGATCACGTGCACGGCCCTGATTGCGGTCATCACCACTAAAGGAAGCGCCCTATGCTTTCCCTCGGCAAATTGCTTGAACTGACCCTGGCCGGCCGCGAGCCGGCCGACAAGACCCAAGTGACTGTCGAGGGCGTGCGCCTGCGCTGGCTCGGCGAGGGCGCCCTGGAAGTGCGCCCGCCCGCGGCCACCGACAACGGCCTCGACCTGCTGCTTTCGGCGGGTATCCACGGCAACGAGACCGCGCCCATCGAGCTGCTCGACGAACTGCTCGGCGCCGTTGCCAGCGGCCGGCTCAAGCCGCGTGCGCGAATCCTCTTTCTGTTCGGCAATCCGGCGGCGATTCGCCGCGGCGAGCGCTATGTCGAGCACGACATCAACCGCCTGTTCAACGGCCGCCACGAGTCTGCCAGCGGCGTTGAAGCCATGCGTGCCGCCGAGCTCGAGCAGTTCGCCCGGGTATTCTTCAGCGTCCCCGAGCGCAGCCGCCTGCATTACGACCTGCACACCGCCATTCGTGGCTCGAAGATCGAGCAGTTCGCCCTGTACCCGTACCAGGAGGGTCGTGCCCATTCGCGCCGCGAACTGGCTCGGCTCAAGGCCGCCGGGGTGCAGGCGGTGCTGTTGCAGCGCAAGTCGTCGATCACCTTCAGCGCCTTCACCTACGAGCGGCTGGGCGCCGAGGCTTTCACGCTCGAGCTGGGCAAGGCACGCCCGTTCGGCCATAACGGAGTGGTCGATCTCGATCGCCTGCGTCTGCGCCTGGAGCAACTGATCGAGGGCTGCGAGCCGGCCATCGATGAGTCGCTCGAGGGTCTGCAGTTGTTCAGCGTGGCGCGCGAGGTGATCAAGCACAGCGATCAGTTTCAGCTGCACTTGCCTGACGATATCGAAAACTTCTCCGAACTGGCCCCCGGCTATTTGCTCGCCGAAGACCTGGCGCACAGCCGCTGGGTGGTGCAAGAGCAGGGCGCGCGCATCATCTTCCCCAACCCGCATGTGCGCAACGGCCTGCGCGCGGGCATCCTCATCGTGCCGGCAAGCGACAGCGAGCTGGGCTGAGCGGGGGCCACCCGGGGCAACTTCGCGCCGGCGCATGAAAACCTTTTAATTCGCCGCCTGTTTCCTTTTCCCCTGCCTTGGGCGGTAATTGGCTTGCCAGTGGCGAGAGGCTGCATTTAGCATCGCGGCATGCCGTTTTGCTTCGCATCCGCCTGAAAAGCCGTTCATTCGACGCTTTCCAACGCATAAAACACACTGCACCGAGCTTGCAGGACCGATATAATGCGGCCCTTTGCCGTCGTTTCGTCGACGCGTTTGCCCCAAGGGGCCGCCGTTTCCGTGGAAGAACCTATGAAAAGCGCAGAAATCCGTGAAGCCTTCCTTCGCTTCTTCGAAGAGCAGGGTCACACCCGAGTGGCGTCAAGCTCGCTGATCCCGGGCAATGACCCGACCCTGCTATTCACCAATGCCGGCATGAACCAGTTCAAGGACTGCTTCCTCGGCCAGGAAAAACGCGCTTACACCCGTGCAGTCAGCAGCCAGAAGTGCGTTCGCGCCGGTGGCAAGCACAACGACCTGGAAAACGTCGGCTACACCGCGCGTCACCATACCTTCTTCGAAATGCTCGGCAACTTCAGCTTCGGCGACTATTTCAAGCGCGACGCGATCACCTTCGCCTGGACCTTCCTGACCTCGGAAAAATGGCTGAACCTGCCCAAGGACAAGCTCTGGGTCACGGTCTACGCCACCGACGACGAAGCCTATGACATCTGGACCAAAGAAGTCGGCGTGCCTGCCGAGCGCATGGTCCGTATCGGTGACAACAAGGGCGCGCCGTACGCTTCCGACAACTTCTGGACCATGGGCGATACCGGCCCGTGTGGCCCGTGCACGGAAATCTTCTACGACCACGGCGCCGACATCTGGGGCGGCCCGCCCGGCTCGCCGGAAGAAGACGGCGACCGCTACATCGAAATCTGGAACAACGTCTTCATGCAGTTCAACCGCACCGCCGACGGCGTGCTGCACCCGCTGCCAGCGCCGTCGGTGGACACCGGTATGGGCCTGGAGCGGATCAGCGCGGTGTTGCAGCACGTGCATTCGAACTACGAGATCGACCTGTTCCAGAGCTTGCTCGCCGCCTCGGCCAAGGCCATTGGCTGCAGCAACGATGCGCAGGCTTCGCTCAAGGTGGTGGCCGACCACATTCGCTCGTGCGGCTTCCTCATCGCCGATGGCGTGCTGCCGTCCAACGAAGGCCGCGGCTATGTGCTGCGCCGGATCATCCGTCGCGCCTGCCGTCACGGTAACAAGCTCGGCGCCAAGGGCAGCTTCTTCTACCAGATCGTCGCGGCCCTGGTGGCCGAGATGGGCGATGCCTTCCCCGAACTCAAGAGCCAGCAGGCGCACATCGAGCGCGTGCTCAAGGCCGAGGAAGAGCAGTTCGCCAAGACCCTCGAGCAGGGCCTGCGGATTCTCGAGCAAGACCTCGCGCAGTTGGCTGGCAACGTGGTTCCGGGCGATGTGGTGTTCAAGCTTTACGACACCTACGGCTTCCCCATGGACCTGACCGCCGACATCGCCCGTGAGCGCGAGCTGACCATCGACGAGGCAGGCTTCGAGCGTGAAATGGACGCCCAGCGTGAGCGCGCCCGCTCCGCCAGCGCGTTCGGCATGGACTACAACAGCCTGGTCAAGGTCGACACCGCCACCGAGTTCCTCGGCTACGCCGCCACCGAAGGCCAGGGCAAGGTCGTTGCCCTGTACAAGGACGGCCAGGCCGTCGAGCAGCTGGGCGAAGGCGAAGAGGGCGTGGTGATTCTCGACCGTACGCCGTTCTACGGTGAGTCGGGCGGCCAGATCGGCGACGTTGGGGTACTGGAGGTGGGCGGTGCTCGCTTCGAGGTGCGTGACACCACCAAGACCGGCGGCGCCTTCCTGCACCACGGCATCATGGCCAGAGGTGCGCTGGCACAAGGCGCCGAGGTTCAGGCGCGGGTCGAGGCCCAGGTGCAACAGGCCACCTCGCTCAACCACTCGGCCACCCACCTGCTGCACGAAGCGCTGCGTCAGGTGCTCGGCGAGCATGTGCAGCAGAAAGGCTCGCTGGTCGACAGCCAGCGCCTGCGCTTCGACTTCAGCCACTTCGAGGCGGTCAAGCCTGAGCAGATCAAGGCGCTGGAAGACATCGTCAACCGCGAGATCCGTCGCAACACCGAAGTGCTCACCGAAGAAACCGACATCGAGACTGCCAAGCGCAAGGGCGCCATGGCGCTGTTCGGTGAGAAGTACGGTGATACCGTGCGTGTGCTGAGCATGGGCGGCGACTTCTCGGTCGAGCTGTGCGGTGGCATCCACGCCAAGCGCACCGGCGACATCAGTGTGTTCAAGATCATCAGCGAAGGCGGCGTCGCCTCCGGCGTGCGCCGTATCGAAGCGGTCACCGGCGCAGCGGCGCTGGCCTACCTGAACGCTGCCGAAGAGCAGGTCAAGGAAGCCGCGCAGCTGGTCAAGGGTAACCGTGACAACCTGATCGACAAGCTGTCGGCGGTGCTCGAGCGCAACCGTCAGCTGGAAAAGCAACTGGAACAGTTGCAGGCCAAGGCCGCCAGCGCCGCCGGGGATGATCTCTCCAACGCGGCGGTTGCGGTCAAGGGCGCCAAGGTGCTCGCCGCTCGTCTCGACGGGCAGGACGGCAAGGCACTCCTGGCGTTGGTCGATCAGTTGAAGAACAAGCTCGGCCACGCAGTGATCCTGCTGGGCAGCGAGCATGAGGGCAAGGTCGTGCTGGTGGCCGGCGTGACCAAGGACCTCTCCAGCCAACTCAAGGCTGGCGACCTGATGAAGCAAGCCGCCGCAGCAGTGGGCGGCAAAGGCGGTGGTCGTCCGGACATGGCCCAGGGCGGCGGCGTGGACGTCGCTGCTCTGGACAAGGCCCTGGCCCTGGCCGTGCCATTCGCCGAGCAGGGACTTTGAGATGGGGCGTGCGCTGCTGCGTGTCGAGCCGTCTGCCCGTGCCGGCAGCGCCTTCGACCGCGGTGGCGCATGCCCCATGATGGATTGTTTACTGGGGCCCCTGGGGGGCTGAGGCACCTTTGAAATGGCGTTGATCGTACAGAAATTTGGCGGTACCTCTGTCGGATCCATCGAGCGGATCGAGCAGGTTGCCGACAAGGTCAAGAAATTCCGCGAGGCGGGCGATGACCTGGTGGTCGTGCTGTCGGCCATGAGCGGCGAAACCAATCGCCTGATCGACCTGGCCAGGCAGATCAGCGACAAGCCCGACCCACGCGAGCTGGACGTGATCGTGTCCACGGGCGAGCAGGTGACCATCGCGCTGCTGGTGATGGCCCTGATCAAGCGCGGCGTGCCGGCTGTGTCCTATACCGGCAATCAGGTACGCATCCTCACCGACAGCGCGCACAACAAGGCGCGTATCCTGCAAATCGACGACCAGAAGATCCGCGCCGACCTCACGGCCGGCCGCGTGGTGGTGGTCGCAGGTTTCCAGGGCGTCGACGAACACGGCAACATTACCACCCTCGGGCGTGGCGGTTCGGACACTACCGGCGTTGCCCTGGCAGCGGCCCTGAACGCTGCCGAGTGCCAGATCTACACCGATGTCGATGGCGTCTACACCACCGATCCACGTGTGGTGCCCCAGGCTCAGCGCCTGGAGAAGATCACCTTCGAAGAGATGCTGGAAATGGCCAGCCTCGGTTCCAAGGTGCTGCAGATTCGCTCGGTGGAATTCGCCGGCAAGTACAACGTTCCGCTGCGCGTGCTGCACAGCTTCAAGGAGGGTCCGGGCACCCTCATCACCATTGACGAAGAGGAATCCATGGAACAGCCGATCATCTCCGGTATCGCTTTCAATCGCGATGAGGCCAAGCTGACCATTCGCGGTGTACCCGATACCCCGGGTGTGGCGTTCAAGATCCTCGGCCCGATCAGTGCTTCGAACATCGAAGTCGACATGATCGTGCAGAACGTGGCCCACGATAACACCACTGACTTCACCTTCACCGTGCACCGCAACGAGTACGAGAAGGCGCTGAGCGTGCTGGAAAACACCGCCCGTGAAATCGGTGCGCGTGAAGTGATCGGTGACCTGAAGATCGCCAAGGTGTCGATCGTCGGCGTTGGCATGCGCTCCCACGCAGGCGTTGCCAGCCGCATGTTCGAGGCCCTGGCCAAGGAGACCATCAACATTCAGATGATCTCCACCTCGGAGATCAAGGTGTCGGTGGTGATCGAAGAGAAGTATCTGGAACTCGCTGTGCGTGCGTTGCACACGGCTTTCGAGCTGGACGCGCCTGCCCGCCAGGGCGAGTGACACGCCCCTGAAAAGGGCGCGGCTTGCCGCGCCCTTTCGCGTTTCTGGCGCTCGTGCCTGCTCCTGTCCTTGCCGGCACGACCGTTCAATGGGCTTCGGCCCTGCTGCACAATGACTGTTATCCCTGATTGATTGTTTGAGGAGAAAGCTATGTTGATTCTGACTCGTCGGTGCGCCGAGAGCCTGATCATTGGAGACGGTGAGATCACCGTTACCGTTCTGGGAGTCAAAGGCAACCAGGTTCGTATCGGTGTCAGCGCGCCCAAGGAAGTGGCCGTGCACCGTGAGGAAATCTACCTGCGGATCAAGAAAGAGAAGGACGACGAACCAAGCCTTTAATTTTTATCGGTTTTTTTTAGAAAAAAGGTTTGCAAACGGGGAGGGGTCTGGTTAATATACGCCCCGTGTTGCGGTGAGGTGGCCGAGTGGCCGAAGGCGCTCCCCTGCTAAGGGAGTATACCTCACAAGGGTATCGGGGGTTCGAATCCCCCCCTCACCGCCATTATTTCGCAAGGCTTGCTGAAATCGTTGAAGTTGTTAAGTCGTTGAATTTAAACGAAAAATAGCTTGGAAAATACGCTCAGCAAACTATAATGCGCAGCAAGACACGGACCCATAGCTCAGCTGGATAGAGTACTCGGCTACGAACCGAGCGGTCAGAGGTTCGAATCCTCTTGGGTCCGCCACTTTTGAAGTGGCTTTGAACATCAAGGCAACTTCATCAGCCAGTGGTAATCTGGTCAAAAACTACCATCACGGACCCATAGCTCAGCTGGATAGAGTACTCGGCTACGAACCGAGCGGTCAGAGGTTCGAATCCTCTTGGGTCCGCCACTTTCAAAGAAGCCCGCTTGATCAAGCGGGCTTTTTATTGCCCGCGATTCATGTTTCTGTCCAATCCCCTCGCTAAACTGCCCTACAACGGTCATTCCAGACTCCCGTGTGCCGCACGGAATGTCGTGTGTGTTGTCACAGCTTTAGTCTGCAAGCGCTTGTTCTATTCGAAAAAATTAAGCGAACCAGCCGCTTGGGCAGTGTATGATTGCGCCCGTCAGCCCCGCCGGGGCTTGTGGAATCCCACCATGGACTTACCCAGTAGTTACTTGTCGATAAGCCTCATCAAGCCTGATCTGACCGATTGATTCTCCCGGCGTGCTCCGCTGCTGGGAGTGGAGTTCGCCTATGACCGAAATCGAAGTAAAGAAAGCGCAGGAAAGCCTGCAAGACCGCCTTGCCCAGGTCATCGAGCTGCTGCAACGCCAGCGCATCGTCGAAGACCTCACGCACTGCCAGGAAAGCCCGCACCACGATCTCGTGGAAAACCTGGTGCACCGGCAGAACCTGGTCGAGCTGCAACGCAAGCTCGACGACCTTCACCCGGCCGACGTCGCCTACATCCTCGAAGCCTTGCCCCTGGAAGACCGCCTGACGGTCTGGCAGCTGGTGCGCTCGGACCGCGATGGCGACATTCTGCTGGAAGTCTCGGACGCCGTCCGGGAAACCCTGATCGCCGACATGGACGATCACGAGCTGCTCGCAGCCGCCAAGGAAATGGACGCCGACGAACTGGCGGACCTGGCGCCCGAGCTGCCCCGTGACGTCGTCCATGAGCTGATGGAAACCCTCGATGCCCAGCAACGCGAGCGTGTACGTTCGGCGCTGAGCTACGACGAGGAGCAGATCGGTGCGCTGATGGACTTCGAGATGGTGACCATCCGCGAAGACGTCAGCCTGGAAGTGGTGCTGCGTTACCTGCGCCGCCTCAAGGAGCTGCCCAACCATACCGACAAGCTGTTCGTGGTCGATTACGACGGTATCCTCAAGGGCGTGTTGCCGATCAAGCGACTGCTGGTCAACGACCCGGACAAGAAGGTGGCGGAGGTCATGGCGACCGATCCGGTCAGCTTCCGTCCCGAGGAAGATGGCTATGACGCGGCACAGGCCTTCGAGCGTTATGACTTGGTCTCGGCACCCGTCGTTGACAAGAGCGATCGCCTCATCGGCCGTCTGACCATCGATGAAATGGTCGACCTGATCCGCGAAGAGAGCGAGAGCGAAGTGCTCAACATGGCCGGTCTGCGCGAAGAAGAAGACATCTTCGCCTCGGTCTGGCGCTCGCTGCGCAACCGTTGGGCGTGGCTTGCGATCAACCTGATCACCGCCTTCCTCGCCTCGAGGGTCATTGGTCTGTTTGAAGGCTCTATCGAAAAGCTGGTCGCACTGGCCGCGCTGATGCCGATCGTAGCGGGCATTGGTGGCAACTCGGGCAACCAGACCATCACCATGATCGTGCGCGCCATGGCGCTGGATCAGGTCAGTCCGGGCAACACCGCACGGCTGATGCGCAAGGAGCTGGCCGTGGCGCTGATCAATGGCCTGGTCTGGGGTGGGGTGATCGGCGCGGTCGCCTATTGGCTCTACGGCAGTTGGTCGCTGGGTGTGGTGATGACCGGTGCGATGACCCTCAACCTGCTGCTGGCAGCGCTGATGGGCGTGCTGATTCCCATGACCCTGATGCGTTTGGGGCGCGATCCGGCCATGGGCGCCAGTGTAATGATCACCGCGGTCACCGACAGCGGCGGGTTCTTCATTTTCCTGGGGCTTGCGACCATCTTCCTGCTCTGATCATCGCCAACCGACAGGCACAAAAAAGCCAGCGAAAGCTGGCTTTTTGCTGCTTGACGATTGGATCAGGAAGCGTCGGCAGCCATTTCAACGTCGTGGGCGATCAGCGCTACCAAGGCGTTCTGCTGGCGGTGGGACAGCTGACGGAAGCGTTGCAGCAGTTCGCGTTCGTGCAGGCTCAGCTCAGGGCTGTCCAGGCGCATGCTCAATTCTTCACCCAGAGCGCCTTCCTGAATAAGGCTTTGCTCGAGGCGGGCGATGATCTCGGAGTTCATGCTGCGGTGGTGGTTGCGCGCTACTTCGGCAATGCGCTCACGCATTCCGTCTGGCAGGCGGACGACGAATTTGTCAGCGGTGCGGCTTGAGTAAACAGCCTGTTTCATTGGGCGCATATAAATTGACCGGTTCTTCTGGTTCAGGGGGAGCGGTTCTCAGATTGCCCGCGCGTTGATGGTACGACCGCGACGACTGCAAAATGTTCAACCGCTGCGTGGACAAGGGTACCTATAGTGTCTCAGGGTCGCCGGTTCCTTGGCGTCAAATCTGTGACAAATAGTGAGCCGGGTAAAGGCTTTTTGCCAGTACCTATTATCAGAAATGCGCACTGGTTAGAAAAGTGAAAGCCTTTTCATCGTATCGACGCGAGTAAGCATGTTGTCGTAAAGATCGTGTAACAGTCGATAATGCGTCGTTAAAATCAAGAAATCTGTAGGAATACCCTGAGGTGAGCGTAGTGGCGATCCGGCATCTGGCAAGTGGTTGCGCAAGAGAATATGGGCGGCTGGTTTTGCTGGTCGGTCCTTCGGGTGCTGGCAAGGACTCGCTGCTGGAGGCCGCCAGGCCGGTGTTGCAGACGCAGGAGGTCGAGATCGCCCAGCGGGTGATCACTCGCTCCGCCGAAGCGGTTGGCGAACAGGCGGTGGCGGTCACTGAACAGCAGTTCGATGAAATGCGCCAGCAGAACATGTTCGCCCTGCATTGGCAGGCCAATGGCCTGCAGTACGGCATCACTCGGCAGCTCGATGCCTGGCTGGAGCAGGGCAGGTCGGTAGTGGTCAATGGCTCCCGCGGGCATCTGGCGCAGGCCCGCGAGCGCTATCCGCAGGCCTTGGTGATTTACCTGGAGGTGAGCCCGCAGTCCTTGCGTGAGCGCTTGCTGGCCCGCGGTCGTGAGACGCCCGAAGCCATCGAGCAGCGACTGGCGCGCAGCATGATGTGGCGTGTCGAAGACATCCCCGACGTGCGTCGCCTGGAGAACTCTGGTGAATTGAGCCAGGCGGTGGAGGGCCTGCTTGCGCTGTTGCAGGAAGAAGGAATCATCGAGCAGCGGGATTGAACGCTACCCCAGGAAATGGCTTACAGGCCAATCGCCTGATTCGCACATGACAAACGGGCGTGTGCTGGTTAACATGCACGCCGTCCGCGCTGGCGCTCGTTCGGCGCAACGCTTTGGTCTCAGTAGCTCAATTGGATAGAGCATCCCCCTCCTAAGGGGAAGGTTGCAGGTTCAAGTCCTGCCTGGGACGCCATGTTTCATGCGGGGTTGAAGTCCCTGGTCGCTTGGATGACTGACTCCGCAGGGCCGTGATGGGCGCATTCACTGCCCTGAGTCCTTGATGTAGCACCGCTTACAAAGCGCCTGCCAGCTTGGTTTCGAGAACGCCTTTCTTGCCCTCGGCCTCAGACACCAGATGCAGCCTGCTGCGGGCATAGCCCAAGCCCATTTTCACTTCTTGCCAGATATAGACATTCTTGCCGGGCTGGGTGTCGATCTTGAGCATGACCAGGTTTTCGGCGTCGGAGGCAATGGTGTGGGCACCGGGCGGCACATCTGCCACCAGATAGGTATGCGCCGACGTGGCACCGATCACCCGGCCGTCGACCATCACATTCATCTTGATGCCACCCCCGAAGAGCTCATTGCGATAGATGTAGATCCTCGACATATCTGTCGGAGCGACGAAGCGCTTCATCTCGCTATCTGCTACCGAGTCCCCCATTGGCACCGAGGCGCAACCTTGCAGGATGCCGATCAGGGCAAGTACGCCCGCTAGCTTTTTCATTCTGATGTCCTATCTGTGGATGATGGCGAAGTGCCGCTCGCCGAGGTTTATACCTTGGGTTCATCGGTCTGCCAATCCCGCCCGATGCGCAGAGGTCCGGCCATCGCCGAACTGCCAGATCCCCTGAGCTCATGCCGCATCAGCCTGATCGATGCCCAATGTAGAAGGCATCCTTGATTGGGGCGCATCACTCGGTGAATTGGCTTGTTCAGTCATCCGCCTGCATGACTTCATCGCGTTGAATCAAGTCGATCCTCTCGCCGCACAGTCGTGATTTTTTCCCCCGCTGTGGGAACTTTCTGCGCTGCCACTGGACGTTCATAATTTTGTAACGCTGCTGCTGCACAGTGCTTCGGCCATCACACGGAGCGCTTTTCCATGATACGCCTGATGAAGTCTGCTGCACTTGCCGTTGCGGTCTCCCTTAGCGCCACCTCGGCGTTCGCCGCTGAGAGCATCCGCCTGACCGGCTCGGGTGCCAGTTTCCCTGCACCGATCTACCTCACCTGGTTCAAGGATTTCAGCAAGAAAACCGAGGGTGTGACCGTCGACTACCAGTCCAAAGGTAGTGGCGCAGGGGTGCAGGACTTCCTGAACAAGACCGTCGACTTCGCCGCCAGCGACTCGGCCATGAAGCCTGAAGAAATCGCCAAGGTCAGCGAGGGCGTGCAACTGCTGCCCATGACTGCCGGTGAAATCGTTCTGGCCTACAACCTGCCAGGCAACCCCAAGGGGCTGAAGCTGTCCCGCGAAGTGTATTCGGACATCTTCCTGGGCAAGATCACCCAGTGGAACGATCCGAAGATCGCCGCCGCCAACCCTGATCTGAAACTGCCTGCCACGCCGATCACCGTCGTCGTGCGCGCCGACTCCAGCGGTACCACCGCAGTCTTCACCAAACACCTGTCGGCCATCAGCCCTGCCTTCAAGGAAGCGCTGGGCGAGGGCAACACGGTCAACTGGCCTGCCTCCGACAAGTTCATCAAGTCGCCGAAGAACGATGGCATCACCGCCACCGTACGTCAGACCCCAGGCGCCATCGGCTACATCGAATACGGCTTCGCCAAGCTGGCCAAGGTCGATTTCGCCGAGCTGGAGAACCAGGCCGGTCAGTACGTAGTGCCAAGCGCCGAAAGCGGTGCCGAAGCACTGGCTGCCGTGAACATGCCGGAAAACCTGGTGGCCTGGCTGCCTGATCCACAGGGTGCCAAGTCCTACCCGATCACCTCCTACACCTGGATGATCTTCCGTAAGGACAACGGCAACCCGGCCAAGGCCAAGGCCATGCGCGAGATGGTCGAGTACAGCCTCACCGAAGGCCAGAAGATCGCCGACTCGATGGGCTACATCCCGCTGCCGCAGTCGGTCGTCGACCAGGTGCGCAAGGCTTCTGCCAACATTCAGTAAGCCAAGCAGGTCGCTCTCGGCAGGCCCTGGCTGGCCGAGAGCGTTCGTTTCCCGTTCCGGAATTCGCCCATGAATACACCTTTTTCCATACCGGATAACCCCGACTCGGCCTGTCGGCCGCCGTCTGCCAAGGATTTTCTGGTCGACCGCATCTTCCGCGGGCTGGCGCGCATCGGCGTCGTGCTGATTCTCGCACTGGTCTTCGCACTGGTTTATGAAGTGGGACGCAAAGCGCTCCCCGGCATGGAAAAATACGGTTTCGACGTGCTGTTCGGCACCGTCTGGGACGTCAACCAAGGCAAATACGGCATTCTTCCAGCGATCTGGGGCACGCTCTACAGCGCCTTCATCGCTCTGCTGATCGCCGGCGTCTTCGGTATCAGCATCGCTATCTTCCTCACCCAGGATTTTCTGCCCGCCAAGCTTGCGGCGGTGTTTCGCACCATCGTCGAACTGCTCGCGGCGATTCCCAGCGTGGTGTATGGCCTGTGGGGCATCTATGTGGTGATCCCGGCCATCCGCCCGCTGACCACCTGGCTCAACAGCGAGCTGGGCTGGATTCCTTTCTTCGGCACCTCGCTCAGCGGCCCCGGCCTGCTGCCGGCGGCACTGGTACTGGCGATCATGATTCTGCCGACCGTCGCTGCGGTGTCGCAGGATGCGCTGACCAGCGTGCCGATGAAAACCAAACAGGCCGCCTACGGCATGGGTACGACCCACTGGGAAGCGATTCTCAAGGTCATGGTGCCCTCGGCCGCAACCGGCATCTTCGGCTCGCTGGTGCTGGGCCTGGGTCGCGCCCTTGGCGAAACCATGGCCCTGGCCATGCTGGTGGGTAACGCCAACACCCTGTCGGTGTCGCTGTTCGCCCCGGCCAACACCCTGGCGGCACTGCTCGCGCTGAACTTCCCGGAAGCCGGCCCGAGCGAAATCGAAGTCTTGATGTACGCCGCGCTGGTGCTGATGTTCATCACCCTGCTGGTGAACGTGCTCGGCTCCATGCTGATGCTCTACGCGCAACGGGGGAATAAATGATGACCAGCCTGACCACCCCCAGCAAAGCCCTGCCGAGCCTGCAGCGCCGTTTCGAAGGCCGCGCCCTGCGCAGCCTGGTGCTCACGTCGCTGGTCTGGTGCGCGGCGTTGATCGCCAGCGTGCCGCTGATTTCCGTGCTGTACATGCTGATCACCCGTGGCGGTGCGCGGCTGAGCCTTGAGGTGTTCACCGAGCTGCCGCCCACCGGCTTCGAAATGGGCGGCGGCTTCGGCAACGCCATGGCCGGTACCTTTGTCATGGTCGGCATCGCTGCGGCGATTGCCGTGCCGATCGGCATCCTCGCGGCGATCTTCCTCGCCGAGCTGGGGCCCGAGAGCAAGCTGGCCAACGCCTCGCGCTTCGCCGCTAAGATGCTCACCGGTCTGCCATCGATTCTGGCCGGCGTGTTCGCCTACGCCCTGGTGGTGATGACCACCGGCACCTATTCCGCCCCGGCCGGCGGTGTGGCGCTGGCGGTGCTGATGCTGCCGATCGTGGTGCTGACCGCCGAAGAGTCGATGAAGATGGTGCCCAAGATCATGAAGGACGCTGCCTACGGCATGGGCTGCACCCGCGCCCAGGTGGTCTGGAAGATCATCCTGCCGACCGGCCTGCCGGCGATTCTCACCGGGGTCATGCTGGCCGTGGCACGGGCTGCAGGCGAAACCGCGCCGCTGCTGTTCACCGCGCTGTTCAGCAACTACTGGATCTACCACGACGGCAGCCTGGCGGTGATGAACCCCACCGCGTCGCTGGCGGTACTGATCTACAACTTCTCTGGCATGCCTTTCGACAACCAGCTCGAGCTCGCCTGGGCGGCCTCGCTGGTACTGGTGATGATCGTGCTGGTGGTTAACATCGTGAGCCGAGTCTTCGGCAAGCCCAAGTATTGAGAACGGGAGTCCCTGAACGTGAACGTATCAACTGCGCAACGAGCCGCTCCCCTGGCCAGCGAAGCGCCAGTGGTCATGGACTGCAAGCTGGACAAGATCTTCTACGGCAACTTCCTTGCCGTGCGCGATAGCCACGTGCCGATCGAGAAGAACAAGATCACCGGTTTCATCGGCCCATCCGGCTGCGGCAAAAGTACCGTGCTGCGTAGCCTCAACCGCATGAACGACCTGGTCAAAGGCTTCCGCTTCGAAGGCCACGTGCACTTCCTGGGCCAGGACGTGTATGGCAAGGGCGTCGACCCGGTGGTGGTGCGCCGCTACATCGGCATGGTGTTCCAGCAGCCCAACCCGTTCTCCATGAGCATCTTCGACAACGTCGCCTTCGGCCTGCGCCTGAACCGCTACAAGGGCGATCTGGGCGACCGCGTCAAGCACGCACTGCAAGGCGCGGCGCTGTGGGACGAGGTCAAGGACAAGCTCAAGGTCAGCGGCCTGTCGCTCTCCGGTGGTCAGCAGCAGCGCCTGTGCATCGCCCGCGCCATCGCGACCGAGCCGGAAGTGCTGCTGCTCGACGAACCCTGCTCGGCGCTCGACCCCATCGCCACGCGGCGGGTCGAGGAGCTGATGGTCGAGCTGAAGAAGGATTACACCATCGCCCTGGTGACCCACAACATGCAGCAGGCGATTCGTGTGGCCGATACCACGGCGTTCTTCTCGGTGGACATCACCCAGGGCACGCGTACCGGTTACCTGGTGGAAATGGGCCCGACGGCGCAGATTTTCCAGAGCCCACGCGAACAACTGACCAGCGATTACATCAGCGGCAAGTTCAGCTGATGCAGGTCGCCAGCCACTGGGCTGGCACTCGGGCGGGGCGGCGCAGGCTGCACCCGCCGCTTTCCGTTCAACGCTTCACAGGATTGCCAATGCCCGTTACGCGTCGCCTCGATCTGCCCGCCATCGAACGTGCCCTGCGCGACGTCCAGGCGCGCTTCGCCCAGCTCAGCCAGCAGTTCACCGAGCCCCGTGATCCGTTCACCGACGAAGTGCTGCACAACGTCGTTGAAGGCTACGCGCTGATCGACGATTATGTCGCCCGCGGCGTCGACCTGTTCGATCTGCAGCAGCTCAACCTGATGCTGGAGATCAACGCCACCGTGCTGTGTGGCAACGATCCTGCACGTCGGCTGGAGTTCGCCCCGCACCTGGCTGCGACCGAAGAGCGCTTCTTCAACAATGTCGAAGGCGGGATCAAGGACCTGTTCAACTGGTACAACGCGTACCGCAGCGATTCGCTGTGGAAGCGTGTCGCAGGTGTTTACGTGCGTATCCTGAGCAAGCCGCAACTGTTCATCGAAGGCAACAACCGCACCGGTTCGCTGATCGTCAGCTACTTGCTGATGCGCGCCGGGCTGCCACCGTTCGTGCTGACCCTGGAAAACGCCGAAGGCTATTTCAACCCGTCCTCGGTCATTCGCAATTCGGCCAAGCATGGCGTGAAGGCGTTGTACGAGTTGCCCAAGATCAAGAAAAAGTACGCCGCTTTCCTTGAAGCTCAAGCGCCGGCTGCAGAACGGTTCAGTCTTGGCCCAGCGCCAACCCCGATTCACCAGGAGCGCCACTGATGGCCCGCTATCTTTTGCTCGACCACTGGCGCAGCGGTAGCCGCCTGGCCCAGCACGCCGTGCAACGCGCGTTCAAGCGCCCGCAGTTGCGCGTTTCTTTCGATATCGACGACACCCTGGCCTGTCTGCCCGAACACAGCGCCGCCGAGAATGAGGTGCTGCCCGGCTGCCTGCACCGCTGGCTGGGCGAGCCGCTGCGCGCCGGCACCCGCAGCTTGTTCCGCGAGCTGCGCGAGCAAGGCTGCAGCATCTGGATCTACACCTCGTCCGGGCGCAGCCAGGCGTACATCCGCCGCTGGCTGCTGATGTACGGCATCCGCGTCGACGGCGTGGTCAACAGTGACCGCCACCAGCAAGTGCTGAGCAGCCGCGGCCTGGTCAATACGCCGTCGAAACTGCCGTCGGCGTTCGACATCGACCTGCATGTCGACGATTCCGAAGGCGTGCGCAGCGAAGGCCATGAGCATGGTTTTCGCGTGGCGGTGATCGACCCGCAGGACGCCAACTGGACCGGCGCGGTGCGCGAGGCCGTGGCCCGCGCACAGGCGCAGCTCGACTGGCAGCACGCCGCCGCGCCGAGGGCAGGGCAGCGCGGTCAGGTCATCGCTTCCTGAGTCAGCCTGGCGAACGCAGGCGCGCCACCCAGGGCGTGAGCAGCAAGGCCAGCAGCGCCAGGGCGGTGGCCATATAGCTGACCGCAGCCAGTCCCAGGGTGGGGATCACGGCGCCGCCAATGACCGCACCCAGAGCGATCCCGGCGTTGGCCGCCGACACATTGGCGGTGCCGGCCAATGCCTTGGAATGGCTCACTGCATTCATCACCCGCACCTGGCAGATCGGATACAGCGCGGTGTTGGCCACCGCCCACACTGCCAGCGCCACACACTGCAGCACCGGCCATTGCGCCAATGCGCCGAACAGGCCCATGCCCACTGCCAGCAGCAGGGCGAACACTGCCGTGGCGCCGATGGCCGATCGATTGACCCACACCCCGCCCAGCCAGTTACCGATCAGCCCGACTGCGCCAAACGCCATCAGCCACCAGCCCACATTCAGTGACGCCACCCCAGCCCGCTGCACCAGCAGGTCGGCCAGATAGGTGTAGGCGGTGAACATGGCACTGAAGACCACCACCGACAGTACCAGGTTGATCAGGAAATACGGTTCGCGGAACAGCTTGAGCTGGCTTGCCAGGTTGACCTTGGCCGCCTTGGGCGGAGTCGGCATGCACACGGCCATGGCGATCGCCATCAACAGCGACAACGCTGCCAACGCCCAGAACGCACCGCGCCAGCCCACCGCTTCGGCGGCCAGGGTGCCCAGCGGAATGCCCAGCAGCAGGGCGGCGGAAATGCCCAGGTAGACCCGCGCGACGGCTTTGCCTTGCGCCTCGGGTGGGGCAATGCTGGCTGCGGTTTCGCTGGCCGTGCCCCAGAACACCGGCAGCGCCAGCGCCGGAACGAAGCGCGCCAGCGCCAGTACCCAGATATTCGGCGCCATCGCTGCCAAGGCGTTGGCTGCGGCGAACAGCAGCAGAATGCCGGTAAACAGCGTGCGCCGATTCAAATGCGCCAGGGCTGCGGTCATCGGCGGCCCGGCGAGCATCACGGTAAAGGCGAACAGGGTCACCAGTTGCCCGGCCGCGGAAATGGAGATGCCCAGGTCACGGGCCAGCCCCGGCAGCAGGCCGACGATGAGAAATTCAGTGGTGACAATCAAGAATGCCGACAGCGCGAGGATGACGATGCCGGCGCGTGAACGAGGTGTGCCAGCCACGGCAGATGCAGCAGGGTGAGCGGTCATGACAGGTTCCAGCAGTGAGGAACCGGGCAGTCTAATCAGTCTGTTGCGGGGGATTTCGGGTGGATTTTCATGTCACTGATGAATCAGATTCACTAATCGGCGCGTTCAATTGGTGACCATCGGTTCGTAGCGCCGCGGTCAGCACCTGCAACAGGGCATCGACCCGGGCCAGCGACTCGCGCTTCTTCAGCCACAGCACGTTCATCGCCAGACCC
The DNA here is from genome assembly GCF_000425745.1 of Pseudomonas cremoricolorata DSM 17059 = NBRC 16634. Taxonomy (GTDB): domain Bacteria; phylum Pseudomonadota; class Gammaproteobacteria; order Pseudomonadales; family Pseudomonadaceae; genus Aquipseudomonas; species Aquipseudomonas cremoricolorata. The sequence continues at coordinate 276,228 of NZ_AUEA01000006.1, read as the reverse complement.
TCGAGCGCCAATTGCGGTAACACCTCGACCAACGCTCCCGATTCCAGGTGCTGCCTGACCAGCCAGGTCGGCACCTGCGCGATGCCAAAGCCTGCCAGCAGCGCGGCGACCATCGCCTCGCCGTCACCGACGATCAGGCGCGCGGGCATGTTGCGCCGTTCTACCTCACCGGGTGAGTCACCGCTGATCAGCCACGGGCTGCCCAGGCCATTGGCCTGGCCGTAGATCACGCAGGCATGCTGCATCAGCTGTGCAGAGGTTCGCGGCTGTCCGTGAGCCTCGAGGTAGGCGGGTGCGGCGCAGAGGATGAAGTGCTGGCGGCCGATGAAGCGACGTCCCAGCGCCTCGGGCCAAACGTCCGAGCCACCGATGCGTACGGCGATGTCGATGCCGTCTTCGGCCAGGTCGACGAAGCGGTCACTGAAGGAAATCTGCGGCTGTACCTGCGGGTAGCGCCTGGCCCAGTCGAGGATTACCGGCAGCACATGCAGCCGGCCATAGGCGGCCGGCAGGTCGATGCGGATGGGCCCGCGCAGTTCGCAGCGGTCGCTGTGCAGGGCCTGTTCGGAGTGCTGCAGATCGGCCAGCAGACGGGCGCAGGTCTGGTAATAGGCAGCGCCGGCCTCGGTCAGCGCCAGGCGCCGGGTGGTGCGTTCGAACACCCGCAAGCCCAGGCGTGCCTCCAGCCGGGCGATGCTCTTGCTCACCGCCGAGGCGCTGAGGTTGAGGTGCTCGGCGGCGGCGGCGAAGCTGCCACGGTCGGCGACGCAGACGAACACGTCGAGGCCCTTGAGGCGTTCGGAGGCTTGCATGGTCGGGGTCTTTCCAAAGTCTGCGGCGTAGGCGATGGGGCATTATCCAGCATCCGTCGTTGCGCGCATCCCTCGCGCACATTTGACCTGTTCGGCAAACCTGCCTAGGGTATCGCGCTGTTTGCCTGCCTGAGATACCCATGTCCGATCGTTCTCCCTTGCCCGCAGCGGTGTACCTGCTGGGGTTGACCATCTTTTCCCTGGTGACCGCCGAATTCATGGTCGCTGGCATGATGCCGGCCCTGGCCGAAGACTTCTCGGTGAGCCTGGCGCAGGTCGGTAACCTGATCGCCTTCTACGCTCTGGGCATGGCCCTTGGCGCACCGCCGGTGACGGTGCTGGTGGTGGCCCGTGGCATTGGCAACAAGCGCGCGTTGCTTGGCCTCTTGGTGGTGTACGTGCTGTCCGCGGCCCTGGGCGCGGCGGCGCCGAGCTATACGGTGCTGCTGCTGGCGCGGGTGCTGATGGGTGTGTCCAGCGCTGCCTGTATCGGCCTGTGCATGACACTCTGCGCCAGTCTGGTGACGCCAGCGGCGCGCGGCCGGGCGGTGGCGGTGGTGCTGGCCGGGTTGATGCTTTCGCCGGTGATCGGGGTGCCGCTGACCAACATCGTCGAGCACCACTTCGGCTGGCGTGCCAGCGCCTGGCTGATCGTGGCGCTGTCGCTGCTTTGTGCGCTGTTGGTGGCAACCTGCCTCAAGCCCAGTGCCGGCGACCGGCAGACCCCGCTCAGGCAGCAGTGGCTGTCGCTCGGCAATCCGGCGCTGTGGGGCGCTTACCTCACCAGCGGGCTGATCATCGGCGCCACCTTCGCCGGCTTCAGCTACATCACCCCGATTCTGCTCGACGCGGTGGGCGTGCTGCCGAGCCAGGTGGCGCCGCTGCTGGCGCTGTATGGCGTGGCCAACGTGCTCGGCAACCTGCTGGTGGGGCGCATCGCCGACAGCCATACCTACAGTGCACTGGGCTGGGGCCTGGTGCTGCTGACCCTGGCGATGGGCGGCTTCGCCATGGCCGGGCACGTGGTGTGGTTGAACCTGGCCTGCTTCATCGCCATCGGCCTGACCGGCGTTGCGCTCAACCCGGCCATGGTCGCGCGGGTGATGAAGGCCGCTGAGCCTGGTGCGCTGGTCAATGCCTTGCATACCTCGGTGATTACCGCGGGCCTGGCGCTGGGCAGCTGGGCCGGGGGCGCGGCCATCGAGGCCGGCTACGGCTTGCGCGCGCCGCTGTGGGTAGGCGCGGTGCTGGCCCTGTGTGGTGTGGTCAGCCTGTTGCGCCCTTGGCTGGGCGCACGCACGGCCGCCCCGTGCAACGCCCTGTGAAGGCACCGGTGTCGGCCCGGGCCGGAAAGAACCAGTAACATTTCCGCAAACGGGCAGTCGGTGTATGGTGCTTCTCGCGCGCCGAACCGCTGCCAGGCTGCCGACCTTGGCGGGCGCGCATGCCATTCCGATAACAACAGGATCTTTTTCATGGCTCGCTCGCGTTTCCTGCCCGACAACTTCACCCTGACCCTGGTCGCCGTGGTCCTGGCCGCCACGCTGCTGCCGGCCCGCGATCAAGTCGCGGTGCTGTTCGAGTGGATCACCAACATCGCCATTGGGCTGCTGTTCTTCCTGCACGGCGCCAAGCTATCGCGTGAGGCGATTCTCGCCGGCGCCGGGCACTGGCGCCTGCACCTGCTGGTGTTCATCTGCACGTTCGTGCTGTTCCCGCTGCTGGGCTTGGCGCTCAAGCCAGTGTTGCTGCCGCTGGTGGGCAAGGACCTGTACCTGGGCTTCCTCTACCTGTGCGCACTGCCGGCCACGGTCCAGTCGGCGATCGCCTTCACCTCGCTTGCCCGCGGCAATATTCCGGCGGCAATCTGCAGTGCCGCGGCATCGAGCCTGCTGGGTATTTTCATCACCCCGCTGCTGGTGGCCTTGCTGCTCAACGTGCACGGCGACAGCGGCTCCACCGTCGAGGCGATCCGCAAGATCAGCCTGCAACTGCTGGTGCCGTTCATTGCCGGGCAGATCGCCCGGCGCTGGATCGGTGAGTGGGTCGGGCGCAACCGCAACTGGCTGAAGGTGGTCGACCAGGGTTCGATCCTGCTGGTGGTGTACTCGGCGTTCAGCGCCGCGGTGATCGGCGGCCTGTGGCAGCAAGTGCCGCCGGCGATGCTCGGCTGGCTGGTGCTGGGCTGCTGCGTACTGCTGGCCCTGGCGCTGGGCATCACTGCACTGCTGGGCCGTTGGCTCGGTTTCAATCAGGCCGATCGCATCACCATCCTGTTCTGCGGCTCGAAGAAGAGCCTGGCCACTGGTGTACCGATGGCCCAGGTGCTGTTCGCCGGCAGCAGCATTGGCTTGCTGATCTTGCCGCTGATGCTGTTCCACCAGATCCAGCTGATGGTCTGCGCTGCCTTGGCGCAGCGTTATGCGCGGCGCCCGGAAGACCTCGACGACGCAAACGCGGCCGTCAAAAGCGCCCGCTAACGGTCAGCTCATTGGGCCCTGAAGCTGCTCAGGGCCTGACGCTGGCGGCCCTGCTCATCGAAGTTCTCTGGGGCCAGCCAGGCCTGCAGCGCGGCGCGCACGGCTGGCCACTGGCTGTCGATGATCGAATACCACGCGGTATCGCGGCTACGCCCCTTGTACACCACGGCCTGACGGAAGGTGCCTTCGTAGATGAAGCCCAGCCGCTCGGCTGCCCGCCGCGACGGCGCGTTGAGGTCGTCGCATTTCCACTCGTAACGCCGATACCCCAGTTCATCGAAGGCGTAGGCCATCAACAGGTACTGCGCCTCGGTAGACAGTGGCGACTGCTTGAGCGCGGGGGAGAACGTCACGCTGCCGACTTCGATCACCCCATGGGTCGGGTCGATGCGCATCAGCGCCAGGGTTCCCACCGCCTTGCCGCTGGCCTGGTCGATGACCGCGTAGTGCAATGGATCGCTGCTCTGCGCGGCACTGTGTGCGTAGGCGCGGTACTGCTCGAGGTTGTCGAACGGGCCGACGAACAGGTAGGTCCAGTCGCGGCCGTCGCTGGCGGCGGCATAGGCCTGGTACAGGTCGCTGGCATGGGCCTCGGCGTCCAGCGGCTGCAGGCGGCAATAGCGGCCCTGCAAGGTCACAGAACCCGGCCGCGGGCGCGGCGCCCAGTCGGGCAGTTGGGGGCCGATAGGTTGCGCGTAGTCATTGGTGCGGTTCATCGTCGCAGGTCCGGAAGGCAGCAGAAGCCTTCACTGTAGCGCGTCGAAGGCCTGGGCCAAGGGCCATTGCGCAACCATTGCGGGGTGCCAATCGGCTGACGCGAGACGTCGTGGCCGAGGCGTTGTGCACGGATGTCGTGGTGCTGCCAGATAGAATGAATCTTTCCCGTCGCAGAGCGCTCCGATAGCCAGTGGAACGATTAGGGAGGCCGCAATGGCAGGACAGCAGTTGTATGTGATCGAGTACGCCCTTCATGGCGAGCCGCGGACGTTCATCATTCGTCTTGAGCGAATGGACAACGCCGAAGCCTGGCATTGGGCAAGTTGCGATGCCGGCGTGGGGATCATCCCGCGTTTTGGTCAGCACAAGATCAAGAAGGTCAGCCGGCCCATGGCCGAGCGTTATGGCATCACCGAGGTGCGCTGGCGTGTGGCAGGCCAGGGCCCGGAGTTCGTCGCCCCGCCCATCGACATGAAACGCATGGGCGGTGACGCCGGCAAGGTCTGCGCGGAAGGCTCCTGAGCCATAGCGCCAGCAACCCGCTGCCATCCTTCAAGGGGTGGCAGCGGGTTTTTTCATGCCTGTTTCACAGGTTCAGCGTCAGGCTCAGGTTGACATTGCGCGGCTCGCCCGGCACCACCCAGGCGCTGTTGTACGAGCGTTCGTAGTAGGTGCGGTCGAACAGGTTGTTCAGGTTCAGGCCAACGGTCAGCTGTTCGCTGGCCTTGTAGTGGGCCAGCAGGTCGACGGTGCTGTAGCGCGGCAGGGTAAAGCGGCTGCCGGCCTGCCCGGAACGCTCGCCGACATAGTTGAACGCGGCGCCCAGGTCGGAGCCGCGCAGGCTGCCGTCCTGGAATTCATACACCCCCAGCAGGCTGCCACTGTGGCGGGCGATGCCCAGCAGGTCGCTGCCTTTGGGTACAGCGGCATCGCCCTTGGTCACCTCGGCGTCGATGTAGGCGTAGGCGCCGATGACCCGTACGGCATCGCTGAGCTGACCGCTGAACTGCATGTCCAGGCCCTGGCTGCGCGCTTCACCGGCGGCGACGGTTTCGCCCAGTGCGTCGGTGGTGATGACGTTTTCCTTGTCGATATGGAACAGCGCAACGGTCGCACCCAGGCGGCTGTCGAGCAGGTCAAGCTTGACTCCACTTTCATAACCCAAGCCTTTCTCGGGCTTGTACACCTGGCCCTGGCTGCCAAGGCTGTTGGGCTTGAACGAGGTCGAGGCATTGGCGAACACCCCAACCTGTGGGGTCAGTTGATACAGCAGGCCTACACGCGGGGTGGCGACGTCTTTTTCCTGGTGGTTGCTGACGCCGCTGCTGCGGTTCAGCGCGGTCTGTTCGATGCGCTCCAGGCGTACCCCGAGCAGGCCGCGCAGGCGCTCAGTGAAGGCGATCTGATCTTGCAGGTTGAGGGCGATGCTTTCGGTGTGTTCGTGGAAGTCGTTGGCGCGGGTCAACGCCGGCTTGGGCTGGCCATAGACCGGGTTGAACACGTCCAGGCCGTAGTCGGGCAGCGCCGCGCTTTGTGGGTACTTCTGGCTGTTGCGGTAGTTTTCGTACTCCAGCCCGGCCAAGGTCTGATGCTGCCAGCCGGCAAACTCGAAGTGGCCATGCAGCTCGGCCTGGGTGATCAGGTCGTTCCATTCCAAATCACGCTGGCGGTAGAAACGGCTGATGCGGTTGCCGATCAGCGCCTGCGGCTCCGAGCTGTCGCCCTTGAGCGTGCCCTGGGTGTAGTGATTGGCCAGGCGCAGCATCCAGTCATCGTTGAGGTAGTGTTCCAGCGCCAGGTCGAGGGTCTGGTTGTCGTTGCGCACCTTGCCGTCGTTGGGTTCGCCGATGAAGGTCGAGCGCTTGACCGCGCCCAGCTCGCCATTGACCGCAGGAATGCCGCGGTCGAACACAGCGTCGGTGCGGGAAAACTCGGTATCGAGCAGCAGGCGCGTGTCGGGTGACAGCTGCCAGCTCAGCGAGGGGCTGACGATCTGCCGCTGGCTGTCGACGTGGTCGCGAAAGCTGCCGTTGTCTTCCACGGCCAGGTTGACCCGCCCGAGCAGGGCTCCCTCGGCATCGAGCGGGGCGTTGGCGTCGAGGCTGCTGCGGTAGCGGTCCCAACTGCCGGCGCTGAGGCTCAGGGTGCTGAAGGTGTCTGCTTGCGGCCGCTTGCTGACGATATTCACCAGGCCACCAGGGTCGCCGCGCCCGTACAGGCTGGCTGCCGGGCCCTTGAGCACTTCGATGCGTTCGATGCTGGAGGCGTCCGGGGCGCTGTAGCTGCCGCGGTTGATGGCGAAGCCGTTCTTGTACAGCTCGCCGGTGGTGAAGCCGCGCACGCTGTAGTTGAGGAAGGTCAGACCGCCGAAATTGTTCTGCCGCGCCACGCCCCCGGCAAAATCCAGGGCGCGGTCGATGCGCGTGCTGTTGAGGTCCTTGAGCACTTGTGCCGGCACCACCTCGATGCTCTGCGGTGTGTCGCGGATGTCGGTGTCGGTGCGGGTGGCGGTGGCCGAGCGGGTAGCGCGATAGCCCTGGACCGGCCCATCGGCACGCTCCTCGGCATAGCTGTCGGTGACAGCGGTGGCTTCCAGGGTCAGGGGCTGTGCCGCGCACAGCGGTTGGCCGAACAGGCCGAGGGTGAGCCCGGCGAGTAGGGGAGCGCGAGGGTTCAAGATGGGTTCTCCGTGGTTTACGCTATAACATAACATTTGGCGAGATCTGCGTGCACGGGCGACGTGCAGCGGATCAAGCCGTCATGTCAGCGCCAACCTCTGCCGTGCCTGCCTGTTACCAGAGGCACGGCAGAGGAGGCCGTCGGTTACAGGTGCAAGGCATGCCCCAAGGCGCGCAGGGCGGCTTCCTGCACCGCCTCGCCAAGCGTTGGATGGGCGTGGATGGTGCCAGCGATGTCTTCCAGGCAGGCGCCCATCTCCAGTGACTGGGCGAACGCGGTGGACAGCTCCGAGACCGCCACGCCCACCGCCTGCCAGCCGACCACCAGATGGTTGTCACGCCGCGCCACCACGCGCACGAAGCCGCTGCGGCTTTCCAGCGTCATGGCCCGCCCGTTGGCGGCGAATGGGAACTGCGCCACCAGGCAATCGAGCCCCTGCGCGGTGGCCTGCTCCGGGGTAAGCCCAGCCACCACCAGTTCCGGATCTGTGAAGCACACCGCGGCGATCGCTGCCGGCTGGAAGCGCCGCGGCTTGCCGGCGATCACCTCGGCAACCAACTCACCTTGGGCCATTGCCCGGTGCGCGAGCATCGGCTCACCGGTAACGTCGCCGATGGCCCAAACGTTGCGCATGCTGGTCTGGCAGCGCTCGTCCACCGCCACGGCCGGGCCATTCATGCGCAATTGCAGCGACTCGAGGTTGAAGCCGTGGGTGCGCGGCCTGCGGCCGACCGCCACCAGCACCCGGTCGCCCGCCAGTTGCAACTGCTCGCCGGCGCCATTGCGCAGACGCAGGGCGCCGTCCTCATAGCCTTCGACGCTGTGCCCCAGGTGCAGGCCGATGCCCAGGGTCTTCAAAGTGTCGGCCACCGGTGCGGTCAGCTCGGCATCGTAGCTGGGCAGAATGCGCTCACGGGTCTCGACCACGCTGACCTGCACGCCCAGCTTGCGGTAGGCGATGCCCAGTTCCAGGCCGATATAGCCGGCGCCGACCACCAACAGGTGTTGCGGCAGGGATGCCGGCGTCAGCGCCTCGGTGGAGGAAATCACCGCGTCACCCAGCCGCAGCATGGGCAGCTCGACGTTGCTCGAACCACTGGCTAGAAGCAGGTGCTCGCAGTGGATGCGCTGCTCGCCGACGGCGACGGTCTTGCCATCGACGATCTGCGCCCAGCCGTGAATTACCTGCACCTTGTGCTTCTTGAGCAGCGCGGCGACGCCCCCGGTCAGGCGCTCGACGATGCCATCTTTCCAGGCCACGCTGCGCGCAAGGTCGAGGGTCGGTGCGCTGTGGTCGATGCCCAGCTCGCCGTGCTCGGCCTGGCGCTGGGCCTGGTGGAAATGCTCGGCGACGTGAATCAGCGCCTTGGACGGAATGCAGCCGACGTTCAGGCAGGTGCCGCCCAGCGCCTGACCTTCGACGAGCACCGTGGGAATACCCAGTTGCCCGGCGCGGATGGCGGCGACGTAGCCGCCTGGGCCACCGCCGATGATCAGCAGGGTGGTCTTGAGGATTTCAGCCATGCTCACTCCACGAACAGACAGGCAGGTTGTTCCAGCAGACGGCGCACCGCCTGAATGAACGAGGCAGCGTCCATGCCATCGACCACCCGGTGATCGAACGAGCTGGACAGGTTCATCATGGTGCGCACGACGATCTGGCCGTTGACCACCACCGCGCGCTCGACCATGCGGTTGACGCCGACGATCGCCACCTCCGGGGTGTTGACCACCGGGGTGCTGGCGATGCCGCCCAGAGCCCCGAGGCTGGTCAGCGTGATGGTCGAGCCCGAGAGTTCTTCACGGCTTGCCTTGTTGCTGCGCGCCGCCTGGGCCAGCCGGATGATTTCCTGGGCGTTGTCCCACAGCCCGGCCGCTTCGGCGTGGCGCAGCACCGGCACCATCAGGCCGTTGTCGCCCTGGGTGGCGATGCCGACATGCACCGCGCCGTGGCGGGTGATGACTTGCGCCTGGTCATCGTAGGTGGCGTTGATCTGCGGAAAGTCGCGCAGCGCCACCACCAGGGCGCGCACCAGCAACGGCAGCAAAGTGAGCTTGCCGCGCTGCTGGCCGTACTGCTGGTTGAGTTGCTGGCGCAGGGCCTCGAGCTGGGTGACATCGACTTCTTCGACGTAACTGAAATGCGCGACCCGGCGCTTGGCGTCCTGCATGCGCTCGGCGATCTTGCGGCGCAGGCCGATCACCGCGATCTGTTCGCTGTCGGTGCGCCGTGCCTGCCCGGCTGGGCGCAGGTCGGCGCTTTTCGGCGCGTGCAGGAAGGCATCGAGGTCTTCGTGCAGAATCCGCCCGGCCGGGCCGCTGCCGGGTACATAGCGCAGCTCGACGCCGGCCTCCAGCGCGCGCTTGCGCACCGCAGGTGACGCCAGCGGTTTCTCGCCTGGCTGGCGTGCGGCGGCAGCGGGCGCGGGCGCAGTGGTGGCAGCAGTGGTGTGCGGCGCCGGTGCGCCTTGCATGGCGGCTGTCGGGGTACTGGTGGCTGGCTCCGCGACCGTGGCCTGCGCGATCGGCGTCGGACTGTCGACATGGTTGCCGCTGCCCTCGACCTCGATGCGAATCAACTCGCTGCCCACGGCCATGACCTCGCCGGGCTGCCCGCCTAGGGCCAGCACCGTGCCGCTGACCGGGGAGGGGATTTCCACCGTCGCCTTGTCGGTCATGACGTCGGCGACCACCTGGTCTTCACCGACCACATCGCCGACTTTGACGAACCATTCCACCAGCTCGACCTGGGCGATGCCTTCACCGATGTCCGGCATCTTGATGACGTGCGTGCCCATTCAGACCTCCATGACCTTTTTCAATGCTGCGCCGACCCGCGACGGGCCTGGGAAGTAGGCCCATTCCTGGGCATGGGGGTAGGGGGTGTCCCAACCGGTGACGCGCTCGATGGGCGCTTCGAGGTGATGGAAACAGTGCTCCTGCACCAGCGCGATCAGCTCGGCGCCGAAGCCGCAGGTGCGGGTGGCTTCGTGCACCACCACGCAGCGGCCAGTTTTCTGCACCGAGGCGACGATGGTGTCCAGGTCAAGCGGCCACAGGCTGCGCAGGTCGATCACCTCGGCGTCGACGCCGCTTTCCTCGGCGGCCACCTGGGCCACGTAGACCGTGGTGCCATAGGTCAGCACGGTGACCTCGTTGCCGGGGCGGGTGATCGCCGCCTTGTCCAGCGGCACCCGGTAGTAGCCATCGGGCACGCTGCTTTGCGGGTGCTTGGCCCATGGCGTCACCGGACGGTCGTGGTGGCCGTCGAAGGGGCCGTTGTACAGGCGTTTGGGCTCAAGGAAGATCACCGGGTCGTCGCATTCGATCGAGGCGATCAGCAAGCCCTTGGCGTCGTACGGGTTGGACGGCATCACCGTGCGCAGCCCGCAGACCTGGGTGAAGGTCGCCTCAGGGCTCTGGCTGTGGGTCTGGCCGCCGTAGATGCCGCCGCCGCAGGGCATGCGCAAGGTCAGCGGCGAGATGAATTCGCCCGCCGAGCGGTAGCGCAGGCGGGCCATCTCCGAAACGATCTGGTCGTAGGCCGGGTAGACGTAGTCGGCGAACTGGATTTCCACCACTGGGCGCAGGCCATAGGCGCCCATGCCCACGGCGGTGCCGACGATGCCGCATTCGGAAATCGGTGCATCGAACACCCGAGACTTGCCGTACTTGTTCTGCAGCCCTTCGGTGCAGCGGAACACGCCGCCGAAGTAGCCGACGTCCTGGCCATAGATCACTACGTCGTCGCGGCCGAGCATGATGTCCATGGCCGAGCGCAGCGCCTGGATCATGGTCATGCTGCTGGTGGCGGCAGCGGTGCGTGGGTCGAGGCTGGTGGTCTGGTCGTTCATCTCACACCCCTAGTTGCTGGCGCTGGCGGCGCAGGTGGTCGGGCATGTCCTTGTACACGTCCTCGAACATCGAGGCGGCACTGGGGATATGGCCATTGGCGAGGGTGCCGTACTGCTCGGCCTGCTTCTGCGCGGCCAGCACCTCGGCTTCCAGTTCTGCGCTGACGGCGGCGTGTTCGTCGTCCGACCAGTGGCCGATGGCGATCAGGTGCTGCTTGAGCCGAGCGATCGGGTCGCCCAGGGGGAAGTGGCTCCAGTCATCGGCAGGGCGGTATTTCGACGGATCGTCCGAGGTCGAGTGGGGGCCGGCGCGGTAGGTGACCCACTCGATCAGGCTTGGCCCAAGGCCACGCCGGGCGCGTTCGGCGGCCCAGCGCGAGGCGGCGTACACGGCCAGAAAATCATTGCCGTCGACCCGCAGCGAGGCGATGCCACAGCCAACACCGCGCCCGGCGAAGGTGCTCGCCTCGCCACCGGCAATGGCCTGGAAGGTGGAAATCGCCCACTGGTTGTTGACCACGTTGAGAATCACCGGCGCGCGGTAGACGTGGGCGAAGGTCAGGGCGTTGTGGAAGTCCGATTCGGCGGTAGCGCCGTCGCCGATCCACGCCGAGGCGATCTTGGTGTCGCCCTTGATCGCCGAAGCCATGGCCCAGCCGACGGCCTGCACGAACTGCGTGGCCAGGTTGCCGCTGATGGTGAAGAAGCCGGCTTCGCGTACCGAGTACATGATCGGTAACTGACGGCCCTTGAGCGGGTCGCGCTCGTTGGACAGCAACTGGCAGATCATCTCCACCAGCGACACGTCGCGAGCCATCAGGATGCTTTGCTGGCGGTAGGTGGGGAAGCACATGTCGCTGCGATTGAGCGCCAGCGCCTGGGCGCTGCCAATGGCTTCCTCGCCCAGGCTCTGCATGTAGAACGACATCTTTTTCTGCCGCTGGGCGGTGACCATGCGGCTGTCGAAGATACGCGTCTTGAGCATGGCGCGCATGCCCTGGCGCAGCAGCTGCGGGTCGATGTCCTCGGCCCACGGGCCGAGGGCCTGGCCTTGGCCATCGAGCACGCGAATCAGGCCGGTGCACAGGTCGGCGGTGTCAGCGGCCTCGACATCCAGTGCAGGTTTACGCACCTGTCCGGCATCGCTCAGGTGCAGGTAGGAGAAATCGGTGCGACAGCCGGGCCGGCCGGTCGGCTCGGGCACGTGCAGGCGCAGGGGGGCGTACTCGTTCATGCTCATTACGCTCGCTCGGATGATTGTTGTTGTGAGCTTGCAGCGGTCGCGGGCCTGCCTGAAAAAGTGACAGGTCAGCGTTGCCTATAGGGTAGAAGCCTGGCGGGAGAATATTTCTCTGATGTTGGTTGCCTTTGCGCTCCGGCGCAGATAAACATTCCGCATAACCACAAAAGCCCGGTGAATTTGTCTCATGCGCAAACTCGATCGCACCGATATCGGCATTCTCAACAGCCTGCAGGCCAACGCCCGCATCACCAACGCCGAGCTGGCGCGCTCGGTCAACCTCTCGCCCACGCCCTGTTTCAACCGCGTGCGCGCCATGGAAGAGGCGGGGGTGATTCGCCAGCAGGTGACGCTGCTGTCGCCCGAAGTGCTGGGGCTGGATGTGAATGTGTTCATCCACGTCAGCCTCGAGAAGCAGGTGGAGCAGTCACTGCACCGCTTCGAGGAAGAGATCGCCGAGCGCGCCGAGGTCATGGAGTGCTACTTGATGACCGGCGATCCGGACTACCTTCTGCGCGTGCTGCTGCCGAGCATCCAGGCCCTGGAGCGTTTTCTCGACTACCTGACGCGCCTGCCGGGGGTGGCCAACATCCGCTCCAGCTTCGCCCTCAAGCAGGTGCGCTACAAAACCGCGCTGCCGCTGCCGGCCAATGGCCTGAACCTGCGCGAATAGGCACTGGCGGTGGCCGGGTGGCGAAGGAACTGTTCGCCAGGCAATTCATCGAAGGCTAAGCGCTGCCAAGGCCGTTGGCAGCACCGCGTGGCGGCCGATGGCCTGAGCGCGACACAACATCCTCGCCATGCGCCACCTTAGTCTGATGGACTGCGGCGCGGGCGCCGGCGGGTTTATGCTTGCCAGCTGTTGTCCACCTGCTGTTATCGACCAAAAGGGAGCCCGCCCGGGACGTATGCGCCATATCTGGAAGTCCTTCCGTTCGTTGTATTTCGCCGCGCTGATGATGCTGATCGGCTCGGGCCTGCTCAGCACCTACCTGGCGCTACGCCTGGCTGCCGACAACGTCGACAGCCTGTGGGTGGGTGCCCTGATGGCGGCCAACTACTTCGGTCTGGCGGTCGGCGGCAAGGTCGGCCACCGGCTGATCGGCCGGGTTGGGCATATCCGTGCCTACGCCACCTGTGCCGGCATCGTCGGCGCTGCGGTGCTCGGCCATGGCATGACCGACTGGCTGCCGGCCTGGGTCGGGCTGCGGATGATCGTCGGCCTGGGGATGATGTGCCAGTACATGGTCATCGAGAGCTGGCTCAACGAGCAGGCCGATGCCAAGCAGCGCGGCGCGGTGTTCAGCGGCTACATGATCGCCTCGTATCTGGGGCTGGTACTGGGTCAGCTGATTCTGGTCGTGCACCCGCAGTTGGGCCTGGAACTGCTGATGCTGGTGGCGATGTGCTTCGCCCTGTGCCTGGTGCCGGTGGCGATGACCCGGCGTATTCACCCGGCGCCGCTGCGTCCCGCGCCGATGGACCCGCGCTTTTTCATCAAGCGGGTGCCGCAGTCATTGTCTACCGTGCTCGGTGCGGGCCTGATCGTCGGTGCGTTCTATGGTCTGGCGCCGCTGTATGCGTCTAGCCAAGGCCTTTCGACCGAGCAGATCGGTCTGTTCATGGGTAGCTGCATCTTCGCCGGGCTGGTGGTGCAGTGGCCGCTGGGCTGGCTGTCCGACCGCTACGACCGCGCGGTGCTGATCCGCAGCGTCGCCGGTGGGCTTGCGGTGATGGCGCTGCCACTGGCGATCTTTCCGTCAGTGCCGCTGGAGCTGTTGTTCGGCATGGGTTTCTTGATTTCGCTGTTGCAGTTCGGCCTGTACCCGTTGGCGGTGGCGTTTTCCAACGACCATGTCGAGAGCGAGCGGCGGGTGTCGCTGACCGCCATGCTGCTGGTGACCTACGGCGTGGGCGCGAGTATCGGGCCGCTGGCCGCCGGTGTGCTGATGAAGCTGTTCGGCGAGCAGATGCTGTATGCCTTCTTCAGCTTCTTCGCCCTGGTGCTGGTGTGGCGTATTCGCCCGCAGGCAGTGACGGGTTTGCATCAGGTCGACGACGCGCCACTGAGCCACGTGGCCATGCCCGCAGCCAGCTCGCCGCTGTCGGCTGCACTTGACCCACGGGTCGACGAGCAGACCGTGCAGGATGTCATGCAGGCGCCAGTGGCGGCCGAGGATACCGAAGAAGAGGAACAGCCCGAGGAGCTCGAGCAGGCGGGCGATGAGCAGGTTTCGCGCAGTTGAATGGTTGTTCTGACAGGGGCGGCTGCGTGGCGGGCCGTTCGCGGCTGAAGCCGCTCCTGCAGGGTTCTGCGTAGGAGCGGAATGGGCCGCGAACGGCGCTCACGCCGATCTAAGCCATGGGCCTCACAGCTTCCAGTCCAGGCTCACCATCATGGTGCGTGGTTCGCCGTGGTAGACGCCGTTGTAGAAGCCGACGTTGTTGTAGTAGTGCTCATCGAACAGGTTCTTCACGTTGAACGACGCCGCCAGGTGTTCGTCGATCTGATAGCGGGCCATCAGGCCGACCACGGCGAAGGCCTTCTGGCTGATCTTGTCGCGGGTGGTGATGATGTCTTCACCGTCGCGCCCGACCGGGCGGTTGGCCATGCGGAACTTGTCGCTTTCCCAGTCGACGCTGGCGCCGACGGTCAGCGCCGGATCGATCTTGTAGGTGCTGGAGAAGCGCACCAGGTTCAGCGGCTGTTCGGTGCTCTTGCGTTTCTTGTCTGCGGTCTGGGCGTGGGTGTAGCTGTAGCCCAGGCTCATCTGCCAGTCTGTCATCACCTCGCCGGCCACCTCCGCTTCGAAGCCCTGCACGACGATCCCCTTTCCGCCGCTCTTGTAGTAGACCTCGTTGCCGTTCGGCGGCACCGAGTCGTCCACTTCGGCGACGTTGTCCTGCTTGCTGCGAAACACTGCAGTGCTGAGGTTGAGGCGCTCATCGAGCAGGCTGCCTTTGAGGCCGATCTCGTAGACCTTGCCGACGATGGGCTCGAGGTACTGCTTGTTGACGTCGACCACGTTCTGCGGGTTGAAGATGTCGGCATAGCTGACATAGGCGGTGAATTCATCGGTCAGGTCGTAGAGCAGTCCGGCGTAGGGCGTCCACTGGTCGTTCTGCGTCTGCTGGCTTTTCGGCTGCTCGGTGCCGACCAAGTTGGCATCGTAGTTCCAGCTGCGCCGCTGGGTTTCCCAGCTGCCGTAGCGGCTGCCCAGCACCAGGTGCAGGCGGTCGGTGGGGTTGAGGCGGGTGGCGAGGTAGCCAGCCTTCTGCCGGGTGTACGAGCGGCTACGGTCCAGACCGGTGGAGAGGTCGTAGAACTTGGGAATCGAGCCCATGTACTTCCAGTCGGGGATTTCATCGTAGCCGTCCGGCACGGGCAGGCCGATGTAGTACGGCTCGCTGTTGCGCCGCTCCGATTCGCCATAGCCGACCATGAAGTCGTGACTGCGGCCCAGCAGTTGGAAGGGGCCTGCGAGATTGAAATCCAGGGCGTCCATTTTCTCTTCGCCGCTAAAGTGCTGGTACCACGCATTCATGCCGCTGCGGTCGGCTTCGGGGAAACCGTTGCCGCCGTAGTAGACCTTGCCGTCGGTGTCGGTCTGGCGGTGGGTGTAGGCCACCTTCATCAGCCAGTCGTTGCCCAGGCGTTGGTCGAGGGTGGCGAAGAAGGTCTGGTCCTTCAGCGGCCAGGACGACCACGGCGTGGTCATGCTGGTCGAGCGCGGCAGCTTGGCTTTGCTGCCGTCGGCATTCCAGAACGGCACGGTGCCCCAGGTGCTGCCCTGCACGTGCTTGTTCTGGTAGTCGTAGCCCACCGCCAGCACGGTGCTGTCGGTGAGGTCGGCTTCCAGCACGCCATAGGCCACCTCGCGCTGGTTGGCGTAGTTGTCCATGAACGATTTGTTGTCGCGGTAGGCCAGCACCGTGCGACCGCGCAGGCGACCGTCCCAGCCCAGCGGGCCACCGACATCCAGGTAGCTGTAGTAGTTGTCGTAGCTGCCGGCACTGACGCCGCTGCTCACTGCCAACTGATGGGTCGGGCGCTTGCGCACCATGGCGATGGTGCCGGAGGGGTCACCGGCTCCGGTGGTCAGGCCGGTGGCGCCGCGAACCACTTCGATGCGGTCGTAGATGATGGTGTCGGAATCTGACTTGAGACCCGAGAAGGTGTTGAGCATGCCATCGATCTGGAAGTTGTTGATCGCATAACCGCGCGAGTAATACGCGGGCCGCTCGGAGTCGTTGCGCTGCACGGTGACCCCGGTGACGTGGGCCATGGCTTCGGACAAGGTATTGAGGCGGAAGTCATCGAGCTGCTGGCGTGACAGCACCGACACCGACTGCGGCGTTTCCTTGATCGACAGGTTCAGGCGGGTGGCGGCGCTCATGCTGCCGGTGGTGTACGAGCCGCTGTTCTCGGTGGTCTTGCCCAGGCTGTTGGCATAGACATCGGTGGTGCCCAGTTCCAGGACCTGCTGCTCGGATTCCTCTTTCGCTTCCTTGCTTTCCTGCGCGAGGGACAGCGGGCTGCACACCGAGGCCCAGAGGCCAAGGGTGAGGGTCATGGAAGGGTGGATGGACAGGCGCATTGCGGGTGGTCTCCTTGATCATGTTGATATCCGTCGGGGCGAAATCTACATGAATCTCAACCGCAAATGACAATTAATCTCGTTTTAAGTTGAAAGCGATGAGCTGCAAGCTGCAAGTTATGAGTTAGCAGCTTGGAGCTTGGAGCTTGGAGCTAGAAGGGGCCTTGGCCCCGGATGGCTGACTCAGTAGTCGTCCTTGTCGAAGCGACGCGCTTCGCGCTGCAGCTGGTAGACGAAGCTTTCCACCCGGCGCTGCGAAGCACCGTTGAGGTTGTGGAAACGCACCCCGGCAAAGGTGGTGTTGATGCGCTCTTCGAAATGCAGGTGACGCAGTTCGACCATCACGTCAGTAAGGCCAAGCGGGGTTGCGGCCTTGAAGCGCTCGTACACCTGGCCCAGTTGCAGGCGGCTTTCCACGTCGCTGTCGAAGCGCAATTTGCAGCCGGTGGCAGAAATGTCCAGCAGCTTGCCGCGCAGTGGGCCATCACCCTTGAGGTGGCTGCCGTCGACCACGATGTCGACCAGTTGCGACAATTTCAGCGCAGCACGGAAGGCGTTGCGCCGCTGGTGGTAGGTGACTTCGCTGGGCAAAGGACCGCGGTAGCAGCGGTGGCCGTCGATCTCGGTGATGGTCAATGGATGATTGCATTCCCAGGCCACGCGCACGCCATCGTGGAAACCTTCGATACGGAACGGCTCGCCATTTTCGATGAAGCGTTCGCCATCGCGCGGCATCAACTCGTCGAGCGCCAGCAGGTCGCTGTCCTTGTCCACCTGCACCACATAGCTCTGGAAGCGCTGGCTGCGTTCAGGGAAGGTCAGAATCAGCGGGTCGTGGCTGTCCAGCAGTTGGCGAAGGTTGGCGGTGATCTCCAAGGGAGTGGTCAGCACCTTCGGCGGCTGAGGAGCATCGGCGTCATTGAACACGGGGAAACAATCTCCAGGCAAAAAGCTACACATCCAGGTTGCGGCATTTTGCCAGCATGCTGCGCGGCTTGATAGAGGCTGATTACACCTGGCTGAGCGCCCGGCGTCGCGCCATCGGCGAGGTGCCGCCGCGGCTGTCGTACAGGGAAGGGGAGTCGCCGCCCATGAGGATGCGCAGCTGGTTGGAGGTGACGTGCTGCTGCACCTGGATGATCCGGCCGTTGGTCTCGTTGACCTGGTGGCAGGTGTCGAGCAACTGGCTGAGCAGGTCGAGCCGCTGCATCAGCACCTCACCCTGCGCCGACTGTGCGGCCAGGGCCTGCACGCCGTCGCGGTCGGCCGACAGGCCTAGCTCGCCGAGCAACTGCGCACGGCTGCGGCCATGCTGTTCGAGCAGCACGATCAACGACTGCTTGCGCGCCAGGATCGTCTCCAACAGCGGCATGTCGCGGCCATGCAGGGCCACGGCCTCGCTTTGCAGCAGCTCGAGCAGCTCCTGGGTCGGGGCGATGTCCTGTTCGATCAGGTGCAGCAAGGTGGTGTCGTGCATGGCTCACTCGTTACGTTGGCGTCCGGGAAGGCCAGCGCGCTGAACTCAGCGCTGAGCTTCGAAATCGAGCATCTTGCTGGCGACGCGCCCGGCATCGACCTGATAGCTGCCATCGGCGATGGCCTGCTTCAGTTGCGCCACACGGGCGCTGTCGACCACTGGCTGCTCGCGCAGGGTGTCAGTGATTTTCTGCAACTGCTGGGCCTCGGGGCTCAGGTGCACGGCCTCGCCACTGCTGGTGGCGCTGGCGGGCTTGGCATCGGAGGCGCCAGCGGCTTTCTCAGCGGGGCCGGCAGCGGCATTGCCGCGCACACCGCCGCTTGGGGCGGGTGTGTTATTCAAACGACTGAAGTCGATGACCATGGTCGGAAACCTCTGGGGATATGGACGCTTGCCTTGTTTTCGGCCATCCCAGGCAAAACTTTAGGCACTCCTGCGTTGACCTCGATCAACGGCTACGCACTGTGCGCTGCCGCACAGTTTAGGAAAAGCACCACGTTCCTGCCAGCCCTTGTCCTACATGGCGACTTCCACTTGTCCGGGCGCAGTCACCCGCGCCTTCACCACCCGCTTGGAATTGAGGTTACGCACGCGGATCTGCTCGGCGAACCCCCCTTTGCTCAACGCCTCGCCGGGCATGCGCACGCTGAGGCTGCCACTGCGGGCGATGATCACCACGTGGTCGCCCTTGCGAATCAGCTCGGCCTGCTCCAGGTGTTGTGGGGTCAGCACCTGGTCGAGCACGGTCGGGCGCAGCAACTTCATGCCCACCGCCTGCTCCAGGTCGGTGATGAAACCCTGCTTGAGCGTACCGACATCGCGCTCGCGCAGCGCCACGTCGCCTGCGCCGATGACGCTTTCGCGCTTGAGCGGGCGCACCATCACCACCACGTCGCGATGCAGGCGCACGGTGGCCGGCACGAACACCGTCCACGGCCCACTGCCGGCGCAGCGCACCCGCACCGTCACCCGCCCCAGGGGCTGCGCCGGGCTTTCCAGCGAGGCGTCAAGCGCCTGGCTGCATTGCGGCATGCGCAGGCGCGGGTCGAGCGGGTTGACCGAGATTTCGTAGCGCCCCGGTGTTTGCGTGCTGGCCAGATAATCCTCGACGGCGAACTCAAGAAAACCCTGCGTCACGCCGATAAGCTGTTCAGGCGAGGTAAACGCCTGCGCCAGCGCCTTGGCGCCGGGTGCCAGCAGGCACAGAGACGCCAGTAGGGCGCTCAGCAGTTGCGTCAGTCGTCGGAAAATCGTCGTTTTCATGTGCATGACGCTCAAAAAAGCAAAGCCCGTGCCGACTTGGTAATCAGGGCTGAAAGGTAGAGGAGTCTGGCATGGCGGGAGTAATGGATTCGGTCAATCAGCGCACACAGCTGGTCGGGCAGAATCGTCTTGAACTGCTGTTGTTTCGTCTGAACGGCGCGCAGCTGTATGGCATCAACGTGTTCAAGGTGCGCGAGGTGCTGCAATGCCCGCCGCTGACCGTGCTGCCCAAGTCGCACCCGGTGGTGCGCGGTGTGGCGAACATCCGCGGGGCGACCATTCCGATTCTCGATCTGTCCATGGCCACCGGCCTGCCGGGGCTTCAGGAAGAGATCAGCAACAGCTTCGTGATCATCACCGAGTACAACACCAAGACCCAGGGCTTCCTGGTGCACTCGGTGGAACGCATCGTCAACATGAACTGGGAAGAGATCCACCCGCCACCCCGTGGTACCGGTCGCGACCACTACCTGACGGCGGTGACCCGGGTGGACAACAAGATGGTCGAGATCATCGACGTCGAGAAAGTGCTGGCCGAAGTGGCGCCAACCTCCGAGTCGGTGTCGGCCGGAGTGATCGATGCCGAGGTGCAGGACAAGGCGGTCATGCTGCGGGTGCTCACCGTCGATGACTCTTCTGTGGCACGCAAGCAGGTCAGCCGTTGTCTGCAAACCGTGGGCGTCGAAGTGGTGGCGCTCAACGACGGGCGTCAGGCGCTGGATTACCTGCACACCATGCTCGATGAGGGCAAGCATCCGGAAGAAGAATTCCTGATGATGATCTCCGACATCGAGATGCCGGAAATGGACGGCTACACACTGACCGCAGCCATTCGCAGCGATCCACGCATGCAAAAGCTGCACATCGTCCTGCATACTTCGCTGTCCGGTGTCTTCAACCAGGCGATGGTCAAGAAAGTCGGTGCGGATGATTTCCTCGCCAAGTTCAAACCGGACGATCTCGCCCAGCGCGTGGTCGACCGGATCAAGGCAACACATTGAAATGGCCGGGGGCGCTGCTCCCGGCACCTGTGATTTGAGAGGGGCGGCAACAGTGTCTACGGCGACTTCAGATTTCGAACAGTTCAGGGTCTTCCTGGAAAAAGCCTGTGGCATCTTGTTGGGTGACAACAAGCAATACCTGGTTTCCAGCCGCCTCAACAAACTGATGGAACAGCAGGGCATCAAGTCGCTCGGCGAGCTGGTGCAGCGCATCCAGAGCCAGCCGCGCGGCGGCCTGCGCGAGCAGGTGGTCGATGCAATGACTACCAACGAAACCCTGTGGTTTCGCGACAACTACCCCTTCGAGGTGATGAAGAACCGGGTCATCCCTGAGTTCATCAAGAACAACCCTGGGCAGCGCCTGCGGATCTGGTCGGCGGCCTGCTCGTCGGGGCAGGAACCGTACTCGCTGTCGATGACCCTCGATGAATTCGAGCGCAGCAACCTGGGGCAACTGAAGATGGGGGGGCAGATCGTCGCCACCGATCTGTCCGGGCTGATGCTCAACAATTGCCGCACTGGCGAGTACGACAGCCTGGCGATCGCCCGCGGCCTGTCGCCCGAGCGCCTGCAGCGCTACTTCGACAGCAAGGGCGCTGGCCGCTATGCGGTCAAGCCGGCGATTCGCAGCCGCGTCGAGTTTCGCGCCTTCAACCTGCTCGACAGCTACGCCGCACTGGGCAAGTTCGATGTGGTGTTCTGCCGCAACGTGCTGATCTATTTCTCTGCCCAGGTGAAAAAAGACATTCTCCTGCGCATCCACGGCACCCTCAAGCGCGGCGGCTATCTGTTCCTCGGCGCCTCCGAGGCCCTCAATGGCCTGCCCGACCACTACCAGATGGTGCAGTGCAGCCCGGGCATCATCTACCAGGCCAAGTGATCGCCACGGCCGCTCATTCAGCAGCGGCCGCATTCCGGGGTGAATAGCAGCAACTGGCGCCCCGTCAAAATTTTGCTCCGCTCTCTGCGTCCCCGCACTTTTGCCGCCCGCTGCCGCCCGACCGGCAGCGATTTGCCGCTTTTCTGGCAAGCCGGCCCCAGGCTTTTTCATTCAACCCCATGGCCGGCAAGGCTTTTGCCGGTTTGGCACAGCCCTTGCTAAGTTTCGCTCAACCTATTTCCGGTCAACCTGCGCAGGTTCCCCGACATGAGCATCAACTTCGACAAGGCGCTCGGCATCCACCAGCAGGCGATGAATTTTCGCGCCCAGCGGGCTGAGGTGTTGGCCAACAACATCACCAACGCCGATACGCCCAACTACAAGGCCCGCGACCTGGACTTCTCTGCAGTGCTGGCAGCCGAGGCGCAGAAGCAGGACAGCGGCCGCGTGGCGCTGACCCGCACCAACGGCCGGCACATCGAGGCCGAGGGCCTGAGCGGGGCCGATGAAGCGCTCAAGTACCGCATTCCGAGCCAGCCGTCGATTGACCAGAACACCGTCGATGCGCAGATGGAGCAGTCCAACTACGCGCAGAACGCGCTGGACTTCCAGGCCAGCTTCACCCTGCTCAACAGCAAATTCAAAGGGCTGGTATCGGCCCTGCGCGGAGAGTGACCATGTCCCTTGCCAATGTCTTCAACATCGCCGGTAGCGGTATGAGCGCGCAGAACACCCGGCTCAACACCGTGGCGTCGAACATCGCCAACGCCGAAACCGTGTCCTCGAGCATCGACCAGACCTACCGCGCCCGCCACCCGGTGTTCGCCACCACCTTCGAGCAGGCGCAAAACGGCGCCGGGCAATCGTTGTTCGAGGATCAGGGCCAGGCCGGACGCGGCGTGCAGGTCACCGGCATCGTCGAGGACCAGAGCGATCTGCAGGCGCGCTACGAGCCCAATCACCCGGCGGCGAACAAGGACGGCTACGTCTATTACCCCAACGTCAACGTGGTGCAGGAAATGGCTGACATGATTTCCGCCAGCCGCTCGTTCCAGACCAACGCCGAGCTGATGAACACGGCCAAGACCATGATGCAGAAAGTCCTGACCCTGGGTCAGTAAGCGGGATATCGCCATGAGCAGCACAGACAACGTCAGCGCCTCGAGCTACCTGACCTCACTGCAACAGCAGCGCTCCACCACCAACGCCAGCAGCGGCACCGCCGGCAGCGCGTTGGGCAAGGACGCGTTCCTGCAGTTGCTGGTGACCCAGATGAAAAACCAGAACCCGCTCGATCCGCAGCAGAACGGCGAGTTCGTCGCCCAGCTGGCGCAGTTCAGCAGCCTGGAAAGCATGCAGACCCTGAACAGCTCGGTGAACAGCATTCTCCAGGGCTTCCAGTCGTCGACCGCCTTGCAGGCCTCATCGCTGGTCGGGCGCAACGTGGTGGTGCAGACCGATACCGCCAGCGTCGACACCAGCAAGGACATGAAAGGCTCGGTCAACCTCAGCGCCTCGAGCACGTCGGTCAAGGTCGGTGTGTACAACAGCCAGGGCGACCTGGTGCGCACCCTCGACCTGGGCAGCAAGAGCAGCGGGCTGGCCGACTTCACCTGGGATGGCCGCGACGCCAAGGGCGAAGTGGCACCGGCCGGGGCCTATACCTTCAAGGCCACTGCCGATATCAAAGGCACCGCGACCGCGATGACCACCAATCTGCCGGCCACGGTCAACAGCGTCACCACCGGCGTCAATGGCAGCGAAATGATGTTGAACCTGGCAGGGCTGGGCAGTGTGCCCCTGTCGAAAGTCCAAGTGATCGGAATCTGAGGGCCGACCGACGTCGGCAGGAGTGAGTAAATGTCTTTCAATATCGGACTGAGCGGGCTGTATGCAGCCAACAAGGCCCTCAACGTCACCGGTAACAACATCGCCAACGTGGCCACTACCGGCTTCAAGTCGTCGCGTGCCGAATTCGCCGACCAGTACTCGGCCTCGGTGCGCGGCACCAGCGGTCGCACCGATGTCGGCAGCGGCGTACGCACCGCCGCGGTGTCGCAGATGTTCAGCTCCGGCAACATCGTCAGCACCGGCAAGAGCCTTGACCTTGCCATCGACGGCAACGGCTTCTTCGCCATGGATGACAACGGCTCGCGTATCTACACCCGCGCCGGTGCCTTCTACAGCGACAAGGACGGCAAGATCGTCAACGCCTCCGGCGCCAACCTGCAAGGCTACCCGGTCGATGCCGAAGGGCAGGTGGTGCGCGGCGCGCTGACCGACCTGCAGATCGACACCTCGAACCTGGCGCCCAAGCCGACCTCGAAGATCAGCGAAACCCTCAACCTCAATTCCACCGCCACGACGCCCAAGGTCACCCCGTTCGATCCGGCCAACGTCGACAGCTACAACCACACCTTCAATACCGAGCTGTACGACAGCCAGGGCAACCTGCACCAGCTCAACCAGTACTTCGTACGTGACACGGCCAGCAACTCGTGGACCATGTACACCACGGTCAACGGCCGCAACCCGACCGACCCGACCAACACCACGCCGCTGGTCAACAACCTGCCGTTCAAGTCCGACGGTTCGCTGGATGTCGACGCCATGAACGCAGGCCCGGTGGCCGGCGGCCTGTCGATCAGTGCCGACAAGACCTTCCAGGTCGATGGCTGGGTGCCGGGTCACAAGAACGCCCTGGGCGACTGGGCAAGCAACGGTGCCACCGCCAACCCGACCGGGGTGAGCCTGGACATGCTCGCCACCACCCAGTACAACGCCGCCTCGGCGACCACCGCCAAAGCCCAGGACGGCTATGCCACCGGTGAGTTGTCCGGCCTTGCGGTCGACACCAGCGGCAACCTGTTCGCCAGCTTCACCAACGGTCGCGACAAAGTCATCGGCCAAGTGGCGATGGCCACCTTCGCCAACCTGCAGGGCCTGACCCCGGTCGGCGGCACCGCGTGGAAAGAATCGTACGCCTCCGGTGTGCCGGTGGTGGGCGAGCCGGACACCGGCACCCTGGGCAAGATCACTGGCGGCGCGCTGGAGGACTCCAACGTCGACCTTACCGGCGAGCTGGTCAACCTGATCAAGGCGCAGAGCAACTACCAGGCCAACGCCAAGACCATCTCGACCGAGAACACCATCCTGCAGACCATCATCCAGATGGCGTGACACGGCTTCAGGCGGGTGCGCCGCTACGGCGGCCACCGGCTTGTGTACCGGCGCGAATCCTTCATGAAAAAAACCTTCCTCATCAGCGCGCTCTGCCTGCTGCTCGGCCATGCCTGGGTGCAGGCCGCGCCTGCGCCTTTTCAGCTGTGGCAAAGCAAGCTCACCGGACGCTACCTGTGCAGCCAGCACAAGCCGGGCGACGGCTGGGTGTGGCATGCCGGGCCGTTCGACAACGCCGGCTGCCGGCCACGCTGAGCCGGCTTGCCGGCGCTTGGCAAGAAGTTGCCAGCAAACCGACACCTTGACCGCCGCAGTTACGCGCGAACCCCTGTAAAACAAGGCTTTTGCCGAGTTGGTTCGATACTTGCTTGATGCCGCGCATAGCGACAACGTTTCGCTTCGAACCCAGAGGATCCTCCGTGGACAAGATGCTTTACGTGGCCATGACCGGCGCCAGCCAGAACGCATTGGCCCAGCAGGCCCATGCCAACAACCTGGCGAACATTTCCACCACCGGTTTCCAGCGTGATCTGGAGCAGGCGCGGTCGATGCCGGTGTTCGGTGACAGCTTTCCGTCGCGCGCCTACGCCATGACCGAGCGCCCGGCCACCGACTTCTCCGCAGGGGCGATGATCGAGACCGGGCGCGAGCTGGACGTGGCCGTCTCAGGTGCTGGGTTCATGGCCGTGCAGGCGCCGGATGGCAGCGAAGCCTACGTGCGCACCGGCAGCCTGAACATCGACGCCCTCGGCGTGCTGCGTGCCGGTAACGGCATGCCGGTGCTGGGCAATGGCGGACCGATCGCTGTGCCGCCCGAGCAGAAGGTCGAGGTCGGTGATGACGGCACCATCAGCATCCGCGCCATGGGTGAAGACCCGCGGGTGATGGCTCAGGTCGACCGCATCAAGCTGGTCAACCCCGACACCAAGGGCCTGGTCAAGGGCCTCGATGGCCTGATCCACACCAGCAGCGGCCAGCCGGCTGACGCCGACGTCAACGTGCGCGTGGTGTCGGGCTTTCTGGAAGCGAGCAATGTCAACGCAGTGGAAGAAATGACCTCGATGCTGTCGCTGTCTCGCCAGTTCGAGCTGCACATCAAGATGATGAACACGGCCAAGGAAGGCGATGAAGCCATGGCGCGTGTTTTGCAAATCGGCTGATCACACTTGAACGGGTGCCGTAAAACAGGCGCACCAGGAGAACACTAAATGCTTCCGGCTCTGTGGGTCGCTAAGACCGGCCTGTCCGCCCAGGACACCAACCTGACCGTGGTTTCCAACAACCTGGCCAACGTTTCCACCACCGGCTTCAAGCGTGACCGCGCTGAATTCCAGGACCTGCTCTACCAGGTCAAGCGCCAGCCCGGTGCCCAGTCGACCCAGGACAGCGAGCTGCCCTCGGGCCTGCAGGTCGGTACTGGTGTGCGCGTGGTCGGCACCCAGAAGAGCTTCACCGCCGGCAGCCTGCAAACCACCGAGAACCCGCTGGATATGGCGATCAACGGCCGTGGCTTCTTCCAGGTTCTGCAACCGGACGGCACGGTGTCGTACACCCGTGACGGCACCTTCCACCTCAACTCCGACGGGCAGATCGTCACCGCCAACGGCTTCGCGCTCGAACCTGCCGTGGTAGTGCCCAACGATGCGCAGACCTTCACCGTTGGCCAGGACGGCACCGTCTCGATCACCACCGCCGGCAACCCGGCAGCACAGGTGATCGGCAACATCCAGACCGCCGACTTCATCAACCCGGCCGGCCTGCAGGCCATCGGCAACAACCTGTTCTTCGAAACCGCCGCCAGCGGCGCGCCACAGGTTGGCACCCCGGGCCTCAACGGCTTCGGTACCACCCAGCAGATGACCTTGGAAAACTCCAACGTCAGCACCGTTGAAGAACTGGTGAACATGATCACCACCCAGCGCGCCTACGAGATGAACTCCAAGGTCATCTCCACCGCCGACAAGATGCTGTCGTTCGTCACCCAGCAACTGTGAACCCCGTTTCCCGCGCCCGTTACACCGTGAGGTACGCGCCATGAGTCGTCTGTTGTCCGTGTTCGCCCTGGCAGGGGCCGTGTCGCTGGTCGGGTGCGTGGCGCCCGCCGCCAAGCCCAACGACCCGTACTACGCCCCTGTACTACCGCGCACGCCGCTGCCGGCCGCGGCCAACAACGGCTCGATCTACCAGGCCGGTTTCGAGCAGAACATGTACAGCGACCGCAAGGCCTTCCGCGTCGGTGACATCATCACCATCACCCTCAACGAGCGCACCTCGGCGAGCAAGAACGCAGGCTCGCAGATCGCCAAGAACAGCAAGGCCAACCTCGGTCTGACCTCGCTGTTCGGCAGTTCGGCGACCACCAACAACCCGTTCGGTGGCGGCGATCTTTCGCTCAGCGGCGGCTACAGCGGCGACCGCTCCACCAAGGGCGACAGCAAGGCCAACCAGGGCAATACCCTGACCGGTTCGATCACCGTGACCGTGGCCGATGTGCTGCCCAACGGCATCATTTCGGTACGCGGCGAGAAGTGGATGACCCTCAACACCGGTGACGAACTGGTGCGTATCGCAGGGCTGGTGCGGGCCGATGACATCGCCACCGACAACACCGTGTCGTCCACGCGCATCGCCGATGCCCGCATCACCTATTCGGGTACCGGCTCGTTCGCCGACGCCAGCCAGCCCGGGTGGCTGGATCGCTTCTTCATGAGCCCGCTTTGGCCCTTCTGAGTACCGACGACCATGTTCAACGCAAGGCACCTGCTCGCCGCGACCCTGCTGTTCACCTGCGCGTTCGCCGCCCACGCCGAACGCCTCAAGGACATTGCCAGCATCTCCGGCGTGCGCAGCAACCAGTTGATCGGCTACGGCCTGGTGGTCGGCCTCAACGGCACCGGTGACCAGACTACCCAGACCCCGTTCACCCTGCAGACCTTCAACAACATGCTCGCGCAGTTCGGCATCAAGGTGCCGCCAGGCTCGGGCAACGTGCAGCTGAAGAACGTCGCCGCGGTGTCGGTGCATGCCGACCTGCCGCCGTTCGCCAAGCCCGGGCAGGTGGTCGACATCACCGTGTCGTCCATCGGCAACTCCAAGAGCCTGCGCGGCGGCAGCCTGCTGATGACCCCGCTCAAGGGCATCGATGGCAATGTCTATGCCATCGCCCAGGGCAACCTGGTGGTCGGCGGCTTCGATGCCGAAGGCCGCGATGGGTCCAAGATCACCGTCAACGTGCCGTCGGCGGGGCGCATTCCCGGCGGTGCCTCGGTGGAACGTACCGTGCCCAGCGGCTTCAACCAGGGCAACAGCCTGACCCTGAACCTCAATCGTCCCGACTTCACCACCGCCAAGCACATCGTCGACAAGGTCAACGAACTGCTCGGCCCGGGTGTGGCCCAGGCGCTCGATGGCGGCTCGGTGCAGGTCACCGCGCCCATGGACCCCAGTCAGCGGGTGGATTACCTGTCGATTCTGGAAAACCTGGAAATCGACCCGGGCCAGGCGGTGGCCAAGGTCATCATCAACTCGCGCACCGGCACCATCGTCATCGGCCAGAACGTCAAGGTCTCGCCGGCGGCGGTGACCCACGGCAGCCTGACGGTGACCATCACCGAAGACCCGATCGTCAGCCAGCCAGGCGCCTTCTCCAACGGCCAGACCGCCGTGGTGCCGCGCTCGCGGGTCAATGCCGAGCAGGAAGCCAAGCCGATGTTCAAGTTCGGCCCAGGCACCACCCTGGATGAAATCGTCCGGGCGGTGAACCAGGTCGGCGCGGCGCCCGGCGACCTGATGGCGATTCTCGAAGCCCTGAAACAGGCCGGCGCCTTGCAAGCCGACCTGATCGTGATCTGAGGTCTGCGCCGATGACGCCCAAGAGCCTGGTATCGAACACGCCCGACAGTGGTGCCTACACAGACCTCAACCGCCTGAGCTCGCTCAAGCATGGCGATCGCGACAGCGACGCCAACGTGCGCAAGGTGGCCAAGGAGTTCGAGTCGCTGTTCATCAGCGAAATGCTCAAGGCGTCGCGCAAGGCCAGCAACGTGGTGGCCGACGACAACCCGATGAACACCGACACGGTCAAGCAGTACCAGGACATGTACGACCAGCAGATGGCCGTGAGCATGTCCCGCGAGGGCGGCGGTATCGGCTTGCAGGATGTACTGGTGCGCCAGCTGTCCAAAACAAAGGCCAGCACCGCCAGCGCGGCAGCCAGCCCGTTCCCGCGTGGTGGCCATGCGCCGACCCTGTGGGGCGCGCAGGTGGCAGCACCCAGCGCCAGCGGCGAAACCGGCACGGCGCGCAACGACGTGGCCGCGCTCAATTCACGCCGGCTGGCCCTGCCCGGCAAGCTCACCGACCGCCTGCTGGCCGGCATCGTGCCGTCTGCCGGTGCGCCCGGCACTGGCGACAACGCGCCTTCGCTCGGCCGCAGCAACGCCAGCGGTCGCGACACCTCGATCGGTCACGCTGCCAAGCCGGCTGCGGCCTTGGCCGTGGCGTCCGGCAATGGCTTGCAGATCGTCGGTCGCGCCGTTGCGCAACCGCCACTGGCCCCGCAAAAGGCCTTCTCCGGCAGCGACGAATTCGTTCGCACCATGCTGCCGATGGCCGAAGAGGCGGCCAAGCGCATCGGCATCGATCCGCGCTACCTGGTGGCCCAGGCCGCGCTGGAAACCGGCTGGGGCAAGTCGGTGATGCGCAACAGCGATGGCAGCAGCAGCCACAACCTGTTCGGCATCAAGGCCACCGGCAAGTGGCAGGGCGGTGAAGCCAGTGCCATCACCAGCGAGTTCCGCGATGGCAAGTTCGTCAAGGAACGTGCGGCGTTCCGTTCGTACGACTCCTATGCCGACAGCTTCCACGACCTGGTCAGCCTGTTGCAGGACAACGGCCGCTATAAAGATGCCGTGGCTTCTGCCGATAAACCGGAACAGTTTGCTCGAGAGCTGCAAAAGGCCGGCTACGCCACCGATCCTGACTACGCGCGCAAGATCATCAGCATCGCCCGACAGCTGCAACCCACTGCCCAGTACGCCATGGCCGGCTCTGCAACGACTCTATAAGGATTGACCCATGACTAATCTGATCTCGATCGGGCTGAGCGGCCTGAGTGCCAGCCAGGCGGCGCTGTCGGTCACCTCCAACAACATCGCCAACGCCGCGACCTCGGGTTACTCGCGTCAGCAAGTCATCCAGACCTCGTCGCCCTCGCAGAACATCGGCGCGGGCTTTCTCGGCACCGGCACCACCTTGTCGGAAGTGCGGCGCATCTACAGCGCCTATCTCGACAACCAGTTGCAGACCGCCACGTCGTTGCAGGCCGACGCCACCGCGTTCCAAGACCAGATCACCGGCATCGACAAGCTACTGGCAGACCGCGACACCGGCATCAGCTCGGTGCTCACCGGGTTCTTCTCGGCCTTGCAGACGGCCTCGGCGTCGCCGTCCGATGTGGCCTCGCGGCAGTTGCTGCTGACCCAGGCGCAGACCCTGAGCAATCGCTTCAATGCCGTCTCCGGACAGATGAGCCAGCAGAACGAGCTGATCAACTCGCAGTTGCAGACCCTCACCGGGCAGGTCAACAAGCTCACCAATAACATCGCCGAATACAACAAGCAGATCGTCTCGCTGTCGGCCTCAGGCAACGCGCCGAACAGCCTGCTCGATGCGCGCAGCGAGGCGGTGCGCCAGCTCAATGAGCTGGTCGGTGTCACCGTGCAGGAACGTGAAGGCAACTTCGACGTGTCGCTGGGCAGCGGCCAGTCGCTGGTGGTCGGCGTGCGCGCCAATCCGCTGTCGGTGCAGCCCGGCAGCGCCGACAAGGGCCAGGCCAGCGTGCAGATCCAGTACCAGGACTTCAGCTCGGATGTGACCTCGGTGATCAGCGGCGGGCAGATCGGCGGCCTGCTGCGCTATCGCAGTGACGTGTTGATGCCGGCCATGAACGAGCTGGGCCGCGTCGCGCTGGTGGTCTCCGACAGCATCAACAGCCAGCTCGGTCAGGGCCTGGATGCCAATGGCCAGTTCGGCAGCAACCTGTTTTCCAGCATCAACAGCGCCACGGCCATCGCCCAGCGCAGCCTGGCCTCGTCGAGCAACAGCGCAGGTTCCGGCAACCTGGATGTGACCATTGCCAACAGTGGCGCGCTGACCACCTACGACTATGAGGTGAAGTTCACCGGCGCCAGCCAGTACAGCGTGCGCCGCTCCGACGGCAGCGACATGGGCAACTTCGACCTCAGCGCCAATCCGGCGCCGGTCATCGACGGCTTCACCCTGGCGCTCAAGGGCGGCGCGCTGGCGGCCGGCGACAGTTTCAAGATCATTCCGACCCGCAGCGCGGCCTCGGCGATCACCACCGTGACCCAGGATGCCAACAAACTGGCGTTCGCAGCGCCCATCAGCGCTGCGGCTGGCAGTGGCAACGGCGGCACCGGCAGCATCACCCAGCCGACCCTGGGTGAGCGACTCGACGTGTATGGCGGTGCCGACACCGCCGCTGTGCGTGATGCCATGCGCAGCTCCATGCCCGTGCGCATGGTGTTCCAGGCACCCAGCAACGGTACCCAGAGCTACACCTTGTTCGATGCCAAGGGCGCCTCGATCGGCACCGGCAGCATCGTGCCGGGGCAAGACAACAAGCTGGCGCTGAGTGTGCCGCTGCGCGATGCCAACGGCGCGCCATTGCTCGATGCCAGCGGCAACCCGCGCACCTTGAAGGTCGAGACGCAGATCGGCGGCAGCCCCAACGGCAACGATACGTTCACCCTGTCGTTCAACAGCGACGGCAAGTCCGACAACCGCAACGCCGCGCAATTGCTGGCCTTGCAAACCAAAGCCACGGTCGGCACTCAGTCCGGCGGTGGCACCAGCTTTACCGCCTCCTATGCATCGCTGGTCGAGCAGGTCGGCGCCAAGGCTAACCAAGCGAAGATCGACGGCACCGCGACCGATGCCGTGCTCAAGTCGGCCAAGGAAAGCCGCAGCGCGGTGTCGGGGGTCAACCTCGATGACGAAGCGGCCAGCTTGGTCAAGTTCCAGCACTACTACACGGCCTCGTCGCAGATCATCAAGGCGGCGCAGGAAACCTTCCAAACCTTGATCAACGCGCTGTGAGGGCTAACTGACCATGCGAATTTCCACTGCTCAGTTCTACGACGCCAGCGCCAACAGCTACGCGAAGAACTTCGCCGACATGGCCAAGACCAACGACCAGATCACCTCTGGCGTGCGCATTCAGACCCCCGCCGACGATCCGGTCGGTGCGGCGCGGCTGCTGATTCTGCAACAGCAGCAGGCCCTGCTGGGGCAGTACGACGCCAACATGAACACGGTCAACAACGCCCTGTTGCAGGAGGAGAGCGTGCTGTCGACGGTCAACGAGGCCTTGCAGCGCGCCAGCGACCTGGCGGTGCGCGCTGGCGGTGCGGGCCTGACCGACGCCGACCGCACCTCGATCAGCAGCGAGCTCAAGGAAATCGAAGCCAACGTCTTCGGCCTGCTCAACTCCCGTGATGCCAACGGCAACTACATGTTCGGCGGCTCCAAGACCGCCCAGCCGCCCTACCAGCGCAACGCCGACGGCACCTACAGCTACCACGGCGACCAGACCCAGCTGAGCCTGCAGGTGTCCGACACCCTGAACCTTGCGACCAACGACACCGGTTTCAATGTCTTCGACCAAGCGGTGAACAAGAACCGTACCGAGTCGGCCCTGACCGCGCCGCTGCCCAACGACAACAAGGTGCAGGTCTCGCAAGGGCTGATGACCTCCACCTCGAGCTACAACGAGCGCTTCGCCAGCGGCCAGCCGTACTCGCTGAACTTCACCAGCTCGACGCGCTTCACCATCACCGATGCCAGCGGTAACGATATCACTGCACAGACCGCCACCAACGGCGTGTTCGATGCCAATACCGAAGGCGGCAACGTGGTCACCCTGCGCGGCGTGGAGTTTCGTATCGACCTGTCGCTCAAGGACGGCGAGGATGCCGATGCTGCAGTCGCTGGCCACCAGTTCAGCCTGCAAACGCGCCCGGACAGCCTCACCGCCAGCCGTGGCGCCGGCAACCCTTCGACCGCGCAGATCACCGGCAGCAGCATCAGCAACCCGGCCGACTATCACAGCACGTTCCCAAGTGGCGGCGCGGTGATTCGCTTTACCAGCGCCACCGACTACGCGCTCTACGCCCAGCCGATGAGTGATGACAGCCAGCCGGTGGCCACTGGCAGCATGAGCGGCAACGCCTTCACCGTGGCCGGGGTCACTTACCAGGTCAGCGATGCACCCGCGGTAGGTGATGAATTCAGCGTCAGCGTCGACACTCACCAGACGCAGAACCCGCTGCAAACCTTGGCGCAACTGCGCGCCGCGCTGGATGCGCCGATCGATGGCGAAACCGTCAACGTCGACCTGCGCAACGCCGTGGCCTCGGCGGTCGCCAACCTCGCCAGCGGCCGCGAGCGGATCGACATCACCCGTGGCTCGATCGGTGCGCGGGGCAACTCGCTGGAGATCCAGCGCCAGGAAAACACCAGCCTGGGCGTGGCCAACAAGACCACGCAGAACGCCATCGGCAACACCGACATGTCCCAGGCGGCGATCACCCTGACCTTGCAGCAGGCCATGCTCGAAGCCTCGCAACTGGCGTTTGCCCGGGTGTCGCAATTGAGCCTGTTCAACAAGCTCTGATCCTGCGCGCCGGCCCGCCAGGGGAGGGCGGCCCGGCGCCGTTGGCGGCGCCTGGGCCATGGGCGATTGGTCGCGTTTGGCTATTTGCATGTGACCAATGAGTCAAAACCTGCATCTTCCCTGTATCCTGTCGGCGGCTGTCGCATTTTGTTGCCTTTTATCTTTCGACTTACAGGCAACGAGAGCCCTGCGCGTCGTGATTTCGCGCGCCAGCCCCACTTTTGGCGCCCTCGCACGACGAGCGGCGGACTTTGGCTGTTTTGATTGGGAAGCCAGAATGATTGGCATTAAAAGCATCGCCAGCTACGTGCCGGCCCAGGGCGTGGACAACTATGCCCAAGGTGCACGTTTCGAGAAGAACGAAGACTTCATCCTCGGCAAGATCGGCTCGGCCTTCCTGCCGCGCAAGGACGCTGCACAAGAGACCTCCGACCTCGCTGTCGAGGCCGCCCGCGCGCTGTTCGTCAACAACCCGAGCCTTGATCCGCGCAGCATCGATGCGCTGATCGTCGTCACCCAGAATGGCGACGAAGAAGGCCTGCCGCACACCTCGGCCATCGTCCAGGACAAGCTCGGCCTGTCGACCTCGGTCGCTGCGTTCGATGTTTCCCTGGGCTGCTCGGGATACGTCTATGGGCTGT
Organism: Pseudomonas cremoricolorata DSM 17059 = NBRC 16634; assembly: GCF_000425745.1. Taxonomy (GTDB): domain Bacteria; phylum Pseudomonadota; class Gammaproteobacteria; order Pseudomonadales; family Pseudomonadaceae; genus Aquipseudomonas; species Aquipseudomonas cremoricolorata. The sequence goes on along the minus strand of NZ_AUEA01000006.1, from coordinate 242,711 downwards.
ACGCGATCAAGGGCTTCATGGAGGCCGCAGGCTTGAAGAATGGCCTGCTGATCACCGCCGACCCGTATTCGAAGATCGTCGATCCGAATGATCGCAACACCACCATGCTGTTCGGCGATGCCGCCACCGCCACCTGGATGGCCGAGGGCGCCGACTGGCAACTCGGCCAGGCGCGCTTCGGCACCGACGGTGCCGGTGCTGCGCACTTGAAGGTCAGTGACGGCACCTTCTTCATGAATGGCCGCCAGGTATTCAACTTCGCCTTGCTCAAGGTGCCGGCGCACCTGCGCGAGCTGCTCGAAGCCAGCGACTTGCAGTCGTCCGACATCGACGCCTTCTGCATTCACCAGGGCAGTGCGGCGATCGTCGATGCCGTGGCGCGGCGTTTCGAGGAAGAACTGGACGAAAAACACCCCGAGAAGTTCGTCAAGGACATGCTCGAGACCGGCAACACCGTGTCGTCGAGCATTCCCTTGCTGCTGGAAAAGCACATGTTCGGCGGCACCTGGCGCCGGGTGGCGATCAGTGGCTTTGGCGTCGGGCTGTCGTGGGGCTCGGCGATCTTGCAGCGAAGCTGACCGAAGCGATGCAAACAGCAGCGCCCGGGCCCACCGCCCGGGCGCTTTTTTTTGCCCGTTCATCGCCAAAGCTGCGAGCTAAACGCTTGATTTATCGAAAGATGGCCAGGTGCTAGTAATTTTTTTTGCAAATTGCCCTCAAGCCACGGACGCATCCGACGATAACCATTACGAAGGTTCTCTAGGCCACATCCGGCGGTTGCCAAGGCCGGAAGCCGCAGTAACTCATCCACCGAGGATTTCGTCATGGCTTTAACCGTTAACACCAACATTGCTTCGATCACCACTCAGAGCAACCTGACCAAGGCAAGCAACGCCCAGACGACCTCGATGCAGCGTCTGTCTTCCGGCCTTCGGATCAACAGCGCCAAGGATGATGCCGCCGGCCTGCAGATCTCCAACCGTCTGACCAGCCAGATCAACGGCCTGGGCCAGGCAGTGAAAAACGCCAACGACGGTATCTCGATCGCCCAGACCGCTGAAGGCGCGATGCAGGCTTCGACCGACATCCTGCAAAAGATGCGTACCCTGGCCCTGTCCTCGTCCACCGGCTCGCTGAGCAACGACGACCGTAAGTCGAACAACGACGAATACCAGGCGCTGACTGCCGAACTGACCCGTATCGCCCAGACCACCACCTTCGGTGGCCAGAAGCTGCTGGACGGCTCGTACGGCACCAAGGCGATCCAGGTCGGCGCCAACGCCAACGAAACCATCAACCTGTCGCTGGAAAACGTCGCGGCCAACAACATTGGTTCGCAGCAGATCAAGAGCCTGACCACTGGCGCTGATCCGAAAGCCAACGGTCTGACCGGCGGCCTGATCACCGTGACTGGTAACGGCCAGAGCGAAGATTACACCGTCGCTGCCGGCGCTTCTGCCAAGGACATTGCCAAAGGCCTGAACGGTCTGATCGGCGGTCTGACCGCTTCGGCCAGCACCGAGGTCAAGTTCACCGTTGACGCTGCTGCTGCCACCACCACCCCTGTGGACTTCACCTTGGACGTGGGCGGCCAGAAGGTTGACCTCAAAGGCGTGACCAACGTTGCCGGCCTGGCCGACCAGCTCAAGTCCAACTCGGCCAAGCTGGGGATCAGCGTCAACTTCGACCAATCCAGCGGCGCCCTGTCGGTCAAGTCCGATTCCGGTGAGAACATCAAGTTCTCCGCAGTCACCGGCGGTGCGGCCATCGAAGTTGCCTCCAAAGGCGGCGACGGCAAGTTCACCGGCGCGGTAGCGATCGCTGATGACCTGGTCGCCACTGGTGCAGTGTCGCTGGACTCGGCCAAGGGCTACTCGCTGAGCGGCGCGGGTGCAGAAGAAGTGTTCGGTACTGGTACCGCGCTGACTTCGCAGAAAACCACCATCTCCGACACCGACGTAACCGACGCCACCACCGCGATGAACGCCCTGGCAGTCATCGACAAGGCCATCGCCTCGATCGACAGCGTTCGTTCCGGCCTGGGTGCTACGCAGAACCGTCTGACCACCACCGTCGACAACCTGCAGAACATCCAGAAGAACTCCACCGCTGCCCGTTCCACCGTGCAGGACGTGGACTTCGCCTCGGAAACTGCCGAACTTACCAAGCAGCAAACCCTGCAACAGGCTTCCACCGCGATCCTGTCTCAGGCCAACCAGCTGCCGTCCTCGGTACTGAAACTGCTTCAGTAATCCGCGCAGTGGGCTAGAGGCAAAAGGGCGCGTACTCCGTGCCCTTTTGCCGTTCTGACTAGAGGAGTTCAGTGATGGACATGAGCGTCAAGTTGAGCCAGGCCTACACGCCGATGGTGACCTCGCTTGCAGTCTCTTCGGACAAGGACCCGTCAGCAGTAACGGTCAAGGCGCCTGACGCCGTGACCCCGGTGGACAAGGCCGCGACCCGCGAAGACCTGGAAAAGGCCGTGGGCCAGATGCGCGAGTTCGCCAGCGACAACCACCGCAACCTGGATTTTTCCATAGATGACTCCACCGGCAAGGTCGTAGTGAAGGTGGTTGCCACCGACACCGGCGAGGTGGTGCGTCAGATTCCTTCCGAGACTGCGCTGAAGCTGGCGCAGAACCTCAACGATGCCAACAGTCTACTGTTCAAGGATGAAGCGTAGGTTGGCATGAAACTTGTTGCCCAAGCTGCCTGGCGTATGGCTCGTCAAGCAGTTGGCGGCCACTGAAACAGGGAGACAACGATGGCAGGTTCAACAGTCAGCGGTATCGGTTCGAACATCGATACCCAGGCGATCGTGCAGGCACTGGTCAATTCGCAGAAAGCGCCGAAGCAGGCCCAGATCAATACTCAGACCCTCAAGGCGACCACCACGTTGTCTTCGATCGGCAAGGTGCAGGCGGCGCTGGATGCGTTCCGCGGCGCGTTGCAGACCATGACCGACAGCAACACCTTCAGCGGCTTGAGCGTGAAGTCGTCCGATGAAAAGGTCGCCACGGTCAAGGCCGGCAATGGCGCTGCCAACGGTACGTTCTCGCTGGTCGTCGAAAACCTGGCCACCGCGTCCAAGGTTTCCACTCAGGTGTACGCCGACGGGGCCGGCTCGGTGGTCAACAAGACCGATGCCACGACCACCTTGAGCATCACCCAGTCGGGCAAGACCTACGACCTCAAGGTCACGCCGGGCATGACCCTGCAGCAGGTGCGCGACAACATCAACAGCCAGTTCGGCACCGTGGGTCTGAGTGCCAACGTGCTGACCGACGCCAACGGCTCGCGTCTGGTGGTCACCTCCACCAAGATGGGCGAAGGCTCGGACATCACCCTGGGCGGCAGTTCGGGCATCGACACCGGATACACGCAGATCACCGCGCCGGCCAATGCCAAGTACCTGCTCGATGGCATCGCCATGAGTTCCAAGAGCAACGACATTTCCGACGCCGTCAGTGGCCTGAGCATCACGCTGACCGGAGCAACTCCGGAAACTGGCACCAGCAAGGAGCGTTCTCCGATCTACCTGTCGCTGAGCACCAGTGCCCCGACCCTCAAGTCGGGTGTGCAGGGGTTCATCGACACCTACAACGCGCTGATGACCACCATCAATACCGAAACCAAGGTGACCAAAGGTGCCGATGGCAATCCGGTGGCCGGGGCCTTGACCGGTGACGCGACCATGCGTGGCCTGGTGACCTCGATTCGCAACGAGCTGAGCCAGCTGTCGGGGCAGGGCGCGTTCAAGTCGCTGGCGCAATTTGGTGTCACCACGTCCCAGGATGGTGGCCTGTTGAGCCTGGATGACAAGAAGTGGTCGGCTGCCGCTGCCACCAACATCGCCGACCTGACGAGCGTCTTCAACGGCAAGGACGGCTTGTTGGCGCGCATGAAAAACGCCACCGAGAGCTTCGCCAAAGCCAACACCGGTACCCTGGCCGAGCGCACCAAGACCCTCACCGAGAACCTCAACAAGCTCACCACCGAGCAGAGCAAGCTCGACGAGCGCATGACTGCCCTGCAGAAGACCTTGCAGGACAAGTACAACGCCATGGACACCCTGGTGGCTCAGTTGCGCGCGCAGAGCAACAGCGTGATGACCACGCTCAACGCACTGAACAAAGCCAATAGCGACGACTGATCGAAGCATCAAGTTTTTTCCGGCTCGGCCGACATAGATGTCATCGAGCCGTTAACTTTTTCCTGTCCGAGGTTGCACGATGAACCCCATGAGAGCCCTTCGCCAGTATCAGAAGGTCAATTCCCATGCCCAGATCTCCGAAGCCACGCCTTATCGGCTGGTGCAGATGCTCATGGAGGGCGGCCTGGATCGTCTGGCCCAGGCCAAGGGCGCGCTGGCCCGTGGCGATGTCGCAGAGAAAGGCCTGATGATCGGCAAGGCCATCGACATCATCATCGGCCTGCGCGACGGCCTGAACCCTGAGAAGAGCGAAAACCCAGGGTCGATCGAGCAGCTCGCCAGCCTGTACGTGTACATGACCAACCGCCTGATGCAGGCCAACATCGCCAACGATGCCGAGATGATCGACGAGGTCGCGCGGCTGCTGATTACCGTCAAGAGCGGCTGGGATCAGATCCCGCCAGCGCAACAAGCCGGCTGAGCCGGAAGGGGAGTGCCGTGAGCAACGCCATTCAACGCTTCGACCAAACCCGCGACGCCTTGCTCACTGCCCTGGGTGAGCGTGACTGGGACGCCATCGGCCGGCTCGACGAGACCTGCCGCGTGTGCATCGATGACATGCTCACGGCGCCGGTGGTGGATGAGAGGGAAGTCAAAGCCAAGCTCGAGGGACTGCTGGAGGTCTACCGCGATCTGCTCAGCGCGACGATGGGCGAAAGGCAGGCCATTGCCGATGAAATGTCGCAGATCAGCCAGTCCAGATCAGCGGCCAAGCTCTACCATCTGTTCAGCTGAGGGCATTCACGCAAAAAACAACGCCCATTCGGCGCCATTAATTTGACTGCACCTGCGTTTTTGACTTTACTAGTGGTTGTTTTCGAATTTCAGGCGTCCGAACGCTGACAATATTGTCAGAACGATGTCGACCTCGCCTCCCCGGCGCCGATATGACTAGGGAAGTTGCTATTGCATGTGGCGTGAAACCAAGATTCTGCTGATCGACGACGACAGTGACCGGCGCCGCGACATGGCCGTGGTGCTGAACTTTCTGGGCGAAGACAACCTTGCCTGCTCTAGCCAGCAATGGCAGCAGACGGTCGAGTCGTTGCCTTCGAGCCGCGAGATACTCTGCGTGTTCATCGGCTCGGTGGACGCGCCTGGCGGAGTTCTCGGGCAGCTTAAGACCGTGGCAGGGTGGGATGAGTTCCTTCCTGTTTTGCTTTTAGGCGAAATTTCTTCCGCCGACTTCCCTGACGAGCAACGCCGGCGCGTGCTTTCCAGCTTGCAAATGCCGCCCAGCTACAGCCAGTTGCTCGATTCGCTGCACCGTGCGCAGGTCTATCGCGAGATGTACGACCAGGCCCGCGAGCGAGGTCGCCAGCGCGAACCTAACCTGTTCCGTAGCCTGGTCGGCACCAGCCGGGCGATCCAGCACGTGCGGCAGATGATGCAGCAGGTCGCCGACACCGATGCCAGCGTGCTGATTCTTGGCGAGTCGGGCACCGGCAAGGAAGTGGTGGCGCGCAACCTGCACTATCACTCCAAGCGCCGCGACGGACCGTTCGTACCGGTCAACTGCGGGGCGATTCCTGCCGAGTTGCTGGAAAGCGAGCTGTTCGGCCATGAGAAGGGCGCTTTCACCGGCGCCATCACCAGCCGCGCCGGACGCTTCGAGCTGGCCAATGGCGGCACGCTGTTCCTCGATGAAATCGGTGACATGCCGCTGCCGATGCAGGTGAAATTGCTGCGCGTACTGCAAGAACGTACCTTCGAGCGGGTCGGCAGCAACAAGACGCAAAGCGTCGATGTACGCATCATCGCCGCGACCCACAAGAACCTGGAAACCATGATCGAAGCGGGCTCGTTCCGTGAAGACCTGTACTACCGGCTCAACGTCTTCCCCATCGAGATGGCGCCGCTGCGCGAGCGCGTCGAAGACATCCCGCTGCTGATGAACGAGCTGATTTCGCGCATGGAGCACGAAAAACGCGGCTCGATTCGCTTCAACTCGGCAGCGATCATGTCGCTGTGCCGGCATGGCTGGCCAGGCAATGTCCGTGAGTTGGCCAATCTGGTCGAGCGCATGGCGATCATGCATCCCTACGGGGTGATCGGCGTCGCCGAACTGCCGAAGAAATTCCGCTACATCGAAGACGAAGACGAGCAGTTGGTCGACAGCCTGCGCAGCGACCTCGAAGAGCGTGTGGCGATCAACGGCCATACGCCGAATTTCGCCAGCCAGGCGATGTTGCCGCCCGAAGGGCTCGACCTCAAGGACTACCTCGGCGGCCTCGAACAAGGCCTGATCCAGCAGGCCCTGGACGATGCCAACGGCATCGTCGCCCGCGCTGCCGAGCGCCTGCGCATCCGCCGTACCACCCTGGTCGAGAAGATGCGCAAGTACGGTATGAGCCGCCGTGATGGTGAAGAGTCGGCAGAGGAATAGTCTGGGCCGGGCGGCGGTTGTGTCTCTGTGGGCCTAAGGGCAGTCTCCTCAATACCTGATCGGGTTGAGTCGCTTGGACTGGGCCTGCGCAGCAGGCCCACTACAGGCCACTCAGTAGCGCAGATCATACGGCCACCCCGGCACGCCCCTTGCTACACCCTCGCCAACAGGTCGTTTTTATGACGGTCAGCCACGCGAGAATCCACGATGCCCCAGGCCGCCTCTTTTTCCCGAGTTCCTGATCCGCAGCGCCGTGTCCCGGTCGAACAGCAGAGTCGTGAGGGCCTGGAGCAGGCGTTCGCGCTGTTCAGTCAGGTCTCCAGCCAGCTCAACGAGTCGTACGGCATGCTCGAGGCGCGGGTCAGTGAGCTCAAGGGTGAACTGGCTGTGGTCAGTGCCCAGCGCATGGCCGAACTGGCGGAAAAAGAGCGGCTGGCCAATCGTTTGCTGAGCCTGCTGGACGTGCTGCCTGGCGGCGTGATCGTCATCGATGCCCAGGGGCGGGTGAGCGAGGCCAACCCTGCGGCTGTCGAATTGCTGGGCGCGCCGCTGCTCGGCGAGCTGTGGCGCGAGGTCATCGCCCGCAGTTTTGCGCCACGCCAGGATGACGGCCATGAAGTGTCACTGCGCGATGGTCGGCGTCTATCGATTGCCACCCGTTCGCTCGGCAACGAGCCGGGCCAGTTGGTGCTGCTCACCGACCTTACCGAAACCCGTCGCCTGCAAGACCAGCTCGCGCGCAACGAACGGCTCTCGACCCTGGGGCGCATGGTCGCCTCGCTGGCTCATCAGATTCGCACGCCGTTGTCGGCCGCCATGCTCTACGCCGCGCACCTTGCCGATGGCGCCCAGCAATTGCCCGAGCCCACCCGTCTACGCTTCGCCACCCAGCTCAAGGAGCGCCTGCACGAGCTCGAACACCAGGTGCGCGACATGCTGGTGTTCGCCCGTGGCGAACTGCCGCTGACCGATCGCCTCACCCCCAAGGCGCTGTTCCAGGCATTGCAGCAGGCCGCCCATAGCCACCTCGACGGCCATGCCGTGCGCTGGCAATGCGATGCGCGGCTGGGCGAGGTGTTGTGCAACCGCGACACCCTGGTCGGCGCCATGCTCAACCTGATCGACAACGCGGTGCAGGCCAGCACCGGCGGTGCCCGCCTGAAAGTCCACCTGTGGCGCCGTGAGCAGCACCTGCAGCTGTGCATCAGCGACGCCGGCGCCGGTATCGAACCGCAGCTGCTGGCGCGCCTGGGCGAGCCCTTCGTCACCACCAAGTCCAACGGCACCGGCCTGGGCCTGGCGGTGGTCAAGGCGGTGCTGCGTGCCCACCAGGGCGAGGTGCGCGTGCGCTCGCGACTCGGGCGCGGCACCTGCGTCACCCTGACCTTGCCGCTGATAGGCGCACCCGTCAGCGAGGCGCCGGCATGACCGGTGCGGTGCTGCTGGTCGAGGACGACCGCAACCTGCGCCAGGCCCTGGCTGACACCCTCGAGGTGGGGGGCTTCGCCTGGCACGCCGTCGGTTCTGCCGAAGAGGCGTTGCAGGCGGTGAGCCAGCACGCTTTCAGCCTGGTAGTGAGCGACGTCAACATGCCCGGCATGGATGGCCATCAGTTGCTCGCCGAACTGCGCCAGCGCCAGCCGCAACTGCCGGTACTGTTGATGACCGCCCATGCGGCGGTAGAACGTGCCGTCCAAGCCATGCGCCAGGGTGCGGTGGATTACCTGGTCAAACCGTTCGAGCCGCGCGCCTTGCTCGAACTGGTCGCCCAGCATGCCGCGCACCGCCTGGTCGACGATGCGGGGCCAGTGGCCCTCGCCGCCAGCAGCCAGCAACTACTGGCCTTGGCCGCGCGGGTCGCGCGCAGTGATTCGACGGTGATGATCTGCGGCGAGTCGGGCACCGGCAAGGAAGTGCTGGCGCGCTACATCCATCAGCAGTCGGCGCGCAGCCAGGGGCCGTTCGTGGCGATCAACTGCGCGGCGATTCCCGACAACATGCTCGAGGCCACGCTGTTCGGCCACGAGAAGGGCGCCTTCACCGGCGCCATCGCCGCGCAGCCTGGCAAGTTCGAGCAGGCCGACGGCGGCAGCCTGCTGCTCGATGAGATTTCCGAGATGCCGCTGGGCCTGCAAGCCAAGTTGCTACGGGTGCTGCAGGAGCGCGAAGTGGAGCGGGTGGGTGGACGCAAGCCAATCGCCCTGGATATTCGCGTGCTTGCCACCAGCAACCGTGACCTGGCCGGCGAAGTGGCGGCGGGGCGCTTTCGCGAAGACCTGTATTACCGTTTGTCGGTGTTCCCGCTGGCCTGGCAGCCGTTGCGCGAGCGCCGCGACGACATCCTGCCGCTGGCCGAGCGCCTGCTGGCGCGCCACGCCGGCAAGATGCGCCAGGCGCTGGCGCGCCTCTCGCCAGCGGCCGCAGCCTGTTTGCGCGACTACCCCTGGCCGGGCAACGTGCGCGAGCTGGACAACGCCCTGCAGCGGGCACTGATTCTGCAGCAGGGTGGGGTGATCGAGGCGGCGGATTTTTGTCTGCCCGGGGTCAGCGCGGCGCCTGCCGAGCCTGAACCGGCGGTGAGCCTCGATACGCTCGAGGCGCCAGGCCTGGGTGACGACCTGCGCCGTCACGAGTTTCAGATGATTCTCGACACCCTGCGCGCCGAACGTGGCCGGCGCAAGGAAGCTGCCGAGCGCCTCGGCATCAGCCCGCGGACCCTGCGCTACAAGCTGGCGCAGATGCGCGATGCCGGCTTCGACGTCGACGCCAGCCTGTACGGTTGAGGCTTTTCCGAGGGCTTGCAGGCGGGCTGGCATTCTTGTTGCTAGTTCCTCTCTACCTGCCGCATGAGTGTCAAAAAAATGCGGCCGCCGGAGAGAGAAATCCATGACCCAAGGTGTTCAATTCAATCGTCTGATGCTCGACATGCGCGCCATGCAGGCCGACGCCATGTCCATGCCCAAAGCCGTCGCTGCGCCTGAGCTGGGGCAGAACTCGTTCGCCGACATGCTCGGCCAGGCGATCGGCAAGGTGCATGAGACTCAGCAGTCGTCCAACGCCTTGGCCAATGCCTTCGAAGTCGGCAAGGGCAATGTCGACCTGACCGACGTCATGATCGCCTCGCAGAAGGCATCGGTGTCGTTCCAGGCGCTCACTCAGGTACGCAACAAGCTGGTCCAGGCGTACCAGGACATCATGCAGATGCCAGTTTGAGGGCTCAGTAAGTGGCCGATGCAGCTGTCGACAATCCACCCGCCAAGAGCGGTCTGCGTGCAGGCAAAGGTCTGCCAGGCCTGGCGTTCCTGGAAAACATCTCGCGCATGCCGGCGCTGCGCCAGGTCGGCCTGCTGGTCGGGCTGGCCGCAAGCGTGGCGGTGGGCTTCGCCGTGGTGCTGTGGTCGCAGCAGCCAGACTACCGTCCGCTGTACGGCAGCCTGGCCGGGCTCGACACCAAGCAGGTCATCGAAGCCCTCGGCGCGGCCGACATCGGCTATCGCGTCGAACCCAATTCCGGCGCGCTGCTGGTCAAGGCCGATGACCTGTCTCGGGCGCGCATGAAGCTGGCCGCTGCCGGCGTGGCGCCGAGCGACGGTAACGTCGGCTTCGAGCTGCTGGACAAGGACCAGGGCCTGGGTACCAGCCAGTTCATGGAGGCCACGCGCTATCGCCGGGGCCTGGAAGGCGAGCTGGCGCGCACCGTGTCGAGCCTGAACAATGTCAAGGGCGCCCGCGTGCACCTGGCGATTCCGAAGAGTTCGGTGTTTGTCCGTGACGAACGCAAGCCCAGCGCCTCGGTGCTGGTCGAGATGTACCCCGGGCGCACCCTGGACAACGGTCAGGTGATGGCCATTGTCAACCTGGTCGCCACCAGCGTGCCTGAGCTGGACAAGTCGCAGGTCACCGTGGTCGACCAGAAGGGCAACCTGCTCTCTGAGCAGTTGCAGGACACCGCGCTGACCATGGCCGGCAAGCAGTACGACTACAGCCGACGCATCGAAGGCCTGCTGACCCAGCGCGTGCAGAGCATCCTGCAACCGGTGCTGGGCAACGACCGCTACAAGGCCGAAGTGTCTGCCGATGTCGACTTCAGCGCGGTCGAATCGACCTCCGAGCAGTTCAACCCCGACCAGCCGGCGCTGCGCAGCGAGCAGTCGGTCGACGAGCAGCGCTCCAGCAGCCAGGGCCCGCAGGGCGTGCCGGGGGCCTTGAGCAATCAGCCGCCGGGGGCTGCCAGTGCGCCGCAGAACGCCACCGCCGCAGCCGCGGCAGCCGGCGCGATTCAGCCTGGCCAGCCGCTGCTCGACGCCAACGGCCAGCAGATCATGGACCCGGCCACCGGCCAGCCGATGCTTGCGCCGTACCCCAGCGACAAACGTCAGCAGAGCACCAAGAATTTCGAGCTGGACCGCTCGATCAGCCACACCCGCCAGCAGCAAGGCCGCCTGACCCGACTGTCGGTGGCGGTGGTGGTCGACGATCAGGTCAAGCTCGATGCCTCCAGCGGCGAGGCCACCCGCACGCCGTGGAGCAGCGACGATCTGGCCCGCTTCACTCGCCTGGTACAGGACGCGGTCGGCTTCGACGCCAGCCGCGGTGACAGCGTCAGCGTGATCAACGTGCCGTTCTCCGCCGACCGTGGGGAAGTGCTGGTGGACATTCCGTTCTACTCACAGCCCTGGTTCTGGGACATCGTCAAGCAAGTGCTGGGCGTGCTGTTCATCCTGGTGCTGGTGTTCGGCGTGCTGCGCCCAGTGCTCAACAACATCACCGGCGGTGGCAAGCAGGCCGCTGCTGGCGGCGCTGACGGCGAGCTGGGCGGCATGCTCGGTCTGGACGGTGAGCTGGGCAACGACCGGGTCAGCCTCGGCGGCCCGCAAAGCATTCTGCTGCCAAGCCCCACCGAGGGCTACGAGGCGCAGCTCAACGCAATCAAAGGCCTGGTGGCCGAAGACCCGGGCCGTGTCGCCCAAGTCGTGAAGGACTGGATTAACGCCGATGAGTGATAACCGCGCCGTGAACGCCAAGCTCAGCCGCGTCGACAAGGCGGCCATTCTCCTGCTGTCGCTGGGCGAAACCGATGCCGCCCAGGTGCTGCGCCACATGGGGCCCAAGGAGGTACAACGGGTCGGTGTGGCCATGGCGCAGATGGGCAACATCCATCGCGACCAGGTCGAACAGGTGATGAGCGAGTTCGTCGAAACCGTCGGCGACCAGACCAGCCTGGGCGTAGGCTCGGACGGCTACATTCGCAAGATGCTCAACCAGGCCCTGGGCGAAGACAAAGCCAACGGCCTGATCGACCGCATCCTGCTCGGCGGCAACACCAGCGGCCTGGACAGCCTGAAATGGATGGAGCCGCGCGCGGTGGCCGATGTGATCCGCTACGAGCACCCGCAGATCCAGGCCATCGTCGTCGCCTACCTCGACCCCGACCAGGCCGGCGAGGTGCTGAGCAACTTCGACCACAAGGTGCGCCTGGACATCATCCTGCGCGTGTCGTCGCTCAACACCGTGCAGCCGGCGGCGCTCAAGGAACTCAACCAGATTCTGGAAAAACAGTTCTCCGGCAACTCCAACGCCGCGCGCACCACCCTGGGTGGCATCAAGCGCGCCGCCGACATCATGAACTTCCTCGACAGCTCGGTCGAAGGTCAGCTGATGGATTCGATTCGCGAGGTCGATGGCGACTTGTCCGAGCAGATCGAAGACTTGATGTTCGTCTTCAACAACCTGGGCGATGTCGACGATCGCGGCATTCAGTCGCTGCTGCGCGAGGTGTCGTCGGACGTGCTGGTGGTGGCGCTCAAGGGCGCCGACGACCGGGTCAAGGACAAGGTCTTCAAGAACATGTCCAAGCGCGCGTCGGAACTGCTGCGCGACGACCTCGAGGCCAAGGGCCCGGTGCGCGTCAGCGACGTGGAGGCCGCGCAGAAGGAAATCCTCACCATCGCCCGACGCATGGCCGATGCTGGCGAGATCATGCTCGGCAGCAAGGGCGGCGAGGAAATGATCTGAGCCTGACCCCGCGCTGCGTCGTGTCGACTGTGGCCGTGCCGCCTGAGGGCACGGCGCGAATTCTTTTAAGGCGTTGCCATGTCCTCCACCGAACACCCCAGTGACCTGATCCGCGCCCGCGACCTGGAGGGCGTCGATGTGTGGGCGCTGCCCAGCTTCGATCCCGCGCCACCGCCGGCCGCAGAAGTGCCTGAGGAGCCGCAGCCGGTCGAGGAAGAGATCGAAGAGGTGCCGATCGAGCAGGTGCAGCCCCTGACCCTCGAAGACCTCGAAGCGATTCGCCAGGAGGCCTACAACGAAGGCTTCGCCACCGGCGAGCGCGAGGGCTTTCACAGCACCCAGCTGAAAGTGCGTCAGGAGGCCGAAGTGGCGTTGAGCGCCAAATTGGCCAGCCTCGAACAGGTCATGCAGCACCTGCTCGAGCCGATTGCCGAGCAGGACACGCAGATCGAGCGTGGCCTGGTGCACCTGGTCAGCCATATCGCCCGCCAGGTGATTGGCCGCGAACTGCACACCGATTCCAGCCAGATCACCCAGGTGCTGCGTGAGGCGCTGAAATTGCTGCCCATGGGCGCCGAGAACATCCGCATTCATCTCAACCCACAGGATTTCGTCGCCGCCAAGGCGCTGCGCGAGCGCCATGAAGAGCAGTGGAAGCTGCTCGAAGACGAGTCACTGCTGCCGGGTGGCTGCCGTATCGAAACGGCCCATAGCCGCATCGACGCGAGCATGGAAACGCGCATGGAAAAAGCCGTGGCGCAGCTGTTCGACCAGTTGCACGAACAGGCGCTGCACCCGGCGCCGGCCGACCTGTCCATCGACATTTCCAGCGCGCCGGACACCGCCGATGCGCCTTGACCGCACCAGTTTCGCCAAGCGCATCGGCGCCTATGCCGAGGCCATCGCGTTGCCCGCGCAGCCGGTGGCCGAGGGCCGTCTGCTGCGCATGGTTGGCTTGACCCTTGAAGCCGAAGGGTTGCGCGCCGCAGTCGGCAGCCGTTGCCGGGTGATCAACGACGACGGTTATCACGCGGTGGAAGTCGAAGCCGAGGTGATGGGCTTTTCCGGCAGCAAGGTGTTTCTGATGCCGGTCGGCAGTGTCGCGGGCATCGCCCCGGGGGCGCGGGTGGTGCCGCTGGACGATAACGGTCGTCTGCCGATGGGCATGAGCATGCTTGGCCGGGTGCTGGACGGCGCTGGCCGCGCGCTGGACGGCAAGGGCGGCATGAAGGCCGAGGACTGGGTGCCGATGGAAGGCCCGACCATCAACCCGCTCAACCGCGAGCCGATCAGCCAACCGCTGGATGTCGGCATCCGCAGCATCAACGGCCTGCTCACGGTGGGTCGGGGGCAGCGCCTGGGGCTGTTCGCAGGTACCGGTGTGGGTAAATCGGTGTTGCTGGGCATGATGACGCGTTTTACCGAGGCCGAGATCATCGTCGTCGGCCTGATCGGCGAGCGCGGCCGCGAGGTCAAGGAATTCATCGAGCACATTCTCGGTGAAGAGGGCCTGAAGCGCTCGGTGGTGGTCGCATCCCCCGCCGACGATGCGCCGCTGATGCGCCTGCGCGCCGCCATGTACTGCACGCGCATCGCCGAATACTTCCGCGACAAGGGCAAGAACGTGTTGCTGCTGATGGACTCGCTGACCCGCTTCGCCCAGGCCCAGCGGGAAATCGCCCTGGCCATCGGTGAGCCGCCGGCAACCCGCGGCTACCCGCCGTCGGTGTTCGCCAAGTTGCCCAAGCTGGTGGAGCGTGCCGGCAACGGTGAGGCGGGCGGCGGCTCGATCACGGCGTTCTACACCGTGCTGTCGGAGGGTGACGACCAGCAAGACCCGATCGCCGACTCGGCGCGCGGTGTGCTCGACGGCCACTTCGTGCTGTCGCGGCGGCTGGCCGAGGAAGGCCATTACCCGGCCATCGATATCGAAGCCTCGATCAGCCGGGTGATGCCGCAGGTGGTCGAGCACCAGCACTTGCGCGAGGCGCAGAAATTCAAGCAGCTGTGGTCGCGCCTGTCGCAGAGCCGCGACCTGATCAGCGTCGGCGCCTATGTGGCCGGGGGCGACCCGGAAACCGACCTGGCGATTGCCCTGCAGGGCAAGCTGGTGAGCTATTTGCGCCAGGCGCTGGACGAAAACGTCAGCATGGCGCAGAGCCGTGCGCAGTTGGCCGAGGTGTTCGCGGCCCCGGCGCCAGGCGCCTAAGCCATGGCGACCCCTAGCCGCGCCGCGCGTCTGGCGCCTGTGGTGGAAATGGCCGAGGAGGGCGAGCGCAAGGCTGCTCAGCGCCTCGGTCAGTTTCAGCAGCAGGTGAGCCTGGCCCAGGCCAAGCTCAGGGAACTCGAGCAGTTTCGCGAGGATTACCAGCAGCAGTGGCTGAACCGTGGTGGTCAGGGAGTCAATGGCTCGTGGCTGGTCAACTACCAGCGCTTTCTCGGCCAGCTGGAAACCGCCATGACCCAGCAGCGCCAGAGCCTGACCTGGCACCAGACCAACCTGAACAACGCCCGTGACGCCTGGCAGCAGGCCTACGCGCGGGTCGAAGGCTTGCGCAAGCTGGTGCAGCGCTACCTCGACGAGGCGCGACGGATCGAAGACAAACGCGAACAGAAGCTGCTCGATGAACTGTCGCAGCGCTTGCCGCGGCATGAGTTTCCATGAGCGGGCCGGTGCCGTGGCGCGGCTATCCGACGAAGTCGCACTGATCGGCGCGCGTTCCCGGGCGAGGGCGCTACACTTCGACCACCCTGCGGAACCTGATCGGCAAGTGCTCGTCTGATCGTCGACAGATCACCAAGGATTGCCAGGATGGGCAGGGCTGTGCAGCACGTATCAGGGGCCGGCGGGTCAGCGGACTCAGCCAGGCAAACGAACTTGATCAAGGAGTGAGCAAGTGGTGAACGTACATATCGACCACGAGATGTTGAATGACTTGCGCGATGTCATGGAGGGCGGCTACCTGCAATTGCTCGAGACCTTTCTCGAAGACTCCGAGCGGCGCCTGAGCCAGTTGCACGACGCCAGGGATGCGGCCGAGCTGGGCCTGGCTGCGCACAGCTTCAAGGGCAGCAGCAGCAACATGGGTGCGGTGGGCCTGGCCGAGCTGTGCCGACAACTGGAAGAGCGGGTGCGCCAGCAGCCGCTGTATGGCATCGAAGACCTCATCAACCGCATCGACCTGGAGTACCAGGAGGTGCAACTGTTCTACCGCGACGAGCAGAGGCGGCTGGTCGCTGGCTGAGTCTTGCGCGGCGCGGGTGAATGTGGCGCGAGTTTTGCCTGTACCTGAGCGGATACGCCAAGCCACTGATGCCAGCTACCCTGGCACGGAGACCCCTCGATGCCCGTCGCACCCAATCCCTTGCTGCAAACCAGCAGCCTTAGCGCACCTTCCAAGGCCAGTTCGGCGCCCGCCGACAAGGCTTCGCAGGGTGGTGCCGGCGATTTCGATCAGGTCATGGCCGGGCAGGGGCGCGACAGCGCCAGGGCTTCGCACAACGACGCACCGGCCAAGGCGGGTAACGGCAAGGGCGCGCACGCCAAGGCGGCCAGCGTTGCCGCTGACGGCAAGGCGTTGCCGGATTCGGCAGAGCAATCGACCTCCAGCGAGCAGGCCGGCAAGCCGCGCGATGCCGATCTGGTGGCCGGGCAGGTCAGTGATGCCGCGCCCGGTGCGCAGTTGCTGCAGGCCCAGGCCGAGTTCGTCGCCCCGCTGTTGCAGGCCGCGCCGTTGGTCGGCGCTGACGGCGAAGGCGCAGACCCGCAGGCGGCGTTTGATCCGCAGGGCGATGCCCTGGCCGACATGCCCACCCTGCGCCTGGCGCTTGAGCAGAACGCCAAGGCCCAGGGCACGACCTCGGTGCATGCCGAGGATGGCGAGGCGGCCAACGACCGGGTCGCCGTCAATCCCTTGGCGATTCCCGCAGACGGCGCCGAGACCGACGAGTCTGCCGGTGAGTCGGGCGGCAAATCATTCGCCGGCCTGCTCGACGATGGCCTCAAGGACGCCAAGGCCAGCGGCAGCGACACGCGTGTGGATGATTTCGCCAATCGTCTGGCGAACCTCAGCGAGGCGGTCACCGCCAAGACCGCCAGCAATCAGCCCGCCGCCATGAACCAGCCCTTGCCGATGAACCAGGGGGCGTGGACCGAAAACCTGGTCAACCGGGTGATGTACCTTTCCAGCCAGAACCTGAAGTCGGCCGATATCCAGCTGGCGCCGGCCGAACTCGGGCGCCTGGACATTCGCGTCAACGTCGCCAGCGACCACTCCACCCAGATCACCTTCATCAGCGGCCACGCCGGCGTGCGCGATGCCCTCGACAGCCAGATGCATCGCCTGCGCGAGCTGTTCACCCAACAGGGCCTGCAGCAGCCTGACGTCAACGTCGCCGACCATTCGCGTCAGCAGCATCAGCCGAACCAGCAGCAGGATGCGCCGCAGCTGTCCGGCGTCGCTGCACGCCGCGCCGAAGCGGGTGATGTTGCGCCAGCCAGCCACGCCAGCGCCGGGCAGGCGCAGCAGGTGGTGATTGGTGATAGTGCGGTGGATTATTACGCCTGATGATGTCCTGCGTAGTCCAAGAGCAAGGCTGCCGCCAGGCGAAACCTGGCCCGTGAAGGCAACTGCAGCGCTTAGCCGGCTCCCATCAGCCCAGTCAGCCCAGCCAACGCATTCCTCTCACCGCCCTAAAACTCAAAGTCCGATGGCGAACTGCTCGACGACCACGACATTGGCAATCTGGCACAACACTTGCTCAACCCCGTCATCTTCCTTTCAACCCCTTACGGATGACGGATTATTGGCATGGCCAAGAGCGAAACGGACAAAGACCCCGCAGCAAAAGGCAAGCTCAAGCTGATCATTCTGGCCGTGGTCGGCCTGTTGCTGGCGATCGGTCTGTCGGTGGGTGCCACCTGGTTCGTCATGCACAAGGGCGAAACCGCCGCGCCGGCCGAGGCCGCTGCTGGCAATGCCAAGCCCAAGGCGATCTACGAGGCCCTGTCGCCAGCCTTCGTGGTCAACTTCAACCAGAACGGTCGCCAGCGTTACATGCAGGTCAGCATCAGTTTGCAGGCGCGTAATCAGGCCGACCTGGACGCGCTGAAAGTGCACATGCCGGTGATCCGCAACAACCTGGTGATGATGTTCTCCGGGCAAGGCTTCGACACCCTGGCCGGTAGCCCGGTCGGGCAGGAAATGCTGCGTCAGAAAGCCACCGCGGTGGTGCAGGAAGTGGCGCAGAAAGAAGTCGGCAAGCCGGTCATCGACCAGTTGCTGTTCACCAATTTCGTATTGCAGTAGGAGCGCCCGATGGCCGTGCAGGATCTGCTGTCCCAGGATGAGATCGATGCCCTGTTGCATGGGGTGGACGATGGGCTGGTGCAGACCGAGACCGCCGCCGAACCCGGCAGCGTGAAAAGCTACGACCTGACCAGCCAGGATCGCATCGTGCGTGGGCGCATGCCGACGCTGGAAATGATCAACGAGCGTTTCGCTCGCTACACCCGCATCAGCATGTTCAACCTGTTGCGCCGCTCGGCCGACGTGGCCGTGGGTGGCGTGCAGGTGATGAAATTCGGCGAGTACGTGCATTCGCTGTACGTGCCCACCAGCCTCAACCTGGTGAAGATCAAGCCACTGCGTGGCACCTCGCTGTTCATCCTCGACGCCAAGCTGGTGTTCAAGCTGGTGGACAACTTCTTTGGCGGCGATGGTCGTCACGCCAAGATCGAGGGCCGTGAGTTCACCCCGACCGAACTGCGCGTGGTGCGCATGGTGCTCGACCAGGCCTTCGTCGACCTCAAGGAAGCCTGGCAGGCGATCATGCCGGTGAACTTCGAGTACATGAACTCGGAGGTCAACCCGGCCATGGCCAACATCGTCGGTCCCAGCGAAGCGGTGGTGGTGTCGACCTTCCATATCGAGCTGGACGGCGGCGGCGGCGATCTGCACGTGACCATGCCGTACTCGATGATCGAGCCGGTGCGGGAAATGCTCGACGCGGGTTTTCAGTCCGACCTCGACGACCAGGACGAGCGCTGGGTCAAGGCCCTGCGCGAAGACGTGCTGGACGTTGCCGTGCCGATCACCGCCACCGTCGCCCGTCGTCAGCTGAAATTGCGCGACATCCTGCACATGCAGCCGGGCGATGTGATTCCCGTCGATCTGCCCGAGCACCTGGTGCTGCGTGCCAACGGCGTGCCGTCGTTCAAGGCGCGACTTGGCTCGCACAAGGGTGCGCTGGCGTTGCAGATCATCGATCCGATCGAGCGGCGCTGATCGCGCCAGGCTCGTTTTCCCCAGAATTGAATGCCAGTCGAGGACAGCATGGCCAACGACAACGAAATCACCTCCGCCGAAGACCAGGCCCTGGCCGATGAATGGGCCGCGGCCCTGGAAGAGACCGGCAGCGCCGGGCAGGCCGATATCGACGCGTTGCTCAACGGCGATGCCGGCAAGAGCGCAGGCCCCGGCCGCCTGCCCATGGAAGAGTTCGCCAGCGCCCCCAGGTCGAACGAGAACGTCAGCCTGGACGGGCCCAACCTGGATGTGATTCTGGACATTCCGGTGAGCATCTCGATGGAAGTGGGCAGCACCGAAATCAACATCCGTAACCTGTTACAGCTCAACCAGGGCTCGGTGATCGAGCTCGATCGCCTGGCCGGCGAACCGCTCGATGTGCTGGTCAACGGCACGCTGATCGCCCATGGCGAGGTGGTGGTGGTCAACGAGAAGTTCGGCATTCGCCTGACCGACGTGATCAGCCCCAGCGAACGCATCAAGAAGCTGCGCTGAATGAAGCGCGCACTCATGGGCATGCTCGCCTGCGCCTGGATGCTGGCCAGCGGCACGGGCTGGGCAGCACCGGTGCAGACCGCCGCCGCCTCCACCCCAGCTGGCCTGGGTGGGCAAGTGCTGCAACTGGTGCTCGGCCTGCTGCTGGTGGTTGGGCTGATCTTCTTCCTCGCCTGGCTGCTGCGCCGGGTGCAGGGTGTGGCGCCGGGCAATAACCAGCTGATCGAGGTGATCAGCAGCCGCGCCATTGGCCCACGCGACCGCCTGTTGCTGGTTCAGATCGGCAAGGAACAGATTCTGCTCGGCCATAGCCCAGGCGACATCAAGACGCTGCACGTACTCGCCGAGCCGGTCGCCGTCGCGCCCGCCAATCGCCCGGCGACGCCGGAATTCGCTCAACAGCTGCTCAGGCTGATGGGCAAGGACCACAAGGACAAAAGCTGATGACCAGCGCCGCGCGCATGCTGTTGACCCTGGCGCTGCTGCTGGCCGCGCCGCTGGCTCTGGCCGCTGACCCGTTGTCGATTCCGGCGATCACCTTGTCGAACAGCGCCGACGGCCAGCAGGAATATTCGGTCAGTCTGCAGATTCTGCTGATCATGACCGCGCTGAGCTTCATCCCGGCGTTCGTCATTCTGATGACCAGCTTCACCCGCATCATCATCGTCTTCTCGATTCTGCGCCAGGCCCTGGGCCTGCAGCAGACACCGTCCAACCAGATCCTCACCGGCATGGCGCTGTTTCTCAGCCTGTTCATCATGGCGCCGGTGTTCGACAAGGTGAACGAGGGCGCCATCCAGCCCTACCTGAACGAGCAGCTCACCGCCCAGCAGGCCATCGACAAGGCCCAGGGTCCGCTGAAGGACTTCATGCTGGCGCAGACCCGTCAGAACGACCTCGACCTGTTCATGCGCCTGTCCAAGCGCACCGACATCGCCAGCCCCGACCAGGCACCGCTGACCATCCTGGTACCGGCGTTCGTCACTTCCGAGCTGAAAACTGCATTCCAGATCGGCTTCATGATCTTCATCCCGTTTCTGGTCATCGACCTGGTGGTGGCCAGTGTGCTGATGGCCATGGGCATGATGATGCTCTCGCCGCTGATCATCTCGCTGCCGTTCAAGATCATGCTGTTCGTGCTGGTCGATGGCTGGGCGCTGATCATGGGCACCTTGGCCAGCAGCTTCGGCGGCGTGTGACATCACCCGGGAGAACCCTTCATGACCCCTGAAGTTGCCGTCGACCTGTTCCGCGAAGCGCTGTGGCTGACCACCTTGATGGTCGCCGTGCTGGTGGTGCCGAGCTTGCTGATCGGCCTGATGGTGGCGATGTTCCAGGCCGCCACGCAGATCAACGAACAGACCCTGAGCTTCCTGCCGCGCCTGCTGGTGATGCTGGTCACGCTGATCGTCGCCGGGCCCTGGCTGGTGCAGAAGTTCATGGAGTACATCAACACCCTGTACACCAGCATTCCGCAGCTGATCGGTTGACGCGGCCATGCTCGAGCTGACCGACGCGCAGATTTCCACTTGGGTCGCCACCTTCGTGCTGCCGTTGTTTCGCGTCACCGCGGTGCTGATGACCATGCCGATCATCGGTACGCGCATGCTGCCGGCGCGGGTGCGCCTGTACGTGGCGGTGGCGATCACCTTCGTCATCGTGCCCGGGCTGCCGCCGCTGCCCGAGGTCAATCCGCTGAGCCTGCAAGGGCTGCTACTGTGCGCCGAGCAGATCATCGTCGGCGCCTTGTTCGGCCTGGCCTTGCAGATGCTGTTTCAGGCTTTCGTCATCGCCGGGCAGATCATTGCGGTGCAGATGGGCATGGCCTTTTCCTCGATGGTCGACCCGGCCAACGGCGTCAACGTCACCGTGGTCAGCCAGTTCATGACCATGCTGGTGAGCATTCTGTTCTTGCTGATGAATGGCCACTTGGTGGTGTTCGAAGTGCTGACCGAAAGCTTCACCACCTTGCCGGTGGGCAGCGCGCTGGTGGTCAGTCAGTTCTGGGAGCTGGCCGGGCGCATGAGCTGGGTGCTGGGCGCCGGTCTGTTGCTGATTCTGCCGGCCATCGCCGCCTTGCTGGTGGTCAACATCGCCTTCGGCGTGATGACCCGCGCCGCGCCGCAGCTCAACATCTTTTCCATCGGTTTTCCGCTGACCTTGGTGATGGGCATGGTGATCTTCTGGATGAGCCTGGCCGATATGCTCTCGCATTATCAGGGCCTTGCCAGCGAAACCCTGCAATGGCTGCGTGAACTGGCGAGGGCGCGCTGAGCATGGCCGAGAGCGAGAGCGGTCAGGACAAGACCGAAGAACCCACCGAAAAGAAAAAGCGCGACGCCCGCGAGAAGGGCGAGACCGCGCGTTCCAAGGAGCTCAACACCGTCGCCGTGACCCTCGGTGGCGCCATTGCCCTGCTGGTGTTCGGCGGCTTTCTGGCGCAGACGCTGATGGAGGTGATGCGCATGAGCTTCACCCTGAGCCGGGAAGTGGTGGTAGACGAGCGCTCGATGGGCATCTTCCTGCTCAGCGCCGGCAAGATGGCGATCTGGGCCACCCAGCCGGTGCTGGTGGTGCTGTTCGTGGTGTCGTTCGTGGCGCCCATTGCCTTGGGCGGGTTCCTGTTCTCCGGCAGCCTGCTGCAGCCCAAGTTCAGCCGCATGAACCCGCTGTCAGGCATCAAGCGCATGTTTTCCATGCATGCCCTGACCGAACTGCTCAAGGCCATCGCCAAGTTCGTGGTGATTCTGCTCGTCGCCGTGGTAGTGCTTTCGAACGATCGCCAGGCGCTGCTCGATATCGCCAACGAGCCATTGGAGCAGGCGATCATCCACAGCGTGCAGGTGGTGGGCTGGAGCGCGCTGTGGATGGCTGCCGGCTTGCTGCTGATCGCTGCGGTGGATGTGCCGTTCCAGCTCTGGCAGAGCCACAAGAAGCTGAAGATGACCAAGCAGGAAGTGCGCGACGAGTACAAGGACAGCGAAGGCAAGCCCGAGGTCAAGCAGCGCATCCGCCAGTTGCAGCGCGAGATGTCGCAGCGGCGCATGATGGCTGCCGTGCCCGATGCTGACGTGATCATCACCAACCCGACCCATTACGCCGTTGCCCTCAAATACGACCCAGAGAAGGGCTCGGCAGCGCCATTGCTGCTGGCCAAGGGCACCGATTTCATCGCCTTGAAAATCCGCGAGATCGCCGTCGAGCACAAGGTACAGATCCTCGAATCGCCGGCCCTGGCCCGGGCCATTTACCACTCCACCGAGATCGAACAGGAAATCCCCGCTGGCCTGTACCTGGCCGTGGCGCAGGTGCTGGCCTACGTATTCCAGATCCGACAATACCGCAGTGGGCGGGGCAAGGCGCCGGAGCCGCTCAAGCCGGACCTGCCGATTCCGCCGGATTTGCGGCGGGATGAGTGAGTGATCCATCAAGCTGGTTGTCGATGTGTAGTCGTTCGGCTACATTGCGCCTATGAATACACTCCTCCGAACCCACGAATTCGATGCATGGCTTAAAGGCTTGAAGGATGTGACGGCGCGTCTGCGGATCGTGAGCCGCATCATGGCTGCACAGGAAGGTAATTTCGGTGACTCTGAGCCCGTCGGAAGTGGCATCAGTGAAATGAGAATCTTTGTTGGACCGGGTTATCGTGTTTATTACGCCAGGCGTGCTGAAGTGGTGTATCTGCTACTGTGTGGCGGTAACAAATCGTCGCAAAAGCGCGATATAAAGCTCGCGAAATCCATCCTCGACGAGATCGAGAAGGCAGACAGTCAATGAGAGAGCTCAAGGTTTTCGAAGCATCGGATTACCTGAATGATGAGGAGGAAATTGCGCAATTTCTGAGCATTTCCCTCCAGGACCCGAACCCTGATGTATTCCTTCGCGCGTTACAGGAAGTGGCAAAAGCGCGCGGTATGAGCCAGCTTGCACGCGATGCCGGGATCAACCGTGAAAGTCTGTACAAGGCGCTGGCCCCAGGTGCAAAGCCCCGATACGACACGGTGCTGAAGGTAGTCAACGCGTTGGGAGTGAAGCTGACCGCCCAGCACTCGTGAAAGGCGCCACTGGGCGCCTTCTGCTCCAATTGGCCATTCTATCCAAGCAGCGATGAGCCTCGGGTTCGCGTCTCATCGGCACCCATCGACAAAGTTGGACAGCTTCTTGCAAAGCCACGCCCAGGCGCCGCGCTGGCGTCAAAGTTTTGCTTGAAGAGGACTCTCGGTGGATCGTTCGCATCTGATCAGTCATGCCCGCAACAACCTCGCCGGTCTCGGTCGGGGCAGCCTGGGTGTGCCGCTGCTGTTGCTGGTGATGCTGGCAATGATGATGTTGCCGATCCCGCCGTTTCTGCTCGACGTGTTCTTCACCTTCAACATCGCGTTGTCGATCGTGGTGCTGCTGGTCTGTGTGTACGCCTTGCGCCCGCTGGATTTCGCGGCGTTCCCGACCATTCTGCTGGTGGCGACGCTGCTGCGCCTGGCGCTCAACGTCGCTTCGACGCGGGTGGTGATGCTGCATGGTCATGAAGGGCACCAGGCCGCAGGCCAGGTGATTCAGGCCTTCGGTGAGGTGGTGATCGGCGGCAACTACGTGGTCGGTGCGGTGGTGTTCGCCATCCTCATGATCATCAACTTCGTGGTGGTGACCAAAGGTGCCGGGCGCATCTCCGAGGTCAGCGCACGCTTTACCCTCGATGCCATGCCCGGCAAGCAGATGGCCATCGATGCCGACCTCAATGCCGGTCTGATCGATCAGAACCAGGCCAAGCTGCGCCGCGCCGAGGTTGCCCAGGAGGCCGAGTTCTACGGCTCGATGGACGGTGCCAGCAAGTTCGTGCGCGGCGACGCTATCGCTGGCCTGCTGATTCTGTTCATCAACCTGATCGGCGGCATGCTGGTGGGCATGTTGCAGCACGGCATGCCGTTCGGCGAAGCCGGCAAGGTGTATGCCTTGCTCACCATCGGTGACGGTTTGGTGGCGCAGTTGCCGTCGCTGCTGCTCTCTACCGCCGCGGCGATCATGGTCACCCGTGCCTCCAGCTCCGAAGAGATGGGCAAGCTGATCAACCGGCAGATGTTCGATTCGCCCAAGGCGCTGGGCGTTTCCGCCGCGCTGATGATGGTCATCGGCATGGTCCCGGGCATGCCCCACGTGGCCTTCATCGGCCTGGGGCTGGCAGCCGCCGGCGGTGCCTACCTGGTGTGGAAGAAGAAGGAGCAGGCGCAGGCCGTGGCCCTGGAAGAGGTCAAGCGCCAGCAGGATCTGCTGCCCTCGCCACAGCGCGCGCAGGAAACCAAGGAGCTGGGCTGGGACGACGTCACGCCGATCGACATGATCGGCCTGGAAGTAGGCTACCGGCTGATTCCGCTGGTCGACCGTAACCAGGGTGGGCAGTTGCTGGCGCGAATCAAGGGGGTGCGCAAGAAGCTCTCCCAGGACCTCGGATTCCTCATGCCAACGGTGCATATCCGCGACAACCTCGACCTGCAACCCAGCGCCTATCGCCTGACCCTGATGGGGGTGATTCTGGCCGAAGCCGAGATCTACCCGGATCGCGAGCTGGCGATCAACCCCGGTCAGGTGTTCGGCACCCTCAACGGGATTGCCGCGCGTGATCCGGCGTTTGGCCTCGAGGCCGTGTGGATCGACGTCGCGCAGCGCTCCCAGGCGCAGTCGCTGGGCTACACCGTGGTCGACGCCAGTACCGTGGTGGCGACCCACCTCAACCAGATCTTGCAGAAACACTGCCACGAACTGATCGGCCACGAAGAAGTGCAGCAGTTGCTGCAGGTGCTGGCCAAGGCTTCGCCTAAACTGGCAGAGGAGCTGGTGCCGGGCGTCATTTCTCTGTCGGGGCTGCTCAAGGTCCTGCAGGCATTGCTCAGCGAACAGGTGCCGGTGCGCGATATTCGCACCATTGCCGAGGCCATCGCCAACAACGCCGGCAGGAGTCAAGATACTGCCGCGCTGGTGGCGCAGGTGCGCGTCGGATTGTGTCGCGCCATCGTGCAAAGCATTGTCGGCGTTGAGTCCGAGCTGCCGGTGATCACCCTTGAGCCAAGATTGGAACAGATCTTGCTCAATAGCTTGCAGAGGGCCGGACAAGGCCAGGAAGACGGTGTCTTGCTGGAACCGAGCATGGCCGAGAAGCTGCAGCGTTCGTTGATCGAAGCGGCCCAGCGTCAGGAAATGCAGGGTCAGCCTGCCATTCTGCTGGTGGCCGGCCCGATCCGCGCCATGCTCTCGCGCTTTGGCCGGCTGGCTGTACCGAACTTGCATGTGTTGGCGTACCAGGAAATTCCGGACAACAAGCAAGTCACCATCGTTGCCACTGTGGGCCCTAACGGCTGAGGTAGTGGGATATGCAAGTGAAGCGTTTTTTCGCCGCCGATATGCGACAGGCCATGAAGCTGGTTCGCGATGAGCTGGGCGCTGATGCCGCCATCATCGGCAACCGGCGCATTGCCGGCGGCGTGGAACTCACTGCCGCGCTCGACTACAAGCCCTCGGCGCTGGCGCCGCGGGTGCCCAACATCGCCCTGGAAGAAGAACTGCGCAAAACCCAGTCGCGCATCGTCAGCGCCCAGGCCGAGCTGTCCAGCCGCAACGACACCGATGAAGGCAACCGCCAGCTGTTCGCCGGCCTTTCGCTGACCGCCTCCGAGCCGCTGGTCGAGCCACACACCGAAGCCCCGGCCAGCGCTCCGGCAGCGGCCCCAGCGGCGGTCGATCCGCGCCTGTTCGACGCCATGCGCGCCGAACTGTCGGGTCTGCGTGAGCTGCTCGAAGTGCAGCTCGGTTCGCTGGCCTGGTCGCAATTGCAGGGCAGCAAGCCGCAGCAGGCCAACGCCTGGCGGCGTCTGCAACGCATTGGCCTGAGCGGCGCTCTGGCCCACGAGCTGCTGGGCATGACCGCCGAGATCGACGATCCGCGGCACGCCTGGCGCATGGTCCTGGCGCACCTGGCGCGGCGCATCGAGGTGCCGGATATCGAGCCGATCGAGCAGGGCGGGGTGATCGCCCTGGTTGGCCCTGCGGGCATGGGCAAGACCACCACCCTGGCCAAGCTGGCGGCGCGCTACGTGCTCAAGTACGGCTCCAGCAGCCTGGCCCTGGTGAGCATGGACAGTTTCCGTATCGGTGCTCAGGAACAACTGAAAACCCTCGGCCGCATCCTCAACGTGCCGGTGACCTACGTCGACCCCGGCGAGTCGCTGGCCCAGGCGCTCGAGCCACTGCTGCGCAAGCGGGTGGTGCTGATCGATACCGCCGGCCTGCAAGCCAGTGATCCGGCGCTGCGCATGCAGCTCGACACCCTGGCCGGGCGCGGTATCGCGTCGAAGAACTATCTGGTGCTGGCCACCACCAGCCAGAAACAGGTGCTGTCGGCGGCGTATCACAGCTACAAGCGCTGTGGGCTGGCCGGCTGCATTCTGAGCAAGCTCGATGAAACCGCCAGCCTGGGCGAAGTGCTCAGCCTGACCATCGGCCATCAGTTGCCAATTGCCTATCTCACCGATGGGCCACGTATTCCCGAAGACCTGCACCTGCCGCGCAAACACCAGCTGGTGAGCCGCGCGGTCAGCGTGCAGATGCAGGACGAGCCCAGCGAAGAGGCCATGGCCGACATGTTCGCTGATCTCTATCACCATCCCGGGAAGCGGGTGGGTTGAGCGATGTGCTGCGAAAAGTACCAACAGAACGGGGCGGGCGTTTTGCTCCACAAGTGGCATGGGTCCAAGCGAGACAAGGTAAATAACAGACATGGGTAGCATGCATCCCGTACAGGTAATCGCCGTCACCGGCGGTAAAGGCGGCGTCGGCAAGACCAACGTTTCAGTCAACTTGTCTCTGGCGCTGGCAGAACTGGGGCGCAGAGTCATGCTGCTCGACGCCGACCTGGGTCTGGCCAATGTCGACGTGCTGCTCGGTCTGACCCCCAAGCGCACCCTGGCCGACGTCATCGAAGGCCGCTGCGAGCTGCGCGACGTGCTGTTGCAGGGGCCGGGCGGCGTGCGTATCGTCCCGGCCGCCTCCGGCACGCAGAGCATGGTGCACCTGCAGCCTGCGCAGCATGCCGGGCTGATCCAGGCCTTCAGCGAGATCGGTGACAACCTCGACGTGCTGGTCATCGACACCGCCGCCGGTATCGGCGACTCGGTGGTGAGCTTCGTGCGCGCCGCCCAGGAAGTGCTGCTGGTGGTGTGCGACGAACCGACCTCGATCACCGATGCCTACGCGCTGATCAAGCTGCTCAACCGCGACTACGGCATGAACCGCTTCCGCGTGCTGGCGAACATGGCCCAGAGCCCGCAGGAAGGGCGCAACCTGTTCGCCAAGCTGACCAAAGTCACCGACCGCTTCCTCGACGTGGCGCTGCAATACGTCGGTGCCGTGCCTTATGACGAATGCGTACGCAAGGCGGTGCAGAAGCAGCGTGCGGTGTACGAAGCCTTCCCGCGCTCTAAATGCGCGCTGGCCTTCCGGGCCATTGCGCAGAAGGTCGACAGCTGGCCGCTGCCGGCCAACCCGCGCGGCCATTTGGAATTCTTTGTCGAGCGCCTGGTACAACCCACCAGCGCAGGGCCGGTGCTATGAGCGCGAGCGGGTTCAAGATGTACAGCCGAGCGTCCAAGGATGCGCAATACGAACTGATCGAGCGCTACGCGCCGTTGGTCAAGCGCATCGCCTATCACCTGCTGGCGCGCCTGCCGGCCAACGTGCAGGTGGAAGACCTGATCCAGGCCGGCATGATCGGCCTGCTCGAGGTCGCCAACAAATACGACGCCAGCAAGGGCGCCAGCTTCGAGACCTACGCCGGCATTCGCATCCGCGGCGCCATGCTCGATGAGGTGCGCAAGGGCGACTGGGCACCGCGTTCAGTGCACCGCAACACCCGTATGGTCAGCGATGCCATGCGCGCGGTAGAGGCCAGAACCGGACGTGACGCTAAAGATCACGAGGTTGCTGCCGAACTCAAGATGGGGCTGGACGATTATTACGGCATTCTCAACGATACCTTGGGCAGTCGCCTGTTCAGTTTCGACGACCTGCTGCAGGACGGCGAGCACGAGGGACTGCACGAAGACGGCGCCAGCGGACAGCTGGAGCCGGGCCGCGATCTGGAGGAGGAACGCTTCCAGAGCGCCTTGACCGAGGCCATCGCCAACCTGCCGGAGCGTGAGCGCCTGGTGCTGGCGCTGTACTACGACGAAGAGCTGAACCTCAAGGAAATCGGCGAGGTGCTGGGGGTCAGCGAGTCGCGTGTCAGCCAGTTGCACAGCCAGTGCGCCGCGCGCCTGCGCAGTCGCCTCGGAGAATGGCGCGCGCGGTAGCGACAAGCTGTAAGCCGCAAGCTACAAGTGAGCGTACCGCGTAGCCCCTGTGACACCCTGCAGTTCAGGCGACACCTGTCAGCTTGGCGCTTGCCGCTCACAACTTGCCGCTGATATTTAGGGGCGCGCTCGGCGCCGAGCGCGTGATAAGACTGTTTGGAGATGGTTAATTGAACAAAGACATGAAAATCCTCATCGTTGACGATTTCTCGACGATGCGGCGGATCATCAAGAACCTGCTGCGCGATCTGGGCTTTACCAACACCGATGAGGCCGACGATGGCACCACGGCGCTGCCGATGCTCGAGAAGGGTCACTACGACTTCCTGGTGACCGACTGGAACATGCCGGGCATGTCCGGCATCGACCTGCTGCGCAAGGTGCGCGCCGACGAGCGCCTGAAAAGTCTGCCGGTACTGATGGTCACCGCCGAAGCCAAGCGCGACCAGATCATCGAAGCGGCCCAGGCCGGGGTGAACGGCTATGTGGTCAAGCCTTTCACCGCCCAAGTGCTGAAAGAAAAGATCGAGAAGATCTTCGAGCGCGTGAATGGCTGAGTCGCCGGAGGGCGCAATGCAATCTATCGATACCTCTCTGGGTGAGTTCGAAGGCACCCTGAAAAAACATGCCCGTGAACTGGTCGACAGCCTCGAGCGTGGCCATTTCGGCGACGCCGTGCAGCTGATTCACCAGCTCAACCAGACCCGCGACCGCGGCCTGTACCACGAGGTCGGCAAGCTGACCCGCGAGCTGCACAGCGCCATCGTCAGTTTCCAGATCGACCCGCGCATGCCGCAGGCCGAGGAAGTGTCGCAGATCACCGACGCCACCGAGCGTCTGAGCTACGTGGTCAAGCTGACGGAAAACGCGGCCAACCGCACCATGGACCTGGTCGAGGAAAGCACCCCGGTGCTCAACGGTCTGTCAGAAGAAGCCAAGGCGCTGAGCAGCGACTGGCAGCGTTTCATGCGCAAGGAAGTCTCGGCCAGCGAGTTCCGTGACTTGGCCAAGCGCGTCGACGGTTTTCTGACGCACAGCGCCGAAGGCAATCGCAAGGTTTCCGGCCACCTCAACGACATTCTGCTGGCCCAGGACTTCCAGGACCTGACCGGTCAGGTGATCAAACGCGTCACCGCGCTGGTGACCGAAGTCGAGAGCAACCTGCTCAAATTGGTGTTGATGGCCAGTCAGGTCGATCGCTTCGCCGGCATCGAACATGACCATCAGCAGCTGCGCGATGAAAAAGATCATGAAAAACATCCCGCCCGAGGTGAAGGTCCGCAGATTCATGCCGATAAGCGTGAGGACGTCGTGTCCGGTCAGGACGATGTAGACGATTTGCTATCTAGCCTTGGTTTTTAAGGAGCACGTTCAATGAGCTTCGGCGCCGATGAAGAAATCCTCCAGGATTTCCTGGTAGAAGCCGGCGAAATTCTCGAGCTGTTGTCCGAGCAGCTGGTCGAGCTGGAAAGCCGACCCGACGACGCGGACCTGCTCAATGCGATCTTTCGCGGGTTTCACACGGTAAAGGGGGGCGCCGGCTTCCTTCAGCTCAATGAGCTGGTGGAGTGTTGTCACATCGCCGAGAACGTGTTCGACATTCTGCGCAAGGGCGAACGCCGCGTGGATTCGGAGCTGATGGACGTGGTCCTGGAGGCGCTGGACACGGTCAACAGCATGTTCGGCCAAGTCCGCGAACGCAGCGAAGTCACCCCGGCGACGCCGGAATTACTCGCTGCCTTGTCGCGCCTGGCCGAACCTGCCGGCGCCCAAGCTCCTGCGCCCGTGCCGGTTGCGGCTGAGCCTGTGCCTGCCCCTGAGCCGGTGGCGCCAGCGCCTGCCGAGGCGAGCGCGACAGACGCAGACATCACCGACGATGAATTCGAGCAATTGCTCGACTCGCTGGATGCGGTGAAAGCCGAAGCCGCTGCGGCCCAGCAGGCGCCTGCTGCACCGCTCGCCGCGCCGGTCGCTGGCGAGGGTGACGAGATCACCGATGCCGAGTTCGAATCGTTGCTCGACCAACTGCATGGCAAGGGCCAGTTCTCGGCGCAGACCGTTGCCGCAGCGCCCGAAGCACCGGCAGCGGCCCCGGCCAGCGATGACATCACCGACGATGAATTCGAAGCACTGCTCGACCAGCTGCACGGCAAGGGCACTTTCGCCGCCGATGCGCTGCCGGGCGTGAGCGCGGCGCCGAACGCCAGCGCTGCGTCCGTCGACGCGCCCGCACCGGCCACCGCGGGTGCGAGCGATGCGCACATCACCGAGCATGAATTCGAAGCGCTGCTCGATCAGTTGCACGGCAAAGGCCAGTTCTCGGCCGCATCGAGCCCAGCGCCGGTCGCGGCGGCCGCCAGCGCACCGGCTGCTGCCGCGCCTGCCGCGGCCAAGCCTGCGCCCGCACCTGCGCGCAGCTCTGCACCTGCCGCGCGCAGCGCTGCTGCACCGGCGGAAAAACCCGCCAGCGAAGCGGAAACCACCGTGCGCGTCGACACCGCGCGGCTCGACGAGATCATGAACATGGTCGGCGAGCTGGTGCTGGTGCGTAACCGCCTGGTGCGCCTGGGCCTGAACAGCGGCGATGAGGCCATGTCCAAGGCGGTGTCCAACCTCGATGTGGTCACCGCCGACCTGCAGACCGCGGTGATGAAAACCCGCATGCAGCCGATCAAGAAGGTCTTCGGGCGCTTCCCGCGGCTGGTTCGCGACCTTGCCCGGCAGTTGAAGAAAGACATCAACCTGGAGCTGGTCGGCGAAGAAACCGACCTCGACAAGAACCTCGTCGAGGCTCTGGCCGACCCGCTGGTGCACTTGGTGCGCAACGCCGTCGACCATGGCATCGAAATGCCCGAAGAGCGCGAAGCCTCCGGCAAGGTGCGCACCGGGCGGGTGGTGCTGTCGGCCGAGCAGGAGGGCGACCACATCCTGCTGTCGATCTCTGATGATGGCAAAGGCATGGACCCTAACGTGCTGCGCGCCAAGGCCGTGGAAAAGGGCCTGATGGACAAGGACGCCGCCGACCGCCTGAGCGAAACCGACTGCTACAACCTGATCTTCGCTCCAGGCTTCTCGACCAAGACCGAAATTTCCGACGTCTCGGGCCGTGGCGTGGGCATGGACGTGGTCAAGACCAAGATTTCCCAGCTCAACGGCTCGATCAACATCTTCTCGGCCAAGGGCCAGGGTTCGAAGATCGTCATCAAGGTGCCGCTGACTCTGGCGATCATGCCGACGCTGATGGTCATGCTCGGCAACCAGGCGTTCGCTTTCCCGCTGGTCAACGTCAACGAGATCTTCCACCTCGACCTGTCGCGCACCAACGTGGTCGACGGTCAGGAAGTGGTGATCGTGCGCGACAAGGCGCTGCCGCTGTTCTACCTCAAGCGCTGGCTGGTACAGGGTCAGGCCCACGAGGAACAGCCAGAAGGCCATGTGGTGATCCTCTCGGTCGGCACCCAACGGATCGGCTTTGTCGTCGATCAACTGGTCGGCCAGGAAGAGGTGGTAATCAAGCCGCTGGGCAAGATGTTGCAGGGCACGCCAGGCATGTCGGGAGCCACCATCACCGGTGACGGGCGCATCGCGCTGATCCTCGATGTGCCGAGCATGCTCAAGCGTTACGCAGCACGGCGTATTTGATTTCGGCGGCGCACCCTCGACGGCGCGCCGCCTAACGGAGTGTTTATGGCAGTCAAGGTCCTGGTGGTGGATGATTCGGGTTTCTTCCGCCGCCGCGTCTCGGAAATCCTCTCGGGCGACCCGACGATCACCGTCGTCGGCACCGCGACCAACGGCAAGGAAGCGATCGACCAGGCGCTGGCGCTCAAGCCTGATGTCATCACCATGGATTACGAAATGCCCATGATGGATGGCATCACTGCGGTGCGGCACATCATGCAGCGCTGCCCGACCCCGGTACTGATGTTCTCCTCGCTTACCCATGAAGGCGCGCGGGTCACCCTCGACGCCCTCGACGCCGGTGCCGTGGACTACCTGCCGAAGAACTTCGAGGACATCTCGCGCAACCCGGACAAAGTCCGCCAGATGCTCTGCGAGAAGGTGCACACCCTGGCGCGCAGCAACCGCCGCTTCGGTAGCTACAGCGCCCCGGCAGTCGCTCCGGCGCCTGCTGCCGCAGCGGCCTCCCCGACGCCCAGCGTCACCCCGCAGCCCAGCCACAGCAGCCCGCGTGCAAGCATTGCCAGCCGCGCCCCTGCCGCCGCGCATGCACCGTCGGCCAGCAGCCCGGCGCCGCGGCGCAAGGCCTACAAGCTGGTCGCCATCGGCACCTCGACCGGCGGGCCGGTAGCGCTGCAGCGGGTGCTGACGCAATTGCCGGCCGGCTTCCCGGCACCGATCGTGTTGATCCAGCACATGCCTGCGGCCTTTACCAAGGCCTTCGCCGAACGCCTCGACAAACTCTGCCGCATCAGCGTCAAGGAAGCCGAAGATGGCGACGTGCTGCGCCCGGGCCTGGCGCTGCTGGCCCCCGGTGGCAAGCAGATGATGGTCGACGGACGCGGAACGGTGAAGATTCTGCCTGGCGATGAGCGCCTCAACTACAAGCCCTGCGTGGACATCACCTTCGGTTCTGCGGCCAAGTCCTACAGCGACAAGGTGCTGGCCGTGGTGCTGACCGGCATGGGCGCCGACGGCCGCGAAGGCGCGCGCCTGCTCAAGCAGGCCGGCAGCACGGTGTGGGCGCAGGATGAAGCCAGTTGCGTGATCTATGGCATGCCCATGGCGATCGCCAAGGCCAATCTGGCCGATGCGGTGTACAGCCTCGATGAAATCGGCCGGCACCTGGTCGAGGCCTGCATCTGATGGATGTGCTCAGCCTGATCGGTCTGATCCTGGCTTTCGTAGCCATCGTCGGCGGCAATTTCCTCGAGGGCGGGCATGCCGGCGCGCTGATCAACGGCTCGGCGGCACTGATCGTACTGGGCGGAACCCTGGCGGCGGCGTTGCTGCAATCGCCGCTGCCGGCGTTCAAGCGGGCGCTGTACATCCTGCGCTGGATTCTGTTCCCGCCCAAGGTCGACCTGGCCGGTGGCATCGACCGGGTGGTGAACTGGAGCCTGACCGCGCGCAAGGAGGGCCTGCTGGGCCTGGAAGGGGTGGCGGATCTCGAGCCTGACCCGTACGCGCGCAAGGGCCTGCAATTGCTGGTCGACGGCGCCGAGCCCGAGGCGGTGCGCAGTATTCTGGAGGTGGATTTCATCACCCAGGAAAGCCGCGATATTCAGGCAGCGAAGGTGTTCGAGTGCATGGGCGGCTATGCGCCGACCATCGGCATCATCGGTGCCGTGATGGGGCTGATCCATGTCATGGGCAACCTGGCCGATCCGGCGCAACTGGGTAGCGGCATTGCCGTGGCCTTCGTCGCCACCATCTACGGCGTGGCCAGTGCCAACCTAGTGCTGCTGCCGGTTGCCAACAAGCTCAAGGCCATCGTCATGCGCCAGTCGCGCTACCGCGAGATGCTCCTCGAAGGCCTGCTGTCGATCGCCGAGGGCGAAAACCCGCGCTCCATCGAGCTGAAGCTGCAAGGCTTCATGGAGTAGACCATGCGTCGTCGTCGCCCCCTGGAAGAGCCTGAAAATCATGAACGCTGGCTGGTGTCGTATGCCGACTTCATTACCTTGCTGTTCGCCTTCTTCGTGGTGATGTATTCGATTTCTTCGATCAACGAGGGCAAGTACAAGGTCGTTTCGCAAGCGCTACTGGGGGTGTTCAACGACCCGGAACGCAGCCTGCGCGCCATTCCCATCGGCGACGAGCGGCCGCTCAGCGTGCGTCCGGCGCAGCCCCTGATCAAGGACAGCGAGCAGGACGACGCAGGCCTTGGGCAAACCCCCAGTGACGCGCTCAAGACCATCAGCGACGACGTCAACGCCGCGTTCGGCGACCTGATCGCCTCCAGGCAGATGACCGTGCGCGGCAACGAGCTGTGGATCGAGATCGAGCTCAATTCGTCGTTGCTGTTCGGCAGTGGCGATGCCATGCCCAGCGACGCGGCGTTTTCCATCATCGACCGGGTGGCCGGCATCCTCAAACCGTTCGCCAACCCGATTCACGTCGAAGGCTTCACCGACAACCAGCCGATCCGCACCGCGCAGTACCCGACCAACTGGGAGCTGTCTTCGGCGCGTGCGGCGAGCATCGTGCGCCTGCTGGCGCTCAACGGCATCGACCCCGGGCGCATGGCCTCGGTCGGCTATGGCGAGTACCAGCCGGTGGCCAGCAACGACAGCGCCGATGGCCGTGCGCAGAATCGCCGCGTGGTGCTGGTGATTTCCCGCAACCTGGAAGTGCGTCGCAGCCTGACCGCCACCGGCGCGGCCAATGCCACGCCTGATGCCGCCCTGCGCCGGGCTGGCACACAAAGTGCACCAGCCACTCGAGCGACGGCGGGAGAGTCCTGATGCCGTCAAATCTTCGTCACCGAATCAATGGACCAATCCCGGCCTGGCGCTCTGCCAACCCGGGAGGAAGCAGCGCACGATGAGAGTCTGGGCAGTCGCCAATCAAAAAGGTGGGGTCGGCAAGACCACCACCACCATCGCTCTGGCCGGGTTGCTGGCCGAGGCGGGCAAGCGCGTGGTCGTCGTCGACCTCGACCCGCACGGCTCGATGACCAGCTATTTCGGGCACAACCCCGACGCCCTCGAGCACAGTTGCTACGACCTGTTCCTGCACAAGGGCGCGGTTCCCGATGGCCTGCCTGGGCAACTGCTGCTGCCGACCAGCGATGAGCGTATCTCGCTGCTGCCTTCGAGCACCGCGCTGGCGGTACTGGAGCGGCAATCGCCGGGGCAGAGTGGCCTTGGGCTGGTGATCGCCAAGAGTCTGGCGCAGCTGTGGCAGGATTTCGACTTTGCCCTGATCGACAGCCCACCCTTGCTCGGCGTCCTGATGGTCAACGCGCTGGCTGCCAGCCAGCAGCTGGTGGTGCCGGTGCAGACCGAGTTCCTCGCGGTCAAGGGCCTGGAGCGCATGATCAGCACCCTGGCGATGATCAACCGCTCGCGCAAGCAGCCCTTGCCATTCCAGATCGTGCCGACCCTGTTCGACCGTCGCACCCAGGCGTCACTGGGCACCTTGAAGCTGCTGCGTGACAGTTACCCCGAGCACGTCTGGCAGGGTTACATCCCCGTCGACACGCGCCTGCGTGATGCCAGCCGTGCCGGCGTCACGCCCAGCCAGCACGATGGCAAGAGCCGTGGCCTGATCGCTTACCGGGCGCTGCTCAAGCACCTGTTGACCTACCGCAACGCACTGCAGGTGGCGTGATGAGTTCGATTCGCCCGATTACCAGCAAGCCGCAACTGGCGTTGCAGTCTTACCTCGATGGTCTGTTGCAGGATGCCACCGAAGGGTTCGATGACGACGTCGCGCCGTTGGCGGCCACGCCCGAAAGCGGCGAGGGTGATGAGTTCGCCGCCGCGGTGCGCGAAGAACAGCGCCGCGACGCCGACCGCCAGGCCGCCGAGCCCGCTGCCGCGCCTGCGCGGCCATTCGCCGAGCCTGCGCCCAGCCGCCTGCCCGAGCTGCTGGCTATGCCCCAGGCGCCGTTGGCACTGGTCGAGAGCCCAGAGCGGGTCGAGGCGTGCGCGCCGCCCGCGCAAGTCGAAGAGGTCACGCACAAGCCGCCGGTCGCCGCGCTTGCCGAGGTGCACCTGCCGGCGGCCGTCACGCCACCCCCGGCGGTGCCGGGCAATGGTCGTCCGGCCTGGGCGGCGGAGCCGTTCGAATGCCTGTTGTTCGATGTTGCCGGGCTTACCCTGGCGGTGCCGCTGGTGTGCCTTGGCTCGATCTATCCCCTGGCAGGCCAGGACCTGACGCCACTGTTCGGCCAGCCCGACTGGTTTCTCGGCATCCTTACCTGCCAGGGCGGCAACCTCAAGGTGCTCGACACCGCCCGTTGGGTGATGCCCGATCGCTACCGCGACGATTTCCGCCAGGGGCTGCAATACGTGATCTCGGTACAGGGTTACGAGTGGGGTCTGGCCGTGCATCAGGTCAGCCGCTCGCTGCGTCTGGACCCGGATGAAATCAAATGGCGCAGCCAGCGCGGACAGCGCCCCTGGCTGGCCGGAACCGTGATCGAACACATGTGCGCGTTGCTCGACGTCGCCGAACTGGCCGAGTTGATCGCCAGCGGCGCCGTCAAGCAACTGCACGCTCACCATCAATGACACAGCCGTACACACCGCCAGAGGCGGACATCGAGGGGTTAGGGGAATGAAAAAATCGTCTGCGCAGGGCTCCGAAGACCCGATCCTGCAATGGGTCACCTTCCGCCTGGACAATGAGTCCTATGGCATCAACGTCATGCAGGTGCAGGAGGTGCTGCGCTACACCGAGATCGCGCCGGTGCCGGGTGCGCCCAGCTACGTGCTGGGCATCATCAACCTGCGCGGCAATGTGGTCACCGTGATCGACACGCGTCAGCGCTTTGGCCTGATGCCGACCGAGGTCACCGACAACACCCGCATCGTGATCATCGAGGCCGACAAGCAAGTGGTCGGCATTCTGGTCGACAGCGTCGCCGAGGTGGTCTACCTGCGCCAGTCCGAGATCGAGACCGCACCGAACGTCGGCAACGACGAGTCGGCCAAGTTCATCCAGGGCGTGTGCAACAAGAACGGCGAACTGCTGATTCTGGTCGAGCTGGACAAGATGATGACCGAAGAAGAATGGTCCGAGCTGGAGAACATCTGAGTTGATCTTCGAGGTGGCGGTGCTGCTGCTGGCGTTGCTGTGGGCGCTGAGTCTGTGGTTGTTCCTCAACTACAGCAAGCGCCAGCGTCAGCTGATGGCCGAGCAGGCGCTGGGCGATGCCATTCGCGACCAGCGCATCAAGGACCTGGCCAAGCGCCTGGACGACTACCAGAAAGGTACGGTGCAGATGGGCGAAGCGCTGTTCGAGTTGCGCAAGGTGGTGGCACCGCTACCCGACAAACTGCAACAGCTCGAACAGCGTGACCCAAGCAGCGTCACCTTCAGCCAGGCCGCCAAGTTGGTGGGCATGGGGGCCAGCGTCGATGAGCTGACCCAGACCTGCGGCCTGACCCAGGCTGAAGCGCAGCTGATGAGCAAGCTGCACCGCAGCAGCTGATCGGCCTTGTTTGCTCAGGTCGGCTGGGCGATGCCGCTCAGGAATGACCCCATGAGCCGAGGTGGCCGACCTTGGCCACCCGGACCAGCGGCAGCCGCGCGTCACGCACGGCAGTGAAACCTGCCAGGTCGATATGGCTGGTGCTGTTGATCAGCGGTATCAGGTAGAGGTTGGACAGTTGCCGCAGCATGCGCAGTTCAGGTAGTTGCCGCTCGACCACGTCGGTGAACAGTGCCGGGCCGGTCAGGCGGCTCAGTTCGCTGGCAAAGTGCAGAAAGCCGCGCGGGTCTGCGACTCGGTCGGGCCTGAACCGATAGGCGTCTGGGGTTGCCAGGTAGCGCGCGTGCATTTCCTCGGAAATGGCCAGCAGGGTTGGGTTGCCGGCATGGCTGCCGATCATGCTGGTGTTGTACAGGCAATGCATGTTCAGCCCTTCGTTCTGCATCGCCGGGTGCAGCAGTAGGCCATCGGCACTGGTGTTCAGCTCGACGCTGTCGAGCGCGGCTGCGTGAGAGACCTCGCCAGTGCTTTCGCGCAGGGTCAGCAACCGATCATCGACATCCATGTACAGCCCCCCTTCACTGTGCAGCATCGGGTAGCGCAGTACGTCGCAGGCCGAGGCATAGTTGCGCGCCACGCCGCCGTTGCCGTCGAGCGCCGCCTGGTACTGGGCGTAGTTGTCGGACTGCATGAACTGCTCGAAGAAGGCTTGTCGCTCCAGCGGCTGAACCTCGATGCCGGGCGCCTTGATGCTCAGTTGCAACAGGTTGTCGGTGTACGCCTGGAGGCTGGCTTCAGAGAGGAACAAGCGATAGCGGTAGGTGCTGTCTTGCAGGCAGCGGGCATTGTTCGCCAGTCCCTCGAGCACCTTGGCCGGCAGGCGTTGATCGCCCACCCACAGCGAGAGGATCTGGCGAGGGATGGCCTGGGCGTCGTCCGGCCACACCGCAGGCACCGGCAACGGCAGCGGCAAGTCGACACCTAGCGCCAGCAGTGAGGCGCGGCGGCTGGCGTTATTCACACTGCGCCCCGGGTGCGCCAGGCGCAGGTTGCCGGTGCCTGGCTCGGCTTCGTACAGGTTGGGTTCTACTTCGTTGAGCTGCGCCTGGTCGATGAAGCGGTCGCGCTCCAGGTCGTAGACCAGTTCCAGCTCCTCGATGTAGCCCGGGTACGGTTCCAGGCAGCCGCTGAGTCGATCGAGATGACCGTTGTACTGCGCACGCCGATACACCGCCTGTGCCACATCGTGGTCTGCACCTGGCAGTGGCTCGATCCGCGTCGGTTGCTGGAAATACGGCGCAACGTCGATGTCCGGCAAGCGCGGCGCATCGAGCGGACTGAGCGGATAGCCCCATTGCCCGTTGACTTCGCGGGGCAGCACGAAGCCGTCCTGCCAGCTCTGGAACAGCGCTTCGGCTTTCTTCAGCGCGCTGCCGACCAGCGGTGCGGCGTTGAACAGGCCATAGCTGACGTCTGCTACCCCTTCGAGCTGACGCTGCAAGGTCTTGCCGTTGATCGCATCATCCAGGCCGATGCCCAGTTGCACGATACCGCCGAGCGCCAGCAGCGGCGCCAGTCCTGGCACCACGAAGCTCATGGGCAAGACCAGGTTGAGGGTGGCATTGAGGTAGTCGCGCCATTTGCGCTGATCGACCTCGGCCTGGCTGGTGATCAGCCACTGCGCGTCATCGAAGCTGCGCTGGCGCTGACGTTCCGCCATTGCCTGGAACAGATCGCCACGCAGGTGCGGGTTGTACTTGCCAGGGCGGTAGTTGACGTAAGTGCGCGGCGGCCAGGTTCCGTCGTCGTTGAACGGGCCATGTTCCGGCGGCAAGTGATGCCACTCGGGGTAGGCACCCAGGCCCTCCAGCGCAGTGTCCAGGCCACTGAAATCGACGCCCTGGGGGCGATCGGCGAGGCGAAAGTGCTGCTTGAGCCGTTCGCGCCGTGCCGGGTCCTGGCACTGCACGCCGATCCAGTCCTTGAGCTGATCTTCGCTGGCGAACTCCAGCAGCGGCGAGCTGTTGCCGGGCATGTACAGCACGGTCAGGTCGCTGGCTGATTCATTCAGGTAGAGCAGGTCGGTGGCGGCGTAGCCATAGATGTTCAAGGTGCTCAGGCGCAAGCCACTGCCACGCGGCAGCAGTTCAGCGGCGCGCCACACCAGGCGCCTGGCCGCCTCGCTGAGGCTGCCTTCGGCCACCTGCTTGTTGCACGCCGCCACCAGACTGAGCTTGCAGCTCAGACGGTGCTCGGCAAGGTGCTCGTTCCAGTAGCGCTCGAGCATTTGCAGGTAGCGCTGGTGAAAATCCAGGTTCTGCAAGTATCGCTGCAATGCCTCTGCCGGCACGTCCAGCCGGGTGCTGTCGTCGTAGCGCGGCGGCTCGGTGCGGCGGAACAGACCATTGAATACCTGGAACCAGCCGCTGTTGTCGGTCAACGGCTGCTCCGGCAGTTTTTCGACCAGCTCGAAGGTACTGCCGCTTGGCCACTGCCCGGCCCAGGGCTGTTGGATGAGCGCCGCGAATAGGTCATTGGCCGATTCGCCCTGCCAGTTGCTCAGCACGGCTTGAGTCAGGCTCGCCCGCTGGATGATCTGGGCCTGGTAGTGTCCGGGCTGATGCGGGTGCAGATGCAAGGTGACGACGTCGATCTGTTCTGGCGGCAGTTGCACGTGGTATTGCGCGAGCCACTGGCCCATGGCCTGGTTGGCCGCCCGGTCGGGGCGCGGCAGGTGCGCGAGGTGATCGCGCACGTATTGAATGCCGGCGGTGTTGATGAGGCTGGTGTTCATGATCGCTCCGATGCTGAGGGAAAGGCCTCAGCATCGGCTGGCGATGGTGTCGACGGACGGTAGATAGGCAGCGCCTGCAACCGACTATTGGTGCTGCCAGCTGCGCGCGCTGCCGATCGAGGCGACCTGGTTGAGTGGCACCTGTTCACGCAGAACCTCCAGAAAGCGTCTGAGGTTGAGCGTGGTATGCAGATCATGCACAGGCGAGACGATCAGGTTGCACAGCTCGCGCAGTTGCCGTAGCCATGGCAGGCGCTGATCGATGACATCGTTGAGCACGGCAGGTCCGGTCAGCTGGTTGAGCTGCCGCGCATAGGCGTCGAACAGCGCAGGCTGCAACAGCGCATCCGGCCGGCTCTGGTAGAACGTGGGCTGCAACTGATAGCGGCCGAGGATTTCATCGGAGATGGCGTCCAATGTCGGATTGCCGGGATGGCTGCCGATCAGGCTGTTGTTGAATTTGATGTACATGCCCATCTGGTCGTTGGACACCGGCGGTGCCAG
The DNA here is from genome assembly GCF_000425745.1 of Pseudomonas cremoricolorata DSM 17059 = NBRC 16634. GTDB lineage: Bacteria > Pseudomonadota > Gammaproteobacteria > Pseudomonadales > Pseudomonadaceae > Aquipseudomonas > Aquipseudomonas cremoricolorata. The sequence goes on along the minus strand of NZ_AUEA01000006.1, from coordinate 201,534 downwards.
CAGCAGGCCATCGGCCGTGGTACTCAACTCGACTCGATTCAGAGGCAGGCTTGCGGGCTCGGCCGAGTTGGGCAGCAGAATCAGGTCGTCGGCGTCCAGATACAGCCCCCCGGCGTGCGCCAGCATGCGATAGCGCAGAATGTCGCAGGCTGAGGCGAAGTTGCTCAGCGTGCCTGGGGTGTTACCCAGTGCCGCCTGATACTGAGCGTAGTAGGGCGACTCGAGGAAGTCGTGGAAGAACGGCTGCTCTTCGAGTCTGAGCACCTCCAGCGCAGGGGCCTGGGCGCGCAGCAGGGCGAGGTTGTCCTGATAGATGATCAGGTCTTGCTGCGACAGCAGCAGTCGATAGTGGTACTCGCTGTTTTCCAGGGCGCGGGCATTGTGCGCCAACGCCTCGATGTACGGGCTGGTCAGTGGTCGGTCACCGAGCCAGATACTGCTGATCAGGCGTGGAATGGGGGTGCGCGGCAGGGCGGCATAAGGCGTGAAGTCGATCGGCAGGTCGACTTCGATGCCCAGGCTGCGCAACCGCGCCATGCGTCCCTGGTCAGTGACCGGGCGCTCCGGGTCGTCACGCCTGACCAGCACCTGGGGGTCGTCCTCGGCAGGTATCCAGCGCTGTGCTTCAGGCTCACCGGCTTGGCGCTGGCGCACGAAGCTGTCGCTGCCCAGTTCGTATTCCACCCATTCAGTGACCACGCCGTCTTCGCTGCGCAGGCGGGCGGAAAAACAGTGCAACAGCCCCGAGTCGATACGCCGGATCACCGCCTGATCGGCTGCCTCGGGACTGGGCAGCGACTCGCGGAAGGCGGCCTGCGCCGGCTGCAGTTCCAGTTCGTCCATCACCGGTGCTGCACCGACCCGCTCGCCCAACAGTGTGTCGAGGCGGGTGCTGGAGAAGAACCCCGGTTGACGGTAGCGATATACCGCGCTCGCCTGCCTGACGCCGGTGCCAGCCAGTGGCACGGCGTTCAAAAGCCCGAACACTCCCATTTGCACGCCGGCCGCCTGCTCTTCGGCGTCGCGTCCGTGCAGCAGTTTGTCCATGCCCAGGGCGAACTGGGCAAGACCGCCGAGGGCCAGCAGCGGGGTCAGCACGGGCAAGACCATCGCCACCGGCGCAAGCATGCCCAGGGCGATGTTGAGATAGTGGGTCCAGTTGGCCTTGTCGATCTGATGATTGCTGACGATCTGGCTGTCTGTATCAGCGTATGAGCGCTTCTGCCGCAAGCGCGCCAGGTGGGCGAACAGGTCGCCGCTGATGGGCGGGCTGTAGCGCTCGGCACGATAGTCGACGATTTCCTCCGGTTGCCAGGTACCGCTGGTGGTGAAGCCTGGGCGTTGGGTCGATAGACGGTAGGCCTTGGGATAGACCCCTAGCCCCTTGAGCGCGGTACGTACGCCGCTGAATTCCAGACCGTCTGGCCAGTCGGCCGGGCTGAAACACTGCAGCAGTACCTTGCGCCTGGCCGAATCGCGGCATTGCTCGGCGAACCAGCGCTGCATGCTCGGGTGGTCGGCGAACTCGTGGAACGGGTAGCTGTTGCCGGGGATGTACAGCAGGGTCAGGCCCGTACGGATCTGGCGCAGGCACAGGATCGAGCTGCTGGTATAGCCATACACGTTGAGCATCGACAGGTGCAGCGTTGCATGCGGGGTCGGCAGCAGCCCGGCTGCCTGCCAGGCCAGCTGCCGGCCTGCCTCGCTAAGGCTGGCCTGGATGACCTGACGGTTGCAGGCGGCAATGAAATTGATTTTCACGGCGCGGCGGTAGAGCTCCAGGTTGGCCTGCCAGTACTTGTCCAGCAGCAACTTGTAGGATTTGTGAAAGTGCAGGCTCCAGATGAAGCCCTGGAAATCCTCGGCACGGATCGCTACGCGGGTGCTCGGGCTGTACTCGGCGGGGTCGCTGCGCCGGTACAGGCCATTGAACACCTGGTGATCGGAATAGTTGGAGAACACGTCATGGGTGTCCAGGCGCTCGACCAGGCGCAATGGCCCGGCGGGGGCGGTACCGGCCCAGTCACCGTAGTGGAATCCGCCGTAACCGGAGGCTGTTTCGCCTTGCCAGTTGCACAGCAGCGCCTCGACCAGGTTCATCTTCTGCGTGATGACCGCATTTTCGCGAAAGTGCTGACGGCCTTCACCCAAGGGTTCGAGCTGGTAATGGAAGGTGACCATGTCCAGCTCGAGCGGCGAGTCGTCGACACCGCGAGCGCTCAGCCACTGGCGCAGGGCGTTCAGCGCGAGGCTGTCGGGGCGGGGGAAGTCGCGCAGCGCGGCGCTGACCAGCGGCAGGTTTTCGGCAGGAATGTCTTGCATGGGGAGACCTCGGTGGCGGCAAAAGCGCCACCTTGGTCATTTCCTGCCAACGCGGGTGCTACATACTGCCGGGCGGCAAGGCCAGCGGCGCCGGGGTGATGTCGCGTTGCCGCGGGCTGCCATCGAAGCCCTCCGGCACCTTGCCGCGCAATTGCCAGGCGAAGGCGATGATCTCGGCGATGGTCAGGTACAACGCTTCGGGAATCTGCTCGCCCAGCTCCAGACGCGCCAGCAGGCGCACCAGCTCGGCGTTTTCGTAGATGGGAATTTCGTGCTGACGGGCCAGGGCGAGGATGGCTTCGGCCAGTTCGTCGTCGCCTTTGGCGCTCAGAGTCGGGGCTTGCTCGCCGTCGTAACTGAGGGCGATGGCCTGGCGCGGTGTGCTGTTCATGCGGTTTCGTCTACCCAGCGTTGTTCGAGGCGTGTTCGTGGCCCCAGGGGAGGAGTGCCCGGATGACAGGCCAGCTCGCCGACCTGCAGGCCGCGGTCGAGCAAGCGCTGGCGCAGGGCGCCGAGCTGGCTGTCGAGCAGTTGCGCGGTGGCCGGACGCTCGGCCCACAGCTGCCCGGACAACTGGCCTTGGCTCAATTGCGCCAGCACCTGTAAAGGGCCCAGGGGATTGAGGTCGAAGGCCAGTTCGATGCGCCATAACGGTTCGGGGGTTTCCCGCGCAGCGGCGGAGCGCTCGTTTTGCGGGTCGGGCTCGCTCGCTTCCTCGCGTTGCAGCTTGACCTGCACCGGGACGAATTCCTGGCCGTTGCGTAGCGCGAGTTCCGACTGCCAGGTGGTCTGCAGGTTGCCGTTCTGATCGATACCACTCTGTTGCAAGCTGCCCAGCTGATGGCTTTGCAGGCGGGCGATGGCGGCGGCCGCCAGGCGCAGCAACTGTTGCAGGTCACCTTCCCCGGCCAGCCCTTGCAATAGTTTTGACGGTAGCGGGAAGCCACCGGGCTGGTTGCGTGGCGCAGCGTTGCCGAGCATGCCCAGCGCGGCGCGGGCCAGGCCCGGCAAGGCAGGCAGGGTAGGGGCGAGGGCGCTGGCCGCCGGATTGAACGGGGCGTTGCCGGTGGCCAGGCTGGTATGCCCGACCAACTGCAGCAGCTGCGCTTTGAGGTCGGTGGTGATCGGCTGACCGGCCACCAGGCGCGCCTCGAAGAAGCCGCCGCTGTTGCTCAGCGCCTGGGCCACGGCCTTGGCATCGCCCAGTTGGCGGATATCCGGCAGCGCGCCCAGCAGACGCTCGGCGGCGCTGCGCAACTCACTGCCGGTGGTGTCGCTCGGCAGACGCAGCAGCGCATCGAGCACACCGCTGAGACTGGCTTGTCGGCCTTGCTGGCTGAGCAGTTGCTGGGTCACCGCCAGTTGTTCCTGGCGGCCACTGAGCGGCACGAAGCGCAGCGACTGATCGCCTTCGACGCGGGCGCTCAGCAGACTGCCCAGGGCCAGCGGGCGCGGGCTGTCGATACTCAGCGTGGCGCCGGCCTGGGCAGTGTTGAGCAAGCTCACCAGCGAGCGGTACATGGCCACCTGGCCGGCCGCCTGGGGCAGGGCCTGGGTAGTCAGCACCTTGCCTTGCAGCAGCGTGCCTTCGGGGGCGTCGCGGCTGTCCAGGCGGGTCAGCACGGCCAGTTTGTCGCTGCCCAGTGACTGGCTGAGCAAGGCCAGCTGGCTGCTGTAGGGTTGGCTCACGGTGACCTGGCTGCCAGGTGGCAACGGCTGGCTGGCGGTGGCCTGGACGTTGGCCTGGCTGCCATTGGCCAAGGTCAGGCGCAGCAGCATCTGGAAGTCCTGCCCGGCCTGGCGCACGCTCAGCACATCGGCCTGCGCGGTGGTACCAGGTGGCAACAGCTCGCCCTGGGTCTGGGTCAGACGCAGGACATCGGCGTTGGCCGCTGGCCTGGCAGCAGTGCCGCCGGGAGCGGACACAGGCGCGAGACTATTGATTTCGGTCATGATTGTATACAACCTGTTGAGCCAAGCCCTCTTGGCCTCGGCGCCGTACATGTATAATGCCGGCCGTTATTCGCCCCGCCCGACGTCTGTCGCTGCCAGTGTAACGGCAGCCAGTGCGACGACTTGAGCCGGCATCGACGGGCAGCTACCAAGGCCCGCCGATGCCCATGCGCGATGTGACACACCTTGTACAGCATAAGGCGAAACCGTGACCTTTCATCTCCAGGCCCTTGGCCTTGCCTGCGAACGCGACTGGCGCCTGCTGTTCGAGGGCCTCGATCTCGACCTGCGCCCAGGCGACATGCTGCAAGTCAGCGGCCCCAATGGCAGCGGCAAGACCAGCCTGTTGCGCCTGCTCGCCGGCCTGATGCAACCCACTGCCGGGCAACTGCTGCTCGACGGCGAGCCGCTGGCCGAGCGTCGCCAGGCCCTGGCCGGGCTGCTGCTGTGGATCGGCCACAGCGCCGGCATCAAGGACTTGCTCAGCGCCGAGGAAAACCTCGCCTGGCTGTGCGCGCTGCATCGCCCGGTCAGCGCCGCTGCCATCGAGCAGGCGCTGGCCGCCATTGGCCTGCGCGGTTTCGAAGACGTCCCTTGCCACACCCTCTCGGCCGGCCAGCAGCGCCGCGTGGCCTTGGCCCGGCTGTACCTCGACAGCCCACCGCTGTGGGTTCTCGACGAGCCGTTCACGGCCCTGGACAAACAGGGCGTGGCGCAGCTCGAAGCGCACCTTGCCGCGCATTGCCAGAAAGGTGGCGCGGTGGTGTTGACTACCCACCACAGCCTCGCGCTGCGCCCGTCGGGCTACCGCGAACTGAACCTGGGGCAGTGGGCCGCATGAGTGTCTTCAGCCTGTTGCTGCGCCGCGAAGCGCGTCTGCTGTGCCGGCGTCCCGCCGAGTTGCTCAACCCGCTGGTGTTCTTCGCCATCGTGGTGGCGATGTTTCCCCTGGCGGTCGGCCCGCAAACCCAGCTGTTGCAAACCCTTTCGCCGGGTCTGGTATGGGTGGCCGCGTTGTTGGCCGTGTTGCTGTCGCTCGATGGCCTGTTTCGCAGCGATTTCGAGGACGGCTCACTGGAACAGTGGCTGCTTTCGGCACAGCCACTGCCGTTGCTGGTGCTGGCCAAGGTGCTGGCGCACTGGATCTTTTCCGGGCTGGCGCTGGTATTGTTGGCGCCGCTGCTGGGCCTGATGCTCGGCTTGCCCGCTCGCTGCCTGCCGGTGCTGCTGCTCTCACTGCTGCTGGGTACGCCGGTGCTGAGCCTGCTGGGTGCGGTCGGCGCCGCGCTGACGGTGGGGCTCAAGCGCGGCGGGCTGCTGCTGGCGCTGCTGATTTTGCCGCTATATATACCTGTATTGATCCTGGGCAGTGGTGCGTTGCAGGCATCGTTGCAAGCTATGCCGGCCACCGGACACTTGCTCTGGCTCGCTAGCCTCGCGGCCCTGTGCGTGACCCTGGCACCCTTTGCGATTGCCGCCGGGCTGAAGATCAGCGTCGGTGAATAACGAGTACCGGGCCTGCGAGCCCGGCATAAGCCTGGATACACCGTGATGAAGACACGCTGGACATGGTTCCACAAACTCGGCTCGCCGAAATGGTTCTACGCCATCAGCGGCCGCCTGCTGCCGGTGCTGTCCGTGGCCGCCGGCCTGTTGCTGCTGGTCGGCATGGTCTGGGGCCTGGCCTTCGCCCCGCAGGATTACCAGCAGGGCAACAGCTTCCGCATCATCTACATCCACGTGCCGGCCGCCATGCTGGCGCAGTCGTGCTACGTGATGCTGGCCGTGGCCGGGGTGGTGGGGCTGGTGTGGAAGATGAAACTGGCCGACGTCGCGCTGCAATGCGCAGCGCCCATCGGTGCCTGGATGACCGCCCTGGCGCTGGTCACCGGCGCGGTGTGGGGCAAACCCACCTGGGGCAGCTGGTGGGTCTGGGATGCGCGACTTACGTCGATGCTGATTCTGCTGTTTCTGTACTTCGGCATCATTGCCCTGGGCCAGGCGATCAGCAATCGTGACAGCTCGGCCAAGGCCTGTGCGGTGCTGGCGATCGTCGGTGTGGTGAACATTCCGATCATCAAGTATTCGGTGGAGTGGTGGAACACCCTGCACCAGGGCGCAACCTTCACCCTCACCGAAAAGCCCGCCATGCCGGCGGAAATGTGGTTGCCGCTGTTGCTGACCGCGCTGGGCTTCTATTGCTTCTTCGGCGCGGTGTTGCTGGCGCGCATGCGCCTGGAAGTGTTGCGGCGCGAGGCGCGCGCCAGTTGGGTCAAGGACGAGGTACTGAAAAACCTGGGTCGAGAGGCACTGCGATGAACTTCGCGTCCTTCAGCGAATTTTTCGCCATGGGCCAGCATGGCCTGTACGTATGGTCGGCCTATGGCGTCTGCCTGCTGGTACTGGCCGTGAACGTCGCAGCGCCCGTGCTGGCCCGGCGTCGTTACCTGCAAGAAGAGGCGCGTCGTCTGCGCCGGGAGAGCAAGTCGTGAATCCGCAGCGCAAGAAACGCCTGTTCATCATCCTCGGTCTGCTGGCTGGGTTCGGCCTGGCCGTGGGCCTGGCCTTGAGCGCCCTGCAGCAGAACATCAACCTGTTCTACACGCCCACGCAGATCGCCAATGGCGAGGCGCCGCAGGATACCCGCATTCGCGCCGGCGGCATGGTCGAGCAGGGCTCGCTGCAGCGCTCGGGTGATTCGCTCGACGTGCGCTTCGTGGTCACCGATTTCAACAAGTCGGTGCCGATCACCTACCGCGGTATTCTCCCTGACCTGTTCCGCGAGGGGCAGGGCATCGTCGCCCTGGGCAAGCTCAATGCCGAAGGGGTGGTGGTGGCCGACGAGGTGCTGGCCAAGCACGACGAGAAGTACATGCCACCTGAGGTGACCAAGGCCCTCAAGGAAAACGGCCAGGCCGCCGCTGCGCAGGCTCGCCCATGAACGCCGCGCTGCTGGTACCTGAACTCGGTCAGTTGGCGATGATTCTGGCGATCTGTTTCGCCCTGGTGCAGGCCAGTGTGCCGCTGGTGGGCGCCTGGCGCGGCGACAGCCTGTGGATGAGCCTGGCGCGCCCGGCAGCCTGGGGGCAGTTCGCTTTCCTGGCGTTCGCTTTCGCCTGCCTGAGCCACGCCTTCATGACCGACAACTTCTCGGTGGCGTATGTCGCCAGCAACTCCAACAGCGCCTTGCCCTGGTACTACAAGTTCAGCGCGGTGTGGGGCGCCCACGAGGGCTCGCTGCTGCTCTGGGCGCTGATTCTCGGCGGCTGGACCTTCGCCGTGTCGGTGTGCTCGCGGCAGTTGCCGCAGGTGATGCTGGCGCGGGTGCTGGCGGTCATGGGCATGATCAGCGTGGGCTTTCTGAGCTTTCTGATCGCCACCTCCAACCCGTTCCAGCGTCTCTTGCCGCAGGTGCCGACCGATGGCCGTGACCTCAATCCGCTGTTGCAGGACATTGGCCTGATCGTTCACCCGCCGATGCTGTACATGGGCTATGTCGGCTTCTCGGTGGCCTTCGCCTTCGCCATCGCCGCGCTGCTGGGCGGCCGCCTGGACGCGGCCTGGGCGCGCTGGTCGCGGCCGTGGACCCTGGTGGCCTGGGCGTTCCTCGGCGTCGGCATAACCTTGGGTTCGTGGTGGGCCTACTATGAGCTGGGCTGGGGCGGCTGGTGGTTCTGGGACCCGGTGGAAAACGCCTCGTTCATGCCATGGCTGGTGGGCACTGCGCTGATCCATTCGCTGGCGGTGACCGAAAAGCGCGGGGTGTTCAAGAGCTGGACCGTGCTGCTGGCGATCGCTGCGTTTTCCTTGAGCCTGCTCGGTACGTTCCTGGTGCGCTCGGGGGTGTTGACCTCGGTGCATGCATTCGCCGCCGACCCTTCGCGCGGTGTGTTCATCCTGATTTTCCTGCTGTTCGTGGTCGGCGGCTCGCTGACCCTGTTCGCCCTGCGCGCGCCGGTGGTCAAGAGCCAGGTGGGCTTTGCCCTGTGGTCGCGGGAAACCCTGCTGCTGGCCAACAACCTGGTGCTGGTGGTGGCCGCGTCGATGATTCTGCTCGGCACCCTCTACCCACTGGTGCTCGATGCGCTGACCGGAGCCAAGCTTTCGGTCGGCCCACCGTACTTCGATGCGCTGTTCCTGCCGCTGATGGCCTTGTTGATGCTGGTGCTGGGCGTCGGCGTGCTGGTGCGCTGGAAAGACACGCCCGGGCAATGGCTGGTGAGCATGATCACCCCGGTGCTGATCGCCACTGCTCTGGCCGCTCCCGTGGCCGGCTGGCTGGTGGATGACTTCGACTGGCCGGTACTGAGCACCTTCGCCCTGGGCGCGTGGGTGGTGTTCGGTGGCCTGCGCGATCTGCTCGACAAGACCCGCCACAAAGGCCTGGTCAAAGGCGTGACCAGTCTTGGGCGCAGCTACTGGGGCATGCAGGTGGCGCACCTGGGGTTGGTGGTGTGTGCCCTGGGCGTGGTGCTGTCGAGCAACAACAGCGCCGAGCGCGACCTGCGCATGGCCCCCGGTGACACCGTCGAGTTGGCCGGCTATCAGTTCCTTTTCGAAGGGGCGCAGCATTTCGAAGGCCCCAACTTCATTTCCGACAAGGGCACGCTGCGGGTTTCCCGCGGGAGGAGCGAGGTGGCCGTGCTGCACCCGGAAAAACGCCTGTACACCGTGCAGCAGTCGATGATGACCGAGGCCGGCATCGATGCAGGCTTTACCCGCGACCTCTACGTCGCCCTTGGCGAGCCACTCGAGAATGGCGCCTGGGCGGTGCGCGTGCATGTCAAACCCTATGTCCGCTGGATCTGGCTGGGCGGTCTGTTGACCGGCCTGGGCGGGGTGCTGGCGGCGCTCGACCGGCGCTACCGCGTCAAGATCAAGACCCGGGTGCGCGAAGCCCTGGGCATGGCCGGAGCTGCTGCATGAAACGTTGGATGATGGTGCTGCCGCTGGCGGTGTTCCTGCTGCTGGCAGTGTTCTTGTACAAGGGCCTGTTCCTCAAGCCCGACGAGTTGCCCTCAGCGATGATCGGCAAGCCGTTCCCGAGCTTTTCCCTGCAATCGGTGCAGGGCGAGCGCACCCTGACCGAGCGCGACCTGCTCGGCAAGCCAGCCCTGGTCAACGTCTGGGGCACCTGGTGCCCTTCGTGCAAGGTCGAGCACCCGTACCTGAACCAGCTTGCCGAGCAGGGCGTGGTGATTCACGGCATCAACTACAAGGACGACAACCCCGCGGCCCTGAAGTGGCTGGCCGAATTCCATAACCCCTACCAGCTGAACATCGATGATGCCCAGGGCACCCTGGGTCTGGACTTGGGCGTGTACGGCGCGCCCGAGACGTTCCTGGTCGATGCCAAGGGCGTCATTCGCTACAAGCATGTTGGCGTGGTCGACGCCACGGTCTGGCGTGAGCAGCTGGCCCCGCGCTACCAGAGCCTGCTCGACGAGGCGCGGCCATGAGGGCCTGGTTCACCGCACTGGTGCTCGGAATCACCCTGGCAGGCGCCGCCCACGCGGCCATCGACACCTATCAGTTCCGTGACCAGGCCGAGCGCGAGCGCTACCAGCGACTGACCAAGGAACTGCGCTGCCCCAAGTGCCAGAACCAGGACATAGCCGACTCCAACGCGCCGATCGCCGCCGATTTGCGCCGGGAAATCTTCCGCATGCTCGGCGAGGGCAAGGACAACCAGCAGATCGTCGACTTCATGGTCGACCGCTACGGCGACTTCGTCCGCTACAAGCCCGCCCTCACATCTCGCACCTGGCTGCTGTGGTTCGGCCCCGGCCTGCTGCTGGCGGGCGGGCTGGTGGTAATGGCGGTGATCGTGCGCCGTCGACGTGGCGCGACCTCGGGCGCTGCTGAGCACCTTTCACCGGCCGAGCGCGAGCGTCTGGCCCATCTGCTGAAAAAAGATCATCCCCATGACTGAATTCTGGCTTGGCGCCGGCCTGCTGCTGCTCGTAGCGTTCGGCGTGTTGTCGTTGCCCATCCTGCGCGGTCGTCGCCAGCAGCAGGAACAGGACCGTACCGCGCTCAACGTGGCGCTGTATCAAGAGCGTGTGGCCGAGCTCAGCGCCCAGGCCGAACGCGGCGTGCTCGACTCGGCGCAGCTCGAACAGGGCCGTACCGAAGCCGCTCGCGAGCTGCTGGCCGATACCGAGCAGGCCGGGCCTGCGCGTCAGCGGGTGCTGGGCATCACTATTCCTCTGTTGCTGGCGGTGGCGATGCCGTTGCTGGCCTTGGGGCTGTACTGGCATTTCGGTGCGGCTGAACAGGTCAAGCTGACCCAGGAGTTCGCTAGGCCGCCGGCCTCGCTGGCGGAAATGACCACTCGCCTGGAGCGCGCCGTCGACGCCCAGCCCGATTCCGCCGAAAGCCTGTATTTCCTTGGCCGTGCCTACATGGCCGATCAGCGTCCGGGTGACGCCGCCAGGGCCTTCGAGCGCGCAGTGGCGCTTGCCGGGCGTCAGCCGGAACTGCTCGGGCAGTGGGCGCAGGCGCAGTATTTTGCCAACGACAAACGCTGGAGCCCGCAACTGCAGGCACTGGCCGACGAAGCGCTGAAGGCCGACCCCAATGAAGTGACCAGCCTGGGCTTGCTGGGCATTGCCGCTTTCGAGGGCGAACGCTTCAACGATGCGATCGGCTACTGGCAGCGGTTGCTGGCTCAACTGCCTGCCGGCGACAGCTCACGCGCGGCATTGCAAGGCGGCATAGACCGCGCCGCTGAAAAGCTGCGCGCAGCTGGCGGGCAACCGACTGCGGCGGTGCGGCTCAAGGTGCGTGTCGAACTGGCGCCGGCGCTGCAAGGCAAGGTCAGGCCTGACGACAGCGTGTTCATCTTCGCCCGCGCCAGCAGTGGTCCTGGCATGCCGCTGGCGGCCAAGCGAGTGACCGTGGCGCAACTGCCCATCGAGGTCGAGCTGAGCGATGCCGATGCGATGATGGCGCAGATGAAACTGTCCGATGCCGGGCAAGTCGAACTGGTAGCCCGCATTTCCCGTAGCGGGCAGCCAACCCAGGGTGAGTGGATCGGGCAGAGCGCGCCGCTGGCGACCTCGACCCAGGCTGCTCAGCACCTGATCATCGATCGCCCCGATTCGAGAGAGACCGCGCCATGAACAGCTTCGCCCGCCTGACCGTGATCGCCCTGGCTCTGGGGCTGGGAGCCTGTACCGGCCATCGCCCGGTGGAGCAGCCAGCACCGCCCATCGAAACCGCGCCGCCGCCCAAAGGGCCAGTGGTCACGCCTCTGCCAGGGCCAAAACCCGGTGCTCCCAAAGCCGATCAACCGACAGCGGCACCCAAGCCGATGCCGCGTACCTCGGCCAGCTTCGCACCGCCACCGGGCGGCGCCAGCCATTGGGACCCGAAGATGGGCGTTTACGTGCTCGATAAACAGCCCAATACCTTCTACCGGCAGCGCACCTACTACCGCTGGAACAACGGCTGGAGCTGGTCGGTGAACCCCGAGGGGCCATGGCAGGAAACCGACAGCAGTGGTGTGCCGGGTGGGCTTGGCAGGGCGTTCGCGCAGTAAGGGGAGCGAACGGATGCCTTGCATCTGTCTGCCGGTCGATGCCAGGCCAAATCGCTGCAGCGCCTGATCGCCATTAGATCCATTCGCCAAGGGCCGCTGGGCGGCCCAAGGCTCAGGTCAAGCGCATTTCAAGGCAGTTGTGCGGTGCTGCCGGCCAGCTTCGGTTGCCGGTAAACGTCCAGCAGCACCTGGTCGAGGATCGACGCCGCGCCCCATGGCTTGGGATCGTTGAGAATCGCCGAGACCGCCCAGGTGTTGCCGTTGCTGTCGCGGGTGAAGCCGGCGATGGCGCGCACGGTGTTCAGGGTGCCGGTCTTGATGTGGCCTTCGCCGCGCAGAGCGGTGCCTTTGAGACGTTTGCGCATGGTGCCGTCCATGCCCACCAGCGGCATCGAGCTGATGAACTCGGCGGCGTATGGGCTCTTCCAGGCGGCCTGCAGCAGCATGGCCATTTCCCGCGTACTGACCCGCTCGGCACGTGACAACCCCGAGCCGTTCTCCATCACCAGGTGCGGCGAGGTGATGCCTTTCTTGGCCATCCACTGACGAATCACCCGCTGAGCGGCACGGGCATCATCGCCATCGGCATCGGTACGGAAACGCGCGCCGATGCTCAGGAACAACTGCTGAGCCATGGTGTTGTTGCTGTACTTGTTGATGTCGCGGATGACTTCCACCAGGTCAGGCGAGAAGGCGCGGGCCAACAGTCGGGCATCTTTCGGCACGTTCTCGACCCGGTCGCGGCCCTGCAGGATGCCGCCCAGTTCGCTCCAGATGGCGCGTACAGCGCCTGCTGCGTAGGTGGGATGGTCGAGCAGCGAGAGGTAGGTTTGAGAGTTGCAGCCATCGCCCAACTGGCCGCTGACCACCACGCTCATGCCATCGGCCTGCTGCACCGGGTTGTAGCGCACATCGCCGCTGCATTGCTTGGAGGCGACGGCCTTGACCTGGTTGTCGATGCGGATGCTGGCGATGGGCGGTTCCACCGAGACGGAAACCTTGCCGCCGTCGTTGCGCGCCACGAAGCGCAGTGCCTTGAGGTTGACCAGCAACGCATCGGGTTTGACCAGGAACGGCTTGTTCTCGTCACCGCCATCATCGTTGAAGGCTGGCAGGTTCGGCTGAACGAAATGGCTGCGGTCCAGCACCAGGTCGCCGGTGATGGTGCGCACGCCATTGGCGCGCAGATCACGCATCAGCAGCCAGAGCTTTTCCATGTTCAGCTTCGGGTCGCCACCACCTTTGAGGTAGAGGTTGCCGTTGAGCACGCCGTTGCTCAGTGGGCCGTCGGTATAGAACTCGGTTTTCCACTGGTAGGTCGGGCCGAGCAGCTCGAGTGCGGCGTAGGTGGTCACCAGCTTCATGGTCGAGGCAGGGTTGACCGAGACATCGGCGTTGTACACCGTGGCCGCGCCCGGACCGTCGAGCGGCAGCATCACCAGCGACAACGCCGATTCCTGCAGTTTGTTGGTCTTGAGTGCCTGTTGCACTTTGGGCGAGAGGGTGGTGTTGACCGGTGCAGCGTGGCTGGACAACGCCAGCGGCAACAGCAGGCCGGCGAGCAGCAGGGGACGGAGGGATGTGATCATGAGTCGGAAAAACCTGCGCACGAAAGTAATGGGCAGAGGGGCTGTATGAGATGGTGGCCCCGTGAAAACAGCGTTGGCATTATGCCCCAAGCGTAGGCCACATGCGCCAGCTTTGAGACAAAAGCGCCGCCGCCCCGCGGAAACTGCTAAAGTGCCGCGCGTAATTACTCAAGAGGATTGTTTCATGGCTACCAACCGTTCCCGTCGACTGCGCAAGAAACTGTGCGTGGATGAATTCCAGGAGTTGGGTTTCGAGCTGAACCTGGCTTTCAAGGAAGACCTGTCTGACGACGCCATCGACGCTTTCCTCGGCGCTTTCCTGGCTGAAGCCATGGATGCCAATGGCCTGGACTACGTCGGCGGTGATGACTTCGGTCTGGTCTGCCTGGCCGAGCGTGGCTCGGTCAGCGAAGAGCAGCGCGCTGCAGTAGAAGCATGGCTCAAGGGCCGTAGCGAACTGACCAGCGTCGAAGTCAGCCCACTGCTGGACGCCTGGTATCCGGAAAAGCCGATCAACTCGGCTTCCTGATCCACGCACAACGGCCACCTTCGGGTGGCCGTTTCAGTTCTGGCCTGTGCTGATCTGCAGTTCGCGGCTCAGGGCCTTCTCGACCCGGCGCATGTGACGCGCCAGGCACTGGCGGTTGCGTCGCAGGTGCTGCACCTGGCGCTGTTGCTGCAGCAGTTCGCACGCCTGCATCAGCGGCTTGGCGTCCAGCATGCGCGCCGCACCGAGAATCTTGTGCGCTTGATCAGCGAGGGCGCCGGGCGCATCCTGCGGGTCGATTTGCATCAGCACCTGCAAGTCGTGCTGAAGGCTCGACAGCAAGGTTTCCAGTAGCCGCCTGCGGTCTGCCTGGCTGTCGCCGACCACCGATCTCAAACCGTTCAAGTCGAAGGGATGCGAGCGCCCGCGGTGGCGCTGACCGGTAGCACGGATGCCGCTCAGGCGCTGATTGAGCGCCGACAATGAAATCGGTTTGAGCAGGCAGTCGTCCATGCCGGCATCGATGCATTGCTGGCGCACCTCGGGTTGCGCGTTGGCGGTGTAGCCCAGAATCGTGCAGCGTCGATGGCCATGCAGCTGTTCTTCCGCGCGCAGGATTCGCGCCAGTTGATAACCGCTCATGTGCGGCATGTTGCAGTCGAGGATGAGCACGTCGAAGTCACCCGCGCGCCAGGTGTTCAAGCCTTCCCGCCCATCGCTGGCGCTTTCGTGGCTCAGCCCGAGCTGGTCGAGTTGCTGGGTCATCAGCATCAGGTTGGCCGGATGATCGTCGATCACCAGTACATGCAGGTGCGGATCGAGTGGCGGCGTCTTTTCTTCGCAGATCGCCGGCGGCGCCGACGGCTCGGCACGTTGCAGGCTCATTTGCATGCGCACACGGGTGCCGACGCCCTGCAGGCTTTCCAGGGACAGGCTGCCGCCCATCATCTCGCACAGGTTCTGGCTGATCACCAGCCCCAGACCTGTGCCGTTGCGAGCTTCCTGACTGTTGGGGTTGGCTTGCACGAACGGACTGAACAGGCGCTGCAGCTGCTCTTCGTCTATGCCGATGCCGGTGTCGTGTACCTCGAGGTCGAGCATCAGCGAACCTGCCGTGGCGGTCTCGCGCAGCGCCACGCAGATACGCACCTGTCCTTGTTCGGTGAATTTGATGGCATTGCTGACTAGGTTGGAGATCACCTGCTTGAAGCGCAGAGGGTCGACCCGAACATGGCTGCGCATGCCGGGCGCGATCGCCACCTGCAGCGCCAGGCCCTTCTGCCGCGCCAAACCGTCGAACACGCGGCCCACCGACTCGACCAACTCGATGGGGTCGACCACCTCCGGGTTGAGCGAGAGGTGCCCGGACTCTATTCGCACGATGTCGAGAATATCGCCGATCAGACCTAGCAGATCCTTGGCGGACTGGTGCGCCACCTCGATGGCGGGGCGATCGAGCTCGCCCTGATCGGCCCGGCGCAGGGCCAGTTCCAGCATGCCGATCACCGCGTTCATCGGCGTGCGGATTTCATGACTGATGGTCGCCAGGAAGGTGCTCTTGGCGCGGTTGGCGTCGTCTGCCTGTTGCTTGGCCAGACGCAGGTCCTGTACCAGTTCGCGTCGGTCACTGATGTCGATCCAGCCGCCGATGATGCCCTGCACTTCGCCGAGCGAGTCGCGGTACGGCAGTATCCAGTGGTAGAGGGTCTTTTCCTCGTCGTTGAAGCGCATCGGTCGGTCGAGAATCAGCGGTGTTCCCTGCTCCATGACGGTCTGGTAGTCCGATTGCATCTGCCGCGTGTAGGCGCAGTTGGTCAGTGCGCTTTCTTCCAGACGCATGCCCAGCACGTCCTCGGCGTCGGCGTTGACCGCCTCAAGGTAGCTTTCGTTGCAGCTTTGCAGTCGTCCCTCGCGGTCGCGCACGTACATCGGGTGCGGGGTGCCGTTGAGCAGTGCGCGCATGAACTCGAGCTGATCGCTCAGGGCCCGCTCGGCAAGACGCCGCTGGCCGATCTGCCGACGCAGGCGCGCGTTCCACATCAGGGCCAGCACCAGCATGGCTGCGGTGATCAGCACCACTTGCAGGATGATGCGTCGATACAGCGGCCACTGCGCGTCGTCGAACAGGCTGTAGCTGCGCCAGCGGCTGTGGATCACCCCCAGCTCCTCGGGGGTGATGCTCAACAGCGCCTTGTCGAGAATCGAGGCCAGTTCCGTCGCGCCTGGGGCTGTGGCCATGGCGAAGCTGGCCGGTTCGCTGCCCACGGTCATGCGAATGACCAGATTGTCTCGCGTGGTCAGGGCATGGTTGGCGTCGATCAGGGTGATCACCGTGGCATCCACCGCGCCACTGGCCAGCAGGCCGATCGAATATAACGAGCTCTGGGTTGGCACCAGCGCGATCTGCGGGTGGCTCACGCTCAGCTTGCGCTCGATGCTGCCGTGGGCGGCGACGGCAACACGTTTGCCGGCCAGTTGATCGAGGGTCGTGGGTTGCCCGGCATCGGCACGAGTCACCAGCACGTATGAGGTTTCCAGGTAGGGGCGGGTGATGCCCAGGCCTTTGCCGATGCCTTCGTTGGCGGCGAAGGTGGCGATGATGTCGCTGCGACCATGCACGAGTCCGGCGATCATGTCGTTGATATCGCCGCCACGCTGCACCTGAAAACGCAGGCCGGTGCGCAGGCGAATCAGCTCAAGCAGGTCGGCAGCGATGCCGCGCAGGTGTCCATTGCTGTCGAGAAACGATAGCGGGGCCGCGTTCTCGTTGACCACCACGCGCATCACCGGATTGTTGCGCAACCAGCGCGCTTCGCGCTGCGACAACTGCAGCTTGCGGTCGGTCAGCAGATTGTCGCTGCCAGCGCTCCAGCGCCGCGAGATTTCCGTGCGGGCAGTGCTGGGCAGGGCGTCGAGAATGGTATTGACCAGTTCGAGCAGCAGGGTCTCGTTCTGGCGCATGGCGAAGCTGAAGCCGACCATTTCGTGTTTGCCGAAGCTGGCCATGCGCAGGTGCGGCAGATGCCCCTGGTTGATCTGGTAATGGGTGGAAATGGTGTCGCCAATGAACACGTCGGCCTGGTCGAAGGCCACGGCGTTGATCGCCTGGGTGGTCGATTCGTAGGTCTGCAACTGTGCATTGGGGTACGCGGCGCTGATTTCGGCGCTGGGTAGGTAGTGATAGAGCATGCTCAGGCGCATGCCCTCAAGACCCATGTCCAGGGCACGGGTCTCGTCTTCGCGGGTCACCAGCACCGGTTGATCGACCGCGTAGGGCCGCGACAGCACCAGCCCGGCTTTCGCCGCTTCAAAGCCATTGGCACTGCCCAGCAGGTCGATCTGTCCGCGTTTGAGTGCCTCGATCGCCGCCTTGCGGTCGGGCAGACGGAGGATTTCCACTGGAAGCCCCAGAGCCGTGCTGATCAGCCCGACGTAGTCGGCAGTCAGGCCCTGATATTCGCGACCGCCGATGGTGATATCGAACGGCGGATTGTCTGGGGCGGTGGTGCCGACCACCAGGCGCTTGCGACC
Organism: Pseudomonas cremoricolorata DSM 17059 = NBRC 16634; assembly: GCF_000425745.1. Taxonomy (GTDB): domain Bacteria; phylum Pseudomonadota; class Gammaproteobacteria; order Pseudomonadales; family Pseudomonadaceae; genus Aquipseudomonas; species Aquipseudomonas cremoricolorata. Next base: position 184,109 of record NZ_AUEA01000006.1, on the reverse strand, counting down.
GCTGATCCACTGGCGTTGCCGCGGTGTCAGTGGAATGTCGATGGCCTGGGCGCTGGCGCGGCTGAGCAACAGGTAGGTATGCGCATCGAGGGGACGTGTATGGGCCTGGCTGGCGAACGAGCAGAGGATCAGGGCCAGCAGCAGACCTGCAAACAGGTTCATGGCAGCGCCTCAGACCAGCGCATTGCGCTTGGCGATGTCGATCAGCTCGACCAGCGTCTCGACCTGAAGCTTCTGCATCAGGCGCTTCTTGTAGGTGCTGACGGTCTTGTTGCTGAGAAACATGCCGCGGGCGATGTCTTTGTTACTTCGCCCTTGCGCGAAAAGTTGCAGGACCATCAATTCGCGATCATTGATCAGGCGAAACAACTCAAGGTCGCGGTTGTCTTCCTGCAAGCTGGTATTGATGGCCTGGCTGGGGAAATAGTTATAGCCGGAAAGCACCGCTTTTATCGCACTGAGTAGTTCGCCAAGATCCTCCTGTTTGCACACATAACCCGACGCGCCGGACTGCATGCAGCGCACCGCGAACAAGGCAGGCGACTGCGCGGTGAGCACGAGCACCTTCATCGGCAGGCCCAGGGTTTGCAGGCGCGACAGCACTTCAAGGCCGTCGAGCTTGGGAATGCTGATGTCGAGGATCACCAGGTCTGGCTTGCTCTCGCGAACCATCTGCATGGCGTCGACGCCATTATCTGATTCGCCAACGATCTTGTAGTGTTGATTCTCCAATAACATACGAACGGCCAGGCGAATGACCGGATGATCGTCCACGATGAATATTGAGTGCATATCGGCTTTCCATGCGGGAGAGGGTAGGCAGCCGGCACCTTAACGTAGTTGGAGGAGGTCGCACATGGTGGTTGGGGCAATCAGGCGGATATAGGAAATGGCTTACAGTAAAACAGAAGTCCGGCTACGAAATGTTCTTGAGCGTGTATGTGTCAACCCCAAGTTGGTGTCCAGTTATGTGGATTCTCCGGTAACTGTTTATTGTCTGCGGCTGCCATGTAGGAATAGTCCCAATGCGTCACACGCCGCCTGGGCGCGTGACGCGGGCAGGTCATACCGGGCTGGAACGTCCGGTCATCTCGCAGGCCATCTCACTGGCGTAGCTGTCGGTCATGCCAGCGATGAAGTCGATCATGCGCAGAAACGCACTGTGCAGTGAGCCGTTGGGGTCAGGCGCATGGTTGCCCAGCAGGTCGAGTACGCGCCGGCTCTTGAACGACGGCGTGCGTCCGCCTTGCTGCTCGAGCGCAGCCAGGCAGAAGGCATTGAGGAGAATTTCCAGCGTGGTGTAGGCGCCTATCTCATGCAGTGTCTTGCGTTTGTCCTGGAAGATCTTCTTGCGCGCCATGTCCTTGGCCTGAAGCACACAGCGCTGTGCCGGACCGTGCATGTGTTCCACCAGGTCGCCAGCCAATTCACCGCGCAACAGGGCTGGCTGCTGTTCGACGAAGGCCTCGGCCGCGGCGTTGGTCAGGTGTTCGATGGCTTTGCCGCGCAGGATCGCGAGCTTGCGTCGGCGAGAGTCGCCCGGACCGAGCAGGCGGTAGGTTTCCGGTAGATCATCACCCACCAGATCGAGCAGCAATGCCTCGACCTCGGTGTAGTGCAGCAGGTCCATTTCCAGACCGTCTTCCAGGTCGATCAAGGCATAGCAGATGTCGTCTGCGGCCTCCATCAGGTAGACCAGGGGGTGGCGTGCCCAGCGCTGCGCCTCCAGTTGCGGCAGGCCGAGCTTGTCGGCGATGGTCTGCAGCAAGGGCAGTTCGCTCTGGTAGCAACCGAACTTGTGCTTCTTGTAACCCAGAGCGTCGGCGTGCCGTGCGCTCCAGGGGTACTTGAGGTAGGTGCCGAGGGTGGCGTACGTCAGGCGCATGCCGCCATCGAACTGGTGGTATTCGAGCTGGGTCAGCACCCGCAACCCTTGCGCATTGCCCTCGAAGTTGAGGAAGTCGGCGCGCTGCGCATCGCTCATGTCATCCAGCCAGCCGCGCCCTGCAGCCTGCTGGAACCAGTAGCGAATGGCGTCCTCGCCGGAGTGCCCGAAGGGTGGGTTGCCGATATCGTGGGCCAGGCAGGCGGACTGCACGATCATGCCCAGGTCACTGGGCTCGCACCAGTCCGGCAACTGATCACGCAGGGTCTGGCCAACGCCCATGCCCAGCGAACGCCCCACGCAGCTGACCTCCAGCGAGTGGGTCAGGCGGGTGTGGATATGATCGTTGCTGTACACCGGATGCACCTGGGTCTTGCGCCCCAGTCGGCGAAACGCACCGGAAAAGATGATTCGGTCGTGATCCTTGTGAAATGGGCTGCGGCCCATTTCCTGCGGGCTGGAATGGGCTTTGCCCAGACGCTCGCGATTCAGCAGGCTATGCCAGTCCAAGGCTGCATCTCCATCAGGTCGAGCGTCGAGCTTGCGCGGGCAGCGGGGTCCCGCGCAAGCGGCTGATGCCTAGCGTCGACGGCTTTCGATCAGCGCGCGAACCAGCGGCACCAGGCTGCTGCTCAAGCCCAGCAAGCGGCCCACGCCGCCGCCACGCACGCCTTTGCCGGTCACGAAGCCCAGCGCCACCACGGCTGCCAGGTTCCAGAACGACAGGCGACGGCCATCCAGGCCGTGTTGCACCGAGCTGCCCATGTTGCGCAGGCGGCGGATCGGGTCGAGCAGTTGCGCCGTCTCAAGGCGCACTTCCTGGCGGTGCATTTCCATGCGCAGACGCAGCAGCGCCTTGCGCATTTCCTTGGGGTCTCGGCTGGTCGGCATTTGCGGCAGGCTCATGGCAACAGGCGCTCCCGGTCCTTGGCCAGCTCTTCGAGCGTGGCACTGAAAGGTGATGATTCATCGAACACGGCCGATTTCAGGCGCAGTCCGCAGAACACTGCGGCCAGGGCGTAGAACACGCACAGGCCGATGATGCCGGCGAGGCGATAGCTGTCCCACACCAGCACCAGCAGCAGTCCCGAGAGTGCCGACAGCAGCAGCAGGCCAAAGACCAGGGCAAAGCCTGCGAACAGCAGCAGGCGCAAGGTGCGGCCTTTCTGCTCCTGCAACTCGATGCCGAACAGTTCGACGTGACTATGCAGCAATCCAAGCACCGCAGCGCCCAGGCGTTTGCCGGTCGCTGCAGTGCCGATGGCGTCCTTATCCATTACCTGATCCTCAGCGGCGGTTGGCCAGCAGGCCGATCAGCAGGCCTACGCCTGCGGCGATACCCACGGCGTGCCAAGGCTTTTCCTGGACATAGGTTTCAACGGTGAGCAGCGCTTCCTCGCCTCGCTCACGCACGTTTTCCTGGGTTTGCTGCAGGCTCTCGCGGGCTTGCACCAGACGCTCGTGAACCTGCTCGCGCAGCTCATCAGCCTGGTCACCGGCCAGGTTGGCGGTGTCGGCGAGCAGCTTTTCCGTATCGCGCACCAGAGCCTGGAAGTCAGCCATGAGGATGTCTTGTGCAGTCTTTGCCGATTTTCTGGCCATGAATGGCGCTCCCTGTAAGTGTCTGTGGGTATTTCGAGTGACCCGACCTGCGGAAGGTTCAGTAGGGGTTGTCGGTCTATGCCTGCGCGTTCAAGAGCAACGGGCCTGTGCCGCGTGGCCGTTGGTCCGAGCTGACTTGGCGCAGATGCGCTTGGCCCGGCGCCGACCTAGAATAGTGCCTCGATCCAGACTAGGTGGAAAACCTCCATGCTGCCGGAATGCCAACTGTACGGCACCCTCGGGTGCCACCTGTGCGAAGTGGCCGAGGCCATGCTCATGCCGTTGGTCGAGCACGGCCTGTTGGTCGAACTGCTGGACATCACCGACGATCCGTCTACCTACGAGCGGCTGTCGCTGCGTATTCCAGTGCTGCGCCGAGCCGATACCGGGGCGGAACTGGACTGGCCGTTCGAGACCGCGCAAGTAGTTGCGTTTCTACGTGCTGCAACGATTTGACGGGCGCTTGGGCAACTCCGTATGCTGTATATAAATACAGTATAGAGATGCGCCCATGCTCAACGTCGAGCAACTCAAGTACAGCGTCAACCGCATGGATGTGCGGCGGCTGGACGATGCCGTGCTGGAACTGCGCCTCGAGGGCCTGGTGCTCGACGAGCACACGCCGTTCGGCAAGGTCCACTTCAACACCTGTTTCGCCGAGGTCGAGGCGTCATTCCAGCGTGCGGGCTATCACCGGTCACTGGATGTGGTGGGTTACCAGGGCCTGGCCTATGCCTTGTACGACCCGGCGCGCTGGGATGCCGTGCAGGTGCTGCGCTGGCTCAAGGCGCGCTGCGAGCCGGTCGAGCAGGCTGGCTGAAGCACCGGGCATCGCGGATAATCCGGCGTTTGATCTCACCTGAGCGTTTCATGACTTCTACTTTCGACCCGGCCCGGCAGCAAGCCAGCACTGTGTGTCTGCCCCCGGGCAACTGGGCCACGGTGCTCGATTGCCTGTGCGAGCGTTTCCCGGCCATCAGCCGTGAGCAGTGGTGTGACCGTTTCGCACGGGGTCGCGTGCTGGGCGCCGATGGGCGTGCGCTGGGTGCCGATCAGCCCTACCGACGTGGCTTGCGGGTGCACTATTTTCGCGAAGTAGCGCAGGAAAAGCCGATTCCGGTGCACGAGCAGGTGCTGTTTCAGGACGAGCATCTGGTGGTGGCCGACAAGCCGCATTTCCTGCCCGTGACGCCGTCGGGCGAGTATGTCGAGCAGACCTTGCTGCGCCGTCTCATCCGCCGCCTGGACAATCCTCACCTGGTGCCGCTGCACCGCATCGACCGGCACACCGCCGGGCTGGTGCTGTTTTCCGCCAACCCGCAGAGCCGCAGCCTGTACCAGCGGCTGTTCCCCGAGCGGCGTATCGAAAAACACTACCAGGCCATCGCTGCCGCGCTCCCTGAGCGGCAGTTTCCGCTGGTGCATTGCAGTCGCCTGGAACACGGCGAGCCGTTCTTTCGCATGCACGAAGTGCCAGGGGTCGCCAACAGTGAAACCCACGCCCAGGTGCTCGAGCGCAACGGTCAGTGGTGGCGCTATGGCCTTTCGCCGATCACCGGCAAGACCCACCAGTTGCGGGTGCACATGGCGGCGCTGGGTGCGCCGATCTGCAACGACCCGTTCTACCCGACGCTGCGCAACGACCAGGACGATTACCAGCGTCCGCTCAAGCTGCTGGCGCAGCAACTGCGTTTCGATGATCCACTGGGGGCAGGGGAGCGTTGCTTCCAGTCGCGGCTGAGCCTCGACTGGTAATGCCGGCCCCGGCATTGCGCCGGGGCCTTGGAGGGGTCAGCGGTTGAAGCGCTCGACCAGCGAGTATTGCGTGCCTGCGGTGCTGGTCAGTTCCTCGCTGAGCAGTGCCGAGCGCTGCGCCTGCCCGGACGTCTGATCGGCCAGGTCGGCGATGGTGCTGATGTTGCGGCTGATTTCGTCGGCCACTGCGCTTTGCTCTTCGGTGGCGGCGGCGATCTGCGTGGTCATGTCGGTGATATTTGCCACTGCATCGCTGATGCCGACCAGCGCCTGGTCAGCCTGCATCACTCGCTCGACGCCTTCCTGGGCCTGGCGATGGCCGGTCTCCATGGTTTGCACAGCGTTGTTGGCAGTCTGCTGCAGCTTGGCGATCAGGGTGTGGATCTGCCCGGTGGACTCGGCGGTGCGTTGCGCCAGCTGGCGCACCTCATCGGCCACCACGGCGAAGCCTCGGCCCATTTCCCCGGCGCGGGCGGCCTCGATGGCAGCGTTCAGCGCCAGCAGGTTGGTCTGGTCGGCGATGCCCTTGATGACGTCGACCACACCGCCGATTTCATCGCTGTCCTTGGCCAGTTGCGTCACGGTGCGCCCCGTGTCGCCGACCGCGCTGGACAACCGTTCGATGGCGTCGCGGGTTTCCCCGGCGATGGTGCGTCCCTGGCTGGTCAGGCGATTGGCTTGCTGCGTGGCGTCGGCGGTGCGCTGGACGTGGCTGGCGACCTCCTGGGTGGTTGCCGCCATCTGATTGACCGCAGCGGCCACCTGTTCGGTTTCCACCCGCTGGCGCTCGAGCCCCGCCGAGCTCTGATGGGCCAGGCTGTCGGATTGCCTGGCCTGGTCGCTGAGGTGCTCGGCGCTGTCCTGCAGGCGCGTCAGGCAGGTCTTCATGCGCGCATCCTGGCTGAGCATGGCCATTTCCAGGCGCGCCTGGACGCCACGGCTGTCGGTGTACATCTGCGCGATGAGCGGGTCGGAGGTGGTCTGCTCAGCCAGGCGCAGCAGGCGCTTGAGCCCGCGCTGCTGCCAGCTCAGGCCGATCAGCCCCAGTGGCACCGACAGCGCTGCAGCCAGGGCGAAGCCTGCGCCATGGCTGAAATAGCTGCCGATGACGAAGCCGATCTGGCTGACCAGAATGAACGGCAGCCAGTCCTGCACCACCGGCAGCCAGGTGTCGCGCCGCGGGACGGCCGACTTGCCCTGGTTGAGCCGCTGGTACAGCGCCTCGGCACGGCGCACCTGTTCGGCGGTCGGTTTGACCCGCACCGATTCGTAGCCCACCACCTGGTTGCTTTCGAAGATCGGCGTGACGTAGGCATTGACCCAGTAATGATCACCGTTCTGGCAGCGGTTCTTGACGATGCCCATCCAGGGCAGGCCTTGCTTGAGGGTCTGCCACATGTGCGCGAATACCGCCTCCGGCACATCCGGGTGACGCACCAGGTTGTGCGGCGAGCCGATCAGGGCGTCGCGCTCGAAGCCGCTTATTTCGACGAAGGCCTCGTTGCAGTAGCTGATCACGCCTTTGACGTTGGTGGTGGAGATCAACCGCTGCTGGGCAGGGAAAGTCCGTTCTCTCTGAGTGATCGGTTGGTTGTTACGCATGGCGGCAGGTGTCCGAAGATAGTCGCAAGGTTTTTTGAACTATCGGCACGCCGAGGGATTTGTTGAGGGATTTTTTGCCACCGGCTGGGTCGGTCATGGAAATGTCGTAACCGCATGCTACGCCGTCGCTCTCAGCCAACGGCGCGCCCACCTGCACCTTTAGGGTTACTTGAAGCGCCGTTCGACGCCTTTCTCGACCAGAATCTTGGCGGCGATTTCTTCTACGGAAAAGTGGGTGGAGTTGATGTGGGCGATGTTCTCGCGACGGAACAGGCCCTCGACTTCGCGCACCTCGAACTCGCACTGGGCGAAACTCGAATAGCGGCTGTTGGGTTTGCGCTCATGCCGAATCGCGGTGAGGCGGTCGGGGTCGATGGTCAGGCCGAACAGTTTGCTCTGGTGCTTGCGCAGTACGGCAGGCAATTGCAGGCGTTCCATGTCGTCTTCGGTGAACGGGTAGTTGGCTGCGCGAATGCCGAACTGCATGGCCATATAAAGGCAGGTCGGCGTTTTGCCGCAGCGTGATACACCTACCAGAATCAGGTCGGCCTTGTCGTAATAATGGGTGCGGGCGCCGTCGTCGTTGTCCAGGGCGAAGTTCACCGCCTCGATGCGCTCCATATAGTTGGAGTTGCCACCGATGGAGTGGGACTTGCCCACCGAATAGGAAGAGCTGGCCATCAGCTCTTGCTCCAGCGGCGACAGGAACGAGGAGAAGATATCGATCATGAAGCCGTTGGAGGTAGCGAGTATCTCGCGGATGTCCTGATTGACGATGGTGTCGAAGATGATTGGCCGCACGCCATCACGTTCCGCCGCCAGGTTGATTTGCGCAACCATGGCGCGGGCTTTGTCGGCAGTGTCGATATAAGGACGGGTGAATTTATTGAAAGGCGTAGTATCGAACTGAGCCAACAGGCTTTGCCCGAGTGTCTCAGCAGTGATTCCGGTACCGTCGGAGATGAAGAACGCGGTTCGTTTCATGTGCGCCTTGGGCCTTAAGCTGCTGAATGTTTCTGGATATGATAGGTTCGGTTTGCCGAACACGACGTTCGGCATTCTTACTCAATTTGCACGTCCAGGCCACAAGCGCCCGGTCCGGCCAGAATCGGTTCGCGGCGCCTTTTTGAGCTTTTCCCAACACAGTTAGCGGAGAGATCACCTTGGTAGAGTACGTAGTTTCCCTCGATAAGCTCGGCGTCCATGATGTAGAGCACGTAGGGGGCAAGAACGCATCCCTGGGCGAAATGATCAGCAACCTCGCCGGTGCTGGGGTTTCAGTGCCGGGCGGCTTTGCCACTACGGCTCAGGCGTACCGCGATTTCCTTGAGCAAAGTGGCCTGAACGATCGCATCAATGCCGCGCTCGACGCCCTCGACGTCGATGACATCGCGGCCCTGACCCAGACCGGCGCGCAGATTCGCCAGTGGGTCATGGACGCTGAATTCCCATCGCGCCTGGACGCAGAAATCCGCACCGCCTTCGCCAGCATGGCCGATGGCAACGACAACATGGCGGTCGCCGTGCGTTCCTCGGCCACCGCCGAAGACCTGCCCGACGCCTCGTTCGCCGGTCAGCAGGAAACCTTCCTCAACATCCGTGGCGTCGACAACGTCATCCGTGCCGCCAAGGAAGTGTTCGCTTCGCTGTTCAACGACCGCGCCATCGCCTACCGCGTGCACCAGGGCTTCGACCACAAGCTGGTCGCCCTGTCTGCCGGTGTGCAGCGCATGGTCCGCTCGGAAACCGGCACCGCCGGGGTCATGTTCACCCTCGATACCGAGTCGGGCTTCCGCGACGTGGTGTTCATCACCGGCGCCTACGGTCTGGGTGAAACCGTGGTTCAGGGTGCGGTCAACCCGGACGAGTTCTACGTGCACAAGCAGACCCTGGAGGCCGGGCGTCCGGCGATCCTGCGGCGCAACCTGGGCAGCAAGGCGATCAAGATGATCTACGGCGAGGAAGCCAAGGCCGGCCGTTCGGTGAAGACCGTCGACGTCGACCGCGCCGAGCGCGCGCGCTTCTGCCTGAGCAACGAGGAAGTCGCCGAGCTGGCCAAGCAGGCGATGATCATCGAGAAGCACTACCAGCGGCCGATGGACATCGAATGGGCCAAGGACGGTGACGACGGCAAGCTGTACATCGTTCAGGCGCGTCCCGAGACGGTCAAGAGCCGGGCCAGTGCCAATGTCATGGAGCGCTACCTGCTCAAGGAAAAAGGCACCGTGCTGGTCGAAGGCCGGGCGATCGGCCAGCGTATCGGCGCCGGCAAGGTCCGCGTGATCAACGACGTCTCGGAAATGGACAAGGTCCAGCCAGGCGACGTGCTGGTCTCGGACATGACCGACCCGGACTGGGAACCGGTAATGAAGCGCGCCAGCGCCATTGTTACCAACCGTGGCGGGCGTACCTGCCACGCCGCGATCATCGCGCGCGAGCTGGGCATTCCGGCGGTGGTCGGCTGTGGCAATGCCACCCAGTTGCTCAAGGATGGCCAGGGCGTGACCGTTTCCTGCGCCGAGGGTGATACCGGTTTCATCTTCGAAGGTGAGCTGGGCTTCGACGTCAAGCAGAACTCGGTCGATGCCATGCCCGAGCTGCCGTTCAAGATCATGATGAACGTCGGTAACCCCGACCGTGCGTTCGACTTCGCCCAGCTGCCCAACGAAGGGGTAGGCTTGGCGCGCCTGGAATTCATCATCAACCGCATGATCGGTGTGCACCCCAAGGCGCTGCTCAACTACGCGGGTCTGCCCCCGGAGCTCAAGGACAGCGTCGACAAGCGCGTGGCCGGCTACGCCGACCCGGTCAGCTTCTACGTCGACAAACTGGTCGAAGGCATCAGCACCCTGGCCGCGGCGTTCTACCCGAAAAAGGTCATCGTGCGGCTGTCGGACTTCAAGTCCAACGAATACGCCAACCTCATCGGCGGCAAGCTGTACGAGCCGGAAGAAGAGAACCCGATGCTGGGCTTCCGCGGCGCGTCGCGCTACATCAGCGAGTCGTTCCGTGACTGCTTCGAGCTGGAGTGCCGTGCGCTCAAGCACGTGCGCAATGTCATGGGCCTGACCAACGTCGAGATCATGGTGCCGTTCGTGCGCACTCTGGGCGAAGCCAGCCAGGTGGTCGATCTGCTCGCCGAAAACGGCCTGGCCCGCGGCGACAACGGCCTGCGCGTGATCATGATGTGCGAGCTGCCGTCCAACGCCATCCTGGCCGAAGAGTTCCTCGAATACTTCGACGGCTTCTCCATCGGTTCCAACGACCTGACCCAGCTGACCCTGGGTCTGGACCGCGACTCGGGGATCATCGCCCACCTGTTTGACGAGCGTAACCCTGCGGTCAAGAAGCTTCTGGCCAATGCCATCGCGGCCTGCAACAAGGCCGGCAAGTACATCGGTATTTGCGGTCAGGGCCCATCGGATCACCCCGACCTTGCCAAATGGCTGATGGAGCAGGGCATCGAGAGCGTTTCGCTCAACCCTGACTCGGTGCTGGAGACCTGGTTCTTCCTCGCCGAAGAGCAAGTCGCCGGTTGATTCCGCCAGCCGCTGCGGCGCAGGCCGCAGCGGATCTGCGATGCACGCGCGGGCGCCGCCGGATGCCGGCTTCAATGGCATTGGGCAGCGCCCGCGTGTGCATTTATACTCGGCGTTTTTTCGTGCGCCAGATTCCATGCAAAGCAGCAGTGCTCTCTTTCCCGTCGCCTTGCTCAGTGCCGAGCGGCGCGGCGACCTCAGTGAAGACGTCTACCGCATCAAGGCCGGCAACGTTTCCGACCCCAGCGTGGAGCTCGCCCTGACCCGCCTGGGCCAGGTCGAGCCGACCGGCGCCCTGGGCATTCCGGTGATCCTGCTGCATGGCAGCTTCTCCAATCGGCGTTTCTGGTTCTCGCCCAAGGGCATCGGCCTGGGCGCGTTCCTGGCGCGTGCCGGCTTCGATGTGTGGATTCCGGAAATGCGCGGCCACGGCCTGTCGCCGCGCAACCGGTGCTGGGCGCACAACCGCGTGGCCGACTATGCCGCCGAGGATCTGCCGCTGATCGCCGCGTTCGTCATGGAGCAGACCGGCCAGGCGCCGCACTGGCTGGGCCATTCGCTGGGCGGCATCACCTTGGCGGCCGCCATGGGCGGCGGCTACCTGGATGACACCCAGGTGGCCAGCGCGGCGTTTTTCGGCACCCAGGTCAGCCGACGCCGCTGGCCGCTGAAGATCCCGCCGTTGGCGTGGGCTCTACGCATGCTGCTCAAGCGCTTTCCCCATGTGTCTGGAACGCGGCTCAAGCGTGGCCCGGAGGACGAGCCGATGGGGCTGGTGTTCGAGGCGCTGCGCTGGCAGGGGCTGTTTGGCCGCTTCGGCGAAAAGGGCAACGACTGGTGGCAAGGGCTGGCAAGCGTGAACGTGCCAGTGCTGGCGGTCTCGGGTGCAGCGGATCGCCAGGACCCGCCCTGGGCCTGCCGCGCGCTGTTCGAGCAGATCGGCAGCGCGCACAAGCAGTACCTGTGCCTGGGGCAGGCTCCTGGCACTGAGGCCTTCGGCCATGTCGACATGCTGGTCAGCAAGGCTGCGCAGACCGACGTCTGGCCGCGGGTGCTGCATTGGCTCGAGCAGCCGCAGGTGGCGCTGCCGGGCGCCGAGCAGGGTGAAGCATCGCGGATGACCGAGGTGCCCTCGGCGGTGTAGCCTTGGCCCGCGCTACTGCAACAACTTACCTTTGGTTACGACTGACAGGAGTTTGCCATGCAGCACTACCTCACCCCCGACCTCTGCGACGCTTACCCCGAGCACATCCAGGTGCTCGAGCCAATGTTCAGCAACTTCGGTGGCCGCGATTCGTTCGGCGGGCAGATCGTCACCCTCAAGTGTTTCGAAGACAACTCGCTGGTGCGCGAGCAGGTCGACCTCGATGGCACCGGCAAGGTGCTGGTGGTCGACGGCGGTGGTTCGCTGCGCCGTGCGCTGCTCGGTGACATGCTCGCCGAGAAAGCGGCGAAGAATGGCTGGGAAGGGCTGCTGATCTACGGCTGCGTGCGCGATGTCGACGCCCTGATCCAGACCGACGTCGGCGTGCAGGCGCTGGCAAGCCATCCGCTTAAGACCGACAAGCGCGGCGAGGGCCAGCTGAATGTGGAGGTCAGCTTCGCCGGCGTGACCTTCCGTCCGGGCCAATACCTGTATGCCGACAACAATGGCGTGATCGTCTCGGCGATTCCCCTGGCCATGCCCGAGTAACGCGCCGGCGGCGCTGATGGAGCTTCGATGTTCGAAGAAGAAAACGCGCAGTGGGGGCTGGTCCACGCCCTGCTGCTCGATGGCAATGGCGGCGGGCGCGCGGTCGCCCGTACCGAACTGGATGATCTGCAACTGCAGCCTGAGCAGAGCTTATGGCTGCACTGGGATCGCAGTCACCCACAGACCCGCACCTGGCTGCTGCGCGACAGCGGCCTGAGCGAGTTCGCCTGCGAGCTGTTGCTGGAAGAAAACACCCGGCCGCGGCTGTTGCCGCTGGCCGATGAACAGCTGCTGCTGTTCCTGCGCGGGGTCAACCTCAACCCTGGTGCCGAACCGGAAGACATGGTCTCGGTGCGTATTTTCGCCCAGGCGCAGCGGATCATTTCCCTGCGTTTGCGGCCCCTGCGCGCCAGCGATGAAATCCTTCAGCAACTGGCCGAAGGCCGTGGGCCGAAGACGGCCTCCGAGCTGCTGGTGGTGATGGGCGAACTGCTCACCGAGAAGGTCCAGGCGCTGGTCACCGACCTCTCTGAAGAGGTCGACCTCGAAGAAGAGCAGGTCGAGGCCGATGCTCGCCACGCCCCGGCCCAGGGCAGCCTGCAACTGATTCGTCGCCGCGCCGCGGCACTGCGGCGTTTTCTGGCCCCGCAGCGTGACATCTACGCGCAGCTCTCCAGGCACAAGTGGAGCTGGTTCGCCGATCGTGATGCCGACTACTGGAACGAGCTCAACAACAGCCTGATCCGCTACCTCGAAGAGCTGGAACTGGCTCGCGAGCGAGCTGCGCTGCTGCTGGAAAGCGAGGACCGCAAGCGCGACGAACGGATGAACCGGACCATGTACCGCCTGGGCATCATCACCTGCATCTTCCTGCCGATGAGCTTCGTCACCGGCTTGCTGGGTATCAACGTCGGCGGTATCCCCTGGTCGCAAAGCCCCAATGGCTTCATCTTCGCAAGCCTTGTGGTCGTCGCCCTGGCGCTGGGTCAGTGGTGGCTGTTTCGGCGTTTGCGCTGGGTATGAGCAAGGGCAGGGTGGTTTTGTGACCTGTGGCGCTACGGCCTCGTCTTTGACTGACATTGCGCGAGGTGCCCATGCACGATCCGTTTGAAGAATCTCTGCGCGACCTGCTCAAGGCGTCGCCGTCCGGCCACGACCGTGATGACGACGCCTGCCTGGGACGCGTGCTCAAGACTGCCAACCGCCAGGTTGGCGCTGGCGACCTGTTCACCCTGCTGGGCCGTTGCGGCCAGGCGTTGATGGTCGCCATCAACAATGGCTCGGCGCACGTTGCGCCGGTGCGTCGCACCGCTGCCGGTGGCAGCAAAGCTGATAAGGCTGACTGATTATGGAACTCGATCTCTGGACCCAGAGCCTGGTCACTGCAATGACCGCGCTGTGGACTAAAGTGGCGAACTTCATCCCGAACCTGTTCGGTGCGCTGGTGGTGGTACTGCTCGGTTTCGTGGTGGCCAAGCTGCTCGACACCTTGCTTTCGAAACTGCTCGCCAAGCTCGGCCTCGACCGCCTGATGAGCGGTACCGGGCTGACCAAGATGTTCAGCCGGGTCGGTATCCAGGTGCCGGTGTCGACCCTGATCGGCAAGATCGTCTACTGGTTCGTGCTGTTGATCTTCCTGGTTTCGGCGGCTGAGTCGCTGGGTCTGGAGCGGGTCTCGGCCACCCTCGACATGCTGGCTCTGTACCTGCCCAAGGTGTTCGGTGCGGCATTGGTGCTGCTGGCAGGCGTGCTGCTGGCACAACTGGCCAACGGCCTGGTGCGCGGCGCCGCCGAAGGCATTGGCCTGGAGTACGCGGCGGGCGTCGGACGCATCGTTCAGGGGCTGGTGATCATCATTGCCATTTCGGTCGCGATCAGTCAGCTGGAGGTCAAGACCGACCTGCTCAACCATGTGATCGTCATCGGTCTGATTACCGTTGGTCTGGCGATTGCCCTGGCGATGGGCCTTGGCAGTCGCGAAATCGCCGGGCAGATCCTTGCCGGCATCTATGTGCGTGAGTTGTTCCAGGTCGGTCAGAGCGTGCAGATCGGCGAGGTAGAAGGGTTGATCGAGGAGATCGGCACGGTCAAGACGACGCTTCTGACCGACGACGGTGAGCTGGTGTCGCTGTCCAACCGGCAGCTGCTCGAACAGCGTGTCACCCGCCGCTAATCGGGCAAAAGCTGTTAATGTATGCCGCCGCTGAAAAGGGCCCTGGGGGCCGAGCGGCGACATTGACCTGACTGTCGGCCAGATGCGTTTTGAATAAAGTCTACTCGCTGCCCATGCGTTACGACCCCCGCGAGCTCACGGACGAAGAGTTGGTGGCGCGCTCGCATGAGGAGCTTTTCCACGTCACCCGCGCCTATGAAGAACTCATGCGGCGTTACCAGCGCACTCTGTTCAACGTCTGTGCGCGTTATTTGGGGAACGACCGTGACGCGGATGATGTCTGTCAGGAAGTGATGCTGAAGGTGCTGTACGGGTTGAAGAATTTCGAGGGGAAATCGAAATTCAAGACCTGGCTCTACAGCATCACGTACAACGAGTGCATTACCCAGTATCGCAAGGAGCGACGCAAGCGACGGCTGATGGATGCTCTGAGTCTCGACCCGGTCGAAGAGGCCACCGAAGACAAGGCACCGCAGCCAGAAGAAAAAGGCGGACTGGATAAGTGGCTGGTGCATGTCAACCCGATCGATCGGGAAATCCTGGTGCTGCGTTTTGTCGCAGAGCTGGAATTTCAGGAGATCGCTGACATCATGCACATGGGGCTGAGCGCAACGAAAATGCGGTACAAGCGCGCACTCGATAAATTGAGGGAAAAATTTGCAGGCCTGGCTGAAACTTAGTCGACGGCAAATACCTCTAACCAGCCGGTGAGTTCTGCTAGACTTGCCGTCGAGTTGTGCCCCCACCCGGATGGTGGCGGGACTGCTTAACTACCATCAGATGGGGATTTAACGGATGAAACTGAAAAATACCTTGGGCTTGGCCATTGGCTCGCTCATCGCAGCTACCTCGGTTGGTGTCATGGCTCAAGGCCAGGGCGCTGTTGAAACCGAGATCTTCTACAAAAAAGAATACTTCGACAGCCAGCGTGACTTCAAAAACGACGGCAACCTGTTCGGTGGTTCGATCGGTTACTTCCTGACCGACGACGTTGAACTGCGTCTGGGCTACGACGAAGTGCACAACGCCCGTGGCGACGACGGCAAGAACATCAAGGGCTCGAACACCGCCCTGGACGCCGTTTACCACTTCAACAACCCGTACGACGCTATCCGTCCGTACGTATCGGCTGGTTTCTCTCACCAGTCGATCGGCCAGAGCTTCCGCGGCGGTCGTAACCACTCCACCTTCGCCAACCTGGGCGCTGGTGCCAAGTGGTACATCACCGACATGTTCTACGCCCGTGCAGGCGTTGAAGCTCAGTACAACATCGACCAAGGTGACACCGAGTGGGCACCGAGCGTTGGCGTTGGTCTGAACTTCGGTGGCAGCCCGAAATCGCAAGAAGTCGCTCCGACCCCAGCACCTGTTGCTGACGTCTGCACCGACAGCGATAACGACGGCGTTTGCGACAACGTCGACAAGTGCCCAGACACCCCAGCCAACGTTACCGTTGACGCTGATGGCTGCCCGGCTGTTGCCGAAGTCGTTCGCGTTGAACTGGACGTCAAGTTCGACTTCGACAAGTCGGTCGTCAAGCCTAACAGCTACGGCGACATCAAGAACCTGGCTGACTTCATGAAGCAGTACCCACAGACCACCACCACCGTGGAAGGTCACACTGACTCCGTCGGTCCAGACGCTTACAACCAGAAGCTGTCCGAGCGTCGTGCCAACGCTGTCAAGCAAGTACTGACTCAGCAGTACGGCGTAGAATCCAACCGTGTTGATTCGGTTGGCTACGGCGAGTCCCGTCCGGTTGCCGATAACGCCACCGAAGAAGGTCGCGCTATCAACCGTCGCGTTGAAGCTCAAGTAGAAGCCCAAGCCAAGTAATTGGTCTGACGCTTCATGAAAAACCCGGCTTCGGCCGGGTTTTTCTTTGCCTGCGATTTACCGTTCGCCTCTCCATCCCCGCGCAAACCTGCGAGATGACCCTATCGCATCGACTGAACTGTCGTTGCGTCGACGGGCTGGCTATAATCGCCCACCCACGCCCCTCGAGTCTCGCCTGCCCATGTATAACCTGGCCCGCCAGCTGCTGTTCAAACTTTCCCCGGAAACCTCCCATGACTTGTCCCTGGACCTGATCGGTGCCGGTGGTCGTCTGGGGCTCAACAGCCTGTTGTGCAAGCGTCCGTCGGCAGCGCCAGTGACGGTGATGGGGCTGAACTTCGCCAACCCGGTCGGGCTTGCTGCGGGTCTGGACAAGAACGGCGCCGCCATCGACGGTTTCGCCCAGCTGGGCTTCGGTTTCGTCGAAATCGGCACCGTCACCCCGCGTCCGCAGCCCGGTAATCCCAAGCCACGGATCTTCCGCCTGCCGGAGGCCAACGCCATCATCAACCGCATGGGCTTCAACAACCTCGGCGTCGATCACTTGCTGGGGCGTGTGCAGGCGGCCAACTATCGCGGCATCCTCGGTATCAACATCGGCAAGAACTTCGACACGCCGGTGGAGCGTGCCCAGGACGACTACCTGATCTGCCTGGAAAAGGTCTACGCCCACGCCAGCTATATCACCGTCAACGTCAGCTCGCCGAACACCCCTGGGCTGCGCACTCTGCAGTTCGGTGACTCGCTCAAGCAGCTGCTCGATGCCTTGGCCGTGCGACGTGAGCAACTGGCTCTCGAGCACGGCAAGCGAGTGCCACTGGCGATCAAGATCGCCCCTGACATGACCGACGAGGAAACCGCACTGGTGGCCTCTGCGCTGTTGGCCTCGGGGATGGATGCGGTGATCGCCACCAACACTACCTTGAGCCGTGAGGGCGTCGAAGGCTTGCCGTATGCAGGGGAGGCGGGTGGGCTGTCCGGCGCGCCGGTACTGGAGAAGAGCACGCACACCGTAAAGGTGCTGGCAGGCGAGCTGGGCGGCAAGATGCCGATCATCGCAGCCGGGGGTGTCACCGAGGGCCGTCATGCTGCGCAGAAGATCGAAGCGGGGGCGAGCCTGGTGCAGATCTATTCCGGGTTCATCTACAAGGGCCCTGCGTTGATTCGCGAGGCGGTCGACGCTATCGCTGCGCTCAAGCGCGGCTGAGTCGCAGGCAAAAAAAAGGCCCCCTGATGGGGGCCTTGGGCCTTGGCCCGACGCCCGTAAAGGGCGCATAGGGTGACTCGAATTCAAAGTCCTCGTTCAGCCAACGGCGTGATTTTCGTTGAGTCTATGAATACCCGCGGTACCGGTCATGCCGTCCCAGTTGTCGCCACGACCCTCCCGCCAACCATTGATCCAGGCCTGACGCACCGAGGGCAGGCTAAAGGGGCAGAGTTCGCGCGATTTGCCGGTCACGCCATACTGATAGCCACGTGAAAATGCTCTTTCCAACGGATCACGCTTTAGTCTTCTCATAGGGTGTTGCCCTCACTTGTTGACTGTAATGTCCCGTCGACCTCACAGAGGTCGGGCAGAATCTTTCTGCCGGTTTGCGCTCGCTGCCGGCGTGGCGAGCTGAAAGTGCCACTTCGTTGCGAAGCGGCCTGTGGTCAGTTCTAACCAAACGCGCCGGGTGTGTGAATGATCGATTTGTCATAAGGAGGTAACCTTTCCGAAGGTGAGGGGATAAGTAAATAAATGCGACTCAGCCTCATCTGCGATAAAGCCCGGCATCATCAGTGGCTTATAGGCATTTGGAATCACTAGGCCATTGCGTTGCGCGTCCGTGCTCTAATGCGCCTCGATTCGACGAAGGGTC
Organism: Pseudomonas cremoricolorata DSM 17059 = NBRC 16634; assembly: GCF_000425745.1. Lineage (GTDB taxonomy): Bacteria > Pseudomonadota > Gammaproteobacteria > Pseudomonadales > Pseudomonadaceae > Aquipseudomonas > Aquipseudomonas cremoricolorata. The sequence continues at coordinate 166,162 of NZ_AUEA01000006.1, read as the reverse complement.
ATGCACGACCGCTGTAGAACGAATTTTTCATGCTGCCTGACGATCGAATACTCTTTGCCTTGGGCGAAGCGGTTCGCTCAGGTGGCCCTGGCGCCCGCCTGGTAACCGGCAGGCGCATTGCACGCTCCCTGGAAAGCGTGCTCGATAACCGCGGCGCGGACTTAAGGTCGAACGCCATCAACTTAGCCATCAGGCACTGGATTACTCATGTCGGACCGTATCGAACTCTACCTCACCTGCCCCAAGGGCCTCGAAGGCCTGCTGGCCGAGGAAGCCCGCCAACTGGGATTGACCGAGGTGCGCGAACACACCTCGGCGATTCGCGGCGCGGCCGATATGGAAACCGCCTACCGCCTGTGCCTGTGGTCGCGCCTGGCCAACCGTGTGCTGCTGGTGCTGGCGCGCTTCTCGATGAGCAACGCCGAAGACCTCTACCACGGCGTGCACGACATCGACTGGCAGGACCATCTGGCGGCCGATGGCACCCTGGCGGTGGAATTCAGTGGGCATGGTTCGGGCATCGACAACACCCACTTCGGTGCGCTGAAGGTCAAGGACGCAATCGTCGACCGGCTGCGCAACCGCGAGGGCCTGCGCCCCTCCATCGACAAGCTCAACCCCGATCTGCGCGTGCACCTGCGCCTGGACCGGGGCGAGGCCATCGTCTCGCTCGACCTGTCAGGACACAGCTTGCACCAGCGGGGCTACCGCCTGCAGCAAGGCGCCGCGCCGCTCAAGGAAAACCTCGCGGCGGCAGTGCTGATTCGTGCCGGCTGGCCGCGCATCGCCGCTGAAGGCGGGGCGCTGGCTGACCCGATGTGCGGGGTCGGCACCTTCCTCGTCGAAGCGGCGATGATCGCCGCCGACATCGCCCCCAACCTCAAGCGCGAGCGCTGGGGCTTCAGCGCCTGGCTGGGCCACGTGCCGGCGCTGTGGCGCAAACTGCACGATGAAGCGCTGGCCCGCGCCGAAGCTGGCCTGGCGCGGCCGCCGCTGTGGATTCGCGGCTACGAGGCCGACCCGCGGCTGATCCAGCCGGGGCGCAACAACGTCGAGCGCGCTGGCCTGAGCGACTGGGTGAAGATCTACCAGGGCGAGGTGGGCACCTTCGAGCCGCGCCCCGACCAGAACCAGAAAGGCCTGGTGATCAGCAACCCGCCTTACGGCGAGCGCCTGGGCGATGAGGCCAGCCTGTTGTACCTCTACCAGAACCTTGGCGAGCGCCTGCGCCAGGCCTGCATGGGCTGGGAGGCGGCGGTGTTCACCGGCGCCCCGGAGCTGGGCAAGCGCATGGGCATTCGCAGCCACAAGCAGTACGCGTTCTGGAACGGCGCACTGCCGTGCAAGCTGTTGCTGTTCAAGTTGACCCCCGATCACTTCGTCACCGGCGAGCGGCGTGCCGCCGGCAGTAATGTCGACGCTGATGCCGAACAGCTTCAGCAGCCGCAGGCCAAGCCCGCTGAGGCGGCACGCCTGTCCGAAGGCGCGCAGATGTTCGCCAACCGCTTGCAGAAGAACCTCAAGCAGCTCGGTAAGTGGGCGCGCCGAGAGCAGATCGGCTGCTACCGCGTGTACGATGCCGACATGCCCGAATACGCCCTGGCGGTCGACGTCTACCAGGAATGGGTGCATGTGCAGGAGTACGCTGCGCCGCGCTCCATCGACCCGGAAAAGGCGCAGAGCCGCCTGATCGATGCGCTGGCGGCGATTCCTCAGGTGCTCGGTGTTGCCCAGCAGCAAGTGGTGCTCAAGCGCCGCGAGCGCCAGAGCGGCACGCGTCAGTACGAGCGTCAGGCCACCGAAGGGCGGTTCCAGGAGGTCAGCGAAGGCGGCGTCAAGCTGTTGGTCAACCTCACCGACTACCTCGACACCGGCCTGTTCCTCGACCACCGGCCGATGCGCATGCGCATCCAGCGCGAGGCCGCCGGCAAGCGCTTCCTCAACCTTTTCTGCTACACCGCCACCGCCTCGGTGCATGCGGCCAAAGGTGGCGCGCGCAGTACCACCAGTGTCGACCTCTCCAAGACCTACCTGGACTGGGCCCGGCGCAACCTGGCGCTCAACGGCTTCTCGGAGCGCAACCGCCTGGAGCAAGGCGATGTCATGGCCTGGTTGCAGGCAGCCAGCGACAGCTACGACCTGATCTTCATCGACCCGCCGACCTTTTCCAACTCCAAGCGTATGGAAGGGGTGTTCGATGTGCAGCGCGATCACGTGGAATTGCTCGACCTGGCCATGGCGCGTCTGGCGCCAGGCGGCGTGCTGTATTTCTCCAACAACTTCCGCAAGTTCCAGCTCGACGAGCACCTGAGCCAGCGCTATGTGGTCGAAGAGATCACCGCCCAGACCCTCGACCCGGACTTTGCCCGCAACAACCGCATCCACCGCGCCTGGCGCATCACCCTGCGCTGAGTCGTCCACATCAGGCCCTGACGCTACCGTGCGCCAGGGCCTGCCTTGAGCGTGAGAGTTTTCGATGAGCGATAGCGTACACATCACCGACCTGGTCGAAGGCGATGGCAAAGCCGTGGTCAAGGGCGCGCTGCTGACCACCCAGTACACCGGCTGGCTGGCCGATGGCAGCGAGTTCGACTCGTCCTGGTCGCGGGGAAAACCGTTTCAATGTGTGATCGGCACCGGCCGGGTGATCAAGGGCTGGGAGCAAGATTTTCGCTGAATACACCTTATGAGCATTGTTCCATGCTCACGTAGCATGACTCCTACTTTGTACTCTAAGTGAAATCCAGTTTTGATAATTGACGAACTTACTTTGTCTAAGTCAATCGCCATAGATGCCCCATGCAAGGTGTTATGTCTGTGTTGGATTCTTCTCAAGAGCGAAGCGATGTTATGATTGCGTTAATGCTCTCGATGTTTACGTCCAGTGCTTGTAGAGCTGTCAGCACATTATCATGTGTGATGGTTGATCCTCACTGACCTACCCACAGGCTCAATTCTTCGATCGCAGCTCTGATAGCGTGTTGATTGAGTAAGATGAGTTCAATTGCATCCGCTGCTGTCGCCCCTTTGTCTTCCATGTGTATGCTCTGTGCTCAAACTCCTAGCATAGCTTACTCAGCTAACCCAATCGCTATCATGTGCAGCTCTGGGGAGTGAATCCCAAGGTTTTCATCCCCCCCGTTTTGGAACCGGGATTTTACTTGGCTCCTTGAGATCAATAGCCTAATAATCCGGGAGTGACAGCTATTCGGCTTAGCACCCTGCTTTAGTAAAAGTGCTGGGTGCTTTTAAATCGTGGAATCTCGTGGCAGAACAAAAAAGCCCCGCCACAGCTCCAAACAGGAGCATAGAGAGGCGTTTGAGGTGTGGTATGTACAACCCTACTGTGTAGCCGGTAAACGGCCGTATGAGGCTGGTTTTAAGAGGCTGCTTTCAGTTCCTTCTTGATTCTGTAGACCGTGGCAACCCCACACCCTGCCAGCTTGGCTACATCATCGGCGGTCATGGTGGGGTGCTTGGCCATGATGCCCGTAACCTTCTCCCTCATAGCAGCGTTTTTACCTTTGCCCGCTGGTTTCCAGTCAGGATTAGCTGCCTTTTTGTTCTCGATACCTTGTTTGATCCGCTCCACACGTTTCTCTTGATCGAGTCGTGCCATAGTTGCCATAAGGTCAAGGAGCATGTTGTTAATCACTTCCATGACGGCACCAGTGATACCTGTATCGCTGACCAGTTGGTGACTGGTGGGAAGGTCAACCACTACCAGACGCAAGCCCTTTGCTTGGATTGTACCCTTCAACGATTTCCATTCAGCATTGGATAAACGAGACAGGCGGTCTACGGACTCACAGACGATGCAATCACCGGACTCGGCGTTGTCAAGCAGGCGGGAAAGCTCGGGACGGTGGAGCTTAGTACCGCTGATGTTTTCGCTGTAGGTGCCGATCACTGTCAGACCCTTCTCAGCGGCGAATGCCTCAAGCATGGCTTTGGCTCTATTTGCATCCTGATCGGCGGTACTGGCTCTCAGATACAGGTGGGCTTTCATGGTCACTATTCTTTAGCTATCAATTCGATGGGGCTATGATAATCGATCAAATAGCTATAAACAAGATGAACTGTGATAGTTCCTATCAGATGGGGGTCGATACTACCTTTTGAGTAGAGTCAATTGATAGCGCATCCCTCTTGGTTACCTCCTCAAGCGCATGATAGCTTTCTGCCTTCAATGGGCAAGGAGCAAATTTTATGAAGCTGGGTTCAATGGTGGCAATGGCCGCACTTTCAGGAGTCTTAAGCGGGTGTGCTGGCCAGCCTCCGCTACAACGCCCACCATTCCCTGTTGAGGAATACCAAAAGCTCGTGCTAGAGGGGGCGGGCACGGTTTCCGGGCAGGTGTTTATGAAAACTGTCGGTGGGGATGTTAAGTACGGGGCTGGCAGCGAAGTCGCTCTATTTCCTGTAACGAGCTATTCGAATTTCTGGTATCAGAATGCTTACCTGCAATCCAAGCCAATCGTACCTTCGGATGAGCGGCAGAAGACGTATATGAAGGTCACACAGGCTGACGGGAACGGTAATTTCAAATTCACAAATGTCGCTCCCGGCGATTACTACGTCAGTTCAATGGTCATTTGGCACGTGCCTACGCAACTCGGTCTTGAAGCGCAAGGTGGCTCTGTGGCCAAACCCGTAGCGGTTGACGAAAAGGTAGAAGCGAGAGTTATGTTGACTCGGTGACTGGCAACATTTCGTCTAATTTGTGTGCTTCTTCCTGCATATAGTTGGAAGGGGCACTGCATGCTCTAAAGTCCCTATGGCTCGCGTATGCCGCGTTCTGCGGCTAATGCCTATATTTCCACTGCCCAGTAAAGGAATCCTCTGATATCGCTCTTATGGAGCCTCTCATGCCTGTGTTATGAGGGATCTTCTGCTGTTTCTATTTCAATGTGTGAATTCCTGCATAAGCAGAAAGGAATTGTAGAGAGATTGCGACGGATCTGCTTAGACGAATACCTATTCAGCCCTTACAGAATCAAGGTTGCAGAGGATTTAATGGGTTATCTTCAACAGATTGTCATGGAATGCATTCCTGTTTGTCACCCTGTACATTTCCTGTACTGACTTCTGATAGATCTCCTACATATCATTGTCTGTTGTAGAAGATAGATTTCTTGTACATCATCGCGGTCTGTTGCAGAAGATAGATAGTATTTGAGGACAGTTGATCTACGCTCTCGCTTCGATAAGAATGCAATGTCCTCAAGATGCCGATACATCTATAGTGGTAATGGCATATGAGACGGAGTCGAATGGTGAGCGATAGCGAATGCTTTTAGAGGGAAAGGTGAGAAATCACCTGTCTGCTCTTTATCTTATTGTATAAATTTACTTATCGGTATGCTTGGCATACAATCTAATGCTTCGTAAGCGTAGCTTACAATATACTTCTTCTTCAACGTTGAGGGGATTATTCCCCTCTCTTCCCTTATCCTTGCTCAACCCAACGCAGTGGCCTCCGCCCACAAGAAGAAATTTAAGGCTCCGCCATAAAGAAGAGCGTCTTATTAATCGTCTCGGGGTCATGTCTTTTGATAGGCTCGGTGGCATTGGGCGGTGCCTCATGCGGCCCAGGTTCATAAATGCGGCCGTATTACTCCCCCCCTTTCGGGAATAGGTGTTTAGGCAGCCTGTGCAGTATTTGTCTTGTCACGCCATTTCCTGATGGTCTTTCAGGATACATGGTGATGTACCTTGCTGAAAGGTTGGGACCAGGGACTGATGGGCATGCGCGCGGGCGGCAAGCGTCGGCTGGTGGTGCCGGCGGCCCTGGGCTACGGCGAGCGCAGCGTCGGGCGCATTCCGCCGAATGCCGAGCTGACCTTCGAAATCGAGGTGCTGGAAGTGCTCACCCGCGACGATTGACGCGACACATTGTGGCAACACGACAGTGTCAGGCTCGGTGCGTCTGGGGCCGTGGCGGGGAACCAAATCCGATCATGGCACTCAGACATTGCGCCGCACGCCCGACCTCACGCGCCCCAGGACCGTCAAATTCCTGAGGCCCAATGCGGTTTGCGCGCGGGTTTCTCCTTTTGCCGCAAGAGCCCAATTATGACGTTGCCCGCCTTTTTCCGCCGCCGTCGCCACCTGCTGCTGGGTCTGACCCTGGCAGTGGTCAGTGTGCCGCTGGCGCTGCAAGTGCTCGACAGCCGCGCCGAACCGGTCGATGGTACCCAGACCCTGGTGTTCATGCGCCATGCCGAAAAACCCGGCGAAGGGCTGGGGCAGCTCAATTGTCAGGGGCTGAACCGCGCCATCGATCTCGCTACGGTGCTGCCCGAGCGCTTCGGCAACGCCGACTATGTGTTTGCCGCCAACCCGTCGCGGCATGTCGAGGAAGGCAGCCAGGACAACAGCTACAGCTACCTGCGTCCGCTGATGACCATCAGCCCCAGCGCCATCCGCCTGGGCCTGCCGGTGAACATCGATTTCGATGCCAATGACGTCGACGATCTGGCCGATGAGCTGATGCGTGACAAGTACCGTAATGCCACGGTCTACACCGCCTGGTCACACGGGTATCTGCCCGACCTGATCAACGCCGTGGCAGGCAAGGCACTGGGCGAGAAGCAGACCATCACCGATGACTGGCATAACGAAGATTTCGACAGCCTGTACGTGCTGACCCTGACCTGGCACGACGGCAAGGCCAGCCTGCTGACCGAAAATGTGCGCCAAGGGCTGGATGACGGCGAGCACGACTGTCCGACCTGAGCACAAAAGCATGGCGGCCCATCGGGTGTCACACCGATGGGCCGCCATGCCCGCGTCACTCCTTTACTCGATCACCTAGGCGCCGATGCTTTCAGCGCCCGAACCGCGGCGGCCAGCCGATGACCCTCTTCGCCCGCGGCGTGGCGTAGGTGCGCACCTTCGAGGTGCTCAGGCCCAGGCGCACCAGTGACTCGGCGATGGTCACCGCAGCGCTGACGCCATCGACCACCGGCACCCCGGTGCGCTGGCGAATCTGTTCATCGAGCCCGGCCATGCCGCCGCACCCCAGGCAGATCACCTCGGCCTTGTCGTCGCGCACCGCGCGCTCGGCCTGCTCGACGATGGCCGCGACCGCTCGCTGTGGGTCGGCCTCCAGTTCCAGTACCGCCAGGCCACTGGCGCGCACCGAGGCGCAGCGCTCGTATAGACCGGACAGCTTGAGACGGTCTTCGATCAACGGCACGGTGCGGTCCAGGCTGGTGACCACCGAATAGGCGTGGCCCAGGTACATGGCGGTGCTCGCCGCCGCGTCGGTGATGTCCACCACCGGTACGTCGAGCAGCTCCTGCAGGCCTTCACGACCGTGTTCGCCGTAACCGGCCTGGATCACTGCATCGTACGGCTGGTCGTAGCTCAGCACGCGGTCCATCACGGCGATGGCGGCCAGGTAGCTCTCGAAATTGCCTTCCACCGACTCGGCGCCGAAATAGGGCGTCAGGCCGACGATCTCGGTGCCCGGTGCCGCCACGCTGCGCGCCTGTTCGGCGATGGCCTCGGTGATGGCCTCGGTGGTGTTGACGTTGACGATCAGAATACGCATCGAAAGATCCTTGCTTCAGTGACTGCTGTGGTCGACGGCGATGCACTCGCCGCTGACGTCTTGGTAGTGGCAGCGACGCGGGGCGATCAGCAGGTAGATCGCCGCAGCGATGCCTGCGCCGATCAGCCAGGAGAACGGCGCCACGCTGTGGAAGTTCGGCACCAGGGCCAGCACGATCGACAGCAAGGCCGCCGGCACGAACGCTGCCACCGCGCGCAGGTTGACGCCGCGGCTGTAGTGGTAGGCGCAGGCAGGGTTTTCGCTGTACAGCTCAGGCACGTTGATGCAGCCCTTACGCAGCAGCCAGTAGTCGGACATGATCACCCCGTACAGCGGGCCGAGCAGGGCGCCCAGGCCGGACAGGAAGTAGACGATCACCACCGGGCTGTTGTACAGGTTCCACGGCAGGATCAACACCGCCACGGTGGCGCTGATCAGGCCGGCACGGCGGAAGTTGAGGTGGCGCGGCGCGAGGTTGCTCAGCACGAACGCCGGGGCGACGAAGTTGGCCATGATGTTCACCGCCACGGTGACGATCAGGAAAGCCAGGCAGCCGAGTACCAGGAACAGCGTGTTGGGAATCGCCGCGACGATCTGCGTCGGGCTGTCGATGATCTGCCCGTTGATCTGGAACTGCGCGCCGCACAGCACCACGGTGATCACCGCGAACACCAGAATGTTCACCGGCAGGCCCCAGAAGTTGCCGACGCGGATGGTCTTGCGGCAGGGCGATGAGCGCGCGAAATCGCAGAAGTTGAGCACCAGGGTGCCGTAGATCGCCAGCCACAGCGCGCCCCCGGCGAAGATGTTGCGCCACATCTCGTAGCCGGTCAGCGGTTCGGCCACCGACCAGGCGATGCGCGCATCGGCCTTGAAATACATGTAGATCGCCAGACTGGCCACGGTCAGCAGAATCACCGGGCCGGCGAAGCCTTCATAGCGGCGGACCATTTCCATGCCGTAGGCCAGAATCACCAGTTGCACCAGCCAGACCGTCAGGAAGCAGGCCCAGCCAAGGCTGGAAAGGCCAAGCACGCTGTCGTGGTCGTACGCCGCGACCTGCGGCCACACGGCGGTCAGCAGCACCCGCAGCACCACCGAGGCCAGGTAGGTCTGGATGCCGAACCAGGCGATGGCGATGACGGCACGAATCAGCGCCGGGATCTGCGCGCCATGAATGCCGAAGGCGATGCGGCTGATGACCGGAAACGGCACCCCGGTCTTCTGCCCCATGTAGCCCGACAGGTTCATGAAGAAGTACACCAGCGCAGCGCCGATGGCCAACGACAAGAGGATCTGCCAGCCGCCCAGGCCCAGGGCGAACAGGCCCATGGCGAAAGAGTAGTTGGCGATGTTGTGCACATCGTTGGTCCACAGCGCGAAGATGCTGTAGCCGCCCCAGCGACGCCCGGCCAGGCGCGTGGGCGCCAGGTCACGGTTGTGCAGGCGTGGGCTCAGTTCCAGGTCGGCGGGCATGCCTTGGGCAGGGTGGGTGAGGGGAGCGTCTTGGGCGATGGGGTGTTCAGGGGCAAGGTTGAGGCTGGTGCTCATTCCGGCAGGCTCCTGATGCGCGTGTACTGCGATGAGCGGCGCGGCGCAGGGCCGGGCTTCTCGTCAGTGCAGCGTGGGCATCACTGGGTTCTGGGCGCAACTGCCGATGCTGAGTCGGCGCTGCGGGTTCTTGTGTATGTATGTTTTGCAGAAGTTGTATACAAAACACAAGCGCAAAGAAGCGAGTTCCATGCCACGCGCTTTCCATGCGCGCATCCTACTAACGATATAGTCGCGATTTAATTTTTTAAGTTTTTGATTTTATTGAATTTAAATGTGTATATCTGCGCCCTGATATTTTTTCCATGGATGATTTCCTGATCATGAGGTCAACTTGAAACGCCACATAAGTGTAACTTCACGGGGCGTTACCTCGATAAAGTGCACACAAAAATGGCACTTAAGGTGACATTAGTGTGTACATATTTAATGACGGTCATTCGCCTGGTAAATACCGTAGGTGGGTAGACGCCGAGCTGCTTGATCGACCGCACCGGTAATCGGGCGATGACGCAGATCTTGCCGGTGGCCTGCTCGCACTCGCCAAAGACGCTAGAATGCGCGCTTTTGCCTTGCGACCTTGCCATGACCGCGCCTATCCAGACCCTCGAACAGCTCCTGCTCACCGCCCTCGACCCCGCCCCGAGCGAAACCCGACGGCTGTTCCATGGCCGCGGCCGCTGCTGGCCGGGGCTCGAGCAGATCACCGTCGACTGGCTCGACGGGGTGCTGTCGGTGGCGCTGTTTCGTGAGCCACCCGCCGGCCAGCTGGGCGAACTGGAGGCCATGTTGCAAGGCTTGGCACTACGCCCGCAGTGGCCGGCGCAAGCGGTATTGATTCAGCATCGCTATTTGCCCGACAGCCCCGCCCAGTGGCTGCTCGGTGAGCCCTGCGCGCAGCGCGAAGTGGTCGAAGATGGCCTGCGCTATTTGCTCGACCTTGGCGTGCGGCAGAACAACGGCCTGTTCCTCGACATGCGCTACGGCCGGCGCTGGGTGCGTGAGCAGGCCGCCGGCAAGCGCGTGCTCAACCTGTTCGCCTACACCTGCGGGTTTTCCGTCGCGGCGATTGCCGGCGGCGCCGAGCAGGTGGTCAACCTCGACATGGCCAAGTCAGCCCTGGCGCGTGGTCGCGACAACCACCGGCTCAACGGCCATGACGCGTCGAGGGTGGCGTATCTGGGGCACGAACTGTTCAAGTCGTGGGGCAAGGTGCGCAAGTACGGCCCGTACGATCTGATCATCATCGACCCGCCGACCTTCCAGCGCGGCAGCTTCGTGCTGACCCAGGACTACGCGAAGATTCTCCGGCGCTTGCCCGAGCTGTTGGCGGACGGCGGTACGGTGCTGGCCTGCGTCAACGATCCGGGGGTCGGCCCGCAGTTTCTGCTCGATGGCATGGCCGAGGCGGCGCCTGAGCTGCAGTTCGTCGAGCGCCTGGCCAACCCACCTGAGTTTCCCGACGCCGACCCGGACGGCGGTCTCAAGGCCTTGGTGTTCACCCGCCGCTGATGATGCTGGCTCATGCTGGCGTTTCAGTGCCTGGCAGGCGCATCGGGTAGAGCTGGGCGAAGCTGACGTTGTCGGTCTGGTCGACCTTCTTCTTCAGCCGCTCGTTGAACGCTCGGCTCACCGCGTATTGCCCGCCCGAGATGGTGCGGAACTGCGCGGTGAGGACGAAGCCGTTGAGGTCCATGCGCTCGACACCGAACACCTGCAGCGGGCCTTGCAGGTTGATGCTCAGCAGTGGATCGCCGCTGATCGATTCGCCCACGTCATGAATCAGCTTCAGTGCCGCGTCGACATCACTGTCGTAGGTGAACTGCACTGAGAAGAACGCATAGGCGAACTGCCGCGACTGGTTGGTGACGGCCTTGATCTGGCCGAATGGCACCGAGTGCACGAAGCCTTTGCCGTCGCGCAGGCGCAGGGTGCGGATGGTCAGGCTTTCGACGGTACCGGCGTGACCGGAATCGAGCACCACCCAGTCACCGATGGAAATGGTGTCCTCGATGAGGATGAACAGCCCGGTGATGACATCCTGCACCAACTGCTGCGAACCGAAACCGATGGCCAGGCCGATGACCCCGGCGCCGGCCAGCAGCGGCGCGACGTTGATGCCCAGATTGGCCATGGTGGTGATGGTGCAGATGACGATCAGAATCACCTTCACCGCATTGCGCAGCATCGGCAGGATGGTGCGCACCCGGGTGCTCGGCTGGCGTGCTGCGCGGCGGCCCACGGCCGGTTTCAGCGCCTCCTGAATGGCCGTGTCGAGCACCACCCAGAGCAGCCAGGTGACCATCAGGATCAGGCCGATGGTCGACACCGAGTTGCTGATGGCCTTGCCCAGGCTGTTGCTCATGGCGAAGTCGAGCACCGAGAAGCCCCAGATGCGCCCGAGCACCTCGATGAACACCACCGCCATCACCACCCGCAGCAGCGCATGCGCGAGGCTGCGCAGCAGCTCCATGTAGGGGCGCGCGCGGGCGCTGTTGTCGTTGCCCTGTGGCGCCAGAAAATGCTGCAACGTGGTACTCAGAAACACCCCGGCCACCAGCAGCACCGTGGTCAGCAAGGCGTTCTGCAAGGCCTTCTGGCTCTCCTCCCCAGCACCGATCAGGTGAATCGCCGAGACCAGGATCATCAGCAGGATCGGCAGGTACCAAAGGTTGGAGAAGATGCGCAGGGTTTCCTGCACGGCGCGGTGGCCGAGACGGTCCTTGAGGCTGCGGTTGCGGATCAGGTGCGCCACCGGGCGGCGCAGGCGCAGCACCAGGCTGGCGAAGATGAAGGTGGCGGTCAGGCCCGTGAGCACGGCAATGCTGCTGGTGATGTTGCCGCCCAGCTGGCGGGCGATCTGCGGGCTGGTCAGGGCGTCGCTCCAGGCGGCCAGAAAGCCGATGAGAAACAGCGGCCGTGGGGCCAGGCGACGAATCGCTGCCACTGCGCGGCGCTTGTGACCGGCATCGAACAAGGTGATCAGGCAGAGGATGATCGAGGTGGAAAACAACCCGCTGCTGGTGGCGTACGACAGGCTCAGGCCCATGGCGCGGGCGATCGAGGGGGCGAGGAAGCGACTGGCGTACAGCGTCAGTGGCAAGGCCGCCAGCGCCGGCAGGGTGTAGGGCAGCAAATAGCCGAGCAGACTCTTGACCCGGTTGCGCCCTTGCAGCCAGCGACTGCGCTGGCTACGTGCGAAGACCCAGCGGCCGAGCAGGTTGAGCACGGCAAAACTGCCCGCCCAGGCCACGGTCAGGGTGGTGAAGTCGACCATCAGTTGCAGGGTGTCGCTGACCGAATGACGATCTACCAGGCGCTCGACTTCCTTGCTGGCGCGGTCGGTGCGCAGGCGCCAGGCATCGACCAGATGAGCGTCGAGGTCGAGCTCCTTGGCGGCGCCGTCCAGGCCGTCGGCCAGGGCGCCGAGCAGGCCGCCTTGCAGCACCGGTTCAGGCTCGGCGGCGGGTTCCTCGGCAGGTGCCGGATCGGCAGCCAGCAGTCGCGTGCTCAGCAGGCAGCCGAGCAGAAACGGGGTGATGAATCGCAGCACTGAATAATCCTCGGACCGGGATGAGCGGGGCAGGTTTACTCAGGGAACTGATAGGCAGAAGGCTGGAAAGTTCGGCTGGGGTGGTGAGGCAGTAGCGGCTAAGCGGCGGCGCCGGCCGGTCGCTCCTGCACCGATTGCAGGTTCGCCCGGCCGGCCAGCCGCAGGTTTTCACTGGCCGTTGTAGATCTGATCGAACACGCCGCCATCGTTGAAGTGGGTCTTCTGCAAGGTGCGCCAGTCACCGAAGGTTTTCTCCACCGAGAGGAAGTCGACCTTGGGGAAACGGTCGGTGTACTTGGCCAGCACCGTGGCGTCACGCGGACGCAGGTAGTTCTGCGCGGCGATTTCCTGGGCCGCCGGCGACCACAGGTACTTGAGGTATTCCTCGGCCACGGCGCGGGTGCCTTTCTTGTCGACCACCTTGTCGACCACGCTCACCGGTGGTTCGGCTTCGGCAGACACGCTGGGGTAGACCACCTCGAACTGATCGCGGCCAAATTCCCGGGCGATCATCTCGGCCTCGTTCTCGAAGGTCACCAGCACGTCGCCGATCTGGTTAGTCATGAAGGTGGTGGTGGCGGCGCGACCGCCGGTGTCGAGCACAGGCGCCTGCTTGAACAGCTTGCCGACGAAATCACGTGCCTTGGCTTCATCGCCGCCTTGCTTGAGCACGTAGCCCCAGGCCGACAGGTAGGTGTAGCGGCCATTACCCGAGGTCTTGGGGTTGGGCACGATCACCTGCACACCCTCCTTGAGCAGGTCGGGCCAGTCTTTGAGCGCCTTGGGGTTGCCCTTGCGCACGATGAACACCGTTGCCGAGGTGAATGGCGCGCTGTTGTTGGGCAGGCGCGTGACCCAGTTGTCCGGCACCAGCGCGCCGTTGTCGACCAGGGCGTTGATGTCGGTGGCCATGTTCATGGTGATGACGTCGGCGCGCAGCCCGTCGATGACCGCACGCGCCTGCTTGCTCGAACCGCCGAACGACATCTGCAGGTTGACCTTCTCGTTGTGCTCGGCCTCCCAGTGCTTCTGGAACGCCGGGTTGTAGTCCTTGTAGAAGTCGCGCATCACGTCGTAGGAAACGTTCAGCAGGGTCGGCGCGGCCTGGGCCAGGGTGCTCAGAGCCAGGCCCGCGGCCAGCAGCGAGGCGGTAAACAGTTTTTTCACGACGCATTCCTTGTTGGGTCGAGTAGAGGGCAATGTGCCAGCGACTATAGCGGTTCCTTCGTGCGGGGCTAAAGAACAAATAGTGGTGTGATTATGCTTGCCGATTCTGGTGATGCAGCGACAAGGTGAATCGATCCGTGGCGAGCGCGCCGGGTGGTCTGGACCTGATTTTTTTGTCAGTTGTCGGGCTCTGGGGCTTGGTGGATGCTGAAGCCTGCTTCCATCAGAATCACGGGGCACCCATGCGAAAGCGAAGACCCTGTACAGACAACTTCAGTTCTGCACCCACGCGCGAGGCTGGGTCGCCAGCGTATACACCGTATGGGCATCATGCCGGCACGAGGGAGCAACGGGTCGCCTACACAGGACAGCCTGCCGATCCTTGTACGCAGGGGTATCTGCTGGGCAATGGTCAGCGGCTGTACCGGCCTCAATTGATGCGCTTTTGTCGGCCCGACAGCAGAAGTCCTTTCGATGCGGGGGGAATCAATGCTTACGGTTATTGTGCGGGTGATCCGATCAACATGGCCGATCCCAGCGGACATGTGGGGTGGTGGTTCCAGCGGTCGCCAGAAGTCCGCCAGCAGCGAGGAGTAGTGGTGACGGGTTTAGGAAGAGCTGAAATTCACCTGCCAGAGGGCGCTCTTGGTCGAATCGCTTCTTCACATCGCTTGGACTGGGCAAATTCGGCCATGACGGTATCCCTTGAGGCGTTGGGTCTTCGGCACAGCAGCATGCGAGTGGGCCTTGACGGCGTTTCGCTGAACATAGGGTTGAGGGATCGTCTTTCGATCCTGTGGGCCAGTATCACCAGGCCGTTTGGCCGCTCTGACGCGCCCGCACACTTGGTGGTGGACGTGTCGGTGAGTCTGGGTCAGGCAGCCAGAGCCCTTGTGCTGGGGTCTGTCCACCTACCGGTGCGCCAAGTCGCCAGCATTTCAGGCCAGATCGTTAAACAGGAGGCAATCCACATGAGAAACTCAGTAAATCAATATGCGGCAAGGCTGGCAGCTGCACTCCAGGTTCCTGGGCTGATTTCTGCACCGGCAAGGGCTGTCGAATACATCAGAGCCGGTGCTCGATCCTGAGCCAGCGATGCGGGCCAGAACCTGACATCAATACTTCTGGTTACGCGAGACCGGTCATGTCTTTGGCGCGCGCCTGCTCGCCCCAGGGGCTTGGTACAGCGCGCTGCCACACCTTGAACAGAACGCCGCCGCCTGCTCGTGCCGTGATTTGGCGCAGCGCGGGCAGGCGTGCTGCACCTGCTCGCCGCGCATGGCATTGGCCAGTTCTGCGGTAAAGATGCCGGTGGGTACGGCGATGATCGAATAACCGGTGATCATCACCAGCGAAGACAGCACCTGACCCAGCGCGGTCTGCGGCACGATGCCGCCAAAGCCCACCGTGGTCAGGGTGACGATGGCCCAGTAGATGCCCTTGGGAATGCTGGTGAAGCCATGTTCCGGCCCTTCGATGACGTACATCAGCGTGCCGAACACCGTCACCAGGGTCGAGACGCTGAGCAGAAACACGATGATCTTCTGCTTGCTGCCACGCAGGGCCTTGAGCAGGTAATCGGCCTGGCTCAGGTAAGGGCCGAGCTTGAGTACGCGGAAGATGCGCAGCATGCGGATGACGCGGATGATCAACAGGTACTGCGCGTCGCTGTAATACAGCGCGATGATCCCCTGCACGATCGCCAGCAGGTCGACCAGGCCATAGAAGCTGAAGGCATAGCGCAGCGGCCTGGGCGAGCAGTACAGGCGGGTGAGGTATTCGAGCAGGAACACCGTGGTGAAACCCCACTCGATGGCGGCCAGCAGGTGGGCGTAATCGCGATGAACCTCACCGATGCTGTCGAGAATCACCGTCACCAGGCTGGCGAGAATAGCCAGCAGCAACAGCTTGTCGAAGCGCCGGCCGGCAGGGGTATCGTTCTGGAAGACGATGACGTAGAGGCGTTGGCGCAGGGTGGTCGGGCTTGGCATGGGTATTGGATTCTTGTGAGGACGGCCAAGGCTAGAGCTGCTTTCCCTGATATGCAACTGGCCTGGGTAGCTGCTGAGACTGATAAAACTATCAGTTTCGCGCAACTGCACGGGGGCGCAGACTTTAATGGGACTTCAGTTAGCATGCCCCCGATTGAACGGACTACGACAATTACTTCTCAGGTGTTGAATGAAACAATCATTTTTGCAATCCGAACAGGCAGGTCGCCGCCTCGGCCTGAATGCATTCGTGCGTCGCGGTTACACGCCATTTGGGTTTTTATCGAGCGACCTGGCGAGCAGTGTGGTGGCCTATGCAGGTCAGCCGTTGAATGGTGTAGCGTCGGGGTATCTGCTGGGTAATGGACATCGTTTGTACAAGCCGTCGCTGATGCGCTTTGTCAGCGCTGACGTTCTCAGCCCATTTGGCGATGGCGGGTTGAACACTTATGTTTACTGCGCGAATGATCCTGTGAATCAAGTCGACCCTTCAGGTAAGGCACCGACAGGTCTGACCGCGTTACTTAAAAAATTCGGGTTGCCTAAAAACGACCTCAAGTTTCTTTTGAAGCCGTTGTCCCGGAAAGGTTGGAAAGGTGAGGTCTTGTTAGTGAGTAAACTACACGGCGAAACACTCACGACTTATAAGTTCACTGGCGATCATCCAAGAATAATGGGCGAGCAGCTCGTTTGGCAGGAACATCGTGACACGATTGCAGGTGAGTTCTTCGTGAAAGGGAACATCTATATAAAGGCGGACAGCAAACGGACGCGGGGAACAATACTGATAAGCAACGGCTATGAAAGAAGATCCCTCAGTTCAGAAACGCACGCGTTTATTGCTCCGACTGATGATGACGCAGGCACGGCGTCGACTGATCGACGGGCTATCTCACATCGGGGGGGCCTGCATCCCGAGGACTATGCCCGCGACATTCGGTTGGGTAGGCGCGGCAATAGCTGACCGCCTATGTGCAGCACCCAGCACGCGCTCACGAAAGGGGCGGTCAGAGCCGGATGTTGTAGCAACCCAAACAGGAACTGCATCAGCAGGCAGATGCTGATGGCCACCAGTGTCAACCATGGCCGCTCGTTGTGACGACTGAAGGCCAGCGCTGCCAACGCCGCATTGAATCCATACAGCCCCATCCACGCCGTTTGCGCTTCCCCGAGCAGCAGCGCAACACCGCCGCCAAGCACTGAGCCGATCAGCGCCCAAGTCGCGGCGTAAGGATGTGCCAGGTACATCCCAACGGCAATGCACAGTCCGGCCATGGGTTTGTCGAGCAAAAAGATTTGCCCAACCCCTCGCAAGACTCCGCTGACCGGGTTGGCAGCCACAGGGCTCGTTATTCCAGGCGTTGCCAGCGCCAGCACGCCCCAACCCAATAGCACGAACGGCGCCGTGTAAGCCACCAGCAGCTTGCCGCCGCGTTTGCGCCATTGGTGCGTGATGATGCTCGACAGGCCGCCGGCGGCGATGATCAGCGGCGGTACGATGGCCGACCATGGCAGCACCGCGCTGATCAGGATGCCGATCAGCACGCCGTTGTAGCTGTACAGCCCAGCCTGACGATCGGCGCGGTCGTAGCCGCGGCGCTGGGCGGTGAGCAGGCCGGCGAGGGCGCCGAGCAGGGCGCCGCCGACCAGGTTCGGAGCGCTCAGCACGATGGCCAGCAGGCAGCACAGGCCGCACAGCGGGCTGCGCAACAGCAGTACCTGGCTGAAGCCGTTGAGCAGGGCCGTGGCCCAGTCGGGGCAGGGAATGGCAGAAGGTTCGCGGGGCATGGGGCTGTCTGTCAGGTGAGCAGGGAAGCGGTCGGCCTCTGTGAGCCACGGTTGTCCGCACGTGTCAGGTTCAAGCCACGGGTCGCCGGGCGACCCGCAGTGTTTACAGCAAGGTTTCCACCCGCAGCGTGTTAGTCGTGCCTGGCTTGCCAAAAGGCACACCGGCAGTGATCAGCACAGTGTCACCGCGCTGCGCCATGCCTTGCGCCTGGGCGATCTCCAGGGCGGTCGAGCAGATTTCGTCGACCTGATGCAGGCGGTCGTTGACCACCGAGCGCACCCCCCAGACCACGCTCAGGCGCCGCGCGGTGATGAGGTTCGGGGTCAGGTTGAGAATCGGCGCGCGCGGTCGCTCGCGGGCAGCGCGCAGGGTCGAGGCGCCAGACTCGCTGTAGTTGACCAGCACCGCCACCGGCAGAATGCCGCTGATGCGCCGAATCGCACAGCTGATGGCGTCGCTGACCGTTGCCTCGGCCTTGGGCCTGCCGACGTCGAGCTGGGCCTGGTAGTCCGGGCCGTTTTCCACCTGGCGGATGATCTTGCTCATCATCTGCACGGCTTCGAGCGGGTAATCGCCCGAGGCGGTCTCGGCCGACAGCATCAACGTGTCGGCGCCCTCGGCCACGGCGTTGGCCACGTCGGTGACCTCGGCGCGGGTCGGGGTCGAGGCAAAGCGCATGGATTCGAGCATCTGCGTGGCCACCACCACCGGTTTGCCGAGCTGGCGGCAGGTGGCGATGATGCGCTTCTGAATCTGTGGCACGCTTTCGGCCGGCACTTCGACGCCCAGGTCGCCGCGGGCGACCATGATCGCGTCGGCCTGCTCGGCGATGGCCGGCAGGTGCTCGACCGCCGAAGGCTTTTCGATTTTCGCCATCAGGTAGGCGCGTTCGCCGATCAGCTCGCGGGCTTCGAGAATGTCTTGCGGGCGCTGCACGAACGACAACGCCACCCAGTCCACCCCCAGCTCAAGGCCAAATGCCAGGTCGCGGCGATCTTTTTCGGTCAGCGGCGACAGCGCCAGCACCGCCTCGGGC
The DNA here is from genome assembly GCF_000425745.1 of Pseudomonas cremoricolorata DSM 17059 = NBRC 16634. Lineage (GTDB taxonomy): Bacteria > Pseudomonadota > Gammaproteobacteria > Pseudomonadales > Pseudomonadaceae > Aquipseudomonas > Aquipseudomonas cremoricolorata. The sequence goes on along the minus strand of NZ_AUEA01000006.1, from coordinate 147,517 downwards.
ACGTTGACCCCTTTGCGATCGGACAGCTCGCCGCCGTCCACGACCTCGGTGTCGATGGCCTCGGCATGGGTGGCCGTGACCCGCAGGCGTAGTTTGCCGTCGTCCAGCAACAGGTGCATGCCAGGGCGCAGGGCGGCGATGATTTCCGGGTGCGGCAGGTTGACCCGCTGGGCATCGCCCGGCGTCGGGTCGAGGTCCAGGCGCAGGGCCTGGCCGCGGCGCAGTTCGACCTTGCCCGCTTCGAAGCGACCGACCCGCAGTTTCGGCCCTTGCAAGTCCATGAGAATGCCCAGCGGGCAGTTCAACTGCTGCTCGACCTGACGAATCCAGCCGTAGCGCAGCGCATGGTCGGCGTGCTCGCCATGGCTGAAGTTGAGGCGGAACAAGTTGACCCCAGCCTCGGCCAGTTGCCGCACGTCATCGAGGCTGGCGGTGGCCGGGCCGAGGGTGGCGAGGATCTTGACCTTTTTATCGTGGTTCATGGATAGGTCTGCTCGAGGATGAGAATGGCGCGGAAGTCGTTGACGTTGGTGCGCGTCGGTTCGGTTACGATCAGCCCGTCGAGGGCCTGGAAATAGCCGTAGCCGTTGTTGTCGTCCAGCTCGGCGCTGGCGCTCAGGCCCAGGGCGCTGGCGCGGGCATAGCTGTCTGGGGTCATCAGCGCACCGGCGTTGTCTTCCGAGCCGTCGATGCCGTCGGTGTCACCGGCCAGCGCATACACCCCCGGCAGGCCCTTGAGGCTGTCGGTCAGGCTCAGGAGGAACTCGGCATTGCGCCCGCCACGGCCATTGCCGCGCACGGTGACGGTGGTCTCGCCGCCGGAGAGGATCACGCACGGCGGCTTGAGCGGCTGGCTGTGCTTGACGATCTGCCGGGCGATGCCGGCATGGACCTTGGCCACCTCACGCGACTCGCCTTCCAGATCGCCCAGAATCAGTGCACTGAAGCCGGCCTGGCGCGCCTTGACCGCAGCGGCCTCCAGCGACTGCTGGGGCTTGGCGATCAACTGGAAATGACTGCGGCTGAGCATCGGGTCGTCGGCCTTGAGGGTTTCCGAGGCCGGGTCGTTGAGCCAGTCGAGCACCGCCTGTGGCGCATCGATGGCATAGCGCTTGAGCACCGCCAGGGCATCGGCGCGGGTGCTGGGGTCGGCCACGGTCGGCCCTGAGGCGATCACCGTGGCGAGGTCCCCCGGCACATCGGAAATGGCGTAGGTGTACACCGTGGCCGGCCAGCAGGCCTTGGCTAGACGCCCGCCCTTGATCGCCGAGAGGTGCTTGCGCACGCAGTTCATCTCGCCGATGGTCGCGCCGGACTTGAGCAAGGCCTTGTTCACCTGCTGCTTGTCGGCCAGGGTCAGCCCGGCGGCCGGCAACGCCAGCAGCGCCGAGCCACCACCTGAGAGCAGAAAGATCACCCGGTCGTCTTCGCTGAGGTCGCTGACCATCTTCAGTACCCGGCCGGCGACTTCCAGGCCGGCGGCATCGGGCACAGGATGTGCGGCCTCGACCACTTCGATTTTCTGGCAACTGGCGCCGTGCCCGTAGCGCGTCACCACTAGCCCACTGACTTCGCCTTGCCAGTGTTTTTCCACCACTTCGGCCATGGCCGCGGCGGCCTTGCCGGCACCGATGACGATGACCCGACCACTACGGTCGGCGGGCAGGTAGGGCTCGAGCACCTGACGCGGATGCGCCGCGGCGATGGCGGTGTCGAACAGCGAGCGGAGCAGGGATTGCGGATCGACCGACATGGGGCCTCCTCGGGGGGCAGCTGGAAGCTGCCAGCGATTAGCTGAAAGCTACAAGCTGCAAGTAAAAGCGGATGGGACAGGGAGCCACAAGTTTCTAGCGGCAAGCTGCAAGCAGTATTGCGTTGGGTTTCGCTTGCAGCTTGCAGCTTGCAGCTCAGAGCTTGCCGCTGGCGACCAGCGGCAACGCCGCTAGTCGCGTTCTCGAATCGAGAAATTGGCCATGTGCTCCAGGCCTTTGATCAGCGCCGAGTGGTCCCAGTTGCCGCCGCCCAGGGCTACGCAGGTGCTGAACACTTGCTGGGCATTCGAGGTGTTGGGCAGGTTGATGCCCAGTTCCTTGGCGCCTTGCAGGGCCAGGTTGAGGTCTTTCTGGTGCAGATTGATCTTGAAGCCGGGGTCGAAGGTGCCGTTGATCATGCGCTCGGCATGCACTTCGAGAATCTTCGACGAAGCAAAGCCGCCCATCAGCGCTTCGCGCACCTTGGCCGGGTCGGCGCCGTTCTTGGCGGCGAACAGCAGGGCCTCGGCGACCGCCTGGATGTTCAGCGCGACGATGATCTGGTTGGCGACCTTGGCGGTCTGCCCGGCGCCGCTGTCGCCGACCCGAGTGATGTTCTTGCCCATGCTCTGCAACAACGGCAGGGCGCGTTCGTAGGCCTCGGCGCTGCCGCCGACCATGATGCTCAGGGTCGCGGCCCTGGCGCCGACCTCACCCCCCGAAACCGGCGCATCGAGGTAGCTGGCGCCGGTACTGGCGATGCGCTCGGCAAACGCCTTGGTAGCCGTGGGTGAGATCGAGCTCATGTCGATCACCACCTTGTTCGCCGCCAGACCTTCGGCCACGCCATTGGCCTCGAACAGCACGCTTTCGACCTGAGGCGTGTCGGGCACGATGACGATGATGAATTCGGCTTCCTGGGCCACTTCGCGTGGGTTGCCCAAGGCCACTGCGCCCGCCTCGATCAGGTCGGCGGGCGCTTTGCTGTGGTGTTCGGAGACGAACAGGTCGTGGCCTGCCTTGAGCAGGTTGTGGGCCATGGGCTTGCCCATGATGCCGGTGCCGATGAAGCCGATCTTGGCCATGAGAAATTGCCTCTTGTAGTTATGAAAGTTGACGGCGAAGGGGGACGACGGCCGATTCAGAGCACGTTGTAGGTCTTCAGCCAGCCCAGGCCTGCTTCGGTGCTGGTCAGCGGCTTGTATTCGGCGCCGACCCAGCCCTGGTAGCCGATGCGGTCGAGGTGCTGGAACAGGAAGTGGTAGTTGATCTCACCGGTGCCGGGCTCGTTGCGCCCGGGGTTGTCGGCCAGCTGCACGTGGTGGATCAGCGCCAGGTGCGCTTGCAGGCTGCGGGCGAGGTCACCTTCCATGATTTGCATGTGGTAGATGTCGTACTGCAGGAACAGGTTGTCACTGCCGACTTCGGCGTGGATATCCAGCGCCTGGGCCGTGGTGTTGAGGTAGAACCCTGGAATGTCGCGGGTGTTGATCATTTCCATCACCAGGCGAATGCCGGCCGCCTTGAGCCGCTCGGCGGCAAAGCGCAGGTTGTCGACGAAGGTGCGTCGCACCTGCTCATCGCTCAGCCCTTGCGGGCGGATGCCGGCCAGGCAGTTGACCTGGGTGTTGCCCAGCACCTGGGCGTAGTCGATGGCGCGTTCGACGCCGGCGCGAAATTCCTTGACCCGCTCGGGGTGGCAGGCGATGCCGCGCTCGCCCTGGGCCCAGTTGCCGGCCGGCAGGTTGAACAGCACCTGGGTCAGGCCGTGGGTATCGAGCTGCTGGCGAATCTCGGCCGCCTCGAAGTCGTAGGGGAAGAGGTATTCGACACCGCTGAAGCCGGCGTCAGCGGCGGCTTTGAAGCGGGCGAGAAAATCCTGCTCGGTGAACAGCATGGACAGGTTGGCGGCAAGGCGCGGCATGGTCGGTCTCCTGATGGATGGCACACCCGGCGCGCTCTGCGAAGGCGCCGGGGGGAGGGTTCAGTCGAGCAGCGAGATGGCGGTGGGGGCGTCGTTGCCCACCAGGGCCAGGTCTTCGAATTCATTCACCGCGTCGATCTCGGTGCCCATGGAAATGTTGGTCACACGCTCGAGTATCACCTCCACGACCACCGGCACGCGCAACTCCGCGGCCATTTTCTGCGCCTTGAGCAGCGCCGGGCCGATCTCGCTCGGCTCGAACACGCGCAGCGCCTTGCAGCCCAGGCCCTCGACCACGGCCACATGATCGACGCCATAGCTGGCGGTATCGCTGGCGTTGATGTTCTCGAACGCCAGTTGCACACAGTAGTCCATGTCGAAGCCGCGCTGGGCCTGGCGGATCAGGCCGAGGTAGGCGTTGTTCACCAGCACATGCACGTAGGGCAGGTTGAACTGCGCGCCCACCGCCAGTTCCTCGATCATGAACTGGAAGTCGTAATCGCCGGACAGCGCCACCACCTGGCGACTGGGATCGGCCTTGACCACGCCCAGGGCGGCGGGGATGGTCCAGCCGAGCGGGCCGGCCTGGCCGCAGTTGATCCAGTGCCGCGGCTTGTACACATGCAGGAACTGCGCGCCGGCGATCTGCGACAGGCCGATGGTGCTGATGTAGCAGGTGTCCTTGCCGAACACCTTGTTCATTTCCTGGTAGACCCGCTGCGGCTTGACCGGCACCTGGTCGAAATGGGTCTTGCGCTGCAAGGTGGCCTTGCGCTGTTGGCACTGCTTGAGCCAGGCGCTGTGGTCCTTGAGCTTGCCAGCGGCGTGCCATTCCTCAGCCACTTCGATGAACGCCGCCAGGGCGCTGCCGGCATCGGAGACGATGCCCAGGTCGGGGGTGAACACGCGGCCGATCTGCGTCGGTTCGATGTCGACGTGAATGAAGCGCCGGCCCTGGGTGTAGACATCCACCGAGCCGGTGTGGCGGTTGGCCCAGCGGTTGCCGATGCCGAACACCAGGTCGGAGGCCAGCAGGTTGGCGTTGCCGTAACGGTGGGACGTTTGCAGGCCGACCATCCCGGCCATCAGCGGGTGGTCATCAGGCAGCGTGCCCCAGCCCATCAAGGTGGGAATCACCGGCACCCCGACCAGTTCTGCAAAGGCCTGCAACTGCGCGCTGGCATCGGCGTTGATGATGCCGCCGCCGGCGACCAGCAGCGGCCGTTCGGCCTGATTGAGCAGGGCCAGGGCCTTTTCTGCCTGCACGCGGGTGGCGGCCGGTTTGTGCACCGGCAGCGGCTCGTAGGCCTCGATGTCGAACTCGATCTCGGCCATCTGCACGTCGAACGGCAGGTCGATCAGCACCGGCCCAGGGCGGCCGCTGCGCATTTCATAAAAGGCTTTCTGGAAGGCGTACGGCACCTGGCCGGGCTCCAGCACGGTGGTGGCCCACTTGGTCACCGGCTTGACGATGCTGGTGATGTCGACCGCCTGGAAGTCTTCCTTGTGCAAACGGGCCCGTGGCGCCTGGCCGGTGATGCACAGAATCGGAATGGAGTCGGCCGAGGCGCTGTACAGCCCGGTGACCATGTCGGTGCCGGCCGGGCCGGAGGTGCCGATGCACACACCGATATTGCCGGGGTTGGCGCGAGTATAGCCTTCTGCCATGTGCGAGGCACCTTCGACATGGCGCGCGAGGACGTGATCGATGCCGCCAGCCTTTTTCAGGGCCGAGTACAGCGGGTTGATGGCCGCCCCAGGAATGCCGAATGCGGTGGTCACCCCTTCACGGCGCATGACCAGCACGGCCGCATCGATTGCTCTCATTTTGCTCATGGCTTGTGCCTCATTGATATTGTAATTGTATACAACTTTGCCTGTGGTCGAGTTTATTCACCCTTTCTCGTTGAGGTCAATCCCTTTTGCAAGATGGCTGGATGAAGGGTCGTGAGGGCAGCTAACGGGCTTTTTGGCAGGTTTTAAGACGATCGTTTGAAAATGTTGTATACAATAAATTGATTTAGTGTGCTCTATTTGTGAGGCATTTTTCTATTCATCGGCTCTCATAGAACAATAAGAGGACACAGCCATGACCCCTTTGACTCTCAAGTCTGCCGTCAGTCTGGTCGACGCCGCGTTGAGCGCAGGCCGCACCATCGAGGCGGCGCCGCTGACGGTTGCGGTGCTCGATGCGGGCGGCCATCTGCTGGCCTTGCAGCGCGAAGACGGCGCCAGCCTGATTCGTCCGGAAATTGCCATTGGCAAGGCCTGGGGCGCCATCGCCTTGGGCAAGGGTTCGCGCCTGCTGGCGCTGGATGCGCAACAACGCCCAACCTTCTTCGCCGCCCTCAACGGCCTTGGTGAGCGGCCGGTGGTGCCGGTGCCGGGTGGGGTGCTGATTCGCGATGGCGAGGGTCATGTGCTGGGCGCGGTGGGCATCAGTGGCGACACCTCGGACATCGATGAACAGTGCGCCATCAGCGCGATCGAAGCGGCCGGACTGCGGGCGGATGCAGGCGTGGCGGTGTAGCTTGCTTCAGGCCGGCTCCGGCTCGCAGCCCTTGAGCACCAGGCGAATGATGGTCTGGGCGGCGGCGTCGTAGTCGCTGTCGGCGAGCTTGGCCTTGCCGGTGATGGCGGAAATCTGCCAGTCGAAGTCGGCGTAGGTCTGGGTCGCCGCCCAGATGCTGAACATCAGGTGGTGGGGGTCGATCGGGGCGATCAGGCCACGCTCGATCCATTGGCCGATACAGGCGATGTTGTGCTGCGCCTGGGCGTTGAGTTGCTCCACCTGGGCTGCGGAAAGATGTGGCGCGCCGTGCATGATTTCGCTGGCGAACACCTTGGAGGCGTGGGGCAGGTCGCGGGAAATGCGGATCTTCGAACGGATGTAGCCGCTCAGTACTTCCCGTGGATCACCCTCGGCATTGAACGGCGTCGAGGCCTGCATGATCGGCACGATGATGCTTTCGAGCACCTCGCGGTAGAGGTTTTCCTTCGACTTGAAGTAGTAGTAGACGTTGGGCTTGGGCAGCCCGGCCTTGGCCGCGATGTCACTGGTTTTAGTCGCCGCGAAGCCCTTGTCGGCAAATTCCTCGCTGGCTGCGCGCAGGATCAGCTCCTTGTTGCGCTCGCGAATGGTGCTCATGGTCGGGAATCGTCCTGTGTCTGGCCGCGGCTGCGGAAGGCCCGCGATGGTAGCACCGTGCCCGAACGGCGCTCAAGGCAGGGCCTTTGCGCGGCAATCCACGACAGAACTCCTGTGTCGACGATGGGTCTGTAAGTCACTGTTTCACCCTCGGCGCAACCCTGCGCCAACCCGGGTGAATGACCAGCATCGACCCAGGGTGAACGAACATGGCGGGCAGCAGTTTTTTTGCATTGTTGGATGATATCGCCGCGTTGCTGGACGACATCTCGTTGATGAGCAAGGTGGCGGCGAAGAAATCCGCCAGCGTGTTGAGCGACGACCTGGCGGTGAACGCCGAGCAGGTCACCGGCATGAAGGCCGACCGTGAGTTGCCGGTAGTGTGGGCGGTGTTCAAGGGGTCGCTGAAGAACAAGGCGATTCTGGTGCCCTGTGCGCTGATCCTCAGCGCCGTGCTGCCGGCGGCGGTCAAATGGCTGCTGATGGCAGGCGGCATCTACCTCTGCTACGAAGGCTTCGAGGCGATCAAGGACAAGTTCTCGCGCAACAAGGATGGCGAGCGGAGCACGGAAAAAAAAGCCGCGCCCAAGACCCCCGAAGCGCTGGCCGCCTATGAAAAGCGCAAGATCAAAGGCGCGATCAAGACCGACTTCATCCTCAGTGCCGAGATCATCGTCATCACCCTCAACGTGGTGGCCGAGGCGCCGCTGTATCAGCAGATCATCACCCTGGCGCTGATTGCGGTGCTGATGACGGTGGGTGTGTATGGCCTGGTGGCCGGTATCGTGCGACTCGACGACGCAGGCTTCGCCCTGGCCAAGACCCAGGCGCAAGGAATGTGGGGGCGCATCACTCGCTCGTTCGGCAAGGGACTGGTCGCGGCGGCGCCGATCCTGATGAAGGCGCTGTCGTGGATCGGCACGCTGGCGATGTTCCTGGTCGGCGGCACCTTCGTCGCCGAAGGCATCGCGCCGCTGGAACACGCCGTCGAAGCGCTGGTGGCCGATACCGCAGGCTGGGGCCCGGTGGTCAAACTGGGCCTGTTCGGCGTGATCGGTGCCGTCGCAGGCTTCGTCACCGCGCTGTTGGTCGGCGGCTTTGGCTGGGTGCGAGGCCGTCTGGGCAGCGCCGAGTAGCGGGCGCGGGTGGCATGGCCTGGTCAAGCCCAGGCCATGGCGCGACGAACCCTTAGAAGTGCACCTTGACCAGGAAACTTGCGGTGTTCTGGTTGGTGTTGAAGCCCGAAGAACTCTCGATGCCGTACTTGTTTTTCCAGTAGTCGTATTCGAAGCCGACGTACAGCTGCTTCTCGCCCAGTTTCAGCGCTTTGCCCAGGTCGTACTTGACCTGTGGGTTGAAATGCAGGTTGGCGTGGTAGGTGCCGCGGCGGTTCTCATCGTTGTCGACCACCCAGTCCATGTAGCCGTCGATCAGCACATCGGAGTCGCCCAGCGGCAGGGTATAGGCCCAGACCGGGGTGATCTGCCAGACGTTGTCGCCCGGGCGGCTGCCGTCGGTGGTGCGCTGGTAGAAGTTGAGCTGGAAGTAGTCGAAGCCCGGCACGTCGAGGTCGAAACCTGGGCCGATCAGGTAGCTGTCGGCATCGCCTTCGCCGAACTCGTAGGTCAGCGCCAGCAGCACGTCCTTGATCGGACCGAACGACAGGTTCTGGTCGAAGATCTTGCCGAACGACAGACGCGGGGTGAACTCGCCGTAGTAGGTGTCGCCGCCGTTGCGCGCGTCTTTCTTGCCCTGGTAACCGATGCGGTCGATGAACAGGAAGTTGTCGCCGTACTTCCAGCCGTCGGCGTGCTCGAAGGTGAAGGTCTGCTGGGTCGGCGGGTTGACCTTGAAGTTCTTGCCCCACAGATAGGTCAGGCTGTTGCTCTGCCATTGCAGCAGGTCGCCGGCATGGGCGGTGCCGCAGGCCAGCAGGCCGGTGGCAAGAATCAGGCTGTTGAAAGTACGCATGGTGAAAGTCGCTCCTGTCGGTTCAGTGTCGGCGCTCGTGGGTGGCGCCGTTATCGTTGTGCAAGGTCGTGCCGAGGGACTGGAACGGGCCGCGCTGTGGTCGGCAGCGCACGCCCTGAAACGTCGTTGAAACGACGCTAAACCCCCGAGTTCATTGACTTTAAAGTCAGCAAAAACCCTCTGCGCGACCTGTTGCGTAGGCAAAAAGGCGCGCAGGTTACTGGGTTGTGGGGTGGGTCTCAAGCGCGGCAGCGCGCAGCGGCGAGCAGCGACAAGCTACGAGCGGCAAGCTGCAAGAAAAAGCGGCGTGCGCGCCCGTCCTGGAGCTTGCCGCTGCCCCGCTAGTCGAGGGGCGCGCCTTTGGCGATCCAGTCGCCGACCAGCTTGCGTTCGTCGCTGGTCATCTGGGTGATGTTGCCCAGCGGCATGATCTGGCTGGCCACGGCCTGGGCCTGGATACGCGCGGCCTGGGCGTGCATCTGCTCTGGGGTGTCGAACAGCACACCGCCCGGGGCGGTGCTGAACAGCGGGCTGGTGGGGGTGGCCGAATGGCATACGGTGCAGCGTTGCTGGATGATCTCATGCACCTGGGTGAAGGCCTCGGCACTTGCCGGTGCGCTGGCGTCGGCCGGGGCCTGGGCCGGTGCAGCCGCTGCTTGTGCAGCCTGCTCGGCGCGATGCTCGGCGGCGCTCTTGCCGCCCACGGCGGTGGCGGGCAGTGGCTGGTAGCGAATCTCGCCAGCAGCCTGTTCGGGTGCAGTGGGCAGCGGTTTCGGGCCGGTGACGTAGGCCAGGCAGATCATCGCCAGGGCGCCGGCAGGCAGGGTCCAGGCGTATTTGTTGCTGGCGTGGCGGGTGTTGAAGTAGTGGCGAATCAGCACGGCGGCGACGGCGATGCCGGCCAGGATCAGCCAGTTGTACTGGCTGCCGTAGGTGCTGGGGAAGTGGTTGCTGATCATGATGAACAGCACCGGCAGGGTGAAGTAGTTGTTGTGCCGCGAACGCAGCAGGCCCTTGGCCGGCAGCAGCGGGTCGGGGGTCTTGTTTTCGGCGATGGCGGCGACCAGCTGGCGCTGCGCCGGCATGATGATGCGGAACACGTTGCCGACCATGATGGTGCCGATGATCGCCCCGGTGTGCAGGTAAGCGCCGCGGCCACTGAACACCAGGCTGAAACCCCAGCAGGCAGCGATGATCAGCACGAATAGCACCGCACCGAGCAGCATCGGCCGTTTACCCAGCGGCGAGTCGCAGAGCAGGTCGTAGATGAACCAGCCGGCGATCAGCGAACCGATGCCGATGGCCACGCCTTCAGCGCCCGACAGCGTGCTGCCCGGTGCCAGCAGGTACAGCGTCGGGTTCCAGTAGAACACCACGCACAGCAGGGCGATGCCCGACATCCAGGTGAAATAGGCTTCCCATTTGAACCAGTGCAGGTTCTCGGGCATCTGCGGCGGCGCCAGCTTGTACTTTTCCAGGTGGTAGATGCCGCCACCGTGGATCGCCCATAAATCGCCCGACAGCCCTTCACGGGGTTGCCTGCGGTCAAGGTTGTTTTCCAGCCAGACGAAATAGAACGACGCGCCGATCCAGGCGACGCCGGTGATCATGTGCACCCAGCGGATGCTCAGGTTCAGCCACTCGTGAAGGTGTGCTTCCACAGTTCGTACCTTTCGCCGGCCACCGTGCCGATGACCGGCCCTTTCTTATTAGTGGGGACTGAGGATCATCAATTGCTCCTCGGTGAAGTAATGCTCATCGCAGTTGTTGCCAGCACCACTGCGATCAACCACCAGGAAGTCATCCCGCTTTTCGATCGTCAGCACCGGGTGGTGCCAGACGCCGCGATGGTAATTGACGCCCTGCCTGCCATTGCTGAGGAAGGCACGGACCAGACCCGATACAGGTGCATCGCCAAGTGGCGCGACCACGATCAGAAAGGGGTTGCCGAGCAGCGGAATGAACGCCTGGCTGCCCAGCGGATGACGTTCGAGCATGCGAATGGTCAGCGGCATGTCCAGCGCCTCGGCGCGGAAGATGCTGATGATCGCCCTGTCTTCAGGCTCGGCGGTGTCGACCGTGGCGAGCTTGTGGAAGCGCATGGTCGAGCCGTTGTTGATCATGAAGTGGTCGCTGCCGTCGGTTTCGATCACGTCACCGAAAGGGGCGAAGGCTTCTTTGCTCAGGGGCTCGATCATCAGGGTGCGCATGGTCTTGTTCTCTTTATCGAAAGGGGAGTCGAAAGGGCGGCAGCCAGCGCGGACGCTTCACGCACCTGGCGGCCGATGTTGCACGGGTTACAGCTGCGAAAGCCGCAGCAGGGCGATACGGTCGATCTGTTTCAGGGCTTCGCGAAACTCGCTGTCTGCGTCGTTATGCAGGCGCGTTTCGAAGGCGGCGAGAATCTGCTGCCGGTCACTGCCGCGCACCGCCATGATGAACGGAAACGCGAAGCGTGCCTTGTAGGCGTGGTTGAGCGCAGTGAAGCGGGCGAACTCTTCCGGGGTGCACTGGTGGATGCCGGCACCGGCCTGTTCGGCAGTGCTCGACTCGGTCAGCTCGCCGCGTACCGCGGCCTTGCCCGCCAGATCCGGGTGGGCGTTGATCAACGCCAGTTGCTCGGCATGGCTGGCCGCCTGCAGCACCGCGCTCATGCGCTGGTGCAGACCCTCGACCTGATCCAGTTCACTCGACTGCCCTTGATCGAAGGCGCGCTCGGCGACCCACGGCGAATGCTCGTAGATGTCGGCGAAGGCGGCGATGAAGGCGTCGCGGTCGAGGGAGGACGGGGTCAGGGTGCGGAAGGCGGTCATCGGCAGGTCTCGTCGTCAGGGTTCATTTGTAGGGGTGCGTGGCGTGCCAGTGGCGGGCGATGTCGACGCGGCGGGCGAACCACACCTGCTCGTGGCTTTTCGCGTATTCGACGAAGCGCTTGAGGGCGGCCAGGCGCGCCGGACGGCCGACCAGGCGACAGTGCAGGCCGATGGAGAGCATCTTCGGTGCTTCGGCGCCTTCTTCGTAGAGCACATCGAAGGCGTCCTTGAGGTACTGGAAGAACTGCTCGCCACAGTTGAAGCCTTGCACCTGGGTGAAGCGCATGTCGTTGGTGTCGAGGGTGTAGGGAATCACCAGGTGCGGCTTGTCGGTGGGGTTGTTGCGTTCCCAGTAGGGCAGGTCATCGTCGTAGGTGTCGCTGTCGTAGAGAAAGCCGCCTTCTTCCATCACCAGGCGCCGGGTGTTGGGGCTGGTGCGGCCGGTGTACCAGCCCAGCGGGCGCTCGCCGCTCAGCTCGGTGAGGATGCGGATGGCTTCGAGCATGTGCTCGCGTTCCTGGGCCTCGTCCATGTTCTGGTAGTCGATCCAGCGGTAGCCGTGGCTGCAGATCTCGTGACCGGCTTCGACCATGGCGCGGATCACGTCGGGATGGCGCTGGGCGGCCATGGCCACGGCGAAGATGGTCAGCGGCACACCGGTGTCCTTGAACAGCTTGAGCAGGCGCCAGACCCCGGCCCGGCTGCCGTACTCGTACAGCGATTCCATGCTCTGGTTGCGCTGGCCCTGCAACGGCTGGGCAGCGACCATTTCCGACAGGAACGCTTCCGATTCCTTGTCGCCGTGAAGAATGTTGCGCTCACCGCCTTCCTCGTAATTGAGCACGAACGACAGGGCGATGCGGGCGTTGCCCGGCCACTGCGGGTGAGGAGGGGTGTTGCCGTAGCCGATCAGGTCGCGAGGGTAGTTGGCGCTCACTGCAATCTTCCTTCTTGTGCGTTAGTGCAGAGAATAGGCGGACCCGCGTCGGGATGTCGCACCGTGTGTGGCGCTGATTGTATACAAGATCATGGTTTCCTTGTAAGCCCGATTTTCGCTAAAGGCGCCCTTCGGTCGTCCGCAGGAGCGTGCCGACAAACTTGCCTGATCGGTCAGCTATTGTCTATAGGCAGTGCGCATGTCGTGGCTTTGCAGTTGGCGTGTAAGGCTCGAGACACGCTGGCTTGAGAGGCTAGAAAGTTGTGTACAATCCTGCGTCGTGCTGCCTTAATGAGCGCCATTGCGCTTCCCCTGTCCACTCCGATCAAGAGGCCACCCGCCCTATGGGACGTTTGACTACCCACGTACTGGATGCCGCCCACGGCTGCCCCGGCAGCGCCATTCGCGTCGAGCTATACCGCGTCGACGGCCAGCGTCTGGAGCTGCTCGGCAGTGCCCTGACCAACGCCGATGGGCGTCTCGACACGCCGCTGTTGCAAGGTGATGAGTATCGCTCCGGGGTCTACCAGTTGCAGTTCGCCGCCGGCGACTACTACCGCGCACGCGGTGTGGCGCTGCCCGAGCCGGCCTTTCTCGACGTGGTGGTGCTGCGCTTTGGCATCGATGCCGCGCAGGATCACTACCACGTGCCGCTGCTGATTTCCCCGTACAGCTATTCCACCTATCGCGGCAGCTGATCGCCGCCGCAATGCGCATCGAAGGTTCTTGCCCGCTCTCACACTGGCGGGCTTTTTTTCGCCTCGATAGCGCTGAGGCACGCGCAGGCGGGGGCAAATGCCGGCGCGAGGGCGCATAATCCTGGCTTAATCCCCATCCGCTGCAATGCCGCACTTTCTCCAGGAACCGCCGCCATGCACGTACTGCTCTGCGAGGACGACGACCTTATCGCCAGTGGCATCTGTGCCGGGCTTACCGCCCAGGGCCTGACCGTCGACCGCGTGGCCACCGCCTCGGCGGCCCGGCAGTTGCTGCACACCGCGCAGTTCGATGTGATGATCCTCGACCTCGGCCTGCCCGATGAAGATGGCCTGAAGCTGTTGCAGCGCCTGCGCCAGCAGGGCGAGGCGCTGCCGGTGCTGGTGCTGACCGCGCGCGATGCCGTCAGCGACCGAGTCGATGGCCTGCAGGCCGGTGCCGACGACTACCTGCTCAAACCTTTCGATCTGCGCGAGCTGGCCGCGCGCCTGCACAGCCTGCTGCGCCGCGCCGCTGGGCGCGCGGTCAACACCATCGAGCACGGCGCCCTGCGGTACGACCCGAGCAGCTGCGAAGCCTGGTTGCACGGCCAGACCGTCGACCTGTCCCGGCGCGAACAGGCGCTGTTGCAGGCGCTGTTGCAGAACCCCGGCCGGGTGCTGTCGAGCGAGCAGCTCAAGGATTGCGTGTACGGTTTCACCGATGAAGTCGAGAGCAACGCGCTCAACGTGCACATCCACCACCTGCGGCGCAAACTCGGCGCAGGCATCGTCGAGACCGTGCGCGGGCTGGGCTATCGCCTGGGGCCAGCGTCATGAGCCTGCGCGTTCGCCTGTCGCTGATTCTGGGCAGCGCCTTCGTATTCATCTGGGCGCTGGCGGCGGCGTGGATGCTCTGCGACCTGCGCCAGCAGATGATGTTCTCCCTAGATCAGCGCCTGGTGGCCTCGGCGCGCATGGTCGCCGGGCTGATCGACCAACTGCCGCAGCCGCTGAGCGCCAAAGGCCAGGACGCGCGCATCTCCGCCGACCAGCTCAGCGTGCCGGATGGCATGGCCTGCCAGGTCACCTCGCTGCGCGGGGAAATCCTTGCCAGCAACCACCAGCACGACGCCAGCCTCGATGATCAGGGCAACGGCTTCAACGACCAACTTATCGACGGCGCGTCCTGGCGCACGTTCACCTTCAGCCACGGCGATGTACGCATCACCACCGCCGATCGCCATCAGGAGCGCGAAGCGCTCAATCGCTCGATCCTGCTGGTGGCCTCGGCGCCGGTCCTGATGGCCCTGCTCGGTAGTCTGGGGCTGCTGTGGATCGGTCTGGGCAAGGGCCTTGAGCCGCTCAACCGCATGCGCGATGCCCTGCGTCGGCGCCGCGCCGACAGCGTCGAGCCGTTGCAGGTGGCCGGCTTGCCCAGCGAATTGCAGCCGCTGCTCGATACCCAGAACCAGCTGTTCCTGCGCATCGCCCAGACCCTGGAGCGCGAACGCCGCCTCACCGACGATGCCGCCCATGAACTGCGCAGCCCGCTGACGGTGATCAAGACCCACCTGCAAGTGGCGCGCATGACCGACGGCGCGGTGCGCGAGCAAGCTCTGGAACATGCCGAGCAGGGCGCCGACCGGCTGCACCGCACCCTCGAACAACTGCTGATGCTGGCCCGTGTCGAGGGCAGCCTGTCGTTCGACGACGGCGTGCAGTGCAGCGCCGAGCAGGTGGCGCGCCAGGCCATTCATGACGCCGGCGGCGGCGACAACCGGCGCATCGTCTTGCACCTGCCCGAGGCCGCCACGCGAACCTACCTGAGCATGCCCGGCCCGCTCGCCGTCACCGCCTTGCGCAACCTGCTGGACAACGCCCTGCGCCACGGCGGGCAACAGGCGCCGGTGGAGCTGGAGGTGCAGATGAGCGAGGGCGAGGTAGGCTTCGTGGTGCGCGATCACGGCCCTGGCATCGCCAATGCCGACCTGCAGCACCTCACCGAGCGCTTCTGGCGGCATAGCCAAAGTGCCGGCTGCGGCCTGGGTCTTGCCATCGTCGAGGCCATCGCCCAGCGCTGCGCCGGGCAACTGCGCTTCGACAACCAGGCCGACGGCCTGCGCGTGTGCCTGCAAGTGCCCGCGCGCATCGAAGCGTGAGCGGCGCCCGGTAAAAATCTGTTGCGTAGCGCTAAATCCGCCCTTGGGCGAAGCGTTCTCCAAGCATTGCCCCGCACATATCCGGTAACAGAGCTGGGCGGACCACTGACGCATGCTTGCGAGGATTCTTCGATGTCTAGCGCTTCCAGCCTTGCCCAGGTGCTGCCGGCTTCTGCGCCGCTGCCCTTGTACGAATTCAGCGACTCCCCGTTGCTGCTGCGTCAGCAGCAACAGGAATCCAACGCCCGCAGCTATCCACGGCGTATTCCCCTGGCGCTCAAGCGCGCCCGCGGCATCTACGTGGAAGACGTCGAGGGGCGGCAGTTCATCGACTGCCTGGCCGGTGCCGGCACCCTCGCCCTGGGGCACAACCATCCGGTGGTGATCGAGGCGATTCAGCGCGTGCTGGCCGACGAGCTGCCGCTGCACACCCTCGACCTCACCACTCCGGTCAAGGACCGTTTCGTCCAGGACCTGTTCGGCGTGCTGCCCGAAGCACTACGCCGCGAAGCCAAGGTGCAGTTCTGCGGCCCGACCGGCACCGATGCCGTGGAGGCGGCCTTGAAGCTTGCACGTATCGCTACCGGGCGCAGTAACGTGCTGGCCTTCCACGGCGCCTATCACGGCATGTCCCAGGGCGCGCTGAGCCTGATGGGCAGCCTGGGGCCGAAGAAAGCGCTGGGCGCGCTGCTCAACAACAACGTGCAGTTCCTGCCCTTTCCCTACGACTACCGCTGCCCGTTCGGCCTGGGCGGCGCTGCCGGAGTGCGGGCCAACCTGCATTACCTGGAGAACCTGTTCAACGATCCTGAATCGGGCGTGCAGTTGCCTGCAGCAGTGATCGTCGAGGCGGTGCAGGGCGAGGGCGGCATGATTCCGGCCGATGTCGAGTGGCTGCGCGGTCTGCGGCGTATCACCGAGCAGCATGGCGTGGCGCTGATCGTCGACGAAATCCAGAGCGGCTTCGCCCGCACCGGCAAGCTGTTCGCCTTCGAGCATGCCGGCATCGTTCCCGACGTGGTGACGCTGTCCAAGGCCATCGGCGGCAGCCTCCCGCTGGCGGTGGTGGTCTACCGCGAATGGCTCGACCAGTGGGGGCCGGGCGCCCATGCCGGCACTTTCCGCGGCAACCAGATGGCCATGGCCGCCGGCTCTGCGGTCATCGATTACCTGCTCGAGCACGACCTGGCCAGCCACGCCGCAGCCATGGGCGAGCGCCTCTGCGGGCATCTGCGCCAGTTGCAGCGCGACTACCCGCAACTGGGCGATATCCGTGGGCGCGGCCTGATGCTGGGTGTCGAGCTAGTCGATCCGGCAGGTGTGGCGGATGCCCAAGGTCACCCGCCGGCCTGCCGCCAGCTGGCGCCCAAGGTGCAGCGTGAATGCCTGCGTCGCGGGCTGATCGTCGAGTTGGGCGGCCGGCATGGTGCGGTGGTGCGCTTCTTGCCACCGCTGATCATCAGCGCCGAGCAGATCGACGAAGTGGCCGAGCGTTTCGCCCAGGCCGTGCGCGCCGCGCTGGCCGCCTGAGCGCGAGGCAAAAGCCGCGAGCAGCTTTACGGCTGTTCGCGGCTTTTGCGTGTACGGCTCGGAGATGTGCTTAATCGAGGCTGCGCCCGGCGCGCCAGTAGCCCATCAGGCTGAGGTTCTGGCGGTCGAGGCCGCGTTCCTGAATCAGCCAGCGGCGCAGGGTCATCACCGTCGACGACTCGCCGGCGATCCAGGCGTGAAACTCCTCGCCCTCGCCGCTGGCCTGCTCCCAGAGAATCTCTTCGTCGATATTCAGCTCATCCAGTTCGCCAGACGCCGCAGCCGCTGCGCGCGGTAGCCAGGCCTGTTCGCGCACGGCATCGAGCATGGCCTGGCCATGTGCGCTGGCTGTTCGCTCGCGGGCCAGCCAGTGCAGTTCGGTGTGGATCGGCTGCGGCAGGTCCAGGCAGTCGGCCAGCAATGGCACCTCGATGAACGCTTGCACATGGGCCTGGCTGGCCTGTTCGGCCAGTTGTTGGAGAATCCCGGCGATGGCCGGCAAGGCGGTTTCATCGCCTACCAGCAGCAGCCGTTGCAGGCCCTGCGGTGGCTTCCATTCGTAGCCACCGGGGTCGCCGGCAAAGGCCAGGTTGGGCGCGACCATCTGCACCCGGTCGCCCTCTGCGGCATGGGTCGCCCAGGCCGAGGCCGGGCCGTTGATGCCGTGCAGCACGAAATCGACATCCACTTCCGCTGCGTCGCGGCGCAGGGCGCGAATGGTGTAGGTGCGCATCGGTGGGCGCTGGGCGAGCGGTAGCTGGCGTCGCGCGTCGTTCCAGTGCACGCGGTTGTCGAAGGCCGGTAGCGAGCCATCGGCGGCAGGGAACAGCAACTTCACCCGCTGATCGGGGGCCAGGGTGTTCATCTGCGCCACGTCGGCGCCGGTGAACACCAGGCGCAGCAGCGATGGGGTGATGTGCAGGCGGCGCTTGACCCTGAGGTCGAACAGGCGATAGCCGCTGGGCGGTTGCGCTGCGGGGGAGGGCTCGGCGCGGTCGGCCTGGGCGCTGGCGGAAGCGGAGGACATGGCAGGGTTCCTGTACGGCGGGTTCCCTGAAGGAACGAGCGCCGCACAGGTCGATTTATCGGCTAGGAATTGAGCTGCGCACGCAACCACTCGCCAACCGTACGATAGATGCCCTCGACCTGCCCAGTGATGCCGGACATGCGCAGGAAGTCATGGGTCAGCCCGTGCTGGGTAACCAGGGTGAGCGGCGTGCCGCTGGCGCGCAGGTGCTCAGCGTAGGCCAGACCCTCGTCATGCAGCGGGTCGTACTCGGCCAGGCTCAGGTAGGCCGGCGCCAGCACGGGTAGGCTTTCGGCGCGCAGCGGCGAGACCCGCCAGTCATGGCGCTGCGCCGGCTCGCCCAGGTAGTGCTGGTAGAACCACTCGAGGGTGTCGCTTTCCAGCAGATACCCCTCATCGAAGCGCTGGTGCGAGGGGCGGGTCTGCGCCACGTCGGCGACCGGGTAGAACAGCAATTGTGCGCAGGGTGCGAAACCCTGCGCCTGGGGTGCGCACGCTGCGCTGATCGCCAGTACTGTAGCCAGGGTCGCCCCGGCGCTGTCGCCGGCGACGATCAGCCGCTGCGGGTCGAGGCCGAGCGATTCGGCATGCGCATGCAGCCACTCGGCGCTGTCCTGGGCGTCGTTCACGGCCACCGGGAAGCGTTGCTCGGGGGCCAGCCGGTAGGCCGGGGCCAGCACGGCGAATTCACCGTCTGCGGCCAGACGCCGGCAGATCGAGTCGTGCGAATCGAGACTGCCGACCACATAGCCGCCGCCATGCAAATACAGGATGCACGGCAGCGCACGTTCCCCTGTGCCCGCAGCGCGGTACAGCCGCGCCTCGATGCAAGCGCCGTCGCGCGTGTCGAGGCTGTGCACCACCACCTCCAGCGCAGCGGGGGGCGAGGGGTCGAGAATCTGCGAGCTGCGCTCGAACTCCTCACGCGCCTGGCTCACGCTCAGGTGGTGCATCGGCTGGCTCTTGCCGGTCATGCGGCCGAGTTCGGCCAGTTCCAGAAAACCTTCCAGGTCAGGGTCCAGCGGCATAGCGGGTTCCTCTTGGCAAACGCTGCACGCAGGCAAGCCGTGCGCAGCGAGAACGGGTTCAGGCCAGCACGGCCGACAGCTGCGCCATCAGTCGATCGATCTGCGCCTCATCATTGAGCAGGCCAGGGGCGGTGCGAATCACCGGGCCAACGTCGCGCGCCACGGCATCGACGTTGACCTTGCGCGCGAGCAGCGCTGCGGCCACTTGATCGCAGTCACGGCCCTTGGCCCGGAAGAAGGTGAAGCCCGACGACAACGCCGGGCTGCGCGGCGTCACTAGTTCGATATCGCGTCGGCTGAGCAATTGCTCGCGCAGATAGCCGTTGAGCTGGTGGATGCGCGCCTGCACCTGGGCCTTGCCCAGTTGCAGGTGCAGTTTGAAGGCCTCATCCAGCGCCCAGCGGTGCTCGAAGGCGTGGTAGCCGCCGGGGGTGAAACGGGTGGCGAAATTCTCGTCTTCAGAGAACGTCGGAATCATCGGCGTGAGATGTTCCACGGTTTCGCTGCGCGCGCAGATCAGCCCGGTGCCGCGTGGGCCGAACAGCCATTTGTGGGTGCCGGCGATGAAGAAGTCGCAGTTCATGCGCGCAAAATCCAGGTCTTCGACGCCAAAGCCATGCACGCCGTCGATCACGTAGAGAATGCGCTCGGCCTCGCTGCGGTTTTGGTTGTGCCGCGCCACCAGCGCGCCGATCTGCTCCACCGGCAGTTTCACGCCACTGCTCGAATGCACCCAGGTCATGCCCAGTACGCGGGTATTTGGGGCGATGGCGCGGTCGATGGTGTCGAGAATCTGCTCCACCGACACCTGGGCAGGGTCGTCGAACAGGCTGATCTTGCGCACCTGGGTGCCTTGGCGCTCGCTGCGAAAGGCCAGGCTGTAGTAAGTCGAGTAGTGCTCATGGCGGGTGGTGAGGATTTCCTGATCCGGCCGCACCTGAACGCCGCCGTAGATCATCGCCAGACCCTCGGTGGTGCTGCCGGTCAGGGCGATCTGCCCCGGCCGGGCGTTGAGGTAGCGCCCGGCCCACTCGCGCACCTGCGCCTCGTGCCGCCAGGTTTCCTGGCGGTCCCAGTCCATCGCCAGCGCCGGGTTGCGGTCGAGCCAGGCGCGGTGGCGGGCGATGGCCTCACGCACCGGGCGCGGGTGCGAGGTGATGAGGAAATTGGCGAAGTGCAGGTAGTCCGGGTCGAGGTCGAACAGCCCTTGCAACTGCGTCCATTTGCTCGCGCTGCTGCTGGCCAGGGGAGCTGCATGCGCGCAGCCTTCGAGGCTCGCGCCAAGCGGCAGCGCCACGGCGAGCAGGCCCGCCTGTTTGAGGAAGGTACGACGGTCGCTCATGGTTGGGTCACTGCACGGAGGGCGAGGGGGATTTACCAGCGTGTTGTACCTGGGCCCAGGTGCGCAGGAAATTGCCGCCCCAGAGCTTGCCGATATCGGCTTCGGAGTAGCCGCGCTGCAGCAGTTCGGCGGTGACGTTGCGCGACTCGCTGACATCGTTCCAGCCATCGATGCCGCCGCCTTCGTTGAAGTCCGAGGCGATGCCGACGTGGTCGATACCGATCTTGCGCACGGCGTAGTCGATGGCGTCGCCGAACTCCTTGAGGCTGGCCTTGGGTTCTTCTTCGAGCAGGGCGTAGAACTGGCTGGCGTAGCTGCCGAATTTCTGTTCGCTCCAGGCGGCGATCACCGGGTCGCCCGGCATCAGCGCCATGGCTTGGTTGGGCAGTGGCGGCAGGTCGAACTGGCTGCGCAGGGCATTGAGTTTGTCCTGGGTCTTCTGCGTCATCGGCTTGAGGTAGGCGGAAAACGCCACGATCTGCACCACACCGCCACTGTCGCGGATCAGGCGCATTTCCTTGTCGCTGAGGTTGCGCGGAATGTCGACGAAGGCCCGCGGCACCGAGTGCGAGGCGACGATCGGCGCCCGGCTCAAGGCCGCAACCTGCTCCAGCGCAGGCGTCGACATGTGCGACACATCGATGATCACCCCCAGATCGTTGAGCCGTGCTACCGCGTGCTTGCCCAGGTCCGAGAGCCCGCCCAGGGCGTCAGGCGAGTCGTTGAGAAACGGCAGCGGGCGTGAGGAATCGGACCAGTCGTTGTTGCCGATGTAGTTGAAGCCGAACATGCGCATGCCGCGCGCCGCCCACTGGTCGAGGCGGTCGAGGTCGTGGCCCAGGGGATAGGCGTTGAGCATGCTGATGAAAATCGCGAACTTGCCCTCACCGTGCAGGCGCCGCATGTCGTCGGGGCTATAGGCGATGCCGACCTGCTGCGGGAAGTCGCGGACCATGCCGGTGATGGCCTTGTAGCGCACTTCCTGCTGATTGCGTGCTTCCTCGACGAAGCCTGGGGTGGGGCGATGCGGTGCGTCGGCGCCGTTCCAGATTTCCGGCCAGCCGAAAATGGTCAGCGCCGCGCCCGACAAGCGGCCCTGCGCGGCCTTGGCCAGGTCGAACTGACCGGGTCCGGATTTATCCGCCTCACGCTCCTCGGTGCCGAAGCTCAGCGGCAAGGTGATATGGCTGTCGAACGAAATCAGCCGCTCCTGCAGTTCATTGGCCTGGCGCACCACTTTGGCCGGGTAGGCCGGGGCCGGGTCGAGCAAACGCCAGGCGACATAACCACCTACCCCAAGCAACAGCGCCAGGGGCAGGCCGAAATACAGGGTCTTGTTGCTGCGCGATCTTGTCATTGCCATCTCGATACGGGTCACGGATGCGGGGCCTGGGCTATCAGGGGAGGACGAGCATGGCGCGGGCAAATTTACCGGGCGGCGGGTGGCCGGCCCGCTAAATTTGCCGGCCCAGCGTACGTTCTTGCTGGGATGGCGCCTGCTTCATGGCGAACACAGGTGGGGTAATGACGATTTCTCGACGCGGCTTCATGGCCGCTGCGGCGCTGCTGGGCGCTGCCGTGCCGGCGAGCTACTACGGCCACCGCGAACTGACCAGGCCGGACGACGAGGAACCGGAGACCCCCGGCGAAGCCACCGTGGATCTGACTGACGTTGCCGAACAACACCTGGCCAACCGTTTGCGCGGTATCTGGGACCTGCGCCTGTTCGGTCAGGACGCCGGCTTGCCCGGCGTGCCCGAGCAGCCGCTGCAACTGTTCATCGACATCGCCGCCCGCGGCCGCGGCATCCGCGGCTGCCTCGACACCCCAGAGCGCCTGCGCGACGAGCCGGCGCCGGCCTACCAACTGATCGGAGACCTGCGCCGCGACGATGCCGGCCTGCTGTACTGGCGCCTGGTGCCGGCCAACACCAGCGCGCCGCGCTGGGAGCTGGCGATCAAGATCGACGAGGTCTGGGATCAGTTCGGCAACGCCGGCAGCGACACCTTCAGCGGCCAGTTGCTCGACCTGCAACGCCCGCTGGCCCTGGCCGAGCAGGACAACCGCTTCGTCGCCATCAAGCAGCTGTTTCCCGAGGCACGCCTGCGCACCGGACTGGAGCCAGTGTTGCTCGACTGGCTGATTTCGCCTGAACACAGGCTGTTCCACCAGCTCTGGCACGCCAGCCGCGACCAGTGGCACAAGCTGCCTGAAGACAAACGCGAGGCCCTGCGCGGCCTGGGCTGGCAGCCAGGGCCGCGCAGCCGCGAACGCGACGCCCGTGGCCGGCACAAGGACCGCAATGGCTCGGGCGTGGACTTCTTCTTCATGCACCGGCACATGCTGGCCAGCGCCCGCGCCTTGCAGCCGTTGCCTGCCTGGCAGCATTTCCCCCTGCCGCAGCCGCCGCTCGAGCGCGACCGCCTGGGCTTTGCCCGCTACTTCGACAACCAGGATGGCAACGCGCTGCCGCCGACCTGGCTGGCCGACGAGGACGAGACTTACACGGAGTGGGTCAGCGGCATCAAGCGCGAAGAAACCTTCCACGCCAACTTCGCCCTGTGGGAATCGCAATACCGCGACCCGCGCTATCTGGCCGGGCTGACCCTGGGCCAGCTTGGCTCGGAGATGGAGTTGGGGCTGCACGACTGGCTGCACATGCGCTGGGCGGCCGTGCCGCGCGATCCGTCCAATGGCGTGCCGGTGCCCTATGGGCGCAGCCAGGATGACTTCGCACCGCGCTGGTTCAGCGCCGAGAACGACTTTCTCGGCGACCCGTTTTCCTCCCACGTACACCCGGTGTTCTGGCGCTTCCACGGCTGGATCGACGACCGGATCGACGACTGGTTCGCCGCTCACGAGCGCTTCCATCCCGGTCAGGTGCGGCGGCTGGTGGTCAACGACGTGGCATGGTTCGCCCCGGGCCGCTGGGTCGAAGTGGCTGACCCATGGCTGGGCCCGGACACCCACGGCTGCAGCAGCGTGCCGGGGGTGCGGCCGGGCAAGTCGGTGGAAATGGACGTCGAGACCATGAAGCTTGCGCTGCGCATCATCTTCGCCAATGAAGATGACGGCATCGCCGGGCTGGTGCGGCGCGTGCCCAAGCGGCCGTGGTATGCGCGGCATCTGTCGGTGGCGGGGATGGACTTTTAACGGCGCTCAGCCCTCGGGCGTTTCGCCGCCAACTTGCGCCACCTGCCAACCACCGCCGAGGGCCTTGTACAACGCCACGCTGCCTTGCAGGCGTTCGAGGCGCAGGCGCGCTTGTTGGTCCTGGGCGGCGAACAGCGTGCGCTGCGCCTCCAGCACCACCAGCAAGGTTTCAGCGCCTGCCGTGTAGCGTTGCTGGGCGAGGTCGAAGGCCAGTTGCGCCTGCGCCACCTCCTGGTCTTGCCACTGCCGTTGACGGTCGATCCCGGCAATCGCGTTGAGTGCTTTCTCGACGTCGCCGAAGCCATCGATGATGCCTTTGCGGTAGTCCTCCAGCAGTTCCTGCTGACGCGCGCGGGCCTTGTCGCGTTCGCCGCGCAGCCGGCCATGGTCGAAGATCGGCGCCGCCAGGCCGGCAGTGAGGGTATAGAACGGGCTCTTCAGTACCGCTGGCAAGGTGCGTGCGCCGCTGCCCAGGTCGGCGCCGAGCAGTAGTTTGGGCAGCATCGCAGCCCGCGCCACCTGCACATCGGCCTGGGCTGCGGCCAGCCGCGCTTCGGCGGCAGCGATGTCCGGACGGCGGCTGAGCAGCTCACTGGGCACGCCGCGGGCGATGCTCGGCCAGCGCAGCGCAGCGAAGGTTTCCTGCGTGGCGGGCAGGCTCTGCACCGGTTCGCCGAGCAGGGTGGCGAGGGTCACGCGGTTGTCCTGGCGCTGCTGTTCGAGCAGCTCGAGCTGACGCTGCTGGGCGGCGCGCAGGCCTTGCTGCTGAGCCAGTTCGAGGCGGCTGGCGGCGCCTGAGTCCTGGCGGCTGCGCACCACCCGCAGCACGTCGCCGGCGTTGTCCAGGTTGAGCCTGGCGATGCGTAGCTGTTCAGCCAGGCTCAGGTCGCGCAGATAGCTGTCGGCCACGGCGCCGAGCAAGGTCAGTTCGACGGTCTGGCGCTCGAAGCGGCTGGCTTGCAGGCTGCGCTGGGCGCTGTCGCGCGCCGCCCGTACGCCACCCCAGAAGTCCACTTCGTAACGGGTGCTCAGCACCGCGTCGAAGCGCGTGCTGGTGCGGTAGCTTTCGCCGACATCCAGGCCATCGTAACCACGCCCGTGCAACAGGTGCTGGCGGCCGGCATCGAGCCGGCCTTGCAGGTCGGGCAACTGCGCGGCGCCTGCGATTACCGCCTGCGCCTGGGCCTGGCGCACCCGCGCGGTGGCGGCGGCGAGGTCGTGGCTGTTGCGCCGCGCGCGTTCGATCAACGCATCCAGGGTCGGACTGGCGAAGGCCTGCCACCACTGTGCGTCGGGCCAGGCCTGGCTGGCCTGGGGTTCGCCGCTCTGCCACTGGGCAGGCGCCTGGATGCCGGCATCGGGGGCGGGCGGCGTGCTGCAGGCCGCCAGGCACAGGCTCAGGGTCAACAGGCTGATACGGCTGGGCAGGGTCATGGATTATTCGCTGGTAAGGGCTTTGACCGGATCGAGGCGGGCGGCCTTGCGTGCCGGCATGAAGCCGAACACCACTCCGGTGACGACCGCGCAGGCGAAGGCGCCGAGGATCGCCGGCAGGGCGAAGGCGACGGCAATGTCGGCGAGCAGCAGGCCGGCACCGATGGTCAGGGCCAGAACGATGCCGGTGACGCCGCCGACCATCGAAAGCATCACCGCCTCGCTGAGGAACTGGCGCAGGATGTCGCGCTGACGGGCGCCGGTGGCCATGCGGATGCCAATCTCGCGGGTGCGTTCGCGCACGGTCATGAGCATGATGTTCATCACCCCGATGCCGCCCACCAGCAGCGAAATTGCCGCAATCGCGCCAAGCATCAGCGACAGGCTGTTCTGGGTGCGCGCCTCGGCCTGGATCAGCGCGGCGTCGTTGGTCAGGTCGAAATCTTTCTTGCCCTGGTGGCGCTGGCGCATCAGGTGATCGATGGCCGCTTCGGTCTCGGCCACCCGGCTGGAATCGGCGGCGGCGATGATCACGTATTCCGGGTCGTGCTTGGCGAACAGACGGATCGCTGCGGCGGAGTAGGGCACCACGATACGCTCGTCGCTGTCCTGGTCGCCGGAGCTGGCGCCCTTGCCGGCGAGAACGCCGACCACCTGGAACGGCACGTTGCCGATCAGCAGGTACTCACCGATGCCGCTGCTGCCTGGGGCCAGCAGTTTTTCCCGGACCTTCTGCCCGATCACTGCCACCGCGGCGCCGCGGCGCTCGTCGGCCTCGCTGAAGAAGCTGCCTTCGACCACCGGCCAGTTGAGGATCTGCGCGAACTGGGTGTTGTTGCCGCCGACGTAGAACTGCTGGTGATTGTTGCCGTGACGTACGCTCAGCTCGCCGCCGATCACCGGCATGATGCGCCTGACCTGCGGCAGTTGGCCGATCGCCTCGACATCGTCGAGGGTGACGATGCCGGCGGTGTCGCGCAGGGTCGCATGCTTGCCGTTGAGGTAGAGAATGTTCGAGCCGAACGCTGCCATCTGCGCCATCACCTGGCGCTTGCTGCCTTCGCCGACCGCCAGCATGACCACCACCGAAGCCACGCCGATGACGATGCCGAGCAAGGTCAGCGCGGTGCGGAAGCGGTTGATCCACATCACCCGCCAGGCCGCGCGCAGCGATTCCAGCAACTCGCCCTTCCAGGCCCCGCGCAGGGTCGCGCCGCGGTCCAGGCGCTGGCGCAGCTCGTTGGCCTGCAGGTGCTCGGCGCTGGCCGCGGGCGGCTGCTCGGCGCCCGAATCGCTGACGATCTGCCCGTCGCGAATCTCGATCACCCGCTGCGCCCGCGCCGCCACTTCGCGGTCGTGGGTGATGAGGATGATCACATGCCCCTGGCTGGCCAGCTCATCGAGCAGCGCCATGACTTCGGCGCCGCTGTGGCTGTCGAGGGCGCCGGTGGGTTCGTCGGCCAGGATGATATGCCCGCCGTTCATCAGCGCGCGGGCGATCGACACCCGCTGCTGCTGGCCGCCGGAAAGTTGATGCGGGCGGTTGCCGGTGCGCTCGGCCAGGCCCAGGCGCTGCAGCAGGCTGGCGGCGCGGGCGTGGCGCTGTTCGGCGGCGATGCCGGCGTAGATGGCCGGCATCTCGACGTTTTCCTGGGCCGAGCCTGAGGGGATCAGGTGATAGCCCTGGAACACGAAGCCGAACGCTTCGCGGCGCAGCCAGGCCAGTTCGTCGACATCCAGCTCGGCGACATTCTTGCCGGCGAAGTGGTAGGTGCCGGAGGTTGGCCGGTCCAGGCAGCCGAGCAGGTTCATCAAGGTCGACTTGCCCGAACCTGAGCTGCCGACGATGGCGACGAACTCGCCCGGATGGATGCTCAGGCTGATGCCGCGCAGCACTTCCACAGTCGGCGAATCGACGCCGCCATAGACCTTGCGGATGTCGCGCAGCTCGATCAACGGTTGCGACATTCAGCCTCCACTGGCGCTGCCGATCAGCACCCGCTCGCCTTCGCGCAGGCCGTCGAGCACCTGGGTGCGCAGGCGATCGCTGAGGCCGGTGCGCACCTGGCGCTGTTCGACCTTGCCTTGATCGGTGAGCACCTGGGCCACGCGCAGGTCCGGCTCGGGGCCGTCCTCCAGCGCTGCCAGCGGGGCGGTCAGCACCTGTTGCGCCTGGCCGGCGACGAAGAACACCTGGGTGGTCATCTCGGCCATCAGCGCGCCGTCGGGGTTGTCGACATCCAGCAGCACGGTGTACTGCACCACCTGGCTGCCGCCGGCGCCATTGCCGATGCTGGCCGGGCTGCCGCCGCCCTGGCTGGTCTGCTCGAGCGGGCGTGGGGGAATCGGCAGAATCTGCCGCACCGTGCTGTTCCAGCGGCGCTTGCCGCCGGCCAGGGTGGTGAAGTAGGCGCTCATGCCCGGCTTGACCTGGCCGATGTCGGCTTCCGAGACCTGCGCCCACACGGTCATCGGCGACAGCCTGGCGATGCGCAGAATCAGCGGCGTCTGCTGCTGGGCGTTGAGGGTCTGGCCCTGGCGGGCGTCGAGCGCCACCACGGTGCCGTCCATCGGCGCGTAGATGCGTGTGTAGCCAAGCTCGGCTTCATCGCTGCGCAGGCTGGCCTGGGCCTGGCGAATCTGCGCCTGGAACATGGCGATGCGCGCGCGGGTGGTCTTGAGTTGGGCGTCGGCGCTCTGTACGTCTTCCTCGCGGGTGGCGCCGGTCTTGGCCAGGGCGCGCTGGCGCTGGTACTGCTGCTCGGCCAGTTGCGCCTGGGCCTGCTGCTCGGCCAACTGCGCCTTGAGGTTGTCGATGGAAAAGCGCCCGGCATCGACCCGCGCCTGCTGGGTCGAGGGGTCGAGTTCGACCAGCAACTGGCCTTGCCTGACCACATCGCCCACTTCCACCCGCAGGTTGCGAATCTGCCCCGAGGCCTGCGCGCCGACGTCGACGTAGCGGCGTGGCTGCAAGGTGCCCAAGGCGGTGACGCTGCTTTCGATGTCGCCGCGGGTGACTGCCACGGTGCTCGGTGCAGCGCCTGAGAAGGGCAATCTGGCCCAGGCGGCCAGGCTGCCCAGGACCAGCAGGCCGGCGGCGCCCAGCAGCAGGCGGCGGGTGTTCGGTGAGCGTTTCATGCAGGCGTCCGGCCGTGGAATGAAGGGCGCGCAGCGCCGAGGCGCAGGCAAGTCCCCCTTTGAACGAAGCAGCCAGCGGGGGATTTAGCGTGATCGGTGTCGAGTCCGGCAGGGCCGGGCGCAGGCGCGCCGGGGCGTTGGCAGACACCTGCGGCGAGGCTTTTGCTATCCTCCTGCGCTTCGTCGACCCTCGGAACCTGTGCCATGCCTGCCACCGCTACACCCCGTGCGCGCGCTTTCAGTCGCAGCGATCACCGCACCCTGGCCCTGGCGGCGCTGGGTGGCGCGCTGGAAATCTACGACTTCATCATCTTCGTGTTCTTCGCCCTGACCCTGAGCCAGCTGTTCTTCCCGCCGGACATGCCCGAGTGGCTGCGCCTGCTGCAAAGCTTCGGCATTTTCGTCACCGGCTACCTGGCGCGCCCGCTGGGCGGCATCCTGATGGCGCATTTCGCCGATCACCTGGGGCGCAAGCGGGTGTTCAGCCTGAGCATCCTGATGATGGCCCTGCCGTGCCTGCTGATCGGCGTGATGCCGACCTACGCCGACATCGGCTATGCCGCGCCGCTGTTGCTGCTGGGGCTGCGTATCCTGCAAGGCGCGGCGGTGGGCGGAGAGGTGCCCAGCGCCTGGACCTTCGTCGCCGAGCACGCCCCGGCCGGTCGCCGTGGTTATGCCCTGGGCTTCTTGCAGGCCGGGCTGACCTTCGGCTACCTGCTCGGGGCGCTGACGGCGACGCTGCTGGCGCAGGTGTTCACCCCTGAGCAAATTCTCGATTACGCCTGGCGTTACCCGTTCCTGCTCGGCGGCGTGTTCGGTGTGGTCGGCGTCTGGCTGCGCCGCTGGCTGAGTGAAACCCCGGTGTTCCTCGCCCTGCGCGAGCGCAACGCCGAACCTGTGGCTTTCCCACTGCGCCAGGTACTGGGTAACCACCGTCAGGCGCTGATTCCCGCGGCGCTGCTGACCTGCGTGCTGACCTCGGCGGTGGTGGTGCTGGTGGTGATCACCCCAACCGTAATGCAGCAGCGCTTCGCCCTCAGTGCCGGGCACACCTTCGCCCTGAGCAGTGTCGGTATCGTCTTTCTCAATGTCGGCTGCGTGCTGGCGGGGCTGCTGGTCGACCGTATCGGCGCCTGGCGCGCCCTGGCCTTCTACAGCCTGCTGCTGCCACTGGGCATCGGCGTGCTGTACGCCAGCCTGGTCGGGCAGTGGGGCACGATCTGGCCGGCCTATGCGCTGGCCGGACTGTGCTGCGGTGTGGTTGGGGTGGTGCCGTCGGTGATGGTCGGGCTGTTCCCGGCGCAGATTCGCGTGTCCGGCATTTCCTTCACCTACAACGTGGCCTATGCCTTGTGGGCCAGCACCACGCCGCTGGCGCTGATCGCGCTGATGCCATGGAGCCCGTGGGTATGCGTGGGCTTCTGCCTGATCATGGGCGCAGTCGGTGTGTGTACCGCCTGGTACTACGCCAGCCGCGAATCGCTCGGCTTCGTCCACGACTGCGCCTCGGCCTGAGGCATAGGCAATGAAAAGCCCCCGGACCTTGCGGTGCGGGGGCTTTTTCGTGGGGCAGGGCGGGCCTACATGTTCGGGTAGGTCGGGCCGCCAGCGCCTTCCGGGGTGACCCAGGTGATGTTCTGCGCCGGGTCCTTGATGTCGCACGTCTTGCAGTGCACGCAGTTCTGCGCGTTGATCTGGAAGCGCTTGCTGCCGTCGTCCTGGGTGACCACTTCGTACACCCCCGCCGGGCAATAACGCTGCGCCGGCTCATCGTACAGCGGCAGGTTGCTGTCGATGGGAATGTTCGGGTCGGTCAGCTTGAGGTGGCAGGGCTGCTCTTCCTCGTGGTTGGTGCCCGAGATGAACACCGAGCTGAGCTTGTCGAAGCTGAGCACGCCATCGGGTTTCGGGTAGTCGATTTTCTTCGACTCGGCGGCGAGCTTGAGGCAGGCGTAGTCGGGCTTGGTGTCGCGCAAGGTGAACGGCAGCTTGCCGGCGAACCAGTTCTGGTCGACATAGTTGAAGGCCGCACCGAACAGCGGGCCGAACTTGTGCATGGCCGGGCCGAAGTTGCGGCTGGCATACAGCTCTTCGTAGAGCCAGCTGGCCTTGAACCCGTCGACGTAGCTGTTCAGCGCATCGCCACCTTCGCTGCCGGCGAGCAGGGCCGCGGCCACCGCGTCGGCGGCGAGCATGCCGGACTTCATCGCCGTGTGGCTGCCCTTGATCTTGGCCACGTTCATGGTGCCCAAGTCGCAGCCGATCAGCGCGCCACCTGGGAAGACCATTTTCGGCAGCGAGTTCAGGCCCCCCTTGGCCAGGGCGCGGGCGCCATAGCTGATGCGCTTGCCGCCTTGGAGGTACTGGCTGATCACCGGGTGGTGCTTGAGCCGCTGGAATTCGTCGAACGGCGACAGGTACGGGTTGGCGTAGGACAGATCGACGATCAGACCGACCACCACCTGGTTGTTTTCCAGGTGATAGAGGAACGAGCCACCGGTGTTGTCCCGTGCCACCACGTCCAGCGGCCAGCCGGCGGTGTGCACCACCAGGCCCTGTTCGTGCTTGCTCGGGTCGATTTCCCAGATTTCCTTGAGGCCGATGCCGTAGTGCTGCACGTCGGCTTCACTGCCCAGGTCGAAACGCTTGATCAGTTGCTTGCCGATGTGCCCGCGGCAGCCTTCGGCGAACAGCGTGTACTTGGCGCGCAGTTCCATGCCGGGGGTGTACAGGCCGTCCTTGGGCTGACCTTCGCGGTCGACGCCCAGGTCACCGGTGATGATCCCGCGCACCACGCCATCGTCGTCGATCAGCGCTTGCTGGGCGGCGAAGCCCGGGTACACCTCGACGCCGAGGTTCTCGGCCTGCTGCGCCAGCCAGCGGCATAGGTTGCCCAGCGAGATGATGTAGTTGCCTTCGTTGTGCATGGTCTTGGGCACGAACAGGTCAGGCACCTTGGCCGAGGTCTGGGCATCCTTGAGCACATAGATGTCATCGCGCTTTACCGCGGTGTTCAAAGGCGCGCCCAAGGCTTGCCAGTCGGGGAACAGTTCATTGAGTGCGCGGGGCTCGAAGACCGCGCCGGAGAGAATGTGCGCGCCGACCTCGGAGCCTTTCTCGACCACGCAGACGCTGATTTCGTTACCGGCTTCGGCGGCCTTCTGCTTCAGGCGGCAGGCGGCTGACAGCCCCGCCGGGCCAGCGCCGACGATGACGACGTCGAATTCCATGTACTCGCGTTCCACTGGTTCTCTCCTACTCATCAAGGCATTTCGCGGGTGCGTATCGGGTGGCATGCGCTTGTGCGCAGCTTCTTGTGCTTTAGCGTCGAGCTGTAGCTTCGTGCGCGAGCGACTACACCGCTTTAGGGTGCTCGGCATTATATCTACACCACCCACAGGGTCCAATACAAACGTTTGTTTGAATTCCTTCAAACCCTGTAGATTCACGGGGGTGCGGCCGGAAACTGGCCGATTTGGCGTATTGACCGAAGGGGGTGTTGCAGTCAAGATACGAGCGCTTTCACGCTCGCCGCGGGCTGTCCGACGGGCGCAGGTGCACCTCTAAAAACCCGGTGCCAGGCAGGGTTTCACGGCCATTTCCGGTTGTGTAGCGAAGTCTACACGGCACCACAGAAAATGACCCGCGGGTTTTCTTTCGTCGGCGCCGCAGTGCTGGCCGATCCGCCGTTAATTTCCTGCTCGTCGCCACGTTTTTCAGAGGTGCCCTTGTACCCACGCGCATTCGCCGGGCCGACCCCGAGCGACATTCTTTTCACCGGAGAGTAACGAGGAATCCATGAAGGTTCTTGTAGCTGTCAAACGAGTGGTCGACTACAACGTCAAGGTTCGCGTCAAGGCGGACAACTCCGGCGTCGACCTTGCAAACGTCAAGATGTCCATGAACCCCTTCTGCGAAATCGCCGTGGAAGAAGCCGTGCGCCTGAAAGAGAAGGGCGTGGCCAGCGAAATCATCGCCGTTGCCGTCGGCCCGACCGCCGCCCAGGAGCAACTGCGTACCGCCCTGGCCCTGGGCGCCGACCGCGCCATCCTGGTCGAGCATGCCGACGAGCTTAACTCCCTGGCCGTGGCCAAGGCGCTCAAGGCCATCGTCGACAAGGAGCAGCCACAGCTGGTCATTCTCGGCAAGCAGGCCATCGACAGCGACAACAACCAGACCGGCCAGATGCTTGCCGCGCTCACCGGCTTCGCCCAGGGCACCTTCGCCTCCAAGGTCGAAGTGGCCGGCGACACGCTGAACGTCACCCGCGAAATCGACGGCGGCCTGCAAACCGTCGCGCTCAAGCTGCCGGCCGTGGTCACCACCGACCTGCGCCTGAACGAGCCGCGCTACGCTTCGCTGCCCAACATCATGAAGGCCAAGAAAAAGCCGCTGGAAACCCTCACCGCCGAAGCGCTGGGTGTCGCCCTGACTTCCACCACCAAGACCCTCAAGGTCGAAGCGCCTGCCGCTCGCAGCGCGGGCATCAAGGTCAAGTCGGTGGCTGAACTGGTCGAGAAACTGAAGAACGAGGCGAAGGTAATCTAATGACTATCCTGGTTATCGCTGAACATGAAGCCGGTGCCGTCGCCCCGGCCACCCTCAACACCGTCGCAGCTGCCGCCAAGATCGGCGGTGACGTGCACCTGCTGGTCGCCGGCGCAGGCGTCGGCGCCATCGCCGAAGCTGCAGCGAAGATCGCTGGGGTCGCCAAGGTGCTGGTCGCCGACAACGCCGCCTACGAGCACGCGCTGCCGGAAAACGTCGCGCCGCTGATCGTCGAGCTGGCCGGCAACTACAGCCACGTGCTGGCGCCGGCCTCCACCAATGGCAAGAACATCCTGCCGCGTGTCGCTGCGCTGCTGGACGTCGATCAGATCTCCGAGATCATCGCCGTCGAGTCCGCCGACACCTTCAAACGCCCGATCTATGCCGGCAACGCCATCGCCACCGTGCAGTCGAGCGCTGCGGTCAAGGTCATCACCGTGCGTGCCACCGGTTTCGACGCCGTGGCCAGCGAAGGCGGCTCGGCCAGTGTCGAGAGCGTCTCTGCCGCCCACGACGCCGGCAAGTCCTCGTTCGTCGGTGAAGAGCTGGCCAAGTCCGACCGCCCTGAGCTGACCGCTGCCAAGATCGTCATCTCCGGTGGTCGCGGCCTGCAGAATGGCGACAACTTCAAGCACCTCTACACCCTGGCCGACAAGCTCGGTGCAGCGGTGGGCGCTTCCCGCGCCGCGGTCGACGCAGGCTTCGTGCCCAACGACATGCAGGTCGGCCAGACCGGCAAGATCGTCGCCCCGCAGCTGTACATCGCCGTGGGTATCTCCGGTGCGATCCAGCACTTGGCCGGCATGAAGGACTCCAAGGTGATCGTCGCGATCAACAAGGACGAAGAAGCGCCGATCTTCCAGGTCGCCGACTACGGCCTGGTGGCTGATCTGTTCGAAGCGATTCCCGAGCTGGAAAAGCTGGTCTGATCCTGCCGCTTCACTTATAAAGAAGCCCGACCCCCGTTCAGGGGGTCGGGTTTTTTTTCGTGGCTAGGAGCGGTGCATGGCGGTTCGGGCAAGGCATAAGGGATGCGCATTGGCACTGGCGCTGTGTGCGCCGCTGCTGGCATCGGCGGCGGGCAAGTGCGAGCGCCTGGTGGTTACCGGTAGCCCCGATGCGCCGCCGTACTCCTGGCAGGACCCAGGCAATCCGAAGCAGTTGATCGGCGCCAGCGTCGATTTGCTACGCCAGGTGGCCGGCGAGCTGGGCATCAGCGTGCAGGTGCTGTACGCCGGCAAGCGCGAGCAGGCGCTGGATGAGGTGCGCAGCGGGCGCTTCGACCTGCTGCTCGATACGCCCATGCAGGTCGCCCAGTTGACCGCCCTCGACTACATCCACCCGGCCTTGCAGCTCAACGAGTACGTGGTGTGGACTCGCCCCGACTCGACCCTGGCATTCGAAGGCCCGGCGGACCTTGCCGCTTATCAGGGCAGCGTTTCGGCCAAGGCGCGCCTGACGCCGGCTTTCGAAGAATTCGCCAAGCGCAGCCTCAAGCTGGTGCCTTCGCAGAACCTCACCCAGGCCTTGCAGAAGCTGGTGCTCGGCCAGGTCGACTATGTGCTGGCCGGACGTTATTCCGGGCTTGCCATGGCGCAGAGTCTGGGGCTGAGTGCCGACCTGCAAACCCGCGGGCCTGCGGTCGATCGGCCTGGGTTATACCTGGCGCTGTCGCACAATTCGGCCTGCAACGATGCCTGGTTACGCGGACAATTGGCGAAAAAACTGACAGAATTGCCCCTTTCCGCTGCCCCCGAGGCGGTGCTGCAGCGCAATGTCGAGCGCTGGAAAGCGCAAGTGCAGCCGTTGCCGGATGCCCCAAAACCCTAGGAACCGTCGTTTGAAGATTCCCACCCTGACCCTCGCCCTTGCCGTGCTGGGCCTTGCCGGTTGCGCCAATGACCCGGCCCCCACCGAACAACTGCGCGTCTCTGAGCAGGCGCTGGAACAGGCCAAGGCCGTCGGTGCTACCGATCAGGTCGGCGAATTCAAGCTGGCCGAAGACAAGCTCGAGCGCGCCAGAAGCAACCTGCTGACTCAACAGTTTCGTGACGCGCGCATGCGCGCCGAGCAAGCCGAACTCGACGCGCGCCTGGCCGAAGCCCGGGTGCTGACGCTCAAGAGCGAGGAGCAACTGAACGTGTTGCAAACCCGCGTCAACCGCCTGCGCAAGCAGCTGGCGGTGCAACCATGAGGCGCTCGGGCTCGATGGCCCTGATCGCCGTGCTCGCTGCGCTGGGTGTGCAAGGCTGCGCCAGCCAGCGCAGTGAAAGTGCCCTGGAGGATGCCGCGGCAGCGTTTCAGGCGGTCAAGGACGATGCCGACGTGCTGCGCAGTGCGCCGCGCGACGTGATTCGTGCCGGTGAATCGCTGGGCCGTGCCGAACGGTTGTCCGGCTACTTCGGCAGCGGGGCGGACGTGCGCCATTACGCGTATCTCAGCCAGCGTTACAGCGAGATCGCCCGCGAGCACAGTCGCCTGGCGGCCAATCAGGAGCGCCTGGCCAAACTCGATCTGGAGCGTCAGCGCCTGCAGCTTGCGCTGCGTGAAGCCAAGCTCGACAGCGTTCAGCAGCAAGGCAAGTGGCTTGAAACGCAAATTGCCGCGCTGGCGTCCGAGCAGGGTGAGCGCGGCCTGGTGATGACCTTGAGCGATGTGCTGTTCGACACCGGTCGCGCCGAGCTGAAGAACTCGGCCAGCCGTACCGTGCTCAAGCTGGTGCAGTTCCTCCAGCTCAATCCGGCGCGGGTGGTGCGCATCGAGGGCTACACCGACAGCACCGGCACCCCTGAAGACAACCTGACCCTGTCGCGCGAGCGCGCCCAGGCGGTCGGCGACATGCTGGTCGATCTGGGGGTGGACGAAAAACGTATCGAGGTCGAAGGCTATGGGGATCAGTACCCGGTCGAGGCCAATGCTTCCGAGCGTGGCCGGGCGCAGAACCGCCGGGTAGAGATCGTCTTCTCCGATGCCAAGGGTCGCCTGGCGCCCGCGCGCTGAGCCGGCGCCCACCTGCCTGAGCTGCGACGGCCCGCGTCAGCGCACTGCTGCTGACGCGGGCCGAGTCGTTTCAGTGGCGCACTTCGAGCACCAGCTTGTCTTCGAGGCGATCGAGGTGCTGCTGCATCAGCCCCAGCGCCGTGTCGGCATCACCGTGCTCTACCGCATCGATGATCGCCGCGTGTTCCTGCCACGCGCAGTGCTCGCAGCACGGCGCTTCATAGCGGGCGATGATCAGCGAGGTCATCGGCACCAGGCCGTTGAGAAAGCGCGCCAGCGGCGCGTTGTTGGCCATCTGCGCAAGCTTGAGATGAAATTCGCCACCCAGGCGAATGGCCGTGCAGCGCTCGCCGCGTTCATGGTGCAGGCGCTCGCGTTCCACCAGCTGGCGCAACTGGCGGATTTGCGCCGGGCGCGCGCGCTGGGTCGCCAGGCCGATCAGGGTGGTTTCCGCCAGGCGCCGGGCGCTGAGCACCTGGCGCGCCTGCTGCGGGTCGGGGGCGGCCAAGTGCGCGGTGTGGCTAGGTCGCTGCACCACCACTTGCTGGTCGCTAAGACGCCCCAGCACCCGGCGAATCACCGTGCGGCTGACGCCGAAGGCATTGCTCAGGGCCTGCTCGGGCAACAGGCTGCCCGGGGGCAGGCGCTGTTCGAGGATGGCATCGAACAGGCGCGGATAGATTTGCTCGGCAGACAGGCGGGTCTCGCCTCCGAGCAGCAGTTTCGGCAGGCGGGGGGCGGCGTGGGCGCAGGCGGTCATGGTCGCTCTCCTGGGGAAGGGGCCGGGGTGTCGTCCGGAATGTTCATCTCGATGCCCATGCGCAGCCCCTCCTGAAGGATGTGGCGACGCATCTGGGCGCTGGCCTGGGCGCTGTTCTTCTCGCGAATCGCGCGCACCACCGCTTCATTTTCCGCAAGACGTGCGGCCAGGTGTTCGGGCGATTTGCGCAGCATGTCGGCGCTTTGCTTGAGCGCGTTGCCGGTCTGTTGCACCACGCTCTGAAAGATCGGGTTGGTGGTCAGGGCGAACAGTTCTTCGTGGAAGGCGATGTAGGCCGAGACGCCGGCTTCGCCGTCGTTCGCCTCGAGCGCTTCACGCATGTCCATGAGGGTCAGGCGCAGTTGGCCGATGTCCTGGCTGTTGGCCGATTGTGCCACCAGGCCGACGATGAACGGTTCGAGGGTATAGCGCAGTTGCAGTACGTCGGCCAGGCTGGCGGCAGCAACACTTTCACCTGCCTGCGCCAGCGTGGCGCTGTCGACATCCAGCACCAGCACCCCTTTGCCTGGCAGCGAGCGCAGCAGGCCAAGGGTTTCCAGCACGGTCACGGCTTCGCGCAGGCTGGGCCGGCTGATGCCCAGTTGCTCGGCCAGCTCGCGCTGGCCGGGCAGCATTTCACCACTGCGCCACTGGCCTCGGGCCAGCGCCTGGCGCAGCTTGTCCACGACAGAGTTGACCACGGTCGATGAGCTGATCACGGTTGACTCCAGAGGAGTGGATGCATCTTGGCTCCTTGCCCGCTGGCGACGTTGGCCGGCGGGCGATTGGCTACTGCTATTGATGGGCGGTGCCTGGTTTGCGCGCACTCATGGCAAAGCCTGGCTTGCCGGCGAGCACGTTGTTGGCGCGTTCCAGGTCGATGTCTTTTTCCCAGCGGGCAATGGCCACGGTCGCGACGCAGTTGCCGATCAGGTTGGTCAGTGCGCGGCCGATCCCCATGAACCAGTCGACCGCCAGCACCAGTACCAGGCCGACCACCGGAATCGCCGGCACGGCCGTCAGCGTCGCGGCAAGAATCACCAGCGCGGAGCCTGGGATGCCGTGAGCCCCCTTGGAAGTCACCAACGACACCAGCAGGATTGTAAGCAGATCGGTCATCGCCAGGGGGGTGCCGGTGGCATTGGCGATGAAGACGATAGCCAGGGTCAGGTAGATCGAGAAACCGTCGAGGTTGAACGAGTAGCCGGTGGGGATCACCAGGCCTACCGTCGAGCTGCCGATGCCCAGATGTTCCAGCTTGCGCATGATCTGCGGCAGTACCGCATCGGAAGACGCCGTGCCCAACACGATGGTCAGCTCTTCGCGCAGGTACTTGATTAGCGGAATCAGCTTGAGCCCGGAAACGCGCATGACGGTGCCGAGAATGATCAGCACGAAGCCTGCGCAGGTCAGGTAGAACAGCGCCACCAGGCCACCCAGGTGCTGCAGCGACTCCAGGCCGTACTTGCTGGTGGTGAAGGCGATGGCGCCGAACACGCCGATCGGCGCCAGGCGCACGATCATGCCCATGATGCGAAACACCACGTGGCTCAGTTCGTTGATCAACCGGGAAATGCCCGAGGCCGGTTCGCCGACCAGGTTCAGCGCGCTGCCGAACAGCACCGAAAACAGCAGCACCTGGAGGATGTTGTTGTCGGCGAAGGCGCCGACCACCGAGGTCGGGATCAGGTCCATGAGGAACGCGGCAGTGCCGTGGATGTGCTGGCCGCGTTCGGCCAGGCCATTGGCGTCGGCGCTCGACAGCTGGTCAAGGTGGATGTTGGCGCCGGTGCCGATGCCGCTGGTGAAGGCGAACACCAGGCCGATAACCAGTGCCAGGGTGGTCAGCACTTCGAAGTAGATCACCGACTTCAGGCCGATACGGCCGACTTTCTTCAGGTCGCCGGCGCCGGAAATGCCGCTGACCACCACGCAGAACACGATGATGCCGATGAGCATCTTGATCAGTTTGATGAACCCGTCACCGAGGGGTTTGAGCTGGAGGGACACTTCAGGGAAGCTGAGGCCACAGATGACGCCGAGGGCGAGGCCTAGCACCACTTGCAGGAAGATCGAACGCGAGCACCACTTGAGCATGGGAGGAGTCTCTTGGTCGGTGTCCTTGCTTCACAGCCTTTCCCGTGAGCGAAACCCTGAAAGCGCGGACTTAATTATTGTGGTCTTACCGGTTTGTCCAGTGCGGGCCCACTCTACGCCCCATGTTTTCGGCATTGCAAGGTGTTTTGCTTGTGCTGGTCTGACCAGTTGCAGCGTGTTTCTGCGCCAGCCGCTCTGCGACGGCTCATCCCTTTAGTCCAGGCGAAAAAAACGGCATGCCGAGGTGGGCATGCCGTTCCGGTTCGCGCGGGCAGTCGATCAGCTGTGCAGTTCTTCAGCGGCGAACAAGGTGTTTTCCAGCAGGCAGGCGCGGGTCATCGGGCCAACGCCACCCGGCACCGGGGTGATCCATCCGGCGCGGGGCAGGGCGGTTTCGTACACCACATCGCCCACCAGCTTGCCGTCTTCCTGACGGTTGATGCCGACGTCGATGACGATGGCGCCAGGCTTGATCCATTCACCCTTGACCAGACCGGGCTTGCCAGCAGCTACCACCACCAGGTCGGCGCGGCCGACGTGGCCGGCAAGATCCTCGGTGAAGCGGTGGCAAACAGTAATGGTGCAGCCGGCCAGCAGCAGTTCCATCGCCATGGGCCGGCCAACGATGTTGGAAGCACCGACGATCACCGCGTTCATGCCATACAGGCTCTGACCGGTGCTTTCCAGCAGGGTCATGATGCCCTTGGGCGTGCACGGGCGCAGCAGCGGGATGCGCTGGGCCAGACGGCCGACGTTATAGGGGTGGAAACCATCGACGTCCTTGTCCGGGCGGATCCGCTCGAGCAGCTTGGAGGCGTCGAGGTGGGCCGGCAGCGGCAGTTGCAGCAGAATGCCGTCGATGCTGGCATCGTCGTTGAGGCGATCGATCAGCGCGGTGAGGTCATCTTGCGTGGTGGTGCCAGGCAGGTCGAAGGCCTGGGACATGAAGCCAACCTCTTCGCAGTCCTTGCGCTTGTGCGAGACATAGACTTGGGAGGCGGGGTCGGTACCGACCAGAATCACCGCCAGGCCCGGTGTACGCAGGCCCTGTTGGCGGCGTTCAGCGACACGTTGGGCGATCTGCTTGCGCAGGTTGGCGGCGATCGCCTTGCCATCGATAAGGTGTGCAGTCATAGACGCGTGTTTAACCATCGAGATGAGAACATAAAAGAGGCGGCATTCTCGCACGACCGACCGTGAGGGCAAAAGCACGCGGTCGGGC
The DNA here is from genome assembly GCF_000425745.1 of Pseudomonas cremoricolorata DSM 17059 = NBRC 16634. Taxonomy (GTDB): domain Bacteria; phylum Pseudomonadota; class Gammaproteobacteria; order Pseudomonadales; family Pseudomonadaceae; genus Aquipseudomonas; species Aquipseudomonas cremoricolorata. The sequence continues at coordinate 107,837 of NZ_AUEA01000006.1, read as the reverse complement.
AAATCCCCTAACTCCTTCAATAAGCTAAATTTTTTTTGAAAAACCTGTTGACGACCTGAAGGCTCGTCTATAACATTCGTCGCACTTGTCGGGCAGAGCCTAGCACTGGTTAGCAAGGTCAGGCAGAATGAGCGGATTTATCGGCTTGTTCGGTACGGCTAAAAGTTGATTTGCAATCCTAGTAGAAAGCAGATTGAATATGCGCCCGTAGCTCAGCTGGATAGAGCATCCGCCTTCTAAGCGGATGGTCGCAGGTTCGAGTCCTGCCGGGTGCGCCACTAAGGCAGCTTTGGCAAGCAAGTGAAGTTTCAACGTAACACCGCAATATGGTGGGCGTAGCTCAGTTGGTAGAGCGCTGGATTGTGATTCCAGTTGTCGTGGGTTCGATTCCCATCGTCCACCCCATATTCTTCAAAGGCGCCTTGATTGTATAATCTGGCGCCTTTGTTTTAAGTGTTGCATGCGGACGTGGTGAAATTGGTAGACACACTGGATTTAGGTTCCAGCGGCGCAAGCTGTAAGAGTTCGAGTCTCTTCGTCCGCACCATCTTTTAAATCAAGGGGTTACGAGCTTTAACGACGCTCCCCCTTGACCCGCTGGAACTCTAGCGTGAACAGAGCGTGAGCGCGATTGTTCATGCGTCTCGCTCGGCACCTCTCCCGTACTTGATCTATCTTCCCCTTCCTGTGAATAGAACACGCGTCGCCGTCCTTAGCTGCGCTTCGCGCGTCTCGTCAGTCTCGCTCCACATTCGTATCTGAGTTGGTCACACCTGCGCCCTCAACTCGCCACATCCCTCTGGCACTTGCCGCCCGCTGTCTATAAAGTGCGACCAGTTCTCATTTACTCCTGGTCTCGCCCGTGTCCGTATCCGATACCTCCAAGTTGAGTTACTTCTTCAGCGATCACCATCGCTGGCTGCTGCATTATGTGCAGCGCCAGTTGAGTCATCGCCCGGATGCCGAGGACACAGCGGCCGAGACGTTCTGTCAGATCATCGCGGCGCGGGTCGATCCTGCGGCCATCGAGCAGCCGCGCGCTTATCTTGCGACCATCGCCCGGCGCCTGATCTTCGATCGCTATCGGCGGCGGCGGCTGGAAGAGGCCTATCTGGAGCGCTTGATGCTGCTGCCGGAGGCCTTGGCCCAGTCGCCGGAGCAAACCCATTTGCTGCTCGAGGCGTTGCATGCCATCGACAGCAGCCTGGCTGGCCTGCCGCTGGTGGTGAAGAAGGCCTTTCTGCTCAGTCAGCTCGACGGTTTGGGCTACGCCGAAATCAGCTGCAAACTCGGGGTATCCGAGCGCACGGTGGGGCGCTACATGACCCAGGCCTTGCGTCAGTGCTACCTCAGCGGTGCACATCCTTGAGCGGTAGCGCGCTGGGGCCGGCCGCAGAGCAGGCCATTGCCTGGATGGTGCGGCTGCGCTCGGGCCGCACGGATGCGCGGCAGGAGGCGCGATTTCAGCGCTGGCTGGCGCAGGATCCGGCCAATGCCCAGGCCTGGGAGCAGTTGCAGCGCGGCATGGGCGGCCATTACGAGGTCGCGAGGCGGGCGCCGCAGGTGCTGCGCGATGCGTTGTTGCAGCCCCAACTGGGTCGGCGCGACGTGCTGCGCGGGCTGGGTGGTCTGGCGCTGTTCGGCGGGGGCTTGTGGATGGGGGTACGCAGCGACAGCGCCCGTATGCTGACCGCGGATCTGCGCACCGGTACGGGCGAGCGGCGCACTGTGACCCTGGCCGATGGCAGTCGACTGAGCCTGAACGCCGGGACGTCGCTGGACGTCGACTTCTCGGCAGGTCAGCGTCTGTTGCGTCTGTACCAGGGCGCGCTGGTCATTGAGGTGGCGCCTGATGCCAGGCGCCCGCTGCTGGTGCGCAGCGAGCAGGGCGATGCGCGCGCGCTCGGGACGCGCTTTCTGGTCGAACAACTGCAGGGTGCTACCCGCGTGGTGGTGCTCGAGCACAGCGTGCGTGCCTCGGTGCCGGACGGCGCCTGGCTCGATCTGGCTGAAGGGCAGGCGGCCCTGCTGCGCGGGCCGCGTGTCGAGCTGTGCAGCGACTCGCAGGTGTACCGCGCCGATTGGCTCGAAGGCCGTCTCAGTGTATTGGACGAGCCGCTGCAGGCGGTCATCGAGGCGCTGCGCCCGTATCGCCCAGGGCTGATGCGGGTTGACCCCGAAGTGCGCAATCTGCGCGTGCAGGGCGTATTCCCGCTGGATGACAGCGAGCGCACCCTTGCGGCTCTGGAGGATACGATGCCGATTCGAGTCAGGCGCTACGGCAGCTGGTTGACCCTCATCGAGCGCCGCTGAGTGGCCCGGTCAAGCAGCTCGATGATAATCCGAATGAAAACTCGCCTCATTCGTGTCCACTTTTTCAGCTTCGTTGCACATAGCTCCTGACAACAGAAAAAACTCAGGAGTATCCACGTGTTCAAACCCTGGCCCCTTGCCCTCGCCATCGCGCTGGCCACCCTCTCTGCAGCGCCTGCCTGGGCGGAAGGTTCCGCGCAGCAACAGCAGCAGCGCTTCGATCTGCCCGCCGCCAGCCTGGCGCAGACCCTCAACGCCATCGCCCGGCAGGGCGGGCAGGTGATGTCGCTGAACCCGGCACTGGTCGCCGGCAAGCGCGCGCCGGCCATTCGCGGTCAGATGAGCCCGCTGCAAGCCGTGCAACAGGCCCTGGCAGGTAGCGGCCTGCAGGCGATCGTCACGGGCAACGGCACGTTCAGCGTCGAAACGGCGGTGGACACCGAAGGTGCGCTGGAGCTTGGCGCCACCACCATCGATAGCCAGACCCTGGGCGAGACCACTGAGTTTTCCGGCTCCTACACCACCGGTGCGGTGACCATCGGCAAGACCGCGCAGACGCTGCGGCAAACCCCGCAGTCGGTGACCGTGGTGACGCGCAAGCTGATGGACGACAAGAACCTGGTGTCGCTGGATCAGGTGATGGCGCAGACCACCGGCATCACCCGCGCCAATCGTGGCTACGGCAACCACCATTTCAGCTCCCGCGGCTTCGACCTGACCGACGACAGCTACATGGTCGACGGTGTCGCCGGGCAAGCCTACGCCTATACCGGCTGGATGGTCCCGGACATGGCGGTGTTCGATCGCGTGGAAGTGCTGCGCGGGGCCTCTGGGTTGCTGGTGGGGGCGGGAAACCCTGGTGGTGCGGTGAACCTGGTGCGTAAGCGTCCTACAGTAGACCCGCGCTTCTCCGTCACCACGCGTGCCGGCTCGTGGGACAACTATCGCCTCGACCTGGATGCCAGCGGCAAACTCAACGACGAAGGCACCCTGCGCGGTCGCATGGTTGCCTCTTACGAGGACCGCGGCTACTTCACCGACGTCACCAAGTCCAAGCGGCCGCTGCTGTACGGCATCCTCGAGGGCGACCTGAGCGACGCCACCACCGTGGCACTCGGCCTGCGCCGGCAGACCTCGCGCACCGATGGCTACAGCGTGCTGGGCCTGCCGAGAAATCCCGATGGCAGTAACCCGCATCTGCCGCGCTCGACCTTCCTGGGGCAGGACTGGGCCACCTTGCAGAGCCATACCGATGAAGTCTTCGCCGACCTCAACCACCGCTTCAATGACAACTGGACCGGCAAGCTGGCCCTGTCGCATTCCGAAAGCGGCTACAACCGCAGTGCCATCGAGTGGGGCGCCGAAGACACGCTGGAGTACGGTAGCCCGACCGGGCCGATGGTCAACGACGTCAGCTACCACAAGTTCGACGTCACCGCGAACGCGGTGGATGGTCATCTCGATGGTGAGTTCGAGGCCTTTGGCCTGAGCCATCAACTGTCGCTGGGTGCCAACTGGTCGAAGCGCAAGATGAACGACAAGGAAGCGACCGTCGCCCTCGATGAGCCGATTCCGCTGAACGTGTACCGGCCCGATCACAGCAACGTGCCGAAGCTGCGCCGTCAGGGCTGGGACTACAAGCAGGACACCTTCGACACGCGCTACGGCACCTACCTCAATGCGCGTCTGCACATGACCGAAGACCTGAGCCTGATCCTCGGTGGGCGCCTGAGCTGGTACAAGACCGAAACCCTCAGCGAAGACGTGAGCAATACCAACCAGCAGAAGCATGAGTTCACCCCCTTCGTGGGTACGATCTATGACCTCGACGAGCACTGGTCGTGGTACGCCAGCTATGCCGATATCTTCATGCCGCAGGCCGGTTATCGCACCGTCGGCGGGCAGATGCTCGATCCTGCGGTGGGCTCCAACTACGAAACCGGCATCAAGGGCGAGCTGTTCGACAAGCGCCTGAACGTGTCGCTGGCGCTGTTCTATATCGAGCAGGAGAAGGTCGCGGCACGCGACTACGCCAACGATGGCGAGTGCCCCAACGACGTTGCCGGGCGCTGCTTCGTCAACAGCGATGGCATCAGCCGCAGCAAGGGTTTCGAGGCTGAAGCCAGTGGCGAGCTGCTGCCGGGCCTGCAGGTGGCCGCCGGCTACACCTTCAACACTACGCAAGCGGAAACCGGCGGGCCGATCTCGGCGCAGACGCCCAAGCACATGCTGCGACTCAACAGTAACTACACCTTGCCGGGGCAGTGGAACCGCCTGAGTGTCGGTGGCGGAGTGTCAGCGCAGTCGCATTACTACGACGCCTACAACGGCGTCAGCAACAGTGGCCGGGCGATCTTCGATGCGCGGGCCGCGTACAAGCTCGACCGGCACTGGACGGTGGGAGTGGATGTGGAGAACTTGCTCGATCGCAAATACTTCGACTCGACCGGCTACTGGACCCGCGGCACCACCTACGGCACGCCACGCAGCTACATGCTGTCCCTGCGCGGGGATTTCTGAGCGCGATGAGCCTGCGGCTATAAATAGAAGGCAGCCAGGCCGGCCCGGTAAACGGGGCGGCCTGAGCGCCAGGTGTCATTTCACCGGCGGCGCCAGCAATGACCAGCGCTGATCGGTGATGATGAAAGGTGAATCGAAGGTGCCGTCTTCGCTGGTGAAGGCTATGACCTTGGTCTGAGCTCGGTTGATGCGGGTGTCGACATCCGGCCAGAACAGCACGGGTGAATCCGCCGGCGGCTCGCCGAAGCGTTCGCTGAAGTAGGTGTAGGCGGCGTTGTAGCTGCGCTCGCTGCCGGGCGTCACCAGGGCGCTGTAGAGCACGTCCTTGTAGAAGCACAAGGTCACCGCCGCAGCGGTGTTGCCGGCCAGGGCATTGGCCACATTCTTGCCGTCGTAGCACGTGCTGCCATTGGCGCTCTTGCCCTTGCTCAGCGCAGGCTTTTTGTCGGGATAGGCGCGGCCCAGGTCGAAGCCCATGACCGTCACGGTCGCAGGTCTGGACTGCTCGATGTTCAGCGGTGCCAGATCATAGCGGTACCGCATGGGTTTGCCCGAGAATGCCACTTCCACCGTCAGGCTGCGTGCGTGCAGCAGAGCGCCAGTGAAGGCGCCCAGGTCGGTCGGCGCCAGTTGACGGCCATTGTCGCTCAAGAACTTCAGTTCAGTGGTTGCACCTTGATCGAAGCGCACCTTGGCCGTGCAGGCCGTCCCTTGCCCGCCCTGGCAGCTGTCTGGGCCGCCATCGGCGAAATTCAGCAAAGCCGCAGGTTCGCCATCGTGGCTGTCGATGACCATCAACTGCAGTTCCGGGCCATGGCCACCGATGGGGCTGGCCGGTTGCGTGTAAGCGGTGCTGGGACCTGGCTGCGAAGGGTCGTTGATCTGCTGCTGCGACCACCCGGCATTGGCTGCGAGTGGCAATAGGCTCAGTGCGAGCAGGGCCTTCCTGATCATCGTCATATCATCCATTGAGTCAAATTGCGCAAAGTACAGCGCCAGCGCCTCGAACTGAAGCGTTGGCGCGGGGCGTCACTCAGCTCTGGTCGGGGCGCAAATGGCTCATGAAGGTCAACGACTCGATTGCGTTCATGTAGCGGGCGAAGCGCGGGTCGCCCTGATTGAAGGCGGCGGCGACGTCCTTGGCGTGTTTCAGGGTGTCCCACACGGCGAGGTCGACGAACGTGCGGTCCGCGCTGATCGGGCTGTAGGGGCGGTAGTCGATCAGGCCCGGAAAGTCTCGCAGCGTCTGGCGAAGCTCGCTGCGAAGTGCCGGCATGTGGGCAACCTGGTCAGGCTTGACGGTGAAAACGGCCAGTTCGAGAACGTGAGTGGAATCAGGCATGGCAAGGGTCTTGGTTGTGGATGAGACGCCAGTGTGGTGGATCATCCTGACAGCATGCTGTCAGTGCCGATCAGCGATTTCCACTGTTCAGCCTGATGGCGGGTGTAGGCCTGCAGCGTGAGTTCGTGACGGTCGGCGACGAATAGCGCGTCGAGCGTGGCTGCCGCGATACGGTCGACGCGAAAGTCGCGGTAGGCACCGCGCGTCGTGCACCAACTGCCCAGGGTCCACTTGCCGCCCCAGTAGAACAACCCCAGCGGATAGACCAAGCGATGCGACAGTTGACCGGTCAGGCTCAGATAGGTGATGCGTACGCTCCGGCCTTGCTCGATGGCTCGGCGCAGCGTGCCGAAATGATCACGCATGACCGGCGGGGTACGGCCCAGTGCGCGTAATGGCGCCTGGTCCGGTGCTGGCGCTGCGCCGGGTAGCGAGGCGGCCACTTTGCCGAGCAATGACCTCGCTGCAGCCCCCAGCGCTTGATCGGCGGTGCTGGCAAGCATGTCCACGGCCAGCATCAGTGCCTCGAACTCGAGCGAGGTCAGCGACAGCGGCGGCAGTTCGAACGTATCGTGCAGGGCGTAGCCGACGCCTGGCGTGCCATAGACCGGAATGCCGCTGAGCGAGATGTCGTCGATATAGCGGTAGATGCTGCGCACCGACACCTGCATACGCTCGGCGAGTCTTTCTGCGCAAATGGGCTGGTGGGCGCGAATCAGGTTGACCAGTTGGAACAGGCGATCGGCTTTGCGCATAGGGTTTGGTGGCGTTGTGCAGATGGAACAGCGTGCTGGGCGCGCCGCGTGTCAAGCCGGCAAGTCTAGCGTGGTGCGGGCGATGCCGGTGTAATTGTGCGCAGCGATCGCCCAGGCCAGAATTTGCATCGCAAGGCCTTGAAATCTGCACCCAAGGCCCCATTTCCCAAGGCACTCGAAACAGGCTTTGCCAACCGAACGGGGCAAGGCAGATCGTCAATCAGGACGTCGTGCTTGCAGAGGAACACTTGATGATCGCCAAGGAACACCGCCAGAGCGCCGCGCTAGAGCGGTTCGCTCAGGCCAACCCAGAGTTGCTCGAGGAAATCGCCGGGCTCGATGCGCGCGAGCAAGCCCAGCAGATCGCCTGGGCCTTCGAGGATCAAGCCCAGAGCAAGGGCTTGCAAGCCTGGGAGTATGCGCTCGAGCTGATCGCCGAGTCGCCGCAGGCGCTCGCCACCATGCGCCTGGAAACCCATCAGGAAGTGGCGCAGGCGCTCGGTCTGGAATGGGAAGAATATTGCGGGTTCAACGAACTCGATCCGGCGGCGCCCTGATCGTTCGATCAGGGTGGTCGTCAGTGAAGTCGATATCTGGGCTCGGCGTGCTGTCGCCGGGGCTTTGAAGGTAATCGTCCGGCGTGGCGTTCCGTCGACGGGGTGGGGTGACTTCTGGTGGATGAATCACTAGAATGTTCGCCCTTGATTCTGGAGTCGGGCTATCGCCGGCTAACGTCTGTGCAACGAGGAATATCCATGCAAGTTTCTGTTGAAAACACTTCTGCTCTCGAGCGCCGCATGACCATCGCCGTTCCGGCCGAGCGCGTCGAGAGCGAAGTCAACAAGCGTCTGCAACAGACTGCCCGTCGTGCCAAGGTCCCGGGCTTCCGTCCAGGCAAGGTGCCCATGAGCGTCATCCGTCAGCGCTATGAAGAAGCCGCTCGCCAGGAAGCCTTCGGTGACCTGGTGCAGTCGTCCTTCTATGAAGCTGTGGTCGAGCAGAAGCTGAACCCGGCAGGCGCGCCGTCGGTCGAGCCCAAGTCGTTCGAAAAAGGCGGCGACCTCGAGTTCGTCGCAGTCTTCGAAGTGTTCCCCGAGTTCACCGTTGCCGGCCTCGAGTCGATCAACGTCGAGCGCCTGAGCGCCGAAGTGGCCGAGTCGGACCTCGACAACATGCTGGAAGTGCTGCGCAAGCAGAACGTCCGTTTCGAGGCTGTCGAGCGCGCAGCGCAGAACGACGACCAGGTGACCATCGATTTCGTCGGCAAGGTCGACGGCGAAGTGTTCCAGGGCGGCTCGGCCAAAGGCACTCAGCTGGTGCTGGGCTCCGGCCGCATGATCCCTGGCTTCGAAGATGGCCTGGTAGGCGCCAAGGCGGGTGAAGAGCGTGTCGTCAACGTCACCTTCCCCGAGGACTACCAGAACCTCGAGCTGGCCGGCAAGGCCGCCGAGTTCACCATCACCGTCAATGCCGTGGCCGCGCCCGAGCTGCCTGAGCTGAACGAAGCCTTCTTCGCCCAGTTCGGCATCAAGGAATCGTCGCTGGAAGGTTTCCGTACCGAAGTTCGCAAGAACATGGAGCGTGAACTGCGCCAGGCCATCAAGGCCAAGGTCAAGACCCAGGTCATGGACGGTCTGCTGGCCGCCAACCCGGTCGAAGTGCCCAAGGCGCTGCTGCAGAACGAAGTCGACCGTCTGCGCGTGCAGGCCGTTCAGCAGTTCGGTGGCAACATCAAGCCTGATCAACTGCCGGCCGAACTGTTCGAAGAGCAGGCCAAGCGCCGCGTCGTACTGGGCCTGATCGTCGCTGAAGTGGTCAAGCAGTTCGACCTCAAGCCAGAAGACGCTAAAGTGCGTGAAGTCATTGAAGAAATGGCGTCGGCCTACCAGGAACCTGAGCAAGTCATCGCCTGGTACTACAAGAACGACCAGCAAATGAACGAGGTTCGTTCGGTTGTGCTGGAAGAACAAGTTGTAGATACTGTTCTGCAGAAAGCGACTGTGACCGACAAGTCGGTCTCGTACGAAGATGCGGTAAAACCAGCACAGGCTCCTGCCGCTGAGTAACACTGCTTTAATCGTAGGAAGCCCACACAAGCCAGCCTTCGCGCTGGCTTGTGTGTATTCAAGCCATGACTATTTGGGAGTGAGTGCAGGACATGTCCCGCAATTCTTATATGCAGCAGAGCTCTGACATTCAGGCCGCAGGCGGTCTGGTCCCGATGGTAGTCGAGCAGTCCGCCCGTGGCGAACGTGCCTACGACATCTACTCGCGTCTTCTCAAGGAACGCGTGATTTTCCTGGTCGGTCCCGTCGAGGATTACATGGCCAACCTGGTCGTGGCGCAGATGCTGTTCCTCGAGGCGGAAAACCCCGACAAAGACATCCATCTCTACATCAACTCGCCGGGTGGTTCGGTGACTGCGGGCATGTCGATCTACGACACCATGCAGTTCATCAAGCCAGACGTCTCGACCATCTGTATCGGTCAGGCGTGCAGCATGGGCGCGTTCCTGCTGGCGGCCGGTGCCAAGGGCAAGCGTCACTGCCTGCCGAACTCGCGGGTGATGATTCACCAGCCGCTGGGCGGCTTCCAGGGTCAGGCCACCGACATCGAAATTCACGCGCAAGAGATCCTCAGCATCAAGGCGCGCCTGAACGAGCTGCTGGCCTATCACACCGGGCAAGACCTGGAAACCATCAAGCGTGACACCGAGCGCGACAACTTCATGAGCGCCTCGCGTGCGGCCGAGTACGGCCTGGTCGACTCGGTCTACGACAAGCGGCAACTGGCGTCCTGACGCTGGCACACCACGCAGGCCGGTGCGCGATGCCCCGGCCTGCGGACTTGAAAAAGCCCGCAGTTGCCTTCATCTTGTGTTGCAAGCCTACCCGGATTGGATCGATCGAATGACTGACACCCGTAACGGCGAGGACAGCGGCAAATTGCTCTATTGCTCCTTCTGCGGCAAAAGCCAGCATGAAGTGCGCAAATTGATTGCTGGACCCTCGGTATTTATCTGCGACGAGTGCGTCGACCTGTGCAACGACATCATCCGCGAGGAGGTGCAGGAAGCCCAGGCCGAGAGCAGCGCGCACAAATTGCCTTCGCCTAAAGAAATCAGCGGCATCCTTGATCAGTACGTGATTGGTCAGGAGCGCGCGAAAAAGGTGCTTGCCGTAGCGGTCTACAACCACTACAAGCGCCTCAATCAGCGTGACAAGAAGGGCGAAGAAGTCGAGCTTGGCAAGAGCAACATCCTGCTGATCGGGCCTACCGGCTCGGGCAAGACCTTGCTGGCCGAAACCCTTGCGCGACTGTTGAACGTTCCGTTCACTATCGCAGACGCCACTACGTTGACCGAAGCGGGCTACGTAGGCGAAGACGTCGAGAACATCATCCAGAAGCTGCTGCAAAAGTGCGATTACGATGTCGAGAAAGCCCAGATGGGCATCGTCTACATCGATGAAATCGACAAGATTTCGCGCAAGTCCGACAACCCTTCCATCACCCGTGATGTGTCGGGCGAGGGCGTGCAGCAGGCGCTGCTCAAGCTGATCGAAGGCACGGTCGCTTCGGTTCCGCCGCAAGGCGGTCGCAAGCATCCGCAGCAGGAGTTCCTGCAGGTCGATACGCGCAACATCCTGTTCATCTGTGGCGGCGCCTTCTCGGGTCTCGAGAAAGTCATCCAGAACCGCTCTGCCAAGGGCGGTATCGGCTTTGGTGCGCAAGTGCGCAGCAAGGAAGAGGGCAAGAAGGTCGGCGAATCGCTGCGCGAAGTCGAGCCGGACGATCTGGTCAAGTTCGGCCTGATTCCTGAATTCGTCGGGCGTCTGCCGGTGCTGGCGACCCTCGACGAGCTTGACGAGGCTGCCCTGGTGCAGATTCTCACCGAGCCGAAGAACGCGCTGACCAAGCAGTACGGCAAGCTGTTCGAGATGGAAGGCGTTGACCTCGAGTTCCGCAGCGATGCGCTCAAGGCCGTCGCACGCAAGGCCCTGGAGCGCAAGACCGGCGCCCGTGGCCTGCGCTCGATCCTTGAAGGCATCTTGCTCGACACCATGTACGACATCCCTTCGCAGAAGGAAGTCAGCAAAGTGGTGATCGACGAGAGCGTCATCGAAGGCAGCTCGCAGCCGCTGTTGATTTACGAGAACAGCGAGCCGCAAGCCAAGGCTGCTCCGGACGTCTGAGTCCGGCAGTCACGCGCAAGCGACACCGAAAGGGGCCTACGGGCCCCTTTCTGCTTTTACTGGCTTAAGCGCTTGTAATTTTGCAGACCTACCCCCACATTAACCCCCAAGCAATATTTCCACCGGTTTCCGGCCCCTGGGCCGCTGTAGAGGCGAAATCATGAAGACCACCCTCGACTTGCCTCTTTTGCCATTGCGCGATGTCGTCGTATACCCGCACATGGTCATCCCGCTGTTTGTGGGGCGTGAAAAGTCCATCGAAGCCCTCGAAGCTGCGATGACGGGCGAAAAGCAGATCCTCCTGCTGGCCCAGAAAAATCCTGCCGATGATGATCCTGGCGAAGACGCGCTCTACCAGGTCGGCACCGTCGCAACCGTACTGCAACTGCTGAAATTGCCCGATGGCACGGTCAAGGTGCTGGTCGAGGGCGAGCAGCGCGGGGCAGTCGAGCAGTTCAATGAAGTTGAAGGACACATCCGCGCGCAAGTGACGCTGATCGACGAGGTCGATACCGCCGAGCGTGAGTCGGAGGTGTTCGTTCGCACCTTGCTGTCGCAGTTCGAGCAGTACGTGCAATTGGGCAAGAAAGTGCCCTCCGAAGTGCTCTCGTCGCTGAACAGCATCGATGAGCCGGGGCGCCTGGTCGATACCATGGCCGCGCACATGGCCTTGAAGATCGAGCAAAAGCAGGAAATCCTCGAGATCATCGACCTGTCGGCCCGCGTCGAACATGTTTTGGCGTTGCTCGATGGTGAAATCGACCTGCTGCAGGTGGAAAAACGCATCCGCGGCCGCGTGAAGAAACAGATGGAGCGCAGTCAGCGCGAGTACTACCTGAATGAGCAGATGAAGGCCATTCAGAAAGAACTGGGCGACGGCGACGAAGGCCACAATGAAATCGAAGAGCTGAAAAAACGCATCGAAGCGGCAGGTTTGCCCAAGGATGCGCTGACCAAAGCTCAGGCCGAGCTGAACAAGCTCAAGCAGATGTCGCCGATGTCTGCCGAAGCCACTGTCGTGCGTTCCTACCTCGATTGGCTGGTGCAGGTACCGTGGAAGGCGCAGAGCAAAGTCCGTCTGGACCTGAACAAGGCCGAGGAAATCCTCGATGCCGACCACTATGGCCTGGAAGAAGTCAAAGAGCGGATTCTCGAATACCTCGCGGTGCAGAAGCGGGTGAAGAAGATTCGCGGCCCCGTGCTGTGCCTGGTGGGGCCCCCCGGTGTGGGCAAGACCTCGCTGGCAGAATCCATCGCCACCGCGACCAATCGCAAGTTCGTGCGCATGGCGTTGGGTGGCGTACGCGACGAGGCCGAGATCCGTGGCCACCGTCGCACCTACATTGGCTCGATGCCCGGTCGCCTGATCCAGAAGATGACCAAGGTCGGCGTGCGCAACCCGCTGTTCCTGCTCGATGAAATCGACAAGATGGGCAGCGACATGCGCGGCGACCCTGCGTCGGCGCTGCTGGAAGTGCTCGATCCCGAGCAGAACCACAACTTCAACGACCATTACCTGGAAGTCGACTACGACCTCTCCGACGTGATGTTCCTGTGCACCTCGAACTCGATGAACATCCCGCCGGCGCTGCTTGACCGGATGGAAATCATCCGTCTGCCGGGCTACACCGAAGACGAGAAGATCAACATTGCCGTCAAGTACCTGACGCCCAAGCAGATCAAGGCCAACGGTCTGAAAAAGACCGAGGTCGAGATCGACGTCAGTGCCATCCGCGACATCATCCGCTACTACACCCGTGAAGCAGGGGTGCGGGGTCTGGAGCGGCAGATTGCCAAGGTTTGCCGCAAAGTGGTCAAGGAGCACAGCGCTCAGAAGCAGTTCCACGTCAAGGTCACTGGCGAGCAGCTGGAGCATCTGCTGGGCGTTCGCAAGTTCCGTTACGGCCTGGCCGAACAGCAGGATCAGATCGGTCAGGTGACCGGACTTGCCTGGACCCAGGTGGGCGGTGAGCTGCTGACCATCGAGTCTGTGGTGATCCCGGGCAAAGGCCAGCTGATCAAGACCGGTTCGCTGGGCGATGTCATGGTCGAGTCCATCACTGCGGCGCAAACAGTCGTGCGCAGCCGCGCTCGCAGCCTCGGTATCGCGGCTGATTTCCACGAGAAGCACGACGTGCACATCCACATGCCTGAAGGCGCCACGCCGAAGGATGGCCCTAGCGCTGGTGTCGGTATGTGCACCGCCTTGGTCTCGGCGCTGACCCAGATTCCGGTGCGTGCCGACGTCGCCATGACCGGTGAAATCACTCTGCGCGGACAGGTGTTGGCCATCGGTGGCCTGAAGGAAAAACTGCTGGCCGCGCACCGTGGCGGAATCAAGACGGTGATCATCCCGGAGGAAAATGTTCGGGATTTGAAGGACATTCCTGAAAATATCAAACAGGATCTGCAGATCAAACCGGTCAAATGGATTGACGAAGTCCTCCAAATTGCGCTGCAATACGCCCCCGAGCCCTTGCCAGACGTGGCTCCGGAGATTGTCGCCAAAGAAGAAAAGCGCGACAGCGATGCCAAGGACAGAATCAGCACGCATTAGTAGAGAGTTGTCTGGGTTACCTGGCTTGACAGTTTTTTGGTGGCTTGTTACACGATGCCCGCCCGCGTCAAACCGGAACCCCAGGCACTTATTCGTACATCTTCATCACGCATTCAGAATTAAACTCAAACAGAGAAACAAGGGGACTTAGAGTGAACAAGTCGGAACTGATTGACGCTATTGCCGCTTCTGCTGACATTTCCAAAGCCACTGCCGGTAAGGCCCTGGATGCTGTAATCGAGTCCATCACCGGTGCCATGCAGAAGGGCGAGGAAGTTGTATTGGTAGGCTTCGGCTCTTTCCACGTCAAGGACCGCGCCGAGCGCACCGGCCGTAACCCACAGACGGGCAAATCGATCACCATCGCCGCTGCAAAAGTGCCTGGCTTCAAGCCTGGCAAAGGCCTGAAAGAAGCCGTCAACTAAGGCGTCTTTTTCAGCCGGCCCTGGCAATGCCCGGGCCGACCGCGTGATGGCGGGACACTCCATCCCCGCCGGGCACGCCCGCTTCGAGAAGGCGCATCCACTGGATGCGCCTTTCTTCATATCAGGACTCTACCCACGCTCCGCGGTTGTTTACGCAGTGGTACAACCGTTTCTGGGGGACGCATGCTGCAGAATATCAGGGACAATTCACAGGGTTGGATTGCCAAGACCATCATCGGCCTCATCGTAGTGCTGATGGCTTTGACCGGCTTCGAAGCCATTTTTCAGGCCGCCAGCCACAGCCAGGATGCGGCCAAGGTCAACGGTGAAACCATCAGCCAGAACGAGCTGAGCCAGGCTGTCGACATGCAGCGCCGGCAACTCATGCAGCAACTGGGCAAGGACTTCGATCCGGCCCGGCTGGATGACAAGATGCTGCGTGAGGAAGCCTTGAAAGGGCTGATCGAGCGCAAGTTGCTGCTGCACGGTGCCAAGGATGCCAAGTTCGCCTTCTCCGAGGCAGCCTTGGACCAGGTCATCCTGCAAACACCTGAATTCCAGGTTGACGGCAAATTCAGCGCCGAGCGCTTCGATCAGGTCATTCGCCAGCTGGGCTACGGCCGTATGCAGTTCCGCGACATGCTCGGTGAGGAAATGCTCATCGGCCAGCTGCGTACTGGTATTGCCGGCAGCAGCTTCGTTACCGACAAGCAGGTCGAGGCGTTTGCCCGGCTCGAGAAGCAGACCCGTGACTTCGCCGCGTTGACCTTCAAGGCCAACCCGGGCGCTGTGCAGGTCAGCGATGACGAGGTCAAGGCGCATTACGAGCAACATGCCAAGGAGTTCATGACCCCTGATCAAGCGGTCATCGACTACATCGAGCTGAAGAAGTCGGCGTTCTTCGATCAGGTCAAGGTCAGCGATGAAGCGCTGCAAGCCCTGTACGAGAAGGAAACCGCCAACCTCGCCGAGCAGCGTCACGCTGCGCACATCCTCATCGAAGTCAATGACAAGACCACCGATGCCCAGGCCAAGGCGCGCATCGAGGAAATCCAGCAGCGCCTGAGCAAGGGCGAAGATTTCGCCACGCTCGCCAAGGAGTTCTCCCAGGACCCAGGTTCTGCGGCCAGTGGCGGTGATCTGGGCTTCGCAGGTCCGGGTGTATACGACCCAAGCTTCGAAGATGCGCTGTACAAGCTCAACCAGGACCAGGTGTCGGCCCCGGTGCATACCGAATTCGGCTATCACCTGATCAAGCTGCTGGGTGTGGAAGCGCCCGAGGTCCCAAGCTTTGCCAGCCTGAAGGACAAACTGTCTCGCGAGCTGAAAACCCAGCAGGTCGAGCAGCGCTTCGTCGAAGTCACCAAGCAACTTGAAGACTCCGCGTTCGAAGCCTCCGATCTGGCTCAGCCGGCTCAGGACCTGGGCTTGAAGGTGCAGACCTCGGCACCGTTCGGTCGTGAAGGCGGCGAGGGCATCACTGCCAATCGCGCCGTGGTCCAGGCGGCCTTCAGCGAAGAAGTGTTGGATGAGGGCGCCAATAGCAGCGCACTCGAACTCGATCCGGAAACCATCGTGGTGCTGCGCGTCAAGGAGCACCGCCGTCCGACTCAGTTGCCGCTCGACGCCGTTGCCCAGAGCATTCGTCAGCAACTGGCCAAGGACAAGGCCACGGCTGAGCTGAAGGCCAAGGCTGACAAGCTGGTTGCCGGTCTGGAAGATGGCTCCATCAACGCCGATGCTGCCCATGATGGTCAGACCTGGAAGGTGCAGGAAGCGGTGAGTCGCGGTCAGGACGGTATAGACCCGGTCGAGCTGCAAGCGGTGTTCCGCATGGCCAAGCCGGCAGCGGCCAACAAACCGGTGTATGGCAGCGCTGTGCTCAACGATGGCAGCCTGGTGGTGCTCAAGCTCAAGGGTGTCAACGAAGGTGCCGCAGCCACCGACCAGGAAAAGCAGCAGATTTCCCGCTACCTCGCCTCGCGTGAAGGTCAGCAGGACTTCGCAGCGTTCCGCAAGCAGCTTGAAGCCAAGGCCGATATCACGCGCTATTGAGTTTCCCGCTGAATGAAACAGGCCGCTTTTGCGGCCTGTTTCGTTTGTGTTTTCAGCGCTGTTGGCGCTCGTAGGTGTCCAGTGTGTCGCGAGCGATTTCCCGGCCCAGGGCAATCAGCTCGGGCGCTTTGTAGAACTCGAAGAACCGGCATACCCGCTTGGGCACGTTGATCAGTACATCCGGCGGATAGCCGGCGATCTTGTACTGCGCCAACGAGGTCTGCATGACCTCGAAGCTCTGGTTGATCAAATCCAGCAGCGAAGCCGGGCCGACGTTGTCGATGATGAACGAGCCGGTGGCAGACTTCGGTGCAGCGTCGGTTTCGGGGGCGGCGGCCGGCTGCTGGCTTTCCGGGTCCGCCCCATCGTTGAGCCATGGGTTGGTCTGCGGCGGCTGGCCTGCACTGATCTCTCGGTCGATGCGCATGAGCCGCTCGGCCGGTTTGCGGCGAAAAGGCAGGTGCGAGCCCAGCGAGTTGATCAGCGCATCGAAGCGCATCTTGAACGCGGCAGGGCGCTCGATCACCGGCAGTTGGTAATGGTTGTGATTGGTGGCGTTGAGGTTGACCGCAACGATCAGGTCGCAGTGGCTGGAGACCACCGGAACGATCGGCAGCGGATTGAGGATGCCGCCGTCGACCAGCACGCGATTGCCTTGCTGGACCGGGGTGAACAGGCTGGGGATCGCGGCGGAGGCGCGCATCGCCTGGTGCAGGCACCCCTCCTGAAACCAGATTTCCTGTTGGTGGGTCAGGTCGGCAGCGATGGCGGTGTAGGGAATGCGCAATTGCTCGATGTTGATTTCACCGACGATCTTGCGGATTTGCCCGAACACCTTGTCGCCGCGGATCGCCCCAAGGCGGAAGCTGACATCGACCAGACGCAGCACATCGAGGTAGTCCAGGCTTTCGATCCAGCGGCGGTATTCGGGCAGTTTGCCCGCCGCGTAGATACCGCCGATCACGGCGCCCATCGAACAGCCTGCGATGCAGGCGATGTCATAACCGCGTCGTTCAAGCTCCTCGATGACGCCGATATGCGCGTAGCCGCGCGCGCCACCCGAGCCCAGAACCAATGCCACCCGCTTACTCATGAAGGTCTCCGCCTAGTCTGCACCCGCGCCACAATGAACCACTGGCCAGCGCGATTCAATCGGCGCGGTGGCAGGCGGCGTGCCTGGGCACTTTTACTCCGTTTCGAGAGTCTCACAGGCACCGAGTGTCCACCTTTAGAGGTTCCCAACATGAAAGCCTGGATTTGCCTGCCCATGATCGTTCTGGCGCTGTCTGGCTGTGCCGGCAAGACGGCCTACCGCGAAAGCTGCGGCGCTCAGCTCAATGCAGCCTGGAAGGAGCTGGACCTTGCCAAGGCCGAGGGTTTTGCCGGCACCGTCAGCTATTCCAAAGCCCTGTCGCTGCTGACCGGAGCCAAGACCCAGCAGCAGTTCGAAGGGTTCGAGGGCTGCACCAAGAAAGCCGAAAAGGCACGCTTCTACATTCGTGAATCGCGCGCCGGTCGTTGATCGAGGAGCTTTGCATGTCTGCCATGGTTGATCACATCGTCGCCCAGGTGCTTGGACTTCAGGTGCGCCTGCTGGCGTGCCGCGAACGCCTGGCGGCTGACACCGACAGCGAGGCGCTGCACGACCTGCGCACCAGCACCCGGCGCCTGCGCAGCCTGGTGCGGCCGCTGCGCGGTGTGCCAGGCGTCGAGCCGCTGGAGCAGGCAGCCCGCGCCCTGGGCAGCCTGACCACGCCACTGCGCGACCGCGAGGTGCTGGCGGCGCACCTGCTCGAACGCGGGCAACAGGCGGCGGGCCAGCAGCGCATGCGCCAGCGCACCTATGATTTTCACAGCGTCGCTGCCAGCGCCGAGCTCTCGCGCCTGCTGGCCATTCTCGACGCGTTCCCGTCATTTCTGCGCGCAGCCGAACGCGAAGGGTCGCTCGATACCCTGAAGGCCGATGTCGACAAGCGTCTGGGCAAGCAGTGGCGCAAGCTGGAAAAGGCCCTGGCCGATCCTGCACATGATCGCCATCGCCTGCGCCTGCTGATCAAGCGCGTGCGCTACGGCGATGAGGCTTACCCGCAGCTCGATCACGCCGGCAAGAAACTGCGCAACGTGCTCAAGCGTGCGCAGAGCGATCTGGGCGACTGGCACGACCGTTTGCAATGGCTGCTGTTGGCCGATGAGCAGGCTGATCTGGCGTCGTGCGTCGAGCAGTGGCACGAGGAAATGAAAGGGTTCGAGGGCAAATCGGACCGCACCCTCAAGCGCCTCGACGCCGCGCTGTCGCGGCGCTGATCAAGGGGTATTCAGTGGCTTGAGTGGGCAGGGCGAGGGCGCATCTGCCAGCCCGCGGCGATGGCGATGACACCAACTGCCAGTTGCGCGATATCCAGTGCGGCCAGGCCACTGACCACCAGCAGCGCGCCGGGCACGATCAGCGCCAGGGCAAGCAGTTGCATGACTTGCGCACTGCTTGGATGCAGGCTCAGGGGCTGGATGCGCCAGTGATTGGCAAGCAGGTGATGCAGACGTTTGCTCATGGAATCTTCCTCGCGGTGATTGCATGAGCCTAGTGCCCATCAGCGATGCCAGCCAATCGAGCCTGGCTATAAGGGTTATAGCGCCAACTGGCCGATGGCTCGGTTCAGCTCGCCGGCCAGGGTCGCCAGCTCGCGGCTGGTGGTGGCGGAGCCGACGGTTTGCTGCACGGTGTCTTCGGTGACATCGCGAATGCTGACGATGGCGCGGTTCATTTCCTCGGCGACCTGGCTTTGCTGCTCGGCGGCTACGGCGATTTGCGTATTGCTCTCGCGCATCTGCGCCACGGCGCTGGTGATCTCGGCCAGCGCGGCCCCGGCTTCCTGGGCCTGGCGCACGCAATCATCTGCTTTCAATGAGCTTTCATGCATGAAGTCGACAGCATCGCGGGTGCCGCTGTGCAGGGTCGAAATCATCCCGGTGATTTCATCGGTGGAGCTTTGCACGCGCTTGGCCAGGTTGCGCACCTCATCGGCCACCACGGCAAAGCCGCGGCCCAGGTCACCGGCGCGGGCCGCTTCGATCGCGGCATTGAGCGCCAGCAGGTTGGTTTGTTCGGCGATGCTGTGAATCACTCCCACCACGCCGGTGATCTTCTGGCTGTCGTCGGCCAGTTGGCGAATCATCTCGGCGGTCTGCTGCACGCCACTCGAGAGTCCGGCAATCGAAGCCTGAACCCTGCCGACCACCTGCTGACCGCTGCCGGCCAACGCATCGGCGGTCTGCGACAGGTCGCGGGTGGCGCCTGCGTGCTGGGCGATGTGGTGGACCGTGGCGGTCATCTGATTGATCGCCGTCGCCGCCTGGTCGGTCTCGCTCTGCTGGCCCAGCATGCCTTGGCGCACGTCGCTCATGCTTGCGGCCAGCTGCGCGGCACCGGCATCGAGCTGGGCCGCCGACTGCGCCACGGTGCCGACCACGCGGTGATAGGTCGATTGCATGGCATTGAAGGCCACGGCCATCTGCCCGACTTCATCGCCGCCGGTCAGCGGCACGCGGGCAGACAAGTCGCCGGTCTTCTCGACATGAAGCATGACGCTCCTGAGGGTATTGAGCTGACGCAGCAAGAAGCGGATCAGCAACTGCGAGGCGCCGAGCATGAGCAGCATCAGCAGCAGCACGCACAGGGCGTAGTTGCCGAAGCGGTCGAAGAACACCTGGGTGAAGCTGGGCGCAGTGGCGAGCACGCCGATGCGCGTATCACCGCGTGCGAACACCTGGGCACCGCGCACGCGCTGGTCATCCAGCAGCGGGCCGTCTGCGAGATCGATCCAGCCCTGGGCGTCGCTTGGGAGGGACAGCGCTGCGCCTGCAACGCTCGGGGATTGGCCCACACGCCAACTGATCAGCCGCGGCTGAGCAGGCAAGGCTTGCTCGGCCGGCCATGCGCCGAGCAGTTGCGCTTCGGCTTGCGCGTGCGCCCGGGCGCTCTGGATGCGCGCATCCTGTTCCAGGTGCACGGCGTAGAGCACCAGCAGCAGTGTGGTGAAGAAGGCCACCGCATTGACGGCCCAGAACTTGTATTTGAGTGAAACGTTGCTAAGCCAGGCACCCATGGCAGGTTTTCTCTGAGTTGGCGGAAACAGCATTGGCAAGGTGCCATCATTGTGCCGCCAGCGTAGAGAGCTGTCGTTGACGCTCGTCAAGAAATCTCGGGCAAGGCGAAGAATGCCCGGGCGCAGGCGCTGGTATGGGCGGCGGTATGCTGCACGGATTCTCCTCGGTGACGAGCGACTTCCTGCAGCACGGCGGGCAGAAACGCCGGTTCGTTGCGTCCACTCTTGGGCTTGGGTCTGAGCGTGCGCGGCAGCAGATACGGCGCATCGCTCTCCAGCATCAGGCGGCCTTCGGGAATGTTGCCGACCAGCCCATGCAGATGCGTGCCGCGGCGTTCATCGCAGATCCAGCCGGTAATGCCGATGTGCAGGTCGAGGTCGAGGTAGGCGAACAGCGCCTCGCGTTCGCCGGTAAAGCAATGCACCACGACGCCGGGCAACTGATCACGGAAATCCTTGAGCACCGCCAGCAGGCGCTCACTGGCGTCGCGCTCATGCACGAATACTGGCAGTTGCAGCGCTGCCGCCAGCGCCAATTGGGCTTCGAAGGCTTTTTCCTGCAAGGGCCGTGGCGAGAAGTCACGATTGAAATCCAGTCCACATTCGCCCACCGCGCGTACCCGTGGCTGGGCCAGCAGTTGGCGCAGTTGCCGTTCGCTGTCGGCATTCCAGCTGCTGGCCTCGTGGGGGTGCACGCCGGCGGTGGCGAACAGCGCCTGTCCACTGTCATCGAGGCTGTGGCACAGCTCCAGAGCCTGCTCGCTGACTTCAAGGCTGGTACCGGTCAAGAGCATTTGCACCACGCCTGCTTCGCGGGCGCGCTCGATAACCTCCGACTGGCGGTCGTGGAAACTGCTGTTGGTCAGGTTGACGCCAATATCGATCAGTTGCATGGTTGCTACCTCGTGCCCCGGGCAGGCCAGCATAACAAAGCGGGCGGCGGAACAAATAATCGTCGAACCTCAACGGCTTGCCAGTGTCTTTTGATGTCAGTTGTCACCTTCGCTTGCGTTGATAACGCTCACTTCCACCGGGACATGCCATGTGACAGCACGCATTCTGCTGACCCTTTCCCTGTTAATCGGGCTGCTGAGCGCAGGCCCTGCCAGCGCGCGGCTGGCCGGTCCCGAGCAGACCGTGAGCCACGGTCAACCGCGTGATCTGCCGCAGATCAGCTCGGCCAAGGTGCTGCGGGTTCTGGTCAATCAGAGCCGCAACAGTTCCGGCGAGGTCAAGGGCGAGCCGGTGGGTATCGAGTACCACCGGGTCCGGGCACTCGAGCATTACCTCAACGCCCGTCTGGGCGAAAACCACCGTTTGCAGGTCAA
This sequence comes from Pseudomonas cremoricolorata DSM 17059 = NBRC 16634, assembly GCF_000425745.1. Classification (GTDB taxonomy): domain Bacteria; phylum Pseudomonadota; class Gammaproteobacteria; order Pseudomonadales; family Pseudomonadaceae; genus Aquipseudomonas; species Aquipseudomonas cremoricolorata. The sequence continues at coordinate 86,246 of NZ_AUEA01000006.1, read as the reverse complement.
GCTGGTGCCCAAGGCCAAGGGTCAGTTGCCCGGCGCCTTGTTGCGCGGCGAGGGTGACATCGCCGCGCCCGGTGAGCTGTTCGACCCGGCGCTGGTGCATCAACTGGCGGTCAGCAACCCGGTGGTCGATCGTGTGTCGCTGGTGCTGGTCGGGCGCAAGGGCGGGCGCAGCGTGGCGCGTGCCGAGCAGTTGTCCGGGCGCACCGTCGCGCTGATCAGCGCCAGTGCCGCGGGCGCTGCAATCGAGGCGGTGAACCGCCAGTTGGCGCTGCGCAAGCGCGCGCCGATCAAGATCGAATGGGTCGACCCGACCTTGGCTGTGGAAGACGTTCTGGAGATGGTCCAGGCCGGCATCTACCCGCTGACGGTGGTCGAGCGGCCGATTGCCGAACGCTGGCAGCGGGTCATGCCCAAGCTGCGCCTGGACACCCGGGTCAAGCTTGGCGAACCCCAGGCCGTGCGCTGGTACGTGCGCCGCGACGCTCCGGTGCTGCTGGAAACCCTCAACCGTTTCCTGGCCACCTACCGCGCGCCCGAGAACCAGAATGCCGCCTTCGAACGCATCTATCGCCGTCAGTACCGGGTGCACAATCCTCTGGCGCGCAAGGAGCGCCAGCGCCTGGAGGCGGTGCGCAGCGTGTTGCAGCGCCACGGCGAGGCGCAATCGATCGACTGGCTGAATCTGGCGGCGCTGGCCTACAAGGAGTCGACCCTCAATCCCCAGGCGCGGGGCGGCGGCGGGGCCCATGGCCTGATGCAGATCACCCCGTCGGCGGCGCAGCGGGTAGGGGTCAACAACACTGCAACGGTCGACGGCAACGTGCAGGCCGGGGCGCGCTACCTGGCGCTGATTCGCCGCAAGTTCTTCGCCAGCCCCGCGCTCAATGACCGTGAGCGCATGGCCTTTACCCTGGCCGCCTACAACCTCGGCCCCGAACGGGTCCAGGCCATGCGCGCCGAAGCACGGCGCCGGGGTCTGAACGGCAATCAGTGGTTCTTCCAGACCGAGCGGGTGGCGATGGAGCAGGTGGGCATGGGGCCGGTCAACTTCGTCAATAGCGTCAACAAGTACTACCTGGCCTACAACCGCGAGCGTCTGGCGCTGGAGCGCACCCGCCAACGCTGAGGTGCCGGCGCTCTGCCGTGCGGCTGACGGGCTGTAACGTGCGGCTTGTATCTTGGCGCGCAAGCCCCTAGCATTGGCAACTGCGCCGATTTAAACAGCTACTTGCGGGGCGCATGACGGCCTCCGTGGAGGTCGACGAAATACCGCTAAAGCGCTGGTTCGGTGACGCCTCCCACCGCTGCCCAGCGGGATTCGCGAGGCGGAGAATAAACCCCCATGAGTTGTCCACGCACCAGTGTCTGCCTGAGCCCGCTGACGGCCCACCAGGCTGCCCGCACCCCGCGCATCCTGCTCGGCGGTCAGCACCAGCCCACCTTGTTGCGCCACCTCGAAGGCCTGTCCCGGCGCAAGGGGCATGCCCGCGCCTTTCTCATCCAGTTCGCCGACCGCGACAGCGACCTGGCACGCTATGCCAGCGACCGCTTCGACCTGGCGGTGATCCAGTCGCCCGCCGCCGAGGTTGCCGGCGAGGTCATCGCGCAACTGACCCGTATCGCCCGCCAGGGCCTCATTACCCGGCGCTGACATGCGGCGCTGTCGTCAGGCGTGGGCGCCGGCAGGTTGCGATGCCTGGCGTGCCCTCTTCAGGAGTTGTCGTTGAGCACCAACATCATCACCACCGAAGGCCATCAGGCGCTCAAGCAGGAACTCGATCACCTGTGGCGCGTGTACCGTCCGGAGATCACCCAGAAGGTGGCCTGGGCGGCGTCGTTGGGGGATCGCAGCGAGAACGCCGATTACCAGTACAACAAAAAGCTGCTGCGTGAGATCGACCGCCGCGTGCGCTACCTGCGCAAGCGCCTGGAGGACGTCAAGGTCGTCGCCTACGCCCCCGAGCAGGAGGGCCGGGTGTTCTTCGGTGCCTGGGTCGAGATCGAGAGCGAGCAGGGCGAGGTGCTGACCTTGCGCGTGGTCGGCTACGACGAGATCTACGGGCGCAACGACTACATCTCGATCGACTCGCCCATGGCTCGCGCCCTGCTGAAGAAACAGCAGGACGACGAGGTGGTGGTGCAAACGCCTACGGGCGAGGCGTTGTGGTACGTGAACCGCATCTGGTACTTGCCAGAGGGCGGTTGATCAGCCCTCGCGCAGCACCTGCAGCGGGCTGGCATTGAGCGCCCGCCGCGTACCCAGTACACCGGCACCGCCCACCAGCAGCGCGCCCACCAGCGGCAGCAGCAGCAACGCAGGGTGCGGGCTCCAGCTCAGGTCGAACGCGTAGCGGTACAGCACCCAGGTGATCAGCTCGCAGCCCAGCGCCGCCAAGACGCCGCTGGCCGCGCCCAGCAGGCCGAATTCGATACGCCGGGTGCGAACCAGCAGCGCTCTGCGTGCGCCGAGTGCGCGTAACAGGGCGCCCTGGTGGATGCGCTCATCCAGAGTCGCCTGCAAGCCTGCGAACAGCACTGCCAGGCCCGCGGCAAGGACGAACAGCAGCACGTATTCCACCGCCAGGGTGACCTGGGCGAGGATGCTGCGCAGCTGGCTGAGCAGGGCATCTACCTGAAGAATGGTCACCGCCGGGAATGCCCGTGCCAGGGCGACGATGTCTTGCTCGTGACCACTGCCCAGGTAGAAGCTGGTCAGGTAGGTGGTCGGCAGACCTTGCAGCGTGCCGGGCTGGAAGATCATGAAGAAATTGGGTTGGAAGCTGTCCCAGTGCACGCTGCGCAGGCTGCTGACCTGAGCCTTGTGCTGCTCGCCGGCGATGTCGAAGGTCAGCTGGTCGCCCAGTTGAAGCCCCAGGCTCGCGGCCAGTTCCGCTTCCACCGACACCCCCGGCAGCGCTTGCGCAGTGGGCGCAGCGCTCCACCAGGTGCCCTCGCTCAGGGCGTTGCCTTCAGGCAGCTCGGCGGCCCAAGTAAGGCTCAGGTCGCGCTGAACCGCACGTTCGCCTGCCGAGTCCTTGCTGACGATCTCTTGCACCGCTTCATCGTTGATCGCCACCAGGCGACCGGGGATGACCGGATACAGCGGTGCCGACCGGGCATTGAGGCTTTGCAATTGCTCGGCAAAGGGTTGGCGCTCGTCGGGCAGGATGTTCAAGGCGAAGTGGTTCGGCGCATCGGCGGGCAGTTGCGCCTGCCAAGTGTCGAGCAGTTCGACCCGCAGCAACGCCACCAGACCCATGGCCAACAGAATCAGGCCGAACGCCAGCGATTGTCCGGCGGCGGCCAGCGGATGACGCAGCAGCTGCCCGAGCCCAAGGCGCCAGGTCAGTGGCGCATCGGCCAGTAGCCGGCGCAGGCTGCGCAAGCCGAGCAGCAGCAGGCCGCCGAGCACCAGCGCGGCGATCAGACCGCCGCCGAGCAGGGCGAAGGTCAGCAGCAGATCGAGGCTCAGTCGCCACATGATCAGGCCCAGCGCCAGCAGCGCCGCGCCATACACCAGCCAACTGCTCGGTGGCACCGGCAACAGGTCGCGGCGCAGCACCCGCAGCGGCGGCACCCGACCCAGCGCGGCCAATGGTGGCAGGGCAAAGCCGGCCAAGGCCACCAGCCCGGTGGCGATACCTGCCAGGGCAGGGCCTATGCCACCGGCCGGCAGGGTGCTGGGCAGCAGGCCTTGCAGCAGGCGGAACAGGCCCAGCTGGGCCAGCCAGCCGAGCAGCGCGCCGGTCACCGCCGCGAGCACACCAAGCATGGCCAGTTGCAGGCAGTACAGGCCCAGGGCCTGGCGCCGCGACAAGCCAAGGCAGCGCAGCAGGGCGCTGGCGTCGAGACGGCGGGCGGCATAGCGGCTGGCCGACAACGCCACTGCCACGCCGGCCAGCAGCACCGCCACCAGGCTTGCCATGTTCAGGTAGCGCTCGGCCTTGCCCAGCGCACCGCCAATCTGCCGGTTGCCATCGCGGGTATCGAGCAGGCGCTGGTTAGCGCCGAGGTTCTTCTCCATGTCCTGGCGGTAAGCCGTCAACGCTGGCGCTTCACCGCGCCACAGGTCGCGGTAACTGACCCGGCTGCCGGGCTGGATCACCCCGGTGGCGTCGAGGTCGGCAAGGTTCATCAGCACCCGTGGGGTGAGGCTGTAGAAATTGCCGGCGCGGTCGGGCTCGTAGGTCAGCACGCGGGTCAGGCGCAAGGTTTTCTTGCCGACATCGATGCTGTCGCCGATGTTCAGGTTCAGCGCCGCCAGCAGGCGTGACTCGACCCAGGCTTCGCCGACGGCAGGTCCGCCGCCGGCGGTCTCCGGTGCGTACGGCGCAGGGGCACTGCGCAGCTCGCCGCGCAGCGGGTAGGCAGCGTCGACCGCTTTGACGCTGGACAACTGGATGCCCTCGTCTGCGGTCACCACGCTGCTGAACTCAACCAGGTGGGCCGGCGCCAGGCCCAGATCGACGCCTCGCTGCAGTTGTTCGGCGCGGGCCGGCGAGGTGCCCTGCAGCACCAGGTCTGCGCCGAGGAATTCGCTGGCACGCAGCTGCATCGCGCCGTTCAGGCGGGCGCCGAAAAAGCCGATGGCGGTGCTGGCGGCGACCGCCACCAGCAGAGCGAAGAACAGCACGCGGACTTCGCTGGCGCGGGCATCGCGACGCAGTTGCCGAGCGGCCAGGCTCAACAGCCCGAAAAAGTCGAGACGCGTCATCAGGCCTCCACGGGCGCGACCAGGCGCCCGGCTTCCAGGCGGATCGAGCGCCGGCAGCGCGCGGCCAGGCGCTCGTCATGGGTCACCAGCACCAGAGTGGTGCCGCGTTCCTGGTTGAGTTCGAACAGCAGGTCGCTGATGCGCGCGCCGGTGTGGCTGTCGAGGTTGCCGGTGGGTTCGTCGGCGAACAGCACCGAGGGCTGTGCGGCAAAGGCCCGGGCAATCGCCACCCGTTGTTGTTCGCCGCCGGAGAGCTGGCGCGGGGTATGGCTCAGGCGCTGGCCGAGGCCAACTCGTTCGAGCAGGCTGCGGGCCTGCTCGCGGGCATCGCGGCGGCCATCCAGTTCAAGGGGCAGCATGACGTTCTCCAGAGCATTGAGGCTGTCGAGCAACTGGAACGACTGGAACACGAAGCCGACATGCTCGGCGCGCACTTGCGCGCGCTGGTCTTCATCGAGCGGGCCGAGATCGTGCCCGGCCAGGGCGACGCTGCCGGCACTCGGCTGGTCGAGCCCGGCGAGCAGGCCGAGCAGGGTGGACTTGCCCGAACCCGAAGCGCCGACGATGGCCAGGCTGTCGCCTTCGGCGAGGGTCAGCGACAGGGGGTGGAGAATGGTCAGGTCGCCTTCCGCGCTGGGTACCACTTTGCTAAGGTTCTGCGCAACGAGAATGCTGGGGCCCATGGAGAATCCAATGCGAGTGTGGTTATTGAGTGCAGGTCTGGCCCTGTATTGCCTGGCCCAGACCGCGATGGCGGGAACACTGCTGATCGTCGGCGATAGTATCAGCGCAGGTTTTGGCCTGGATACCCGCCAAGGTTGGGTCAGCCTGCTCGAACAGCGCCTGAAGGGCTCCGGTTATCCGCTCAAGGTGGTCAATGCGTCGATCAGCGGGGACACCAGCGCAGGCGGCAAGGCGCGCCTTCCCGCGCTGCTGGCCGAGCACAAGCCGGCGGTCGTGGTGCTCGAGCTTGGCGGCAACGATGGCCTGCGCGGGCAGAGCCCAAAGCAATTGCGACAAAATCTTGCGGCGATGGTTGACCAGTCCAAGGCTGCGGGTGCCAAGGTGCTGCTGCTGGGTATGCGTCTGCCGCCCAACTACGGTGAGCGTTACACCACGGCCTTCGCCCAGACCTACAGCGAGGTGGCGAAGCAGACTGATGTCGCGCTGGTGCCGTTCTTTCTCGAGGGCGTCGGCGGGGTGCCCGAGCTGATGCAGGCCGACGGCATCCATCCCGGCTCAGGCGCCCAGAAGCAGCTTCTGGAAAATGCCTGGCCGACGCTCAAACCCCTGCTCTGACGCTTTAATCGGGGGCCGCTTTCGGATAATGTTGCGCCCCCCGTTTCGAGTGCCCCCGATGCCGCGCCCTGCCTGGTCCCTGTACGCCTATCAACTGATCGAGCCTGATGAACAACTCGATCTGTTCGCCTGCCAGGAAGTTCGCGTTCACCTCGTCACCCGCCAGCTGGAACTCGGCGCGCCCGCCGACCGCACCCTCTGTGGTGGCCTGCTGCCTGCACAGCCGCGCTGGTCGACCGTGGCACGCAGCATCTACCGCGACCAGCGCTTGTGCGCTTTGTGCCGGGCGATCCTCGAGGCGCAGCGGCGCGGCACCCGGCCGGTCTGGCCGCAGCTGTAGGCGCCTTTCATCATCTGCGATCAGCCTGCAGGCCTTGCGCCTCCCGCTCGTCGCGGGCCGCGTGTACACTTGAATGTCTTGAACCCATTGCTAAGGATTCACCGGATGTTGCCGCGTTTGCCTGCCGTCACCCGCTGCCTGAGCCTGGCTGCCCTGCTGGTCGCAGGCCCCGCCACCGCGCTGCAGCTGCCATTGCCGCCTCAGGGTGAGGACGTCGTTGGTCAGGTCCGTACCCTCACCGCCAAGTACGAAGACACCTTCGCCGACATCGGCACCGCCAACGACCTGGGCTACCTGGAAATGATCGCCGCCAACCCGGGCGTCGATCCCTGGTTGCCGGGGGCGGGCACCGAAATCGTGCTGCCGACGCGCTACATCCTGCCGCCGGGCCCGCGCGAGGGGGTGGTGATCAACCTGGCTGAATATCGCCTGTACTACTATCCCAAGGGCGAAGACGTTGTGTACACCTTCCCGCTGGGTATCGGCCGCGAAGGCTGGGGCTCGCCCATTGCCAACACCAAGATCATCGCCAAGACACCCAACCCGACCTGGACGCCGCCGGCCTCGATCCGTGCCGAACATGCCGCCGATGGCGATATCCTGCCGGCGGTAGTGCCTGCCGGCCCGGACAACCCGCTGGGGCCGTTCAAGTTCACCCTCGGCGTGCCCGGTTACCTCATCCATGGTTCCAACAAGAAGTTCGGCATTGGCATGCGCACCAGTCATGGTTGCTTCCGCATGTTGAACAACAACGTGCTGGAACTCTCCACCCTGGTCCCCGTCGGTACGCCGGTGCGCATCATCAACGAGCCTTACAAGTTCGGTGTCAGTGGCGGCAAGGTCTACCTCGAAGCGCATACGCCGCTGGACGACAGTGGCAATCCGTCGGTGGTCGACAAACATACCGCGGTGATCAACGCTTTGCTCAAGCGCGAAGACCTGGCCAACAACGTGCGCATCAACTGGGACATGGTGCGTGATGTCGTGGCGGCCGAAGATGGCCTGCCCGTGGAAATCGCCGTGCCGGGTGCTGCCAGCGCCACGGTTGCCTCCGAGTTGCCGCCCGAGCTGCAATGAGGCTGCTCATCTGAGCGGCGTGCCGGACGGTCTGGGGCCGCAGGGCGGGCCCCAGCGACCGTTTTTCGGCCCTGGCGCATCATCGACAGGCACAAAAAAGCCGATCCAGTCTGGATCGGCTTAGGCATAACCCCGAAGGATTATTACTTGCGGCTGGCTTTGTCCAGCATACGCAGAGCGCGCTCGTTGGCTTCGTCAGCGGTCTGCTGAGCCTTCTGAGCTGCGGCCAGAGCGTCGTCGGCCTTGCGGTAGGCTTCATCGGCACGGGCTTGGGCGCGAGCTGCTGCGTCTTCGGTAGCAGTCAGGCGAGCTTCGGTTTCTTTGGAGACGCTGCTGCAACCGGTAGCCAGAACTGCGGCCAGAGCCAGAGCAGAGAATTTCAGAACGTTGTTCATCGTGTTCCCCTTCAAGGACTTTATATCTATTAAATAGCCATCTCTCGAACGTGAGAAACTGGCCGGCGTACATAGTACCCATTACTTGTAGTAAGTAAACTGACTGAAAGCAAGAAGCGCAAAAAAATCTTGTCGCCAACAGCGCCTCGGCCCTGTAAACAGACGGTCATCGGCAATCCTTCGCGCAGGCCGTATGCACCCGGGCGGATAACTTTTGTGGAACTAAGCGTGAGCTTTTCGGTCATGCGTGGTCATGGCGAACAACCCTCTTGCCGGCGCACACTACGCACTTCCCAGCGCGCACTGTATGCGCACTTGACGCAGTAGGCCAGGGTCGACCGGCAGCAGACTAGTTGCCAGATACCCAGCGCCGAACGATACTGCGTGCGGTACTGTCCAACGCGCATGAAGCTGTCGGGCTGCAACGATTACATCGATAAGGCTGGGGTCTGCCAGAAGACCTGCGAGGAGTTGTGATGAGCGAAGCGCTGACCATCCGCCATGACCAGACTGGTCATCAGTTCGAGACCCATGTGGACGGTCATCGGGCTTACCTGACCTACATGGACCTGGGCAAGCAGACGCTGGACATCTATCGCACCTTCGTCCCTGACGCCCTGCGCGGGCGTGGCATCGCTGCGGCCCTGACCGAGCGGGCGCTGGCCTATGCCGAGCAGATGGGCTACACGGTCATTCCGTCGTGTTCGTACGTGGAGCGCTACATGGAGCGTCAGCAGCGCCACTCCAACCAGGCGTGATGACCAACTGATCACAACGAAAACGCCGGGCAATGCCCGGCGTTTTCATGTTCAGGTGTTGGCCTCAGCCGCGCTGGCGCTTGGGCAGAACATCCTTGAGCTTGGCGTGCATGCTGCGCAGGGCCGTTTCAGTGGTGGCCCAGTCGATGCAGGCGTCAGTGACCGACACGCCGTATTGCAGTTCGGCAAGATTCTTCGGAATCGACTGCGCACCCCAGTTCAGGTGGCTCTCCACCATCAGGCCGATGATCGACTGGTTGCCTTCCAGGATCTGGTTGGCGACGTTGTCCATGACCAACGGCTGCAAAGCAGGGTCCTTGTTGGAGTTGGCGTGGCTGCAGTCGACCATGATGTTCGGCTTGATCTTGGCCTTGGTCAGGTCTTGCTCGCACAGCGCAACGCTGACCGAATCATAGTTGGGCTTGCCGTTGCCACCGCGCAATACCACGTGACCGTAGGCGTTGCCCTTGGTGGTGACGATCGACACGCCGCCTTCCTGGTTGATGCCGAGGAAGCGGTGCGGCTTGGACACCGACTGCAGTGCATTGATGGCGACGGTCAGGCCGCCGTCGGTGCCGTTCTTGAAGCCGACCGCCGACGACAGCCCGGAAGCCATTTCCCGGTGCGTCTGCGACTCGGTGGTACGCGCGCCGATGGCTGACCAGCTGATGAGGTCTTGCAGGTACTGCGGGGAAATCGGGTCGAGGGCTTCGGTGGCGGTGGGCAGACCCTTTTCCGCCAGATCGAGCAGCAGCTTGCGGCCGATGTGCAGACCGTCCTGAATCTTGAACGAGTCATCCAGGTACGGATCGTTGATCAGGCCTTTCCAGCCGACCGTGGTGCGCGGCTTTTCGAAATACACGCGCATGACCAGATACAGCGTGTCGGACACTTCCTCGGCCAGCACCTTGAGGCGCTCGGCGTAGGCATGGGCGGCGTCGATGTCGTGGATCGAGCAGGGGCCGACCACCACGAACAGGCGGTGGTCCTTGCCATCGAGAATATTGCGCACCACTTCGCGACCTGTAGTCACGGTGTGCAGGGCCTTGCTGCTGAGGGGGATTTCCTTCTTGAGCTGATCAGGGGTGATCAAAGTCTCGTTGGAGGCAACGTTAAGGTCATCGATCGGTAAATCAGCCATCGTGTTACTCGTCAGGTCACGGGTGCCGGCCGCCAGCAATCCCCGTGCGGCCCAGCAGCAGTTTGTTCGCAGCGGGGAGGGCAGAACCTTAGCGCGTTCAAGGGGGCGGCGACAATGGGCAAACCCCAGCCGGCGTGGGGTTTTTGCCGGTTCCCGGCGCCCATCGCGCAGGCTCGATCGGCCCAGGCTCGAAATGCACCCGGCGCTCGTGCCAAGATCGTCGGCTCGACCACGCGCATTTGGAGAGCTGCATGAGCACCCAACCCGTCCGAATCGGCATCATTGGCAGTGGCGCCATTGGTGGTTTCTACGGCCTGATGCTGGCCCGGGCCGGTTTCGATGTGCATTTTTTGCTGCGCAGCGAGTACGCGGCAGTGGCCGAGCGCGGGTTGACCGTCGACAGTCGCGTGCACGGCGTGCTGAGCCTGCCGGTGCAGGCGTATGCCAATGCCGCCGACCTGCCGCCCTGCGATTGGCTGCTGGTGGGCGCCAAGGCCACCAGCAACGCCGAGCTGGCGCCGTTGCTGGTGCAGGCGGCGGCACCCGGGGCAAAGGTGCTGTTGCTGCAGAATGGCCTGGGCATGGAAGATCAACTGCGCCCGGCACTTCGCGACGACATGCACCTGCTCGGCGGGTTGTGTTTCATCTGCGTGCACCGGGAAGGCCCGGGCAACATCCGCCACCAGGCGCTCGGCGCGGTCAACCTGGGTTATCACAGCGGGCCTGCGGCTGACGGCGGCCAGGCCATCGTCGAGGCCGGCGCCGAGTTGTTCCAGCGCGCCGGTATCGACTCGCAGGCCATGCCCGACCTGGCCCTGGCGCGTTGGCAGAAACTGGTGTGGAACGTGCCGTACAACGGTCTTTCGGTGCTGCTCGGGGCCAGCACCAGTGCCTTGATGGGCGACCCTGACAGCCGCGCCTCGATCGAGGCGCTGATGGCTGAAGTGGTCGAGGGCGCCAGAGCCTGTGGCCAGGTGCTGGATGATGGCTATGCGGCGCACCTGCTGCGGGTCACCGAGCAGATGCCCGACTACTGGCCGAGCATGTACCACGACCATGTCCAGCAGCGCCCGCTGGAGTTGCAGGCAATCTACGCAGCGCCCCTGGCCCAGGCGCGGGCAGCCGGATGCGTGCTGCCGCGCATGCAGGCGCTGTATGAAGCCTTGGCCTTCATCGACCGGCGCAACCGCACGCTCGAGTGACGCGGCGTCGTTGCCCGGAGGCGCTGCTAAGCTCAACCTTGCTCTGCCGTCCTGGCAGTCGAGGAGGCCGCATGATTCGTTCTCTGCTGTACGCCAGCGACCTTGGCGTCTACGCGCCGTTCGTCATGCAGCATGCTCTGGCCCTGGCGCGCACCTTCCAGGCCGACCTGTACATCATTCATGCGGTCGAGCCCATGGGCCAGTTCGCCGAGTCACTGCTGCAGAGCTGCCTCGACGAGCAGACCCTCGACCGCCTGCACGGTCAGGGCGTGGACGCCGTGCTGGCGAGCATCGAGCAGCGGGTACTGGGCAATTTGCGCGAAGAGCTGGGTGAGGCGGCTGATCTGGCGGTCATCAAGGCGGTCAGGGTGCGCCAGGGCGATCCGGCGCAGGTGATTCTCGACCAGGTCGAGCGGCTGGGCGCCGATCTGCTGATCTTCGGCAGCCACAGCCAGGGCGCTGGGGTAGACGTGCCGATCGGGCGCACTGCGGTCAGGCTGCTGCAGCTGGCCCAAGTGCCGGTGTACATGGTGCCGCTATCGCAGCACCTGGGTCGTCGGAAAGTGTGAAGCAGCGCTGTTGTAAAATCCCTGCCCATTGAAGAAAAAGTTCTAGATTTATTTCTTTGACCACTAATATAGTTATAAACCGTCGCCGCCTGCTGACCTTTTGCTGATCCGAGGGATATCTATGAAGCTGCAACAACTGCGCTACATCTGGGAGGTAGCGCACCACGACCTCAACGTATCCGCCACGGCGCAGAGCCTGTACACCTCGCAGCCCGGCATCAGCAAACAGATTCGCCTGCTCGAAGATGAACTGGGCGTCGAAGTGTTCGCCCGCAGCGGCAAGCACCTGACCCGCGTCACCCCCGCCGGTGAGCGCATCATCAATACCGCTGGCGAGATCCTGCGCAAGGTCGAGAGCATCAAGCAGATCGCCCAGGAATTCTCCAACGAGAAGAAAGGCACGCTGTCCATCGCTACCACCCACACCCAGGCGCGCTATGCACTGCCGCCGGTGATCAGCAGCTTCATCAAGCAGTACCCGGAAGTGGCCCTGCACATGCATCAGGGCTCGCCGATGCAGATCGCCGAGATGGCCGCTGATGGCACGGTGGATTTCGCTATCGCCACCGAAGCGCTGGAGCTGTTCAACGACCTGATCATGATGCCGTGCTACAAGTGGAACCGCTGCGTCGTGGTGCCCCAGGGTCACCCGCTGGCCAAGTTGCCGAAACTGACCCTCGAAGCGCTGGCCGAATACCCCATCGTCACTTACGTATTCGGCTTCACCGGCCGCTCCAAGCTCGACGAAGCCTTCAGCCAGCGCGGCCTGGTGCCCAAAGTGGTGTTCACCGCAGCCGACGCCGACGTGATCAAGACCTACGTGCGTCTGGGCCTGGGTGTGGGCATCGTCGCCGGCATGGCGGTCGACGCCAAGCTCGATGCCGACCTGATCGCCCTGGATGCCAGCGAGTTGTTCGAACCGAGCATCACCAAGATCGGTTTCCGCCGCGGCACCTTCCTGCGCGGCTTCATGTGCGACTTCATCGAAAAGTTCGCCCCGCACCTGACCCGCGAAGTCATGGCCAAGGCGATTCAGTGCCACAACAAGCAAGAGCTCGAGGCACTGTTCGAAGGGGTCGAATTGCCGGTGCACTAGCCGCCGCGGCGGCTAGTGCCAAGCGATAAGCTACGAGCTGCAAGCTACAAGAAAGAGCAGTCCGCGCCGGTCTGCTCTTTTTCTTTGCCTAAAGCAAAGCGCCAAGCCACAAGAAACAGCCGCCCCACCACGGACCGCTCTTACTTGCCGCTTGCCGCTTAAAGCTAGCCGCTGCCGTCAGGCCTTGCTGATGAGGTTGCCAGCGTGCAGGCCGCATTCTTTCTGCGTCGATTCTTCCCACCACCAGCGACCCTCGCGCTCGTGCTGGCGGGGCAGGACCGGGCGGGTGCAGGGTTCGCAGCCGATGCTGATGAAGCCGCGCTCGTGCAGGCTGTTGTAGGGCAGCTCCATCATGCGTATATAGCCCCAGACTTCCTCGCTGGTCATCTGCGCCAGCGGGTTGAACTTGTACAGCGGGCGCTCGAGGGTGGAGAACGCAGTGTCGATTTCCAGTGCAGCCACCTGGCTACGGGTGCCGGGGCTCTGGTCGCGGCGCTGGCCGGTGGCCCAGGCGCTGACGGTCGCCAGCTTGCGCCGCAGTGGTTCGATCTTGCGCACGCCGCAGCATTCGCCATGGCCATCGCGGTAGAAGCTGAACAAGCCCTTGTCCTTGACGAAGGCATCGAGCTTGTCACGGTCCGGGCTGAGCAGCTCGATGGGCAGGTTGTACTGCTCGCGCACCTGCTCGATGAAGCGATAGGTTTCCGGGTGCAGACGACCGGTGTCGAGGCTGAACACCTTGACCTGCTTGTTGAGCCTCCAGGCCATGTCCACCAGCACCACGTCTTCGGCGCCGCTGAAGGAAATCCACAGGTCATCACCGAAATGCTCGAAGGCGAGCTTGAGGATGTCCTGAGGGGACTTGCTGGCGTAGGTGGCGGCCAGGGCGGCGACGTCGAAGGGTTGGCTCATCAGGCGGTTTCCATCTTGAATATGGCGCTTGGCGCTCGTAGTGAAGCCGATGGTAACAAAAAAGCCGGAACAGACGCAGCGTCACCCCCGGCGCTCACAGTGCCTGCAGCGTCTCCAGCAGAATTCTCACCTTGGCGATCGACTCTTCGTACTCGGCCTGCCATTGCGAGTCGGCCACCACCGCACCGCCGCCCCAGCAACACACCTGACCGTCCTTGATCAGCAGGCTGCGGATGGCGATCGAGCTGTCCATTTCGCCGCGCACATCCACGTACAGCAGCGAGCCGCAGTACAGCGCGCGGCGGGTGGGTTCCAGTTCGTCGATGATCTGCATGGCACGGATCTTCGGCGCCCCGGTGATCGAGCCGCCGGGGAAGCTGCCGGCGATCAGGTCGAAGGCATCGCGGCCAGCGGCCAGGCGGCCGGTGACGCTGCTCACCAGGTGATGCACGTTGGGGTAGCTCTCGAGGCTGAACAGCTCCGGCACCCGCACCGAACCGATCTCGCAGGTGCGCCCAAGGTCGTTGCGCAGCAGGTCGACGATCATCAGGTTTTCCGAGCGATCCTTGCTGCTGCCGAGCAGTTCCTCAGCGTTGGCAGCATCCTGTAAGGCGTCGCTGGCGCGCGGGCGGGTGCCCTTGATCGGCCGGGTTTCCACTCGGCCCTGGCTGACTTGCACGAAGCGCTCGGGCGACAGGCTGAGCAAGGCGCTGCCGTCAGCCAGTTGCATGAAGCCGGAAAACGGCGTCGGGCAGGCCTGGCGCAACGCACGGTAGGCCTGCCACGGGTCGCCCTGGCACGGCGCGCGGAAGCGTTGCGTGAGGTTGATCTGGTAGCAGTCACCTGCGTGGATGTACGTCTGCACGCGGTCGAACGCCTGGCGGTACTGTTCGCTGTCGAGGTCGCCGCGCATCGCCCCACGCAAGCTGAAGCGGGCTTCATGCCGGGGCGCAGGCGCGGTGAGCAGCGCGATCAGGCGTGTACGTTCGTCAGCGTCCAGCTGCGGATGAAATACCAACTGGCTGGTGCGCAAGTGATGGTCGCTGACCAAGGCCCAGGCATACACGCCAAGGCTCGCGTCGGGCAGGTGCAGATCGTCCACGGCGCGCTCCGGCAATTGCTCCAGGCGCCGGCCAAAGTCATAGCTCAGGTAGCCGATCAGTCCGCCGGCGAAGGGCAGCTCGACTGCGTCCGGCAACTCGGCCGGGCCCAGCTGCGCGAGTGCCTCGCGCAGGCGCTGCAGGTACGCCTCGCCGCTCTCCTGCGGGCGAACCTGAAGTGCCTGTACGGGCCAGGCGCTGAGCAGGTCGAAACGCCCGCGCTCGGCGCCTGGGCGCGCGCTGTCGAGCAGTACCGCGCCGGGGGCGTCGCGAAGGTGTGCGAAGTAGCCCGCGGGGTCGGCATGATAGGGCAGGGGGTGAAGCGTGCAAGTCGGCATCAGTGTGGACGGCGATGTCAAAGCGGGGAGGGCGATTGTAGACCTGTGTAGGAAATGCGCCTAGCGCCGGAGCGACGTTTACTCAGCGGGAATCGCCTGGGCTTGGGGTTGCAGGCGTGAGCGACAGGCTGGACGTGCGACCAACCGGAGCGGGCGCCCCGGTTGGTCGCACGCTGCGTGGCTAGTGCCCGAGCACGTGGCCGAACAGGCCCTGGGCGACCTTGACGCGCTGCTCGGCATCTTCCGTGATGCCGTCCTTGGCCAAGGCTTCCAGGTGCGCTTCGATGGCGTGGGTGCGCTGGGTCAGGCCGCAGTCGTTGGCAATCTGGATGTTCAGGCCGGGGCGCGCGTTGAGCTCGAGAATCAACGGGCCCTTGTCCTGGTCCAGCACCATGTCCACACCGATGTAGCCCAGCCCGCACAGCTCGTAGCAGTTGGCCGCAAGCTTCATGAAGCCGTCCCAGTTGGGCAGTTGCACGCCGTCCACCGAGTTGGTGGTGTCGGGGTGCTTGCTGATGATGCGGTTGAGCCAAGTGCCGCGCAGGGTGACGCCGGTGGCCAGGTCGACACCGACGCCGATGGCGCCCTGGTGCAGGTTGGCCTTGCCGCCCGACTGGCGGGTCGGCAGGCGCAGCATGGCCATCACCGGGTAGCCCATCAGCACGATGATGCGAATGTCGGGCACGCCTTCGTAGCTGATGCTCTTGAAGATCTGGTCGGGAGTGACGCGGTACTCGATCAATGCGCGGTCGCGGTGCCCGCCCAGCGAGTACAGCCCGGTGAGGATGCTCGACACCTGGTGCTCGATTTCCTCGTGGCTGATGATCTTGCCCGACACCGTGCGGTAACGGTCTTCGAAGCGGTCGGCGACCACCAGAATGCCGTCACCGCCGGCGCCCTGGGCCGGCTTGATGACGAAGTCGCTGCGCCCGCCGATGATCTGCTCGAGCTTGTCGATTTCCTTCTCGGTCTCGATCACTCCGAACATCTCCGGCACGTGGATGCCGGCGGCCATCGCCCGTTCCTTGGTGATGATCTTGTCATCGACCACCGGATACAGGTTGCGCTTGTTGTACTTGAGCACGTAGTCGGCGTTACGCCGGTTGATGCCCATGATGCCCCGGGCTTCCAGGGCCTTCCAGGTCTTGATCAGTCCGAACATCAGGCATCAGCCTTTTTCAGGAACGCCTTGAAGCGTACGAGCTCGGTCAGGCGGTAGCCGCGGTAGCGACCCATCGCCAGCATGAAGCCCACCAGAACCAGCAGCACCGCCGGGAAGGTGAAGACGAAGTACACCAGTTCCGGAACCATCATCAGCAGGTGCGCCAGGGAAGCGGCGAACAGCGTACCGATGGCGACCTTCATGGCATGGCCACCGCCACGCTCTTCCCAGGTGATCGACAGGCGTTCGATGGTCATGGTCAGAATCACCATCGGGAACAGCGCCACCGACAGGCCACGTTCAAGGCCCAGCTTGTGGCTGAACAGGCTGATGGCGGCGATCAGCACCACGACGAAGGTCAGCACCACCGACAGCCGCGGCAGCATCTGCAACTTGAGGTGTTCGAGGTAGGAGCGTAGCGACAACCCGAGCGCGGTGATCACCGTGAACAGCATGATGCCGAAGCCCAGTTGGGTTTCGCGGAAGGCCAGGGCGATCAGTACCGGGGTGAAGGTACCCAGGGTCTGGATGCCGATCAGGTTGCGCAGCACCAGGATCACCAGCACGCCGATGGGGATCATGACCATGATCATGAAGGTCTGCTGGGTTTGCAGCGGCAGGCTGTACAGCGAGTATTCGAGGAAGTCGGCGTCGGTGTTCTCGTCGGTCAGCTTGGCCAGGCGGATGGCGTTCATCTCGCTGTTGTTCAGGCTGAAGGTGACGTTGGCTTTCTTGCCGCCATCGACGGTGACCAGGTTGTCATCGCCGGTCCACCACAGCAGGCGATCGTTGGGCAGGCCCTGCTCGCCGGTGTCCGGGTTGAAGTACAGCCAGTCGTTGCCATTGAAGCTGCGCAGCCACAGTTCAGGGCTTTGCGGGGTGTCGGCGACCAGGCGGATGGTGTGCACTTTTTCCATCGGCACGTGGGCGATGGACAGCAGCAGGTCGACCACGCGCGCCTTGTTCTGCGCCGAGGTGTCACCGGCCAGCAGCAGCTTGACGTTGTCGTCGTTGAGGTTGTTGACCCGCTTGATGGTCTCGCCGACGAAGGTCTCGACGTCTGCCGAGTGCTGGCGAATCGGCGCCATCAGCGCTTCGGCGGCAACCTTCTCGGGGCCGTCGACGGCCAGGCTGTCACGGAAGGTGGCGCCTTTGATGGCGGCTTTCTCCGTGCTGTAGCGCTTGGTCAGCACAAGGCGGTAGTAGAGAGTCTGGTTGCCGTTGGCGCGGCGCGCCGACCAGGTCACCTTGCGGTTGCCATCGGCGCGGTTGACGCTGACACCGTAGTTGTTGGAAATGAAGCTCTCGTTGAGGCTGACGTAGTCCCGATTCAGCGGCGGCACGAACATCTGCACCTTGACTGGGTCCTTGGAGCTGGCCACGAACTCGACCTTGGCGTCGATGTTCCACAAGTCGTCGGTCTCGTCTTCGGTCACCGGGATGCCGAGGAAGAAGATCTGATAGGCCGTGACCATTACGCCCAGCAGCACCAGAACGGTGATCAGGACTTTCAGGTGAAGGGTAAGAGAACGCATCGGAATTACTCTGCGGTGGGAGCTTTGGAGGCACAGGCAGGTTTGCCGGCCGCGTATTTGAGGCTTGGATCGACCTGTGCGCCAAACTGCTTGAGCGCCTCCGAGCCGATCAGCAGTGGAAACTGGAACGTGCTGCGGTCCGTCAGGTTGACGTCGATGGTGCGTTGGCGCTGCCCCATGCAGATCTGCAGTTCGATCACCGGGCGAGCAGTATAGGCCTTGCCCGACTCGCCGTCGTAGTCGCTGGCGCGGCGCTTGATCTTGCTGACCCGCGCCAGTGGACGCTCGATGGGGTGTTTGTGCGCGGTGTCGATGGCCAGGTAGAAGCGCACCCAGCTCTCGCCGTTACGCTTGAAGCGCTTGATGTCACGGGCGCTCAGCGAAGCGGTCTTGGCGCCGGTGTCGAGCTTGGCCGCCACCTCCAGATCGAGCTCGCCCAGGTGTGCGTATTCGTTGAGGCCGTACACGGCTTTCTCTACGGCCGAGGCGGTAGCCGGCAGCAGGAAGAGGCACAGCAGCGATAAAACAGGTGTGAATTTCATATTCCTGACGCAGTTCAGTGCAAGGTTGGGGCAAGGCGACTGGCAGTGACTGCGCGAGCATCCTCATTCAACTGCCAGGCGCGCGAAACGCTGGCAGGCATAGTGTCCGTGTGCCAGCAACTGGCGCGGCATTCTATCACGCCGAGGTCTTGACGCCAGCGCGCCGCGTTCTGACAGCGAAGCGTCTGGGGAGTTTCTCGTCTGTTATATTGTCGACAATCCGTGTGGTTGAGTTTGACGATTGGTCGATATAGCGCTACTTTTCCGTTCAAAGCGAAAAAGGTGTCGACAATAATGCGGGATACCGTACAGCCCCTGGCCAGCCTCGCCGATGAAGGCGAAACCCTCTCCGAGCACGTGTTCCGGCGCATTCAGGCGGCCATCGTCGAGGGTGAGATCGCCCCGGGCAGCAAGATTTCCGAGCCCGAGCTGGCGCGCACCTACGGCATCAGCCGCGGCCCGCTGCGCGAGGCCATTCACCGTCTGGAAGGCCAGCGCCTGCTGGTGCGCGTGCCCCACGTCGGCGCGCGGGTGGTATCGCTCAGCCACAGCGAGCTGATCGAGCTGTACCAGATTCGCGAATCCCTCGAAGGCATGGCCTGCCGCCTGGCCGCCGAGCGCATGGGCCAGGAACAGATCCGCGAACTGCGCGAGGTGCTCGACACCCATGAGCGCGACGCGGCGTTCCAGGCCGGGGTCGGCTACTACCAGCAAGAGGGTGACTACGATTTCCACTACCGGATCATCCATGGCAGCGGCAACCAGACCCTGGTGAAGATGCTCTGCGGCGAGCTGTACCAGCTGGTGCGCATGTACCGCCTGCAGTTTTCCAGCATGCCCAACCGGCCGCGCCAGGCCTTCACCGAACATCACCGAATTCTCGATGCCATCGAAGCCGGCGACGGTGAGCTGGCCGAACTGTTGATGCGCCGTCACATCGGCGCCTCCCGACGCAATATCGAGCGCCACTACCAGGGCGCCTCCACCCCCAGCCTTCGAGGTGAGTCATGACAGTCAAGAGCACGCCCGGCCAACGTTTTCGCGAGGCGGTCGCCGCCGAGCATCCGCTGCAGGTGGTCGGTGCCATCAATGCCAACCACGCGCTGCTGGCCAAGCGCGCCGGGTTCAAGGCCATTTACCTGTCTGGCGGCGGCGTGGCCGCAGGCTCCCTGGGCTTGCCTGACCTGGGCATCAGCAACCTCGATGACGTGCTGACCGACGTGCGGCGTATCACCGACGTGTGCGACCTGCCGCTGCTGGTCGATGTCGACACCGGCTTCGGCGCTTCGGCCTTCAACGTCGCCCGCACCGTGCGCTCGATGGAAAAGTTCGGCGCGGCGGCCATTCATATCGAAGACCAGGTCGGCGCCAAGCGCTGCGGACACCGGCCGAACAAGGAAATCGTCACCCAGCAGGAGATGGTCGACCGCATCAAGGCGGCGGTCGATGCCCGCCAGGACGACAGCTTTGTGATCATGGCGCGCACCGATGCCCTGGCCGTGGAAGGGCTGGAGGCAGCCCTGGAGCGGGCTGCCGCCTGTGTCGAGGCCGGCGCCGACATGGTCTTCCCCGAGGCCATCACCGAGCTGTCGATGTACAAGACCTTCGCTGAGCGGGTGCGCGCACCGATTCTGGCCAATATCACCGAGTTCGGCGCCACCCCGCTGTACACCACCGCGCAGCTCGCCGAAGTCGACGTGGCGCTGGTGCTGTACCCGCTGTCGGCGTTCCGCGCGATGAACAAGGCGGCCGAGAATGTGTATGCCGCGCTGCGCCGCGACGGTACCCAGCAGCAGGTGATCGACACCATGCAGACGCGCATGGAGCTGTACGACGCCATTGGTTATCACGCCTTCGAGCAGAGCCTCGATGCGTTGTTCGCGCAGAAGAAAGGCTAGAGGCAGGCGGGGCCCGGTTGCCTGGGCCGAACCACCCGGCCGTTCCTACAAGACAATTCCAAGATGAGGAGAAACACCATGGCCGAAGCAAAAGTACTCAGTGGCGCAGGCCTGCGTGGCCAGGTTGCCGGACAGACCGCGTTGTCCACCGTGGGTCAGGCCGGCGCCGGGCTGACCTACCGCGGTTATGACGTACGTGACCTGGCCGCAGGCGCCGAATTCGAAGAAGTCGCCTACCTGCTGCTGTACGGCAAACTGCCCAGCGCCGCCGAGCTTGCCGACTACAAGCACACCCTCAAGGGCCTGCGCAGCCTGCCCCAGGCGCTCAAGGAGGTACTCGAGCGCATCCCTCGTGATGCCCACCCGATGGACGTCATGCGCACTGGCTGCTCGATGCTCGGCACGCTGGAGCCGGAACTGACCTTCGATGCCCAGCACGACCGCACCGACCGCCTGCTGGCGCTGTTCCCGGCCATCGTCTGCTACTGGTATCGCTTCAGCCACCATGGCGTGCGCATCGACTGCGAGAGCGACCAGGACACCCTCGGCGGGCACTTCCTCTACCTGCTGCACGGCAAGACCCCGAGCGCGCTGCACGTGAAGGTGATGAACGTGTCGCTGATTCTCTACGCCGAACATGAATTCAACGCCTCGACCTTCACCGCGCGAGTCTGCGCCTCGACCTTGTCTGACCTGTATTCGTGCATCACTGCCGCCATCGGCGCGCTGCGTGGCCCGCTGCACGGCGGCGCCAACGAGGCGGCGATGGAGCTGATCGAGCGGTTCAGCAGCCCGCAGGAGGCCAGCGCCGAACTGCTGCGCATGCTCGAGCGCAAGGACAAGATCATGGGCTTCGGCCACGCCATCTATAAAGAGAGCGATCCGCGCAACGAAGTGATCAAGGGCTGGGCGCACAAGCTTTCGCAAGAGGCTGGCGACAGTGTGCTGTTCCCGGTCTCCGAGGCTATCGACAAGACCATGTGGGAGCAGAAGAAGCTGTTCCCCAACGCCGACTTCTATCACGCCTCGGCGTACCACTTCATGGGCATCCCGACCAAGCTGTTCACGCCGATCTTCGTCTGCTCGCGCCTCACCGGCTGGGCAGCGCACGTGTTCGAGCAGCGCGCCAACAACCGCATCATCCGACCCAGTGCAGAGTACACCGGCGTCGAGCAGCGCCCGTTCGTGGCCATCGAGCAGCGCTGAACCACAGGCCGGGGGCCGCCCCGGCCGCCTCGGGCCTGGCCCGATTACTGTGATAGAGCCTGATAACGATATGAACACTGCATACCGCAAAGCTTTGCCAGGCACCGCGCTGGACTATTTCGACGCCCGCGCAGCGGTCGAGGCTATTCAGCCTGGCGCCTACGCCCGGCTGCCATACACCTCAAGGGTGCTGGCGGAAAACCTGGTGCGCCGCTGCAACCCTGCGACCCTCGACGCCAGCCTGGGGCAACTGATCGAGCGCAAGCGTGACCTCGATTTCCCCTGGTACCCGGCGCGAGTGGTGTGCCATGACATCCTCGGCCAGACCGCCCTGGTCGATCTGGCCGGCCTGCGCGATGCCATCGCCGACAAGGGCGGCGACCCGGCGCAGGTCAACCCGGTGGTGCCGGTGCAACTGATAGTCGATCACTCGCTGGCGGTGGAATGCGGCGGCTACGACCCGCAGGCCTTCGAGCGCAACCGCGCCATCGAAGACCGGCGCAACGAAGACCGTTTCCATTTCATCAACTGGACCAAGCAAGCGTTCAAGAATGTCGACGTGATTCCGCCGGGCAACGGCATCATGCACCAGATCAACCTCGAGAAAATGTCGCCGGTGATTCACAGCGAGCAGGGCGTGGCCTACCCCGACACTTGCGTCGGCACCGATAGCCACACCCCGCATGTCGATGCCCTGGGGGTGATCGCCATCGGCGTCGGTGGCCTGGAAGCCGAGAACGTCATGCTTGGCCGCGCCTCGTGGATGCGCCTGCCGGAAATCGTCGGCGTCGAGCTGCGCGGGCGTCTGGCGCCGAATGTGACGGCCACCGACCTAGTGCTGGCGCTGACCGAGTACCTGCGTCAGCAGAAAGTGGTTGGCGCGTATCTGGAGTTCTACGGCAGCGGCGCTGCGGCGCTGACCCTGGGCGACCGCGCGACCATCTCCAACATGGCCCCCGAATACGGCGCCACTGCGGCGATGTTCGCCATCGACCAACAGACCCTCGACTATCTGCGCCTGACCGGCCGTGAAGAGCAGCAGGTGCAACTGGTGGAAACCTACGCCAAGGTGGCCGGGCTGTGGGCCGACAGCTTGGTGCAGGCCGACTATGAGCGGGTGCTGAGCTTCGACCTGGGCAGCGTGGTGCGTAACCTCGCCGGGCCCTCCAACCCGCACGCGCGGGTCGCCACCAGTGATCTGGCGACCAAGGGCATCGCCGGCGCCTGGGACGATGTGCCCGGGCAGATGCCCGACGGCGCGGTGATCATCGCCGCCATCACCAGTTGCACCAACACCAGCAACCCGCGCAACGTCATCGCCGCCGGGCTGCTGGCGCGCAATGCCAACCGCCTCGGGCTGAGCCGCAAGCCGTGGGTCAAATCATCGCTGGCGCCGGGTTCGCGGGCGGTACAGCTGTACCTGCAAGAGGCCGGGCTGGAGCAGGAACTCGAGCAATTGGGTTTTGGCATCGTCGCCTTCGCCTGCACCACCTGCAACGGCATGTCGGGTGCGCTGGATGCGCAGATCCAGCAAGAGATCATCGACCGCGACCTGTACGCCACCGCCGTGCTGTCGGGCAACCGCAACTTCGACGGGCGCATCCACCCGTACGCCAAGCAGGCGTTCCTCGCCTCGCCGCCGCTGGTGGTGGCCTACGCGATTGCTGGCACCATCCGTTTCGACATCGAGAAGGATGTGCTTGGCGTGGTCGATGGCCGGGAAATCCGCCTCAAGGACATCTGGCCGAGCGATGCCGAGATCGACGCCATGGTCAAGGCAGCGGTCAGGCCCGAGCAGTTCCGCCAGGTGTACATCCCCATGTTCGCCATCGACAGCCACAGCGGCCCGAGCGTGCCGCCGTTGTACCAGTGGCGGCCAATGAGCACCTACATTCGCCGCCCGCCGTACTGGGAAGGCGCCCTGGCCGGTGAACGCAGCCTGACCGGCATGCGCCCGCTGGCGGTGCTGCCGGACAACATCACCACCGACCACCTGTCGCCGTCCAACGCCATCATGCGTGACAGCGCTGCCGGCGAGTACCTGGCCAAGATGGGCCTGCCGGAAGAGGACTTCAACTCCTACGCCACCCACCGCGGCGACCACCTCACCGCGCAGCGCGCCACCTTCGCCAACCCCAAGCTGTTCAACGAGATGGTCCGCGACGCCGACGGCAAGGTGCGCCAGGGCTCGTTGACCCGCCTGGAGCCGGAAGGCCAGGTGACGCGCATGTGGGAGGCGATCGAAACCTACATGGCGCGCAAGCAGCCGCTGATCATCGTGGCCGGCGGCGACTACGGCCAGGGCTCGTCCCGCGACTGGGCGGCCAAGGGCGTGCGCCTGGCTGGGGTCGAGGCCATCGTCGCCGAGGGCTTCGAGCGCATCCACCGCACCAACCTGGTGGGCATGGGCGTGCTGCCGCTGGAGTTTCACCCCGGCACCGACCGCCGCACGTTGGCCCTCGATGGCAGCGAAACCTATGACGTGGTCGGCCAGCGCACGCCACGCGCGACCCTGACGTTAGTCATCACCCGGCGCGACGGCGAACGCCTGGAGGTGCCGGTGACCTGTCGCCTGGACACCGGTGAAGAAGTGTCGATCTATGAGGCCGGTGGCGTGCTGCAGCGTTTCGCCCAAGACTTCCTCGAAGCCACCGTCTGACTCAACCGAGCCGCGCCAGCCCTCCGCGCTGGCCGGCCAACAGGATGCCCGCATGACCTACCCAGCGCAGATCCGGATTGCCGCCACCTACATGCGTGGCGGCACCAGCAAGGGCGTGTTCTTTCGCCTCGACCAACTGCCCGAGCCCGCCCAGGTGCCCGGGCCTGCCCGTGACGCCCTGCTGCTTCGGGTGATCGGCAGCCCCGACCCCTACGGCAAGCAGATCGACGGCATGGGCGGCGCCACTTCCAGCACCAGCAAGGCGGTGATCGTCGCTGCCAGCCAGCGCGCCGAACACGACGTCGACTACCTGTTCGGCCAGGTCTCGATCGATCAGCCCTTCGTCGACTGGAGCGGCAATTGCGGCAACCTCACCGCCGCCGTCGGGGCGTTTGCCATCAGCAGCGGGTTGATCGACCCGGCGCGCATTCCCCAGGACGGCGTGGCGACGGTGCGTATCTGGCAGGCCAACATCGGCAAGAGCATCACCGCCCAGGTGCCGATCAGCGCAGGCCAGGTGCAGGAAACCGGTGACTTCGAACTCGATGGCGTGACCTTTCCCGCAGCCGAGGTGCAACTGGCCTTCGTCGATCCGGCCGCCGACGAAGACGGCGAGGGCGGGGCGCTATTCCCCACCGGCAAACTGGTCGATGAGCTGACGGTGCCGGGCATCGGCACGCTCAAGGCAACGCTGATCAACGCCGGCATTCCGACCATCTTCGTCAACGCCGCTGATCTGGGTTACCGCGGCTGTGAGTTGCAGGAGGCGATCAACGCCGACCCCGCTGCGCTGGCGCGCCTCGAGACCCTGCGTGCCCACGGCGCCCTGCGCATGGGCCTGATCGCCCGCCTGGAGGACGCCGCGGCCCGGCAGCACACGCCGAAAGTGGCCTTCGTCGCGCCGCCCATGGACTACACCGCCTCCAGTGGCAAGCCGGTCGCCGCCGATCAGGTCGACCTGCTGGTGCGGGCGATGTCCATGGGCAAGTTGCACCACGCGATGATGGGCACCGCAGCCGTGGCCATCGGCACCGCTGCGGCGATCCCCGGCACCCTGGTCAACCTCGCCGCCGGCGGCGGCACGCGCCAGTCGGTGCGCTTCGGCCACCCCTCCGGCACCTTGCGCGTTGGCGCCGAGGCGCGTCAGGTGGACGGCCAGTGGCAGGTCACCCAAGTGCTGATGAGTCGCAGTGCGCGGGTGTTGATGGAAGGTTGGGTGCGGGTGCCGGGGGACGCGTTCTGAGGAGCTTGCGCAGTTGCCCCTGCGACAGCGTTTGCCTTAGCCGTCCTGCACCGCCGGCA
Source organism: Pseudomonas cremoricolorata DSM 17059 = NBRC 16634 (assembly GCF_000425745.1). Taxonomy (GTDB): domain Bacteria; phylum Pseudomonadota; class Gammaproteobacteria; order Pseudomonadales; family Pseudomonadaceae; genus Aquipseudomonas; species Aquipseudomonas cremoricolorata. The sequence continues at coordinate 61,001 of NZ_AUEA01000006.1, read as the reverse complement.
GGTCAAGGGTCACCCGGGTCCAGCCCGCCTGGCTGTCGATGCCGATCTGCCCGCCGTGGGCCTGGACGATCGAGCGGGTGATGGCCAGGCCCAGTCCGGCGTGTTCGCGGCCACCGTCGCGGCGGGCGGGGTCGGCGCGGTAGAAGCGGTCGAACAGCCGCGGCAGAGCGTCCGGGTCGATGGCAGGGCCGGTGTTGGCCACGCACAGGCGCGCGCCGGGCTGCAAGGTGACGCGAATCTCGCCGCCTGCGGGGGTGAAGCGCAAGGCATTGTCGAGCAGGTTCGACAGTGCCCGACGCAGCATGTGCCGATCACCGTTCAGCGCCGCCGTGCCGTCGCGCTGCAAGCGTATGTCAGCCTCTTCGGCCAGCGCCGCGTAGTACTCCAGCAACGCGTCGACTTCATCTTCGAGCTGTAGAGGCTGCTGGCCCGGTACCAGCAGGCCGTGATCGGCCTTGGCCAGAAACAGCATGTCGTTGACCATCTGCGCCATGCGCTGCAGCTCTTCGAGGTTGCCATGCAGCGCCTCGCGGTACTGCTCGAGGCTGCGCGGGCGGGTCAGGGTTACCTGGGTGTGGGTCAACAGGTTGGACAGCGGCGTGCGCAGTTCATGGGCGATGTCGGCGGAGAATGCCGACAGCCGCTGAAAGGCATCGTCCAGGCGTTGCAGCATGGCGTTGACCGCAGCGGCCAGCTCGGCCAGTTCATCGGGCAGTTGGCCGACTGGCAGGCGCGTAGTCAGTGAGCGCGCCGACACGCTGGCGGCGACCTTGCCCATCTGCCGCAATGGCCGTAGCCCGCGGCGCACCGCCCAGGCCCCGAGCAGTGCCGTGGCCAGGGCCGACAGGCCGACCGTCGACCAGATCAACTGCTGCATGCGTTGCAGAAAGTGCTGGTGGTGGGTGATGTCGAGGAACAACGTCATCCGCGCAGCGCCCGGGCCATCGCTGCGCAGGGCAATGCCCAGGCTGCGAAAGTCGGTGCCGTTGGCATGCAAGGTGGCAAGCCCGGTAGCCGCTGGCTCGCTCGGCAGCCCGCTGCGGCTGGCGAACCAGGTTTGCCCGTCGCCGCCGCTGATGCGCAGGGCCAGGTCCGACTGGTGGCTGAGCTGGCTGCGCAGCTGGGGCAGGTGGGCGGTCAGCTGGTCGGCGCTGGACAACGGCCCAAGCTGGCTACGCATTTGCGTCAGGCGGGCGCTGAGCAGTTGCTGGTCGAGTTCGATGAAGTGCCGCGCGCTGGCCTGGCTGAACAGCAGCCCGGCGCCCAGCGACACCGCTGCGGTACAGGCAGCGAACAACAGCGCAAGGCGGGTTCCCAGTGACAGGCGCATCAGTCGTGGCGCACTTCGAGCACGTAACCCATGCCGCGCACGGTATGGATCAGCTTGTGTGGATGGGCGTCATCGACCTTCAGGCGCAAGCGGCGGATGGCGACTTCGATGACGTTGGTGTCGCTGTCGAAATTCATGTCCCACACCTGCGAGGCGATCAGCGACTTGGGCAGTACCTCGCCCTGGCGGCGCAGCAGCAGTTCGAGCAGGGCGAATTCCTTGGCGGTGAGGTCCAGGCGCTGGCCGGCGCGCTCGACCCGGCGACGGATCAGGTCGAGCTTGAGGTCGGCCAGGCTCAGGCAGGTGTCCTGGCTCGGGCTGGCACCGCGGCGCAGCAGGCTGCGCACCCGCGCCAGCAGTTCCGAGAACGCGAAGGGCTTGACCAGATAATCGTCGGCGCCCAGCTCGAGGCCATGCACGCGGTCCTGCACGGCGTCGCGGGCGGTGAGAAACAGCACCGGCGTGTCCAGCCCGGCCTGGCGCACGCTCTGCAGAATCTGCCAGCCATCGCGGCCGGGCAGCATCACATCGAGCAGCAGCAGGTCGTAGTCGCCGGTCAGGGCCAGGTGCTGGCCGCTGTCGCCGTCGCTGGCAAGCTCGGTGGCGAAACCGGCCTCACGCAGCCCCTGGCACAGGTACTGGCCGGTCTTGGCCTGGTCTTCGACGATCAGCAGTTTCATGGCGCGGCCTTGAGGAACGAGAGCGCAAGGATACGCCAGCGCGGCCGGCAGCGGCCAAGCTGACAGTTTTGTAATCTGCCGGTCAGCCAGGCGCCAGCGCTTGCACGCTAGACTGCGCGGCATTCTGTCAGTGAGTGGGAGTCGTCATGAAATCGTTGTTGCTTGCCGCGGCCGTGTCTGCGCTCAGCCTGCCGGCCTTGGCCGAGAGTTTCGCCTTCGGCGAACCGGCGCCCGCCGCCGAAGCCACGCGCACGGTCGAGGTACTGCTCAAGGACATCGCCTTCGAACCCTCCAGCCTGCAGGTGAAGGCGGGGGAGACGGTGCGTTTCGTGCTGATCAATGAAGGCCAGTTGCCCCATGAGTTCAACCTGGGCACCAAGGCCATGCACGTCGATCACCAGAAGGAAATGCTCGCCATGCAGGGCAAGATCTTCAATGCCACCGCCGAGGCCGGCGGCCATGGCGGGCATGGTGGGCATGGTGGTGATGAAGTGCATGCCCACGGCGAAGGCAACACCGTGCTGGTGCAGCCGGGCCAGCGCGGCGAACTGACCTGGACCTTCCGCGGCGCCGAGGCGATCGAGTTCGCTTGCAACGTGCCGGGGCACTATCAGGCCGGGATGGTCGGCCCGCTGAACATCGAGTGACCTGCAGGCGGCGGGCGAAACCGGTAGACTGGACGGCATTTTGATTTAGCAGGACAGACGCCATGCATCCCGCCGCCGAACATTCCCCGCTGGGCAAGTCCAGCGAATACGTCGCCACCTACACGCCCTCGCTGCTGTTCGCCATCCCGCGTCAGGCGAAATGGGCAGAGCTGGGCGTTGCCGCCGGCAATCTGCCGTGGCAAGGGGTGGATTTTTGGAACTGCTTCGAGCTGTCCTGGCTGCTGCCTTCGGGCAAGCCAGTGGTGGCCATGGGTGAGTTCGCCATCCCGGCCGACTCGCCGAACATCATCGAGTCGAAGTCGTTCAAGCTCTACCTCAACTCGCTGAACCAAACCCCCTTCGCCTCGATCGCCGAGCTGCGCGAGTGCCTGGTGCGCGATCTGTCTGCGGTTGCCGGCAAGCCGGTCGGGGTGCGTGTGCGGACCTTGGCCGAAGTCGAGGCCGAAGGCCTGGCGGCGTTGCCTGGGCAGTGCATCGATGCACTCGATGTGACCATCAGCAGCTACGACCAGCCGCAGCCTGAGCTGCTGCGCTGCAACCCTGAACGGGTGGTCGAAGAAACCGTGCACAGCCACTTGCTCAAATCCAACTGTCCCGTCACCGGTCAGCCGGACTGGGGCAGTGTGGTGGTCGACTATCACGGCGCGGCGCTGGATCACGCCAGCCTCCTGGCCTACCTGGTGAGCTTCCGCCAGCACGCCGATTTCCATGAGCAGTGCGTCGAGCGCATCTACCTCGACCTGCTGACGCTGCTCAAGCCTGAGCGCCTGACGGTGTACGCGCGCTATGTGCGCCGCGGCGGGCTGGATATCAACCCCTACCGCAGCAGCGCGCTGATCAGCCCGCGCAACCTGCGCCTGGCCCGTCAGTAACTCCGCCGGTGGGGCGCGATTGCGCCCCAGGGCGGCGTCTCAGATACCCATGCTGTGCAGCGAGTTGGCGATGCTGCGCAGGGTAGCGGTGAGGTCGGGGTGGTCGGCCTCGAAGCGCTCCACTGCCAGGTTCACGCCGTCGGCCATGTTGTTGTCCGGGGTGGCTTCTTCGAGTTTCAGCTGGGCTTCGATCTGCCGGGCTTCCTCGTGCAGCGTGGCGACTTCTTCGTCGGTCAGCGGCACGTTGCGATCCAGTTGCTCGCGCAGGCTGTTCAGACGGTCTTGCAGTTCGCGGGCGGGCATAGGGGGTTCTCCATCAATGACTTAACAAGGCATGGACCTTCGCAGCCGGCGAAAGGTTTCTAGCCTGCTGCAAGGGTAATCCACTGGCGAGGGCTTTGCCTGATCGGCATCAACCTGCGATCAGGGCTTTTCGCCCTTGGCCATGCGCTGGCGGATGTCTTGCAGGCAACCGTGCAGCGCCTCCAGATGGTCGATCACCGAGTGCACGCCGAGGCTGAACAGGGCCAGGGTCGCCTGGCCGCGGGCCTGGGCCTGCTCGGCGCCGCTCATGCCCTGCCAGCGTCGCGCGCTGCTGGCGCAGCACGGGCTGCAGGCGGCAAGGCCGACCGTCCACAACCCCGCGTTGAGTGCGGCTTGAAGCAACGCCGGATCGCCACTGACCAGCACGCTGCCGGTCAGGTGCGTACTGCCCAGGCTGATCAGGGCTTGCCAGCAGGCGTCTGGCGCGGGGTACGGGCGGCCTTGGGCGACGTGTCCGGGCAGCCATGCCGGCAGGCTATCGAGCAACGCCTGGCGCTCAGCCGTTTCACCGCGATCATCCAGCCACAGGCAGGGCACCGCCTGCTGGCGCAATTGGCGCAGGCAACCCAGGGCGCCAGGGGCCGGCGCGGCTGAATCTGGGCTCGCCAGCACCAGGCAGCCGCGCAGGCCGAACAGCACGGCGTTGATGGGGGAGGGGGCGGGCGTGGCGATTGGCATGGCAGCGTCCGGAAAAGAACCCCCACGCTATGGGCGGCAGGTTACCGTTGCATGACAGCGGTAATGTTTGCTGACAATATTTCCCAGTCGACCGCCGAGGCTGTTCTTAAACCACGGAGTCCTTATACTGGCCGCTTGTCAGGCAACCGCCCGCGACCTGTGGTCGTGAACCCTTATGGAGAAGCATCTATGCGTAGGACCGGAGTGATCGATCGCGTCACCCAGGCCTGTATCTGCGCCAGCCTGGCGCTGGCCCCGCTGGTCGCCGTGCAGGCTGCCACCGAGGAAGACCCCTGGGAGGCCGTCAACCGGCCGATCTTCAGGTTCAACGACGTGCTCGACACCTATGCGCTCAAGCCTCTGGCCAAGGGCTATCAGGCGGTCACGCCGCAGTTCGTCGAAGATGGCGTGCACAACTTCTTCAGCAACCTGGGCGATGTCACCAACCTCGCCAACAACGTGTTGCAGCTCAAGTACCACGCCGCTGGCGTCGACACTGCGCGGCTGATCGTCAACACCACCTTCGGCCTGGGCGGCTTCATCGACGTCGGCACGCGCATGGGCTTGCAGCGCAGCGACGAAGACTTCGGCCAGACCCTGGGCTACTGGGGCGTGCCGAGCGGTCCGTACGTAGTCATTCCGCTGCTCGGCCCGAGCACCGTGCGTGATGGCCTTGCCCGCTACCCGGACACCTACACAAAGCCGTATCGCTACATCGACCACGTGCCGACGCGCAATTCGATCTTCGCGCTTGATGTTGTCGACACCCGCGCGCAGTTGCTCTCGGCAGAAAAGCTGATCAGCGGCGACAAGTACATCTTCATCCGCAACGCCTACCTGCAGAACCGCGAATTCCGGGTCAAGGATGGCGAGGTCGAAGACGACTTCTGATCGCAGCCCGGCTGGGCCTCAGTGCATCGCCAGGATGCGCAGGCCCAGCTTCTGTTCGCCGTCCGGCTGGTCGGCGATCCACACCACTTCGGTACTGGCGCGCAGCCCTTCGAGCGCCGCGTGTTCCGACTCGATGCACACCTGCAGACGATCACCGACCTGAAACTGCTGCGGCGCCTGAACCTGCATGCCGCTGCTGGACAGATCGATGCACACGGCGGCAATCACCTCGCCAGCGTGCAGCAGGGTGGCGGCAGCGTCGACGCGCATGCGAATGAAATCGCGCTTCTCGCTGTAGCTGGTGGGGGTATCTGACATGGGGTCAACCTTCCATCTGGTAGGGCTTGGGGACTTTCTTATAACTCCCGGCAATTTGGCGTGTAAAGTGCGTGAACGTCGCGCCCGCGCCATGCTTGAAACACCTGGCGGATGGGAGTACCGTCTGCGCCTTACAGGGCACCTCTACCCGGTGTTGGGCAATGCATCTTCGCATCCGTTGCCCCCAGCGGTGAGTGTCAGAGAGAATTCCAGTAGCCGCCTGTCAGCCCTAGCCCAGCCGCTACGCCAACCTATTTCTGGCGCCGTTCGCCCACATGCAGAAAACCAGTGCAACGCTGCTGATCATCGACGACGACGACGTAGTGCGCGCGAGCCTCGCAGCCTATCTCGAAGACAGCGGCTTCCGCGTGCTTCAGGCCAGTAACGGCCAGCAGGGCTTGACGCTCTTCGAACAGCAGCCCCCCGACCTGGTCATCTGTGACCTGCGCATGCCGCACATGGGCGGGCTCGAGCTGATTGGCCTGCTCACCGAGCGCGTCCCGCAATTGCCGGTGATCGTGGTCTCCGGCGCAGGGGTGATGACCGACGCCGTCGAGGCGCTGCGCCTGGGCGCGGCCGACTACCTGATCAAACCCCTGGAAGACCTCGCCGTGCTGGAGCACTCGGTGCACCGTGCGCTCGAGCGCGCGCGCCTGCAGCACGAGAACCAGCGCTACCGCGAAGACCTGGAAACCGCCAACCGCGAATTGCAGGCCAGCCTGCACCTGTTGCAGGAAGACCAGACCGCCGGGCGCCAGGTGCAGATGAACATGCTCCCGGAAAACCCCTGGCGTGCGGCGGGAATCGCCTTCGAGCATCAGATCATCCCCTCGCTGTACCTGTCGGGGGATTTCGTCGACTACTTCCGCGTCGACGAACACCGCATCGCGTTCTACCTGGCCGATGTCTCGGGCCATGGTGCGTCGTCGGCGTTCGTCACCGTGCTGCTGAAGTTCATGACCACCCGCCTGCTGTTCGAATTCAAGCGCAACAGCCGCCTGCGCGACTTCAAGCCGTCCGATGTGCTCGGGCACATCAACCGCGGCCTGATCAACTGCAAGCTGGGCAAGCACGTGACCATGGTCGGTGGGGTCATCGATGAAGACACCGGGCTTCTGACCTACGCGGTGGGCGGGCACCTGCCATTGCCGGTGCTGTACACCCCCGGTCAGGCCCGTTACCTGGAGGGCCGCGGCCTGCCGGTCGGCCTGTTCGATGAGGCCAGTTACCAGGATCACGTGGTCGAACTGCCGCCGCAGTTCAGCCTGACCTTGCTGTCGGACGGGATTCTCGACCTGTTGCCCGGCGCCACGCTGAAAGACAAGGAAGCCGGCCTGCCTGAGTTGATCAAGGCCGCAGGGGGCAGCCTGGATGGTCTGCGCCAACGATTCGGATTGTCTACGCTTGGGGAGATGCCGGATGATATCGCCCTATTGGTGTTGAGCAGGAACCTTCAATGAGTACTGGAAGAATCCAGTTTGCCGAGCAGAACGGCACCTTCGTTCTGAAGTTCGTCGGTGAAGTGCGTTTAACCCTGTGTACAGCCCTGGATGCCACGATCGAGAAGATCTTCAGCGCGTTGAATTTCTCCAACATCGTCATCGACCTGACCGAAACCGAGAGCATGGACAGCACCACCCTGGGCCTGTTGGCCAAGCTGTCGATTCTTTCGCGTCAGCGAGTGGGGCTGCTGCCCACCGTGGTCACCACCAACCCGGACATCTCAAGGCTGTTGCAGTCGATGGGCTTCGACCAGGTGTTCAACATCGTCGACTACCCGTTGCCCTGCCCGGAATGCCTGGATGACCTGCCCGCGCAGGATCAGAGCGAAGAGGTGGTGCGCGCCAAGGTGCTCGAAGCGCACCGCATTCTCATGGGCCTGAACGAGTCCAACCGCGAAGCCTTCCGCGACCTGGTCAGTGCGCTGGAGCGTACCTGAGCCTCAGCCGCGTGCCAGCAGCGACTGCGGCGTGACGCCAAAGGCTTTGCGAAACGCATGGCTGTAGTGGGAAAAGTCGGAAAACCCATAGTCCAGCGCCGCCTGTGACACGCTGCGCACCTGGCCCTGCTCGAGGGCATGGCGGCTGGCGCTGAGGCGCTCCTTCCAGATTTCTGCCGCCGGGGTCTTCTGGTGCCGGGCGAACGCGCGGGTCACGGTGCGGGTCGAAACGTGATGCGCCTGGGCAATCTGCTCCAGCGACAACTGCGCATCGCTCAGGTGGCGCTGGATGTACAGCATCACCCGTCCATACAAATCCTTTTCCTGATGGCCGACCTCGGTGTCCTGCAACTCAAGGCTCAGCACCAGCAGGTCGAGCAGGGTGCTGGCATAGCGCTGCGCCAGGCCCGCGTCCTGCAACAACGCCGGGTTGCTGGCTGCCTGCTGACACATCTCGCGCAGCGGTATGGCCCCCGGACGGCTTTCGTCGAGCACCCGCGCGGTGCATTCGGCGATGCGTGGCAGCCGGGGCGCGATCAACTGCCGTGGAATGCGCAGGAGGTGGTTTTCAGTACCACCCAGGCTGAAACGAAAAGGCTGGGTTGCGTCATAAAGAAACAGATTGCCTGCACCAAGACGGGTCTTCTGTGCACCCTGTTCCAGCTCGCCGAAGCCGTTGCGGGTGAACCCCAGCCACAAATCTTCGGCGGCGTCGCTGCGCACGTGCTGCTCGCTGCGGACCCAGTGATGCAGGGGCGAGGACAGCGTCGAGATGCTCAACGCGCCAATCTGATTGACCTGCAAGGTGCCTTCGAAATCGCTCTGCGACGAGGGTTTGCTGTCGGCGCTCAGGCAGTGCCGACAGACCACCTCTTTCCAGTAGTCGAAGCGACGGGGCTGGGAGACGGCCAGGGTGGAATACTGGTTCTGCTGAGCCATGGCGATTACCTTGATGCGTCGGCGAGAGGCCGCACAGCGGCGCGACCGACTATCTCCAAAGCAATAACCAGACCATTCCTACAGCGCGTGTTGGGTCTTACCTTTGCACTACGCATTCGCTGCGTTTCGTAACAGCCCCCCCCGATCCATAGCCATCAACGGCCCTGTCCCGACCAGCCAAACGGTTGTCCGCAGTAACCAAGCGCCAGCACCCGCGGCTGCCTAATTTCACCTCAGCGTTCAACGACCTGCGCCGAGCAAGGCCTCGAGAACAGCAGCGCGTGGCCCGGTGCCCGCAGCGATGCCCTGCCATTCGACGGCCGAGCCTGGCCGTCTGACCTGAGAGGAACCGTGATGGAATCTGCAATCGACAAACACCTCAAGTGCCCGCGCACGCTGTCGCGCCGAGTGCCCGACGACTACCAGCCGCCGTTCCCGATGTGGGTCGGGCGCGCCGATGAGCAGCTCAAGCAGGTGGTGATGGCCTACCTGGGCGTGCAGTACCGCGACCCGGGGCAGCGCGAGCAGGCCTTGCAGGCGCTGCGCGACATCGTTGGCCGCTTCGCCCTGGCCGATGGTCCGCAGTCCCACGACCTGACCCAGCATGAAGACAACAGCGGCTACCAAAATCTGATGGTGGTCGGCTACTGGCCCGACCCTGCTGCCTACTGTCGCTGGTGGCGCTCGGCCGAGGTGCAACAGTGGTGGAGCGGGTTGGAGCAGGCCAACGATGGCCTGGGCTATTTCCAGGAGATCAGCGCGCCGCGCGCCGAGCAGTTCGAAACCCTGTACGCCTTCCGCGAGCAACTGCCGGGCGTGGGTGAGGTGATGGGCAGCACCAGCGGCGAGATCGAAGAGCACGGCTACTGGGGCTCGATGCGCGACCGCTTCCCGGTGTCGCAAACCGACTGGATGCACCCCAACGGCACGCTCCAGGTGGTGGCCGGCGACCCGAGCAAGGGCGGGCGGGTGCTGGTGCTTGGGCACGACAACATCGCGCTGATTCGCTCGGGCCAGGACTGGGCCTCGGCCGAGGCCAAGGAGCGCTCGCTGTACCTCGATGAAATCCTCCCGACCTTGCAGGACGGCATGGACTTTCTCCGCGACCAGGGCGCAGCACTGGGCTGCTACAGCAATCGCTTCGTGCGCAACATCGACCTGCAGGGCAACCTGCTCGACATGAGCTACAACATCGGCCACTGGCGCTCGCTGGAAAAGCTCGAGCGCTGGGCCGAATCGCACCCCACCCATCTGCGCATCTTCGTGACCTTTGTCCGTGTCGCCGCGGGCCTGGAAAAACTGCGCCTGTACCACGAAGTGTCGGTGTCGGACGCCAGCAGCCAGGTCTTCGAGTACATCAACTGCCACCCGCAGACCGGCATGTTGCGCGACGCCCAGCAGGCCGCCGCCTAGGCCGGCACCAACCACCCTCAGTCTTTTTGCTTGCCTGGCCCGCGCCGCGTTGGCGCAGGGCAGGGCATGACCTTGCCGATGGGAAGTGAACCATGAAAATAATTCGAATTGTTCCGCTGCTCGCCGCCTTGCCGTGGGCACACAGCCAGGCCATCGAAGTCGCACCCGGCGACTACGAGCCGCTTCCGGCCGGCGCCGATGCCGCGGCGCTGTACTACCAGCACGCTGAGCGCAAGGCGCTGTATGCCGACGGCGACCGGGTCTCGGACAATGCCCGGCTCAAGAGCGACGTCGGGATCCTGCGTTACATCCACGCCGTGGGCTTGGCCGACAACCTGGTGTGGGAACCGCAGGTGCTGTTGCCGTTCGGCTACCTCAATGCCTCCGGCGATGTCGGCGCGCTGGGCGATACCCACGGTATCGGTGACCCGATTCTTGCCGCGCCGCTGAAGTGGACCTTGCCCACCGCCCATGGCGACATTTTCTCGCTGGCGCCGTACCTGTTCATACCGGTGGGCAGCTATGACAAGGACGACGCCCTGAATCTGGGTGAAAACCGCTGGCGGGCAACCCTTCAGGCCGCCTACATCCACCGCTTCACCCCGCGTCTGGCGCTGGACACGGTGGCCGAAGCGTCGTGGGTGTCGAACAACGACGACTTCGGCCCGGCTGGGGTCAAGCTCGAAGAAGACACCCGCTACGAATACCAGATGGCGCTGCGCTACGCCCTGACGGAAAAGACCAGCATCGCCCTGGGCGGCGGCTATGTCACCGGCGCTGCGACCACGGTCGATGGCGTCGATCAGCACAACCGCCTGTCGACCTCCTACGGGCGCCTGACGGTCAGCCATTTCATCGAGCCGACCCTGCAAGTGCAGGCGCAGCTGGGCCAGGATTTTGAGGTCGAGGAAGGCTTCAAGGAACGTGCGCGGCTCAACCTGCGCATCCTCAAGGTGTTCTGAGCGGGTTGTCCTGCTCAGCCAAGCGGATGTCACGCTGCACCAAGCACCCGCGCCTGGCGCTGCCTAATTTGAACCACAGCGCCCGGCCGCGACCCCGCGGCCGCAAGGCTCAAGACCGGCCCGAACCGCCTGCCTGGCAGGCGCCGTTCCTCGCTACCAGACAGGATCACCATGGCCATTAAACGTCCTACCCCTGCCGAGCTGTCGGCCATCGCCATCGAGCTGAACATTCCCCTGAGCGCCGAGCACGTCGGCGAATACCTGGCGCTGATGCAGGCCAGCTTCGACGCCTACGACCTGGTCGATGAACTGCCCGATTTCACTCCGCCGGTGCGCTACCCGCGCAATGCCGGACATCGCCCGACGGCCGCTGAAAACCCGCTGGGCGCCTGGTACCAACGCGCCGAGGTGCAAGGCGCCAGCGAAGGTCCGCTGGCCGGGCGCAGCGTGGCGCTCAAAGACAACATCGCCCTGGCCGGTGTGGCGATGATGAACGGCGCCGCGCCCTTGGAAGGTTACGTGCCGGCCTTCGATGCCACGGTGGTCACCCGCTTGCTGGACGCTGGCGCCACCATTCTCGGCAAGGCCACCTGCGAGCACTATTGCCTGTCGGGGGGCAGCCACACCTCCGACCCTGCGCCGGTGCACAACCCGCACCGCCACGGCTATGCCGCCGGCGGCTCGTCGTCCGGCAGCGCCGCGTTGGTGGCCGCCGGTGAAGTCGACCTGGCAGTGGGCGGCGATCAGGGCGGCTCGATCCGCATTCCGTCGTCGTTCTGCGGCACCTACGGCATGAAGCCGACCCATGGTCTGGTGCCCTACAGCGGCATCATGGCCATCGAGGCGACGCTTGACCATGCCGGGCCGATCACCCGCAACGTGCGTGACAACGCGCTGATGCTGCAAGTGATGGCCGGTGCCGACGGCCTCGACCCGCGGCAGAGCGCGCCGCAGGTCGATGACTACTGCAGCTACCTCGACCGTGGCGTCGCCGGCTTGCGCATCGGCGTGTTGCAAGAGGGCTTCAGCCTGCCCAACCAGGACCCACGGGTCAGCGACAGCGTCAACCAGGCCATTGCCCGCCTGGAGGCGCTCGGCGCGCACATCGAGCCGGTGTCGGTGCCCGAGCACGGCCTGGCCGGGGCGCTGTGGCACCCGATCGGCTGCGAAGGGCTGACCATGCAGATGATGCATGGCAATGGCGCAGGCTTTAACTGGAAGGGCCTGTATGACGTCGGCCTGCTCGACAAGCAGGCCGGCTGGCGCCAGCACGCCGAGCAGCTTTCGGCCTCGCTCAAGCTGTGCATGCTGGTCGGCCAGTTCGGCCTGAATCACTACCACGGGCGCTACTACGCCAAGGCACAGAACCTCGCCCGTTTCGCCCGCCGCGCCTACGACAACGCCTTGCAGCGCTTCGACCTGCTGGTGCTGCCGACCACACCGATCATCGCCCAGCCGCACCCGCCGGCCGGCTGCTCGATCAGCGAATACGTCGGCCGCGCCCTGGAGATGATCGGCAACACCTCGGCCCAGGACATCACCGGCCACCCGGCCATGTCGATTCCCTGCGGCCTGGTCGATGGCTTGCCGGTGGGCCTGATGCTGGTCGCCGGCCACCACCGCGAAGGCACCCTTTACCAGGCCGCCGCCGCCTTCGAAGCGGCCCATGACTGGCGAACGCTGTAGGCGCTGGGCGAACGCCCTATCGACCCCAAGAACCGTGGCCCGAAGAACAACAACGCCAAGACACGAGGAGACACCTGATGAGCAAAACCGACCCCAGCGCCAACCCCTCGACCCCAGGCGAACGCGCCTGGGCGCTGTTCGAGGTGCTCAAGCGCAAAGAGCTGATCCCCACTGGCTACATCGAGCAACTGACGCAACTGATGGCCCACGACTGGACCCCGGAAAACGGCGCCCGCGTGGTGGCCAAGGCCTGGGTCGACCCGGCGTATCGCGCGCTGCTGCTCGAAGACGCCACCGCCGCCTGTGCGCAGTTCGGCTACACCGGCCCGCAGGGTGAGTACATCGTCGCCCTGGAAGACACCCCCACGCTGAAGAACGTCATCGTCTGCAGCCTGTGTTCGTGCACCAACTGGCCGGTGCTGGGCCTGCCACCGGAGTGGTACAAGGGCTTCGAATTCCGCGCCCGCCTGGTTCGCGAGGGCCGCACGGTACTGCGCGAACTGGGCACCGAGCTGCCGGCCAACGTGCAGGTCAAGGTCTGGGACACCACCGCCGAAAGCCGCTACCTGGTGCTGCCGCTGCGCCCGGCCGGCACCGAGCACCTCAGCGAAGAACAGCTGCGTCAACTGGTCAGCAAAGACGTGCTGATCGGCGTGGCCTTGCCACAGCTGGCCTGAGCCGGCCCACCCTCAACCTGTGCAGGAGTTCTCCAATGGACGGTTTTCATGATCTGGGCGGTTTCCAGGGCTTTGGCAAAGTGCCCCATGCCGTCAACAGCCTCGATTACAAGAAGGTATTCAAACAGGACTGGGAGCATCTGGCCTACAGCCTGATGTTCATCGGCGTCGATCAACTGAAGAAATTCAGCGTCGATGAGGTGCGCCATGCCGTCGAGCGCATCGACGTTCGCCAGCATGTCGGCACCCAGTACTACGAGCGTTACGTCATCGCCACCGCCACCTTGCTGGTGGAAACCGGGGTCATCACCCAGGCCGAACTGGACGAGGCCCTCGGCCAGCCGTTCAAGCTGGCCAACCCGGCCCACGCCAAGGGCCGCCCGGCGCTCACCGGGCGCGCGCCGTTCGAGGTCGGTGACCGCGTGCGCGTGCGTGACGAGTACGTCGCCGGGCATATTCGCCTGCCGGCCTATGTGCGCGGCAAGCAGGGCATCGTGCGCCATCGCACCCGCGTGCAGTGGCCGTTCCCCGATGCCATCGGCCACGGTGACCAGAGCGCGGCCTTGCAGCCGACCTACCACGTCGAGTTTCGCGTCAAGGACCTGTGGGGCGATGCCACTGACGATGGCCTGGTGGTGGTCGACCTGTTCGAGAGCTACCTCGACAAGCTCGACAGCCCTGCGGTGCAGCCATGAACCTGGCGCAGGCCGAGGATGCAGGGCGACTGCCGGTGACCGTGCTGTCGGGGTTTCTCGGCGCCGGCAAAACCAGCGTGCTCAACCATGTGTTGCGCAACCGCGAAGGACTGCGCGTGGCGGTGATCGTCAACGACATGAGCGAAATCAACATCGACGTGCAGCAGGTGCAGCGCGAAGTCAGCCTGCAGCGCGGCCAGGACGAGTTGATCGAGATGAGCAACGGCTGCATCTGCTGCACCCTGCGCGCCGACCTGCTCGAGCAGATCAGCGCCCTGGCCCGGCAGCAGCGGTTCGACTACCTGCTGATCGAGTCCACCGGCATTTCCGAGCCGATGCCGGTGGCCGAAACCTTCGCCTTTCTCGACACCGAGGGCTTTAGCCTCAGTGAACTGGCGCGGCTGGATACCTTGGTGACGGTGGTCGACGCCAGCCAGTTCGTCGAGATGCTCGGCAGCCAACAGCAGGTTGCCCGCGCCAGCGCGGACGGCGAGGGCCAGCGGCCGCTGGCCGACCTGCTGATCGAGCAGGTGGAGTACGCCAACGTGATTCTGGTGAACAAGCTCGACCTGCTCGGCGACGAAGGCTATGCCGCCTTGCGCGCGCTGCTCGCCGGGCTCAACCCCAGCGCACAGATTCTGCCGATGCGGCACGGCCGTGTGCCGCCGGCGCGGATCATGGGCACCGGCCTGTTCGACCTGCCAAGCCTGGCCCAGGCCCCGGGCTGGATGCGCGCCATGGCCGCGGACGAGCAGCCCGCCTCGGAGGCCGACACCTACGGCATCAGCGCCTGGACCTACCGCCAACGGGCACCGTTTCACCCGCAACGGCTGCTCGCCTGGTTGCGCACGCCGTGGCGCAACGGCCGCCTGCTGCGCAGCAAAGGCTACTTCTGGGTCGCCCACCGCCACCGCGAAATCGGCCTGCTGGTGCAGAGCGGCGGGCAGTTCCAGTGGGACTTCGTCGGCCACTGGTGGACCTTCATCGACCAGGCCCAGTGGCCGCAGGACGACTACCGCCTGCAGGGCGTGCTGGGCAAATGGGACGACATCGTCGGCGATTGCCGGCAGGAACTGGTGTTCATCGGCCAAGGCCTGGATACCACGCAATTGCAGGCGCAACTCGATGCCTGCCTGCTCAGCACCGAAGAGATCCTGCAAGGCCCCAGCGACTGGAGCGCACTGCCCGACGCCCAGGCCTTCGACCAGGCGGCCTTAGCGGCGTAGTGAGCATCAGGCGCGGTTGTTGTAGGAAGCGGCCGGGCCGGCACTCCGGTTTAGCCGCGAAGGGCTGCAAAGCAGCCCCAGTCCCCATCGATCCAAGGAGGTAGCGCATGTTCCTGTTCACCCGAACCAGCCGCTGGGTGCTGGCACCGCTGGCCGAGCATCTGGACGATCCGGACCACGCACGCGCGCCGTTGTCATCGCGCCATCCGCTGCTGCGGCGCATTCTTGCCGGGGTCAGCCGCCTGCTCGACGAACGCCGCGCACTCAAGGCTCAGGTACAACTGCTCGAGCAGGCCAATCAGGCGCTGACCGAGCAGGTGCAGGCCAGCGCCAGCCAACTGCACCAGCAGCAGGCGCGCTGGGCGCTGCTGGCCAGCGACCCCGAGCAGCACATCTGGCGACTCGACCTCAGTGCCGGCAACACCCTCGAAGCGCAGACCCCACTGCTTTGGATGGCCGGCGCACTGCCAGGCCTCGATCACCTGCATGCGTTCAGCGAATCCCTGCACCCGGACGACCGCCAGCACGTTCTGCACGGCCTGCGCGCCTGCCTGGCGCACGCGGCGGGCGGCCCACCCTGGCGCACCCGCCTGCGCGTGCGCCTGACGGCCAACGGCGAGTATCGCCAGTGCCAATTGAGCGCCCTCTGCCAACGCGATGCCGAGGGCGCCGCCGTCGCCCTGGGCGGCACGCTGCGCGATATCCATGAGCAATCGACCCACGAGGAACAGCTGAACCTGGCTGCCACCCGCTTCGACATCGCCCGGGAAATGCTCCACGACGGCCTGTGGGACATCGAAGTGGTGGCGGGCGATCCGGCCAACCCTCGCAACACCATCTGGTGGTCGTCGCAGATGCGCCGGCTGCTCGGCTACGACAGCGAAGAAGCCTTCCCCAACACCTTGGAAAGCTGGACCTCGCGGCTGCACCCGGAGGACAGCGCCCGGGCGATTGCCGCCTTCGTCGCCCATGTCGAAGACCGCAGCGGCCGCACGCCCTTCGACGTCGACTATCGCCTGCGCCACCGCGACGGCGCCTACCGCTGGTTCCGCGGCCGCGGCCAGACCCGGCGCAGCGCCGACGGCGCGCCGCTGCGGGTGGTCGGCGCCATCACCGACATCCACGCCAGCCACGAACAGGAGCAGATGCGCCAGGCCCAGGCCCAGCAGCATCAGGTGATGCAGGAAACCTTGGGCAAGCTGACGCAGATCGTCGCCAGCATCCAGGGCATCGCCAGCCAGACCAACCTGCTGGCGCTCAATGCCGCCATCGAGGCCGCCCGCGCCGGCGAGGCCGGGCGCGGCTTCGCGGTGGTGGCCGACGAGGTGCGCAAGCTGGCCACGCGCACCAGCCAGGCCACGCAACAGGCGGCCAACATGATCGAAGGGTAGGCCGCCGATTGGCAAAGCCGTTCACCGCCATTGATGTGTTTTGCCATTGTTCCGGCGGCGGGCGCCGCCGAGTATTCATCCTCACCAGCGCAACAATAACAATAGGTACCGCTATGCGTGATCATCAGTCAGCTGCTGCGTCGTTCGACTATCTGCACACTGCCCAGGCCGACCTGCACGGCAGTCTCGAAGCCCTCAACGCCTGCGTCGAATGCTGCGACCGTCATGTCGGCAGCGACGCCATCGCCCTGTACTGCGAAACCCAGGATGGCCGCGCCTCGCAGTACAGCTTCGAGCACCTGCAAGCGCAGGCCGCGCGCTTCGGCAACTTCCTGCGCAAGCAGGGCGTACAGCCCGGCGACCGCGTGGCCGGGCTGCTGCCGCGCACTGTCGAACTGATGGTGGTGATTCTCGGCACCTGGCGCGTCGGCGCGGTGTATCAGCCACTGTTCACCGCCTTCGGCCCCAAGGCCATCGAGCAGCGCCTGGGTTGTTCCGGTGCGCGCTGGATCGTCACCGACCGGCTCAACCGCAGCAAGCTCGACGAAGTGTCGCCGTGCCCGACCGTGCTGTTGGTCGACGCCGATGCCGAGCACGCCCACGATCTCGACTTTTGGAGCCAGGTGCAGCGCCAGAGCACTGACTGCGAACCGCTGCTGCAGCCGGCCAGCGCGCCGTTCCTGCTGATGTGCACCTCCGGCACCACCGGCCCTGCCAAGCCACTGGAAGTGCCACTGGCGGCGATTCTTGCCTTCAAGGGCTACATGCGCGATGCCATTGGCCTGCGCGCAGACGACCGCTTCTGGAACCTCGCCGATCCCGGCTGGGCCTACGGCCTGTACTACGCCGTCACCGGGCCGCTGGCCTGCGGCCATGCCACGCTGTTCTTCGATGGGCCGTTCTCAGTCGAAAGCACCTGTCGGGTCATCGCCAAATACGCCATCAGCAACCTCGCCGGCTCACCGACCGCCTACCGCCTGCTGATCGCCGCCGAGCAGCAGTTCGCAGACGGCGTGCGCGGCCATCTGCGCGCGGTCAGCAGCGCTGGCGAGCCGCTCAACCCGCAGGTGATCCGCTGGTTCGCCGACAACCTCGACGTGGTCATCCACGACCACTACGGGCAGACCGAGGTTGGCATGGTGCTGTGCAATCACCACGGCTTGCAGCACGGCGTGCGCGAAGGCTCGGCCGGCTATGCCGTGCCGGGCTACCGGGTGGTGGTGCTCGACCCGGCCCAGCGCGAGCTGTCGCCGGGCCAGCCGGGCATCCTCGCCATCGACCGCGAGCGCTCGCCGCTGTGCTGGTTCGGCGGCTACTTGGGCATGAAAACCAAGGCCTTCGTCGGCCGTTATTACCTGAGCGGCGATGTGGTCGAGCTCAACGACGACGGCAGCATCGCCTTCGTTGGCCGCGACGACGACGTCATCACCACCTCGGGTTACCGCGTGGGGCCGTTCGATGTCGAGAGCGCGTTGATCGAACACCCGGCGGTGATCGAAGCCGCCGTGGTCGGCAAGCCCGACCCGCAGCGCACCGAGCTGATCAAGGCCTTCGTCGTGCTCAACGGCCAGCACCCGCCAAGCCCGGAGCTTGCCGAAGCCTTGCGCCTGCATGTGCGCCACCGCCTGGCCGCGCATGCCTACCCGCGTGAGATCGAGTTCGTCGAGCAACTGCCCAAGACCCCCAGCGGTAAGCTGCAGCGCTTCATCCTGCGAAATCAGGAAATCGCCAAGCAACGCGCAGTCGATGCCTGAGCGGGGAGGCCGATGGTGTTGAGTCGAGTGGAGTTTCAGCGCAAGGCGGTCGAGCTGTTTCAGCAGCGCGGCTTCAGTTCGGTGAGCATGCGCGAGCTGGCCGCCCATGTCGGCATCAGCCCCGGCTCGATCTATCACCACATCGAGAACAAGGAAACCTTGCTCTACGAGCTGTTGTTCGAGCTGTACCAGGCGCTCAATGCCCAGCTGCGCACAGTGAAACGCCGCCGCCTGGCCACGGCCAAGGCCCTTGCGCTGGTCATCGACGGCCACCTAGAGCTGTACGAGCGCATGCCCGGGCATTTCCGCCTGGCCAACATGGAGCACGGCCAGCTCAGCCCGCCGCTTGCCGCCGACATCGCGCTGCTGCGCAGCCGCTATCAGCAACAGATGCTCGAACTGTTTCGCAGCGAGGCCGATGGCGGCGACGGCCAACTGGGTGACGCGGCGTTGCTGGCGCTGTTCGCCATGCTCCACGCACTGCCCGGCTGGCTCGATCCGCAGCTCGACGGCGCGCAGCGCCGGCAAGTCGCGCGCAGCATGCTTGGCGGCGCGCTACAAGGGGCGCGCTCGTTGGCATAGGGAAGGGGAGGGCCCGAGGCCTGCGAGCGACCTCGGGCAGAGGGCGCTACTGCGTCATCAGGGCTTCGAGCTTTTCCTGGTCGCGGGCGAACTGACGAATGCCCTCGGCCAGCTTCTCGGTGGCCATGGCATCTTCGTTCATGCCCCAGCGGAACTGGCTCTCGTTGAGTTGCTGGCGCGCCTCACCGTGGTTGCCTGGCTTGAGCTTGCGCGGCAGCTCACCGTTGTCGTCGCTCAGCTGTTGCAACAGTTCCGGGCTGATGGTCAGGCGGTCGCAGCCAGCCAGTTGCTCGATCTGGTTGACGTTGCGAAAGCTTGCGCCCATCACCACGGTGTCGTAGCCGTTGGTCTTGTAGTAGTCGTAGATGCGCGTGACCGACTGCACCCCCGGATCATCGGCGCCGGTGTATTCCTTGCCGGTGCTCTTCTTGTACCAGTCGTAGATACGCCCCACGAACGGCGAAATCAGAAACACCCCGGCATCGGCGCAGGCCTGGGCTTGGGCGAAGGAGAACAGCAGGGTCAGGTTGGTCTGGATGCCTTCCTTCTCCAGCTTCTCGGCGGCGCGGATGCCTTCCCAGGTGGAGGCCAGCTTGATCAGCACGCGGTCTTTGCTGACCCCGGACTGCTCGTACAGCTCGATCAGATGCCGAGCCTTGTTCAGCAGCGCCGCTTCATCGAACGACAGCCGCGCATCGACTTCAGTGGAAATGCGCCCCGGAATCGCCTTGAGAATGCCGCTGCCCACCGCCACCGCGAAGCGGTCGCAGGCAAGATCGACATCGCCCTTGGCCTCGGCCTTGACCTTGCTCAGCAGGTCGGCATAACCGGCGATGGCGGCTGCCTTGAGCAGCAACGAAGGGTTGGTGGTGGCATCGACCGGTTTGAGACGGGTAATGGCATCCAGGTCACCGGTGTCGGCGACCACGGTGGTGAACTGCTTGAGTTGTTCCAGCTTGGAGGTCATGGCGTGCTCTTTCCTGTGCGAGGACTCGACATTACCCGAGCCCCACCAGCCGCTCAAGGATGGCAGGACAAGTCGGATAGGGCTGTCAGTTTCGAGTCGGCGTCGCGCGCCAGGGTTCAGTTCATCGGCCCTGCAACAGCTCAGCGGCCTGATCGAACACCGCCAGCGGCTCGGGATGCTTGTGAATGTCCGACGACAGCAACTGGCGGAACCGCCGCGCCCCGGCAAAACCCTGACCCAGCCCCAGAATGTGCCGCGTCACATGGTGCAACGCGCCGCCGCTTTGCAGATGCGCGACGATGTAGGGTCGCAGCCTGGCAATGGTCTCGGCCCGACTGATCACCGGCGCCGAACTGCCGAACAAGCGCTGATCGACCTCCGCCAGCAGGTAAGGATTGTGGTACGCCTCACGCCCCAGCATCACCCCATCGAAGGTCTGCAAGTGCTGCTCGCATTCGTCCAGAGTCTTGATGCCGCCGTTGAGGACGATTTCAAGATCGGGAAAATCCGCCTTCAACTGCGCCGCCACGTCATAGCGCAACGGCGGAATGTCACGGTTCTCCTTCGGCGACAGCCCTTCGAGAATGGCGATCCGCGCATGCACGGTGAAACTCCGGCATCCTGCCTCACGCACCCGCCCGACGAAATCGCACAGCTCGGCATAACTGTCACGGCCATTGATGCCGATGCGGTGCTTGACCGTCACCGCAATCCCCACCGCATCGCGCATCGCTTTGACACAATCGGCCACCAACCCCGGATGAGCCATCAGGCACGCGCCGATCATGTTGTTCTGCACCCGATCACTCGGACAGCCAACGTTTAGGTTGACCTCGTCATACCCCGCACCCTCCGCCAACCGCGCACACCCCGCCAAATCCGCCGGCACACTCCCACCCAACTGCAACGCCAACGGATGCTCCGCCTCGTCATGGCGCAGGAAACGCTGCGCGTCCCCGTGCAGCAGGGCGCCGGTGGTGACCATTTCCGTATACAGAAGCGTATGGCGCGAGAGCAGGCGCAGGAAGTAGCGGCAGTGACGGTCGGTCCAATCCATCATCGGCGCAACGCTGAAGCGGTGAGACGGCTCAGGGCGCATGTTTGCTGGTTTTGACTCAATATTTAGGGGCATTTTGACTTACGCGTTTTGGTGCCATTTTCGAGCGTTTTTGGGCGTTTTCGGTGTGACAGTGGTACGCTGTACCACCACCAATTGCGCTTGTACCACCGGAAACCATGGCGACGATCAGAGCAAGGAAAAAGGCCGATGGGACGGTTAGCTACACCGCCCAGATCCGCCTCAAGAAAAAAGGTGTCATAGTCTACCAAGAAGCCCAGACCTTCGCCCGAAAGCAGGCCGCTCAGGCATGGGCCAAGCGACGTGAAACCGAGTTGGCCGAGCCGGGTGCAATCGAGCGCGCTAAGCGTCAGGGCCTGACGGTCAGGCACATGATCGAGCGCTATCTGTTGGAAGCTGAGAAGGCTCGGCCCCTAGGCGAAAGTAAGCGACGCACGCTTGGTGCTATCCAGCGAAGCCCGCTGGGTGACGTAGTCGACTCAGATATTTCGCAGAAGGTGCTGGTTGACTATGCATTGTGGCGTATGAGCCCTGAGGGTGGGGAAGTGAAGCCGCAAACTGCCGGCAATGACCTAGCTCACCTGGGCTCGGTAATGTCACTCGCTCGAGCCGCCTGGGGCTATGAAGTGAATGCCCTTGCCATGAAAGACGCACGCCTCGTGCTCAAACAGTTCGGCTACAACATGCGTAGCCGCGAGCGAGATCGTAGACCGACCTTGGCTGAGCTTGATCTGGTGCTTGAGCACTTCTTCGAGATGCTGCAGCGCAGGCCCACGGTCATACACATGCCGAAAGTCGTGGCGTTTGCTATCTACTCGACACGCCGGATGGACGAGATTGCCCGAATTCGCTGGCAGGATCTCGATGAGCACCGGCAGGCAGTCAAGGTGCGAGACATGAAAAACCCTGGTCAGAAAATTGGCAACGATGTGTGGTGCCATTTGCCAGATGAAGCATGGCAGATCGTGCAGAGTATGCCTAAAGAGTGCGACGTGATTTTTCCCTACAACACAGACTCCATCGGTACAGCGTGGGCGAGAGCTTGCAGGCTCATGGGCATTGATGGTCTGCATTTCCATGACCTGCGTCATGAGGGAGTGAGTAGGCTGTTTGAGATGGATTGGGATATTCCGAGGGTAGCGAGCGTATCAGGCCACCGAGACTGGAACTCGATGCGACGTTATACACACCTGCGCGGACGTGGTGATCGGTATAAGGATTGGCCTTGGTTGGAGCTGATTGTCAAATCCCAAGTCAGTCTCGGCGGGCGGGTTGTTAATAAAGGCGCGTAATGAAGCCCCATCTTTTCCGCTTGAGGAATACATCGGAGGAACAGAGGATATCGGTGTAATAGCCAAACTGGGCGGTAGGTGGAATCGGCAATCTGATTTTCTCCAGGTCGCAGCACAGTCGCGTTGACCGTCTGAGGTCGTTGTCCGGAGCTGCCGATTACGAGCGGTTGTCATAGAATGAGGCTGCATGCGGCAGGTCCTTGCTACGTCCGAAAGCCGCTAGTAGACAGGTAGGTGGCAAAATAGTAGCTTCAGGCAAGCTATGGCATGGGAGCAAATGGCCGTAGTGGATGACAACCAGCCAAGGAAGCGATATGCACCGCATTGTTAAGTCCCATCTAAATAACTTCGTAAAGAGCTTTGGGTTTGAGAGCGATCCAGAGGATCAGCAGTTTGAATACTTTTGTAACTATGCAGTGCTTTACTCGCGGTGTGCGTCTGGCTTTGATTTGGACGACATTACAACAAGCGCCGGAGATGATGGAGTAGACGGGATAGCAATTATACTCGATGAGGAAATCATAATATCTGATGAAGATGCCCGTTCAGCATTCCGGACTGATCGTAAGAATCATGATATGGAAGTCGTTTTCATTCAAGCTAAAACTTCTGATGGCTTCGACCTCGGCGATTTCTTAAAATTTAAAGAGTCAATTTTGCGGTTTCTGAGTGAAGACCCTTACCTGGCAGTAGATGCGGTTCAGAAAAATGCAAGATGCGTATTTGACGAGTGTATTGGAAATGTTCCTAAAATTCGCAATGGCAAGCCCAGGCTAACTGTTCGCTTCATCAGTACTGGTAACTACCTTGCTCCAAAAGAATTTGTCAATGCAATTGCTGCTTTTGAAAAACAAGTCGAGGATTTAGGCTACTTTTCGGAAGCAGATATAAAGTGCTTTGGTCGTAATGAGTTGACTGAGCTATGGGTTTCTACCTATTCTGGGATCACAGCACAGCTTCCTCTTTTTGGCTCCGCTCCACTACCAACAATTGCTGGTATTGAAGAGGGTTATTTGGTTGTTGCGCGGGCAGTGGATGTGGTGGCTAACTTGCTGGTTGCAGAAGACGGCAGTCTTCGGACTCAAGTTTTCGAAGAGAATGTGCGAGCATACTTAGGTGGTGATAATACCGTAAACCAGTCAATTGCTGAGACGCTCAACAGCAGTGCAGCTTCTACTCGCTTCCCTGTGCTGAACAATGGGATAACAATAGTCAGTCCGGACATTCGCTTACAGGGGAATATATTGCATCTGGAAAATTTCCAGATAGTAAATGGTTGTCAAACCTCTAACATTCTTTATGAAAATAGAGGGAAGTACGATGACAAGGTTATGGTTACGCTTAAGGTAATTGAGACATCCAGTGAAGATGTGTTTTCGGAGTTGGTGAGAGCTACGAACAGTCAGTCTAAAGTTGATGAGACTCAATTTTTAACTCTGCGCCCTATTATAAAACGTGTTGAGCAATTATTTAATTCTTTTGAGGGGCAGGATGGGCGTCTCTACTTTGAGCGTAGAGAGAAACAGTATTTCGGTAAAGAGGTGCCTGCCATTCGTACCTTTAATATCAATACTGTTGCCAAGTGCGTCGCTTCGATGTTTTGTCATCGTCCTGATTTGGCTTATCGCTACCCCAAGAAAATGTACGAGACCTTGTCTGGCGTGATGTTTGATGAAGAAAACAAGGAGGTTATATTCTACGCCTCTTGCTTGGTCTTGTATCGACTTCACCTATATGTTGCTAGCAGTAGCGTCCCTCAAAATATGAGGCGGTTCAAATGGCATATTCTTGTCTTGGTATGCGCGATTATCGCCGGCAAAGAAAAGCCTGGGCTAAAGTCTAAAAAGATGGAGGCTTACTGTCAGAAAATTATCGATAAGCTAACCAAGCCCAGCGAACATGCTCTAGCCCCATTTAAGCAGGCAGTTGATATACTCAACACTTTTGGTGAGATTTCAGACGATAGGCTGAAGAGGCAGGTCGTTCTTGACGAAATGCTTGCCGCGGTGCCTGATACTAGTTCTGCTAAAAAACCTCGAAGTGCAGTGCGGACCAAGGTTTAAATGGTCTCTCATAGTTCTTCTATATCAGTATTAAAGTGGTCTCGATTGGTGGCTGTCATTTTTTAGATAGTCGGTAAAGGATGATTTTATCATTCCAAGATTTTAGAGTGGAATTTCTTGAAGCTGCCGGCTTCATATCTCGAATCTGGCAGCATCAAGTTAATAGCTTTTACCAGCGTATCGTGCCGGGATGATTATATATGTTAGTGCTACTTGGTAGTCAGTGCGACAGTAGATTTATACTTGGTGAAAGCAAGATTTTCTAAAATAAATTAATTATCTTATCGGTTTTAGCTCGTTCCTCTGCTTAATTGAATGAATTCTTTTCTAGCAGCATCTCTCTGCTGGTCGAGATAAATTGCTAGGTCTGCAATGTGTATTCCTTTAGCACTCTTCTGGCTTGATTCCAATCTAGTAATAGGCAATTTGATCTGTCCGGCTAGCACTTTTCGCTGAAAAATCTCAGGAGTGAGGTGGGTGAAATAGTCACAGCAGATCTGCTCTAGAGAAATTATCGCTTTCCCGTTGTACTGCGCCATGAGTATAAAAGCGGTGTTCATATCCAAACCCCCCATGCGATCTCTGCTGGTGCGATCAGTTGATCGCCATTACGTACTGCTTCGAGCTTGCTTGCGTAGGTCCCTAACCGACTCAGCCAAATTGTTGCGGACGGGATATTCACACTTTGATCGATGACCTGAGAAAGCTGCCTGAAGACCTCTTTCGCAATCAGCTCTGGCGCAAGGTCTCCATAGCAACTGACGTTCCCTATTGCGTAGGCTAGTGAGTTCTCAGTAAATGTAACGAGGGTGACGTCGCGTGATGGGCTATTCGAGTGAGTCATGCGACTTCTCCTGTTACTGAGGTAGCGGCGTTAGCCTCAAGTTCGCTCTGCACTCGAAGCGCGAGAGAGCGCAAGTAGGTGGCCTGTTGCTCAGCACGCCTGACCCAAAGCTCAGCTCCTTTCATTTGCCACCAAGTCCGCACGGCTAGGTTGAGCGTCTCGGACGCACTGACTAATGCCTCAAAATCCGCGCGAGCCACTGCCAGGCCGGTGTAGGACATGATGCGTTCTTCCAGATCCACAATGGTCAGACGGCGCGCCTCCATGGAATTATCAAAGTGGGCCTGGAGGTATGCCAGCTCGGCCCGCTTGTCGGCCACTGCTCGTTCGAGATCTTTAATCTGAGCCGTGTGAAGCGCCTGCTGTACTTGCTTCCCCTCATCGACGCCGAGTGAGTGAGCGCCTCGGCGAGTTGCTGACAACAGGAGAGGAAGCGCCACCAACGTGGCGAGCCAAGTAACGGCCAAAGCAATAGCTTGGTGATGTGGTTGCATGTGCTGTGCTCCTTATCACCCAGCGCCGAGGCTGTGAGAGGTCGGCTGCGGGCGAAATGCCCCTGAAGACCGGGGCCGTCTATTTCATTTTGGTTGTGATACTTCTTGTGCCTGACCGTCCAGATAGTCAGCTAGGTCATGCAGGTAGATCACATGCTGCGCTTTGGTTGAGTTGTGCAGCTTCCTTAGCTTCAGTTTGATCTGCCCTTTCTGGATCAGCTCCCGGAAGCGCCGGTCCGTCCTGATATGAGAGAAGTAGTGCTCTCGCACAGCGGTCAGCGTCGGGCACGGCGTAGACCACTGGGTTCGCAACTGTTGCAAGGTCGGACTCATGCGCGCTCCCCGAGCCCCTCTTGTATGGGCCGGAGCTGGGCGTGCACGGCCTGAGCCAGATGACCCTTGCAACTGCCAGTCGCAGCCGCACAAATCTCCCCGCGCTCGTTGGTCACGACCGCGCCTACGGGGAGGTCTGGGTTGGTAGTGGTCGTGATGTACGCGACCTGGTCTGCTGAGATGACGCTGTTCACGCTGTCGAGAGCGTCACGCAAGGCCATCTCTTCCTGTGATAGATGCCCGGACTCGGTACGGCCATTAGCCACGTCCTGTAGGAAGTCGCGCAGTGACATGTACTTGTTGGGTTCGCTCCGGCATAGCGTCAGCGAAGCCATGCATGGACCGAACTCAACGGTCAGGTGATGTGCATTGGTGTCGTTTTCGACCTGAATCACAGCCGGACAAGTCGTCTCTGGCCGCGAGAGAAGGCAGTGAGTGGTACCACCTACGTCGAGCACGTTCTGCAGCAGCATCACCTGCTTGAGGGAGAGTGTGAATTCGCTCATGGCCGCGACCCTGTTTGAGCGCCACGAACGGCCAGGGCCGTACCTGATGCTGTGACGATGACTCGCAGACCGGTGCTGTTTTGGAAGTCGTGTACAGCGCGCGAGCTGCTGCAGGCTGTGGGATGGACTACGACCGTATGAGGCCCGTTGTGCTGTGCTGTTTTCATTACCGTGTCCTGTATGAGAGAGGATGACACGGTCTGAAATTAGCAAAAGCTAATCAGCTATTCAATAGCAAATGCTAAATTTCTTGGGCGCGGCTGAGAGCTGCCCGCCTAGGCAATTCTCAGTGGAGGTAAGGAATCAGAGGCGCTTGGCGTTCCAAGCCAGCAGGACCCTGGCTTGAATGTTCATGCGGTCAATCATCGTCAGATCGATGATGATGGGAGGGTAGATAGGGTTGTCCGAAATCATCCGCAGCTGGCCCCCAGTCATGCGCTGCAGCCGCTTGATGTAGAGGTCACCGTCGAGCGAGAAAACGTAGATGGCATCTGTTTTGACCTCATCGATCCCACGGTCGACCAGCAGCGCATCCCCATCTGCGAAAGTACCCGACATGCTATCGCCAGAGCCGGAGATAATGGCGAGGTTCTCGACTTTCGAGAATGTCAGGCCCTGCATCCGCAGCCAGTCTAAATGCACGGTCATGTCCCGGATGACTTCGATGTGCGAGAGCGGCACGGCCTTGCCATGACCCATGGACGCAGCGACGTCCAGATGGGGGATCACCACATAGTTCTTGTCTGGGGCCTTCCTGGCTGACAAGCGGACGACATTGTCCGGTTTGGGAACTATCGCCCCGTCTGCAGGCGGGGACGTCAGCGTGCCCGCCGCCACCCCGATCTTGGTTTCGAGCGTGAGCGCAGCTTTCTCGCCCAGTTTGCGATGGCCGTTCAGCAGCTGCGAAAGGTACGACGCGTCAAGGTCGTGCGTCTCAGCGAATTCTTTTTGGCTGAGAGCTCCCATGAGCTTGCGAAGGGCGGCGATACGCCGTGCGTTGATATCCATACCGCGATAATTGCTTTCCGTTAGCAAACAGTAAATTACAGGATGCTATTGTCTTGATGATTAGCAATTGCTAATCTCGCCGCCCATGGAGGTGTCCTATGACGCTGAGCGAGTACCTGAAAACGATGGACAAGGAAGGGCTTGCAGACTTCGCCCGCTGCTGTGGGACGTCTGCCGGCCAGTTAAAGCAGGTGGCCTACGGTAATCGACGCGCGAGCGCTGGATTGGCGGTGTGCCTGGATCGGGAAACGCACGGGACAATCCGCTGCGAAGTAATGCGGCCTGATATCGATTGGGCCTACTTGAGAAACGCCAGTAATTAGGGTGCTGGACCGGGGCCTCTCACCTCCCCAGTCCAGCGACGACGACGCACAGCACAGCACATCGGTCGTGGTTGTAGGATAGGTCTTACCTGATCCTGTGACTACACCGTAAATCGAGGTTTTACGGTTATGAGTCGCATTGATTTACTGCCGGACGCAGGTCCGGTGCTAACGCTTCGCCAAGCGATTTATCGCGCAGGTCGCGATTACCATGGCGGCATTACCAAGCTCGCGTTCGACATGGGGCTTGAGGTCGATACCCTGCAGAAGAAGCTGCACCACAACGAAGAGCGTCGCTGGCCGACACCAGACGAGCTGGAAGAGATCGTGCAGTGGACGGGCGACTCTCGTTTGCTTGACGCCCTTGTGCGACCTGCAGGTGCTGTCTGGTATCGACCCGAGCCAGTCCCTGCAACCAATCAGGCCTTGAAGGCCGTTGCCCACTTACTCGAAGAATCCAGCCAGTTTGTCGGTAGTCTGCACAGCGGTGCCGCTGACAACGTCTGGAAGCTCAGCGAAGTGCTGGATCTTGAGCAGCGCGGGATGGACGTTATTCGTCAGGTACTCGCCATCATGGCAGGTGCCCGTCAGGCGATGGAGGACGCTGTCCATGGCTGATGCAGTCGACATTGCAAACGATCAGGTCGAATACTTCCTTCAGGTCTCGCTGGACCGCCGTAGCCGGGCGGTGGTGAAACCCAGTGCAGAGTTCTGCGACGACTGCGGCGAGCCCATTCCGTTGGCGCGTCAGCAGTTCGTCGCCGGCTGCGAAACCTGCGTCAATTGCCAGCAACTGCGGGAGCTGCGCCGATGAGCGAGCGCCCAACTACTGCCACAGCTGCTTGGGCGCGGCGTTACATCGAAACCTTCGGTCTGGCCCTGGTTCCCATCGAGCCAGGCGAGAAGGGTCCGAAAGGTAAGGGCTGGAACAATCCTGGTGGTTACTACACCGATGCCTCCGAAGCCGAAGCGTTCTGGCAGACCCGCCCGCAACACAACTTGGGCGTCGTGCTCGGGCCTAGCCGCGTCTGCTCGCTTGATGTGGATGACGTGGAGCTGACCCGCCTGGTGCTGACCCAGACGCTTGGGCTCGACGTGGACGCCATTGCCGCCGCCTATCCGACCTGTGTCGGCAACCCCGCACGGTTCAGAGTCATGTTCCGAGTCCCTGACGGTGTAGAGCTGAGCCGACACTCGCTGGTCTGGCCCAACAAGACCGACCCTGACGGCTCCATCTACAAGGGCCTCATGGCTCAAGTGAAGCTCGCCAAGGATGCGGGAGACGAGGTACGGGAGTCGGCATTTCGCATGGCGGCCGACCCGTTCAAGAAAATCACTGTCTTCGAGCTGAGAGGGGGCTTGGTACAGGATGTGCTGCCGCCTTCCATTCACCCAGCTACCGGTCAGCCCTACATATGGCGCACACCGCCACAGGCTGGTGGGTTGCCGGAGCTGCCCGCCGAGCTGCTGGGCATCTGGCAGGACTGGGACAGCTTCAAGTCGCAGGCGGAGGATGCTTGCCCTTGGAAACCAAAGCCTGCCTCTGTCGCATCGCGACCCGCGCCAAGGCAGGCAGCTGCAGCCGTGCGAAGCGGCGAGCGACTGCCCGAAGTGATTCCTGAGTTCAATCGTCGCCATGATATCGCCACGATGATCGAGGCTCACGGCTACCAGCGGATCGACGGGAAGTGGCTTTGTCCGCAGAGCAGCAGCGGCGATCCGGGTGTGACCATCATTGATGGCAAGCTCTACTCGCATCACACCTCCGATCCTCTGGCCAACGGCCACAAAAACGATGCGTTCGATGTTTTTTGCATGCTGATGCACGATGGCGACCGTCGTGCTGCGACGCGAGCGGCTGCACAGATCCTCGGTATCGAGGCAAAGTCCCGCCCACCCAGCCCACCCAGCCCACCGCCCTTGGGGGAGCTTCCCCGTGCCCCATCATTGGCTGAGCAGGCCGAGCAGGCCGAGCAGGCTGAGCGGGCTGTTGCGGGTGAAGACGACGCACAGCACGACCCTCAGCCACCTACTCCAAGCGTTATACCCAGCCAGGCCGACTCCTCGGCCACTGGGGGGGCAGGGGGCGCAGGGCTCAACCTGGACTCGGCCATGCGCCGCTTCGCGCTCGTCGAAGGCACTACCCACGTATGGGATCTCGATAAAGCACGCCTCATGAAGCGGACTGGCTTTGAAGCGTTGGTCGGCAAGCCGCTCCACAAGGAGTGGATGGAACAGGTCAATAAGAAGCTGATCGCCGCTGAGCAGGTGCAGGAGCTGGAGCAGGCGAAGCGTCTGGCAAGCAAGAAGGGTGGAGCACTCAAGCTCGACCCGCTCGAACGCTACATCTACATCGACGGGACGAAAGAGGCCTGGGATCGCGAGAAGAAACGTCGTCTGCCCGAGGGCAGCGTCAAGATGGCACTGGGCGACGCCTATCAGCTTTGGTTGAACAGCCCGGATCGGCGTGTGGTTGATGTCGACCACATCGTGTTCGACCCGACCATGACCAAAGATCCAGCGCTGTACATAAACACTTTCGAAGGTCTTCCGCTTGAGCCTGTCCGCGACGATGCCGCGTGCGAGAACCTGCGCTGGCTGATCGCGTTCCTGTGCAACAACGACGTGGAGGCTCTGGACTGGCTAACCAAGTGGCTGGCGTACCCGCTACAGCACATGGGCGCAAAGATGGATACCGCGATCCTCTTCCACTCCACCATGGAGGGCTCCGGCAAAAGCCTGCTGTTCGCCGACATCATTGGCGAGCTTTACGGCCGGTACGGTGCAACGGTCGGTCAGACTCAGCTGGAAGGCAATTTCAACGCCTGGCAGAGCGGCAAGCTGTGGGCGGTGTTTGAAGAGGTGGTCAGCCGCGACCAACGTTACAACCAAGTGGGCAAGATCAAACACATGATCACCGGCAAGACGGTGCGCATGGAATCCAAGTTCATCAACGGCTGGGAAGAGACCAACCATATGAACTCGGCATTCCTGAGCAACGAGATCATGCCGTGGCCGATCAGCGAAGACGACCGCCGGATGCTGGTGATGTGG
The DNA here is from genome assembly GCF_000425745.1 of Pseudomonas cremoricolorata DSM 17059 = NBRC 16634. Classification (GTDB taxonomy): domain Bacteria; phylum Pseudomonadota; class Gammaproteobacteria; order Pseudomonadales; family Pseudomonadaceae; genus Aquipseudomonas; species Aquipseudomonas cremoricolorata. Next base: position 30,014 of record NZ_AUEA01000006.1, on the reverse strand, counting down.
CCGCTGGAAACCCTCTCGCCCGAGCGTCAGAAAGCAGTGGCACGCGAGCTGGCCAACGGTGGCGTAGCAGCGCTCTACGGCTGGTTGCTGTCGGTAGACCTGGGGGATTTCAACCAACGCACCCGACCACCGAAGACCGAGGCTCGGCAGCGGCTGGTCGAGTTGAGCCGCACAGCCTGGCAGACCTTCTTCTACCTTTGGCGCGCCGGCGAGCTAGGGCAGGGCCTTTGGGGCTGCTGCCTGACCTCTGACGTCTACGCCATGTTTCTCGAATGGTGTTCACACAATAAGGAAAACTCCATGAGCCACACCAAATTCTCGCTGATGCTCGGTGCGAAGGTGGAGAAGACGCGCGCCATTCCCTGGACCGATGCCAACACAAGACGGTTTGCTGCGTTCTTCATGCCCACCGATGGCGATCCTTCCCTGCCCCCATCGTTGAAGTCGGCCGAGCTGGGGGCAAACGTGATCGAGTGGCGGGCTAGGGCAAAGCGGTCTGGCTGGAATGTGGACGGCTGGGATCACGTTAAACGGGTGCTTGCCGCATGACGCTATCCAGAATTGTGTCGGGTGTGTTGGGTATGTGTTGGGTCGGTTCTTTCAACACAACACACGTTCGGACCCCGTATGTCGTGGCGTTGAGGTGCTGTGTGTCGGGTGTGTTGGGTTTGAGTACGCGCACGCGCATGCGCATCTGTTTCAAGGCTGAAAAAGTGAAGGCAATTTTTTTCTATGCGAGCTTCAAACAACCCAACACACCCAACACACTCAACAAGTACCGTTTTAGATCATTGAATTTATTGGGTTTGAGCAGTGTTGGGTATGTGTTGGGTTGTGCCAATTCAGTGTTGGCTTTGTTAGAGGGGGCTTCCCAGTGACGTGCGTCAGCGAATCGGAAGTGCGACGCCTGCTCCGGCTGGCAGAGCATCAGATAGAAATGTCAGACCTCATTGATCAAGCCTCACGGCTGCGGTTGGTAGGCGAACTGATGAAGCATTGGGGCGAGAAGCGCCGCCAGCATGGACTGGGCGCCAGTCTTGGCAGCCAGATGGGGACGATCATGGAGTGGAAAGGAGCAGCACCAAGGGGCGGCACTTCGGGCGCCCGGATTTTAGTGAGTGGTGCGGGCCTGGATCATGCGGCGGCAGAAGTGGAGGCGGCGGTGTGCCAGCTTGAGCGCCGCGACTCACGCGGTCAGGTGCTGGCCAAGCTGGCTGAGCTGCGGTACCTGCACGAATTAACGGTACGGGATCAGATGCGCGAGGTTGGCTTGGCCGAAGGCGCTGATCGGACCTACCGGAACTGGGTTAAGGCCCTGCATTTGCAGGTGTTCGCCATTCTGGCAGCGCGCACGGGTCGCGTACGTGGGCAGACCGTTCGTCGGGTAGGAATGCGCCGAGTGTGCGTCGAGGATGCGCCGAAGTAGCGCTGAAGCGGACTACCGAAAACAGTACCTTTTCGGTTTTTCCGGTGGCCTGTAAAAAGGCGTCACGATATCAAAAGTGCGCTTAGGCGCTTCCCCTGCAAGCACCGCGCTGTGCAAACGCTCCGACCTGTCGGCGCATTGAGAACCCTGCCAAATGGCGGGGTTTTCTTTTTCCGGTGCCGTGCTCTGCCTATGAGGCTTACATGAACAGCGAGCAACAAGCGTTAGTGGAGATGCCGATCTGGATGGTGATCATCTTGTCTTTGGTCGGCGGGGTGTCAGGCGAGATGTGGCGGGCGGATCGAGCGGGAGCGCGCGGGTGGAGCTTGGTGCGACGAATCGTGCTGCGCTCTGGGGCATGTGTGGTGTGCGGCATGGCGACAATCATGTTGCTCTATTCGATGGGCGCTTCGATTTGGGCGGCGGCGGCATTCGGTTGCCTGACCGCCACCGCCGGCGCTGACGTCGCCATCGGCCTGTACGAGCGCTGGGCCGCCAAGCGGCTGGGCGTCTGCGATCTGCCGCCGCCTGGCGGGCCAGCCCAGTGACCCCGAAAATTTCCCGGCCGGCGCCGGGGCCCCAGCTTTTTGGGTCCTCCCCCGGCCCCGCCCCCTACACGGGTGCGCAGACTCGCGGTTTCCCTGCAGCAGGAGTTTTAACAGGGATGTCCGTCTTTTCAAGGACTTAGCGATGGGCAAGACAGTTACCAAACTCGAACTGAGCGAAATCGTCGGGCGTGATGAACGCACCTTGAGCCGCTGGCAAAAGGACGGCATGCCGGTAATCGAGTTTGGCGTAGGGCGGGGCAACGAAAACCAGTACGACACGCAGCTGGTCATCGACTGGCTGATGCGCCAGGCCGCCCTTAACGGCAAGAAGGAATCCACCCGTGATCGCCTGGACCGAATCCGGGGCGACCGCGAAGAGCTGGCGCTGGCAAAGGACCTGGGCGAGGTCGTGATCGAAGCCGACCTGGTGCAGCGCTTCGAGGCGGTGATCACCGCCGCCAAGATCGAGCTGCTCAACACGCTACCCGATGAACTGGCCGAGACGTTGTCCGCGCAGTACGGCGTGCAGATCGATGACCAGCTGATTCGCCAACCCATCGAATCGATACTTAGGAGACTGTCCGCGTATGACGAGGACGACGATCTCGCTGGGGATTCTGACGAGCCGGACGATGCGGAGGGCTCTGAAGAAGACGGCGAGTAAGGCAATGGGGCGGGTATGCCGCAAGTGGGCTCCGCCGCCACGCATGACCATCATCGAGTGGGCCGACAAGTACCGTTGGCTGGCCCCGGAAGAATCCGCCACCCCTGGCAAATACCGCTTCGACAAGACACCGCATCTGATCTGGCCGGGCGGCCCACTGGAGGCGCTTGACGACCCGAACGTCGGTGAGATCGTCGGCCGCAAGTCGGCCCAGGTGGCCTGGACGTCAGGCGTGCTGGGCAACGCACTGGGCAAGTGGATCGACCTTGATCCCTCACCGATCCTGATCCTGTTCCCCAAGGCCGAGGCCGCCAAGCAGTACGTGGCGGAAAAGCTGGAGCCGATGATCGAGGCGACCAGACGGCTGGGCAAGAAGGTCGACCTGCGCAGCCGTAAGCTGCAGCAGCGCCAGGACTTCAAGCGCTTCCCCGGCGGCTTCCTGAAAATGGTCGGCTCCAACAGCCCTGCCAGCGTGAAGTCGACGCCGGTACCGCGCGTGGCTATCGAAGAGCCCGACGACTGCAACCTCAACCTGCGCGGGCAGGGCGACAGCATCAAGCTGGCGAAGGAGCGTCTGAAGACCTTCCGGCGCTCGAAGATCATTATCGGCGGCACGCCGACCATCAAAGGGCTGTCGGCCATCGACGCAGAGCTTGAGCTGTCTGACAAGCGCGTGGGCCTGGTGCCGTGTCATGGCTGCGGGCAATCGCACGCGTTGAGCTTCGAGCATCTGCACTGCGACGAAGACCCGCACTACACCCATGAGGTCTACCGCAAGCGCCGACCGGAGACGGCCTATTACGCTTGCCCGCACTGCGGCGAGATATGGGACGACCACCAGAAAAACGCCAACCTGCGGCACGGGCGCTGGGAGGCCACCGCCGAGTTTCGCGGGATCGCCGGCTACATCCTCAACGAGCTGTATGCCACGTTCCACGGCTCGCGGTTTGAAGTGCTGATGGAGAAGAAGCTGCAGGCCGAGCATGCCGCCTCAATGGGCAACATTGGGCCGATGATCGCCTTCACCAACAGCTCGATGGGCGAAAGCTACGAGTACAAGAGCAACGCGCCCAAGACCGACGAACTGGAGAAACGCGCCGAGCCCTATGCCGAGCTGACAGCGCCGAAAGGCGTTTTGCTGGTTACGGTCGGTGTGGACGTGCAGGGCGACCGCCTGGCGCTGGTGATCATCGGCTGGGGCAGGGGAGAAGAGTCCTGGCGGTTGTACTGGGGCGAGCTGCCCGGTAATCCCATCGATCCGAACGACGCTGTGTGGGGCGAGCTGGATCGCATCATCGCTACGCCCATCCCGACCGAGGGCGGCGCGCAGATCGCGGTTTCGGCCGTCAGTATCGACAGTTCGGACGGCAACACCAGTGATGCGGTTTACACCTACGTGCGCGACCGTCAGCGCTTCAACATCATGGCGATCAAGGGCGCGTCGATTGACAGCCGCGACCGGGAGATCTTCACCAAGCCGGCGCAGTCGACCGATACCAGCCAGGACAACACCAAGGCGGCCAAGTACGGCCTGCGCGTATTCATCGTTGGAACGCACAAGGCCAAGACGCTGATCGACGGCCGCATGCGGCTCAAGGGTAGCGGGCCTGGGCGCATGCACTGGTACAGCGAAATCCGCGCGGACTACTACGAGCAGTTGACCAATGAAGTCCTGGCCCCCCATCCGCGCATCCCCAGCCGCATGGTCTGGCAGAAAAAGGCCGGCCGGCGCAATGAGGCGCTCGACTGCGAGGTGTACGCCCTTCACGCCGCGCGCAGCCTGAAAACGCACCTGCTGCGCGATCACGAATGGGACCAACTGGAGCAGCAACAGCTGCAGCCCACCCTTTTCAATACCGAGCAGGCGGTGGCGCCGGTCCCACGTCGAGCGGTCGCTCGCGGTCGTGGCACGCGGAGTCGCGTCGGCTAATCGAGGTTCACCATGACAGAAGCAGAACAACGCCTGGCGGAAGTCAGGGCGGCGATCTCGGCCGTCCTGAAGAACGGCCAGCGGCTGCGCCGTGCCGACCGGGAGATCCAGTTGGCCGAACTCAACAGCCTGCGGCTGCTGGAAAAGCAGTACGCCGATCAGGTCGCGCTGGAGCAAGCCGCGCGGGCACGACGTGGGCGCAACCGCATCTCCTACGTGGGGCTTTGAGCATGTGGCCGTTTCGTAAACGAGAATCCGCAGCTGAGCAGCTGATGGGGGAGGCGATCCGGGTGGCGAGGGCTTCGGTCGAAGGCCAGCAGATCGTTGCCCAAGGTGGCGGCGGCGGTGTTGAAACCCGCTGGCGCGGTGCCTCGCGGGTACTGCGTAGCGTTGCGAGCTGGATACCTGGCCTGGGCAGCCCACGGCGTGACTTCAACCAAAGCGAGCGGCGCATGCTGGTGGCGCGCTCACGCGATGCGATGCGTAACCACCTGGTGGCTCGCGCTGCGATCACCCGGCTGCGTACCAACGTGGTGGGCACTGGCCTGGTCTGTCGGTCTCAGGTCGACCATGAAGCGCTGGGCATCACCGAAGAGCAAGCCGAGCAGCTCAACGCCAAGCTCGACAGACTCTGGTCGCTGTATGCCGACGACCCGCGTGAATGCGATGCCGAAGCCACGCTCAACCATTACCAGTTGCAGGCCCTGGTGCTGGTGTCCTCGATGGTGGCTGGCGATGTGTTCGTGGCCAGCCCTGATCAGGAGCGCGCTGGCTGCCTGTTCAGCACACGTCTGCAGCTGATCGAGTCCGACCGGGTGGGCAATCCAAACAGCGGCATGGATCGGGCAGATCTGGTCGAGGGTATCGAGTTCGACGGCCTGGGCGCGCCAGTGGCCTACCACGTCTGCACCGGCTATCCCGGTGAGCATCTGGCAGGCAATCCCCTGCGCTGGGAGCGTCTGCAAGTGTTCGGTGAGGCAACAGGACGCCGACGAGTGCTTCACGTCATGTCGGACAAAGAGCGGCCCGGCCAGAAGCGCGGCGCGCCGTACCTGTCACCTGTACTGGAGCCGTTGCAAAAGCTGGAGCGCTACAGCAGCGCCGAACTGATGGCCGCCGTGATCTCGGCCATGTTCACCGTCTTCATCAAGAAGGGCGACAACTTCCAGTCGGGCAACCTGCCGATGTCGGCGCTGGCAGAAGAGCAGCCCGGCGGTGACGACACGTCGGACGGCGAGCTGGCGCTGGGCGAGGGTGCCATCGTGGACCTTGGCGTGGGCGAAGAGCCAATGGTGGCCAACCCCAGCCGGCCGAATGCGCAGTTCGATCCGTTCTTCACGGCAGTGGTGAAAGAGATCGGCGCAGCGCTGGAGCTGCCGATGGAAGAGCTGCTGTTGCATTACAGCAGCAGCTACAGCGCCGCGCGTGCCGCCATGCTGCAGGCGTGGCGGTTCTACAGCCTGCGTCGCTGGTGGCTGGCGTGCGACTTCTGCCAGCCGAGCAGGGAGCTGATCATCGATGAGGCGGTGGCCCGTGGGCTGATCAGCCTGCCCGGCTACAGCGATACCGCCAAGCGCAAAGCCTATTGCCAGGCCATCTGGATCGGCCCGGCACGCGGTGCCATCGATGAACTCAAGGAAGCCAACGCGGCAGGCAAGCGCATCGAGATCGGCGTCAGCAACGAGACGCTGGAAACCGCTGCCATGACCGGCGAGCCCTGGCAGCAAGTCATCCGGCAACGCACCCGCGAAGTCAGCTACCGGCGCGAGCACAACATCCAGGCCCTGCCCAAGGGCGGTCTGGAAGACCCGCCCGAACCCGAACCCAAAGAGAACTGACCATGCCAAGAGCACTGGAGCTGGCTGCCTCGCAGCCCTGGCTGATGCTGCCTGACGCCCTGGACAACCTGCTGACCATCTCGGACCGCATGGGTGATCCGCTCGCGCTGGCTACCAAGCGCGGCGAACAACTGGAAGAGACCCGCCGGGTCACGCTGCGGGGCAACGTTGCATTGGTGCCCGTCATCGGGCCGATCTTCCGCTACGCCAACCTGTTCACCGAGATCAGCGGCGCGACCAGCACCCAAGTGCTGGCCAGTGATATCCAGCGGGCGCTGGACGACCCCAAGGTCAAGTCCATCGTCCTCAACATTGACAGCCCAGGCGGCGTGGCGTCGGGCATCAACGAGCTGGCCGAGCTGATCTATCAGGGGCGTTCGCGCAAACGCATCGTCGCTTACATCGGCGGCCTCGGCGCGAGCGCGGCCTACTGGATCGCCTCGGCGGCGCACGAAATTGTCATCGACGAAGCCAGCCTCGCCGGAAGCATTGGCGTGGTAGTGGAAGCCGTCATCGATGACGAGAAGGCCAGCGGCCGTACCCGCTACCAGATCGTCAGCCGCAACGCGCCTAACAAGCGCCCGGATCTTGCCACCGAAGAAGGCCGCGCCAAGCTCGGCGAGACCATCGACGCATTGGGCGACGTCTTCGTCGGCAAGGTGGCCCGCAACCTTGATGTGACGGCGGAGCAAGTCCCCGAGATGGGTGACCACGGCGGCATCCGCGTCGGTGCCGATGCCGTCAAGCACGGCCTGGCCCATCGGGTGGGGTCGCTGGAATCGCTGATCACCGAACTGGCCAAACCGGCCTTCAACTCAACAAGGACCCACACCATGACCACTGTTAAGACCACGGCAGACCTGCGTACCGCGCTCGCAGCGGGTACTGACCCAGCCACCATCGAAATCGCTCAGGCGGATCAGCCAGACCTCGCGGCTATTCGTACCGAGGCCGCGACCGCCGAGCGTGAGCGCATCAAGGGCATCAACGCGCTGGCCAGCAAGGGCTTCGAGAAGGAAGTCGAGGCGGCCATTGAAGATGGCAGCAGCGTCGAGGCGACCGCCATGGTGATGTTCAAGGCGGCGCAAGATCGCGGCATTTCGCTCTCCGGCATCAAGACCGATGCCCAGGGCGTGAGCGCTACCACCCCACCCGCAGGCGGCAAGGAAGGCGAGCGCAAAGCTGCCGTCAGCGCAATCGTTGCAGGCGCTTCGCGCCGTTGATAGGAGCCCGACATGTCCAACCCCGAACGCAAGACCTTCCTGCCGACCCAGCTGTCGGCAGGCGATTTCCCCATCGTCATCGACACCGGCGTGATTGCGGCCGGTCAGGTACTCAAGCGCGGCGCTGTCTTGGGGCAGGTCACCGACAGTCATGAATACGTGCTGTGCAAGACCGCTGCTCAGGACGGATCGAAGGCACCGACAGCCATCCTCGATCAAGACGTCGACACCACGGATGGCGCCAAGACCGCTCCCATCCGGCTCACCGGCCAGGTGCTCGGCAACCAGCTCTCGCTTGGCGAGGGTCTGACCCTCGCAGCTGCCAAGGCCGCGCTGCGACCTCTCTGCCTCTTCATCCGTTAACGGAGCCCCCATGACCGATATTTTCGACACCCTGACCATGCTGGAAGCCGTTGAGCAGATGAGTCCGCCGCGCCGCTTCCTGCTCAACACCTTTTTCAACGGCGGCATGCCCGAGACGTTTGGCACCGAGGCGGTGACCATCGACATCATCAAGGGCCAGCGCAAGATGGCACCGTTCGTTCACCCGACGCTGCCTGGTAGCGTTTCGCAGCGCACGGGTTTCACGTCCTCTACCTACAAGCCGCCTTACATCCAGCCCAAGCGTTCCACGCGTGCAGAGCTGATCCTGAAGCGTTCGGCCGGCGACAACCCGTTCTCCACACGTACCGCGCTGGAGCGTGCGGGTGAGCGGCTTGGCCGCGACCTGCTGGAACTGGACGAAGAAATCATCCGCCGGGAAGAGTGGATGTGCGCCCAGGCGCTGACCACCGGCAAGATCCGTGTGGTAGGCGATGGAGTAGACGACACCATCGACTTTCTGATGGAGGAAACCCATAAGGTCACGCTGGCGAATGGCCGTTGGGACACCGACAGCTCTGACCCTATCGGCAATCTGCGTCAGTGGCGGCGTCTGATTGCCAAGGACTCCGGCCGTTCGGCCAACGTCGCCGTGCTGAGCAGCGGTGCGCAGGATGCGTTCCAGAGCAACAAGAAAGTGCTGGAGCAACTCAACAGCCGCCGGGTCGACATGGGCCTCATCAAGCCCCAAGAGTTGCCGGACGGCGTGACCTACATCGGCTACCTGAACGACCCCGGCGTCGACTTGTACGCCTATGACGAGTGGTACGCCGACGACGACGGCAAGGATCAGCCAGTGATCCCCGAAGGCGGCCTGATCCTCGGTTCCACTTCGACCCGCAATGCCATGCTGTACGCCGCGATTCAGGACATGGAAGCCATCGAGAGCGGTCTGGTCGAAGCGGCGCGCTTCCCTAAGAGCTGGGTGACTCAGGAGCCAAGCATGCGCTGGTTGAAACTGCAGTCGGCCCCGCTGGCCGGCCTGCTCGAACCAAACGCTTTCCTCTTCGCGAAGGTGGTGTGACATGGCCGGTAAGGTTGAATACGTCGTGGTCGATGGCTGCATTCAGGACGGCAAGCAGATCGTCAAGAAGGGCGAGGTCTACTCGTCCTCGAGCAAGGAGCTGACCGAGCAACTGATCAAGGAAGGCAAGATCGGGCGTCGAGGGCAGCTGCCGGCTGCTGGGACCGACGATGACGACGGGGCCTGACCATGGTCTTCCGGGAAAACGTCGCGTTCATGGACTCCGCGCTGCTGGAGGTGCTCGGCGATGAGGCGGAGATCGATGGCATGGCTGACCCGGTCACTGGCTTCTTCTCGGCCCCCTGGCTGCAACCCAAGCTCGGCCAGATCAACACCGGCCTGCGCGAGCCCACGTTTGCCGTGCGGATCATGCACGCGAATGGCATCAAGGAAGGTATGCACCTGGTCATCAAGCTCGCGCCGGAAGACGGTGGCGGACGGTATGTCATCGCCGCTCGCAAGCCAGATGGCACGGGGTGGATCAACCTGACTCTGCGGGAGGTTCGATGAGCGTAGGTAGTTACCACAAGATCTCCGCCGACGCCGGCCTGCTGACCTTGCAGCTCGACCCGAAAAGCCTGAGCGGCTATGACGAGTTCGCCCGGCTGGTCCCCAAGGCCATCACGGCTGCCCAGCGCCGAGCTATCAACAAAACCCTGCGCTGGCTGCGCAGCCAGGTTTCCCGCGAGGTGGGCCGTGAGCAGCGCATTGCGGTTACCGCCGTCAGGCAGCGGCTCAAGGCGTACATGTCGGGCAGCAACGGCCAAGGGAAGCTCTGGTTCGGCATCCGTCCGCTCGAAGCCAGCCGAGCTGGCCGCGCGCGGCAGAGTCGCACCGGTGTGTCGGTGGCAGGGCGGCGCTACCAAGGTGCGTTCTTCAAGACTGTCTATGGCGGTCGGCCTGACATCTGGATACGCACGGCCAGCAAGCACTTCGATGCCAGCCAGTTCCCCGATGTCGAGGCCGCGCGCGGCGGTAATCGCTCTGGCTGGATCGCGGAAAACGGCAACCGCTTCCCGCTGGCGAAAGCCAAGATCTCGCTGGATGACGTGCGGCCGCATTTCGAGGCCTGGACTCGCAAGGCGCACGAACGCCTGCGGGTGGTCATGGAGCAGGAGCTGAACTTCGAACTGCTCAAATACTTGAGGAAAACGGGCAATGGATGAAGAGACGATTCCGCTGGCCGGGGTGTATGCGGCCATCGAGCAGCACATCAGGGACGCGGTACCGGGCCTGGCCTACGTCGGCACGATGCCGGAGCGCCTCGAAGTGGTGCCGCCGCCTGCGGTGGTGCTGGAACTGGCCGGCTTCGAAGCGGCCGAAAGCGATCCCGGTACCGGCGAGACGGCTATCGATGCCCGCTTCGAGGCGCGGGTGATCGTGCCGGCCGAGGAAGCCAACTGCCTGCACATCGCCGCTTTCGTCGCGGCGCAGATCGCGGTGCTGCTGCGTATGCAGACCTGGGGGCTGCCCATCGGCTTTGCCGAGTTTATCCGCGCCGAGCGTGACTGGGGCCGGCCTGAGCTAGACAGCTTTGCGGTCTGGGTTGTGGAGTGGAGCCAAGTGCTCTACCTCGGCAAGGAAGAATGGCCGTGGGAGATCCAGCCACCGGGCTCGCTGGTCGTTGGCTTCGACCCTGACACCGGTCCGGGCAACGAGCCGCTCTACCGATCACCGGAAGAGGGGTTTCCATGAGCTATGCGACCGCCGAGCACGACCGCATGCTGGCCGGCTTGGTGATTCCCTGCCGGGTGGTTGCAGTGGACCTGGCAGCAGCCATGGTGCGGGTATCGGACGGCAGCGACTGGACCAGCGCCTGGGTCCGCTGGCACGCCTTGGCCGCCGGCAAGGCCCGGCACTGGCGTGCGCCAAGCCTGGGCGAGCAGGGCGCTCTGGTGAGCCCCAGCGGCGACCCGGCGCAGGGCACGTTCATCCCCGGTCTGTACGGTAACGTTGGCGCGCAGCCGGACAATCGCGACCATGTCGAGGTGTGGCGCTTCGACGACGGCGGCTCGCTGGTCTACGACTGGGAGGCCCAGAGCTACACCATCACGCTGCCCAGCGGCACGGTCACCGTCGAGGTCGGCAGCAGCAAGGCGGTCGTCACTGACGATGCCATTACCGCCGAGTCGACCGTGATCACGGCCAAGGCCTCTGCCATCACCCTGGAGGGCATCGTGCAAATCAACGGCGAACTCAACGTCACCGGCAACATCTTCAGCGGCGGAAGCATCATCGATACTGCCGGCAACACACCCAACCACAAACACTGACAGCCCGCCCTTGCGGGCTTTGTCTTGTCTGGAGCATTAACCCATGAACCTCAAGAAAGTGGCCGCTGGCGATGAGCCGGTGGCGGCGGTGCCCGCGCGCGTGACGTTTACCGACACCACTTACACCTCGCGCTCGCTGTTCCTGCAACAGGGCGACACGCTGCGCCAGTTCGACGTGGTCGCCCAGCGGCTGAGCGTGGCGGGCGACGACGCCGAGGGCCTGGCCTTCCTCGAAAGCCAGTCCGAGCTGCAGCGGCTGGGCAGCTGAGCATGATCGGCCTGGACCGCCGCACCGGGCAACCGGCCAGCGGCCTGGATCACCTGCGCCAATCCATCGAAGACATCCTGACCACGCCCTTGGGTAGCCGACGCATGCGCCCGGACTACGGCTGCAACCTGCGCCGCTATGTCGACCTGCCGGTCAACGACGGCTGGAAGAGCGCCGTGCAGGCCGAGGTGGCCCGAGCGCTGGCCCGCTGGGAGCCGCGTCTGCAGCTGGAGCGGGTCAAGGTGGTGTCGGTAGTCGGCGGCCAGATCGGGCTGCTGCTGAGCGGCCAGTACCTGGGCGACTCGGCCGTATTGGAGATAACCGCATGATCGATCTTTCCCTGTTACCACCGCCGGACGTGGTCGAGACGCTGGAGTTTGAAGCGCTCTATCAGGACATGCTCGACACGTTCCGCGCGTACATGGACGACCAGTGGACGGCGGAGCTGGAGTCCGATCCCGTGGTTAAGCTGCTGGAGGTCGCGGCCTACCAGCGCATGCTGAGCCTGGCGCGAGTCAACGCGGCGGCCAAGGCCAGTCTGCTGGCCTACGCCAAAGGCGCGGATCTCGACAACCGCGCGGCCGACTACGGCGTGCAGCGGCTCACCCTGCAGGAAGCAGATCCCGACGCCATGCCGCCGGTGGACGCGGTCATGGAAGGTGACGAAGCGCTGCGCTATCGCACGCGGCTGTCGCTGGAAGCGCTGTCTGTCGCCGGCAGCCGCGGTGCCTACGAATACCACGGTCTGACGGCCTCGGCCGAGCTGAACAATGTGTCGGTCGATTCCCCGCGCTTTTCCGGGGTGGCGGTGCCGGTAGAGGCGCGGGCGCTGCTGCCGACCGGGGCTATTGTGCTGGTCTGCGACGATGCCGCCGGCCTGACCAACCCCCTGCCGGGCGATGTATCCCTGGCCGTGCTGGCCCGGCCGGAGAGCACCGTGGAGGCCGGCGAACTGGTCGCGACGGTAGAGGCGGCGCTATCGGCCGAGAGCGTGCGGCCGATCACCGACCGACCGCGTGTGCAGGTGGGCATTGCCACCGACTTCGTCGTGCAAGCCGTGCTGCAAGTGGAGGCAGGCCCCGACCCGACCGTGGTCAAGGCTTCGGCGCGCAAAAGCCTGAACGCGGCCCTGGCCGAGGCGCGCAAGCTGGAGGGGCAGATGCCGCTTTCGGCCATCTATGCAGCGTTGCACGTCACCGGGATCAGCAAGGTCGAGCTGCTGCAGCCGCGCGAAGGCGTGAGCTGTGACAAGCGCCATTACCCCAACTGCACGTCGGTGGTGATCAAGTGAGCCTGCTACCACTCAACGCCACGCTGCTGGAACGTGCGTTGGAGGCCGCCTGCGGTCAGGGCATCGACCCGGAGATCATTCGGGGCATTGCCGACTCGACGCGCTGCCCGGCGCACTTCCTGCCCTGGCTCGGCTGGGCGCTCAAGGTCGAAGGCTGGGAGGCGGCCGACACCGAGGCCGACCGCCGCGAGCTGATCCGTGAAGCCATTCCGGTACACAAGACCAAGGGCACGCTGGGAGCCGTGCGCCGGGTGCTCAAGGCCGTGCGGGTTAACGCTGAGGTCAAGGAGTGGCATCAGGTGCCCAACGCGGCGCCGTACACCTTCGAAGTCACGGCGTGGGCCAATGACAACCGCGCGGGCGAGGGCAGCGTGCTTTCCCCGCAACTGGGGCAACGTCTGCGCGCCCTGGTCGACGCAACGAAGAACGAGCGTAGCCAATACACATTCCGCCTCGGCGCACGCTTCGACGGTGGCCTGGTGGTCGCCAATGCCACGCGAGCACGGGCGCTGCAGCGCCTGCAGGTGGAATTGCAGCCGGTGCCGATCGACACCGCCGTGCAGGGTTTGCAGCTGGCAAACGCTACGCGTGCGCTTACGGTCGCTCGGCGCTCGGTCGAGGCCCAAGGCATCCCCCTCAACGCAGAATCGGGCATCAGGGTCGCCAATGCGGCCCGTGCCCTTGTCGTCGTGCGCGTCACGATGGAGGCCGTTACATGAGTACACCGTTACAACCCATCATCACCAAGGCGGGTCTGGCAGCCATTTTCCGGGCCGACAAGACCGGCATTTCTGCGCAGATTACCCATGTGGTGCTCGGCACCGCTGGCTACACGCCCTCGAACGATCAGGAAAGTCTGGTCTCACAGACGGCAAAGTTTCCCATTGCCGGCGGTGAGCGGCTAAGCCCGACCCTGCTGCACCTGACGGCGCTGGCCGACGATAGCCGCAGCTACTGGGTCAAGGAAATCGGCTTTCTGCTGAGCGACGGCACGTTGCTGGCGGTCTGGTCGGACCCATCCACCCCGCTGACGTACAAGCCCGCAAGCAGCAGCGTGCTGCTGGCCTACGACGTGTCGTTGTCGGCCCTGCCGGCGGACAGCGTGACCATCGTCAGCAACGAAGCCGGGCTGAGCCTCAGTCTGGCGGCGCCGTTGGCCGCACAGGCGCAGGCGCTCATTGCCGAGCAGCTGCGCGGCTTGTTGCGTCAGGAGCAAATCGAGCAGCAGGCAGTCAAGCAGCGTCTTGCCGGCGAAGCCATCGCGGGTCTGCTGCTGCGCATGAAAGACGCCGAACAGAACGCCGCTGCCGTGCGAGAGGACCAGCTCAGTAGCTCGCTGGCCCTGGCCTCGGCGGTGGCCGGTGGGCAGCTCCGTGAGCTGCAGCGTCAGGATCAGCTCGACGACCTGGCCGCGCGACAGGGCCGCACCGAGGCTCGCGCGGACAATCAAGGCCAACGCCTGAAAACGGTTGAGCTGCGCCAGGACACCGACCGGGAGGGCTTGTTGAGTCTCGCCATCTGCAACACGGCGGCCATCGTCGCCCTGCAAACCCAAACCATGAAAACCGTTTACGGAGAATGACAGAGCATGAGTCTCGAAAGTGATGTAGCCAATCTGGTTACCCAGAACACCAAGCTGATCGACTTCTTTGGCAGCAAGAAAGCCGGCATCGAAGCCGCAGTGGCTGCCGCCATCGCCGCCATCCCGGAAACTGTGCGGACCTGGTACGTCGATCAGGTCAACGGACTGGACACCAACCCCGGCACTAAGGAAGCGCCGTTCAAGACCGTCAACAAGGCCATCAACGCTACGCCCAACTACGGTATGTGCACCATTGAACTGTTGTCCGATTACGTGATGACTGATCGCGTGTCGATGAAGTGCTCGACCTTGGTCCTGTCGGGCGGCACCAGTGGTTTCAAGGTGATCCCCAAGTACTACCCGATCATGTCCGGCGATGTTGCTACCTCCACCGCCATGGGCGGTTTCAACCTCGTTACCTACTCCAACAGCGTGGAGCTGCGCAACACCACTCTGGAGCTGCCAAGCAGCGCCGGGGTGTCGCCTACACCGCCTTCCATGAGCTTGAACACCGGTTTCCTGCGCACCAACAGCACCGGCGGTGTGCCGCCTGTGATTGGCCTGGCCCTGTCGGCCGCCAAGGTGACGGCGCCGTCAGACTTCATCGGTGCGCTGATCGGCAACACGGTGGCCTCGGTCTCTCTAATCACCATCAGCACGTCGTTCCCAAGCGGATTCGGCGGCAAATACATCATGGGCATTGCCTCCGGTACTGCGCCCAAAGATACCAACAACGTGCTGAGCAACCTTGCCAGCCTGTAAGGAACCCAACATGCAGAAAATGAACCTCAATGTCGTGTTCGACGGCCAGTCGCTGACTGGCTTCCAATTCGGTGAGCTGCCACTGGGCGCTGCCATGCTGGTGGCCCAACAGCAAATCGATCAAGCCGCCGACCTGGCCCGCCTGGCCGTGCTCGGTGAGCCGCTGCGCGTCGTCGAATACAACGTCGCAGCCCATGAGGCGCGAGCGTTCGCAGATGCCGACTACAGCGGCGAGGTGCCGCCGTCGGTGCAGGCCTGGGTCGATGCTGCAGGTCTGAGCGCGTGGGAAGCTGCAGACGACATTCTGGCGAAAGCGGCGGCCTGGAAAGAGGCGTTGTACAAGCTGCGCGCCATCCGCCTCAAGGGCAAGCAGGACGCGGCCAAGGCTACGACCCACGCTGCCATCGAGGGCATTGCAGACACTGCCATCGAGGCCATCAAAGCCAGCGTGCAGGGCGTCGGCAACGCCGCCTAAATCCACCGGCAACACCGTCAACCCCAAGGGCCGCTAAGCGGCTTTTTTTGTGCCTGGAGGGCACTGATGAACCGTACCCATCTTGAACATGTGGTCGCCGCGCTGCTGATCATGGCCGCCGTGTCGGGCCTGGTGTATCTGCTCGGCCTGCCGGCCGGCCACTGGCTCGGCGCCACGGCCGCCGTCTCGTTCTTCGTCGGCCGCTAGTACACCCAGGGCGAACGCTACATCGCGCACAGGGTGTCGCTGCACATCAGCCATCTGCGCTGGTACGACGGGCTGCGGGTCTGGCGCTGGACGCGCGACGGCCAGCTCGACCTGCTCTGTCCCCTGCTGGCCTGTCTGGTCGCGGCGCTGCTGCTGCAGTGGTTGCCGTTGCTGCTTTGAGCCTACCCCGACCCGCAGCAATCCTTTACCTATCCATTCCCCAGGCCGTGCACGTCGCGGCCTGCTGCTTTCTGGAGTTTTTCCATGCCTGGTTTCTTTCACGGCGTTACCGTAACGAGTGTTGACACCGGGGCGCGCAACGTCTCGCTGCCGTCGTCCTCGATCATTGGCCTGGTCGATACCTTCACCGAGGGTGCCACCGCCACGGCCAAGGTGGGCGACCTGGTGCTGATCACCAACGAGCGCGAGGCGGTCGCGGCCTTCGGCCCGGCCTCGGCCATTACCCAGGCGTGTCTGGCGATCTACACACGCTCCAAGCCGGTGATTGTCGCCTCGGGCGTCGCCAAGGTCACCGACAGCGCTGCGCAGATCTCCGCCGTTATCGGCGGCGTGCAGGCCAACGGCAAGCGGACCGGGCTGCAGGCGCTGCTCGACGGCAAGAGCCGATTCAACGCCCAGCCCCGGCTGATCGTCGCGCCCAAGCACAGCGCGACCCAGGCGGTGGCGACCGCCATCGATGCGCTGGCTGGCAAGCTGCGCGCCGTGGGCATTATCGACGGCCCCGGTACCACCGATGAGGCGGCGCTGGCTTACGCCAAGCAGTTCGGCTCCAAGCGTCTGTTCCTGGTCGACCCCGGCGTGCAGCTGTGGGACACGGTGACCAGCAAGACCATCGATGCACCGGCCTCGGCCTGGGCGGCTGGTGTGTTCGCCTACACCGACAGCGAATATGGATTCTGGGCCTCGCCCTCGAACAAGGAGTTCGTCGGCATTACCGGCACCACCCGCGCCATCGAGTACCTGGACGGCGACGAGAGCTGCCGGGCCAACCTGCTCAACAACGCAAACATCACCACGATCATCCGCGACGACGGCTTCCGTCTGTGGGGCAACCGCACGCTGTCCAGCGATTCGAAATGGGCGTTCGTCACCCGCGTGCGCACGATGGACATGGTCATGGACGCCATCCTCTACGGCCACAAGTGGGCGGTGGACCGGGGCATCACCTCGACCTACATCCGCGACGTGACCGAAGGCCTGCAGGCGTTCATGCGCGACCTCAAGGCCCAGGGCGCGATCATCAACTTCGAGGTCTACGCGGACCCCGTGCTCAATACGTCCAGCCAGCTGGAGCAGGGCAAGGTGTACTGGAACATCCGCTTCACCGACGTGCCCCCTGCCGAAAACCCCAACTTCCGCGTGGAGGTCACCAACCAATGGCTGACCGAAGTGCTCGATCAAGTCGCTTAAGGAGCGCAGCACATGGCAATGATTCCCGAAATCCTGGCGAACATGAACATGTTTGCCGACGGCATCAGCTTTCAGGGCGACGTGCCGAGCCTGACCCTGCCCAAGCTCACGCTCAAGACCGAAGAGCACCGCCCCGGCGGCATGGACATGCCCATCGAGATGGACGTGGGCATGGAGAAGATGGAAGCCAACTTTGTCACCACCGGGGTGCGCAAGGAATCGCTGAAGTTCTTTGGCCTGGCCGATGGCAACGCATTCAACGGCGTGTTCCGTGGCTCGTTCAAAGGCCAGCGCGGTGAAACCAAAGCGGTCATCGTCACTCTGCGCGGCACGCTCAAGGAACTGGAAATGGGCGACTGGAAGCCCGGTGACAAAGCCGAGAACAAGCACGGCATCGCCGTCACCTATTACAAGCTCGAAGTCGGCGGCGAGGTCATCTACGAGATCGATCCGATCGGTATGAAGCGCGTGATCAACGGCGTCGACCAGCTCGCCAGCCAGCGCCGCGACCTGGGCCTGTAACCCACCAGAACCCTCTCCAGCACATTCACAAGGATCCGACACATGAGCAAGCCACAACCAAAGTTCCTGACCCTGGACGCTGAAAGCGCGACCATCAAACTGACCAAGCCGGCCACGCTGAACGGCGTCGAGCAGGACACCATCAAGCTGCGCGCCCCGACCGTGCGCGATATCCGTAACTCCACTGCGACCAGCAGTTATGACGACGAGCAGCGCGAGCTGAACCTGTTCGCGACGCTCGCCCAGGTCGGTGTCAGCGATCTCGAAGAGCTGCCCTACAAGGACTACAACCGCATCGCCACCGGTTACAACTTTCTGGTGCGAGAGGACGGGGTTTAACCCGGTCGTGCAGAAACAGGCCGCCAAGCGCTTGGCGGCCGAGCTTAATTTCTCGGCCGCAGAGCTGACGACCATGACCTTCGCGGACATGGTCTGGTGGCTGTCCGACTGAGCCCGGAGGATGATCGATGGCGGGCAAACTCGCGTTATCCCTGGTCATCGGCGGTGTGGTTTCGTCGACGGTCGGCTCGGCGCTCGGTACCGTCAAAAGCGGCATCAAGCAGCTGGAGCAGCAGGGCAACAGGGCCAAGGTGCTCAAAAGCACCATTGGCGAAACTATCAAGCTGCGCGATGAATGGAAGCGCGCCCACGACACCGGTGCCGCCGGTGCCGACAAGCTGCAGAGTCGGTTCGAGCGCAACCTCAAGACCTTGCGCGATCAAGGGATCGAGGTCGGGCGGCTTGGCCGCGAATACCAACGCCTTGGCCGCGAGGCGAAAGCTGTAGATCTGCAGATCAAGGGCCGCGTGCAGATCGATGACGGCGTGAAGGGCCTCAAGTCCAATGCCGGCCGCGCCATGGCATTGACCGGCGCGCTCGCCATCCCGACGAAGGTGTCCGGCGACTATCAGGCGAACATTCGCCAGATGGCGCTGTGGGCACACATCGCCGGCGAAGGTGAAGAGCAGCAGATGGCCGACCGGATCGCCAAGGTGGCGGCCGACGTCGGCATGGGTCAACAGGCGCTGGCCACGGCGGTGGGCGGCCTGATCGAGAAGGGCATCGATTGGCAGGAGTCGGTCGACTATGCCCCGCTCATTGCCGACCTGATTGACGGCCAAGGCATGGAAGGCGAGACCATTGCAACGCTGTTCAGCGCCTTCAAGGAAGCGGGCGTCAAGAAGGAAGACATGGGCGCCATGCTCGGCCAGGTGGCCGCTGCAGGTGACATCGGTGCGTTCGGTCCCAAGGACATGGCGCGCTACATGCCAAGCCTGTTGGGCACCATCAAGACGCTGGGCATGGAAGGCCCCGAGGCGGTCCGGTTCCTGGGCGCAAGTCTGCAGTCGCAGTACAAGCAGACCCAGGACTCGGCTGCAGCCGCCACCAACATGAACAACCTGCTGAACGCGGTCATCAGCAGTACCAGTCAGGAGCGCTTTGCCAAGGAAGGCATCGACCTTGCCGGTTCCATTGGCAGAGCGGTCAAGACCGGCAAGGCAGCAAACCCGGTTGAGGCGTACATCAAGCTCACCGATGTGCTGCTCAAGCAACAGAACCCGACCAAGTTCAAGGAAGTGCAGGCGCTCAAGAAGCGCATTCAGGAAAGTGCGGAGGGCAGCGCTGAGGAAGCTCAGGCCATGGCCTCGCTGCTGCAGTCGGCCGGCCTTGCGACCATCGTCAGCGATCAGTCGGCCAGTGCGGGTTTGCTGGCTCAGATCAAGTATGGCGATGTCATCAAGGACGACATGGCCACCATCAAGGACACCGATGGCAAGGCCAAGATCGAAGGCGACGCCGGCAAGGCGCGCGATACCTCGAATGCAAAATGGGGCACGGTCAAGGCGGGCAGTGAAGCAGCGCTGACGAAAATCGGTGACGCCATCCGGCCACTCACGGACCGTGCGGCCGATGTTATCGGCCAGATCGCCTACAAGATTGGCGAGCTGGCAGACAAGGCACCGAACGTCGTCGCTGGTATCATGGGCATCAGTGCAGCGCTGATCGCGGTCGGGTCCGCCTGGAGCACGTTCAAGATCGGCAAAGGGATCTTCGACCTGGCCCGAGGCAAGCTGCTGGGCGGGATCGGTGGCAAGAACGAGATCCAGAAGGTTTTTGTCACCAACCACGCCGAAGGCGGCGAGGGTGGTGGGAACGGCGGCAACGGCGACTCTCGGCGCTCCAGAGTTCTCGGCCTGCTGCAGGCGGGGCTCAAGGTTTTCAAGAAAGACGAACCCGCCGAGGCCGGTGGCGGGGATGGCGGTGAACCGGGCGAGGGCGCGCCTGCAGGTGATGGAGAGGACAAGCCGGCAGGTGCGTTGGGCCTGGTGGATGCCGGTCTCAAGGTGCTGGATACGTTCCGCGAAGCCAAGGGCGGGGAGGGCGGTGACGGCGATGGGGCGGACGCGGGTCCGCAGAAAGTCTTCGTGGTCAACGTCGCTGACTTCCGGGGGATCGGTAGCAGCGTCGGTGGTCGGCGTGGCAGTCGTCGGCAGGGACGGCGCAATGGCGGCAGCGCCGGCAGTGGTCGAAATAACGGACGTCGGCGTAATCGCGGCGGTACCGGCGGAAACGACCGCTCGACCGGGCCGCGTCCGCCGCGACCTCCGCGACCGCCTGCGCCGCCACCTGTACCGCCGCCCACGCGGCTGCGCCGGATCGGCTCGGCGCTGGGCGCGGTAGGCGGCAAGGTTTCCATGGTGGGCAAGCGACTGCCGGGCGGTGCGTTGTTCGACGCCGGCATGTCGATGATGAAAACCGCCATGACCGCCAAGACGCGGGAAGAGAAGGTCGAAGGCTACGGCACGGCGGCAGGAGGCCTGGCCGGGTCACTGGCAGGCGCAGCCGCCGGTGCGGCCATTGGTTCGGTGGTGCCTGTGATCGGTACCGCCATTGGTGGCGCTGTTGGGGCTGCCCTAGGCGGCATGGGCGGCGAGTCGCTGGGGAGCTGGCTGAGCAAGCGGCTGTTCGGCGACGACGAAGAGGAAGGCAAGTCCAAGGACAAAGCCAAGCCCGGGGATGGGGATGAGACGGCACCGATTGAACCGGGAACAGCGGCGAAGCCTGCAGCCGAACCCGCGCCCCTGACCGTCAATCCCATCGCGTTGCCAGCTGCAGCGCCATCGGCTCGGCCCGTCATCGCGACGGCACCTGTGGTCAATGTGAGCAACAACGCATCGGTGCAGACGTTGCCGGTGCCGGCGCTGGGCCAGGTTGTTCGTGAGCCAGTGCCTGCGCCAGTGCCACCTGCGCTGCCGGTCATTGTGGAGCGCAGCGCGGGACAGACACCTGTCGCAACCGCGCCGCTGGTAGCTCCACCGCTGCCACCTGTATCGCCTGCGCGCAGCATTGCCGCTCCAGCGCCGCAGGTGACGGTCAACGCCGCTGCTCCTGCTGCACCTGTAGTAAACGTTACTGGCCCAAGCCTTCAGCGGCCTACCGCTGCGCCTCAGCGCCCGCTGACGCAAGTGATAGGAAAGACGGTACCGGAGCGGCTGGCAGCGCCGACCGAGCCTTCAGAGCCTGCGCAAGTCCGGCCTGTTGTGGTCGCCCAAGCGCCGGAGGCGGCAACGGATCGCCATGCGCGAGTTCAGCTTGTGCCCGCTTTGTCGCCTGCAATGGGCGACGCGTTACGCGACATCGCGCAGACCAACGCGCGCGTGGTACCTGCGCCCCGGCCTGAGCGGGCTGTCGTGGTCAGCCCGGTTGTGCCAATCCAGCCTGTGACCGCTACGCCGGTCGCGCAACAGCAGGTGGCTGCACTGCCGCCTGCCTTGGGTGAAGCCTTGCGGGAGCGGTCCAAAGCCAAGATCCCAACGCCGCCTCCAGCGCGGGCCGATGCCGCCAAGCCAGCGACTATGGAGCAGCCTGCGGTTGATCGTGCGGTGCTTGATTTTCCACCTGCGCCGCCGTCGCCGCTTGGCAGCGTTCTGCGCAGCGAGCTGACAAGAATCAAGCCTGAAGCACCGTCGCCGGTTGTCCTGCGTCCCATCGCGGCACTGGCCGCAGCGGAGCCAACTCCGGTGGCGCGGCTGCCCGAACCAACGCCTTTGGTTCTGCCCGAACGGCCGGCGCAGCGTGTGGATCGCCCTCCATACCCCGCGCCGTCGACCAGCAAGACCGTGCCCAATGACATCGGCGAAATCGTCAGGCGAATGGACCGGCCTCAGGCTCAGCTGGTGAAGCTTCCCGAGGCCTCGAAGCCGGCCAGCGTGCCAGCGCCGAAGCCGCCAAAGGTCGAGCAGACGTTTACGTTTGCCCCGCACATGCCCATCACCGTGCAAGGCGACGTGAAGGACAGTGCGCAAATCGTGCGAGACATTGAAGCGCCGCTGCGCCGCCTGTTCGAGCAGTTCATGCGCGAAAGCAACCAGCGGATGTCGTCCGTCCAACTGTTCGACGCCCCACACGTTTAAGGAGGTGCCATGGCCTACATGGAACAGCTGCAATCGAGCCTCAGCGGATTGGTCGCAGCCGGGGAGGCTGGCCGCAAGGATCTGGACGGCATGATGGGGCCGCTCAACGGCGCTATCGGAAGCATCACCGGAGCGGCGGCCGACCTTGAGAGCATCCCCTTTGTCGGACCCGTCGCCGGGCAGAAACTGGGCCGGGTGATGCGTGGCATTGGTGCTGCACAAGCGCGGGTCGGCCAGGTGGCTGCAACGTACAGCCGGGCTGTTTCCGGGGCGGCCCAGGTGCAGGAGCGCCTGGGCACGTTCAAGCAGCTGGCCGACAAGGCGAAAGCGCAGGTGTCTCGCTTAACGGCCGCCGCCGGGGTGGCAAGCCCTGCACTGAAAAATATCCTGCCCTCGGCTGGGGTCGTTAAAGCGGCGACGCCGGCAGCGGAAGCGGTCGCACCGTTCCCACACTTGCTGATCATTCAGCCGCGAGATCCCAAGCTGCAGCCGTACTACTTCAACCTCGACACCGCCGCCTTCGAGGAACTGCGCCGGCAGGCGTTGTTCCGCTGGGCTGGCCAGGAGCGCCTGCGCCGCTCGACCGCACAGCAGGCCGTTGGCCTGGGCGAGGAAAAGATCACGCTCAAAGGCGCGATCTTCCCTCACCACAAAGGCGGCCTGAAGCAACTCAACGTGCTGCGCAGCATTGGCCGGCGTCTGCAGCCGCTCAATCTGGTCACTGGCTTTGGCGAGGTACTGGGCAACTGGTGCCTGGTCAGCATCGAGGAAGAGCAGAGCAACCTGCTGGCCGGCGGCATTCCCCGAAAACAAGGCTTCACCCTGGAGTTTGTGAGCTATGGCGACGACCTGCAGAACGTCTGAAGGAGATCTACTGGACGTGATCTGCCAGCACCACTACGGCCACCTCAACGGCACAGTCGAAGCCGTGCTCGAGCAGAACCCGGATCTCGCCAGGCAGGCGCAGCCATACCGCGCCGGCCTGCAGATCCTGTTGCCCGAGTTGTCGGCGGCCACCGTGGAGCTGCTGCAGCTGTTCGACTGACCGTAACACCTCACTGACCCCGCCCTGTGCGGGGTTTTCTGTTTCTGGAGCGCCTATGAAACCTGCTTTTCGGATAGTCGCGGATGGCAAGAACATCACCGCGCTGATCAACGACCGTCTGCTGTTGCTGCGCACTTCGGACAAACCCGGTACCGAGTCGGACGAATTCGAGCTGCGCATCGATGACCGCGATCAGGCGGTGGCCCTCCCCGCGCGAGGCGGCAAGGTCGAGATCTGGATGGGCTATGAGGGCCACTCGCTGACCCGACTCGGCGCTTACATGGTCGACGAAGTGCAGATGAGCGGCCCGCCGGATGAAATGACCATTCGCGGCAAGGCCAGCGACATGCGCGGCAGCGGCAAGACCGTGCGCAACGGCAATTGGGAGGGCGTCCCGCTCGCGCAGATCGTCAGCGACATCGCCAAGCGCAACGGCTGGGAGGCGGTGTGCCCGACCCAGACCAAGGTCGAGCGCGCCGATCAGCGCAACGAATCAGACTTTAATTTCATCACGCGCCTCGCCAGGCAGTACGACAGCACGGCCAAGGTGGCCGAGGGCAAGCTGCTGGTCATGCCGCGACAAGGTGGGCAGAGCGCCTCCGGCAAGTCGCTGCCGATCATCACCCTCAACAAAACGGATGTGACGCGCTATCAGTTCCGGCTAGGCGACCGCACCACTCAGAAGCAGGTGAAGACCCAGCATCAGGACAAGAAGAGCGGCGTCCTCAAGGTGGTCGAGGTCGACAACGGCGACGTGCCTACGGGCCTGCCCGCCGTGCACACCGACCGCCACATCTACCCCAACAAGACCGCTGCCGAGCAGGCCGCCAAGGCGCGGCTGGCCGCGTTCAACCGCAGCACCGCCGGCGTGCGCCTTGAAATGCCCGGCCGCACGGATCTGTTCGCCGAACGCCGGATCAATGCACAGGGCTTCAAGGTGGGGCTCGATGGCGAGTACCTGGTGGATGGCGTTGAGCAGGTATTCACTCAGTCCGGGTGGACGACCACGGTCGAGTGCAACGGCGGCAAGAAGGGCAAGGCGAAGGCCGCCGGCAAGAAAAAGAAAGAGAAGAAACCCGTCAAGGTCGTGGACCTTTAACCCCCGGCCGGAAGCGGCCGCATGGAGTCAAACACACATGGCAATTACCGTTCACCAGCTGCAGCAGATCTTCCCCAACGCCGGCCAAAGAGCCGGCGTTTTTGTTCCTGGCCTGAATGCCACGCTAGGCAAATACGCGATCATCACCCGCCTGCGCATGGCCGCATTTCTCGCCCAAGTTGGGCACGAGTCTGGCCAGTTGCGCTACGTGCGCGAACTGGGCAGCGACGCCTACCTCGCCAAGTACGACACCGGCCGCCTCGCACAGCGCCTGGGCAACACGCCCGAAGCCGACGGCGACGGCCAGCTTTACCGGGGCCGTGGTTTGATTCAGGTCACCGGCCGCAGCAACTACCGCGACTGCAGCGAGGCGCTGTTCGGTGACAGCCGCTTGTTGAACACACCGGATCTGCTCGAACAGCCGGTTTATGCCTCGCTGTCGGCCGGCTGGTTCTGGCAGCGGGCAGCGCTCAACAGCCTGGCCGACAAGGTGACTCGCGCCGACGATGCGGTGTTCGAGCAGATCACACGGAAAATCAACGGTGGCACCAACGGCCTGGCAGATCGCCAGGCGCTCTACCGGCGTGCGCTTGAGGTGCTGCAGTGATCCTGCCGGCGTGGTTGCCGACGGTGGCGGCGTTGACCGCAGGCGTCGTAATCGGCGGGGCAGGAGCGTGGTTGTGGCAAGCGAACGACTACAGCCGTCAACTGGCCGAGCAATCAGCTGACTACAGTCGACAGCTGCAGGATCTGCGCGCTGCCAGTGGCCATGAGCGCGAGCAAGCAGCAGCTGCGGCGCTTGACCAGATAGCCGAGCAACAGGCACAGCGCCGTGACCTGGAGGAACGCCTGGCACAGCAGGCACAAACGCATTCAAAGGAGTTGCACGATGCTCAACAAACTCAAGCTCGCTTGCGTGATCGGCTGGCTACCAGCGATCTGCGGCTGTCAGTCCTTGTCGACGCCGGAGCCTTTGCCGCCCAGGGTTGTGACGGTGGGGTGCGAGAAACCGCCGGCACCGCAGGCCTGGTTCATGGAGCCATTCGAGCCGACCTTGACCCAGCGCATGCTCAACGAATTATCGCGATCACCGACGAAGGTGATCGAGGACTGATCGCACTCAAGGTCTGTCAGGCCTATGTGCGCGAAACAACCCGCTGAAAAGAAGCGAGCCGGGCGGATGCGTCAACATCAAGCCCGGCCCGCCGAACCCGCAGACTCTCCCTGCAAGTCCAGCCTAGGCTCCTGCTTCGTGCACAAAGCGCGGCGAGCCTAACACCTGTTTATCCATACAGTAAAGACTTGCGACTCTATGACCTCCCCCATCATTCCCTGGATGGGCGGCAAACGCCGCCTAGCCGACCGCTTGATCCCCCTCTTTCCCCCTCATGAATGCTACGTCGAAGTCTTCGCCGGCGGCGCCGCGTTGTTCTTCATGCGTCCTCAGCCCGCGCCGGTCGAAGTCCTCAACGACCTCAATGGCGACTTGGTTACCCTCTACCGCGTTGTGCAGAATCACCTAGAAGAGTTCGTGCGCCAATTCAAATGGGCCCTCAGCTCGAGGCAGATCTTCGAGTGGCAGAAAATGACACGGCCCGAAACGCTCACCGACATTCAGCGCGCAGCCCGGTTTTTCTATCTGCAGCAGCACGCCTTCGGTAGCAAGATCACGAGTCAGGTATTCGGTACCGCTACTACCGGCCCTGCAATCAATCTGCTTCGCATCGAAGAAAACCTTTCCGCAGCGTGGCAGCGCTTGGCAGGAACGTATGTAGAAAACCTGCCTTGGCTCACGTGCGCAGAGCGCTACGATCGACCGCATACCTTTTTCTACATGGACCCCCCTTATTGGGGCACCGCAGGCTACGGCTTAGATTTCCCGTTCCAAGAATACGAGCGCATGGCCGAGTTCATGCGCACTTGCAAAGGCAAGGTCATGGTCAGTATTAACGACCACCCGGACATTCGCCGAGCGTTCGACGGCTTTCACTTCGAGCATCTCGAAATTCGGTATAGCACTACGAACCAGCGCCACGTCCAAGCGCACGTGACAGGCGAGCTGGTGATCATGAACTGGAAGCCGGCCAGCTTGGGTCAGCTGTTTTAGTTCCTCTCGGCGCTCGGAGCCGGGGTGCGAGGTCACCTACACTGTGCCTTCTAAGCCCAGCAGGTAGAGTCATGAAGCGGACGATTGCAGGACTGGCGAGCGCTGGTGAGCCCTTGATCCAAGAGGCAATCGCCGCTCTACGGGTTTATCACCAAGCGCAGGCGAAGGGTTCGCCTGCTGCTGAGGTCGAGCGACTGCGGTTGGTGGCTGAGTCAGCGTTTCAAGCCGTTACGGATTACCAGCTGTACGCCTCCGGCCAGATCTCGATCACGAAGCATTAACCGTCCAGCCGGAGGGTATTCTCAAGCGCGCAAAATTCTGAGTAGGATACTGTTCTTATATACAGTATTGGTGTGCCATGTATTTCCTACTCGTTCGCCGTCGCGAGCATGGAGTGGCCATCCCAGCCGACCAAATCAGGAGGATGACCCCTATGCATGCCGACGTTCACATTATTAATTGCCACAGCGATCCGCTTAACCGCTTTGCGACCCAGGCGTGGGTGTTCAACCCAGCGCCCGGGCCCGACGTTATCCCACGGCTGCACGACGCCAAGATCAGCAACATGGCTCAACTAGGCATGCATATCTCGGGCGTTGAAGAGATAGACGGCGTGCTGTACGCGCAGTCCTGGTGGTGCAGGGTGTGCTCATGAGGGGGATTCCGAAGGCATGGAAGGATGAACTGGATGACCGCTACGAACTCCTGACAGATCCTGACAGCCGAGAGGCGGTGCTCAGTGAGATGGCCCATGCGGCCTGGAAGCGAGGGGAGGTGGGAGACGCTGAGCTGTCCGACATGCTCGAGCTTGCCGAGGCCGGTCGATTATGGGCGCTGCAGGAGTTGGAGTTCTTGGTGGGATTAGACGAAGTGTTTCCGATACCGGAGCTGATTGCCAGGGACAGGGTGATTGAAAAGCTGCACACCATCACCGTGGAAAATAAACCAACGCCGTATACAGGAGGTTGGAAGCATTTGGATATTCCGGTCGTGCACACAAATGGAGGTGCGGAAACTTGGCTGGAGTTCGACAAGTCGCGCGGGGCTGATTAGGCGGACACTCAACCAGTCGAGGGCATCGCTGAGAAGCTTGATGGTGAACTGGTTGCGCTTAAGGCGTGTCAAGCGTGCGCGCCTGAGATAATCAATCGATGAATGCAGGAGGCCATAAATTGCAACGCGCCAAGCCGCATCAGCCTTGACTTGCGTTGATTCAGTAGCTCTAATTTAGGAAATAATACTCAGGAGTAGGCCATTGGAAAACCTCATGCGCAGGCTGATGGTTCTCAAGAATTCTTGTTTTGAGTTGAATAAAAAGCTATGTGCCAGCTATGCGGTTGAGACTAATCTGATGCCTCTGGCTGGGTTGAATATGGCGCACAATCATCTTATAAAAGCCATTGAGCTTATTGGCTACTATAATCAAGTTTTGCCTCGGTCAATGCGGGGAAGTATGGAGGAATATCTAAACGATGTTCCGGAGTCTGCGCAAAGACTAATTGATGTTTTGAATGGCTGTTTTGTCGCCATAATGTCATCTTTCGAGTCATGTGCCAGAAAAGCAATTCGATGGGCGCCAAGTGTGTATGGGAAGGTGCCTGACAAGATTTATCTGGTGAATATGATTGAGCGAAGTCGAAAGCTTGGTTGGGTCACGACAGCCGATGAGGTGGTTTGGAAAAAATTTATAAATCTTAGGAATTATCTGGTTCACAATAATGGTGAAGCTCAAACGACAGACTGTTTAGTATTGCCTAGTGGCTTGATCTGGGAGTTTCGCGTAGGCCTGCAGTCTAAGGTGACGTTGAGGCATATTCCAGAAAGCTTGCACTGGCTTGTTGCGGCATATGCAAGTTGGTGTGAGAGGTTCCTTGCGTCATGGCGTGCGTCCTTTAACTACTCTCCAGTTTGGAATAGGCCGTACTCATACAATATTGTTTCTTCACGAGTAATACCACAGTGGGGGGTGGACGACTGGTCTGGGACCGGTCACTGGGTTTGGCAGGTCCAGCCGCCCCACAAACCTGGGGCTTTTTAATCTTGCAGTTTTTGAATTGCCATGGATAGATATAAGTACGAGGAATCATGATGATCGTAATCAATAGAGCTTTTGCTCCCGTTATTCAAGCTCTCGGAGAGCAGGTGTTAGACCTCGTTGCTGAGAATGTCACAGAATTGGTAATGGCTCACCCACCTGTCTCTCATCCTTTGTTCAGTGCATACCGCTTGAGCTTGCTTACGGAGATTCGTGCTTATTTAGCTCGCCCCTCACCGTCTCAGATCGAGTTGGTGACTGCTGCTGAAAATGGCGCGGTTCTTGGTTTCGCATTATGCGGTCTTTCACCTAGTGGTGAATGCGGTGTCTACTACACGGCTGTCAGCAAGGCCCGTCGCAACCAAGGCATTATGAGTTTGATGATGCGTGATATAGTGAGTAGATATTCAGTCATCAGCCTCTCTTGCGACGTGCACCAAGTCTCCCGTTATGAGAGGTATGGATTCGTGCCTGCCTCGGTGCGCAAGAACCATATTGTTATGGTCATAGGTTATCCTCAGGAGGAGACGCCGGTCCTGGATGAGGATCAACTCAAGCAACAGCCGCCGATTTTGCAGGAGCAGTTGGCGGCATCGCGTCGTTCGACCAAGCGCGCGGTCGACCAGGCGAACAAGGCTATGAAGAAACTTCAGAAGGCTGGAGAAGGCAAAGCGAAGCAATATCTAAAGCAGCGCCTGAAGCAGCGAGCAGAGGATCAGCAGCAGCGGGACTTAGGGCAAAATTAGGGCAAATATGAGGCCGTAACAGGCCAAGGTGTGCCAATCGAGGATGTTTGCCCTTGCAGGTTTACTGGCCTAATACGGCCTATGTGCCCAAGCGGGCGGGTTCAAATCCCTACGAATCAGACCATGGTTTTAGCGGCTAGCTACTGGCCCGCTGCTGTGATATCAATGCGGCACCAATCAAGAAATGGAGTCATGGTTGATGAGCACGTATACCTGCCCAAACTGCGGTGAATTGTTCAAAGTCGTCTATACCAGTGGCACCTTTCCCGGGGGAAAAGAGCGAGAGGACATTGATTGTCCAGACTGCTTCACTACAGTCAGCAGCGAAGTGACGAGTGCGACATTGAAAACTGTTGCGCTGAGCGCAGAGGAGAAGGCGGCGTATAAGGCAGGGCGACTCCGTTAGGGCGCCAATGGCCGTCCAAGCGTTTGTATTGGGGCAAAAATGGGGCAACCCGAGGGCCATTCTATGCGCATCTATGCCCTTTTGAGCCCCAATTCGACATGCATAAAAAGCGCCAAAGCCCTTTGCATACGGGGCTTTGGCGCTTTTTCTCGTTAATACTCCAGCACAATCGGGGTGTGTTTGGGTGCTCACTACCTATGGATCTGCGGATTTGCGCCGTCGCTATCAGCGCCCAGCCAGGCTGAAATCTGCGCTGTTGGTTTCATTGCCTCCAACATGGCGTCCATCTGCGCTGTTGGTTTCATTGCCTCCAACA
>NZ_KE384442.1:4967-456931 GCF_000425745.1 Pseudomonas cremoricolorata DSM 17059 = NBRC 16634 | reverse complement strand
GATGCGGCCGCTGGCATCGAGGCGCGTGTGGATATGCTGGTGCAGGCGCTCGTCCTGGTAGGTGAGCAGGTCAGAGAGCACCTGCACGCCCTGATGGCTGTGCTCGTAATGCAGCGCGATACACGCGCCGCCGCGCTGGCGGATGGCCCAGAGGCGGAAGCGATCACCGACCTGCTCGTAACATTCTTCGAGCCGGTAGCCCCGGGCCAGTGACAGCGTGCGCTCGCCGGTGCGCACCAGGACGATGTCCTCGACCGGGTCATGGTGGAACTTGCCCACCTTGGGCAGCGGGTAGTCATGGCTGCGGCCATCGGCGGCCTGGTGGCGCAGGGTGTTTTCGATGCCTTGGAAGAATACGGTGAAGGGGGTGATCCAGCGCGCGCCCAGCGGGCCGTCGTCCAGGGCCGCCTGGCTGGAGCGGTAGTTGCGGCTCCAGGTCACGGGAAACGGCCCTGGCAGGGCGAAGTCGGTATGCACCAGTTGCTCGGAGCCGCGGGCAAAGCTGATCGAGTGGCAGGTGCCTGAACAGGCGCCGTTCTTGGCAGCGCCTGGGTCCTGCCGCGCCGGGCGCTGCCTGCCGATGGCGCCCAGTTGCTGCTGGCGGGTGACGTGCCTGACCTGCTTGGTGCCGGTCGGTGGAATGTTGATCGAGAGGTGGGTGCGCTTGTGCTTGGCTGCCTGCGCCAGCATGGACAACAAGTGGCCAATGCTGTGCGGGATGTCTGCGTTGGCCAGCCTGCGCAGGTTCGGCGCCACCTCGGTCGCCAGTCGGCGCAGGCGCTGGGCATAGGTCAGGCCTAGGGCCCGGGTAGACGCCGGAAGCAGTGTGGACAGGCGATTGAGGCTGGCCACGGTGGCCACTTCCAGCGGCAGCGTCGCGTGTCTGACCAGGGTGTCGAGCAGGGACGCGTGCTCGTCCTGGATCGCCGGGCTGGGCTGCAACTGCCCGCTCAGAAAATCTTCGATACCGCCTGCGAGCGCCAGGATGATCGCCGTGCCGCTCTGCGCGCAGTCTTCGAGCAACCCGGGCAGGCGCGCCTGGGCCTGGGTGACGAAGTTCTCGAGCTCGCCAAGGATCGTGGCGTTCATGTGCCCGGCCAGCACGGTGACCAGGGCATTGCCAAGAGGCGCCCTGGGGTTGGCCTTGAGTTGCTGGCGGACCAGGTGCAGGGTGGGCCTCAAGCTCTTGCGGGCAAAGGCCAGGGCCGGCGGGATGGGGATGATGCCGATCAGGTTGATGGCCAGGCTGACCCAATCGAGCGGGTCGCTCTGCTCGCTCTCGGCCAGGGCGATGATGTCGCTGACGGCATCCACCGCCGCCATGATGTTGTTGGCGATGAGGACGTATTCGGCGGCCTGCTTGAGCGTGGCCAGGGTCAGGTGGTTGTCGCTCAGTTGCCGCAACCAGAGGTCGACGTTGTTGGCGGCCTCGGTGATGTCTTCGAGGGCGATGTCGGTGATGGGGGCGATGGCGGTTTCGGCGGCGCGCGGGGCTGGCGTCATGTCGGCCTCGCCTCAACCGGGGTGCTGAAGGTGAAGCGCACGTCCTGCGCGTTGCTCATGGGGGCCTCCGGCTGCGGGGTCGTTCGGCTAGGTGCGTGCGCTGGCATCCCTGACGAAGGCGTCGAGGGGCGCGCAAAAGACCATACCGAGGAACCGCTTCCGCAGGATTCAGACGCCGTCTGAGTGAGCTGTGGGAAGTTTCCTTTCTTGCAGATTTAGGGTTTTTTCAGGCAACACAGCACTCGCCACGTCAAGCAACGCGGCGGCGATCGAAGAGGAGTTGGCTGGATGGGTGCTGCGGGTGAGTGGTGCCTGGGCGACCCGCACAGGTCGCCCAGTGCGCCTCAGTGATTGACCGTATGCGCCAACATCACCGACAGCTGGCACATCGGCCGGCCGCTTTCGGCGTGCCACTGGTTGAAGGCTTCCTGCACCGCAGCCAGATCGCGCTGGCTGGTCGGCGCCTTGTCGATGACCTTCTGCGCGATCAACGCCGCTGAGGTGTCCTGGGTCGGCACAAAGGTGTCCTTGCCCACCATGCGCAGGAAGCGCGGCGCCGATAACCCGCCCAACTGGTTACCGTGCTTGGTCAGGTACTTCCACAGGTTGACGATATCGGTCACCGGCCAGTCGGCGATGAAGGCGCCAACGCTGCCGTGGCTCTTCTCTATATCCAGCAGCATCTGTGCGTTGCGTGACACGCTCTTGAGCTTGCCCAAGTGGCGGATGATACGGGTGTCCTGCATCAGTCGCTCGAGATGCTCGGCGCTCATCAGCACCACTTTTTCCGGATCGAAACCGAAAAACACCTGTTCGAAAGCCGGCCACTTGGCGTCGACCAGGCTGTGCTTCAAACCTGCGCGAAACACGCGCAACGCCAGTGTCGACAGGTAGCGGTCGATTGGCATGGCGCGCAGTTGCGCAGGCGTGCGCGGTTGCGGCAATTGCGCTTCGAGGGCCTTGGCCGAACCGAAACGGTTCAGGCAGAACTCATGCAGCCAGCGATAGTCGCGCATCGGTCAGAGGTTCACGACATCGAGAAAGCGCGGTGTGGCGCTCTGGTCGATGCTCAGGCTGGTGAAGTCGAACAGGCTGCGGTCGGCCAGTTGCGAGGGGGCGACATTCTGCATCGCGCGAAAAATGCTTTCGCTGCGGCCGGGGTGCTTGCGCTCCCAGTCGGTCAGCATGTCCTTGACCACCTGGCGCTGCAGGTTTTCCTGCGAGCCACAGAGGTTGCACGGGATGATCGGGAACTGCTTCATGTCCGAATAGGCCTGGATATCCTTCTCGTTGCAGTAGGCCAGCGGGCGGATCACCACGTTGCGGCCATCGTCGGCACGCAGCTTGGGCGGCATGCCCTTGAGCGCGCCGTTGAAGAACATGTTGAGGAAGAAGGTCTCGACGATATCGTCGCGGTGGTGACCGAGGGCCATCTTGGTCGCGCCGATTTCGTCGGCGAAGGTGTACAGCGTGCCGCGACGCAGGCGCGAGCACAGCGAACAGGTGGTCTTGCCTTCGGGGATCAGTTCCTTGACCACCGAGTAGGTGTCTTTTTCGACGATGTGATACTCGACGCCCAGCGCTTCGAGGTAGGCCGGCAGCACATGCTCGGGAAAGCCTGGCTGCTTCTGGTCCATGTTCACCGCGACGATGTCGAATTTGATCGGTGCCACCTTTTGCAGGTGCATCAGCACGTCGAGCATGGTGTAGCTGTCCTTGCCACCGGACAGGCAGACCATGACCTTGTCGCCCTCTTCGATCATGTTGAAGTCGGTGATCGCTTCGCCGGCGAGACGACGCAGGCGTTTTTGCAGTTTGTTCTGGTTGACCGAGAGGGTGCCCATAGCGCTTGAATCCGCGAGGTGTGACAAAAGCCGGCTAGTTTACCGGCAAAGCCTGCCGAGGCGTAGCCCATCCGACAAAGACTGCAAGGGAATCGTTTCGCCGCGGCACAGCGCGATTTGCTCTAAACAGCGCCGTTCGTGGTGGGATCGGCTTTCTATACTGCGATGTATGGCCACCCTGCCCCTGCGGCATCCTGGCCGCCGGCCACAGGTGCGCCGCCCAGGCCACCTGCCCATGAGCAGAGGAGGCACCGGCATGATTCATCACGTTCTGGGGTTGTTCACCCATCCTGACCAGGAGTGGAAGCACATCCGCGGTGAGGACGAGTCCATCAGCCACATGTACCTCACGCACACCTTGATCCTGGCCGCGCTTCCCGCCATCTCGGCGTTCATCGGCACCACCCAGTTCGGCTGGGTGATCGGCGGGCGGGCGGCGGTGATGCTGACGGTACCGAGCGCGCTCTGGATGAGCGTGATGTCGTATATCGCCATGCTGCTCGGGGTGGCGATCATGGGTGCGTTCATTCACTGGATGGCGCGCACCTACGACGCCACGCCGTCCATGGCGCGGTGCATCGCCTTCGCCACCTACACCGCCACGCCGCTGTTCATCGGCGGGTTGGCGGCGCTGTATCCGCATGTCTGGCTGGGCCT
Source organism: Pseudomonas cremoricolorata DSM 17059 = NBRC 16634 (assembly GCF_000425745.1). Lineage (GTDB taxonomy): Bacteria > Pseudomonadota > Gammaproteobacteria > Pseudomonadales > Pseudomonadaceae > Aquipseudomonas > Aquipseudomonas cremoricolorata. The sequence continues at coordinate 452,927 of NZ_KE384442.1, read as the reverse complement.
GCTGATCGGCATCGCGGCGGTTGCCTACACGGTGTATCTGCTGTACGTCGGCCTGCCGACGTTCATGGGCATTCCGGACGATGAAGGGTTTCTGTTTTCGAGTTCCGTTTTGGCAGTCGGACTGGTAGTGCTGGTGGCGATCATGGCTGCCACGGTGGTGATTTGGGGCATGGGTGTGGGCCCGATGTACATCAGCTAGGCGCGTGCTGACCAATGGTTTCGGCGCAGGCTTCGAGCGTACGGCATAATGCCCGGCCAGGAGACCCGCCACCCCATGCCCGAGCTGCTCAGACAACGGGTGGAAGCTTGCTATGCGCAGGCCGAAGCCTTTTTCAAACGGCCCTTCACGCGACCCGAAGTCAGCTTCAAGCTGCGCGGGCAGAAGGCCGGCGTTGCCCATCTGTACGACAACCTGCTGCGTTTCAATCTGCAGCTGTACCAGGCCAACCGCGAAGACTTCCTGCGCCAGACCGTGCCGCACGAAGTGGCGCACCTGGTTGCCCATCAGCTGTTCGGGGCTGGCATCCAGGCCCACGGCGAGGAATGGCAACTGATCATGCGCGGGGTCTACGAACTGCCGCCGCTGCGCTGCCACAGCTATGCGGTGCAGCGCCGTGAGGTGACCCGCTATATCTACCGCTGCCCCTGTCCGGACAGCGACTTCCCTTTCACCGCGCAGCGTCACACGCTGGTTCGCCAGGGCCGCCGCTACCTGTGCAAGCGTTGTCGGCAAGTGCTGAAATACAGCGGTCAGACCCGTCGCGAGTAAGGCGCAAGCCGCCCTGACGCCCCGCCATCCGCGCGCCGCACAAACGAAAAAGCCTGTCCAAAGACAGGCTTTTTCTTACCGCGACTGCGAACTTAGCGAGCCGGACCTTCGGCAACGCCCAGGTCGTCGGTCGGACGGGTGTCTTCCAGCGGCGCGCCACCGGAAGCCAGCTCGGACTGCAGCTTGTTCTCGTCCAGCTCCTTGACCCACTTGGCCACGACCACGGTGGCCACTGCGTTACCGACCAGGTTGGTCAGGGCGCGGGCTTCGGACATGAAGCGGTCGATGCCGAGGATCAGCGCCAGACCGGCAACCGGCAGGTGGCCGACAGCCGACAGGGTCGCGGCGAGGACGATGAAGCCGGAACCGGTGACCCCTGCAGCACCTTTGGAAGCCACCAGCAGCACCAGCAACAGGGTGATCTGGTGGGTGATGTCCATGGTGGTGTCAGTGGCCTGAGCGATGAACACCGCAGCCATGGTCAGGTAGATCGAGGTGCCGTCGAGGTTGAACGAGTAACCGGTCGGGATGACCAGGCCAACCACCGACTTCTTCGCGCCCAGACGCTCCATCTTCGCCAGCATGCGCGGCAGGGCCGACTCCGACGAGGAAGTACCCAGTACGATCATCAGCTCTTCACGGATGTAGCGAATCAGCTTGAGTACGCTGAAGCCGTGGGCGCGGCAGATACCACCGAGCACCACCAGCACGAACAGCAGGCAGGTGACGTAGAAGCAGGCCATCAGGTAGCCCAGTTGCACCAGCGAGCCAACACCGTACTGGCCGATGGTGAAGGCCATGGCACCGAAGGCACCGACCGGGGCCAGCTTCATGATCATGTTGATGATGTTGAACATGACATGGGCGAAGCGATCGATCAGGTCGAGCACTGGCTTGCCATAGCTGCCCAGGCGATGCAGGGCGAAGCCGAAGATCACCGAGAACATCAGCACTTGCAGGATGTCGCCGTTGGCGAAGGCGCCGACCACGGTGTTGGGGATGATGTTGAGCAGGAAGCCGACGGTGGTCTGCTGCGCGCCGGCGGCGGCATAGGCGGCCACGCTGCTGGCATTCAGGGTGCTGACGTCGATGTGCATGCCCGCGCCGGGCTTGACCACGTTGACCACGACCAGGCCGATGATCAGGGCGATGGTGGACACGATTTCGAAGTACAGCAGCGCATAGCCGCCGGTCTTGCCGACCGACTTCATGCTTTGCATGCCGGCGATACCGCTGACCACGGTGCAGAAGATGATGGGCGCGATGACCATCTTGATCAGTTTGACGAAGCCGTCGCCCAACGGTTTGAGGGCAACACCGGTTTCAGGATAGAAGTGACCGAGCAGGATACCGATGGTGATGGCGACCAACACCTGGATATACAGGGACTTGTACAGCGGCTGACGTTTCGTCATGGCTTGAATTTCCTCGAGTGTGCCGGCTTCACCCTTCCCAGGGCGATGGGGCACCTGAATCGCTAACCCTCCTGCACATGGAGGGATTTGTCGTTGTGTTCGAGCTGCGTGGCGCAGGCCTCTGCAAGCTGATTAGCAAGGGCAATGCCAAGATGCCCAGGCACGGTGCAAAGCGTGCATTCATGCGGGCTCGATGCGCTGCAATGGCGCAGAAAGCGCCTACAGACATGGCGGAATTCCGCCCGGTGGCGGGAATTGAACAGGGGCGGTGGCGGGAATCCGCCCGCGCCGACCTCAGTCGAGGGCGAAGACCACGCGAAACGCCGCCCCGCCCAGCGGCGAATCATCCAGATGCAGCTGCGCGTCGTAGCTGTCGACGATGTCCTTGACCACCGCCAGACCGATGCCTTGCCCGGGATGCTGGCGATCCAGGCGCTCACCGCGCTGGAGGATGCGCTGACGCTGATCGGGCGGTATGCCCAGGCCGTCGTCTTCGATGCACAACTGCAGTTGTCCCGGACCGCCTCGCAAACTCACGCGGACCTGTTCCAGGCACAACCGATAGGCATTTTCCAGCAGGTTGCCGAGCAGCTCGAGCAAGGCGCCCTGCTCCATTGGCACCAGGGCCCGCTCAGGCACGTCGAAGCTGACCTGCACCCGCTTGTCGCGGTAGACCTTGGCCAGGGTGTTGCACAGGCTTTCGAGCAGCGGCGTCAGCTCGACTTGATGGCGCACCAGACCACTCTTGCGCAGGCTGGCGCGCTGCAACTGGTAGTCGATCTGCTGGCTCATGCGCTCGATCTGGCTTTGCAGGATGCGCGCCTGCTCGCGCTGATCGCCGCCCTTGCCCATGCTCTCGCCCACGCCCTGCAGTACCGCCAGCGGGGTCTTGAGGCTATGCGCCAGGTCATCCAGCGAATCGCGGTAGCGCTGGCGCTGTTCACGCTCACCCTGCAGCAGACGGTTCAGCGAGCCGGTCAGGCGCAGCAGCTCGCGCGGGTGCTCACGGCTCAGCCCTTCACGGGCGCCGGACTCGACCTGGTCCAGCTCGCGGCTGAGGTGGCGCAACGAGCGCAGGCCCCAGGTCAGGCCCGCCCAGAGCAGCACCAATAACGCCAGCAGGGCGGCGCCGAAGCCCAGGTAGAGTTTTTCCCGCAGGCCGTCGAGGGTGTGCTGATACTCACGCACCGGTTGCAACGCGACGATGCTGTATGCCGCAGTCTTGCCACCGAGCAGTTTGATTTCCACGTCGTAGACGAAGAATTCCTCGCCATCACTCTGCCGAGCACGGGCGAATTCGTTACCACGGCCGTCGTAACGCGGGCGGTAATCGATGTGCTGGTCACGGGTGGCGCGCGAACGCCAGACCAACGTCCCTTCGCGGTCGAAGATGTACCCGAGCAGGCCGCTTTCGGGCAAATTGAAGCGCTCGTCGGGCAGCAGCGCGGGCATCTTCAGTTGCCCGCGCTCGACCCGAGCGGCGGAGATCAGCGTGGTCACATCCGAAGCCAGGCGTTGCTCGATGGACTCCTGCAAGGCCAGGCTGAAGGCCTTTTGCAACGCCGGCAGCAGCGCCAGCATGAACAGCACCGCCAGCACTGCGGCGGCCAGCATCAGCCGTACGCGCAGCGAGCGAATCACCGGCAGCGCTCGTTGAACAGGTAACCCAGGCCGCGCACGGTATCGATGGGTTTGAACCCGCCAGCCGCCTCGAGCTTGCGGCGCAGGCGGCCGACCAGCACTTCGATGACGTTCGGGTCGCGCTCGTCATCGTCGGCATACAGCTGCTCCATCAGCCGCTCCTTGGCGACCACCTGCTGATGATGGCGCATGAGGTATTCCAGGATGCGGTATTCATAAGCGGTGAGCGCCAGCGGTTGCTGGTCGAGGCTGGCCTGTTTGCGATTGATGTCGAGCAGCAGTGGACCGGCTTCGATGGTCGACTGAATGAAACCGCTGGAGCGGCGCAACAAGGCGTTGAGCCTGGCTTCGAGCTCCTCGAACTGGAACGGCTTGACCACGTAATCGTCGGCCCCGGCCGCCAGGCCTTCGACCTTGTCCTGCCAGTTGCCACGGGCAGTGAGAATCAGGATCGGGAAAGTCTTGCCCTGGCGGCGCAGCTCGCCGATCAATTCCAGGCCGCTCATGCCGGGCAGACCGAGATCGATCACCGCCAGGTCGTAGCTGAACTCGCCAGCCTGATACAACGCCTCTTCGGCGTTGGCCACGGCCTGCACCACATGGCCGCTCTCGCCCAGGCGCGTGAGGAGGTGATGACGCAACAGCGCTTCGTCCTCGACCACCAGCAGTTTCATGCATCTCTCCTCGAAGGCTGCGCCGGCGTTGGTGCGGCGGCCGGCACAGGATATCAGCCGAACGCGACCCTAGAAGCGGTAGTTGGCCGACAGATAAGTCTGCGCGCTGCTGGTCAGGCGCAGGGCGCCGGCCTTGGGTTCGCCATGGGGCGAGACTTCCACGCTGGCATTGCTGCGCAGGTAACGGTAGCCCAGCTCCACCGAGGCGTTGTCGGTGACTTGCTGAATCACCCCGCCCTGCAGGCCGACCGCGTAGCCGTAGTCGGTATCGCGGCTGACGCCGGAAGACTCCTGGGTCAGCTTGGTCATGCCCAGGCTGGCACCGCCGAACAGCTTGGTGGTGTCACCGACCGGGTAGAACAGGTCGTAGCTGCCCAGCAGGTTTTCCTGGCGCAGCTTGAGGCCGCTGTGATCACCCGAGACATTGTCGTAGGTCATGTAGTAGCGAGCCTGGTCGTTGATCTGACCCAGACGCACCCCCCAGGTGCCATCCTTGCCGATGATGCCGTCGGTGTTGAGGTTCTCGGTATTGCGCTGCAGCAGGCCGGACTTGCGAACCTTGTCGCTTGTCTGGCCATAGGTGAGGCTGGCGAAGGTGTCGTCGGCCTGGGCGGAAGTGGCCAGGCCAGCGGCGCAGACAGCCATGGCGGCGAGCAGACTGTTGAGTGTTTTCATGGGTAGGTACTCCAGTTTGGATGCGCTGAGTGTCTCTGCGGGCTAGAGTAGTGAGCGGCGCCTGAACCGCCGCTGAACCCTGGCTGAACCTGGGCTGAACGAACCTGACCTTGACCTTGATAGGGAGTACCGACCATGCGCGTTGCGCTTGCCGTGGCATTGATGTGCAGCGCTGCCTTCACCCAGGCAGCGGTGCAGACCCGCGAAATTCCTTATCAGGACGCCGACGGCAATCGCCTGATCGGCTACTACGCCTACGACGATGCGCTTACCGGCAAACGCCCAGGCGTGGTGGTGGTGCATGAATGGTGGGGCCTGGACAACTACGCCAAGCGCCGCGCCCGTGACCTTGCCGCCCTGGGCTACAACGCGCTGGCCATCGACATGTACGGCGACGGCAAGCACACCGAACACCCGGCCGACGCCCAGGCCTTCATGGCCCAGGCGATGAAAGACCCCGCCGCGGCCGCACGGCGCTTCGATGCCGGGCTCGACCTGCTGAAGATTCAACCCGGCACCGACAAGCATCGCCTCGGCGCCATCGGTTACTGCTTCGGTGGCAAGGTGGTGCTCGACGCCGCCCGGCGCGGCGCCAGGCTCGATGGCGTGGTCAGCTTCCATGGTGCACTGGTCACCCAGACTCCTGCGCAGCCCGGTGCGGTCAGGGCCAAGATTCTCGTCGAACATGGCGCCGACGACAGTATGGTGACGCCGCAACAGGTGGCCGACTTCAAGCAGGAAATGCAAAACGCCAACGCCAGCTTCGAGTTCGTCAGCCTGCCCGGTGCCAAGCACGGCTTCAGCAACCCGGATGCCGACCGCCTTGGCCACGGCGAGCACGGCGGGCCGGACATTGGTTACAACAAGGCTGCCGATGAGCGCTCATGGGCCGACATGCAACGCTTCTTCAAGCAGGTGTTTCAGCAATGACCCAGGCTGACCGGGCGCTTTTCTCTACGCCCGGTCGCTCCGCGCTGCCGGCAGTGCCGCTCGCCTGGCGACCGCTGCGCACCCTGGTTTTCGTCACCTCTTGAGCATTTAGGATTTTTCCTACTTTTCCAGGCGCCGCTTCCTACCCGCCACCCTGCGTGCCTTTTCTAGACTCCTCTCCCGACAGGTAGCGCTTCCTCTGAAGGCCACCTGCAGCCTCTCACCCCTCACCTTGCCGCCATCGGATGGCGCGGGCACAGGTGGCCGTCGTCCGCTGCGCAGGAGACAGAGCATGACCGAATCACCCAGCGCTCAGACCTGTGTGCGCCCGAGCCAGGCGACAGGCGCCGAGACTCGCGCATCGTGCGCACTGAGCATTCTCGCCGGCAATTCCCGCGTGTTTCGCGACGCGCAGGGCGTCATCTCCGTTCAACCGCAGTTGCACGCGTTCGACGCTGCCCTGCGCCTGGCGTGCGCACATCTCGCTCGGTACCAAGAGTCACCGCGACTCTCGGTCGCCTTCGACCACTGCGGCATCTTCCGCCTGCAGTTTCTCGATGAGGGCTTGTCGAACGCGCAAAAACGCAGGCCACGGCTGAGCCAGCTGCACCCAGTGATCCGGGACATCTTTCAACCGATCGCCGACCACCATGGCATCGCCCTGAGCGACATCTGGGCCATCCACGAAGACTCCGCACGCCAGCACCTGAGCCACACCCTGGCCAGCCGCGACCTGCCCGAAGCCTTGCTGCGCAAAGTGCTGGTGGCCGCCGACCACGACACCGCCAAACTGAGCTGCGCGGCCATCACCAAGGAGTATTTCGAGCGCGCGCTGGGCGGTCCGGCAGCCGGCGACGCGCAGCTTGAAGTGTTCTTCGAGGAAGACGCCTGGTCGGCGCGACTGGCCTACGTACGCGGCCTGCAACTCAGCCACCTGCTTGGCGTCAACGCCACCATCCGCTTGAACCTGGTCAGCGCCTGCGGCGAGGTGCACTGCGGCGAAGCCATAGCCCCGCGCGGCTGAAACTCCCGCGTACTCGCTGCACTGCGGATAAGGAAACCCAATGCAACACTCACCCCGACCCAGCTATTTCGACAACAGTGCCACCACTGCACTCGACCCTGCGGTGCTGCAGGCAATGATGCCTTACCTCACCGGTTGCTACGGCAATGCAGCCAGCAGCAGCCACGTATTCGGCTGGGAGGCGCGCCGCGCGGTCGAGCGCGCCCGAGCAGTCCTGGCCCTGGCGATCAATGCCGGCCAACCCAGCGATATCGTCTTCACCTCAGGTGCCACCGAGGCCATCAACCAGGCCATCACCTGCCTGTTGCCATACCAAACCGAAGGCGCGGGGCATGTGATCCCCTCGCAGATCGAGCACAAGGCAGTGCTCGGCGCCTGCGCCAGGCTGGCCGAGCGCGGTGTGCACATCACCTACCTGGCGCCTGACTGCCACGGCCACATCAGCCCGGACACCCTGCGCCAAGCCATCCGTGCCGACACCTATCTGGTGTCGATCATGGCGGCCAACAACGAGACCGGCACCGTGCAGAACATCGATGCCATCGGCGCGCTGTGCCAGGCACACGGCATCGTGCTGCACACCGATGCCACCCAGATATTCGGCAAGCTGCCGTTTGACGTGCAGCGCAGCAACGTCAGCATGGCCTCGATCTCGGCGCACAAACTGTATGGACCCAAGGGCGTCGGCGCGCTCTATCTCAACCGCAGCGATCCGCGCCTGAACCTGCGCCCCTTAGTGGTGGGCGGCGGGCACGAGCAAGGGCTTCGCTCTGGCACGCTGAATGTCCCGGGCATCGTCGGCTTCGCCCGTGCTGCCGAACTGGCCCTGCACGGCATGGCCGAGGAACGCACACGGTTGCGCCAGATGCGCGACAGCCTGCGCGACAGCCTGCTCCAGGCGCTACCCGACACCCAACTCAACGGCCATGCTGCCGAGTGTCTGCCGGGACTGCTCAATGTGTGTTTCGCCGGTATCGATGCCGGGTCGTTGATGCTGGAAATGCCGGATTTTGCGCTTTCGGCCGGCTCGGCCTGTTCCTCGGCACGGCAAACCCCTTCCCATGTGCTGCGAGCGATGGGCCGCAGCGACGAGCAGATCCAGGCGAGCGTTAGAATCGGCATCGGGCGATTCAATACTCAGCCTGAGGTCGACGCCCTGGCCCAGCGCCTGATCACCACCGTATGCCTGCTGCGCTCGATGGCCCCGCCGGCCCTCCCGACGCCAACCACTCCCCCAGCTCCGTGAGCCCGGCCTGCCAGCATGCGAACACTCCCCACACCGCTTATCTTCATTGGCACCCTGCTAACGGCTTCAGGCTATGGCGCCACGTTCCTCATCGCCGCGTGGTTTGACAGCCAGGGTGCCAGTGAGCTGCTGGCGGGGCGGACCTTGGGCATGGCGCTGTTCGGCACCCTGCTGGGCGTTCCACTGGTCGGCTGGTTCGCCGGCAAGGTCGACGCTGCGCGCCTGGCCGCCTGTGGCGCATTGGTCATCGCCGGTGGATACGCCGTATTCACAGCCCTGCCGCACGCCAGCTCGCTACTGCCAAGCCTCGCTTGCGCACTGATCGGTCTGGGCTGGGGCATGTTCTACCTTGGCGCGCCCATGGCATTGTCAGAACGCATCGATGACCACCAGCGCGGTCCGGTCTTCACCCGTTTCAGCGCCTTCCAGATGAGCGGGATTTGCGGCGGACCTGTGCTGCTGGCATTGGCCATGGCGCACAGCTCAATGTCGCTAAACAGCGTGTTTCTTGGCGTATCGATCATCGCCCTGCTCGCCAGCCTATTGCTGACCTGCTTCGCTCACAGGTCGCCACAGCCCAGCACCGCCGCAGCGCTGCGACCTTGGTTGCGCAGCATCAGCCGCCTGTCGCGCACGGTAGCCATCCGCCCGATCATCATGGCCGGGCTCGGCGGCGCAGTGTTTTCAGGAATGATGGCGTTTCAAAGCTCCCTGACCACAGGCACCACCAGCCAGCCCAGCACCTTCTTCGCCATCCACGCCCTCACCGCAGTGATCACGCGCCTGCTGCTGGCCAAACACCTGTCGAGCTGGCCGCGAACACCCCTGATGACGACGTTGCTGCTGTGCCTGATGGGCGGCCTGCTGTGCTTGCTAGGCCTGCCCGTACACGCAGGCTTTCACATCGCCGCAGCCGCCCTCACCGGCGCAGGCTATGGCCTGCTGTATCCGGTCATCCAGACCTGGGCGGTCAATGCCTCGCACCCTGGCGACCGCCACGGCGCCCTGACGTGGTTCGTGCTGGCCTACTTCATCGGCATCTTCGGCTTCCCGCCACTGGGCGGCTGGTTGCTGGTCACGGTGGGCAAGACGGGGTTCGTCTATGCCCTGGCGCTGCTGGCGGCACTGGAGTTGGGGCTCGGCCTGATGCGGAATGAAAGCCACCACGGGCCGTGCTGAGCATTCGGCTGTGGAATGAGCCTGGGACGCTTCGCCCCACCCCGACAAGAAAACAGACCGGGTGTCGAATCAATCCCCCTCGATTTGGTCACAGCAACAATTCTGGGATGGAAAGAAGCGCCTCATGTCCACACGCTCGACATTCTGTTTGCTGCTGTTACCGATGTTCGCAGGCTGCCAGTACCTTCCGCACACCGATTACTTTGTCGCTCCAGCCAATGAGCCGAATCCGGCCTGGATTCGTATCGTCAACTTCACCCAACATGCGGCGATCTACCAATTGGCAGACGGTGTAAAGACGGGTGGTGTTGTCCGCACCGGACCTCTCCCATTTATCCATACCCAAGACATCGGAATGCCCAAAGCGGGGCAGAATCTGACTTGGGACTACTACGAATCAACGATTCGGCCGGGCCTCGAGACGAGCGTCTATATGGCGTGGGAGGGCTCGCGCACCAGAACGTGTTTCGTCACCGCGACATTCACTCCAGAAGCCGGACGCTATTATCAGTTTCGCCTGACGTCAGGTTCCACTGGCACGTGCACGCTATACCCCACCCTGATCGAGCGTGACGAAACCAGCGCAAAGTGGCGTCTGGTCCCCAACAAGGAGGTGACCTACAAATACCGCGGACCGACTGCCAAGACCTTCTACACCAACAGCCAATTCGAAGATCCTAACTACCAACCAGCGCCCGAGCTCTATCCCGGAGTGGACGTCAATTAAGCGTAGGCGCTCTATGAATCCGCACCGATCTCGTATCGCCGTTGGCAGGCGTTCCAATACTTAGCGCAACCACGCATAGGGCCCATGGCCGTTGGCTTTAGCGGTTTCGATCAGGCTGCAAAGTTGGGCACTGACCGTCGCACCCTTGGGCACGCCACTAAGCAGCGAGTTCTCTCTTCCGATCACAAACGGGCGGATCGCGCGTTCAGCGGCATTGTTGTCCTGCAGCAGGTAGCCGTCCTCGACGTATCGCTCCAGCCTGCTACGGCCTGATGGGGTAAGCATATGCCCCAATCCAAACCTCTGAAACGACGAAGCCCCCGAAAACATCAACGTTTTCGGGGGCTTCGGCTACTTCGCGTATGGCGGAGAGATAGGGATTTGAACCCTAGGTACTGTTGCCAGTACAACGGATTTCGAATCCGTCCCGTTCGACCACTCCGGCATCTCTCCAGTGGCGCGCATGATACCAGCGTTTTCTCAGAAGGCAAACCTTTTGTTGAAAAAACTCACGTGGTATCAGGCGCTTGCGTGCCAGTGCAGGTTACAGCGGCACGCCGAGGCGCTTGGCGACTTCTTCGTAGGCTTCGATGACGTCGCCCAGACCCTGGCGGAAGCGGTCCTTGTCCATTTTCTTGCGGGTTTCCTTGTCCCACAGGCGGCAGCCGTCGGGGCTGAATTCGTCGCCCAGCACGATCTGCCCGTGGAATACGCCGAACTCGAGCTTGAAGTCGACCAGCAGCAAGCCCGCGTCGTCGAACAGCTTGTTCAGCACTTCGTTGACCTTGAGCGACAGTTTCTTCATCTCGACCAGTTGCTCGGCGGTGCCCCAGCCGAACGCGACCACGTGGGATTCGTTGATGAACGGATCACCCTTCTCGTCGTTCTTGAGGAACAGCTCGAAGGTGGACGGCTCGAGCTTGATGCCCTCTTCCACGCCCAGGCGCTTGACCAGGCTGCCAGCAGCGTAGTTGCGCACCACGCACTCGACCGGAATCATGTCGAGCTTCTTGACCAGGCATTCGTTGTCGCCCAGCAGCTTGTCGAACTGGGTCGGCACGCCGGCTTCTTCGAGCTTCTGCATGATGAAGGCGTTGAACTTGTTGTTCACCATGCCTTTACGGTCCAGCTGTTCGATGCGCTTGCCGTCGAATGCCGAGGTGTCGTTGCGGAACAGCAGGATCAAGCGGTCGGCGTCGTCGGTCTGGTAAACCGATTTGGCCTTGCCGCGGTACAGTTCGTCGCGTTTTTCCATGATGGGCTCCGCTTGCAGTGTGGGTGGGCTAGGCGATGTGGCGCCAGTCGAGCCCAGTATCCTGGTTGGCCACCTGGAGCCAGTCTGGGTCGCACCCAAGGGTGTCGACGAAGCACTGGCGGGCCAGATGTGGCAGGTTGTTCTTGCTGCTGAGGTGGGCCAGCACCAGGTGCTGCAAAGTATTCCAGCCCAGCTCGGCCACCAGGCTGGCGGCCTGGTGGTTGTTCAAATGGCCCTGATTACCGCCGACCCGCAGCTTGAGAAAACGCGGGTAATGGCCTCGGGCGAGCAGATCGCGGCAGTGATTGGCTTCGATCAACAGTGCATCGAGATCGCGGTAGCGCTCCAGCAGCCGGGCGTCGTAGCTGCCCAGGTCGGTAAGCATGCCGAAGCGTCGGCTGCCGTCGCTGATCACGTACTGCAACGGCTCGAGTGCATCGTGTTCGACGCGGGCGGCACTGACCTGCAGGCTACCGATACCCAGCGTGGTGCCGCACTCGAGAAACCCAGCGACCTCCACCGGCTTGCGCATGCCGCGCAAGGTGCCCTGACTGAGGTACACCGGCACATTGTAGCGCCGCGCCAGCAACCCTACGCCATGCACATGATCGGCGTGTTCATGGGTGACCAGCACTGCGCTGAGGTCACTGGCCGATACGCCGAGCAGCGCCAGGCGCCGCTCGGTTTCACGCAACGAGAACCCGCAATCGACCAGGATGAACGTGTCACCGCTGGCGATCAGCGTGCCGTTTCCCTGGCTACCGCTTCCCAATACCGCGAAGCGCACTTAACCCAGGTGGTCCTGGATGAGGCTCAGCACGCGGCGCGCGACATCTGCCGGGGCGACGGTGTTGATGTTCTTCTCGACCGTGACCTGTACGTTCTCACCGACCTTGCTCAGGCGTACCTGATAGCGCTCGGCACGGGCTTCACGCTCCTGCTCGGTCGGCTTGCTGCCGAACATGCGGCCGAAGAAGCCAGGCTCGCTCTGCTTGCTTTCAGGTTTTTCCGACAGGTTGATGTAGTACAGGCCCAGGCTGCGGTTGATGTCCTCGACGCGCCATTGACCCTGCTCGAGCGCACGACCGACACCCGACCAGGCACGATCCAGATCGGAACCCATGTAAAGCACCGGGTTGCCGCTGCCGTCTTCGCTCAGGCTGACCCGGCTTGGGGTATCGAAGTCGCGTTCGGCGAGCAGCGAGACCGAACCGCCCTTCTCGGCGCTGCGGTTCATGCTGGCGAGCATTTCATCGACCAGCAGGGCATCGACGCCGGCGTTGCGCGAGGTGGAGGGGAATGCCGGGTCGGCGGTGCTGCCAGCCGGACGTTCGACGCTGACGATATACACCTCACTGGTGTTGCGCTGCACGCCAGGTTCCATGCGCACGCGCACGCGAACTTCGCTGTCGCCGCTGCTGGCCGAGCTGGCCAGGCGCTGGCCGAGCGAGGCGGACAGTTCGTCGAAACGCTGCCAGGTGGTGTTGAATTCGCCGGTCTGCGGACGCTCTTCAGCGATACGGAAGCCGTTGTCTTCGAAGAACTGGCGGGCCACCGGCCAGACTTCGGCGGGCGAGTGCTGGGCCAGCACCCAACGGCTGCTGCCGCTGCGTTGCAGGCTGTAGTCGGCGGTGTCGGCAGCGGCGTTGAGCGGCTGCGGACGTGGCACTTCGAATTCGCCACTGACGTTGTCGTCGGCGACGTTACGCGGAATCGGCAACAGCGGATCGAGACGCTTGACGTGGGTGGCGTCCTGCGGAACCTGCATGGGCGCAGTGGTCTGCGCCTGCAGGTAGTCGCTGCCGCGATCACGGAAATAACCTTCGTCGCCCCACAACCAGCCACAACCGCTGGTGCTGGAGATGATCAATGCCAGGGCGGATAAACCTGCCAGTCGCTTCATGCGGTGTACTTCCTCGATTAAACCAGTACGCCGGACTGGCGCAAGGCAGTACGGACTCGTTCGTGACAGCCTTCGCTCAGCCAGGTCAGGGGCAGGCGAATGCCTTGCTGCATCAGGCCCATCTCCACCAATGCCCATTTCACCGGGATCGGGTTGGCCTCGCAGAACAGATTCTTGTGCAGCGGCATGAGCGCGTCGTTGATCGCGCGGGCCTTTTCGGCATCGCCGGCAAGGGCGGCTTCGCACAGGTCGGCCATTTCGCGCGGGGCGACGTTGGCGGTGACGGAAATATTGCCTTTGCCGCCCAGCAGGATCAGTTCGACCGCCGTCGGATCATCGCCGGACAGGACCAGGAACTCTTTGTCGACGCCATCGATGATGGCCTTGGCCCGGTCGAGGTCGCCGGTGGCTTCCTTGATACCGATGATGTTGGGGATGGTCGACAGACGGATCACGGTGTCGGCCTGCATGTCGCAGGAGGTGCGACCGGGCACGTTGTAGAGGATCTGCGGGATGTCGACCGACTCTGCGATGAGTTTGAAGTGCTGGTACAGGCCTTCCTGGGTAGGGCGGTTGTAGTACGGCACCACCAGCAGGCAGGCATCGGCTCCGGCGCTTTTGGCATTCTGCGTGAGGTGCACCGCCTCGGCGGTAGAGTTGGCGCCGGTACCGGCGATGACCGGGATGCGCCGAGCGCTGCGCTTGACCCGCTCGACCACATGCTTGATGACCAGGATGTGCTCTTCGACGTCGAGCGTGGCGGATTCGCCGGTGGTGCCGACCGCGACGATGGCGTGGGTGCCTTTTTCCAGGTGGAAATCGACCAGTTTGTCGAGGCTGAGCCAGTCGACGCGCCCTTGTGCATCCATGGGCGTGACCAATGCCACCATACTGCCCGAGATCATTAAGCTGCTCCTGCCGGAAAAAGAGAGCGGTAATGGTACTGGCGCCATCGACCTTGCACAAGCGAAGCTGGCGGGTGGAGCATTCCCCTGCAGCCCGGATTTCGCTACCCTTCCTCCTTTGCTCGGTAGCACGCGGCCCGACAGGCCGCCGACCCTGTTCTGCGCCAGCCGCAAGGGCTCGGTTCGATGCCGCAGCCCGGCCTCGCGCACGTTTCGTGCCGACCACTCATCGCTTTAGGAATGTTGCATGTCCACCCCAACCGTCCGTGAACAATTTCTCGTCATCAGCGCCCTGGGCCCCAACCCGATGGAGCTGGCCAACATTCTGAGCCGCGCCGCCTTCGACAATCGCTGCGCGGTGGTCACCTCGCGCCTGAGCCGGCATGGCGAAACCAGCGCGCTGGTGCTGCAGGTCGGCGGCAACTGGGACGCCCTGGCGCGCCTGGAAACCACCCTGCCGGGCCTGGCGAAGAAACATGGCATGACCATCGATGTGGTGCGCAGCGCCGAGCAGGAGGTACGCCCCCAGGCCCTGCCCTACGTCGCCTACGTCAGCGCCGCCTACCGCCCGGACATCATCAACGAGCTGTGCCAGTTCTTCCTCGACCACCGTGTCGAGCTCGACGCCATGACCTGCGACACCTACCTGGCGCCGCAGACCGGCAGCAGCATGCTCAACGCCCAGTTCACCGTGATCCTGCCGGCCGGCACGCAGATCAGCTGGCTGCGCGACCAGTTCCTGGACTTCGCCGACGCCCTGAACCTGGATGCACTGATCGAACCGTGGCGTCCACAGAACCCTGTTTGAGGAAAGCCCCATGAGCGTTGCCATCGACCAGGCCGTGCCTGATTTCCAGGCCCAGGCCACCAGCGGCCAGAACGTCCACCTCGCCGAGCTCAAGGGCCAGCAGGTGGTGCTGTATTTCTACCCCAAGGACAGCACTCCGGGCTGCACCACCCAGGGCCAGGGCTTCCGTGACCAGGCCGCAGCCTTCGCGGCGGCCAACACCGTGGTGTTCGGCGTCTCGCGCGACGGCTTGAAATCCCATGAAAACTTCAAGGCCAAGCAGGGCTTCACCTTCGAGCTGATCAGCGACAAGGACGAAGCCCTGTGCCAGCTGTTCGATGTGATCAAGCTCAAGAAGCTCTATGGCAAGGAATACCTGGGCGTCGATCGCAGCACCTTCCTGATCGACAGCGACGGCGTGCTGCGTCAGCAATGGCGTGGCGTGAAAGTGCCCGGCCATGTCGATGCCGTGCTGGCCGCGGCCGAGGCGCTGAACAAGGCCTGACCGCCGCCTGGGGCGCCGCAGCTACAGCAGCGGCGCCACACTTCGCTCCTGCCGCGGCCAGGCATCGAGCACCGCCTTGAACAGCGTCGCCAGGGGAATGGCGAAGAAGATCCCCCAGAACCCCCACAACCCGCCAAACAGCAGCACGGCGCAGATGATCGCCACCGGGTGCAGGCTCACCGCCTCGGAAAACAGCAGCGGCACCAGCACGTTGCCGTCGAGCGCCTGGATGATCGCGTAGGTCACCATCAGGTAGATGAATTGATCGCCCCAGCCCCACTGGAACAGCGCGATCAGGGTCACCGGCACCGTCACCACCACCGCGCCGACATACGGCACCACCACCGACAGGCCCACCAGCAGGGCTAGCAAGGCGGCGTAGTTCAGGCCCAGGCTGATGAAGGCGATGTAGGTAGCGATACCGCAAATCAGAATTTCGATGCCCTTGCCGCGGATGTAATTGGCGATCTGCCGGTTCATCTCGTCGCCGACGCGGTTGAGCAAGGTGCGTTCACGGGGCAGATAGCCGACCACCCAGCGCGCGATCAGCTCACGGTCCTTGAGGAAGAAGAACACCAGAATCGGCACCAGCACCAGGTAGATCATGGCGCTGACCAGCAGCGGCAGGCTCGACAGGGAAAACCCCAGCGCCCACTGGCCGAACTTGCCGATTTCGCCGCGCACCGACTCGATGGCGCGCAGCACCTGCTCGTCCGACACCAGGTGCGGGTAGCGCTCAGGCAGCAACAGCAACAGCGACTGCCACTTGCCGAGCATGCCCGGCAGTTCGTTGAACAGGGTGATCAACTGATGCCAGAGCAGCGGCACCAGCACCAGCAGGAATACCGCCAGCGCGCCCATGAACAGGGTGAAGACCACTGCGACGGCCACCCCGCTCGGCACTCTGAAACGCTCCAGGGCGTTGACCAGGCCTTGCATGAGGAAGGCCAGCACCATGCCCGCCAGCACCGGCGCGAGCATGCCGCCAAAGGTCAGCACCACGGTGAAGGCAAGAAACAGCAGTACCGCCAGCACCACCGCCTGCTCGTCAGAGAAGTAGCGCTGCACCCAGCCGCGAAGCACGTTGAACATTACAGATCCTTGGAGAACTCAGGCCTTGCGCAGCCAGTAGGTGTAGACGCCAGCGTCGACCTGCTCGTCGACCAGGCTATGACCTGAGAGGCGGGCAAAGGTATGAAAGTCACGCTGGGAGCCGGCATCGGTGGCAATTACCTTGAGCACCGCGCCGCTGGCCAGGCCATTGAGGGCCATCTTCGCCTTGAGCAGCGGCAGCGGGCAGTTCAGCCCGCTGGCATCGAGTTCGGCAGCGTAGGTCAGGGATTCGCTCACGGGGTTCTCCACAGGGGCAGGACAGAGGGGCCGCCTAGGATAGCGCCACTGGTCGGCAGGGTGCGAGGCGGCTACAGTAGGAATCTTTCACTCCACGCGAGCCTACTGCATGAATCTACTGCGCCCCACCCTGCTGGCGCTGGCCTGTCTGCTGGCGGCGCCCGGCCAGGCCGACGATCTGCCGTCGCTGGGCGATGCCAGTTCCTCGATCGTCTCGCCCAAGCAGGAACATGATCTCGGCCGCGCCTGGCTGAGCTTGTTGCGGGGCAACGTCAAACAGCTGAACGACCCGCAGCTCAAGGATTACGTCGAGACCAGCGTGTACCGTCTGGCCGAAACCAGCCAGTTGCAGGACCGTCGCCTGGAGTTCGTGCTGATCGACAGCCGTGAACTCAACGCCTTCGCCGCGCCCGGCGGCATCGTCGGGGTCAATGGCGGGCTGTTCCTCAACGCCCAGACCGAAGGCGAGTACGCCTCGGTGCTGGCCCACGAACTGGCGCACTTGTCGCAGCGCCATTTCGCCCGCGGCGTCGAGGCTCAACAGCGCATGCAATTGCCGATGATGGCCGCGCTGCTGGCCGGTATCGTGTTGGCCGCAGGCGGCGGTGGCGACGCCGGTATCGGCCTGATCGCCGGCACCCAGGCTGCGGCGATTCAGGAGCAGCGGCGCTTCTCGCGGCAGAATGAGCAAGAGGCTGACCGCATTGGCATCCAGAACCTGGAAAAAGCCGGCTACGACCCGCGCAACATGCCCACCATGTTCGAGCGCCTGGCGCGCCAGTATCGCTACGACGGCAAGCCGCCGGAGTTCCTCCTGACTCACCCGGTGACCGAATCTCGGATCGCCGACACCCGCAACCGCGCCGATCAGGCGCCCAAAGGCGGCGTGGAAGACAGCCTGCGCTATCAACTGATTCGCGCGCGCGTGGCACTCACCTACGAGGGCACTCCGGGCCTGGCCGCCAAGCGCTTCCAGGCCCAGCTCGATGAAGACCCGACCCTGGACGCTGCGCGCTATGGCCTGGCTCTGGCGCAGATCAAGGGCGGCCGCCTCAACGAAGCGCGCGCCAACCTCAAGCCGCTGCTGGCCAAGGCGCCGAGCGACATCACCTACAACCTGGCGCAGATCGACCTGGAGATCACCAACAACCGCCTGGCCGAGGCCCAGCAGATAGTGGACCGCCTGCAGAGCCTGTACCCCGGCAACTACCCGTTGAATCAGGTGCGTGCCGACCTGCTGATCAAGCAGGGCAAGCCAGCCGAAGCGGAACGGGTGCTCGATGGGCTGCTGAAGAATCGCCCGCAGGACCCGGACGTCTGGTACGAAGTGGCTGAAGTGCGGGGGTTGTCAGGCAATACCATCGGCCTGCACCGGGCGCGGGCCGAGTACTTTACCCTGGTCGGCGATTTCGACCAGGCGATTCAGCAACTGGATTTTGCCAAGCGCCGCGCCGGCAGCAACTTCCCGCTGGCCGCGCAGATCGACCAGCGTCAGCGCGAGATCATGGACCAACAGCGCATGGTCAGGGACATGATGGGTCGCTAGTGAGCCTATCGGGGGCCGCGTTCAACCGGCCCCTTTCAACCTCGAATGACTGCTGACTCATCGGCTGTCAGACAGCCAACCCAGCGCCCGTTCAGGCATTGCCCGAGAGCTTCAGGCGCGCCGCCTGGGTGAAGTCCAGCATCCGCTGCAACGGCTTGACCGCCCGCGGAATCAGCGCCGGGTCTACGCTGATTTCGTTGCTGCCGGTGCGCAGGCAGTCGAGGGTGCGTTCGAGGGTATTCATCGCCATCCACGGGCAGTGCGCGCAGCTGCGGCACGCAGCGCCGTTGCCGGCAGTGGGGGCTTCGATGAAGGTCTTGTCGGGGCACAGTTGCTGCATCTTGTAGAAGATGCCGCGGTCGGTGGCGACGATGAAGGTGCTGTTCGGCAGGGTCTGCGCCGCCTTGATCAGCTGGCTGGTGGAGCCCACCGCATCGGCCAGTTCGATGACCGATTCCGGCGATTCCGGGTGCACCAGCACTGCAGCATCCGGGTACAGCGCCTTCATGTCGGCCAATTGCCGCGATTTGAATTCTTCGTGAACGATGCAGGCACCGTCCCACAGCAGCATGTCGGCGCCGGTCTGCTTCTGGATGTAGCGTCCCAGGTGCTGGTCGGGGCCCCAGATGAAGGTCTCACCGTTGTCCATCAGGCTCTCGACGATTTCCAGCGCGCAGCTGGAGGTCACCACCCAGTCAGCCCGCGCCTTGACTGCCGCCGAGGTGTTGGCATACACCACCACGGTGCGCTCGGGGTGCTGGTCGCAGAAGGCCGAGAACGCTTCCACCGGGCAGCCCAGGTCGAGCGAGCAGGTGGCTTCCAGGGTCGGCATGAGAATGCGCTTGTGCGGGGTGAGAATCTTCGCTGTTTCGCCCATGAAGCGAACCCCGGCCACCACGACCGTGTCGGCCTCGTGCTGCTTGCCGAAACGGGCCATTTCCAGCGAGTCGGAAACGCAGCCACCGGTTTCCTCGGCCAGGGCCTGGATCACCGGATCGCAATAGAAGTGCGCCACCAGTACAGCATTTTGCGCCTTGAGCTCGGCGGCGATGGCCGCGCGGTAGTCGGCTTCCTGCTCGGCCGTCAACGGCTGGGGCTGCTTGGCATCAAGGTGGGCTTGAACCAGGAGACGTTCGGAAATCTGGGTCATGATCACGGGACCTGCGAGCGCTCGTGCGCATCGATCGAGAGTAGCACCGCGTCCTGGCAGATCGGCTAAAGGTGCCGGACGGCGGGCCGTCGCGGCCCACCTGCGGGCGCGGATTGTTATCGGACGCCGAAGGCTACAGACAATCGGATCAATTCAAAAGCGATTTTTCCAGGGAGCCGGACACCCCGCAGCGCACTGGCCGGGGGCGTCGGCAGACGCTACGCACGGGCCTTGGCAGGCACCGTGCGCGCAGGCGGATCAGCGCTGTGGAACCAGCGCCTGGAGCATCATCAGGAACTCTTCGACGGTCATCTGCTTGCCGTTGAAGTCGACCTGGCCGGCCGCGTAGTCGAGGCTCGAGACCACATCATCACCCTGCACCGTGGCCAGCCCGCTCTGCACGGCCATCATGCCGAGCATTTCGCCGGCCTGGTTGGACTGCTGGGCAATCGCCTGGGCGTCGGTCTCGCCGCCGAGCAGTGCCTGCAGGGTGGCCAGGTCACCTACCATGGGCTTGGACACCGACAGCTTGCCACTGAGCTTGGCGATGATCTGCCGGGTCAGCTGGTCGGCCGGCAGGTCGAAGGACGCCGGATTGGCGAAATCGACATCGAGCTTGAAGTGGCTGGTGCCACGCGCGGTCTTGAACGACAGGTCTTCGATCGACGCGGTGGGCTTGGCCGCCAGCAACTTCTGCAGATCGCCGTGCACTTGAGCGCGCTCGGCATCGGTCATCTGAATCTCAGGCATCGCCTGGCCTTCGGCTGCTGCGGCCTGAATCTGCGGCATCTTGCTCTGATACCACTCACTCAACGCCAGGGTCGAGGGAATGTCGAGCGAGCGGAAGGTCATGACCGCCTGCCCGCTGCCGACCGCACGGTTGGCATAGGTGATGTCGGAGACCTTGTACTCCAGGCGCCCGCCCAGACGGTCCTTGCCCTCCAGGTTGTACAGGTTGTTCTGCTCGATGCCCTTGGCAACCAGCACGTCCTGCTTGGGCCCAAGGGTCGCCTGCAGTTGATCGAGGAACAGGTCGAGCTTGCCGACGTAGATTTTCTCGTAGTCGGTCTTGCTCAGGTCGCCACCGACCTTGAAGCCTTCGAGCACGAAGGTTGCCGGTGGACGATCACCGACGACCTTCACTTCCAGCCGGTCGAAGTTGCCGTGGATCTTCATGGCGTTGCCATCGCGATCGCCATCGACGTTCAGGGTCATGCCGGCGAAATCGAACAGGCCGCCATCATCCTGGGTGAACTTCAGCGGGGCGACGTGCGTTTCGGTGTCGATGCTGCCGCCGTACCCCAGCGTGCCCGTAGCGCTGACCGGCATCTTGCCGCCCGCTGCCTCGAACAGCGGCGCGAGCTGATCGGACTTCACCAGCTCGCTGTTGCTGACCGCCATGACCGGCAACAGCTTGAGCGACTTGACCCGGGTCCAGGGGAAAGGCCCGTGCTCGATATGATCGGTGGCACCCAGTTCGAAGTTGAGCGGCTCGCCCTGACCGATCTGCACATCCTTGATGACGATGCGGTAGCGCGCATCACTGGTGAACCAGTGTTGCTCGAGCGACACCAGCTCCATCGTCATGCTGCCGCCGGTGCCGGCAACAGCGTTCTTCAACTCGGCGTTGGCACGGGTGACCGCGTGCTCCAGCTCGCCCGGAATCTGCTTGCCGGTGAACCAGGCGCCGGCGGTAGTGATGGCGGCGATGGCAACGGCCAGACCGCAGAGAATACCTACTGATTTCTTCATGAATAGAACCGAATGCTGTCCATAGGGGCGACGCGGACGGCCGCGTGGACGGGAAGGATATCACCGTGAGTGGACGGTACAAGCGACCCGCTTCACGCCATCGAGTCAGCCCTGCACAGCCAGCATCATGGACCGTTCGCGCTGCCGCTGGTTCGCTGCCGCTAGTCAGCAGCCTGCGCACCCGCCATCATGCCCGCCTGCGATTTCTCCACGGATCTTCTGATGAGTGCACCCGCCCCTTGCCTGGCAGAGCCAGGCCGCTGCAAGCGCCTGAAGGCGGCCAGCAGCCGCGACCACGACAGCGTCGATGCGCAGGTCATGGCGGCGCGGCCCTTTGCCGACCTGCAACGCTATGCCTGCTTCCTACAGGTACAACACCGTTTTCATGGCAGTTTGCTCGGCCTCTACCACGACGCCGAACTCAACCGGCTACTGCCCGGGCTCGCCGAGCTGTCGCGTTTCGCTGCGGTGCGCGAGGATTTCAACGACTTGGGTCTGGCGTTGCCAGAGACACCGGCAGCCGTGCAGGCAGGTTCCGCCCACGCGCTGGGCTGGCTGTATTGCAGTGAGGGATCGAATCTGGGCGCGGCGTTTCTGTTCAAGCACAGTCAGCAACTGGGGCTGGATGCTTCACACGGCGCTCGGCACCTGGCTGCGCATCCCGAGGGTCGGGCGCTGCACTGGCGTGCGTTCGTTGAACAGATCGATGCTTTGCAACTGACCGAGCAGGAAGAGTTGCAGGCTCAGCAGGGGGCGATCGCAGCGTTCGACAGCTACCGCGCGCACCTGCACGCGGTATTCGACGCCCGTCGCTGACGGGGCTGGAGGGCAGCCCCATCGGCAATGGCTGGCAGCTTACTTGCCAGTCCACTCCTTGACGCGCTCTGGGTGTTTGGCAACCCAGTCTTTGGCAGCGGCATCAGGCTTGGCACCATTCTGGATGGCCAGCATCACTTCGCCGATCTCATCCTTGGACTGCCAGGAGAACTTCTTCAGGAACTCGGCCACTTCCGGCGCTTTGGTCGCCAGTTGCTTGCTGCCGATGTTGTTGACGGTTTCGGCTTCACCGAAGACTTTCTTCGGATCTTCGAGGAATTTCAGTTGCCACTTGGCGAACATCCAGTGCGGCACCCAGCCGGTCACGGCGATGGATTCTTTCTTCTCGTAGGCCTTGCCCAGCTCGGTGGTCATCGCCGCGCCGGAACTGGCTACCAGCTTGTAGCCGGTCAGGTCGTAGTCCTTGATCGCCTGGTCGGCCTTGATCATCACACCGGCACCTGCGTCGATGCCGACGATCTTCTGCTTGAAGCTGCTGTCGGTCTTGAGGTCGGCGATGCTGTTGGCCTTGACGTAGTCAGGCACGATCAGGCCGATCTTGGCGTCCTTGAAGTTAGGACCGTAATCAACCACCTTGTCCTTGTTCTTGGTCCAGTACTCACCGTGGGTGACTGGCAGCCAGGCCGACAGCGTCGCGTCGAGTTTGCCGGTCGCCACGCCCTGCCACATGATGCCTGCGGCGACAGCCTGGAGTTTTACGTCATAGCCCAGCTTTTGCTTGATCACTTCGGCGGCCACGTTGGAGGTCGCGACACTGTCGGACCAACCATCTACGTAGCCAATGCTCACTTCCTTGGCCATTGCTTGCGCAGTGCTCATGGCCAGTACCAGGGCCGTTCCCACACCCAGTAAACGTCGCATTTTCATCAAAGCATCCCCGCGTCAGGTCTTATTGAGGTTCCATCATCAACCTGCGACGAGCACAGACCTGCTCCAACTGCGACCTGCACAACCGCCATATGCGACAGCACTTCGCCATTAGCGCCATTTGCTCACACGGGTCTGCGCGATCCTTGCATGCCAAAGGATTGACGACGGGCTACTATCACTCGGCGTGCAGCTTCGACGCTGCACGTCATCTCGAATCAGCGCGTCCGGCGTCTTCGCCTGACCGCCCCCTGCCCTGCGCACTTGACGACGGAACGCCCGATGCCCCGCTCCACCCGCCTGCTTCTGCCTCTATATGCATTCGCCAGCATCGTCGCCCTGCTCGGGCTGTGGGGCCTGTGGTACGCACTGGGTCAGCCCGTGCGCCTGGCCGACGCCGCCAGCCCAACGCACAAGTTGCAATGCGCCTCGTACACGCCCTTCGACAAGGACCAGTCGCCGTTCGATCAACCCTTTCAACTGCGCCCGGCGCGCATGGATGCCGACCTGGCCCTGCTCGCCGAACGATTTCAGTGCATCCGCACCTATTCCATGACCGGTCTGGAGGCAATTCCGGCCCTGGCGCGCAAGCATGGCCTGAAAGTCATGCTCGGCGCCTGGGTCAACGCCAACGCCCAGGACACCGCGCGGGAAATCGACCTGCTGATCGCCTCGGCCAACGCCAACAGCGACGTAGTCAGCGCGGTGATCGTCGGCAACGAGGCGCTGCTGCGCAAGGAAATCACCGGCCGCGCGCTGGCCGAGGCGATCACCCGGGTCAAGGCTGGAGTGACGGTGCCGGTCACCTATGCCGATGTCTGGGAGTTCTGGCTGCAACACCCGGAAATCGCCCCGGCGGTAGACTTTCTGACCATTCACCTGCTGCCTTACTGGGAAGATCAACCGCGCGACATCGACGCTGCCTTGGCACACGTTGCCCAAGTGCATCAGCGTTTCGTCAAACGCTTCGCGCCCAAGCCGATCATGATCGGCGAGACCGGCTGGCCCAGTGAAGGTCGCCAGCGCGAAACCGCGGTGCCGAGCCGGGTCAACGAGGCGCGCTTCATCCGCGGCTTCGTCACCCAGGCCGAGGCACAAGGCTGGAACTACAACCTCATAGAAGCTTTCGACCAACCGTGGAAGCGCGCCAGCGAGGGCGCGGTGGGCGGTTACTGGGGCCTGTACGACGCCGACCGCCAGGACAAAGGCGTGCTCGAAGGCCCGGTCAGCAACCTGCCGCTGTGGCCGCAATGGGCGCTGTCGAGCAGCGTGCTGATGCTGCTGACGCTGTTGCTTGCCGGGCGCCCGCGCGATGCACTGTCTGCCGTCGGCCTGGCGCTGCTGGCAGCGCTCGGTGCCGGCTGCCTGGGACTGTGGGGGGAATTGCTACGCACCGATGCGCGCTTTGCCGCCGAGTGGTTGTGGGGAATCGCCCTGGGGCTGCTCAACCTGGCGTTTCTGGCGTATGCCGCATTGGCCTTCAGCCAGCGCGCCACCTGGCGACAACGGCTGTGGCTGATCGGGCAGCGGTATGGCGGCTGGCTGGTGCTGGCGGCAGGTTTCGCGGCAGCCGTGAGCATGCTCGGGCTGGTCTTCGATGCTCGCTATCGCAGTTTCCCCAGTGCCGCGCTGGCCTTGCCTGCGCTGCTGCTGTGCTTGCGCCCGCTGCCTGCGCCGCGGCGCGAAGTGGCGTTGCTGGCGAGCATCATCGGCGTCGGCATCGTCCCGCAGCTGTATCAGGAAGGGCTGCAAAGCCGGCAGGCGCTGATCTGGGCGGTGGTCAGCGGACTGATGGTCATGGCCCTGATGCGCTGCCTGCAGCTCACCCGCAAACACTGCGCCAAGGCTGCTTAACGCGGGGCGCGAACCAGGCGCAGGCCGCCCAGCACCACCGCAAACACCGCCAGGCTGGCGGTGTACAGCACCAGTGCCGGAATCCCCAGCAGCAGCGCCAGGCCACCGAGCAAGCGCCCACCACGCCCCCTGATCAGCTGCGCCAGTACGCCACTGCCCAGTGCCAGCCAGCCGAGGGTCTGGAAATGAATGGTCAAGCCCAGCCATGACCGCGCCTGGCACTGCCAGTAGGCGTCAGGGGTGCTGCAAAGGCCGACCCAGCGGGCATCTTCCATCAGCCCATAGCGCACGCCATAGCTGGCCGCCAACAGCAGGCCCAGGGCGAGTACGATGCTCAATACAGCAGTGGTCCGGGTCATCCGTGCCCTCCGGGCAGCGCAAGGTTCGACATCGATAGTGGCCATTTACAACATTGCTACAGACACAGCGCCAGCAGCCGGCTATGTTGCATGAAAAGCCGCTTGCCGTGCGATTGATCCGCACGGCAATCTTTTGGGCGATAAACAGCTGCGCGGGCTGGCAACTTTGCCCAGGCCGCAGCGGTCCTAGACGTGTACGAAATGTAGTTGCAGGCAGCCAGAGGGGCCAGAGAGGTCGCCGCGAAGCTCGCGACGTGCGGGTATCGCCCAGCACTGGACCATCTTGCAGACGGCCCCTGTCCGTTTTGCCCGCCTTGCCGGCGCCCAGACACATTTCCTGCACACTCTAACAACGCAACGCCTTGCTGCTCTTCCCTGGGGACACCTGATGCTTCGATCATTGCGCCTTGCCGCCGTGCTGTGCGGTTCGCTCCTGGCTGCGGCCGCCTCGGCGCGGGACATCGACGCGGCCAGCTACGGCTTTCCGCTGACCAACCCGTTCGAGGCGACCATCGCCACAACACCACCTGAACACCGTCCGACGCTGCCCAGCGACGATGACATCAATCAGAAAGACTACAGCCTGACCATGCGCCCAGAGCGCGCCTTCACCCTGCCGGACAACTTCTGGCCGGTGAAAAAGCTCAAGTACCGCATGGCCCGCCAGGACCACGCCGCGCCGCTGATCTTCATCATCGCCGGCACCGGCGCGCCGTATTCCTCGAGCATCAACGAATACCTGAAGAAGCTCTATTACCAAGCCGGCTACCACGTGGTGCAGTTGTCTTCGCCGACCAGCTGGGACTTCATGAGCGCCGCCTCGCGCTTCGCAACCCCCGGGGTGAGCCAGGAAGACGCCGAAGACCTGTACCGGGTCATGCAGGCGGTACGCGCCCAGCATGCGCGCCTGCCGATCAGCGATTTCTACCTCACCGGCTACAGCCTCGGCGCGCTGGATGCGGCCTTCGTCAGCAAGCTCGACGAGACCCGGCGCAGCTTCAACTTCAAGAAAGTGCTGCTGCTCAACCCGCCGGTGAACCTCTACACCTCGGTGAACAACCTCGACAAACTGGTGCAGACCAGCGTCAAGGGCATCGACCGCAGCACCACCTTCTATGAACTGATGCTGGAAAAGCTCACCCGCTACTTCCAGGACAAGGGCTACGTCGACCTCAACGAAGCCTTGATCTACGACTTCCAAAAGTCGCGTCAGCACCTGACCAACGAACAGATGGCGATGCTCATCGGCACCTCGTTCCGCTTCTCGGCCGCCGACATCACCTTCACCTCCGACCTGATCAACCGCCGTGGCCTGATCATTCCACCCAAGTACCCGATCACCGAAGGCAGCAGCCTCACGCCGTTCTTCAAGCGCGCCCTGCAGTGCGATTTCGAGTGTTACCTGAACGAGCAGGTACTGCCCATGTGGCGTGCGCGAACCGATGGCAACAGCCTGCTGCAACTGGTCGACCAGGTCAGCCTGTACGCCCTGAAAGACTACCTGCACGACTCGCCGAAGATCGCCGTGATGCACAACGCCGACGACGTCATCCTAGGCCCGGGCGACCTGGGCTTCCTGCGCCAGGTGTTCGGCGACCGCCTGACCCTCTACCCACACGGCGGCCATTGCGGCAACCTCAACTACCGTGTCAATGCCAACGACATGCTGGAGTTCTTCCGTGGCTAATCGACTGCTGATCATCACCGCCCTGTTGCTGGCAGGCACCGTCCAGGCAGCGGAAGTCGCACCGCGTACCAGCGTGGTCGAAGCCGACGTGTTCGACGCGCCCGAGCCGCAGCCCACCGCCGGCCCGGATGGTTTCCTCAACCCGCTGCGCGAACTGAAATTCAACCCAGGCCTGGATCAGCGCGAGTTCGAGCGCTCGACCCTGACCGCGCTCAACGTCTACGACCCTTGGGAGTCGATCAACCGGCGCGTCTACCACTTCAACTATCGCCTCGACCAATGGGTGCTGCTGCCTGCGGTCGATGGCTACCGCTACGTCACCCCGCGCTTCATTCGCAGCGGCGTGACGCACTTCTTCGAAAACCTAGGTGACGTGTCGAACCTGTTCAACAGCGTGCTGCAGCTCAAGGGTGAACGCGCCGGGCAGATCACCGCACGCCTGCTGTTCAACACCATCATTGGCGTCGGCGGCCTGTGGGACCCGGCGAGCAAGATGGGCCTGGCCCGCCAGAACGAAGATTTCGGCCAGACCCTGGGCTTCTACGGCGTGCCGGAAGGCCCGTACATCATGCTGCCGCTGTTCGGCCCGTCGAACCTGCGCGATACCACCGGGCGAGTGGTGGACTATGTCGGCGAGCAATCGGTCAACTACCTCAACGTTGCCGACGCCAGCAGCCGTCATCCGGAAATCTTCGCATTGCGCGCTCTGGACAAGCGCTACACCACCAACTTCCGCTACGGCCAGCTGAACTCGCCGTTCGAGTACGAGAAGGTGCGCTACGTCTACACCCAGTCGCGCAAACTGCAGATCGCCGAGTAATCGCCTGCCCTGCCGCGACGCCAACCGCCCGGGTTCGCGTCGCGGTCCAGCCTGTTCAGCGGCGGCGCTTGTCGTACAGCGGCGCTGCCCCTTCGGGACGTGACTTGAAGCGCCGATGGGCCCACAGGTACTGCTCCGGACACTCGCTCAACACCCCTTCCACCCACTGGTTGATGCGCAGGCAGTCGGCCTCTTCACTCTCGCCCGGAAAACCCTCGAGCGGCGGATGCACCACCAGTCGATAGCCACTGCCATCGGCCAGACGACGCTGGGTGAAGGGAATGACCCGCGCCTTGCCCAGACGCGCGAACTTGGTGGTGGCAGTGACGGTGGCGGCAGGAATACCGAACAGCGGTACGAACAGACTCTGCTTGGCGCCGTAGTCCTGATCGGGCGCGTACCAGATCGCCCGGCCGGCACGCAGCAGCTTGAGCATGCCGCGTACGTCTTCGCGCTCTACCGCAAGCGCATCGAGGTTGTGCCGCTCGCGGCCACGGCGCTGGATGAAGTCGAACACGGCATTGTTGTGCTCGCGGTACATGCCGTCGATGGTGTGCGCCTGACCGAGCAAGGCTGCGCCGATTTCCAGGGTGGTGAAGTGCACCGCCATGAGGATCGCGCCCTGGCCATCGCGCTGAGCGGCCTGCAAATGCTCCAGCCCCTCGATGTGCGCCAGTCGCGCCAGACGTGCCTTGGGCCACCACCAGCTCATGGCCATCTCGAAGAAAGCGATACCGGTGGAGGCGAAGTTCTCTTTGAGCAAATGCTGCCGTTCGTCGGCGGACAACTGTGGGAAGCACAGCTCCAGATTGCGTTCAGCGACGCGGCGACGGTCGCCAGCCAGGCGATACATGATGGCGCCCAGGCCACGGCCCAGACTCAGCAGGGTGCGATACGGCAACTGCACGACCAGCCACAGCACGCCCAACCCCAGCCACAGGGCCCAGAAGCGCGGATGAAGAAAGGCTTTACGAAAACGCGGGCGTTCCATTGAAACTCCGGCAAGACAAAGGCCGGGCATTCTACAACCTTTGGCCGCAGGTTGCGGGCCATCGCAGTTTCTCGCTATAAGTCAGGGCACTTTTTCCGCAACAAGCCGTCTATGCAGACCATGAGCCCGAACCCGCCCCACGACACCTCCACCGTATTCCAGCTAAAAGGCAGCATGCTTGCCATTACTGTGCTGGAACTGGCGCGCAATGACTTGGATGAACTTGACCGGCAATTGGCGGCAAAGGTAGCCCTGGCGCCGAACTTCTTCAGTAATACGCCACTGGTATTGGCCCTGGATAAATTACCGGCCACCGCAGGCGTTCTGGATTTGCCGGCATTGATGCGTATCTGCCGTCATCATGGCCTGCGCACCCTGGCCCTGCGCGCCAGCCGCATCGAAGACATCGCCGCGGCCATCGCCATCGACCTGCCGGTGCTGCCACCCTCGGGGGCCCGCGAACGGCCCATCGAGCCCGAGCCGGAAGTGAAAAAGCCCGAGCCGGCACCGCTGCCACCCGCCGAGCCTGAGATCCGCCCGACGCGGATCATCACCGCGCCGGTGCGCGGCGGCCAGCAAATCTACGCCCAGGGCGGCGACCTGGTGGTGACCACCTCGGTCAGCCCAGGCGCCGAACTGCTCGCCGACGGCAACATCCATGTGTATGGCGCCATGCGTGGCCGTGCGCTGGCCGGCATCAAGGGCAATACCCGCGCGCGAATCTTCTGCCAGCAAATGACTGCCGAAATGGTCTCCATCGCCGGCCAATACAAAGTCAGCGAAGACTTGCGCCGCGATCCATTGTGGGGCTCCGGGGTGCAAGTCAGCTTGTCTGGAGATGTGTTGAACATCACACGACTTTGATTGATACTTGCCGGCATTTTCAACGAACAATCTATATAGCAACTTATTTCATGGTTGCCATTTTTGTGTATTTGCTGGGACACCTGTCCCGTTTATTTAGGGGTGAGATACCTTGTCCAAAATTATCGTGGTGACTTCCGGCAAAGGGGGTGTGGGCAAGACCACCACCAGCGCCGCCATCGGTACCGGCCTCGCGATGCGTGGATTCAAGACCGTCATCGTCGACTTCGACGTCGGCCTGCGTAACCTCGACCTGATCATGGGCTGCGAGCGCCGCGTGGTGTACGACTTCGTCAACGTCGTCAACAACGAAGCCAACCTGCAGCAGGCACTGATCAAGGACAAACGCCTTGAAAACCTGTTCATCCTCGCCGCGAGCCAGACCCGCGACAAGGATGCCCTGACCCAGGAAGGCGTCGAGCGTGTGCTCAACGAGTTGAAGAACACCTTCGACTACGTCATCTGCGACTCCCCGGCCGGTATCGAAAAGGGTGCGCACCTGGCGATGTATTTCGCCGACGAAGCCATCGTGGTGACCAACCCGGAAGTCTCTTCGGTACGCGACTCCGACCGCATGCTCGGCCTGCTCTCGAGCAAGTCGCGCCGCTCGGAAAACGGCGAAGATCCGATCAAGGAACACCTGCTGATCACCCGCTACCACCCCGAGCGCGTGGAAAAGGGCGAAATGCTCAGCGTCGCGGACGTCGAGGAAATCCTCTCGATCAAGCTCAAGGGCGTGATTCCTGAATCCCAGGCCGTGCTCAAGGCTTCCAACAGCGGCAACCCGGTCATCCTCGACGACCAGAGCGATGCCGGCCAGGCCTATAGCGATACCGTCGACCGTCTGCTGGGCAAAGAAAAGCCTTTGCGGTTCATCGAAGCGCAGAAGCAAGGATTCTTCGCGCGCCTGTTTGGAGGCAAATAGACCATGAACCTTTTTGACTTCTTTCGTGGCAGACAGAAAACCGCCAGCGCGTCGGTAGCGAAAGAGCGTCTACAGATCATCGTGGCGCACGAGCGTGGCCAGCGCAGCACCCCGGATTACTTGCCTGCCATGCAGCAAGAGCTGCTGGAAGTGATCCGCAAATACGTCAACATCGGCAACGATGATGTGCAGGTGGCTCTGGAGAACCAGGGCAGTTGCTCGATTCTGGAATTGAACATCACCCTGCCTGATCGTTGATCGGCCCCTGAAGAGCGGCACCGCGCCGCTCCGCAGCCCACTTTCCTGAACCCGGTGCCGACAGTGGCACGCGAGCAGGTATAGTGGCGAGCTGTCGGAGCGGCGCGGTGCCGCTCTTTTTCGTTCGTGCCCGCCTGCCCATGCGGCTGGCCCCTGCCGAGAGTCTGCAATGCCGCTGTCGAATGTCCAGATCCTTTACCAGGATGCCGCCATCCTGGTGATCAACAAGCCCACGTTGCTGCTGTCGGTGCCAGGGCGTGCCGATGACAACAAGGACTGCCTGATCACCCGCCTGCAGGAAAATGGCTATCCCGATGCGCTGATCGTGCATCGGCTGGACTGGGAGACTTCCGGCATCATCCTGCTGGCGCGCGACGCCGATAGCCACCGCGAACTGTCCCGACAGTTTCATGATCGCGAAACCGAAAAGGCCTACACCGCGCTGTGCTGGGGGCAACCGAGCCTAGACAGCGGCAGCATCGACCTGCCGCTGCGCTACGACCCGCCGACCAAACCACGCCATGTGGTCGATCACGAGCAGGGCAAGCATGCCCTGACCTTCTGGCGCATCCTCGAGCGCTGTGGCGACCACTGCCGGGTAGAGCTGACCCCGATCACCGGTCGCTCGCACCAATTGCGTGTCCATATGCTCTCTATCGGCCACCCGCTGCTGGGCGACCGCCTGTATGCGAACCCCGAAGCGCTGGCCGCCCATGAGCGGCTGTGCCTGCACGCCAGCATGCTCAGTTTCACGCATCCGCGCAGCGGTGAGCGGCTGCGCTTCGAGTGCCCTGCCCCGTTCTGAGTTGCCACGACAAGCCGGCGCATGCAGACGCCGGCTTGATTTCAGGGACGTTTCACACAAGGAAGTTACCGATGTCACCCTTCATGATCGATCTATTGCCCATCGTCGCCGGTCTGCTGCTGCTGACCCTCGGCTTCAGTCTGCGCGAGCGCAACAGCGGCGTGCTGATGATGTGGATCGGCACCATTGCAGTGTTCGGCACGGCCTGCTGGAAGATCCTCGAGAAACTGGCCTGAAAAATCTCTACACTCGGGCAGTCGTTCATCCCGAGGTCGTTTTTCCAGTGCCAGCTCTTCTGCGTTGCCTGACCCTGCTGCTGTTGCTGTTCGTCGTTCCGGCCCAGGCGGCCGGGTTGCCTGGCCTGCTGGGGTCGAGCAGCAGCTCGCAGCAACCCGAGGCCAGCGAGCCTTTGGGCAAGTCCCTCGACGAGGTGATCAAGAACCTTGAGAACGACCAGCAACGGGCCAAGCTGCTGGCTGACCTGAAGAAGCTACGCGATGCGTCGCGCCAGTCGCAGCCTACCGTCGAGCAAGGCGTGCTGGGGCTGATCTCGGGCGCGCTGCATGATTTCGAAGAGCAGTTCAGCGGCGACTCCAGCCCCTTCGTGCGCTGGTCGGAAGAATTCCGCCAGGCCAAGGGCGAGCTGATCGACCGGGTGGTACCGGTGCAGCAATGGCCGGCCATTCTGTTTGGCTTCGCCGCAGTGATCGCGGTGTGGAGCTTGCTGGCGTTCGCCTTCAACTGGATCAGCCACCGCGTGCGCCTGCGCTTTGGCCTGAGCGAGGAACTGCCCCAGCACCCACGCACCTGGGACCTGGTGCGTTTTGCCCTGCGCAAGCTCGGTCCGTGGCTGGTGGCGCTGATCTTCACGGTTTACCTGAGTTTCGTCTTGCCGCCATCACTGGGCAAGTCGCTGGCGATGGTGCTGGCCTATGCGCTGGTGGTCGGCACCTGCTTCTCGGCGATCTGCGTGATCGCCTTCTCCCTGCTCGACGGCCCGCACCGCCACCGCGCGCTGCACATCCTGCGTCATCGCGCCTTCAACCCGCTGTGGCTGATCGGCAGCTTCGCCGCGTTCGGCGAGGCCATGAGCGATCCACGCCTGACCAGCGCCCTGGGCGTGCACCTGGCGCACTCCATCGCCACGGTGGCCAATGTCCTCGCGGCATTGTGCACAGGGCTGTTCATCCTGCGCTTCCGCCGCCCGATCGCTCACCTGATCCGCAACCAGCCGCTGTCGCGGCGCCTGACCCGGCGCACACTGAGCGACACCATCGAGGTGCTGGGCAGTTTCTGGTATGTGCCGGCGCTGGTGCTGGTGGCGATTTCGCTGTTCGCCACCTTCGTCTCAGCCGGCGACACCAGCACCGCGCTGCGCCAGTCGCTGATGTGCACGGTGCTGGTGGTGGTGTGCATGGTGCTCAACGGCCTGGTGCGTCGCCACGCGGCGAAAACCGCACTCAACGCGCGGCGTCACGCGGCCTACGCCGAGCGCCTGCAGAACTTCGGCTATGCCCTGGCGCACCTGTTCATCTGGCTGTTGTTCATCGAACTGGGTCTGCGCGTCTGGGGCCTGTCGATGATTCGCTTCGCAGAAGGCGATGGCCACGACATCAGCATGCGCCTGCTGGGCCTGATCAGCACCTTGGTCGTCGCCTGGCTGGTCTGGATTCTTGCCGACACCGCCGTGCACCACGCCCTGGTGCGCTCGCGCCGCGGCATGGCCAACGCCCGCGCGCAGACGATGATGCCGCTGATCCGCAACGTGCTGTTCGTGGCCATCGCCATCATCGCGCTGATCGTCGCCCTGGCCAACATGGGCATGAACGTCACCCCGCTGCTCGCCGGTGCCGGTGTCATCGGCCTGGCGATCGGTTTCGGTGCGCAATCGCTGGTGGCCGACCTGATCACCGGTCTGTTCATCATCATCGAGGACTCGCTGGCGATCGACGACTACGTGGATGTCGGCGGTCACCTCGGTACGGTCGAAGGCCTGACTATCCGCACCGTGCGCCTGCGCGACATCGACGGCATCGTGCATACCATTCCGTTCAGCGAGATCAAGAGCATCAAGAACTACTCGCGCGAATTCGGCTACGCGATTTTCCGCATCGCCATCCCCCACAGCATGAGCATCGACGCAGCGATGACGCTGATCCGTGAAGTCGGACAGAAGATGCGCAACGACCCGTTGATGCGCCGCAATATCTGGTCGCCGCTGGAATTCCAGGGTGTGGAGAGTTTCGAGTCGGGGGCGGCGGTGCTGCGTGCGCGCTTCAAGACCGCGCCGATCAAGCAGTGGGAAGTGTCACGCGCATTCAACCTGGCGCTCAAGCGCCAGCTCGACGAACAAGGCCTGGACCTCGCCACGCCGCGCCTTTCCGTGCAGGTGGTCACGGCGGCGGGCGGCAAGCCGTCCGAGCCAATGCCGGCAGCCGCGACGGAGTGACCTCGGCGCGGATGCGAATCGCATCGTGCCGCCAGTACTCCAAGTCACAGTCGATCAGGCGCCCGTGCTGGTCACTGTTGCTGCGCAGCACGTGCAGCCCGGCGCTGCCGCTGGACACGCGCAGGGCGCTGGCAGCTGCGGCGGGCAAGGCGGTGGGCAGGATTTCAAAGCCGACCTGACCATAGAAAATGCCGTACTCGCTGGCGTACAGGCGGGTCAGCGACTGACTGAGGTCCAGTTGCAGAATGCCTGGAAAATAACGCGGGTTGAGGTAGTGCTCGGCGTACAGCACCGCGCGACCATCGATGCGCCGCACCCGGCAGATACGCACCACGCTGGACAGCGCCGGCAATTGCAGGTGCGCGCAGATCAGCGCCGAGGCCGGCTGCAGGCAGGCTGAAAGCAGTTGCGTGGCCGGGCTGCGCCCTTGCGCACAAACCATCGCGTGGAAATGGCTGCGCTCGATCAGGTCGTAGGTCAGCCGCGCCGGCGAGACGAACCAGCCACGACGCTCTTCCCGATAGATCAGGCCCAGGGCTTCCAGTTGCACCAGCGCTTCACGCAGGGTGATCCGCGTGGTGGCGAACACCTCACTGAGGGTGCGCTCGCCGGGCAATCGACTGCCCGGCGCCAGCAGGCCGTGTTCGATCTGCTCCTGCAGGGCGTGGCAGATGGCTGTTACCGCGCGCGGTGGCGTCGACTGCATGACAGGTTACCTTTCTGGACTAGTCCAACGCACCTGAACAGGGCACCGGCTCAAGCCAGCAGCCTAAGCAGCGGCCATGACCGTGCTGTGACAGTCCTGCTTGCCATGCGCACGTGCGTGCCTGCCGAGCCGCCATTGCCCAGCGCCGCTTGGTCTACGCTCTAACCCCAGGGCAGCGGTGGAGCACACCGCCCCCTCCGGCTACATCAAATTGTCACGCAAGCGGCCTACCTTGGCTCGGGAGTTGCTGACCTAGACCAACCTGTTCGCAAGCACGCTTTCCTTTACCCAATCGAATGCACGGCATCCCTATAAAGGAGCTTCGGATGAAACAGTTCTTCATGGCCTCACTGCTGGGCGCGAGCATCGCCCTGTGTACTTCGGCGATGGCCGCTGATACCGATTTGAAAACCCTGGAGGACGCGGCCCGCAAGGAAGGCGTCATCAACAGCGTGGGCATGCCCGATGCCTGGGCCAACTGGAAAGGCACCTGGAACGACCTGGCGCAGAAGTACGGTCTCAAGCACAGCGACACCGACATGAGCTCGGCCCAGGAAATCGCCAAGTTCGAAGCCGAGAAAGACAACGCCAGCGCCGATATCGGTGACGTCGGGGCGGCATTCGGCCCCATCGCCCTGGCCAAGGGCGTGACCCAGCCCTACAAGCCAAGCACCTGGGAACAGATCCCGACCTGGGCCAAGGACCAAGACGGTCACTGGGCCCTGGCCTACACCGGCACCATCGCCTTCATCATCAACAAGGACCTGGTCAAGGAAGAAGACCGGCCCAAGACCTGGCATGACCTGGAGCGTGGCAAGTACAAGGTCGCCATCGGCGACGTCGGCACCGCCGCCCAGGCCGCCAACGGCGTCCTGGCTGCTGCCATCGCCTACAAGGGTGACGAGAGCAACGTCGAGCCGGGCCTGCAACTGTTCACCAAGCTGGCTCAGCAAAAGCGCCTGTCACTGGCCAACCCAACCATCCAGACCCTGGAAAAAGGCGAGGTGGAAGTCGGCGTGGTATGGGACTTCAACGGCCTGAGCTACCGCGAGCAGATCGATCCGAAGCGCTTCGAAGTGCTGATTCCTTCCGACGGCTCGATCACCTCCGGCTACACCACGCTGATCAACAAGTACGCCAAGCACCCCAACGCTGCCAAGCTGACCCGCGAGTACATCTTCAGCGATGCCGGGCAGATCAACCTGGCCAACGGCCACGCCCGGCCGATCCGCGCCGAGCACCTGAAACTGCCTGCCGAGGTCCAGGCCAAACTGCTGCCCAACGAGCAGTACGCGCCGGCCCAGCCGATCAAGAACGCCGACGCCTGGGAGCGCACCTCCAAAGCCCTGCCGCAGAAGTGGCAAGAGCAGGTCATCATCGAAATGGAGTAACACCCCTCGCTCGACCGGGGGCGCCTGGCGCCCCCACCTCTTCCCGGTTCGGAGCCCCCGAATGAAACACAACGTCATCCTGGTCTTGCTCGACGGCCTCAACTTTCACGTGGCCCGGCACGCCATGGGGCATCTGCATGCCTACGTCGAAGCCGAGCGCGCCGCCTTGTACCGCGTGGAATGCGAACTGCCGTCGCTGTCGCGGCCGTTGTACGAATGCATCCTCACCGGCACCGCGCCCATCGACAGTGGCATCGTGCACAACAACGTCAATCGCCTGTCCAACCAGCGCAGCGTCTTCCACTACGCCCGCGAAGCCAATCTGGGCACCGCGGCAGCGGCGTACCACTGGATGAGCGAGCTGTACAACCGCTCGCCCTTCGACCCCCAGCGTGACCGCCACACCCATGCGCCGAAGCTGCCGATCCAGCACGGCCTGTTCTATTACGCCGATCACTACCCCGATTCCCACCTGCTGGCCGACGCCGAATACCTGCGCCGCCGGCATGCGCCGAATTTTCTCCTGGTGCACCCGATGAGCATCGACGATGCCGGCCATCACCATGGCCTGGACAGCAGCCAGTACCGCAACGCCGCACGCAGCCTCGACATCCTGCTGGCCGACTACCTGCCGCGCTGGCTTGAAGAGGGTTATCAGGTGCTGGTCACCGCCGACCACGGCATGAACAACGACCGTTCGCACAATGGCCTGCTCGCCGAAGAGCGCGAGGTGCCATTGTTCGTGTTCGGCGAGGGCTTCAGCCTCGACCTCAACGCCAAGCCCTTGCAGACCCAACTGTGCGGCACGATCTGCGAGCTGCTCGGTGCAGCGCACGACAAGAGCGTGTGCCGGGAGCTGCTCAAATGAGCGCGCGACCACGCGGGCGCTACCTGGCGTTGCTGTGGCTGTTGCCCTTTGCGCTGTTCTTCCTGGTGTTCCAGATCGCTCCACTGGCGTGGGTGGCGGTCAACAGCCTGCAGAGCGAAAGCGGCTGGGGGCTGGACAACTTCATCAAGGTGTTCAGCTCGAAGTTCTACCTGCAGGCCCTGCAGCGCAGCCTGGAAATCAGTTTCTGGTCGAGCCTGTTCGGCATCGTCATCGCCATTCTCGGGGCCTACTCGCTGCGTCAGGTCGACTCGCGTCTGCGCGATTTCGTCAGCGCCTTCGCCAACATGACCAGCAACTTCTCCGGCGTGCCGCTGGCGTTCGCCTTCATCATCCTGCTCGGTTTCAATGGCGCGCTGACGCTATTGCTCAAGCAGGTGGGCCTGCTCGGGGATTTCAGCATCTATTCCAAGAGCGGGCTGATTCTGGTGTACACCTACTTCCAGATCCCCCTCGGGGTGTTGCTGTTGTACCCGGCCTTCGATGCCCTGCGCGAAGACTGGCGCGAATCGGCCGCCCTGCTCGGCGCCAACGGCTGGCATTACTGGCGGCACATCGGCCTGCCGGTGCTGACCCCGGCGCTGCTGGGCACCTTCGTCATCCTCCTGGCCAATGCGCTGGGTGCCTACGCCACTGTCTACGCGCTGACCACCGGCAATTTCAACGTACTGCCGATTCGCATCGCCGGCCTGGTGGCGGGCGATATCAGCCTCGACCCGAACCTGGCCAGCGCCCTGGCGATGGTGCTGGTGGGGCTGATGACCGTGGTCACGGTGGTTCATCAATGGCTGTTGCGAAGGAGCTACCATGCGCGCTGAACCCGGCAAGGGCGGCTGGTATCACCGTCTGGTGGTGTACCTGCTGTTCCTCATTCTGCTGCTGCCGCTGGCCGGCACCTTGCTTTACTCGCTGTCGACCAGCTGGTCGGCGAGCCTGCTGCCCAGTGGCCTGACCCTGAAGTGGTATGTGGCGCTATGGAGCGAGCCACGCTTTCTGGCTGCATTCGGGCAGTCTTTGCTGGTCTGCGTCGGTGCGCTGCTGCTGTCGGTGGTGCTGATTCTGCCGCTGCTGTTCGTGGTGCACTACCACTTCCCGCGCCTGGATGCGCTGATGAACATCCTCATCTTGCTGCCGTTCGCAGTGCCTCCAGTGGTGTCCTCGGTGGGCCTGTTGCAACTGTATGGCAGCGGGCCGATGGCCATGGTCGGCACGCCGTGGATTCTGATCGGCTGCTACTTCACCGTCGTTCTGCCATTCATGTACCGGGCGATCACCAACAACCTGCAGGCGATCAATCTGCGCGACCTGATGGACGCGGCCCAACTGCTCGGCGCCAGCCCCTGGCAGGCCGCGCTGCAGGTGGTGTTGCCCAACCTGCGCAAGGGGCTGATGGTGGCGCTGCTGCTGTCGTTCTCGTTCCTGTTCGGCGAATTCGTCTTCGCCAACCTGCTGGTCGGCACCCGCTACGAGACCCTGCAGGTGTACCTGAACAACATGCGTAACAGCAGTGGCCACTTCAACAGCGCACTGGTGATTTCGTATTTCACCTTCGTGCTGGTACTGACCTGGGTCGCCAACCGCCTGAACAAGGACAAGACCTGAAATGAGCTACGTCAGCGTAAAGAACCTGCGCAAGCGCTACGCAAGCAGCACGGTGTTCGAAAACATCGACTGCCAGATCGCCCGCGGCGAATTCGTCACCCTGCTTGGCCCCTCTGGCTGCGGCAAATCGACCCTGCTGCGCTGCATTGCCGGGCTGACGCCGGTCGATGGCGGGCAGATCCTGCTCGATGGCCACGACCTGGTGCCGCTGAGCCCGCAGAAGCGTGGCATCGGCATGGTGTTCCAGAGCTACGCGCTGTTCCCCAACATGACCGTGCAGCAGAACGTCGCCTTCGGCCTGCGCATGCAGAAAGTGCCTGCCGAGCAGAGTCGCCAGCGGGTTCAAGAGGCATTGGAGCTGGTCGAACTGGGGGCCTTCGCCGAGCGCTATCCGCACCAGTTGTCCGGTGGCCAGTGTCAGCGCGTAGCCTTGGCCCGCTCGCTGGTGACCCGACCCCGCCTGCTGCTGCTCGATGAGCCGCTGTCGGCGCTGGATGCGCGCATTCGCAAGCACCTGCGCGAACAGATCCGCGCGATCCAGCGTGAACTGGGCCTGACCACGATCTTCGTCACCCACGATCAGGAAGAGGCGCTGACGATGTCCGACCGCATCTTCCTGATGAACCAAGGGCGCATCGTGCAAAGCGGCGATGCCGAAACCCTGTACACCGCCCCGGTCGATCTGTTCGCCGCAGGCTTTATCGGCAACTACAACCTGCTCGACGCCGACAGCGCCAGCCGTCTGCTGCAACAGCCGGTCAGCCAGCGCCTGGCGATTCGCCCTGAAGCCATCAGCCTGGGCCTCGATGGCGAGCTGGATGCGGTGATCCGCAGCCACAGCCTGTTGGGCAACGTGATCCGCTACCGGGTCGAGGTGCGCGGGGTCGAGCTGGTGGTGGATGTGCTCAACCGCTCGCCGGCCGATCTGCATGAAGCGGGCAAGCGGGTATCCTTGGCGATCGATCCAACAGCGCTACGGGAAGTGGCTTAGGAGTTTCAGCGACATGGCACTGGCAATCTTCGATCTGGACGAAACGCTCATTCATGGCGATTGCTCATCGCTCTGGTGCGCGCAGATGGCGCGGCTGGGCTGGGTCGACGGCGAGTCGTTCCTGCGCCGCGACGCCGAGCTGATGCAGGCCTACGGCAAAGGCCACCTGCGCATGGAGGAGTACATGGCCTTCAGCCTGGAGCCGATCGCCGGGCGTACCCTTGAGGAAGTCGATCATCTGGTGGAGCCGTGGGTGGAGAACGTCATCGAGCCGATCATCTTCGGCGATGCCTGCCGCTGCATCGCCGAACACCGCCAGGCCGGCGACCGGGTGCTGATCATTTCCGCGTCGAGTGCCCATCTGGTCGGGCCGATCGCCGCGCGCCTGGGGGTCGAGGAATACCTGGCGATCGATCTGGAAACCGCCCATGGCGTGTACACCGGCAACACCCGCGGAGTGCTCACCTACCGCGATGGCAAGGTCACCCGGCTGCTGGAATGGCTCGATCAGGAACAGGAAAATCTCGAGGGCGCCAGCTTCTATTCCGACTCGCGCAATGATCTGCCGCTGCTGCTGCGGGTCGATCACCCACGGGTGGTGAACCCCGACGCCGTGCTGCGCGAGCATGCCGAGCGCAATGGCTGGACGATTCTGGACTGGAAATGATGGGGTTCGAACCCCACCCGGCAGGCTGCCGGGTGGGATCTGTGCTGCGCGATCAGCTCAGGCTCGAGTCGACCACCAGCACCAGCTTGCCCGACACCTGGTTGCTCGCAAGCTCGGCGTAGGCAGCTTCGGCGAATTCCACCGGGTAGGTGTCGACCAGTTGCGCGCTGAGCCGGCCTTCGCCGAACAACGGCCAGATGTGCTGGCGCAGGTCGCTGAGCAACTGCGCCTTGAACTCATCGCTGCGGTTACGCAGGGTGGAACCGGTGATCTGCAAGCGCTTGCTCAGCACCTGGGCCAGATCGATTTCGCTCTTGCGCCCGCTCATCAGGCCAATGATGACCCAGCGCCCGTCGCGGGCCAGCAGGCTCAGGTTGAGGTCGACGTAGCCCGCACCGACCGGGTCGAGCACCACATCGAACGGCCCCAGTCGCTCCAGCTCGGCGAGGTTGTCGTTGCGCACCACCCCGCCGCTGGCGCCCAGCGCCTGGCAGTGGGCCAGCCGTTCCTGCGAGCCGACGCTGACCCAGACCGGGTTGCCGAACGCCTTGCACAATTGAATGGCGGCCGAACCCACACCACTGGCACCGGCATGCACCAGCACCTTCTCGCCCGCCTGCAAGCCGCCGAGCTGGAAGATATTCAGCCAGGCGGTGGCATACACCTCAGGCACTGCGGCCGCCTCGTGCAGGCTCAGGCCGTCGGGCACCGGCATCACGTGACGAGCGTCCACTACCACCTCTTCAGCGACGCCGCCGCCTGCGAGCAGCGCGCAGACCCGCTCACCGACACGCCAGTCGGCACCTGCACCGACCTCTTCGATCACCCCCGAGCATTCCAGGCCCAGATAAGGACTGGCGCCGGGCGGCGGCGGGTACAGGCCGGCACGCTGCATGAGGTCGGCACGGTTCAATCCGGCCGCCGCCACGCGGATGCGTACCTGCCCCGCATCACAGGCCAGACGCGGTGCGTCGACCCAGGCCACATGTCCGTCAACGCCTTGCAATGCCTTCACAGTGCCTCCATAGTTGATTCATGACTGAGCCCGGGAAACCATGCCCGGGCTTTTTGCAGTTTCAGACCGGCTCAATGGAACCGGTGAACGGAAAAGACGGCCTACTATGCGTGATCAATTGCACCCACGTCGAATCAGCATGAAGCACTTCCTGCCCCGCACCGCACTCGCCCTGGTCATCGGCCTGGGTACTCTTGCGCTGGGCAGTACTGCCTCGGCTGCCAACAAGTGGGATTCCCTGCAACCGGACCGCGACGAGGTGGTCGCCAGCCTCAACGTGGTCGAGTTGCTCAAGCGGCATCACTACAGCAAGCCGCCCCTGGACGATGCACGCTCGGTCATCATCTACGACAGCTACATCAAGCTGCTCGATCCCTCGCGCAGCTATTTCACCGCGGCCGACATCGCCGAGTTCGACAAGTGGAAAACGCAATTCGACGATTTCCTCAAGAACGGCAACCTCGACCCCGGTTTCACCATCTACAAGCGCTACCTGAACCGGGTCAAGGCACGCCTGGACTTCGCCCTGGCCGAGTTGAACAAGGGTGTCGACAAGATCGACTTCACCACCCACGAAACCTTGCTGGTCGATCGCAAGGACGCCCCCTGGCTGAAGAACGATGCCGAACTCGACGACCTGTGGCGCAAACGGGTCAAGGATGAAGTGCTGCGCCAGAAGATCGCCGGCAAGGACTTGAAGCAGATCCAGGAAACCCTGACCAAGCGCTACAAGAATCAGCTCGCCCGCCTCGACCAGACCCGCGCCGAAGACATCTTCCAGGCCTACATCAACACCTTCGCGCAGTCCTACGACCCGCACACCAATTACCTCTCGCCTGACAGCGCGGAAAACTTCGACATCAACATGAGCCTGTCGCTGGAAGGCATCGGCGCGGTGCTGCAGAGCGACAACGATCAGGTCAAGATCGTGCGCCTGGTGCCCGCGGGCCCTGCGGCCAAGACCAAGCAGGTGGCGCCTGCCGACAAGATCATCGGCGTCGCCCAGGGCAACAAGGAGATGGTCGATGTGGTCGGCTGGCGCCTGGATGAAGTGGTCAAGCTGATCCGCGGCCCGAAAGGCTCGGTGGTGCGCCTGGAAGTGATTCCGGCCAACAATGCGCCGAACGATCAGACCAGCAAGATCGTCTCGATCACCCGTGAGGCGGTCAAGCTCGAAGAGCAGGCGGCGAAGAAGTCGGTGCTCAAACTCAAGCAGGACGGCCGCGACTACAAGCTGGGAATCATCGAGATTCCGGCCTTCTACCTCGACTTCAAGGCCTACCGCGCGGGCGACCCGGACTACAAGAGCACCACGCGCGACGTGAAGAAGCTGCTCACCGAGTTGCAGAAAGAGAAAGTCGACGGGGTGGTCATCGACTTGCGCAACAACGGCGGTGGTTCGCTGCAGGAAGCCACCGAGCTGACCAGCCTGTTCATCGACAAGGGCCCGACCGTGCTGGTGCGTAACAGCGACGGCCGCGTCGACGTGCTCGAAGACGAAAACCCCGGCGCGTTCTACAAAGGGCCGCTGACTTTGCTGGTGAACCGTCTTTCGGCTTCGGCTTCGGAGATTTTCGCCGGCGCCATGCAGGACTATCACCGCGCGCTGATCATCGGCGGGCAGACCTTCGGCAAGGGCACCGTGCAGACCATCCAGCCGCTCAACCACGGCGAACTGAAGCTGACCCTGGCCAAGTTCTATCGGGTCTCCGGGCAGAGCACCCAGCATCAGGGCGTGCTGCCGGACATCGATTACCCGTCGATCATCGACACCAAGGAAATCGGTGAAAGCGCGCTGCCCGAAGCTATGCCCTGGGACACCATTCGCCCCGTGGTGCGCCCGGCGGTCGACCCGTTCAAGCCGTATCTGGCCCAGCTCAAGGAGCGCCACGAGGCGCGTAGCCTGAAGGACGCGGAGTTCGCCTACATCCGTGATCGCCTGGCCCTGACCCAGAAGCTGATGAACGAGAAGACCGTCAGCCTCAACGAACAGGAGCGTCGCACCCGCCACGACGAGATCGACGCCAAGCAACTGGCACTTGAAAACATTCGTCGCAAGGCCAAGGGCGAGGAGCCGCTCAAGGAGCTGAAGAAAGAGGACGAGGACGCGCTGCCGACCGAGCCGGACGACACCAAGCCCGAGGACGATGCCTACCTGGCTGAGACCGGGCGCATCCTGCTCGACTACCTCAGCCTCAGTGGCGCCAAACGCTGACGC
The DNA here is from genome assembly GCF_000425745.1 of Pseudomonas cremoricolorata DSM 17059 = NBRC 16634. GTDB lineage: Bacteria > Pseudomonadota > Gammaproteobacteria > Pseudomonadales > Pseudomonadaceae > Aquipseudomonas > Aquipseudomonas cremoricolorata. Next base: position 409,302 of record NZ_KE384442.1, on the reverse strand, counting down.
TACAGGCAAAAACAAAGGGCCGAACGTGAAGACGTTCGGCCCTTTTGCTTCGTGCTGAAGATCAACAGTCCGCTGAGCGTTCCTCGGGGTAGCTGTACTCGAACACCCGCACCACCTCGGACGCATGCCAGGAAGCCGCCTCCAGGCCATCGACCGGGCCGCTGAAACGCCCCAGACGCTCGACGCAGGCAAAGAAGCCGGTACGCGGCAGGCGACTGGCGCCCTGGCTGATCACCAGCGAGCTGCGCAAGGGCTGTTCGGCCCGCGCATCGAGTACCGCCAGGTACTCCAGCGCTGCGGTCAGGGTCTGCATGGCCGGCGTGGGCAGTTGCAGACGCTCGATCAGCGCACGGTAGGTCAGCAGATGGCGTTGTCGACGAGCCAGATCGAGTTCGCCCAGCAGGCTATGCCAGTGCTGGCGACTGATCCGCACCTGGCTCATGACGGCTGACTCCAACCGGGAACACCCAGATGCCACGCCAGCGCGCGCAAGATGGCATCACCCGGCTCACGCTCGCCTGCCTCTATCATTGCCAGATAGGCCGGGCTGATACCGACATTGCGCGCCAGCGCCTCAGGGGCGATGCCTTTGGTCACACGCAAATGCGCCAGCTCGCTCAGTGCCGGCAATACCGCCTGCTTGGGCGCCGCCTGCGACGCCTGTGCGGGCTGCTCGGCGGTACTTGCCGGAGCCTGGCCTGCGGCCTTCAACAACGCCTGGTATTGCTCCCAGGGCACGACGGCGTACTCGGGTTGACCGTCCCGGTTGATGACCTGAATACCCATTGCTTCATCCTCTTGGCAGGATCACAGCATGCAATCCATCGACATGATCGTGCTGGCAAGTATAAGTGCATGGGCGAGGATGTGCGCAGCGCCGGTGAATCAAGGTGCGGATCTTTCCAGGCGCAACGCTTCAGGACTGGCTGGAAGGCGCTCGACCTTGCGCAGGCGCTCCGGGCTCTGGCTGTCGCGCCAGGCCTTGAAGCGCGCCAGTTCGTCGGCCACGGTTTTCATCACCCAACCGAGCACGGCGATGTCATCGAGAAAGCCGACGCCCAGGATCCAGTCGGGAATGGCGTCGATGGGACTGACGAAATACAGAAGGCCGGCAACGATGGTCACCAGGGCCTTGGTGCTGATCGCACGGTATTCACCGCGCCACCAGGCCAGGCACAGCGACTGCATCAGGCGCAGGTCGTCGCGCATCTTGCCAAGCTTGGGGCCCTTGCGCGCGACGGCGAAGAGCAGAGCCGGCAAGCGTCCACGGCTGAGCAGACGTTCAGCCAACGGCAGAAAACGGGCGAAATTCCACGGTGCGCTCATGGGGCCTCCGGTAGGCAGGAAGGTTATCCACATTTATTGTGGATAACCTTGTGAACAGGGGGGCGTTTTGCGTGCGATGCGCCCACAGAACAAGGGCCGCGCTTAGATCGGGTATTTTTTACACAGTGATTTCAGCCGCGCAAAGCTTTTGCGACCGACCGTCAACGCCAGCGAGCTGGCTGCACTGTGTGGGACAGTGCCTGGCGAGCAGGGTTCGCCACAACTGATGTGACCCCCATATGCAAACGCCCCGTCGGAACGGGGCGTTGCGCTGAAGCGTTGGTCTTACTGAGCCGGAGCGGCTGGCTCGGCAGTCGGCGCGTCTGGCGCCTGCTCCTGAGCCTGGGCCGGGTCCTTGATACCGAGCAGTTCGAGGTCGAACACCAGTACCGAGTTGGCCGGAATCTGCGGGCTTGGGCTTTGCGCGCCGTAGGCCAGTTCAGCCGGGATGTACAGCTTGTACTTCTCGCCAACGTGCATCAGTTGCAGGCCTTCGACCCAGCCTGGAATCACACCGCTGACCGGCAGATCGATAGGGCTGCCGCGCTCGACCGAGCTGTCGAAGACCTTACCGTCGGTGAGTTTGCCTTCGTAGTGAACGGTGACCACGTCAGTCGGCTTGGGCTGTGGGCCATCGGCTTTCTTGATCACTTCATACTGCAGACCGGAAGCGGTGGTGACGACACCCTGCTTCTTGCCATTTTCTTCGAGGAATTTCTTGCCAGCGCTGGCGGCCTCTTCGCTGGCCTTGGCCAGACGTTCTTCGGCGCGCTTTTGCAGGGCGGTGAACGCTTCTACCAACTCTTCGTCCTTGAGGCGCTGGTCTTTCTTGCCGACCGCATCTTCGATGCCGAGCGCTACCGCTTTGGAGTCCAGATCATCCATGCCTTCCTGAGCCAGGCTCTTGCCCATGTTCAGGCCGATGCCGTACGAGGCTTTCTGCGAAGGCGTCTTGAGCTCGACGTCGCTGGTCTTCGCGTCGCAACCTGCAAGCACCAGACCTACCAGGGCAACCGCAGCCGCCAGACGATGTTGTTTCATGCTGATTCCTTGTTCATGCGCCAGAGGGGCAAATCAGGTAAAGCCGCGAGCTTAGCAGGCGGTCATGACCAATGGCTACCGGCATGAGAGCCGCTTGCAGCCACGAAGTTCCTCGGGTGAAGGCTTCTTCATGGGAACGGCCGCCAGTCAACCGGCAGTGGCGTGTCAGGCATCCCAGGCTATATGCTTCGCATACGTTTCATATACCGGGAGAGCACTTCGATGGGCATCGTCAAGATCTGCGACGCGCTGCACCAGGACCTGCGCGTGGCAAGCACCGCCCTGTCACGCTCGATCAACGCCCAGGCCGAACATTGGATTCGCTTGGGCATGCTGGCCGAGCTGCACCCCGACTGCACCTACCAGCAACTGCTGCGCCAGTTGCTGCGCGAGGAACAGGCCAACCTCAAGGAATTGCTGCAATGAGCAACGTGATCGTCAAAGATGCCGCGCAACTGGCGCTGATGCGCCACGCCGGGCGCCTGCTGGCGCACGTCTTCGCTGACCTCGACACCTTCATCCGCCCAGGCGTCACCACCCTGCAAATCAACGACCGCGCCGAAGCGTTCATCACCGAGCAGCTCAAGGCACGACCGGCGAGCAAGGGTCAGTATGGCTTTCCCTATGCGCTCAATACCTCGGTGGACAACGTGGTCTGCCATGGCATGCCCAAGCTCGATGAAGTGCTGCTCGAAGGCTCGATCATCAATGTCGACATCACCCTCGAGCAAGGCGGCTACATCGCCGATTCGTCGAAGATGTACTGCATCGGCAAGATCGGCAGCGAGGCGCGGCGTCTGGTCGACACCACTTACCAGGCCCTGCGCAAAGGCATCGAACAGGTGCGCCCCGGCGCCACCCTGGGGGACATCGGCCATGCCATCCAGAGCCATGCCGAAGCTGCAGGCTACAGCGTGGTGCGTGAATATTGCGGGCACGGTATCGGCAAACAGATGCACGAAGCCCCGCAGGTGCTGCACTACGGCCAGCCTGGCATGGGCATGCGCCTGAAACCGGGCATGGTGTTCACCATCGAGCCGATGATCAACCAGGGCAAGCGCGGCACGCGCACCCTGCGTGACGGCTGGACAGTGGTCACCCGTGATGGCGCACTTTCAGCGCAGTGGGAACACACCGTGGCCGTGACCGACAGCGGCTTCGAGGTGCTGACCTGGCGCGAAGAAGAACGTGACGTGCTGCCCATCACCGGTTGAAACCCACGCGGCCACGGCACCAAGTCGGCCTGCGACGGTCTGACCGAGGTGCCATGGCCTTGCTGGCCTGGCGCCATCCCTGTTTTCCGTTGCCTTATGTTTTAGCCTCGCCTGGAGCCCGCTCATGGACGAATCCGCGCAGCACTGGCTGCACCTGCTGTCCGCCCCCATGGCCGCCCTCAACGGTGCCAGCCTGACCGCCCCCGACTACCACGAAGGCGAAGACAAGACCGACCTGGAGCGCTGGTGGGGCATCAGCAACCGCGCCCAACTGCTCGATATCCTCAGCATGGCCGACAACGGCCACGCCCTGGAACTGGCCGATGCCTACTGGCAGTTCCAACGCTGCCTGCCGCAGCAATGGCAACGGCGCCTGGCCGAATTGCCGCTGCGCGAGCGCGTCAAGTATCAGTACGCCGCGCGCACCTTTCCCGAATGCGGACCCGGTGGCACCCGCGCCTGGGATCTGGGGCGCATGAGCTTTCTGCTGCGCAATGGCGTGAAGAAAGCCTGGATCACCTACGAAGAAAGCCTGTGGCTGCACTACCGCCTGGCCTTGCGTGCGCGGCATTACTACAACCACTGGGACGCCTACATCGCCGGTTACCTGTTCGGCAAGGCGCTGTGGAATGCTTCCGACTGTCCCGACGAGCAACTGGCGGCCGAGTTGCAGCGCCAGGGCAATGAGCACTGGAACCGCTGCATCGCGCTCAATCTGCGCCTGAGTGCTCAGCAACTGCTGGCTGACATCCCTTGGGACATGCCCCTGCCCGAGCCGTACCGCCCTAGTTCCCTGGAAGAGGATTGCTGGTCATGAGTTGCTGGATTCGCCTGGGTCTGGAACCCACTCAAGACCTCGACGCCATTCGCCTGGCCTATCGCACGCAGCTGCCGTCGCACCACCCCGAGACCGATCCGGAGGGTTTCCAGGCGCTGCGCAGTGCCTACGAAGAGGCCCTGCGCCTGGCCCGCGAGCACGAGGCGTTTAATACGGATGCACCGGTCGACGATGCAAGCCCTACTGGCGAGGCGTTGCATCCGACCCTGCAAGCCTTCCATCACCTGCTCGAAGAGCCGAGCCTGCGCTTCGACCCACAGGCCTGGCAGCAGCTGATCGACCAGCTAGACGAACTGCCCCTGGAGCAACTGGACGACGTCAGCTGGCAGATACTCGCCGGCCTGCGCGACTGCGGGCCGATCTCGCACCGCTGCGTGGGCCTGCTGGCCACCCGCCTGGGCTGGGCCGATCAGTTGCTGCGCATGGAAAATCCGCAGGAAACCGAAGCCCTGCTGCAACGCCTGCAAACACCCGACCCGTTCGACACCGCACTGATGCGCGACTGGCCGCCTATGTTGCAGATGGAGGCACTGTGGTATTTCCGCAGTCTGGAATTCATCTTCCAGAGCCGGCCGCTGTTCGAGTTCGAGCAGTTCGTCGAACAACACACCTGCGTAGCGATGCCCAACGACCCGTCCCTGATCGAACGCCTGTACATGCAACTGAGCATGGCCGGTATCGCCAGCCCGTCGGTGCATGCGCACTGGCAGGCAGAGCTGGAGGCCAGTCCGGACGATCCGGACCTGCTTTACCTGGTCGGCCGCCAGGCCGAACTGCTCGGCGACCAGGCGCAGGCGCTCACATGCAACCTGCGCCTGCTGCGTGAACATGACTACCCCCAGGCCGAGCGTTGGCTGCTCGAATACTGTGCACGCCATCAGCCGCAATGGCTGCCGTTGCTGATCCAGTCGCTCGATCAGCAAGTATTGCCCGACACCTGGCCGACCGAACTGACCGACCCGCTGCTGGGCATTCCGGCGCAGAACCCGCAGACGCTGGCGCGCTGGTCGGAAGCCTCCCGCGAAGGTCTGGGTGGTATTGCCGCGACCTTCATCGACTGGCGTCTGGACGGCGACGATGAACTGCCGCTGCTTGCCTGGCTGCTCGAGGACCAGGACGACGCCCTGCTGCAACGCCGCTACTGGCAGGCCTGGGCCTTGCAGCGTGGCGAAGCCGGGCTGCTGCAACAGATCATCAGCGCCACGCCGACCGATGACGTACTGGATGCACTGATCCTCGAAGGCTTCCAGCGTCAGGCCAATCAGCAATTGCACTGGCTGTATCAGTCAGAGGTCGCCGCGACCCTGACCGAGTACAGCGACCGCGACGACGCCAGCCTCGATCTGCCAGGCAGCCTGCTGACCCTCGAAGTGCACCCCGCCTGCCGTGAATGGCTGCGGCGCATGCGCGTCTATTCGGCACCTGCACTGCTTGGCCTGAACCGCCAGTTCCAGATGCGCCAGATGTTCACCGTGCCCTTCGCCATGGCCTTGCAGGGGCAATTGGCTGAGCGCGACATCGTCCTGCCACCGATGCCCAGCGGCGAAGCGCTATGGGACTGGCACCGCCAGCAGTTGTTCATGCTGGCCATGCTCGATCAGCCAGCGCGCTGGATGGAACTGGTCTCGGCGCAGGTCTCGCAGCAGCTCCACTACCCGCCCGAACACCCGTTCCATGGCCTGCACCAACAACTGATCAGCGCCCAGGCCCACGCCGAGGGCGGCCTGCTGCAATGGCTCGATCACAACGATCCGGTTCAGGAAATGGTCGCTGGGCGTCTGCTGCATTTCGGCAACGCCCTGGAGCTGGCGCGCCTGCCCAGCACTGCGCAGCTTTACGCCTGCCTGCAACAGGACACCGTGCTGATCAATGATTACCCCTTGGGCTATGTGCTGTTGTGCGCGGTGCTGATGCACGATCTGTCGCTGGACAGCGAGCAGCGCGGCAAGCTGCGCGATCGGATGCAAGGGGTCTACATGCTCGGCGCCTGGTTCGACGGGTTCCGCCAGAGTCTGATCGACGGCAAGCCGAAAGCGCCGAAGGCTCAGGATATCGCTGCAGTGGGCGTCAGTGCCCAACTATTGAAACAGACTCTGGAAGCGCTCGATCATTTGATCAACCACGGCAAGCCGCCTTCGACACGCATGTTACGTGCGTTGCAGAAAGCCAAGGACGACGAGCATCAGAACCCCGGTATGCGCTGTGCGCTGATGGCGATTCTGAGCTGGTCGGAGCGCATGCTGCGCAACTGCGCGCAACAACCTGCGGTGCCAGCCTGGCAGGCGTGGAAGCTGCGCAGTCGGCTCGATCGCAAAGGCTATGCGTTGAGCCTTGCGGCGGTCATCGTCGGCGCCTTGGCACCGGGCTTTGTCCCTGAGCTTGGCATACCGGTAATGCTCGGTGATGCCGGCAGAGTGCTGATCGTATTGCTGCTGATCAGCGCCTTGCTGCGCAGGATGCGCGACCTTGGCCAGGGCGTGTGGGCGATGCTTGGGGTACTGGCGCTCAGCCGTCTGTTACCTTTCCTGGCGCTAGTGGTCATGGCGATTCCTGGCGACAGACTGCCGAACCAGTACGGCCCGCCGCCGGGCGACCCCGAGCCGTTGAAGGACGGCCTGCAAGCCGCCCTGCGCCGGCTCAACGGTCAGTAGCGCAGTTCGTCCAGCGCCTGGCTCAGGGCCTGGCGCTGGCGAGTGATCTCGCTGCTTTGCTGCCCGGCCAGCACCCCGTTGAAGGTATCCAGCCAACTGCCGATCAACTCCCGCTCATCACCCAGCGCCTGCATCCAGGCGCGCTCCAGGCGCGCCAGCAAGGTGCGGTTGGGCAAGGTATCGCGCGGGTGGATTTTCAGCCCCGACAAACGCTCATGACTGGCCTGACGCGCTTCGGAGTCTAGGCCGGTGGGGCTGCGGTCGATGCTGTGGCTGTGCTTGAGGCCGGTTTCGATGAAGGTGACGTCCACCTCCAGCAGGCCGTTGATGTCGTAACTGAAGCGCACGTCCAGCGACTGCACTTCCCCGGTCGGCTGCAACGGAATATCGAAGCTGTCGACCAGAATGTTGTCACGCACCCAGGGTCGTTCGCCCTGGTACACCGCGATGCGAACGCTCTTCTGCTCGGGATGAGCGCTGTAGAAGCGCTGCACCTTGGAGGTGGGAATGATGGTGTTGCGTTCGATGATCGGCGAGAACGCGCCCGGCGCATCTTCGCCCCGCTGCGAGGCCACACCCAAGGTGTACGGGCAGACATCGGTGAGGATCAGCTCATCGATGGCCGCGTCGCGCGCCCTGCAGGCCGCCTGGCTGGCGGCGCCGAGGGCGACGATGGTATCCGGGTCGAGGTGGCGGTACGGTAGCTTGCCAAACAACTTGGCCACCAGTTGTTGCACCTGCGGCATGCGCGTGGCACCGCCCACCAGCACCAGGCTGTCGAGTTCACGCGGGCTCAGCCGGGCATCGCGCAAGGCTTGCTCGATCGGTGTGCGCACCCGCGCCAGCAACGGCGCCCAGATACTCTGCAGCGTGCTGTCGTCGACCTGCCACTCATGCGCCTGGCCGTCGCCGTTCCAGTGCAGCACGCGGCTGCCCTCGCCCGCCTGGCATTTGAACTGCTCGATGGCGTCATGCAGGCTGGCCAGCGCCTGCGGCGACAGAGTTTCCAGGCTCAGGCCCCATTCACGCAGGCAGGCTTTCAGCAAAGCGTCGGTGAAGTCTTCCCCGCCCAGGTAGTTGTCGCCGGTGGAAGCATGCACCTCGATCAACGGCAGGGCGTATTCGAGAACCGTCACATCGAAGGTGCCGCCGCCCAGGTCGAACACCAGCGTGCGCTCGAACTTCTGCTCGTGCAGGCCGTAGGCCATGGCCGCGGCGGTCGGTTCGTTGATCAGGCGCTGAACCTTTAACCCTGCCAGCTCGGCGGCGAAGACGGTGCGCTTGCGCTGCTCGTCGCTGAAATAGGCCGGCACCGAAATGACCGCCTCACTGACGCTACAGCCCAGGTGCGCCTCGGCGTCCTGCTTCAAGGCGCCGAGTACCAGCGCGGACAGCTCTTCTGGAGTGAAGCGTTGGTCGCCCAGCTGGAAATGCTTGTCACTGCCCATAAAACGCTTGAACGCAGCAGCCGTGCGCTCGGGGTGAGTGGTCAATCGCGCCCGCGCAGCCTTGCCCACCAGGATGCTGCCGTCATCGTCGACGCTGACCACCGAGGGCGTCAGCACCTCGCCCAGGGCGTTGGCGATCAACTGCGCCTTGCCGTCCTGCCAGATGGCGATCAGGCTGTTGGTGGTGCCCAGGTCGATGCCCAGCAGTGGCGTGGCGGGCGTGGAGGTCGGTGTGTCGGGGGTACTGGCATCCTGCATGAGTCGGTCTCTGGCTTGCGGTGAGAGGCCGGTGACGACGGGCGCGACCGGCGAACCCGGTCGATTGTGACGCAATGACAACAGCAGGTGAAGGCATCGCGCACAGATGGCGCTGACAGTTGGCGCGGTTTCGCCAGCAAACCCTGCAGCGCTGGGAATTTTCGGGCACAAAAAAAGCGACCCTAAGGTCGCTTTCTCTGTTGCTTCAAGGGTGTTCAGTGGGCCCTTGAAGCTCAATATGGCGCAGCGGACGGGACTCGAACCCGCGACCCCCGGCGTGACAGGCCGGTATTCTAACCGACTGAACTACCGCTGCGCATGTGCCCCTCTCTACTGACGACCACCCGAAGGTGACGGCAGATTCAGGAACATCTCAGAGAGTGGTGGGTGATGACGGGATCGAACCGCCGACCCTCTGCTTGTAAGGCAGATGCTCTCCCGGCTGAGCTAATCACCCTTTCGTCTCGGTGTGGCGCGCATTCTACGGAGGAGGCTCTACCCTGGCAAGCACTTTTTTAAAAAAATTTTCGATCCTTTTCAATGACCTAGCGGAGCACCTATTTATGTCGCGCAGTTACCGCTGATGGCTCGGTGACAGGGCTGGTGCGAGATCGCCCCTCGGAGAATAATGCCCGGCTTATGTATTAAAGGAGAGACACCCGCTCATGTGGTTCAAGAACCTGCTGACCTATCGCCTGACCCAGGACGTTGCATTCGAGCCTGAAACGCTGGAAGCGGCACTTGCCAGCAAACCGGCCCGGCCCTGCGCCAGCCAGGAGCTGACCACCTATGGCTTCGTCGCGCCCTTCGGCAAGGGCGAAGATGCCCCGTTGGTCCACGTCAGCGGCGAGTTCCTGCTGATCGCTGCGCGCAAGGAAGAACGCATCCTGCCCAGCAGCGTGGTCAACGATGCCGTGAAGGAAAAGATCGAAGAGATCGAAAACGAGCAGATGCGCAAGGTCTATAAGAAAGAGCGCGAGCAGATCAAAGACGAGATCATCCAGGCCTTCCTGCCCCGCGCGTTCATTCGCCGCTCGATGATCTTCGCCGCCATCGCCCCGCGCCTGGGCCTGGTGCTGGTCAACTCGGCCAGCGCCAAGCGTGCCGAAGATCTGCTGTCGACCCTGCGTGAAGTGATGGGCTCGCTGCCGGTACGCCCGGTCACGGTCAAGATCGCCCCAAGCGCCACCCTCACCGAGTGGGTCAAGTCGCAACAGCCGGTCGCCGACTTCCATATCCAGGATGAATGCGAACTGCGCGACACCCATGAAGACGGCGGCACCGTGCGCTGCAAGCGCCAGGACCTGGCCAGCGAAGAAATCCAGCTGCACCTGAGCACCGGCAAGGTGGTCACGCAACTGGCACTGGGCTGGCAGGACAAACTGTCGTTCGTGCTCGACGACAAAACCGTCATCAAACGCCTGAAGTTCGAAGAGCTGCTGCAAGAGGAGGCTGAACAGAACGGCGGCGAAGAAGCGGCTCAGCAGTTCGATGCCAGCTTCCAGCTGATGATGATGACCTTCACCGAGTTCCTCCCGGCCCTGTTCGAAGCCCTGGGCGGCGAAGACATTCCGCAAGGCGTCTGACCCGGCCTTGAAGGCTGCGGGCCAGCGTTCTGCGCCTGGCCCGCCCTGCCCCGACTGCGCAAGCGCCGCGACAAGGCGCCCCGCCCCATAACAACAAGGAATCCGCCATGCGTGCACTGGCTGCTCTGAGCCGCTTCGTCGGCAATACTTTCGCCCTGTGGGTGCTGCTGTTCGCCTGCCTGGCGTTCCTGCAACCGCAATGGTTCGTCGGCCTGAAGGTGGCCATCGTGCCGCTGCTGGGGCTGGTGATGTTCGGCATGGGCCTGACCCTCAAGCTCGACGATTTCGCCGCCCTCGCCCGCCAGCCCTGGCGGGTGATGCTGGGTGTGGTCGCGCACTTCGTGATCATGCCGGGCATGGCCTGGCTGCTGTGCCAGGTGTTTCACCTGCCGCCGGAAATCGCCGTTGGGGTGATTCTGGTCGGCTGCTGCCCGAGCGGCACCTCGTCGAACGTGATGGTCTGGCTGTCCAAGGGCGATCTGGCGTTGGCCGTTGCCATCGCCGGGGTCACCACACTGCTCGCACCGCTGCTGACCCCGGCGCTGATCTGGATGCTCGCCTCGGCCTGGCTGCCGGTCTCGTTCATGGACATGTTCTGGTCGATCCTGCAGTTGGTGATGCTGCCCATCGTGCTCGGTGTGCTGGCGCAGCGCCTGCTGGGCAGCAAGGTTCAGGCGGCGGTGCAGGTGCTGCCACTGGTGTCGGTGGTGAGCATCGTGCTGATCGTCTGCGCGGTGGTGGCGGCCAGCCAGGCCAAGATCGCCGAATCCGGCCTGCTGATCATGGCGGTGGTGGTGCTGCACAACGGCTTCGGTTTCCTCCTCGGCTACCTCACCGGCAAGCTGTGCAAGCTGCCGCTGGCCCAACGCAAGTCGCTGGCGCTGGAAGTGGGCATGCAGAACTCAGGGCTCGGCGCAGCGCTGGCAGCGGCACATTTCTCGCCATTGGCGGCAGTGCCCAGCGCGTTGTTCAGCGTATGGCACAACATTTCCGGCGCGCTGCTCTCGACTTGGTTCCGCAAGCTCGAAGATCCGGCTGACACTGCGCAGGCACAACCGCGCGCGGAGTGAAGGCAGGGGTTGCCGTCGCCGCCGAGCATCGGCAGGATAGGCAACCACAGTTGAGGACGACCTCACGACGCACTGCGTGATCATCCGGGGACGGCCCCATCATTGGCTTATCGATGGAGGTGTTTTATGTCCTGGTTCATTCTGTTGTGCGCGGGCCTGTTCGAAATTGGCTGGGCGGTCGGCCTGAAGTACACCGACGGCTTCACCCGGCCGTTGCCCACGGCGCTGACCATCGGCGCCATGGTCATCAGCATCGGCCTGTTGGGCATGGCGGTGAAGGAACTGCCACTGGGCACGGCCTATGCCGTATGGACTGGCGTCGGTGCGGTCGGTACGGTGATCGCCGGCATCATTCTGTTCGGTGAGTCGATGGCGGTGATTCGCCTGGTCAGCGTCGCGCTGATCGTGGCCGGGTTGATTGGCCTGAAGGTCAGCGCCAGCTGACCTTCAGGCCTTCACCTGGTTTCAACGGCGGTCGCCGCGCAAGGCGCTGACCCGCTCACGCAACAGCTCAGGCTGCGCCGCCTCCACCTCGATGGCGGCGCCAGCCACCACCGTCACCCGCGACCACAACCGGCGAAACACGCCCTTGTTCGGGTCACGGCTGAAGAAACTCCCCCACAGGCCTTGCAGCGCCAGCGGAATCACCGGCACCGGGGTTTCCCGCAGGATGCGCTTCACGCCACTTTTGAACACATCGATCTCGCCATCACCGGTCAGCTTGCCCTCGGGGAAGATGCACACCAGCTCGCCCTGCTGCAGGCACTGGGCGATCCGCGCGAAGGCCTGCTCGTAGGTGGCCGCGTCTTCGCCACGCCCGGCAATCGGAATCGCCCCGGCCGTGCGGAAGACGAAGTTGAGCAGCGGAATGCGATAGATCTTGTAGTACATGACGAAACGGATCGGTCGACGGATCGCACCGCTGAGCAACAGCGCGTCGACGAACGACACGTGATTGCACACCAGTAGCGCCGCCCCTTCATCCGGAATGCGCTCCAGATCACGGTGCTCGACGCGATACATCGAGTGGCTGAGCAGCCAGATGAGAAAGCGCATGGTGAACTCGGGCACGATGCGGAAGATGTAGGCGTTGACTGCGATGTTGAGCAGCGACACTACCAGGAACAGCTGCGGGATGCTCAAATCGGCCAGGCTCAACAGAGCGATGGTGACCTGCGCCGAGGCCACCATGAACAGCGCGTTGAGGATGTTGTTGGCAGCGATCACCCGCGCCCGTTGCTCGACCGGCGTGCGTGCCTGAATCAACGCATACAGCGGCACGATGTAGAAACCGCCAAACACGCCCAGACCGACGATCGACAGCATGATCCACCAGGCCTTGCTCAGGCCCAGCAGCGCCAGCCAGTCGTACGGCACCTCGGTGTTCGGCACATCGCCCGAATGCCACCACCACAGCAAGCCGAACAGGGTCAGGCCGAACGAGCCGAACGGCACCAGGCCGATCTCGACCTTGCGTCCGCTGAGCCGTTCGCACAGCAGCGAGCCCAGGGCAATACCCACCGAGAACAGGGTCAGCACCAGCGTCACTACGGTTTCATCACCGTGCAGCCAGTCCTTGGCGTAGGCCGGAATCTGCGTCAGGTAGATAGCGCCGACGAACCAGAACCAGGAGTTGCCGACGATCGAGCGCGACACTGCAGGGGTCTGCCCCAGCCCCAGACGCAGGGTCAGCCACGATTGCTTGAAGATGTTCCAGTCCAGTTTCATCTGCGGCGCAGCCGCCGCCGCATGGGGGATCCAGCGGCTGGCCAGGTAACCCAGCACGGCAGTGCCGACCACCCCGATCGCCACGGCCACGGCATAGCTGCCCGACGACATCATGATCCCGGCGCCAATGGTGCCGGCCAGAATCGCCAGGAAGGTGCCCATTTCCACCAGCCCGTTGCCGCCGACCAGCTCTTCGTCGCGCAACGTCTGCGGCAAAATCGAATACTTCACCGGGCCGAACAGCGCCGAATGCGTGCCCATAGCGAACAACGCCAACAGCATCAGCTCCAGGTGACTGGTGACGAAGCCGGTGGCACCGATGGCCATGATGACGATTTCCGCCAGCTTGATCACACGAATCAGCTTGTCCTTGGCGAACTTCTCGCCGAACTGCCCGGCCAGCGCCGAGAACAGGAAGAACGGCAGAATGAACAGCAGCGCGCAGAGGTTGACCCAGATCGAGCGGTCGCCCTCCAGGCTGATCTTGTAGAGAATCGCCAGGATCAGCGACTGCTTGAACAGGTTGTCGTTGAACGCACCCAGCGACTGGGTAATGAAGAACGGCAGAAAACGCCGGGTGCCGAGCAGGCTGAACTGCGAAGACTGACTCATCGTGCAGGGTCCTAAGGGCCTGATGCAGCAGGGCCCGTCATTGAGAAAGGGTCAAATCTGCATGCATCGCGCCGGCCTGGCAAGCGGCTCAGGCATATCGGTACGCTGCGCTTACCTGATTCTGGATACATCCGCACTGCAAGGCGTGCGCGATGAACAGCGTCGCGCACGCCAGCATCAGGGTCAGCCCGGTAACCGACGACGGCACTCCGCCAGGCTATGGATCGCTGCTCTCCTGGATGTGGTGCCTGCATGGCCGAATCATGGAGCAGTAAAGCCCGGGCGGCCTAGGCTGACTTGGCCGAAGAGTACCTAGCTGGAAAGCTCAGCCTCAGAAAGCACTGACATTTTGAAGTCTTCGCACAATATCGCTATTTCCGCTCCCCAACTCGGCTCAAAATAAAACAACCTCAAGTCTCCAGCGCGAACCAAACGAATCAGCTCCGTGCACCGAGCATCGCTCAAATAAGAGGTGGAGTCAGTCAGACTGGTTAGCCACTCGAGGATTTCCCCTATCGAGGCGTCTGTGCCCGCCGCATCGTCAAATACGAGCACTCGAGATATAACGTTCTGACCGATAAAATCATTTACCCGATAGCCTCGGCAATGCTCAAACGCAAGTATGATGAACGTGCCTTCATAATCTCTAACGCATATTTCCAAGCGCTCCGGAGCGGCCGCCGAGTCTACCCTTACGATTTCGGCATCATGTAGGGACTGTAAGGAAATTGATTTCATAACGGGTTCTCACGAGCTTTCACTGAAATCAGAATTTGACGATTTTATTCATCCAATCGACCACAATGCAGCTAAATCATCATCGTTTAAAAAGCAGGTTCGCAGGCATTTTATCTAGGGCGATGAGCGGTTTATCCATGTCCACGGCATCGGCATATACTTTCCGTGGAGCCGCTGCGCTTACATTCTCTTCGAACTCAGCGCTTACGGCGCATCGCCCGTTGCGGGCACGGTGGCAAAATCCAAGTGCATGTGTAACTTCAGAGGCACCGAAGTACAGGGGCGTGATAACCAGCCCCCCTAACGCGGCATGTAACCGCGCTGCCAGGCCCGCGGAATGAACAGCGTCACGCAGGCCAGCACCAGAGTCAGCCCGGCGCACCCGGCCAACGCAGCGATACCCAGCCGCGCCTGCAACCAGGCGCCAAGCACTGCGCCCAACAGCATGCCGGCCCACGGCACCAACTGGACGCGCCAGCCGCTGCGCCGCTCGCCCATCAGCCAGCGCCCCAGGCCACGACCGAAGCGTGACAGCGCACCGGTCACGTAGGTCAGGCCAATCGGCAGGCCGTTCACTTGTTCGACCACTGCATTGAGCATGCCCATGGCGATGATCGCCAGCGCCAACGCCAGTGCCGTCCACATTCCAGGCAGCGCTGCGATGGCCAGCATGGCCGTGATCAGCAGCAGCAACGGTGCTGCGCGCCGACGCAGGCTGCGCGCCAGCATGACGCCCAGCGCATTGCCGACCACGAAGCAGACGATTGCCAACGCCAGACGCGCCAGCGCCGTCGCGTCGCCGACGCTGACCGCCACGGCCAGACGTGTGGTGTTGCCACTCATGAACGACACAAAATCGCCGGTGGCGAGAAAACCCACGGCATCGGTCATCCCGGCAAGAAACGACAACGCCGCCACCAGGCCCAGGCCGACACGGCCGTTGATTCGGCGAAGGCGGGCGCGCGGTGAGGTTGTGGGGTGCAGTCTATCGGGGAGCATGGGTCAGGTCCGAGGGCAAGACGAACGAAAAGCCTGCGCCGTGCCGAGCAGCACCGGCGAAGCAGCTACAGAGCTTTCCTACAGACGAACGCAGATATTTGCACATGATAAGGCCCCTTAGCGAAGCGACGATACCACCGCTCCAGGGCCTACTCATGATCAAACTGCTGCAGTCATTCAAACAGCGTCGCTACCAGCGCGCCATCCGCGCTCACGGCGGCAAACTGGCGGCCGGGCCTGGCGCATTCAAAGGCCAGGCTAGCGCCACCCTCGAAGCTTTCGTCGAGCTTGGGCATGTGCGTATCCGCGCCGAGCATCTGACCATCGGGGCCCATACCTACATTCGCAGTCGCTGCCGCCTGGACGTCGTTTCATCCATTGGACGTTTCTGCTCCATCGGCAGCGACTGTGTGATCGGCCAGGAAAAACACACCCACCCCACTGACTGGGTCAGCACCCACCCCTTCCAGTACGAAGGGGTGCAGGCGCAGGCGTACAGGCCTGAAGAAGTCCCGTGCACCATTGGCCATGATGTGTGGATCGGTGAAGGCGCGACCATTCTCGCTGGGGTCAACGTCGCCACCGGCGCAATCGTCGCGACCCGAGCAGTGGTAACCAAAGACGTGCCGCCGTATGCCATCGTTGCCGGCAATCCTGCAAGGGTCATCAGGTTTCGCCACTCGCCCGAGTTGATCGAGCGGCTGCTTGCCAGCGAGTGGTGGACGCTGCAAAGCGCCATGCTGACGACCCTGGATGGCGCGCACCCCGAGCAGTTTCTCGAGAGACTGAAGGCGCAGCCGCTATTACCCAAGGCGACATATCGCGCACTGCGTCTGGATCGGCACAAGGTCGACGTCCTCTGACGTAGGCCGCTTCGTATCGATTACGGTCAAAACGGCGGGCACAAAAAAAGCCCGCCATCAAGGCGGGCTTTCTGTGCAGAGAAGCGACATTGACTGCCGTTTCACAGGCTTGCGGGATGCTTCAGCGTTGAACGCATTCCGTCAGCCGTTGCAGATATGGTGGGTCGTGTAGGATTCGAACCTACGACCAATTGGTTAAAAGCCAACTGCTCTACCAACTGAGCTAACGACCCGTTGGATGGCGCGTATAATATAGAATTTCAGAGCTAAATCAATACCCTACGCGCAAAAAATCAAAAATAAGGTGTTGGGTCTTCTACCCCAGCAGCGCGGAAGCCTTCGGCACGGAGGCGGCAGCTGTCGCACTTGCCGCAGGCATGCCCCTGATCATCAGCCTGATAGCACGATACGGTCAGGGCGTAATTCACCCCGCGCTCGATGCCTGCCTGGATGATTTGCGCCTTGCTCATGTTCTGCAGTGGCGCGCGAATGCGAAAGCCCTGCCCTTCCACACCGGCTTTGGTAGCAAGGTTGGCCATGGTTTCGAAAGCCTCGACGAACTCCGGACGGCAGTCTGGGTAGCCTGAATAGTCCACCGCATTGACGCCGATGAAGATATCGCGTGCCTGCAGCACTTCTGCCCAGCCCAAAGCCAGCGACAGAAACACAGTGTTGCGTGCTGGTACATAGGTCACCGGAATACCTTCGGTGGGCGACTCAGGCACCTCGATGCTGCTGTCGGTAAGTGCCGAGCCACCCATGCCATTCAGATCCAGACCAATCACTTTGTGCTCGACCACACCCATGTCGCGGGCAACCCGCGCAGCGGCGTTCAGTTCGGCGCGGTGACGCTGGCCGTAATCGAAGCTCATGGTGTAGCAGCTGTAGCCTTGCGCCTGGGCCATGGCCACCACGGTCGCCGAGTCCAGACCACCGGAAAGCAGAATGACTGCGCGTTTTTCAGTGTTCATCAGGTAATCCTCTATCAACGGCCGGGTTCGTCATTCCACAGCAACTTGTGCAGTTGCAGTTGGAAACGCACGGGAAGGTTGTCGGCTACGATCCAGTCAGCCAGCTCACGCGCATTGACCTGTCCATGGCTTGGCGAAAACAGCACTTCACCGGCACGCTGGGCAAGATCGAACTCGATCAGTTTCGACACCGCCCAGTCGTAGTCCTCACGCGAGCAGATGACGAACTTGACCTGATCATTGCCGGTGAGGTGCTCGATGTTTTCATAGCGATTGCGATGACACTCCAGCGAACCCGGCGTTTTCAGGTCAACCACTCGGCTGACTCTTACGTCGGTGGCAGAAATATCCAACGCGCCACTGGTCTCCAGGTTGACCTCATAGCCCGCATCGCAAAGCCGTTGCAGCAACGGCAGCGCGTTTGGCTGGGCGAGGGGCTCACCGCCCGTTACGCACACATGGCGAGGCTTGAAGGCAGCCACCTGTTCCATCAGCGAATCGAGAGTACGCTGCGTGCCACCGGTGAATGCGTAGGCGCTATCGCAGTATTGGCAACGCAACGGGCAGCCGGTCAGCCGAATGAAAACCGTTGGCAGGCCTGCGGTGCGTGTTTCGCCCTGAAGCGAATAAAAGACTTCGGTGATACGTAATGTGTCTTGCATGGTCCGCCTAGGGCAAGACAGCTACACAGGCTGCCCGCCTCCATAAGGCACTGTCGCGGACTCGACATCGCGTTATCCGCAGCAGCGTGGTGGTTAAAAAGGGCGCAGAGTCTAACGAAAAAACCCGCGACAGGCGCGGGTTTCTTTCCAACGGTACTGCTTACAGACGCTGCAGGTCGCGTTGCGCCAGTTGCGCGGCGGAAGTGCCGGGGTACTGGTTGACCACTTGCTGCAGAATGCCTTTGACCTTGTCGGTGTGGCCCAGACGTCGCTCGACGTCGGCCAGTTTGTACAGCGAGTCAGGCACCTTGCTGTGTTTCGGATAGGCCTGGGCGACCTTGGCGAAAGCCTGGCTGGCGCCTTGCAGATCACCTTTGGCCAGATTCACTTCACCCAACCAATATTGCGCGTTGCCGGCATATTGGCTGCTTGGGTACTTGCGCAGGAAAGCGCCAAAAGCCTGACTGGCTTTGTCGAAATCCTTTTGTTTGATCAGATCGAAAGCAGCGTCGTAATACAGCTTCTCTTTCGCAGGATCGCCGGCCTCATTGCTGGAGGCAGACGGTTTGGCGTTGGTGCCCGAGTCACCACTCGCCGAGCCCGCGGCAGCGCCGCCGGCAGAAGAATTATCGGATGCCGCCGCAGGCGCGGGTGCGCTGCTGATGCGTCGATCCAGATCCTGATAACGCTCCAGACCCTCTTGCTTCATGCGTGCAACATCGTTCTGCAGCTCTTCGATGATGCCCTGCTGGCGAGAGATCTGGTCTTGCATCTGTTGCAACTGCATGAACAGCTGCCCTTGTGCCGAAGCAGGGGTCGAAGCCCCTGCGCCGGCATAAGCGCCGCTCGTGCCATAACCCGCAGGTGGATAGCCACCGGCGTTGTCATCAACGATAGGAACCGCAGCCAGCGCAGAAAGCGGCAGGCTGAGGGCGAGGACGGTTAGAGCAAGGCGGCACTTACGCATAGGAACTTACTTACGCAGTTCTACGCGACGGTTCTGGGCCCAGCTCTGCTCGTCGTTGCCGGTAGCAACTGGACGCTCTTCGCCGTAGGAAACCAGCTCCAGCTGAGCAGGGGAAACGCCCTGCAGTACCAGGTAACGCTGAACGGCCTTGGCACGACGCTCGCCCAGAGCCATGTTGTACTCACGGGTACCGCGCTCGTCGGTGTTACCTTCCAGAACGACACGGTTGCCGTTGGCTTTCAGGTCCTTGGCGTGAACGTCCAGAGCGCGCATGGCTTCTGGCTTCAGGTCCGAGCTGTCGTATTCGAAGTAGAAGGTGGTGATTGCGCGCAGAGCAGCTTCTTCGCTCAGGCTGCCGTCGACCGCGCCAGTGTTGGCACCGTAGCCAGCGTTAGGATCAACAGCAGCGCCGCCTTCACCTGCGTTGTCACCGCCCTTGGAGGAGCAACCTACAGCTACGGCCATGGCCAGAGCCAGCGCAGCGAATTTACCAAACTTCAGCATTTCCATCGTGAAACTCCTAATGAAACCCCAGTGTGTTAAGCAAAAGTATTACGCCGCAATCAGTTCAGGTAAGGGGACCAGGACGGTTCTCTGACTTCGCCTTGAGCGGTAGGAAGCGGGAGCCTCGTGCGTCCGTTTAGGGACACGAGCATCAAGACTCCCCGGCCCTGCTGGCGGGTGGCGTAGATTAGCATGGTGCCGTTGGGCGCAACAGTAGGCGACTCATCAAGACTGGTCTCGGAGAGAATCTTTACACTTCCGCGCTGCAAGTCTTGTGCCGCCACCTTGAAGTTGGTGAAACCTTGCTGGCGATGGATCATTACCAGGGTTTTTTCATCGGCGGAAAGTTTCGGGTTGGCGTTGTAGTTACCCACGAAAGTGACACGCTCGGCGCCACCACCGGAAACCGAACTCTTGTAGATCTGCGGTTTGCCACCACGGTCGGAGGTGAAGTAGATGGTGTTGCCATCCTTGCCCCAGAACGGTTCGGTATTGATGCCAGGACCTGCGGTGACACGGCTGATCTGACGCGAACCCATGTTCATCACGTAGATGTCCGGGTTACCGTCCTTGGACAGCACGAACGCCAGGCGCGAACCATCAGGCGACCAGGCCGGAGCACCATTGAGGCCTTCGAAGTTGGTGATCTGCTCGCGGCGGCCGGTGTCGATGTGCTGAACGAAGATGCGCGGACGCTTCTGCTCGAACGAGACATAGGCGATGCGCTTGCCATCGGGCGCGAAACGCGGCGACAGGATCGGTTCACGCGACTGCAGCAGGGTCACTGCGCGGGCACCGTCGTAGTCCGAACGTTGCAGGGTGTAGCGGGTGTTGTTGGCCGAGAAGCGTTCGGCGGTCACGTACAGCATGCGGGTAGAGAACGCACCCTTGATGCCGGTGAGCTTTTCGAACGACTGGTCGGCAATGTAGTGCGACATGTCGCGCAGCTGATCGACGGTGCCGGAGACGCTGCCGGTCATGACCTGCTGCTCGGTGGCGACGTTGAACAGCGCGTACTGGACCTGCAGACGACCACCCGACGGGGTGATGCTGCCGACCATGACGTACTGTGCACCGAGCGCTTTCCAGTCACGGAAAATGACTTCGCTTGCCTGGCTCGGCTGGCTGATCATGTTCTGCCGTGGAATCGGCGCGTAGTAGCCCGAGTTGCGCAGGTCATTGCCGATGATCTCGGCCATGTCTTCAGGCAACACGCTGCCGCCCTGCAGACCGAACGGCACGACTGCGATAGGAGTGGCCCGGTCGCTACCGCTGGTGACCAGGATGTTCTTTTCATCTGCCACTGCCATGCCTGCTACGCAGCAGAGCAAGACAAGCAGTCCTCTCAGACGTTTAATCACAACGCAAGATCCTCAGGTGTAAATGTCATCTTGAATGACCGATACGGGTTGAACTCGTTCGGCTTCAAGCCTTGCATTTCGGTCAGACGACCAATGTTCTTGACGGCCGCCACGGCAGAGCTGTCGAACGGACCATCGCCGCTGGACTTCAACACCTTGACGCCGGTTACCGTACCATCAGGCAGCATGTTGATCTGCAGAACGACCGTCATGCCTTTGCGCGCCGACGGTGGTCGAGCCCACCCTTCTGCCGCTCGCATACGAATCAGATCGTCGAAATCACCTGCAACCTGATCACCCTGCTCGTCAGCCAGAGCCTGCTGGCGCTCGGTGTTATCGGACAGCAGCTCGGCCAGAGCCTGCGCCTTCTTTTCTTCAGCCGACTTGCGTGCCGCGTCCTGGGCCTTTTTCTTCTGCGCATCTGCAGCGGCCTTTTTCTTGGCCTCTTCAGCTGCTTTTTTCTTCGCGTCTTCGGCCGCCGCTTTCTTCTTGGCGTCCTCTGCAGCTTTCTTCTTGGCGTCTTCGGCCGCCTGTTTCTTGGCGTCCTCTGCAGCCTTCTTCTTCGCCTCTTCGGCGGCCTGTTTCTTGGCCTCCTCTTCGGCTTTTTTCTTGGCCTCTTCCTCAGCCTTTTTCTTGGCGATGTCGGCCTGCTGTTTTTCCGCGGCCTTCTTCGCCTCGTCGGCCTTCTTGGCGTCATCGGCCTTCTTGGCCTCGGCCGCTTTCTTGGCCTCGGCGGCCTTGGCAGCCTCTTCGGCCTTCTTCGCTTCAGCAGCCTTGGCGGCTTCTTCGGCTTTTTGAGCAGCGTCGGCTTTCTTTTGTTCCGCGGCCTTCACGGCCTCCTGCTCGACCTTCTTCTGCTCGAGCTGCTCGACCTCGGTCTGGCGCGAGGCAGTCTTCTTGGCCTCCCCGGCAATCTTCTGATTGGTCTGAGTGGTGGCCTGGCTCTTGGACTTGAGCTGATAGAGCGTAGCCTGAACGATGGGTTTGGACGGCGGCAATTCAGGCGTCATGGCAAAGCTGACGAACAGCATGCCGAACACCAGCACGTGCAGACCAATGGCCCAGACGCTGGGCCAGAAGTAGCTTTCCGAGGCGGAGGGCTCTCGCTGCTGCATCAGGGGGCCTCGGTAATCAAGCCAACGTTACCGACACCGGCTTTCTGCAGCCCGCCCATGGCACCCATTACCGAGCCATAGTCAACGGCCTTGTCGCCACGGATGAACACCTGCGTCTGCTTGCCCTGATCACGGCCGGCGGCAATGATCTTGGTCACGGCATTGGTCATGTCGGGCAGGGTCATCGCCCGATCCATCTGCTTGTCGGTGTCGACCTCGCTGCCAAGGTTCCAGTAGTAGGTCTTGTCGGCCTTGATCGAGATGGTCAGGATCTGCACGTTGTTGTCCTGAGGCAGAGCCTCACTGGATACTTTCGGCAGGTCTACCTTCACGCCCTGGTTGAGCATGGGGGCAGTCACCATGAAGATGACCAGCAGCACCAGCATCACATCGATGTAGGGCACCACATTCATCTCGGCGACCGGCTTGCGTTTGTGGCGAACTCGGGCCATGGGTTTCTACCTGATTACTCTTCGCTGGTGTGTACTTTGCGGTGCAGGATGGCCTGGAACTCGTCGGCGAACGTGTAGTAACGACCGATCAGCGTCTCGCTGCGCGCAGCGAAACGGTTGTAGGCGATGACCGCTGGAATGGCTGCGAACAGACCGATCGCCGTGGCGATCAGGGCTTCGGCGATACCCGGCGCCACGGTGGCGAGGGTCGCCTGCTGGGCGCTGGCCAGACCGCGGAACGAGTTCATGATGCCCCAGACGGTACCGAACAGGCCGATGTAGGGACTGGTGGAGCCGACGGTAGCCAGGAACGGCAGGCCTTGTTCGAGCTTTTCTTCTTCACGGGAGATGGCCACACGCATGGCCCGGCCTACACCTTCCATGACCGCATCGGGATCGACGCCTGGCTGCTGGCGCAGACGGGAAAACTCCTTGAAGCCGGCGCGGAATACCTGCTCGACACCCGAATCCGGGTCAGGATTGCTGCCAGCCTGACGGTACAGCTTGGACAGGTCGATGCCAGACCAGAAGCGCTCTTCGAACGCGTCCAGCGCACGACGACCGGCGCGCAGCATGTTGCTGCGCTGGAAAATCATGATCCACGAGGTCACCGAGGCGGCCACCAGGGTCAGCATGACCAGCTGCACCACGACACTGGCATTGGCGACCAGGCTCCACATGGAGGTATGGTCGACGACGTTTGCTTCCACGCTTATTCTCCTGCGTTCGATTGATTACCCGAGACGTCTGCCACAAAGGCATCACGCAGCACTGGGGGGATGGCCCGGGGTTTGAAAGTTTCGGCGCGC
This sequence comes from Pseudomonas cremoricolorata DSM 17059 = NBRC 16634, assembly GCF_000425745.1. Classification (GTDB taxonomy): domain Bacteria; phylum Pseudomonadota; class Gammaproteobacteria; order Pseudomonadales; family Pseudomonadaceae; genus Aquipseudomonas; species Aquipseudomonas cremoricolorata. Next base: position 386,089 of record NZ_KE384442.1, on the reverse strand, counting down.
ACGGCCGCTATCAGAAATTGCCCTTCGCACAGCAGCGTCTGATCTGACTCACGCCACACCTGCTGAGTGAAACGCAGACTGGCCCGGCCTAGCTCCGACACGTGCGCAGTTACCCGCAATTCGTCGTCCAGTCGCGCCGGCGCAAGATAGCGCGCCTCGCTCGAATGGACCACGAACAGAAGATCCTGTTCTGCCAGTTGTGATTGGGAAAAACCAAGATGACGCAGCCGCTCGGTGCGCGCACGCTCCATGAACTTGAGGTAATTGACGTAATACACCACTCCGCCGGCATCAGTATCTTCGTAATAGACGCGACAGCGGTGTGCGAACGGTGTCAGCTCATTTTGCGCGCGCATACTCTAGTGCTTACTCCTCAGCTTGCCAATCCGGCGAGACAACTGTTTTTTCGCCGATCATGTCGGATTGCCAGCCCCGCCTCGCACTGCCAGCGGTAGGACCACGAAAAAAGCGTTTTGATCAGTCATTGGTCTTCAGGATCGGAAAACTCTCCCCCCTCGGCGAAGCGCCCGGGAATGTTCAGACCAAAGTGCAGGTAGGCGTGACGGGTCACGACCCGACCGCGCGGTGTACGCATGATGTAGCCCTGCTGGATCAGGTACGGCTCCAACACATCTTCGATGGTGTGACGCTCTTCGCTGATCGCTGCGGCCAGGTTGTCGACCCCGACCGGACCCCCGTCGAACTTCTCGATCATGGTCAGCAGCAGGCGCCGGTCGGAATGGTCGAAACCACGCTCGTCGACATCCAGCAGGTTCAGCGCCATGTCGGCGATAGCCTTGGTGATATGGCCTTTGCCGCGCACCTGGGCGAAGTCGCGTACCCGCCGTAACAGGCGGTTGGCGATGCGCGGCGTACCGCGGGCGCGGCGGGCGATTTCGAAGGCGCCCTCGGTGTCGATCGGCAGCCCGAGGATGCCGGCCGAACGGCTGACGATCGTGGTGAGGTCTTTGTTGCCGTAGAACTCCAGGCGCTGAACGATACCGAAGCGGTCGCGCAGTGGGTTGGTCAGCATGCCGGCACGGGTGGTGGCGCCGACCAGGGTGAACGGTGGCAGATCGAGCTTGATCGAGCGTGCCGCAGGGCCTTCGCCGATCATGATGTCGAGCTGGAAGTCTTCCATGGCCGGATACAGCACCTCCTCGACCACCGGTGAAAGCCGGTGGATCTCATCGATGAACAGTACATCGTGGGGTTCGAGGTTGGTGAGCATTGCCGCCAGGTCGCCCGGCCGCTCGAGGATAGGCCCCGAAGTGCTCTTTACCGATACACCCATCTCGTTGGCGATGATGTTGGCCAGGGTGGTCTTGCCCAGCCCCGGAGGACCGAAGATCAAGGTGTGATCGAGTGACTCGTTGCGCCCTCGCGCTGCCTGAATGAACAGCCCCATCTGGTCGCGCACCACGGGCTGGCCGATGTAGTCGTCCAGCCGCAGCGGACGGATCGCTCGATCCTGCACCTCTTCGCGGTCGCGGCCACTGGCGGCGATGAGTCGGTCGGCTTCGATCACTTGACGATCATCCCCTTGAGGCTACGGCGAATCAGCTCTTCGCTGCTCAGGCCGGATTTGTCCTTGATGGCAGCGATGGCCTTGCTCGCTTCCTGAGGTTTGTAGCCCAGCGAGACCAGCGCGCTGACCGCGTCGGCCTCGGCGCTAGAGTCGGCTGCTGCCGGCAATGGCCCGTCGGAGACCAGCGTGAACATGGCCGGCGAGGTTTCCCAGGCCTTGAAACGGTCCTTGAGTTCGACCAGCAGACGCTCGGCGGTTTTCTTGCCGACCCCAGGCACCCGCACCAGCACCGACGCATCCTGTGCCTGCACGCAGCGAACCAGTTCATCCACTTCGAGCCCGGACATCAACGCCAAGGCCAGCTTCGGCCCGACGCCATTGAGGCGGACCAGCTCGCGGAACAGCTCGCGCTCGCGCTTTTCGAAAAAGCCGTACAGCAGGTGAGCATCTTCACGCACCACCTGGTGGGTGTGCAGCGTTACGGTTTCGCCGAGCTTGGGCAGTCGATAGAGCGTGGTCATCGGCACCTCCAGCTCATAGCCCAGGCCATTGACGTCGATAATCAGGTGCGGCGGCTGCTTTTCCGCCAAGGTGCCGCGCAAACGTCCAATCACGTGTCATTCCTTCAATCGTGGGGGCGACTGTGCGACGCCTCACCCTATCAGCAAATGCCCAGGGTAAGCGTTCCCTGGACACAAAATATGTATCAGCGCATTAAGCCATTACAGGCGCAAGCGCCCGCCGCGCCGCCGCGCCGTACTCAGGCCATGGGGTACCAGGCTGGAGCGGGTATGGGCGTGGCAAAGCGCGATGGCCAGCGCATCGGAAGCGTCGATCTGTGGCTTCTGGGTCAGCTTGAGCAGGTGCATGACCATCAACTGCACCTGTTCCTTGTTGGCGCCTCCGGTGCCGGCCACCGCCTGCTTGATTTGTGTCGGACTGTATTCAGCCACTTCCAGCCCCGCTTCAGCGGCGGCGACGATCGCCGCCCCCCTGGCCTGCCCGAGCTTGAGCGCCGAGTCGGGGTTGCGCGCCATGAACACCCGTTCGATGCCCATGGTCACCGGCCCGTGTTGGCGAATTACCTCGCTGACACTGCGAAACACAACCTGCAGTCGCTCAGGCAATTCACCAGAGCCTGTGCGAATGCACCCCGAGGCTACGTATTCGCAGCCACGCGCGGTCTGGAGGACCACACCGTAGCCGGTAATCCGCGAGCCGGGGTCGATACCAAGAATCAGAGTCATAGCGCCTGCAATGCGAGATCGGCGCGAGGGTGCGCCAGGCAAAGGTAAAGGCTGCCAGAGGCGTTGCAGTGACCGGCGCCGACCGAGGCGCTGGGCATACACCGCATCTGGCAGTGGGATCAGCCTAGCTGCGCCATGACCTCATCGGAGATCTGCGCGTTGGAATAGACGTTCTGCACGTCGTCGAGGTCTTCGAGCATGTCGATCAGCTTGAGGACTTTTTCCGCGCCGTCCTGGTCCAGCTCGGCGCTGGTGGTCGGCAGCATGACGATTTCCGCGTCGGCGGCCTTGAAGCCTGCTTCTTCCAGGGTGTTGCGCACGGCGTAAAAGCTGTTGAACGAAGCGAAGACATCGAACGAGCCGTCGTCGTTGGCGACCACGTCGTCGGCATCGGCCTCCATGGCCGCTTCCATCAGCGCATCTTCATCGACGCCTGCTGCGAAGCTGATCTGGCCCTTGCGCTCGAACAGGTAGGCCACCGAGCCGTCGGTGCCCAGGTTGCCGCCACATTTGGAAAACGCGTGGCGCACGGCGGCGGCGGTACGGTTGCGGTTGTCGGTCATGGCTTCGACCATGATCGCCACGCCGCCAGGGCCGTAGCCTTCGTAGCTGAGCTCTTCGACGTTGTCGCTTTCGTTGGTTCCGGCACCGCGAGCAACCGCGCGGTCGATGATGTCGCGGCTCATGTTCGCGCCCAGCGCCTTGTCCAGCGCCAGGCGCAAGCGCGGGTTGGAGGCCGGATCGCCGCCGCCTTGCTTGGCCGCGACGGTCAGCTCACGAATCCACTTGGTGAAGACCTTGCCTCTCTTGGCATCCTGGCGCTCTTTGCGGTGCTTGATGTTCGCCCACTTGGAATGACCAGCCATAACGACTCCAAATCCTTCATACAGAAACAGTCCCGCCCCTTGACGGGGCGGTACGGGAAACCTGCGAGATTGCACGGAGCGCCTGCCAGGCACGCGCCCCTGTCGCCACGCTTACTCGACTTTGGTCTGCTCACGCAGACGGATGTGCAATTCACGCAGGGCCTTGGCGTCCACCAACCCAGGCGCCTGGGTCATGACACACGCGGCGCTCTGGGTTTTCGGGAAGGCGATCACTTCGCGGATCGACTGAGCGCCGGTCATCAGCATCACCAGACGATCAAGACCGAACGCCAGGCCGCCATGCGGCGGTGCGCCGAACTTCAGGGCGTCGAGCAGGAAGCCGAATTTCTCTTCCTGTTCGGCCGCCTCGATACCCAGCAGACGGAACACCGCCTGTTGCATTTCCTTGCGGTGGATACGAATCGAGCCGCCGCCCAGTTCGGTGCCGTTCAGGACCATGTCGTAGGCGCGCGACAGTGCGCCGGCAGGGTTGGCTTCGAGCTCCTCTGGCGAGCACTTGGGCGCGGTGAACGGGTGGTGCAGCGCGGTGAAGCTGCCGTCTTCGTTCTCTTCGAACATCGGGAAGTCGACCACCCACATCGGCGCCCATTCGCAGGTCAGCAGCTCGAAATCGTGACCCAGGCGAATACGCAGTGCGCCCAGGGCCTCGCTGACCACTTTGAACTTGTCGGCGCCGAAGAACACGATGTCGCCATCGACCGCACCGACGCGATCGAGGATCACGTTGAGGTTGGCCTCAGGGATGTTCTTGACGATTGGCGACTGCAGGCCTTCGACGCCCTTGGCACGCTCGTTGACCTTGATGTACGCCAGGCCACGGGCACCGTAGATGCCGACGAACTTGGTGTACTCGTCGATCTTGCTGCGTGGCATGGCCGCGCCGCCAGGCACGCGCAGGGCCGTGACACGGCACTTGGGATCGTTGGCCGGGCCCGCGAAGACCTTGAAGTCGACGTCCTTGAGCTGGTCGGCGACATCCACCAGTTCCAGCGGGTTACGCAGGTCAGGCTTGTCGGAACCGTAACGACGCATGGCCTCTTCGAAGGTCATGTGCGGGAATTCGCCGAACTCCAGGTCGAGCACTTCCTTGAACAGCTTGCGGATCATGCTCTCGGTGAGGCCCATGATCTCGTCTTCGCCGAGGAAGCTGGTCTCGATGTCGATCTGGGTGAATTCCGGCTGGCGGTCAGCACGCAGGTCTTCGTCACGGAAGCACTTGGCGATCTGGTAGTAGCGGTCGAAGCCGGCGACCATCAGCAGTTGCTTGAACAACTGCGGCGACTGCGGCAATGCGAAGAAGCTGCCGGCGTGGGTGCGGCTCGGCACCAGATAGTCGCGAGCGCCTTCCGGCGTTGCGCGGGTCAGGATCGGCGTTTCGACGTCGAGGAAGCCGTTGTCGTCGAGGAAGCGGCGGATGCTGGTGGTGATACGCGAACGCAGGCGCAGCTTTTCCGCCATCTCGGGGCGACGCAGATCGATGAAGCGATAGCGCAGGCGAGTTTCTTCGCCCACGTCGGAGTATTCGTTGAGCGGGAACGGCGGGGTTTCCGCCTCGTTCAACACCTTCAGTTCATAACCCAGCACCTCGATGGCACCGGAGGTCATGTTGGCGTTGACGGCGCCGGCCGGACGCAGGCGCACCTTGCCGGTGATCTGCACGACGTATTCGCTGCGAACGCGGTCGGCTGCGGCGAAGGTATCGGCGCGATCAGGGTCGAAGACGACCTGGGCCAGGCCTTCACGGTCACGGATATCGAGGAAGATCACCCCGCCGTGGTCGCGGCGACGATGGACCCAGCCGCAAAGGGTGACTTCCTGGCCGTCCAGGCTCTCGTTCAGTAGGCCGCAATAGTGGCTGCGCATCATGATGGTGGTTCGCTTCTCGTGATCGTGTATTCGGTGAGGTCTCAGGCCGAAGGCCGGTACTGCGAGACCAGGTCACTGCCAATTGAGCTCAGTCGGACGTGTCGCCGCTGGCAAGATTCTTCTTCGCCCCGGTCTTGAAGTCGGTTTCGTACCAACCGGCTCCGCCCAGGCGGAAACCCGGTACCGACAGTTGCTTCTTGAGTTCGGGCGCCTGGCAGACCGGGCAGTCGGTCAGTGGCGCTGCGCTGATTTTCTGCAGCGCCTCCAGTCGATGACCGCAGGCGGCGCATTGATAGTCATAAAGGGGCATCGATGTCTCTCGTCAACCACAACGCCGGCTGCCGAAGCAGCCAAAAACCGCGATTATATATGGTTAGAGAGAGCAGTGCAGCCCGCCGATCAAGGTGTATTGGGTGGGTCCAGCAACCAGGCCACGCACACCACGCGCACCAGCCCGCTGAAGTTGCGCACGCCACCGTGGCGCAAATGCACCTCACGGTCCAGATACGAGAGTACCGCGCTGACCGAGCAGCGGTTGGCCTCGGCGATCCGCTCAAGGATATGCCAATACACACGTTCCAGCCTCAAGCAGGTGGAAAAGCCGTTGAGTCTTACCGAGCGTGAGACCGGACAGGCACGCTGCATGTCGAAATCCGTGGTGAACGGATCGATGCACTGCTTGCCAGGCCAATTGCGCTGCAACGCTGCCGGACGGGGGATTCCAACCCTTGCCTCCATCGCCTACCTCCATAGTCAAGAAGCCCGCGGCAAACGCGGGCGTCCCTCCATGAGGCCTTCAAGCCGTCTGGCAATGCAGCGGGAAGCGCTTGCGCCAGATACGACAGTGCCCGACCTGATCGCTCAGGCCGGGCACTTGCAGTGCTATCTGGAATTACTTGCCTTCGAGCAGCGCGCGCAGCATCCAGGCGGTTTTCTCGTGAACCTGCATACGCTGGGTGAGCAGGTCGGCAGTCGGCTCGTCGCTGACTTTCTCGACCACCGGGAAGACGCTACGCGCGGTGCGCGTGACGGCCTCCTGGCCTTGCACCAACTGGCGAATCATCTCGTCAGCTGAAGGTACGCCCTCTTCTTCGTTGATCGAGGAATGGCGAGCGTAGAACGCGTAGGAACCCGGCGCCGGGAAGCCCAGCGCGCGGATGCGCTCGGCGATCGCGTCGACCGCCAGGGCCAGTTCGTTGTATTGCTCCTCGAACATCAGGTGCAGGGTACGGAAAGCCGGCCCTGTGACGTTCCAGTGGAAATTATGGGTTTTCAGGTACAGCACGTAGGTGTCGGACAGCAGACGCGACAGACCATCGACGATGGACTTGCGATCTTCTTCACTGATGCCGATATCAATTGCCATGAATCTCCCCTTTTGCATGAAAGCTTGATGATCAAGCAGGCGACGCACACTGTATCAAGACTTGCACGGCCGTGCCGGGCTGCGCAACGCATGCGGTGAGTCGGCCTGGCTGGTTTGAGAAGCCTGCGCCTTTACTGTTAAATAGGCAGCGTGTCACCCGTGCGGACTGTAAATGCCGGGTGCATAGGCTGGACCGTCACGTGATCGCGCCTACACCTGCGCACCGCGTCACCAGCTCTTCCTGTGATTGACCTTATCTATGTGAGCCAACCCATGTTCAAGATCGTCCATCTGGTGACGGGCGTTGCAGCTTTGCTACTCGCCTCGATCCCAAGCCTCAGAACCGAGGCGATTCCCTTCCTGCAACTTCCCGAAGCCGTCTACCTGGCCCTGCTGGGCCTGCTCAACCTGCTCCTCGCCCCGGTCGTGCCGCTGTACTACCGCGCAGGGCGGCAACAGCTGCAACGTCTAGCCAGCGCCCTGCTGGTGATTGCAGTGATCCTGCAGACCGTTACCTTGCTTGCCCGCCCAGACCTGGGCACCCTGCCCGCCTTGCTGTGCGCCGCCCTGGCGGTGGTCGTGCACCTGGCAGCAGCATTGGCCCGCACCCCACGCACCTCACACCACCCTCAGTCGGCGGCCAGCGCCGACAGCACTCGCGATACTGGCACGGTGAAGTGGTTCAACACGTCCAAGGGCTTTGGCTTCATTTCCCGCGATTCGGGCGATGACATCTTCGTGCACTTCCGTGCGATCCGCGGCGAAGGCCACCGGGTACTGGTCGAGGGCCAGCGCGTGGAGTTCTCGGTGATGCACCGCGACAAAGGCCTGCAGGCTGAAGACGTGGTCGCCATCAACCGGCGCTGACCGGCAGTATCAGGCTGGGCGCAGAGCATTCGTGATCTGCGCCCTTTCACTACCTTGCTCAATAATGAGGCGGCGGCGCCTCATCTTCCTCACCGCCCACCTGCCCTACCAACTCGTCATAGCGCTTGAGCAACTGCAGCATCTGCGCTTGCAGGCGCTCGATCTGCCGACCCTGCTCGAACACCACTTCATTGAGCGATTGCAGCGTGTCGTCCTGAAACGCCTGACGGCTTTCGAGCTCGACCAACTGCGTTTCAAGCGTCATGGGCAACCTCGGTGAACTGACTGCCCAGCGCTTCGCGCAAGCGCGCGCGCACCTGCGCCAGCTCCTCGGCTTCATAGGCCTTGGCCGGAACACGGCCCCACACCGGCGCAGGCCAGGCAGCGTCATCACGCATGCGCACGATGACGTGCATGTGCAACTGGCTGACGACGTTACCCAGGGTCGCGACGTTCATCTTGTCAGCGCCGTAGGCGCGCTTGAGTGCTTCGGCCAGGTATTTGGTCTCGGCCCAGAGCTGCTGCTGATCAGCTTCGTCAAGATCGAAGATCTCGCTGACCTCGGCGCGCTGCGGCACCAGAATGAACCAGGGGTAGTTAGCGTCCTTGCTCAGCAAGACGCTGCACAGCGTGAGCCGACCCAGCTCGATGGAATCCTGCTGCAGGCGCGAATCCATGACAAACACGGCACTCTCCTCAATGATGCCCGCCACGCGGGGTGATGAAGCGCGAAGGATACCGCGACGACTGCGCGATGGCATCGCCTAAACATCGCGCAGTCGACCTGCGCACCCTGCGAGCGCACGAAAACGTGCCGATGATCACGTGCCAGTAACACAGCGCTACTTTTCGCACCACGATGGCGCGCCGAGAGTCACCGCTTGGCGATGACGGAGCACAAACTACTCAACTTCAATAACCACAGGTAACACACTGACTTTCCAAGGCACGTGCCCGACGGCCGTGCGGGGAAATCCTGGTACACCAGAAGACCGCGCGACACCAGTAACCACGGCGCTTACGGCCCTCCTGCCGGGCAGATGTGAAAAATACATCAACAAAACGTGAAAATGAGCACGCTTGTTGCATTGCCTTGAAACCAGACTGCCCAGGTTGCTGCTTCGAACATCGGGGCAACGCGTCGGCTGATTCGTGGGGGTGAGGTGTGACGTCGCTGCAGGCATTGAATGCGTCACCACCACAAGTCTCAATGTCAGTTTTGCACCGCGAAAAGTCGCGGCGATTTGCAGTACCGCAACACCGTGAGCGACAACCGAATTCAGCTACAAAAAGGTTGATTTAGCCGTATCGCCAAGTACAAGTCGGCGTGCTATACCTCCACGCCGACATAACAAGAAAGAGCTGCCCCAATAACTAAAAACCCGGGTGCAGCGGTACTCTTCCTAAAACCAAAGGAGCAAATCACGATGCGCGTGATGAAGTGGAGCATGATCGCCCTGGCCGTTTCGGCGGGGACCTCGCAGATGGCGTTCGCCTCTGCCCAAGACGAATCCAAGGGTTTCATCGAAGACAGCAAGCTCAACGTCAAGACCCGCATGCTGTATTTCAGCCGCGACTTCCGGAACAACGATTCCGGCAAAAGCCGCGTTGAAGAAACCGGCCTGGGCTTCCTTGGCACCTACGAGTCGGGCTTCACCCAAGGTACCATCGGTGTCGGCGTCGATGCCATCGGCATGCTTGGCCTGAAACTGGACAGCGGCAAGGGCCGCGCAGGCACTGGCCAGTTCCCTACCGGCTCCGACGGACGTTCGCAGGATGAGTTCTCCGAGGGCGGCGCTGCCATCAAGTTCCGCGTATCCGACACCGTACTGAAAGTCGGCAACCAGTTCACCGCACTGCCGGTCTTCGCTACCGACGACAGCCGCCTGCTGCCTGAAGTCGCTGAAGGCGCATTGATCACCAGCAGCGAAATCAAGGGCCTGACCCTGCACGCAGGTCGCTTCACCGGCCTGAACGCGCAAAACCGCACTGGTCACGACAGCCTGAACCTGAAAGAAGCCGACGTCCTCGGTGGCACCTATGCCATCAACGACGCACTCAGCGCCAGCGTCTACTACTCCAAGGTCGAAGACTACTGGCGTAAATGGTACGGCAACCTGAACTGGGCACTGCCGATCTCCGACGACCAGGGCCTGGTGTTCGACTTCAACATCTACAACACCCGCGGCGAAGGCGCCAACGAAGTTCGCGCCTACGACGGCGACAAGCTCAACAACACCGCCATGAGCCTGTCGGCAGCCTATAAAGTGGGCCCGCACACCTTCACCCTGGCGCACCAACGCGTCAAAGGTGACGGCGACTACGCTTACGGCGTAGACGGTGGCGGCACCATCTTCCTGTCCAACTCCGTGGCACGCTCGGACTTCAACGCCGAGAACGAGAAATCCTGGCAAGCTCGCTACGACCTGAACTTCGCTCAGTTCGGCGTTCCAGGCCTGACCTTCATGACTCGCTACGTCTATGGCTACGACGCTCACGTCGCAGACAGCAGCAAAGGCAAGGAATGGGAACGCGACGTGGACATCAAGTATGTCCTGCAGGAAGGCCCGGCCAAGGACCTCAGCTTCCGTGTCCGTCAGGCCACCTATCGCTCGTCCGATGGCGTCTACTACGGTTCGGCTTCGATCGACGAACTGCGCCTGATCGTCGAGTACCCACTGAGCATCCTGTAAGCCAGCGCTTGCATCGTTCAGTCGAAAGGGCCCGGCACTCGCCGGGCTTTTTCTTGGGCTGACAAAGCCCGCCCCCATGGGGCATCCTGTACGCCTTCCCCTCGACCCCGTACACTAGCGGGTCATCTCAATCCCTCAGGCAATCGACACGGCTCCCCATGCGCACCAGTCACTATTTGCTCGCCACCCAGAAAGAAACCCCTGCCGACGCGGTGGTCATCAGCCATCAGCTCATGCTGCGTGCCGGCATGATCCGCAAGCTGGCCTCCGGCCTGTACACCTGGCTGCCGATGGGCCTGCGGGTAATGCGCAAGGTCGAGAACGTGGTGCGCGAGGAAATGAATGCCGCCGGCGCTCTGGAAGTGCTGATGCCCAGCATCCAGCCAGCCGAGCTGTGGCAGGAGTCCGGCCGCTGGGAGCAATACGGCCCCGAGCTGCTGCGCATCAAAGACCGCCACAACCGTGAATTCTGCGTGGGCCCGACCCACGAAGAGGTCATTACCGACCTCGCCCGCAACGAGCTGTCCAGCTACAAGCAGTTGCCGCTGAACCTGTACCAGATCCAGACCAAATTCCGCGACGAAATCCGTCCGCGCTTCGGCCTGATGCGCGGTCGCGAGTTCATCATGAAGGATGCCTATTCCTTCCATGCCGACCAGGCTTCCCTGCAGGAAACCTACGACCGCATGCACCAGGCGTACACCAACGTCTTTACCCGCTTGGGCCTGGATTTCCGCCCCGTGCAAGCCGACACCGGTTCGATCGGTGGCAGTTACTCCCACGAATTCCACGTCCTCGCCTCTTCCGGCGAAGACGATGTCATCTTCAGTGACAGCTCCGATTACGCGGCCAACATCGAGAAAGCCGAAGCCATTCCACGTGAAAGCGTGCGCCCGGCGCCGACCGAAGAGCTGCGTCTGGTCGACACGCCGAACGCCAAGACCATCGCGCAACTGGTCGAGCAACACGGCCTGCCGATCGAGAAGACGGTCAAGACCCTCATCGTGCGCGGCGCCGAAGAAGGCAAGCTGATCGCTCTGGTGATCCGTGGCGACCACGAGCTGAACGAAATCAAGGCCGTCAAGCTCGAGCAAGTCGCCGAGCCACTGGTCATGGCCACCGAAGACGATCTGCGCCAGGCCATCGGTGCCGGTGCCGGTTCGCTGGGCCCGCTGAACCTGCCGCTCGAGTGCGTCATCGACCGTTCGGTAGCGCTGATGAGCGATTTTGGCGTGGGCGCCAACATCGACGACAAGCACTACTTCGGCGTCAACTGGGAGCGTGACCTTCCGGTGCCCCAGGTAGCTGACCTGCGCAACGTGGTCGAAGGCGACCCAAGCCCGGATGGCCAGGGCACTCTGGTCATCAAGCGTGGCATCGAGGTGGGGCATATCTTCCAACTCGGCACCAAGTACAGCGAATCGCTCAAGTGCCAGGTGCTGGGTGAAAACGGCAAGCCGGTGGTGCTGTCCATGGGCTGCTACGGTATCGGTGTATCGCGAGTGGTCGCGGCCGCCATCGAACAGAGCCATGATGACAAAGGCATCATCTGGAACGATGCCCTGGCACCCTTCCAGATCGCCCTGGTACCACTGCGCTATGAAACCGAAGCCGTTCGCGAAGCCACCGACAAGCTCTATGCCGAGCTGACCGCCGCCGGTTTCGAGGTTCTGCTCGACGACCGCGACAAGAAGACCAGCCCCGGCATCAAGTTCGCCGACATGGAGCTGATCGGCATTCCGCACCGCATCGTCATCAGCGATCGCTCGCTGGCCGAAGGCAACCTGGAGTACAAGCACCGTACCGAACAGGATGCCCAACCGCTGGCCGTCAACGAAGTGCTGACCTTCCTGCAAGCGCGCATCCGCCGCTGATAACCAATGCTCGAGTGAACATGTTCAAGCGAAGTACCTTCAAGCTGAGCCGGGCCGCCGTTGGCGGCGCCGCGCTCAGCGGTGCGCTGCTGCTCAGCGGCTGCGCCAATCAGATGTCGCAGCGCAGCGAACACGAGGAACGTGTCGAGCGCAAACTGCTCGAGCACAGCCTGCAGATCGATGTAGGCGAACCCAAGGTGCTGGAACTGCCTCAGCGACGGGTGCGCGTCAGCGAGCAGAAACGCTTCGAAGTCACCGAGTTCGAGGTGACCCGCCGCTATGACCGCTACACGCCCTACCAACCCTGGCGCGAACTCTATGAGATTCCGCTGGGCGCGGTGGCCATCGTGGCCGGGGTCGGGGCCAACGTCGTCAACGTGATCGCCTTGGGCAACCTGCCCGAAAGCGTGACCCACGACTGGCTCGAGTACGGCATCGCTGGCGTCAATCCGTTCATGAACGTGCAGTCCAACGGCCGCGCGCAGCAGAACCTGGCCGGTATCAGCGAGGTGCGCAAGGATCAGCGCGAGGAGTTCACCCGCCTGCCCTGGAGCGAGCGCCTGGTGGACGTCAAGGCAGGCAGGACGACCCACGCCCTGACCACCGACCGTGCAGGCATCCTGCGCCTGAACCTGCTGGACAGCCCGTTCTCGGAGCAGAACCTGAATAAGGTCGGCACCTTGCATCTGCAGGTATTCGACGAAGACAACGGCGTGCGCGGCGATGCCAGCTTGCTGGTCAGCAGCGGCCTGCGCGGCAAACTGCGAGAGGCTCACGAACTGATTTTCGACGACCTCGAAGACGATGACGTTGGCCAGTGGGTACACCGGGTCAAGCGGCTTTCCGAGCTTGGCCTGGAAGAAGAAGCCAGCGAGCTGGAGCAGAGCCTGATCGAGCTGACCCGCAACGATCCTGAACTGCAGAGCGAATTCGTCCGCACACTGGCAAAACAGACAGGTCGCCTGGTCGCCGATCCAGGCGCGCAGTAGCTAGATTGCAAGCAGGGTTGCTGCGATGCAGCCCTCGCTTTCTTATGTAAGGTCGGTGAACAGATCCAGCTGTTCATGGGCACCGCGCAAGTCCTGCAACCTCACCCCCACCCCCAACAGGCGCACCGGCTTCGAGCCGCGGGCGAAGGCCTGGCTGAGCAACTGCTGATAACTGTGCAAGTCGCGACCGGCATTGGCTTGCTCCAGGGTGGTCTGGCTGAAGTCATGGAACTTGACTTTGACGAACGGCTTGCTCGGCCGGTAGCTGCTGTCCATGCGCGCGATGCGCTCGTTGAGGCTTTCGAGCAGTTCAGGCAAGCGCGCCAGGCAGCTGGCAAGGTCCGGCAGGTCGGTGTCGTAGGTATTTTCCACACTGACTGACTGGCGCCGACTGTCGCTGTGCACGACGCGGTCGTCGATTCCCCGCGCCAACCCCCAAAGCCGCTCGCCGAAACTGCCGAATTCGCGCACCAGCGCCAGACGCGTCCACTCGCGCAAGTCCGAACAGGTATCGATGCCCAGGCGGCTGAGTTTATCGGCCGTTACCTTGCCGACCCCGTGCAGACGCGCCACCGGCAGCGCCGCCACGAACGCCTCGACTTCGCCCGGGGTGATCACGAACAGTCCGTTGGGCTTGCGCCAGTCACTGGCGATCTTGGCCAGGAACTTGTTCGGCGCAACGCCTGCGGACACCGTGATATGCAAGGTCTGCGAGACGCGCCTGCGGATGTCTTCGGCAATGCGTGTGGCACTGCCGGCGAACCACTGGCTGTCGGTGACATCCAGATAGGCTTCGTCCAGCGACAATGGCTCGATGAGCTCGGTGTAGTCGCGGAAAATCTGCTGGATCTCGCGGGATGCCTCGCGATAGGCCCCGAAGCGCGGCTTGACGATGATCAGATCGGGGCACAGCTTGTGCGCATGCCGGGACGACATGGCCGAGCGCACGCCGTAGGCCCTTGCCTCGTAGTTGCAGGTGGCGATCACCCCACGCCGATCGGCCGAGCCACCGACCGCCATGGGGCGACCGGCGAGCTTGGGATCGTCACGCATCTCGATGGCTGCATAGAAGCAGTCGCAATCGACGTGGATGATCTTGCGCAGAGACATGGATGACAACCGACACTGTAAATTCATACAGATACTAGCTCAGGGGCCATTTGCCACACCAGCGCTTCAGTCACCTGCACAAGCGCGCCTGGGCAGCCCCCGCACGCCCGGGCACTGTTAGGCAGGATCGCTAACAGACTGACGGAGAAAGAGTTTTCAAGCGATATTGCTTGACACAGGGAAAGATATCCGTAAAATTCGATCTCACAGGCGCGGGATGGAGCAGCCTGGTAGCTCGTCGGGCTCATAACCCGAAGGTCGTCGGTTCAAATCCGGCTCCCGCAACCAGATTCAAGAAAAGGCCACTGCACATGCAGTGGCCTTTTTTATTGGCTTGGCGAAAAAGTCTTGATAAATCAAGCAAATAACTCTTGCCACAGCGTCGCACACCTGTAGAATGCGCCCCACAGACGCGGGATGGAGCAGTCTGGTAGCTCGTCGGGCTCATAACCCGAAGGTCGTCGGTTCAAATCCGGCTCCCGCAACCAAATATAGAAAGGCCACTGCACATGCAGTGGCCTTTTCTTTTGTGGGTAGGCAGCTGTCCATAGCACCACTTGATAGCATCTGCGAGGAAAGCGTTTGACAAGCGCACAAGAATCCGTAGAATTCGCCCCTCTGACGCGGGATGGAGCAGTCTGGTAGCTCGTCGGGCTCATAACCCGAAGGTCGTCGGTTCAAATCCGGCTCCCGCAACCATATTCGTCAGAACAAGCCCCGCCTGTCGCAAGACAGTGCGGGGCTTTTCGTTGTGGCCGCTTTACGGGGCCATAACCAGCACGCAGCACCATCCTTTGGATGAATGAACTATCTTTAACGCTGCCGACTTAGAGCCGGAGTAGTATCTGGATACTTTTTCAAAGGGACTTTCACTTGGCCGCACCATGCCCCCCACTCGCGCGCTTAGCACGAGGCTATTCATGACCTCCCCTACCCCAGAATCGCCGACGCCGCTGACTGCGGCACTACCGGCCGCTGCCCAGCGTTTGCCGTGGCTGGAGCGCATGAGCAAATACCGCCAACCGCTTGGCCTGGCGCTGACCCTGGTGTTGTTCGCCATGGCCCTGGTCGCTTGCCGGCACCTGCTCAGCGAGCTGGATATCTACGCGCTGCATGACGCCATGCTTAGCGTGCCCGGCAGTGCACTGACCGGTGCACTGCTGGCGACGGTGGCGGGCTTCATCATCTTGCTCGGTTATGAATGGTCAGCTGCACGCTATGCCGGCTGCGCACTGCCTGCGCGTACGCTGGTGATGGGCGGCTTGAGCGCGTTCGCCATCGGCAATGCCATCGGCCTGTCGATGCTCTCGGGCGGATCGGTGCGTTATCGGCTGTATGCCCGCCATGGCCTGGGGGCTGCGGAAGTGGCGCGGATGACGGTATTCGCCAGCCTTTCGCTCGGTGGTGCGCTACCGCCTCTGGCAGCACTGGCGACCCTCAGTGACCTGGGCGCGGCGTCGGCTGCGCTGCGGCTTTCACCGGTGTTGCTGGGCAGCATCGCAACGGCTGTGTTGCTGCTCAGCGTGGTGCTGGTGGTGGGCCTGTATCGCCGCCGCCTGGCCGAGCAACCGTCGAAAGATAATCTGCTGGTGGCCCTGGGCCGGCGCACCTTGCGCCTGCCCAGCGGCCGTCTGGCAGTGCTGCAGTTGCTCATCACTGCGCTGGATGTCGCGGCTGCGGCCACCGTCCTTTACCTGCTACTGCCAGAAGCACCGCCCTTCGGCGCCTTCCTGATGGTCTACCTGCTGGCTCTGGCCGCCGGCGTGCTCAGCCATGTACCTGGCGGCGTGGGTGTGTTCGAAGCCATCCTGCTGGCCGCCTTCGCCAATCAACTGGGCGCCGCACCGCTGGCCGCAGCGTTGCTGCTGTATCGCCTGATCTACGTCGTGCTGCCGTTGCTGCTGGCCTGCGTGGCGCTGCTGATCAACGAAGCTCGCCGCTTGTTGTTCGCCCAGCACGCGATTCGGGCAGCGTCCGGCCTGGCCGCGCCGGTACTGGCGATTCTGGTGTTTCTGTCCGGGGTGGTGCTGCTGTTCTCCGGTGCCACGCCTGAGATCGACACCCGCCTGGAGCACATGGGCTTTCTGGTACCGCACCGGCTGATCGACGCTTCGCACTTCGGCGCCAGCCTGATCGGCGTGCTCTGCCTGCTGCTCGCCCAGGGCCTGCGCCGACGCCTGTCGGCGGCCTGGCTGCTGACCACCGTGCTGCTGCTGATGGGCGCACTGCTGTCGCTGCTCAAAGGTTTCGACTGGGAAGAAGCCTGCATCCTGATCGCCACCGCCGCCCTGCTGGCGTTGTTCCGCCGCTCGTTCTATCGCCCCAGCCGGTTGCTCGAGCTGCCGTTCTCACCGGTGTACCTGGTGGCCAGCGCCTGCGCGGTCGGTGCTTCGATCTGGCTGTTGCTGTTCGCCTATCAGGACGTGCCCTACAACTCGCAATTGTGGTGGCAGTTCACCCTCGACGCCGATGCCCCGCGGGCGCTGCGGGCGGCCATGGGCAGCGCGGTGTTGCTGGTGATCGTCGCGCTGACCTGGCTGCTGCGCACCGCGCGCCCGGTCATCCACTTGCCTGACCAGGCCGAACTGCAACGCGCCAGCAACATCCTGATGGCCTCCGATCAGCCTGATGGCGGCCTGGCGCTCACCGGCGACAAGGCGTTGTTGTTCCATCCTGATGACGACGCTTTCCTCATGTACGCCCGCCGCGGTCGCAGCCTGGTGGCGCTGTACGACCCGATCGGCCCGGCGCAGGAACGCGCCGAGATGATCTGGCAGTTCCGTGACCTGTGCGACCTGCACCACGCCCGCCCGGTGTTCTACCAGGTACGCGCCGAGAACCTGCCGTTCTACATGGACATCGGCCTGACCGCGATCAAGCTGGGCGAAGAGGCACGCGTCGATCTGCGCCGCTTCGACCTCGAAGCCAAGGGCAAGGAGATGAAAGACCTGCGCTACACCTGGAACCGCGGCGGGCGTGATGGCCTGACGCTGGAGGTGCACGAGCCGGGTCAGGCGCCGATGGAGGCGCTCAAGGAAATCTCCGACGCCTGGCTCAGCGGCAAGAACGTGCGTGAGAAAGGCTTCTCGCTCGGGCGCTTCAGCGCCGAGTACCTCAAGTATTTCCGCATCGCCCTGATCCGTTTCCAGGGCCGTCCGGTGGCCTTCGCCAACCTGCTGGAAACCCACAGCAACGAACTGGCCAGTCTGGACCTGATGCGCGCGCATCCCGACGCGCCCAAGTCGACCATGGAGTTCATGATGATCGGCCTGATCCTGCACTACAAAAGCCATGACTACGGGCGCTTCAGCCTGGGCATGGTGCCGCTGTCCGGACTGCAGCCACGCCGCGGTGCACCGCTGACCCAGCGCCTGGGTTCAATGGTGTTCCAGCGCGGTGAGCAGCTCTACAACTTCCAGGGGTTGCGACGCTTCAAGGACAAGTTCCAGCCCGACTGGGAACCCCGCTACATGGCAGTGCCCGCCGGACTCGATCCGCTGGTGGCACTGGCTGATACCGCTGCCCTGATTGCAGGCGGCCTGACTGGATTGGTGAAACGCTGATGATTCGACGTTACTGGTTGTACCTGGTCATTGCCTTGGCCGTGGCCGCTGCGGCGGCGAGCCTGGCGTTCTGGCTGTGGACTCGTCCGGCTCCCGAAGCCCATGCCGAGCACCTCACCTTGAGCGATGGCAGCAGCGCGGTGCGCGCCACCCCTGGCGTTCACGCCAAGGCCCTGGTAGCCATCGGTGTACCGCAGGAGCAGGCGCTCAGCGACAAGCAACTGCTCGACCTGAGCCAGGCCGGCGAAGCGCAGTTGGTGCAGGTGATTCTGCCTGCCGGCGACTGCACCCAGCAGCAACAGGCGATGACCCAGGCCATCGCGCAACTGCCCGGCGCGCCCACCGTGGTTGCCGGTATCGGCCCAGGTGCGGCGCAGGCCTGGCGCTGGCTGGCCACGCAGAACGACGACAAGGCCCGGGCCATTTCGGTCGACTTCACTCTGGAGCAGCCCGGCTGCAGCTCACCGCTGCCCAAATCTGCAGCCCACGGCCATTGGAACGTGGCCTGGAACGACAACCCGGACGACGCCAGCGCGGGCTTCGTGCGCGATCAGGCCAATGCCGAAACCAGCATCGCCGATTACGACATCCATCTGCCGCAGGTATTGAAGTCGCAGCTGACCCAGGTGCTGGTCGGCCAGGATGGCACTGCGCTGAGCATACCTGTGGTGGAAGTGCCGGCAGGCCAGGCCACCGACACGGTCACGCTGTTCCTCTCCGGTGATGGTGGCTGGCGTGATCTGGACCGCGACGTGGCCGGCGAGATGGCCAAGCTGGGTTACCCGGTGGTCGGCATCGATACCCTGCGTTACTACTGGCAACACAAGACCCCCGAGCAAAGCGCTGCCGACCTGTCTGAACTGATGCATCACTATCGTCAGAAATGGGGCACCAAGCGCTTCGTGCTGACCGGCTATTCGTTCGGCGCCGACGTGCTGCCGGCCATCTTCAACCGCCTGTCCAGCGAAGACCAGCAGCGGATCGATGCCGTCATCCTGCTGGCCTTCGCCCGCAGCGGCAGTTTCGAGATCGAAGTCGAGGGCTGGTTGGGCAAGGAAGGTCAGGAAGCGCCGACCGGACCGGAAATGGCCAAGCTGCCGGCAGACAAAGTGGTGTGCATCTATGGCGTCGAGGAAACCGACGAGAGCGGCTGCACCGAGGCCAGCGCCGTGGGTGAACGCATGAAGCTGCCCGGCGGGCACCATTTCGACGAAAACTACCCGGCCCTGGCCAAGCGCCTGATCGATGCCATCGAGGTGCGCCAGGGCAAGTCGAGCGTCGCGACCCAGCCCTGAACCTCAGCCAGCGCCCACGCAGCATCGCTGCGACGGGCGCTGGCCGAATGTGGGTCAGATTTCTACCTGAGTACCCAGCTCGATCACCCGGTTCAGCGGCAGGTTGAAGAAGCGCAGATTGCCGTTGGCGTTTTTCAGCATGAAGGCGAACAGGTTGCTACGCCAACGCATCATCCCCTCCAGGCGTGAGGCGATCACCGTTTCCCGGCTGAGGAAATAGGTGGTGCGCATCGGGCTGAAGTCCAGATTCTGCAACGGGCACAGGGTCAATGCTTGGGGCACGTCCGGTTCGTCCATGAAGCCGTAGTGCAGCAGCACGCGGAAGAAGCCATCGCCGTAATCCTCAACCTCGAAACGCTCATGGGTCGGCACCCGCGGACGGTCCTCACTGACTACCGTGAGCAGCACCACCTGCTTGTGCAAAACCTGGTTGTGCAACAGGTTGTGCAGCAACGCATGGGGCACGGCATCTGGACGGGCGGTGAGAAAGACCGCAGTACCTTCCACCCGATGCGGCGGTTGCACGCCGATGCTGGCGATGAAGATCGGCAATGGCAGCGCGGCCTCGTCGATGCGTTCGACCAGAATCTGCTTGCCGCGCTTCCAGGTGCTCATCAAGGCGAACAGGACAATCGCCGCCAGCACTGGAAATGCCCCGCCCTGCAAGACCTTGGGCAGGTTGGCGGCGAAGAACAGCCCGTCGACCAGCAAGAAGCCCAGCAGAATCGGCACCGCCAGCAGCGGCGGCCACTTCCACAGCAACAGCATCACCACCGCCACCAGCAAGGTGGTCATCAGCATGGTGCCGGTCACCGCAACGCCGTAGGCCGCAGCCAGCGCGCTCGAAGACTCGAAGCCTAGCACCAGCAGCACCACCCCGACCATCAGCGCCCAGTTCACGGCACTGATATAGATCTGCCCCTGCTCGTCGCTGGAGGTGTGCTGAATGTGCATACGCGGGATGTAACCCAGCTGAATCGCTTGCCGGGTCAGGGAGAACGCACCGGAAATCACCGCCTGCGAGGCGATCACCGTCGCCAGGGTGGCCAGCGCCACCAGCGGCAACAGCGCCCAGCTGGGCGCCAGCAGGTAGAACGGGTTGCGCGCCGCTTCCGGGTTTTGCAGCAGCAGCGCCCCCTGGCCAAAGTAGTTGAGCACCAGCGCCGGCAGCACCAGGGCGAACCAGGCACGGGCGATCGGCTTGCGCCCGAAATGGCCCATGTCGGCGTAAAGCGCCTCGGCGCCGGTCAGGGCCAGCACCACAGCGCCAAGCACGGCCACGCCGATACCCGGATGGACCACGAAAAAGCGTACCGCCCAGGCCGGGTTGAAGGCCTTGAGCACTTCCGGGCTCTGGCTGATGCCATGCACCCCGAGGGCGGCCAGCACCACGAACCAGGTCACCATCACCGGGCCGAACAACTTGCCGATCTTCTCGGTGCCGTGCTTCTGCACCACGAACAGCGCTACCAGCACCACCAGGGAAATCGGCACCACCCAATGGTCGATCCCGTCGAACGCCAGGCCCATGCCCTCGACCGCCGACAGTACCGACACCGCAGGCGTGATCATGCTGTCGCCATAGAACAGCGATGCGCCGATCAGGCCACAGGCGATGATCGCCTTGCGCAGCAGGGGATACGGCGCCGCGGCGCGGCGCGCCAGTGCGGTCAGGGCCATGGTGCCGCCCTCGCCCTGGTTGTCGGCGCGCAGGATGAACATCACGTACTTGAACGACACCACCCACAGCAGCGACCACAGAATCAGCGAGAGAATGCCCAGCACCCCGTCGTGATTGAGCGGAACCCCATAGGCCCCGGAAAACACTTCCTTGAGGGTGTACAACGGGCTGGTACCGATATCGCCATAGACCACCCCGACCGCGGCGATCAGCAGGCCCATCGACCGCGTCGCCCCCTGCCCGCTCTCGGCGTGACTGCTCGCCTGAACCATTCACCACTCCCGCATTCGACCACTCGGCCGACAGACTACGCACCAGGCAGGCAACGCCCGGACCACGCCGCACCGAGGACTTTTCCAGCCCCAGGCGAAACGCCGCGAAGCATAGCGCAGCGTCGACGGATTTTCTGCTGGAGCCTGTCGGCAAATCTGCCTTGACGACGCTTTTCACGCCTGCAAACGCCGCCTGTTCAGCACGTCGGGCGACACGCTTTTTTTCTGGTCAAGGGCGGCGGCTGCCGCTAGAATTGCGCACTTTTTGATCAGAGGCGCCTCAGCGCCCGCCGGGAATGCCCGCTGCCAGCGGCGCACCTGTCTTCAATACCGAGGTTAGTCATGTCCACCACCCCCGCGACCACCACGCCCAAGGTCGGCTTCGTTTCCCTGGGCTGCCCCAAGGCCCTGGTCGATTCCGAGCGCATCCTCACTCAGCTGCGCATGGAAGGCTATGAAGTCGTGCCGACTTACGAGGACGCCGACGTGGTGGTGGTCAACACCTGCGGCTTCATCGACAGCGCCAAGGCCGAATCGCTGGAAGTGATCGGCGAAGCGATCAAGGAAAACGGCAAGGTCATCGTCACCGGCTGCATGGGCGTCGAGGAAGGCAATATCCGTGACGTGCACCCTAGCGTGTTGTCGGTCAGCGGTCCGCAGCAGTACGAGCAGGTGGTTAACGCGGTGCACGAGGTGGTGCCACCGCGTACCGACCACAACCCGTTGATCGACCTGGTGCCGCCGCAGGGCGTCAAGCTGACCCCGCGCCACTACGCCTACCTGAAGATTTCCGAAGGCTGCAACCACAGTTGCAGCTTCTGCATCATTCCGTCGATGCGCGGCAAGCTGGTCAGCCGTCCGGTGGGCGAAGTGCTGAGCGAGGCCGAGCGGCTGGTCAAGGCCGGGGTCAAGGAAATCCTGGTGATCTCCCAGGACACCAGCGCCTACGGTGTGGACGTCAAGTACAAGACCGACTTCTGGAATGGCCGCCCGGTCAAGACGCGCATGCTGGAACTGTGCGAAGCCTTGAGCAGCCTCGGCGCCTGGGTACGCCTGCATTACGTCTACCCCTACCCGAACGTCGATGACGTGATTCCGTTGATGGCCGCCGGCAAGATCCTGCCGTACCTGGACATCCCGTTCCAGCACGCCAGCCCCAAGGTGCTCAAGTCGATGAAGCGCCCGGCCTTCGAAGACCGCACCCTGGCGCGCATCAAGAACTGGCGCGAGCAGTGCCCCGAGCTGATCATCCGCTCGACCTTCATCGTCGGCTTCCCCGGCGAAACCGAAGAAGACTTCCAGTACCTGCTCGACTGGCTGACCGAAGCTCAGCTCGATCGCGTCGGCTGCTTCCAGTACTCGCCGGTCGAAGGCGCACCGGCCAATGATCTGGGCCTGGCCGAGGTGCCGGACGACGTCAAGCAAGCGCGCTGGGACCGCTTCATGGCGCACCAGCAGGCCATCAGCAGTGCACGCCTGCAATTGCGCATCGGCAAGGAAATCGAGGTGCTGATCGACGAAGTGGAAGAGCAAGGTTCGGTGGGCCGCAGCTTCTTCGATGCCCCGGAAATCGATGGCAGCGTGTTCATCGATGGCGATCATGGTTTCAAGCCAGGCGACAAGGTTCGCTGCCGGGTGGTCGATGCGGACGAATACGACCTCTGGGCCGAGCCTGTCTGATCTACGCGTCACTGAACTGCCTCGCCGCTGGGCGGGGCATTTTTTTGCCTGGCGAATGCCACGTTTACCGCGGGTCGCCTGATGTCATGCAAGGAGCTTTCATGCAAGGAGCTATCATGCAACCCACGCTGAAACTGCTGACCCCCAGCGTCGATGAATACCCGGAACTGATCCGCGTCTGGGAGTCGTCGGTGCGGGCCACCCATGATTTTCTGCCCGAGCACTACCTGGTGGTCTTGCGCGACAAGCTGTTGCCGCAGTACCTGCCGGAAGTGACCCTGGTCTGCTGCAAGGACGAACGCCAGCGCATCTGCGGCTTCGTCGGTGTCGCCAACCAGGATGTGCACATGTTGTTCGTTGCCGATGAACAGCGCGGGCGCGGGGTCGGCAAGCGCCTGCTGCAGCACGCGATCGAGGTGCTGGGCGCCGAGCGGCTCGACGTCAACGAGCAGAACCCGCAAGCCCTGGCCTTCTATCAGCACCAAGGCTTCGAGGTGATCGGGCGCTCCGAGACCGACGGGCTGGGACAGCCGTACCCGCTGCTGCATCTGCGCCTGAGCGCTTCGAAGTAGCTGCGACGGTTTGTCCATCGGTGGCAACGGACGGCAGATTCCCCGCCCTGGCCTTGCCAGGGCGGGTACAATGGCGCTCAAATCCGTCTTGCGAAACACACCCCATGTCTGAACCCGTCCGCCTTTCCAAACGCCTGATCGAGCAACTTGGCTGCTCCCGCCGCGATGCCGAGCTGTACATCGAGGGTGGCTGGGTCACCGTCGACGGCGTAGTCATCGAGCAGCCGCAATTCAAGGTCGCCGAGCAGCGCGTCGAATTGCTCCCAGGTGCCCGCGCCGCGCCGCTCGAACCGGTTACCCTGCTGCTCAATCAGCCCGCCAATCAAGACAGCGAAGAAGCCCGCACCAGCATCGCCATGGCCAGCCTCAGCGAAGCGCAACGTGGCCAGGTTCGCGCCCTGCATGGTCACTTCACCCGGCTGTCATGTGTGGCTCCGCTCGAAAACGGCGCCAGCGGCCTCCAGGTGTTCACCCAGGACTGGCGAGTAACGCGCAAGATCGAAGCCGACATGCGCAAGCTCGAACAGGAATACATCATCGAAGTGCGCGGCCAGGCATCGAGCACCGCCCTCGAGCGCCTGGCCCGCGGCATCACCCGCAACGACCGTGAGCTGCCCAAAGCCAAGGCCAGCTGGCAGAACGAGAACCACCTGCGCCTGGCCTTGAAGAACCCCTACCCTGGGCTGATCGGGCAGCTGTGTGCTGCGGTGAAGCTGGAGGTGGTCAGCATGCGTCGCATTCGCCTGGGCGGTGTGTCGATGGGCAAGTTGCCGCTCGGCCAATGGCGCTACGTGGCCGGCACTGAACGTTTCTAAGCTTTTGAGCCGCATCGCCCGGCTCCTGACAGGATCATTTCACCCATGACTCACAACGATGTTCTGCGCAGCCTGCGTTACCTGCTCAAGGCCAACGACGCCAAGATGGCCGAGATCGCTGGCCTGGCAGGTTTCAGCGTGTCGCCGGCGGCGATTGCCAACTACGTCAAGAAGGAGGACGAAGCCGGCTTCGTGCTGTGCCCGCAAGAGGTGATGGCGCATTTTCTCGACGGTCTGGTGATTCACCGTCGCGGCCGCGATGACAGCCGTCCGCCACAGCCGGTGGAACTGCCGGTGACCAACAACACCGTCCTGAAGAAGCTGCGCGTTGCCTTCGAGCTCAAGGAAGACGATATGCATGCGCTGCTCAAGGCGGTGAACTTCCCCGTCTCCAAACCCGAACTGAGCGCCTTGTTCCGCAAGGTCGGCCACGACAACTACCGCCCGTGCGGCGATCAGTTGCTGCGTAACTTCCTCAAGGGCCTGACCCAGCGCGTGCGCGGCTGATATGCAGCACAGCGTCGCGCCGGTGGGTATCGTCCGCTCCTGCTTCAAAGAGAAGTTCGCCATCCCAAGGCAGCCGCAGCTGGCACCGGCTGCGCGGGGCGTGTTGGAGCTGCTGCCACCGTTCGATACCGGCGAAGCGGTAGCGGGGCTGGAACAGGTCAGTCATGTCTGGCTGCTGTTCCTGTTCCACCAGGCACTGGAAGACAAACCGCGGCTCAAGGTGCGTCCACCGCGCCTGGGTGGCAACAAGAGCGTGGGCGTGTTCGCCACCCGCGCCACCCATCGACCCAACGGTATCGGTCAGTCAGTGGTGCGCCTTGAAGGGGTCGAGCCTGGGCGCTTGCTGCTCTCTGGCATCGACTTGCTCGATGGCACCCCGGTGCTCGACATCAAACCCTACGTGCCCTATGCCGACAGCGTGCCTGAAGCCGTGAACGGCATGGCCAGTGCCGCGCCCGCCCTGATCGAGGTGAGCTGGCAGGAGCCTGCGCTGGAGCAGGCCCGCGCCAATGGCCTGCGCCTCGGTGAACCGCTGGTGGCGCTGATCGAGCAATGCCTGGCGCAAGACCCGCGCCCGGCGTACCAGGTGCCACCCGCCGAGCGCGTCTACGGCGTCAGGTTCTGGGACGTGCAGGTGCGCTGGCAATACCCGACTCCCGAAAGCATTCGGGTGATCGAAGTGGCGCTGGAGCGCTGACCACAGAGCAAAAAAAAACGCAGACAACGTCTGCGTTTTTTCATACCGGCAACGATTACTTTTCGACGAATGCGCGCTCGATCAGGTAGTCGCCTGGCTCGCGCATACGGGCCGAGATTTTCAGACCGAAGCTGTCGAGCACCTGGCTGGTTTCATCGAGCATGCTCGGGCTGCCGCAGATCATCGCGCGGTCGTCCTGCGGGTTGATCGGCGGCAGGCCGATGTCGCTGAACAGCTTGCCGCTGCGCATCAGGTCGGTCAGACGGCCCTGGTTTTCGAACGGCTCACGGGTCACGGTGGGGTAGTAGATGAGCTTCTCGCGCACGGCATCACCGAAGAACTCGTTCTGCGGCAGGTGCTCGGTGATGAACTCGCGGTAGGCCACCTCGTTCACGTAACGCACGCCGTGCACCAGAATGACTTTCTCGAAACGCTCGTAGGTTTCCGGGTCCTGGATGACGCTCATGAACGGCGCCAGGCCAGTACCGGTGCTCAGCAGGTAGAGGTGCTTGCCCGGATTCAGGTCATCGAGCACCAGGGTGCCGGTGGGCTTCTTGCTGATGATGACTTCGTCACCTTCCTTCAAATGCTGCAGCTGCGAGGTCAGCGGACCATCCGGAACCTTGATGCTGAAGAACTCCAGGTGCTCTTCCCAGTTGGGCGAGGCGATGGAGTAGGCTCGCATGAGCGGACGGCCGTTGGGCTGTTGCAGGCCGATCATCACGAACTGACCGTTCTCGAAGCGCAGACCCGGGTCACGGGTGCACTTGAAGCTGAACAGGGTGTCGTTCCAGTGGTGAACACTGAGGACACGTTCGTGGTTCATGTTGCTCATCGAGTGGGGCTCCTGAAAAAAGACGCAGCGCGGACTGAGCGCATAGTTGCGCGATAGTGTATTGGCAGAGAGAATATCTGTTAACTGAATTATCAAGATATGTGTTATCGGTTATATCGATATGCGATTTACTCTTCGTCAACTTCAGGTGTTCGTGGCAGTCGCCCAACAGCAAAGTGTATCCCGCGCAGCGGGTGTGCTGGCGCTGTCGCAGTCGGCCGCCAGCACCTCCATCACCGAACTGGAGCGCCAGTCCAGCTGCCAGCTGTTCGACCGCTCCGGCAAACGCCTGTCGCTCAACGCGCTCGGCCAGCAACTGCTGCCCCAGGCTGTGGCCCTGCTCGACCAGGCCAAGGAAATCGAAGACCTGCTGCATGGCAAGTCCGGCTTCGGCTCGCTTTCGGTGGGCGCCACACTGACCATTGGCAACTATCTGGCCACCTTGCTGATCGGCAGTTTCATGCAGCAGCACCCGGAAAGCCAGGTCAAATTGCACGTGCAGAACACCGCGCATATCGTGCAACAAGTGGCGCACCATGAAATTGATCTGGGCCTGATCGAAGGCGACTGCATCCACCCCGACCTGGAAATCCAGCCATGGGTCGAAGACGAACTGGTGGTGTTCTGCGCACCGCAACACCCGCTGGCCAGAGTCGGCCGAGCTGAATTGCCCGCCCTGGCCAATGAAGCGTGGATCTTGCGCGAGCAAGGCTCCGGCACTCGACTGACGTTCGATCAGGCCATGCGCCATCACCGCTCAACGCTCAACGTACGGCTCGAACTGGAACACACCGAAGCCATAAAACGGGCCGTTGAGTCAGGCCTGGGCATCGGTTGTATTTCGCGCCTGGCGCTGCGCGACGCGTTTCGTCGTGGCAGCCTGGTGGCGCTTGAGACGCCACAACTCGACCTGCGCCGGCAGTTCTATTTCATCTGGCACAAACAGAAATACCAGACTTCAGCAATGCGCGAATTCCTCGAGCTGTGCCGCAGTTTCACCCGTGGGGTGACGCGCAGCGATGAAATCGTGCTGCCCAGCATCGCCTGAGCGTTACAGCAGAACCACACCCCAGACCACCGCGACCATGCTCAGCGCCACCAACTGCGCCGCGCTGCCCATGTCCTTGGCATTCTTCGACAACGGGTGACGATCAAGGGAAATACGGTCGATGGCCGCCTCTACGGCCGAGTTGAGCAACTCGACGATCAGCCCCAGCAGGCATACGGCGATGAGCACGGCTCGCTCGGCACGGCTGACCGACAACCAGCAGGCCAGCGGAATCAGAATCACGTTGAGCAGCACCAACTGGCGGAATGCGGCCTCACCTTTGAAGGCCGCGCGCAGGCCGTCGAGCGAATAGCTGGCTGCGTTGAAAATACGTTTCAGGCCGGTCTGGCCCTTGAATGGCGACATGACGATCACTTCATGGATATACGCCCATGCGGGCAGAAAAGTCAGGAGTGCAACGGTGGCCAATCAGCTGCCAGCCACTGACTCCAATTGTTGCAGCAGCAAGGCTGCCTGGGTGCGGGTACGCACGCCGAGCTTGCGGAAGATGGCCGTTACATGGGCCTTGATGGTGGCTTCGGAAACACTCAACTCATAGGCGATCTGCTTGTTCAACAGGCCCTCACAGACCATGGTCAAGACCCGGAACTGTTGCGGCGTCAAGCTCGCCAGGCCTTCGCTGGCAGCCTTGGCTTCTGCCGAGACATCGACCTTGTCGAACGCCTGGGGCGGCCACCAGACCTCGCCGTCGAGCACTTTGCGCACCGCATCCTGCAAGGTTTCCAGCGGGCTGGACTTGGGGATGAAACCACTGGCGCCGAACTCGCGGGACTTCACCACTACCGCGGCTTCCTCCTGTGCCGAAACCATCACCACCGGAATCTGCGGATACTGCCCGCGCAGCAGGACCAGGCCGGAGAAGCCGTAGGCACCTGGCATGTTCAGGTCCAGCAGCACCAGATCCCAATCGGCCTTTTCGGCAAGGCGGGTTTCCAGCTCGGCGATGGTCGCCACCTCAACGATCCGCACACCCTCGCCCAGCCCCAGGGTAATGGCTTGGCGCAAGGCGCTTCGAAACAGCGGGTGGTCATCGGCTATCAGGACTTCGTATGTGGCCATCGATCTGTTGATCCTGTTCTGTGCCAGGTATGCAGGGCAGCTATCACGTCGCCTGGCGGGCAACTCACGGCATGAATGGCGGGGGCATCTGACGCAAAGCATCGCCAGGGCCAGGCTGGCCCAGAAACGGCGCCAAGGATGCCGAGCACGGTACAGGTGGTCAAGCCAATTAACCCCCTCGCCCGCCAGCCCGCCTAGTATGAATCAATTCGTGAACGATGCCCTTTGTACTAAAGGAAGGTCTTGAGCTGTCGATGCACGGCATCGTCCAGGTCCAGCGGCAGATGCCGCTTGGCGCTGAGATAGTGCAGGCTGAACACATCCAGGTAGGCATCCAGGGCCTGCGCCGCCTGGCGGTCGCCAGCCAGTTCAAGGCACATGGCAGCAACTTCCGCAGTACAGAAATGATCGTCGCGTTTGGAACGGCGCAGCCGATAGCGCGACATCTGTTCTGGTTGCAGGCTCAGTACCGGAAACCGGTCTAGGTAAGGACTCTTGCGAAACATCTTGCGCGCCTCGGTCCAGGTCGCGTCCAGCAGAATGAACAACGGCCGCTTGCCCGGCGCCGGCAGCACTTCACTGACCACCCGCTCCTGCGCAACGAACTCACCTGGAAACACCAGGTATGGCTGCCAATCGGGCTGCGCCAGCAATTCCAGCAATGTCGCGTCGACCTCCTTGCGCTGCCAGCCGAAAGCGAACGTATCTTTGATCAGGTCGGCGATCAGCCAGCCCGTGTTGGTCGGCTTCAACGGCTCGGTGTCATGCATGATCAGGCACATGCCTGCGCCCGCCTCGACCTGCGGCCTCAAGGCGCACAGGCAGTGGCTGGCGATGACCCGGCAGCTCGCGCAGCGCACGGCCCGCGAACCGCGGGCGACGAAGGGCTTGTTGCTGCGCGCCAGGCGCTCGGCGCGCAGGCGCGCGACGGCGTGGCTCATGGTTGCAGCCCGCGACAGGATAGAGAAACGAACACGGAAGCCACTCGCTTGCAGAAAAGCCGCGGAGTTTACCAGAGGCCGATGGATTTGCCGTGTGGCCTGCGCCCGCCGCCCTCTATAATCAGCGCCACCTACCCTCCCTGCTTGCCCTTTGCGGCTCGGGCTCAGGGAACGCCCTACTTTCACACGGGTCCAACCGACCAGTCATCGAATCAGGAGAACCCCATGCTGCGTTTTATCGTCCCGACCCTGAGCCTGCTGCTCGCCTTGCCCCTGGCTGCCCAGGCTGCCTCCAAGCAGGACTACGAGCTCAACCAGGAGCTGCAGAAGGTCGCCAAGGAAAGCAGCAAAGGCACGCCTCGCGCCATCAACGAAGACATCCTCGACCAAGGCTACACGGTCGAGGGTCGGGCGTTGATCAACCACCTCAGCGTGCGTGAGGGTCAGGCTCGGGAAATGGCCATGAGCCCGGAAAAAGTCCGTGACCAATTGGGCGCCAGCGTTTGCAACAACAGTGGCTATCGCCAACTGATGAAAAAGGGCGCGGTCATGGTCTATCGCTTCAGCGAATACAAGACCAACCGCCAGATCGGCGACCAGGCCTTCAATGCAGCCAGCTGCGGCATGGCCGGCAAGAAGTAAGCCTGCTTCGCCCACCGGCCTTTGTGCGGCGCGCCCGGCGCGCTGCACTGCGCTAGCGCCTTGAATCCGCTCGATGCACGTCGTCCGACGATGCTCAGAGGCCACTTTCTCAGGCAAGCCGGCACACGCTTACCTCCCCGCAGCAACCTTCGGCATGCATACTAGAGCGCTTATCGTGAAGGCACGCGGCCTTGAGCGAGTGAGCTCCAGCGACTCGTCTTGCACCGCACTGCCCGCTGCAGAAGGAGACCTTGAATGCCCTACCAGCCCAATGACCACCTGCTCAGCCATTTCCGCGACAATGGCATCGACCTGAGCAGCCTCGACCTGCAGCTGCAGCAGGTCGCCCCGGACAGCCCCAACCTGCCGCTGTACCGCGACATGATGCTGACCATTCTGCGCATGGCCCATGACGACCGCGACCGCTGGAATGCCAAGATCACCCTGCAGACCCTGCGCGAGCTGGACCAGGCGTTTCGTAGCCTGCAGCGCTACAAGGGCAGGCGCAAAGTGACCGTGTTCGGCTCGGCGCGTACGCCGCTGGAGCATCCGCTGTACAGCCTGGCTCGCGAGTTGGGTGCCGAGCTCGCCCGTTCCGAGATGATGGTCATCACCGGCGCCGGGGGCGGGATCATGGCGGCCGCCCATGAAGGGGCAGGCAGTGACCACGCCCTGGGCTTCAACATCACTCTGCCCTTCGAGCAACACGCCAACGCCACCGTCGACGGCACGGACAAACTGTTGCCATTCCACTTCTTCTTCATCCGCAAGCTGTTCTTCGTCAAGGAGGCCGATGCCCTGGTGCTTTGCCCCGGCGGCTTCGGCACACTGGATGAAGCGCTCGAAGTGCTGACCCTGATTCAGACTGGCAAGAGCCCCTTGGTGCCGGTAGTGCTGCTGGATTCGCCGCAAGGTACGTTCTGGAAGGATTGCCTGGCGTTCCTGCAACGCCAACTGGAAGACAACCACTACATCCTGCCCGACGACCTAAAACTGATGCGCCTGGTGTACAGCGCCGAAGAGGCGGTCGAAGAAATCGAGCAGTTTTACAGCAACTACCATTCAAGTCGCTGGATGCAACACGAGTTCATGATTCGCCTGCGCCGCCCATTGAGTGACAACGCACTGCGTGAACTCGAGGAACAGTTCGCCGACCTGCGCCTCAGTGGCAGCTTCAGCCAGACGGCTGATAGCCGCATCGCCAATGAGCCAGAGGAGTACCAGGAGTTGACCCGCCTGACCTTCGCCTTTGGCGGTCGCAATCAAGGGCGTCTGCGCGCATTGATCGACTTCGTCAACACGGCGGAAAACTGGGAACAGCCTGCTGCCCCAGTCCTACAGGATGATGCTCAGGAAGTACTGAGAACCCGCTGACGTTCAGTCGTCCAGATCACGGCCGTTGAGCAAACGGCCGATCATTCCCATCGAGAAGCCGCGGTAGGCGAGAAACCGAGTTTGCTGGGCGCGGCTACGTGCATCTTCAGGCAGTTGCCCAGAGAATTTACGCTGCCATACCTCCCGCAGCTTCTCTGACCAGTGCACCCCAGATTCTCGTAACGCCTGCTCGACATCGGCTCGGTCCAGGCCGCGCTGGCCGAGATCCTCACGAATGCGTGCAGGACCATAACCGGCGTTGGACTTGTAGCGGATGAAGCTCTCCAAATAACGGGCTTCGCTGAGAAGCCCCTCTTCGGCGAGCCGATCGAGTGCGAGCTCGATCAGCTCATCGCTGGCCCCCCGCTGACGCAGCTTGCGCGTCAGCTCGACCCGGCCATGCTCTCTGCGTGCAAGCAGGTCCATGGCGGTGCGCCGTACGGCGACAGGAGTGTCCAGCACAACAGTCATACGTTGACTCAGTGACCTGCCTCGGCATCAGCCACATCGCTGGCATCCGCGGTTTGCGCTGCAGCCTTGCCTGCTTCAGCGACTGCGCCGACATTGAGCAGTTTGTCACGGATCTGCTTCTCGATTTCCGAGCCGATGGCCGGATTCTCGGCCAGGTACTTGGCAGCGTTGGCCTTGCCCTGGCCAATCTTGTTGCCCTGGTAGCTGTACCAGGCACCGGACTTCTCGACCAGGCCTTGAGAGACACCCAGGTCGATGATCTCGCCGTTCCGGTAGATGCCTTTGCCGTAGAGAATCTGGAACTCGGCCTGACGGAACGGCGGAGAAACCTTGTTCTTGACGACCTTGACACGGGTTTCACTGCCCACGACCTCGTCGCCTTCCTTGACCGCGCCCGTTCGGCGAATGTCCAGACGTACCGACGCGTAGAACTTCAACGCGTTACCACCGGTGGTGGTTTCCGGGCTGCCGAACATGACGCCGATCTTCATACGGATCTGGTTGATGAAAATCACCAGGCAGTTGGCGTTCTTGATGTTACCGGTGATCTTGCGCAGAGCCTGAGACATCAGGCGCGCTTGCAGACCCACGTGCATGTCGCCCATCTCGCCTTCGATCTCGGCCTTGGGCACCAGTGCCGCCACGGAGTCGACGATGATCACATCGACCGCGTTGGAACGCACCAGCATGTCGGTAATTTCCAGCGCCTGCTCACCGGTGTCAGGCTGCGAGACCAGCAGATCGTCGACATTGACGCCCAGCTTGCCGGCATATTCCGGATCAAGCGCGTGTTCGGCATCGACGAAGGCGCAGGTGGCGCCAGCGCGTTGTGCTTCGGCGATGACCGACAGGGTCAGCGTGGTTTTACCCGACGACTCCGGACCGTAGATCTCGACGATACGGCCCTTTGGCAGGCCGCCGATGCCCAGCGCGATGTCCAGGCCCAGCGAGCCGGTGGAAATGGCGGGAATACGCTGACGCTCATGGTCGCCCATGCGCATGACTGCGCCTTTGCCAAACTGACGTTCGATTTGACCCAGGGCCGCAGCCAAGGCGCGCTTCTTGTTGTCGTCCATTGAAATCCTCACGTGATCGACTGGCCCTGATGGCCATACACTGTATAAGTAGCCAGTATTATTTCACAGGGATGCAGTTCCGCATACCCCCGCCCGTGATTTACTCGACGCCAAGCTGTAACAAGCCGTCTAGCGCTGCACGCACCGACTGCTCGCGCACAGCGTCGCGGTCACCGTCGAACTGGTGTCGTTGAGTGTGCACCCGAGCGCCATCGCCCCAGGCCAGCCACACCGTACCCACCGGCTTGCTCGGCGAACCGCCGCCGGGGCCGGCCACACCACTCACCGCCACCGCGAAGCGCGCACCACTGGCGGCCTGGGCGCCGCGCACCATGGCTTCGACGACCTCCTGGCTGACCGCACCGACCTGCTCGAACAACGCCGCGGGTACGCCCAACTGACGGGTTTTCTGCTGGTTGGAATAGGTGACGTAACCGGCTTCGAACCATGCAGAACTGCCAGGTACGCGGGTGATCGCCTCGGCGATACCGCCACCGGTGCAGGATTCGGCGGTTGCGACCTGAGCCTTCAAGCGCTGCAGGTGCTCACCCAGACGCGTGCTCAGTAACGTGATGGCATCCACGGCCAATGCTCCTGAAGGGAATCGGGCTACCCTATCACTCCTGCCTGCTCAGACAAGCGCTACCGGGCTTGGTTGCAGTCGCTGCCGGCGCGCATCTAGCAGCGCCACGTCCCTGCAGCCGGCGCGAAAAGTCTGTAACATTCGCGACCTTCATCCAAGCCCACCGAATCACCGCTGTAAGGCCCTTGAATGTCCGACCTCACCGCACACACCCCCATGATGCAGCAGTACTGGAGACTGAAGAATCAGCACCCGGACCAGCTGATGTTCTATCGCATGGGCGACTTCTACGAGATCTTCTACGAAGATGCGAAGAAGGCCGCCAAATTGCTGGACATCACGCTGACAGCGCGTGGGCAGTCAGCGGGTCAGTCGATTCCCATGTGCGGCATTCCCTTCCACTCGGTAG
Organism: Pseudomonas cremoricolorata DSM 17059 = NBRC 16634; assembly: GCF_000425745.1. GTDB lineage: Bacteria > Pseudomonadota > Gammaproteobacteria > Pseudomonadales > Pseudomonadaceae > Aquipseudomonas > Aquipseudomonas cremoricolorata. Next base: position 352,121 of record NZ_KE384442.1, on the reverse strand, counting down.
AAGGGTATCTGGCCAAGCTGGTCAAGCTGGGCGAGTCGGTGGTGATCTGCGAGCAGATCGGTGACCCTGCGACCAGCAAGGGCCCGGTGGAACGCCAGGTGGTGCGCATCATCACCCCAGGTACGGTCAGCGACGAAGCGTTGCTCGACGAGCGACGCGACAACCTCATTGCCGCGCTGCTGGGCGATGAACGGCTGTTTGGCCTGGCGGTGCTGGACATCACCAGCGGCAGTTTCTCGGTGCAGGAGATCAAGGGCTGGGAAAACCTGCTCGCCGAGCTCGAGCGCATCAACCCGGTGGAGCTGCTGTTTCCGGACGACTGGCCGCAGGGCTTGCCGGCAGAGAAACGCCGCGGCGCTCGGCGCCGGGCGCCGTGGGATTTTGACCGGGACTCGGCGCGCAAGAGCTTGTGCCAGCAGTTCGCGACCAAAGACCTCAAGGGCTTTGGCTGCGACAAGCTGACCCTGGCCATCGGTGCTGCCGGCTGCCTGCTGACCTACGCCAAGGAAACCCAGCGCACCACCCTGCCGCACTTGCGCAGCCTGCGCCATGAGCGCCTGGACGACACGGTCATTCTCGATGGTGCCAGCCGGCGCAACCTGGAGCTGGACATCAACCTGGCAGGTGGCCGTGACAACACGCTGCAGTCGGTGATCGACCGCTGCCAGACGGCCATGGCCAGCCGCCTGCTGTCGCGCTGGCTGAACCGCCCATTGCGCGACCCCAAAGTACTCAAGGCTCGGCAAGAGTCGATCCGCTGCCTGCTCGACGGCTTCCGCTTTGAAAAGCTGCAGCCGCAGCTCAAGGAAATCGGCGACATCGAGCGCATCCTGGCGCGGATCGGCCTGCGCAATGCGCGGCCGCGCGACCTGGCGCGCCTGCGCGATGCCCTGGGCGCACTGCCAGAATTGCAAAATGCCTTGTCTGAACTGGAAGCGCCGCACCTGGCGCGGCTGGCCGCCATCACCGGCACCTACCCTGAGCTGGCAAGCCTGCTGGAGCGGGCAATCATTGATAACCCACCGGCGGTTATCCGCGACGGTGGCGTGTTGAAGGTGGGTTACGACAGCGAACTGGACGACCTGCTGGCCATCAGCGAAAACGCCGGTCAGTTCCTGATCGATCTGGAGGCACGAGAGAAAGCCCGTACGGGCCTGGCCAACCTCAAGGTCGGCTACAACCGAGTACACGGCTATTTCATCGAGCTGCCCAGCAAGCAGGCCGAGCAGGCCCCTGGCGATTACATCCGCAGGCAGACCCTCAAGGGTGCCGAGCGCTTCATCACCCCGGAGCTCAAAGCCTTCGAAGACAAGGCGCTGTCGGCCAAGAGCCGCGCGCTGGCGCGGGAAAAGCAGCTGTATGAAGCGCTGCTGGAAACCCTGATCGAACACCTCGCGCCCTTGCAGGACAGCGCTGCGGCCCTGGCTGAAGTGGATGTGCTGAGCAACCTGGCCGAGCGCGCACTGAACCTCGACCTGAACTGCCCGAGCTTCGTCGACGAGCCGTGCCTGCGCATCGAGCAAGGCCGCCACCCGGTGGTCGAACAGGTCCTGACCACCCCCTTCGTGGCCAACGACCTGAGCCTTGACGACAGCACACGCATGCTGATCATCACCGGCCCGAACATGGGCGGTAAGTCGACCTACATGCGCCAGACCGCGCTGATCGTGCTGATGGCGCATATCGGCAGCTTCGTTCCAGCGGCCAGCTGTGAGCTGTCCCTGGTAGACCGCATTTTCACCCGCATCGGCTCGAGCGATGACTTGGCCGGCGGACGCTCCACCTTCATGGTGGAGATGAGCGAAACCGCCAATATTCTGCACAACGCCACCGACCGCAGCCTGGTGCTGATGGACGAAGTGGGTCGCGGAACCAGCACCTTCGACGGTCTGTCGCTGGCCTGGGCGGCTGCCGAGCGCCTGGCCCAGTTGCGCGCCTATACCCTGTTCGCCACCCACTACTTCGAGCTGACGGTACTGCCGGAAAGCGAGCCGCTGGTGGCCAACGTGCACCTGAACGCCACCGAGCACAACGAACGGATCGTCTTCCTGCACCATGTGCTGCCAGGCCCGGCGAGCCAGAGCTACGGGCTGGCGGTAGCCCAGTTGGCTGGGGTTCCCGGCCAGGTCATCCAGCGGGCGCGGGAACACCTGGGCCGACTGGAAACCGCCAGCCTGCCACAGGAGGCACCTGTCGCTTCGCGAACGGCCAAGCCACAGACGCCGCACCAGAGCGATCTGTTCGCCAGCCTGCCGCACCCGGCTATCGACAAACTGGGCAAGCTGGATCTGGACAACACCACCCCGCGTCAAGCTATCGAAATGCTATATCAACTTAAAAACCTGTTATAACGCCGCGCCGCGCAAGCTGGTAGAATCCGGCGCGGTTTGCGAGTGCCGCAGGTTATTAGGCGCCGTATGAAAAGTCTTGAGACGAAGGTCAGGCAAGGCGAAAACAGCCGAGCAAGCGCAGTGTACGGGTGTACATGAGCATTGCGAGGCTGTTTTCAACGCAGCATGAACGAGTATCAAGGTTTTTCGTATGGGGCCTGGCCTGGCCTGCGGCCATATTTCGTGAACCGTGCTGCCCCGATAAGGAAGGGCAAGCTGCCGTCGCCTGAGGAGAGAATTAGAAATGTCCTTCGTCGTCACCGACAACTGCATCAAGTGCAAGTACACCGACTGCGTAGAAGTCTGCCCGGTGGACTGCTTTTACGAAGGCCCGAACTTCCTGGTCATTCACCCCGACGAGTGCATTGACTGTGCGCTGTGCGAGCCCGAGTGCCCCGCGCAGGCCATCTTCTCGGAAGATGAAATTCCTGCCGGCATGGAGAACTTCATCGAGCTGAATGCCGAGCTGGCGGAAATCTGGCCCAACATCACCGAGAAGAAAGACGCTCTGCCTGATGCCGCCGAGTGGGATGGCAAGACTGGCAAAGTTAGCGATCTTGAACGCTGACACGCCCATGTCGACATGAAAAAGGCCCGCAAGGGCCTTTTTCAGTTTTTACCGGGCAAAAAAAAGGGGCGGAGTTACCCGCCCACATTTTCTCCATTTTCCCTGTATTCCTATCATCATCCTGATGAGTCGCATCCCGCGACGTCCTTGGCTCTTTTCCCTAAGGGCCTGTGCCTGTCCGTAGACACAGTGCAGATAGTAACGTTTCCCAGCGTCTGCACAATCGGCATGTCTCTCAAAACAATACAGCTGACACAGAAACAAACACCTTAAAAATCTATATTTTTCATAGACTTAGGAAAAATCCCCAGCTGTATGGCGCTGTAATTTACCCGTGGAGCGTTCAACGACTTACAGAACGACTAGGAAAATGCTTACACGCAGCGCCAGTAAGCGGATGCAGTGCAGGATTTTTCACTGGCCAATAAAAAGCCCCGAACGGATCGGGGCTTGTGGCCTACCCATGTACGTTTACTGGAACAGCGACTCGCTGGAGAGCCCATTCTTTTCAAGGATCTCACGCAGACGCTTGAGCCCCTCGACCTGAATCTGCCGCACACGCTCTCGGGTCAGGCCAATCTCCAGGCCAACGTCCTCGAGGGTGCTGCTTTCATGGCCGCGCAGGCCGAAGCGGCGGATCACCACTTCCCGTTGTTTCTCGGTCAGCTCGCCCAACCACTGATCGATGCTGCGCGACAGGTCGTCGTCCTGTAGCAGATCGCACGGGTCGGTTGGACGGTCGTCGGTGAGGGTGTCGAGCAGGGTCTTGTCTGAATCAGGGCCGAGCGACACATCGACGGAGGAAACGCGCTCGTTGAGACCGAGCATGCGCTTGACTTCAGCCACCGGCTTTTCCAGCAACGTGGCGATTTCTTCAGCGGAGGGTTCGTGATCGAGTTTCTGGGTCAGCTCGCGAGCGGCCCTGAGGTAGACGTTGAGCTCTTTGACCACGTGAATCGGCAAACGAATCGTACGTGTCTGATTCATGATCGCCCGTTCGATGGTCTGACGAATCCACCAGGTGGCGTAGGTCGAAAAGCGGAAGCCGCGTTCGGGGTCGAATTTTTCGACGGCGCGGATCAGGCCCAGGTTGCCTTCTTCGATCAGGTCGAGCAGCGACAGCCCGCGATTGACGTAACGCCTGGCGATCTTGACCACCAGCCGCAGGTTGCTTTCGATCATGCGCTTGCGCCCAGCCGGATCACCCTTTTGCGACAAACGCGCAAAATGGACTTCTTCCTCGGGGGTGAGCAGCGGAGAAAAACCGATTTCATTGAGGTACAGCTGGGTAGCGTCGAGCGCCCGACTGTAATCGATGTACTTGTGTTGCTTGAGCGTAGCGCTCTGTTTCGACTTGGTCCGAACCGAAGATACAGCAGGTTCGTCTGACACCACATCCGTTTCCAAAACGATGCCGGTCTCCATCAGGAGTACGTCATCGTCGATGTCAAACCTAGGCACTTCTTTACTGAGAGCCATTGTTATAGTCCTTTGCTGAGTTCGAACTCAGACTCGAGCACCACCTCTATCCCTGGTAGTACTGGAGCCTGTCCCCATTTGATCTCCAAGGAACAGGCCAGGTACAACAATCAACGGCGTGGCAAGAATTGTAGCGGATCGACGGGTTTACCCTGACGGCGAATTTCAAAATGCAGTTTCACACGGTCGGTACCCGTAGAGCCCATTTCAGCAATCGTCTGCCCCGCCTTGACCTGCTGCCCTTCCCGAACCAAAAGCCTGCGGTTATGTCCGTAGGCGCTGACGTAGGTGTCGCTGTGCTTGATGATGATCAGTTCGCCGTAACCGCGCAGACCACTACCGGCGTAAACGACCGAACCGCTCGACGCAGCAAAAACAGGCTGTCCCAAATCACCGGCGATATCAATGCCTTTATTCAAACTACCGTTTGAAGCGAATTTACCGATCACCACGCCATTGGCCGGCCACATCCAGCCGCCTGCGGTGCGCTCTGCAGCAGGCACCTGAGTGACTGTCGTGGTCGTGCTCGAAGATGGCGTAGATGTCGTTTTGGTGACAGTCGGCGCGGGGGCTGCGGCGCCTGCCGGGCGGCGAGTGACAGTGGTTTTGCTGGAAGACGACGGGCTCGTCACCACAGTGGTGGCACCCGAACCGCTGCTGAAGCGTATGGCCTGCCCCGGGCGGATGGTATAGGGCGCAGCGATGCCGTTGCGCGCGGCCAGCTCTTTGTAGTCCCAGCCGTAGCGGAAGGCGATGGAGAACAGCGTGTCGCCAGGCTTGACGACATATTGACCGGAAGTAACGGCGGGGCGCTTGGCTGCGGCAGCGCTGTTGCGGTCGACCACGCGCGCACTGTTGGAGCTGGTGCTGGAACAACCGGCGAGCAACGTCCCCATGGCCAGCGCAATCACCAGAAGTTTGAATCCCGCCCGTTCCCTGCGCTGCCGCATGACTGTGTGAACCACCCGCCGCTCCCCTCACCCTGCCAAAATGAAATGCCAAAACACAGGCAATGATGTTGTGATTGTATCTCTGCCCAGCCGAGCCCTGAGGCTGAAACGTGGGCCACGTCGGACCGTAGTCTGGCAGCTACACGCCAGATAGACAGGGTGGCCCGTCGAGAATTCGCCTTCGCGGGAAAAAATCCTGTCGCCGGGCTCAGGCTATCGGGCCATTGACCAGCGGCACGAAGCGCACGGTGCCGAGTACCGTGCGTGAGAAGCCATGCTCTTCACGCACGATCAACAGCAGTTGCTGCACCTCGCCTGCCGGCCCTACCGGAATCACCAGGCGCCCACCTGGCGCCAGCTGATCGAGCAGCGCCTGCGGCACTTCACTGGCGACCGCCGTGACGATGATGCCGTTGTAAGGTGCCAGTGCCGGCCAGCCCTCACAGCCATCGCCCCAGCGAAACACCACATTGCGCAGGTTCAGCTCGACCAGGCGTTCCTTGGCTCGATCCTGCAGGCTCTTGATGCGCTCGACCGAAAACACACGCTCGACCAGCTGCGCGAGAATCGCCGTCTGGTAGCCCGAACCGGTGCCGATTTCCATGACTTTGTCGAGCGGACCGTCCTGCAGCAATACCTCGCTCATGTGCGCGACCATATACGGCTGCGAGATGGTCTGGTTATGGCCGATGGGCAGCGCGGTGTCTTCATAGGCGCGATGCGCCAGGGCCTCGTCGACGAACAGGTGACGAGGCGTGCGGCGAATCACTTCGAGCACCTTGGGGTTGCTGACCCCCTCCTCGCTCAAACGCTGGATCAAGCGCTCACGGGTGCGCTGGGAAGTCATGCCGATTCCACGGCGCATCAGATCGTCCTGCTCACGCATCAGAGCACGCCCTCCAACCAGCCTTGCAGCGGCTCGAAGGCATCGCTGAAGGTGCGATCGAGCTGCAACGGCGTGATCGACACGTAGCCCTGCATCACGGCATGGAAGTCGGTGCCGGGCCCGCCATCCTCGGCGTCGCCGGCCACCGCGATCCAGTAGCCTTCCTTGCCGCGCGGGTTGACCACCTTGGTCGGTGCCGCGGCCCGCGCCCGATGGCCCAGGCGGGTCAGGCGGATGCCGCGGATGTGATCGAGCGGCAGGTTGGGAATGTTGACGTTGAGTACGGTACGCGCAGGCAGGCTCAGGCGTGCCTGCGCCTCGACCAGACGCCGAGCGATGTAGGCGGCGCACGGCAGGTTGTCGGGCTGGCGCGACAGCAACGAGAACGCCAGCGAGGTGCCGCCGAGGAAGCGCCCCTCCAGGGCCGCTGCGACAGTGCCGGAATACAGCACGTCATCGCCCAGGTTGGCGCCCAGGTTGATGCCCGAGACGACCATGTCCGGCGTCTGTTCGAGCAGCCCGTTCAGACCCAGGTGCACGCAGTCGGTCGGAGTGCCATTGAGGCTGATGAAGCCATTGGCCAGGCGCTGCGGGTGCAGCGGCCGGTCGAGGGTCAGCGAGCTGCCGGCGCCGCTTTTATCTTGCTCAGGGGCGATCACCGCGCATTCGGCGTAATCGGCCAGCGCAGCGTGCAGCGCCGCCAGGCCCGGTGCTGTTACACCGTCGTCGTTGGAAATCAGAATACGCATGGGCTGTCCGTCTGCCCCGCTGGCACCAGATCGACAAGTTCACGCACCACCACGGTGGCGAAGCATCCGGCCGGCAGGACGAATTCCAGTTGCAGGAGATCAGGCTCGGGATAATGCCACGTCAGGCGGCCAATAGGGAGCCGCAGGATACGCCGTTCGTGATCCATGCCCGCACGCGCCAGCCACTGGCACAACGCCGCGTGCGCGTCGGCCGTGGCGCGCTCGAGTGCTGCAGCGGCTCCGCCTGCCGGTGTTTCGCCCATGCCCCACAACGGGCCGGTGGGATGCAGGTCGAGAATCGCCAGGCGCGGATCGACGCATTCAGCCTCGCCGGCCATGAAGAAGCTGCGGCTGTCGGTGAAGGCCAGCAGGTCACCGACCTGGGCCTGTTGCCAGGTGCCGTCGGCCACGCGCGCGGCGAGCACCTGGTTGAACAGGTAGCTGCGTGCCGCCGAGAGCAGCCGCGAGCGGGTGTTGCGCTGTTCAGGCAAAGCCTGACGCTGCGCCCAATCCAGGGCGTCGTGCACGTTGCCGCCGGCGAAGCCGAAGCGCTGGGCGCCGAAGTAGTTCGGCACGCCTTGCGCCTTGAGCAGCTCCAGGCGGGCATCGAGGGCCTGGCGATCGGCCTGAAGTGCGGTCAGGCGCAAGGTAAAACCATTGGCCGCGTGGGCGCCGCGCTGCAACTTCCGCTGATGGCGGGTCTGCTTGAGGATGCGCAGGGTCTGGTCTTGCGCGCGCGAAAGGTCGGGATCGGCCTTGCCCGGCAAGTGCAGGCTGAACCACTGACGGGTCAGCGCCTGGCGGTCCTTGAGGCCGGCGTAGCTGATCGACCTGACCGGCACGCCTGCGGCGCGGGCCAGCCGGCGAGCGGCTTCTTCGGTGTTGAGGTCGCGTTTTTCCACCCACAGCCACAGATGCTCGCCCTGCCCCGAAAGCGGAATGTCGAGTACCTCGTCGACCTGGAAATCCTCGGCCACGGCCTTGAGCACCGCCGTGCCGAGAGCCTCGCCGGTTGCGCGCGGGCCCAGCAGTTCGAGTTCGGTCATGCCGACAGCAACAGGGCGACCGCGTGCACGGCGATGCCCTCCTCACGGCCAGTGAAGCCCAGTTTTTCAGAGGTGGTGGCCTTGACGTTGACCTGGTCCAGCTCGACCTGCAGATCAGCGGCGATGCATTGGCGCATGGCCTCGATGTGCGGCGCCATCTTCGGGGCCTGGGCAACGATGGTGGCGTCGACATTGCCGACCTTCCAGCCCTTGGCGTGCACGATCTTCAGCACATGGCGCAACAGCACACGGCTGTCGGCACCCTTGAACTGTGGGTCGGTGTCAGGGAAATGCTTGCCGATATCGCCCAGTGCAGCCGCGCCGAGCAAGGCGTCGCTCAGCGCGTGCAACAGCACATCACCGTCCGAGTGCGCCAGCAATCCGAAGCGGTGGGCGATCTTCACCCCACCCAAGGTAATGAAGTCGCCGTCGGTGAAACGGTGCACATCGTAGCCATGGCCAATACGCATAGAAAAACGCCCCGATTAAGTCAGGGCGTGATTCTACCCGCTTTGCAGCGGTGTGGGTCTAGCAGCACACCTGTGCTCAGACGCGGCCCAGGGCCACGGCATGGTGGCGCAGGTGCTCGTCGATGAAGCTGGCGATGAAGAAGTAGCTGTGGTCATAGCCAGGTTGCAGACGCAAGGTCAGGCTATGGCCGCCTTTACGCGCGGCCTGCTCCAGGGCATGGGGCTTGAGCTGGTTGTCGAGGAAATCATCGCGATCGCCCTGGTCGACCAGAAGCGCCGGACACTGCCCGGACGGGGTCTCGGCCAGCAACACACTGGCATCCCACTCACGCCAGCGTGCACGGTCTTCACCCAGATAGCGCGACAGCGCCTTCTCGCCCCACGGGCAATCCATCGGGTTGCTGATCGGCGAGAACGCCGACACCGACTGATAACGCCCCGGGTTGCGCAAGGCGCAGACCAACGCCCCGTGTCCGCCCATGGAATGGCCGCTGATACTGCGCTGTTGCGAGGCCGGGAAGTGCGCCTCGATCAACGCTGGCAGCTCATCGACCACGTAATCGTGCATGCGGTAGTGCTGTGCCCACGGCTGCTGGGTGGCATTGACGTAGAAACCTGCGCCTTTGCCGAAGTCCCAGGCGTTGTCCGGATCATCAGGCACCTGATCGCCACGCGGACTGGTGTCCGGTGCGACGATGATCAGGCCCAGCTCGGCAGCCAGGCGCTGGGCGCCGGCCTTCTGCATGAAGTTTTCGTCGGTGCAGGTCAGGCCGCTGAGCCAGTACAGCACGGGCAGTTTCTCGCCCTGCTCGGCCTGTGGCGGCAGATAGACCGCGAACACCATGTCGCAGCCGAGCACCTTGGAGCTGTGCCGGTAACGCTTGTGCCAGCCACCGAAACTTTTCTGACAGGAGATATTTTCCAGGCTCATGGCAGACCTCAGAAGTGGATCACGCTGCGGATGCTCTTGCCTTCGTGCATCAGGTCAAAAGCCTTGTTGATGTCTTCCAGACCCATGGTGTGGGTGATGAAGGTATCCAGCGGAATCTCGCCCTTCTCGGACATCTCGACGTAGCTTGGCAGCTCGCTGCGACCACGCACGCCACCGAACGCCGAACCGCGCCAGACGCGACCGGTCACCAGCTGGAACGGACGGGTGGCGATTTCCTGGCCGGCACCGGCCACGCCAATGATCACCGACTCACCCCAGCCCTTGTGGCAGCACTCCAGCGCCGCACGCATCAGTTGCACGTTGCCGATGCACTCGAAGGAGAAGTCCACACCGCCGTCGGTGAGGTCGACGATGACTTCCTGGATCGGGCGGTCGTATTCCTTGGGGTTGATGCAGTCGGTAGCGCCGAGCTGCTTGGCGATTTCGAACTTGGCCGGGTTGATGTCGATGGCGATGATGCGCGAGGCCTTGGCCTTGACCGCGCCGATGATCGCCGACAGGCCAATGCCGCCCAGGCCGAACACGGCAACGGTGTCACCGGGCTTGACCTTGGCGGTGTTGAGGACCGCGCCAATGCCGGTGGTGACACCGCAGCCGAGCAGGCAGACTTTCTCAAGCGGCGCTTCTTTCTGAATCTTGGCCACGGAGATTTCCGGCAGCACGGTGTACTCGGAGAACGTCGAGGTGCCCATGTAATGGAACAACTGCTGGCCTTTGTACGAGAAACGCGTGGTGCCGTCCGGCATCAGACCCTTGCCCTGGGTGGCGCGAATGGCCTGGCACAGGTTGGTCTTGCCCGAGCGGCAGAATTTGCACTGGCCACATTCAGGGGTGTACAGCGGGATGACGTGGTCGCCGACGGCCACCGAGGTCACGCCCTCGCCAATGGCTTCAACGATGGCGCCGCCTTCGTGGCCGAGGATGGAGGGGAAGATACCTTCCGGGTCAGCGCCCGAGAGGGTGTAGGCATCGGTATGGCAGACGCCGCTGGCGACCACCCGCAACAGCACTTCGCCAGCCTTGGGCATGGCCACGTCGACTTCGACGATCTCCAGGGGTTTCTTGGCTTCGAAGGCTACGGCAGCGCGGGACTTGATCATCAAAAAGCTCTCCAGGGAGGGGTCAGTTCAGCCTCGGAGTGTAATTCACCTGGCTTTGATGAATAATCCGGCCACAAACAAAACATTCTTGCTGTACAGGGATAATCCATGAGCAGTCGCTGGGAAGGCATCGACGAATTCGTGGCGGTAGCCGAGTCCGGGCAATTCACCGCCGCTGCCGAGCGCCTTGGCGTGTCGTCATCGCATGTGAGTCGGCAGATCGCCCGGCTCGAGGAACGCTTGCAGACGCGCCTGCTGTATCGCAGCACCCGTCGGGTCACGCTGAGCGAGGCCGGGCAGACGTTTCTGCATCATTGCCAGCGTCTGCAGGACGGTCGCGAGGAAGCGCTGCGGGCGATGGGCGATCTGGCCAGCGAGCCCAAGGGTCTGCTGCGCATGACCTGCGCGGTGGCCTATGGCGAGCGCTTCATCGTGCCGCTGGTGACCCGCTTCATGGCGCACTATCCGCAGCTACGCATCGAGGTGGAACTGAGCAACAGCACACTCGACCTGCTGCACGAAGGCATGGACCTGGCCATTCGCCTGGGTCGCCTGCAGGACTCACGGCTGGTGGCCAGCCGTCTGGCGCCGCGGCGCATGTACGTTTGCGCGTCACCCGCGTACCTGGAGCGCTACGGACGGCCGCACAGCCTGTCTGAGCTGGCCAGGCATAACTGCCTGATCGGCAGCTCGGACATCTGGGTGTTGCAACAGGAGGGTCGCGAACTGAGTCAGCGCGTGCAAGGCAACTGGCGCTGCAACAGCGGCCAGGCGGTGCTCGACGCTGCATTGCAGGGCATGGGGCTGGCCCAGCTACCTGATTATTACGTGCTGGAACACCTGCGCAGTGGCGCGCTGGTATCGCTGCTGCACGCCCATCAGCCGCCCAATACCGCGGTGTGGGCGCTATACCCACAGCAACGGCACTTGTCACCGAAGGTACGGCGTCTGGTGGATTACCTGAAAGAAGGTCTGGCGGAGCTGCCAGAGTATCGCCAAGGCTGAGCCATCGCCCGAGAATGGATCAGCGCCGGCCAGCCCAGCGTTGGCGCAGCCATTCCAGATCCTCGGGCCGGGTCACCTTGAGGTTGTCGCTGCGCCCCTCGACCAGCCGTGGCGCATGCCCGGCCCATTCGATGGCAGACGACTCATCGGTCACCTTCACCTCCGACACCAGGCACTCGGCCAGTGCCCGGTGCAGCATGCCGAGGCGGAACATCTGCGGGGTGTAGGCCTGCCAGATGGTGCTGCGATCTACCGTGGCACTCACCCGTCCGTGCGCGTCAGCGCGCTTGAGTGTGTCTTTGGCCGGCACTGCAAGCAGCCCGCCGACCGCATCGTCGGCCAGCTCGGTCAGTAATTTGTCCAGGTCATCGCGGGCAAGGTTTGGCCGTGCGGCATCGTGGACCAGCACCCAGTCGTCGTCTGCGGCGCCTTGAGCATGCAGCAGCAACAGGGCGTTGAGCACCGAATCGGCGCGTTCCTGTCCGCCCTTGGCGCGCTGCACGCGCGGGTCGCGGGCGCAGCCCAGGCTTGGCCAGAATGGGTCGTCTTCGGCAACGCTGACCACCACCCCCTTGAGCAGGGGGTGGTCGAGGAAGCAGTCGAGGGTATGTTCGATCAGTGTGCGGGTGCCTAGCGGCAGGTACTGCTTGGGCCTGTCGGCAGCCATCCGCGCGCCCACGCCCGCAGCCGGAATCACGGCCCAGAAGGTCGGCATCGGAGTGCTCATTTCTGCGGCAACTGGTAGAGGGTTTCACCCTCCTTGACCATCCCCAGCTCATGCCGAGCGCGCTCTTCGACGGTCTCCATGCCCTTTTTCAGTTCCAGCACTTCAGCGTCCAGAACGCGGTTTCGCTCGAGCAGCCGCTCGTTCTCGGCGTGCTGGTCGTCGATCTGCTGCTTGAGCTCGGCGACCTGGGCGAGGCTGCCGTTACCCACCCACAGGCGGTACTGCAGGCCGGCCAGCAGCAGGAGCAGAACGAGGAACAACCAGTAAGGACTGCGCATCAAGGTATCCAGGGATTCGAAAGGCTGCGGACGCATGCTTCAGATAGCACGAAGCCTGGCCAAGGCCAGGCTTCGTTGACAGAAACCCGTATGAGTGCCTGATCGCTTGAAAAAACGTCAGGCACGCTCGGTTGCCGCCTCTTTTACCACTTCTTGCTCAACCGCGAAACTCGTCGCGACCGCGGTAAACCGCTTTGGCACCCAGTTGCTCTTCGATGCGCAGCAGTTGGTTGTACTTGGACACGCGATCGGAACGGCACAGCGAGCCGGTCTTGATCTGGCCAGCAGCGGTACCGACGGCCAGGTCAGCGATGGTCGAGTCTTCGGTTTCACCGGAACGGTGCGAGATCACCGCGGTGTAGCCGGCAGCCTTGGCCATCTGGATGGCTTCCAGGGTTTCGGTCAGCGAGCCGATCTGGTTGAACTTGATCAGGATCGAGTTACCGATGCCCTTGTCGATGCCTTCCTTGAGGATCTTGGTGTTGGTGACGAACAGGTCGTCGCCGACCAGTTGCACCTTCTCGCCGATCTTGTCGGTGAGGATCTTCCAGCCGGCCCAGTCGGATTCGTCCAGACCGTCTTCGATGGAGATGATCGGGAAACGCTCGGTCAGGCCCTTGAGGTAGTCGGCGAAGCCTTCGGCGTCGAACGACTTGCCTTCACCCGAGAGGTTGTACTTGCCGTCTTCATAGAATTCGGACGCCGCGCAGTCCAACGCCAGGGTGACGTCGGTGCCCAGTTTGTAGCCAGCTTTTTCCACGGCTTCGGCGATGGCGCCCAGGGCGTCTTCGTTGGAGGCCAGGTTCGGCGCGAAGCCACCTTCATCGCCCACTGCGGTGTTCAGGCCGCGAGCCTTCAGAACCGCCTTGAGGTGATGGAAGATTTCGGTGCCCATGCGCAGGCCATCGGAGAAGGTCTTGGCGCCGACTGGCTGCACCATGAATTCCTGGATGTCGACGTTGTTATCAGCGTGCTCGCCGCCGTTGATGATGTTCATCATCGGAACCGGCATGGAGTACTGGCCTGGGGTGCCATTGAGGTTGGCGATGTGCGCGTACAGCGGCAGGTCCTGGTCTTGGGCAGCGGCCTTGGCCGCGGCCAGGGAAACCGCGAGGATGGCGTTGGCGCCCAGCGATGCCTTGTTCTCGGTGCCGTCCAGTTCGATCATGGCGCGGTCGAGGGCTTTCTGGTCGGACGGGTCCTTGCCCAGCAGCAGCTCGCGGATCGGGCCGTTGATGTTGGCGACGGCCTTCAATACACCTTTGCCCAGGTAACGGCTCTTGTCGCCATCACGCAGCTCCAGCGCTTCGCGCGAGCCGGTGGAAGCACCGGACGGCGCGCAGGCGCTGCCGATGATGCCGTTGTCGAGCAGTACATCGGCTTCCACGGTGGGGTTGCCACGAGAATCGAGAACTTCACGACCTTTGATGTCGACGATTTTTGCCATTGTTCTAAGCACTCCAGAATTGACGAAAACAACGCAGCTAGGAAATTTCGGCCATGGGCCAGGCGGGTGATGCAGCGGCAGGCCTGGCGCCGGCAATCCACTGACCGAAGGGTCAGCGCAAGAACGGGCGGTACTTTACCGGAGAAACCCGCGGCATGTGGTTTCTACCGTCGGAAAACTTTCACCCGCGCCAACCGATAAGCGGGTGACAGCAAGGCTAGCCCGGTGGGAGCAGCGCAGCGCCGCGCCCACCGAATTGGCTCAGGCCCTGTCTTTCTGCGCCAGTGCCGCCTTGACGAAACCGCTGAACAGCGGGTGACCGTCGCGCGGGGTGGAGGTGAACTCGGGGTGGAACTGGCAGGCGACGAACCACGGATGGTCCTTGGACTCGACCACTTCGACCAGTGCACCATCGCCGGAGCGACCGGAAATCACCAGGCCAGCTTCGACCATCTGAGGCAACAGAACGTTGTTGACCTCATAGCGGTGACGGTGACGCTCGACGATCACGTCCTTGCCATAGCAGTCGTGAACCTTGGAGCTGGACACCAGCTGGCACTCTTGGGCGCCCAGGCGCATGGTGCCGCCCAGGTCGGAGGTTTCGGTGCGGGTTTCGACTGCGCCGGTGTTGTCGGCCCACTCGGTGATCAGACCGACTACCGGGTGGCCGCTGTTGCGGTCGAACTCGGTGGAGTTGGCATCTTTCCAGCCCAGCACGTTGCGGGCGAACTCGATGACCGCCACCTGCATGCCCAGGCAGATGCCCAGGTACGGAACCTTGTTTTCACGGGCGAACTGCACCGCCTGGATCTTGCCTTCCACGCCGCGCAGACCGAAGCCACCCGGCACCAGGATGGCATCAGCGCCTTCCAGCAGGCTGGTGCCCTGGTTCTCGATGTCTTCGGAGTCGATGTAGCGCAGGTTGACCTTGGTGCGGTTCTGGATGCCGGCATGGCTCATCGCTTCGATCAGCGACTTGTAGGCATCGAGCAGCTCCATGTACTTGCCGACCATGGCGATGGTGACTTCGCGCTCGGGGTTGAGCTTGGCGTCGACCACTTTGTCCCACTCGGACAGGTCGGCGCTGTTGCACTGCAGGCCGAAGCGCTCGGTGACGAAGTCATCCAGACCCTGTGCATGCAGCACACCCGGAATCTTGTAGATGGTGTCGACGTCTTCCAGGGAAATCACCGCACGCTCTTCAACGTTGGTGAACAGGGCGATCTTGCGCCGCGACGAAGCATCGACCGGGTGGTCGGAACGGCAGATCAGCACGTCAGGCTGCAGGCCGATGGAGCGCAGTTCCTTGACCGAGTGCTGGGTAGGCTTGGTCTTGGTTTCGCCGGCAGTGGCGATGTACGGCACAAGCGTCAGGTGCATGAGCATGGCGCGCTTGGAGCCGACTTCGACGCGCAACTGGCGGATTGCCTCGAGGAACGGTTGCGACTCGATATCACCGACCGTACCGCCGATTTCCACCAGGGCCACGTCGGCATCGCCGGCACCCTTGATGATGCGCCGCTTGATTTCGTCGGTGATGTGCGGAATGACCTGGATGGTCGCGCCCAGGTAATCACCACGGCGCTCTTTGCGCAGCACGTGCTCGTAGACACGGCCGGTGGTGAAGTTGTTGTTCTGGGTCATGGTGGTGCGGATGAACCGCTCGTAGTGACCCAGGTCGAGGTCGGTCTCGGCGCCATCCTGGGTGACGAACACTTCACCATGCTGGAACGGGCTCATGGTGCCTGGATCGACGTTGATGTACGGGTCCAGCTTGAGCATGGTGACCTTGAGTCCCCGCGCTTCCAGGATGGCCGCCAGGGAAGCCGAGGCAATGCCTTTCCCCAATGAAGAAACAACACCGCCCGTGACGAATATGTAGCGCGTCATGAAAAACCCTAGAAGTCTGCGTTAAAGCGGCCAGCGCCGCCGGAGAAAGCGAAGGAAGGCCGAAGCCCCCGATCACCTGCGTCAATCACAGTGCATCTCGAAAAACTGCCGCGTCTGTACAGACCGGGGTAACCCCGGCATGGAGCTCGCTTGTCATTTTCAGAAATCAGCTCAGCAAAAAACTGCTTGGTAATCGGCAACTGCTGCGTTTTCGAAGAAGCCACAGAAGTTGTATCAGAGAAGGGAGGGTAGTCTACCGGAATGTCCACATCAGCTCAAACCTTGCGCGCAGGTCGGCGGCTGCCACAGCAGTTGCAGGTCGCTTGTGCCAAGTGCCGGCAGATTGGCCACCGCCAGCAGTCGATCACCCTGCCACAGCAGGGGCAGGCGCTGGCGAACGAAGTGCGGCAGATGGCTTTCGTTTAGCAAGCGCTTGAGATCGCGATGGCCACGCCCCGGCAGATCGAGCACTTCGCCACCCTGACGATAAGACACCCGCAGCGGGCCGGGTGGGCACCGTCCGACAACCCTCAGCTGACCGTTGCCGAGCAATGGCAATGGCTGCGTCGGCGCTTCCCATGCCTGCGCGCCGGCCGGCTGCTGCAACCACTCGCCGCTCAGCCACCAGACCCGGCCCTGGCTGCGTTGCAACAGGCCATCGGTCAGCCGCCACACGGGCTGGGCATCGGCGCCGGCGTCACGCAGAGCGTCCCAGCCGGCCCAGTGCCGGGTGTCCGGCAGGCGGGTGCGCGTGCTCAGCCAGTGCTGCAAGGCATTGCGCTGGCGCGCCGGTGACAGGCGACCGAGCGCCTGCACATCCAATGAATCGAGCTTGAGCCACGGGAAAGCCGCTTCACCACGAGCGGCGTGCAGATCGTCACCCGCCACCTCATCGAGCAGGCCCAGCGCCTCGCGCAGATGCACCGCGCTACGCGCCAGGCTCAGGCTGCTCTGCGGCCAGCGCTGCTGCAGCAGCGGCATCACCGCCCCGCGCAGATAATTGCGTGCGAACTGCGGGTCTTGGTTGGATGGGTCCTCGACCCACTGCAGGCCATGGCCCTGGGCGTAGACCAGCAACTGCCTTCGCGACATCGAGAGCAATGGCCGAACCACCTGCCCCTGCCCCAGCGAGCGCTGCACCGGCATGGCGGTAAGCCCGCGCAGCCCTGCGCCACGCAGCAAGCGCAACAGCAAGGTTTCCGCCTGGTCATCCTGATGCTGGCCGGTGAACAGCACGTCGCCCTCCTCCAGCAACGCGGCGAACGCAGCGTAGCGCGCGTTGCGCGCCGCCTGCTCGACGCTGGCGCCGGCCGGCACCTGCACCTCGACCACCCGCAACTCGACGCCCAGCGACGCGCAAAACGCCCGGCAATGCTGCGGCCAGGTATCGGCGATCGATTGCAGGCCGTGATGGACATGCACGGCGTAAAGCGGCGGCGTGGGATGGCTGTGCGAGAGGGTGTGCAGCAGGTGCAGCAGAACGCTGGAATCAAGCCCGCCCGACAGGGCGACGTACCAGCGACGGGCATTCAGCCAGGGGCTGAACAGGGAAGGAAGATCGAACATGGTGCCCTGCTTGCAGAGGCTGCACCGCCGTGGCGGTGCAGCCTCTGCCGAGTGAGACGGCGATTACAGACCGTAGCTCATCAAGCGCTCGTAGCGGCGCGCGAGCAGCGCGTCGTGATCGAAGGTGCTCAGCTCATCGAGCTGCTCGACCAGGCTCTGGCGTACGCGCTCGGCCATCAGGGCTGGGTCGCGATGAGCGCCGCCCAGCGGTTCAGTGATGACCTTGTCGACGATGTTCAGGCTCTTCAGGCGCTCGGCGGTGATGCCCATGGCTTCGGCCGCATCGGCTGCCTTGTCGGCGGTTTTCCACAGGATCGACGCGCAGCCTTCCGGGGAAATTACCGAGTAGGTGGAGTACTGCAGCATGTTCAGCTGATCGCACACGCCGATCGCCAGTGCACCGCCCGAGCCGCCTTCGCCAATCACGGTGGCGATGATCGGCGTCTTCAGACGCGCCATGACCCGCAGGTTCCAGGCGATGGCTTCACTCTGGTTGCGCTCTTCGGCGTCGATACCTGGGTAGGCACCCGGGGTGTCGATGAAGGTCAGGATCGGCATCTTGAAGCGCTCGGCCATTTCCATCAGGCGGCACGCCTTGCGGTAGCCCTCGGGACGCGGCATGCCGAAGTTGCGACGCACCTTCTCACGCACTTCACGGCCTTTCTGATGACCGATGACCATCACCGGCTTGCCATCCAGGCGCGCGGTGCCGCCGACGATGGCAGCGTCATCGGAGAAGTGCCGGTCGCCGTGCAGTTCTTCGAATTCGGTGAAGATGTGCTCGAGGTAGTCGAGGGTGTAGGGACGACGTGGATGACGCGCCAGACGCGCGATCTGCCAGCTGGTCAGATTACCGAAGATGCTTTCGGTGAGACTGTTGCTCTTGTCTTCCAGACGGGCAATTTCATCGCTGATGTTCAGCGAATTGTCGTTGCCAACTAGGCGCAGGCCTTCGATCTTGGCTTGCAGGTCGGCAATCGGCTGTTCGAAATCAAGGAAATTCGGGTTCATAAGCATCCGTCTTGGGTCTACGGCCAGGCGGCCGGCCGGTTGATCCGTTTGGCGCCATACCTTAAGGGATCAGGCGCGTTGAGGTCGAGTTTAATTGGTCGGTTCAACGATATTGCAGGAAGACGTTCTCACGTCCGAACTGGTCACGCAGCGTCTGGATCAGCCCATCTGCCGGGTCGATGCACCACTGCTCGCCGAACTGCAACATGGCCCTGGCGTCGCTTCCGGTGTACTCCAGGGTGATCGGGCAACCGCCACGATGACGGGTGATCAGCTCACCCAGCCAGCTCAGACGGTCGCCCTTGAGCGCGTCATGGGTGATTTTCAGGCGCAGGCTTTCAGCGAGCCGGGTGCGCGCATCTTCCATGGTCATCACTTGCTTGACCCGCAAGCGCAGGCCGCCGGAAAAGTCATCGTGGCTGACCTCGCCTTCGATCACCACCATGGCGTCGGTCTGCAACAGGGCCTGCGCAGCCATGAAGGCATCGGCGAACAACGAGGCTTCGATACGTCCGGAACGGTCGTCGAGGGTGACGAAGCCCATCTTGTCGCCTTTCTTGTTCTTCATCACGCGCAGGGCAATGATCATCCCGGCCACGGTCTGCACCTCACGCGAGGGCTTGAGGTCGATGATGCGCTGGCGCGCGAAACGGCGGATCTCGCTCTCGTACTCATCGATCGGGTGACCGGTCAGGTACAGGCCGAGCGTGTCCTTCTCGCCGCGCAGACGCTCCTTGAGCGTCAGCTCTCGGGCCTTGCGGTGATTGGCATAAACGTCAGCATCCTGCTCGACGAACACCCCGCCGAACAGGTCGACATGGCCGCTCTGCGCGGTGCGGGCGGTCTGCTCGGCCGACTTGATCGCCTCTTCCAGCGCCGACACCAGCACCGCACGATTGATGTCGATACTGGCGTGGTAGGCCTTGATCTCGTCGTGGAAGTGCGGCCCCAGACGATCCAGCGCGCCGCTTCGAATCAGCGCGTCGAGGGTGCGTTTGTTGATGCGCTTGAGGTCGACACGCTCGCAGAAATCGAACAGGTCCTTGAATGGGCCACCCTCTGCGCGAGCTTCGACGATGGCCTCCACCGGCCCCTCGCCCACCCCTTTGATGGCGCCCAGGCCATAGACGATGCGGCCATCGTCATTGACGGTGAACTTGAACTCCGAACTGTTCACATCCGGCGCATCGAGGCGCAGCTTCATGCTGCGCACCTCTTCGATCAGCACCACGACCTTGTCGGTGTTGTGCATGTCCGCCGACAGCACCGCGGCCATGAACGGTGCCGGGTGGTGAGTCTTGAGCCAGGCGGTCTGGTACGACACCAGCCCGTACGCTGCCGAGTGCGACTTGTTGAAGCCGTAACCTGCGAATTTTTCTACCAGGTCGAAGATGTTCCCCGCAAGATCCGCTTCGATGTTATTCCTGCTGCAACCGTCGATGAAACCGCCGCGTTGCTTGGCCATTTCCTCGGGCTTCTTCTTGCCCATGGCGCGGCGCAGCATGTCCGCCTCACCCAGGGTGTAGCCGGCCATGACCTGGGCGATCTGCATCACCTGTTCCTGGTACAGAATGATGCCGTAGGTCGGCGCCAGCACCGGTTGCAGACCGTCGTACTGGTAATCGGGGTGCGGGTAGGCCAGCTCGGCACGACCGTGCTTGCGGTTGATGAAGTCATCGACCATGCCGGACTGCAACGGACCCGGCCGGAACAACGCCACCAAGGCGATGAGGTCTTCCAGGCAGTCGGGCTTGAGCTTCTTGATCAGCTCCTTCATGCCACGCGATTCGAGCTGGAATACCGCGGTGGTCTCGGCCTTCTGCAGCAGTTCGTAGGTCTTGCGGTCGTCCAGCGGGATGAAGTCGATGTTCAGGTCGGGCAAGCCGGCCTTGGCTTGCTCGCGGTTGATGGTCTCCATCGCCCACTTGATGATGGTCAGGGTACGCAGGCCAAGGAAGTCGAACTTGACCAGGCCAGCGGCCTCGACGTCGTCTTTGTCGAACTGAGTGACCAGGCCACCGCCTTCTTCATCGCAGGCCACTGGCGAGAAGTCGGTGAGCTTGGTCGGCGCGATGACCACACCACCGGCGTGCTTGCCGGTGCCGCGGGTGACGCCCTCGAGCTTGAGGGCCATGTCCCAGATTTCCTTGGCCTCCTCATCGCTCTTGAGGAAGTCACGGAGAATCTCTTCCTGCTCGAAGGCCTTCTCCAGGGTCATGCCCACTTCGAAGGGAATCATCTTCGACAGGCGATCGGCCAGGCCGTAGGACTTGCCCTGCACCCGCGCCACGTCACGTACCACCGCCTTGGCGGCCATGGTGCCGAAGGTGATGATCTGGCTGACGGCGTTGCGCCCATAGGCGTCGGCGACATATTCGATGACCCGGTCACGACCGTCCATGCAGAAGTCGACGTCGAAGTCGGGCATCGAGACCCGTTCAGGGTTGAGAAAGCGCTCGAACAGCAGGTCGTAGGCCAGCGGGTCGAGGTCGGTGATCTTCAGCACGTAGGCGACCAGCGAGCCGGCACCCGAGCCTCGACCGGGGCCGACCGGCACGCCGTTGTTCTTGGCCCACTTGATGAAGTCCATGACGATCAGGAAGTAACCCGGGAAGCCCATCTGGATGATGATGTCCAGCTCGAACTTCAGTCGGTCGAGGTAGACCTGCCGCTTTTCTTCATAGTTGGGCGTGCTGTCCTTGGGCCACAGTACCGCCAGGCGCTCTTCCAGACCTTCGTGGGACACATGGCGCAGGTAATCGTCGATGCCCATGCCGTTGGGCGTAGGGAAGTCCGGCAGAAACGCCTTGCCCAACTGCACCTGGATGTTGCAGCGCTTGGCGATCTCGACCGTGTTGGCGATGGCATCGGGCAGGTCGCTGAACAGCTCGGCCATCTGCTCGGCGCTCTTGAGGTACTGCTCGTCGCTGTAGTGGCGAGGCCGGCGCGGATCGTCGAGGGTCCACCCCTCGCCGATGCAGACGCGAGTTTCATGGGCGTCGAAGTCGGACTGCTTGAGAAAGCGCACGTCGTTGGTGGCCACCAACGGAGCGCCCATCTGATCGGCCAAAGCGACCGCAGCGTGCAGGTACTCTTCCTCGTTCGGACGCCCGGTGCGCTGCACCTCGACGTAGAAACGTTCAGGCAGCATCTGCATCCAGTCGCGCAGCAACGACTCGGCCTCAGCCTGGCGCCCGGCCAGCAGGGCCATGCCGATATCGCCCTCACGCGCGGCCGACAGGCCGATCAGGCCGGCGCTGGCCGGCGCGATCCAATCGCGCTGGATGATCACCAGGCCATTGCGCTGCCCCTCGACCCAACCGCGGGAAATCAGCTCGGTGAGGTTGCGATAGCCCTCGGGATTCATCGCCAGCAGGCAGATGCGCGACAGCGGCGCATCCGCCGTGCTGCCGGCCAGCCAAAGGTCGGCGCCACAGATTGGCTTGATCCCGGCGCCCATGGCCGATTTGTAGAACTTGACCAGCGAACACATGTTGCTCTGGTCGGTTATCGCCACCGCCGGCATGTTCATCCCGCTCAGCGCCTTAGCCAGCGGCTTGACCCGCACCAGGCCATCGACCAGAGAGAATTCGGAGTGAACGCGCAGGTGAACGAAAGAGACCGGCATGGATGTTCCTGTAGCAGTGTGAAACACGAGGGCGCGATTGTAGCGCAACGGTCAGGCCGATGCCGCGCACGAGGACGAGCGTGCCATGCCGGGTGACCGACCTGAGCCAGGGACGCTGTGCTGGGGTTGGCTTACAACAACGTGGCGAGGGTACTCGACTGCCGCTCGTAGGCGACCCGAACGGGTGCGAACGAGCGGCGGTGAATCGGCGTTGGACCCAGGCGGGCCAGCGCTTCCAGGTGCACAGGGGTCGGGTAGCCTTTGTGTGCGCCGATGCCATACCCCGGATACAGCGCCTCGAACGCGCTCATTTCGCGGTCACGGGTGACCTTGGCCAGTATCGAGGCCGCGGCGATGGCCGGGACCTTGCTGTCACCCTGCACCACCGCTGCCGAGGGCACCGACAGGGTCGGGCAGCGATTGCCGTCGATCAGCGCCAGCCTGGGCGTGACCTGCAACCCTTCGACTGCGCGCTGCATGGCCAGCATGGTGGCGTGGAGGATGTTCAGGCGGTCGATTTCCGCAACCTCGGCGCGGGCGATGCAAAAACTCAGGGCCTTTTCGCAGATTTCATCGAACAGCGCTTCACGCTTGGCCTGGGTGAGTTTCTTGGAGTCGTTGAGGCCGAGAATGGGCCGATGCGGATCGAGGATCACCGCCGCGGTGACCACGTCGCCGCACAGCGGGCCGCGGCCGACCTCATCGACGCCCGCGACCAGTTCCTCGACCAGGGTGAAATCCAGGCCCATTTGCATCAGCGTGGCTCCAGCAAGGCGAGCACCGCATCGGCTGCCTGATTGGAGGCATCGCGGCGCAGGGTTCGGTGAATCTGATCGAAGGGCTCGGTTTGCACCGCGCCATCCTTGAGCAAGGGTGCCAGAGTCGCGGCCAGGGCCTCGCTGGTCGCATCGTCCTGCAACAACTCGGGCACCAGCAGACGCTGGGCCAGCAGGTTGGGCAGCGACAAGTACGGGCTCTTGACCATGCGCTTGAGAATCCAGAAGGTCAGCGGCGCCAGACGATACGCCACCACCATCGGCCGCTTGTACAGCAAGGCTTCGAGGGTGGCGGTGCCGGATGCGATCAGCACAGCATCGCAGGCAGCAAGGGCCAGGTGCGACTGGCCGTCGAGCAGGGTCAACGGCAGCTCACGGCCTTCGAGCATCTGTTCGACCTGGGCGCGGCGTGCATCGTTGGCGCAGGGCAGCACGAAGCGCACACCCGGCACTTGCTGGCGCAGCCGCTCAGCCGCATCCAGGAACAGCGCCCCAAGCCGCCCGACTTCGCCGCCGCGACTGCCCGGCATCAGCGCTACCACTGGACCGACGGGCAACCCCAGGCTCTGCCGTGCGGCGTCGCGATCGGCGTGCAGCGGGATGGTGTCTGCCAACGGATGGCCAACGAAGCGCACCGGCACACCTTGCTCTTCGTAAAAGCGCGCCTCGAACGGCAGCAGGGTCAGCATCAGGTCGCAGCCCTGACGAATCTTCAGCACGCGCTTCTGCCGCCAAGCCCACACCGAGGGGCTGACGTAATGCACGGTCTTGATGCCGGCCTGACGCAGCTTCAGTTCGATATTGAGGGTGAAATCGGGCGCGTCGATGCCGATGAACACATCGGGCTTTTCGTCGACCAGTGTGGCGATCAGCTCCTTGCGGCGCTTGAGCAGTTCGCGCAGACGGCCCAGCACTTCCACCAGACCCATGACCGCCAGGCGCTCCATGGGAAAGTACGACTGCATACCTTCGGCTTCCATCAGCGGGCCACCAACACCGATGAAGCGTACATCGGGGTGGCGCGCCTTGAGCGCACGCATCAGACCGGAACCGAGGATGTCGCCGCTGGCCTCACCCGCGACCAGGGCTATGCAGAGCTGGGCCATATCAGCGGGTGATGCCGCGGGCTGAGGTCACGATGGACTGACGGAACAGTTCGACTTCAGCGTACTTGCCGGCCATCTCGGCCAGTTCGGCGATCGCCACTTCGACGGTCAGCCCCTGACGGTAGACGGTCTTGTAGGCGCGGCGCAGTGCGTGGATCACTTCAGTGCTGAAGCCACGACGGCGCATGCCTTCAAAATTCATGCTGCGCGCTTCGGCAGGGCTGCCGAACACGGTAACGAAGGCTGGAACGTCCTTGCCAATCGCCGTGCCCATACCGGAAAACGCGTGAGCGCCGATGTGGCAGTACTGGTGGACCAGGGTGAAGCCGGAAAGAATCGCCCAGTCGCCAACGTGAACATGCCCGGCCAGGGCAGTGTTGTTGACCAGAATGCAGTGGCTGCCGATAACGCTGTCATGCCCGATATGGGCGTAGGCCATGATCAGGTTGTGGTCACCCACGGTGGTTTCCGCGCGGTCCTGAATGGTGCCACGGTGAATCGTCACGCCTTCGCGGATAACGTTGTGGTCGCCGATCACCAGACGCGTGGGTTCGCCTCGATACTTGAGGTCCGGCGTGTCTTCGCCGATCGAGGAGAACTGGAAAATACGGTTGTGCTTGCCGATGCGCGTCGGCCCCTTGAGCACCACATGTGGGCCGACGACCGTGCCCTCCCCGATCTCGACGTCAGGGCCAATGATCGACCATGGGCCCACTTCGACGCCGTCGGCCAACCTGGCCGACGGGTCGATGATGGCCCGTGGATCAATCGAATTCATAGGGAGCGTTCCGCGCAGGTGATCTGAGCCGAGCATACAGGCTTGCCGTCGACCAGCGCGCGGCATTCGAATTTCCAGATCATGCTTTTGCGACTGAGGAAAGTAGCTTCCAGCACCAACTGGTCGCCCGGCAGAACCGGCTGACGGAAGCGCAGCTTGTCGGAGCCGACGAAGTAGTACAGGGTGCCGTCGGCAGGTTTGGCGTCAAGCATCTTGAAGCCAAGAATCCCGGCGGCCTGGGCCATGGCCTCGATGATCAGCACGCCAGGCATGATCGGGTGCGCCGGGAAGTGGCCGTTGAAGAAGGGCTCGTTGATGCTGACATTCTTGTAGGCACGAATGCTCTGGGCCTCGTAGTCCAGATCCGTCACCCGATCCACCAGCAGGAACGGGTAGCGGTGAGGCAGGTATTCGCGAATCTCGTTGATGTCCATCATTTCGGGGGGAAGCCTGTAATAAGAATAGGGAGCGTAGGCGCTGACCACACGCTCCTTTTGCCATCCAAAGAGGAGCCAGCTAGCGACGAATCATGCTTGCTCAGAAGTTGCTGTCAGCCATCTGATGCCGGCTGGCCTTCCGAGGTCACGGTATCGACCCGTTTTTCCAGCTGTTGCAAGCGCTTGGCCATGTCGTCGAGTTGACGAATGCGTGCCGCACTTTTGCGCCAGTCGCCCAGCGGCTGCATCGCCGTACCGGATGAGTAGGCGCCCGGCTCGGTAATGGAGCGGGTCACCATGGTCATGCCGGAGACGAAGACGTTGTCGCAGACATCGATGTGACCCACCATGCCGACACCGCCGGCGATGGTGCAATGCTTGCCGATACGGGTGCTGCCGGAAATGCCCACACAGGCCGCCATTGCCGTATGGGCGCCGACGTGTACGTTGTGGGCAATCTGGATCTGGTTGTCGAGCTTGGCACCGTCATCGATACGCGTATCTGACAACGCACCGCGGTCGACTGCGGTATTGACGCCAATCTCGACGTCATCGCCGACGGTCACACCACCAATCTGCGCGATCTTGCGCCATACACCTTTTTCGTTGGCGAAACCAAAGCCTTCGCCACCGATGACCGCGCCTGACTGAATCACCACGCGCTTGCCGATGATCACGTCGTGATACAACGTGACCCGCGGCGCCAGCCAACCACCCTCGCCCACCACGCTGCGCGCACCGATGAAGCAATGCGCGCCAACCGTCACACCCGGGCCAATCCGCGCACCGCTTTCGATCACCGCGAACGGACCCACACTGGCACTCGCATCCACGTCGGCATCGTCTGCCACAACGGCGCTGGGATGAACACCCGCTACAGCCTTGGGCTTGGGATCGAACAGGTGCGAGATGCGCGCGTAGGCCAGGTACGGGTCGGCGACGATCAGGGCGTTTCCGGAAAAGCCCTGGGCATCAGCGGCCTTGAGCAGCACCGCGCCGGCCTGGGTAGTCTCCAGGTACTTGCGGTATTGCGGGTTGGCCAGAAAGCTCAACTGCCCCGGCCCCGCTTCCTGCAGGGTGGCGAGGCCGGTGATGGGCTGCGCTGCGGCGCCTTGCAGCGTGGCGCCGAGCGTCTCGGCCAACTGGCCGAGGGTCATGGACTGGGTCATATCAACGCGCTTGGTTCATGCGCTCGATGACCTGGCGGGTGATGTCGTACTGCGGCTTGACATCGATGACCGCGCCACGCTCGAGTACCAGATCGAAGCCGCCTTTCTTGATGACTTCTTCCACGGCGCCATCGAGCTTGGGCTTGAGGGTCTTGAGCATGTCGCGATCGGCAACGGCCTTGGCTTCGTTGAGTTCCTTGGACTGGAACTGGAAATCACGGGCCTTTTGCTTGAACTCGAGCTCGAGACGCTCGCGCTCAGGCTGGGCCATTTTGTCGCCGCCCTTGATCAGACGGTCCTGAATACCCTTGGCGCTGCTT
This sequence comes from Pseudomonas cremoricolorata DSM 17059 = NBRC 16634, assembly GCF_000425745.1. Lineage (GTDB taxonomy): Bacteria > Pseudomonadota > Gammaproteobacteria > Pseudomonadales > Pseudomonadaceae > Aquipseudomonas > Aquipseudomonas cremoricolorata. The sequence continues at coordinate 325,393 of NZ_KE384442.1, read as the reverse complement.
TCCAGGCTTTTCAGCTTGGTCAGTTGCGGGCCGAACTTCTTCTCGGCATCCACGGCGTAGCGCTTGGCGGCGTCGGATTCGAGCAGGGCCATCTGATAGTTCAGTACGGCCACTTTCATTTCGGCGAAAGCGGGGGTGGCGACCAGCGCCGCAGCCACGAAGGCCAGTTGGGTCAACTTACGCACGATGCACTCCTGGATAAACCGTTGTCGTTGAGCACGGGCCGACCTTAGAAGGTCTGGCCCAGAGAGAATTGGAACACCTGAGTGTCGGCATCGTCAGGCTTCTTGACTGGCATCGCCAGGCTGAAGCTCAGCGGACCCAGTGCCGTGACCCACGTTACGCCCAGACCGACCGAGCTGGCCATGTCGGAGAAGCCGAGCTTGGCGCATGGAACCTTCTTGCCATCGGCCGTCAACTTGGATTCGCAATTGCTATCGAAGACGTTACCCACATCCCAGAAGACCGAGGTACGCAGGGAGCGCTGATCCTTGACGAACGGCAGGGGGAACAGCAGCTCCACGCCGCCCTGTACAAGGATGTTGCCACCGAATGGCAGTGGATCCTGGTCCGGGTCTCGCTCGGTGGTGGGACGTCCACCTGGGTTACCCTCACCACGGCTTGGCGTACTGCGTGGACCGAGGCTGCTGTCCTTGAAGCCACGTACCGAGTTGAAGCCACCAGCGTAGTAGTTCTCGTAGAACGGCAGGCCAGAGGTGCCGCCGAAGCCGTCGCCATAACCCAGTTCAGTGTGCAGACGCAGGGTGTAGTCGGTGGTGATTGGCTTGAACAGCTGGGCACGGTAGTCGACCTTGTAGAACGACAGGTCGCTGCCTGGCAGTGTGGTTTCCAGGGTCAGGCTTTGCGAGTGACCACGGGTGGCCAGCACACCTTTGTTGAGTGTCGATTCCGACCAGCCGATCGAGCCCTTGAAGTTGAGGAAGTTATCACCCTCTTTGTCGAGGAAATCGAAGATTTCATCGACGGTGTACCTGCCAGTCTTGATCTCGTCCTTCTGCACGGTCAGGCCGTAGGTCAGGCGCGAGGTCTCGCTGATCGGGTAGCCGAGGCTGACGCCGGCACCCAGGCTATCTACCGCATAGCTGGCCACGTCGACGTCGAGGTCGTCGTAGTTGGTGCTGCGGTAGAAAGCGTTGTAGCCCAGGCTCACGCCATCGGCAGTGAAGTAGGGGTCAACGAAGCCGAAGTTGTAGCGGGTCTGGTATTCCGAACGGGTCAGGCCCACGGACACCTTGTTACCGGTACCGAGGAAGTTGCTCTGGCTGATCGCACCACCGAGGATCAGACCGGCGCTCTGGGCGAAACCGACGCTGGCGGTGATCGAACCCGAGGCCTGTTCTTCAACCGCGTAGTTGACGTCGACCTGGTCATCGGTGCCCGGCACCGGTGGGGTTTCGACGGTCGCTTCCTTGAAGAAGCCCAGACGCTCAAGACGGGTCTTGGACTGATCGATCAGGTAGGTCGAGGCCCAGCCACCTTCCATCTGACGCATTTCGCGACGCAGCACTTCGTCTTCGGTCTTGGTGTTGCCGCGATAGTTGATGCGGTTGACGTAGGCGCGCTTGCCCGGATCGACCACGAACATGATGTCGACGGTGTGGTCTTCATCGTGCGGCTGGGGCACGCCGTTGACGTTGGCGAAGGTGTAGCCTTCGTTGCCCAGGCGACGGGTGATCAGATCGGACGTGCTGGTCATCACCTTGCGCGAGAACACCTGGCCAGGCTGCACCAGCAGCAGCGACTTGATCTGGTCTTCCGGCACCTTGAGGTCGCCCGAAAGCTTGACGTCGCGAACGGTGTACTTCTCGCCTTCGTTGATGTTGACGGTGATGTACACGTGTTTCTTGTCTGGCGTGATGGACACCTGGGTGGAAGCGATGTCCATGTTGATGTAGCCGCGGTCCAGGTAGTAGGAGCGCAGGCGCTCGAGGTCACCGGACAGTTTTTCGCGGGCGTACTTGTCGTCGTTCTTGAAGAACGAAAGCCAGTTGGTGGTCTTGAGCTCGAACAGGCTGTTCAGCTCGTCGTCGTCGAACACGGTATTGCCGACCACGTTGATGTGCTGGATAGCCGCCACGGTGCCTTCGTTGATCTTGATCTTCAGGCCAACGCGGTTGCGCGGCTCGGGCACCACCTCTGCATCGACCTCGGCCGAGTAGCGGCCCTGGGCGACGTACTGGCGTTGCAGCTCGTTGCGCACACCTTCGAGGGTCGCACGCTGGAAGATCTCGCCCTCGGCCAGGCCGGACTGCTTGAGCCCTTTCATCAGGTCGTCGGTGCTGATGGCCTTGTTGCCCTCAATGGCAATGCTCGACACCGACGGGCGCTCGACCACGTTGATGATCAGGACATTGACGTCGCGGTCCAGCTCGATGTCCTGGAAGAAGCCGGTCTTGAACAGCGAGCGGGTCGATTCGACCAGACGCCGATCATCAGCCTGATCGCCGACATTGAGCGGCAACGCGCCAAACACGCTGCCAGCGGACACCCGCTGCAGGCCGTTGACACGAATATCGGAGATAGTGAAGGACTCGGCGTGAACTTCAGTGGTCATCAGTGCGCAAAGCACCGCAGTTAGCAGCAGACGTTTCATGAAGTCCTTTTATTCCAACTGGCAATAAACAACCTGCCGCACGGGGCGGCAGGTTCGCAATTGAGCTAAGCGTTAAAGTCGACCCAAATCGTTGATCAAGGCGAGCAACATCACGCCGATGACCAGACTGATACCGATCTGAGCCCCCCAACCTTGCACCCGATCAGATAGCGGACGACCGCGCGCCCACTCGATCAGATAGAACAGCAAATGCCCCCCATCCAGTACAGGAATGGGCAGCAGGTTCAGAACCCCCAGGCTAATGCTCAGGTAGGCGAGGAAGTTCAGAAAATCTCCCAAGCCGGACTGGGCTGAAGCGCCCGCCACTTTAGCAATGGTTATCGGTCCGCTCAAGTTTTTTACCGAGAGCTCCCCGAACAACATTTTCTTCAGCGACTCGAGGGTCAGGACACTCATGTTCCAGGTCCGTGCGAGCCCTTCGGCAAAGCCCTCAAGCGGGCCATAGCTGACTTCACGGACCATGTTGGCAGGCCATTCACCGGCTTTCACCCCAGCCCCGAGATAGCCGCCAGCACTGGCGCCCTCCCCGCGATGACCCAAGGTGACAGGCAGTTCGATGAGCTTGCCCTCGCGCTCGATGCGCAGTTGCACCTTGCTGTCGGCACGCCCGCGCACCGCGTCGACGACCTGCTGCCAATCAGCCAGCGCTACGTCATCCAGTGCAATCAGGCGGTCGCCACTTTTCAACCCGGCAGCTGCAGCCGGACCCTTGGGATCGAGCTCGGCCAGCACCGGGGCGATCTGCGGACGCCATGGGCGCAGCCCCAGGGACTGGATCGGATCAGGCTCATCGGCGCCCTTGAGCCATTGGTCGAGACTGACCTCATGGCTGCGCTCGACACTCGCGCCTTCATCCTGCACGCCAATTCGCAGCGTGCCGGTCTCGCCCAGACGGCGCACCAGTTGCAGATTGACCGCCGACCAACCGTTGGTCGGTTTGCCATCGATGGAGACGATTTCCTGGCCCACCGCAAGGCCGGCCTGGGCAGCCAGGCTGCCTGGCTCGATCGCGCCGATGACCGGACGAATCTGCTGACTGCCAAGCATTGCCACCAGCCAGAAGAACACGATCGCCAGCAGGAAGTTGGCGATAGGGCCAGCTGCGACGATGGCGATGCGCTGGCGCACCGACTTGCGATTGAATGATTGCTCCGCCAAAGCCGGCGGCACATCGCCTTCACGCTCATCGAGCATCTTCACGTAGCCGCCAAGCGGAATGGCCGCGACCACGAACTCGGTGCCGTGGCGGTCATGCCAGCGAATCAGCGGTGTACCGAAGCCTACCGAAAAGCGCAGCACCTTGACGCCGCAGCGACGTGCGACCCAGAAGTGACCGAACTCATGGAAGGTGACCAGCACCCCAAGCGCGATCAACGTGCCGACAATCATGTAAAGCGCAGACATAGACTTCTCCGAAAAACCGTTCGCGCCGACGACCGGCTAGCGGTCGTGGCGACTCAGCCACTCGCCTGCCAGCTGACGGGCACGCTGGTCGGCGGCGAACACCGCGTCGAGTGACGCGACCTGCACCACAGGCTGCTGATCGAGAACGCGCTCGATCATACTCGCGATCTCCGGGAAGCGGATACGGCCGGCCAGAAACGCCTCCACAGCGACCTCGTTGGCAGCGTTGAGCACAGCCGGCGCGCTGTCGCCCGCCTCGGCCGCCTGCCGAGCGATGCGCAAACAGGGGAAACGCTGTTCATCGGGGGCTTCGAAGTCGAGCCGGGCGATGGCGAACAGGTCGAGCGGCGCCACACCGGAATCGATACGCCGCGGCCAGGCCAGAGCGTTGGCGATGGGGGTGCGCATGTCCGGGTTGCCCAGTTGCGCCAGCACCGAGCCATCGACGTAGTCGACCAGCGAATGAATGACGCTCTGTGGGTGTACCACCACCTCGACCTGGGACGGGGCTGCGTCGAATAACCAGCAGGCCTCGATCAACTCCAGCCCCTTGTTCATCATGCTCGCCGAATCGACCGAAATCTTGCGCCCCATCGACCAGTTGGGGTGCGCGCAGGCCTGCTCCGGGGTGACCTCAGCCAACTGCGCCAGCGGCGTCTGCCGGAATGGCCCACCGGATGCGGTGAGCAGAATGCGCCGCACACCGACCGCCTCAAGACCATGGGCGTAGTTGCCGGGCAGACACTGGAAAATCGCATTGTGTTCGCTGTCGATGGGCAGCAGCACCGCACCACTGCGACGCACGGCATCCATGAACAATGCGCCGGACATCACCAGCGCCTCCTTGTTGGCCAGCAACACCTTCTTGCCTGCCTCGACGGCGGCCAAGGTCGGCTTGAGACCCGCGGCGCCGACGATGGCCGCCATCACCACGTCGACCTCGGCAGCGCTGGCGATCGCGCTCAGGCCCGCCTCGCCCTCCAGCACCTCGGTACTGCAAGCGTGCTCGCGCAGGCCGGCGCGCAGTTGCGCGGCAGCAGCGGCAGTGGGAACCGCCGCGAAGCGTGGGCGATGACGCACGCACAGTTCGAGCAGTTGTTCGAGGCGCGAATAGCCACTGAGCGCGAACACCTGATACTGCTCGGCATGCCGGGCGATGACATCGAGAGTACTCAGACCGATCGAACCGGTGGCCCCCAGCACGGTGACCTGTTGCACACCACTCACATGACACCCCATTCGGCGGCCCACAGCAGTACTGCGAACATCGGGATCGCGGCGGTCAGGCTGTCGATTCGATCCAGTACGCCACCATGGCCCGGCAGCAGGTTGCTGCTGTCCTTGATGCCTTCGCGGCGCTTGAACATGCTTTCGGTAAGGTCACCCACCACCGAGGCCATCACCACCACCGCCGCACCCAGCAGGCCGAGCAGCAGGCTGCCGACACTCCAGTCGCGGTACAGGGCCACGCCCAGGGTGATCAGCAGGCTGACGGCCAGACCGCCATACACGCCCTCCCAGCTTTTCCCAGGGCTGACCTGCGGCGCCAGCTTGCGCTTGCCGAAGGCGCGCCCGGAAAAATACGCACCGATGTCGGCCGCCCATACCAGCAGCATCACTGCCAGGATCAGCCAGTTGCCTTCAGGCCAATGCTTGAGTAGCAGCAACCCCTGCCAGGCTGGCAGTAGCACCAGCAGGCCGATGAGCAAGCGGCATGCAGCGCTGGCCCACAGCTCGCTGCTGCGCGGGTAGGTCAGCACCAGCCAGGTGGCCAGGGCCCACCAGATCACCGAAGCGCCCAGCACCCAGGGCGCGAGGTCCTGCATGAGGTAGAGCAGCATCAGCGCCCCAGCCACTACGGCGGCGTAGGCGATGCGCAGCGGCTGGGCGATCAGGCCGGCCAGGCGCGCCCATTCCCAGGCGCCCAGGGTCACTACCAGACCGATGAACAGGGCAAACGCCGCGCCGTCGAGCAGGAAGAAGCCGCACAGGGCGACCGGCAGCAGGATCAATGCAGTGATGATGCGTTGCTTAAGCATTAGGCACGGGCTCCAGCTTCGACCTGCTCGCTGGTCTTACCGAAGCGGCGCTGGCGCGAGGCGAAATCGGCCAGCGCACTACGCATGGCCTCGTGTTTGAAGTCCGGCCAGTACAGGTCGGAGAAGTACAACTCGGCGTAAGCCAGCTGCCACAGCAGGAAATTGCTGATGCGATGCTCGCCGCCAGTGCGGATGCACAGGTCGGGCAATGGTTGATCGCCAGTCGACAGACAGGTCTGCAACAGCTCGGGACTGATGTCGTCGGGGCGCAGATGTCCGGCCTGAACCTCGCGCGCCAGACGCTGCGCAGCCTGGGCAATGTCCCACTGACCACCGTAGTTGGCGGCGACTTGCAGAATGAAACGACGGTTGCCCGCGGTCAGCGCTTCGGCTTCGCGCATGGCGGCTTGCAATTCGGGATGAAAACGCGATCGGTCACCGATGATGCGCAGGCAGATATGGTTCTCGTTGAGGCGTCTGGCCTCTCGGCGCAAGGCCGAGAAGAACAGCTCCATCAACGCGCCGACCTCTTCGGCCGGACGCTGCCAGTTCTCGCTGGAGAAGGCGAACAAGGTCAGCACTTCGACCTTGGCCTCGGCGCAGACCTCGATCACCGCACGGACCGCATCGACGCCGGCCTTGTGCCCGGCAACCCCGGGCAACAAGCGCTTCTTCGCCCAACGGTTGTTGCCATCCATGATGATCGCAACGTGTCGCGGCACCGAAGACGGTGCCGCCAGCTTGGTCTTTTCCATTGAAGAGCCTCGGCCTCAGACAGCCATGAGGTCCTTTTCCTTGGCTTTGACTGCAACCTCGATATCCGCGACGAACTTGTCGGTCAGCTTTTGAATATCATCCGCAGCGCGGCGCTCTTCGTCTTCGCTGATCTCTTTCTCTTTGACCAGATCCTTGAGCTGACTCATGGCATCGCGACGAATGTTGCGCACAGCCACTCGACCATCTTCCGCCGCATCACGTGCCTGCTTGGTGAAGCCTCTGCGCGTTTCTTCAGTCAGCGCAGGCATCGTGATCAACAGCAGCTCGCCCAGGTTGGTGGGGTTCAGATTGAGACCTGCACTGCCGATGGCCTTGTCGACGGCATTGAGCATGTTGCGCTCGAACGCAACGACCTGCAGTGTGCGCGAATCCTTGACGGTGATGTTCGCCACCTGCTTGATCGGCGTATCGGCGCCGTAGTAAGGCACCATCACGCCTTCCAGAATACTTGGGTGCGCTACGCCGGTACGGATACGGCTGAATGCGTGCTGAAGCGAATCCAGCGACTTGCTCATGCGTTCCTGAGCATCTTTCTTGATTTCGTTGATCATGCTTGGCCTTCCTCGATCAAGGTGCCTTCGGCGCCACCTACCACTATGTTGAGCAGCGAGCCTGGCTTGTTCATGTTGAATACGCGCAATGGCATCTTGTGGTCGCGGCACAGACAGATTGCGGTCAGGTCCATGACACCGAGCTTGCGATCCAGCACTTCGTCATAAGTGAGGTGATCGAACTTCTCGGCCAATGGATCCTTGAACGGATCGGCGGTGTACACACCGTCGACCTTGGTCGCCTTCAGCACCACATCTGCATCGATTTCGATGCCACGCAGACAGGCTGCGGAATCGGTGGTGAAGAACGGGTTGCCGGTACCGGCGGAGAAAATTACCACATCCCCCGAGTTGAGGTGGCGAATAGCTTTGCGGCGATCGTAATGATCGGTGACACCGACCATGGAAATGGCCGACATCACCAGCGCCGGGATGTTCGAACGCTCGAGGGCATCGCGCATGGCCAGGCCGTTCATGACCGTTGCCAGCATGCCCATGTGGTCACCGGTGACGCGGTCCATGCCAGCGGCACTCAGCGCTGCGCCGCGGAACAGGTTGCCGCCGCCGATCACCAGGCCCACCTGCACACCGATACCCACCAATTGCCCTACTTCCAGAGCCATGCGATCGAGCACCTTCGGATCGATGCCGAAGTCTTCGGAGCCCATCAGGGCCTCGCCGCTAAGTTTGAGCAAAATGCGTTTATAGCGAGGTTGGCGACCACTCACCTGCTGAGCCATTGCGTGTCTCTCCTGCGGCGTTTTCTAGAAATTCGTGCGGGCCGTTGCCGGCCTGCTTACTTTAGCGCGGCGCCGTTTGGGCGCCAGCGGCTCGGGATTGGATAAACCCCTGCCCGCTTTGACAAAGAGGCTGCGCGCGTGAGCGGGCAGCCTCTTCGGGGCGACAGATGTCTCTGTCTTACTGCTTGGCAGCAGCGACCTGTGCGGCAACTTCGGCAGCGAAGTCGTCGACCGGCTTCTCGATGCCTTCACCGACCTTGAAGTAGGTGAAGGAAACGATTTCAGCGCCAGCTTTCTTGGCCAGTTCGCCGACTTTGACTTCCGGGTTCATGACGAAGGCCTGCTCTTTCAGCGAGGCTTCAGCCTTGAACTTGGTGATGCGGCCGTTGATCATGTTTTCAACGATGTTTTCCGGCTTGCCGGCGATCTTGTCGGCGTTCAGTTGCAGGAACACGCTCTTCTCGCGCTCGATGGCCTCGGCGGAGATTTCCGACGAATCCAGGAACTCGGGGTTGGACGCTGCAACGTGCATGGCGATGTTTTTCGCCAGCTCGACGTCACCGCCTTGCAGAACGACGACAGCGCCGATCTTGTTGCCGTGCAGGTAGGCACCGACCACGTCGCCTTCGACGCGCGCCAGGCGACGAATGTTGACGTTTTCGCCGCACTTGGCGACCAGGGCTTCACGAGCAGCTTCGCGCGAAGCGATCAGCGGCGCGGCGTCGGTCAGCTTCTGGGCGAAGGCTTCTTCGAGGCTTTCAGCGACGAAGTTCTTGAAGTCGTCTTGCAGGGCGAGGAAGTCGGTCTGCGAGTTCACTTCCAGCAGAACGGCGGCTTTACCGTCGGTCTTGACCGCGATGGCGCCTTCAGCAGCGACGTTGCCTGCTTTCTTGGCAGCCTTGATGGCGCCCGAAGCACGCATGTCATCAATGGCTTTTTCGATGTCGCCGCCAGCCTTGGTCAGGGCTTTCTTGCAATCCATCATGCCTTCGCCGGTACGCTCGCGCAGTTCTTTGACCAGCGCTGCAGTAATTTCTGCCATTTCAAAATCCTCTTGGAAAGTTTTTCAACCATTCCACCCGCTCATCACGGGCGTTCAATTCTGCTCATCCGCTGTGTTGGTTCAGCACGCCGATGATGCGCGGGACATGCTGACAGCAGGATTTCAAGGTGGCAAAAAGGGGGCAGAGCCCCCTTTTTGCGTGCCAAGTCAGACGCGACGCGTCACTTACTCAGCAGCAGGTGCAGCCGCTTCTTCAGCGTAGACTTCGGTGCCGCCAGCAACGTTGTTGCGGCCGCGGATGATGGCGTCAGCCATCGAAGTCATGTACAGCTCGATGGCGCGGATGGCGTCGTCGTTGCCTGGGATGATGTAATCAACACCTTCCGGGCTGCTGTTGGTATCGACAACGCCGATGACCGGGATGCCCAGCTTGTTGGCTTCGGTGATAGCGATGCGCTCGTGGTCGACGTCGATCACGAACAGGGCATCAGGCAGGCCGCCCATGTCCTTGATACCACCCAGGCTGCGGTCCAGCTTTTCCAGATCACGCGAGCGCATCAGGGCTTCTTTCTTGGTCAGCTTGGCAAAGGTGCCATCTTCGGCCTGGGTTTCCAGGTCGCGCAGACGCTTGATCGAAGCACGGATGGTTTTGTAGTTGGTCAGCATGCCGCCCAACCAGCGGTGATCAACGTAGGGCGAACCGGCACGAGCAGCTTGCTCGGCGACGATCTTGCCGGCGGAACGCTTGGTGCCGACGAACATGATCTTGTTCTTGCCCTGAGCCAGACGCTCTACGAAAGCCAGAGCTTCGTTGAACATTGGCAGGGTTTTTTCCAGGTTGATGATGTGGATCTTGTTGCGCGCGCCGAAAATGTACTTGCCCATTTTCGGGTTCCAGTAACGGGTCTGGTGGCCGAAGTGCACACCGGCCTTCAGCATATCGCGCATGTTGACTTGGGACATGATAGTTCCTTGATAAGTCGGGTTGGGCCTCCACGTATCCCAATGACCAACCCGAGAATCCTGCGGATTCCGGGCACCCAGGCCATCGTGTCGACACGTGTGTGGGTTTATGCTCGCGGGGACGCCCCCGAAAGCGGCGCATGTTATACCACAGGCCTCGCGCAAACGGAACACACAACCTGACGCGCCCGTCAGGACGTTTTGCAGAGCCGGCAGTGAAGTCGCAAAATACGCCACCAGTGGCTGTTTCCGTTTCATCGCAACCACGCCCTGCCGCTCTGGTAGAATCGCCCCTTTCCCGTTCGCCTGCGCCCAGCCCGCGCCGTAGAGAGCCTGTAATGACCGTCACCATCAAAACCGCAGAAGACATCGAAAAGATGCGCGTCGCTGGCCGCCTGGCCGCCGACGTGCTGGAAATGATCGAGCCGCACGTCAAGCCCGGTGTCACCACCGAAGAGCTCGACCGTCTCTGCCACGACTACATCGTCAACGTGCAGCAGGCCATCCCGGCACCGCTCAATTACAAAGGCTTTCCCAAGTCCATCTGCACCTCGATCAACCACGTGGTGTGCCACGGCATTCCGGCCGACAAGCCGCTGAAGAACGGCGACACCCTGAACATCGATGTCACCGTCATCAAGGATGGCTACCACGGCGATACCAGCCGCATGTTCCATGTCGGCACCGTCGCGCCGTGGGCCGAGCGCCTGTCGCAGGTCACCCAGGAATGCCTGTACAAGGCCATCGAGCTGGTCAAACCTGGCTGCACCCTGGGCGACATCGGCGAAGTGATCCAGAAACATGCCGAGAAGAACGGCTTCTCGGTGGTCCGCGATTTCTGCGGCCATGGCATCGGCAAGGTGTTCCATGAAGAGCCGCAGATCGTCCACTACGGCAAGGCCGGCGAAGGCATGGCGCTGCGCGAAGGCATGACCTTCACCATCGAACCGATGATCAACCAGGGCAAGGCCGACACCAAGGTGCTCGGCGATGGCTGGACCGCCATCACCAAGGACCGCAAGCTCTCGGCGCAGTGGGAGCACACCCTGGTGGTGACCGCGACCGGCTACGAGATCTTCACCCTGCGCAAGGACGACACCATTCCTCGCACCTCCGCCTGACCCCGGCCAGGCCCTTCCAGCACAGGAACGCGATTCGATGCCCCAGGTGGACCCCGAGCTGTTCGACCGTGGCCAGTTCCAGGCGGAGCTGGCGCTCAAGACAAGCCCCATCGCGGCTTTCAAGAAGGCTATTCGCCAGGCCAGTGAGGTGCTCGACCGGCGCTTTCGCGAAGGCCGCGACATTCGCCGGCTGATCGAAGACCGCGCCTGGCTGGTAGACAACGTGTTGCAGCAGGCCTGGCTGCAGTTCGACTGGGGAGAGACCAGCGGCATCGCACTGGTGGCGGTCGGCGGTTATGGCCGTGGCGAACTGCATCCGCACTCCGACATCGACCTGCTGATTCTGCTTGGCGGCGCGCACCACGAGCAGTACCGCGAGGCCATCGAGCGCTTCCTGACCCTGCTGTGGGATATCGGCCTGGAAGTCGGGCAAAGCGTGCGCAGCATCGAAGAATGCGCCGAACAGGCCGAGGCCGACCTCACGATCATCACCAACCTGATGGAAAGCCGCACCATCGCTGGCCCCGAGGCTCTGCGCCGGCGCATGCTCGAGGCCACCAGTACTGAGCACCTGTGGCCGAGCAAGGCCTTCTTCCTGGCCAAGCGCGCCGAGCTGCAGGCTCGTCACCACAAGTACAACGACACCGAATACAACCTCGAACCCAACGTCAAGGGCTCGCCCGGCGGTCTGCGCGATATCCAGACCGTGCTGTGGGTGGCGCGTCGTCAGTACGGCACGCTCAACCTGCACGCACTGGCCGGCGAAGGGTTTCTGCTGGAGAGCGAGAACGAGCTGCTGGCCTCGTCCCAAGCGTTTCTGTGGAAGGTGCGTTACGCCCTGCACATGCTCGCCGGGCGCGCCGAAGACCGTTTGCTGTTCGATCACCAGCGCAGCGTCGCCGCGCTGCTCGGCTACAGCGACGAGAGCCCCAAGCAGGCCATCGAGCAGTTCATGCAGCAGTACTACCGGGTGGTGATGAGCATTAGCCAGCTGTGCGACCTGATCATCCAGCACTTCGAAGAAGTCATCCTCGCCGACGAAGACAGCGGCACCACGCAACCGCTGAACGCGCGCTTCCGCCTGCACGATGGCTATATCGAAGCCGCCCACGCCAACGTGTTCAAGCGTACACCGTTCGCCATGCTGGAAATCTTCGTGCTGATGGCCCAGCACCCGGAAATCAAAGGGGTACGCGCCGACACCGTGCGCCTGCTACGCGAAAGCCGGCACCTGATCGACGACAGTTTCCGCAGCGACATCCGCAACACCAGCCTGTTCATCGAGCTGTTCAAGTGCGAGGTGGGCATCCACCGCAACCTGCGGCGCATGAACCGTTACGGCATCCTCGGCCGCTACCTGCCGGAGTTCGGCTTCATCGTGGGGCAAATGCAGCACGACCTGTTCCACATCTATACGGTCGATGCGCACACGCTCAATCTGATCAAGCACCTGCGCAAGCTCAGCTATACCCCGGTCTCCGAGAAATTCCCGCTGGCCAGCAAACTCATGGGGCGTTTGCCCAAGCCTGAGCTGATCTATCTGGCCGGGCTGTATCACGACATCGGCAAGGGCCGTCAGGGCGATCACTCCGATCTGGGCGCGATAGACGCACAGGCCTTCGCCGAACGCCACCAACTGCCGACCTGGGACACCCGGCTGATCGTCTGGCTGGTGCAGAACCATCTGATGATGTCCACCACCGCCCAGCGCAAGGACCTCTCCGACCCGCAGGTGATCAACGACTTCGCCCTGCTGGTGGGCGACGAGACGCGCCTCGATTACCTCTATGTGCTGACCGTGGCCGACATCAACGCCACCAACCCGAGCCTGTGGAACTCCTGGCGCGCCAGCCTGCTGCGCCAGCTCTACAGCGAGACCAAGCGCGCCCTGCGCCGCGGCCTGGAAAACCCGCTCGACCGTGAAGAACTGATTCGCCAGACGCAAAGCTCGGCGCTGGACATTCTGATTCGCGAAGGCACCGACCCCGATGACGTCGAGCAGTTGTGGTCGCAACTGGGCGACGATTACTTCCTGCGCCATACCGCAGCCGATGTCGCCTGGCACACCGATGCGATCCTGCAGCAGCCGGCCGATGGCGGCCCGCTGGTGCTTATCAAGGAAACCACCCAGCGCGAATTCGAGGGCGGCACGCAGATCTTCATCTATGCACCCGACCAGCACGACTTCTTCGCAGTGACGGTGGCCGCCATGGCCCAGCTCAACCTGAACATCCATGACGCGCGCATCATCACCTCGAGCAGCCAGTTCACCCTCGACACCTACATCGTGCTGGACAACGACGGCGGCTCGATCGGCGACAACCCGCAGCGCGTGCGGCAGATTCGCGACGGCCTGAGCGAGGCGCTGCGCACCCCAGAGGACTATCCGACGATCATCCAGCGCCGCGTGCCGCGCCAGCTCAAGCACTTTACCTTCGCGCCGCAGGTGACCATCCACAATGATGCCCAGCGGCCGGTGACCATCCTCGAAATCACTGCTCCCGACCGCCCGGGCCTGCTCGCGCGGCTGGGGCGGATTTTCCTGGAGTTCGACCTTTCACTGCAAAACGCCAAGATCGCCACGCTGGGCGAGCGCGTCGAAGACGTGTTCTTCGTCACCGACGCCGACAACCAGCCGCTGTCCGATCCGCAGCTATGCCTGCGCTTGCAGGAAGCCATCATTCAGCAGTTGCAGGCCGGCCAGGCCAGCGACGCCAGCCCTGCCCGGGTGAACTTCTAACGATTGCCGAGACCTTGCGCCGATGAACCCAGCGTTGACCCAGCTCCAGCCCTACCCGTTCGAGAAACTGCGTGCCCTGCTCGGCAGCGTCACGCCTGCCGCCGACAAGCGCGCCATCGCCCTGTCGATCGGCGAGCCGAAACACGCATCGCCCGCGTTCGTCGCCCAGGCCATGAGCGACAACCTCGACAAGCTGGCGGTGTACCCCAGCACCCTCGGCCTGCCGGCGCTACGCCAGAGCATCGGCCAGTGGTGCGAGCGGCGCTTCGGTGTGCCGGCCGGCTGGCTGCAGGCCGACCAGCACATCCTGCCGGTCAATGGCACCCGTGAAGCGCTGTTCGCCTTCACCCAGGCAGTGGTCGACCGCAGCGCCGATGGCCTGGTGGTCAGCCCCAATCCGTTCTATCAGATCTACGAAGGCGCAGCCCTGCTCGCCGGTGCCACCCCGCACTACCTGCCATGCCTTGAAGACAACGGCTTCAACCCGGATTTCGCGGCCGTACCGGCCGAGGTCTGGCAGCGCTGCCAGATTCTGTTCCTCTGCTCACCGGGCAACCCCACAGGCGCACTGGTGCCGCTGGAGACGTTGAAAACGCTGATCGCCCTGGCTGACCAATACGATTTCGTCATCGCCGCAGACGAATGCTACAGCGAGCTGTACTTCGACGAAGATGCACCGCCGCCGGGCCTGCTCAGCGCCTGCGCAGAACTGGGTCGCAGTGATTTCAAACGCTGCGTGGTGTTCCACAGCCTGTCCAAGCGCTCCAACCTGCCGGGGCTGCGCTCAGGCTTCGTCGCAGGCGACGCCGAGATCATCAAGCCATTCCTGCTCTACCGCACCTACCACGGCTGCGCGATGCCGGTGCAGACGCAACTGGCGAGCATCGCCGCCTGGCAGGACGAAGCCCACGTACGCGACAACCGCGACCAATACCGCGCCAAGTACGACGCTGTGCTGCAGATTTTGCAACCGGTGATGGACGTGCAGCGCCCAGACGGCAGCTTCTACCTGTGGGCCAAGGTGCCGGGCTGCGATGCCGAGTTCACCCGTGATCTGTTCGCAGCCGAGCACGTTACCGTGGTGCCGGGCTCGTACCTGTCGCGCGAGGTCGACGGGGTCAATCCAGGTGCTGGCCGTGTGCGCATGGCCCTGGTTGCGCCGCTGGCCGAGTGCATCGAGGCGGCCGAGCGCATTCGTCACTTCCTCAGCCAGCGCTGAGCAGCGCTGCGGGCCTGCCCTACGCGGCAGGCCCCGATAGCCAACGCCGCCGTGGGTTCAGCCAACCGCCCCGAGGTTGGCTTCGCTCATGTCCAGCTCGCTCAAGAC
This sequence comes from Pseudomonas cremoricolorata DSM 17059 = NBRC 16634, assembly GCF_000425745.1. Lineage (GTDB taxonomy): Bacteria > Pseudomonadota > Gammaproteobacteria > Pseudomonadales > Pseudomonadaceae > Aquipseudomonas > Aquipseudomonas cremoricolorata. The sequence continues at coordinate 310,093 of NZ_KE384442.1, read as the reverse complement.
CTTGCGCACCACGTCATCGCCGATCAGGTGCTTGCGGTGCAGGCGGTACAGTTCAAGGCGCTGCGCCCGTAGCGCCTTGAGCCGCAGCCGCCGTTCGAGCAGCTCCATCTGCTCGGCCAGCGCCCGCGCCTCGGCGGTGTCATCGTAGCTTTCCAGCTCATTGCGGTACTCGGCCATCAAGCGCCCTTTCAGCTCGGTGGCCATCGCCGCCTGCGCCGCATCCTGAGGCGCCTCGGCGTCTACCACATCCTCGGCTTCCAAGGCATGAATGGCCGCTTCTGCAGTGAGTTTCCAGGCTTGCTGCACCTCGCGCTGCAGGGTTTCGTCGGCGCTCTGGCTGACCCCACGCAGCAACAGCGGCAACGACACACAAGCCGATACCAGCGACAGCAGAATCACTCCGGCGGCGATGAAGATCAGCAGGTCGCGCTCGGGGAACGCGGTACCCGCGCCAATCAGTAACGGCACCGACATCACACCGGCCAGGGTCACTGCGCCGCGCACCCCGCCCAGCGTCAGCAGCCAGCAGGAGCGCGCCGTGGGCAGCAGCACCAGCTCAGGCTTGCCACGCCAGCGACGGATCACGCCGATGGCCCGCCAGATGCTTTGCACCCAGATGAAGCGCAGCAGGATCAGCACCGCAAAGATCGCCAGCACGTCGAGGCAGCGGTAGGCCAGGGTTGGCCACAAGGTGGTTTCATGACTGACTGCGGCCTTGACGATATCCGGCAGTTGCAAGCCCAACAGCAGGAAGATCAGGCCATTGAAAGCGAATTCCAGCAGCGACCAGACGCTGCGGTTGAGCAGGCGCGTGCTGGTCTGGCGCGGCAGCAGGTCGAGCCAGCTCTGCATCATGCCCGCTGCCACCGCCGAGAGAATGCCCGAGGCACCGAGGCGCTCGGCCAGCACATAGGCGGCGAACGGCAGCAGCAGCATGAACACCACGTGGGTGGCCGGATCGTCCCAGCCGCGGGCGATCATCCACCTGCGCAGACGGCCCACCAACCAGCTCAGCGCCACACCCACCGCCAGGCCGCCCAAGGCCACCAGCACGAAGGTCAGGCTCGCCTCAGTAAGGGAAAACACACCGGTGATGGCCGCGGCCAGGGCGAATTTGAACGTCACCAGGCCCGATGCGTCGTTGAGCAAGGCCTCGCCCTGCAACATGTGCATCAGGGGCGTCGGCAGCCGCCCCTGGGTGATCGCTGAAACTGCCACCGCATCGGTCGGCGACAGCACCGCGGCCAGGGCGAAGGCCACCGGCAAGGGAATGCTCGGCAGAATCCAGTGAATGAAGTAACCGGCACCGACCACGGTGAACAGCACCAGCCCTACCGCCAACGCCACCACCGGACCGCGCAGGCGCCACAGCTCGCGCTTGGGCATGCGCCAGCCACACCCCAGTTTAGGAGGCCTTGAATCGTACTCCATTCTGTGCTGCCATTATGGACACCTCAGGAGGAGCCAAAATGTCCGTCGAACCCATCCAGCTCAATATCCTCAAGCTACGGCGACTAGCGCTAAGCACAGCGATGACGCGTGATGCTGACGGGCACCCGCTTCCCAGGACAGCTGGAGAGCCTTTTCCCTTCGCGAGCTGGCTAGGAGAAGAGCTACCGGAGTACACCCATTACCCTGCCCTCCTGATGAGCAATGGCGCTCCTTGGCATCACGGAAATTTGTATCTCCTCAGCAAAATCGAAGCGAGCCATCACAACGGCACGGTGGACGCCCAGACGCTGATGACCATCGCTCGCGAACTACGCCTATTCATGGCCGAAATGAACGACGCAGGGCTAAATTACCTTGAGTTCCCGACTCGCAAACTCAGAAGACCGACTTACTATTACGCCGCCTTACTGAACAGGAAAGTTGACGCGGGAGAGATGGGGGAGTCCACCAAAGAAAAGAAATTAGGATGCGTTTTTGGATTCTACACTTGGCTTCGTAGACAGCACGACTTCTCACCAGAAAACTCGCTCTGGGACGAAACCACGAAGATAGTTAGCTATCTGGATGACAAAGGTTTTGAGCATCAAAAAGTCATAACAAAAAACAGCCTAAGAGGCTCCAAGTCGACAATTGCAAAATCCTCCGAGGACGGAACTATTAACGATGGTGGAGTTCTGCGACCACACACCCGAGAGGAACAGCTGAACCTCATTAACTGCCTTCTTCAGACAGGCAATACTGAACTACAGTTGATGTGCGTAATTAGCCTCATTAGTGGTGGACGAATTCAGACCGTTTTGACGCTGAGAACCCACCATATTCGTCGAGACGCAAAGGAAAACGGCACTAGGAAATTTGCACTGCCAGTAGGGCGGGGGACTGGTATTGACACAAAGAAAAGCAAGAGACATGTACTCTACATTCCTGAGTGGTTACATTATCGACTTGCTGTATACATCGATTCGCCTAGATACCTAATGCGAAAAAACAAGGCGTCGGCTAGCGTCCAAGAGAACGATTATATTTTTATCACCAATGACGGCATCCCATATTATTCAGCGAAAGATGATGCCGCGACGGCTGATTATACGAACATACCCAAAGGTGATGCGCTTAGACAAACCATACGCCGAGAGCTTCAGCCCCTTCTCGATCAGTGCCCCACTCCCTTTAAATTTCGCTTCCACGATCTGAGAGCCACCTTTGGAATGAACTACGCAGAGGATCTCTGGGCGAGAATCAATAAGGACGAATTGAGCTTTATTAGCGCCTTAAATAATCTTAAGGACAGAATGGGGCACTCAAAAATTGAGACAACTCTACTATACCTGAATTACCGAATTACTTCTGCAGATTTGAACGCCGGCTACGAGGCCATTGAAACCACGCTGATGGAATCATTCTAGATGGCCAAGCAAACTTATTACAAAAAACTAATTGAATTCAGCCCAGCCCATCATGGGCTAGCGGACATTGAGGATTTAATCAACACCCTTAACCTCACAAAATCATACCTAGTATTTGAAGATGTCAAGCTGCCCACCTACCTTTTCGCTTTTGAGGCTGCGGACAATCAAAGGCCTTCGAGCCCCTCTAGATTCAACGCAGTAAGAAGACTACTGGTTTCAATTTCCATATCGTTTCTGACAGGCGCCCACAGGCCTAAGTCATTACCCGGTATCGTCTCCAATCTCTGCAACCTAGTAAGATGGGCTGACAACAATAATCTTCCTGACCTAATGTCAAACGCAACTTCCTACAAAAATGCGGTTGACAGCCGGGTGAGCCACCTGCGCAAAGAACTGCTGAATGGGAAATTAGGTGAGCATACGGTGGCCACTGAAACAACTCACTGCATGATGGGAGGTTCCTGGATATTTGATTTGCCCATGTCATATTTTCAGGAGGGCGTCAAACGCATCAAACGATCCAGAAAGAACCTTGACTCAATCACCGAGCCACCCTCTTATCATGACATAAAGGAATCCTACGCTCTAAACATAAAGCTGTTTGATCAGCTCACCGACTTTCTCATAAATAAAAGATCATTTCCGCATCAGATTACGTTACCCAGGGAAAAAGTCTGGGTTTTACCCAACAAATCTTGGGGCGCCACGGAGTGCATGTTCGCGAATCTTCCCGAATGGGGAAAGAGCAAATTCTGGAATTACAAGACGGGACAAATCTATTCGTTAGAGGAGGCTACCCAATGGGCATTCACCTCTTCGGAACGACCAACAGATCGGTGCATTGGGAAGTTAGAGAAAGAGAGCCTCAAGCTCAAAGAAGCCAATAGTGACTTTTCCTGCTGGCAACGGGTGACCCTGGCTCAATGGGCGCATGATGCCTACCTAACAGTGTTTACGGCAAACACCTCGGCCAACGAAGAATCCATTATATCATTTACTTGGGACGACTCCCTACTACTCAAGGATTGCATTTACAGGAAGACCCCTAAGCTACGCACCATAAAGTATCGGGCCCATGGCAAAGAGGTTTCCTTTGAAATCAGAGCCAAGACTCTTAGCTCATTTGAAAAATTTCTGGAGCTACGAAAGTTTTTGCTCAACGGAAGAGAGCACAAATATCTTTTTCTTTCTCTGTATCGGAACAACGAAGTCCGGCGCCTTCCCGTTAATGCTTTACGCCGGCACTACCGGCGCATCCAGGCCCAGCTTTATCCAGATTTTGTAGGCATTGATTACCGCGAGTGGCGAGCGATTAACGGAAGTACCGCCTTCGATGCTGTTGGCGCCGAAACCGCTTCGACCATACTTCAAAATTCGCCAAGGAGCGTCATCAGAAGCTATTCGAAGGGAACCTTTGAAAACTGGGAGAAGGATTTTTCGGAATACTTCAACGCCTTCTCGAAAGAATTCAGAAAGTTCAAAAAGAAAGCCATCCCAATTGGCCATTGTAACGCTGAAAACGACCCGAAGTCGTTAATACCGACAGTATCTCTTCAACCGGACTGCTTACATTTCGAAGGGTGTCTGAACTGTGATAAGTTTTCGCTGCATGCAGACGCCGAGGACATCCGTAAAATTATCAGCATGCAATATGTGATTCTTGCTTCCGAACCAGCAGCCAAGTCAAAAGAGAGCTTCGATTACGCTTTCTCCGGGCTGCTACGCAAAGTCGACTGGATACTCACAGAAATATCTTCGATCGACGAAGCCCGGAATAAACTTGTCCAAGATATCCGGCATGACGTTTTTCAGCACGAGGCGATTACGGAATACTGGCAGTTCAAACTCGATATGCTTGTCCAGATGGAGGTCATACAGTGAGCAGGGCAAATACCAAACGCAAGACCGAACTGACTGGGGCGTCGCTGGTATATGCGTCTGCCGAGGGGTTTGATTTTTTCAACCCTGACCCTGACTTCGTAATGACTTATGACAGAGAGGGTCAGCCGCTATCCAGATTCGTTAATAACTACTGGAGCTACGCGGCTTACTCCCCTACTGCTAACGGCCCCAATAATTGCTGGTTTCAAAGGCCAGAATCACCAAAATCTCTAGAGTGGGATGCCCTGACCCACCAGCAGAAGACAATATTGGCCGCAATCCAGTTATCGAAATTCTCGCCATGGCACGAGCACCTGTCCGCCGCCTACATGCATACAGCAAATGGTGTTTTGAACCGTTTGAAGAAGCGTTGCTTCGAATCAGGTCTCAACTTGTACGAGGTACTGTCCGACGCAAGCGTGCTTACCAAGATCACTAAAGGATTATATGCCGGCGATCTCGCAACACTCCGAGGCATTCTGACTAGGCTCAGTGGGGCCACCATAGAGAATTTCGGCCATTATTTTAATGCCGGACAAGTCATCCCATATCTGAAATCTCCGAAGCAAGAAGGTTTTCAACACCCCGTCATTCCATCACGAATACTTTTCGAAAAGCTGACCTCCATTCAAGAGGTAATTGACGACTACCTTCGAAACGAAGAAGCGATTGTTCGCGTCAATAACATCTCACTTCTTTGTCATTCCTACCTCACCGGCTATGAGTGGCATTACGATGTGCCGGACACAATGGTGAAATCTGCAACTAACTTTCAGCGTGTCGCCATTGAACTCGGGCTAACTGAACTGACAGAAAAATACAATATTAATTCTGCCGCCAGCCTAAGCGGTTTCCTCGGCCTGGTACAGTACTGCGCGTCACTCCAGGTAATGGCATATTCCGGTATGCGCCGAGGCGAAGCCCAGAGCTTGAAGTATAATTGCTTGAGGGTTAAGAAGCGTCCCTATGGAAGAATCCGGCACCTAATCGGGATCAGTACGAAGTTAACACGACATCGCTTCTTAACCTCTTGGATCACCTGCAAACACGTGGTTCCAGCGATTAAGGCCAGTCAGTCTATTTGCCGGCTCGCAGCACGAGCGCTTTATATCGAAGACTCAGATCTCGATGACCTACCCCTGTTTATTAGCAGGAGTTATCTGAATTTCAGTACACTCAATTCGCGATCTGAGCAATCCATTGTTGGGGACTACAAAGTCTCCAAGCTCAACTCAATCGACCACGATTCAGATCTACCGCCAATCATCATTCAGCAAGCCGATCTGGACGAATTGAAAGAGGTTGCACCATTCCAGGACTGGGACATTGGTGGAAACTTTGCAGTCGGGCAACCCTGGCCATTTACGTTGCACCAGCTACGGCGCTCCCTAGCAGTTTACGCTGCTAAAAGTGGCTTGGTACGGCACTCCTCACTCAGAAGGCAGCTCAAGCACCTCTCGGTAGAAATGTCTCTTTATTATGCTCGCGGCTCGTCCAGGGTGCGTAGCGTTTTTAACCCGTCGCCTGACCATATCATGCACGACTTTTCAAAAGACAACCTGGCGGAGCTGGACTCTATCATGTACATCAGGGATGTTCTTATGCGTCATGATGAGGTCAAAGGAGGACACGCTAAGGTGTTACACGCAGAAGGTTATGGGGCGCCGATCCTGATCACGCTCTCGGACAAAGAAAAGACTCTATCTGAATTCAAAAATGGTAGGAAAGCGTGGCGCCCGACTTTTACAGGCGGGTGTACGAGTATCAATGGTTGTGAAATGGTAGCACACCCTACCCTAACACGATGCGTGTCGGGCAATGGATGCCCCGACGCTGCGATACTTCCTGACAAGATAAAATCTGTTATGACTCAGCAACAGAAACTCATTTCTGTTCTGGACGTAACCTCTTTAGAGTATCGCTCAGAGATCGCACAACTTAACGACTTAGAGCGAATCTACGCAGAGGTCACCCAGTGATCGAGAACACTAGAAAGCATGGCCACTACTACCAAGCAATAAGCCGAATGCTTAGCAACACCACTATAGTTGTGCCTAAAGGTACTGTGATAAACAATGACTCCGTTGCCGTCGAGGCAGGACGTAAGCCTGGTGCAATAAAAAGCGGCAGAGAGTCCAACACCCTGTTGATCCAAGCCATTGATGAGGCCCGTGCAATCCAGGCGAGCACCTTAAAAAAAACTAAGCCTGCAGTGAAAAAGGACTACAAATCTGAAGCAGAACATCAACGCGCATTACTAGAAGCTTCAATTGGCCGTGAGATAATGCTCCACAACAAGCTCCACGAGCTTGAGGCTGAGTTGCAGCTATACAAATCGTCCAAAATTGTCCGACTACCTACTCGCAATGATAAAGGCGGTAAGTCGTGATATGCCTGAGTGACATCTGGAGGCTGTCCAGTGTCACTCTGACCTTGCGAGGTATCCGATAATCATCAACCCTGCCCTAGATTCGCCTCACTCATGTCCAGCTCGCCCAGTACCTTGCGCACCACGTCATCCCCGACCAGGTGCTTACGATGGAGGCTATAGAGCTCCAAGCGCTGCGCCCGCAACGCCGTCAACCTCAGGCGGCGCTCAAGCTGATCCATTTGTTGAGCCAAGGCGCGCGCCTCTGCAGTGTCGTTGTAGCTCTCCAGCTCTTCCCGGTATTCAGCCATCAAGCGCCCTTTCAGCTCTGCAGCCATGGCAGCCTGAGCGGCATCTGGGGCTGCGCCTGGCACAGCTACGTCTTCTGCCTCCAATGCGTGGATGGCAGCTTCAGCAGTGAGTTTCCAAGTTTCCTGCACTTCCTGCTCCAGGGCCTCATCCGGGCCTCTGTCTACCCCACGGAGCAACCAAGGCAGCGCACTGCAGGCCGAGACCAGCGACATCAGGATCACGCCAGCAGCGATGAAAATCAGCAGATCGCGCTCGGGGAATGACGCGCCAGGAGAAATGAGCAGCGGTACCGACATAACGCCCGCCAGGGTTACGGCCCCACGCACACCACCCAAAGTCAGTAGCCAGCAAGAACGCGCTGTTGGTAACAACGCCAGTTCGGGCTTCCCGCTCCAGCGACGGATCTTACCGACACCCCGCCAGGTGCTTTGCACCCAAACGAAGCGCAGCAATACCAGCACCGCAAATATCGCGATTACGTCCAGGCAGCGATATGCAAGCGTGGGCCACAGCGATGATTCGTGGCTGACCACGGCCTTGATGATGTCGGGCAATTGCAAGCCCAACAGTAAAAATATGAGCCCGTTAAAAGCAAATTCGAGAAGTGACCAAACGCTACGGTTGAGCAACCGGGTGCTGGTCTGTCTTGGCAATAGATCGAGCCAGCTCTGCATCATGCCGGCAGCCACTGCCGAGAGAATGCCCGAAACACCCAAGCGCTCAGCCAGCACATAGGCGGCGAATGGCAGCAGAAGCATGAACACCACGTGGGTCGCCGGGTCATCCCATCCACGGGCAATCATCCACATACGCAGGCGCCCAAGCAGCCAGCTCAGTGCGACGCCCACCGCCAGGCCGCCCAACGCGACAAGGAAGAACGTGATACTTGCATCGGTAAGGGAGAACACGCCGGTAATGGCTGCGGCTAAGGCGAACTTGAAGGTTACCAGGCCCGACGCATCATTGAGGAGCGCTTCGCCCTGCAGCATATGCATCAAGGGCTTGGGCAGCCTGCCTTGAGTAATAGCCGATACGGCCACCGCATCTGTGGGTGAGAGCACAGCTGCCAGGGCGAACACCACTGGCAAAGGGATAGTTGGAAGGATCCAGTGAATGAAGTAGCCCGCCCCGATTACGGTGAACAACACCAATCCCACGGCGAGGGTCAGAACGGGGCCCCGCAACCGCCAGAGCTCACGTTTCGGCATTCGCCAGCCATCGACGAAAAGGAGCGGAGGTAGGAATAAAAAAAGGAAAAGTTCTGGGTTGAGGGCGACATGTAGGCCCAGATTAGGCCAAGCCAGCAGAGCACCTGCCCCGATCTGCACCAGTGGCAACGGAATGGGGAGCAGCCGACCAGCTAGCTTTGAGACGCTCACGAGCGTCAGCAGGATTAGGACGGTGTAGGCTGACTGCATACGGCATTTTCCTCTGAATCCAGTACAACTCGGCGAGATCGAATAGGTCGGATCGCCATTTGAAACAATATGTTAAGTCGGATGCCCCGGCTTGGCCGCTGCACCATGGTCGCAGCTGCAATCGGGATCTGTAACCATTTATTGCAGAGCTGCTCTGTGCTGGTGATGTGTGCTTTGGTCTCAAGCGAATCCAGATACGAAAGCGTAGGCCTAACTGCACCGCCAGCACGTAAGCTGAGGAAGAAAGTGACGCGGCTGAGGCTACTCCTGAGCAGCGACCTTCGGCTTGGGTCACCAACAGCTCTATCATAGGGCTGACAGCCACCTATGCGCCTTGAGTTTCCAGATCGTTCCAAGGATGAGAAATTGCACCTGGCTTGACCAAGCGTTTTCATCCCACTTGACCACCTGTTTGCATTCGACTTGACCAGCCATTTGCATCGGATTTGACCAGCGCACGGGTACGCCTTGACCGGCAGGTAAGGTGGCCGATAAGGAACACGTGTGGCGCTACCGCGCACTCCAAGAGCACGAGGTCATCATCGTCTTGATGCTGATCAGCGACTTCCAACCGGTAGCAGGCAAAGGCAAAAAACCTTTGCGCGCGAACTGGGTGCGCTTCTGGTTCGAGTCGCGAGCCCAGACATTCTCTGAGTTCTGGAATCTGTCTAACGACCAGAAAGTCATCATTCGCGTGGAGTACGAAGTGCCGGAGGGTCGTCGAGCACTGAAGCCCGATTACGCCTGCGCCTTTGAGGAAATCGACGTTAGCACCAACTACCTTTTGGATCGGCAAGAGGGTGATGATGCGGTTCATGCCTTTGTCGAGAGCATGGTGCTAAAGGCTTTCAGATTGTAATGGGCTACCAAGCACTTCCAGCCGCGAGCTGCTTGCGAACGGCTCCGTAAATAAAGCCTCCAGCTCGCAAGCACAGGCCGATTCAAGATTTCGTCTGCTTCCTGCCCTTGGTGACTGACCAAGCATCAGCAAGCCCTGAGCCGCCTCTCATGGCTTCTGTGCAAACCGGCAGTACGCGTCGAAGTCCTCCAGTGGATAGATATGAAAGCTGGCGATCGTATTCTCGTACCTCACCAGCTCCAAGAGCCCGTTCCTGATCATGATGTGAACCGGGGGTAAAGAAACCGCCTGGCCAAATACGTTGATGTCTTTCTGCTCCGAGGCGTCGAATTCTTTGAAGCGATATCGCTGGTTTTGGAACTGGCTGGCCTCGTCTTCACCCATTCTCGTCGCGCTTCGAATAGGGAATTTGATGCTCTCCAGCGGCTTGTAGAACCCATCAATGGCATAAACGCTGTCTTTCAGCTCAACGTAGTCTTCATCTGTGAGACCAGAGGTCAGGTCAACATTGATCGATATACCCAGAAACTCCGTGAGGCGCCTCGCCCACTGTAAATAGGTCATCAAAGTCGTCAGTCGCTTGAAGCCTTCAGGCCGCAAATTGATCGACATGACGTAAAGTCGCTCACCATCGAGCTCAACTATGAGGGAGACCTTCCATCCGTTGAGCGCAGCTTCAGCAAATTGCGCGATTTTCGAGAACCAGGGCAGTTGGTTGACCGGGCGCGACTGCCAGCATTCAACGCTGATGTTGAAGTTCACATTGGAAACCGCGCCCCCATCGTCGACCTCGGCAACGAGCTTGAGCATCCCTGCCATGGATTCCCCCCTGAGGCGGAACGACTTGGTGCCCCACACGATTTCTCCAGGCATATCGTCCAACACCAGCGGTTCTAGGGTGTCCGGATCCGTCAGAATGATCTTCTGAATCACACGGGTAGGAGGGCGAAAAAACTGCATCTTTCCCCCCGCGCCTTTGGTCATGTCCACGATCGCGTCGAACAGTGGCGATCCCTGGATGGCGACGTTGGTCATGTCCAGCTCTAGGCTTTGGCCATGCTCAAACAGCGCGTTGAAACCTGTAGCAGCCACTGGGGCATCTTTTCCCCCTACCGTCATAGCAAGCTGCACGTTTTCCTTCGCATTCACTTGGAAGACGGTACCGTGATGAGGATCGTACTTGGTGATGACATCGAAGCGAGGATCAGTCTGTGACAGGACTTGTGCAGTCGCTGTATGGGCATTCTGAATCGCAGTGGGCAAGAAGCTTTTTGGCAATCCCGTCAGAGTCATGGCCAAGAGATCGGGTGCGTCTTGAGCTGAGGGCTGGCGTTTGCCGAGCTCGGCCTTAGCAGTGGCTTCGGCTTGTTTCTTCCACGCTTTGAGCAACTCGACCGTGTAGGTGTTGACGTCCCGGTCGATTTCATCTGCATGATTCGCGCAGAGCCAAATGCCATTTGAAAAGGCTTTCCTCTCGTTACTGGTCATGCCAGCGTCGAACCGGGCACCGCCAGGCGAGGCGGCACATATGTGCGCCGCTTTACCGACATTGGTCACCCCCTCCTCATCCTGTGGGGCTGATGTGGCGACTCTGCAGCTCGGGTTCGAGCACCGATGTGCGACCCTATCTCGAAGCTTTTTGATGGTGCTCAATTTGAAGTCATCGCGCGCCATAGGATCTCGCCACCTCTGAAGTCAAAAAGGTTGGAACAGTTTACAGCTCTTAGATGGGAACAGGCTTAGCCTGGTTTGGCTCCGACACCAGCATCTCATCTACTGTGTCAGAACTCGAAAACAGGCTCGGGTTTTCTCTTTGGCTTATCTTCCGACAATGGCTCATCAATCGTTTCGTATGCCACGCAGCGCACGTCATGGTAGACAAGACTGTCAGCTACGTACTCAATGCAAGACCCGCTGAATGGCTTGGCTCCCATCACTCCCATTGCGCCATCCACACTCCAGAACGTTGGCGTTGGTGCACATGCCACATGGGAGAAAAGAACGATGTTGTTGCCCATCGGTGCCTGAACAGATTTGAAAATGAGACCGTCGATGCGAGGTTTGCAGTGCGTGGCGAGGTATTCGGCGACGGCTTGTGATGTCAGGTAGTTGCGCTCGGAGCCTGGAAGCACCGGGACTGTGATCAGGTTATGAAGGTATTTCAGGAATTGACGACGGCCACGCTTTTCGAAGTAGTTGGACTCGAAAAAACTAGGCTCTGGCCCTAGGTCAGCGCTCTCGAACCGGCCAAAATCCAAAACCTTGATCGAGCCGGTCAGTTTGAACTCACCACTGACAACTGTACCACCCACTGGAGGGCGTAACTCAGCAACGCAGGTTTTGCGCTCAAACGCGCCATAGAAAGCCGGCACGCCGGCAGGGTTCATCCGCCCTTCACCCGCGACTTCCTTGGGCGGCGCCGATAGATTGCACGCGGGGTCAGCACTGATCTTGCTGACGTCTCCGGCGGTTGCGCATGAACGGGCGCGATAGATCGAAGGGGCTTCTTCCGGCGACAGAATCCGCACCACAGCATGGTCGCTTGATGAGGCGGAATACTTCGCCAGATCCTTGAACAGCCAGTCCAGGAACGATTTCGCGCTTTCATTGAAGAAGCGGTTCCCGTGTGCCAGTCCCTCTTGGAATTCGCCCCACTGGTATCTGAAGTCGCTAGGCAAATAGGGCAAGTGAGCGTAGTTCACGTCGTCGCTGTATTGGGTCAGGTTTCGGCAGACGAGCTCTACGACAGGGTCGATATTGTCACAACCGAAAATTTCGCCCACCCAGACGTCGATCAGCTCCCCGTACTGACGCTGGAACGAGCCGTGAGCATCGTTCCACGTGAAATGGTGCTCCCCTGGGCAGACATAGGCCTCAAGAATTTTTTCTACGCGACTCACTAGATTCGGTAGCGAGATCGACTTGCGTTTGGTTTCACAGAGACAGCATGTAACAGATATGCCGTTGCGTTGAATCTGCCGAGCCAGGAAAGGATCCGTGGCGCATTTGAAGCACACGTATTGCTCGGCTGTCATGGCGGTTCTGTCATCCTTCTGCATAATGGTGGCAAAGTACAATTGCGCGGAGGCCGATGATGATCGCTGATCGCCTTCGGCAAACCAACACCTCGTTCGCCACTCATGACCGATGATTGCGTGGCCGCGATCACCACTCCCCTACACGTCAGAGGACACGCCGTGAGCTCGATCAAGGACTATTTTTTCGAGGTTCAACAGGAAGCCTTTATTGAATGGGGTCGCCAGATATACGGATTTGAGATCGACCCGGACGAAGAACCAGAGCTATGGGAAAAGCTGGCAGCCGAATATTCAGACATGCTCGACGCCAAAGCCGAGATCCAATGGCTGAATCGTCACTCTCACCAGGAATTCTTCAAAGAATTCGAAACTGAGCTGGCGGCCACGGCTAGCCTGTTGGCTGCTGCAACCCAAACTCCCAACGCCAATACTGTCTTCAAGCTCGTCTATGCGCATACCGTTACTCTCATGGAAGCGCTGATTAGCTCGGTGGTACGCAAGCTTGTCGTAAGCGATGAAAACCTGCTGAGGTCACTGGCTGCAGGCTACAAAAAGGTGAACGTTGTCTCCGTGTCTCTGAAGGAGATCGCTGAAAACCCGAAGGTGGTGGAAACCATCGTCCTTAGAATTTTGGCCGAGCAAACCTTTCACAACGTCGCCACCATCAAGGAGGTCTTGGGCGTGATGTTTGGCGATCACATGAAAGACCTAGACCTGGCGGGAGTTGGCCGTATTTGTAGCAAGCGACATGACATCGTCCATCGCAATGGCAAGACGGTCGATGACAAGCCTATCGAGCTATCACCAGCAGAGGTGGATCAGGCCATCGACACCGTAAGTGAGTTTGCATTGGATGTCAGGCGCAGGATTGAGGCCGCGCTCAGAGAAGCTGACCCCGTACCTTTTTGACGAGACCTCCACGACCACTTCCCCTTGCGCCGTCGACTCGGGTGGGTGATAGCAAGTGTAAGAGGTTCGGTGGCGAGGCCCAGCCGCAATCAAGATGCTGAGGGTACATACCCCCTGTAAGGACGCAGCATGTACACCCACGAAATGGCACAGCCTACCGACACGATGCTTCTGACCGAAATCCTCGACATGGAAACGGGTCTGAATATCGACCCCCAGGTGTTCCTGCGCCGGGAGTTGAGCCTGGTCATGAAAGACCGAGCCGAATTGATGGGTCTCTCGCAGCTAGCGAAGACTTGGAGGTCGGAAAAGGGCATGGCCCGCTACATCATTTCTACCGACTTTGATGGCCAGGCGAACAAGCCTGAATTTACGAGTTCCGGCGGGGCGTCGGTCAATCGATCGGCGTCCTGGTCAGAACCTGTCGTATCCGTAGGCTCGATTTGTTAAGCGCCCAAACCATGCTCCAAACGCGCCAGTAACTCCAATGCATCCTCAACGGTCGCATCCACCGGCCTTTTGTCGGCTAAAGCGTGTGCTTTGGTCATCAGCCAATGCATTGCAAGCGCTTCGTTACCGAACACTCGAATTGCGGCCTCTAGAAGGACAGGATCAATTTTTTTTTCCATTTGTACACCTTGACGGAGCAGCGCCTGGCTCGCTGGGTTCCATGTATGCCGGCTGCCAGAAAACCGCGAGAGGACTGGGAGCCCCAAATGCGCCATTTGCGGATCGACTGGTCAGCGAGCCTGAGCTGACCAACTTTGGCAAGAGATGCGTGCCCGAGTAGCTATCGGGCACATCAGTCCTCGACGGGCTTATGTCCCGTGGCACTTTTTAAACTTCCGCCCTGACCCACACGGACACTGCTCGTTGCGACCTACTGCCCCCACCTGGGAACGGAACGCCACACGCCTGCTTTCACTGATGATGCTGCCAATCAGTAGAGTTTGGCCATGCAGCTCCTGCTTCTGCCAATCTTCCACACCTTCCAGGTAGGGGTCTAGCCGCCTGATTTCAGAGATTGCACCTTGGTGATCACCACACCGAGCCAGTATCACCGCATACTGACTTCTGACCTGAACCAGCCTTCCGATAAGACCTGCCCCAGTAACGACCGGCAGGACATGCTGTTCCATGACCTCCTTTGCACCCACGAAGTCTTTGATCCCCACAAACTCATCGGCCAGGTCTTGCCCGACCCGCACAATCGACTCGTACCCCTCCACCATTCCATAAAATTTCATGGCATGGATACGTTGCAAGGGCGCTTTCAATCCCTGGCCTTCGCGAGCTTTGGCGTACACTTCCAGGGCGTCCGCAAGGTGCTTGATGTGTTCATGGACATTTGGTGGTCGCTTGATGACCTCCCACAGGACATCCGAATTTTTGCCCATCACAGCTTTAGGCGTCAGCCCCAAGATCTCGAAGTATTCATTGACCACTTTCTCGCACATCGCTTCAGCGGCTTTGTGGCGCTTCAATTTCCACAGTGCGACTGCGTGGTTGTAATCGAATACTCGGCGGTAGTCGGGGTCAGGGATTTTCGGGGTGGCGTACGCTACCGCCTGTTCAACCTCGTCCGCACGGCCCTGGTCGGACGACAGCAGCACTTTTCGCATCGCCCATGCGATCTGCTCGCGGGCCTCGAATCCGTGAGTATCAAGAAGCTGCTGCATCATCGAGAGAGGTTCAGCCGCCTCGTCAAAGCGCCCTTCTCGCATGTAGGAAAACACAAGGGCATCAAGCGCCCAGAACGCCTCATGTGGGTTGAGTTCGTCCGCATCAAGTGCCCGCTTCAAGCTGGAGGTGATGTCGACCGATATCCCCATCTCGTAAAACAGTTCCTCGCCTGCGAGGCCGATCAGGGTCATCACATCGTGGAGCCTGATGAAAACACGCGTGAGTAGCGAAAACCGCGAAACATCACGACTCTTTTCCAGGCTTCGGATCAGCAGCTCCTTCAGCGCTACCAATGCCTCAGTAATCACGGGCTCGCCCATGAGCTCCAGGTGACGTAGGCCTAAAGTACGGACAGCGTCATGGACTTTGAGTGTCTTGGCGCCAAACACCTCAACTGTCCCTGTCGCCTGGATTTTTTTGATGGCCGCTGCTGCGCCGCCTTGGGACAGCTTGAGCGTAGCCGATAGCAAACGGACGACTTCCTCATGCGTGAGCCCTGTATCTGCAAGGCTGACAATGGCTAACGTGTTCTGGGTAACCTCATCGAAACCATCGTAAACGCGAGCCAGGATGACCTCCTGGGCCGTTTCCACTACGTTCGATTGCTGGCCGAGATCGACACAAAGCGCTTCGATGTCGCCGCCATATTCCGACATGGCAACCGCAACGGCGCTGTCAACGTATAGCGGCAACCCACCGGAATATGTTCGGAGCTCCTCAAATGCCTGAGCACTGCCGAACGCGCCGGCGTCACTAGCCACCCGCGCCACGGTATCCAGATCCCACCCGAGAAGCGTCTCACGCCGCAACGTCATGACCGCTTCAAGTTCACGGACGTTTTCATGAGGCTGGCACAGAAGAGTGAAACGGATGTGGCGCGTCGCGTTCAGCAAATCTCGCAGGTGGGCGACTGGAACGCGGTGTGCGTTGTCGATCACAACCACCAAGGGCGCCTGAGCCTGCTCCAAAAATCGGTCGAATGCCCGAATGGCTTCGTAACCGCTAGCACCAGGCAACAGAATCTTCCGAATACCTTCGGGGTCTTTTTGGGAGTACTTGGAGGCAAGCTCGCGCACAATCGAGCTCGCAATCGCGGGCCCTGGGAGGTCACCAACGTCGTAGTAGGCACATGGTTCAGGGCTATGCAGAGCCGCGTAGGCTGCCCAAGTCGTTTTCCCGGCACCGGACAAACCGCAAATGATCCGTACCCGCTCCGCCGATACGAGTACAGGTTCGTTCTGTTGAGGCCTATAGGAGGCAGGCGGCGTAGGAAAATCTTGCAGCTGCACGATCAGTTGCTCGAACAAGCCCGGCAAGTCCGAAGTGCGGAATACGTGCTTGGCGTTTCCGTTGCCGCCTGCGGACGCCAGCATCACCAACCCCGCCATTTTCCAAGTCAGCGCGGAAGGTGAGAGAAGAGAGAACTGCAGCTTTTCAGCCAGGTCTACGCACCACTGGGCCGCCTCCTCCAATTTCACCCACGCAGGCGGAAGGTATTCGGGGGGCGGGGCCTTCGATCCGGGATAGATATAGGTCAGATCCGAGGGCGTCGTTTTCTCGTCTACCTCCGCCTGAAGCGTTCTGCCGAGTGGCTGGTTCGCAACGATCACGAACTCTGGATTCCCAGAACGCCCCTCAGGCCCATGCGACTGCCGAATCTGCTCGAAGCGCTCCAATGCGCCTGCAACGTCGCCAGGCATCAGCGGCTGAGAACGTGTTTTGACCTGGATATAGACTTTCCCGGCATCAGTGCTGAGTTCGATATCTTCATCCAGTTCGACCAACACCTCTTTGACACCCGCAGCCTGCGCCAAAAACAAGCAGCCCACACCATACAGGTGCTGATACAGGAAACCCCTGTGCAGAGACTCGATGCGCTTAAGCTGGGCGGGGTCAAGCACGTCTACGGTATTGAGTTGGTCGTCAGATTGCATAGAGTTTCCACTTCACTCTGGCAGAAGGTTTTTGTGCTCAGGCAGAACCGAGCGCCGGTGACGGTGCATCATTCTGTGGTGATCGAGACAAAAGATCGAGCAGAAGCGCTACCGATGGTGGTTGGGAATAGGCCGCCATTTACGCCGCTCAGTCCACGAGTCAATCCCATGACGACGGCAATCAAGGTGGGTCACTGGCGGTGGGCGCAATGTGAGCCCATAAAAGCTCCGGGCCAGCCATGGCACCAGAGTTCCTGCGGGCAGCGCCGCTGCTGGATTCTGCCATCGACGAAAAGGAATTTTTGGCTTCGAGGTTCGGTTTCAAAATTCCGTCACGTTGCGAAGCTGACTCGCACCTGATCGACTATAGTTTCCGGGCAAACGACGGCCTTTTCCTACAACGTGAATATCCAGGTGTTCCTTGACACTGATTCGCCCGTTGATCAAAAATGATCAAAGAATCGCTACAGCTCCGTTCGTTTCGGATGGAGTTTCAACGCTGAACAAGGAGGTATAATGTCGAACGTCTCGATTGCGCTGATCAAAGAAAGCAACAAAATGCTTTCCGCGTCTGCAAAGAAGGCCGTTGCTGCTCGTTCCTCGAAGCTGTCATCTGACACGATCAACAACATGATGAAAAAGGCGTTCAATCGCCTGTCACGCTGACCACGGATCGTCGCCTCTTGAGCCACCATCAAACCAGCGCCCTAGGCGACGCCCCTCAACGGTCAATCACCCAAGACGCCGATTACGGTCACACGCCTCACCAGGCGCCTGAACCCGAGTCGGCGTCCTTGCGTTCAGAGATCCCTTTCGACGTCTTCCGCAAGCTCGTCGAGTCACCGGACGACTTCCTGGGATTGCTCGCCTACTCACTCTACAAACGCCACAAGATTGAGTGGATCGAAGCGCACCCAGATGACGATCATGAGGCTTTTAAGAAGGTCGCGTGCACGCCACAGCAGCTGGGGATGTACCGTTACCAGGCCGAGCAGATGGCTAAAAGCTTCATCGACGTCTCGCTTGATCAGTTGGAAGCTGAGATGCGTAGCTCAATCATGGAGGGCGAGGTGATCAGCAAGATCCAAGATTTGGATGATGCCCTTCATACGAAAGCCTCCACGCTGGAAACAATTGTCACCAGCAAGGTTGACGGGTTGAAATGGAAATTCTGGCCTGCTTTTGGCAATCACATGCTCAGTGGCCTAGCCTCTGTCATCGTCGCACTGCTGATTTTCGGCTGCTTCTCGCTGTACAACATGTACCAGCAGCAGGGAGGCCTGGAGGGCATGGCCAAGCAAGCGTCTAACCAGGCAAACCAGCAGCCTGCAAATCTTTCTACTACTCCATCGCTGACACAATCGCCCCAAGGCTGAAGCAGTCGCTCGGCGCCATTACGCACCCGCCGCGCCTCACTAGCTAGGTTTAGCAACCTGTGGTGGGTCGCAACATCACCAGGCGTCAACGAAGTTGAATTCGAAGGTGCTCAAGGCATCTGGGAATGCCTGCTACGTCTCCGGCCCCGGGGCGTTCACGGTCGAGGGCGGCAAGTCAATCTTTGCTGCCGTAAAACGGGTTCGACCAGTTTCTGACCTCTTCGCACACCTTTTCATAATGAGCGCCATGGATAGGGTTTTGAAGGGCTTGATCCCACGTTACGAAATCACCATCAGAGATAACCGACATAATCTCAAAACACTGCTTCATCGCCTCTGAAACGACGAAGTAAGCCTGGCTGGGTTCGAGCCCATTTATTCCATGCTCCAGCGCTGTGCTCTGAATCGCACGAAGCCTGAAGGCATGGCCAGGATAGAAGTTCTCCTGGTGCGATTCACCCATGGGGATGGCTACGCTGAAGCCCCAGAATGTTGCTGATATCGAAATGAGCGCGAAAGTGAAGCACGCGTGGGTAATCCCAATGTGTCTCTGAGGATGGTAGTGCGCTTCGTCGGCAAAGAGCCTCTGCTTCAGCTCATCCATCAGGAACTGCATCGCGTAGGTATCGGCGATGACCTCTCTCGCGTGCCGCTCCAGCCGGTCTCGATCGGCTGCCGACTCAGCTTCCAGTGGTGCGCCTCGCTCCATCCGGCGAACCGCGTGGAGGTTATGAAAATGACCGATTTCATGCAGAACGATGAAACAGAAGATAGCGAACGTAAATGTTTCGAAGGTTGCCCGGTATTCAGGATCGTGTAACCACCAATAGTCCGGGCTCTCCCAGTCGAAGACGCCATCTTTAAGCCAGACCTTGACGTTGTTACGCCAGGGCAAAGGCGCAGCCTGGTAGGTTGAAGGTATGGGCCTGGCATGAACGGTCACTAAGGACGCCAGCTTGAATATCAAATCAAGCATACCCTTCCATACCATCACTACCTTGAGCTCTGAATCCGCACCGGCTTGGCACCTCACCCCATCGACAAAGTAGAGACGCACTTTATCGCCTGGCAGTGAAGCGCACATTTTTCTGCCCTGGCGCAGAAGCAGGTCATACATCTCACCATCTGGGTCTTCAGCATACATCTGCAGAAACCCCTCGCCTGTCTTGAAGTGCTTCTCAGCTATCCGACGTTCAATATCTTCCATTTCGTCCCTGGCGTATTCATGAGTGACAGAGCCCAACGGTAAGCGCCGACTGCCTGTATGCCACAACCCACAGACATCACGCTACCCGCCAAACACAACGCTTAGGTTATCAGCCGACTACCAGCGATCCCGCCCGTCAAAAATTACGCAAGCTGCTTTTTCTTGACCGCAAAAATCGTCAGACGGTTGAGGTCTTCGATCTCAAGCCTGTAGCTTTTCTTGGTCTCAGAAAGCACCAGGCGACCCAGACCGAACACGCGGAAATAGTCAGCGTCATCTTCGGCGAGGATGTCGTTAAAGAAGCCTCGGAACCGGTAAGCATCCATTTCCTGCTTGGTGACCTTCAGGTAAACGCCCTTCCCATCGACACGATCGATGAACCAAAACATGAACCCACTACCCTTGCGGGGTTCCAGCCGAGCCCCGCCATGGATAACCCTATTAGGTGAGTCGGGTGCCGCTTTCGATATGCTTGGAAAGTAGGAGATAAGCTGCATCTCCCCTTCACCGGTAACCTTCAGCTGCAGGCCAAAGAACTCGGTGCTCGGAAGATCCTTGTGCGCATTGCGATAGTACTCGACGAGTCGCTCGAAACTGCTAGTGCGGTTTCTGGTTGAGAAGGAACTGCCTTTCGCAACACCACTGCTGCCTTGGCCACGACCATGGGCTGACTTTGATCCAGCACTCCCTGACACCCCATCTCCATCCTTCGGTTTGACGGCGGTGGGATCGAACTCATCAATGAAATCATGGAGCTTACGTTTGGCCTCTCGATCCTTATAGGCAGCCTCTCCACTCTGTTCTTGATCGCTTACGGCGGGTTCCTCATCCTGCCAGTGGCAACCAGGCGCATGACCCACACCGGGGTCGCGAAAATGCGCTGCCCGATAGGTATCCTGTGGCAAGCTTGCATAGTTCACTGCCGTGATCGTGGGCCGCTTGGTCAACGCCATGCAATCCGCGTAGGAACACTGAAACGTAAAGCGAGCTCTGGGCTCAGGCTGCGAGAAGTAGGCCCTGCGTGCATCTGTAATGGAAACGACTTCCCCAAGCTCTACGCAGTAAGCTTCCGAGACTTGAATCTTTGCGGGCATTCCCTGACGTCCTATCTTGATGGCGAAGCCCTAACTCGCCCAAGGTAATTTCGCCTTAGTGCCAGGCCTCACAGGAGGTACGTTTATAATCGGGATTGAACCGGCCTGTAAACCGGCAAAAGGCCCAAGATAGACAGGCTAGGACAGCTCTATCTTGTGGGGAAAGGAGCAATGATCTTCACAAGATTACTCCGTCGATGGATCGCGTTGCTGTGCCTTACACCATGCTTCAAAGGCTGATGCAATTTTGATACGTCATCAACCGATCAATCAGGCGCTTGACGTCCAGCGCTTGTACCGCTCCCTGGTCTAGGTCTGAACAAAGCTTGAGCGTCGAGCTTCGCTGCTCCTCTAGACCAGGAAGCCGCTGGTTTACTTGACCAACCACGATTCAACTTGTTCAGCGCCGTATTTGACCTTCCACGCCTTAAGAAGCTTGTGATTGCCTCCCTTGGTTTCAACGATGGTGCCGTCGTGCGGGTTTTTGTACTGCTTCAACTGACGGGCTCGACGTTGGTTCCTTTCGTGGACACCAGGCGTGGCCGCACGCTGCCCGGACTGGGGATCAAGAATGTTGATGATGTCGCGCAGGCTGAATCCATAGTGGCTCAACAAGTCACGGAGCTTTTTCTCGAACTCGATTTCTTTCTGCAGCTCCGATGAGCCCTTCAAGGTTTCCAATTCAGCCAATTGGGCAGCCAATTTTTGTTCAAGAGCGCGAAACTCAGCTAAACGGGACATCGATGACTCCTCAAAAAACCAGACGGTGGCATCCATCTTAAATCATAGAGGCGCAGCCAACCCAACCTTGCGAAAGACGCCTTGAGTGTTTGGCCGTCGACTAGCTCTCGCCCTGCTCCCTGGCTGGACGTTGGCTGTGGAGACTGCAGGTCGGCATCCTCTAGCTGACTTGTTCGCAGCTAGCGAACAGACGCTGTGCGTAAGCAAAGCCTCTAACTCGAACCCAATCGTGGTTCACCAGGAAAACCCAGCAAAGCAAGATGACCAGTTCGACTCCTGTGGCTGCGAGCAGGACTGGATGTTTCGCTAACGCCTCGAAGCTCAATTCTTGCAGGGGCAAACCTATCGTGTGATACAGAGTCACCAGGCAGAGCGCGACGCAGGTTAGGGCCACTAGGATGCCTGTCGACTTGCAAGCCGTGAGATTCCGGGCGAATCCATACTCCACGTTTTCGTCAAAGATCATGGCGTACTTTTTCGTGTCTCTCGTCTGTTCACGCAGGAAGTTCGCCGCAGACCGATACACATCATCTGCGGCCTTCGGGTCAGTTTTTTCTTCCTCTTCCGTGACGACGGTGAAATCCTTTATGAGATCCGCCAGGCGCTGCATGTAGCGTTTTTTCGTGGGCCGCTCCAACGTGTCGTCGGAGTGCCTCAGCACGATGGTGGTCGGGGCACCACCCCACGCCTTGAACAGCTTCTCCTGGAGCTTATTGCCTTTGCTGGACATTTGGCTCGCGGCAAAGGCGACCACACCGAACGATACAAGGAAGGTTGCGATCACCCCGTTCAAGGATCGCGCAGCTTCGAAGAAAGCCATGACGTAAATGACTACCGGCAACACCAACAGCAAAGCAGGCTTTACCCTGGCCTTGTACTTATACGCATCAAAAACCTTGCTGAAATCCATACCAACCCCTCACGCAGTGCATGGTATTTGGGCATCAATCGAACAAACACACGTCGATCATCTAGGCGTATCGCGCAATTTCGCCGCTCGCCAACAACTAACCAAAGGTGAAACCCGTTACCCCAAGGCTCACCTCACATAAATGCCGAGATCAGCATCGGAAACGATCAGCATCAGTGCCGGTAAACCCTCTATCTGCATCCGGCTGACCAGCGTGGCAAACAAGACAAGGTCGTCTGCGCTCTGCTTGACGGAACAACCGTTCGGATGGGAATGCCAGTCCCCGACATAGTCAACGGTGCCAGCAGTCAGATCGTGCACCTTCCTCAGTGCCTCTAACTGACCTTCCTTGCCCCGGATGAAATGGGTTGGGCTCGACTCGCTGTCGGGTGGAGGTGGCAGGGTATCGACCAGGACGATGGTCTTCGTCTTCAAGTCAGTGATACCGAGAATGGATCCACCGGTTTCGTTGGGAAGCGCCGCAAGCCGCTGTGCCTTGATCTTGTCAATAAGGCCACTGTCATACGTTACCGACCAATCTCCAATCGTTGCGCAGGTGACGGGATGTACCAGGGCCTCATGTGATCCCACACTGCCCGACTCATCATCCAGCGCCGATATCATGATCTTGGCTTCGGCACCAGTTACGACCTTGCGCAGCCTCCGGGAAATTAGTCCCGCGTGGACATGGATGTTTTCATTCGACATCCGGAACGAAATATCCCGGCATCCGCCACCTACCCACCGATCGCCAAGGTGGTTGACGAGATGGGTTTCACCCCAAGGGTTGTTCAAGATTGCGCGGTAATACTGCCCTTCAAGGGCATCCAAACGCTGCAACCGCGCCGAGTCTTCGAGCAGAATGACATTCGACATTCCTGATGGAGTAAGGAAAACACTGGCCATCCGTGTTGAATGATCCCGTCGCGCCAGATCACGAGGCACAGCCAGCGTCGTGGTGGCATCGATCAAAAGCTCAGCGTCCTCTATGGCCTCATTGATGCGGGGATCGTCAGCGAGAATGCCGTCGCAGATCGCAGCAGGTACCGGTTCGCCCGGATAGATCTGCCCTACCATCCTCCGAAGCACATCCGCTTTGCGTAAACCGACAAATCTGTCGTTTGCGACATGCCTGACCAAGTTGTGAGGGAGGAGCAGATCCGGGTCTACATACGTCCATGTGCCCCAGGCCAAGCGAGCCCAGATGTCGGCAAGCATGCCTCCTAGCGCACCTACCCCAGCCAACACACCCTTGAAAGTTGCAGTATCGGGATCGACAGCAGAGAGGTCTCGGGCAAACGCCGCGCTCAGCGAAGATCGCACCTCCACAGGCCTGAGGCCAAGCCCCTTCCATGTCTCCCCTGTGTAACCTCCCAACTGCACGGCGGGATAACAAACACCGTCCGCGTTCGGCGGGGCCAGCATCTCGAAAGAGGCTGCCAGATCAAAGAGATTGATCTCCAGCATGTAGCCTTTGACATCCATCCGATCCGCTTCGCCATTGCGAAGTCTGGGTACCCAAGCCAGGATCAAGATGCCCTGGTTGTCGTTCTGAGCCGCCCGACTTAGCCCGCCAGAAGCTGCTTCACGCACAGCATTTGAAAGTTGCGTAGACAGCTCGCTGCCCCACTCCACCAACTGGTCATGCAACTCCCCAAGGTTAAACGGGAACATGGCCACCGACGTCGGCTCAACGGGCGGCACCATGATATTGAGTAAGCGGTAATTGCTTTGGGTCGTTCCACTGGAATCCATGACCGCACGCAGCGTTATTTTGTCGCTTCTGTCTGTCATCAGGACGTGCAGTTTGCAATCGTCACTCGCCAGCTGCGCCGGAGTTAGCGCTGGCAGGATGAGCTGGAACGGGCTCGCGTAGAACATTTGCTCCAGCGGTTGATCTTCACGGTGCAGGCGTAGCTCCGATGACTCACGCAGCCACCAGAACAGACGCTCAAGAAACCGTTCAGCAGTCCAGATGCGCTCAACGCCACTCCACTCCACATCGTAGAGGCACAGGATCTTCGGCGTACCCGGCGCCGAGCCATGAAGATGTGACAGCGCAGGAAAATCTGTGCGAAGCGCATGCACAGTCACTGGAACACGAAGCCGTGGATTTACAGCAATGGCTAACGTCTCTACACGGTGGATTCCCCCAGGGTTACACTTGGCAATCGTGCCGTCGCCCGCCTCGATGACGACGTACTCGGTTACCCCGCCTGCCTCAGCTTCCTGCCGAAGCTCCAGGAACTCGACGCCCGAGGCCCCCTTGCATGCTTTCACCAACGCTCGGGTGCAGGCATGAATAGGCTCGGGCTGATCGCCCATTGGGTCACCGACCGCATAGAAACCGGTCATTTTCTAGGAGCGCCTGCGCGAGGAGCCGCAGCAGCCGCAGCCGAGGTCGCAGCTGCGGCAACCGCTACCGCAGCCTTGATCACTGTACCGTCAGAGGCCGACTCCAATTCGAGCACGCCTTTGGAACCGTTCTCTTCCGTGCAGGCGAACCACCCATCCACTGGGCGCAGAATCGACCTGTATTCACGCTTGGCGCGGATGCAAGGTGGATCGTTGAAGTCGTCAACGATCTTTTTGCTGCTGGAGACAATCGTCGCGCCCTGTTTTGCCTGGCCCAGAGCATTGCGCGCTGCCTCGGAAACCCTGGCGTCTTCGCCTTTGCCCGACCAGCTGTCCCAGGACAGGGTGTGCCACGAGCAGTGGTGTGGCGCGAGGAGCAAGTCGTAAGCGAGCGTTTCTGGGTCATCCTCAAAGCGTTTCCACATCCGCTCCCAGATGAGAACTTCAGCATCACCACCTACGAAGAACCGGGTGCGCTTGGAGCTGAATTGAGACGGTGAGATGTGCATGTTCATGACGATGCTCGACTCGTTCTTGGTCAGCTCTTCCTCCAGCGCAGCATCATCTTCATGAGGTGCAGGAGCCAGGAGCTGGGCCCTGAACACTGACGAAGAAGAGCCATTGATGTCGCTGAACCATTCGCCAGACTTCACCAGGATCGCGCGCAGATCGTCAGTCTTGCCATCAACGTCTTCACCCATGATCTTGATGCGGTTACCGCTAGCTGCCCAGCGGTGGTCACGCCAATACTGGACGCGCCGACGCGCCTCTTTGTTGAAAGCGCTCGCGTCATCACACAGCGTGTGATTTGGCGACCGACGCCGAAAGACCAGAGGCGAAGACCAGAGCTCGCGAATGATGATGCGCTTTTCCCAGCGATCCTTTTTATCATCCGGATACTGATCGGGGGGGCCCAGCCAGAAATGCTTGCTCAGCCCGCCGCAGTGATCCTTGTCCGGATGGCTCAGCATGAAGGCATCAACGTACGGACGATCCTTGTCATCCCGCAACAGCCGCTCGCGCAGTGCTCGCCCCACATCGGGTGTGTCATCGTTCGGGTCGTCGGCTTTTCCCCGGATGTGGCAATCGATCAAGATGCTTGTGACATTGAAGTCTGCCAAGCGTACGAGCGTCATATCCCCGTTACCGACTTGGAAAAAAGTAAATTTAGCGGGCACTCTTACCTCCATGCGCTATCTGCAAAATAACCCTCAGGCCATAGCTGAGCGTCATCTTCCATTCACTGAAAAACGTTTATGTTTTATGCACCATCGCGCCGTTTATAAAACGGGACGCAAATGATTCATCGCTTTGGTGAGTAATATTTACGCAACACGTGCTGAGGTCAGATTTCAAGAGAATCGGGGGGGATGTTGATATGCTCGTTTCCTGCTGCCTGGACAACCTAACCGGCGAGCTTAGGACGCCACTTCAACCGCACATCACCACCCGATCTTCGCTGGCCACGGTGACTAGGATGAGCCATGGCCCAACCGTATATCACCTAGCACAACCCCAAGAAATCCGTTTCGAGGCCGCCCCGAAAACACTACATCTAGTGCCTTCCACAAAGTACAGCTACAACATATTCAAAACAACGCCCGACCGCAAGTGCCTGTCGCACGAGTAGCTTGCGCACCCATGTACGGTTGGATCCCATTTTTCAACTGTACGGATGCACAGCCCTGATGTTTCAAGGGCTTAACAGAAAAGAGGGCGTAATAAATTGTTACAAACTCAGATCTGTCTGAGATTTTCTCGGTGCGACGAGTTATGACGCAACGAAAGGAGCGCCTGAAAACCGACAGTAGATCAGCGTCAAATTAGCGACATAAAGTTGCACAACCTACTTGCCGAATCTATCTAATCGAGCCTTCTCGCTTATGAACTGAGCCTGAAGTTATCGGCGCTGCCGCACCTAACTAGCAGACAATTCAATAAACCAAGTGCAGACGCACTTGCAGTAGTTGCTCATCGAAGAGATCCTCGCTGGGCTCAAGTCTGGCTTGCCGCGCGGCGCCTGAATCAAAGCAAGCTTCACTGGCCCGGCATTCGCCATGGCTTCGAAATCGAACTCGACAGCGAACAACTCCAGGCGCCTAGCCTGCCGTAGCAGCGGGTCGGTTCGGGCGGTGTGATCAGCATGCTGTAACCGCCGGCCATTAGGCCGGTCTGTTTGTCGTCGTTTCGCGCCTGCTCTGACACAATCGGCACGCATGAATGGGCATGATCCGTATGCCTATCTCAAAGATGTGCTGACGCGGCTGCCGACGCAGCGAGCCAGTGAAATCGGGCAACTGCTGCCGCATCAGTGGGTGCCGGCCTGACTTACGCAAGGTGAGTTCACCGGACGCTTACGCAGATACGGCTCTTCAGCGAGCTCATCTTCAATCAGGAGTTCAGTATGGGACACCTCAGCCTGGAGGACGTCTACCCCGATGACGTTGATAAATATGGCCATATGCGTGTGGGAATGACCGACCTCTATGTCAAAGACAACCACGCCAACTATGGTGCGGTTACGCGTGGGGAATGCCGCGAGCTGACCAGCAGGTTGCTGCGTGACGCAGCGGTGCAGATGATCATAAGCGCTAGGCTTGCAGCGTTGCCCGAGGATTACGATCCGTGGATCAGCAGGATTGAGCGCAATCGCGCCTTACGGGCAAGGTATGAGGACACATTCGATCCTTGGGGCGATGACTAACAGCCCCATGATCGCCACCCCGCCACACGCCCAAGTCCCTAGCGAACAGGGCATCGCGGAGCGCAGGTGTCGCGCGGTTCTCATGGACGAGTCGGCGAAGCAGTGACTGGTTTAGATGCTCTCTGAGACGGGAGCGCAGTTCGATAAACGATTGTGATCCGCCAATGTTGCTTGTAGGCCACTGACGCGTTAACGCTTGCCGAAGAACCTGAAAAGCCTCGGCACCAATCGTACTTGGGTACAAGCGCTGCATCTCATCAAACCCGGCGCTGCGCTTATACCCAGCTAAGGTCTCGCTCAGCACCACGCCCAGGGAGTCCCCGAAGACCCGCCACGCCTGTTCCCACAGCCGCTTTCTACTTCATCCTGCAACGCCTACCCTCACCTATCACATCGCGCCGCGATCGTCCCCCTGGCGGCCACCCTTGACTGCACAGAAAGGACGCAAATGCATATCGAATTTGATCTGAATGTGAATGACGCAGAAGCGCTACTGCGCCACTGCCAGACTCATGTGCCAGCAAGCGGAGATCCTCGCGAAGATGCACGTTTGATGGACGCGTTGACCACATTAGTGGAAGCGCTAATGACAGCTGACGCCCAATCATAATCAGAGCCATGGCGAGAGCCAAAAACACACCGATCGAAACCTCTGGTTTTGCTCAGTGAGCACTAGGTTGCGCGCAGCCTTTTCATGAAGGCTGCCTGTAAGGTGGCTGCAGACGATCAACTGGCCGCTGGAAAGCTAGAGCGCGGATGGTGGTGAGGTCATTCAGTGGCACTCATTCTCGTTGTTGTCTGACATGGGAAAGATGCAAGGCGGAATAACCCTGGCCAAAAAATTTTGGCGACAGCGCTGTGTTTTGTACCCAAAGCTGAAGCAGCGGCCTTTGGCCGAAACGACGATCCCCCTGCCAGCCCCTCCCTTTGCCTCACGGCAAGGCCTGGAAGGGCTCAAAAACCGAAAGATCAAAACCGAAGATCAGCTTTCAACCCCTCGCCGTGATCCAGCCTCAGGCGGCGAGGCCAACACCGTATAAAAATTTCGCCTCAAAAAATTTTCAAGAGGGGGGGGGGGGTGAATAAAAATCCCACTTGCTGATCGGAAGTGTCGACTCCATCACACTTTTCACTCCGACTGACCAGAATTGGATGACGGTGGCCGGGGTTTGCGGGGTTCTACCAAAGCTCTCCACAGCTGACTCCCGAGTGCGCTCGCTCGGGGCCACGGCACGCTATCTACGCAGGCCAGAGTGGAATGGGGAGCTACTGGCTCATTGGCGTGCTGCTAATCCCACGCGCCAGTGAGGCTAGGGCCTGTACTTCGTCATAGGACAGCCCCTAAGATCTAAAGCCATCACAAATCCAGGGAGTGCCGATCTTGCCGAGCGTATTTTTCTCATACTGCCATGCCGATGAAGCGCTTCGTGATCAGCTGGAAAAGCAGCTCTCGATGCTCAAACGTCAGGGCGTGATCGACACGTGGCATGACCGCCGGATTGGTGCAGGTCAGGAAATTGATGCGGCCATCGACAACCACATCAACAGTGACGAAATCATCCTTCTTCTAGTGAGCCCGGACTTCATCGCCTCAGATTATTGCTACAACATCGAGATGGCTCGTGCCATGGAGCGCCACGCGGCTAAGGACGCGATCGTCATCCCTGTGATTCTGCGCGCGTGTGATTGGCACCATGCTCCCTTCGGAAAGCTGCTTGCCACGCCTGAGGATGGTAAACCGGTCACCCTTTGGCCCGACCGGGATGTAGCTTTCCTGCAGGTGGCGCAGGCGGTACGCAAGGCTGCAGAACGATGCCGCCAGGCTGTGCCCAGTCCTGCATCGCAAATCGAGCGCGTGGCGTCAGTCATTCCACAGCCGTCAAGCCAGTCAACTCCTGCCGGCCCTCGGTCGAGTAACCTACGAGTTGCTAAGACCTTTACCCAGCGGGACAAAGATCAGTTCTTGCTCGACAGCTTCGAGTACATCGCTCGCTACTTCGAGAACTCGCTTCATGAGCTTCAAGCCCGCAATCCTGGCTATGAAGGGGTGTACCGTCGAATCGATGCCAATCGCTTTTCCGCAGTGATCTATAAGGACGGACAAGACGTTGCCAAGGGGACGGTATTTACAGGGGGTCAGCTGGGTGCCGGAATTTACTACAGCCAAGGCGACTCGTTTGCTGGCAACAGCTACAACGAGTCCCTCTCGGTGAACGCTGATGATCAAGCCCTGTACTTGAAAACCCTGGGCATGTCCCACTATGCCGGTCACGACCAGAAGCTGTCTCAAGAAGGTGCTGCGGAAGCGCTGTGGAGCATCGTCATCACGCCATTGCAGCGCGGGAGATGACCTCTCTTGGCCAACCTCAGGGTCATAGCGATGGAGTAGTGGCGGGACAACGTCCGCGTGGCTTACCGCCCTCTATCGATCCCTGGCATCATTTGCGGCGCTTTGAAGCAATAAGAGCATCGAAGGCCTCCTGACTCGAAAGCCCCTCCCGCATTCTTGTGATCAAGAATTCTGCATCCAACCCCGCAGGGTCAAAATGCGATCGGGCATGCCGGACGATCGACAACCAGAGCTCGAAAGGGACAGCTGTGCTATCGCCATGCCGGTACCGATAACTTGGCCGCTGCAGCAACGCAGGCGCTCGCATGACCAGGTCGTCACTCAACCGCTGAAATATTTGAAAGGGTGTGTCGCTCATCCCAATGATGGAGGGGTGAGTAAGGCGCCTGATTGATTGAATGGCTGACTCAGGATCGACAGTATGCAGCTCCGATAGGCGTCGCACGTCGGCCTCAAACGCCTCAGGGCCTACTGTCGCTGCCAGGCGCTCGATGATCTCCAGCTCAGGTAGGTTGTGGCGCTCCAACGCGACCATGCGCATCTCCATAATTGCCCCTCCTAGTTGATACGACGCCCAGCACGCCGGCTGTCTGAGTAATTACAGCACACATGGCCAAGCGCTCATTTGCACTTGGCACGTGAATCTTAACCGGAGCCGGAGCGGCTGGCGGCTTTCGATCCGAAGGCCGATGAGATGAGAGTGATAGCCCAACGTGATCCCGCCAAAAACATCCGGCATCTCGAAGAGCACGACCGCGCTGCAATCTTGTCTCTGGACGAGAAGCATTTCATGACTCTGGTGCTAGCTCGGATGGCTGGCCAGGCTGTACCGGCAGTATGATGTCAGTTTGAGTGCCAACGGGCCCTGCGGGGCCCTTTCTGAGAGCGCGCATGGAAAAGTTCGTTTACAGATTCCGATCTATCGAAAGACTTTTGGGTCAAGAGGCTGAGGGCGATAATCCAGCTAAACCTGGTGAGCTTGAAAAGCTGCATATTTATTTTTCACCACCCAGCCAACTTAACGATCCCCTCGAAGGATATCGTGAGATGTACTGGTCGGGGGACAAAATTGTATGGATGAACCTTTTCCGCCACTATCTGTTGACCTTAGCAATTCGGAGCTGGCAGGTCGAAGCCGAATTTTATCAAGAGGAAGTTCCTGAGGATTTGGATGTTCACGTTAGCCCTCAGGATCTTCAAGAAGAGTTCAGGATTGCTTTCGATGATATGGATAAGCAGCTCACATCAGACTACATGATTAACAGCTTTGCAGAGGCTTTAGCAAAGAAACGACGAAAGTGCTTCAAGCCAGAACTGCTAAATTACCTGCAATGGCTTCACTTGCGCTTTTTGAATATCGTATTTGAAACTAATCATTATCACGATCTGACATCTGTATCGGCCACCGACCCTTCATATACAGTTGAGGAATGGCACAAGCTTAGTCTCGGCATACTCAAAAATATAGGAAAGCCATTATCAAAAAGCCAGAAGACTGAAGCTCATTGCAAAATCGCGGTTTCAGCTGCAGCGTATCGTATCAACTCCTCACTGATTGGAGACCCTCGATACAAAGAGTACAATCAGCTGATTACCACCTTTCCTGCGCGCTACTGCGAAAGCATAGAGCGACTGATGTACCCTGATTGGTATGTAGCGTGCTTCATGGACGACGCCAGCAACTCATCTATCTGGGGAACTTATGGGGAAAATCATACGGGAATCTGCCTGAAGTACAGAGTTTCTGGCGCTCAGGACAACATGCACTTAGAGTTATACAAACCGGTCGGCCTTGATCGAAAGGGCATCGCACAGTCCTTCCAGGGAATGCCCCTTGAGAAAGTGCACTATAATCGAGAGCATGTTGAGACCAACTTCTTTACTTCACTTGGCAATATCAACCCTGAGAAAAGTACCTTTTGGTATCAAGGCCTTGATGGGGAGTTTAGCAGCTCAGCCAAGTGGTTTTTGTCCGATGACCACCATCATAGAGAACGTTACTGGAAAACATTCGATAGAGCGCTCACCACAAAAATCAACCAGTGGCATGCTGAGCAAGAATACAGAATCCTACTCAAGTCTCACATAAATTTGTCCGCTGTTAAGGATAGGCTGTTAAAGTACAGATTCAAAAACCTAGATGGGTTGATATTTGGCATAAAGACGCCGTTAAAGGACAGATTGAAAGCTATACGAATAATCAAAGGTCATTGCGAAAACGCAAAAAGGAAAACATTTAACTTTTACCAGGCTTTCTATGACCCAGAGACCAAGTCTATTGGGCATGGACTTATGGATGTATCGATGTACTGGGACAGCATTGAAGGCAACGACGGATAATTTATAATTTTAGCATTTAAAAATCGACTGCCTATTCGCTGCGCTGGTGATCATGGGTGCTGAGAAGCACTTTTCTTTAGCAAGTAGGTACACAATAGAGCGGCGCAGTGAAGTGGCACGACTAGAGGCCGAAGTGGGACGCTGTGAACCGGGTAGCCCCCTCTTCACATCTCGCCCCCCTTGGAAACTCGCCAGGGCGTCGCGGGACACTCCCCAACCCCCTCTGATCTGCGCATGGATTATGCAGCCTGGATTCACAGCTTCAAGCATGGGTATCCTATGACCAGCATCCCTCTCCAATCACTAGGGATACATTTGTACTCCTCATGGACTTGCTCATGAACGACATCTGGTTGCGAGAACAAGAAAGAAGGAAGGCCCTCTGGCAACTGGCTGATCTGATGCCTGGTGACCGGGGCGCTCAGGCAGTCTTGAAGAGGCTGGAAGAGCTTGAGCGACTCGATCATGACGCCCCACTGAGCGAATGCCATCTCGATCCGGATCAACTGGCAGAGCTGCCTAGGGAAGCTCATCCCGTAGGCTGTTGGGTCGTGCGAGAAGGCGACATCCCAGAACCATGGAAATCCCGCTTTGTCATTGCGCTCGGCCCCGCAGGCAGGGTCGAGGAGGGATTTTACCTACAGGATTGGATTGATTTTCTCGACGCCTGGCAACGCGATCTCGCACATGTGGAGCAGCACCGTGCGGCGCTTGAGGATGAGTAATCAATCAAAAAGTCAGCGGCCTGTAAAGGCCGCACCCATGCCTTAAGAAAAGCCATCAGCGTAAATTTAGCGAACTACGATTCCATGCTGCGCGAAGTCGCTTAAGAGTGTCTTGCGACTCAACATGGCGGGTAGCTTGAAGACGTTCCTGTATCCATACCAAAGGCCCATAGGGAGCAGCACTAACCCTATGCCAAACGTGGCCGTAGCGGCAATAATAGCTGCTGGAACTGAAGCAAGCGAAAATACTACACCTTTTAACACTGTTGATCTTGCAATCAAACGGATGTCATCCAGGTCGTATTCGACTTTCCCATTTTTGTTTTCAAAAGCCAAAACAACGATGGTCTTTTTCGAGAGCCTCTTAAAATACCAGGTTCGTGGAGTTTCAGTTGCCATGGCACCATGATTTTTTAGGTACTTTGGAACTACCACTTGTTTAAAATAGAATGTATTGCCTTGCTCATCTTCAAGTCTCACGCGATTATAAAGCGCATCAAGATCGCTAAGTGCTTGTACGTCATAATTTTTGATAATCACCGTTATTTTTTCGAGGTCAGCCATTTTTCGTCCTTAAGGCATTAGTTTTAGGCAGGCGCGACTTTTTTGTACAAACCATCATGAGCAGCCAGGTGGCGTGCTCACGGGGCACTGGCTGAGACTGGGGCGACCGGCCACTGGAATCGCCTCCCATTGCCACGAGGACTACCTGGGTAAAAGGCTGTCACGAGCTCTGCTCGCTGGAGATCACGTAATGATCTCCTCCGGCGGTACGCACCAGCTTGAAGCCCTCCCTCTCTTCAACACACCAAACGGGGGGCGTGGCAACTGTCATTCCGTCCTCCGACTTCCTCGATTGGTCGTTGTAAACGAGCGCGACGTATCGCTCCCCTACTCTTGCCGCGCTGAAAAGGTAAGCGTCGACATGTACTGACCAATTGACGGCCTGGGCCCGAACGACCTCACAGGGCAAACCTTGATAGGCGCTCTGCCGTTTTTCGCCCCTCTGGAGGCTCTCCGGCCACTCACGATTTGACATCTGCTTCGTTCCCGACAATTCAAAACCACTGCGGATGCAACCTAGCCGCACCGCCTTCTCCGATCGATAGGCCGACGGGGCGCGATGCGATTTAGCAAATAATTGAGCGGGCCGCTCGTGCAGCTCCAGCCGGAGCCACGCCCCGTATGACGATCTTCAAAGCCAGGGCTGCGCGGCGTAAGCCCGTCATGCCTTGAGACGTCATTGGCTGGCGCTCTAGGAAACGCAAGAGTTCCCGCCGACACCACAAAGTACGGTTTTATACATTATATGATGTGTAACTGTACACGCTAACATGGCTATATCCTCGCTTTTTGGGGACATCGCCTTGTTGAAGCAAGCGCTTGCGGCAGTCATTCGGACGATCCGGGAGAATCTGGGCTTCACCCAGGAGAGCTTGGCTCACGCGGCATCGCGGACATACCTGAGCAGGATCGAGAACGCCGAGACCAATCCGACCATCGAGAAATTCGCAGAGCTGGCCGAGGCGCTCGGATTGAACCCTGTGGCACTGATGGCGCTCGTTCTCTCGACCCGCGACAAGATCACCGCCGCCGATGTTCTCGCCAAAGCTACCGAAGATTTGAAAGTCCTTGAGAGTAGGATCAGCACTGATGACATCAGGGCGCACCTGGCGGGCATGAGCATTCAGAAGCGGCCTGCCGCGCGGCCAGCCGACATCCTGAAGCTGCGAAAAGTACTTGAGTGCAGGGGCGCTGGTTTGAGTAAGGCCGAGACCGCGAGGCAGCTAAATCTCACCCGCTCTACTGTCGGCTACCTGTGGGATAGGACGGTGCCTGCGGAAGACTGAACACGCCCAGCGGGCTCACCTCCTTCGAGTAGCCCGAGGGGATGGGGACTTGCTCGCCTGGCGAGACTCAGCACGTTCAGCATGCTATTCACAAAAGATAAGTGAAGCGGACACGGATGAATCCAAGAGTAGCAATCTGATATCATGCATGTCGATGACAGCTGCTTTCATCAGAGCTGCTTAATGCTGCCTAGATACGGCACGACTCGCTAAGGAAGAGCACTGAGGCATGCAAAACCTTTCATCGAACCCTACCTCGGCACCTGGACAGTACTACGGATTTTCTATCCAGCCGACACGGCTCTGCTTCCACCTCCTCCAGGCGCCTTCCGGATCCGTCGTGTCATTGGAAGTATTGGACGACACTGATGTGATTCAGCCGGACAATCACGTCCAAGTTGAACAGGCAAAGAGCGGGCTCGCTACCAATCCCATTTCAGACTGGTCAATAGATCTATGGAAGACGTTCTCCAACTGGATCGACGCCATTGAGAGTGGTCACATCGATCTGAGTCGAACCCGTTTCCGCCTACATATTGTTCAGCAAAAATCAGGGAAGCTAGCGGAACTGCTGCATTTCTCTCACACAACAGAGCTTGCGCTCGAAGCAGTCAAGACAATAAGGAAGAGGTTCAACAAGGAAAAGCCGGACGGCTGCAAGCAATATCTAAAAAAGTTTCTCAACTACGACCCTGAGAAACTCAGCCAGCTGATCATAAAGTTCTCCTGTGAGTGTGGCGACAGCGACCCCATCAAGCCAATCAAAGATTTTCTTTCCAACACCGTGGCCGAGCCAGCCTTAGACGATGTATGCCGATCAGTGATTGGTTGGATCAAGATTCGATCTGACGAACTAATCGGAGCACGCAAGCTTGCAACTATTCACAAGGATGAATTTGCAGATTGGCTATCTACGCATTGTTCTAAGTTATCATACGATTACCTCCTAACTTACTCCGTACCAGAACCCGACCCACTTGAGGTAGCGGCCAATATCCTGAAGCATCCGATAATGATGCGTCAGCTCGAACTAATTGGGCGCGGCGAACGTGACAAGATCAAGGCAATGGCCAACTTCATGCGTTCAAAAACAGGCAAGACGCGTTGGGGTGAGATTGGTTTTGTAGTCGAATCACAGTTTGAAGACTTCATAGATACCCTTGAAAATTTGTGGAGATCAAATTTCCTGGACATCAAAGGAAACTCTGCAAATCTCACCCCCGAAGAACAGGGTGAGTCCGTATACTTACGATGCTACAACCTGACCCCTCAAATTAACGGAAAGGCGACCCCAGAATATATGTCCAGGGGCACCTTCCAATATTTGGCAGACGAACAAGTCATCGGTTGGCATCCCTCCTATAGATCGCTTCTGCCGAAATATCAGGCTTAGACTAACCATACAAATTCAAAAGATGATTAATCCATGGAAGAGATTATTAGACCCAAGCAGGATTTTCGCGAAATCTATCTGATGCAAAATCCGGCAATAGGAGCAGCACTTATATGGAGATTCACTGAAGGCTACGCTCCAAAAGGGCAAGGTCAACTACCAACCATGCTACTGTTGTTCATCGTACTACCCATTCTATTTCACGAGCAGCTTCGAAATGCAGCCATAACAACCAACCCTTCGTCTGGGCTGCGCGTATTTGCTGGAAAGTTTAAATCGGAACAAGAAATCTTATTTGGCATTCAGGGGCGAATGCTCAAACTAAGGGATGTTAGCCTGGCATCAATATCGATCGCCATACAAAGCAATTTGATATCCCTGAATACATCTGATGCGCATGTTGAGAGTCTACGACCTAAAGCTCCCGCAGACCTGCAAAAAAAGACAGCAGACATGATGAAGGCCGCACAAAAGCTGGGCCACTGGTGCAAGACGTTGACCCTACAGGAAGTCCAAGCAATTTTAAGGATTAAGCTCTGATGAAACTACAGATCCGAAAACTAATTCTCTGGCCTAAAAACGGCGGAAAATACAGAGAACTGGAGTTCAAGCCAGGTAACGTAAACGTCATCAGTGGCTCATCCAAGGCTGGCAAATCAGCCGTAATCCCTATTATTGATTACTGCCTATGCTCCGAGCTTTGCGCAATCCCAGTTGGTACGATACGCAAGACCTGCAAATGGTTTGGGATATTGGTAGAGACTGACGAAGGGCAAAAGCTCATAGCTCGGATTGAACCTGGCAGCCAGCGCTCTACCGACGATATGTTTATTATCGAGGGGCAGGTAATTGAGATACCCGAGATAATCGAACACAAAAATACCAACCGAAACAATGTCAAGGAGATACTCAACAGGCTGTCAGGCCTGCCTAACATTGGGTTTGGTGATGACATGTCCGAATTTGGTTTCAAAAACCGCCCAAGCTTCCGAGATTTAATGGCATTTACTTTTCAGCCACAAAATATCGTAGCAAACCCCGATGTGCTTTTTTATAAAGCAGATAGCTACGGGAATCGAGAAAAGCTTAAAAGTATATTCCCATTCATTCTCGGCGCTATTGAATCGAAAACGCTACAGATCGTCTGGGAGCTGAAGGAGCTGAGAAAGCAACTTAAGATCCTTCAAAGCGAACTCACAGCAATTGACGCTGTGTCGAAACAGTGGAAAGCCGAGGCCAACGTGTGGTTCTACCGCTCCCGCGAATACGGCCTGACTGCGGAGGATACCCAGCCACACAGTGAGTGGTTGCATTTGCTGGAACAGCTTAGAGGAATAGCTTATAAATCTTCGCGTGACGCAGTTGTCACTCCCATGGCTATCGAATCATCAACAGAGGTGTTGATTGCGCTGCGTAATCGCGAAACATTGATTGCGGAGAACATCCTCATAGCTAAGTTAAAACTTGATGACCTCAAGGAGATCAAGGACGAAGCGACAAACTACTCATCATCTCTGGTGAAGATGGAAGAGCGTCTTTCTCTTTCGAAGTGGCTCAGAGAGCTAGCCGAAAATAACCACAGCGTAAATCCCTTGGCCTTTCCAACAGTCGACCCATCGTCACAGCTCTCCGAGTTGTGCAACGCACTGGAAGACATCGAGCGGGTAGCCCGATCAGCGCCTAAAGTATCGGCTTCAGTGGAAGGAGAGATCGTACGGATTCGCAACCTTATCCGGCAGGACAGCGAAACACTGGCCGCCATCCGCACCGAGATCAAGGGCATTGAGGCAAAGGATGAGCTCAGCGCCAAACATGCACTGCGGATGACCGAGATTGACCGCTTCCTCGGTAGCATGCAGCAGTCCATCAAGACCTACACCGAAGCCCGCTCAGATTCGGAGCTCACAGAGCGTGTAAAGGCTCTAGAAGCCCGGATCAAGGCATTGGAGCCACAGGTCTCTGACGCGGCGGTTAAGCTGAAGACCACGAACAGTCTGCAGGAAATTAGCGACATCTGCGCGCTGATCACTCCCCATCTCGATGCCGAGTGGGCAGAGGCAAAAATTACCCTGTCGATTCCAGATCTGGCGATCAAGGTGAAGCACGATGGTCGAGAGGATTTCCTTTGGGAAATCGGCAGTGGAGCCAACTGGCTGGCTTATCACATCGCAACGCTGCTAGCGCTCCAACTCTATTTCCTGAAAAAACCAGATCACTCAGTTCCTCACCTGCTTATCTTCGACCAGCCGAGCCAAGTCTACTTCCCTGTGAAAAGCGCTGTGAGGAAGGGCAATGATGAAGGGGCAGAAGAGGTTGAACCCATTCTGGATGACGAAGACCGTGACGCCGTTCGGAAGGTCTTCAGCGTCCTGGCAAGAGGCGTGAAGCGCGCTAAGGGTCACTTGCAGATCATCGTACTCGACCACGCCGGCAGCGAAGTCTGGGGAGGCATTGAAGGCGTGAGCCTGGCCGAAGAATGGCGAGATGGAGAAAAGCTCGTTCCACCACGTTTCGAAGATTGACTGGGGTTTAGGGCATGCTTTTTTTCTGGAGCATGCTCGCCTATGCGTGCAAATCTAGATGAACAGTGAGGTCGAAAAACCCAGAATGAACCCTGCCTGCCCTCGCTCCATGCTCTGCAGTCCATCGGTGTCCATTTTAATTTGAAAAAAAATGGACACCACTCAAAATCCTAACCTATTGATTTATATGGATTAAATGGTGTCCATTTTGTCACCCCAAATGGGGTGTAGGCGTCGACGAACAGCAGCGGCGGCAGGAACAGAAACAGAAACAGCTCCGGATCGAGCGCCACATGCAGACCCAACGTCGGCCACGCTAGCAGCGCCCCCGCGGCGATCTGCACCAGCGGCAACGGCACAGGCAACGGAATCATGCGCCCGAGCAGTTTCGACAGGCTCACCAGCGTCAGCAGGATCAGGACGGTGTAAGCGGACTGCATGGGTACGGAGTTCCTTACGGGTAACACGGTTGGTAGAGCGGCGTGACTGAACGACGCCGATCAATGCCTGCGCATCGAAGCCTAGCGCTGGGGGCACATCCGACACTGCTGCACCTTCGTCGTATACGCGTGCGGGTAACAGCGGTCGAAGCGTGTAGAGGCTAGTCTCACAGGTTCGGTTCCCTTCCCACAGCGCTCAATGATTGGAAATAGACTCTTGCTGTATCAGCAAAGCGATGGGAGGGTGAATCTTTCGCTTTATCATGATAAGCAAGCGAGATATCCAAGTTGCCTATCACAGGAAAGCCTTCAGAGTGATCCAGGATACGAAGTCCTCCCTGGGCCGTACTCAACAATACGGCAGAGACAAAGCAACCCGAGGAGAAGGCCGCCAGAATCCCCGCATGGCTGGTGCTGTGGTAACTAACACGATACGCCTTATTCACTCTATTCAACGCATTCAATATCAAATTCCTGTCTGCACAGCCTTGGGTAAACAGCGCGAGCGGGAGAGGACTCTTGTCAACAATCGTGCTTTCACAAGCGCACACCCATTGCAGAGATTCTGAATGCAGAAGCTCCGACGATATGCTGGGCGGGCATCCCTGGGTCAGCACGACATCCAACTCACCCGCCTCATAACGCTGCCACAGCTGAACACTGTATCCGCAATGCACTTCGATTTCGATATCCGGAAAACGGTCGGCGCAACGCTTCAAGATGCCCGGAAAATAGTTGGAAGCGTACGTGTCGGAAGTACCGACCTTCACCACGCCCTTGCAGGATGTGTCGGTCATCCTTGCGACCGCCTGATCATTAATATCAAGAATATTAATAGCGTAAGCGAGCATGCGCTCACCTTGAGCGGTCAACTCCAGTGCTCGCGGCCCTCTTGCAAAAAGCGCGGAGCCTAAATTAACCTCAAGTTTTTGAACTTGCTGACTGACGGCGGACTGCACGCGACAGAGTTTTTGCGACGCTTTTGAAAAGCTCCCTAGCTCGGCAACGGTGACGAAGGCGCGCAACTGATTCATATCAAGATTCAGAGCCATTTTAAAGTTCGCTATCACACATTGAGATAGGCCGCATCATAATTATTGGCGCGCGCCTGGTCAACTTGTGAATTAGTATCAAAACTTGACGCACAAAAAGCACCTGGCGATCAATCATTATTGGACATATCAATGCCAACGATCAAGACCTTCGCTCAGGCATTAAGCTCTTAGCAACTTATGAAAACATCAGATTCAATCACCCCATAAGGGTTGACACCAAGAACATGGTCAACTGACTGATTCGAGCAGTAAAACATTCAGACAAATTCCAAGGCCTGCGCAGCGACTAGGTGTATGCATCGGCAATTTGTCGAAACATGAAGGATGAGTGAGCGTTGTATGACCCATTACTGGAACGCGTGACATAACGATGAATACACTTGAAAAATATTCACCTCTGCTATTCCTCTTGATGTGGAGTAGCGGAGCGATATTCGTGAAGCTCGGGCTCGAGGATGCTTCCGCCTCGGTTTTCTTGACGGTACGCTCAGTGGGCGCCAGCCTCGCGCTGATGCTCGTCTCCTTATGGATTGCCCGCCACCAGGGGCTCAGGGCGCGACTACGAATGCCGAAAGACCTGCTGATCAAAGCAATCGCCATCGGTATATTGCTGCAGGTCGCTTATCAGACGACTTATTTTCTGGCGCTCGACTACCAATTGACACCGGGGGTGCTAGCGATAATCTTGGGCCTGCAACCGATTTTGACGCCGCTGTTTGCAAACGAAAAAAATGGACGACTGGGGTATTTTTATCTGATCCTGGGTTTGGCCGGGTTGACCATTGCGGTCGTTGGCGCTCGTGAACTGGGAGCCATCACCGCAGCCGGAGTACTCTGCGGCCTGGCCTCGGTGATTGCGATAAGTGCAGGCTCAGTGATGCAGAAGAAATGTGTGATTGATCCTGTGACATCGGCGTTCTATCAAGCCATGACCGCTTCCTGTATTTTCCTGGCAGTGCTTCCGCTTACCGACGTAGAGTTAAAGATTACACCCACTTTTCTGGCATCCGCTGCCTGGATGGTCGTCGTGGTATCCACCTTGGCCACACTGCTGTTGTTTCGCATGCTCGCGAAGCATTCAGCAAGCAAGGTCGGCGTGCTGTTTTATATAACGCCAGTGCTCACGATGCTGCTTGATTATCTCGTATTCGGAAACAGGGTGACGTGGGTTACCTTTGCCGGCGCTTTACTGGTCGTCGCAGCAGTAAAGGGTTTCGGAAGGGTTCAAGCTGCCCACGCTGTTGTTGCATCCAAAGTTCAGGAGTAAGCACGTTACGCATCATGCATGGGCAGACTGCATGAAGCTGGGTCTTCATACCGATCAAGACGCTGACACGTTGGCGGAGCCGGCACATACCGCCAGTGACGTGGACGCAGGCTCGGGCGACGGCCGGAGCCTGTAGAGGCGAGCGACATGGGCTCCCCTGCCCCGTGGCGCTCGCCACCCCATTGCCGCATAATCGCCCGATTCATTTTTTCCGGAGATCGCGGGTAAGCGCTGGTCCGTCTGGCACTGCCCTCAGCATTCAATGGCCTACACCCTCTACGGCATCAAAGCCTGCGACACCATGAAGAAAGCCCGCACCTGGCTCGACCAGAAGCCGGTAGCGTACAGCTTCCATGACTACAAGACCCAAGGCATCGACCGTGCCCGCCTCGAGCGCTGGTGCGACGAGCACGGCTGGCAAGTGGTGCTCAACCGTGCCGGCACCACATTCCGCAAGCTCGACGAGGCCAGCAAGGCCGACCTCGACCAGGCCAAAGCCGTCGAGCTGATGCTTGCCCAACCTTCGATGATCAAGCGCCCGGTGCTAGACCTCGGTGACCGCACCCTGGTCGGTTTCAAGCCTGAAACCTACGCCGCGGCACTGGCCTGAGCGCCACCCGCCCACCCCCTTTCGCATGAGGTAACTGCATGTCCACTACCCTGTTCAGCCTGGCCTTCGGCGTCGGCACCCAGAACCGTCAGGAAAACTGGCTGGAAGTCTTCTACGCCCAACCATTGCTCAACCCTAGTGCCGAGCTGATCGATGCCATCGCGCCGATCCTCGGCTACGAGGGCGGCAACCAGGCCATCGCTTTCAGCACTGCGCAAGCCGCGCAACTGGCTGAAGTGGTCAAGCCGATCGACGCCGCGCAAG
Source organism: Pseudomonas cremoricolorata DSM 17059 = NBRC 16634 (assembly GCF_000425745.1). Lineage (GTDB taxonomy): Bacteria > Pseudomonadota > Gammaproteobacteria > Pseudomonadales > Pseudomonadaceae > Aquipseudomonas > Aquipseudomonas cremoricolorata. The sequence goes on along the minus strand of NZ_KE384442.1, from coordinate 267,627 downwards.
GCGCCCTGCTGACCCGCCTGGCCGAAAGCCACAAGCCGCTGGTCGCCACCCTGCTCGGTGAAGACAGCGCGCTGACCTCGACCCCTGAGGCCTACCTCAAGCTGCACCTGCTGTCGCATCGTCTGGTCAAGCCTCACGGCCTGTCCCTGGCCGGCATCTTCCCGCTGCTGCCGAACGTCGCCTGGACCAACCAGGGCGCGATCGATCTGGGCGAGCTGGCCGAGCGGCAACTCGAAGCGCGTCTCAAGGGCGAGCTGCTGGAAGTGTTCTCGGTCGATAAATTCCCGAAAATGACCGACTACGTGGTACCGGCCGGCGTGCGCATCGCCGACACCGCCCGTGTGCGCCTGGGTGCCTACATCGGCGAAGGCACCACGATCATGCACGAAGGCTTCGTCAACTTTAACGCCGGCACCGCAGGCCCTGGCATGATCGAAGGCCGTGTTTCGGCCGGTGTATTCGTCGGCAAAGGCTCGGATCTGGGCGGCGGCTGCTCGACCATGGGCACCCTGTCGGGCGGCGGCAACATCGTCATTACCGTCGGCGAAGGCTGCCTGATCGGCGCCAACGCCGGCATCGGCATTCCGCTGGGTGACCGCAACACCGTGGAATCGGGCCTGTACGTCACCGCCGGCACCAAGGTGCAACTGCTCGATGAACAGAACCAACTGGTCAAGGTGGTCAAGGCGCGTGAGCTGGCCGGGCAGACCGACCTGCTGTTCCGCCGCAATTCAGAGTCTGGCGCGGTGGAATGCAAGACCCACAAGTCGGCCATCGAGCTGAACGAGGCGCTGCACGCGCACAACTGAAACCGTCGCGCGGTTGCACCCGCGGTTGCAGTGCGAAGGTCGGGTCTGGCGTAATGCCAGACCCGTTTTTCTTTCCAGGCCCCGCGACCATGTTCCAGCCCTCCCCCTGGCGCGACGATTTTCCTGCCATCGCCGCCCTGCATCGCCAGCAGCAGACCTACCTGGACAGCGCCGCCACCAGTCAGAAGCCCCAGGCCCTGCTGGACGCCCTCGCCCACTACTACGGCCATGGCGCGGCCAATGTCCACCGCGCCCAGCATGTGCCCGGCGCCCTGGCGACCCAGGCGTTCGAAAACTGCCGCGCCAAGCTTGCCGCCTGGCTCAACGCCGGCAGCGCCGAACAGATCGTCTTCACCCACGGCGCCACCTCGGCGCTGAACCTGCTGGCTTACGGTCTGGAACATGGCTTCGAGGCGGGAGATGAAATTGCCGTTAGCGCCTTGGAACACCACGCCAACTTGCTGCCCTGGCAGCAGTTGGCGCGTCGTCGCGGCCTGCGCCTGGTGATTTTGCCAATCGATGAGCAAGGCCAGCTCGACCTCGATGCGGCCATGCAACTGATCGGCCCGCGTACGCGTTTACTGGCCGTCAGCCAGTTGTCCAACGTGCTCGGCACCTGGCAACCACTCGGGCCACTGCTCGCCCATGCCCGCGCGCAAGGCGCGCTGAGCGTGGTCGACGGCGCCCAAGGGGTGGTGCACGCTCGCCCCGACCTGCAGCAACTGGGTTGCGATTTCTACGTGATGTCGAGCCACAAGCTGTATGGGCCCGACGGCGTCGGCGTGCTGTACGGTCGCAGCCAGGCACTGGCGCACGTACGCCATTGGCAGTTCGGCGGCGAGATGGTGCACCTGGCCGAGTATCAGCAGGCGAGTTTCCGCCCTGCGCCGTTGGGGCTGGAAGCCGGCACCCCGCCGATCGCCGGGGTCATCGGCCTGGGCGCGACCCTCGATTACCTGGCCAGTCTGGACGCAAAGGCGGTCGCCAGCCACGAAGCACGCCTGCACGCCCTGCTGCTGGGCGGTCTGCAGGAACGCCAAGGCATCCGCGTGCTCGGTGCACCGCAAACTGCGTTGGTCAGCTTCGTCGTCGAAGGCGTGCACAACGCCGATATCGCCCATGTCCTGACCGAGCAGGGTATCGCCGTGCGCGCCGGGCATCATTGCGCCATGCCGCTGCTCCAGCACCTGGGGCTGGACGGCGCGATCCGCGTATCGCTGGGCCTGTACAACGACAGTGACGACTTGCAGCGTTTCTTCGATGCGCTCGATCAGGGCCTGGAGCTATTGCGATGAGCCTGCCGCTTGAAGCCGCCGAAGCGTTGCTGCGCTTCGCCGAGGCACAGGGCTGGGAACAGCGTGCGCGCCTGCTGATGCAGATGGGCGACACGCTGGAGCCACTGAGCGAGGCGGAAAAGGTCGAGGCCAACCGCGTGCACGGCTGCGAAAGTGTGGTCTGGCTGGTAACCGAGCCCCGTGCAAAGCACTGGCACTTCAAGGCCGGCAGTGAAGCGCGGCTGCTGCGTGGGCTGCTGGCGCTGCTGCTGGTCAGGGTGCAGGGGCTGACTCACGAGGAGCTGGCGCAGGTGGATCTGCGCGCCTGGTTCACTGAGCTGGGCCTTGAGCGTCAGCTCTCGCCTTCGCGCAGCAATGGCCTGCATGCGGTGCTGCAAAGGATGTCGCAGGCCACTGCGTAAGCGCGGCGGCACCTACGCCGATGGCTTGGCCCGCTCGGATCGGCGGCGGGCGCCGGCCACCAGTTTTTCCACCGCCTTGCTCGCCGCCACCATGCCGAAGGTGGCGGTGACCATCATCACCGCACCAAAACCGCCCGAGCAGTCCAGGCGCACACCTTCGCCGACGAAGCTCTTTTGCAGGCACACGCTGCCATCGCCTTTCGGGTAGCGCAGCTGTTCGCTGGAAAACACGCAGGGCACGCCGTAGTTGCGGCTCTGGTTGCGCGAGAAGTTGTAGTCGCGGCGCAGGGTCGAGCGCACCCGCGAGGCCAGTGGATCATTGAAGGTCTTGTTCAGGTCGGCGATCTGTATCTGCGTAGGGTCGATCTGCCCGCCTGCGCCGCCGGTGGTGACGATGGCGATCTTGCGCCGCCGGCACCAGGCGATCAGCGCGGCCTTGGCCATTACGCTGTCGATGCAGTCGATCACGCAGTCCATGTGCTCGGTGATGTGCTCGGCCATGCTTTCGCGGGTGACGAAATCGGCCACGGCATGCACCCGGCAGTCGGGGTTGATGGCCCGCAACCGCTCGGCGGTGGAGTCGACCTTGGCCCGGCCGATCTGCCCCTGCAGGGCGTGGGCCTGGCGGTTGGTGTTGCTCAGGCAGACATCGTCGAGGTCGAACAGGCTGATCTCGCCCACGCCACTGCGCGCCAGGGCCTCGGCGACCCACGAGCCGACGCCGCCGATGCCGACCACACCGACGTGGGCCTCACGCAAGCGCTGCAGGCCGTCATCGCCATACAGCCGGGCAACGCCGGCAAAGCGGGGATCTTCTGTGCTCATGGCTCACCTCTGCAAAAAACGCCGCGCAGTATAGGGCAGCCACGCCTGCGAGACACCCACCACAAGGCGGTGCCGAGCGTCGCCGGTTAGGAAAGACGGCACGAACCCTGCTTTAATGCCTCATTGAAATAAGACATGGACGACAGCAAAGCGGGATACCGGCTCTTTTTGTCAGGTATGCAGGTGCTTGTCCACTCAGCCACCCGCTTCATTCGGAACCCTAAAACCGTTATGCCCTCACGCAAATTCGGCCTCAACCTGGTGGTGGTCCTGGCCATCGCTGCCCTGTTCACCGGCTTCTGGGCATTGATCAACCGCCCGGTCTCCGCCCCTGCCTGGCCTGAGCAGATCTCGGGCTTCTCCTACTCGCCGTTCCGCCTTGGCGAAAGCCCGCAGCGCGGCCAATACCCCACCGACGACGAGATGCGCCAGGACCTGGAGCAGATGAGCAAGCTCACTGACAGCATCCGCATCTACACCGTCGAAGGTACCCAGGCCGATATTCCGCGGCTGGCCGAGGAACTGGGACTGCGGGTGACCCTGGGGGTGTGGATCAGCCCCGACCAGGAGCGCAACGAACGGGAAATCAACAAGGCCATCGAGCTGGCCAATACCTCGCGCAGCGTGGTGCGGGTGGTGGTCGGCAACGAAGCGCTGTTCCGCAAGGAAATCACCGCCGAGGCGCTGATTCAGTACCTCGATCGCGTGCGCGCTGCGGTCAAGGTGCCGGTGACCACCAGTGAGCAGTGGCACATCTGGAAGGAGAACCCCGAGCTTGCCGGGCATGTCGACCTGATCGCCGCGCACATCCTGCCGTACTGGGAGTTCATCCCGATGCGCGAGTCGGTGACCTTCGTGCTCGACCGCGCGCGCGACCTCAAGCTGCAATTCCCACGCAAGCCGTTGCTGCTCTCGGAGGTCGGCTGGCCGAGCAACGGGCGCATGCGCGGCGGCGCCGACGCCACCCAGGCCGACCAGGCCATCTACCTGCGCACCCTGGTCAATACCCTCAACCGTCAGGGTTACAACTACTTCGTCATCGAGGCCTACGACCAGCCTTGGAAGGCCAGCGACGAAGGCTCGGTGGGCGCTTACTGGGGCGTGTTCAACGCCGCGCGGCAGCAGAAATTCAACTTCGAAGGGCCGGTGGTGGCGATTCCCCAATGGCGCGCCCTGGCGGTGGCATCGGTGGTGCTGGCGATGATCGCCCTGACCGTGCTGCTGATCGACGGCTCGGCGCTGCGCCAGCGTGGCCGCACCTTCCTGACCTTCATCACCTTCCTCTGCGGATCGGTGCTGGTGTGGATCGCCTATGACTACAGCCAGCAGTACAGCACCTGGTTCAGCCTGTCGGTGGGGGTGCTGCTGGCGCTCGGTGCGCTGGGTGTGTTCATTGTCTTGCTGACTGAGGCCCACGAACTGGCCGAGGCGGTCTGGACGCACAAACGCCGGCGCGAGTTCCTGCCGGTGGAAGGCGACTCGCACTACCGGCCCAAGGTTTCGGTGCATGTTCCGTGCTACAACGAGCCGCCGGAAATGGTCAAGCAGACCCTCGACGCCCTGGCCGCGCTGGATTACCCCGACTTTGAGGTGCTGGTGATCGACAACAACACCAAGGACCCAGGCGTGTGGGAGCCGCTCAAGGCCCACTGCGAAGCGTTGGGCGAGCGCTTCAAGTTCTTCCACGTGGCGCCGCTGGCCGGTTTCAAGGGCGGCGCGCTCAACTACCTGCTGCCGCACACCGCCGAGGATGCCGAGGTGATCGCGGTGATCGACTCGGACTACTGCGTCGACCGCAACTGGCTCAAGCACATGGTGCCGCACTTCGCCGACCCGAAAATCGCCGTGGTGCAGTCGCCGCAGGACTACCGTGACCAGCACGAGAGCACCTTCAAGAAACTGTGCTACAGCGAGTACAAAGGCTTCTTCCACATCGGCATGGTGACCCGCAACGACCGCGACGCGATCATCCAGCACGGCACCATGACCATGACTCGCCGCTCGGTGCTGCAAGAGCTGGGCTGGGCCGACTGGTGCATCTGCGAAGATGCCGAACTGGGCCTGCGGGTGTTCGAAAAAGGCCTGTCGGCCGCCTATGCGCACAACAGCTACGGCAAAGGGCTGATGCCCGACACCTTCATCGACTTCAAGAAGCAACGTTTCCGCTGGGCCTATGGCGCCATCCAGATCATCAAGCACCATGCATCGGCGCTGCTGCGCGGCAAGGGCAGCGAGCTGACCCGCGGCCAGCGCTATCACTTCCTCGCCGGCTGGCTGCCTTGGGTGGCCGACGGCATGAACATCTTCTTCACCGTCGGCGCGCTGCTGTGGTCGGCGGCGATGATCATCGTGCCGCACCGGGTCGATCCGCCGCTGATGATCTTCGCCATCCCCCCGCTGGCGCTGTTCTTCTTCAAGGTCGGCAAGATCGTCTTCCTCTACCGCCGTGCGGTGGGGGTCGACCTGCGCGATGCCTTCGCCGCGGCGCTGGCCGGGCTTGCGCTGTCGCACACCATCGCCAAGGCGGTGCTGTACGGCTTCTTCACCAGCAGCATGCCGTTCATCCGCACGCCCAAGCACGCCGACAGCCACGGCCTGTTCAAGGCCCTGGCCGAAGCCCGCGAAGAAGTGTTCATCATGCTGCTGCTGTGGGGCGCGGCGGCAGGTATCTACCTGGTGCAGGGTTTGCCCAGCTCGGACATGCGTTTCTGGGTGGCGATGCTGCTGGTGCAGTCACTGCCCTACCTGGCGGCGCTGGTGATGGCGTTGCTGTCGTCGCTGCCTAAACCGAAGGAGTCAGCCTGAAGGCGGCGGGCGAATAACGATTACGGCGGCAATCGGCATATTGCTATAAGATAACGCCCCCGTTTTCGCCCAAGCCTTGCCCCCCGGAGTTCCCCATGACCGCCCCAGCCGAGCGCTCACCCACCCTTCAACTGGCGTGCGACCTGATCCGCCGTCCCTCGGTCACACCGGTCGACGCCGACTGCCAGGCGCAGATGATGAACCGCCTGGGCGCCGTGGGCTTTGAGCTCGAGCCCATGCGCATCGAGGACGTCGACAACTTCTGGGCCACCCACGGCAGCCAGGATGGGCCGGTGCTCTGCTTTGCCGGCCATACCGACGTGGTGCCCACCGGCCCCGTGCAGCAGTGGCAGCATGAGCCGTTCGATGCGCTGATCGACGCCGACGGCATGCTCTGCGGCCGTGGCGCTGCCGACATGAAAGGCAGCCTGGCCTCGATGGTGGTGGCCAGCGAGCGCTTCGTGCATGACTACCCCAACCACCGCGGCAAGGTCGCCTTCCTCATCACCAGTGACGAAGAAGGCCCGGCGCATCACGGTACCAAGGCGGTGGTCGAGCGCCTCAAAGCGCGCAACGAGCGGCTGGACTGGTGCATCGTCGGCGAACCGTCGAGCACTCACCTGCTCGGCGATGTGGTGAAGAACGGCCGCCGCGGCTCGCTCGGCGCTACCCTCACCGTGCGCGGCAAGCAAGGCCATGTGGCCTACCCGCACTTGGCACGCAACCCGATTCACCTGGCCGCGGCGGCTCTGGCAGAACTGGCCGCCGAACACTGGGACGAAGGCAATGCATTCTTCCCGCCGACCAGCTTCCAGATTTCCAACCTCAACGCCGGCACCGGTGCCACCAACGTGGTGCCGGGCGAGTTGGTCGCGCTGTTCAACTTCCGTTTCTCGACCGAATCGACCGTCGAAGGGCTGCAACAGCGTGTGGCACAAATTCTCGACCGCCACCAGCTGGACTGGTCGATCGACTGGGCGTTGTCGGGCCTGCCGTTCCTGACCGAACCCGGTGAACTGCTCGATGCAGTGGCTGCGAGCATCCGCCAGGTGACCGACCGCGAAACGCAGCCATCCACCAGCGGCGGCACCTCCGATGGCCGTTTCATCGCCACCATGGGGACCCAGGTGGTCGAGCTTGGGCCAGTCAACGCCACCATCCACCAGGTGGATGAACGCATCCTCGCCAGCGACCTCGATCTGCTGACCGAGATCTACTACCAGACCCTGGTTCGGTTGCTCGCCTGATGCTCGCCTGCCCTCTCTGCCAGGCGCCGCTGACGCGGCTCGACAACGCTGTGCGCTGCACAGCCGGACACAGCTTCGACCGCGCCCGCCAGGGCTACCTGAACCTGCTGCCGGTGCAGCACAAGAACAGCCGCGACCCGGGCGACAACCAGGCCATGGTCCAAGCCCGGCGAGATTTTCTCGACGCCGGCCATTACGCCCCGGTGGCCCAGCGTCTGGCGCAACTGGCCGCCGAGCGGGCGCCGGCACGCTGGCTCGACATCGGCTGCGGCGAGGGCTATTACACCGCCCTGCTCGCTCAGGCGCTGCCAGCGGCCGACGGCTATGCCCTGGACATCTCCCGGGAAGCCGTCAAACGTGCCTGCCGTCGCGCACCGGCGCTGACCTGGATGGTCGCCAGTATGGCCCGGGTACCACTGGCCGATGCCAGTTGCCAGTTCATCGCCAGCGTGTTCAGCCCCCTCGACTGGGCCGAAGCCAAGCGCCTGCTCAGTGTCGGTGGCGGCCTGATGCGGGTCGGCCCGACCCAAGGCCACCTGATGGAACTGCGCGAGGCGCTGTACGACGAAGTACGCCCCTACGCCGACGACAAGCACCTGGCGCTGGTCCCGCAGGGCATGCAGCACCAGCACAGCGAGGTGCTCGAGTTTCGTCTGCAATTGGCCGAGCCCAAGGCACGCGCCGATCTGCTGGCGATGACCCCCCACGGCTGGCGCGCCAGCGCCGAGCGGCGCACCCGGGTCATCGAACAGAGCGCACCGTTCGAGGTCACGGTATCCATGCGCTATGACTATTTCGTGCGCCAAGCCTGAGCACACCCTGGAGTTTCCAATGCGCCAACCTGATATCGAGATCTACCTCAAAGACGCCGACGTCGACCACACGCTGATCGCCAAGTGGCTGCAACAGGCCCTTGGCCCGTGCAGTGCCTGGCAACAACGTGGTCAGACCTGGAAGTGCCAAGCCGGTAACATCCCGGTCACTTGGGTACCCAAAGCTGTAGGAAAATGGAACAGCCTGCTGTTGGAAAGTGACGAGACACCCTGGGAAGACGACGTCTCCTGCGCGCGGGCAGCCTACGCCGCACTGGCTGTGGAAGTACGTTGCGCGCCGGGCAGCTGGACCGAAGCCGATGGCGAGGAAGATGCCGACCGCTGGATCAGGGTCAGCGCCGACGGTGAAGAAGAAATCACCTGGCGCACGTCCTGAAACACGCTGCCAGCCGGTCAGCCTGCCATGCGTTGCACATGGCAGGCTGATGCCTCAAGGGCGGGTGTTACAGGCCTACGACGTCTTCCGCCTGCAGGCCTTTCTGACCCTCAACGAGTGCGTATTCGACACGTTGTCCCTCGACCAATGAACGATGGCCTTCACCGCGAATCGCTCGGTAATGCACGAACACATCAGCGCTGCCTTCACGCTGGATGAAGCCAAAGCCCTTGGCATCGTTGAACCATTTGACATTCCCAGTCTCACGAGACGACATCTGCATACTCCGGATTTTTATTGTGAAAAACGCCGGTCGTCACACGATCAGTGGAGTCTGACGACACGGCTTGCAGAAAAAGCCTGCAAGCCTCAGGCCGATAATCCGATCCGTATTGAAGAAAGATATGACAGGACAAAGCGTCCTCCCGCGTTTTGCTGAACTTCTGCCTTTGCCGCAGACTAAACCACTGCGCCATCTCCGAAAAATCTGCTCCCAGGGCCTTCTCGATGACACGTTCCCCTCTGCGCCGCCTGCTCTTCAGTGCCCTGCGCCGCGTTCTCTACCTTTGGGTCCGTTCCGAGACCATCAACCAGTCGTCGACCACGCTCAACCTCGACCGCAGCCGCCCGGTGTTCTACGCCCTGCCCTCGCCGGCGCTCACCGATCTGGCGGTGCTCGACCGCGAATGCACCAAAGCCGGGCTGCCGCGCCCGGTGCTGCCGGTCACGGTCGGCCCACTGCATGAGCCGGCAGCGTTCTTCTACCTGACCCCCGACCCCGACTGGCTGGGCCGCCAGGACAAACGCGGCGCGCCGCCGACCCTGGAGCGCCTGGTGCAGGTGCTGAGCGAGCATGCCGAGGAAGATGCGCAGATCATTCCGGTGAGTGTGTTCTGGGGGCAGTCGCCGGACAGCGAGTCGAGCCCGTGGAAGCTGCTGTTCGCCGACAGCTGGGCGGTCACCGGACGCCTGCGCCGGCTGCTGACGGTGCTGATCCTGGGGCGCAAGACCCGTGTGCAGTTCTCGGCGCCCATCCACTTGCGCGAGCTGGTGCAGCACAACAAGGGCCATGAGCGCACAGTACGCATGGCCCAGCGGCTGATGCGCGTGCATTTTCGCAACCTCAAGAGTGCCGTCATCGGCCCTGACGTCTCGCACCGGCGCAACCTGGTCAAAGGCCTGATCCACGCGCCCCTGGTGCGTCAGGCCATCGACGAAGAAGCCGAGCGCCAGCACATCACCCCGGCCAAGGCCGAAGCCCAGGCGCTGCGCTATGGCAACGAGATCGCCTCGGACTACACCTACACCGCGATCCGCTTTCTGGAGGTGGTGCTGAGCTGGTTCTGGCACAAGATCTACGACGGCATCAAGGTCAACCACATCGAGCAGGTGCAGGCCATCGCCCCTGATCACGAAATCATCTACGTGCCCTGCCATCGCAGCCACATCGACTACCTGCTGCTGTCGTACCTGCTGTTCCGCAACGGCCTTACCCCACCCCACGTGGCGGCCGGCATCAACCTCAACATGCCGGTGGTCGGCGGCCTGCTGCGCCGCGGCGGTGCCTTCTTCATGCGCCGCACCTTCAAGGGCAATCCGCTGTACACCGCGGTGTTCAACGAATACCTGCACACCTTGTTCACCAAGGGCTTTCCGGTGGAGTACTTCGTCGAGGGCGGACGCTCGCGCACCGGGCGCATGCTGCAACCACGCACCGGGATGCTGGCCATCACCCTGCGCAGCTTCCTGCGCTCGTCACGCACGCCGATTGCCTTCGTGCCGGTGTACATCGGATACGAACGTGTTCTGGAAGGCCGTACCTACCTGGGCGAATTGCGCGGGGCGAGCAAGAAGAAGGAATCGATCTTCGACATCTTCAAGGTGTTCGGCGCGCTCAAGCAGCGTTTTGGCCAGGTCTACGTCAACTTCGGCGAGCCGATCCGCCTGGCGCAGTTCCTCGACCAGCAGCAACCGGGCTGGCGCGAGCAGTCGCTGGCGCCGCAGTTCAGGCCCGAGTGGCTGAGCGCGACCACCACCCGTCTGGGCGACACCGTGGCGCGTCATCTCAACGAGGCCGCCGCCATCAACCCGGTGAACCTGGTGGCGCTGGCGCTGCTCTCGACCAGCCGCCATGCGCTGGACGAAACCGCGCTCTGCCGTGTGCTCGACCTGTACCTGTCGCTGCTGCGCCAGGTGCCGTATTCGGCGCACACGACCTTGCCGGAAGGCGACGGTCTGGCGCTGATCAAACACGTCAAGGACATGCAGTTCCTGGCCGAGCAGAACGACGCGCTGGGGCGCATTCTGTATCTGGACGAAGCCAACGCCGTGCTGATGACCTACTACCGCAACAATGTGCTGCACATCTTCGCCCTGCCGGCACTGCTGGCCAGCTTCTTCCTCAGCAGCTCGCGTATCAGCCGCGAACAGATCGGCCAGTATGTCGCGGCGTTGTATCCGTTCCTGCAAGCCGAGCTGTTCCTGCGCTGGACGCCCGAGCAACTGCCCGAGGCCATCGATCAATGGCTGACGGCGCTGGTCGAGCACGGCCTGCTGCGCCAGGAGCAGGACGTGTACATCCGCCCGGCGCCCAGCTCGCAGCAGTTCGTCATGCTGACCTTGCTGGCCCGAGCCATCACCCAGACCCTGCAACGCTTCTACATGGCCACCGCCTTGCTGCTCAACCACGGCCAGCACAGCCTCAGTGCCGAAGCTCTGGAAGAGCTGTGCGTGATGATGGCCCAGCGCCTGTCGATTCTGCATGGGCTCAACGCGCCCGAGTTCTTCGACAAGACACTGTTCCGCCACTTCATCCAAACTCTGATCGAGCAAGGCGTGCTGCAGCCGGACGACAATGGGCGCCTGGGCTATCACCCGCGTCTGGCCGAGCTTAGCGAGGGCGTGGCCAAGCGCGTCCTGTCGGCCGAACTGCGGCTGTCGATCCGTCAGGTGGCGGCGCATCGGGAAGAGTTGGGGACGCTGGCGATCAGTTGAGTAGCGCAGGTGGGGCTTCCAAGTGCACCCGGTGATGCTGGATCTCTATGGTCCACAGGCCGAAGACACCTGGCACTAACGCCCCCCCCTTGGTCATCGGCACTGGAGTTTCCATGCCTTGCAACATTCAGCCACAGCTCATCAAGACCCTCACGGTCGACATCGCCAGCAGCGAAGGCGCCGCGATGCTCAGCCCCGACTCGCTGGTCAGCCTCAGCCTCGACGACGTCAGCCTGGCCGATGCACCCGCAGTCAGCCTGGCTACCAGTCAGTTGCTGCTCGGCGGGCCGCTACGCCTGGGCCTGGCCCTGAGCTACGACGAAGCCCGGCTGCACAAGGGGCGTGACTATGCACTGAGCGTTTCGATCACCCACAACGGCGAGTTGCTGTTCATCAACACCCAGCAGCACGCCTTCGACCCTGAGCAGGTCGATGCCCGCCCCCTGGTGATTGTCGAGCCGGTCGCCAACCCATCGCCAACGCCGGGTATCCATGGCGGCAACCTGATCGATCAGGCCACCCAAGGCATCCACGGTGGCAACCTCATGGACTGATGCCGACGTCGCATCTATCCGTTAAAGTCCCTGGGGTGGCCTGACCCCGCCCCAAGGACTCTCGGAGACCCCATGAAAAAGCTCCTCGCGCTGTGCTGCGCCTCGTTGCTAGCTGCCTGCTCCAGCAACGCTCCTGCCCCGACCGCCAGCCTCGCTGGTGAAGTGTTCTACCTGCAACGCATCGCCCTGCCCCCGGCTGCGACGCTCAATGTCAGCTTGCAGGACGTGTCGCTCGCCGACGCCCCCGCCACCACCCTGGCCCGCCAGGCCGGCCCGGTCCAGGGCAACGTACCGCTGCCCTTCCAGCTGAACTACGACCCCAGCCAGATCAAGCCCGGTCACCGCTATGCAATCAACGCCCGCATTGAACTGGAGGGCAAATTGCTGTTCACAAACACCCAGCAACAGTCGGTCCAGCTCGATGGCCACGACCCGCAGCCGCTGCGGATCAAACTCGACCAGGTCCACTGACTTCCCGTTTCTCCAGCAAAGGATATTTCCATGATTCGTTTCTCTGCTCGCTTGACCACCCTGTGCGCCGGCCTGCTCCTGTCGGCCAGCGCGCTGGCGCTGTCGCTCGGTGACCTGAGCCAGAACGATGCCGCCGGCGGCCTGAAAGATGCCCTGACCCAGGGCGCGCAGATCGCCGTCAAGCAACTGGGCACCCCAGGCGGCTTCAACGACAACCCGGACGTGCGCATCGAGCTGCCAGGCAACCTCGGCAAGGCCGCCAAGGCCATGAAGATGTTCGGCAAGGGTGAGCAGGTCGAAGCGCTGGAAACCAGCATGAACAAGGCTGCCGAAGCCGCAGTGCCGCAAGCCCAGGCGATTCTCGTCGATGCGGTGAAGAAGATGAGCGTGGCTGACGCCAAAGGCATTCTGCAAGGTGGCCAGGACTCGGCCACCCAGTACCTCAATACCAGCAGCCGCGAGCAGATCCGCGCCAAGTTCCTGCCGATCGTCAAGCAGGCCACCGATCAGGTCGGCGTGGTTCAGCAGTACAACGCCTTCGCAGGTCAAGCCGCAGCGCTTGGGCTGGGCAAAGGCAAGAATGTCAGCATCGAGAACTACGTCACCGAGAAAGCCCTCGATGGCCTGTTCGAGATGATCGCCAAGCAGGAACAAAGTATCCGCCAGAATCCTGCCCAGGCCGCTACCAGCCTGGCCAAGAAAGTCTTCGGGCTGCTTTGAAGCGCAAGGGGCGAGGCGTCTCTCGCCCCTACCCCTTCCTGACCTTGAACCATGCCGCATACAACGCTGGCAGGAACAGCAGGGTCAACGCCGTCGCAACGATCAGCCCGCCCATGATCGCCACAGCCATCGGCCCATAAAACACACTGCGCGACAGCGGGATCATCGCCAGCACCGCCGCCAGCGCGGTGAGCACGATGGGCCGGAAGCGCCGCACCGTGGCCTCGATGATGGCCTGCCAGCGATCCAGGCCAGCGGCGATGTCCTGTTCGATCTGGTCGACCAGAATCACCGAGTTGCGCATGATCATCCCGGTCAGGGCAATGGTGCCGAGCATGGCGACGAACCCGAACGGCTGGCGCAGCAGCAGCAGGAACAAGGTCACGCCGATCAAGCCCAGAGGCGCGGTAAGAAAGACCATCAGCGTGCGTGAGAAACTGCGCAATTGCAGCATCAGCAGAGTCAGCACCACGACGATGAACAGCGGCATACCGGCGTTCACCGAGGCCTGGCCGCGCTCGGAATCCTCCAGCGTGCCGCCCACTTCCAGCAAATAGCCATCGGGCAATTGCGCGCGTATCGGCTCAAGGCTCGGCAGAATCTGCGCGACAAGCGTGGCCGGTTGCTGTTGATCGTAGATGTCGCCGCGAACCGTCACGGTCGGTAACCGCTCACGGTGCCAGATGATGCCCTCTTCGAAGCCATATTCGAGGGTCGCCACCTGCGAAAGGGCCACGCTGGCGCCGTTGTCGGTGGGAATCGCCAGGCTGGCCAGGCTGCCCAGGTCGGCACGCTCGGGGGCGGTACCGCGCAACTGGATTTCGATCAGCTCGTTGTCTTCGCGGTACTGGCTCACCGTGCCGCCGGTCAAGGTGTTGTGCAAAAAGCGCGACAACTGCGCCGTGCTCACCCCCAGCGCCCGCGCGCGATCCTGATCGACTTGCAGGAACACGCTCTTGCTCGGTTCCTCCCAGTCCAGATGCACGTTGACCAGATGCGGGTTCTGCCGTACCTGCTCGGCCACCTGTCGGGCCAGAGCGCGCACCTGCTCGATGTGCTCGCCGGTGACGCGGAACTGCACCGGGTAGCCTACAGGTGGACCATTCTCCAGGCGGGTCACCCGCGAGCGCAGATCCGGAAACTGCTCTTGCAGGGTGTCGATCAGCCAACTGCGCAGTTGCTCGCGGTCCTCCAGCGAATGGGCCAGCACCACGAACTGGGCGAAGCTGGTGGCCGGGAGTTGCTGGTCGAGCGGTAGGTAGAAGCGGGGCGAACCGGTACCGACGTAGGCCACGTAGTTGTCGATGCCGGCGCGGTCTTTGAGCAGGCCCTCCAGGCGCTTGACCTGTTCGGCGGTGTTGCTCAGCGAAGCGCCTTCGGCAAGTTTCAGATCGACCATCAGCTCGGGACGGCTCGAGGCCGGGAAGAACTGCTGCGGCACGAAGCGAAACAGCAGCAGGCTGCCGACGAATGCAGCGAGGGTCAGTACGATGACCGTCTTGCGTCGCCGCACGCACCACTCCACCACCTGCCGCACGCGCTGGTAGAACGGCGTGGCGTAAGGATCATGCCCGTGCGCCGCAGGCCGCGCCGCGTGGCGCTTGGCAAGGTCTGGCAGTAGGCGATCGCCCAGGTACGGCACGAACAGCACCGCCGCCACCCAAGAGGCCAGCAGCGCCAGGGTCACCACTTGGAACAGTGAACGGGTGTATTCGCCAGTACTCGATGCAGCCGTGGCGATCGGCAAAAAGCCTGCGGCAGTGATCAGCGTGCCGGTGAGCATGGGAAACGCGGTGCTGGTCCAGGCGAAGCTGGCGGCCTTGAGACGGTCATAGCCCTGCTCCATCTTGATAGCCATCATTTCCACGGCAATGATCGCGTCGTCCACCAGCAAGCCCAGGGCCAGCACCAGCGCGCCGAGGGAAATCTTGTGCAGGCCGATGCCGAAGAACTGCATGCCGGCGAAGGTCATGGCCAGTACCAGCGGAATGGCCAGGGCGACCACCAGGCCGGTGCGCAGGCCCAGGGAAAAGAAACTCACCAGCAGCACGATCACCAGCGCTTCGACCAGCACTTTGACGAACTCACCGACCCCGGCCTTGACCGCCGCGGGCTGATCCGACACCTTGCGCAGCTCCATGCCTGCCGGCAGGTTCTGCGCCAGGCGGGCGAATTCGCTTTGCAGTGCCTTGCCCAGCACCAGGATGTCGCCGCCGTCCTTCATCGACACGGCCAGGCCAATGGCATCCTCACCCATGAAGCGCATCTGCGGCGCGGGTGGGTCGTTGAAACCGCGCTGCACTTGGGCGATGTCGCCGATACGCAGGGTGCGTTCGCCAACGCGGATGGGGAACTGGCGGATCTGCTCGACGCTGTCGAAGCGCCCACTGACGCGCAAGCGCACGCGCTCGCTGGGAGTTTCGAAAAAGCCAGCGCTGCTCAGCGCGTTCTGCTCTTCCAGCGCCCGCTGCACCGCCGCCAACGGCACGCCCAGGGTGGCCAGCTTGAGGTTGGACAACTCGATCCAGATACGCTCGTCCTGCAACCCCAGCAGCTCGACCTTGCCGACGTCCTTGACCCGCTGCAACTGCACCTGAATGCGATCGGCGTAGTCCTTGAGCACGGCGTAGTCGAAGCCTGTGCCGGTCAACGCGTAGATGTTGCCGAAGGTGGTGCCGAACTCGTCGTTGAAGAACGGTCCTTGTGCCTCGGGTGGCAAGGTGTGGCGGATGTCGCTGATCTTCTTGCGCACCTGATACCACAGCTCGGGGATGGCGTCCGAATGCAGTGAATCGCGGGCCATGAAGGTCACCATCGACTCACCGGGACGCGAATACGAGACGATCTTCTCGTACTCGCCAGTCTCCATGAGCTTTTTCTCGATGCGCTCGGTGACTTGGCGCGACACTTCCTCGGCACTTGCCCCCGGCCACAAGGTGCGGATGACCATGGCCTTGAAGGTGAACGGAGGATCTTCGCTCTGTCCGAGCTTGGTGTAGGACAACGCGCCGGCCAAGGCCAGCAGGATCATCAGGAACACCACGATCTGGCGATTGCGCAGTGCCCAGGCGGAAAGGTTGAACGACATCCAGGCTTACTCCTTGCCGGCCAGATCGACGGTGCGGTTGCTGCGATCCACCGGCCGCACCTGCTGGCCTTCACGCAGCACATGGCCACCTGCGGCGACAATCCAGTCGCCGGCAGCGATGCCTTCGAGCACCGGCACGCTGTCGCTGCCGTAGGCGCCGAGCTTGACATTGACCCGCTGCAGCCGGCTCTGCGACGTGACCCGCCATACGTAGCCTTGGCCCTGCTCGGCACTGACGGCGGCCAACGGCAACGACAGCTCGCTGCTGGGGCTGCCGTCGATGAACACCCGTGCGCTCTGGCCCAGCTGTGCCGGAGCCTGGCTGGTGAAGGCGATACGCGCCGGGAAGGTGCGCGAATGCGCATCGGCCGCAGGTGAGAGTTCGCGGATACGTCCTTCGTAGCGAGCGTTGGGCTGCGACCACAACTCCACGCTCACCCGCTGGCCCACGGCAAAACGCGAGAACTGCTGCTCGGGCAAGCTGATCTGCACCTCGCGCTCGCCATCCACCGCCAGGTTGAATACCGTCTGCCCCGCCGCGACCACCTGGCCGACTTCGATCTGACGCCTGGCAATGACACCGTCCTGCGGGGCGCGCAGCACCGCATAGTCGGCCTGGTTACCGGCCACCGCGAATTCCGCGTTGGCCTGGCTCAAACGCGCCTGACCCGCGCGATAGAGGTTCTCGGCGTTGTCGTACTGCGAGCGGCTGACCATCTGCCGGTCGAGCAGTTTCTGATAGCGGTCGCGCTCGGCACCGACCAGCGCCAGGTTCGCCTGGGCGGCGGCCACCTGCGCGCGGTTGGCCTGCAACTGCAGGCGCACATCCTGCGGATCGAGTTCGGCCAGGGGCTGGTTGGCCTTGACCCGCTGCCCTTCCTCCACCAGGCGCTTGCTGACCTTGCCTGGAATGCGAAAGGCCAGCTGCGGCTCGAGTCGCGCGCGCACTTCACCGGGGTAGCTTTCACTGCCGGCAACGGCAACGAAGGGTTGCACGACCAGCGCCGGGCGCGGCGCCTGGGCGACCGCGGCGTCTTCACCGCAGCCCAGCAACGACACACAGGCAACGACAGCCAACAGCAGGCGCAACGGGTGAGACGACATGGGCAAGTCCTTATGCGCGGGGCGATTCGAATATTTATACCGGCCGGTATAGTAAATCAGGGAACCCTGGCCGGGAAGCCCGCGTCACAGAGAAATCAGTACCCACTTGCGCACGTGCCTACAGCCTTGCACCGAGCAACCCGTTAAGATGCGCGACCCCGCGAACAGATGTCTGCGCTCAACTTCAATTCGGATACCCATGCACAGCGAATCCCCCACTGGCCCCGGCCGCCCCAAGGACCTGAACAAACGCGAGGCCATTTTGCAGGCGGCCAAGCAGCTGTTTCTCAGCCAGGGCTACGCCAGCACCAGCATGGATGCCGTCGCCGCCGCCGCCGGGGTGTCCAAGCTTACGGTGTACAGCCATTTCACCGACAAACAGACGCTGTTCGAGGCCGCAGTCATGGCGACCTGCCAGGCGCAACTGCCCGACTTGCTGTTCGAACTGCCGGAAGATGCCGAGCCCGAGGCAGTGTTACTGAGCATCGCGCGCAGCTTCCAGGCGCTGATCAGCGATGACGAATCGGTGCAGCTCAGCCGCCTGATCATGGCTGTGGGCAACCACGACCCTGGTTTCGGCACCTACTTCTACGAAGCCGGGCCGCAGCGGATTCTGGCGGGTATGGAGGGGTTGCTGGGCAAGTTCGTCGAGCGCGGCTGGTTGTGTGTCGACGACCGGCGCCGCGCCGCCGAGCACTTCTTCTGCCTGGTCAAGGGCGCGCCGGATTACCGGTTGCTGCTGGGCTACGCGCCGGCGCTGACCGGTGAGCAGGCCGACGCCCACGTGCGCAGCGCCGTGGGCGTGTTCATGCGGGCGTTCCGGCCTTAACGCGACGCTGCCAGAATCAACGCCTTCATTTCGGCCACTGCGGCCTTGAAACCGACGAACAGAGCATGCGCCACCAGCGCGTGACCGATGTTCAGCTCGTTGATGCCTTTGATCGCGGCGATGGCCTCGACGTTGTGATAGTGCAGACCGTGCCCTGCGTTGACGATCAACCCCTGGGCGACGCCAAAGGCGACGCCATCGGCGATGCGGCGCAGTTCATCGGCGGTTTCGCTGGGGCTGTGGGCGTCGGCATAGCGGCCGGTGTGCAGCTCGATGGCCGGCGCACCGACCCTGCGCGAGGCTTCGATCTGGCGCTCGTCGGCGTCGATGAACAGCGACACTTCGGCACCGGTGCGCGCCAGACGCTCCACCGCGGCCTTGATGCGCGCTTCCTGGCCGGCGACATCCAGCCCACCTTCGGTGGTCAGCTCCTGGCGGGTTTCCGGCACTAGGCAGATGTGCGCTGGGCGAATGCGTTCGGCGAAGGCCATCATCTCTTCGGTGACGCCCATCTCGAAATTCATACGGGTCTGCAGGACGTCCTTGAGCAACAGCACATCGCGCTCCTGGATATGCCGGCGGTCTTCGCGCAGGTGCACGGTAATGCCATCGGCACCGGCCTCTTCAGCATCCAGCGCGGCCTTGACCGGATCAGGATAGCGGGTGCCGCGGGCCTGACGCAGGGTGGCCACGTGATCGATGTTGACGCCCAGAAGCATGCGGTTGCTGTGAGTCACGAAAGGCTCTCCTGAAGATTGAGCCGCACAGCATACGTCGGGATCAGCGCTTGCGAAACAGTTCCCGGCTGACCAGCGGCTTGCTCCCCAGGTGCACGGCCAGGGCCTGGCGCATCAGGCGTTTGCCGGCCAGCAGAGCACCGGGGGCGTCCCAGTCGGCCTCGGCCAGGGCCTGCAACTGCACACCGGTGAACAGCCCAGGCTGCGCCAGCTCGACACGCTGCAAACCGGCATCGACCTGTAGGCGGTACTGGCCCTCGGCGACGATGGGCTGGTCGTTAATGTCATGAGTCAGGGAAAACGCGTAGCCCAGTTCGTCCAGCAGGCGCCATTCGAAAGCACGCAGCAATGGCTCGAGCGGCCGCCCGGCGGCCAGGGCCTGCAAGGTCAGGGTGTAATGCTCGAACAGCTGCGGGTGGGGCGCCTCGGCCGGCAGCAGGCGCATCAGCAGCTCGTTGAGGTACAGCCCACTGAACAGGCCATCGCCGTGCAGCCAGGCGGCCACGCCTACGGCGTCCAGTCGATTGACGTTCTTCAGCTCGCTGCGCCCGCGCAGCTCGACTTCGAGCAGCACGAACGGGCGCATCTGACTACCGCCTTTGCCGCGCGCACGACGCAACACCGCGCGCAGTCGCCCCTGCGGAGTGAACAGGTCGACCAGGGCACTGGTTTCCTTGTAGGCGCGGCTGTGCAGTACATAGGCCGGCTGGCCGACGGGATGTTCCATGAGCGAGACCCACGAAGAAAATGGCCCGGAGCAGTCCGGGCCATCGAAGGGTTACAGGTCGCCGTAGCCCAGTGAGCGCAGGGCGCGCTCATCGTCGGACCAACCGCCCTTGACCTTGACCCAGAGGTTGAGCATCACCTTGGCGTCGAACAGTTGTTCCATGTCCTTGCGCGCTTCAGAGCCGATGCGCTTGATCCGCTCACCCTTGTCGCCAATGATGATCTTCTTCTGCCCATCGCGCTCGACCAGAATCAGCGCATGGATGTGCAGCACCGCACCCTGCTGCTTGAACTCCTCGATTTCGACGGTGATCTGGTACGGCAGCTCGGCGCCCAGCTGACGCATGATCTTCTCGCGCACCAGCTCGGCGGCCAGAAAGCGGCTGCTGCGGTCGGTGATCTGGTCTTCGGGGAAGAAGTGCTCGTTCTCTGGCAGGTGCTTGGCGATCAGGCCTTCGAGGGCATCGAGGTTGTGCCCTTGCTGGGCCGAGATCGGCACCACTTCGGCATTGGGCAGTTGCTCCTGCAGCCACTGCAGGTGCGGGATCAAGTCGCCCTTCTCTTCCATGCGGTCGGTCTTGTTCACGGCGATGATCAGCGGGCCGGTGACGTACTGCACACGCTCGAGCACCAGCTGGTCTTCGTCGGTCCAGCGGGTGCGGTCGACGACGAAGATCACCACGTCGACATCTTTCAACGCAGCCGAGGCGTTGCGGTTCATGTAGCGGTTCAGGGCCTTGTCGTTGGCCTTGTGCATGCCTGGGGTGTCGACGTAGATGGCCTGCACATCACCCTCGGTCTTGATGCCGAGCATGTTGTGGCGGGTGGTCTGCGGCTTGCGCGAGGTGATCGCCAGCTTCTGCCCGAGGATGTGGTTGAGCAAGGTCGACTTGCCCACGTTCGGCCGGCCGACGATGGCCACATAGCCGCAACGGGTCGGGGTGTTCTCAGTCATTGCCATTCTCCACGCCCAGGGCGATCAGTGCCGAGGCTGCCGCGACCTGCTCGGCGATACGCCGGCTGACGCCCTGGCCGCGGCTCTTGTTGTTCAGCAGCACCACTTCGCATTCGACGAAGAAGGTACGGCAGTGAGGTTCGCCCTGGATGTCGACCACTTCATAACGTGGCAGCTCGCAGGCACGCGACTGCAAGAACTCCTGCAGGCGGGTTTTCGGGTCTTTGTTGGTGTCGACCAGGGTCAGGCTCTCGAACTCGCCGGCCAGCCAGGCGAGGATGCGCTCGCGGGCGGTCTGCATGTCGGAGTCGAGGTAGATGGCGCCGATCAGCGCTTCGAGGGCATCGGCGAGAATCGACTCGCGGCGAAAACCGCCGCTTTTCAACTCACCCGAGCCCAGGCGCAGGTAGTCGCCCAGGTCGAAGCCACGGGCCAGTCGGGCCAGCGTCTCACCTTTCACCAGGCGCGCGCGAAGCCGCGACAGCTGGCCTTCGCGGGCCTGTGGGAAACGCGCGAACAGCGCTTCGGCGGCGACGAAGTTGAGGATCGAGTCACCGAGAAACTCCAGTCGCTCGTTGTTGCGCCCGGCATAGCTTCGGTGAGTGAGGGCCAGCAGCATTTGCTCCTGATCCCGGAAGGTGTAGCCGAGCTTGCGCTCGAGGCGGGCAAGTGGAGCACTCATGCGGCCACCTGTGGGTCATTCAACGCGTTGTTCAAATCAAAGTCCTGAAGACTGCGTGGCTGCGACCACCGTCCGATGCGGTGGATTCTCTGATCCTGAAGAACACAGCCTATGTCAGAAATGCATTCGGCGCTGCCAGGCTGGCAGCGCCGTGGTGGATCAATGGATCAGGCCGACCCGTGACAGGTTGGGCAGATGGCTGAGCTTGGGTTCGGGCCAGCTCATCCAGACCGCGAAGGCCTTGCCGACGATATTGCGGTCCGGAACCATGCCATGCAGCTCCTTGGGAATGTTCGGATCGTCCCAGAAGCGGCTGTCGTTGGAGTTGTCGCGGTTGTCGCCCATCATGAAGTAGTGCCCGGCGGGCACCGTCCACTGCTGGTCGGGCGGCATGCGGTAACGGCTCATTTCCTTGCGGATCAGGTGCTCGGCTTCGCCGAGTTTTTCCTTGTACAGCTCCGCGCTGCCCAGCGTGCCGGGCTCGGTGCCGACCAGTTGCTCGGCAATCGCCTGGCCATTGACGAACAGACGCTTGTCGTTGGTGTAGCGAATCTGGTCACCCGGCAGGCCGACCACACGCTTGATGTAGTTGACGTTCGGATCGCTGGGGTAGCGGAACACCATCACATCACCGCGCTTGGGGTCGCCCACTTCGATGACTTTCTTGTCGATCACCGGCAGGCGAATGCCATAGGAGAATTTGTTCACCAGAATGAAGTCGCCCACTTCCAGCGTTGGCTTCATCGACCCGGACGGAATCTGGAAAGGCTCGACCAGAAACGAACGCAATACCAGCACGATGAACAGCACCGGGAAGAACGACTTGCCGTATTCGACCAGCAGCGGTTCTTTGTCCAGGCGCTCGATCACCGCGCCATCAGGTTGGCTGACGCTGCCCTGATAGGTGGCGATCGCCGCGCGACGGCGCGGCGCCAGGAACAGCAGATCGATCAGCCCCAGCAGACCACAGACAGCTACGGCGATGACGAGCAACAGCGGGAAATTTAGCGACATAGGACCTAGCTATCCAACCTGAGCACGGCGAGGAAGGCTTCTTGTGGAATTTCCACGTTGCCGACCTGTTTCATGCGTTTCTTACCGGCCTTCTGCTTCTCCAGCAGTTTTTTCTTACGGCTGACGTCGCCGCCGTAACACTTGGCCAGTACGTTCTTTCTGAGCGCCTTGACGGTCGTTCGGGCAATGATCTGGCCGCCGATGGCTGCCTGGATCGCTACGTCGAACATCTGCCGCGGGATCAGTTCCTTCATCTTCTCGGTCAGCGCACGGCCTTTGTAGGCCGCGTTGTCGCGGTGCACGATCAGCGCCAGGGCATCGACCTTGTCGCCGTTGATCAGCACGTCCAGCTTGACCAGGTTGGCCGACTGGTAACGGTCGAAATGATAGTCCAGCGAGGCGTAGCCACGGCTGGTCGATTTCAGACGGTCGAAGAAGTCGAGCACCACTTCGTTCATCGGCATGTCGTAGCGCACCTGCACCTGACTGCCGAGGAACTGCATGTCGCGCTGCACGCCGCGTTTCTCGATGCACAGAGTAATGACGTTACCCAAGTGCTCCTGCGGCACCAGGATGGTGGCAGTGACGATCGGCTCGCGGAAATCGGTGACCGCCGAGACATCCGGAAGCTTGGACGGGTTGTCGACGATGATGGTTTCACCGGTCTTCAGTTCCAGCTCGTAGATCACGCTTGGCGCCGTGGTGATCAGGTCCAGGTCGTACTCGCGCTCGAGGCGCTCCTGGATGATTTCCATGTGCAGCATGCCGAGGAAACCGCAGCGGAAGCCAAAGCCCAGCGCATCGGAGCTTTCCGGCATGTATTGCAGCGACGAGTCGTTGAGCGTCAGCTTTTGCAGGGCGTCGCGGAAATCTTCGAAGTCATCGGAGCTGACCGGGAACAGGCCGGCGTACACCTGCGGCTGGATCTTCTTGAAGCCGGGCAGCACTGCGACGTCCGGAGTGGCGGCCAGGGTCAGGGTGTCACCGACCGGCGCGCCGTGGATGTCCTTGATGCTGCCGATGATGAAGCCGACTTCGCCGGCCTTGAGATCGGCAGTCTGGGTGTGCTTGGGGTTGAACACGCCCACGCTGTCGACCAGGTGCACCTTGCCGGTGGACTTGACCAGAATCTTGTCGCCCTTCTTCACCCGACCCTGGCGCACACGCACCAGCGAGACGACGCCCAGGTAGTTGTCGAACCACGAGTCAATGATCAGCGCCTGCAGCGGCGCGTCGATTTCACCGGTGGGGGCAGGAATGGTGTGCACCAGACGCTCGAGCACCTCGTCGACGCCCATGCCGCTCTTGGCCGAGCAGGCCACGGCGTCGGTGGCGTCGATGCCGATGATTTTCTCGATTTCGTCCTTGACGCGGTCCGGATCGGCCTGGGGCAGGTCCATCTTGTTCAGCACCGGCATGACCTCCAGGCCCTGCTCGATGGCGGTGTAGCAGTTGGCGACCGACTGCGCCTCGACGCCCTGACCGGCATCGACCACCAGCAGGGCGCCTTCGCAGGCGGCCAGAGAGCGGCTGACTTCATAGGTGAAGTCGACGTGGCCGGGGGTATCGATGAAGTTCAGCTGGTAGGTCTTGCCGTCCTGCGCCTTGTAATGGAGCGTGACGCTGTGGGCCTTGATGGTGATGCCGCGCTCGCGCTCGAGGTCCATGGAGTCCAGTACCTGGGCTTCCATCTCGCGTGCCGTGAGGCCGCCGCACAGCTGAATGAAACGGTCGGCCAGCGTCGACTTGCCATGGTCGATGTGGGCGATGATGGAGAAATTGCGGATATGACTCAAATCACTCACGGGTCAACACTCGAAAAGGCTGCGAGCCGGACGCCCGCCAAAAATAGCCGGGAATTGTACCCCAAGCCGCAGGGTTATGGGAGATTCCCGATCAGTTAACCGGCAACCCGCTGTTACGCAAAAGCGCCGAAGCAGGCTATCGGCCGGGGCACTGGATGTCCGGAGATACGACAAGGGCAGCCTTGGCTGCCCTTGTCGATTGATTGCCGGTCAGTCGGCCAGCTTGAAGGTGATGAAGCTGGCGCGCCCCTGGCGCAACACCCGCATCGACACCGAACGGTTCTTCGGTAGCTCCTTGGCAATCTCGGTGAACTGCTTGGTCGACAGGATGGCCTGGTTGTTCAGGTGACTGATGACATCGCCCGGACGCAGGCCGATCAGGGCCGCAGGCCCGTCCTGCACTTCCTTGATCATCACACCGCCCTTGAGCTCCAGCGACTTCTTCTGCTCGGCGGTCAGTTCGGCGACCGACACACCCAGACGATTGCTGCTGCGCTCGACGCCGTCTTTCTTCGCGCCTGGCGTCAGGTCGGCATCATCGTCAGGCAGCGCACCCACGGCGATGTCGAGGTTCTGCCGCTTGCCGTTGCGGATGATTTCAAGCTTGGCCTTGTCGCCGTCCTTGAGGCTGCCGACCAGATGCGGCAGGTCGGCGGACATGACGATGGGCTTGCCATTCATGCTGAGAATCACGTCGCCGACCTGCAAGCCACCCTTAGCCGCCGGGCCGTCGTCGAGCACCTGCGCCACCAGGGCACCGGCAGGCTTGTCGAGGCCGAAGGATTCGGCGAGGTCCTTGTTGACCTCCTGAATCACCACGCCCAGCCAGCCGCGGCTGACCTTGCCGTCTTTCTTCAACTGGTTGGAAACGTCCAGGGCGACATCGATCGGGATGGCGAACGACAGGCCCATGAAGCCACCGGAGCGGGTGAAGATCTGCGAATTGATGCCTACCACCTCGCCATCCATGTTGAACAGCGGCCCACCGGAGTTGCCCGGGTTGATCGCCACGTCGGTCTGGATGAACGGTACGTAGCTGTCGTTGGGCAAGGTACGGCCCTTGGCACTGACGATACCTTTGGTCACCGAGTGATCGAATCCGAACGGCGAACCGATGGCCAGCACCCACTCACCGACCTTGAGCTTCTGCGAGTCGCCCAGCTTGACGATGGGCAGGTTCTTGCCTTCGACCTTGAGCAGCGCCACGTCGGTACGCGGATCGGTGCCGACCAGCTTGGCCTGCAGCTCGCTGCGGTCAGACAAGCGCACGATGATCTCGTCGGCGTCGGCTACCACGTGATTGTTGGTCAGCACGTAGCCATCGGCGGAAATGATGAAGCCAGAACCCAGCGACTGCGCTTCACGCTGACGGTCGCCACGCGGCGAGCGCGGCTGCTGCGGCAGGCTGCGCTCGAAGAACTCGCGGAACATCGGTGGCAGACCTTCCAGATCCGGCATCTGCCCCTGGGCGATGCGCCGGTCGGGCAGCTTTTGCTTGGTGCTGATGTTGACGACGGCTGGGGATGCCTGCTCGACCAGGGTGGTGAAGTCAGGCAGCGCTTCCTGGGCCTGGGCCACGAGCGCCTGCCCGAGCATCAGCACGGCAGCAAACATCGACAGATAGGGTTTCAAGCGTGGTATCGACATACGACTCCCGTCACAACGAGCGCAGTTGGCAGTTAGGGTTTGCCAGGCCATGGGCAGGCCAGCTGCATGGAAAGACAGACCTATAAGAAATTTGCCCATGGATTGCAAATGACATTGCTTTAATTTCGTTTCAGCGCATGGCCACGCAGCACCGCTGGCCGGCCTGTTTCACTGGCTGGCCTGGATATCCTGAGCCCTCATGGACAGGGCCACGCGCTCTGCGGTGCCCAGCGGAATTTCCCCAACCACAGTGACCCTGATTGCACCCTTGGCTGTCACCAGATGCCGCGATACCGCGGCAGTGGGGCCCAACTGGGTGCGAATATCCGACTCGTTGGCATCTTTGATCGGCTCCAGAAACACCGAGAAACGCGACAAACCATCGTCGTACAACAGACTGCTACCCGCGCCTTTGTCGTCACCTTGAACCTGGGCACTGCTGCCAATCAGCTCAAATCCCGGCGGCAGCCAGTCGGAACGCCAGCCAATCCGCGCAGCCGTGTTTTTCGCAACTGCAGGTGTCAGGGGTTTGCAGCCAGGGCGAGGACGCAGATCGCTGTCGCCTGGCGGTCGATCGGTATCGAGTGCAATCATCTGGTAGCGCTCGAGCAACTGGCCCTTTTCGTTGACCATCAGCGAGCGCAGTGGCAAAGCGGTACGCGTGTCGAGATCGAGGTCGAAGCCATAACGGTGCTGGTCACGTGGGATAACACTGATGATCACCGCCTCGCGACCGGCCACGCGCGATTTGCCGGCGACCTTGAGGTCGTACCAGCTCATCAGTTTCAGGGGATCGAGGGTACGGTGGGCAGTGTCGGCGCGGGCGCCGGCTCCATCGAGCAGATCGCTTGTGGCGCAGGTGACCTTGCCGTTGACCCGGAGAATCTCCTGGCCGTCGCCATCGAGCTGCGAAAGGCGCTCGCTGACGTGACCGTCGGCGACTCGGTGCCAGATTTCGTGGGAAGAGAAACTGCCGTTGCGTTCGTAGATGAAAGAGCCTTGATAGCTCTGCTGACGCTCGGCCTGTGCCAGCCTGTGCAACCATTCGTTCGCTTGTGGCGAGGAATTGGCAGCCAGTGCTGGCACTGCGAGGCAACTGCCGATAAACAACGACAGAAGGGATATCGCGCGCATGGGCCTGCTTACTTGGCGTCTTCCATGCTGGCAGCGCGGGCATAAGGCAGAGCGGTTTCAGAACCCTTCAACGCCGAATCCTGGGCGTGCTGGCGCAGGTAATTGGGCAGACGCTGATCCCAACCGGCCT
The DNA here is from genome assembly GCF_000425745.1 of Pseudomonas cremoricolorata DSM 17059 = NBRC 16634. Classification (GTDB taxonomy): domain Bacteria; phylum Pseudomonadota; class Gammaproteobacteria; order Pseudomonadales; family Pseudomonadaceae; genus Aquipseudomonas; species Aquipseudomonas cremoricolorata. The sequence goes on along the minus strand of NZ_KE384442.1, from coordinate 240,446 downwards.
GGTTCTGCAAGACGCCATTGGCCATCGGGCCAGTAGGCTGCTCGCTGCTTTCGCTGTAGCCGGCCAGAACCGCAGGGCCTTGCGCCTGAGGTGCGCTCAAGGTCTGCTGGGCAGGTTGCTGAGCGGCCAGTTCGACACCGGTGATGTCATCCTGGTTGTACAGACGCACACCCGCCAGGACAGCGACGGTCACCGAAGCGGCAACGGCCAGACGACCGATGCTGCGCCATGGACCCTGCTTGACCTTAGCCGGCGCGGCCTCTTCAGCCAATGCCGCGGAAACCGCCGAGGCGATGTCCAGATTGGGCATCAGCAACTCTTTGTGCATGGCTGCACGAGCGACCTGGTAACGCGACCAGGTCGCGCGGGTGTCCTGATCATCGAGGGCGCTGAGCACCCGACGCAGTTCCAGTTCATCCGCTTCGTTGTCCAGTACAGCGGACAGCGATTCCTGCAAAGCTTCACGACTCATGGCGGTTCCTCTCTTGGCTAGCGCCGCTGTCTCAGGATTCCTGCAACAGCGGTTGCAGGGCTTTATCAATGGCCTCCCGGGCGCGAAAGATTCGGGAGCGCACGGTACCCACCGGACATTGCATGACACTCGCAATGTCTTCGTAACTCAGACCATCGAATTCGCGTAAAGTCAGGGCCGTGCGCAAATCTTCCGGCAGTTGCTGGATGGTCCGATGGACGGTGCCTTCGATCTCATCCCGCAACAACGAGCGCTCTGGGGACTCGAGATCCTTGAGGCCATGATCGCCGTCGTAGAATTCCGCATCCTCGGAACTCACATCGCTGTCTGGAGGCCGCCTTCCTCGCGACACCAGATAGTTCTTCGCCGTGTTGATGGCGATGCGGTACAGCCACGTATAGAACGCACTGTCGCCGCGAAAGTTTCCTAAGGCACGATAGGCCTTGATGAAAGCCTCTTGCGCCACATCCTGGGCTTCATGGGTGTCGTGGACGAAACGCACGATCAACCCGAGAATCTTGTGCTGATACTTCAGCACCAACAGATCGAACGCTCGCCTGTCGCCGCGCTGAACACGCTCGACAAGCTGCTGATCCTCTTCCTGGGTTAGCATGAACACTCCTCAGTGAACTCGAAGGAGTGTTGCAAAAGCCATCGCTCAGGCTTGCAAACATAGACTCGGGCTTTAGGCAAAAGTTCTCCCCTCCAAGCAAGTTTCCTGCGGCCCTTGGTCGGCGCGCACGAGCGAGGCAGTCGGGCACCGCTGACTGCATCGCCATTAGATCTTGAATACGCAGGATTTCGCCCGATAAGAGCAGCTGCCCTGCGTCGCCGCAGCAATTGTGACGTGCGGGCAGCCTTCATGAGATTTCCCAAGAGGTAGGAAAGTTCCCACAGAGATTCCTCCGCCAGCGCAAGCGCCGTTGGAAATCAGCTACCTGGGACTGCTATAAAGGCTTCCCGGTGACGATTCACGATAGTTTCACAATGCCACCTACGCATGACTATTGTGCCGTTCCCCTTCCCCAGATTACTAGTGTCCCGACATGAGCCAACAATTCCAACATGATGTCCTGGTGATCGGCAGTGGCGCCGCTGGCTTGAGCCTGGCGCTGAATTTGCCCGCGCACCTGCGCGTAGCGGTGCTGAGCAAGGGCGAACTGGCCAATGGCTCGACCTTCTGGGCCCAGGGCGGCGTCGCTGCCGTACTGGACGACACCGACACCGTGCAGTCCCACGTCGAGGACACCCTCAATGCCGGTGGCGGCCTGTGCCATGAAGATGCCGTACGCTTCACCGTCGAGCACAGCCGCGAAGCCATCGAGTGGCTGATCGAGCAAGGCGTGCCGTTTACCCGCGACGAGCAGGCCAACGGCGATGACAGCGGCTTCGAGTTCCACCTCACCCGTGAGGGCGGCCACAGCCACCGGCGCATCATCCACGCGGCCGATGCTACCGGAGCGGCCATTTTCACCGCCCTGCTGGAGCAGGCGCGGCGCCGCCCGAACATCGAATTGCTCGAGCAGCGGGTGGCGGTCGACCTGATCACCGAGCGGCGCCTGGGCCTGAACGGCCAACGCTGCCTCGGCGCCTACGTGCTCGATCGCAACAGCGGCGAAGTCGACACCTTCGGCGCCCGTTTCACCGTGCTCGCCACCGGCGGCGCGGCCAAGGTCTACCTCTATACCAGCAACCCCGATGGCGCCTGCGGTGACGGCATCGCCATGGCCTGGCGCGCGGGTTGCCGGGTCGCCAACCTGGAATTCAACCAGTTCCACCCCACCTGCCTGTACCACCCCCAGGCCAAGAGCTTCCTCATCACCGAAGCCCTGCGCGGGGAAGGCGCGCTGCTGCGCCTGCCCAATGGCGAGCGCTTCATGCCGCGCTTCGACGAACGTGAAGAACTGGCCCCACGGGACATCGTCGCTCGCGCCATCGACCACGAGATGAAGCGCCTGGGCATCGACTGTGTGTACCTGGACATCACCCACAAGCCGGCCGAGTTCATCAAGACGCACTTCCCCACCGTCTACGAGCGCTGCCTGGGCTTCGGCATCGACATCACCCGCCAGCCGATTCCGGTAGTACCGGCGGCGCACTACACCTGTGGCGGGGTGATGGTCGACGAACAGGGCCACACCGATGTACCCGGCCTGTACGCCATCGGCGAGACCAGCTTCACCGGCCTGCACGGGGCCAATCGCATGGCCAGCAACTCGCTGCTCGAATGCTTCGTCTATGGTCGCGCCGCCGCCGCCGACATCATCGCCCAACTGCAGCAGATCGGCATGCCGAGCACCCTGCCGTGCTGGGACGCCAGCCAGGTCACCGATTCCGACGAAGACGTGATCATTGCCCACAACTGGGACGAACTGCGGCGCTTCATGTGGGACTACGTAGGCATCGTGCGCACCAGCAAGCGCCTGCAACGTGCCGCCCACCGCGTGCGCATGCTGCTCGATGAGATCGATGAGTTCTACAGCAACTACAAGGTCAGCCGCGACCTGATCGAACTGCGCAACCTGGCCCTGGTGGCCGAGTTGATGATTCGCTCGGCGATGCAGCGCAAGGAATCACGCGGCCTGCACTACACCCTGGATTATCCGCAGCCGCTCAGTGACGCCCGCGACACGGTGCTCGACCCCACCGTCAGCCGGCACTGACCGCTCAGGGTGCCTGCCAGCGTCGCCGGCTGAAGGTCAGCCTCACGCGCAGGCGGCGGTGCTGTTCGTGGCACAGCGCGTCGCCCATCACACACTGGCTTTCGCTCAGCCTGCGGCCCTGGCGCACATAGCGCAGCACTACAAGGCCGGGCACCGCCACGCTGTCACGGCACAGGCGCACCGGCTGCCAGCCATGGCGCCGGCTGAACAACTGCCAGCCACGCGGACTGCGGCGCAAAGCGGTGATGGCGGTGGGATGGGTGAGCAGAATACGACGCGGGATGACCCAGCAGGCGTGCGCTGCGCCGAGCACGACGGCCAGCGCCAGCAGCCAGCCCGGCGCTGCGCTCAGCGCCAGGGCGCACGCGGCCAGTGCCTGGCACGCCAGGTAAGCCGTCAGCAGGCGGCGTGAGCCGTGCCAACGGCACTCGAAGGTGTCACTTGGGCTGGACACGGTCCAGGATGATGCGGACCATGCGTTGCAGCTCTGGGTCCTGCGACTCGTTGCGCTCCATGAACCAGCCGAACATGTCCTGGTCCTCGCATTCGAGCAGGCGCCGGTACAGCGCGCGGTCGCTCTCGCCCAGGGTCGCGTAGACCTCCTGAGTGAACGGCACCAGCAGCACGTCGAGCTCGAGCATGCCGCGGCGGCTGTGCCAGAACAGGCGATTGAGTTCAGTTTGTTCGACCATGGGGCCCTCCTCGAATGGCCGGGCAGTATACAGCCTGCGCGACAGCGCGACACTCGGCATTGGTCGCACACTGTTACCACCCAGGCCACGCGCCTACCTATTTGCGCAGCACCGTTCTATGATGGCCGCCAGACTTTCCAGCTACCGCGATGACCCATGGCCGATACCGCTTTCTACTGCCCCCTCAGCCACGAGGGCGTGCTTGCCGTCCGCGGCTCGGACGCCGGCAAATTCCTGCAGGGTCAACTGACCTGCAACCTCAACTACCTCGACGATGCACACGCAAGCCTCGGCGCCCGCTGCATGGTCAAGGGCAGGATGCAGTCGAGCTTTCGCATCCTGCCGGAAAGCAACGGCTATCTCCTGGCAATGGCCAGCGAGTTGCTGGAAGCGCAGCTGGCCGACCTGAAAAAATACGCGGTGTTTTCCAAGGCCGTGCTGAGCGACGACAGCGCCCTGTGGTCGCGTTTCGGTCTGCACGATGCGCAGGCGCCCTTGCAGGCACTGGGCCTGGACCTGCCGGATGAAGCTGGCGCCACCGTGCGTCAGCCCGGCCTGATCGCCACCCGCGTCAGCCCCGGCCGCGCCGAGCTGTGGGTGGTCACCGAACAGGCCAGCCAGGTGCACGACCAACTCGCCGCGAGCCTGAACCAGGGTATTCTCAACGACTGGCTGCTGGGCCAGGTTCGCGCCGGTATCGGCCAGGTCTTCGGCGCCACCCGCGAGCTGTTCATTCCCCAGATGATCAACCTGCAGGCCATCGGCGGCGTGAGCTTCAAGAAGGGCTGCTACACCGGCCAGGAAATCGTCGCGCGCATGCAGTACCTGGGCAAGCTCAAGCGGCGCCAGTACCGTCTGGCGCTGGCCTGCGGCGAGGCGCCTGCGGCAGGCACCGAAGTGTTCTCTCCCACCCATGCCTCGTCGGTCGGCGAAGTGGTGCTGGCTGCCGGCAATGGCGCCGGCGCCGAGCTGCTGGCGGTGCTCAGCGCCGACTCGGTGGCCGATGACAACCTGCACTTGGGCGCGCCTGACGGACCGCGTCTGGAGCTGCTGACACTTCCCTATGAACTGGACCGCGATCGGGAAATCCAACGCTGATCAACCAGCCCCGCCACCCGTGCGGGGCTGCTCCCTCACCGCGGTAGAGATTCCTGATGAACAAGCTGGCCAGGACGGTGCAAGCGCAGTTGCTTGCTGCCATCGATAACGACGACCTCGTGCTGCCGACCCTGCCCGAGGTGGCCTTGAGCATCCGCGAGGCCGCTGAAGACAGCGAGATCAGCGTGGCCGCCCTGAGCCGGGTGATCGGCCAGGACGCGGCACTGGCCGCGCGGCTGATCAAAGTGGTCAACAGCCCTTTGCTGCGCGCCTCGGTGGAGGTCACCGAGCTGCACACGGCAATTACCCGCCTGGGCATCAACTACAGCTGCAACCTGGCCATCGGGCTGGTCATCGAACAGATTTTCCACGCCCGCTCGCCGGCGGTGGAACAGACCCTGCGTGAGGTCTGGCAGAGCAGCTTGGAGGTGGCCGGCATCAGCTATGCCTTGTGCCGCCGCTACACCGACCTCAAACCCGACCAAGCCGCACTCGGCGGCCTGGTGCATCAGATCGGCGCCCTGCCGGTGCTGATTTACGCCCAGGAACACGACGAACTGCTGTCCGACCCGGTGTGCCTGCAGTATGTGATCGAGCAGATCCAGCCGGTGCTTGGCGACAAACTGCTCAGCGCCTGGGATTTCCCCGACCAGTTGGCCAGCCTGCCGAGCCAGATCGACGACCTGCAGCGCCAAACCGCGCGCGCCGACTATGTCGATGTGGTGCAGATCGCCCGTGGCCTGCAGCGCCGCGACGACATGCCGACCCTGCAGGCGCTGCCGGCCTGGCGTCATTTGAAACTGCCGCCCGGCAGCGAGTTGGATGCGGTGCAGTTGCTCGAAGCGCGCAACCTGCTGCGCTAGCTTCAGGCGCCGCCCAGCGGCGTATCGGCGTTGAAGCTGACGCGCACGCGCAAGCCGCCGCTGTGGCCTTCGTGCAGGCTGATCTGCGCCAGGTGAGCGCGGCAGATCTCGCCGACGATGGCCAGGCCCAGCCCGGTGCCCTGGGCGCTGCGTCGGTAGAAGCGCTCGAAGACCATTTCGCGTTCGTCCGCAGGAATCCCCGGGCCGTCGTCTTCCACCTCCAGCACCGCTGGCGCCAGCACGCGAAGAATCACATTGCCGCCCACCGGCGTGTGCGCCAAGGCGTTGTCCATCAGGTTGCTGAGCAGCTCGTTGAGCAGGGTCGGCTCGCCCTTGAGCCACACCGGAGCCTCCGCCTCGAGCGCCAGGGCCACGCCGCGGGCATGGGCCAGCGGCGCCATGGCCATGCCTAGCTCGCGGGCCAGTTGAGTGAGGTCCAGAGGCTGGGCGCCGCCTTCGGCAATCGCCCGCGCGCCATTTTCGATGCGCGCCAGCGACAACAACTGATTGGCCAGGTGGGTCAGCCGATCAGTGCCCTGGGCGGCCTCGGTCAGGGTCTGGCGCCACTGCTGCGGCTCGTGCGAGCGCAGGCCCAGCTCGACCCGTGCCTTGAGCACTGCCAGCGGGGTGCGCAGCTCGTGGGCGGCCTCGGCGATGAACTGCGCCTGGCGCTCGAACTGTCCGCGCAGGCGCTCGGTGAAGTGGTTGAGGCCGCGCACCAGCGGCTCCAGTTCGCGCTGCACCTGCACCAACGGCAGTGGCCGCAAGTCATCGGGCTGACGCTCTTCGACGGCGCTGCGCAGACGCTCGAGCGGGCGCAGCGCCGCACTGACGGCGAACCACACCATCAGCAGCGCGCCGAGCGCCAGCATGCCCAGGCGCAGCAAGGTGTCGCCGGCCAGGGCGCGGGCCATGCTGACCCGCGCCTCTTCGGTTTCGGCCACGCGAATCTCGGCCATGCCGTTCATGTTCGGCTCGCTGACGGCCCGCAGCAGGCTCACCACGCGCACGTCCTGGCCCTGGTAGGTGGCGTTGTAGAACCGCGCCAGAGCCGGGTAGTCGTCGGTGCGCGGAGTATCGGGTGGCGGTGGCGGCAGATGCTCGTAGCCCGAGATCAAGCGTTGGTTGATGTCCAGCACCTGGTAGTAGATACGCCCGGCGCTGTCGTAGGCGAACGTGTCCAGCGCCACGTAGGGCACATCGGCGCTGAGGGTGCCGTCGCGCTGCGACAGGCCGGCGGCGATGGTCCGCGCCGAGGCCAGCAAGGTGCGGTCGTAGGCGGTGTCGGCCGCCTCGCGACCGTTCCAGTAGGCGCTCAGGCCGCTGGCGAGCATCAGCACCACCAGCAACAGTGCCAGATTGCCCAGCAGGCGCCCGCGCAGGCTGCCGTTATCCGCCATCGCGGTGCTCGAGCAGATACCCCAGACCGCGGAAGGTGACGATCGCCACCGACTGGCCATCGAGTTTCTTGCGCAGGCGGTGAATGTAGATCTCGATGGCGTCGGGACTGGCTTGTTCGTCCAGGCCGAACACCTGGGCCGCCAGTTGTTCCTTGCTCATCACCCGTCCGGGGCGGGCAATCAGCGCTTCGAGCACGCTCTGCTCGCGGGAAGTCAGGCTCAGGTGCTCTTCGCCCAGGGTGAAGCGCCGGGTATCGAGGTGATACACCAGCGGTCCGCAACGCTGCTGGCGCTCGCCACCGAGCACGCTGCGACGCAACAAGGCCTTGACCCGGGCTTCCAGTTCGGTGAGTTCGAAGGGCTTGGCGAGGTAGTCGTCGGCGCCCAGGTTCAGGCCATGGACGCGGTCCTTGACGTCGCTGCGCGCGGTCAGCATCAGCACCGGCACGGTCTTGCCACGGCTGCGCAGACGCGCCAGCACCTCGAAGCCGTCCATGCGCGGCAGGCCAACATCCAGCACCACCGCCGCGTATTCTTCACTGGCAAGCGCCAGGTCAGCGGCGACGCCATCGTGCAGCACGTCCACGGTCAGGCCCTGGCTCTTGAAAGCCTGCGCCATGCTCTCGGCCAGTTGCAGGTGATCTTCGACCAGCAGCACACGCATGGGACTTCCCCTCGATCGTACGGTTGGCGCGGAGTGTAACCGCGGCGGCGGTGCTGTGAAGCCCCTTGTTACAAACCTTTGACACTGAAAGGTTGGCGAAAGGTTGATTGCCTAGGATCGCACCACGGTAGCCCGATCTACCCGGAGTAGCACCAACAAGGTGCGGCCCAATAAGAACAAAAACGGAGTCACCCCGATGCTGTCGATCCAGCTGCAGGCGCTCGCGCCCTGCCCTTCAGGCACTTCTGCCAGCGCCCAGGCCCTGACCGCCAGCGCGCCCGTGCGCCAGCGCCGCTGCGTATCCAGCTCATCCTTTCGTCACCCCTACCCCAGCATTCTGCGCTGCACGCCTTCGTTCGCGTGCGGCCCTATCCGGCTGAGCCATTCGCTCAGCCTGGCCAGTGCACGCCCGGCGCCTGCACAAAGACCCCCGTTTCACCCCTGGCAACCGCACTGATACGCCGGACCACCCCGGCTGCCGGTGCACCTGCGTTTCGCCCCGCTGGCAGTCCATAACAACAACACTGACGGAGATAGACGATGACCTTCACCCTGCGCCGCCTCGCTCTTGCCACTGGCTGCCTGCTGCTGGCCGGTAACGCCCTGGCCGCCGAACCCAAGCGCCCGGAATGCATCGCCCCGGCCTCGCCGGGCGGTGGCTTCGACCTCACCTGCAAGCTGGTACAAAGCGCGCTGGTCAACGAGAAGATTCTCAGCAAGCCCATGCGCGTGACCTACATGCCAGGCGGCGTAGGCGCTGTGGCCTACAACGCGGTGGTGGCCCAGCGCCCAGCCGATGCCGGCACCCTGGTTGCGTGGTCCAGCGGCTCGCTGCTGAACCTGGCCCAAGGCAAGTTCGGCCGCTTCGACGAGAACGCCGTACGCTGGCTGTCGGCGGTAGGTACCAGCTACGGCGCCATCGCAGTGAAGGCTGACTCGCCGTACAAGACTCTCGACGACCTGGTCGCCGCGCTGAAGAAAGACCCGAGCAAGGTGGTGATCGGCTCCGGCGGCACCGTCGGCAGCCAGGACTGGATGCAGACCGCGCTGATCGCCAAGGCCGCCGGCATCAACCCGCGTGACCTGCGCTACGTAGCCCTGGAAGGCGGTGGCGAAATTGCCACGGCGCTGCTCGGTGGTCACATCCAGGTCGGCTCGACCGACATCTCCGACTCCATGCCGCACATCCAGAGCGGCAACATGCGCCTGCTCGCGGTGTTCTCCGAAGAGCGTCTGGACGACCCGGAAATGAAGAACATTCCGACCGCCAAGGAGCAAGGCTACGACATCGTCTGGCCGGTGGTGCGCGGCTTCTACCTGGGGCCGAAGGTCAGCGACGAAGACTACGCCTGGTGGAAGGATTCGTTCGACAAGATGCTCGCCTCGGAAGACTTCGCCAAGCTGCGCGACCAGCGCGAACTGTTCCCCTTCGCCATGACCGGCGAGGAACTGGACACCTACGTGAAGAAGCAGGTCGCGCAGTACAAGGTGCTGGCCAAGGAATTCGGCCTGATCCAGGACCAGCCTCAGTAAACCCGGCGATGCCCGCTTCCACGCCCTGTGGAAGCGGGCGCCCGGCGCTGCTTCTACACGCTTTCTTCCGAGGATTCGATCATGGTCCTGCAACGCATCTTTGCCCTGATCCTGCTGGCGGTCTGTGCCGCACTGGCAGTCATGGCCTGGCCCTACCAGGCCGCGTTTTCCTATGAGCCGGTCGGCCCCCGCGCCTACCCGCTGCTGATGCTCGGGCTGATGGGCCTGGGACTGCTGTACCTGGCGATTCGCCCTACGCCGATCGTGCGCAAGGACGACGAGCCGGAGCTGGACCGCGCCACGCTGATCAAGATCGGCGCCTGCATCGGTCTGCTGCTGCTGTTCGCCGCCACCTTCGAGTCGCTGGGTTTCATCCTCAGCGCCATCCTCGCCGGCTTGCCAATGGCACGCCTGTACGGCGGTCGCTGGCTGTACAGCGCAATCGTCGTCACCGGCATGAGCATTTTTCTCTACTGGCTGTTCGACCGCATGATGGACGTGCCGCTGCCGCTTGGCCTTCTCAGCGTTCTGGAGAACTGAGACATGGATACTTTGAGCTACCTGGGCCAGGGCTTCGGCGTCGCCCTCACCCCCTACAACCTGGTCACCGCGCTCAGCGGCACGCTGATCGGCACCGTAGTCGGCCTGCTGCCGGGCCTGGGCCCGATCAACGGCGTGGCGCTGCTGATTCCTATCGCCTTCGCCCTCGGCCTGCCGCCTGAGTCGGCGTTGATTCTGCTGGCGGCGGTGTACCTGGGCTGCGAATACGGCGGGCGTATCAGCTCGATCCTGCTGAACATCCCGGGCGAGGCATCGACCGTGATGACCACCCTGGACGGCTACCCCATGGCCCGTCAGGGCCTGGCTGGCGTGGCGCTGTCGCTGTCGGCCTGGAGCTCGTTCATCGGCGCCTTCATCGCCACCTGCGGCATGGTGCTGTTCGCCCCGCTGCTGGCCAAATGGGCGATTGCCTTCGGACCGGCCGAATACTTCGTGCTGATGGTGTTCGCCATCGTCGCGCTGGGCGGCATGGCCGGCGACAAACCGCTGAAGACCTTCATCGCTGCGCTGATCGGCCTGTTCCTCTCGGCCGTGGGTATCGATGCCAACAGCGGCGTGTACCGTTTCACCGGCGGCAGCGTGCACATGGCGGACGGGATTCAGTTCGTCGTGCTGGTGCTGGGCCTGTTCTCGATCAGTGAAATTCTCTTGCTGCTGGAGAAGACCCACCACGGTCACCAGGCGGTCAAGGCCACCGGGCGCATGCTGTTCAACATGAAAGAAGCCGCGTCGGTGTTCGTGGTCAACATCCGCTGCGGCCTGCTCGGTTTCGTCATGGGCGTACTGCCCGGTGCCGGCGCGACGCTGGCCAGTGCGGTGGCCTACATGACCGAAAAACGCATGGCCGGTGCCAGCGGCAAGTTCGGTAAAGGCGACCCGCGCGGCCTCGCTGCGCCGGAAACTGCCATCGGTGCGTCGTGCTGCGGCGCCCTCGTGCCGATGCTGACCCTCGGCGTACCGGGTTCGGGCACCACCGCCGTGATGATCGGCGCGCTGACCCTCTACAACATCACCCCAGGGCCGATGCTTTTCGAGCAGCAACCAGACATCGTCTGGGGCCTGATCGCCTCGTTGTTCATCGCCAACATCATGCTGGTGATCCTCAACATTCCGATGATCCGCATCTTCACCCGCATCCTCTCGGTGCCGAACTGGGCGCTGGTGCCGGTCATCGCCATCATCACCGCGATCGGCGTCTATGCCGTACACGCCACCACCTTCGACCTGTTCCTGATGGTCGGCATCGGCATCATGGGCTACATCCTGCGCAAGCTGGACTTCCCGCTGTCGCCGATCCTGCTCGGGTTCATCCTCGGCGGCCTGATGGAGCAGAACCTGCGCCGTGCGCTGTCGATCTCCAACGGTGAGCTAGGCATCCTTTGGTCGAGCCCGATCAGCCTGGGTGTGTGGATCGTCACTGCGTGCATGATCTGCCTGCCACTGCTGCGCATCTGGCGCCGCCGTGCCCAGCAACGCCGGGCCGTGGCGGATGCCTGATCGCAGGCTGCCGCTGTACTGGGCAACCGGGCTGGTCGGCCTTGCAGGCGGGTTTCTCGCCAGCAAGGTCGGCTGGCCTTTGCCGTGGATGGTCGGCTCACTGCTGGCGATCATCCTGGTGCGCTGCCTGAGCCCCTGGCAGTTGTCGGAAATTCCCAACGGGCGCAAGTGCGGGCAGTGGATCATCGGCGTCGGTATCGGCCTGCACTTCACACCCCTGGTGATCGAGCAGGTCGCCAGCCACTTCGTGCTGATCTTCTTCGGCGCCCTGCTCACTACCGTCTCCAGCATCGTCGGCGTCTGGTTGCTGCGCCGCGGCGGCGAAGACCGACCAACGGCATTCTTCGCCAGCATGCCGGGCGGTTCGGGCGAGATGGTCAACCTCGGGGCGCGCAACGGCGCGGTGCTCAGCCAGGTGGCGGCGGCGCAGAGCCTGCGCGTGCTGGCGGTGGTGCTGTGTGTGCCGGCGCTGTTCAAGCTGTTGCTCGGCGAAGGCCCGGCGCTGCACCACAGCGGCAGCGTCAGCTGGCCGTGGCTGACGCTGATCACCCCCTTGGCGCTGCTCAGCGCGCTGCTCTGGCAGCGCCTGCGTCAACCCAACCCGTGGTTGTTCGGGCCGTTGCTGGTGACAGCAGTGGTGAGCCTGGCCAGCGATCAGCAGCTGTCGCTGCCCGACGGCGCCAGCCAGATCGGCCAATGGCTGATCGGCAGCGGCCTGGCCTGCCACTTCAACCGCGCCTTCTTCCGCCGCGCCCCGGCGTTTCTCGGCCGCACCCTGGTGGCCACGGCCCTGAGCATGGGCATCGCCGCGAGCGCAGCCTGGGCCATGGCCAGCCTCACCGGGCTGGACGTACGCTCGCTGACCCTGGGCATGATGCCGGGCGGCATCGCCGAGATGAGCCTGACCGCCGAAACGCTGCAATTGTCGGTGCCGCTGGTGACGGCCTTGCAGGTGATGCGGCTGCTGTTCGTGCTGTTTCTGGCTGAGCCGTTGTTTCGGGTTTGGCAGCGGTCGGGGGATTGATTTGCCCCAGCCTGGCGACTAAACCGGCGGCAACTTCCAGTCGATCGGGGCGATTCCACGCTGCTCAAGGAATCCGTTGGTACGGCTGAAATGGCCGCAGCCGATGAAGCCGCGATAGGCCGACAGTGGCGAGGGATGCACCGACTTGAGCACCAGGTGCTTGGTGCCGTCGATCAGCTTCTGCTTGCTCTGGGCGTGCGCGCCCCACAGCAGGAACACCACGTGCTGACACTGCTCGCTGACCACCTGGATGATGCGGTCGGTGAAGTGCTCCCAGCCTTTCTTGGCATGCGAGGCGGCGTTGGCGCGCTCGACGGTCATGGTGGTGTTGAGCAGCAGCACGCCCTGCTCGGCCCAGCTTTGCAGGTAGCCGTGACTTGGGATCGGCAGGTTGAGGTCCCGTTGCAGTTCTTTATAGATGTTGACCAGCGACGGCGGTGCCGGCACGCCGGGCTGCACCGAGAAGCACAGGCCGTGGGCCTGGCCGGGGCCGTGGTACGGGTCCTGGCCGAGGATCACCACTTTCACCTCTGGCAACGGCGTGGAGTTCAGCGCATTGAAGATCAGCGGCCCTGGCGGGTAGATCTGCTTGCCGGCGGCGTATTCCTGGCGCAGAAACTCGCGCAGCTGGTGCATGTAGGGCTGGTCGAACTCCTCGCGCAGCGCGGCCTTCCAGCTGGGTTCGAGCTTGATGCGGTCGTCGTCGGTCATGGGGCAATCCAGAATCAGAGGGGCGCGACCCTAGGAAAGCGTGGCCGCAATGTCAATCCATCCGACCGACGCCGGGCAGGATCGGTTCTGCCAGCCATACTGGAGCGACGACCTGAGGAGGAAGTCCATGTCCGTTCTCTGCGAAGTCCTGACCGGCGCCGACGGTGCCGATATTGGCGTCGCCACCCTCGACGCCCCGAACACCCTCAACGCCCTTACCCTGGGCATGATCGAAACCCTTGACCAGCAATTGCGCGCTTGGGCCGATGACCCGAATGTGGTCTGCGTGCTGCTGCGCGGCAATGGCAGCAAGGCCTTCTGCGCCGGGGGCGATGTGCGCAGCCTGGCCACCGCCTGTCATCGCCAGCCGGGCTGCGTGCCAGCCGAGGCGGCGCGCTTCTTCGCCGCCGAGTACACCCTCGACTACCACCTGCACACCTACCGCAAACCCCTGCTGTGCTGGGCCCACGGCCATGTGCTGGGCGGTGGCATGGGCTTGCTGCAGGGCGCCGGCGTGCGCATCGTCACCCCAGGCAGTCGGCTGGCGATGCCGGAAATCAGCATCGGCCTGTACCCGGATGTCGGCGCCAGCCGCTTTCTCGGGCGACTGCCGGGCAAACTGGGTTTGTTCCTGGCGCTGACCGGCGCGCCGATCAATGCCCGCGACGCCCTCGATCTGGGCCTGGCGGATCGGGTCTGGGCGGATGACAAGCAGGCAGAACTGCTCGATGACTTGTTGCAAGTGAACTGGCAGGAGCAAACCGCGCTGCAGCTCAACAGCCTGCTGCGCACCGGGCATCGCTGCGCCAGCGCACAATTGCCGGTCGCGCAGTGGCTACCGCGGCGCGGACTGATCGATGAACTGCTGGATGTCAGCGATGCGCCCTCGGCGTGGCGCGCCCTGGCCGGTCTGCGCCATCACCCTGATCCGCTGCTGGCCGCCGCCGGCGAGCAGTTGCAGCGTGGCTGTCCGCTCACCGCACACCTGATCTGGGAACAGCTCCAGCGCGCGCGGCACCTGTCGCTGAGCCAGACCCTACAGATGGATTACGCCTTGAGCCTGAACTGCTGCCGCCATCCGGAGTTCGCCGAAGGCGTGCGCGCCCGACTGATCGACAAGGACCATGCGCCGCGCTGGCACTGGCCGGATGCCGCGCAGGTGCCCGCGGCGGTGGTCGAAGCGCACTTCAGCAAGGTTTGGGAAGGCCGCCACCCGCTGGCAGACCTCGCCCACTAACGCGGGCCGTGCCGCCCATGCTCACGCCCCGGCCAGCCGCCTGGGCCTGGCGGCCCTGGTGGGCGGCGATAGTCGTGGCGGTCGCGACCGTGCTCGTAGCGGTGACGATGGCGGTGATCGCCGCGCCCATCACCGCGCCAGGGCACCATCTGCGGCGGCGGATAGGGCCGGTAGTAGCGCGGCTCCGGCACCGCTCGGTAGTAACCCGGCGGCACCGGCTGATAGCGCGGCGCAGGCGAGTAGTAATAGCGCTGCTGCGGCACTACGTAGTAGCGATCGTTGCGGTAGTAGCCCGGATAGACATCCGGCTCCGATTGATAGACCTCGGTGCGGTAGTAACCGCCACCCGGGTACGGCGCGCAGCCGACACTCAGCAACGCCAGTAGTGCGCACAATAGAATTCTTGGGGGCATGGGCGGCCTCCTGGACCGCTGGGGGGAGCTCTGACCAGCGACCACACTCGTGGTCGCTGCGCAAAACAACAGGACGCTGATGTGACCGTAAAACCTGAATTCAGTGCCCTGACGGAAATATCTGGAAACATGCACACCTGACGGGCTATGCACCAAGACCAACCACTGCGTGAACCCACTGGCCCAAAGCCGGTCCATGGAACGGCTCGCCTCGCGGCAACCCGCAGTTTCGGTGCTGTGTTCGACACGCCGGATGCTGGCGCTTACCAGCGCTCATCCCATGGAAGATGCACGACTCTCTCAATAAGGACATTGCCTGCTCTATGACTCGACCGTTTGCACTTTCCGCGCTGCTCATCGCCCTCTGCGGCTGCCAGGCCCTGGAACGCGGCGCGCAAAACACCGTGGATTACGTCAAAGCCGCACGTGAGCGCCCCCTTACACCCATGGAAAGGCACGCGCGGCTATTGGCTTATAAACCGCTGGGCACGTTCGATACACACTTGGCAAGCGATCAGGATGTCAGCTGCCGCTCCGCGCTTTCTTACCCTGATGTCGATCCACAAGACGTGTGGAACGTGATCGCCGCCAGCGAACAAGGCAATGCGGTCTGCCAACACGTCCAGGGGATTCTTTACGAGACGGGTAGGGGCGTTACTCAGGATTTCAACCGGGCCAAGGCGTTGTACACAACCGCGACGAAAGGCGATCGGTCGGCCTATGTCGAGCTGGGTCGCATGTCCCGAGACGGCATCGCTCAACCCGTCGACTTCGTCAAAGCCCGCGAATACTACAAGCTGGCCGGTCGCACCGGTGTCGTGGGCCTGGGAGAGTTGATGGAACAGGGCAAGGGAGGGCCTGAAGACCGTGAAGGTGCATTGAACCTGTATATCGATGCCACCGCCCGCTACGCAGATCCGGCGTGGAAAGCCATCCGCCCGCTGGTAGCCGCTGGCCTGATGCCAGACGACGCGCGCAGGGAAAAATACAACCAAATGTGGACGGATGAGCTGCTCAGCACACTCAAACGCAGGATGTTAGGCGACCGTCGAGTGCGCGCAATCCTCGAGACCAAGCCCATCACCATCAGCGTGCAATATGCGTTCGCAAGAGGTGAGCATTACAGCCGAATCTATCTACACAAAAGCAGCGGCGATATCGAGGCAGACAAGGCCGTCATCAGGTCGCTGTATTCGGTCTCCATGAAGGATGCGTACCTCACGGATGACCCTTCGATCTCCTCGGTAGTTGCGCCGTTCGTGATAAGCCAGATGCCTGTAAGACCTGACGAGTGGTGACCAGCGCAAGCTGACTGCCCCTGCGATCGGAATCACTTTCTACCTGACGCCTGCCTTTGCATAAACAGGCTGGAACGACGCGCTTACCATTTGCGGTCCTTCTCTCTAGAATGCTGCCCTTGGCACACATCATGGGAAGATCATGCCGCCTCGTTCCGCCCTGTTCTCGCAGCGTACGTTGATCCTCACCCTGCTGATGCTGCTGAGCTGCGGTTTTTTCGCGACCTCGCTGCTGAGCTACCTCGCCTCACGCGGGGCGATCCGTGACGGCATCATCAACACCGAGCTGCCGCTGACCTCCGACACCGTCTATTCGGAAATCCAGAAAGACCTGCTGCGACCGGTGCAGATCTCGTCGATGATGGCCCAGGACACATTCCTGCGCGACTGGCTGCTGGCCGGCGAGCAGGATGCCGAGCGCATCACCCGTTATCTGGGCGAAGTCATGGCCGGGCAGAACACCTTCACCGCGTTTCTCGTTTCCGAAGCCAGCCGCACCTATTACCAGGCCAAGGGCGTGTTGAAGAAGGTCGATGCCCAGGCCTGGCGTGATGCCTGGTACTTCCGCCTGCGCGACAGCAGCGCGCCGTACGAAACCAATGTCGACCTGGACATGGCCAACCAGGACACCCTGACCGTGTTCATCAACTACCGCGTGCTCGACTACCAGCAACGCTTCATCGGCGCGGCCGGTGTTGGCCTGAGCGTGGATGCGGTGATCCGCCTGATCGACCAGTACCAGCGCCGCTATCAGCGCTCGGTGTTCTTCACCGACGCCGAGGGCAAGGTTCTGCTCACCGCCTCCGAAGGCGGGGCCCATGGGCTGCGGGTCGGTGACCTGATGAGCGCCAGCCCCGCCTTGCGCAATCTCACTGAGCGCATGCCGAGTCCGACTCCGGGCAGCCACAGTTATGAAGACGCCGAAGGCCATAGTCACTTCCTCAACGTGCGCCTGCTGCCTGAATTGAACTGGTACCTGATGGTCGACAAGCGCGAGACCGGCGCGCTGGACCGCATTCGCGAGTCGCTGTACATCAACCTGACCATCTGCGCGATGATCACCCTGGTGGTGCTGTCGCTGCTCAACGCCATGATCAAGCGCCATCAGCACAACACCGAAACGCTGGCGAGCCTCGACAGCCTCACCGGCCTGCCCAACCGGCGCAGCTTCGATCTGCTCGCCGAGCAGGCCTTGCAACAGGCCCAGCGCGAGCAGTCGACGCTGGTGGCGCTGTTGATCGACCTGGATCACTTCAAGGCCCTCAACGACACCCATGGGCACCTGGCCGGCGATGCCGTGCTGAGCCAGTTCGCCCTGGTTTTGCAGGGCAGCCTGCGCCAGTCCGATGTGCTGTGCCGCTGGGGCGGCGAGGAATTCATTGTGCTGCTGCGTGATGTCGACGAGGCCGGTGCCTTGCGCGTTGCGGAAAAAATCCGCCTGCGCACCGAGCAGGCGCGTTTTGCCTTCGAAGACCGCTCGCTGCAACTGACCACCAGCATCGGCCTGACCCGCCTGCAACCGGGCGATCAGCTGCAGAACCTGATCAGCCGCGCCGACCACGCGCTGTACCGGGCCAAGCAGGGCGGACGCAACCGGGTGTGCAGCGAACGTGCGAGCCGCGAACATGCCTGACGCCAGACACTGCCCGGCATGCGGCGCCCTCAATGACTGCGCCCTGGCCGACCCGCAACGGGCCACCCAGCCGTGCTGGTGCTATGCGGTGAGCATCGACCCGGCGGTACTCGAAGCGCTGCCTGCCGAACTGCGCAACAGCCAGTGCCTGTGCCCCGCGTGCGCCCAGGTCGAGGCGCAATTACAGGCAGCGCAGGCGGCAAAGCGCTAGACTGCGGCGCCCTCACCCCAGCCAGCCCGCCCCCGACCATGCGCCTCGACCGATTTCTCGCCAACCTGCCTTGCTACAACCGCCAGCAGGTGCGCCTGTTGCTGGCGCACAAACGTGTGCGTGTCGATGGCCAAGTGGCGGACGATCCGCGTACTGACGTGCGGGTGTTCAGCCAGGTCGAGGTCGACGGCCAGTTGCTGCAAAGCGGGCCGCCAGCACGTTACCTGATGCTGCACAAGCCCGCCGGCTGCGTCAGCGCCACCGTCGATGGCGAGCACCGCACCGTTATCGACCTGCTGCCCGAGCCGCTGCGCGAGGGCCTGCACATTGCCGGTCGGCTCGACTTCAACACCACAGGTTTGTTGCTGCTGACCAACGATGGCCAATGGTCACGACGCCTGACCCAGCCGCAGACCAAGCAACCCAAGACCTACTGGGTCGAGACAGAAAACGTCATCGAAGCGCACTACGTTGAACGCTTTCGCGAAGGCTTCTACTTCGCCTTCGAAGACCTCACCACCCTCCCCGCGCAGCTCGACATCCTCGCCCCGCGCCAGGCGCGCCTGACCTTGTTCGAAGGCCGCTACCACCAGGTAAAACGCATGTTCGGCCACTTCGACAACAAGGTCACTGCCCTGCACCGCGAGCGCATGGGCGCGATCGTGCTGGATGCCGAGCTTGCGCCGGGGCAGTGCCGCCCGCTGAGCGCCGAAGAAATCGCCTCGGTGTAGCTCGTCGGCGTTCTGGTCCACGCCCCTCTAGCTGTCACAAACCCCGCGCACCCTGCGTGTCGAGAACGCCCTTTTTGCGCCAGGAGTCAACGACATGCGGCCAGAAATCGCAGTGCTTGATATTCAAGGTCAGTACCGGGTCTACACCGAGTGCTATCGCGCCAAAGCGGCCGAGCACACCATCATTCTGGTCAACGGCTCGATGGCCACCACCGCCTCGTTCGCCCAGACCGTGCGCAACCTGCATCCGCGCTGCAACGTGGTGCTCTACGACCAGCCCTACGCCGGCAAGTCGCGGCCGCACAACCACCACGAGCGGCTGCTCAGCAAAGAGACCGAAGCGCACATTCTGCTGGAGCTGATCGAGCACTTCAGCGCCGACCAGTTGATGTCGTTCTCTTGGGGTGGCGCCTGCGCATTGCTGGCCCTGGCCCACCGCCCGCGCAGCATCAACAAAGCCATCGTCAGCTCGTTCTCACCGCTGATCAACGCGCCGATGCACGACTACCTGAGCCGCGGCAGCCAGTACCTGGCCCGTTGCGACCGGCCGCGCATCGGCCACCTGGTCAACGAAACCATCGGCAAGCACCTGCCGTCGCTGTTCAAGCGCTTCAACTATCGCCACGTCAGCAGCCTCGACAGCCACGAATACGCGCAGATGCACTTCCACATCAGCCAGGTGCTCGACCACGACCTCGACCGCGCCCTCAAGGGCGGCCGCAACATCGATATCCCGCTGCTGTTCATCAACGGCGAGCACGACGAATACACCACCGCCAGCGACGCCCGGCAGTTCGCCCGACACATCGCAAACTGCCAGTTCGCGATGATCGACGCCGCCGGGCACTTCCTGGAAATGGAACACAAGCCCGCTTGCGAGCAAACCGGCCAGGTCATGCTCGACTTCCTGCAACCCACCCCGCGAGCCTTTGCCAGCCACACCCGGCATACACCGCTCGGCCATACCCTGGCCCTGTGAGCCAGGCACACGAAAGCGGCACCCGGCAGGGGCGCGAAAAGGCGAGGTAGAGGGATTATTTCAGCGTGGCGCTTTCAATCGGCGGGGGCTTCTGGTAAAAAGTCGCACTGCGAAGCGGGTATAGTTTAGTGGCAAAACGAAAGCTTCCCAAGCTTTAGTTGAGGGTTCGATTCCCTCTACCCGCTCCAGCTTCTCCTCCAGAGCGCCTCAGCTCAAATCCCCTCCCGCTCTATCCGCAACACCCTACCCCCGCCCCGCCCGCAACACATCCGCCCACTTGCGCACCAGATAGTTATGCTCGTCCATCACCGCGTTCCACACGCTGATGCGGCTGACGCGCTGGCTGTAGGAGCCGCCTTCGCGGATCTGGCCGGGTTCGATGAGGGGTTGGCCGTCGCTGCCGGGCAGGTGTTCGGAGGCGGGTTTGCCTTCGTACCAGTAGTCCCATTCGGCGGCAGACAGGTGTTCGCGGGCGCGCGGCGGGTTAGAGATGTAGAAGCCCTGGCGAGCCATCATCGCGCCGGGCCAGCCGGACAGCCACCAGTTCAAGTAAGCATAGGCCGCCGCCTTGACCGGCCCGTGCACGGCGCGCGACAGCGACAGGCCGCCGAACCAGCCGCGGTAGCCTTCCTTGGGCACGGCCTGGCGGTACTGGATGCCTTCGCGGTGTAGTTGCATCAGCGCGGGCGACCAGACGCTTTCGATGTGCACCTTGGGCCCGAGCATGAGTTGGCCGGCGTCGCGGTCGTCGGACCAGAAGGCGGCGAAGTGGCCTTGGCGTTGCAGTTTGATCAGGGCGCTGGAGAGCTGGTCTATTTCATCCAGGCGCAGGTTGCCGATCACCTCGAAGTGCGCCAGGCCCTTGGCCTGTACCGCCAGCGCAGCGTCCAGCGCGCCGATCGCGGCATCGCTTTGCAGCGCGGCGTGACCGCACCAGGCCGGGTCTACCAGCCACGACCAGCTCTCTTCTTCGCAGGAAAATCCGGGCGGCAGCAGGTCGGGACGGTAGGCAAAGCTGTCGGCGTTGTGGGTCAGCGGCAGCATGCTGATGAAGTGGCTGGGGCGCTCGCCAAGGCTGCCATCGTGCTGCACGAACAGCCGGTCGCAGGGCAGGCTGCCACCGGCCAGCGGGTCGTCTGGGTGCAACCTGCCGTGCTTGGCCAGGCCGTTGATTTCGCCCCAGGCATCGATCTGGCGCACGTCGATGGGCTGGATCGCCCCCGCCGGCCAGACGAAGTCCATGCTGTGAAACCACTGGTCGTAGAGGTCGTAGCGTTCCGGGTGCATCAGGGCGATGCGCTGCACGGTCTGCACGTCGTGCACCTGGTAGTCGATGCGAATGCCCAGCTCCTGCTCGGCGCGCAGGCGAATCGATTCGAGCAGCGTCACTGAGGTGCCGAGCACGCGCAAGGTCAGCGGTTGGCTCATGCCGCCCGCCCCAGGCGTTGCAGGAAGGTGTCGAACGAGCGGCGCAGCAGCGTGGTGTCGAGGTCGCGGACGATGATCACCAGCCGCGAGCGGCGCTCGCCACCCGGCCAATGTTCGAGGTGCACCGGCGCATGCAGGCAGTGCTGGACACCGTGGATGACGATGGGGTGTTCGGCGTCGATCACGTTGAGAATTCCTTTGACCCGGAGGATGCGCTCGCCGTGGCATCTTAGCAGCATCGACAACCAAACCCCGAACGCCAGCCAGTCCAGCGGCTGGGCGTACTCCAGCGCGCAAACCTGCGCGGTGCCGTGGCGCGGCTGACGGGTCGGGGCGAACAGCTGCCATCTGGCCACCTCGGCATCCGGCAGGCGGCTGCTCAGGCCCTCGCCGAGCAGCTGTTGGTCACCCGCCACCACAGCGCTGGTCAGTGCCACGCTCGCAGCCGGGTTGAGGGTGTGCAGATGCTCGATCAGCTCGCTCAGCGCCTGCCCATCG
Source organism: Pseudomonas cremoricolorata DSM 17059 = NBRC 16634 (assembly GCF_000425745.1). Taxonomy (GTDB): domain Bacteria; phylum Pseudomonadota; class Gammaproteobacteria; order Pseudomonadales; family Pseudomonadaceae; genus Aquipseudomonas; species Aquipseudomonas cremoricolorata. The sequence goes on along the minus strand of NZ_KE384442.1, from coordinate 218,840 downwards.
ACGCGGTCGGCCTTGCTCACCAGCAGGCGGTCGGCGGCCGTGACCTGCCCCAGCCATTCGGGGTGCAGCCGTTCTTGCAGCGCGGCATGCTCGGCATCGACCACGGTCACCAGCAGACCCAGGTGATAGCGCCCGCGCAGTTGCGGGTCGCGCTGCAAGGTGGCGAGGATCGGCGCCGGGTCAGCCAGGCCGGTGGTTTCCAGCAGCACTCGGCGAAACGCCGGAATGAGGCCGCGGCTGCGTTTGTCGTGCAGGTCGATCAGCGCCTGTTTCAAGTCGCCGCGCACTGAACAGCACACACAGCCGCTGGGCAGCAGCACGGTGTTGGGGGCGATCTCCTGCACCAGCAGGTGGTCGATGCCGACCTCGCCGAATTCGTTGATCAGCAGCGCTGTTTCGCCCATGTCTTCGTTGACCAGCACCCGTTGCAGCAAAGTGGTCTTGCCGCTGCCGAGAAAGCCGGTGAGCACGTTGATCTGCACGCTCATGCACGCGCCTCCAGATGCTCGAGGATGCGCGGGTCGAGGGGGTCGAGCGGGCGGCTGAGGATGTCCTCGGCCACCTGCCACAATTGCTCCAGGCCCGAGGCGATGCCCTGCTTGCCGGTCGCGCCTTGCAGCAGGTAGCTCGCCCCTTGCACGTCACTGACCTTGAGCCGAAAGGGCGTCAGCACCTGATTGATCGCGGCGATGCGGCGCAAGCGCTCGCGCCGCCCCGGCAGGCTGCTGTCGATGGGATCGCTCCAGTGCGCGTCTTCGCCGATCAGGCCGCACAGTCCACACATGGTTCACCTCAAGGCATGACGTCGCCGGAGTTGGGGTTCAGGGTCTGGCCGACGAACAGATTGCCGCCCGGCTCGGACGCCAGCAGCACCGCCACCGGCGCCACTTCCTCGGCCCTGCCGAAGCGACCCAGCGGCAGTTCCTTGGCCTTGGCGGCCTTCCAGGCCTGGCTGATGCCATCGACCAGCGGCGTTTCGATCGGCCCCGGGGCGATGCAGTTGACCAGCACGTTGTCTTTGCTCACTTCATGGGCCAGCGACTTGCTGAAGCCGATCACACCGGCCTTGGCTGCAGCGTAGTGGGTCAGTTGCGCGCCGCCCTTGATGCCCAGCTGCGAGGCGATGTTGATGATCCGCCCCCAGCGCTGCGCCAGCATGTGCGGCAAGGCGCGCTGGCTGGCGACGAAGACGCTGGTGAGGTCGACGCGCAGCATGTCGTCCCACATCTGTTGGGTCAGGTCGACGCAATCGGCCTGGGTCAGCATGCCAGCGTTGTTGACCAGAATGTCGATGCCGCCCAGCCCTTGTACGCAAGCATCCACGCCCGCCTGTGCGCCTTCGCGGCTGCCGACGTCGGCCACGCATTCCAGCACCTCGGCGCCCAGCGCTCGGCAGGCGGCGGCCACTGCGGCCAGGCGCTCGCCGTCGCGGTCACACAGCACCAGGCGTGCGCCGGCCTCGGCATAGGCATGGGCGATGGCCGCGCCGATGCCGCTGGCCGCCCCGGTGACCACGGCGCGGCGGTTGTTCAGTAGTTGCATGGTTCACTCCTGATGGCCGCACGCCAGGCGTGCGGCGAGGGGTTCATTCCGGCCAACGCACGGTCAGACCGCCGTCGATGGTGATGCTTTGCCCGGTGATGTAGCTCGCCTGTGGGCTGCTCAGGTAGCACACCAGGTCGGCCACTTCACTGGCGCGCCCGACCCGGCCGAGCGGGATGCTCTTGCCGGCCCTGGCCAGGCCTTCAGGGCCGAGCGAGTTTTTCCCATCGAGCGATTGCGGGGTTTCGATCAGGCCGGGAATCACCGCGTTGCAGCGGATGCCGCGCGGTGCCAGCTCCACCGCCAGCGAGCGGCACAGCCCCGGCACCCCGGCCTTGGCCGCGGCGTAGTGGCAATGCTCCTGCCAGCCGTAGACGCCGCCGGCAATCGATGAAATGGCCACCAGTGCACCGCCCTCGCCCAGGTAACGGCTGGCGCTGCGGAAGGTGCGCATGACGCCAGTGAGGTCGACGTCGAGCATCTCGTTCCACTGCGCGTCGGTCATCTCCAGCAGCGCAGCCTTGCGCAGCAGGCCGGCGTTGGCCACCGCGTAGTCGAGGCGGCCGAAGCGCTCTACCGCAGCCTTGGCGATGGCATCGAGCGAAGCGCTGTCGGTGACGTCCATCGGCAGCATCAGGCACTCGCCGCCGGCGGCTTGCACCAAGCGCTGCGTGTCGAGCGGGTCGTGGCCGGCGTCCGGCAGGTATCCGCCGACCACACGCACGCCCTCCCTGGCGTAGGCCACGGCAACGGCCTGGCCGATGCCGCTGGCGGCGCCGGTGATGAGAGCTACAGGTTGAGACATCGCGGGGACTCCTTATCGCTTGATCTGTTGAGTTACTTGACCGAATGCGGCTCGACATGGCGCGCGGCGAACATCACCACACCCGAGAGGAAGCACGGCAACGCGCCGAACCACAGCGCCGCGCTGTGCCACTGGCCGCCTGCGTTGAGCACACTGGTGATGCCCAGGCCGGCGACGATGGCGCCTATCGGGCCCATGGCGTGGACGATGGCGCCGCCGGTGGCACGGATGCTGGTGGGGAAGCTTTCGCCCATGAAGAACAACATCGCCGAGTACGGGCCGGTGAGGAAGAACAGGCCCAGGCTGTACAGCGCCACCACGGTAGTCAGTTGGCTCGGCGCCTGCAGCATGGCGAAGAACGCCACACCGCCACACATCCAGCCCAGCGCGACGGTGTTGCGCCGACCGAGGCGGTCGCCCAGCCAGCCGTGGAACAGGTAGCCGATGAAGCCGACCAGGTTCGACAGCACCAGAATCCACAGCGAATTCTGGAACGACAGCTGGTGAACGCTGACGATCACCGAGGTGCCGAGCACGCTGAACACCTGAATCGCCGACCAGTTGAGCAGAATCGCCAAGCTCAATACCACGGTCGGGCGCAGCGCGGCACCGCGGAAGGCCGCGGCAACGCCGGCCTTGGCGTGCTCGTCGTAATCGACCTGGTATTCGCTGGCCAGGCTGCGCGCAGCGGTTTCATCACCGGCCTTGCGCAGCTGGCGAATACGCTGGTGCACCTGGAACTGCGGGCTTTCCTTGAGCTTGCGGGCCAGAATCGCCACCACCAACGCCGGCACCGCCGCGAACACGAAGCAGCCCTGCCAGCCGATGTGCGGCAGCAACAAGGCGGTGAGCCCGGCGGCGATCAGCGCACCGACCGGCCAGCCGCTCTGCACCAGGCTGTAGACGAAGCCGCGGCGCTTGATCAGCTTGGGATCGGTCGAGGCCGCATAGACCTCGGTGAGGTAGGTGGCGTTGACCCCCTCCTCGGCATACCCCAGCCCTGCCACCGAGCGCACGGCAATCAACGGCCCCTTGCCCATGCCGGCGCACACCGCAGTGAGTGCCGAGCACAGCGCGGTGCCGCCGATGGTGAAGATGATCCCGCCACGGCGACCGATCTTGTCTACCAGCGGGCCGACGATGAAGGCCACCACCGCGCCGCCCACGGCGACCCAGGTGGCGATCTCGGCCTGCTCGGCCTCGCTCCAGGTGAAGTGCCCACCCATCACCGGCAACAAAGTGCCGAACAGGATGAAGTCATAGACAGCGAACACCCAGGCGAAGAAGGCGATCCAGGTGGCATAGCGAACATCCTTGGAATCGAGGTGTACCGGTTTCCATGTCCCGGGGGCGCCGACGGGCGTCGTGGTGGTGGCCTGCGTGGTCATCGTGGTGGGTCTCTTGTTGTTGTGGGCAGGGTTGGCAGAAGGTCGGCGGCGTCAGCCTTTGCGCGGCTGGCGGCGAATGAAGTCGTCGGCGATTTCGTCCATGGTCACGAACTTCACCCCGGCATGGCCCTGCATGTGCTCGATGAAGCGCTCGAGCATCAGCAGCACCTGCGGACGGCCAGAGACGTCGGGGTGGATGGTGATGGGGAACACGGCGTAGTCATGCTCGCGGTAGACCCAGTCGAACTGGTCGCGCCACATTTCTTCCAGGTGCCGCGGGTTGACGAAGCCGTGGCTGTTGGGCGACTTCTTGATGAACATCATTGGCGGCAGGTCATCGAGGTACCAGTTGGCCGGAATCTCCACCAGGTCGGTTTCCTCGCCGCGCACCAGCGGTTTCATCCAGGTGTCGGGGTGCTGGCTGTAGTCGATCTTGCTCCAGCTGTCCTTGACCCGCACGTAGTAGGGGTGGAAGTCGTTGTGCATCAGGCTGTGGTCGTACTTGATGCCCTTGCGCAGCAGCAGTTCGTTGGTGACGTTGCTGAATTCCCACCACGGCGCCACGTAGCCGGTGGGACGCTTGCCGGCGAGCTGGGTGATGATCTCGATCGACTTGTCGAGGACGATCTCTTCCTGTTCGGGCGTCATGGCGATGGGGTTTTCATGGCTGTAGCCATGCACGCCGATTTCGTGGCCGGCAGCGACCACCGCCTTCATCTGTTCGGGGAAGGTTTCCACCGAGTGGCCGGGGATGAACCAGGTGGTGCGCAGGTTGTACTTCTCGAACAGCTTAAGCAGCCGCGGCGAGCCGACTTCACCGGCGAACAGGCCGCGGGAGATGTCGTCCGGGGAGTCTTCACCGCCGTAGGAACCCAGCCAGCCAGCGACCGCATCGACGTCGACGCCGATGGAGACAAAGATTTCTTTCGCCATGATCTACACCTCATTGTGATTCAGAAGAGTTAGCGGGCTACGCCGCGCACATAGGGTTCGAGGGTCAGGGCGACGCGCAGCAGGCGCGCGTCGCTGCCACTGGGGCCGGACACCAGCACGCTGGTGGGCATGCCGGCCTCGCCAGTGCCGCTGGGCAGGGCCACGCCGGGCATGTCGAGCATGCTGCCGGGCATGGTCAGGCGCAGAGTGGCCAGGTTGCTGGCGGCGAACAGCGCCGCATCGTCTTGCAGGGGCGCCAGCAACGGCGCGACATGGGCAACCGTCGGGGTCAGCAGCATGGCGCCGTCCAGCTCATCTGCCATGTGCTGGCGCAGGTTGCGCGCGGCCTGGTACAGGCGTACCTGGCGGCTGGCCGGGAAATGCCGGGCGGCCTCAAGGCGGGTGCGTACGCGTGGGTCGAGGTGCTCGGCGACTGGGCTGTCGAGCAGCGACTCGTAGCGGGCGAAGGCCTCAGCGCTGCCAAGCCAGCCGACCTGTTCGATCAGCGCCAGGGCCTGATGGAACGCCTCGACGCGGCCGTATTCCAGGGCGGCACCGGCCGCCTGCAGGCGCTCGGCGGCGGCCAGCAGATTGGCTTTGACCTCAGGCTGAATGCGCGCATCGTCCAGCAGCGCGTCGTCGACTCGCAGGCGCAATCCGGCCACGGGCAAAGGCCTGGCGGCGAACGGCTTGCCCAGCAACAGGGCATCGATCGCCATGGCATCGCGCACGCTGGTGGTGATCGGGCCCAGCGCATCGAGCGACACCGCCAGCGGGGTGACCCCGCTGAAGTCATAGCGCTGGCTGCTGCTGCGATAGCCGACCAGGCCATTGAAGGCGGCGGGGATGCGAATGGAGCCGGCGGTGTCGGTCGACATGGCTATGGGCGCCACGCCCTTGGCCACTGCCACCGCAGAACCCGAGGAAGAGCCGCCCGGCACCCGTGCCGGACCTTGCGCCACGGCGTTGGCCGGGGTGCCGAAGTGCGGGTTGAGGCCCAGGCCCGAATAGGCCAGCTCGCTGAGGTTGGTCTTGCCCAGGCTGACCATGCCGGCGCGGCTCAGCACGCTCGCCAGGGCACAGTCGCACGATGCGGGGGCGTCATTCATGCGCACCTTGGCCCCGGCGCTGGTGATTTCCCCGGCGAGGTCGTAGAGGTCTTTCCACACCACCGGCACGCCGTCGAGCGGCGACAGCGGCTGGCCGGCCTGCCAGCGCTGCCGAGCCGCTTCTGCCTCACGCAGTGCGCGCTTCTGGCACAGGCTGATGAAGGCCGCCGGTAGCTGCTGCGCGGCCTGCAACGCCTGCTGCGCCACACTCAGCGGATCAGCCGCTGCCTCGGCATAAGCCTGGGCCAGGGACACGCCATCGACACTCATCCGCCACCTCTAAAATGTACATTTAGTGAATACGTACATTTGAGAAAGCACCGAACGTGCCAAGTTGCGCCTGATAGATGTTTTGGGAGGTCGAACCGCTCTGGCGCGTAGCGAAGCTCTGCGCCGAGACAATCCAGAATCACCTTGGCGCGCAAATTGGATGTTTTTATAAATGATCCATTTTGAGGCGTTCGGTAACAGCCTTGCCTCAGGATCGATCAGGGAAGTGTTACCGCGTGTAGGCACATTCCCGCCGTGCTTGTGAGAAACTTGCCCATTCCGCCCTATGAGACCTGACTCGATGTCCGCGACACCGCCCTTGGACGAGCGCCCAACTTCACGCTACGAAGTCATCCGCACCACCCTGCGCGAGGCGATTCTGGGTGGGCAGGCAGTGACCGGGCTGGTGCTGGTCGAGGGGCCGCTGGCAGAGCTGTTCGGCACCAGCCGGGTGCCGGTACGCCAGGCGCTGACCTTGCTGCATGAAGAAGGGTTGATCCGCCGCTTCGAAGGCCGCGGCTTTCTCATCGACCCCCACGGCACCGAGGCTGCACCGCGGCGGGTCCCGCTGACCCGGCAACTGCTGGGCCTGGAGCGGCAGGAAGAGCTGATCGATTACCGGCCACTGGGTGAGCGTATCTATGAGCAGTTGGCGGAAACGGTGATCCGCTTCATGGTCTTCGGTCACTACCGAATCGACGGCCAGCGTGCGGCCGAGGCGCTCAACGTCAGCAGCAACGTGGTGAGGGAAGCGCTGATGCGCCTGCGCGACAAGGGCCTGGTGGAAAAGGAGCCGTACTCGCAATGGCTGGCCGGGCCGCTCACCGCGCAGGCGGTCAAGCAGGATTACGAACTGCGCATGCTGCTCGAACCCGACGCCCTGCGCCAAGCGGTCGAGCGGGTGCCACGCAACGAGTTGCAGGCCATGTTGCAGCGCGTGGTCGACGCCCAGGACGCCGGGCGCGAGGTGTCGCGCGCCGACATCGAACAGCTCGAGCACGATCTGCACGTCACCTGCCTGGCAGGCATCGCCAACACGCGCATGGCAGCGGTGATTCGCCAGTGTCAGATTCCCATGAACGTCGGCCGCATCCTTCACGAGGCGCTGCACAGCAGCAACGACCAGGCGATGCTGATGGAACACCGCCTGGTGTTCGAGGCATTGCTCTACGGCACCGTGGAATCGGCCTGCTCGTGCCTGCGCGACCACATCGGCAAGGCCCGCGAGCGCACCCTGCAACGGCTCAAGGTGCTCTCGGTGCTGCCTGAGCCGCAGGTACCCAGCTACCTGCAGCGGCTGGCCTGAGGCGGCATCCGGCGCTTGCGTCGGCGCTGGATTTGGCGGCATATCAGGTGCTGCGGCTATAAAGCAGCGCCATTCGGATGAAACATTTTCAAAGGACTGCCCATGTTCATTTCCCGCTGGCTTCCGGGCCTGGCCAACCTGCTGCGTTACCGCCGTGAATGGTTCTCGGCCGATGTGCAGGCGGGTCTGTCGGTGGCGGCCATTCAGATTCCCATCGCCATCGCCTATGCGCAGATCGTCGGCCTGCCGGCGCAATATGGCCTGTACGCCTGCGTGCTGCCGATGATCGTCTACGCCCTGATCGGCAGTTCGCGGCAGTTGATGGTCGGCCCGGATGCCGCCACCTGCGCGATGATCGCCGGGGCCGTGGCGCCGCTGGCGATGGGTGACACACAGCGCACCGCCGAGCTGGCGGTGATCGTCACCCTGCTGGTGGGGGCCATGCTGATCGGCGCGGGGCTCGCCCGCGCAGGTTTTATCGCCAGCTTCTTTTCGCGGCCGATTCTGATCGGCTACCTCAACGGCATCGGCCTGAGCCTGATCGCCGGGCAGTTGTCCAAAGTGGTGGGTTTCAGCTTCGTCGGTGAAGGTTTCGTGCTGAGCCTGCTCGACTTCCTCAGTCGCCTGGGGGAAATCCGCTGGCTGACCCTGTCCCTGGGCCTGGCCGCACTGGCCATGCTTATCGTGTTGCCGCGGCGCTATCCGCGCCTGCCGGTGGCGCTGGTGGTGGTGGCGGTGTTCACCGTGCTCAGCGGCCTGTTCGGCCTGGACCGCTTCGGCGTCGCCGTGCTCGGCCCGGTGCCTGGTGGCATGCCGCACCTGGCCTGGCCGCAGATCAGCCTGGAAGAAACCAAGAGCCTGCTGCGCGACGCCTTGGGCATCGCTACCGTGAGCTTTTGCAGCGCCATGCTCACCGCGCGCAGCTTCGCCGCGCGCCACGGCTATGCGATCAACGCCAACCACGAGTTCGTCGCCCTGGGCGTGAGCAATCTGGCCGCCGGGCTGTCGCAAGGCTTTGCCATCAGCGGCGCCGATTCACGCACCGCGGTCAACGACATGGTCGGCGGGCGCAGCCAACTGGTGGGCATCGTCGCCGCCCTGGTGATTGCCCTGGTGTTGCTGCTGTTCACCGCGCCCATGGCATGGATTCCACAGGCCGCGCTCGGCGCCGTGCTGCTGATGGCCGGCTGGGGGCTGATCGATGTGCAGTCGCTGCGCAGCATCCTCAAGCTCAGCCGCTTCGAGTTCTGCCTGTGCCTGCTGACCACCGCCGGCGTGCTCGGCCTGGGCGTGCTGCCGGGCATCATCTTCGCCGTGACCCTGGCCATTCTACGTCTGCTGTACAGCATCTATCAGCCCACCGACGCGGTGCTCGGCTGGCTGCCCGGAGTCGAGGGCCAGGTCAACCTGCGCCACCACCCCGAGGCGCGCACGGTACCGGGGCTGCTGGTGTATCGCTTCGACGACGCGATCCTGTTCTTCAACGCCGACTACTTCAAACTGCGCCTGCTCGAAGCGGTGCAACGCGAGCAGCAGATCAGGGCCGTGCTGTTCGATGCCGAGGCGGTGAGCAGTCTGGATGTGACGGGCCTTGAAGCCTTGCGCGAAGTGCGCGCCACCCTGGCCGCGCAGGGTGTGCATTTTGCCATCGCCCGCGCCCGTGGGCGTTTCCTGCGCATGCTGGTGCGCTCAGGGCTGGCGCGGGAGATGGAAGGCGAGTTGCTGTTCGGCTCGGTGCGTGCCGGCATCCGCGCCTACCGGCTGTGGCGCAATCGCCAGCGACGAGCACTGGCGGCGCAGGCTACAGACGCTCCTTGACCTGCGCCAGCGCCTGTTCGGCCTTGCCACGCCGTGGGGTGCGAGGAGCACGCGGCGCCAGCGGGCGTTGCTGGCGCTCGTGCCAGAGGTGCGCGGCGATGGCGGCCGCTACCCCGCCCAGCAGACTCGACAGCACCACCGACAGCAGCGCCGGGGTTTCATCGGCCAGGGCGGGCTGGCTGAGCACCACCGCCGTAGCCAGCCCAGCCCAGATCCACGCCAGTAGGTAGGCCAGCAAGTAGCTGCGGCCTTCGAGCTTGGCACGCAGCGCGCGGCGGTTGAGCAGCAGCAGTACGCACAGCGCCGAAGTCACCGCACAGACCACCGCCTGCGCCGTCAACACGCAACCGCGCTCACCGCAGAACGTGGTGGCGGCGAATGCGCCCAGGGCAGTCAGCACGAGCAGGATCACCGCTACCAGACGGCCCTCGACATACTGCTCGGCGCCCAGATTGTCGCTTGCCATACGCTGTAACCCTTCCCACCTCGATAAAGATGCTGCGGACGATATAGACAGCCGCGCGCGACCTCAAGGACTGGCAGATGAAACCCCGTGGCTGCGTCTGCCTCGAGCGCAACTTCTTCCCGGCAGGCAACGTGATACAGTCGCCGCGTTTGTGTTTCAGCCTACGGATACCCCATGTCAGCACGCGATGCCCACCTGCCCTCCTGGGCCGAGCTCACCGACCGCCACGCCTACCCGGCCCTGCTGCTGGGCAACGGTGCCAGCCGCGCCCTGTGGAAGCCGTTCGGTTACTACTCGCTGTTCGAGCAGGCGCAACAGGTGCGGCACAAGGCCTTGGCGATCAGCGACCAGGCGCTGTTCAAGGCGCTGGGCACCGAGCTGTTCGAGCCGGTGCTGAGCGCGCTGAACACCACCATCCGCAGCAATGCCGCGCTGGCGATCAACTCCACCGCACCGCTGAACCGCTACTACTCGATCAAGCAGGCGCTGATTCATGCCCTGCGCGCCGTGCACCTGCCGCTGGCGCTGCTGCCGCCGGTGACCCTGGGCCAGCTCAACGCCGAGCTGCGTCGTTACCGATGCGTGTACACCAGCAACTACGACCTGATTCTGCCGTGGGCCATGGAGCACGACCCATCGGGGTTCGCCGAGCTGTTCGATGAGCAAGGCAGCTTCGATGTGCGCCGCACCGCCGGCGCCGGCACGCGGGTGCTGCATGTGCACGGAGGCCTGCACCTGCTGCGCCAGGCCGATGGCACCACGCGCAGGCGTGGCGCAGTGGGCAGCGAGCTGCTCGATGGCGCGGCGGTGAACGTGCCGGGGGAAGTGCCGCTGTTCATCAACGAGGGGCCCAGCGCGCAGAAGCTTCAAGCCATTCGCAGCAGCGACTACCTGAGCTGGTGCCTGGCGCAACTGGCCTGCGAGGCCGGCAACCTGTGCCTGCTCGGCCAGCACCTGGACAGCGCCGACGAGCACCTGCTGGAGGCCATCGTGCAGGCGCGGCCGGCGCGCATCGCCGTGGCCATTCGCCCCTTGGGCGAGGCCTCGGTGCACAACCAGCAGAGCTATTTCAGCCAACGCCTGGCGGCGGTAGGCTGCGCGCTGGACTTCTTCGACGCCAGCACTCACCCGCTGGCGCAGACCACCCTGAGCATCGCCTTCCCTGCATCGCGACGCCGCTGAGACGACTACTGCGCCGCGGCCAGCAGGCCGTCGGCGCGCAGCAGGGTTTCCAGGCAGTGCTCGCTGACCCCGTAGAACGCCTTCAGCTCGGCGATGCGCGCCAGCAGCGCGGTGTTGTCCTGGGGCTGGCGGCGTTTGACCGCCAGAATCATCTTGTTCTTGTTGGTGTGTTCCAGCGAGATGAACTCGAACACCTTGGTCTCGTAGCCACAGGCTTCCAGGTACAGCGCGCGCAGGCTGTCGGTGAGCATTTCCGCCTGCTGGCCCAGGTGCAGGCCGTAATGCAGCATCGGTTGCAGCACATCCGGGCTGCGCAGTTGCGGACGGATCTGTTTGTGGCAGCACGGCGAGCACATGATGATCGCCGCGTTGCAGCGAATGCCGGTGTGAATCGCATAATCGGTGGCGATGTCGCAGGCATGCAGGGCGATCATCACCTCGATCGCCGCCGGTACCACGCTGCGCACGTCTCCGCACTGAAAATCCAGGCCCGGGTGCTCGAGGCGCGCCGCAGCAGCGTTGCACAGCTCGACCAGTTCGGCACGCAGCTCGACCCCGGTGACCTCGGCGGCCCGGCCCAGGCTATTGCGCAGGTAGTCGTGCATGGCGAAGGTCAGGTAGCCCTTGCCCGAGCCGAAGTCGGCCACCCGTAGCGGCTGTTCGGCAGGCAAGGGTGCGCTGCCCAGGGCATGGTCGAAGACTTCGATGAACTTGTTGATCTGCTTCCACTTGCGCGACATCGACGGAATCAGCGCGCCTTGGGCATCGGTGACGCCGAGGTCGCGCAGAAACGGCCGAGACAATTCCAGGTAGCGCTTTTTCTCGCGGTCATGGCCACTGCTGGCCACGGCCTTGAGCGGCGCCTGGGCGCCGTGGCGCTGCAGCATCGGCTTGCCCTTCTTGCTGAAAGTCAGCTGCACCTCGCCCTCGCCGTCGAACAGGTGGGCATTGCGAAAGCTGCCCGGCAGCAGTTCGCCAATCAGGGCCGGCACCTGTTCCAGTGGCAGGTTGCGGGTGATGTCGCGGGTCTGGTGGCGGTAGACCAGCGACAGACACGCCTGACCTTTGACCTGCACCGGTTTGCCGATGATGCGTTGCAAGGTCGGGTCGGCGCCCACAGGGCGGGCCAGCACCAGTTTGCTCAGGCTGCCACTGGCAAGCGCCTGTTGCAGCAGGGTGAAGAACTCGGTAAGGGCGTCGGGGGAAGCGGACGGCGTAGCGGACATGGACAGCAGGTGCCTCGAAATGGCGGGAGCGCAGCGCGCAATGGCGGCCATTCTACGTGGCCGCGCCGCTGCCGCGAAGGGCTCGCGGTCAGTCCAGCACCCGTGGCCCTGGCATGGCGAGCGGACGTCGCTCGTATCCGTTGGGCAGGGTCATGCCTGTGATCTGGGCTACGTTCTGGTAGCTACATGCTTAGCGCTACATTCTTGATCGTTGTACTGCCCATCGCGGGTCTGGAGCCGTCGCCATATTCAGGCATAATCCGCCGCTGGACCGCGGGCAGATCGGCACCGTCCGGTCCGGCGAACGTAAAACAATAGCCGCCTGAAAACCTTGCTCGCGCGTATCACCCTGATACGGCCAGCGCTTCTACGATGGAATCGCGCATGAAAGTGTCTTTGCTGGGTCTGGCCCTGGGCCTCGTCAGTCAGGCGGCCCTGGCCGCCACCGTCGCACCGCCACTGCAAGACAAACAGGCATTCATTGATCATCTGCTCGGGCAGATGAGCCAGGCGGAAAAAATCGGCCAGTTGCGCCTGATCAGCATCAGCCCCGAGATGCCCGCCGAGAAGATTCGCGAGGAAATCGCCGCAGGCCGCATCGGCGGCACCTTCAATTCGCGTACCGCGCCGGAAAACCGCCCCATGCAGGAGGCGGCGATGCGCAGCCGCCTGAAGATTCCAATGTTCTTCGCCTACGACACCGTGCACGGCGAGCGCACCATCTTCCCCATCAGCCTGGGCCTGGCGTCGAGCTGGGACATGGACGCGATCACCACGGTTGGGCGCACCTCGGCCATCGAAGCGGCGGCCGACTCGGTGGACATGACCTTCGCGCCGATGGTCGATATCGCCCGTGATCCGCGCTGGGGGCGTACCAGCGAAGGCTTCGGTGAAGACACCTACCTGACCTCGCGCATCGCCGAGGTGATGGTGCGTGGTCTGCAAGGCAAGAGCCCGGCCGAGCACGACAGCGTCATGGCCATCGTCAAGCACTTCGCCCTGTATGGCGCAGTCGAAGGCGGGCGCGACTACAACGTGGTCGATATGAGCCTGCCGAAAATGTACAACGACTACCTGCCGCCGTATCGCGCCGGCCTCGACGCTGGCGCCGGCGGGGTGATGGTGGCGCTCAACTCGATCAACGGCGTGCCGGCCACCGCCAACACCTGGCTGATGAACGACCTGCTGCGCCAGCAATGGGGCTTCAAGGGCGTGACCATCAGCGACCACGGCGCGATCAAGGAACTGATCCGCCACGGCGTCGCCCGCGATGGCCGTGAGGCCGCCAAGCTGGCGATCAAGGCCGGTATCGACATGAGCATGAACGACTCGCTGTACGGCGAAGAGCTGCCCGGCCTGCTGAAAGCCGGCGAAGTGTCCCAGGCCGAACTCGACCGCGCCGTGCGCGAGGTGCTGGGCGCCAAGTACGACATGGGCCTGTTCAAAGACCCGTACCTGCGCATCGGCAAGGCTGAGGACGACCTGCAGGACTACTACGCCGAAACCCGCCTGCACCGCGCCGCCGCCCGTGACGTTGCGCGGCGCAGCCTGGTGCTGCTGGAGAACCGCGACAACACCCTGCCGCTGCGCAAGTCCGCCACGGTGGCGCTGGTCGGGCCGTTGGCCGATGCGCCGCTGGACATCATGGGCAGTTGGGCCGCCGATGGCCGCCCCGAGCATGCCGTCAGCGTGCGTGAAGGCCTGGAGCATGCCCTGGAGGGCAAGGGCAAGCTGCTGTATGCCAAGGGCGCCGATTTCACCCGCGACAACGCGATTCTCGAGTATCTGAATTTCTTCAACGCCAAGGACGACAAGATTGTCCTCGACCCGCGCCCGCCGGCTGTGATGATCGACGAAGCGCTCAAGGCCGCGGCCCAGGCCGATGTGGTGGTGGCCGTGGTCGGCGAATCCAAGGGCATGTCCCATGAGTCGGCGAGCCGCACCAGCCTCGACATCCCGGCCAGCCAGAAAGCCCTGATCAAGGCCCTTAAAGACACCGGCAAGCCGCTGGTGCTGGTATTGATGAACGGCCGGCCACTGTCGATCACCTGGGAGCGCGAACAGGCCGATGCGATCCTGGAAACCTGGTTCAGCGGCACCGAGGGCGGCAACGCCATCGCCGACGTGCTGTTCGGTGACTACAACCCGTCCGGCAAGCTGCCGATCACCTTCCCGCGTTCGGTCGGGCAGATTCCCATGTACTACAACCGGCCCAGCATCGGTCGCCCGGCCACCCCTGGCGAGCCCGGCAACTACACCTCGCAGTATTTCGAAGAGCCCAACGGCCCGCTGTACCCCTTCGGCTACGGCCTGAGCTACAGCAGCTTCAGCCTGTCCGACCTGACCTTGTCTGCCGACCACCTGCAACGCGGGCAGAGCCTGCAGGCCAAGGTCACCGTACGCAATACCGGCGAGCGCGACGGCGAAACCGTGGCACAGCTGTACGTACAGGACGTCACCGCCTCGATGAGCCGTCCGGTCAAGGAACTCAAGGGCTTCCAAAAAGTGCTGCTCAAGGCCGGCGAAACCCGCGAGCTGACCTTCACCATCAGCGAGAACGAGCTGAAATTCTTCAACGCGCAGTTGCAACAGGTGGCCGAGCCTGGGCAGTTCAACGTGCAGGTCGGGCTGGATTCGCAGCACGTGCAACAGCAGCACTTCGAGTTGCGCTGAAGCATGCGTTGACCCGGCGCTCGGCGGCTTGTGACCCGCCCCGAGCGCCGCGCCCTGCTCCACCCCTTGGCCTTATTGCACGCGGAACAGCCCATGCCACCGTCCTATCGCGCCCTGCGTCTGGGGCTGATGATTCTGCTGATCGTAACCGGCACCGTGCTCAGTGCCGGCTGGGCCATGCACCAGGCCAAGCGCGAAGCGCTGCAGGCCGATGCCCGGCGGGCCAGTGAGCAACTGAGCCTGTACGCCAATTCGCTGCACACCCTGATCGACCGCTACCGCGCCCTGCCCGCGGTACTGGCGCTGGACCCGGAACTGATCGCCGCCCTGCGCGGGCCGGTGTCACCCATCGTGCAGGACGCGCTGAACCGCAAGCTCGAGCGGATCAACGGCGCCGCCAACTCCTCGACCCTGGAACTGCTCGACCACAGCGGCCTGGCGGTGGCGGCCAGCAACTGGCGGCTGCCGACCACCTATGTCGGCTCCAACTATGGCTTTCGCCCCTACTTCAAGCAGGCGCGCAGCGAGGGCAGCGGGCGCTTCTTCGCGGTCGGGGTGACCAGCGGCGTGCCCGGCTACTTCCTTGCAAGCTCGGTCAACGACGAAGCCGATCGCTTCCTCGGCGCCATGGTGGTCAAGCTGGAGTTCCCCGAGCTTGAGCGCGAATGGCGCCAGGGCAACGACGTGGTGCTGGTCAGCGATGCCCGCGGCATCATCTTCATCGCCAACCAGGACGGCTGGCGCTACCGCGAACTGCGCTCGCTCAACCGCGAAGACCGCGCGGTGCTGGCCGAAACCCGGCAGTACGACAAACAACCGCTGGTGCCGTTGCAGCATCAGGTGCTCAGCCGTTTCGGCGACAACAGCCGACTGAGCCGCGTCGAGGGTCCGCAAGGGCTGCGCGAGTACCTGTGGGAAAGCCTGCCACTGCCCAGCGAAGGCTGGACCTTGCACCTGCTGCGCCAGCCGCAGGTCGCCGAAGATGGCCGCAACGCCGCCCTAGGCGCCGCAGCGGTGTGGCTGAGCCTGGTGTTCGCCGCGCTGTTCGTCAGCCAGCGCCTGCGCCTGGGCCGCCTGCGCCAGCGCAGCCGCGACGCGCTCAAGCGCGAAGTCGAGGAACGCACCCGCGAGCTGCGCATGGCCCAGGAGGGCCTGGTGCAATCGGCCAAGCTGGCCGCGCTTGGGCAGATGTCGGCAGCGCTGGCCCACGAGATCAACCAGCCGCTGACCACCCAGCGCATGCAACTGGAAACCCTGCGCCTGCTGCTCGACCAGGGCCGCTACGAACAGGCGCGCCAGGCCCTCGAGCCGCTCGAGCAGATGCTCACGCGCATGGCCGCCCTGACCAGCCACCTGAAAACCTTCGCCCGCAACAGCCCAGGCGGGCTGCGCGAGCGCCTGGACCTGGCCGGGGTGGTCGACCAGGCCCTGCAGCTGCTCGACACCCGCCTGCGCAGCCAGCAGATTGACCTGGCGCTGTACCTGGCGCGCCCGGCCTGGGTGCGCGGCGATGCCATTCGCCTTGAGCAAGTGCTGATCAACCTGCTGCACAATGCCCTCGACGCCATGGCCGACAAGCGCTTCAAACGCCTGGAAATCCGCATCGCCCTGGCCGGCGGCGACTGGCAGTTGAGCGTGCTCGACTCCGGTGGTGGCATCGCCGAGGCCGACCTGAGCAAGGTCTTCGACCCCTTCTTCACCACCAAACCGGTGGGCGACGGGCTGGGCCTGGGCCTGGCGATTTCCTATGGCATCGTGCACGAGGCCGGCGGCCAGTTGCGCGTCGAGAACTTGGCCGGCGGTGCCTGCTTCACCCTGTCCCTGCCCCGCGATGTGGAGCCTGCATGTTGAATTCAGTGATCGTCGTCGACGACGAAGCGAGCATCCGCGCCGCGGTCGAACAATGGCTCAGCCTGTCGGGCTTCGAGGTGCAGCTGTTCGAGCGCGGCGACGCCTGCCTGGCGCAGCTGCCGGCGCATTTTCCCGGGGTGATCATCAGCGACGTGCGCATGCCCGGCATGGACGGCCTGCAACTGCTCGAACGCCTGCAACAGCACGACGCCGACCTGCCGGTGATTCTGCTGACCGGGCATGGCGACGTGCCGATGGCGGTCGAGGCCATGCGCAACGGCGCCTACGACTTTCTGGAAAAACCCTTCACCCCGCAGCACCTGCTGGGCAGCCTGCGCCGCGCGCTGGAAAAGCGTCAGCTGGTGCTGGAGAACCGCCGCCTGCACGAACAGGCCGACCTCAAATCGCGCCTGGAAGCCACGCTGCTGGGCATGTCCCAGGGTTTGCAGCAGTTGCGCCGGCAGGTGCTGGAACTGGCCGGCCTGCCGGTCAATGTGCTGATCAGGGGCGAGACCGGCAGCGGCAAGGAGCGCGTTGCGCGCTGCCTGCATGATTTCGGCCCACGCGCCGACAAACCCTTCGTGGCGCTCAATTGCGCGGCCATCCCCGAGGCGCTGTTCGAAGCCGAGCTGTTTGGCCATGAAAGCGGCGCCTTCACCGGCGCCCAGGGCAAGCGCATCGGCAAACTGGAGTACGCCAACGGCGGCACGGTGTTTCTCGACGAGATCGAAAGCATGCCGCTGGCCCAGCAGGCCAAGCTGTTGCGGGTGATCCAGGAGCAGAAGCTGGAACGCCTGGGCGCCAACCAGAGCATCGCCGTCGACCTGCGCATCGTCGCCGCGACCAAGCCCGACCTGCTCGAAGAAGCCCGCGCCGGGCGCTTTCGCGAAGACCTGGCGTATCGCCTGAACGTCGCCGAGTTGCGCCTGGCACCGCTGCGCGAGCGGCGTGAAGACATACCGCTGTTGTTCGAGCACTTCGCGCGCCACTGCGCCGAACGCCTGGGCCGCAACGCAGCGCCGCTGGACGGTGCGCACATGGCGCGCCTGCTGGCCCACGACTGGCCGGGCAACGTGCGCGAACTGGCCAACGCCGCCGAGCGCCATGTGCTGGGGCTCGATGCCGGCGCCAGTCAGGCCTTGCCTGCAAGTAGCTCGTTGGGCGAGCAAATGGAGGCATTCGAGGCGCAATGCCTGCGCGCCGCGCTGCGCCAGCATCACGGCGAAATCAAGGCGGTAATGGAAAGCCTGCAACTGCCGCGGCGCACCCTCAATGAAAAAATGCAGCGCCATGGCCTGGTTCGCGAAGATTTCATCGAGCGCGAATAGGCGGATTCTTGCTCGACTTGGGTAATCGATAGGCGGAAATCCGCTCATTGCTGCGCTCAATCCGAGTTCAGGCATCCGCTGTGGCGGGCGCTTCCCCCCTTCTGCGGCGCTTCGCCCGTACGCCCAAACGCAGGCGCCAGTGGCGTTTGCGCGGTCTTGCAGGCACACCGCGTGCACTCATCTGGATCAGCCTGCACCCGATTGGCACAGCTTCTGCAATCGCCTGAGCCTGCCGCGCACAGATGCGGCGCGTTTCCAGGAACGAGCAAGCCAAGACCACAACAACAACGAGAAGGTATCCCCTGATGGATAACAGCACTTCCCTGCCCAGCGGGGCGGCCGCCGCACCGACCGCGCAGCGCAGCACCACCAGCCGCCTCAAGTCGATTTTCAGTGGCTCGATCGGCAACATGGTCGAGTGGTACGACTGGTACGTCTACGCGGCATTCTCGCTGTACTTCGCCAAAGCCTTCTTCCCGGCCGGCGACACCACCGCACAACTGCTCAACACCGCCGCGATCTTCGCCGTGGGCTTCCTCATGCGTCCGATCGGCGGCTGGCTGATGGGCCTGTACGCCGACCGCAAGGGGCGCAAGGCCGCGCTGATGGCCTCGGTGCTGCTGATGTGCGCAGGCTCGCTGGTCATCGCCCTGACCCCCGGCTATGAAACCATCGGCGTCGCCGCGCCGATTCTGCTGGTGGTCGCGCGGCTGATGCAGGGCCTGTCGGTAGGCGGTGAATACGGCACCTCGGCCACCTACCTCAGCGAAATGGCCAGCAAAGAGCGCCGTGGCTTCTTCTCAAGCTTCCAGTACGTGACGCTGATTTCCGGCCAGCTCATCGCCTTGGCGGTGTTGATCATCCTGCAGAACACCCTGACCACCGAAGAGCTCTACGCCTGGGGCTGGCGCGTACCGTTCGTGATCGGCGCGCTGTGCGCAGTGGTGGCGCTGTACCTGCGCCGCGGCATGGAAGAAACCGCCTCGTTCACCAAGAAAGAGAAAGAAAACGACAAGCCCAAGGAAAGCCTGATGCGCACCCTGCTGCGCCATCCCAAGGAACTGCTGACCGTGGTCGGCCTGACCATGGGCGGCACCCTGGCCTTCTACACCTACACCACCTACATGCAGAAGTACCTGGTGAACACGGTGGGCATGAGCATCAGCGACTCGACCACCATTTCGGCCGCCACGCTGTTCCTGTTCATGTGCCTGCAGCCGGTGATCGGCGGCCTGTCGGACAAGATCGGCCGGCGCCCGATCCTGATCGCCTTCGGCGTGCTGGGCACGATCTTCACCGTGCCGATCCTCACCACCCTGCACACCATCCAGACCTGGTGGGGCGCGTTCTTCCTGATCATGGCCGCGCTGATCATCGTCAGCGGCTACACCTCGATCAACGCCGTGGTCAAAGCCGAACTGTTCCCCACCGAAATCCGCGCCCTGGGCGTCGGCCTGCCCTACGCCCTGACCGTCTCGGTATTCGGCGGCACCGCTGAATACGTGGCCCTGTGGTTCAAGAGCGCAGGCATGGAAACCGGCTACTACTGGTACGTCACCGCCTGCATCGCCTGTTCGCTACTGGTCTACGCGACCATGAAAGACACCCGCAAACATTCGCGCATCACCACCGACTGATCGCAGGCAGGCTGTCACCCTGAAGGGCGCTTCGCACGACGAAGCGCCCTTTTTTCGTTGGGTTGGGGTGTGGTGAGCCGAATAGCGTTATTATTCGGCTCACCAAATGAGCCGAATAGCAGCATTATTCGGCTCATCGTGTTGCTGAGGGGATAGTGATGAACGCACCGCAATGGATCTGGCAGAACCAAGACTGGCCGCACTTCACGTGGCAAACCGATGCCCTGGCCGGTCTGATGAGGCAGTGCGTGGACGCTCAAGGCCGACTGCTGGGCAGGCTCAGTGCGGTCAACGGACTGACCGACCGGCGTGCGGTACTCGACACCTTGCTGCGCAACATCGTCACGTCATCGGCCATCGAAGGCGAACAGCTGAATGTCGAATCAGTGCGTTCGTCGTTGGCGCGACGCTTGGGAGTAGAGGAAAGCGGGCCCACTTCGCCGCGCAGTGAAGGCCTGGCCGAACTGATGTTCGATGCGACCGAAGGCCTGGAGCAAGTGCTGACCCTGGAACGCCTGTTCACCTGGCACCGCTGGCTGTTCCCCAGCCAGGACAGCCTGCTCAGCCATCCCGTGCAGGTTGGCCAACTGCGTGGGGAGGCGCCCATGCAGGTCATTTCCGGACGGCTGGACAAGCCTGTGGTGCATTTCGAGGCACCGCCACGACGAGGTCTTGAAGCACAACTGCAGACCTTCCTCGAGTGGTTCGAGCACAGCCGAAACGACCACCAGCTCGACCCGCTGCTACGGGCCGGCATTGCCCATTTCTGGTTCGTCACCTTGCACCCGTTCGACGACGGCAATGGCCGGCTGACCCGCGCACTGACCGACCTGGCCTTGGCGCAAGGCGAGCGCCAGGCGATTCGCTTCTACACCATGGCGGCCAGCATCCTCGATGACCGGGCCGGCTACTACGCAGTGCTGGAGAGCAGCCAGAAGGCCGACCTGGACCTCACCCCCTGGCTGCGCTGGTTTCTGGCCACGCTGCTGCGCAGCCTCGAACAGGCCCTGCAACGGATCGATCGGCTTCTGCACAAGGCACGCTTCTGGCAGCGTCACCGCGAGCAAGACCTGTCACCCGAGCAGCGCAAGGTGCTCAACCGCCTGCTCGACGGTGGGCCCAAGGGATTCGAAGAGGGCATCAGCGCTGCGCAGTATCAGGCAGTGGCGAAGGTCTCCAAGGCCACGGCCACGCGCCACCTGGCAGACCTGCTCGACAAAGGCTGCCTGATCCGCCTGCCCGGCGGCGGGCGCAGCACCCGCTACTGCGTTGCGCTCGCCGAGCCCCATGTACAGGGCGGCACGTAATACAGAGCATTTCCAGCCACGCCAAGCCTTGGCACACTAGGCAGCTCTTCCCTTGCCGACAAGGCTGCGTGCGATGCACTTCTATGAACCTGCCAAAGGCCACGGCCTGCCCCACGACCCGTTCAACGCCATCGTCGGTCCACGGCCGATTGGCTGGATTTCTTCCCACGACCGCGAAGGCCGGCTGAACCTGGCGCCGTACAGCTTCTTCAACGCCTTCAACTACATCCCGCCGATCGTCGGCTTCTGCAGTGTCGGGCGCAAAGACAGCCTGAACAACATCGAGCAGACCGGCGAGTTCGTCTGGAACCTGGCCACCCGGCCCCTGGCCGAGGCGATGAACCAGAGCTGCGCGGCGGTGCCGGCCGAAGTCGATGAATTCCAGCTCAGCGGGCTGACCCCGGCGGCCTCGCGCGTCGTCGCGGTGCCGCGGGTGGGGGAAAGCCCGGTGTCGTTCGAATGCAAGGTGAGCCAGATCGTCCAGCTCAAGCGCGCCGATCAGGCTCTGGTGCCCAGTTGGCTGATTCTGGGTGAAGTGGTGGCGGTGCACATCGCCGAGCACCTGCTCAAGGACGGCATCTACGACACTGCGGCGGCTCAGCCGATTTTGCGTGGCGGCGGCCCGGCCGACTATTTCGAACTGGGTGAGCTGTTCAAGATGAACCGGCCGCAGGGCTGATCACCAGATCAGCTCGGCCTCATCGCTGACGCCCTGCAAGCGCTCCAGTTCGGCACTGGCCGCTGCGTCGGCGGCGATGGCGCTGGCAAAGGTCTGGCCGTCGAGCAGCTTGTGAAAACGCGGCGCCCCGCCGCCGATCAGCTGCTTGACGGCGATGGCTGCGTGATACCCACCGCCCTCGACCGGGACCATGGCCGAAACGGCTTCGAAGTGGGGAAAGACTCTACGGGCCATGGGCGGCGCTCCGGTGGGCTGGCAAAGGGCGGGATTCTACACGCACGGGCTGCCCAGGCAAGCCAGTAGCCTGGCAGCGTCGCGTTGCAGGCTTTGGGCGGCCTAGAGGTTCCCTCGAGCTGCCTCGATTGCCTGAGCTCGGCCCAGCCCTGGCACTCAAAACAACGCCTGCACCTTCTCCAGCTCACGGCGGGTCATCTGCCCGGTGCGGGTGTGCAGGTTGACGTAGCTTTGCAGCATCGCCAGTTTGGTATCGAGCAGGTCGCGCTTGGCGGCGAACACCCGTTGCTGGGCGTCGAGGATATCGACCGTCGAGCGCACGCCGGCACCGTAGCCCTTCTGCGCCGAGGTCAGGGCGGTTTCGCCGGAGCGCACGGCGGTGACCAGCGCTTTGATCTTCTCGAACCCTGCCACCACGCCCAGGTAATTAAGCTCGACATCTTCACTCAACTGCTGAGCCTGAGCGTCCAGCCCGGCGCGGGCGCTTTCCAGCGCCGCGCGGGCCTTTTCCGACGAAGCGGTGACGCCACCGCCCTGATACAGCGGAATATCCAGCACCACACCGACGTAATAGGTCGACTGCCGCTCGGACAGCTCGTTGATATCGCTCTGATCGATGCGCGCCACCCGCCCGCTCAGGGCCAGGGTCGGATAATGCTGGGCCTTCTGCTGGCGCAGGTTGGCTTCGGCGAGCTTGACCGAAGCGCGGCTGACGCCGAGCACCCCGGCCGACTGGTCGGCCTTGGCCATCCAGTACTCCAGGTCTTGCTCGGGGGCGAGCAAGGCGGCGGCCGGTGCCTGCGCCTGCATCGGTGGAATCTGCGTGACGTTCAAGCCCGAACGCCCGGCCAGGCGGCGCAGCGCCGAGCGGTGCTGGGCCTGCAACTGGATTTCCTGGGCGCGAATCGAATCGAGCCGGGCCTGGGCCTCGGCCTGATCGGTAATGGTGCCCTCGCCCGCTTCGAACAGGCGCTGCGACTGCTTGGCCAGGCCCTCGATGGAGGCCTTCTGCTGGGTGGTCAGGGCCAGCTCGTTCTCCACCTGGGCGAGGTCGAAGTAGGCCTGCACCACGCGGTCGAACAGCGCCTGGTCGGCGTTATCGTGCTGCACTTCGCCCAACTGACCGCGGGCCTTGGCCTGTTCGTAGGCGGCCCAGCGGCCTTTGTCGTAGAGCGGTTGGGTGACGGTCAGGGCAACGCTGTCGGAGGCGTACTGATCGTCCTGGCGGCTGGCTGGGCTTTCTTTATCGAACTGCCCGCCATGACCGTAACGGGCATTGATGCCCACCTGCGGCAGCAAGGCGCTGCGACCGATCGCGCGCTCCTGGCGCGAGGCTTCGTAATCGTGTCCGGCCACTTGATAGGTAGCATCGTTGAGCCGCGAGGCGTCGTACAGGCCGAGCAGCGACAACGGCGCATCGGCGGCGCACAGCGGCGCGGCAGCGAACATGGCCAGCAGCACAAACACAGATCGAGCCACGGTCATTCTTCCTTGAGCGCGCCAGCCATGCGCTCGGCGACAGGTTGCATGAGGTAGTTGGCCAATGTTCGCTCACCGGTCTTGACCAGCACTTCGGCCTGCATACCGGGCTTGATGTCCAGGCCCAGTTCACGCAGTTCGATCACAGCCTTGGGGCTGACCTGCACCTCGACCGAGAAATACGGCGAGCCGGTCTTCTCGTCCACCAACTGGTCGGCGGACACGGTCGACACTTGGCCGACGATCACCGGCGTGTGCACCCGCTGCAACGAGCCGAAGCGCACGTCCACCGGCAGGCCGGGCTTGAGGCGGTCGGCCATCATCGGCGGGAACTGCGCCTTGACCACCCAGCTCGAGCCTTGCGGCACGATGTCCATCAGGCGCTGACCGGGCTGCACGATGCCGCCGACGGTATGCACCGTCATGCCCATCACCTGACCGCTGACCGGCGCGCTCAGGGTGGCGCTGGACAGCTCGAATTCCAGTGCCTTGATCTGCTCGAGCAGGCTGGAGGTCTGCGCGCTGACCTGGGTCAGCTGCGACTCGGCATCGCTGCGAAACTGCTGGGCCTGCTGCAAGCCCTTGAGCTGGCTTTCATTGACCGCCTGGCGGGTGCGGCCGATGTCGGAAATGCTCGAGGCCAACTGCGCGCCCAGTTGCGCCGCGCTGCTTTCGGCTTCGAACAGGCGGTTGCGCGGCAGGTAGCCCTCACGGGCCAGTTCGCGCATGCCTTGCAGCGACTGTTGCTGGAACTGCAACTGCGCCGCGTGGTTGCGGCGGATTTCTTCGAAGCCCTTGAGCTGGTCGTTGAGCGAGGCGATTTCGTGCTTGCTGATCTGCATGCGGCTGGCCAGTTCTTCACGGCGTGTGGCGAACAGATAACCCTGCAGTTCCATGGCCGCCACGGCGCGTGGATCGCTGGCCCGCGCCAGCAGCGCGGCGGACCACTTCACCTGGGGCGCATCGAGGCGCTCGGCCATCAGCCGGTCTTCCACGGCCCGGGCGCTGAGCCACTGGCCCAGGGCGACGTCGAGCTGCGAGCGCGCCTGCACGGTATTGAATTGCAGCAGCACCTGGCCCTGCTCGACCCGATCACCTTCACGCACGCGGATATGCTCAAGCATGCCGCCGCTGCGTGACTGCACGGTCTTGCGCTCGCCCGAGACCACCACCGTACCGCTACCGACCACGCCGCGGTCCAGCGGTGCGAGAAACGCCCAGAGCAGAAACCCGCCCAGGCCGAGCAACAGGCACCACAGGCCGACGCGGGCGATACCGGCGGCATCGGCGTCGGGCTGATGCTCGATGGGCGAGAGGTCGTGAGAACTGGCTTGCATGGCGGCCTCAGGCTTGTTGATCGCTGATTTCAGCAGGCTTGGCCGCAGCGGCCGGGAGCAAGGTCTTGAGCACCTGGTCGCGCGGGCCGAACAGGTGCTGCACGCCATCGCGCAGGAACAACAGCTTGTCCACCGCCGCCAGCACGCTTGGCCGGTGGGTCACCAGCACCACCGTGCAGCCGTCGGCCTTGAGCTGGCGCACGGCCTGCACCAGGGCCAGTTCACCGGCATCGTCGAGGTTCGAGTTGGGCTCGTCGAGCACCACCAGCGCCGGCTTGCCGTAAAGCGCCCGAGCCAGGCCGATGCGCTGTTTCTGCCCACCGGAAAGCCCCAGGCCGCCGCTGCCGAGCAGGGTGTCGTAGCCATTGGGCAATTGCAGAATCATCGGGTGGATGCCGGCCAGCTGCGCCGCGGCGATGACCTTGTCGGCCTCGACCTCACCGAAGCGGGCGATGTTCTCGGCGATGCTGCCGTCGAACAGCTCGATGTCCTGGGGCAGATAGCCCAGGTGCGGGCCGAGCGCTTGCCGCGACCACTGGCCGATCTCGGCGCCGTCCAGGCGCACCGAGCCTTGCCGCGCCGGCCAGATGCCGACCATGGCCCGCGCCAGCGACGACTTGCCCGAGGCGCTCGGCCCCACCACCGCCAGCACCTCTCCCTTGGCCAGGGCCAGGGTCACGCCGTTGATGGCCGGTTTCTGCTGGCCAGGTGGCGTCACCACCAGCCGCTCGAGGGTCAGCGCGCCGCTCGGCGGCGGCAGCGGCATGCGCGGCGCGGCCTTGGGAAATTCGGCCAACAGGCGGTTGAGCCGGGCATAGCTGCTCTTGGCGTTGCCCATTTGCTTCCACGAGCCGATCAGCGCTTCGGCCGGCGCCATAGCCCGGCCCAAGAGCACCGACACGGCGATCATCACCCCGGCGGAGATCTGGTTCTCGATCACCAGAATCGCCCCCAGGCCCAGCGCCAGCGACTGCCAGGTCATGCGCACGAAGCGTGACAGTGCAGCGATCCGCGCACTGCGGTCGCTGGCCCGGCCCTGCTCGACGATGACCCGCTGCTGCACGTTGAACCAGCGCTTGCGCAGTGGCCCGAGCATGCCCAGGGCCTGAATCACCTCGGCATTGTGCAAGGTGCTGTTGACGTAGCTGGACGAGGCCACCGACAGCCGGTTGGCCTCGGCCATGCTTTTGCGCGTCGACAGCTCGTTCCACAACGCCAGGGCGGCAAGAATCAGCGAGCCGATCACGGTGAACACCCCAAGCCAGGGGTGGAACAGGAAGGTGGCGATGATGTACAGCGGCAGCCACGGCGCGTCGAACAGGGCGATCAGCCCTGGCCCGGTGACGAACTGGCGGATGGCATTGAGGTCGCTAAGCACCTGCGCCGGGTTGGCGCTGTGCTCCTTGAGGCTGCGCTCGAAGGCGGCATCGAACACCCGCTCGCCCAGGTGCGTGTCGAGCCCGGCGCTCATGCGGATCATCACCTGCCCGCGCACCCATTCCAGCGCGCAACTGAGGGCGAAGAAGCCCAGCAGGATCAGGCTGAGCATCAGCAGCGTGGTTTCGTTGCGGCTGGTCAGCACGCGGTCGAAGACCTGCATCATGTAGATCGACGGCACCAGCATCAGCAAGTTGATGACACCGCTGAACAGGGCCAGCACACCGAACAGACGGCGATAGCGCAGCAAGGCGGCATCGATGTCTCGCGTGGGGTCGAAGAAAAGGCGCATGTAGGTCCGACGAATGAACAACGTTGGAGATAAGCGACGCTGGGGTCGATGCCGGGCGGCGGCCGATGCTAGCACTTTGGCTCAGGGGAATGAACTGGCTGGCGAGCGGCACGTCGTGACCAGTTCATCGGCGCGCACGGCCGGTTCTTGAGGGGAGTGCCGACCGCAGCATTGCACCACTGGTCGCGACTATCGGCTTGATCTTGTCACCCTGTAAGACAGTGCTCTATTTCCTATGTCGCGACGTATCTTGACACACTGATTGCTAACGATTCTCATAAGCAACTTTCATTTTCAGCATTCAGGCCTTTGCCCATGTCCTGCTCTCTCCCGCTACGCCCTCGCCCGCCGTTCAACCTGCTCGCGCTGGTGGTCTGCATGGCCACCGCCACCCCGGCCCTGGCCGAGGACACCGAACCGGCAACGGCTACGCCTGCGAGCGGGGTCATCGAACTGGGCGCCACCGACATCATCAACACCCACCTGGGCAGCACCACCGAGGGCAGTGAGTCGTACACCTCCGGAGCGATGTCGACAGCCACCAAACTGCCGCTGACCCAGCGCGAAACGCCCCAGGCGGTGACGGTGATTACCCGCCAGCGGATGGACGATCAGGGGATGACCAGTATCAATGATGTGATAAGGGCAACCCCTGGCGTTTATCTGAACTATAACGACGGCCCGGGGAGGCAGACCTACACCGCCCGAGGCTTCGACATCGACAATCTGATGTACGACGGCATCCCCAGCGGTTACAACGGCGTCAGCGTCGGCGCGCAGCCTAACCTGGCGATGTTCGACCGCGTGGAAGTGGTGCGCGGAGCGACGGGCCTGGTGACCGGGGCAGGCAACCCCTCGGCAGCCGTAAACCTGGTGCGCAAGCGGCCGCTGGCTGAGCAGAAAGTGACCCTCACCGGTGCCGCCGGCAGTTGGGACGACTACCGCGGCGAGCTGGATGCCTCCAGCCCGCTCAACGGCAGTGGCACTTGGCGCGGCCGGGTGGTGACTTCCTACAACGATGCCAACAGCTTCGTCGACAACGCCATGCAGCGTCACGGCTTGTTCTACGCAGTCACCGAAGCAGATCTGACCGACAGCACCACACTGACCCTGGGGTTCTCCAACCAGAAGGACAAGACCAATTACTTCTGGGGCTCGTCGATGGTCGGCCTGGACGGCCGCCACCTGCACCTGCCGCGCTCCTACAACCCTGGCACCGACTGGGAGAGCAAGGATCAAGAGATCAACACGGTGTTCGCCGAGTTGCGCCATCAACTGGCCAACGACTGGAAGTTGCAGCTCAACGCCAACTACGCCGAGCAGGATGCGATGTTCCGAGGCTCCTATCAGTCACGCTTCACTCCGGACCAACGCCTGGCCCGCACCATCTACAAAGCCACCTATGACGAGAAACAGGCTGGCGTGGATGCGTTTGCCAGTGGGCCGTTCCAGGCATTCGGTCGCACCCACGAACTGGTGGTCGGCGCCAGCAAACGGATTTATGACATGACGGAGCAGCAATACTCTCCGTACAACCAGTCGGGTTATCCGCTGGAGGCAGGCAAACCTGACTTCACCAAGCTTGGCAGCGCTACACAAGCAGTTACCTCCCAGGAAGGCGTCTATGTCACCAGCCGCTTCAGCCTGGCTGATCCGCTCAAGCTGATCGTCGGTGGCCGCTTGGACTGGTACGACTATGACGACCGTGATGGCGAGGGCGACTATAAAGTCACCCGCAACCTGACCCGCTATGCCGGCTTGATTTACGACCTCGACCAGCATCACTCGGTGTACGTGAGCTACAGCGACATCTTTACCCCGCAATCTGAACGTGATGAGGCAGGCACACCCGTGCGGCCTATCGTGGGCAAGAACTACGAAGTGGGGATAAAGGGCGAATACTTCGACGGTGCCTTGAACGCCAGCGCGGCGCTGTTCCGTGTCGATCAGGAAAACCGCGCGGTGCAGACCAACACTGCAGTCTGCCCTCGCGGATTGAATCAGTGCTACGAAGCCTCTGGCCAAGTGCGCAGCCAGGGCGTCGACTTGGAACTGCAAGGCGCGCTGACCGACCGCTGGCAGGTCGGCGCAGGCTATACCTACGCTCGCGTGCATACCCTCAAGGACGACAATAATCCGGGAAGCGTCAACCAGCGCTTCGATACCGACGTGCCTGAACACCTGTTCAAGCTGACCACCAACTACCGCTTCCAGGGCGACCTGGAGAAACTGCGAGTCGGCGGCACGCTGTCGTGGCAGAGCCGTTTGTACAACGACATCGAGCTGGCCGACGGCAGCAACTACCGTCTGCAACAGGGCAGCTATGCCGTCACCGATCTCATGGCCGGTTACCAGGTCAACCAGCACCTCGACTTGCAGCTAAACGCCAACAATGTGTTCGACCGCAAGTACTACTCGTCCATCTCCAGCTCCTACCAGTACGGCGGCGACAACTACGGAGCGCCGCGCAACCTGATGCTGACTGCCAAGTACACCTTCTGATCCAAACAACCGGGGCCGCTTTGCGGCCCTTCGCCGCTAAACCGCAGCGCCACTCAATGCCCCCCCATCTCCCGTACCCAACACTGCTCGATCCAATCCTCCAGAGCCTTCACCCGCTTGGGCTCATAGCGGTTGTTCAGGCGCACCAGGTGCACCGGCAAACCGGTCAGGCTCCATTTGGGCAACAACTCGACCAGCTCACCGGAGTCGATCCCTGCCTGGAATAGCCAGCGTGGCCCCGGATGGATGCCGGCGCCCTGGCGCACGGCCTGCAGAATCGCGCCGACGTTGTTGAGGTAGAACACCCCCTGCAACTCGACACTGACTTCCTTGCCGTCGCGGTTCAGGCGCAGGCGGGTGCGGTGGCGTTCCTGGCCGAGCGAATAAAGGATGCCGCGGTGGCTGGTGAGGTCCTGGGGTTTCTCCGGCAGGCCGTGGGCACGCACATAGGTGGGGCTGGCACAGAGCACGCTGGGCATGCAGCCGATGCGCCGGATCAGCATGTCCGACACCGGCGGCTCGCCAACCCGCAGGGCCAGGTCGATGGCTTCGCCGCGCAGATCGAGGCGCGAGTCCGACAGCACCAGGTCGAGCAAAATCTGCGGATGCCGCTTCTGGAACGCCGTCAACCAGCCCACCAGATGCCGCTCGCCGAAGTTGACCGGTGCGGTCATGCGGATGGTGCCGGCAATCAGCGGCGAGGCGCCATCGAGGTCGGCGATCACCCCTTCCATCTCATCGATCAGTGGGCGCATCAGTTCATAGGCGCGTGACCCTGCCTCGGTCATGGTCACTTGCCGGGTGGTGCGATTGAGCAGGCGTACGTTCAGGCGCTTCTCCAGCGAAGAGATGCGCCGGCTCACCGAAGACGGCTCGAGGTCGTGGTCGTCAGCGGCTTTGGTCAGGCTGCCGCGCTCGACGATACGGAAAAACAGGCGCCATAGCGAAATGTCATCATTCATGCACTAACCGCAATTCTCTTTTGAATATTCTCCCCTTCAAGTGCACTTATCCCTCAAATACCATCCCCCGTCTACTGCTCAGGGACGGAGGCGATTTCCATGCAAGCCCAGCAAGACGCGACGCGCCGGGCCTTGGTCCTGTTCGCGGTATGCACCGCCGGTTTGATCCTGCCTCTGGAGTACACCGGCCCGGCCATGGCCCTGGCGGCGATTGGCGACGATCTGGGCGGCAGCCCGGTGGCGCTGGCCTGGGTGGTCAACGCCTTCGCCTTGAGTTTCGGCAGCGCGATCATGGCCGCCGGCACCCTGGCTGACCTGTATGGACGCAAGCGCATGTTCTGCTGGGGCATCGGCAGCTTCACGGTGCTCTCGGTGGTGGTCAGTTGCGCGCCCAACGTGGTGTTTCTCGACCTGATTCGCGGCCTGCAAGGCATCGCCGCGGCGCTGACCATGGCCGGCGGCTCGGCGACCCTGGCCCAGGAATATGAAGGCCATGCGCGTACCCGCGCCTTCGGTCTGCTGGGCACCGCGTTCGGCCTCGGTCTGGCCTTCGGCCCGGTGATTTCCGGGGCGTTGGTGGAGTTCTTCAACTGGCGCTCGATCTTCCTGCTCGGCGCGGCCTTCGGCGGCCTGGCCTGGCTGCTGGCGGCGCCGCGCATGCGCGAAAGCCGCGACCCCGGCGCGCGCCACCTGGACTGGGCCGGGGTGCTCAGCTTCAGTGCCATGCTGGTGCTGCTGACCTTCGCCATCATGCAAGTGCCGGCACACGGCTGGCGAAGCCTCACGGTGCTCAGTCTGGTGGGCGCGGCGCTGCTGATGCTGGCGCTGTTCATCGGTATCGAGCAGCGCCAGGCACGGCCGATGCTCGACCTGTCGCTGTTCGCCAGCAAACGCTTCGTTGGCGTGCAATTGCTGCCGATTGCCACCGCGCTGAGCTTCATCGTGCTGCTGATTGTGCTGCCGCTGCGCTTCGTCGGCGTCGAGGGCCTGGGCACCGGCCAGGCCGGGCTGCTGATGCTCGGCCTGTCGCTGCCGATGCTGGTGGTGCCGTTCCTCTCGGCGCTGATGGCGCGCTACATCGCCCCGGCCAACCTGTGTTTCGCCGGGCTGCTGCTGGCCGCCGGCGGCCTGCTGTGGCTAGCGCAAGTGCCGGTGGGCGCCGCCTGGCTTACGCTGTGCCTGCCCATGGCGCTGATCGGCATCGGCTCGGCGATTCCCTGGGGGCTGATGGACGACCTGTCGATCAAGGTGGTGTCGGTGGAGCGCGCCGGCATGGCCACGGGCATCTTCACCACCATGCGCGCCTGCGGCGAGGCGGTCTGCGTGGCCGCCGCCCTGGCCTTGCTCAACAGCTTGTTGCAGGGACAGCTGAGCGCACTGCTCGGCCCCGACAGCGCTACAACGGTGGCCGCGGAGCTGGCCACCGGAAGCTTCAGCGCCGCCCAGGCCAATGCCGCACAGGTATCAGCGCAGGCCCTCGGCGAGCTGTACGGCGCAGCCTTCGCCACCCTGAGCTATGGCCTTGGCGCCCTGACCCTGGCGGCAGCGCTGGTCAGCCGCTGGGCGCTGGCCGAACCCGGTGCTGCCTGCGCGGCAGGAGCCGCGCCTGGTGCCGAGCGCTGAGAGTCGCTCGGCCTGATCAATCGACCCTTTGAGGACGTCATGATGGAACGTGACAACACTTCTGCTGCGCAGCTCACGCTTGTCCCCATCGCCCAGGCCTTGCAGGGCGCCAGCGCTGATTGCTCGGCGCAGATGACGCAGATCGCGCAGTGGTCGCACACCTACCTGTGCAACCCGCACCCCGAGCTTGGCCGCAGCGGCGCGGTGTGCCCCTGGACACCGGCTGCGATCAAGCGCGAAACCTTCTGGCTGGTGGACATCGCCTTCGCCGAGCGTGAGCAGGCCGATATCTGCGCCGACCTGCTAAGCCTGATCGAGCGCTTCAAGGACAACGCGCCGCAGCACGGCAACGCCAGCCAGTTCAAGACCATCGTCGCCGTGCTGCATGGCCTCGACGACCCGGCCCAGGTCAATCACTACCACACGCTGCTCAAGCCAGACTTCCTCGCTGCCGGGCTGATGCTCGGCGAGTTCTATTCGCACTGCCCCAAGCCCGGCCTGCGCAGCGATAGCTTCAATCCGCTGCGCTCACCAGTGCCGTTGCTCGTGGTGCGCGAAATGGTCGAGCTGGATATCGCGTTTCTCTCGGACCAGCCGCAGTTCGTCGAAGCCTACCTGCGTGCCCATGGCTCACGGGCCAAGGTCGGCATCAATTCGGTGTTGCACCAGCAAGACCGGCTGACCCTCAGCGACGAGCAGTGGCAAGTGCTGCGGCGCATCGTCAACAGCTGATTCAACGCCACACCCCTATTCGCTTCGAGTGCCCCGGAGGCCCTGTAAATGCCCGTTCGTATGCCTGAACCGTATCGCATCAAGATGGTTGAGCCACTCAGGACCACCACCCCCGAATACCGCCAGCAAGCCCTGCACAAGGCCGGCCTGAACCCGTTCCTGCTGCGCGCCGACGATGTCTTCATCGATCTGCTGACCGACAGCGGCACCGGCGCGATGAGCGACCGGCAATGGAGCGCGATGATGTCCGCCGATGAGTCGTACGCCGGCAGCCGCAGCTTCTTCAAGCTCAGCGATACTGTCGAGCGCCTGTTCGGCTTTGCCCACACCATTCCCGTGCACCAGGGCCGCGGCGCCGAGCAGATTCTGTTCCCCTGCCTGGTCGAGCGCGCCCGGCAACGCGGGGCGACGGCGCCGGTGTTCATCTCCAACCACCATTTCGACACCACCAAGGCGCACGTGGAACTCGCCGGCGCGATGGTCAGCAACCTGATCTGCCCGGCCGCCCTGGACACCGCCCGGCATGACGACTGGAAAGGCAACTTCGACCTCGCCGCCCTGGCCAGCGACATCGAACGGCTCGGTGCCGAACAGGTGGCGGCGGTGGTCATCACCATCACCTGCAACAGCGTCGGCGGCCAGCCGGTGGCGATGGACAACATGCGTGAAGCCGCCTCCATGGCACGCCGGCATGGCATTCCGGTGGTGATCGATGCGGCGCGTTTCTCCGAAAACGCCTACTTCATCCAGCAGCGCGACCCGCGTTACCGCGAGCAGTCGATCCACACGATCGTGCGCGAGATGTTCGACTGCGCCGACATCTTCACCATGTCGGCGAAGAAGGACGCGATGGTCAACATCGGCGGCCTGTGCTGTTTCCGCGAAGACGGCGAGCTGCTGCGCGCCGCGCAACTGCGTTGCGTGCCGCTGGAAGGGTTCATCACCTACGGCGGCCTGGCCGGGCGCGACCTCGAGGCCATGGCTGTGGGCCTGGACGAGGCCTGCGACGTGCATCACCTGGCCAGCCGTATCGCCCAGGTCGAATACCTCGCCGAGCGCCTGCAAAAGGCCGGCGTGCCGATCCAGACCCCGGTGGGCGGGCACGCGGTGTTCGTCGATGCCGGCAAGATTCGCCCGGATGTGCCCGGCCATCATTTCCCGGCACAGATGCTGGTCAACGCGCTGTATCTGGAAAGCGGCGTGCGCGCCACGGAAATCGGCTCGCTGATGATGGGCCGGCACCCGCAAACCGGCGAGCAGGAGCCGGCGTTGTTCGAGCTGATGCGCCTGACCATTCCACGGCGCACCTACACCGACAACCACATGGACTACGTGGCCGACTCGCTGATCGAGGTGGTGCAGCGCGCCGCCAGCCTGCGGCCACTGGACTTCACCTACGAGCCGGCGGTCCTGCGCCAGTTCACCGCACGTTTCAAAGAAATTTGACCCACCCCGACATCAGGATCATTTCCATGGGCCAAGCAAGTACCCACGTCACGGCCGCGCCCGTCGCCGACCGGACAGTAGAAGAGTATCTCGAGCTCGCGCGCGACATACGCCACAAGCTGCGCGCCGAACAGGAAGTGAGCGACTCGCAGGGCACCTACAGCCCGGCCATGCACCACTGGTTCCGCGAGCACGGTTTCTACCGATTGCTGCAACCGCGTCGTTATGGCGGACACGAGATGAGCCTGGGCGATTTCTACCGGGTCATGATCGAGATTTCCCAGGGCCACCCGGCACTGGGCTGGAGCCTGACCCTGGCCGCCGGCCACGCCCTGACCCTCGCCTCGCACTGGTCGCAGGCGGTGCAGGACGAGGTATTTGGCAGCGATGGCCATTTCATCGCCCCGCACCGGGCGTTTCCCGGCGGCAGTTGCACGCGGGTCGAGGGCGGCTACCGGGTCAGCGGCACCTTCGCCTACTGCACCGGCGTCACCTACTCCACCCACGCCATCGTCACGGTCATCGACGAGCAGGCCGGGACGGCGGGCGAACCGCTGGCCTGCCTGGTGCCGCGCGCCGACTTCTGCATCCTCAACGACTGGGGCGGCAGCGAGATTCTCGGCATGCGCGCCAGCGGCTCGAACAGCATCCACCTGGACGATGTGTTCGTCCCTGAACGGGCCGCCGTGCCGTTCGCCGGCTTCTACGCCAACCAGGACGTCAGCGACGGCACCCCCGGCACGCGCCTGCACGGCAACCCGCTGTACCTGGGTTACCTGATGCTGCCCTACCACGCCAACCTGCTGGCACCGGTGATCGGCGCCGCGCGGGCGGCACTCGATGAATACCGCGAGCTGATCGAACTGCTGCCGCACCCCCTCGACCCGCGGCGCAAGCGCGCCGAAGACGTGCAGTACCAGCGCGCCTTCGGCCAGGCCCTGGCCCTCACCGATGCCGCCGAGGCCACCCTGCTGCACACCTGCGAGCAGCACCAGCGCCTGGCCCAGCGCTGGTGTGAGACCCGCGAGCCGATCAGCGTGGCGCTCAACGTGCGCGCCTGGGGCGCGTTGCAACAGGCCGGACGTCAGGCCTGCGAGGCGGTCGAGTTGCTGTTCCGCACCTCGGGCACCTCCCAGGCCCGTTGCGACACGCGCATGCTGCGCTATTTCAGCGACGTGTCGATGTACCGCGGTCACGTCGGCGCGCAGTGGGAATCGTTCGCCACCTACGTCGGCCGTGCCGAGCTGGGCATCCCCTTGGAGTTTCTCGAACTATGAGCACACCCCCTCGTTCAGGCGCAGCGCAGGCGCGAACCGGCCAACAGTACCTCAGCGCCATCGACGATGGCCGCCAGGTGTTCATCAATGGCCAGTGCCTGACCCGGCACAGTCAGCATCCGGCCTTTTCCGGCGCGGTCGCCTCGGTGGCCGGGCTGTACGACTACCAGGCCAGCCACCTGGAGGACATGACCTTCGCTCTCGATGGGCAGCGCCGGGTCAGCAAGGCCTGGGAACTGCCGCAGCGCCACGAGCAACTGCTCGGGCGCGCGCACGCGTCCCTGGCCTGGGCGCGGCAGAGCCTGGGTTGGCTGGGGCGCAGCCCGGATCATGTCTCGGCGGCGCTGAGCGGCATGCTCACCCACATCGAGGTGTTCGAAGCGCACTGCCCTGATCGCGCAGCCGCGCTGAAAAGCTACTTTGCCTACGCCCGCGAACGCGACCTGTACCTCACCTACACCATCGTCAATCCCCAGGGCGACCGCTCGCGCAGCCCCGGCGAGCATGCACAGAACCTCTACCACACCCTGGGCGTGGTCAAGGAAACCGATGCGGGGGTGATCGTCAAAGGGGCAAAGATGCTCGGCACCGCTGCGGTGCTGGCCGATGAAGTGCTGGTCGGTGTGCAAAACCCGCTCAAGCCGGGGGTCGATGAGCGCTACGCGTTGTCCTTCGCGCTGCCGCTGAACACCCCCGGCATCAAGATACTTTCCCGGGTGTCGTACGCCGAGGGCAGCAACCGCTTCGACCATCCGCTGAGCAGCCGCTTCGATGAGAACGACGCGCTGATCTACTTCGACAATGTGCTGGTGCCCTGGGAGCGGCTGTTCGTCTACGGCGACACCGGCATGTGTCGGCGCCAGTTCCACAGCACCGCCGCCGAAGTATTGATGGACACGCAAAGCCTGGCGCGCCTGACCACCAAGCTGCATTTCCTGACAGGGCTCGCCCAGCGCATGACGGAAATCACCGGGGTCAGCGATGTCCCCGCCGTGCGCGAGATGCTTGGCGAAATGGCCTGCAACACGCTGATGATCGAAGGCCTGTTCAAAAGCCTGATTCATTGCCCGGTCACCCAAGGCGACTACGTGGTGCCCGATAAAAAGCACCTGTACATGTGTCAGGCGGTGGCGCAGTCGGTGTATCCGAAATTCATCGAAACCCTGCGCAAGCTGGCTGGCGGTGGCGTGATCATGCTGCCCTCCAGCATCGACGACCTGGCCAACCCGCAAGCCCGCGCACTGATGGAACAGACCCAGTACTCGAGCGTTGCCTCGCCATTGGAACGGGTGCAGGTGATGAAGCTGGCCTGGGATGCCATGGGTTCGGAGTTCGGCTCGCGTCACCTGCAGTACGAGATGTTTTACTCGGGCCCGCACTTCGTTGCGCTGTCGCGGGTGCACAGTGAGTACGACTGGGAAGGCGCCAAGGCCCTGGCCTGTTCGGCCTTGGCCGAGACAGCCGAGTTTCAGTAGCCGGGTCGCTGGCTAGACGCTTCAACGGACACGGCGTGCAGGACAGTTCGCCGGCGGGGATGATAATAGTTTTCATTTGTTATAGAGTCGTGCGCCCCGTTGGCTTGACCTGCACGCATGACATCCTCCACTGCCGATCATCTGCTGGTTTCCTTCCAGGAGCATTACGCTGATCTGCTGGCCTTCCTCGCCCGGCGTCTGGGCAATGTGGAAAATGCTGCCGACGTGGCGCAGGAAACCTTCCTGCGCCTGTCCAGGCTCGCCGATACCTCGCACATTCTCGAACCGCGCGCATTCATCTTCAGGGTCGCCGGCAACCTGGCTCTGGATCGCCTGCGCCAGGAGCGCCTTCGCTCAGGCCTGCACAGCTCGGATACGACACCGGACGAGCTGTGCGACTACCTGGCCTCTCCGGAGAAACGTTTTCTCGACCGTGAAGCCGTGCAGCAACTGGAAAAATCCCTGGCGGTGCTGCCGAGCAACGCCCGGCTGGCGCTGTTGCTCAATCGCCTGGAAGGCCTGACCCACGGCCAGATCGCCGAACGCCTGGGCGTCTCGGAGAGCATGGTGGGCAAATACATCATGCAAGCCATGCGTCATTGCCGCGATTGGCTGCGTCAGTCCGAGGGGCTTTAGAATGCGCATCCCTCTGCCCGCAGCCTGCCGTTCACCGAGTGCCGACCATGCCTGACCCGATGAACCCACAGCCCACCCGCGCCGAGCTCGACGAACAGGCCCTGGAACGCTGGGTGCAGCTCAACTCCGGCAACGCCAGCGAGGCCGACTGGCAGGCTTTCCAGCAATGGCGCCAGCGCAGCGCTGCGCATGCGGCGGCCGCTGATGAAGTCGAGCAGCTATGGCACACCCTGGGCCATACCCAGCCGCCGAAACTGCCCGCGCAAGCGGCGCCTGCACCTGGCCGAGC
This sequence comes from Pseudomonas cremoricolorata DSM 17059 = NBRC 16634, assembly GCF_000425745.1. Taxonomy (GTDB): domain Bacteria; phylum Pseudomonadota; class Gammaproteobacteria; order Pseudomonadales; family Pseudomonadaceae; genus Aquipseudomonas; species Aquipseudomonas cremoricolorata. The sequence goes on along the minus strand of NZ_KE384442.1, from coordinate 181,599 downwards.
GCGGCGCGCGCGCCGCTGGGCGGCACTGGCGGCCTGCGTCGCCGCCCTGGCCGTGGTTGGCCTGCACGGGCCAGCCAGGGTGCTGACCGCCGATCAGGCCACGGCCACCGGTGAGCGCCGCACGCTGACCCTCGACGATGGCAGCCAGGTCTGGCTGAACAGCGCCAGCGCAGTGAACATCGACTATTCGGCGCAGCGCCGGGAGATCACCTTGCTCAAGGGTGAAGCGCTGTTCCAGGTCAGCAAGGATGCGGCGCGACCGTTCGTGGTGGTGGCCGGAGACGGCGAGGTACGTGCAGTGGGCACGCGGTTCGACGTCGACCTGCACCGCGACCGGGTGCAGGTCGGCGTGGCCGAGGGCGTGGTGCAGGTCAGCTCCGGCGGCAGGCATGTGCGCCTCGAACAGTCGCAGCAGGCGTCGTATCAGCAGGGCCGCGCGCCTTCGTCGGTCGACCTGTACGACCCCGGCAGCGGCGCGGCCTGGCAACGCGGCAAGTTGATCTTCAACCGCACGACCCTGGCCGAGGTGTTCGAGGTGACCGAACGCTACCTGCCCGGCGCGCTGGTGGTCAGCGGGCGACTGCCGAACAACCCGGTCAGTGGCGTCTTCGACCTCGACGACCTGCCCGCCATGCTCGATGTACTGAGCCGCACGCAGCCGGTGAAAATCGTCAGGCTGCCGTGGCTGACCGTGGTCTTGTTCGATGAGAAAAATAAATCCGAGAGCTGACTGCAAGGTTTGCCATCGATAAACGTCGTGGCCAGTGAGCGCGAATGATTCCCATATCGCACGCCCACATTCCATGACGGATACCTCACATGCAGGCTACTTCCACTCCCTTCGTGCTGCGGCACGGTCATACCCTGACACTGGCCCTGGCCTTGGCACTCGGAACCGGCGCAGTGCTGACGCCGATCTCGGTTCTGGCCGCATCCGCTGCCGGTACGGTCAGCCTGCACCTGGCGGCGCAGCCGCTCGATCGCGCCCTGACGCAACTGGCCGACGCCGCCAACGTGCGCATCATCTTCAATTCGGGCGACGTCTCGGCACGCCGCAGCCCGGCGCTCGATGGCAGCTACTCGCTGGCTCAGGCGCTCAACCAATTGCTCGAAGGCAGTGGCTACAGCTGGCGCAAGCTCGATGAACACACCCTGGTGCTCGAACCCAGCAACACGCAAGCAGGCACCCTGGAGCTGAGCACCACCCTGGTCAATGCCGCGGTGCTGGGCAACGTCACCGAGGGCACTGGCAGTTATGCGCTGGGCAGTGCACAGGTTGGCGGCAAAGGTGAGCAGACGCTGCGCGAGATTCCCCAGTCGGTGTCGGCCATCACCCGCCAACGCATGAACGATCAAGGCCTGACCAGCCTGAACCAGGTGCTCGAGCAGACCACCGGCATCAGCACCACCGGCGGCAACGACGTCAACACCAGCATCCTTGCACGTGGCTTCGCACTGACCAACATCCAGACCGATGGCGGTGCCGCGGCGCTGCGCCAGCAGAGCTACGACACCCTGCCGGACATGACTCCTTACGATCACGTCGAGGTGCTGCGCGGCTCCGATGGACTCTCTGGCGGCACCGGCGAGCCGGCCGGCACCATCAACCTGGTGCGCAAGCGCGCCCTGGACCACAACCAGGTCATCGTGCAGAGCTCGGCGGGGAGCTGGAACAACTACCGCCAGGAAGTGGATGTCACCGGCCCCTTGGGCTTCGACGGCAAGCTGCGTGGCCGAGCGGCAGTCGCCTATGAAGACAAAAACTACTTCTACGACCGCGCCGACAGTGAAAAGCACGTGGTGTTCGGCACCCTGGAAGCCGACCTGAGCCCCGATACTTTGGTCACCGTGGGCGGCACCTATGAATGGCGTGATATGGACGGCTACTGGGATGAAGGCTTCCCGCGCTACACCACCGGCGATCCGCTGAAGCTGTCGCGCAGCACATCGCTGGCAGCTGACTGGTCGACCAACAACTACACGCGCAAGGAAGGCTTCCTCAAGCTGCGCCAGCAATTGAGCGACGCCTGGGAATTCAACACCAGCTACACCAAGAGCAAGTACCAGACCACCCAGAACCAGGGACAGATCGAAGGCCCCATCGACCCTACGGTGGCTGCGGGCGGCACCTATCAGCGCTTCATTCGTGACTACAGCAACGACCAGGACCTGCTCGACGGCAACCTGATCGGCCGCATCGACGCCTTTGGCCGCAGCCACGAGCTGTTGCTGGGTGTCGACTACACGGAAAGTCACCGCACCTACGCCGACCACAGTGATTTCGGCTTAGCCGTCCCCATCGACCCCTTCGATGGCAGCATCGGCTCGATGCCCGAGCCGGCCAAACCGCCCCTGTATTACGAGACACCGACCTGGATCACCCGCAAGAGCGGCGCCTACGCCACGCTCAAGGCGCAGTTGAGCGATCCGCTGAAGCTGATCGCCGGGGCCCGCTACACCGATTTCAACGGTTTCAACCGGGTAATGGTTCCCACGTTCGGCGACACCGTGCGTGGCGGCAAGGAAAGCGGCATCGTCACCCCTTACGGCGGGTTGGTGTACGAGCTCGATGATGCGTGGTCGGTCTATACCAGCTACGCGCAGATCTACAAACCACAGACCGAATATATCGATCGCACCTTCGCCCCGCTCAAGGCCATCACCGGCGATACCTACGAGCTCGGCGGCAAGGGTGAGCTGCTCGGCGGACGGCTGAACGTGTCGTCGGCGTTGTACTACGTCAAGCGCCAGAACGAGGCGATCAGGATGTTCATCGCGACCGCCCCGAACAGCCAGAACAACTGCTGCTACGTGGCCGATGGCGAGATCGTCAGCAAGGGCATCGATGCTGAAGTGTCGGGTGAAGTGTTGCCCGGCTGGCAGTTGTTCGCAGGCTACACCTTCAACATCAACGAACAGACCAAGGCGGCAGATGGCGCCAGCAATGGCAAGCCGCTGAGCACGCAAACGCCCAAGCACCTGTTCAAGTTCTTCACCACCTACCAGTTGCCTGCCGGGCTTGAGCGCTGGAAGGTCGGTCTGGGCGCCACGGTGCAGAGTTCGAACTACGTTTCAGGATCGGTACAGCGCCGCCTGGGCGACGGCACCTTGAGCCCGGCGAAGGACGAATACAACTTCACCCAGTCCGGTTACGCGGTGTGGAACTCGTTGCTCGAATACCGTATCGACGAACACTGGACCGCCGCGGGCAACCTCAACAACCTGTTCGACAAAACCTATTACCAGACGGTCGAGTCCAGCAGTTACGGCAACTGGTACGGGGCGCCGCGCAACTTCATGTTGACCCTGCGCGGTACGTTCTGAAGCAGTGCCCGTGGGCGCATGAGGCACTGCCCATGGCAGCTCGCCTCTACCCGTAGCGCTGGCATCGACCGTCGCATTCACTCGTTCGCAGTTGTCGCGCGGCATGCCTGAGCAGCAGCAGAGAACCGGCCAGCAATACGATGTCCTTGATCAGAAACCCGGCGGTGCTGCCCAGTGCCGGAAAGCCGCCGACCGATGCGTCCCAGCAGCCTGGGGTGGTAAGTATCAGGCTGCTGGTCAGCAGAAAAGTCAGGCTCGAGCCTGCCGCTGCCAGCAAGGTCAGCGAAGGCGCGCAGATGCCCGCCAGCAACAGCAGCGCCAAGGTCCATTCCACTGCGCCCAGCAGGTAGCTGGCGCCGTGGATGCCCAGCGTCGGGTATAGCCATGACAGCAACGGGCTATTACTGACCAGCGGGATCAGCGCATTAGCCTCGTAATCGAACCATTTGGCATAGCCGAACAGCACGAAGATCACGATCAGCGCCCAGCGCAACAATTCGACTTCAATGGGATAGCGAAGCAGTCGAGCCAGATAAGACGCATGCATGGAGGTGCCCTGAATAGATATGGACGGACCAGGAAAGCCGCGCTGGCAACTTCCGGGCGTCGTACAGTAACTCGGGCCAATGGCTAAATGAATCGCTGAGACTTTACGGTATATGACGAAAACAGCCGCGAAGTTGGCAGCTATCTCGTCGCGCTTCATTTCATATTTAGATGTAATTACCAGAGGTCATAGGCGTTATCTTTAAAACTTGCGATAACACTCACGAACACTGTCAGAAAGTTTCAGCGCATACCGCCGATATTTTCCACCTCTGGGTACAGCCGGCTTAATGTCCGACGCGCCTGGGCGCCTTCGAGGTAGGGGAAAAGCAGATTGGCCAGCGCCTGATAGTCCAGTGTCCGGCCATTTACTTTAGGCGTGCACATCCAGATCTTGATGCGCAAACCTCCGGGCACCGGCTGCACGTGGGGCGCGGCCAGCGACGCCAGGCCTACGTTCGGCAGCGATGGCATCTGCGCGTAGGCAGCGATGGCGAACAGCAACGAGGTGCTCAGCAGACGCTGATCGGCCTCGTAGCTGTCGAAGGTTTCCCAGGGAAGCTCAATGTCGTCGGCAAAGCGCAGGGTGTCGCGGCTCACGGTCAACACCCGCGCGCCATGCCGACGGCGCAGCGCTTCGGCCAGCGACAGCCCGGCCAAGCCGGCCACCAGCAGTGCCAGGGCCAGGCCCCAGAGCACTAGCGACAGGCCACCGGACAGGTGCTCGGCAATGCGGCTGGCAGTCAGGGCGAGAAAGCCGCCCGCCGCCAGCGCCAGCAGCGCCACCACGGCGCAGGCGACGGCCTTGCCGAGCGACGACTCGATGATGTCGAAGGTCTCGCTCGGGCCTTCGGCAGACGCTTGCAGCCAGGCCAGCTCGTCTTCGCCGATCACCTCATACACGGCTGAGCAGCCCATCCAGGGTGCGCTGGGCCTGGGCCGCATCGCGGTAGGCGCAGAGCAGCGCGATGACTTCCTCGCGGCCCAGTGTGCGCCCTGCGCAGGCAAGGCCGGCCGACACGATGCGCACCTGCGGCGCCGGGTCCTTGCTGACCTCGGCCTGGCTCGCGAACGGGCGCATGTGCAGCACGCGGTGCGTGGGCAGGGTCGCCGTCTCGACCAGGGTCAGGGTCTGCGCCAGCATGGCCATGGCTTCCTTCTGCACGTCGATGTCCTCGACGTCGGCCAGCTCCAGTGGTTGGTCGAGGGTATCGACGAACAGCTGCCGCCGGGTCAGGCGCATGAAGGGCTGACCTGCGTTGCGGTGCTCCCAGCTGATCCACAGCGCCCCCAGCAGCAGGAAGGCACTGGCGGCGATCATGCCGAGCTTGCCCAGGCTGATGCTGAGCGCCAGCAGCCCCAGCAGCCCTACGACAGCAACCGGCCCCCAGATCTTGTAGACCTTGGTGTTGGTGAATTCGCTCTGCTCCGGCACGCGCTCGATGGTTTGCCTAAGCTCGCTGATCATCCGCTCGCGTTGCAGGGCGCGTGCCGGGTCGTGGTCGCCCTCGGACGGGCGTGTCGTGTGTTCGGTGTAGGCCATGCGTCAGGTCCGGGTCAGGAAAAACGGCGCGCGCGAATCACTTCTGCGCATCGAGATAATCGGTGAGGAACGCCTGGGCATTGCCTTCGCTCGACAGGCCTTCGGAGTAACCCACGGAGATCGCCTGCGCCTCACCCGGCAGGTTCAGCTCGCCGCCCCACATGCCCTGGACGATCAGCACCACGAACTTCTTCCCGTCGACGGTGGTGGAGTAGCGGGTGTCCTTGCTGGTCTTCTCGACGTGCATCTTCTGGATGCGCATGTTCCAGTCGTGGTCGATGCCTTCGATCTGCACCAGGGCCTCGTTGGCGCTGCGCTCGCCGATGCGCAGGGTCCACACCTTGACCCCCTGCTCGCCCTGATAGGCCACTACTTTTTCTGCCACTGGCGGGCGTTCTTCGGCGTGGGCCAGGCCCATCCACAAGGTCAGCGCTGCGACCAGCACGGCCGCCCATTTACGATAAACAAGCATCGGTTTCGATCCTGATAAAGACACGGAACCCAAGGCCGTTGCGCCGGCGAACCGGGCCCCTGGCGTTGGAGGAAGGCGGACATTGAAGTCAACCCGCCTGCGACTGACAACCGCTGTGGGCGCTGCGCACAACAATCGCAGCGTCAATCACAACAGCCTGAGCGGCGGATGTGCCGGGGTTAACAAATCGCTCTCGTCGCTGGCGTCACGCAGTGCAGATCACCGCTTAGACGAGCACGCGGAAAAACGCGTCTTCGAAGCGGCGCATTTGCGCCTCGTCGCCCACACTGACGCGAATCCACGTCGGCCAGCTCGGCCACACCCGCCCGACCAGCACCTGCTGCTCTTTGAGCGCCGCGACGATCGCCTCGGCGGGGCGGCGCACATCGACCATGAAGCAGTTGGCCTGGGACGCCGTGCAGCGCCAGCCGGCGCGACTCAGCCGCGCCACCGTGGCGTCACGCAGTTGCTGGTTATCCTGCTTGCGCCGCGCCACCAGGCTCGCGTCTTCAAGACTTGCCAGCGCGCCACGCAAACTCGGCTCAGCCGCCACGTTGTAGCCATCGAACTTCTCCAGCGCTTCCAGCAAGGGCGGCTGGCCGACGGCCAGACCGACCCGGGCGCCGGCCATGCCGTACAGCTTCGAGAAGGTGCGCAGCACCAACAGATTGGCGTGGGTTTTCACCAGGGGAATGCAACTGGGCACATCGCTGAAATGGATGTACGCCTCATCGACCACCACCACGCTGTCGGCCGGCGCCTTGCGCAGCAGGCGCTCGATGTCGGCCGCGGGGGTCACGCTACCGGTGGGGTTGTTAGGGTTGCACAGGTAGATCAGCCCAGGCTTGGGGTCGACAGCCAGCATGGCCTCGACATCGTGCGCCTGCTGCGCATTCAGCGGCACGCTGTGCACCTTCGCACCGCGCGCCTCGGCGGTCTGCGCCGGGGTTTCATAGGACGGCTCGGGCACCACCAGGCTGCGCGGCCCGGTGAAGGCATGCACGGCATTCTGCAACGCCAGTTTGGAGCCGCAGAACACCTGCACCTGATCCTCGTCCACCCCCTGCTGGCGCGCGAACACCTCGATCAATTGGTACTGCAATGGGTAGGGATAGCGCCCGCACCCGGCCACACCCTGATGCATGGCCGCCTACGCCGCAGCGCTGGGGCCGAACGGGCTTTCGTTGTAATTCAAGCGCACCGGCGCTGGGCCTGGGGCCGCAGCAGCGGCTGCCGGCGCCGCCCAGCTCACTTGGCCGAGCAGCGGCAGCGCCGCGCTCAGGCCGACAAGACGACGACGAGATAGACCTTCCATGATTCTGCGTCTCCTGAAGTAGGTTCACTGGAGGACGCATCCCTGACGCAGGCGTTTAGGGTGGCACAGAGCCACCCCTGGTCAGGCGCGGAGAGCGTTGTCCGGGCTGAATCGTTCAATCTTCACAGCGCACCCATGACTACACGCTGCTCTCACAGTCATTGACCAATGCTCAAACCACAATTGCATGGCGCCCACCCAACAGCGAGAAAGGTACTAGTGCGTACCCGCCTCCTTGCGCGCCCCAGCCAGCAGGAAAAACACCAGAACCGCCAGGCCCGCCATCAAACCGGCTGTGGTCAGCAGCAGCACGGTATGGGTGGTGGAAAACGCCGCCTTGCCGGCAGTGATCAGCGCCGCAGCCTGCTCGCCGGCAAGCTGCTGCGCCACCAGGTAGGTATCACCCATCGACACGCTGGCCTGGTCTGCCAGTTCGCTGGACAGCCCGTCGACCGGGGTGAGGTGGCGTCCATAGATGACCGACATGAACACCCCGAAAAACGTGATCCCAAGGCCAGTGCCCAGTTCGTACCCGGTCGCCTCCAGCGAACCGGCAGCACCGCCCTTGCTGGCCTCCACCGCGCCCATGATGGCGATCGAAGAGGCCGTGAGGCCAATGCTCAACGACAGCCCCAGCAGCGCCAGCAGCACCGGCACCAAGATGCCGGGCGCATCGAAGTCTTCCACGCCAAGCCAGCCCAGCGAGAGCGCCGCCGTGAGCAACGACGCGCTGGCCACCAGGCGCAGCCCGTAACGTGCGGAAAGCCAACCGGCGATCGGGCCGCCCACTGCCGCCGCCACCATGATCGGAATCATGAACACACCGGCCTGCAGCGGGGTTCTATCCAACACGTACTGCAGCTCCTGCGCCAAGGTCAGCTCGACCCCGGCCAGTGCGCCACTGGCGACCACGGCCATGATGATGCCGGCGACGATGGCTGGATGGGCGAACAATGACAAATCCAGCATCGGTACCGCTGAACGCAACTGCTTGCGGACGAACAGCGCCAGCATGGCCACACCCAAGGCCAAGGTCAGCAAGGCCACCAGCAGCGGTTGCTTGCCGGCGAACCCCGCCTTGATCGCATACACCACCGCGATCATGCCGGCGACCAGCAACAGCGCCTGGCCGATCGCCCAGTGCCCGGGCGTGGTCTGCTCCTGACGCGGTAACAGCAGCCAGCAGGCCGGGACCACCACCAGCATCACCGGCACATTGATCAGAAACACCGAGCCCCACCAGAAATGCTCCAGCAACGCACCCCCGGCCAACGGCCCGATCGCCGCACCGGCCGCCCCTACCGTGCCCCACAGGCCCAGCGCCAGGCCCCGCTCCTTGCTGTCTTCGAAGGTGCGGCGGATCAGCCCCAGCACGCACGGCATGATCATCGAGCCGCCCAGTGCCAGCAGCACGCGCGCGCCGATCAGCATCTGCGCGGAGGTCGCGAACGCAGCCAGGGCCGAGGCCAGACCGAAGATCACCAGACCGATCAGCAGAATGCGCCGGTTGCCGATGCGGTCGGCCAAGGTGCCCATAGGCACCAGCAGACCGGCCATCAGCAGCGGATAGATGTCGATGATCCACAGCACTTGGCTGTTGGACGCGGCCAACGCCTGGGTCAAGGTAGGAATGGCGACATGCAGGATGGTCATGTCGAGCACCACCGGCAGGAACGCCAGCATGACGGCCAGCAGGATCAGCCAGCGCTTGGGGTCGGGTTGGCGTGGGGACACGATCTCACCTAAGATTCGAGCGGCAACGGGAATATAAATACGGTCGTATCGTAATGACGCTCAGCAACGCAGGTCAAGTGAGAAAGACAGTGGGCAGAAAACCAACCATCACCCGCGACGGGCTGCTGGATGTGGCCGAAGCACTGGTGCGCGAACAAGGCGGCGCCGCGCTGACCATCGGCGCCCTGGCAAAGGCCGCTGGCATCTCCAAGGGCGGCGTGCAATACACCTTCCCCAGCCGCGACGAGCTGCTGCGCAGCCTGATCGAACGCTGGACCCGCCGCTTCGACGCGATGCTCGACGATGCCGCCACGGACGACCCAGTGGCCTTCATTCGCAGCTACATCGCCGCCACCCGTACCTCACAGCAGGCCATGGATGCCAAGACTGCAGGGTTGATGGTCAGCTACCTGGAGAACCCCGAGCATCTGCGCGAGACCCGCGACTGGTACCGCGGCATCTTCCAACGCCTGGCCGGCGACTCACCGCACGCAAGCGCCGCCCGAGTGGCGTTCCTCGCCGTCGAAGGGCTGTTTTTGCTGCGCATCAACGGCATCGACGAGGATGGCGACTGGACGGGGTTTCTCGATGATGTGGAGGCGGTGTTGGGGCGGTTGGTGTAGATCGACGTCGGCGGCCCCCCACAGGGGCGTCGCCTCTACCGTGATCGACCTGCGAAGTACCTTAAATCAGCGAACTACGGACCTGTCGCATCCAGATCGAACGTCACGATGGTCAGTTGCTCACCGACTTTGAAACTGGCCACATTGTGGAAGTCATAGATGGTGTCACGCGTGCGCAGTTTAACCGACGTGCCAACGACCTCACGTACCGCCCCAGGCATCTTCGTCACCAGAAACGGTTTGGCCTTCCTGGTTTTCTCGAACAACGCCTCTTCACTCGGCTGTCGCTCCATGACGAAGTAGCGATACACGTAAGCGCCCGTCGCCCCGCCCGAGTCGTACAGCACCTCATAGATGGCCCCACCCTCACCTACCGGCGTCGCCGAAAGGACCATGTTTGGATCAGGTCGCCACGACCACGACAAAAAGATCCATAGCGTCTGTACGAGGCAGATGACCAGCAGCGGCCAAAACATCCATTTGATTACTTTGGAATTCTGCAATGTTCACCAACCTCCAGAAAGCCAAAAGCCCGCAATTACGCGGGCTTCAGGGCATTTTTTGCTAGATCGTACCGGGCTGTGCCGGACGCGGGATCATTCCCACTCAATCGTCGCCGGCGGCTTGCTCGAGACGTCGTAGGTCACGCGCGAGATGCCTTCGATCTCGTTGATGATGCGGCCGCTGACGGTTTCCAGCAGTTCGTACGGCAGGTGGGCCCAGCGGGCGGTCATGAAGTCGATGGTTTCCACGGCGCGCAGGGCGACGACCCAGGCGTAGCGGCGGCCGTCGCCGACGACGCCGACCGATTTCACCGGCTGGAACACCACGAAGGCCTGGCTGGTCTTGTGGTACCAGTCGGCTTTGCGCAGTTCTTCGATGAAGATGTGGTCGGCGCGGCGCAGGATGTCGGCGTACTCCTTCTTCACTTCACCGAGGATACGCACGCCCAGGCCCGGGCCGGGGAATGGGTGGCGGTAGACCATGTCGTAGGGCAGGCCCAGTTCCAGGCCGATCTTGCGCACTTCGTCCTTGAACAGCTCGCGCAGCGGCTCGACCAGCTTGAGGTTCATCTCTTCCGGCAGGCCGCCGACGTTGTGGTGCGATTTGATCACGTGGGCCTTGCCGCTCTTGGCGCCGGCCGACTCGATCACGTCGGGGTAGATGGTGCCCTGGGCGAGGAACTGGATGTTGTCCAGCTTGCTGGCTTCTGCATCGAAGATGTCGATGAAGGTGCGACCGATGATCTTGCGCTTCTTCTCCGGGTCGGCTTCGCCGGCCAGGTTGTCGAGGAACTGCGCTTCGGCGTCGGCGCGGATGACCTTGACGCCCATGTTCTCTTTGAACATGGCCATCACCTGGTCGCCCTCGTGCAGGCGCAGCAGGCCGTTGTCGACGAACACGCAGGTCAGCTGGTCGCCGATGGCGCGGTGCAGCAGCGCGGCGACAACCGAAGAATCGACACCGCCCGACAGCCCGAGAAGAACGTTGGCCGAACCGACCTGCTCACGCACCTGAGCGATGGCGTCTTCGACGATGTTGGATGGCGTCCACAGCGCTTCGCAGCCGCAGATGTCCTGGATGAAGCGCGAGAGGATGCGACCGCCCTGCTTGGTGTGGGTCACTTCCGGGTGGAACTGCACGCCATAGTAGCCGCGGGCGTCGTCGAACATGCCGGCGATCGGGCAGCTCGGGGTGCTGGCCAGGACGTTGAAGCCGGCTGGCATCTGCGTGACCTTGTCGCCGTGGCTCATCCACACGTCCAGGCCCAGCACGCCGTCGGCGTCGATGTGGTCTTCGATGCCATCGAGCAGGCGGCTCTTGCCAACCACGTCGACCCGGGCGTAGCCGAATTCGCGCAGTTCGGAACCGGCGACCTTGCCGCCCATCTGTTCGGCCATGGTCTGCATGCCGTAGCAAATGCCCAGCAGCGGTACGTCGAGGTCGAACACCGCCTGCGGTGCGCGTGGGCTGTTGGCTTCGTGCACCGACTCAGGGCCGCCGGCGAGGATGATGCCGCGTGGGTTGAAGGCGCGGATCGCCTCGTCGTCCATGTCGAACGGGTGCAGCTCGCAGTACACGCCGATCTCGCGCACGCGGCGGGCGATCAGTTGGGTGTACTGGGAACCGAAGTCGAGGATCAGGATACGGTGGGCGTGGATATCGAGGGCCATCGGGGAATCTCTGATTCAGCTGCTAGCTTGAAGCTGCAAGCTGCAAGTTGATCGGGGGACGCGAGCGACAGGTGTGAAGCTGAAAGCGGCAAGTTGCGCAGAGCCCAGCATTCCGCCTGGCGCTCGCAACTTGCCGCTCAAAGCCCTCAACCGACGCGGTAGTTCGGGGCTTCCTTGGTGATCTGCACGTCATGCACGTGGGACTCGGCCATGCCGGCACCGGTGATGCGCACGAACTCCGGCACGGTACGCATCTGCTCGATGGTGGCGCTGCCGGTGTAGCCCATGGAAGACCGCAGGCCGCCCATCAGCTGGTGAATGATCGCGGCCAGTGCGCCTTTGTAAGGAACGCGGCCTTCGATGCCTTCGGGAACCAGCTTCTCGGCGCCGGCCGAGGAATCCTGGAAGTAACGGTCGGACGAGCCTTGAGCCTGGGCCATGGCGCCCAGCGAGCCCATGCCGCGGTATGCCTTGTACGAGCGGCCCTGGAACAGCTCGACTTCACCCGGCGCTTCTTCGGTGCCGGCGAACATCGAACCCATCATCACGCACGAGGCGCCCGCGACGATGGCCTTGGACAGGTCACCGGAGAAGCGGATGCCGCCGTCGGCGATCAGCGGCACGCCAGTGCCTTCGAGGGCTGCGGCGACATTGGCGATGGCGCTGATCTGCGGCACGCCGACGCCTGCGACGATACGGGTGGTGCAGATCGAGCCTGGGCCGATGCCGACCTTGACGGCGTCGGCGCCGGCTTCAGCCAGGGCCTTGGCTGCAGCGCCGGTGGCGATGTTGCCGCCGATCACCTGCACCTGCGGGTAGGTTTCCTTGACCCAGCGCACGCGCTCGATCACGCCCTTGGAGTGGCCGTGGGCAGTGTCGACCACGACGACGTCAACGCCGGCGGCAACCAGCGCGGCGACGCGCTCACCGGTGTCCTTGCCGGTGCCGACCGCAGCACCGACGCGCAGGCGACCTTGGTCGTCCTTGCTCGCCAGGGGGTAGGCCTTGGCTTTCTCGATGTCCTTGACGGTCATCATGCCCTTGAGGCTGAAGGCGTCGTCGACGATCAGGACTTTTTCCAGGCGGTGCTTGTGCAGCAACTCGCGGACTTCGTTCTTGTCGGCGCCTTCACGCACGGTGACCAGACGCTCTTTAGGCGTCATCACGTCGCGTACGCGGGCTTCCAGACGGGTTTCGAAACGCACGTCACGGGAGGTGACGATGCCGACCAGGTCACCGTTCTCGAGTACTGGAACGCCGGAGATGTTGTTCATCCGGGTCAGTTCGAACAGGTCACGTACGGTGGCGTCGGCTTCGATGGTGATTGGGTCCTTGACCACGCCAGCCTCGAACTTCTTGACCTTGCGGACCTCGCTGGCCTGCTGCTCGATGGTCATGTTCTTGTGGACGATACCGATGCCACCTTCCTGCGCCATGGCGATGGCCAGGCGGGCTTCGGTGACGGTGTCCATGGCGGCGGAAACCAGAGGGATGTTCAGCTCGATGCCACGAGTCAAACGGGTCTTGAGACTGACCTCATTGGGCAGCACCTCGGAATAACCGGGTACAAGGAGGATATCGTCGAACGTCAGGGCTTCTTGGCTGATACGCAGCATCGCGGGGGCTCCCGGGCGGGAAAAATGGAAGCGCGCCATTATACTCATGCACCCCCCGCGGCTCAACGCAATTTGCACGACGTGTTACCAGCGGCAACCCCCGCCAGCAGCACGCACGCAGCTTCAGTCGCGGGTCACCTGCACCACTGCCAGCGGCTGGTCCAGCCAGTCGGCGAACTGCTCGAGGAACGCCGGGGTGAAACCGGCCTCGCCCCAGTTGTTGAAGATGAAGCCCAAGTTGGAGAACGCGCAGGGTTGCAGGAACAGAAAGCCGTTGATGTCGTCTTCATGCCCGCACAGTGGGCACATGAAGTTGTCGGTCAGCCCTGGCATCCACTCTTCCAGGCTGTCGAACAGCGGCTCGCCCACTTCACGCCGGCACTCCGGGCAACCGGCTTCTTCGAGAAAGCCCTCGGTGGGCGTATAGATGCAGCGATTGAGCACCACTTCCAGGCCGTTGGCCTGTCGCTCGAACGGCAGGCGCTCGGGGCGCAGGGCAATTTTTCGCGCGCCGGGCGCCAGGGCATGGCCCATGCGGTTGCCGGTGCTGCCACAGGTGCTCAGGGTTTCGTCGATGACCTTTTCGCGCACCAGCCAGCGGATGATGGCCCGCGATCGCGCTTCATGGGCAAGCACGGTGGATTGACGGGGGACGAGAATGCGCTGGTGATTCATGTGCGACGGGCCTGCGGACTGCGGTGAGGCGGCAAGTCTACAGCCTGCTCAGGCGCTCAGGTAGCGCACGATCAGCGCCACGCCGCTGCACAGCACCAGCCAGGTGACCACGCGCACGAAGGCCTCACGGGACAAACGTCGGGTCAGCCGACGACCCAGCCAGAGACCTGCGAACATTACCGGCAGCAGGCACGCGGCGAGCAGAAGCAGGCTGAGGTCAGCGTACACCCCGGCCAGCACGAACAGCGCCAGGCGCACCACGGTGCTGCAACTGATCAACGCGCTCTGCGTCGCGCGCACCTGCTCTTTCACCTCCAGGCGCGCGCTCAAGTACATCGCATACAGGAAGCCGCCGCTGCCGAACATCGCCCCGAACAGTCCACCGACCGTGCCCATGGGCGCTGCCCACAGTCCTGACAAGCGGGTCGGCCGGGCTTTCACCGCCAGCCCGTAAATGCCGTAGGCGGTGACGAACACGCCCATCAGCAACAGCAATAGCTCGGATTTCAGTTGCAGCAGAAACACCACCCCCAGCGTGCAGCCCAACGCCATGAACGGCAGCAGGCGCAGCAGCTCGGCGCGCACCACATCACGCCGCGAGGGCAGCAGGTTGCCCAGCGCGGCGACGAAATCCAGCAATACCAGCAACGGAATGACCCGCGACAGCGGCATGAAATGAATCAGCACCGGCCCGGCCACCAGCGCGGTACCGAAGCCTGCAATGCCGAAGACGATATAGGCAGCGCCGACGGCGAGCGCAATGGGCAGCCAGTCGAGCAGAGAGAACGTGGATAAAGCGATCATGCAAAAGGCTCCGCAGGGGACGGCTGTAGCGTAGCCAGTGCGGAGCCATGCCGACTAATATGCAATTCATCAGGCACCCATCTGGATACGGCATGACATGACATCCATTCGCCAACTGCGCTATTTCGTCGAGATCGCCGATTGCGGTGGATTCACCGCTGCGGCCGAGCGGTTGTATATCGCGCAATCCGCGCTGAGCCGGCAGATTCGCGACCTCGAGCAGCACTTGGGTACGGCACTGTTCGAGCGCACGGCGCGCCAGCCTCGGCTGACGCCCGCCGGCCTCGCCTTTCTCGAGCGCGCTCGGCCGTTGCTGGCCGACCTGCACAAGGCCGAGCAACTCGCGCAGCAGGTCGGCCAGGGCTTGCGTGGCAGCCTGCGCATCAGCCACTCCAGCACCGTACCGCTGACCGGGGCGTTGCTGCAGCGGCTTGGCCGCTACGTGCGCGACAACCCAGGCATCAGCCTGGACATCGCCCAGCAGTCCTCCGAAGCACAACTGGGCGATATTGCCGAGGGGCGGCTGGATCTCGGCCTGCTGCGCTTGCCGGTATTGCGTCAGCATCAGGACGTGCAACTGCTGCCGTTGTTCAGCGAACCCCTGCTGCTCGCCGTGGCGGACAGTCATCCACTGGCCATGGCAGGCGCGGTCAGCCTCGAGGATCTGCGCGACGAGCGTTTCGTCTCCATTCCCCACCGCCAACGCGGTGGCCTCAGCTACCTGGCAGCCGGACTGTGCATGGAGGCCGGGTTCTTCCCCCAGGCGGCGCAGGTGGTGTCGCGCAAGACCACCCAACTGCAACTGATCCAGGCCGGCTTCGGTGTGGCCCTGCTGCCGGCGTGCATGGCCGACATCGCAGCGCCCTCGGTGCGCTTTGTAGCGCTGCGTGAGCCCTGCCACAGCACGGTAGCGCTGGCCTGTCGCCGGCAGCCCGAACCGATGCTGCAGCAATTGCTGCAGGCGCTGGCCGGGAAGGCCTTCAGCACGAGCGATGATTGCCCTGAGCCGCTTGAAGGCCACGGCACGCAGCTGCCATGATGCCGCCCATGATCAAAGACCCCTTCGACCGCCTCGGTCTGGACCGCGAAGTCCTCACCGTCAGCCAGCTCAACGGCCGCGCCCGGGTGCTGCTGGAAGATGTGTTCCGTAGTGTCTGGGTGGAAGGCGAGCTGTCCAACCTCGCCCGCCCGGCTTCCGGCCACCTGTATTTCACCCTCAAGGACAGCGGCGCGCAGATTCGCTGCGCGCTGTTCCGGCAGAACGCCGCGCGCGTGCGCCAGGCCCTGCGCGACGGACTGGCGGTGCGGGTGCGCGGTCGGGTGTCGCTGTTCGAGGGGCGTGGCGACTATCAACTGATCGTCGACGCCCTGGAGCCGGCCGGTGACGGCGCGCTGCGCCTGGCCTTCGAGGCGCTGAAGGAAAAGCTCAGCGCCGAAGGCCTGTTCAGCACCGAGCGCAAACGTCCGTTGCCCGCCCATCCGCAACGCATCGGCATCATCAGCTCGCCGACCGGCGCGGTGATTCGCGACATCATCAGCGTGTTCGGCCGGCGCGCGCCGCAGGTCGAGCTGAACCTGATCCCCACCGCGGTGCAGGGCCGCGAAGCGGTGGCGCAGATCGTTCGCGCCCTGCAACTGGCCGACCGCCAGGGTTTCGATGCGCTGATCCTGGCCCGCGGTGGCGGCTCGCTGGAAGACCTCTGGTGCTTCAACGAAGAGGCCGTGGCGCGCGCCGTGGCCGCCTGCGTCACGCCCATCGTCAGCGCGGTAGGCCATGAAACCGACGTGTCGATCAGCGACTTCGTCGCCGACGTGCGCGCCCCTACCCCTTCAGCCGCCGCCGAGCTGCTGGCGCCCGACAGCAGCGGCTTGCGCCAGCGCCTGGAAACCTTGCAACGGCGCCTGGTGCTGCGCATGCGCAACCGCCTGGCCCACGAGCACCTGCGCGTCGAGGGCCTGACCCGCCGCCTGCGCCACCCGGGCGAGCGCCTGCGCCAGCAGGCGCAACGTCTCGATGACCTCGACATGCGCCTGCGCCGCGCCTTCGCCCAAGACCTGCAGCGCCGCCATGAGCGCCTGAGCCGCCTGGACATGCGCCTGGCGGCGCAGCATCCGGGGCGCGCGCTGACGCTGCTCAGCCAGCGCCTCGACACGCTGGCAGAACGCCTGCCACGGGCCATGCGCGAGCTGCTCAAGGACCGCCGCCAGCGCTTCCAGGCGCAGTTGCAGACCTTGCAGGTGGTCAGCCCGCTGGCCACCCTGGCCCGCGGCTACAGCATTCTGCTCGATGAACACGGCCACGCCGTGCGCAGCGCCGCGCAGACCCGCAACGGCCAGGCGCTGACCGCGCGCCTTGGCGAAGGCGAGCTGAAAGTGCGCGTCGAAGACAACTTCCAGACCCCGGTCACCCTTTCTCTACTGGATTGACACATGCCCCGCTCGCTCGCCCCGCTGTTCGCCCTTTGCCTGATCCTGCTGGCGCCGCTGGCCCAGGCCAGCTACATCACCCGCGCGCTGAACAAGCCCGTGCCCGGCGGCGTGGCGGTGGTCGACCTCGGCCCTGGCGCCAACGCCCCCAGCGCCCGCTTCGACGGCAAACCGGTGCTGGTGGTCAAGGAACAGGACAACTGGCTGGCCATCGTCGGCATTCCGCTGACGCAGAAACCGGGCACCGCGACCCTCACCCAAGGCACGCGCCAGTTGCCTTTCAACGTGGGCAGCAAGAAGTACCCCGAACAGCGCATCACACTGAAGAACCAGCGTCAGGTCAATCCGAACCCGGCCGACCTCAAGCGCATCGACCGCGAACTGGCCGAGCAGATCAAGGCCTACCGCAGTTTCAGCCCGACCCTGCCGAGCAACCTGATTCTCGACAAACCGGTCAACGGCCCGCTGTCGAGCAAGTTCGGCGTGCGCCGCTTCTTCAACGGTGAAGAGCGCAACCCCCACGCTGGCCTGGACTTCGCCGTGCCGGCCGGAACACCGATCAAGACCCCGGCCAACGGCAAGGTGATTCTGATCGGCGACTACTTCTTCAATGGCCGCACGGTGTTCGTCGATCACGGCCAGGGCTTCATCAGCATGTTCTGCCACATGTCGAAGATCGATGTGCAAAACGGCCAGACGCTGCGCCGCGGTGAGGTCGTCGGTCGTGTGGGCTCCACTGGGCGGGCGACAGGCCCGCACATGCACTGGAACGTCAGCCTGAACGATGCGCGGGTCGATCCGGCGATCTTCATTGGGGCGTTTCAGCCTTGAGCGTTCAGGGCCTCAGACGGTAAAGGGCCCGCTTTGCGGGCCTTCGCGGCTGGAGCCGCTCCTACAGGCGGCGCCTTGCGCTTGTGAAAATTATCCAGCAAGAAAATATGAAATATCGGGAATTTCGCGCCAGCCGAAAGCGTGTAAAGAAACTTTTTAAGCATTCCTCTCAATTTTTCCGCAATGCTTGCCAACCCCCGCAGCGCTGGTTACGGTTGACGCCATGAATACCGCCCACACCCACCTTCTGCTTCGTCAGCACCGCAGCCTTTGCCTGGTCAGCGCACGACTATCCAGGTAAATCGCGTCGCCCCGCCCGCTTACCTCGTTTCTGCCCGGCAGGCCCGATCAGGCCGCACATTAAAGGATTGCTCCAATGACCATGCTCAAAGACCCGTCGAAGAAGTACCGCGCCTTCCCCACCATCGATTTGCCCGACCGCACCTGGCCTTCCAAGACCATCACCGCCGCGCCGATCTGGTGCAGTTCCGACCTGCGTGATGGCAACCAGTCGCTGATCGAGCCGATGGATGCCGAGAAGAAGCTGCGCTTCTGGAAGACGCTGGTGCAAGTGGGCGTGAAGGAAATCGAAGCCTCGTTCCCGGCGGCATCGCAGACCGACTTCGACTTCGTACGCAGCCTGATCGAAGACGGCCACATCCCGGACGACACTACCATTCAGGTGCTCACCCAAGGCCGTGAAGACCTCATCGCGCGCACCTTCGAATCGTTGCGCGGGGCGAAGAAAGCCATCGTCCACCTGTACAACGCCACCTGCCCGGCGTTCCGCCGCATCGTCTTCAACACCGACAAGGACGGCGTGAAGAAGATCGCCGTCGACGCCGCCAAGCTGTTCGTCAAGTACGCCGCGCAGCAGCCGGAAACCCAGTGGACCTTCCAGTACTCGCCCGAGACATTCAGCGCCACCGAGCTGGAGTTCGCCAAGGAAGTCTGCGACGCGGTGATCGAGGTGTGGAACCCCACCCCAGAACACAAGATCATCCTCAACCTGCCAGCGACCGTTGAAGTGGCCACGCCGAACGTCTATGCCGACCAGATCGAGTGGTTCTGCCGCAACATCAATCGCCGCGACAGCGTGATCATCAGCCTGCACACCCACAACGACCGCGGCACCGGCATTGCCGCCACCGAACTGGGCCTGATGGCCGGCGCCGACCGCGCCGAAGGCTGCCTGTTCGGTAATGGCGAGCGCACCGGTAACGTCGACCTGGTGACCCTGGCGCTCAACCTCTACACCCAGGGCATCGACCCGCAGTTGGACTTCTCCGACATCGACGGCGTGCGCAAGGTAGTCGAGGAATGCAACCAGTTGCCGGTGCACCCACGTCATCCGTACGTAGGCGATCTGGTGCACACCGCGTTCTCCGGCTCGCACCAGGACGCTATTCGCAAGGGCCTGAGCAAGCAGCAGGACAGCGAACTGTGGGAAGTGCCATACCTGCCGATCGATCCTGCCGACATTGGCCGCAGCTACGAGGCGGTGATTCGCGTCAACAGCCAGTCGGGCAAAGGTGGCATCACCTACCTGCTCGAACAGGAATACGGCATCAGCCTGCCGCGGCGCATGCAGATCGAATTCAGCCAGGTCGTGCAGGGTGAAACCGACCGCCTGGGCCTGGAGATGACCGCGCAACAAATCTACAGCCTGTTGCACAAGGAATACCTGCAAGCCAACAGCCCGTACGCACTGGTCAGCCATCGCCTGCAGGAAGAAAACGGCCACAGCGCCGTGGAAGTGGAAGTCGCCGGCGAAGGCGAAACCACCCTGCACTGGCGCGGCAAGGGCAACGGCGCCCTGGAAGCCCTGGTCGCCGGCCTTCCGGTTGCCGTCGAGATCATGGACTACAACGAACACGCCATCGGCGCCGGCACCAACGCCAAAGCAGCGGCCTACATCGAGCTGCGCGTGGCAGGTGATCGCCCGGTGCACGGCGTCGGCATCGACGAAAACATCACCACCGCCAGCTTCAAGGCCCTGTTCAGCGCACTGAACCGCTCGCTGAGCCAGCAGAAAGCCAAGGCGGCCTGATCGCTACGCTACTCGGTAACTGAAAAACCCGCATCCGGTGATGCGGGTTTTTTTATGCGTGGCGCTTTTACACCAATGCCAGTGGCACACTCGCACTGCATGACTAGCTTAGGGGGGGTAACGCAAGACCTGGTCAGCTCGCCATCAAGCTCTACCAAGTCCAAGACGATCTTGCCGCTGGTGGTAGTCGAATCCCACCCGACACGCCGAGCCAATCTACATGCTCAGGTTTCCATTCACCCGGAAATTTTGACCATGACCATCGGATCAACTCATAACCATCCTGCCGAAATTACGGGAGCGCCAGCGTCATCACGCCTTCCTTGGGCTGCACGTTTCCCCAATCCACCGGACCTTTGCTTCGACTACCGCCGTCTGATCGAGCAGCCTGGCGGAGTGGCGCGGGCTAACCGTACACAACATCGTATCGCCATCGTGGGAGCCGGAATCACGGGACTGACCGCAGCCCGCGAATTGCTGCGCTGCGGCTACACCCAAATCACGTTGATCGAGCAGTCTCGACGTATGGGCGGGCGCCATATGAGCGTCTCCAGTGCGCACTCTGCAACGGGAAAAGCAAGCACTCCCTTCGAGCTAGGCGCGATGCGCATGCCGCTGTTCAACAGGACAGGCGAGCCGCCTCTGGCAGGCCGCTCGCTGATGGCCTACTACGCGCAATTGTTCGAATTGCGTATTTCGGACTTTCCCAATCCCGGTACTCCATGGGTCAATGCTACGGGCATCTATCTGCGCGAGGGACAGTTGGATGATGGGAGCGATCCAGAGCTTCTGATTTGGCGTAACCCAAGCGGCGACACTCCCCCTCCCAATACGAAACTGCAGCGTGTGCAAGATAAATGGCTGCGTTTCGCCAAGCGCTTCGCGAACAAGGTTGCGACCGAGTATGGAACGGCAGGCTGGACAGCACTTTGGTCTGCCATCGTCGAGCGCTACCACACACTGTCATTCCGCGACTTGGTGACGCTTCCAGAATTGGACAAGCTGAGGCCTGAGCAGCCAGGTGATTTCGGCGGCCTGGGAATGAACTCGGAAGAGTCCGCGATTTTCTACTCCATTGGTATCGGTGATGGCAGTTGGGGAGCGTTTTATGACGTGTGCTGCCTTTACCCTCTGCGGACCGCGATCTTTGGTTTCAGCAGCCATCTACAACTGGTACATGGCAGGGTGGATGATCAAGGTCAGCCTCTGCCGTCCCCTTATCTTCATGTCGATAGTCTCCCGGACAGCAAAGGTCTGAAGTTCCAGCCACCGAGCTATGTAGGGTTGGTCGCAATGGACGAGTGTCAGCTGCTCATGCCAATCGCCGACGCTCAAACTTCGCTTTATGAACACTTGGTAACGAGCGAGGATGGACTGTTGACCGACACTTCGGTTTTCGCTCTGGACAAGCAATCGGATGGACGCATTCGTGTCAGTTATCGCTGGCAACATAGCGATGCTGACAAGGTGCAGGCGTCGAGCGAAACGTTCGACAGCGTGATCCTCACGGTGCCATCCTGGATCATCGAAACCAATATTCGTCTGCATGGATTCAGCAAGGCGCTGCTACCTGACTCGATTATCGACGCTTGGAAACATTCGCACTGGGAGACCAGTTGCAAAGTTTACGCAGCCTTGGATAAAACATTTCTCGACCGACACCTACAGATCCCGCAGATCTTGGTGACCGACAGCTTCGTCCACGATGTTTACGCTTACCGCTACAACGACAGTTACGCGCAAGACTGCATTCTGCTCAGCTACACCTGGGAAGACGATGCCAGCAAACTGGCCAGCTTCGAGGATGGCAAGTTGGTGGAAAAGTGCTTGGGTGAACTTGATCGCATCCTGCTGCGCTGTACCAACATTGCAGAACCCATTTCACCTTATGTCGACACTGGCAATGTCCGCGTACAGCGATGGCTCACGGACGCCAATTCGCTAGGCTGCGCCAAGTTGTATCGCGCAGGGACTTACTACGATGCCGTTTCCCTGATGAAGTACAACCGAGACTTTAGCGGCAGTTCAGGACTGTATCTGGCGGGAGAGTCCTTCTCCGTCGATGCCGGCTGGACCGAACCCTGCCTACGGACCGCCATCGATGTGGTGATCAATCTTTGTCACCACACTCAGGCAACCTTCAACGGCGACTTCTCGCTAGACCACTACCCGCACTATCAGGTTCGTTGATGTTTGGACGGAGGTGCGCCTCGTAGGCCACCTCCCGCAAACCTGTACGCCCATTCCTGCAAACCGCTCGGAATCTCCCGACTATCAGCCTCTGGGCATCCCCGTTGTACTGACCGCCTTCCATAACAACCCGAAAAAAGGAAGCCGGAATGACTAGTCATTGCAAGTCGATCAGCCCTGTCCGAATCGCCGTCATCCAGTTCGATCCGCAAGTGGGGGTCGAGCATTGCGGCGATAATCTTCAATGCAGCCTGGCGCTCGCCAGGCAAGCGATCAGCACGGGTGCCAACCTCATCGTGCTGCCGGAACTGAGCAACACCGGCTACACCTTTCACAGCCGCGCCGAGGCGTATGAGCACGCCGAGACGTTGAGCGAGGGCCGCAGTGTGCGGGCCTGGGCGGAGCTTGCGCGCGAGCATGGGATCTACCTGGCGGCAGGCTTCGCCGAGCGCGATGGGCTGAAGCTGTACGACAGCGCCGTACTTTTCGGCCCCGAGGGCATGCTCGGCCACTACCGCAAGGCGCACCTGTGGAATCAGGAAAAGCTCTGGTTCACGCCGGGCGATCTGGGTTTCCCAGTGTTCGAAACGCCCATCGGCCGCATCGGGCTGCTGATCTGCTGGGATATCTGGTTCCCGGAAGCGCCGCGTCTGATGGCCGCCCAGGGCGCCGATATCATTCTGACCCTGAACAACTGGGTATGGACGCCGCCGCCGCTGTTCGACGCGGCCGGCCGCTGCATGGCCTCTTACCTGACCATGACCGCCGCCCATGTCAACAACCTCTACATCGCTGCCGCCAACCGCATCGGCAGCGAGCGCGACGGGCGCTTCCTCGGCTGCTCGCTGATCGCCGGGACCAACGGCTGGCCGATCAGTGAGGTCGCCGGCGCTGAAGAGGAATGCATCGTCTACGCCGATGTCGATCTCACGGCGGCGCGCAGCGCACCGATATGGAACAACCTCAACGATCTGCAGCGCGATCGCCGTACCGATCTGTACGACGCCGCACTCGGCTATCGCTTGCACGCGCCGCTGCCGCGCTGAGGAGGCTGCATGAACCGTCCGCACTCTTCAGCCATGTTCTCGAGCATGGCGCTGTTCGGCGCGTTGGCGCTTGTGCTGTTGGTCGTTCTGGTGATGGGCAACTGGCCGGATTACCTCACCCTGGCAAGCACCTTGGATCAACCGGTGAGCCGCCTGCGCTGGATACTTGGCGACATCAGCGAGGTGGCATTCTACAAACACGAGCTGCCCGCGCTGGGGCTGCTGCTAGGCGCTTGCCTGGGGCACTGGGCGAATTACCGAGGCTACCGCTGGCAAGGCTTTGCGATCAGCTACGGCACGGGCTTGTGGCCCTGGGTGTTCATCAGTTCCTTGCTCGGCCTGCTGCTCAGCCACCTGTTATGGGGCTGGACCTTGAGCAGCGGTGTCTGGCAACCGACCTTCGTCGCCTTCGTGTCGCTGCCGGCTGCGATGGTGCTGATGTTCGGCGGCGGCTGGCGGGTTGCGCTCAATGGCGCGCTGCTCGGCGCGTTGCTGGTGACCCCGGCAAGCCTGCTGCTGGTGAATTTCCTCTGTTATCCACTGCAATTGCCCGTGGTCATCGGCAATGTGCTGGGCATGGCGCTGGCCAGCGTATTGGCGTTCATCCTGTGCAAGCGCTGCCCGGCGCTGGTCGAGGGGGGTATCCGCCCCACGCCGGCCACCGCCCCGACGCGGCAAGCCGACTACGGCTTCGTCTGGACCCTGCGCCGGGTACTGGCTGACTTCAGCGAAGCGCCGTTCTTCGGCAACGAACTCGCCAGTCTTGGCTTGCTGACCGGTGCGCTGCTGGCGTGGTGGCTGACCCCCGCTGCGCCGGCCTACGGATCGCAATTGCTCGTGCAGATCATTGCCGGTCAAGCACTGGCCTCGCTGCTCGGCGTGATGCTCTGGCGCGCTCAGTGGAAGACGCGCGGCTGGTACCCCACCTATATTCCTATCGTCTCGGTGGTGCCGGCCGCGGTGCTGACGATTGGCGGGCATTGGCAGGTGGTGGGGGCCAGCGCAGCGCTGGGCGCGCTGTTCGCTCCGCCATTGGCCGTGGCGATCAGTCAGCGCCTACCGACTTACATGCATGGCTATATCGGCAATGTACTGTCGATGGCCGTGACCACCGTGATCGTAGTGCCGTTGCTGGCCTGGGCGTTCCCCGGACCTTGAGCCGGTGCTCGGCCGGCGCGCAGTGAAGCCCCGCCGGCCACTCACAAAAACGCCGCATGCCCCATCAAGCGACAAGCTTCAAGCTAGAGCTCGCGTCTGACTTGCAGCTTGCCGCTCATAACTTGCAGCTGCTCTAGCTGTTGTTTTCCAACAACGCCATCGCCTCGGCACTGCTCGCTTCGATGCGTGCCCAGTCGCCGTTCTTGATCCAGCTGCTGTCGAGCATCCAGGTGCCGCCGACGCACATCACGTTGGGCAGCGCCATGTAATTGCGGGCGTTGGCGGAGTTGACGCCGCCGGTGGGGCAGAAACGAATGTCGCCGAAGGGGCCGGCGAAGGCTTTGATCGCCGCCACGCCGCCGCTGATCTCGGCCGGGAAGAGTTTGAAGCGGCGGTAGCCCAGGGCGTAGCCGCTCATGATCTCGGACGGGGTACTGATGCCCGGCAGCAGCGGGATCTCGCTGTGCACGCCGGCGTCGAGCAGCTCCTGGGTGATGCCTGGGGTGACGACGAACTGCGCGCCGGCTGCCTCGACCGCAGCGAACATGCGCCGATCGAGCACTGTGCCTGCGCCTACGCACAGCTCGGGGCGCTCGGCGCGCAGTACTTCAATGGCCTTGAGCCCATGCTCGGACCGCAGCGTCACTTCCAGGGTACGAATGCCCCCGGCTGCCAGAGCGTCGGCCAGCGGCAGGATGTCTTGCTCGCGGGCGATGGTGATCACCGGCAGGATCCGCGCCCGGGCGCAGATCGCGTCGATCGTGGCGGTTTTCTCGGCCATGCTCAGCAGCGGCTGCGGGCGTTCGAGGGTGGTCATAGCGGATGATCCTTGGCTCATGGGCACCAGTAGATGTCCAGGGGGTCGTGAAGAAAGGCGCGAATCGGCAGGGCCTGATCGTCGCTTGCGGCCAGTGCCGCGCGCAGGGCGGCCAGCTTGCCGGTGCCCTGGATGGCCAACGCGGTGAACGCCGCGCTGGCCAGCAGTGAACGGGTCAGGCTCAGGCGCTGGTGCGGCACCACCGGTGCCAGCATCGGCAGGCAGCGACGCTGGCCGCCTTTGGCCAGGCCCTCGGCCAGGTTGGGGCTGGCGGGGAACAGCGAGGCGGTATGGCCGTCGTCGCCCATGCCCAGCACCAGCACATCGATCGGCGGCAACTCGGCCAGCGCCGCGTCGGCCAGTTCTGCGGCGCGCTCAAGGTCGGGCGCGACCTGATACAGGCCGATGAAACGCGCTGCGGCGGCCGGGCCTTGCAGCAGGTGGCGGGCCAGCAGTCCGGCGTTGCTGTCGGCGTGCTCGACCGGCACCCAGCGCTCATCGGCAAGGCTCACGGTGACCTTCGACCAGTCCAGCGACTCACGCGCCAGACGTTCGAGGAACGGCACCGGGCTGCGCCCGCCGGATACCACCAGGCAGGCCTGGCCCTTGCTGGCGATGGCCGCACGCAGGTGCTGCGCGACATCACCCGCCAGGCGTTCGGCGAACGCGGTGGCGTCTGGCAGTTGATGCGTCTTCACGCAGCTGGGTAGTTGCAAATCAGATATCGCCATACCACGCCCTCCCATCTCGGGTGATCAGTGCAATCGAGCTCATCGGCCCCCAGGAGCCTGCGGCGTAGGGTTTGGGGGCGTCGCCGCTGCGCGTCCAGCCAGCGATCAACTGGTCGCACCACGACCAGGCGTGCTCGATCTCGTCCTTGCGCACGAACAGGTTCTGATTGCCACGCATCACCTCGAGCAGCAGGCGTTCATAGGCATCGGGAATCCGCGAAGTGCGCCAGGTATCGGAAAAATTCAGTTGCAGTGGGCCACTGCGCAGTTGCATGCCCTTGTCCAGGCCCTGCTCCTTGGTCATCACACGCAGGGAAATGCCTTCGTCCGGTTGCAGGCGGATGATCAGCTTGTTGCCGATTTCCAGGCGCTGTTCGGGGGCGAAGATGTAGTGGGGGGTTTCCTTGAAGTGAATGACGATCTGCGACAGCTTCTGCGGCATGCGCTTGCCGGTACGCAGGTAGAACGGCACGCCCGACCAACGCCAGTTGCGGATGTCGGCGCGCAGGGCGACGAAGGTTTCGGTGTCGCTGTGGGCGTTGGAGTTGTCTTCTTCCAGGTACCCCGGCACCGGCTTGCCATCGCTGTAACCGGCAATGTACTGCCCGCGCACCACGCGACTGGCAAGCCCCTCACCGGTGATCGGCGCCAGGGCCTTGAGCACTTTCACCTTCTCGTCGCGGATGCTGTCGGCCGAGAGGTCGCTGGGCGGGTCCATGGCGATCAGGCAGAGCAACTGCAACAGGTGGTTCTGGATCATGTCGCGCAGTTGCCCGGCCTTGTCGAAATAGCCCCAGCGCCCCTCGATACCGACCTTCTCGGCCACGGTGATTTCCACATGGGAAATCGAGTTCTGGTTCCACTGGGTTTCGAACAGGCTGTTGGCAAAGCGCAGGGCGATGAGGTTCTGGACGGTTTCCTTACCCAGGTAGTGGTCGATGCGATACACCTGGCTTTCCGGGAAGAAGCGCGCCACGGCATCGTTGACCCGCCGCGACGACTCAAGATCATGGCCGATGGGTTTTTCCAGCACCACCCGGGTGCGCGAGGCAAGGCCGGCCTTGTCGAGGTTTTCGCAGATGGCGCCGTACACCGCCGCAGCGGTGGCGAAATAGGCGATCAGCGGATGCTCGCCGTTCACTTGGGCCGCCAGGGCCTCATAGCCCTCGGGCTCGAGGAAATCCAGATGCTGGTAGCTCAGGCGCTGCACAAAGCGGCTCAAGGCGGCCGCGTCGATGTCGTCCGCGGGCACGTAGCGACGCAGTTGCGCTTCGATGGTGCGCAGGTGCTGCTCGGCGCTGCCGGCTTCCCGGGCCAGGGCCAGCAGGCGCGTGTCGGCATGCAGCAACTCGGCACGTTCGAGCTGATACAGCGCCGGGAACAGCTTGCGCAAGGCCAGGTCGCCCAGGGCACCGAACACCGCGAGGGTGCAGGGTTCAACAGAGATGGCAGGCATAATGTGGTTCTTTTATCGAGTTAGGCTAGAAATACCGCGTTCAAAACTGATTTTCAAGGATCAATGTAGTAAATCTAACAACATTGATCGGTATTCCCACGGATATGTGGTGCGTCCCACAGCGCGACAGTAGGATAGACACCATTGCAAAAAGCCTGCTGCCCAGACAGCCGGCTGTCTTATCGACCCAAGGACACCCCATGGACCGCGCGCGAAACCTCCTGGAACAAATCCAAGGCCGCCTCGACGAACTGAACAAAGCCGAACGCAAGGTCGCCGAGGTGATCCTGCTCAACCCGCAACAGGCCACCCGCTTCAGCATCGCCGCACTGGCCCAGGCGGCCAAGGTCAGCGAGCCGACGGTCAACCGCTTCTGCCGCTCGTTCGGCGTCAGTGGCTATCCGGAACTGAAACTGCAACTGGCGCAGAGCCTGGCCAGTGGCGCTGCCTACGTCAGCCGTGCGGTGGAAGCCGACGACGATCCGGCGGCCTACACACAGAAGATCTTCGGCAGTGCCATCGCCTCGCTGGACAGCGCCTGCCAGCAGATCGACCCACAACAGATCAGCCGCGCCGTCGACATGATGATCCAGGCCCGGCAGATCCACTTCTTCGGCCTCGGCGCCTCAGCGCCGGTGGCGCTGGATGCGCAGCACAAGTTCTTCCGCTTCAACCTGGCGGTCTCGGCCCACGCCGATGTGCTGATGCAGCGCATGCTGGCGTCGGTGGCGCACACCGGTGACCTGTTCGTGATCATTTCCTACACCGGACGCACGCGCGAGCTGGTCGAAGTGGCGCGCCTGGCGCGGGCCAACGGTGCTTCGGTGCTGGGCCTGACCGCCGCCGGCTCGCCGCTGGCCGAGGCGTGCAGCCTGAGCCTGCACATCCCGCTGCCCGAAGACACCGACATCTACATGCCGATGACCTCGCGGATCATTCAGCTCACCGTGCTCGATGTGCTGGCCACCGGCATGACCCTGCGCCGCGGCGTCGACTTCCAGCCGCACCTGCGCAAGATCAAGGAAAGCCTCAACGCCAGCCGCTACCCCATCGAAGACGATCTGCTCAACTGAGCCGATGTGCCTGCAGGCGCAGTTGCGCCTGCTCACCCGGCGCCAGGCTCAGCGCCGCGTTGCAGCCGCTGGCGGCTTCGACACAGACGAAACCGCGCGCCTCACGCCCCGTCACCCCCACCAATGGCCGACTGCCCGGATGCCAGACCACAGTGTCGTCGCTGTCGCTGGTATCGATGCACAGCGCCCGCTGCCAGGCAGCGTCCTGCACCTGCACGGCGGCGCTGCCGGGATACACCCGTTGGCAACCATCGGCGATGTTGAACGGGTTGGTCTGACGGCAAGGAACGCGATTCATCTGGTCATAGCCTTCGACGTTTTCCAGCCCAGACAGCGCTGTCTTTGCCACGTGACCAATACGCCAGTAAGCCAGCAGCGCATGGCTCAGCTGACAGGTTTCGCTGTCCTGGTGCTCGGTGGTGAGGGTCAGTTCCAGGGTGCTGGTCAGCCGCGCGTGCAAATCGACCTGCCAGTCGCACAGTTGCAGGCGCCAGTGCAAGGTCACGCCCTGGGCATCCTCAGCACTGTCGATCAGTTGCCAGTCGAGCAGACGCGCCCAGCCGTGGGTCGGCCACAGGTCTTCGCTGGGATGCCGGCCATACCACGGCCAGCACACCGGCACGCCGCCGCGAATGGCCCCGACATGCGGCCACTGCTCGGCGCACCACAGCCACGGACGCTCGCCGGTGGGCTGGAAATGCAGCAGTTGCGCACCCTGGCGGGCGAACACCGCCTGGCACACGGGATGCTCGATGACCAGCACGTCGCGTTGCTGATGACGCTGCCAGTCGAAGGTCGGCCTGGCCCGCTCGGGGCTGAACAGGCAGTGAAGCGGATGGTCGGGCATGGGCCTGAAGCTCTTGTTGTCGTTGGGTCGCTCAGGTGACGGAGCGCCGTGGCAGACGGCGCTCCGTCACGATCAACCGCAGTGCGGCTGCAAGAAGTGCGTAAATTTACAACAAGCGCCCTCAGAATGACGACTGAATCTTCACCCCGGCGACCAATGCGTTGTCCACTTCATCCACCGCGCCCGGGCTCTTGATGTACTGCAGGTTCGGCCGCACGGTCAGCCAGTTGGTGACGTGGAAGCCGTAGTAGAGCTCGGCGTTGTACTCGGTGCGTTGCAGTGGCAGGAACGCTGGATTGTCGTAATCATCAATTCCGCGCTGGGCATTGAGCTGGGCCGCGCGCTTGCGTACGTCGTCGTTGACGTGGATGCGCGCCACGCCGAAGCCGATGTCATCCTTGGGCCGGGCGTCGAAGGCGCCTTTGTAGACCATCCCCACCTGCTGGTAGTTGTCGACCACGTTGGTGGCCTTGTCGTGCACGGTGAAGTTGGCGAACAGGTTCAGCCCGCGGCTGGCATCGCCGCCGTGCGCGGTGACTTGCTGACGCGCCACCACCCACCAGCCGTGCTTGCTCGAATGTGAACGGAAGCCGCTGCCGGTCACGCCCTGGGGGTTGCCATTGACATCTTCGTAGA
Source organism: Pseudomonas cremoricolorata DSM 17059 = NBRC 16634 (assembly GCF_000425745.1). Lineage (GTDB taxonomy): Bacteria > Pseudomonadota > Gammaproteobacteria > Pseudomonadales > Pseudomonadaceae > Aquipseudomonas > Aquipseudomonas cremoricolorata. Next base: position 151,511 of record NZ_KE384442.1, on the reverse strand, counting down.
CGTCCTCGGCCTTGGCCGTGCTGTAGTAGTAACCCAGGCGGTATTCGCCGGGCAGGCCGTTGACCTTCGGTGACCACACCGCCTCGACCGGCACGATCGCGCCCTTGGTGCCGCTGCCGCTGAGCTTGAAGCCATTGCCGGTCTCGAGGTTCGAGGGGTTCTGCTCGAACGCGCCGACCTGCACGAACAGCTCTGGCGTGAGGTTGTACTTGACCCGCAGCGCCCACTGGCTGACCGGCCAGTTGTACCAGATGCCGCCGACCCAGTTACCCACCTGCGAACCGCAGAAGGCCAGGTTCTGGAAGTCACAGGGGAAGCTGTTGAACTCCTCGCCCGGGCCGTACTGGCCGAATTTCACATCCAGCGCGCCATCGAAGTAGGTCTGCTTGAGCCACAGCTGGGTCAGCCGCCAGGTCTGCCCGCGCCCCCAGACTTCCTGCACCGAGCTGAACTGCCCGGCACGCGGATCGCTGATGCGGTCGTTGGACAGGTTGCGGCCACTGCGCTCGGTGATCGCCAGCTTGAACTCGGCGTCGTGCCAGCCGAATATTTTCTCCAGGTCGAGGTGCGCGCCGAGGGCGAACTGGTCGCTGTAGCGCGCGGTACGGTCGTGGTTGTAGCCGCCGCGCAGGTTGCTGGCGACCTCGCCGACGTAGTCGAGGGTGAAGTCATAGCCTTGGTCGAGCAGCGCGGTACGCGTGCCGCCCCAGTCCCCGGTCATCCATTTCGAGTCGCTGGCAAAGGCGTCGGCAGCCTGCGCCGCGCCGTTGCCGAGCAGCGCCAGGACGGCCAGCGAGCCGAAGGTGGTGATGTGCTTGCGATGATCCATTGCATTGCGTCCTTCTGTTGTTGTTATTCAGACGATTGGCGCCGCGGGCAATCACGCGACGTGCTCGTGCTGGGGGGCGACGGCGGCGCGATCGAGCCGCTCGCCAGTGCCTGCGTCGAATAGCAGGACCCGCGCCGGGTCCAGTTGCAGGCGCAGGCTGTCGCCGATCTGGCAGCGCACATCCGGCGCCAGACGGCAGCAGACCTTGGTGCCGTTGAGGGTGACGAACACCAGCAGGTCAGGCCCGGTGGGCTCGGTGACTTCCACCTGTGCGGTGATCGCCGGCAGGCCATTGCCCTGGGCCGAGCCCTGGATGATCTGTTCCGGGCGGATGCCGAGAATCACTTCGCGCCCGAGCCATTCCTCACCCGCCGTCACGGGCAATGCACAACGTTCCTGACCGCTGTCGAGCAGGGCCATCGTTTGCCCTTCCTGACGCACCAGTTGCGCGGGAATGAAGTTCATCGGCGGCGAACCGATGAAGCTGGCGACGAACTGGTTGGCCGGGTCGTTGTAGATCTGCTGCGGGGTGCCGAACTGCTGGACGATACCGTCCTTCATCACCGCAACCTTGTCGCCCAGGGTCATGGCCTCGATCTGGTCGTGGGTGACGTAGACCGTGGTGGTTTTCAGGCGCTGGTGCATGAGCTTGATTTCGGTGCGCATCTCTACCCGCAACTTGGCGTCGAGGTTCGACAGCGGTTCGTCGAACAGGTAGATACGCGGCCGACGGGCCAGGGCGCGGCCCATCGCCACGCGCTGCTGCTGCCCGCCGGAAAGCTGCGCTGGCTTGCGCCCGAGCAAGTGCTCGATCTGCAGCAGCCGGGCGACCCGCGCCACCTCTTCGTCGATGGCCGCCTGCGGCAGCTTGCGAATCTTCAGGCCGAAGGCAATGTTGTCGCGCACGCTCATGGTCGGATACAGCGCGTAGGACTGAAACACCATGGCGATGTCACGGTCCTTGGGGCTCATGCCGCTGATGTCGACGCCGTCGACCAGAATCTCGCCGCCGCTGATTTCTTCCAGGCCGGCGATGCAGTTCATCAGAGTCGACTTACCGCAACCCGACGGCCCGACCAGAATCAGGAACTCGCCTGAATCGATGGCCAGGTCGATCGACTTGAGGGTGTCCGGCAGGCCGCTGCCGTAGCGTTTGTTGACGTTGCGAAGTTCCAGACGTGCCATGTGTCACCCCTTGACTGCGCCGGCGGTGAGGCCGCGCAGGAAATATTTGCCGGCCACGACGTAGACCAGCAGGGTCGGAAGCCCCGCGATCATCGCCGCCGCCATGTCGACGTTGTATTCCTTGACCCCGGTGCTGGTGTTGACCAGGTTGTTCAGCGCCACCGTGATCGGCTGGGCGTCGCCGCTGGCGAACACCACGCCGAAGAGAAAGTCGTTCCAGATCTGGGTGAACTGCCAGATCAGGCAGACCATGATGATCGGCAACGACATCGGCAGCAGGATGCGTCCGAAGATCGTGAAGAACCCGGCGCCATCGAGCCGCGCCGCCTGCACCAGGGCCTGCGGCACGCTGCAGTAGTAATTGCGGAAGAACAGCGTGGTGAAAGCCAAGCCGTAGACGATGTGCACCAGCACCAGCCCCGTGGTAGTGCTGGCCAGGCCCAGCTTGCCGAGGGTGAACGAGGCCGGCAGCAGCACGGTCTGGAACGGCAGGAAGCAGCCGAACAGCAGCAGGCCGAAGAACAGCTGCGAGCCACGGAAGCGCCACATCGACAGCACGTAGCCGTTCAGCGCACCGATCAGCGTCGAGGCCAGGACCGCCGGCACGGTGATCTTCACCGAGTTCCAGAAGTAGCCGCCGACACTGTCCCAAGCCTTGAACCAGCCGATGCCGGTCACCACCTCGGGCCAGCTCAACAGGTTGCCGGTGCGGATGTCGTCCGGCGATTTGAAGCTGGTCAGCAGCATCACCAGCAGGGGAATCAGGTACACCGCACAGGCCACCAGCAAGGTGCCGTGGATGGCCAGGCGGCTTGGGGAAAACCAACGCAGACGATGGCTATTCATGGCGCTTGTTCCTCAGTTCGGAATACAGGTACGGCACGAGGATCGCCAGAATCGCCCCGAGCATGAGAATGGCGCTGGCCGAACCCATGCCCATCTGTCCACGGCTGAAGGTGAAGCTGTACATGAACATCGCCGGCAGGTCAGAGGCATAGCCCGGCCCGCCTGCGGTCATCGCCGCTACCAGGTCGAAGCTCTTGATGGCGATGTGGGCGAGGATCATCACCGCGCTGAAGAACACCGGGCGCAGGCTCGGCAGGACGATGCGCAGGTAGATGCGCGGCAGGCTGGCGCCGTCGACCTGGGCGGCGCGGATGATCGACGGGTCGACCCCACGCAGGCCGGCCAGGAACAACGCCATGACGAAGCCCGAGGCCTGCCACACGGCGGCGATCACCAAGCAGTAGACGACCCGCTCCGGGTCGACCAGCCAGTCGAAGCGAAAACCTTCCCAGCCCCAGTCGCGCAGCAGTTTGTCCAGGCCCAGGCCCGGGTTGAGCAGCCATTTCCAGGCGGTGCCGGTGACGATCATCGACAGCGCCATCGGGTACAGGTAGATGGTGCGAATGAAGCCTTCGCGGCGAATGCGCTGGTCGAGCAGCACCGCCAGCAGCACGCCGAGCACCAGGCTGATGCCGATGAACAGGCCACCGAACACCGCCAGGTTCTTGCTCGCCACCCACCAGCGGTCGTTGTCGAGCAACTTCAGGTACTGGGTAAGCCCGGCCCAGCGGTAGTTGGGCATGAACGTCGACTGGGTGAAGGACAGCACCAGGGTCCAGCCGATGTAGCCGTAGAAACCCACCAGCACGATGAGCATGCTTGGCGCCAGCACCAGCTTGGGCAGCCAGCGCTGCAAGGCGTCCAGGGGCGAGGCCCGCAGGCGCGCGGTCGCAGTATTCATGGAGTGATCCCCAGGAAATGATTGGAAAGGGAGAGGCAGGCCGGGCGCGAGGCCCGGCCAGTAGCCGTCAGCGTGAGGCCTTGATCGCCGCGCTCAGCTGTTTGGCCGCCTTGGCGGGGTCGGCCTTGGGGTCGTTGAGGAAATTGCTGACCACATCGAAGATGGCGCCCTGCACCGCCAGCGACGAGGCCATGTTGTGCGCCATGCTCGGCTGCAGGCCGTCGCCCTTGCTGGCCTCGGCAAAGTCCTTGGCCGAGCGCTGGGTGCAGGCGTCGAACTGGCTCATGTCCATGTCCTGGCGCACCGGCAGCGAGCCTTTGTTCTGGTTGAAGGCGGTCTGGAAGGGTTTTTCCAGCGCCACCTTGGCCAGGTCGTTCTGCGCCTTGATGTCGTTGGCGTTGCTCAGCTTGAACATCGCCAGCGAGTCGATGTTGTAGGTGAAGCTACCCTGGGTGCCGGGGAATGGCACGCACTGGTAGTCGCTGCCAGCGACCTTGTGCGCGGCGGTCCATTCGCTCTTGGCCCAGTCGCCCATGATCTGCATGCCGGCCTTGCCGGTGATGACCTCGGCAGCGGCGATGTTCCAGTCACGCCCGGCGCGGTTCGGATCCATGTAGCCGGCCAGACGCTGCAAGGCCTGGAAGGTCTCGATCATCTTGGCGCCGGTAAGGGTCTGCTCGTCTAGTTCCACGAAGGCCTTGTGATAGCCCTGCGGGCCGAGCACGCTCAGCACCAGGCTTTCGAACACGGTGCTGTCCTGCCAGGGCTGGCCACCGTGGGCCAGTGGCTGGAAGCCGGCAGCCTTGAGCTTGTCGGCGGCGGCGAACAGCTCGTCGAGGGTTTCCGGCACCTTGGCCCCGGCCTTCTCGAACACCTGCGGGTTGATCCACAGCCAGTTGACCCGATGGATGTTCACCGGCACGGCGACGTAGTGACCGTCGTATTTCCAGATCGGCGTGAGCTTGGCCGGCAGGAGTTGATCCCAGTGGTTGGCGCTGGCCACTTCGTCCAGCTCGGTGAGCAGGCCAAGGGCGCCCCACTCCTGGATGTCCGGGCCTTTGATCTGCGCGGCGGCAGGCGGGTTGCCAGCCACGGCGCGGCTTTTCAGCACGGTCATGGCCGCAGCACCACCGCCACCGGCGACGGCGTTGTCCTTCCAGGTGAAACCGTCTTTTTCGATTTGTTGCTTGAGGGTTTGTACGGCCGCCGCTTCACCGCCCGAGGTCCACCAGTGCAGGACTTCGACGGTGCCGTTGTCGGCAGCCACGGCGCTCAGGGGCAGAGCGCAGGCGAGGGAAACAGCAGTAGCCAGGCGAGTGATGGCATTCATGCGGGTCAACCTTTTTTGTTGTTATGCAAGGCAAGTCATGTGCTTGCGCGTGGATCGGAGTCTAAACAGGCGACCGAGGGCGGCAGGTAACGAAGCGATGCGCGATTGTCACCAACTGGTGACATTGGCCCTCAGGGCTGTCCACGCGGCAGGCTCAGGGTGACCCGCAAGCCGCCCTGGCGCAGGTTGAGCAGGCTGACTTCGCCGCCGTGGCTGTGGGCGATGTTGCGCGCGATGCCCAGGCCCAGGCCGTAGCCCTGCTGTTGCCCGGCCAGGCGAAAGTGCGGCTCGAAGACGTGCTCGAGCTGCTGCTGCGGTACGCCAGGGCCCTGGTCGTCGACCTGCAGGACGAAACCGCTGGCGCTGTCGAGGATGCGCAGGTGCGCACGCTCGCCGTATTTGATCGCGTTGTCGATGAGGTTGCCGATGCAGCGGCGCAGCGCCAGCGACTTGCCCAGGTAGGGCGCAATGGCACGCCCTTCGAGGGTGATGCGGCCATCGCGCAGGTAAGGTTCGGCGAGCATTTCCAGCACCTGATTGAGGTCGATCGGCTCGATGTTCTCGTGGATGTCGGTGTCCTTGACGCATTGCAGGGCGCCTTTGACCAGCAGTTCCAGCTCGTCGAGGTCGCGGTTGAAGGTACGCTGCGCCTGTTCGTCTTCGAGCAGCTCGACGCGCAGCCGCAGGCGGGTGATGGGCGTGCGCAGGTCGTGGGAAATGGCGCTGAACAGCTGGCTGCGCTCGGTCAGGTAGCGGCTGATGCGCTCGCGCATGCTGTTGAAGGCACGGCTGACTTCAACCACTTCACTGCCGCCGCCGGCTGCCAGCGGCGCCACATCGGCGCCCAGCGACAGATCACGCGCAGCATGCGCCAGGCGCTTGAGCGGGCGGGTCTGCCAATGCACCAGCAGGCCGATGAACAGCAACAGCAAGGCGGTGGTCAGCGCAATGAAGCCGATCTGCTGGCGCGGCAGGCGCTCGGCTTCAAGGCTGGTGTAGGGCTCGGGCATCAGCGAGGCGATGTACAGCCATTCGTGTTCACCCAGGCGGATCTGCGTCACCAGCACCGGTGGATTGAGCGGCTCCAGGGTCAGCGAATAATGCGCCCACGAGCGCGGCAGTTCATCGAGCTTCAGGCCGCTGTTGAACAGGCGCAGCTCCTGCGGGCTGACGAAGGCCACGCTGATGTCCATCTGCTTGCCCAGGCGCTCGTGCAGCACCTCGTCGAACACCTCGATCACCGCCTTTTTGCGCGCGGTCAGCGGCAGGCTGGGCATGTCCAGGGGCTTGTCGTTGAGCGAAACGAAAAAGCGCGTGCCGCCCATGCTGCGCAGTTGATCGAGCACCATCGGCCGATACGCCACCGGCAGCGAGCGGAAGTAACTGACGCTGGCGCTCATCGAATGGGCCAGGCTGCCGGCACTGGCCTGCAAGCCCTGGATCTGGCTGGCGCGCAGTTGCGCCACCCAGATCAGGCTAGAGAGCCCCTGGGCCAGCAGCACCACCAGCAGGGTCAGCAGCAGCATGCGTCCCAGCAACGAGCGCGGCAGCAGGCGCCAGCGCGGCTCAGCCGACCGGGCGGACATGGGTCGCCAGCAGGTAGCCGCTGCCACGCACGGTGCGGATCAGTCGCGGGGGTTTTTCCGTGTCGCGCAGGCGTTGACGCAGGCGGCTGACCGCCATGTCGACGATGCGGTCCAGCGGCATCGGCTCGCGACCTCGGGTGGCGTTGCCGATGGTGTCGCGGTCGAGAATCTGCTGCGGATGATCGAGGAACAGCTTGAGCAAGGCGAAATCGGCGCCGGTCAGAATCACTTCTTCCCCATCACGGTGGTACAGCCGGTGGCTGGTGGTATCGAGGCGCCAGTCATCGAAGCCGAGCACCGCGTTGCCCGGCTGCGCCTGGGCGAACTCGGTGCGGCGCAGCAGGGCTTTGATCCGTGCCAGCAGTTCGCGCGGGCCGAAGGGCTTGCCCATGTAGTCGTCGGCGCCAAGCTCAAGGCCGATCACCCGATCGGTTTCGTCGGAGCTGGCGGTGAGCATGATGATCGGCATGCGCGCATGCTGCGGGTGCTGGCGCACCCAGCGGCACAGGCTGAAGCCATCTTCGTCGGGCAGCATCACATCGAGGATCGCCAGGTCGTAGGGCTGCGCTTCGAGGGCCTGGCGAAAGCTGCGGCCATCACGCTCGGCACGCACCTGAAAACCGGCGCGGCTGAGGTAGGTTTGCAGCAGCTCACAGATATCGTGGTCGTCATCGACCATCAGGATCGACTTGCTGACAGTGCTCAAGATGGGGTCCTTAAGTGTGCTGGCCCGCCGCTCTGCGGCGGCTGGGCCATGGCTCAGTCGTGCAGCGCCTGCTCCAGCGCCACACCGGCGCCCAGCAGACCCGACAACTCGGCAGTCACCAGCCACACCGGGATGCCAGCGAAGTAGTCGCTCATGCAGCCTTTGTCGGTGAAGCTGGTGCGAAAGCCGCTGCGCAGGAACAGCTCGGCGAAGCGCGGAATCACGCCGCCGGCGATATACACACCACCGCGCGCGCCGAGGGTGAGCACGTTGTTGCCGGCCACCCGCCCGAGAAAACGACAGAATTGCTCGATCACTGCGGCAGCGCGCGGCTCACCGGCCAGTGCCGCATCGGTGATCTGCGCTGGGGTCTTGTGCCGTGGCACGTCGCCGTCCAGCGCGCACATGGCCTGGTACAGCCGCAGCAGGCCGCCACCACTGAGCACGGTTTCGGCACTGACATGGCCGATCTGCCCATGCATTTGCTGGTGAATCGCTGCCTCGCGGGCATTGCCCACCGGCAGGTCGACATGACCGCCCTCCCCCGGCAGCGCCAGCCAGCGCCGCTCGCCCTGGCGCAGCAGGCAGCCCACGCCCAGCCCGGTGCCAGGGCCGATGACCAGCGCCGGCCGGGCGGCGTCGGCGTCACCCGCGCAGACCTCGATGTATTCGTCGGCCTTGAGCCGCGTCATGCCCAAAGCCATGGCGGTGAAATCGTTGACCAGCAGCAGCCGGTCGATCTGCAAATGCTTGCAGAACGCGCGTTGGCTGAGGTGCCATTGATTGTTGGTGAACTGGAACTCGTCGCCATCCACCGGCCCGGCCACGGCCAGGCAGGCCGCACTCACTTCGCCCAGGGCCACGCCCTGGTCGGCCAGATAATGCTCGATGGCCTGTTCCGGGCCGCTGTAGTCGGCGGTGGCGAACACCTCCACGGCGTGCAGCTGGTTGTCTCGCCACAGGGCGAAGCGTGCGTTGGTGCCACCGATGTCGCCGACCAGCAAGTCCTTCATCCAAGCTTCTCCAAATCCGCAGTAAAGGCGCTGGCGCCCTGCTCGGCCGAGCTGAAGGCGACGCGCATGAAGCCGAACAGCTCGCGTCCGCAGCCCAGGTCGTTGCCCTGGGGTGCGGGGGGCAGGTCGCGGCTGGCCAGTTCCTCGGCCGAGATCAGCACCTGCAGCGTGCCTTCGACGCCGTCGACGCGCACCATATCACCATCGCGCAGCCGTGCCAGCGGGCCGCCATCATATGCCTCGGGGCACACGTGAATGGCTGCGGGAATCTTGCCCGAGGCACCGGACATGCGCCCGTCGGTCACCAGCGCCACCTTGAAGCCGCGGTCCTGCAATACGCCGAGGAAGGGGGTCAGCTTGTGCAGCTCAGGCATGCCGTTGCAGCGCGGCCCCTGGAAACGCACCACGGCGACGAAATCACGCTCCAGCTCGCCAGCCTTGAAGGCATCGGCCAGCGATTGTTGATCGTGGAAGATGCGTGCCGGGGCTTCGACCACCTGATGCTCGCGGGCCACGGCCGAGACTTTCATCACGCCACGACCCAGGTTGCCGTTCATCACCCGCAGCCCACCCTCGGGCGAGAACGGCCGCGCCACCGGGCGCAGGATCGACTCATCCAGGCTCTGCGCCGGGCCTTCGCGCCACACCAGTTGGCCGTCTTCGAGGAACGGCTCCTGGGTGTAGCGGCGCAGGCCCGGCCCGGCGACGGTGTTGACGTCTTCGTGCAACAGGCCTGCATCGAGCAGTTCGCGAATCAGGAAGGCCATGCCGCCGCTGGCCTGGAAGTGGTTGATGTCGGCTTTGCCGTTGGGGTAGACGTGCGACAGCGTCGGCACCACCTCGGAGAGATCGGCCATGTCCTGCCAGGTCAGCTGGATACCGGCGGCCTGGGCGATGGCCGGCATGTGCAGGGTGTGGTTGGTCGAACCGCCGGTGGCGTGCAAGGCGACGATGGAGTTGACCAGCGACTTCTCGTCGACGATTTCGCCTATCGGCATGAACTGGCCGCTGGCTTTGGTCATGCGGGTTACCTGGCGGGCGGCTTCGGCGGTCAGCGCATCGCGCAGCGGCGTATACGGGTTGACGAACGAGGCGCCAGGCAAGTGCAGGCCCATCACTTCCATCACCAGCTGGTTGGTGTTGGCGGTGCCGTAGAAGGTGCAGGTGCCGGGGCCGTGGTACGACTTCATTTCCGATTCGAGCAGCTCTTCGCGGCTGGCCTTGCCTTCGGCATAGCGCTGGCGAACGTCGGCCTTTTCCTTGTTGGAAATGCCCGAAACCATCGGCCCACCGGGCACGAACACGGTCGGCAGATGGCCGAAACGCAGCGCGCCCATCATCAGCCCGGGAACGATCTTGTCGCAGATGCCGAGCATCAGCGCGGCATCGAACATGTTGTGCGACAGGGCGATGGCGGTGGACATGGCAATCACTTCGCGGCTGGCGATGGCCAGTTCCATGCCCGGCTCGCCCTGGGTGACACCGTCGCACATGGCCGGCACGCCACCGGCGAACTGGCCGACCGAACCAATGTCACGCAGGGCCTGTTTGATCTGTTCAGGGAAGTGCTGGTAGGGCTGATGCGCCGAGAGCATGTCGTTGTAGGCCGAGACGATGGCGACGTTGGCGGCGTTCATCAGGCGCAGGGTCTGTTTGTCGTCGGCGCCGCAACCGGCCACGCCATGGGCGAAGTTGGCGCACTGCAGGCTGGCGCGCATGGGCCCGGCACTGGCCGCGCCGTGAATCAGCTGCAGGTAGCGTTCACGGGTGGCGCGGCTGCGTTCGATCAGCCGCTGAGTAACCTCAAGGATGCGCGGGTGCATGTACTGGACTCCAGGCTTGCGGTAAGGGCGCTCTCGGCGGGCAGTTCGCCCTGGTTCGCGCGGCGACCTAGGCTCAGCAAGAGCCTACCATCACAGCGGGAAAGGGTACCCGGAGCGCTCGTTGTATGTTTAAACAAAATATTGCCACCAAAAAGGGTTGTTTTCTATCTGTTAGCGAATAATCTTGTAATTCCAACAACAAAACCGTTTCAGTGAAGCGGCTCTTTGTGCCACAGGCTTCTCCAGACTGCCAGAGGTATCGCCATGACCATTCGCATCGCCATCAATGGATTCGGCCGCATCGGACGCAACGTGCTTCGTGCCCTGTACACCCAGGACTATCGCCACGACCTGCAGGTGGTCGCCATCAACGACCTGGGCGACAGCGCCATGAACGCGCACCTGCTCAAGTACGACAGCGTGCATGGCACCTTCGATGCGCAGATCGAGACCGACCACGAAAGCCTGATCGTCAATGGCGACCGCATCGCCGTCAGCGCCATCCGCAACCCGGCCGAGCTGCCGTGGAAGGCCAATGCGGTGGATGTGGTGTTCGAATGCACCGGGCTGTTCACCGACCGCGCCAAGGCCGCCGCGCACCTGAGCGCCGGCGCCGGCAAGGTGATCATCTCGGCGCCGGCCAAGGGCGCCGACGCCACGGTGGTGTACGGCGTCAACCACGACCAGTTGCGCGCCTCGCACCAGGTGATTTCCAACGCCTCCTGCACCACCAACTGCCTGGCCCCGGTCGCCCAGGTGCTGCAACGAGAATTCGGCATCGAACAGGGCCTGATGACCACCATCCACGCCTACACCAACGACCAGGTGCTCAGCGACATGTACCACAGCGACCCTTACCGAGCGCGTTCGGCCACCCAGTCGATGATCCCGAGCAAGACCGGCGCGGCCGAAGCCGTGGGCCTGGTGCTGCCGGAGCTGGCCGGCAAGCTGACCGGCATGGCGGTGCGGGTGCCGGTGATCAACGTTTCGCTGGTCGACCTGACGGTCAACCTGCAACGCGAAGCCAGCCGCGAAACGGTCAACCAGCTGTTCGAGGAAGCGGCGCGGCATTCGCCGGTACTCGGTTACAACGCACTGCCGCTGGTGTCGTGCGACTTCAACCACAACCCGCTGTCGTCGATTTTCGATGCCAATCACACCCGCAGCAACGGGCGCATGCTCAAGGTGCTGGCCTGGTACGACAACGAATGGGGCTTCTCCAACCGCATGCTCGACACCTGCCGAGCGCTGTTCAAGGCGCAGTGACTGTTGCGCACGCACGGGGCTGCCTGGCGGCCCCGGGGGCTGGCACGGCTTTGCAATCGCTGACATTTGCCGGCTTGACCAAAGAGGAAGATGATACGCATTATCAATAACTTTCCTTCGCTCAGGTTTCCCTGTGAGTCAGTCCCGGTTCAACGCCCTCTTCGTCAGCCAGCGCGTGGTGCTGCTGCGCACCTTGCAGCGCATGGTCGGCAACCCCAGCACCGCCGAAGACCTGCTGCAGGAAACCTACCTGCGGGTCACCCGCGCGCTGAGCGAGCGACCGGTGGCGCACCTGGAACCTTTCGTGTTCCAGACCGCGCGCAACCTGGCGCTCGACCACCTGCGCGCCCGCCGCGTGCGCGAGCGCACCTTCGAGGACGTGCCCGAACAAGTGCTGCACAGCGTCGCCGCCCCGGCCAGCAGCAGCGAGGACGCCGCCCATGCCGAGCAATTGCTCAGGCACCTGAGCGTCAGCCTCGGGCAACTCAGCCAGCGTCAGCAGCGCATATTCATTCTCAGTCGGGTGCATGGCGCCAGCTATCTGGAAATCGCCGAGCAGTTGGGCGTCTCGGCCAGCACCGTGCAGAAAGAGCTGAAGCTAATCATGGCGATCTGCCTGGGCGTGGCCGACCGTCTGCAATGAAACACTGCATCGATGCAACACCTTGCCACAGGCTCGGCCAGCCTTGATCATCGCCCGATCCCTTCTGCGCCAGGATGTTCCGTGACCGACCACCCCGCTGCCGACTCCCCTGCCAACCAGGCACATACCCGCGCCCGCGAACAGGCGCTGGACTGGCTGGTGCGCCTGCAATGCGCCAGTGAAGACGACGAGCGCGCCTTCGCCGCATGGCTGGGTGAGGCCGAGGAAAACGCCGCGGCGTACCTGCAAGCCGAAGCGCTGTGGAACGGTGCGCCGTTGCGCCAGGTGGCCGGGCAGTTGCAGCAACGCCAGCGCAAGGGTTTCAGCGCACGCCTGCGTCGTCACTGGAAACCGCTGGCCACCGCCGCGCTGCTGCTGGTGGGCGTGTTCACCGTGGGCAATTTGCCCATGCGCCTGCAAGCCGACCATCTGACCCAGGTCGGCGAACGTCAGCGCCTGCACCTGGACGAGCGCGCCAATGTTCTGCTCAACACCGACAGCGCACTGGCCAACGACATGCGCGACGGGCGACGCATCGCCCGCCTGCTACAGGGCGAGGCGTACTTTCAGGTCGCCAAGGGCTCCGAGCCAGCACTGGAGGTGCAGGCCGGGCCGCTGCGCGCGCAGGCACACGACACCGACTTCGCCGTGCGCTACCTCGATGGCCAGGCCCAGGTCCGTGTGCAACGCGGTGATGTCGATGTCCAGGCCGCCAGCGACCGCATCCGCCTGAGCGCCGGTGACAGCATCAGCATCGGCCCCAACGGCCTTGGCCAGCGCCAACGCGCGGACATGCGCAGGGAACTGGCCTGGGTCGACGGTCGCCTGGTGTTCGAAAACTGCCCGCTGAGCCAGGTGCTGGCCGAGGTCAGGCGCTATTACCCAGGCCTGATCATCAACCGCAATGCAGCGCTCGACAGCCTCACCGTGACCGGCAACTACCGCCTCGACCAACCCCTGCAAACCCTGCGCGCACTGGCGCAGATCAGCTCCGCGCAGCTGCACGAATATCCATCGCTGGTGATTCTGAACTGAGCCGAACGCGCCAGAACAGCCGCCTCGACGTGTAGATTCAGCCCCCGCGTCACGGCCTGAAACCTGCCCTTACGACTATTTTTACGTCTTCCCCCACCCTGCCTCGTCTCGTTATAGCCAATGCGACTGATTCTTGTTCTTCCTCAACCAGAATCAGCCCCCATAACGTTCGCGCGACAGGGAGCGCCTTCGATGTCCACAGGTTTCAAACGCCCTTCTTCCTTGCCCGGCCAGGTTGGCCGGTTGTCTCTGCTGACCCTGGCGATGCTCGCCGGCGGCACCTGCAGCCTGCCGACGCTGGCAGCCGAGCCTGCGCAGGCCAGCAGCCCGCGAATGGGTGACTACCGCTTCGCCATCGAGCAACAACCGCTGGTTTCGGCGCTCAACGCGTTCAGCCAGGTCACCGGCTGGCAGGTGGGCTTCTCGGCCGAACTGGCCCAGGGCGTTGCCTCGGCAGGGGTGCGCGGCTCGCTGAAACCTGAGGCCGCCCTCACCCGCCTCCTGCACGGCACCGGGCTCAGCTACCGCACCATCGGCAGCGGCAACGTGGTGATCGAACGGCAAACGGCGGCGCGCAACAACAGCATCGCCCTGCAGCAACTGACTGTCAGTGCCACCCGCAGCGCGCAGGATGTGAGCCAGGTGCCGAGCACGGTCAGCGTGCAGACCCGCGAGCAGCTCGACCGCGACAACGTCAACAGCATCGCCGACCTGGTGCGTTATGAACCGGGGGTGTCGGTCAGCGGCATCGGTCAGCGCAGCGGCCTGAACGGCTACAACATCCGCGGCATCGACGGCGAACGGGTGCTGACCCAGATCGATGGCGTGGCGATCCCCGACAGCTTCTTCTTCGGCCCCTACGCCCAGACCCAGCGCAATTACGTCGACCCGGAAATCATCAAGCGCGTGGAAATCCTCCGCGGCCCGGCCTCGGTGCTGTACGGCAGCAATGCCATCGGCGGCGCGGTGAGCTACTTCACCCTCGACCCACAAGACATCATCAAGCCCGGCAAGGAAGTCGGCGCACGCCTGAAAACCGGCTACAGCTCGGCCGACGAGAGCTGGCTGACCTCCGCCACCGTGGCTGGCCGCCAAGGCCGGTTCGACGGCCTGCTGCACCTCAGCCAGCGCAATGGCCACGAGCAGGCCTCGTACGGCACGCACAGCGGCGACGGCCTGGCGCGCACCGAAGCCAACCCCGAAGACACGCGCAGCACCAACGTGCTGGCCAAGCTCGGCTGGGACTACGCCGACGATGCCCGCCTCGGCCTGACCTACGAACGCTTCAAGAATGACCGCGACCAGAACGTGCTCAGCGCGGTCGGCGGCCCGTTCAACAACGGTGCGGGTTTTGGCATGTACCGCAGCCGTCTGGCCAACGACACGGTCACCCGCGAGCGCTTCGGCATCGATCACGACGTGCGCCTGGACACCACCCTGGCCGACCATCTGAAATGGAGCCTGAACTACCAGATCGCCAAGACCGACCAGAGCACCGAGGAAATCTACTTCCCGTTCAGCCGCACCGTGCTGCGCACCCGCGACACCACCTACAAGAACCGCCACTTCGTGTTCGACGCCCAGCTCGACAAGGCCTTCAGCCTGGCCGACACCGAACACGTGCTGACCTACGGCACCACCCTCAAGCACGAGAAGGTCACCGGTTCGCGCAGCGGCACCGGCACCTGCCTGGCCGTCGGCGCCGGCTGCCCGAGCATCGGCTTCGACCGCCCCACCGACGGCCAGGCGCTGGTCAGCGATTTCCCCGACCCCACCGTCAATACCTACAGCCTATTCGTGCAGGACGAGATCCGCTGGAACGACTGGACCTTCCTGCCCGGCGCCCGCTACGACTACACGCACATGAAGCCGCGCATCACCGACGAGTTCCTGCGTGGCCTGCAAGGCAGCGCCGGCGCCCCGCCGAGCAGCATCGACGCCTCGGAGAAACGCTGGCACCGGGTTTCACCCAAGCTCGGCGTCACCTACGCCTTCGATGAGCACTACACCGGCTACGGCCAGTACGCCGAAGGCTTCCGCACACCGACCGCAAAGTCGATGTACGGCCGCTTCGATAATCCGCTCGAAGGCTACCGCGTCGAAGGCAACCCAGACCTCGAACCGGAAAAGAGCAAGAGCTTCGAAGTGGGCCTGCGCGGCAATTTCGATGCCGGCCAGTTCGACGTGGCGGTGTTCTACAACACGTATCGCGACTTCATCAACGAAGACGCCGTGCAGTCGGCGTCGCTGGGCGACACCTACCAGGCCAACAACATTCGCCGCGCCACAATCAAGGGCAGCGAGGTCAAGGGCCGTATCGATCTCGGCCACTTCGGCGCAACCGATGGCCTGTATGCACAAGGCTCGCTGGCCTACCTGCACGGACGCAACGACGATACCGGCCAGCCGCTGAACTCGATCAACCCGCTGACCACGGTATGGGGCCTGGGCTATGAGCAGCCGCAGTACGGTGGCCTGCTCAGCTTGACCCTGGTCAAGCGCAAGGACCGGGTCGACGACACCAACTTCTTTGCCCCCGACGGCACCAGCAGCCGCTTCCGCACACCCGGTTACGGCGTGCTCGACCTTACTGGCTTCTACAAGCTCACCGATGACCTGACCGTCAATGCCGGCCTGTACAACCTGACCGACAAGAAGTACTGGCAATGGGACTCGGTGCGCGCCTACGACGGCCTGGGCGAGGCCGGGGTGACCCAGCCCGCCAACCTCGACCGCCTGACCCTGCCGGGTCGCAACTTCGCCATCAACCTGGTGTGGGATATCTGACCTCGACCGCCGCGCCGGGCTCGCCTGCACAGGTGCGCCCGGCGCTTTTTTTACGCTGATGCCCGGGCTTCTTCGTCTTCTATAGAGCGCCCCGAATCGACCTCTGAATGAACAAGGACAGACCATGACCACTGCCCCCACCGCCGAGCGCGCCAGCCTGCGCTCGCAACGCCTGAACCAGGCCACCCATGCGCCGCACAGCGCACTGGACGCCCTGGTCAAATCCCATGCCCCGTTCGACAGCCGAGAAAGCTTCGCCCACTTCGTCGTCGCCCAGTACCTGTTCCAGGCCGAGCTGCAGCCGCTGTACAGCGACCCGCGGCTGCTGGCCATCGTCCCCGACCTGCCCCAGCGCTGCCGCGCCGAACAGGCGCGCCTCGACCTCGCCGACCTCGGCATGCCGCTGCCCCAGCCTGTGCCGGGCGCCTTGCAGGCGACAGGCCTGGGTGAAGCGCTGGGCTGGATCTTCGTTTCGGAAGGCTCCAAACTGGGCGCTGCCTTTCTGATCAAGCGGGCTGCCGCGCTTGGCCTGTCGGACAGCTTCGGCGCGCGTCATCTCGGCGAGCCGGCCGGGGGCCGTGCCGAGGGTTGGAAGCAGTTCACGCGGGCACTCGATGCCCTGCAGCTTTCGCCGCAGGACGACGCTGCTGCCGAACGCGCGGCGGTGGCTGCGTTCGAACGCTTCACGCACCTGCTCGAACAGGCCTATGCGAACGATCGCGCATCAGCCTGAAACACCCGTTCCGGCCATGCCAACATGGCCGGATGACCCTGCAGTGAGACCATGACCCAACTTGCCCGCTCCCGACTGTCCCGCCTGCTGTACGCGATCCTGGCTTACGTCAGCCTGGGCATCGGCTTGATCGCCATCGTCATTCCGGGTCTGCCCACCACCGAGTTCATCCTCCTTGCGGCCTGGGCCGCCACCCGCAGCTCGCCGCGGCTAAGCGCCTGGCTGGAAAACCACCGCCTGTTCGGTCCGATTCTGCACAACTGGCGCAATGGCAAGATCATCCAGCGCCGGGCCAAGGTCAGCGCCACGCTGAGCATGCTGTTCTGCGCCGCGCTCATGCTGATCGTGCTCGAACACCACTGGCCGGTGTTTCTCGCCATCGCTGGCATGACCTTGGGCAATCTGTGGATCTGGTCGCGCCCCGAGCGGCTCCCTGTCGTGGATCAGCCCCAGTCGGCGCAGCATCGTCTACCGTAGAAGGCGGTGGGCGTGAGCCAGACCCCACCTTCACCCTTGACGGAGACGCACGCCATGACCCTGTTCAACCCCGGCCACCTGCACATCGAACGCCACGCGCTGAACAAGGACGACCACAGTTACGACCTGTGCATCGATTACGAGGTATTCCAGGACCCCAAGGAAGGCCTGGGCATGACCTTCCGCCTGCACGGCACCATCGAGAACCAGCCAGTGGACGACAGTTTCTTCCTGGCCAAGGACCAGGCCTTCGACTTCGCCCGCCACGTCACCCGCCTGGCCGAACGTCACGGCCTGCCCAAGTCGGCCACCAGCCTGGCCTCTTCACACAAATTCTACGACCTGATGTTCGAAGACATCCGCGCCCAACTGCACGTCAAGTCCGGCGACCCGATGAAACCCGAACACCTGACCTGACAGCGCTGGGGTTGCTGCACCAGGCGAGGCATACTGGGCGCCTTTCCCGGCCCTGACTTCGGCACCCCATGCGTATTCACGTCAGCTTCATCGACCGCGTCGGCATCACTCAGGAAGTGCTGGCCCTGCTCGGCGCACGCCATCTCAACCTCGATGCGGTGGAGATGGTGCCGCCGAACGTCTACATCGATGCTCCGACCCTGAGCCCCGCGGTGCTCGAAGAGCTGCACGATGCGCTGCTGGATGTTCACGGCGTGCAGTCGGTCGAGGTGGTCGACATTCTTCCCGGACAGCGCCGCCACCTGCAGCTCGATGCGCTGCTGGCGGCGATGAGCGATCCGGTGCTGGCGGTGGACAGCGCGGGCAAGGTACTGCTGGCCAACCCGGCGCTGATTGCGTTGTGCGGGCGAGAATCGGCAGGCCGCTCGGTCAGCGAGCTGTTCAACGACCCGGGCCTGTTGCAAGTGCTGCTGGACAACAATTTCCACCTGCCCATGCGCGAGATGCAGCTCAATGGGCAGAGCCTGCTGCTGGATGCCACGCCCATCACCAATGCCGGCGCCCTGCTGACGCTGTACTCGCCCACGCGCATGGGTCAGCGTCTGTCGGCGCTGCGCCATGATGCCGCCGACGGGCTGGATACGCTGCTCGGGGAATCGCCGGCGATTCGCACCTTGAAGGCACGGGCATTGCGGGTCGCCGCACTGGATGCGCCGCTGCTGGTGCACGGTGAGACCGGTACCGGCAAGGAACTGGTGGCACGCGCCTGCCATGCCCTGAGCAGCCGTCAGTCGGCGCCGTTTTTGGCGCTCAACTGCGCGGCGCTGCCCGAGAGCCTGGCCGAAAGCGAACTGTTCGGCTACGCCCCCGGTGCCTTCACCGGCGCCCAGCGCGGCGGCAAGCCGGGGCTGATGGAGCTGGCCAACAAGGGCACGGTGTTCCTCGACGAGATCGGCGAAATGTCGCCGTACTTGCAGGCCAAGCTGCTGCGCTTTCTCAGCGACGGCAGTTTTCGCCGAGTCGGCGGCGACCGCGAGGTCAAGGTCGATGTGCGCATCATCAGCGCAACCCACCGCGACCTTGAACGGATGGTCGCCGAGGGCAGCTTCCGTGAAGACCTGTTCTACCGCCTCAACGTACTCAACCTGCAAGTCCCGCCACTGCGTGACCGCGGACAGGACATTGTCATGCTGGCCCAGGTGTTCATGGAGCAAGCCTGCACGCAGATTCAGCGCCCAGCGTGTCGCCTGAGCACCGCCACCCACGCCGCGCTGCTCGGCAACCCGTGGCCGGGCAACGTACGCCAGTTGCAGAACGTGATCTTTCGTGCGGCAGCGATCTGTGAGCGGCAACTGATCGACATCGGCGACCTGGACATTGCCGGCACTTCGGTCGCCAGCGGGCAGCCGGGCGCGGTGGCAAGCCTGGAGCGAGCGGTCGCCGACTTCGAACGCGACCTGCTGCAGCGTCTGTACGCCAGCTACCCCTCCACCCGCCAGCTGGCCGTGCGCCTGCAAACCTCGCACAGCGCCATCGCGCAACGCCTGCGCAAGTACGGCATCGGCCGGGATAAATAACCCGACCGCTCGATGTAGGAATCGTGAGCGCACCGTACGAAATTCAATACATCGTATTCATATCGATACAGTCGTGCCCGACCCTTACCCGATAACCTTTTGATTGTATAAACCTTCGCAGGCGAGGCTGGCTGTATCGAAATCGATACGGATAACGTAGTGCAGGGATTCGACGTACTCCCATGAAGCCCTCTAACCACGGGTGTTGGCCACGTCTGGCCGTGTTCTTGCTAGACAAGAGTTTCCAGAGCGTGGGACTACACTGCGCCTGACCTCCTGCATTCCGAGGACTTTTCATGAGCGAGTTGCGTTTTACCGAAGATCACGAATGGCTGCGCGCCGAGGCCGACGGAAGCGTCACGGTAGGCATCACCGCCTACGCCCAGCAAGCGCTGGGTGATGTGGTGTACGTGCAGTTGCCGGAATTGCAGCACTACGATCGAGGCGACGAGGCGGCCACGGTCGAATCGGTGAAGGCCGCCAGCGGCGTGTACATGCCATTGACCGGTGAAGTGCTGGAAGTCAACCAACAACTGGCCGACCAGCCAGAGCTGGTCAACGAGCAACCGCTGGGCCAGGGCTGGTTCTTCCGTTTCCGCCCCAGCGACCCCGCCGCCCTCGCCGCCCTGCTCGACGAAGACGCCTACGCCCGCCTGCTTGCCGCCACTGCCTGAGACCCTCGTGATGACCCTCAACCTCAGCACCGCCAACGAATTCATCGCCCGCCACATCGGCCCGAATGCCGCCGACGAGCAGGCCATGCTCGACAGCCTGGGCTTCGACTCCCTCGAGGCCATGAGCGACGCCGTGATCCCGGCCAGCATCAAGGGCACCAGCGTGCTCGGCAACGCCGATGCACAGAGCGAAGCCGACGCTCTCGCCGCACTCAAGGCCATCGCGGGCAACAACCAGCTGTACAAGAGCTATATCGGCCAGGGCTACTACAACTGCCATACCCCCGCACCGATTCTGCGCAACCTGCTGGAGAACCCGGCCTGGTACACCGCCTACACGCCCTATCAGCCGGAAATCTCCCAGGGTCGCCTGGAAGCGCTGCTGAACTTCCAGACCCTGATCAGTGACCTCACAGGCCTGCCGATCAGCAACGCCTCCCTGCTCGACGAAGCCACTGCGGCGGCAGAGGCGATGACCTTCTGCAAGCGCCTGTCGAAGAACAAGGCGAGCCAGCGCTTCTTTGCCTCCGTGCATTGTCACCCACAGACGCTGGACGTGCTGCGCACCCGTGCCGAGCCGCTGGGCATCGAGGTAGTGGTGGGCGATGAAGCCGAGTTGGGTGATGTCTCGGGCTTCTTCGGTGCCTTGCTGCAATACCCTGCAAGCCATGGCGAGGTGTTCGACTACCGCGAGCTGGTGCAGCGCCTGCACGAGGGCAACGCGCTGGTGGCGGTCGCCGCCGACCTGCTGGCCCTGACGCTGCTCACCCCACCGGGTGAGTTCGACGCCGACGTCGCCATCGGCACCGCCCAGCGCTTCGGCGTGCCGCTTGGCTTCGGCGGCCCGCACGCCGCCTACTTCGCCACCCGCGATGGCTTCAAGCGCGACATGCCGGGGCGGCTGGTCGGGGTTTCCATCGACCGTTTCGGCAACACCGCGCTGCGCCTGGCGATGCAAACCCGCGAGCAACACATCCGCCGCGAGAAAGCCACCTCGAACATCTGCACCGCACAGGTGCTGCTGGCCAACATCGCCAGCATGTACGCCGTTTATCACGGCCCGGCCGGGCTGACGCGCATCGCCGAACGCATTCATGGCCTGACCGCCATTCTCGCCGAGGGCCTTACCCAGCTGGGCTTGACCCTGGTCGGTGACAGCGCCTTCGACACTCTGACGCTGCACACCGGTGCCGACACCGCGGCGCTGCACCAGCGCGCTTGTGAACAGCGCATCAACCTGCGCCAGATCGATGCCCAGCAGTTGGGTGTATCGCTGGACGAAACCACCTCCCAGGCCGATGTCGAGGCGCTGCTGGCGCTGTTCGCAGGCGAACGTGCGGCGCCCGATTTCAGCGCGCTAGCGGCCAGCGCCGGGTCGCGCCTGCCGGCCGCACTGCGGCGTCAGTCGGCCTTCCTGCAACATTCAGTGTTCCAGCGTTATCACAGCGAGACCGAGCTGATGCGCTACCTGCGCCGGCTGGCCGACAAGGACCTGGCCCTGGACCGCAGCATGATCCCGCTGGGTTCGTGCACCATGAAACTCAACGCCGCCAGCGAGATGATTCCGGTCACCTGGGCCGAATTCGGCAACCTGCACCCGTTCGCACCGACCGAGCAGAGCCAGGGCTATCTGCAACTGACTCGCGAACTGGAGGCCATGCTCTGCGCTGCCACCGGCTACGACGCCGTATCGCTGCAGCCCAACGCCGGCTCCCAGGGCGAATACGCCGGCCTGCTGGCGATCCGCGCCTACCACCGCAGCCGCGGCGACAGCCACCGCAACATCTGCCTGATTCCGGCCTCGGCCCATGGCACCAATCCGGCCACGGCGAACATGGCCGGCATGCGCGTGGTGGTGACCGCCTGCGATGCCCGCGGCAACGTCGACATCGACGACCTGCGCGCCAAGGCCCAGCAACACCGCGAGCAACTGGCGGCGCTGATGATCACCTACCCGTCGACCCATGGCGTGTTCGAAGAAGCCATTGGCGAGATCTGCGCGATCATCCATGACCACGGCGGCCAGGTGTACATCGATGGCGCCAACATGAATGCCATGGTCGGCCTGTGCGCACCGGGCAAGTTCGGCGGTGACGTGTCGCACCTGAACCTGCACAAGACCTTCTGCATTCCCCATGGCGGCGGCGGCCCCGGTGTTGGCCCGATTGGCGTCAAGGCGCATCTGGCGCCGTTCCTGCCAGGCCATGCCAGCCTCGAACACACCGAGGGTGCGGTGTGCGCGGCGCCCTTCGGCAGCGCCAGCATCCTGCCGATCACCTGGATGTACATTCGCATGATGGGCGGCGCGGGCCTCAAGCGCGCCTCGCAGATGGCCATTCTCAATGCCAACTACATTGCCCGTCGCCTCGAGCAGCACTACCCGGTGCTTTACACCGGCAGCAACGGCCTGGTGGCCCACGAATGCATCCTCGATCTGCGCCCGCTCAAAGACAGCAGCGGCATCAGCGTCGATGACGTGGCCAAGCGCCTGATCGACTTCGGCTTCCATGCCCCGACCATGTCGTTCCCGGTCGCCGGTACGCTGATGATCGAACCCACCGAAAGTGAATCGAAACAGGAGCTCGATCGCTTCTGCGACGCCATGATCCAGATCCGCGAAGAAATCCGCGCAGTCGAAGATGGCCGTCTGGACAAGGACGACAACCCGCTGAAGAACGCCCCGCACACCGCCGCCGAACTGGTCGGCGAGTGGCCCCATGGCTATGGTCGGGAACAGGCGGTGTATCCGCTGCCCAGCCTGGTCGAGGGCAAGTACTGGCCGCCGGTGGGTCGGGTCGACAACGTGTATGGCGACCGCAACCTGGTCTGCGCCTGCCCGCCGATCGAGCTGTACCAAGAGAGCTGATCGCCCGCCCGCCAGGACTGGCCACGGCAACACCCGTGGCAGCCCTGGCCTGGTCGTCGGCCTGCTGCTGGCCGACCTTCCCCAGATTCGAGGAACCTCCGATGTCCGATTCACTGCGCTACACACCGCTGCATGCCTTGCACCTTGAACTGGGCGCACGCATGGTCCCTTTCGCCGGATACGACATGCCGGTGCAATACCCCCTTGGCGTGCTCAAGGAGCACCTGCACACCCGCGCCCAGGCCGGCTTGTTCGACGTCTCGCACATGGGCCAGATTCTCTTGCGCGGCGCGCAGGCGGCGCAGGCGCTGGAGCGCCTGGTACCGGTGGATATCATCGACTTGCCACAGGGCTTGCAGCGCTATGCGCTGTTCACCAACGAGCGCGGCGGCATCCTCGATGACCTGATGGTGGCCCGCCTGGCCGAAGACGAGCTGCTGCTGGTGGTCAACGCCGCCTGCAAGCAGCAGGACCTCGACTACCTGCGCGAGCAGTTGCAGGCGCACTGTGAAGTGTTGCCGCTGTTCGAAGAGCGCGCGCTGCTGGCCCTGCAGGGCCCTGCCGCTGTCGAGGCGCTGGCCCGGCTGGCCCCGGAAGTGGCGCAGATGACCTTCATGCAGGTGCGCCCAGTGGCGCTGCTCGATGCCCACTGCATCTTCAGCCGCTCGGGCTACACCGGCGAAGACGGTTTTGAAATCTCGGTGCCGGCACCGGCGGCCGAGGCGCTGGCACGGCACCTGCTGAGCCAGCCCGAGGTACAGCCCATCGGCCTCGGCGCCCGTGACTCGCTGCGCCTGGAAGCTGGCCTGTGCCTGTACGGGCACGACATGGACAGCGCCACCACGCCCGTGCAGGCCAGCCTGTCGTGGGCCATATCGAAGGCCCGCCGCAGTGATGGCGCCCGCGCGGGTGGCTTCCCCGGTGCCGAGGTGCTGTTCGCGCAGCAGCGCGATGGCGTGGCGCGCAAGCGGGTCGGCCTGCTGGTACAAGCGCGTTCGCCAGTACGTGAAGGCGCCGAGGTGGTCGATGCCACTGGTCAGACAGTTGGTCAGGTTACCAGTGGTGGTTTTGGCCCGTCGCTGGAAGCGCCCATGGCCATGGCCTATATCGATAACGAACACACTGCACTGGGTACGGAACTGTTCGCCCTGGTACGGGGTAAATCGATTCCGGTTCGGGTCAGTAAAATGCCTTTCGTTGCACCGCGTTATCAGCGCAACTGAAACACCCCATCAACTTGCTGCGCCGTTCGCTTTCGAACAGCGCAGCAGGTATCCGAACACGGCGCCAGACCAAGCACTGCGCCGTTTGCGACACTTATGTCGCTTTTCTGCAAAGCGCCTGATAGTGGGGTTGGTGAGGGCTTGTTTTCTCGCCGAGAGTTGGCGTAGAGTCGTTTCACTGTGTTTGCATGGGTCGCTTAGTGGAACGTGACCTGGGCCAGTAGCTACCTTTTGCTACCACCCGCTCGATGCCAGACTTCCTGCAACCAGCCAGTAAGTTTTTCACTCACTCAATCGTGTAAAAACTACTGTTATTCCAAACTCAGATTCATAGGAAGTAAGACAATGGCAGAGCGTCAGAATGGTACCGTCAAGTGGTTCAATGACGAAAAAGGCTACGGCTTCATCACCCCGGAAAGCGGTGCCGACCTCTTCGTTCACTTCCGTGCAATCGAAGGCAACGGCTTCAAGAGCCTGAAAGAAGGTCAGAAAGTCTCCTTCGAAGCCGTGCAAGGTCAGAAAGGCCTGCAGGCTGACAAAGTCCAGGTCTCCGAGTAATCGGCTCCTGATAAAAAGCCCCTGCCAAGTGCAGGGGCTTTTTTTTGTCCGTAGAATACCGGCTTCGTTTCTCGGAGTCGCCAGCATGCCCCAGCCTCTACTGCACCCCCAGGGTGATTTCCCCGCGGTCGGCTTTTCCCGCCGACTGGCCGCCATGTTCTACGACTTCCTGTTGTGCACCGCGCTGCTGATCGTCACCGCCGGCGTGTACAAGATGATCCAGCTGGCGATCATCGGTGAGACCCGCATGCGCGCCCTGACCGATGCCGGCGCGCTGGACGGTGATCCGCTGCTATCGACGATTCTGTTGTTCGCGCTGTTCGGCTTCTTCGCCAAGTTCTGGACCCATGGCGGGCAGACGCTGGGCATGCAGGTGTGGGGGGTGCGGGTACAGAACGCCGATGGCAGTGCCATCAGCCTGTGGCAGGCACTGCTGCGTTTCGTGGTGTCGATTGCGTCATGGCTGTGCCTGGGGCTGGGCTTTTTCTGGGCGCTGTTCGACAAACGCCAGCGCACCTGGCACGACCTGTATTCCGACACGCAGTTGGTCAGGGTGCCCAAGCTCAAGCGTTGAACGTGGCGCGCAGTACCGCTGGGCACTGCCCGCCGCTCATCAACCTGCCCTGCGCAACAACCACAGACCGGCCGCGGCACACACCAGCGCCGGTAGCGCCACGGCGAGCAACGGCGGGAAGCCAAAGACCTGGCTGGAGGGCCCCAGCAGCTCACCGGCAATGCGGAACACGAAGCCCACCAGCACCCCGGTGAAGACCCGCTGACCCAGGGTCACCGAACGCAGCGGGCCGAAGATGAACGAAATGGCCATCAGCACCAGCGCAGCGGTCACCGCCGGTTGCAGCACCTTGGTCCAGAACGCCAGCCAGTAACGGGCGTTGTTCAGGCCCTGGTCGGCCAAGTAGTGGATGTAGTCCCACAGGCCTGTGATCGACAGCGACTCAGGCGCCAGCACCACGGTGTTGAGCAGCTCCGGCGACACCGAGACATCCCAGCGTTCTTCAGGGGCCTTCACCACTTCGGTGTGGTCGCCACGGAAGAAAGTGGTGCTGACATCATTGAGCATCCAGTGATCGTCGTTGTAGGTCGCGCGTCGGGCGAAGCTTGAGGTGATGATCTCGCGCTTGTCGTTGAAGCGATAACGCGTCACACCCAGCAGCAGGCCATTGGGCTGTACCGAGTTGATGTGCACGTACTCTTCGCCCTGACGGTGCCACATGCCGCGCTTGGAACTCAGCGCCTCGCCGCCACCCTGAGCCAGCGAGCGGTCGGCCTGGGCCTTGTTCTCGGTTGCCGGGGCGACGTACTCGCCGATCAGCACGCCGGCCAGCATCAGCACCAGCATAGGTTTCATGACCGCCCAGACGATGCGCCCGATGGACACCCCGGCAGCGCGCATGATGGTCAGCTCGCTGCTGCTGGCCAGGCTGCCAAGGCCGATCAGGCAGCCAATGAGCGCAGCCATGGGCAGCATGTCGTAGACACGTCTAGGCGCGGTCAGCAGCACGTACATCAAGGCATCGCCCAGGGTGTAGGTGTTGCTCAGATCGCCCATTTCATCGATGAAGGCGAACAGCGAGGCCAGGCCGAGGATGATGCCCAGTACCGCAAGAATCGCCAGCAGCACGCTCTGGCCGATGTAGCGATCGAGTTTAACCACGGGCCACCTCCGCACGACGGGCAGCACGTTTGAGGCGCAGTGGCTCCCAGTACATCAGCGCCAGGCCGATGAGCAGGAACAGGCCGTGCACCCACCACATGCCCAGGGCGATCGGCAATTTGCCTTTCTCCAGGGCGCCGCGTACGGAAATCAGCATCGTCAGGTAGGCCATGTACAGAAGAATCGCCGGCAGCAGCTTGAGGAAGCGCCCCTGACGCGGGTTGACCCGGGCCAGCGGTACGGCCATCAGAGTCACGATGAACACCAGAATCGGCAGCGACAGACGCCACTGCAATTCGGCACGCTCGCGCAGGCCGTCCTCGCCGAACAGTTGCAGGGTCGGAATGGCCTCGCGCTCGGTCACCTCTTCATTGACCTCAGGCTTGGGCAGCAACACCCCGTAGGTGTCGTACTTGATCGCGCGGTAGCCGGCTTCGCCTGGGTTGCCGTCGTAGCGGTAGCCGTTTTCCAGCACCAGGTAGCGGTTGCCGTCGGCCTGCACTTCCTGGTGGCCACGCTCGGCGACCAGCACGGTCGGCGGACGATCCTTGCTCTTGTCCTGGTTGAAGCGCTTTTCCGAGATGAACACACCGTCGAGCTTGACCCGGTCATCGGACAGCTGCTCGGTGTAGGTCACCCGGGTGCCATCGCGCAGGGTCTGGAAACGGCCCGGAACCAGGGTGTCGAACTCGGTCAGGGCGTCCTGCTGGTTGATGATCTGCTGCACCTGGGAAACGCCCTGGGGCGCCAGGCTCAGGCTCAGCCAGGCCACCAGCAGCGCGACCAGACCGGCCGGGGCCATGGTCATGGCCAGCAGACGCTGCTGGCTCATGCCGGTGGCGGCCAGCACGGTCATTTCACTTTCCAGGTACAACCGGCCATAGGCCAGCAGAATGCCGAGGAACAGGCCCAGCGGCAGGATCAGTTGGAGGAACCCGGGCAGACGAAAGCCCATGATCATGAACAGCACGCCGGGATCGAGTACGCCCTGGGCCGCCTGGGCCAGGTACTTGATGAAGCGCCCACTCATGATGATCACCAGCAGCACGGCGCTGACGGCGCTCAAGGTCACCAGGACCTCGCGAGACAGATAACGGAAGACGATCAAACCAGAAACTCCTGGGTTGTCAGGGGCGAAGTGCCAGACAAGGAAATCGGACAATCAGGATCATAGCCGGTTCGCCTGAGCCAGCCGACTGTAAAGTGGGCGCATTATCCTGTGATTGGCCGCGCCTGTCACTTGGCCTCGCGCAGCAGCGCAGGTCGGGGTTGTCAGCATGGATGCCAGAGGCTCAAACTGGCAGCTTTTCCACTGGACCGCACACTGGCGGCCAGGCTTGCACGGCACCGCGCCGATTGCACGATCTACTGGGGAGCGAACTATGGAACTGGTTGTAAAGAGCCTCAACGCTGCATCCGTGAAAACCGCAACGCTGGTGCTCGCCGTGGGCGAAGGTCGCGTGCTCGGCGATACGGCCCAGGCCATCGATCTTGCCAGCGGTGGCGCGATCAGCGCCGTGCTCAAGCGCGGCGACCTCGGCGGCAAGCCGGGCCAGACCCTGCTGCTGCACAGCCTGCCGGGGCTCAAGGCCGAGCGCATCCTGCTGGTCGGCAGCGGCAACGGCGAGGCGCTCAACGACCGTACCTGGCGCAAGGTCATCAACAGCGTGGCCGCCGTGCTGAAAACCCTTGGCGGCAGCGATGCCCTGCTGGCGCTGGACGAAGTGGCCGTGCAAGGCCGTGACGGCCACTACGGCAAGTACCGCCTGCTGGCCGAAACCCTGCTCGGCGGCGCCTACGTGTTCGATCGCTTCAAGAGCCAGAAGGCCGACCCACGCGCCTTGAAGAAAGTCACCCTGCTCACCAGCAAGGCGGCCCAGGCCGAGGTCGAGCGCGGCGTGAAGCACGCCAGCGCGATCAGCGCCGGCATGGCCCTGACCCGCGACCTGGGCAACCTGCCGCCTAACCTCTGCCATCCAAGCTTCCTCGCCGAGCAGGCCAAGGACATGGGCAAGTCGCACAAGAACCTCAAGGTCGAAGTGCTCGACGAGAAAAAGATCAAAGACCTCGGCATGGGCGCCTTCTACGCCGTCGGCCAGGGCAGCGACCAGCCGCCGCGCCTGATCGTGCTCAACTACCAGGGCGCGAAGAAGAGCGAGCAGCCTTACGTGCTGGTCGGCAAGGGCATCACTTTCGACACTGGCGGCATCAGCCTCAAGCCAGGGGCCGGCATGGATGAGATGAAGTACGACATGTGCGGCGCTGCCAGCGTGTTCGGCACCTTGCACGCGGTGTTGGCGCTGGATCTGCCGATCAACCTGGTGTGCCTGCTGGCCTGCGCCGAGAACATGCCGAGCGGCGGCGCGACCCGTCCTGGCGATATCGTCACCACCATGAGCGGGCAGACCGTGGAAATCCTCAACACCGACGCCGAAGGCCGTCTGGTGCTGTGCGATACCCTCACCTACGCCGAGCGCTTCAAACCCCGCGCGGTGATCGACATCGCCACCCTGACCGGCGCCTGCATCGTCGCACTGGGCAGCCATACCACCGGGCTGATGGGCAACAACGACGAACTGGTCGAGCAGTTGCTCGATGCCGGCAAGCGCGCAGACGACCGCGCCTGGCAACTGCCGCTGTTCGAAGAGTATCAGGAGCAGCTCGACAGCCCCTTCGCCGACATCGCCAACATCGGTGGGCCAAAGGCCGGCAGCATCACCGCAGGCTGCTTCCTGTCGCGCTTCGCCCGCCAGTACAGCTGGGCGCACATGGACATCGCCGGCACCGCCTGGATCAGTGGTGGCAAGGAAAAAGGCGCCACCGGACGCCCAGTACCGCTGCTGACCCAATACCTGCTCGACCGTGTCGATGCCTGAGCGCCGAGGGGCGGTGACGATCGCGCGTCAGCGGCCGGTTGATCGTTGATGAGCCAAGTCGACTTCTACATCCTGCCCAGCGACTCCCTGGCCGCACGCCTGGAGTTTGCCTGCAAACTGTGTGAGAAGGCCTGGCGGCTGGGTCACGGGGTCTACCTGCACTGCCAGGATGACGCCCAGCGCGATGAACTGGATTCGCTGCTCTGGCGCTTCAAAGGCGAGGCGTTCGTGCCCCACGACCAGGACGAGCAACCTGGCGCAGGCCGGGTGGTGCTGGGCCTGGGTGGCGAGGCCGGCGAACATGGGGATTTGTTGATCAATCTCGGTGGCGAGGTGCCCGGTTTCGTCGGGCAGTTCGCGCGGGTGGCCGAGATCGTGGTGGAAGCGCCTGATATCCGCCAGGCCGCACGCGAGCGGTTCCGTTTCTATCGGGAACGGGGCTATGCTCTACACGATCACCGCTTACAGCGACTTTGACGACCATGGACAAGCCACACAACACCCTGAACCACTCGAACCACCTGCTGGACGATCTCGAGTCGATTCGCGAGCTGCTCGGCGATTCCGACCTGCAGCCGCCGCTGCTCACCGAAACCGTCGAGCATGCCGTACCGACGCTGGGTGAGCGCGTCGACGACGCCGCAGACACCGCCGCCGCCCGGCCGGACGATGCCCAGGCGCGTCGTCAGGACACCCTGCTGCACCTGGACAGCGAACTGCGCGCAGCGGCGCAGTCGATCATGCAGGACGTGATCAACGACTTCACCCCGCACATCGAAACCGAAGTCAAACGACGCCTGGCGGCGCGTATGGAGCGCCTGCTCAACAGCCAGGACTGAGCCCTTCGCTCACCATAGCGGTGCGCCGGAACCAGCTTTCAGCCCCTCTGCTACAGACCCCGCGTGTGGCCATTCAACCGAATGGCCGCAGCCCCTGACGCATGCCGAAGAGGAACAGCAGCAGGTCGTGGTCGGGCTTGGCCTGCGCCTGGGTTTCTGCCTTGGCACGCGGCAGGGCGCATTGCCCCGCCAGATCGGCCTTGCTGAACACGACCATGCGTGGTTGTTCCCAGGCGGCCGCCGCAGCGGTGGTGACTGCAAGCGCCGCGATGAAGAACAAAGCTCGTGCTATTTCTAGTTTCATTACCCTAACCCTTTGACTGCGCTGCCAAACGCTGTTTGGTAAAAGTAGAGCAATGTCTGGAAATGCGCCTGGTTGATTGACGAATGGCGGCGCAATTGACGCAAGTCGTTGTACGCCGCCCGTTGGCAACGAATCCGCCGACGGCACTTTTCCAGGTCCAGCAGGGCTACCTCTACACGAGCGGCGTCATCATGCCCGCTGACTTTGACAAATACATGTTTGCCGTACAGGCAACCGTGCTGCCAGTGCCCCAGGTGCATACGCGCCAGGTTCTCGGCCAGGTCCTTGAGCATCAGTTGGTGCACCGCTTCGGGGTAGCGCTGCAACGCGCCTTCGGTGTACCAGGTTTCCAGGTCGACGAAGCCCTCCAGCGCTTCGCTGACCAGCAAGGCCCGCCACTGGTGCTCGGCATCGCGCTCGGCGCCGGCGAAGACGATACGCGGTACCCGTACCCCGAGCTGTTCGAAGCTGTGCAGGGCATCCAGCTCGCGCAGCACCGTTGGCCGACCGAACGGGTGCAGGAAACTTCGGTAGATGTGGCCTACCTGACGTTTGGCGTAAAGCAGATGGCCGTGGCCATCGTCCAGCCGTTGCACGCCGCTCTCGCCACCGCGCCGTTGATTGGGGGCCTCGACCCACTCCCCTTGCTGCTGCCAGTAGAAGTCGAACTGCGCAGTCTGCTCTTGGGCGGTTGCCATGGATTGTTACCTCTTGCGTGATGCTTGAAATCGCCACATGGCATGAAACGCCAGCAATGCCGTGCGTCGCAGGACTCTGAAGCCTGATGCAACAAAATGTTCCCGGATGGGGTCGCCGGTAACATGAAACCGTCACCATTCGTTCACCTGCACAGGTCAGCAACTCAGACCTTTAACGCGATCGACGACGAGGACGTCGACGCTAGCAATGCGTGAAACTGGGCGCCGTTGCGTCTAGCCAGCGGATCTACCCGGCTAGTTCCAGCATCGAATGGCTACTCGGGTGAAGCGACCGGCCTGCATCGACGGCACATGCGGTGCGCGCCGTTCGCAGCAGGCGAGAACCCAGTGCAAAGGCCGTACCCACATCGCTGATTTTGCGCAGACGATGTGGGATTTCAGACCTGAGGTTGTTCGTTGGGCGCCGCTGCGCTGTCGCTCGGTGCAGCGAGCTGCGGCGCGGTGCCCTTGGCCGTCAGGTCGACCTGGAAGCGGCAACCGTGTGGCGACGTTGCGCTCAGCTTGACCCTCCAGCCTTGGTCGTCGCAGATCCGTTGCACCAGCGACAAGCCCAGGCCCAGGCCCTCACCGCGACGCTCGTCCCCGCGCACGAAGGGCTTGAACATCGCTTCACGCTGCTCTTCGGGAATCCCCACGCCACTGTCTTCGACGCTGAAGCCATCGGCTTCCAGACTCAGACGGATATAGCCCGAGTCGGTGTAGTGCGCCGCGTTGCGCAGCAGGTTGCCCATCACCGACTGCAGGAAGGTAGCGTTGTACTGCTGTGCACCGGCACTGACCCGGCCGTCGTAGTACAGGGTCAGGCCTTTCTGCTCGATGGTGTCGCGCCACACCCCGATCAGGTCGTCGGCCACCTCGCGCAGGGTCGCTTTGGAGGCAATGGCGCCCTCATCATGCTGGGCGCGGGCGAGCATGAGGAAGGTCTTGACCAGCTCGCGCATCTCTTCGGTGGCGCGGGCGATCCGCTCGACCTGGCTGCGCGAGCGGCTGTCGAGGTTGGGATTGACCATCAGCAGCTCGCACGAAGTGGCCAGCACCATCAGCGGCGTGCGCAATTCATGGCTGACATCGCTGGTGAACAACCGCTCGCGGTTCAAGGCATCACGCAGACGACCCAGGGTGTCGTCGAAGGCCACGGCCAACTGCCCCACTTCATCGGCGGCGTAGTCCGGCGCCAGCGGTGGCGCCAGGCCGAGCAACTGATCGCGGTGCCTGACCTGCCTGGCCAGACGAATCACCGGTGCCATCACGCGCCGCGCCAACAGCCATCCAAGCACCACCGCCAGCGCCAGGCTGAGCACGAATCCGACCATCACCACGAAGAACAGCACGCGCTCGCGCTCTTCGAAATCGCTCTGGTCCTGCAGCAACACATAGTGACGACCGTCTACCACCTCGACCATGGCGTGGTACGACAGTTGGTCGCGGAAGACCTCGTGAAAACCGGGTTCGAGGTGATGCAGGTCTTTGGGCAGCTCGAAGTCGTCACGACCATCGCTGAAATAGAACAGCTGGTCGGGGCGCGGTCGGTGGCTCCAGTCACTGACGCTGTCCATGCGCAGCAGGCGTTGCAGATCACCGCCCAGCACGGAAGAGATCAAGCGCTCCTCGACCAGATGCACGGTGGCCACGATGCCGAAGGCGAAGGCGCCTGCGACCAACGCGCTCATCAAGGCAAAGGCGATGATGATGCGCTGGGCAAGGCTTTGCTTAAACTCCATCACGGCCCTCGGCGAGGCGATAGCCGACGCCATGGACGGTATGCAGCAGCGGTTTGTCGAACGGCTTGTCGATCACCTGACGCAACTGGTGAACATGGCTGCGCAGGCTGTCGCTGTCGGGGCAGTCGTCGCCCCACAGCGCCTCTTCCAGCACTTCGCGGCGCAACACGTGCGGGCTTTTTTGCATCAGCACGGCGAGCAGCTTGAGGCCCACCGGGTTGAGCTTCAGCGCCCGCCCCTGGCGACTGACTTCGAGGGTGTCGAGGTCGTAGCTCAGGTCGGCCACCTGCAGCGCGCGGCGTCCGCCACCCTGGGCACGACGCAGAACGGCCTCGATGCGTGCGGCCAGCTCCGACAGGGCGAAGGGCTTGAGCAGGTAGTCGTCAGCGCCCGAGCGGAACCCTTGCAGGCGGTCGTCCAGCTGATCGCGCGCGGTGAGCATGATCACCGGTGTGTCGCGGCGCGCGTCTTCACGCAGGCGCTTGCACAGCGTATAGCCATCGATGCCGGGCAGCATGATGTCGAGCACGATCAGGTCGTAGTGTTCGGTCGCGGCAAGGTGCAGGCCCGACAGGCCATCCTGCGCGCAATCGACGGTATAGCCTTTCATGCCCAGATAATCGGCCAGGTTGGCGAGGATGTCGCGGTTGTCTTCCACCAAAAGAATGCGCATCGAGGTCTCCTGTGCGGTGCTTGGGCGTGCGCAGCTTAAGGCCATCGGCCATGATGACGCCAGTATTGCACGACAGTTAACGGCGGGCGGGTACGCTGGCATCGCGGCCCGGACACGAAAAAGCCCCGCACGGGGCGGGGCTTTTTCAGGTGCTGCGGGGTGAGGCTGGCTTACATCATGCCGCCCATGCCACCCATGCCGCCCATGTCTGGCATGCCGCCAGCTGGTTTTTCTTCCGGCAGGTCAGCGACCATGGCTTCGGTGGTGATCATCAGACCACCGATGGAAGCCGCGGCTTGCAGCGCCGAGCGAGTGACCTTGGCTGGGTCGAGGATACCCATCTCGATCATGTCGCCGTACTCGCCGGTAGCAGCGTTGTAGCCGAAGTTGCCCGAGCCTTGCTTGACCTTGTCAGCGACGACGCTTGGCTCGTCGCCAGCGTTGGCAGTGATCTGGCGCAGCGGCGATTCGACAGCGCGGCGCAGCAGAGCGATACCGACGTTCTGGTCTTCGTTGTCGCCTTTGAGGTCGACGATGGCAGCCAGGGCACGTACCAGGGCAACACCACCGCCAGGCACCACGCCTTCTTCGACGGCTGCACGGGTAGCGTGCAGGGCGTCTTCAACGCGGGCTTTCTTCTCTTTCATTTCGACTTCGGTGCCAGCACCGACTTTGATCAGCGCAACACCGCCAGCCAGTTTGGCCAGACGCTCTTGCAGCTTCTCACGGTCGTAGTCCGAGGAAGTGTCGGCGATTTGCGCACGGATCTGCGTGACGCGGCCTTGGATATCGCCTTCAACGCCAGCACCGTCGATGATGGTGGTGTTTTCCTTGGACAGGACGACGCGCTTGGCGTTACCCAGGTGCTCCAGGGTAGCGGTTTCAAGCGACAGGCCGATCTCCTCGGAGATCACGGTACCGCCGGTCAGGACAGCGATGTCCTGCAGCATGGCCTTGCGGCGATCGCCGAAGCCAGGTGCCTTGACCGCAGCGACCTTGACGATGCCGCGCATGTTGTTGACCACCAGGGTCGCCAGCGCTTCGCCTTCGACGTCTTCGGCAACGATCAGCAGCGGACGGCCGGCCTTGGCGACAGCTTCCAGAACTGGCAGCAGTTCGCGGATGTTGGAGATTTTCTTGTCGACCAGCAGCAGCAGCGGGCCTTCCAGCTCGGCGACCATGGTGTCTGGCTTGTTGACGAAGTACGGCGACAGGTAACCGCGGTCGAACTGCATGCCTTCGACGACGGACAGTTCGTTGTCCAGGCCCGAGCCTTCTTCAACGGTGATCACGCCTTCTTTACCGACTTTTTCCATGGCTTCGGCAATGATCTGGCCGATGGAGGTGTCGGAGTTGGCGGAGATGGTGCCGACCTGAGCGATGGCCTTGGAGTCGGAGCACGGCTTGGACAGGTTCTTCAGCTCGGCGACGACAGCGGCGGTGGCTTTGTCGATACCGCGCTTGAGGTCCATCGGATTCATGCCGGCAGCGACGGCCTTGAGGCCTTCGTTGACGATGGACTGGGCCAGGACGGTGGCAGTGGTGGTGCCGTCACCGGCAGCGTCGTTGGCCTTGGAAGCGACTTCCTTGACCAGTTGCGCGCCCATGTTCTCGAACGCGTCTTTGAGCTCGATCTCTTTGGCTACGGAAACGCCGTCCTTGGTGATGGTCGGGGCGCCGAAGCTCTTGGCCAGGACCACGTTACGGCCTTTCGGGCCGAGGGTCGCTTTTACTGCGTCAGCCAGAACGTTGACACCAACGAGCATTTTCTTACGGGCGGAGTCGCCGAATTTTACGTCTTTAGCAGCCATGATCGTTTAATCCTTGAATTCTCTGGAGTAACGGAAATCGGGGGAAATCAGCCTTCGACGACAGCGAGAATCTCGTTCTCGCTCATCACCAGCAGGTCTTCGCCATCGACTTTCACAGTGTTGCTGCCCGAGTAAGGGCCGAAGACCACTTTGTCACCCACTTTGACGGCCAGGGCGCGTACTTCGCCGCTGTCCAGAACGCGACCGGTGCCGACGGCAACAATTTCGCCGCGGTTAGGCTTTTCAGCAGCCGAACCCGGCAGGACGATACCGCCAGCGGTTTTCGATTCTTCTTCGCTGCGACGGATGACTACGCGGTCATGCAGAGGACGAAGCTTCATTGTCGATCTCTCCCAAATTGTGGTTTTCATCGGCCGGTGTCGACACCGGCGGGTTGAGGCATTCCGGCGTGGCCGGAGATGGCATGCCTTGGCAGGCCATCAGTGTCATGTCTGGCGAAACGCGCCAGAAACCTTGCGGTGTCACATAGATGAGGCCTTGCGAATCAATTACAAGGCTGTAGCAAAATATTTTTTCATTACCCGGGAACGTAAATGCCAACGGCCCCATCAGGGGCCGTTGGCGCGGGGGTGGCGGGTTACTGATCGCGGCGCTCGTACTCGCCTTCGATCACATTGGGCCGCTGCAGGCCCTCACGTGGCTGAGCGGCCGCCGGATCATCACGGAAGGCACGCTGACGGACCGCCTGCGCCTCGGCACGCGCACGCAGCTTGCGTGCGGCGAAGTGACGACTGAACGGCAGCAGGCAGATCAGCCCGACGATGTCGCTCAAAAAGCCTGGAATCAGCAGCAGGCCGCCGCCGATGGCCAGCATCATGCCCTGGAACATTTCCTCGGCAGGCAACTCGCCCCGCTGCAGGCTTTCACGCGCCCGCAGGGCTGTCGCCAGGCCGGCCACGCGCATCACCAACAGGCCCAGGGCCGAGCCTGCGATGATCAGCAGCAGGGCCGGGAAGAATCCGATGGCGCCTGCGACCTTGACGAAGACGAACAGCTCGAGCACCGGAAAAACAAGCAGCAGCAGCAAAAAAACTCGCATCTAGGGATCCTCGCGGAAGACTACCTTCCTTTAGGACTGCTAGATGGGCGCAACGACTCCCGATTTCAACCCGCAGCGCCTTCGACTTCAGGCCACGCTTGCGCCCGAGCCAGAAAAACCAGGGCTTCGCGTACTTGTGTCGGCGTGTTGCAAGTGCGTGCGAAGGGCAACCAATGGATCATCTGGCCCTGGCGCAAGTGCATGCCTTCGCTGTCGAGGCCGACCAGTTGCGCAGGCACCGTCTCAGGCAAGCCGCAGAGCGCCAGGTAGTGGCTGATGGCAGCGGCATGGTCGCTATTCATGTGTTCGATCATGCGGGCTTCGGCGTCGCCGGCGAAGGGGTTGGTCAAGGTGACTTGGTCGAGCCAATGAATGGCGCCGAAGCCGCCGATGTAACGGTGGCGCACGGGCTGCAATACCCAGAAATCGAAATCATGGGCCTGGTGGTAGCCGCCAGCTTCGGGGAAATAGCGGTAATAACGCTCGGCGGCGGCAGTGATCTCGGCCTGATCGCTCAATTGCCGGGCCTGTGCCAGCACGGTCAGACGCCCTACGGCCTGCACGTCCTCGGCATCGCGCTCTCCGACCAGCAGCGAGCACTTGTTGTCCTGGCGCAGGTTATGGGTGTGCTGGGCGATACGGCTGATGAGAATCAGCGGCTGCCCGTGGGCATCCAGGCAGTACGGCACGACCGAGCCGAACGGATAGCCGGGCATGGACTTGGACAGCGTGGAGAGCACGCCCCGGTACTCCTTGAGCAGCAGCTCGCGGGCGGGACGAAGGGCTTTGGTACTCACGACGAAGGCTCCTGACAGGCAAGTGACTGGCGCACACCATAGTCATTTATCCGCGCCGGAGCCAACCGGGCCGCCACGCGGCCCGTGGCACTTACCAGCTGACGCCGAAGCCTGCGGTGTAGCGGGTCTTGTCGAGGTCGCTGTCCTGCGTGCCGCTGATGACGTTCTTCTCGGCCTTGACGTTCAGCGAGGCCCAGTCGGTCAGCTTGTAGCGCAGGCCCAGTTCGGCATCGAGCGAGTAGTCGGCCACTGAACCCAGCGGCTTGCCCAGCTCGCCGTTGGTGAAGAACTCGAAGCGCTTGCCGATCAGGTAGCGGTTGTAGTCCCACTTCACGGCCACCGAGTAGAAGTCGTCCTTGCCGCCGTCGCGATATTGATAGTCGGTACGGTTGAGCAGGCTGCCGAGGGAGAACGCGCCGAGCTCGTCATCCCAGAACTGGTAGCCCGGGCCGGTACCCACGGTACGCTGGCGTTGCAGGTCCTCGATGTGGTCGCGCTTGTAGTCGAACCGTCCCTGCCAGAACCACTTGTCGGTGATGAAGCGGTCGAGGGCATACTCGGCGCTCCAGTTGTCGTTGGTGGTCACATCGTTCTGCGTGTCGCGGTTGTACTCGCCCTCGGCGGTGTGCCGCCAGCGGCCATGGCGCGCGGTGGTCTTGAAGCCGATGTCGTAGTTGTCGGTGTCTTTCTCGGCGCGCTTGTAGTCCAGCGCCGCGTCGATACGGCCCTTCCACACCAGGTCCTCGACCACAGGCTTGGGCTTGAGGATCTGTTCGATGCTGGCCAGCTCGACGGTCTTGGGCGCCTCGCCATTGGCCAGGATCACCTTGCCGTCCTCGGCCGGCTGCAGCGACTTGGCGTGCTCGCCGGTGTAGGCGTCCTGCTTGACCAGCAACTGCTGATCGCTTTCCAGGGTCTTGACCTGTTTCCAGTCCAGGGCGATCGAGCCGCCATACTTGGTCTCGAGCAGCAGCTTGCCGCCATCGAAGACCTTGATGGTGCCGGTCAGGCGGTCACCGTTCTTCATCCAGACGGTATCGGCCAGCACAGGGGCAGACAGTGAGGCGACTACGAGAGACAACAAGGCTCTTGAATACATAAGCGGACTACTGGGCTCGGAAGGTGAAAACGTCGGTATTATCCCGATACCCACGAGCAGAGCAAGAACAGGTCGGGGCCTGGGTCGTCGATTTGCATTCGCATTCACCCATGCCTTTGGCATTAATCCCGCGTTTGCCCCGGAAAGCCTTGATGTTCAGTGATTCGCTCCCCGCGCCGGACAGCGTCGAAGCCCGACGAACGGCATTGTATTCGGTGCTCGGCAGCGTGCCGCCTGGCAAGGTGGTCAGCTACGGGCAACTGGCGCAACTGGCCGGCCTAGGCCGCGCCGCGCGCTGGGTGGGCCGCACGCTTGGCCAGCTACCCGACGACACTCGCCTGCCCTGGCACCGGGTGCTCGGCGCCAACGGCCGCCTGAGCCTGCCCGTCGGTACGCCGGGCGGTGAAGAGCAACGCGCGCGGCTGCGCGCCGAAGGGGTGAATATTACCCATGATCGTGTGGATATGGCGCGCCATGGCTGGCGCCCTATGGATCACACCAGTTAGAGTGCGCGTTTTGTTTTCCGCAACCTTGAGGCAGATCTTGGCCCATGTCCCGTAAAACCTGGCGCGCTGCGCTCGCTGCCTATGCCAGTCCATCGACATTGGTACTTCTGCTGCTCGGTTTCGCCGCCGGCCTGCCTTACATGCTGGTGTTCTCGACCCTTTCGGTGTGGTTGCGTGAAGCGGGCGTGGCCCGTGAAACCATCGGGTACGCCAGCCTGATCGGCCTGGCCTATGCCTTCAAATGGGTATGGTCGCCGCTGCTCGACCAATGGCGTCTGCCGCTGCTCGGCGGCATGGGCCGGCGTCGTTCGTGGCTGTTGCTGTCGCAGGTGCTGGTGGTGATCGGGCTGATCGGCATGGGCCTGTGCGACCCGCAACAGCATTTGTCGTGGCTGATCGCCCTGGCGGTACTGGTGGCCTTCGCCTCGGCCACCCAGGACATCGCCGTCGATGCCTATCGCCTGGAAATCGCCGACGACCAGCGCCAAGCTGCCCTGGCCGCCAGCTACATGGCCGGCTACCGGGTCGCGGCGCTGCTGGCCACCGCGGGCGCGCTGTTCTTCGCCGAGTGGTTCGGCTCTACCGGTTTCAGCTACCTGCACAAGGCCTGGACCGGCACCTACGTGCTGTTCGGCCTGATCATGCTACCGGCCCTGTTCACCACCCTGGTGATGCGTGAGCCCCCCGTGCCGCTGCGCACCCAGCTGTCGGCGGCACGCTACGGCCTGGGTCATCAGCTGGCCTCGGTGTTCGTGCTGATCATTCTGCTGGTGTCGGTACCGGCCAGTTTCACCCAGATGTACAACACCGACTGGGCAAGCGTAGTAATCGGCACTGCCTCGCCGCTCGACCTGGTGATGGAAGACCGCGCCTTCCTGCGCCTGATGCTCTACGGCCTGCTGACCTGGGCGTGCCTGTCGTCGATGGGCCGTCGCGGCCTGGCGCCGGTGCTCACGCCGGTCAACGACTTCATCCACCGCTACCGCTGGCAGGCGCTGCTGCTACTGGGGCTGATCGCCACGTACCGGATGTCCGACACGGTCATGGGCGTGATGGCCAACGTCTTTTACATCGATCAGGGCTTCACCAAGGATGAAATCGCCAGCGTCAGCAAGATCTTCGGCCTGATCATGACCTTGGTCGGCGCAGGCGTCGGTGGCCTGCTGATCGTGCGCTTCGGCATCTTGCCGATTCTGTTCATCGGCGGCGCGGCGTCGGCGGCCACCAACCTGCTGTTCGTCATGCTCGCCGACATGGGCCCGAACCTGCAGATGCTGATCGTCACCATCTCGCTGGACAACTTCAGCTCGGGCCTGGCCACCTCAGCGTTCGTCGCTTACCTGTCGAGCCTGACCAACCTCAAGTTCTCGGCCACGCAGTACGCGCTGCTCAGCTCGATCATGCTGTTGCTGCCAAGGCTGATGGGGGGTTACTCAGGGGTGATGGTGGAGAAGTTCGGTTACCACAACTTCTTCCTCATCACCGCCCTGCTGGGGGTGCCGACGCTGATTCTGATCGCGCTGCAATGGCGCCAGGAGTCCAGGCCGAACAAGCTCGAGCCGGTCGACGAGCCCTGAAGCACCTATCGAGAGCACCTATCGAGCTTCAGGGTCTTGCCATCCAGCGCACAGGCCTTCAGGGCGTAAGCGCGCCCTGCCCCGAACGCCCGCCAATCACTCGCCACAACGGGCCCAACGCCAGCGCACCGGCGCAACTGGCCGCCACGGCAAAGCTCAGCAGGCTCTCGCCGGCTCCGAGCATCGCCAACAGCGCACCGCCGAAGCCGAGCAAGGCAATGGTGATCATGCCCAGCATCGCCGAGACCAGGCCCTTGCTCTGCTCGCTGGAGTACAGCGTCACGCGGTACAGCACCGCGTTGGCGATGCCCAGGCCCAGAGCATACAGCGACATGCCCGCCACTACGCTGGGCACCGTGGGCAGCGCCCAGGTCAGCAGCAGCAACAGGCACAACCCGGCCAGATACGGCGCCAGTGCGCCGCGCAGCAAGGTGTTCAACGGGTAACGGTCGGCAATGTGGTTGATGATCAGGTTGCCGGCGATCAACCCGGCGAACACCGGCAACTGCCACAGGGCATAGGCCAGGGTGCTCAGGCCTTCATCGTGGATCAGCAACACCGGCGACAGGCCGATCCAGCCAATCAGCGGCAGACCCACCAGGCCCAGCGCCGCGCTGCCGGCGACGAAGCGCCGGTTGCGCAGCAGTTGCCCATAGGCCGCCATCAACGGCAACAGGTGAATGGGCGTGAACGGCAGGCGCGAGCCATCGCGGCGCTCGACGCCCAAGGTTTCTGGCATCAACCGATACAGCAGCCCCCAGGTCAGCACCGCGCCGACGGCGAAGGCAACGAACAGCCAACGCCAGTCGAGCCACTGCAGCATCAACGTGCCCAGCAACGGCCCGAGCAGCGGCGACAGCAGCGCGATGTTGGCCAGCAAGGCCATCATGCGCACCGCATCGGCCTCGCTGAAGGCCTCGTTCAGTGCCGGATAGCTGACCGTGACCACGAAGCCAAGCCCAACCCCTTGCAGCAGACGCAGCAGGTTGAACACGCCGATATCGTGTGCCCAGTAGGTGCCCAGGCATGCCGCGGCGAACAGCAGACAGCCGACCAGCAGCAACGGGCGTCGGCCATAACGGTCGGCCAGCGGGCCGATCAGCCATTGCAGCAGTACACCGCCGAGCAGGTACAGGTTCAGGGCATGGGGAATGTACTCGGGGCTGGCCTTGAGTTCAGCGACCACCGTGGGCATGGCCGGCATCACCGCGT
This sequence comes from Pseudomonas cremoricolorata DSM 17059 = NBRC 16634, assembly GCF_000425745.1. Classification (GTDB taxonomy): domain Bacteria; phylum Pseudomonadota; class Gammaproteobacteria; order Pseudomonadales; family Pseudomonadaceae; genus Aquipseudomonas; species Aquipseudomonas cremoricolorata. Next base: position 110,167 of record NZ_KE384442.1, on the reverse strand, counting down.
CGCTGGCCAGATACGTGAGCAGCTCGAACAGCGCCAGGGTCAGGCCGAACGCCAAGGCGCGGGCGGGGGTGATGTACAGCAATGGTTTCATGGTCGGGCCGGCGGCAAGGAAGTCTGGGGCAGCGTGTATGCCACAACGCGCAAGAATTTGCAGTGAGGATGTGTAAATCGAGGGCTGAAAACGACTGTGGGAGCACCAGACGGCGCTCCCACAGCTTGACCCGGGCCAGCGTTCTTTACTGCGCTGCGGGCTCCTGTACCACGCGAATCACCCGCTGCGGGAACGGAATGTCGATGCCTTCGGCGCGCAAGCGGTCGCGGGCCTGCTCGTTGAGCATGAACATCAGACTCCAGTAGTCAGGCGTTTTCACCCAGACCCGCAACGACACGGTGATCGAGCTGTCGCCCAGCTCGGAGACCACTGCGGCCGGCGCTGGATCGGGCAGCACACGCGGGTCTTTGGCCAGCTCCAGCAGCACACCACGGGCTTTCTGCAGATCGGCGTCATAGTCGACACCCACGTTGAACACCACCTGCCGGGTCGGCTGGCGGTTGTAGTTGGTGATGATGCCGTTGGACAGGCCGCCGTTGGGCACGATGACGGTCTTGTTGTCGCCCGTGCGCAGTACGGTGTGGAAGATCTGGATGCTGTCGACCGTGCCGCTGACGCCCTGGGCCTCGATCCAGTCGCCGATGCGGAACGGACGGAACAGCAGAATCAGCACGCCGCCGGCGAAGTTGGCCAGGCTGCCTTGCAGCGCCAGGCCGATGGCCAGGCCGGCGGCACCGATGGCGGCGACGAACGAGGTGGTTTCGATGCCGATCATCGACGCCACGCTGACCATCAGCAGCACTTTGAGGACGATGTTGGCCAGGGTAGCGATGAAGTTCTGCAACGCCAGATCGGAGTTGCGCAGCCCGACCAGTTTGCCAAGCCGATTGGTGACACGGTTGACCACCCACCAGCCAATGGCGAGGGTCAGCACAGCCAGCAGCACGCGGCTGCCGTACTGCATGATCAAGGGAATCCAGGTTTGCGATTGGCGAACCAGCTGATCGACTTCAGCGTTCAAATCCATGTTCATCTCCAGATGCCGGGCGGCATGTACACAGTAAAACCGGCCGTGTTGTCACGACGACCGCGGATGCGGTGGACATTGCCCGGCCCGTGGAGGTTCCTGACGCCTAGGGGCTGTTCCCGTTTCAGCGCAAACCGCGTTACCGCGCCAAATCGTGCCAGCCGAGGCGAAGGATGCAGGAAAGGGTCATTCCCTTTTCAAGTCCTTCAACGCTGGATGGCGCGATTTGGCGCGTAACCCGAAGGGCCGTGCCTGTTTTTTCGTATGAAACGTTCGAGTCTTGAACTCAAAGGTCGAAAAAACAGGCCTCGGCGCGGTTGCGATGAAACGGGAACAGCCCCTAAGGTCAGTCGCGGAAGTTGTTGAACTGCAGCGGCATGTCGAATTCCGTGCTGCGCAGCGCCGCGATGGCGTCCTGCAGGTCGTCACGTTTCTTACCGGTCACGCGTACCTGCTCGCCCTGGATGGCGGCCTGAACCTTGAGCTTGGCGTCCTTGATGTGCGCGACGATCTTCTTCGCCAGGTCTTTGTCGATGCCCTCGCGGAACACCGCTTCCTGCTTCATTTCCTTGCCCGACGGGTAGGCGTCCTTCACTTCCAGGCACTTGACGTCGATCTTGCGCTTGACCAGGGCCAGGCGAAGAATCTCGACCATGGCCTCGAGCTGGAACTCGGCCTCGGCGGTCAGGGCGACGGTCTTGTCCTTTTCCTTGAACTCGAAGCTGCCCTTGCCCTTGAGGTCATAGCGGCGGTCGAGCTCCTTGATGGCGTTGTCGACGGCGTTCTGCACTTCGTGCTTGTCCAGTTCCGATACCACGTCGAACGAAGGCATGGGTTACTCTCCATAAATGCAAAGCGCGCTCCGTGACGCCTGGGCCTGAGCGGCGAGGCAATGGAGCGCGGCGGGGTCGATGGTTAAAATGCGGGTCCATTATAACGGGTTGCGAAACACAGATGAGCAGCACCTGGCATATTCTCGGCGCCGGTAGTCTCGGCACTTTATGGGCCTGTCGTCTGGCGCGAGCCGGCAAGGCGGTGCGCCTGATTCTGCGCGACGAACAGGCACTGGCCAGCTACCAGGCAGCCGGAGGGCTGACCCTGGAAGAACAGGGCCTGCGCCAACGCTACGCAGTGCCTGCCGAAACCGCGCGAGCGGCCGGCCCGGTGCACCGTCTGTTGCTCGCCTGCAAAGCCTACGACGCCGCACCCGCAGTAGCTGCTCTGGCGCCACGACTGGCGGCCGATGCCGAGCTGATTCTGTTGCAGAACGGTCTGGGCAGCCAGGATGAGGTCGCCGAACAGGCGCCCACCGCCCGCTGCATCTTCGCCTCCAGTACCGAGGGCGCGTTCCGCCAGGCGCCGTTCGATGTGCGCTTCGCAGGTCACGGCCACAACTGGCTGGGCGACCCTCGGCATCCCGAACCGCCGCCGTGGCTCGATGAACTGAGCGATGCCGGCATTCCTGCCCAATGGAGCGTGGACATCCTCACCCGCCTGTGGCGCAAGCTGGCGCTCAACTGCGCGATCAACCCGCTGACCGTGCTGCACGACTGCGCCAACGGCTGGCTGCTGGCACGACTCGATGAAGTCGACGCCCTGTGCGAGGAACTGGCCCTGCTGCTGCAGCGCTGCGGCCAGCCCGCTGCCGCCGACGACCTCACCGCCGAGGTGCAGCGGGTCATTCTCGCCACCGCAGCCAACTACTCGTCGATGTACCAAGACGTGCACGCGGCGCGGCGCAGCGAAATCCATTACCTGCTCGGTCATGCCTGCCGCAGCGCCGCCCGTCATGGGCTGGCGCTGCCGCGCCTGGAACAGTTGCATCAGCGCCTAGTCGATACCTTGCAGGCCCGTGGCCTGCCGAGCGTCTGACGCTGCCCTGGAACTCGACAACGGACCCCTCTTGCCCATGAAGCTGCGTCAACGCCTGGACAACCTGCCAGTCGGGCAGAAGCTGTTCGCCGCCCTGCTGGTGCTGCTGGTGACCATCCTGGTGGTCGCCAACCTGACCTTCATCAGCGCCGCCTACTGGATCACCCAGGAAAGCATGGCGCCGCAGGCGTTGCAGACCATCGGCCGGCTGGTCGCCAATCCGAGCCTGGCCGCCCGCGCCGGCGACTCCGAGCAGAACGCCGAGCAACTGCTCGATGCCTTGAACAGCTACTCGCCGCTGCGCGCCGCCGCCGTTTACGGCAGCAACGGGCGCATGCTCGCGCAATTGCAACACGGCGAGGCGCTGAGCCTGCCCAAGCGTTTTCGCAACATCGACGGCTGGCGGCTGATGGAGTTTCGCAGCACGCAACTGATCACCCTGCCGCGCCCCGGCAATCCGCCGGCGCACCTGCTGCTGGTGGCCAGCAGTGAATTGCCCAGCGCCTTCTACACCGGCACCCTCACCGCCAGCCTGGCGATTCTGGTCTTCAGCATTCTGCTGTGGCTGGTGGTGGCGCGGCAGATCAAGCGGCTGATCACCCAGCCGATCAACCAGCTCGAAGAACTCAGCCGCCAGGTCACCCGCGAGGAGAGCTATGCGCTGCGCGCGCTGCGCGGCAACGATGACGAAATCGGCAGTCTGGCCGACGCCTTCAACACCATGCTGTCGCGGATCGAGGCCCGCGAGCAGCAGCTCAAGCGCGCCCGCGACGAGTTCCAGACCGCGTTCGACCAGGCCCAGGGACTGGCCGAGGAGACCCGCCACACCAACCGCAAGCTGGAGCTGGAAGTGCAGGTGCGCAGCAAGATCGAGAAGAAACTCACCGGCTTTCAGAACTACCTGAACAGCATCATCGACTCCATGCCCTCGGCCCTGATCGCCCTCGACGATGAGCTGTACGTCACCCAGTGGAATCAGGAAGCCACCACGCTATCCGGCACGCCACTGTTCGAGGCGCTGAACCAGCCGATCTTCATCGCCTTCGAACCGCTCAAGCCGTTTCTCCCGCAGCTCAAGGAAAGCGTCGAAAAGCATCGCGTGGCGAAGATCGAGCGGGTGACCTGGCAGCGCGGCGAAACCCCGCGTCACTACGCCCTGACCTTCTACCCCCTGACCGGCGGCAGCGGGCGCGGTGTGGTGATTCGCATCGACGACATCACCCAGCGACTGTCACTGGAAGAAATGATGGTGCAGTCGGAAAAAATGCTTTCGGTCGGCGGACTGGCGGCGGGCATGGCCCACGAGATCAACAACCCGCTGGGGGCGATCTTGCACAACGTGCAGAACATTCGCAGGCGGCTTTCGACCGGGCTGCCGCGCAATCAGGAGGCTGCTCAAGCGCTGGGCGTCGACCTGGGCAAGGTCAACCATTACCTGGAAGAACGCGAAGTGCCGCAGTTGCTCGACGGCATCCAGCAGGCCGGTGCGCGGGCAGCTAAGATCGTCACCCACATGCTCAGTTTCAGCCGCCTGAGCAACCGGCAATTGGTGCCCTGCGACTTGCCGGCCCTGATCGATCAGGCCATCGACATCGCCGGCAACGACTTCGACCTGAGCGTGGGCTTCGACTTCAAGGGCCAGGCCATCGTCCGCGAGTTCGACCCGCACCTCGACCTCGTCCCCTGCACCGCCAACGAACTTGAGCAAGTGTTGCTCAACCTGCTGAAGAACGCTGCGCAGTCGCTGCACCAGCGCGCGCAGCAGGACAGCCCAGGGCGCATCATCGTGCGCACCCGACTCAACCCGCCGTGGGCTGAGATCGAAGTGGAAGACAACGGCACCGGCATGCCGGATGAAGTGCGCAAGCGCATCTTCGAGCCGTTCTTCACCACCAAGGAAGTCGGTCAGGGCACCGGGCTGGGCCTGTCCGTGTCGTATTTCATCATCACCAACAATCACAAGGGGCAGATGGAGGTTCACTCCACGCCCGGCCAAGGCACCTGCTTCACCTTGCGCCTGCCCCTGAACCCGACGGCCATGCCGTCTGCCAAGGAGTCGTGAGCATGGGCAATCGCCTGTCGAAAATCTATACGCGCACCGGTGACCACGGTGAAACCGGGCTCGGCGATGGCCGCCGGGTGCCCAAGGATCACCCGCGGGTCGAAGCCATTGGTGAGGTCGATACCCTCAACAGCCAGCTCGGCCTGCTGCTGGCGGGGCTCGCCGAACTGGGCTTGAGCGAGGTGAGCGACGTGCTGGAGCCCTGCCAGCATCGCTTGTTCGACTTGGGTGGCGAGCTGGCGATGCCGACGTATCAGGCGCTCGATGCCCATGAGGTCGAGCGCCTGGAAGCGGCCATAGACACCTGGAACGATGAGCTTGGCCCATTGAAGAACTTCATTCTGCCGAGCGGTTCCTACCTGATCGCCCTGGCCCATGCCTGCCGCAGCCAGGCGCGGACCGCCGAACGCCGCTGCCAGCAGCTCAACGCATTGGAGCCGCTGAGCGCGGTGAGTCTGGCCTACATCAATCGGCTCTCCGACCTGCTGTTCGTCGCCGCGCGCATCATTGGCCGCCGCCAGGGCGTCAGCGAAGTGCTGTGGCAGGCTGCCGTGCGACCTTCGGCCTGAACCCTGCTCAGTCCAGCACGGGCCACAGCGCGCGAATACCCGCCACGCCCTGCGCGCCAACCTGCCAGGCGCGGCTGCGATCATCAGGCCCGACTCCGCCGAGCACGAACACCGGCTGATTGAAGCCGGCGATCAGCTGTTGAGCCTGCTCCCAGCCGAGCGCTCGTGCATCAGGATGAGTCTGAGTCGGCTGCACCGGCGACAGGGTGACGAAATCGACGCCCATCCGCTGCGCCAGCGCCAGTTCGTCGCCATCGTGGCACGACGCCGCCAACCAGCGCGACGTGGGGAATGGCCGGCCGTTGGCCGCGTACTTGCGCAGTTGCGCGGCGGTCAGGTGCCAACCGGCGGCGGGGAAATCGCCCAGCCACTCCAACGGCCCCTTGAGCATCAGTTGCGCCTTGCCCGCGCACAGGCCAACGGCATCGACCGCGATGTCGCGATACTTCGGGTCGTACATGTCGGGCGCGCGCAGCTGAATCAGGCCAACGCCATTGGCCACGGCCTGACGAATACCGCGCAGCAACTGGCCCGGATCGGCGTCTTCGGGGGTGATCAGGTACTGATCCGGCAGACGCGCCGCAGCGACGATAGGCCGATTGGCGTCGGGGAACGCATACTGCGGCAGATTCCGCGGCGCCACCCAGGCCAGCGGCTGCCCCTCGGCCCCGTGGGGCTCGCCGGTGAAGTCACGCACCTCGCGCACTTCCAGCAAGACCCGTTTGTCGGGGTAGTCATGGCTGACGCTGATCAGCGCCCGCGACCGCTGCACCTCGATGCCCAGTTCTTCGCGCAACTCGCGCGCAAGCGCCGCTTCGACGCCCTCACCCGCCTCGACCTTGCCGCCTGGAAACTCCCACAGCCCGCCCTGGTGCTGAGTGTCAGCGCGGCGCGCGATGAGGATATGACCGTCCGCGCGGCGGATCACCGCGGCGGCGACGTGCACCCGGCTCACCAGGCGGTCTCCCTCAGCGCCGCCTGCTGCCAGCGCTGGAAGGCCGGCCAAGCATGAATAGCCTCGACATAGGCCTGTGCGGCAGCTGGCAGCTCGACACGGTAACTGCGCAGACGGCTGGCGACCGGGGCAAAGAAGGCATCCGCCAGGCTGGGCCTGCCGAACAGGAACGGTCCCGGTTCGGGGGCCGCTTCGCGGCATTGCGCCCACAACGCGACGATGCGATCGATGTCGGCCTGCAAGTCTGCCGAGATGGCGTCCAGCGCTTGGTCACGCCGCAGGTCCATGGGCATCAGGCTACGCAACGTGAAAAAGCCGCTGTGCATCTGCGCACAGGCCGAGCGTGCCAAGGCGCGTGCCGCAGCGTCTTGCGGCCATAGCTGAGCATCGGTATGGGTTTCGGCCAGGTATTCGGCGATGGCCAGGGAATCGGCGATGGCGCCATGGGCGGTTTTCAGCACCGGCACCAGTCCTGAGGGGGAGTGTTCGAGCAAGCGCTGCGCGGTGTCCGGCTGACGCAGGGGGATGAGGGTTTCATCGTAGTCAGCGCCAGCCAGCTCCAGCGCCAAGGCGCCACGCAGCGACCAGGAAGAGTAGTTCTTGTTGCCGATGATCAGGTGGTAATTCATGAACGCAGCTCCGTGCGGCGGGACAAACAGCGCCCGCCGTGACGCGGACGCCGCGCTGACCTGCCGGGACGGCAGGCGAGGTGATGTCAGGTGCGGTATTCGGCGTTGATCTTGACGTACTCGTGGGACAGGTCAGTGGTCCAGATGGTCTCGCTGCACTGGCCACGGCCCAGCTCGATGCGGATGGTGATTTCTTCCTCGGCCATCACCGCGGCGCCCTGCGCTTCGGTGTAGCTGGCACTGCGGCCACCTTGGCTCGCGATGCACACCTCGCCCAGGTAGACGTCGATCAGGCTGACATCCAGCTCTGGTACGCCTGCGCGGCCGACCGCAGCGAGAATGCGCCCCCAGTTGGGATCGGAGGCGAACAGCGCGGTCTTGATCAACGGCGAGTGGGCGACGGCGTAGCCGACGTCCAGGCATTCCTGGTGATTGCCACCACCGTTGACCTGCACGGTGACGAACTTGGTAGCGCCTTCGCCGTCGCGCACGATGGCCTGGGCGACCTCCATGCACACCTCGAACACTGCCTGCTTGAGCGCGTCGAACAGCTCGCCGCGGGCTTCGTTGACCTCGGGCACATCGGCCTTGCCGGTGGCGATCAGCATGCAGCAGTCATTGGTCGAGGTATCACCATCGATGGTGATGCGGTTGAACGACTTGTTGGCACCGTCGAGGATCAGGTCCTTGAGCACCGCCGGGGCGACCTTGGCGTCGGTGGCGATGTAGCCGAGCATGGTCGCCATGTTCGGACGAATCATCCCGGCGCCTTTGCTGATGCCGGTGACGGTGATGGTCTGGCCGTTGAACTGGAACTGCCGGCTGGCCCCCTTGGGCAGGGTGTCAGTGGTCATGATGCCGGTTGCAGCGTCTGCCCAGTTGTCTTCGCTGAGGTCATCGAGGGCCGCCTGCAGCGCGCCTTCGATCTTCTCGACCGGCAATGGCTCACCGATCACACCGGTGGAGAACGGCAGCACCGCACTGGCCTCGACGCCGGTTAGCTCAGCCAGCTTGGCGCAGGTGCGCTCGGCCGCAGCCAGGCCTGGGGCGCCGGTGCCGGCATTGGCGTTGCCGGTGTTGGTCAGCAGGTAGCGCACCGGGCCTTGCACACGCTGGCGGCAGAGAATCACCGGTGCGGCGCAGAAGGCATTGAGGGTGAACACACCGGCGACGCTGGAGCCTTCGGCGCAGCGCATCACCACCACATCCTTGCGCCCCGGGCGCTTGATGCCCGCCGAGGCGATACCGAGTTCGAAACCGGGAACCGGGTGCAGGGTAGGCAAAGGACCAAGACCGACAGCCATGTGAGCGCTCCTAAGACAAAACAGTGTGGGAGATGACGGAAAAATAAGGAGGGCCGCTAAGCGGCCCTTTGCAACAACGACCGCTCAACCTGAAACAGGCCGAGCGGATGACGGGCGTGATTACTCGATCTGCCCGTGGCAATGCTTGAACTTCTTGCCCGAACCACACCAGCACGGCTCGTTGCGACCCAGCTTGAGGTCGTTGCGTACCGGTGCATTGGCCACTGCCACTTCGCTCGGCTCTTCGCCCAGCTGGGTTTCAGCTTCCAGGCCCGGTGCCGGCGCATGTTCGAACTGCATGCGGCTGGCCAGCTCTTCGGCATCGCGGCGCAGACGCGCCTCTTCCTCGGCTGGGTCTTCCTGGCGTACCTGAACGTGCGACAGCACACGGATGGCGTCGCGCTTGATCGACTCGAGCAGTTCCTGGAACAGGGTGAACGACTCGCGCTTGTATTCCTGCTTGGGGTTCTTCTGCGCGTAACCGCGCAGGTGAATGCCGTGGCGCAGGTGGTCCATGGTGGAAAGGTGGTCTTTCCACAGGTCGTCGAGCACGCGCAGCAGAATCTGTTTCTCGAAGGTGCGCAGGGCCTCTTCGCCGGCCTGGTCTTCTTTCTCGGTGTAGGCCGTGGTGATTTCGCTGAGCAGTTTTTCGCGCAGGGTTTCTTCGTAGAGGTGATCGTCTTCGTCCAGCCACTGCTGAATCGGCAGCTTCATGCCGAAGTCGCTGGCCAGCGCCGCTTCCAGACCGGCCACGTCCCACTGCTCGGGCAGCGATTGCGGCGGAATGTGCTGGCTGATGGTGGCATCGAGTACTTCCTGGCGGAAGGCAACGATGGTTTCGCCGATGTTCTCGGCAGCCAGCAAGCTGTTGCGCATGTGGTAGATCACCTTGCGCTGCTCGTTGGCCACGTCGTCGTATTCGAGCAATTGCTTACGAATATCGAAGTTGCGCCCCTCGACCTTGCGCTGGGCTTTCTCGATGGCGTTGGTGACCATGCGGTGCTCGATGGCCTCGCCGGACTGCATGCCCAGCGCCTTCATGAAGTTCTTCACCCGGTCGGAGGCGAAGATGCGCATCAGGCTGTCTTCCAGCGACAGGTAGAAGCGGCTCGAGCCTGGGTCGCCCTGACGGCCGGAACGGCCGCGCAGCTGGTTGTCGATACGGCGCGATTCGTGACGCTCGGAGGCGATCACATGCAGGCCACCGGCTTCGATGACCTGCTGGTGACGCTTCTGCCAATCGGCCTTGATCTGCGCGATCTGCTCGGCGGAAGGGTCTTCCAGCGCGGCGACTTCGGCCTCCCAGTTACCACCCAGAAGAATGTCGGTACCGCGACCGGCCATGTTGGTGGCGATGGTCAGCGCACCCGGCCGGCCGGCCTGGGCGATGATTTCGGCTTCTTTCTCGTGGTACTTGGCGTTCAGTACCTTGTGCTCGATGCCTTCCTGGGTCAGCAGGCGCGACATGTGCTCGGAGGTCTCGATGGTGGCGGTACCCACCAGCACCGGACGATCCTGGGCCATGCTTTCGCGGATGTCGGCGATGATGGCCAGGTACTTCTCGTCCGAGGTCAGGTAGACCAGGTCGTTGAAGTCCTTGCGCGCCAACGGCTTGTTCGGCGGGATCACCATGACGTTGAGCTGGTAGATCTGGGCGAACTCGAACGCTTCGGTGTCGGCGGTACCGGTCATGCCTGAGAGCTTGTTGTACAGGCGGAAGTAGTTCTGGAAGGTGGTCGATGCCAGGGTCTGGCTTTCGGCCTGGATATTGAGGTTTTCCTTGGCCTCGATGGCCTGGTGCAGGCCCTCGGACAGACGACGGCCCGGCATGGTACGGCCGGTGTGCTCGTCGATCAGCAGAACCTGGCCGTCCTGGACGATGTACTCGACGTTGCGGTGGAACAGCTTGTGCGCACGCAGACCGGCGTAGACGTGGGTCAGCAGGCCCAGGTTATGCGCCGAGTAGAGGCTCTCGCCCTCGGCCAGCAGGCCGGCTTCGGTGAGCATTTCCTCGATGAACTGGTGACCGGCTTCGTTGAGTTCGACCTGACGGGTCTTCTCGTCGATGCTGAAGTGGCCGGCTTGAGTGACCTGGCCTTCGACTTCCTCGATGTGCTGGGTCAGGGTCGGGATCAGGCGGTTGATCTCGATGTACAGCTTGGAGCTGTCTTCGGCCTGGCCCGAGATGATCAGCGGGGTACGCGCTTCGTCGATGAGAATCGAGTCGACTTCGTCGATGACCGCGAAGTTGAGTTCACGCTGGAATTTCTCTTCCTGGCTGAACGCCATGTTGTCGCGCAGGTAGTCGAAACCGAATTCGTTGTTGGTGCCGTAGGTGATGTCCGCGCCGTAGGCAGCGCGTTTGTCTTCCGGCGGCTGGAAGGCGGAAACGATGCCCACGGACAGACCGAGGAATTCATACAGCGGGCGCATCCAGTTGGCGTCGCGGCGGGCCAGGTAGTCGTTCACCGTGACCACGTGCACGCCTTTGCCCGACAGTGCGTTGAGGTATACCGCCAGGGTACCGACCAGGGTCTTGCCCTCACCGGTACGCATTTCCGCGATCATGCCTTCGTGCAAGGTCATGCCGCCGATCAGCTGGACGTCGAAGTGACGCATGCCCATGACACGCTTACCGGCCTCACGGGCGACGGCGAACGCTTCAGGCAACAGTTGATCGAGAGTCTCGCCTTTGGCCAGGCGCTCTTTGAACTCTGCGGTTTTGGCGCGCAGCTGCTCGTCCGAGAGGGCCACCATTTTCTCTTCGAAGGCATTGACGGTGGTCACCGTCTTGAGCATGCGTTTGACTTCACGCTCGTTCTTGCTTCCAAAAAGTTTCTTTAACAAAGGCGCAAACATATAGGCAGGATCTTCCACACGTGGGGATGGAGGGCGGCCCCGTGAGTCGCCCGTGCAGCCAGCAGTGGCTGCATGCGAACGAGCATTCTACCCGGAAACGATGGTGAGGAAAGTGGTGGATGTCCACGATGCTGGCACAGCGCTTTGGCAGGGGCGGTTTGTAACATAAGGTCATTATTTCCAAGTTCAAGGCATGCCAACATGAAAGCGTGCAGCCATGATCTGGATCAGCGAATTCGCCACTGGCCAGGCCCATCCGGTGGCCACCGAAGGGCAGCGCGCCAATGGCTCGATGCAGTTCTGCTAGACTGCGCCACTCGCCGTTAGTTGCAGACCTGCCATGGCTTACAAGCCCCCATCCGCCCTGCCCCCCTCCGCCCTGCTGCGCCAGGCGCGGCCGCTGCGCCTGTTGCTCAACCAGGCCGAGCGCATCGCCCATTTGCAGCGCCTGCTGGAAAGTCAGTTGCAACCGGCCGCCCGCGCCCACTGCCATATCGCCTCGTGGCGCGATGGCGTATTGCTGCTGGTGGTCACCGATGGTCACTGGGCCACACGTCTGCGTTACCAGCAAAAACGCCTGCAGCGCCAGTTGCAGGCGCTGGATGCGTTCGCCAACCTCAGCCGCATTCTGTTCAAGGTGCAGCCGCCGCTCACCCCCGCCAGGTCCACCGGCCACGCTCCGGCGCTATCGACCCATGCCGGTGACAGCATCCGTGATTCGGCCGAGGGCATCGCCGACCCGAAACTGCGCGCAGCGCTGCAGCGCCTGGCTGCCCACGCGCAAGCCAAGGGCTGAAACCTGCGTTGCAGACGCGACAGGGCAATCGGACAGGTATAAAAAAGGCCACCCGAAGGTGGCCTCAACAACTAGAGAGTGTGTTCGAAACTACACGGCTGCAACAGGGCGCATGTAGGAGATCGGTGCCGTACTGGCATCTTCGAAAACGACCACTTCCCAAGCGTCAGTTTCGGCAATCAGCTTGCGCAGCAGCTGGTTGTTCAGCGAGTGGCCGGACTTGTAGCCCTTGAACTCACCGATCAGGCTGTTGCCCAGCAGGTAAAGATCACCAATGGCATCGAGGATCTTGTGCTTGACGAATTCGTCTTCATAACGAAGACCATCTTCGTTGAGCACGCCATCCTCATCGACCACGATGGCATTCTCGACGCTACCGCCCAGTGCGAGGTTGTGCTTGCGCAGGTACTCGATGTCGCGCATGAACCCGAAGGTACGGGCACGGCTGACTTCCTTCACGAACGAGGTGCTGGAGAAGTCGACACTGGCGCTTTGGGTACGGTCACGCAGTACCGGGTGATCGAAGTCGATCTCGAAGCTCACTTTGAATCCTTCGAAAGGCAGGAAGGTGGCGCGCTTGTCCCCCTCTACCACGGTTACCTCACGCAGGATGCGGATGAACTTCTTGGGTGCGTCCTGTTCTTCCAGGCCGGCGGACTGAATCAGGAATACAAAGGGGCCTGCGCTGCCATCCATGATCGGCACTTCCGAGGCGGAGAGCTCGACGTAGGCGTTATCGATGCCCAGGCCCGCCATGGCGGAAAGCAGGTGCTCGACGGTATCGACCTTGATGTCACCGTTGACCAGCGTGGTCGACATGGTGGTCTCGCCAACATTGGCCGCACGTGCAGCGATCTCGACCACAGGATCGAGATCGGCACGACGAAAGACGATGCCGGTATCGATGGGCGCCGGCTTGAGGGTCAGGTAGACCTTCTCCCCGGAGTGCAGACCGATACCGGTGGCGCGGATGGTGTTCTTCAGGGTGCGTTGTCTAATCATGGCATTGGCCGCTTCAGCGCTAATTGCGAACAGGTATCAACAAAGGTTGGAAATAATACCAGAGCCGACCTTTGCTGAACACCAATCACCCCTATACCCCTGATAAATTCCATTAATCGGCCTGACGACGCAGGAAGGCCGGGATGTCCAGGTAATCGAGATCATCCTGTGGATTGGCCTTGGCCGCGGCGGCTGCACCGGCGTGCGCCTGGTTGCGCATGACGGTCGGACGCTCGAGGTCACGGTAGTTGACCGACGGCTGCTCGGCAGGACGGGCTGGCTGGGCAGGGTTCGACGCCTCGAAGGCTGCCTGGGCAGTCTGCAGGGTATTGTCGATGACCTTGACCGGCTTCTCGATGCGCGCGCCCAGGCCGGTGGCCACGACGGTCACGTGCAACTCGTCACGCATGTCCGGATCGATCACGGTGCCGACCTTGACCATGGCGTGGTCGGAGGCGAACGCTTCGATGATGCTACCGACATCGGAGTACTCACCCAGCGACAGGTCAGGACCTGCGGTGATGTTCACCAGGATGCCGCGCGCGCCTTGCAGGTTGACGTCCTCGAGCAGCGGATTGCGAATCGCTGCCTCGGTCGCTTCACGGGCGCGGTTCGGGCCGCTGGCGCAGCCAGTACCCATCATCGCCATGCCCATTTCGCCCATCACGGTGCGTACGTCCGCGAAGTCGACGTTGATCATGCCCGGACGCTTGATGATGTCCGAGATACCGCGCACGGCACCGGCCAACACGTCGTCAGCCTTGGCGAAGGCGGACAGCAGGCTGGCGTCCTTGCCGAGGATGGTCAGCAGTTTTTCGTTGGGGATGGTGATCAGCGAGTCGACGCTCTCGGCCAGCATGCGGATGCCTTCATCGGCGATCTGCATGCGCTTGCGACCTTCGAACGGGAACGGACGGGTCACCACGGCAACGGTGAGGATACCCATCTCTTTCGCCACTTCGGCGATGATCGGCGCGGCACCGGTACCAGTACCACCGCCCATGCCGGTAGTGATGAACACCATGTTGGTGCCCTGCAGCACCTCGGCGATGCGCTCACGGTCTTCCAGAGCGGCCTGACGACCGACTTCCGGATTGGCGCCGGCACCCAGGCCCTTGGTGACGCCGGTACCCAATTGCAGAATGGTGCGCGCACCAATGCTCTTGAGTGCCTGGGCATCGGTGTTGGCGCAGATGAACTCCACACCTTCGATGTTGCTTTTGACCATGTGGTTGACGGCGTTGCCACCGCCGCCACCGACGCCGATCACTTTGATGACCGGGCTTTGCGGGACGTTGTCTACGAGCTCGAACATTTTCCCTCTCCTTACAGTTCTCTAGTTGTTGCGCCTACCACTACTGCTTTGAAACTTAGAAGTTGCCCTGGACCCAGCGCTTGAAGCGTTCGAGCACTGGAGCCTTCGGTTCCTCGCCATAGCTGTTGTTGCTGCTGTTGCCGGACAGAGGCATATCGTCGGTCTGCTTGTGCAGACCGTAGGTGAGCAGCCCCACGCCGGTGGAATAGATCGGGTTGCGAACCACGTCGCTCAGGCCCCGAACGCTGTGCGGTACGCCCAGGCGTACCGGCATATGGAAGATTTCTTCGGCCAGCTCGACCGCACCTTCCATCTTCGCGGTGCCGCCGGTGAGCACGATGCCGGCTGGAATCAGGTCTTCGTAGCCGCTGCGACGCAGCTCGGCCTGGATCAGCGTGAACAGCTCGTCGTAGCGCGGCTCGACCACTTCGGCCAGGGCCTGGCGGGACAGCTCGCGCGGTGGACGATCACCCACGCTCGGCACCTTGATGGTTTCGCCGGCGCTGGCCAGTTTGGCCAGGGCGCAGGCGTAGCGAATCTTGATTTCTTCGGCGTACTGGGTCGGTGTACGCAGAGCCATGGCGATGTCATTGGTGACCTGGTCACCGGCAATCGGAATCACCGCGGTATGGCGAATGGCGCCTTCGGTGAAGATGGCGATGTCGGTGGTGCCGCCGCCGATGTCGACGATGCACACGCCCAGCTCTTTCTCGTCATCGGTCAGCACGGCGTAGGCCGAGGCCAGTTGCTCGAGAATGATGTCGTCGATTTCCAGGCCGCAGCGACGCACGCACTTTTCAATGTTCTGCGCTGCATTGACCGCGCAGGTGACCACGTGGACCTTGGCTTCCAGACGTACGCCCGACATGCCCAGAGGCTCGCGAACGCCCTCCTGGTTATCGATCACGTAGTCCTGCGGCAGGGTGTGCAGCACGCGCTGGTCGGCGGGGATGGCCACGGCCTGAGCGGCATCGAGCACGCGCTCGAGGTCAGCGACGCTGACCTCACGGTCGCGAATGGCGACGATGCCGTGGGAGTTGAGGCTGCGGATGTGGTTGCCGGCCACACCGACGAACGCCGAGTGGATACGGCAGCCCGCCATCAGCTGGGCTTCCTCCACGGCGCGCTGGATCGACTGCACGGTCGATTCGATGTTGACCACCACGCCCTTCTTCAGGCCGCGGGACGGGTGGGTGCCGATGCCAACGATTTCCAGGGTGCCGTCAGCAGCGACTTCACCCACCAGCGCCACCACCTTGGAGGTGCCGATATCCAGCCCGACGATCATTTTGCCGCTCTGCGCGTTTGCCATGGTCCTGCCTCTCTCTAATTCTTCGCGACGGCGGGTTGGGCCGTCGTCGGTGCAATCGGTTCCCGCCAGCCAACGGCCAGGCCGTTGGCGTAGCGCAGATCAATGCGGGCGATGTTGTTGATCTGCTCTTTGAGTGTCTTGTCGTATATGGCAATGAAACGGCGCATCTTCTCGAGCAGGTTGTCGCGCCCCAGCAGCAGCTCGATGCCCTGCCCCGAACTACCGGCGCCGGTGGTCAGGAACCAACTGCCGCGTTCGCGCAGTTCCAGACGGGCAATCGAGAAGCCCAGAGGACGCAACATCTGGCTCAAGACCTGGTACTGCTGCATGACCTTCTGCTGAGCGCGCTGCGGCCCGGCCAACTGCGGCAGGTGCTGGTAGTTGGACAGTTCACGTGGGGTGAACGCCTGCCCCTGGTTGTTCAACAGCGCCGCATCGCCCCAGCGGGCGACCGGCAGTTGCTCTTCCAGGCGCACCACGACCTCGTCAGGCCACACCCGGCGAACTTCCGCATGGGCGATCCAGGGCATGGTTTCCAGTTCGGCGCGCATCGCCGAGAGGTCGATGCTGAAGAAGCTCGCTGCCACGAATGGCGCGATCCGCTGTTGCACCGCCTGCTGGCTGATGTAGCTGAGGTCGCCCTGAACGGCGATCTTGCTGATCGGCCGATCGGCATATGGCATCAGGCGAATCGACCCTTCATAGGCACCGAAACCTGCGGCGACCAGCAGCACTGGCCACAACAGACGCTTGAAGAAGCCGAAGTTGGCCTTGGGCAGGCGCGCCGACATCGGCTCGGTGGCCTCCAGTCGGCTGGCACCACGCGGCACCGGCTTGTTACGGCCGGCGGCGGGTTGCTGATGACGTACCATCGCGCCTTGCATGACAGTTAACCTCGCGTCTCGACGCTGGCAGCCAGGATCGCCAGCACCAGTTGCTGGAAGTCCAGGCCAGCCGCGCGGGCCGCCATGGGTACCAGGCTATGATCGGTCATGCCTGGTGCGGTGTTGACTTCGAGCAGCCAGAAGCGGCCCTGCTCGTCCTGCATCACGTCCAACCGCCCCCAGCCGTCGATGCCAATGGCATCGCAGGCGCGAGCAGTGAGGTCGATCAGTTCTTGTTCCCGCGCGCTGTCGAGGCCGCAGGGAATGCGGTATTGGGTGTCATCGGCGAGGTATTTGGCGTCGTAGTCGTAGAACGAATGCGGCGTCCCCAGCGCGATCGGCGGCAGCACCTGGCCGCGCAACACGGCGACAGTGAACTCGGGACCATGAATCCATTGCTCGACAAGGACCTGGGAATCGTAGCGGGCGGCGTCTTGCCAGGCGGCGACCAGTTCCTGGGCGCTGTTCACCTTGGCCATGCCGATACTTGAACCTTCATGGGCCGGTTTGACGATCAACGGGAAGCCCAGTTCCGTGGCGGCGCGAATACAGTCGTTTTCAGACGCGAGCACGGCGTGACGAGGGGTCGGAATGTCCAGGCTCTGCCACACCTGCTTGGTGCGCAGCTTGTCCATGGCCAGCGCCGAGGCAAGGATGCCGCTACCGGTGTAAGGAATGCCCAGGCACTCGAGCAGGCCCTGCATGCTGCCGTCTTCGCCGCCGCGGCCGTGCAGAATGATGAAGGCGCGGTCGATCTTTTCGCTGAGCAGACGTTGCAGCAGGTCGTCACCGACGTCGATCCCGACCACATCAACACCCGCAGCGCTCAAGGCGCCGAGCACGGCATTGCCGGACTTGAGCGACACTTCGCGCTCGGCGCTCTTGCCACCGTACAGAACGGCGACGCGGCCGAAGGCTTTGACGTCGAGGGTGGAATGCAGTTTGGCGTAGGCGCTGCTCATTGCGCGGACTCCTGTTTGCTGATGGCGCCGGCAAACAGCGGGCTTTTCATCAATTGCGGGGCCAGGCCACCGACATCGCCGGCACCCTGGCAGAGCAGAATGTCACCGGCGCGCAGCAGCGGTTTGACCAACGGTGCCAGCTCGGCGCCACGCTCGATGTAGATCGGATCGAGCTTGCCGCGCTGGCGAATGCTGTGGCACAGCTGACGGCTGTCGGCGCCTGGAATCGGCTCTTCGCCGGCCGGGTAGACCTCCATCAGCAGCAGGACATTGGCGTCACCCAGCACCTGCACGAAGTCGTCGTACAGGTCGCGGGTGCGGCTGTAGCGGTGCGGCTGGTAGACGATGACCAGACGCCGGCTCGGCCAGCCGCCACGCACGGCCTTGATCACGGCGGCCACTTCGGTGGGGTGATGGCCATAGTCGTCGACCAGCATCACGCTGCCGCCGTCGACCGGCAGTTCGCCGTACACCTGGAAGCGGCGGCCGACACCCTGGAAGCCCGAGAGGCCCTGGATGATCGCTTCGTCGCTGATGCCCTCGTCGGTGCCGATGGCGATGGTCGCCAGGGCATTGAGCACGTTGTGGTTGCCTGGCATGTTCACTGACACCTCGAGCGGCGCGAGGTCGCGGCGCAGCACGGTGAAGTGGGTCTGCATGCCTTGCTGGCGCACGTTGATCGCGCGGATGTCGGCGTCGTCGCTGAAGCCGTAGGTCACAGTGGGGCGCTTGACCTGCGGGAGGATTTCGCGCACCACCGGATCATCCAGGCACATCACTGCCAGGCCATAGAACGGCAGGTTGTGCAGGAATTCGACGAAGGTTTTCTTCAGTTTGTTGAAGTCGCCCTCGTAGGTGGCCATGTGGTCGGCGTCGATGTTGGTGACCACCGCGACCATCGGTTGCAGGTGCAGGAAGCTGGCGTCGCTTTCATCGGCCTCGGCAATCAGGTAACGGCTGGTGCCCAGCTGTGCATTGGTGCCGGCAGCGGTCAGCCGGCCACCGATGACGAAGGTCGGGTCGAGGCCACCGGCGGCGAACACCGATGCCAACAGGCTGGTGGTGGTGGTCTTGCCGTGGGTGCCGGCGACGGCGATGCCGTGGCGATAGCGCATCAGCTCGGCGAGCATCTCGGCCCGCGGCACCACAGGAATGCGGCGTTCCAGCGCTGTGGCGACTTCCGGGTTGGCCGGGTTGATGGCGCTCGACACCACCAGCACATCAGCACTGGCGGCGTTCTCGGCGCGGTGGCCGACGAAGATTTCAGCGCCGAAGGTTTGCAGACGCTCGGTGACCAGCGAGGCCTTGAGGTCAGAGCCAGACACCTGGTAACCCAGGTTCAGCAGTACCTCGGCGATGCCGCACATGCCCACACCACCGATACCGACGAAGTGAATACGGCGAATGCGGCCCATCTTCGGATGCGGCATGGCTTTCTGGCTCTCAACCATTGGCCACCTCCAGGCAGATCTCGACGACGGTGCTGGTTGCAGCAGGCTTGGCCAGGCGGCGAGCGGTGCCGGCCATGGTGTTCAGTTTCTCGGGTTGCATCAGCACCTCGTTCAGGCGTTCAGCGAGCTGCGCTGCGCCAGTTGTAGCTTGTGGCATGAGGAAGGCAGCGCCCTCGTCAGCCAGGTAATGAGCGTTGTGGGTCTGGTGGTCATCGATGGCGTGGGGCAGCGGCACCAGCAGCGACGGCAGGCCGGCTGCTGCCAGCTCACTGACGGTCAGCGCGCCCGCGCGGCAGACCACCATATCGGCCCAGCCGTAGGCGTGGGCCATGTCCTTGATGAAGGGTTCGACCTGCGCGTCGATCCCCGCCTCGCGATAACGCTCGGCAGTGACCTGCGCATGTTGCTTGCCGGCCTGATGGAACACTTCGGGGCGCAGCTCGGGGGCGACCTCCGACAGGGCCTTAGGTAGCAATTTGTTCAATGGTTCCGCACCCAGGCTGCCACCGAGCACCAGCAACTTGGCGCGGCGTTCGGCCAGAGGCGCGCGCGGGCTTGCCAGGAACAGTTCGGGACGCACCGGATTACCGGTAGTGCGGCGTTTGTCGCTGGCGGCGAAGGTGTCCGGGAAGGCTTCGCACACGCGCGCCGCCATCGGCGCCAGCAGGCGATTGGCCGTGCCTGCGCGGGCATTCTGTTCGTGAATGACCAGCGGGATGCCGCACACCCTTGCAGCGACGCCGCCTGGGCCGGTGACATAGCCACCGAAGCCAAGCACGCATACAGGCTTGAGTGCCTGCATGATGCGCCGGGCCTGCAGCACGGCCTTGACCAGCGTCAACGGCGCCTTGAGCAAAGACAGCTTGCCCTTGCCGCGCAAGCCGCTGACCTGAATCAGGTGCAGGGTCAGCCCGGCCTGGGGCACCAGTTCATTCTCGATGCCGCGAGGCGTGCCGAGCCAGTGCACGGTGTAACCGCGGGCCTGGAACTCGCGTGCGCAGGCCAGCGCCGGGAACACATGGCCACCGGTGCCACCGGCCATGATCAATACATTCTTGCCGTCAGCGGCCATGGGTGGGCTCCTCGGCAAAGTCGTTCTCGTTGAATTCGTGCTCTTCGCTGCCCAAGTGCGTTCGACTCTCCCACTCGATCCGCAGCAGCAGCCCCACGCACGCGCAGCAGATCACCAGCGAGCTGCCGCCATAACTGAGGAAGGGCAAGGTCAGGCCTTTGGTCGGCAGCAGGCCGACGTTCACGCCGATGTTGATGAGGAACTGGCCGATCCACAGGAACGCCAGGCCGAAGGCCATATAGGCGGCGAAGAACTGCTTGGCCTTTTCTGCCCACAGACCGATGTACAGCGCGCGCACGGTGACGAACACGAACAGCGCAACAGTGCACAGGGTGCCGACCACGCCCAGCTCTTCGGCGAGCACCGAGAACACGAAGTCGGTGTGCGCTTCGGGCAGGTAGAACTGCTTCTGCACGCTGTTGCCCAGGCCCACGCCCAGCCACTCACCGCGACCGAAGGCGATCAGCGCCTGGGTCAACTGGTAGCCCGAGCCGAACTGGTCCGACCACGGGTCGGTGAAGGTGATCAGCCGCGCCATCCGGTACGGCTGCGCCTGCACCAGGACGAACACCGCCAGCACCGCCAGCACCACCATCAGGCTGAAGCGGAACAACCCCACCCCGCCGAGGAACAGCATTGCCGCAGCGGCGCCCATCATCACCACGGTGGCGCCGAAGTCAGGCTCCATCAGAAGCAGACCGGCCATGGGCAGCAGGACGATGAACGGCTTGAAGAAGCCCATCCAGCTCTCGCGCACTTCCTGCTGACGGCGTACCAGGTAGCCGGCCAGGTAGATCACCACGAAAACCTTGGCGATTTCCGAAGGTTGGACGTTGAAGAAGCTGAAACCGATCCAGCGCATCGAACCGTTCACTTCCCGGCCGATGCCCGGCACCAGCACCAGCACCAGCAGAGCGAAGGCGCCTACCAGCATCATGAAGCCCATGCGCTGCCAGGTGGAGATGGGCACCAGCATGGTCACGCCACAGGCGGCAACGCCCAGGCCAACGTAGACCAGGTGGCGAATCATGTGATACAGCGGATTGCCCGACTGCACCGCAGCCACCTCGGACGAGGCCGAGGTGATCATCACCAGGCCCAAACCGAGCAAGGCCAGGCAACCGGCGAGGAAGGCGAAGTCCAGATCGATGCCGCGGCCGCTGATCAGCGGTGACGGGTAAGGCTTGATGATGCCGAAGATCATGCCAGCCTCCCTGCAGCCTGGGCGAAGCGCTGTCCGCGTTCTTCGAAATTCTTGAACATGTCGAGGCTCGCGCAGGCAGGCGAGAGCAGCACGGCATCGCCCGGTTGCGCCTGTTCGGCGCAGCGCAGCACGGCGTCTTCCAGGCTGTCGACACGGATCAGCGGCACCGCATCACCGAGAGCGTCTGCCAGACGGCCGGCATCGCGACCAAGCAGCACTACTGCCCGGCAGTAACGCGAAACCGGCGCGCGCAGGGCGGAAAAGTCTGCGCCCTTGCCATCGCCACCGGCAATCAGCACCAGCTTGCCGCCGATGTCATCGCCCAGACCCTCGATAGCTGCCAGCGCAGCGCCGACGTTGGTGGCCTTGGAATCGTCGTACCAGTTGACGTCGTGGTGCACGCCAACCCACTGGCAGCGGTGCGCGAGACCGGTGAAGGTGCGCAGCGCTTCGAGCATCGGTGCGAACGGCAGGCCGACGGCATGGCCCAGCGCCAGTGCCGCCAGGGCGTTGCTTTGGTTATGTGCGCCGCGCACCTTGAGCTCGCGCACCGGCAGCAGGCGCTCGAATTCGAAGGCCAGGTATTTTTCACCGTCGAATTCGCGCAGGCCGAAGGCTTTGAAATCGGGTACGTTGAGGCCGAAGCTCCAGCAGGCGCGCCCCTCGACCGGCAGCGGTCGGCTCAGGGCATCGGCGCGGTTGATCACCACTTGCTCAGCGCCGCGGAAGATACGGTGCTTGGCCATGTGGTAGGCCGGCAGGCCGCTGTAGCGGTCCATGTGGTCTTCGCTGATGTTGAGCACCGTCGCGACCTTGGCATTGAGCTGGTCGGTGGTTTCGAGCTGGAAGCTCGACAGCTCCAGCACGTACAGCTCGACCTCATCATCGAGCAGGTCGAGCGCAGGCGTACCCAGGTTGCCGCCGACGGCGACGCGTTTGCCGGCAGCCCGCGCCATGTCACCGACCAGGGTGGTCACGGTGCTCTTGGCATTGGAGCCGGTGATAGCGACGATCGGCGCCCTGGCGTGGCGGGCGAACAGTTCGATGTCCCCGGACAAACGCACGCCGCGTGCAGCAGCCGCCTGCAAGGCCGGGGTGGCCAGGGCAAGGCCCGGGCTTACGTACAGCTCATCGGCGCGGCAGAGGAATTCAACGTCCAGCTCACCACAGCGCACTTCCACTTGCGGATAGTCGCGGCGCAACGTTTCCAGTTCCGGCGGCTGCGCGCGGGTGTCGGCGACGGCGAAGGCAATACCCCGGTTCGCCAGGAAGCGAACCAGAGACATGCCGCTCTTGCCGAGGCCGACAACGATGCGGAAGTGGTCAGAAGCGATCAATGACACGCGCGTCTACCTCAGTTTCAGAGTGGCAAGGCCAATCAGCACGAGAATCACGGTGATGATCCAGAAACGGACGATCACACGCGGCTCAGGCCAGCCCTTGAGTTCAAAGTGATGGTGAATCGGCGCCATGCGGAACACGCGTTTGCCGGTGAGCTTGAAGCTGGCGACCTGGATCACCACCGACAGGGTCTCCATCACGAACACCCCGCCCATGATGAACAGCACGATTTCCTGGCGCACGATCACGGCGATGGTGCCCAGTGCGGCGCCCAGTGCCAGCGCACCGACATCGCCCATAAAGACTTGCGCCGGATAGGTGTTGAACCACAGAAAGCCCAGACCGGCGCCGATCAGCGCGCCGCAGAACACGATCAGCTCGCCCGAACCCGGGACATAGGGAATCAACAGGTACTCGGCGAACTTCACGTTGCCCGACAGGTAGCAGAAGATGCCCAGGGCACCGCCGACCATCACGGTCGGCATGATCGCCAGGCCGTCGAGGCCGTCGGTGAGGTTGACGGCGTTGCTGGAGCCGACGATGACGAAGTAGGTCAGCACCACGAAGCCGATGCCCAGGGGGATGGTCACATCCTTGAGGAATGGCACGATCAGCGTAGTCTCGACGCTGGTTGGCGCGGTGCTGTAGAGGAAGATGGCGGCGCACAGGCCGAACACCGATTGCCAGAAGTACTTCCAGCGGCTTGGCAGCCCGCGCGAGTTTTTCTCGATCACCTTGCGGTAGTCGTCGACCCAACCAATGGCACCGAACAGCAAGGTGATGATCAGTACCACCCACACGTAACGGTTGCTAAGGTCGGCCCACAGCAAGGTGCTGATGCCGATGGCAGAGAGAATCAGCGCACCGCCCATGGTCGGGGTGCCTGATTTGGACAGGTGCGATTGCGGGCCGTCATTACGCACGGCCTGACCGATCTGGCGCATCTGCAAGGTGCGAATCATCCAGGGACCCAGCCACAACGACAGCGACAGCGCGGTCAGTACACCCAGAATCCCGCGCAGCGACAGGTACTGGAAGACCGCGAAGCCTTTGTGGAACTGTTGCAGATACTCAGCCAACAGCAGCAGCATTAATGTTTCTCCTCGCTGGAACCACACAGAGCCGCCACGACGTTTTCCATCGCAGCGCTGCGAGAACCCTTGATCAAAATGGTGGTGTTGCCGGCGTCTTGGCCGCGGATGGCCTCGATCAACTCGGCTTGAGAAGCGAAGTGGTGACCTTGCGGCCCATAGGCACTGACGGCGTGAGCCATGTTGGCACCCACCGCATACAAGGCGTCGACCTTGTCGCGTGCATAGGCACCGACTTCACGATGGCCTTCCTCGGCCCACTGCCCCAGTTCGCCGATATCCCCGAGCACCAGGACGGTGCGGCCGGAAAAGCCGGCGAGTATATCAATGGCGGCGCACATGGAGGTGGGATTTGCGTTGTAAGTGTCGTCGATCACGCAGGCCCCGCCCGGCGCCATTTGCGCCACGGTGCGGCCCTTGACCGGCTGCACGGCATTGAGCCCGGCGACGATCTGCGTCAGCTCGACGCCCATGGCATGCGCAGCTGCCGCAGCGGCCAGGGCATTGCTGACGTTATGCGTGCCGAGCAGGTTCAGTTGCACCGCACCCTGGCCTTGCGCGCCGTGCAGGGTGAAGGCTGGGCAGCCGCGGGCATCACGGGTGATGTCGCTGGCATGGAAGTCGGCCTGCGGGTTGTTCAGGGAAAAATCGATTACCCGGTGCGCGCCATTGCGTCGCTGCCAGATGGCATAGGCCTTGTCATCTAGGTTGAGTACGGCGGTACCGCCCTCGCTCAACCCTTCGAGAATTTCACCCTTGGCCTCGACGATCTTGTCAGGGCCGCCGAATTCACCGACATGGGCGGTGCCGGCGTTGTTGATCAGCACCACCTGGGGTTGCGTCAGGCCCACCGTGTAGCGAATTTCACCGATCCGCGAGGCGCCCAGCTCGATCACGGCTGCGCTGTGCTGCGGCGAGATTTCCAGCAGCGTCAGCGGCGCACCCAAATCGTTATTGAGGTTGCCGCGGGTGGCGAGCACCTCGCCACGCTGGCGCAGGATGCTGGCGAGCATTTCCTTGACCGTGGTCTTGCCGCTGGAGCCGGTGATTGCCGCCACCGGCCCGGTGAATGCGGCGCGGTTCAGTGCGCCCAGTTGGCCGAGCGCCACGCGACAATCCGCGACCAGCAACTGAGGCAGATCGACCCCTGGCACTTCACGCTCGACCAATGCCGCAACGGCGCCCTTGGCCTGCACTTCGGCCAGGTAGTCATGACCATCGAAGCGCGGTCCGCTCAGCGCGACGAATAGTTGCCCGGCGCTGACCGAACGGCTGTCGATGCTGACCCCGTCGAAGCGGGCATCGCTGCCCAGTACACGGGCCTGCAACGGCGTGGTCAGCTGGCTCAGGGTTAGGGCCTCAAGCATGGGGCACCTCCCAGGCTGCAAGGGCCTTGTCGGCCTCGGCAAGGTCAGAGAAGGCATGTCGCTGGCCAGCGATTTCCTGATAATCCTCGTGGCCCTTGCCGGCCAGAACAACTACGTCGTCGACGCCCGCCTGGGCGATGAGCTGGGCAATCGCGGCGCCGCGGCCCGGCACGAACAGCGCCTCACTGGCACGGGCGAAGCCTGGACGAATATCGGCGAAAATCTGCGCCGGATCTTCACTGCGCGGGTTGTCATCGGTGACCAGCACCTGGTCAGCCAGGCTCTCGGCCACCTGCGCCATCAGCGGCCGCTTGCCGCGATCGCGGTCGCCGCCACAGCCGAACAGGCACAGCAGCTTGCCACGGGCGTGGGGGCGCAGGGCGGTGAGGACTTTCTCCAGGGCGTCCGGGGTGTGGGCGTAGTCGACCACCACCAGCGGCTTGTCGCCGCCACCCAGACGCTGCATGCGCCCTACCGGGCCTTGCAGTTGCGGCACCACCTGGAGGATTTCATCCAGGGCGTAGTCGAGGGCGAGCAAGGTCGCCACAGCGGCCAGCATGTTGCTCAGGTTGAAACGGCCAAGCAGTTGGCTGCGCAGTGTGCGCTCGCCCTGGGCAGTGACCAGCAAGGCTTGCACGCCATCGTCGCTGAACAGCGCTTCGCGGCAATAAAGAGAAGCCTCGGGATGCTCCAGGCTGTAGCTGATCAGGCGGGTTTCGACGCATTCGGTGCTCGGCCGCGCGGCGAACGCCTCGGCCAGCTCGCGTCCGAAAGCATCGTCCAGATTCACCACCTGGCAGCGCAGGCTTGGCCAGGCGAACAGCTTGGCCTTGGCGGCAGCGTAGGCTTGCATGCTGCCGTGGTAATCGAGGTGATCACGCGACAGGTTGGTCAGTACGGCGATATCGAAGGCCAGCGCGGCAACCCGCCCCTGCTCCAGGGCATGGGAAGACACTTCCATGGCCACGGCACGGGCACCGGCTTTTTTCAGGTCGTTGAGGGTGGACTGCACGGCGATCGGGTCGGGGGTAGTCAGGCGACCACTTTGCAGATCACCGTGGAAACCGGTGCCCAGCGTGCCGATCAGGCCGCAGCGCTGGCCGAGCAGGTCAAGCGCCTGTGCCAACAGCTGGGTGACGCTGGTCTTGCCGTTGGTGCCAGTCACGCCGACCATCTCCAGCTGGCGGCTCGGCTCGCCGTAGAAGCGCCCGGCGATTTCCGACAACTGCGCGATCAACCCCCTGACCGGAATCAGCGGAACATCGGTGAGCGGCAGCACCGTAGCATCCTGTTCCTCGTAGGCCACCGCGGCGGCCCCGCGCGACAGTGCATCAGCGATGTGCTGACGACCGTCGAGCTGCGCGCCGGGCACGGCCAGGAACAGATCGCCCGGGCGTACCTGACGGCTGTCGAGGGTCAGCTCGCGAATCAGAGGATCACGGCTGGCATGGGCGAAAAGCTTGCTCAATGGCATCGTCATCAGCCACGCCCTCCTTTAGCGGGTACTGAATTGGCCTGTTGTGCTTCGGCAGGGGGCGGCAGGTTGTCTGGCGGCACATTCAGCAGACGCAGAGTGCCGGACATCACCTTGCTGAACACCGGCGCCGATACCAGACCACCGAAGTAGCCGCCTTTGCTCGGTTCATCGATGACCACGACGATGGCATAGCGCGGGTCGCTCATCGGCCCGAAGCCTGCGAACAGCGAACGGTAGGCGTTCTCGGTGTAGCCCTTGGAGCCCACGGTGGCTTTACGCGCCGTACCGGACTTGCCGGCCACGTGATAGAACGGCACCTGCGCGCGGAAGACGCCGCGAGGCGCTTCGATCACCTGCTGGAGCATGCCTTGGATGGTCTCGGCGGTTTCCTTGGGCACCACCTGATTGGACTCAGGCTCCTTGTCGAGCTTGAGGATCGACAGCGGCACCATCTTGCCGTCGTTGGCCAGCGCCGCGTACGCGTGCACCAGTTGCAGCGCGGTGACGGACACGCCATAGCCGTAGGACAGCGTGGCCGTTTCGGCCTTGCGCCACTCGCGGTGGTTCGGCAGGTTGCCGACCCGCTCACCCGGGAAGCCCAGGCCGGTGTACTGACCCAGCCCCAGCTGGGCCATCACGCGGTAGATGGCCTCGCCGCCGATGTCGAAGGCGATCTTGCTCATGCCGACGTTACTGGAGTTGATCAGGATGCCGGTCAGGTCGAGAATCGGCCCCTCGCTCTTGGAAACGTCCTTGATGGTGTAGCGGCCGATCTGCAAGCTGCCCGGGTAGACCTCGACCTTGTCGGTCGGCTTCCAGCGGCCGCTTTGCAGCGCAGCGCTCATCGACAGCGGCTTGACCGTCGAACCAGGCTCGAACACGTCGATGATCGCCCGGTTGCGCATGGCCGCCGGGAACATGCTGCGGCGGTTGTTGGGGTTGTAGGTGGGCTGGTTGACCATGGCCAGCACTTCGCCGGTTTTCACGTCCATGATAACCAGGCTGCCAGCCTTGGCTTCCTGCTCGGCAATGGCATTGCGCAGCTCACGGGTGGCCAGGTACTGCAGACGCAGGTCGATGGACAAGGCCAGGGTCTTGCCCGCCTTGGCGTTCTTGGTGACCTGAATGTCCTTGATCAGCCTGCCGCGACGGTCCTTGATGACCTGACGCTTGCCGGGCACGCCGGCCAGCCATTCGTCATAGGCCAGCTCGACGCCCTCGCGACCGTGGTCATCGAGGTCGGTGAAGCCGACCATGTGCGCGGTGACATCACCGGCGGGATAGAAGCGACGGAATTCCTCCATGCCATACACGCCGGGCACTTTCAGGTCGAGCACCTGCTGGCCTTGCTCGGGGGTCAGGCCGCGCACCAGATAGATGAATTCCTTGCTGGCCTGCTGGGTGAGGCGTTCGGTCAACTGCTGCGGATTCTGCCCGAGCACCGCTGCCAGTTGGGGCCAGCGGTCCTTGTAGGCCTGCATTTCCTTGGGGTTGGCCCACAGCGTGGTGACTGGGGTGCTGACCGCCAGCGGCTCACCGTTGCGGTCGGTGATCAGGCCTCGGTGGGCAGGAATGGGAATGTGGCGCAGGCTGCGGGCATCGCCCTGGCCTTTGAGGAAGTCGCGGTCAACCACCTGCAAGTCGATGATGCGCCAGCAGATGGCGCCCACCATGATTGCCAGCAGACCGATCACCACGCGGAAGCGCCAGGGGTAGAGTGCGCCCTCGAGTTTCATCATGGCGCGATCATCCGAACTTCGTCCGCAGCCGGAACGCGCATCTTCAGCTGCTCGCTGGCCAGGTTCTCGATACGGCTATGGGCTGTCCAGGTGCTTTGCTCGAGAATCAGCCGGCCCCACTCGGCCTGGGCCTTGTCCCGGTCATTGAGTTCGCCGTAGAGCGTGTTGAGCAGCTGGCGATTCCAGTGCGCGCTGTAGGACACGGCGATGGCCGAAACCAGCACGCCGACGAACAGCACCAGCATCAGGAAGCTGCCGCCGGGCAGTGGCTTGGCGAAGAGCTTGCTCACCGAAGTTTCTCCGCAACCCGCATGACCGCACTGCGCGACCGCGGGTTGGCCTTGAGCTCTGCTTCGGAGGCGAACTGCGCCTTACCGATCAGACGGGCCAGGGGCTCGAACACCTTGTGCTGCACCGGCAGGTTGCGCGGCAGATTGTCCGCCTCGCCCTTGGCCAGCTTGCGCATGAACAGCTTGACGATGCGATCTTCCAGGGAATGGAAGCTGATGACCACCAGCCGACCGCCGACATCCAGCGCATCGAACGCTGCCTGCAGGCCGGTTTCCAGATCGCCCAGCTCGTTGTTGACGTGGATGCGCAGCCCCTGGAAGGCACGGGTTGCCGGGTTCTTGCCCTTTTCCCAGGCCGGATTGGCGACCTTGAGCACTTCGGCCAGATCGGCAGTGCGGGTGAACGGCTGTTGTTCGCGGCGCTGGACCACGGCCCGCGCCATGCGACGGGCGAAGCGCTCTTCACCGTACTCTTTGAATACCCGGGCGATTTCTTCTTCGTCCGCGCTGGCGATGAACTGGGCAGCGCTGAAGCCCTGATCGGGGTTCATGCGCATATCCAGCGGGCCATCATTGAGGAAGCTGAAGCCGCGCGCTGGGTCATCGAGCTGCGGAGACGACACGCCAAGGTCAAGCAGAACGCCAGACACCTGGCCGGCCAGACCGCGCTCGGAGACTTCATCGGCCAGCTCGGCAAAACTGCGCTGCACAATGACAAAGCGGCCGTCTTCGGCCGCCAGCGCTTGCCCTGTGGCAATCGCTTGTGGGTCCTTGTCGAAACCCAGAAGCCGTCCATCGGTTCCGAGTTTGCTGAGAATCAGGCGGCTATGCCCACCCCGGCCGAAGGTGCCATCGAGATAGCAACCCTCGTCGCGCAGGGCCAGTGCCTCGACAGCCTCGTCGAGCAGCACGGTGATGTGGTTGAAGCCGCTATTTATAGTCACAGGATCAGGTCACGCAAATCGTCGGGCACAGCGCCCGGTTGTTGAATAGCTGCAAGATCAGCTGCCGAAACCACGTTCCAGGCCTCTTCATCCCACAGCTGGAATTTGTTCAGCTGCCCCACCAGCATCGCTTTCTTGTCCAGCTGGGCGTACTCGCGCAGCCGTGGCGGCACGAGAAAGCGCCCACTGCTATCGAGCTCCAGATCAACCGCATTGCCGATCAGCAGACGCTGAAGGCGGCGGTTCTCTTCACGCAAGGACGGCAATGCGCGCAACTTGGCTTCTATTTGCTCCCACTCATCGAGGGGATAGACGCACAAACATTTGTCTACGGCGTCGATCGTGACGATCAGCTGGCCGTTACAACGCGAATCCAACTCGTCGCGATACCGACTCGGCATGGCGAGCCTGCCTTTGGCATCCAGGCTGACGGCGTTGGCTCCGCGAAACACGGCTGTGATTCCCCAAAATGTTGGCTAGATGGTGGCAAAAAACCCACTTACTCCCACTTTTCGCCACTCGCGCACACTATAGGAATCCGCCTGCTGCACCGTCAAGGCACGTTCACGTGGAAAACCCTTGGAGCAAGGCGATTTAGTGCACAAAAGGAAGAGGGAATAAGCGCAGGAGGAGATGCAGAATCCTGAAAAGCAACACAACTCATGCGCCTACAGCGCACAGTTAATGTTGTTTATTAAGACTAAGATCTTTTCGGCATTAGCAGAGGGGATCTGCCATGGTTTGCAACCGAGGGAAATGAGGTGGAGAGTCGGTCTGTAAGCCGGGTTCTGTCGAGGACAGTCATTCCTCTACGACGGCCATCACTGGACGCCTTTAGCAACCTACCCGGTTCCGACGCGGGCCACGCCTTAAGGAACCCTATTTGGTCTTGCTCCGAGTGGGGTTTACCTAGCCACGAACTGTTGCCAGACGTGCGGTGCGCTCTTACCGCACCTTTTCACCCTTACCGGCGCCGAAGCGCTTAGGCGGTTATTTTCTGTGGCACTTTCCGTAGGCTCGCGCCTCCCAGGCATTACCTGGCACTCTGCCCTGCGGAGCCCGGACTTTCCTCCCCCCTCTTTTGCGGAACAAAAGAAGGCAGCGACTGTCCAACCGACTCTCCGCCGCCAAGGTTAACGGCAGCGCCGCTCAAGAACAAGCAACATCGTTAAACAATATCGCAGTGCCACTACTTGTCTTTCTGCAGTTCCAAGGCGAACTGGTACAGCAAGTTCTTGCGCACGCCGGTGATCTCGGCGGCCAACGCAGCGGCTTTTTTCAGCGGCATCTCAGCCAGCAGCAGGCCCAGCACGCGTTGCGCTTCGCTGTCGATCTGCTCATCGCCCACTGGCGCGCTCCACCCACCAACCAGCACCACGCACTCACCACGCTGCTGGTTGCTGTCAGCCGCGACGAAACCGCACAACTGATCGAGCGGCAGGCTCTTGATGGTTTCGAAGGTCTTGCTGATCTCCCGCGCCAGCACCGCTGGCCGCTCCTCGCCGAAGACGCCGCGCATGTCTTCCAGGCACTCCAGAATACGGTGCGGGGCCTCATAGAAGATCACGGTTCGCGGCTCTTCCTTGAGCTGGCCCAGACGCGCGCGACGAGCCACCGCCTTGGCTGGCAGAAAGCCTTCGAAGATGAAACGATCGGACGGCAGGCCGGCAGCCGACAGCGCCGCGATCAATGCGCAAGCGCCTGGCACCGGCACCACTTCGATGCCGGCCGCGCGCGCCTGGCGCACCAGGTGATAACCAGGGTCGCTGATCAGCGGCGTGCCAGCGTCGGATACCAGCGCCACGTCATCCCCCGCCAGCAAACGCCCCAGGAAGCGGCCGCCTTCGTCGCGCTCGTTGTGCTCGTGACACGCCGCCAATGGTGTGCTTATACCGAAGTGCTGCATCAGACGAATCGAGTGGCGAGTGTCCTCGGCGGCGATGAGCGCGACGTCAGCCAGTACTTTCAGGGCCCGCGCGCTCACGTCCTCGAGGTTGCCGATGGGCGTGGCGACCACGTACAACCTGCCCTTGGCGGACTTGGGAACCCCTGCAACGTCAGTCACTCAAACACCTGCTCATCCAGATCAAAGCCGGCATTGTAGCCCGAGCGCCTGTAATGACGGGCAACGATCTTCAACGGCGAAATACCGTAGCCGACCTATAGTGAGGCGTCAGCGTCGGTAGCATCGCGCCGCGGCGGGTGCTTGGGTACAATCGCTTCCACCTTGACCTCGTAACAGGACCCTTCCATGACCGCTTGCCTGCGGCTGTTCACAGCCTTCTGCCTCGCTGCACTGCTCGCAGCGTGCGCCAGCTCGCCCTCATCCAGCCTGGGCGAACTGCCGCGCACGCCAGACGCCAGCATCGAGCAATTGCTCGAGCGGGCCGACTCCAGCAAGTCTGCACCCGAGGCGGCTTCGCTGCGCCTGAGCGCCGCGGACATGGCTTACCAGCAAAAGGACCTACCCCGCGCGGCAAGCATTCTCGAACAGGTCTCGCTCGATGCGCTCAAGCCTGCTCAGCAGGTGTTCGCCAGCACCCTGGCGGCGGAACTGGCGATGAGCCGCAACCAGCCCAAGGCCGCGCTGAAAGCCCTCGACCACCCCAGCCTGCAACGCCTAGGCGAGCTGCCCGAAGCACAGCAAGTGCGCACCTACACCGTCCACAGCGCTGCACTGGAGGCCGATGACCAGGTACTGCCTGCGGTCGAGCAGCGCGTGCTGCTCGCGCCGCTGCTCAGCGGCCAGGCCGCTGAAACCAACCAGAACGCCATCTGGAGCCTGGTGGCCTCGCTGCCCGCCGAGCAACTGCAGCCTGCCGCCAACCCCATCGTTTCGGGCTGGACCAGCCTGGCCCTGGCAGTCAAACGCGCAGGCACCCTGGAACAGCAACAAGCGGCCATCGATGCCTGGCGCAAGCAGAATCCTGACCACCCAGCCGCCACCAAGCTTCCAGAAGCGCTGGCCAAGCTCAAGGAATTGACCAGCGAGCCGCTGACCAAGATCGCCCTGCTGCTGCCCCAAGAAGGCCCGCTCGCCAACGTTGC
The DNA here is from genome assembly GCF_000425745.1 of Pseudomonas cremoricolorata DSM 17059 = NBRC 16634. Lineage (GTDB taxonomy): Bacteria > Pseudomonadota > Gammaproteobacteria > Pseudomonadales > Pseudomonadaceae > Aquipseudomonas > Aquipseudomonas cremoricolorata. The sequence goes on along the minus strand of NZ_KE384442.1, from coordinate 77,543 downwards.
CCGCGCCCTGCGCGATGGCTTCATGGCCGCGCACCTGCAGGCCCAGCAGTCAGGCCAGTCGGCACCCGAGATCCAGGTGTTCGACAGCTCGAAAATGACTTCGCTGGACGACTTCTATCGCCAGGCACAGGCGGCCGGCGCGCAACTGGTGGTCGGTCCGCTGGAAAAACCGTTGGTCAAGCAACTGGCCGCCATGGCGCAACTGCCCGTCCCCACGCTGGCCCTGAACTACGCCGACGCCGGGCAAAAAGCCCCGCCGCAACTGTTCCAGTTCGGCCTGGCGGCCGAGGATGAAGCCCGCGAAGTGTCGCGTCGTGCCCGCGCCGACGGCATGGTCCGCGCTGTCGCGATGGTGCCGAGCGGGGAATGGGGCGATCGCGTCCTGGCCGCCTTCCGCAGTGACTGGGAAAGCAACGGCGGCACGCTGCTCGCTGCCGAGCGCATCGCCCAGCCCGTCGCCCTGGCACAACAGATTGCCGATCTGCTGAAACTGCGCCAGAGCGAAGGTCGCGCCAAGAGCCTGCAAGACACCGTGGGCGGCGACGTCGCCGCGCAGCCCTCGCGCCGCCAGGACAGCGACTTCCTCTTCCTCGCCGCGACCCCGCAGCAGGCTCAGCAGATCAAGCCGACCCTGAACTTCCAGTACGCCGGTGATCTGCCGGTCTACGCCACCTCCAACCTCTACAGCGCCAGCGGCGACGTAAATCAGTACAACGACATGACCGGCATCCGCTTCTGCGAAACACCGTGGCTGCTCGACAGCAACAACCCGCTTCGTCAGCAGGTCGTGCAGCAGTGGCCACAGGCGGCGGGCAGCTTGGGCCGGCTGTACGCCATGGGCGTCGATGCCTATGGCCTGGCTCCTCGCCTCGGCCAGCTCAAGGCCTTGCCCGACAGCCGTATCGAAGGTCTGTCCGGCAGCCTGAGCGTCAACCAGAGCCAACGCATCGAACGCCAGCTGCCCTGGGCCGAGTTTGCCGGTGGTCAGGTCAAGCGCCTGCCGGACACTCCACGCTGATGACAGCATCGCCTGCCTGCGCGGGCAAGATGGCCGAAGATCATGTCCTTGAGTACCTTCAAGGACGTGGCCTGACGCTGATCGCGCGCAACTGGCGATGCCGTGGCGGCGAGCTTGATCTGGTCATGCTCGAGGCCAATACAGTAGTATTCGTCGAAGTCCGCTATCGGCTGCATGCCAGCTTCGGCGGCGCCCTCGGCAGTGTCGACCAACGCAAGCAACAGAGGCTTGCGCTTGCTGCCACCTTGTTTCTGCAACGACACGCCTGCTGGGCCAATCACCCCTGCCGCTTCGATGTCGTTGCGCTACAAGGCAGCGGCCACGCCGGCGAACCACTGCAATGGCTTGAAAACGCCTTCGACTGCTGAACCCGAATCGAATAATTCGCTCTATGTTTCGCGGGCAGGCCCTGATTGCGCTCCGCGCCGGCCACCGCCCCTCTTAAGGTCACACCCGATGGACATGCAATCCCGAATTTGCCGGCTATTCCAGGCCAGCATCGATACCAAGCAACAGGCGATGGACGTTCTGGCACCGCATATCGAGCATGCCAGCCTGGTCATGGTCAATGCGCTGCTCAACGAGGGCAAGATGCTCGCCTGTGGCAACGGCGGCTCAGCGGGCGATGCGCAGCATTTCTCCTCGGAGCTGCTCAACCGCTTCGAACGCGAGCGCCCCAGCCTGCCGGCCATTGCGCTGACCACCGACAGCTCCACCCTCACCTCCATCGCCAACGATTACAGCTACAACGAGGTGTTTTCCAAGCAGATTCGTGCCTTGGGGCAACCTGGCGATGTACTGCTGGCCATTTCGACCAGCGGTAACTCGGCCAACGTGATTCAAGCAATCCAGGCCGCACATGATCGCGAAATGATTGTCGTAGCCCTGACCGGGCGCGACGGCGGCGGCATGGCTTCGCTGCTATTGCCGGAGGATGTGGAAATCCGCGTGCCGTCTCAGGTGACGGCACGCATCCAGGAGGTTCACCTGCTGGCCATCCACTGCCTGTGCGACCTGATCGACAGCCAACTGTTCGGGAGTGAAGAATGATTTCCAAGCGTCTAGGCCTTGTGGCCATCACCTTGTGCCTGGGGCTTTCAGGCTGCAGTTCCATCGTCTCGTCATCACGCAACTCGCCGATCGACGACGATCGCGGCACCCGCACCATCGGCAGCAAGATCGATGACTCGCTGATCGAAACCAAGGCCTCGGTGAATATTTCCAAGGCCAGCCCCGATCTGGACAAAGGCTCGCACATCGTCGTCAGCAGCTATAACGGCGTTGTCCTTCTGGCCGGCCAGACGCCGCGCGCCGAGCTCAAGAGCCTCGCCGAGCAAACCGCCAGCCAGGTGCAACGGGTCAAGCGGGTGCACAACGAACTGCAGGTGATGCAGCCCTCTTCGATTCTTGCGCGCAACAACGATGCCTGGCTGACCACCAAGATCAAAACGCAGATGCTGGCCGACGTGAACGTCCCCAGCTCGCGGATCAAGGTCATCACCGAAAACGGTATCGTCTACCTGCTGGGCCTGGTCACCAACGGCGAAGCCGCCGCCGCGACCAACGTCGTGCAAAGCGTCTCGGGCGTACAGAAAATCGTCAAGCTGTTCGAGTACATCGACTGAATCGGCGCGGCGGCAAATAAAAAGGCGATCCATCAGGATCGCCTTTTTCGTTACTTGACCACCTTCAGACTTGGTCGACCGCTGGGCCGTGGTGGCTGCCCACCATCGTCCGGCGAATCATCGCCGTCGACTTCTTCAGCCTCCAGCAGGTCATCGGCGTCTTCCACCGGCTCCAGCTCGAAGACCATGCCCTGGCCGTTCTCTCGAGCGTAGATACCCAGGATCGCGCCGCTCGGTACGTACAGGCTATGGGCAACGCCGCCAAAGCGGCCCTCGAAGCTCACCGCGTCGTTGTCCATGTGCAGGTTGCGCACCGCACTTGGGGAGATGTTGAGGACGATCTGGCCATCACTGGCAAAGCCGTCGGGAACCTGGACCGCCGGGTATTCGGCGTTGACCAGCATGTGGGGTGTGCAATCGTTGTCGACGATCCACTCGTACAGCGCTCTAACCAGATAGGGGCGACTGGAGTTCATCACCGGCTCCTTAAATATTGCGTATTTCGCGTTCAACGGATGACAGGCTCGCCTGGAAACAAGGACGGGCGAACTGTCGCTCCATGTAATCCAGCAGCGGCTTTGCCTGCCGCGGTAATTCGATACCCATGGTTGGCAATCGCCATAGTATGGGCAATAGACAGCAATCGACCAGGCTTTGCTCCTCGCTCATGAAGCAGGTGAACTCGCCGAACAGCGCCGATACGCCGATCAGGCTCTCACGCAGGGCCTTGCGCGCCTCGTCGCGAGCTGCCTGAGGGCTGCGCGCATCGAGAATCACATCGGCCAGCGAACACCAGTCTCGTTGAATCCTGTGCATGAGCAAACGCGTATTCCCACGAGCTACCGGGTAGACCGGCATCAATGGCGGGTGTGGGTAGCGCTCTTCCAGGTATTCCATCACCACCGAAGGCTCGTACAACGCAAGGTCGCGATCAACCAGGGTCGGCACGCTGCCGTAGGGGTTCACTTCCGCCAGCTTTGGCGGTATACGCGCAGCATCGACATCGATGATCTGCACGCTGACGCCTTTCTCTGCGAGCACAAGGCGAACCCGATGTGAATAGTGATCAGCGGGGTCCGAGTAGCAGGCCAACCGATTGGTCACGGCCATGAAGCGCCTCCTCGCATAGCGATGCGGATAAAACCATAAACGCAAACGCGCCCCGGGGCGCACTGGTCAAGACCAGGACGCCCCGGGGCGCGTTCAACCTCCAGAAGAGACTGTGAGGTCAGTGCACGTCCTTCCAGTATTCACGCTTGAGCAAATAGGCAAATACGAAGAAGAACGCCAGGTACAACAACACGTAGGTGCCGATGCGCTGACTCTCCAGTTTGACTGGGTTGGCCGAATAGGCCAGGAAAGCCACAAGATTCTTGACCTTCTCGTCGAACTGCTCGGTCGTCAGGGTACCGGAATTCGGCTCGACGGTCAGCTGATCGCACGCTTCATGGGTCAATGGGCTTCCGGTCAGCGGGTCGAATTGCTTCTTGCCATCGACCACCGTCTGCACCTGCTTGCAGCCAATCACCTGGTTGCCTTGCAGGCCAACCAGCACGTTAGGCATGCCGACGTTGGGGAACACTTTGTTGTTCACGCCATAGGGCCGTGACGGATCGGCGTAGAAGCTGCGCAGGTAGCTGTACAGCCAGTCTTCGCCGCGCACCCGCGCCACCAGGGTGAGATCGGGCGGCGCGGCGCCGAACCAGGTCTTGGCGTCTTGCGGCTGCATGCCAATCTTCATGTGATCGCCGATTTTCGCACCGCTGAACACCAGGTTGTCGAGCATCACGTCGTGGGGAATACCCAGGTCATCGGCCACCCGCTCGTAGCGCTGGAACTTGGCGCTGTGACAGCCCATGCAGTAGTTGGCGAAGGTACGGGCGCCGTCTTGCAGGGCCGGCTTGTCGGTCAGGTCGATATCGACTTTGTCCAGCTCAACACCGTGTTCAGCGCCCAGAGCGAAGGCAGGCATCACGGCCAACAACAGTACAGCAATCAGCTTTTTCATCAGCCAGTCACCCTTTCCGGAACCGGTTTTGTCTTTTCGAGCCGGGTGTAGAACGGCATCAGCAGGAAGTAGGCGAAGTACAGGAAGGTACAAACCTGCGAGAGCAAGGTCCTTCCCGGCGTGGGTGCCAGTACCCCGAGAATTCCGAGAATCACGAAGGACACGCAGAACACCAGCAGGAAGACCTTGCTCAACCAGCCCTTGTAGCGCATTGAGCGCACCGGACTGCGGTCCAGCCAGGGCAGGACGAACAGCACAGCGATGGCAGCGCCCATGGCAATCACACCCATCAGCTTGTCTGGCACCGCGCGCAGAATTGCGTAGAACGGAGTGAAGTACCACACCGGGGCGATGTGTTCAGGGGTCTTGAATGCGTTAGCCTGCTCGAAGTTGGGTTTTTCGAGGAAGTAGCCACCCATTTCCGGGAAGAAGAACACGACCGAACAGAACACGAAGAGGAAGACCACGACACCGACGATGTCCTTGACGGTGTAGTAGGGATGGAAAGGAATGCCGTCGAGCGGAATACCGTTTTCATCCTTGTGCTTCTTGATATCGATACCGTCTGGGTTGTTCGAACCCACTTCATGCAACGCCAGGATATGCAGCACCACCAGCCCGAGAATGACGATCGGCAGAGCCACGACATGCAGTGCGAAGAAGCGGTTCAAGGTGATCCCGGAGATCAGGTAGTCGCCGCGAATCCACTGGGTCAGGTCGTCGCCGATCACCGGGATGGCACCGAACAGCGAGATGATCACCTGGGCACCCCAGTACGACATCTGACCCCACGGCAGCAGGTAGCCCATGAACGCTTCGGCCATCAGCGCCAGGTAGATCAGCATGCCGAACAGCCAGACCAGCTCGCGCGGTTTTTGGTAAGAGCCATACAGCAGGCCGCGGAACATGTGCAGGTACACGACGATGAAGAATGCCGACGCGCCGGTGGAGTGCAGGTAGCGCAGAATCCAGCCGTATTCGACGTCACGCATGATGTACTCGACCGAGGCGAACGCCTCTTCGGCCGAGGGGGTGAAACTCATGGTCAGCCACACACCGGTGACGATCTGGTTGACCAACACCAACAGGGCCAGCGAGCCGAAGAAGTACAGGAAGTTGAAGTTCTTCGGTGCGTAGTACTTGCTCAGGTGGTCTTCCCACATCTTCGTGGCGGGGAAGCGTGCATCGATCCACTCCATGAACTTGCTCATCATGCATTCTCCTGATCGACGCCAATGACGATGATGTCGTCCGACTCATAGGCATGGGGCGGAACGGGCAAATTGAGCGGGGCGGGTTGCGATTTGTAGACGCGCCCAGCCATGTCGTAGTGCGAACCATGGCAGGGGCAGAAATAACCGCCGACCCATTTGGGACCGAGGTCGACCGGAGCGACTTCAGGGCGGAATGTCGGCGAGCAACCGAGGTGGGTGCACAGCCCGACCAGAATCAGAATTTCCGGCTTGATCGAGCGCACTTGCGGATCGACGTAGGCTGGCTGCTCAGAAGCCTTGGAAGTGGGGTCAGAAAGGTCGCTTTCGATTTTCTTCAGATTAGCGAGGATCTCAGCCGTTCGCCGCACGATGAACACGGGCTGGCCTCGCCATTCCGCAACCATCTGCTGACCTGGCTCGACCTTGGCGATGTTGACTTTCACTGGTGCGCCTGCGGCCTTGGCCTTGGCGCTGGGGAACCACGACCCCACGAACGGTACCGCAGCCCCCACTGCCCCCGCTGCACCCACCACGGATGTGGCAGCTACAAGGAAGCGGCGCCGCCCTGCATTGACGCCGTCATTACTCATTCAGTCCTCTCCCCATCAGCGTTCATGGCCTGTTACGACAGGCATCTACTTAGGTAATGTCTGTGGCACCAAAATTTGGCCGCCATGGTAAGAAACAAATCCACACAGTGACAAGGTGATTAACCGCGCGGCGGCGGCAACCCTCGCATTGCTTGATCTGCGTCTATAAGGAGGTGGTGCATGGGCACGGGAAAGGTTAGTTGGCGGCATAAAAAAAGCCCGGTTCCTGAGAACCGGGCTTTTTTCGACTGCCGAAGCGAAATTAACGCTTGGAGTACTGAGGACGCTTACGCGCTTTACGCAGACCCACTTTCTTACGCTCGACTTCACGAGCGTCGCGGGTGACGTAGCCAGCGCGACGCAGAGCAGGGCGCAGAGCTTCGTCGTATTCCATCAGAGCGCGGGTGATGCCGTGGCGGATCGCACCGGCTTGACCGCTGACACCACCACCGGCGACGGTGACGTAGATGTCGAACTTCTCGAGGTTCTCGGTCAGCTCCAGCGGCTGGCGAACTACCATGCGAGCGGTTTCGCGGCCGAAGAAGGTGTCCAGAGGACGGTTGTTGATGGAGATGTTGCCAGTACCTGGACGCAGGAACACGCGAGCGGTTGCGGTCTTGCGACGGCCAGTGCCGTAATTTTGAGTCGCCGACATAATGAACTATCCCGTTAGATCTTCAGTTCTTGAGGCTGCTGAGCAGTGTGTGGGTGGGTAGCACCCGCGTACACTTTCAGCTTGCGGTACATGTCGCGACCCAGCGGGTTCTTAGGCAGCATGCCTTTGACCGCGGTCTCGATCACGCGCTCGGGGGCCTTGGCGATCAACTTCTCGAAGTTGATTTCCTTGATACCGCCCGGGAAGCCGGAGTGGGAGTAGTACATTTTGTCCGAAGCTTTGGCACCAGTGACACGTACCTGCTCGGCATTGATCACGACGATGTAGTCGCCGGTGTCAACGTGAGGAGTGTATTCTGCCTTGTGCTTGCCACGCAGACGACGAGCGATTTCAGTGGACAGACGACCCAGGGTCTGGCCAGCGGCGTCGACTACGAACCAGTCGCGCGTTACTGTTTCCGGTTTAGCAGTAAAAGTTTTCATTCTCTAAAGCCTCAGAGGCCGCCCAGCGAAAATTAAGACGGCGAATCTTACTGGTTAGTGCATCGCTTGACAAGTCAAGCGCGCAGCCGCATGCGGACGCTATAGGGGGCTCGGGTCGGCGCGTCCAGATTCGGCAAGGTTTCTCGTACATCGCGGTGCATCACTTCCGCAGCGCACGAAGGCGCGTAATTATCCAGATTGCGCAGAGAATATCAACCTGATTTGATGATTATCGATCCATTCCAGGAGTGAACGCGTCATGGAATACCGCAAGCTTGGCCGTACCGACCTGAACGTCAGCGCCCTGTGCCTGGGCACGATGACCTGGGGCGAGCAGAACGATCAGGCCCAGGCCTTCGAACAGATCGCCCTGGCCCGCGAGGCCGGGGTCAATTTCATCGACACCGCCGAGATGTACCCGGTGCCGCCACGTCCGGAAACCTACGCCGCTACCGAACGCATCATCGGCAACTGGTTTCGCAAGCACGGCGATCGCGAGCGCTGGATTCTCGCCAGCAAGGTGGCAGGCCCGGGCAACGGCATCAGCCACATTCGCGACGGGCAACTCAAGCACAACCGCCAGCACATCGTCGCGGCCCTCGACGAGAGCCTGCGCCGCCTGCAGACCGACCACCTCGACCTGTACCAACTGCACTGGCCCGAGCGCAACACCAACTTCTTCGGCAAGCTCGGCTATCAGCACCTGCCCAACGATCTTTTCACGCCCATCGAAGAAACCCTCGAGGTGCTGGATGAACAGGTGCGCGCCGGCAAGATTCGCCACATTGGCCTGTCCAATGAAACGCCATGGGGCACCATGAAATTCCTGCAACTGGCCGAAAGCCGCGGCTGGCCACGGGCGGTGTCGATCCAGAACCCCTACAACCTGCTCAATCGCAGCTTCGAGGTGGGCCTGGCGGAAGTTGCCATTCGCGAGCAGTGCGGCTTGCTGGCCTACTCGCCCCTGGCGTTCGGCATGCTCTCGGGCAAGTACGAGAACGGCGCTCGCCCGGCCGACGCGCGCCTGACCCTGTTCAGCCGCTTTGCCCGATACTCCAATCCGCAAACTGTGCAGGCGTGCAGTCGCTATGTGCAGTTGGCCCGCGAGCACGGCCTGGACCCGGCGCAGATGGCCCTGGCCTTCGTCACTCGCCAGCCTTTCGTGACCAGCAACATCATCGGCGCCACCCGCCTCGACCAGCTGCAAAGCAACCTCGACAGCGCCGCCCTGACGCTCAGCGAAGAACTGCTCGCTGCCCTCGAAGCGGTTCATCAGGAACAGCCCAATCCTGCACCATGACCCCGCCGGGGCCGCCTGGCGGCCCCGCGCAGGTTGCCGAGGCTGGACAGCACGGAGAAAAGCTAAGACGATCCAGCCAAGACTTGACCACTCTCCCTTATAAGAACAACGACAATGATGCCCATTCAAGCCAGCTCTTCGTTACGGCGCGTCAGCATTCTGGCGACCGACAACGTGTTCGCCTTCACCCTGATGCAGGCCAAGGACTTCTTCCACCTGGCCAGTCTGCGCTACAGCCGGCAACTGGGCCTGAGCCTGCAGCCGATGTTCGAGATTCGCCTGGTCAGCCCTGACGGCCAGCCTGTGGACAGTTTCAGCAACGTACGCATACCGGTCGATGGCGGCCTGGACGATACCGACGTGATCATCCTGCCGGCCTTCTGGGACGACTTCGATAGCCTGCTGGCGCGCACCCCCCAGGTGTTGCCCTGGTTGCGCGAGCAGCACGCCCGCGGCGCGGTGCTCTGTGGTGAGGCCAGCGGTGTGTTCTGGCTGGCCGAGGCGGGATTGCTCGACGGCAAGGAAGCGACCACCTACTGGCGCTTTTTCAACAGCTTCGCCGAGCGCTTTCCCACGGTAAGGCTGAACCAGGACAAGCACCTCACCGACGCCGACAACCTCTACTGCGCCGGCGGCACCACCTCGGCGTGCGACCTGTACATCTACCTGATCGAACGTTTCTGCGGCGCCAACGTGGCCCGCGCCGTGGCTCGTGACATCCTCTATGAGGTGCAGCGCAACTACACCCCGGGGCGCATGGGCTTTGGCGGGCAGAAACTGCACCAGGACCTGTTGATCCTGCAGATCCAGCACTGGCTGGAAGAGCACTTCGCCGACAAGTTCCGCTTCGAAGACGTCGCCCGCAACCACGGCATGAGCATTCGCAACTTCATGCGCCGCTTCCAGGGCGCGACCGGCGACAAGCCCCTGCACTACCTGCAGCGCCTGCGCATCGAAACGGCCAAAGGCCTGCTTTCCAGCACCCGCAAAAGCATCAAGACCATCAGTTACGAAGTAGGTTACGACGACGCCAGCTTCTTCGCCCGCCTGTTCCGCCAGCACACAGAGCTATCGCCCAACCAGTATCGCCAGCAGTTCCAGCAGGAGAGCAGCGGCTAGTTGTGAGCTGCAAGCTGCAAGCAAAAGCAAAAGCAAAAAGCCAGGGCAGACGAGGTCTGCTCTGGCTTTTTCTTGTCGCTTGTAGCTACAAGCTTGCAGCTGAGTAGAAGAGGTCTGCCCTGGCTTTTTCTTGTCGCTTGCAGCTACAAGCTTGCAGCTGCCCTCAAGGCTTATGCGCCCGAGCGAGGAACTCGTGGGACTGCATTTCCAGCAAACGGCTGAGGGTACGCTGGAACTCGAAGCTCAACCGGCCACCGGTATAGAGGTCTTTGAGCTCGACCTCGGCAGAGATGATCAGCTTGACGTTGCGGTCGTAGAACTCATCGACCATGTTGATGAAGCGTCGGGCGATGTCGTCGGTGGTGACGCTCATCTGCTCGACGTTGCTCAGCAACACGGCATGGAAGATCTTGCCCAGCTCGATGTAGTCGTTCTGGCTACGCGGGCCGTCGCACAGGGCACGGAAATCGAACCAGGCAACGTCCTCGCAGGTGCGCAGGGCGTGAATTTCACGGTTTTCGATCATCAGCACGTCATTTTCGACAGCCTGGGTGCAATCGGGGGTGAGCGCCTTGAAGCTCTGCTGCATGCTGGCCTGGGCGGCCTCGTTCAGCGGGTAGTGGAACAGCTCGGCTTGCTCGAGGTGACGCAAGCGGTAGTCGACGCCGCTGTCGACGTTCACCACTTCGGTGTGCTGCTTGATCATGGCGATGGCCGGCAGGAAGCGCGCTCGCTGCAGGCCGTCCTTGTACAGGCCGTCCGGCACGATGTTGGAGGTCGCGACCAGGGTGACGCCGTTCTTGAACAGCTCTTCCATCAGGGTGCCGAGAATCATCGCATCGGTGATGTCGGAGACGAAGAACTCGTCGAAACAGATGACCCGGGCTTCAGCGGAGAAGCGCTTGGCGATCACCGTCAGCGGGTTCTTCTCGCCTTTGAGGGTTTTCATTTCTTCGTGCACACGCTTCATGAAGCGGTGGAAGTGCGTGCGCATTTTCTGCTCGAACGGCAGCGCATCGAAGAAGGTATCGACCAGATAGGTCTTGCCGCGCCCTACCCCGCCCCAGAAGTACAGACCCTTGACCGGAGCCTGCTCCTTGCGCCCGAACAGCTTGCCGAGCATGCCCGGTTTGTTGCCTTGCGCCGCCAGCAGGTCGTCATACAGACGCTGTAGATGCCGCACCGCTGTTTCCTGCGCCGCATCATGGAAGAAATCGGGACGTTTGAGATCTGCTTGGTATCGTTCTAGAGGCGTCATAAGTCGTTGGCGAGGTCACAAAACCGGGCCGTCACTGTAGCGACGGCCCTGCGCGTTGGCAATCCGACTTGCGTCAATCTGCCTCAGGCCTGGACTGGCTCAAGCGCTTTGCGCAGACGCTCGATGGCTGCATCACGGTCAGCTGCGTCGGTGAACAGGCCACCTTTGGCGACTTCGTCATCTTCGAGCCAGAGGCCGAAACTGAGCCCTTCTACACGAATGTCGGGCGCGCCACCTTGCTGCAACTGCTTGCTCACTGCACCGGCACCCTTGCCATCGGCAAAACTGCGCGACAGCAGCAGTTGCTCGCCGTCGGCGGCCAGCAGGCGGAAACGGAAGCTGCCATCGTCGTCACGGAAGCTGACGAAACGCGCGGCCTTAACCGTCTTCTTGCTCGATTCGGCGCTGGCCTGGGCGATACTGCGGAACGAGCGCAGGCCCACCGCTTCACGCAACTGCTCGAGGAACGGCGTAGCGACCTTGCGCGCCTTGGCTGCACCGCCCAGGAGAATGTCCTCGAGGTCGGCCGGGCGTGCCAGCAGCTGCTGATAACGCTCACGCGGCGCAGCCAGTTGCCCGTCGAGCAGTTGGAACAGACGCTGCTTGGCCTCCCCCCAGCCCAGCCCTTGCAGCAGATCGTCGCGGAACGCCTGGGCGTCATTCGCGGTAGCGAAGGCCTGGTAGAGGGTGAACAGGTGGGCGTTGTCGGGGTCTTTCGCCTCGCCAGGTGCGCGCGAGTCGGTGACGATGCGCGAGATGGCGTCCTTCATGTCCTTGGCGCTGGAGAACAGCGGGATGGTGTTGTCGTAGCTCTTGGACATCTTGCGACCATCCAGGCCAGGCAAGGTCGCCACGCTCTCTTCGATGACCGCTTCGGGCAGGGTGAAGTACTCCTGACCTTTGCCGAACAGGTGGTTGAAGCGCTGACCGATGTCGCGCGCCATTTCCACGTGCTGGATCTGGTCACGGCCGACCGGCACCTTGTGCGCATTGAACATGAGGATGTCGGCAGCCATCAGCACCGGATAGCTGAACAGGCCCATGCTGACACCGGCATCCGGGTCTTCACCGTTCTCGACGTTCTTGTCCACCGAAGCCTTGTAGGCATGGGCGCGATTGAGCAAGCCCTTGGCGGCGACGCAGGTCAGCAGCCAGGTCAGCTCGGGAATCTCGGGGATGTCGGACTGGCGATAGAACGTGACCTTGTCGGCATCCAGACCGCCGGCCAGCCAGGTGGCGGCGATTTCCAGGCGCGAGCGCTGAATGCGCTGCGGGTCGTCGCACTTGATCAGGGCGTGGTAGTCGGCCAGGAAATAGAACGAATCGACGCCAGGCTGCTGGCTGGCGCGGATGGCCGGGCCAATGGCGCCGGCGAAGTTGCCCAGGTGCGGGGTGCCGGTGGTGGTAATGCCGGTAAGGATGCGCGTAGTCATGATTATCGCTTGATCAGGCTTGGCTCATTTCGAGAGGCGCGGCAGCAGCAGATCCTTGAGATCTGTCAGCTTGCCATGGAAGAAGTGTCCGCATTCTGCCACTTTCAGCAGCTCGTGCGGGCGCGAAAGCGTTTCAGACCATTGGTAAACCAGTTGCGGATCCACCACTTCGTCAGCATCCGGTTGCACCACGGTCAGTTGGCACTGCTGCGGCAGCGGGAACTGCTCGGTCAGGCGCATCACTGCAGGGGCGATCATGAACAGGTGCTCGACCTCGCTGCCGGCACGCTCCAGCCGCCCGGCAAGGCTCGCCGCGACGAAGCCGCCGAAGGAAAAGCCCATCAGTACCAGCGGCAAGTGTGGGTGCTGCTGGCGCAGCCACTGGGCGACGGCCTCGCTGTCATCCACCTCGCCTGCGCCCATGTCATGGCTGCCAGCGCTTTGCCCAACCCCGCGGTAGTTGAAGCGCAAGGTGCTGTAGCCGGCATCGCGAGCGGTGCGCTGCAGGGTCGAAACCACCTTGTTGAGCATGGTGCCGCCTTGCACGGGATTGGGGTGGCAGATCAGCACCAGGCCACGGGCATCGGCGACATCAAGGTACAACGCTTCCAGCGGCCCGCTGGGGCCATCGATCAAGCAAGGGGTTTCGCGGACAAGCAAGGCAGTACTCCGTGACCTTGGAAAGGGTCGATTCGTCTAGCTGTGGATGTCTGTTCTGGGATAGTTGCGATCGCTCGCGGTATATACAGCGCAGGTCTGAGCCGTTAACGTAAAGCAAAGCCGTTTATAGAGGAAGGACTCGTGGAACTCTCGCTCCTTGTTTGGTTGTTGCCGACCCTGGCACTGGTGGTCGGCGTCGTCGCCGGCTTTGTCGCTGCCCGTCTGCTGCCCAACGCAGCACCGAACAGCACGCAACGTCAGCTGGACGATATCCAGCAGCGTTTCGACAATTATCAGAACGAGGTGGTGACCCACTTCAACAGCACCGCTACCTTGGTCAAGCGTCTTACGCAAAGCTATCAGGACGTTCAGGATCACCTGGCCGAAGGCGCCGACCGCCTGGCACTGGACGACCTGACCCGTCAGCGCCTGCTCGCCGCCCTGCACTCCGACGCGCCGCAGCCGCACCGTGATCGCCTGACCCCGCCGCGCGACAGCGCCGAAGTGCCGCTCGACTACGCGCCGAAGACGCCGAACTCGCCCGGCATGCTGGACGAGAGCTACGGCCTCAAGCACTGACCGCTACATCGAATGAGGCCGCTGACGCGGCCTTTTTCATGCCTGCTGCCTGGCCATCACTCGACGGTGGCGAGTGCCTGAGTGAGGTCAGCCAGCAAATCATCGATGTCTTCCAGACCCACCGACAGGCGTACCAACCCCTCGGAAATGCCATGCGCCGCGCGCTCCTCGGGCGTGTAACTGCTATGGGTCATGCTTGCCGGATGCTGGGCCAGGGATTCGGCATCGCCCAGGCTTACCGCTCGACTGAACAACTGCAGCGCGTTCATGAACTGCCGACCTGCCGCCAGGCCGCCGCGCAGCTCGAACGCCAGCATGCCGCCCGGCAGACGCATCTGCCGGGCGGCCAGTGCATGCTGCGGGAACGAGGTCAGACCCGGGTAGTGCAGCACCTCTACCGCCGGCTGGCGCTGGAGAAACCGGGCGACCTGCAGGGCATTGCTGCAATGGCGCTCCATGCGCAGGGCCAGTGTCTTGATGCCGCGCATCAACAGCGATGCATCATGAGGTGAAAGCACCGCACCGGTGAGGTCTTTCAGGCCTTGCAGACGAATCCTGTCGATCAGCGTCCTGTTGCCGATCACCAGACCCGCAGTGATATCACCGTGGCCGCTGAGGTACTTGGTGGCCGAATGCAGCACCAGGTCGGCGCCCAGAGCCAGGGGCCGTTGCAGATAGGGCGTACAGTAGGTGCTGTCCACCACCACGGTGATGCCATGCTCGCGCGCCACGCCGGTGACCGCCGCGATATCGACCAGGCGCATGGTGGGGTTGGCCGGTGTTTCGAAGTAGATCATCCGCGTCTTCGGGGTGATGGCGGCGCGCAGGGCGTCGAGGTCATCGAGGTCGACGTGGCGCACCTGCACGCCGAACTCACCGATGCCATGGTGCATGAAGGCGAAGGTGCAGCCGTACACGGTGGTACCCACCAGCAGTTCGTCGCCCGGGCGCAGCAGGGTCCACAACGTCGCGCTGATCGCGCCCATACCAGAAGCCAGCGCCAGGCCCGCCTCGCCCCCTTCGAGCGAAGCCATGCGCTGCTCCAGCAGTGCCAGGGTCGGGTTGGAAATGCGGCTATAGACATGCCCATCGGCCTCGCCGGCAAAGCAGGCAGCGCCGTATTCGGCAGAAGGGAAAGCGTAGGTGGAGGTCTGGTAGATCGGCGCAATCAACGCGCCGCCGTGGGACATGGGGTCGTAGCCGTGGTGGATGGCGCGGGTGGAAAAGCCTTGGGTGTTATTGGAATTGTCCATGGCAGGCACCTCTTAGGGTTTGTTCTAAGCTTATGCCCTGCTCCAGTCCGGGGTGAAGGAGATCTACACGAGCTTTTCCTTCAAGGCGGTCAAGCAGCGAGACAAGGTTCCGCTACCTCAAGCGAGAAAATGAGCACCGCGTCGGTTTGCTGTGCTCGCCGCCTGAAAAGCAAAAACCCCGCCGAGGCGGGGTTTTCGTCGATCAGCCGCGGTTAGATCGCACCGCGGCGGCGCAAGGCGTCCAGTACCTGTTTCACACCCTCTTCGACGCTGGTGCTCTGGGTATCGATCACCACATCGGCATCCAGCGGCACGTCGTACGGGAAGCTTTCGCCAGGAATGTTGTCGCCAGCGGCGGCATACAGCCCTTGCGGGTCGCGGGCGCGGCAGGCCAGCGGCGAAGCCTGGACGTAGACTGTCAGCAGGCGGTCATTGCCGATCAGCGCCTTGGCCTGTTCGCGGCCTTCGGCATCCGGGGCCACGAACGCAGCCAGGGTCAGCAGGCCAGCTTCGTTGAACTGGCGCGCCACATGGGCGGCGCGGCGCCAGTTCTCGGTGCGTCCGGCGCGGTCTTGCGGCAGGCCCTTGTTCAGGTCGTGACGCAGGTTCTGCCCGTCGAGTACGTACACCGCACGGCCCATGTCGAACAGCTTGCGCTCGACGGCGTAGGCCAGCGTGCTCTTGCCAGCGCCGGACAGGCCGCTGAACAGTACGGTGGCCGGTCGCTGACCGAGGCGCAGGGCGCGCTCTTCGGTGGACACGTGAGCGGCCTTGCCGTGCTGCCCGGTGCTGCCGTGTGGCAACACAGGCGGTGCGATGATCATGCCGGCGCCCACGGTGCCGTTGGTCAGGCGGTCGATGACGATGAAGGCGCCAGTGGTGCGGTTGCTATCGTAGCCATCGAGGGCGATGGAGGCATCCAGCGCCACCTTGACCCGGCCAATCTCGTTCAGCTCCAGGGCACTGGCCGCACCCTCCTCGAGGGTGTTGACGTCAACCTTGTGCACGATGCTGGCAATCGAGCCGGGCACGTAGCTGGTGGCACGCTTGATGTCGTACTTCTTGCCCGGCAGCATCGGCTCTTCGGCCATCCACACCAACATCGCGTCGAACTGGTCGGTCACCGGAGGAACGTTGTCGGCATGCACCAGCAGGTCGCCACGGGAGATGTCGATTTCATCTTCCATGGTCAGGGTCACGGCCTGGCCGGGGCCTGCACTTTCCAGTTCACCTTCGTAGGTGACGATGGACTTGACCCGGCTGCTCTTGCCCGAAGGCAGGACCACCACTTCGTCACCCTTGTGCACGATGCCGCTGGCCAGGGTGCCGGCGAAACCGCGGAAGTTCAGGTTCGGCCGGTTGACGTACTGCACCGGGAAGCGCAGGTCGGTGAAGTTGCGGTCGGCCGCCACTTCCACGCTTTCGAGGATTTCCATCAGCGCAGGGCCGGTGTACCACGGCGAACGCTCGCTGCGGTTGACCACGTTGTCGCCTTTGAGCGCCGACATGGGCACGAAGTACAGGCTCGACGGCTGCAGGTCGATGCGCTCGGCGAAATCGAGGTAGTCGGCCTTGATCGACTCGAAGACGCTTTCATCGAAGCCCTTGAGGTCCATCTTGTTGACCGCGACGACGATGTGCTTGATGCCCAGCAACGAGGCGATGAAGCTGTGCCGGCGAGTCTGGGTCTGCACGCCGTAACGGGCGTCGACGAGGATGATCGCCAGGTCACAGGTAGAGGCACCGGTGGCCATGTTGCGGGTGTACTGCTCGTGGCCCGGGGTGTCGGCGATGATGAACTTGCGCTTGGCGGTGGAGAAGTAGCGGTAGGCGACATCGATGGTGATGCCCTGCTCGCGCTCGGCCTGAAGACCGTCGACCAAAAGCGCCAGGTCGACCTCTTCACCGGTGGTGCCGGATTTCTTCGAATCACGGGTGATGGCCTCGAGGTGGTCCTCGTAGATCATCTTGGAATCGTGCAGCAGGCGCCCGATCAGGGTGCTCTTGCCATCGTCGACGTTGCCGCAGGTGAGGAAACGCAGCAGTTCTTTACGCTCGTGCTGAGCCAGGTAGGCGAGGATGTCCTCGCTGATCAGATCGGATTGGTGACTCATTTCATTCAAGCTCCAAGCTGTTGGCTTCAAGCGGCAAGCTTGTCGGCGTACAGCTAGTTAGAAATTCTGTTGATCAACCCTGCGAGCATTCTGGATAGCTCGCGGGTTTCATTAATCCAATTGTCGGCCGGCTCAACGGGTAGATAGCCGATCTCTGCTGCGATGATCAGATGGGTGCGTAACTCGGCACACGAGGCTTTCGCGACGCTGAGAAACCAGGCCTTCTCACGTTCACTGCGCCGTTCCATTCCCTCAGCGATGTTCGCCGGGACGGAAACGGCTGCGCGTGTCAGTTGAGACTTGAAGCCCAAATCCCGGCAATGCGCGAAAGCCCGATACATCTCGACCGCGAGCTTCTTGCCCCTTTGCCACACCAACAATTTCTCGAAATCCACTGCGAGCCTCCATGAGCACCCGCAGAGCAGGTGGCAATCCGCACGGCACAGACGCTACTCGCAACGACTCTGTCTTGCAGCTTGCCACTTGTAACTCGAAGCTTAGAAATAACCCTGACGTTTCTTGTCTTCCATGGAGCCTGCGCCATCGTGGTCGATGACGCGGCCCTGGCGCTCTGAAGTGCGCGTCAGGAGCATTTCCTGAATGATGTCGGTGAGCGTTTCGGCTTCCGATTCGACAGCGCCCGTCAGCGGGTAGCAGCCCAGGGTACGGAAACGCACCTTCTTCTTGACGATGCGGGCTTTCTCTTCATCGCTCAGGTGCTCGAGGATGCGCTCGTCGTCGATCATGATCAGGGTGCCGTTCTTCTCGATCACTTCACGCTCGGCGGCGAAGTACAGCGGCACGATCGGGATGCCTTCGAGGTAGATGTACTGCCAGATGTCCAGCTCGGTCCAGTTCGACAGCGGGAACACGCGAATCGACTCGCCCTTGTTGACCTTGCCGTTGTAGACGTTCCACAGCTCGGGGCGCTGGTTTTTCGGGTCCCAGCGGTGCTTGGAGTCGCGGAACGAGTAGACGCGCTCTTTGGCGCGCGACTTCTCTTCATCGCGGCGGGCACCGCCGAAGGCGGCGTCGAAGCCGTGCTTGTCCAGCGCCTGCTTGAGGCCCTGGGTCTTCATGATGTCGGTGTGCTTGGAGCTGCCGTGGGTGAACGGGTTGATGCCCTGCGCCACACCCTCGGGGTTGACGTGGGTGATCAGTTCCAGACCCATTTCCTCGACCATCTTGTCGCGGAAGCGGTACATCTCCTGGAATTTCCACTGGGTGTCGACATGCATGACCGGAAACGGCAGCTTGCCCGGGAAGAAGGCTTTGCGCGCCAGGTGCAGCATGACGGCAGAGTCCTTGCCGATCGAATACAGCATGACCGGGTTGTCGAACTCAGCGGCCACCTCGCGGATGATGTGGATGCTTTCCGCCTCCAGCTGTTTCAAGTGCGTCAGTTTGTCGACCATGGCTACTCACGAAAAACGATCTTATGGACGGCCAGCGGGCCGTGTTCGAGCGAGCCACTTTATCACAGCGACTGATTCTATTTAGAGCGCCGGATAGATCGAAACAATCTATCCATATGACTGCCGGTTTGGCCTTGGCGGTAGCCTTCTACCGCCAGCGCTGGCGTGGGTTCACACCGGATTCGGGCAGTCGATGAACAGGTGTTCGACAGCGAAGCGACGCGCCAGGTACTCGCCCAGCGCCTGTACACCGTAGCGCTCAGTGGCGTGATGCCCGGCGGCGATGAAACTGATGCCGTTTTCCCTGGCGCTGTGGAAGGTCTGCTCGGAGGCCTCGCCGCTGATGAACAGGTCGACTCCGGCGGCGATGGCCTGGTCGATGTAGCCCTGGCCGCCGCCCGTGCACCAGCCGACGCGGCGGATCATCTGCTCGCCCTCCACCAGCAACGGCTCGCGCCCCAGCGCCTCGTGCACGCGACGGGCGAAATCGCGCGGCGACAGCGGCTCGGGCAACGAACCGAGCAAGCCGACCACGCGGGCGTCGCCTGGGTCCAGCGGGCCTTCAACGGTGATCTCCAACAGCCGCGCCAGCTGCACGTTATTGCCCACCTCAGGATGAACGTCGAGCGGCAGGTGGAAGGCCAGCAGGCTGATGTCATGGCTGAGCAAGGTGCTCAGACGGCGCCGTTTCATGCCGGTGATGCAAGGGTTTTCACCCTTCCAGAAATAGCCATGGTGAACCAGGATCAGGTCGGCGTCGGCTTCGACCGCCGCATCCAGCAGGGCCTGGCTGGCAGTGACGCCACTGACGATACGCCTGACCTGCGCGCGCCCCTCGACCTGCAGGCCATTGGGGCAGTAGTCGTGAATCTTGGCACTGGCGAGGTAACGCTCGGCTTCGGCGACCAGGGTCTGGAGAGCGACGGCCATGGAAAAACTCCTTGAAATCGGCGGTTGCAGCGGGCGCAACGCCCGTATAATGCCGGCCATTATGAGCCGCCTGCCGCCGCGGGGAAACCGCCGGCCGACGCTGCTTGAGGCTGTCTGTTTGATCGTTTGCGGGCCCGCGCCCTTGCCGCGCTGGTGGCCCCCTCGCCCAGGATTCGTTCGATGCTCAAGGCTTTGCGTTACGTTGGCTGGCCCCTTCTTACCGGTGTACTGATCGCCATGCTGGTCATCCAGCGCTTTCCCCAGTGGGTGGGCCTGCCCAGCCAGGATGTCAATCTGCAACAGGCGCCGCAAACCACCCAGGTGGTGCAAGGGCCGGTCTCCTATGCCGACGCCGTGACCCTCGCCGCGCCTGCGGTGGTCAACCTCTACACCACCAAGGTGGTGAACAAGAACGCCGCCCACCCACTGTTCGAAGACCCGCAGTTCCGCCGATTCTTCGGCGACAACCTGCCCAAGCAGCGGCGCTGGGAGTCGAGCCTGGGCTCGGCGGTGATCATGAGCCCGGAAGGCTACCTGCTGACCAACAACCATGTGACCAGTGGCGCTGACCAGATCGTGGTGGCGCTCAAGGACGGCCGGGAAACCCTGGCACGGGTCATCGGCAGTGACCCGGAAACCGACCTTGCCGTGCTCAAGATCGATCTGAAGAACCTGCCCGCCATCACCATCGGTCGCTCCGATACCTTGCGCATCGGTGACGTGTCGCTGGCCATTGGCAACCCGTTCGGCGTGGGCCAGACCGTGACCATGGGCATCATCAGTGCCACTGGCCGCAACCAGCTGGGCTTGAACAACTACGAAGACTTCATCCAGACCGACGCGGCGATCAACCCCGGCAACTCCGGCGGCGCGCTGGTCGATGCCAATGGCAACCTTACCGGCATCAACACCGCGATCTTCTCCAAGTCCGGCGGCTCGCAGGGCATCGGCTTCGCCATTCCGGTCAAGCTGGCCCTGGAGGTGATGAAATCGATCATCGAACATGGCCAGGTGATTCGTGGCTGGCTGGGCATCGAAGTGCAGCCATTGAGCCAGGAACTGGCCGAGTCGTTCGGCCTGAAAGGTCGACCGGGCATCGTCGTGGCGGGCATCTTCCGCGAGGGCCCGGCAGCGCGCGCCGGCTTGCAAGTGGGCGATGTGATTCTGAGCATCAACGGCGAGCCGGCCGGCGACGGGCGCAAGTCGATGAACCAGGTCGCGCGGATCAAGCCAAACAACAAGGTCGCCATCGAAGTGATGCGCAACGGCAAGCAGCTCAAGCTGATCGCTGAAGTGGGTCTGCGCCCACCACCGGCGCCGGTGGTCAAGAAAGACGAGAAGTGACTTCCAACGGGGCCGGCAAGCGGCCCCTTCGGCTCTGCCCCTGGTGTGCGGGCAATTGAAGTGGCAAAACGTCTGGCGTTGCGCGATTCTCTTCAGCCATTCATACCCCTGCCTGGTTCCATGCACCGACGAAGGCAGGCCCGCACTTCATTGGAGCAGCCATGACCGACCCGTTGATTCTCGAGCCACAGAACACCGCCGATGCCTGTGTGATCTGGTTGCATGGCCTGGGAGCCGACCGCTACGACTTTCAGCCGGTCGCCCAGGCCCTGCAGGCGCACCTGACCAGCACGCGTTTCGTCATGCCCCAGGCCCCGACCCAGCCGGTGACCATCAATGGCGGCTATGCGATGCCCAGCTGGTACGACATCAAGGCCATGAGCCCGGCGCGCGCCATCGATGAAGGGCAACTTGAGCACTCGGCCGAGCAGGTCATCGCATTGATCGAAGCCGAGCGCAGCAAGGGCATCGACCTGACCCGGGTATTTCTCGCCGGCTTTTCCCAGGGCGGCGCAGTGGTCTTGCACACGGCCTACGTGAAGTGGCAAGAGGCACTCGGCGGGGTACTGGCCTTGTCGACCTACGCCCCGACCTTCAGCGACGAACATCAGCTGAGCGCCTGCCAGCAGCGTACGCCCGCCCTGTGCCTGCACGGGGTGAACGATCCGGTGGTGATTCCATCCATGGGCCGCACCGCCTTCGAACACCTCAAGCACTGGGGCGTCGATGCCAGCTGGCAGGAGTACCCGATGGAACACGAAGTGCTCAACGAAGAGGTTCAGGACATCTTCAACTGGCTGCTCGCGCGGCTGCGCTGAACGAGTCGCCATTTGTAGTAGTCGGCGCACCACGCTACGCCGCGCGCAGTTCTTGCTTTACACTGCCCGGCGTACATTCCTTAATCAGTTGATGAGACGACCGTGCTCAAGGCACTCAAGAAACTATTCGGCAAGGAAGACGCCGCCGCCCAGGCCGCCGCTGTCCCTGCCCCCGTGGTCACTCCGCCGCCCGCCGCTGGTGGGCAGGCTCCCTCCATCGCGCAGCCCATCGAGGCTCCAGCAGTCGACGCGCAACCCACTTCCAGCATGGCCCTGCCAACAAAGGCCGAGCCGATCTCACGCCACGACGCCACGCCCAACAGCAAGCCGCGTCGTGAACGCAAACCCAAGCCCCAGGCATCGCTGTGGAAGCCTGAGGACTTCGTGGTCGAGGCGCAGGAAGGCAAGACCCGCTTCCATGACTTCAAACTGTCCAACGAGCTGATGCACGCCATCCACGACCTGGGCTTTCCGTACTGCACGCCGATCCAGGCCCAGGTGCTGGGCTACACCCTGCGCGGCCAGGATGCCATCGGCCGGGCACAGACCGGCACCGGCAAGACCGCAGCCTTCCTGATTTCCATCATCGCCCAGCTGCAACAGACGCCTCCACCCAAGGAGCGCTACATGGGCGAGCCGCGCGCGCTGATCATCGCCCCGACCCGCGAGCTGGTGGTGCAGATCGCCAAGGATGCCGCGGCACTGACCAAATACAGCGGCCTGAACGTCATGACCTTCGTCGGCGGAATGGACTTCGACAAGCAGCTGAAAAGCCTGGAAGCGCGCCACTGCGACATTCTGGTGGCCACCCCCGGGCGTTTGCTGGACTTCCAGCAGCGCGGCGAAGTGCACCTGGACATGGTCGAAGTGATGGTGCTGGACGAAGCCGACCGCATGCTCGACATGGGCTTCATTCCTCAGGTTCGGCAGATCATTCGGCAGACGCCACCCAAACCCGAACGCCAGACCCTGCTGTTCTCCGCCACCTTCACCGACGATGTGATGAACCTCGCCAAGCAGTGGACCACCGACCCGGCCATCGTCGAGATCGAGCCGGAAAACGTCGCCAGCGAAACCGTCGAACAGCATGTCTATGCCGTTGCCGGCAGCGACAAGTACAAGCTGCTGTACAACCTGGTGACGCAGAACAACTGGCAACGGGTGATGGTGTTCGCCAACCGCAAGGATGAAGTGCGACGCATCGAAGAACGCCTGGTGCGCGACGGCATCAACGCCGCGCAATTGTCTGGCGACGTGCCGCAGCACAAGCGCATCCGCACCCTGGAAAACTTCCGCGAAGGTCGAGTGACGGTGCTGGTGGCAACCGATGTCGCCGGCCGCGGCATTCACATCGATGGCATCAGCCACGTGATCAACTTCACCCTGCCGGAAGATCCGGACGACTACGTGCACCGCATCGGCCGCACTGGCCGTGCCGGCAGCAACGGGGTGTCGATCAGCTTTGCCGGCGAAGACGACTCGTACCAGCTGCCCGGCATCGAGCAACTGCTAGGACGCAAGATCAGCTGTGAAATGCCGCCTGAGGCCCTGCTCAAGCCCGTGCCGCGCAAGGGCCAGTAAGCGGCTCAAGCCCAACAGTTGGCTGTAGAGGCGGCTTCAGCCGCGATGGGCCGCAACGCGGCCCTAATGAACCGCAGCGGCGCTCCGTTCGCTCCTAGGCTCTGCCTGAAGAGACGTGACCGCGCCCCCCTCTCACCAACGCTCAGCCGCGTCCTGATCGCTCTGCCGACCCTCGACCCAACGCGGGCCGAGTGCGGTGGACTCTTTTTTCCAGAACGGCGCCTGGGTTTTCAGGTAGTCCATGACGAAATTGCAGGCATCGAACGCCGCCTGACGATGGGCGCTGGCGATGCCGACGAAGACGATCGGCTCGCCCGGTTGCAACGCGCCGATGCGGTGCAGCACCTCGACCTTGAGCAACGGCCAGCGCTGCTGGGCCTGGACCACGATCTTGTCCAAGGCTTTTTCGGTCATGCCCGGATAGTGCTCGAGAAACATTCCCGCCACTTCGCGGCCGTCATTGAAGTCACGCACGTAGCCGACGAACGCCACCACCGCCCCGACGCCGACATTCGCCGCATGCATGGCATTGACCTCCTGCCCGGCATCGAACGGCTGCGCCTGCACACGGATGGCCATGCTCAGCCCCCCGTCACAGGCGGGAAGAACGCCACTTCGTCGCCCTCTGCCACAGGCTCGGCGAGCCGACACAGCTCCTGGTTGCGCGCGCACATCAGGTTCTGTTCAGCCAACACGGCGTAACCTTGGCCACGCTCGAGCAACGCTTTGCGCACATCGTCGAGCACCTGAAAGTCACCTTCCAGCGCCTCGCCGTCCAGCCCCAATGCCTCGCGATAACGGGCGAAATACACCACTTGCAGCTTCATTGCGGCTGCGCCTTGAAGTCGCCGCTCTTGCCGCCGCGCTTCTCCAGCAGGCGTACCTGCTCGATGACCATGCCTTTGTCCACCGCCTTGCACATGTCGTAGATCGTCAGCGCGGCGACGCTGGCGGCGGTCAGTGCTTCCATTTCCACGCCGGTCTGCCCGGCCAGCTTGCAGCGTGCCTGAATCAGCACCGCGTCTTCGCCGTCGGCGCGCAGTTCGACCTTGACGCTGGTCAGCATCAGCGGATGGCACAGGGGAATCAGGTCGCTGGTTTTCTTCGCCGCCTGGATGCCGGCAATGCGCGCCACGGCGAAGACATCGCCTTTGGGATGCGCGCCGTCGACGATCATGCGCAGGGTCTGCGGCAGCATGCGCACGCGCGCCTGGGCCACTGCTTCGCGGGCGGTGACGGCTTTTTCAGTGACGTCGACCATGTTGGCCCGCCCCTGGGAATCAAGGTGTGTCAGCACTGCTCTGCTCCTGTGAAGGGAGCGTCGAGTGTAACGCCACAGGTCGCGTTGCGCAGGGAAATGATCGGGCGGCGAACCGCCCGATCAGTCGGCTTACAGGTGCGACTCGGCGTACTCGGCAAGCACCGAGCGCGGCACCCCTTGCAGGGTGATGTGCACGCCGTGGGGGAAGTCCTTGAAGCGCTCGGTGAGGTAGGTCAGGCCCGAGCTTGGAGCGGACAGGTACGGCGTGTCGATCTGCGCCAGGTTGCCCAGGCAAACCACTTTGGAGCCAGCGCCGGCACGGGTGATGATGGTTTTCATCTGGTGCGGGGTGAGGTTCTGGCATTCATCGATGAGGATCAGGCTTTGCTGGAAGCTGCGACCGCGAATGTAGTTGAGCGATTTGAACTGCAGCGGTACGCGCTCGAGGATGTACTCGACGCTGCCGTGAGTGCTCTCGTCATCCATGTGCAGGGCTTCGAGGTTGTCGGTGATGGCGCCCAGCCAAGGCTCCATCTTTTCCGCTTCGGTACCCGGCAGGAAGCCGATTTCCTGATCCAGCCCCTGCACGCTGCGGGTGGCGATGATGCGACGGTAGCGCTTGCTGACCATGGTCTGTTCGATCGCAGCCGCCAGGGCCAGGATGGTCTTGCCCGAACCGGCAGCGCCGGTGAGGTTGACCAGGTGAATATCCGGGTCGAGCAGTGCCAGCAAGGCCAGGCTCTGGTGGATGTCGCGGGGCTTCAGGCCCCAGGCTTCCTGGTGCAGCAGCGGCTCCTGGTGCAGGTCGAGCAACAGCAACTCGCCATCACGCACGCCCTTGATCCAGCCGACGAAGCCTTGCTCGTCGATGATGAACTCGTTGATGTGCACCGCCTGCAGCGGCTCGGCCAGTTGCACCCGGTGCCAGGTACGCCCGCGCTCCTGGCGCGTATCGACCTTGCTGACCCGGTCCCAGAACGAGCCGTTCACCGAGTGGTAACCCTTTGACAGTAACGAGACATCGTCGACCAACTGGTCGGTGCTGTAGTCCTCGGCGGCAATGCCGCAGGCGCGCGCCTTGAGGCGCATGTTGATGTCTTTGGTCACCAACACTACGTCGAGATCGGCGCGGGTGGCGCGCAGTTCGAGCAGTTGGTTGATGATGATGTTGTCGTTGAGGTGCTCGGGCAGCAGGCGGTTGGGCTCGTTGCGCTGGCTCATCAGAATCGACAGAAAACCCTTCGGGCCACTCTTGCCACGCTGAATCGGCACGCCCTGCTCGACCGCACTGGGCGAGGCATCGCCCAGGGTCTGGTCGATCAGGCGAATGGCCTGGCGACAATCGGCGGCAATCGACTGCTTGCCGGTCTTGAGCTTGTCGAGTTCCTCCAGCACCGTCATCGGCAGGGCGACATGGTGCTCCTCGAAGTTGAGTAATGCGTTGGGGTCGTGAATCAGGACATTGGTATCGAGGACATAGAGGATTGGCTTGCTGGAGGAAGGGGTGCGTCCTTGGTCATCCATACTCGGTCACCTTATATCGAAGCCACGTAGCGCGTACCGCTGCGCTGCAGATTGACCGCCGTTCTCCCCGTATCCGCGTCGTTACGGGCGGGGAGCGCACCTGGCTAGGAGGGCCTGGATGACGCCACCTGTGCTGCAGGATTCGGCTGTCTGCTTCTTTCATACCGCAAAACGTATTACGGAAAAAAGTACTTTTACGCTTGGGTGAAGTTTATTTTTCCGATTGACTCACTTGCCTTGCGCACCCTCCCCGGACGACTACAGTGATAGGTCAAGCGCCCCTTGCGCTCACTCGCGCAGGGCACCGTAGGTTTGGCAATCTTCCCAGCCCAAACCGCTCTGCGCCGTGCTCTGCAGCAAGGTTTCAACGGCCACCTGCGCTTTCGGCAGGCTGTCGTGGAACTGAATCACACCCTTGCGCCAGAGCAGCATCAAGGTCAGCACCCGCTGCGCCGAAGCCTCGCTACTCAGCGGGCCGTCGTCCTGGGCATCGATGTCCCACAACGCTACCTGCAAGCCTTGATTGCGCATGAACGCCTCGCCATCGCTGCGCCGCTGCCCGTAGGGCGGACGGAACAGCGGCACGTACTGCTCGGGCAACTCGGCCTGCACCCGCGCCTGACTGCGCCGCAGCGAATCCTGCCAGCCTTGCCACAGCGCATGCGAGCGGTACTCCCAGCCCTGAATGCCCACGCACTGTCCGGCATACACCTGCCGCAGCGGGCTGCCTGCTGCGCTGTCGCGCCGCTGCTGCAGGCGCGTACCGAGCACGAAGAACGTACCTTGCACCTGCTGCCGACGCAGGTAGTCGGTGAGCCGATCGGTGCTGCCAGCGGCCGGCCCCGGTCCGCCGACGAAGGTCAGCAAAAACACCCGGTCGTTGAGTTCATCGCCGCTGCGCTCGGTGGCTGAAAGGCGCTCGATCTCGTTGGGACTGCTGGCGAACAAGGCGGCCTTGCGCAGCAATTCATCCAGATAACGTTGATGGAACGTGTAACTGGGCTCGACCCAAGGGCTATAGAACTCACCGACTTCCTCGGCAAACACCGCAGCGCGTGCACGCAGTTCAGCCATGCTGTCGAGCGGAAAGCAGAACGAGGCGTCCTGCTCGCAGCTTTGCCGGGCCTGCTCGAAGTTCTGCCACAAGCGCTGCCACAAGCGGGCGCGCACCGCGCGAATCATCGGCAGGTCGATCTGGCGCAGGCCGAGACGACTGGCCAGTGCTGTGTCATCGAGCAGTTCGCTTTCGTGCAGGGCGCGGGCGAAGGACAGAATTTCGGCGCGCGAGGCGACATCGAACAGCACCGGGCTGTCCAGTTGCTCGGGCCACAGGTTGCGCTCGAGGCTGACGTAGGGTGAAGGCGGCGCTGCCTGCACGGCAAGGCTCAACAGGCCGGCGAAGGCAACCAGGGCAGGGCGCACAGGCGACACTCCGGTGAAAGGTATGGCCCGCACTATAGCGCCTGGCCTGCCCATGGTCAGCGCCTATCACGCGCATAGGTTGGAGCTTGCGCACGCCCGCCGTAGAATCGCCCGATTGACTTCAGGAGCCGACCCTATGCTGACGGTGATTTCCCCCGCCAAAACCCTCGACTACGAAACCCCGCCGGCCACCGCGCGCTTCACCCTGCCGCAGCACCTGGAGCACTCTCAGGTACTGATCGAGCAACTGCGCGAGTTGAGCCCGGCGCAGATCGCCGAGCTGATGCATCTGTCGGACAAGCTTGCCGGCCTCAACGCGGCGCGTTTCGGTAGCTGGAGCGAAACCTTCACCCCGGACAACGCCAAGCAAGCGCTGCTGGCGTTCAAGGGCGACGTGTACACCGGGCTCGATGCGCAAAGCCTCAGCGAGGACGACTTCGCCTACGCCCAGGAGCACCTGCGCATGCTCTCGGGGCTGTACGGCCTGCTGCGCCCGCTCGACCTGATGCAGCCGTATCGCCTGGAAATGGGCACCAAACTGAGCAATGCCCGTGGCAAGGACCTGTACGCGTTCTGGGACACGCGCATCAGCGAATGGCTGAACCAGGCCCTGGCCGCACAAGGTGACGACCTGCTGCTGAACCTGGCCAGCAACGAGTACTTCAGTGCGGTCAAGCGCAGCGCCTTGAAAGCGCGGGTAATCAATGTGGATTTCAAGGACTGGAAGAATGGTCAGCACAAGATCATCAGCTTCTACGCCAAGAAAGCCCGCGGCATGATGAGCCGCTTCGTCATCCAGAACCGCATCGACGATCCGCAGCACCTCAAGCAATTCGACGTGCAGGGCTACTACTACAATGCCGAGCAATCGAAGCAGGATCATCTGGTGTTCCTGCGTGACGCCGCGCCTGAGTAGAAGCTCGACCAGTGAATACGCTGGCGTCCCAGGCCCCGGGAGGAACGAGGGACGCCATATTGACGAGAGCGGAGGGCGATCAGAACTGCAGTTTCAGCGAGCCGTCCTCGATCGCATAGTCATCGCCGTTGTACGAAAACTTCAGCGTGAAATCGACGAGCAGATGGC
This sequence comes from Pseudomonas cremoricolorata DSM 17059 = NBRC 16634, assembly GCF_000425745.1. Classification (GTDB taxonomy): domain Bacteria; phylum Pseudomonadota; class Gammaproteobacteria; order Pseudomonadales; family Pseudomonadaceae; genus Aquipseudomonas; species Aquipseudomonas cremoricolorata. Next base: position 48,895 of record NZ_KE384442.1, on the reverse strand, counting down.
TCGAAGGCTTGAAGTCCAGCTGAGCGACAACCAGGTCGAAGGTTTCCAGTGCGCGATAGTCGATAGACATCAAGGCTCTCAACGATACCTGGCCCTGACTGTCATGATTGATCAGGAAGATCACTCCCAGACGTTGCAACCCGCCCTGGAGACCTTCGGTCTGAGTGGCGAATACAGTCGTCGGCGCGGTCGGCTCACCGTTGTAAGCGACATCGCTGGCCTTGATTGTCGAGTTGCCCTGAAGCGGCTTGTCCAACTTGGCAGATAGGTGGCCGGCGCTCAGGCTTTTCATCGAAGGACCGATAACTACGCTGAACTCCCCGCCTTCGACGCGGATCTCGTTCCCCATGTCGCTTTCGGCAACGAAATCGAACTTGCCTCGCATTTTGCCGCCCGCTGTACCAGCCGATCTAACGTTCAAACTGCCCGACACAGCATCGCCGGAATGCGCTCCACCGACATAGGCGCGAACACCATCCTGGCCGATCGGGTAAATACCTTCCTTGATGTCCTTGGGAAAGCCTAGGTAGATGAAGCGCTCGTTGTCTGCCTGACCCAGTACGCCTCCCGTGCCGTCCCAATGAACGTCGACAGCCTTGAACGCTTGGCCTTCCACGCTGGCGGTCATTGCGCCCTGCTCTGCTTGGGCGGTATCAGATGTCTTTTCCATGTTCAGCCTCATAGATTGCTTGAACTAACTGTCAATTGGCCTTGCGGAGCACTTTGCGCACCACATGGCGCTGATGTGAGCCTTCAGCCTAAGACCGCCAGGGCAACGTCGAAACTGGCAGATGTGCCAGGACGGCGGTGCCCTCGACCCGGCAAAACGCGGCTGTGCCAAGGTTTTGAGCCAAACACCAATTGCCGCTAGGATGTCAGGCACCGCTCACTCCCAGGCCTGCCCACCATGCTCATCGGCGCACTGCTCATCCTCACCTGGCTGGTTCTGCTGCTGCGCTACCCATGCAAGGCGCTGCCGCTGTCGCTGGCTGCCGCCATCGGTCTGGGCCTGGTGGCGTTGTATGTGGTCTGGCAGGACACCCGTGAAGCCTCGCAACTGGCACGCCTGGACCTGCGCCTGAGCTATGCCCCCGAACAGTGCCCGGCAGACCGCACCTTGCAGGTGCAGTTGAAGAACACCAATGCCGTCCCGCTGCGCGAGCTGCGCTGGCGGGTGGCGGCCTACGCACCCGGCGACACCGTCAACCTCGCCGAAAGCACCTACGCGGCACCGCGCTATCGCGGCCCGGGCGAGCTGCAGGCCGGCGCCCAATGGCGCGACTGCCTGCCCTTGCCGCCGCTGCGCGCAGGTTACCGGGCGCAATCGCTGGAATTTCGTGCCGAACACCTGCAAGGCGCCTTCGCCAACTGATCACATCCACCCGATAGATAAGGCTGACTGCCATGCCCAACGTGCTCATCACCGGTTGCTCCAGCGGCATCGGTCGCGCCCTGGCCGATGCCTTTCGCGATGACGGCTACGAGGTGTGGGCGACTGCTCGCAAGGCCGAAGATGTCGAGCGCCTGGTCGAGGCCGGCTTCACCGCACGAAAGCTCGACGTCAATGACAGCCAGGCGCTGACGCAACTGGCCGAGGAACTGCAAGCGCACAGCGGCCAGCTCGACCTGCTGATCAACAACGCCGGCTACGGCGCCATGGGGCCGGTGCTCGACGCCGGCGCCGACGGCCTGCGTCAGCAGTTCGAAACCAACGTGTTCGCCCTGGTCGAGGTCACCCGCGCGCTGTTCCCCTCGCTGCGCCGGGCCAGGGGCGCGGTGGTCAATATCGGCAGTGTTTCCGGCGTGTTGGTCACCCCGTTCGCAGGCGTGTACTGCGCCTCCAAGGCCGCGGTGCATGCTTTGAGCGATGCCCTGCGCCTGGAACTGGCGCCGTTCGGTATTGAAGTGATGCAAGTGCAACCGGGCGCCATCGCCTCGCAGTTCGCCGCGCATGCCCAGCGCGGCGCCGAGCAGGTGCTGCGGCCTGAGTCGGCATGGTGGCCGTTGCGCGAACAGGTGCGCGCCCGCGCCCGCGCCTCGCAAGACCGCCCAACCCCGGCAACGCAGTTCGCTCAGGGCGTGCTGGCCGCCACCCGCCGTCGCCCGTTGCCAGCGGTGGTGCGCCTGGGCAACGGCAGCACCGCCCTGCCCTTGCTTGCCCGACTAGTGCCGGCGCGCCTGCTCGACTGGGCCTTGCGCAAGCGCTTCGGGCTGCTGCGGCCGCTGTGACACCGACCCAGGCGTGGACGCCTGCTCAGTCTCGAAGGCCTCCCAGCCACCGCCCAGGGCCTTGTACAAACCGACCAACGCCTGCGCGACCGCCGCGGAACTGTCGATCGACTGTTCTTCGCTTGCCAGCAGCGCGCTCTGCACGCTGAGCACGTTGAGAAAATCCACCGCCCCTTCGACGTACTGCTGCTGCGCGGTGCGCAGGGCGATGCGGTTTTCCTCCACCGCCTCGGCCAGGTGCTCGCGGCGTACCTGGCTGGCGTTGTAGCGGCGCAGTTGATCGTCGATCTCGTGCCAGGCGCCGAGCACCACCTTGCGGTAATTGACCGCCGCTTCCTGCTGCTGCGCTTCGCGCAGGCGCAGTGTGCCGCGCAACCGCCCGCCTTCGAACAATGGCAGCGACAGTTGCGGGCCGAAAGCGAAGCGCCGCGATCCCCAACTGCCAAGATCCGCCAGTTGCAGGGCCTGGAAACCGACGCTGCCCGACAGGGTGATGCGCGGATAGAAATCGGCCTGGGCCATGCCAATGCTGGCGGTCGCCGCATGCAGGCGCGCCTCGGCCTGGCGGATATCCGGACGTCGCGCTGCCAACTCGGACGGCAGACCGATGGCCAAGCGCTGTTCTGGCTCAGGCTGCGTGCCAGGCGCCAGCAATTGCCGTTGCAGGCTGCCCGGCGGCTCGGCAGCGAGCAGGCTCAGGGCATTGATCAGTTCATCGCGGCGCGCTTGCAGGTCGGGCAGGCGCGCTTCGATGGAGGCCACCTGGGCGCTGGCCTGGGCGACATCCAGGCGCGTGGCCACACCTTCGGCCTGACGCCCGCGGGACAAGCGCAGGCTGTGCCGGGCCAGCTTCAGGTTGTCTTCGGTAACGCTCAAGGTGCGCTGCACCGCGCGCAGTTGAATGTAGTCGCTGGCGGTGTCGGCCAGCAGGCTCAAGAGCACGCCGCGGCGATCGTTCTCGGCCACCTGCACACTGGCGTCGGCCGCCTCGACCTGACGCCGTACGCGGCCCCACAGGTCGAGTTCCCAGCCCGCAGCCAAGTCGCCCTGCCACAGGTTGTAGGCGGCTTTGCCGGCATTGCCGGAGGGGTCGTTGAGGCCTTCGGCACTGTTGCGCGCGCGGCTGTAACCGACATCGGCGCGCACGTTCGGCGCCTGCTCGGCGGCCACCGTACTGCGTAGTGCGCGGCTTTGCAGCACGCGCGCACTGGCCATCTGCAGGTCGAGGTTGCGCGCCGCAACCTGTTCGATCAGCGCGCTCAGCCGAGGGTCGTGGAAGCTGTCCCACCAGCGCAGTTGCAGGGGTTCAGCCTCGGCCCGACTCGTGGCCGCGTCGTCCTTTGGTTGTGCCCACTGCGCCGGAGCAGTGCTCGCGGGCGTGTGAAAATCCGGCCCCAGGCTGCAACCGGCAAGCGCCATGGCCAGCAGCAATGGGCTGCAACGCATCATCGCCTTCATCGCGCACTGACCTCGTGGCCGGTCACGGCGTCATCACCGGTGTCGATCAGCGCTTCCACCGACATGCCCACCCGCAGCCGCTGCAAGGCGGGCTGGTCGGCGTCGAAGACGATCTTCACCGGAATCCGCTGCACCACCTTGGTGAAGTTGCCGGTGGCGTTGTCCGGCTTGATCGCGGCGAAGGTCACGCCAGTGGCCGGGGCGATGCTCTGTACGCGGCCGTGCAGGGTTTGCCCGGCCAAGCTGTCGACGCGAATCTGCACCGGCTGGCCGGGCTGCACATGGGTCAACTGGGTTTCCAGGAAGTTGCCGACAACGAAGGCCTGCTCCAGCGGTACCACCGACAGCAAGCGGGTACCGGGGCTGACATACGCGCCGGCGCGCACTGCACGCTCGCCGACCATGCCGGCGACCGGCGCGCTGATGCGGGTGTACGACAGATCGAGGCGTGCCTTGGCAACGCCTGCTTCTGCCTGCTTGAGCTGACCATCGGCACCCGCCAACTGCGCCTTGAGCACCTCGACCTGCTTGCGTGCGGCCAGCAGCGCGGCGTCGGCATCGGCGCGGTGCGCCCGGGCCTGCTCGACCCGGCTGCGCGCCTGCTGGGCGTTCTGCACGGTGCCGGCGCCCTGGGCGGCCAGGCGCTGGTAACGGCCGACTTCATGCTCGGCGAAGGCGTCTTCGGCGTTGGCCGCCTGCAGGGCTGCCTGGGCCTGGGCGATCACCGCACTCTGCCGGTCGAGGGTGGCCTGGGCGTTGTCGCGCTGGGCCTTGGCCACCAGCTGCCGGGCCTGGGCGGCGTCGAGGGCGGTCTGGTAGTCGCGGTCATCCAGGGTCGCGAGCAACTGCCCGGCCTCGACCGCCTGGTTGTCCTCGACGCGAACGTCCTTGATGAATCCGGCCACCTTCGGCGCGACTACCGTGTAGTCGGCGCTGACATAGGCATCGTTGGTGCTCTGCTGGCGGTCACTGCCAAGCAGCCAGGGGCCGACCAGGGCCGCCAGTACGGCCACGGCCAGCACGCTGGCGATGATCAGGGTCTTGCGCGTGTCTTTCATGTCGACGAAGTCTCAGGCTCAGGTGACCGCACGTGGCGGATACACCCGTGTGGGAATGATGGGAATCAGGCAGATCAGCGCAAGGCCGACGCCGGCCAGCACCAGGTAGAGGTCGGCCGAGGTCAGCACCAGGGCCTGGGCGTGAATGCGCTGGGCCAGGCCCGCGGCGTGATCGTCGAGCAGCGGTGCATTGCCCAGGCTGTCCACCAGATGGGTGGAATGGGCATGCCGGCGCCACGTGCCGAGCGCCTCCAGCAGCGCCCCGGCCACCACCACGCTAAGCCCGCGCACGGTGTTGAACCAGGCCGAGGCGAACGGGCCCTGTTGCGGGCTCATGCCATTGGTGGAGAGCAACAGCAACGGCAGCACGGCCATCGGTTGGCCGAACACCTGCAACAGGTAGAACGGGTAGAAATCGTCACGAATCCACTGGCTGGTCAACGTGCTGCTGCCCAGGCACGACACCACCAGCATGCCCAGCCCGGCTGCCAGCACCCAGCGACAATCCACCGCGCGCAGGTTGCACAGCGCCGCAGTGAGGGCCAGGGCGAGCAATTGCGGCAGCGCCACCAGCAGCATCAGCGGGCTGGTCTGCGCGGCTCGGTAGCCGTGGATCTGCGCCAGGTACGCAGAAGGAATGCTGCCGACCCCGGACAACACGATCAGCACCCCGGCCAAAGTCAGCAGGGCGAACATCAGGTTGCGCCGGCCGAGCATGCGCAACTCGAAGAACGGCACCGGCTCCGACCACTCGTTATAGAGGAACAGCACCAGCAGCAGGCCGCCGCCGCCCAGCAGCACGCTGATCAGCGGCGAATCGAACCAGCCCCAGCGATCGCCCAGTGACAACCCCAGCACCAGGCAGCTCAGCGCCGGCACCCCCAGCAACACGCCGCGCCAGTTGAACTGCGCAAAGCGCTCCAGGCGCAGAGGATCTTGCGGCAGCCCCCAGGCCACGCACGCCGAGGCCAGCAGTGAAGGCGCGACGATCTGCCAGAACGCCCATTGCCAACCGACGTACTCAGTCCATAGCCCGGCCAGAGGCGTCGCCAGGTTCGGCCCGAAGGTCGCGGTGAGCGCGTAGCAGGCCAGGCCGTACACCTTGATACCCGGTGGCAGGAAGCGCAGCGCTACGCTCATCAGCATCGGCGGCAAAGCGCCCGCTGCCAGGCCTTGGAGAATGCGCAGCAGCATCAGGCTGTGCAGGTTCGGCGCGAACGGCTGCACCAGCCCCAACAGCGCAAAGGCGCCTATCGCGCAGAGGGTGAAGCGCCGCAGCGAGAAGGTGGTCGCCAGCCACGGTGAAACGGCCGTCGCTGACACCGCCGCAGCGCTGTACACCGCCAGCAGCCAGGCGCCTTCGTCAGCGCCGATGCCCATGGCACCGCGGATGTCGGCCAGCGACAGTTTGGTCACCGCCTCATTCAGGCCGGCGCACAGCACCGCCAGCAACACGCCGAACAAGCCGACCACCACCCGTAACCCGAACGCTGCCTGCGCGGGTGCCGCCGCCGGCGCAGGGCCAGGGGCGGCGTGGGTAAAGGAAGGCTGCGACATACCTGGACAACTCCAGCAACAAATTCACGGCTGGCAAGTCTAGAAACATCGATTGCTTACGAAAACTGACTTATCGGCAGTTTTGAGTTGCACCAGACGCAATCGGCACACGCTGCGTAGCGCTGCTGCCCGCTTCAGGAATCCGCTTCACAACAGGCCTTGAGCGTCTGGCGCAGCCAGCGGTGGGCCGGGTCATGGTGAAAGCGCGGATGCCAGGCCTGCATCACCGTGACCCGTTCCAGCGGTAATGGAATGTCGAACGCGCGTAACGGCAAGCGCAACTTGCGCACGCTGGCCAGGATGTTCGCAGGCATCGGCAGGATCAGGTCCGAGTCGGGCAGCGAGAACATCGCCGAATGGAAGCTTGGGGTAATCAGCGCCACCCGCCGCTGCACGCGAAACGGCGCCAGTTCGACATCGATCGGGCCATTGGCGCGCCCGCGTCGCGACACGCTGATGTGCGGGTAGGCGGCGAAGCGTTCCGGGCTGATGGCCCCATCGAAAATCGGATGGTCCTCACGGGCCAGGCCGATGTACTGCGTGTGGAACAGCCGCTGCACCTTGATTTCCGGGCCCAGGTCGATGGTCGAGCTGATGATCAGGTCAGTGCGCCCATCACGCAGCACTGCATCGTCGTCGCCGCTTTCCGGGACGAAGCGCACCACGGTGCGCGGCGCCTGTTCGTGCATCATGCGCAGCAACTGCGCGCCGTACAGCGCGATGAACAAGTCATTGGTGCGAATGTTGAAGGCGCGTTCCAGATTGGGCAGATCCACCGCATCGCCGCTGCGAAACACCTCGCCGGCCTGCTCGACCAACTGGCTCACCTGTTCACGCAGCGCCAGGGCGCGCGGCGTCGGCACCAGCCCACGCCCGGCACGCACCAGAATCGGGTCGTTCAAGGCCTCGCGAATGCGCCCCAAGGTGCGGCTCATCGCCGCCGGGCTCAGGTTCATGCGCTGCGCGGCCCCGACCACACTGCCCTCGTCAAGCAATGCATCGAGCGCCACCAGCAGGTTCAGGTCGGGAAGCAGCATGGAAATATCCGAAGGTGAAAAGGAAAAAATCGATCTTAGCAGTTGGGAGCCTTGCGCCAGACGCAACCTGCCGTTGCACGCCAGGCTATTTATCCGGCCCCTTCGAGGCCCGACAATGCGCACATCCCTTTCCCCGTCCAAGGAATGCCCATGCCCCGCACGGTCCTGATCGCCATCGACGCCTCACCTGCCCGCACCGCCATCGTTGCCCTGGCGCGGCGTTACTGCCGGCCCGACGAGCATGAGCTGCACGTGCTGCTGGCGATCGACCCGAGCTTCGCCGTGCACCGCAGCCCAGGGCTGTTCAGCGCCGAAGAACTCGACCAGTACCCGGCAGCCTGCGACGAACAGCGCCAGGCCGAGCAGGCCATGGCGGCGGCCTTGCAGGAACTGCGCGAGGCCGGCTTCACCTGCGTGGGCAGCACCGAGCCGGGTCAACCCGTGGAGGTGATCGTGGCCAGCGCCCAGGTGCTGGACTGCGAGCTGATCATCATGGGCCACCGTCACTTGTCGCGCCTGGGCCGGCTGCTCGATCCGTCGGTGAGCAGCAAGGTCATCGACCGGGTGCAGGTGCCGGTGCTGGTGGCGGTTGCAGAGGCCTGATCTACCTGCGTGTACCCCGTTTTCAACTATCGCGGGGGCGTACCACGACGGTGCAGGTGGTGCCTGCAGCCAGCAGAAAACCCTCCGGCACGACATCGATATGAATCCGCACCGGCACGCGCTGGGCCAGGCGTACCCAGTTGAAGGTCGGGTTGACGTCGGCCACCAGCTCGCGGCTTTGCGGATTGTCGCGGTCGTAGATACCACGGGCGATGCTTTCGACATGCCCTTGCAGGCGCTCGCCGCTCATCATCTGCAACTCGGCCGGATCGCCCACGCGCACGTGCGGCAGTTTGGTTTCCTCGAAGTAGCCATACACCCAGAACGACTGCTCATCGACCACCGCCATCAAAGGCTCGCCGGTGCGCGCGTAGTCGCCGCGGTGGACATTGAGGTTGGTCACGTAGCCGTCGACGCTGGCGACGATGCGCGTGCGCGCAAGGTTCAGCTCGGCCGCCGCCAGTTGCGCCTGGGCCTGCTGGTACTCGGCCTGGGCGGTGCTGGCGATATCGCGGGCATCGTCGCGGCTCTCGGCCGAGATCACCAGGTTGTCCATGTCGGCGCGGCGCCGGGCGTTGACCTGGCGCATCTGCCAGGCGGCCTTGCGCGCCGCCACCAGTGCCTTGGCCTGCTCCACCGCCACTTGGTAGTGCGCCGGATCGATCTGCATCAGCAGCTCGCCCTTGCGCACCCGCTGGTTGTCGCGCACCGGCACATCGACCACATAGCCGGGCGAATCGGCGGCAACGTTGATGATGTCGGCGCGTACCCGACCGTCACGGGTCCAGGGCGTGGTCATGTAGTCGAGCCACAGCTGGCGACCGATGAACACCGCCGCGGTGAGCACGAGCAAGGTGGCGATCAGGCTGAAGAACTTTTTCATCGAAGGTGGGTTACCCGTAAATGGTCAGCGCCAGGGCGCCGAAAAGACAGACGAACAGCGACAGACGCAACAGCGCCGGGTGCCAGAAGAAGCGGTAGCCGTCGACGCTGGCGATGAAGCGGTCCAGCCCCCAGGCCAGCCCTGCGGCGAGCAGGAACATCAAGGTCATGCTGGGCATGTACAGGCCGTGGAAGGCGATTTCACGGGGCATGGGCGGCTCCTTGGGCGGCCGGGGTCAACGGTGAGTGGGGATCGAGCAACGAGGTGCGGATGAAGTGCAGGTAGCTCTGCACGCGGCGCAGCAGCGAGGTGTCGAAATGCCGGGCGAAGGGTTCGTCGGTGGCTTGTACACGGCTGATGGCGTGGTCAACCGCGATCAGCGCGCGCTGCTGGTTGCTGGCGCAGGGCTGCAGGAACAGCCGGGTCAGCGCGCGGCCCATGACGCGAATCGCCTGCCGCCAGGCCTGGCCCTCAGCATAGGCCGGATGCACCGGGGCCTGGGCCTGCTCTTTGCGCAGCTCGATCACCGCATGCCCGACCTCCAGCACCACGAACATCCAGCCCATCAGCTCGCGCTGCACCTGGGGTCGCCCGGCTGCCAGGCCATAGGCCTGGTGCAACAGGTCGCGGGTGCGGCTTTCGAACGCCGAACTCAGCCCACGCAGCCGCCCGCTGATGGCGAACAGCACCTGGGCACGCAGATCCTGCTCGAGGCGCTGCCACAGCCAGCGGCTGTTGGGTGGCAGGATGATCGCCCCCGCCGCCGCGCACACCAGCATGCCCAGAAGCATGCCCAGGTAATCGTTGATGAACACGTAGGGGTCATACACGGTGAGGTTGTTCGGCACCGAACCGATGCCGAAAAACACCAGCAAACCGATGCCGTAGCCGGCATACAGCGGCCGCGAGGCGAGAAACGCGCCGAGCACGAACACCGGCGCCAACACCATGCACAGCAGCGCGAAGCCATCGATCCAGGGAAACACGAAGAAGGTTTCGAAAAAGCCGATCAGCGCCCCGAGCAAGGTGCCACAGGCCATCTGAAAGGCCATGCGCCGGGGGTTGGGCGAAGCAGCGGACAGGCCTGCGGTGACGGTGGCAATCAGCGTCATCATCGCCCCGCTCGGCCAATCGCTGAGCAGCCAGTAGCTGCCCAGCAGCAGCAACACCACCGCCGAACGCAGCCCGGCGGCGGCTGACACCAGCCAGTTGGTCTGCGCCACGTAGGGCTCGTCCCATTGCTCGCGCTGGTGGCGATGCGCGGCCAGTGAGGCGTGGGTCTGGGCGAAGTTGTAGAGGTCGTCGAGCAGGCGGTAGAGCAATTCGAAGGCGGTGTGGAAGTCCAGCAGGTCGGCCTCGCTCGGCGCACTGGCGAGAAACTGCGCGCGCAGCTCGCGGACCTGCTGTTGCAGGCCGTCGCGGTAGGCCGCCAGCTCCAGGGTCAGGCGCAGGGCATCAGCGTCGGTCAGCGAGCGCTCGACATAGGGCTCGAGCAGTTCGATCAAAGGCGCCATGCCTGGCTGCAGTACCGCGTTCAGTTGCAGCGGCCCGCGCTCGCGCAGGCGTTCGAGCAGACGATTGAGCGCATGAAAGCGCGTGGTAATGGCCATGAATTCACTGTTCAGGCGCATCAGCCGGCCACTGCGCCGGCGCATGTGTGGGTCTTCGAAGGCGGTGACGTTGCGCAGGCTTTCAAGGCCCACCGCCTCGGCGACGAAACGCACGTTGCTGGCCTCGAGCCGTTCCCGCTGACTGTTGCCGCGCAGCGCCTCGACGGCGACCGCGGCGAAGCCACCGAAGCGCTGGTACAGGGCATGGCGCATCGCCGCACTGGCCGACTGCGGCAAAATCGCCGCGCTGACCGCGGTGGACACGACAATCCCCAGGCTGATCTCCAGCACCCGCCACACCGCCGCGAGAAATGCCTGCTCGGGATGTTGCAGCACCGGCAGGCCGATCATCGCCGCGGTGTAGCCGGCGAGCACGAAGCCATAAGCACGAAAGGTGCGATAGCGCATGGCGCCGGCAGCGCACAGCCCGACCCACAGCGCCAGGCTGGGCAGAAACAGTTCGCTGTTCTGCGGGAACAGCGCCACCAGCAGCACCATCATGCTCGACCCGGCCAGGGTGCCGAGCAGGCGGTAGAAGCTCTTGGCGAAGACGTGACCGCTCTGCGGCTGCATGACGATGAACACGGTGATCATCGCCGTGCGCGGCTGCGGCAACTCCAGGCGCATGGCCAGCCACAGGGTCAGGAACGCTGCCGCCAGCACCTTGAAGATGTACACCCAGGTCACCCCATCGGTGCGCGCCCAGGCGTAGAAGCCGCGCTGCCACGGCAGTTCGTGCAGCCACTGCCAGCCCTGGCGCAGGCTGTTCATCGAGCGGCCTCGGGTTTGACGAACACGGCCAGCGCCGCGGGGGCATCCGGCGCCGCTTCACGCTTGCTCGCCGGGGTGTCGGCGCCGGCCTGCAAACCACCGCCCAGTGCGGTGGCGAGGTCGGCGTGCACGCTCAGGCGCGCGGCCCACACCTGCTGCTGCACCTGCTGCTGACGCAATAGCAGGGTCTGCGCGTCGAGCACCTCCAGGTAGCCGGTCAGGCCGCGCTGGAAGGCCACGCTGGCGATGTCGTAGCTGCGCTGCGCGGCTGCCACCGATTCATCTGCCAGATGCGCCTGGGTCTGCATCGATTCACGGCGGATCAGTTGGTCGGAAATGTCCTTGAGCGCCAGCACCAGGGTCTGGTTGTAGTCGGCGACCGCTTCGTCATAGCCCGCGGCGGCGGCGCCCAGTTGCTCGCGCAGCCGGCCACCGTCGAAGATCGGCACGCTCAGCGCCGGGCCAACGCCGTAGTTGAAGGTTCGCCCGCTGAGAAAACCCAGGGCGCTGCCGCCGGTGGCGATGAAACCGAGGTTACCGACCAGGTCGATGTTGGGCAGAAAGCGGGCCTGGGCCACCTCGATACCGCGCGCCTGGGCCGCCACCTGCCAGCGCCGGGCGACCACGTCGGGGCGTTGCCCGAGCAGCTCGGCCGGCAGCGTGGCGGGCAATCCAAGCGGTTTGGCCAGGCGCAACTGCGGACGCTGCAAACGCGCGCCGGCACCTGGGCCGAGGCCGGCCAGTGCGGCCAGCTGGTTACGCGTCAGCGCCATGGCCTCGGCCAGGCTGTCGAGCTGGCGATGGGTTTCCGGCAGCGGCGCCTGCGCCAGGCTTACCTCAAGATGCGTGCCCATGCCGGCATCGAGACGACGCTGGGCCAGGCTCAGGATCTGCTGTTGCTGGGCCAACTGACGCTCGACGATGTCGTGCCGGGCATACAGCAGCGCCAGTTCGATATAGCGCTTGACCACGTTGTTCTGTAATTCGAGCTGCGCCTGGCGCGCTTCGGCGGCGCGGCGATGGGCGATGTCCAGGGCCTGCTCGCTGGCGTTGCGCGCCTGGCCCCAGACATCCAGCGGGTAGCTCAGGCCGATGCCGGCGTGGTTGTCCCAGGTGGTGGCGCCTGACAGATCGCCGGGGCCATAGAAGGCGTCCTGCGACCAGTTGTGGCGTTTCAGTGCGGCGTCGCCATCGCCCTGCAGGCGCTGCGCCGACTCGGCCACGCCGGCCAACGCCTTGGCCTGACGCAACCGCGCCAGGGCCAGGGCCAGGCTCGGGCTGCCGGCCAGGGCCTGGTCGAGGAAGCGGTCGAGCTGTGCATCGCCATAGGCCTGCCACCAGCGCTGCGCCGGCCACTGGGCGTCACGCTCGGCGTCGGCCAGTGCGCTGTCGAGGGCGAGGTTGTCGGGGTCGAGGCGTTGGCTATGGGGGGTGATGTCTGAGGTTGCGATACAGCCACTCAGGGTCAAACTGAGGGCACAGGCAGTGAGCACGGTGAGCGCTCTGTCGAGGCGACGCAGCACAGCGGCGATTTCCCGGGGAATGAGGTCAAGGGGGGGCGATGCAATTCTAGGGGGCAGCCGCGGGTGGCGATAAGCGTGGATTCCTGCGAATCTTTGTTACCGAAAGCGTGATAATCCGGCTTTGGTCGAAGCTTCAGAGGCGATGCTTCATGTCACAATTTCGCCCTCAACCTTGAGAGTGACCCATGGACACCCTGCAAAACATGCGTGCGTTCAGTTGTGTGGCCCAGCTTGGCAGCTTCACCGCCGCGGCAGGGCAACTCGACACCACCACTGCCAACGTGTCACGCGCTGTCTCCAACCTCGAAGCGCACCTGCAAACCCGCCTGCTCAACCGCACCACCCGGCGCATCGCCCTGACCGAAGCCGGCAAGCGCTACCTGATGCGCTGCGAGCAGATCCTCACCTATGTCGAAGAAGCCGAAGCTGAAGCCAGCGACGCCCACGCACGGCCCGCCGGGCAGCTCAAAGTGCACTCCATGACCGGGGTCGGCCAGCATTTCGTGGTCGATGCCATCGCCCGCTACCGCGAATCGCACCCGGACGTGACCTTCGACCTGACCATGGCCAATCGCGTCCCCGACCTGCTCGATGAAGGCTACGACGTGTCCATCGTGCTCGCCAGTGAGCTGCCCGACTCGGGCTTCGTCTCGCAACGCCTGGGCATCACCTACAGCATCGTCTGCGCCTCGCCCGACTACGTCAGCCGCCACGGCATCGCGCAAAAACCTTCAGACTTGCTCAAGCATGCCTGTCTGCGCATGGTCAGCCCGGTCATCCCGCTGGAAAAATGGCTGTTCGACGGCCCGCAGGGCCAGGAAGTGGTGAACATCGCCAGCTCGCCGTTCCAGGTCAACTCCGCCGATGCCATGAAGACGGCAATCCGCAGCGGCATGGGCGTCGGTGTGTTGCCGATCTATTCGGCCATCGATGGGCTGCGCGACGGCAGCCTGGTGCGGGTGATGCCCGACTACCGCCTGCAGGAGCTGAACCTGTACGCCATCTACCCTTCGCGCCAGTACCTGGATGCGAAGATCAAGACCTGGGTCGAGTACCTGCGCAACTCGTTGCCGGAAATACTCGCCGCCCATGAGGCCGACCTGAAGATCCACGAATTGCAGATCGCCCACTGACCACCGCGTTGCGCCGCTGCGGGGTGTCGATCCCGGGCCCGGCGCAGCATCGTCCTTCGCTCACCTTGCAGAGATGCCGACCGATGAAAAAGACCGTACTGGCTTTCAGCCGCATCACCCCGGCCATGGCCGAACGTTTGCAGCACGACTTCAACGTGATTCTCCCCGACCCCAAGCGCGGTGACGTCGCTGCGCAGTTCAACGAGGCGCTGCCCGAGGCCCACGGCCTGATCGGCGTCGGACGCAAGCTGGGCCGCGCGCAACTGGAGGGTGCCGGCAAGCTGGAAGTGGTGTCGAGCGTGTCGGTGGGCTACGACAACTACGACCTGGACTACTTCAACGAGCGCGGCATCGCGCTGACCAACACCCCTGACGTGCTCACCGAAAGCACCGCCGACCTGGGCTTTTCGCTGATCATGGGCTGCGCGCGGCGCACCGCGGAACTCGACGCCTGGACCAAGGCCGGCAACTGGCAGGCCACCGTCGGCCCCGCGCAGTTCGGCAGCGACGTGCATGGCAAGACGCTCGGTATCGTCGGCCTGGGCAATATCGGTGCAGCCATCGCCCGCCGTGGCCGCCTGGGCTTCAATATGTCGGTGCTGTACACCGGCAACAGCCGCAAGCCGGCGCTGGAGCAGGAGCTTGGCGCGCAGTTCCGCAGCCTCGACCAGTTACTTGGCGAAGCGGACTTCGTCTGCCTGGTGGTGCCGCTGTCCGATGCCACGCGCAAACTGATCGGCGCCCGTGAACTGCAACTGATGAAGCCCAGCGCGTTTCTCATCAACATCTCGCGCGGACCGGTGGTCGATGAGGCCGCGCTGGTCGACGCACTGCGCCAGGGCAGCCTGCGCGGTGCCGGGCTGGACGTGTACGAGAAAGAGCCACTGGCCGACTCACCACTGTTCCAATTGCCCAACGCGCTGACCTTGCCGCACATCGGCTCGGCCACCGCCGAAACCCGTGCGGCGATGGCCAACCGGGCCATGGACAACCTGCGCGCCGCGCTGCTCGGCGAACGCCCGCGCGACCTGGTCAACCCGCAGGTGTGGAAGGGCTAGCGAACGCGCCGGGGCGGGCTAGCGCATCAGGCTGGCCAGCCCCAGCAGTGGGCCGAGCACCACACTGACGGCGGCAAGCCCCAGCAGCCAGCGCGGTCGATACGGCAGCATGAACACCCACAGGGTGACGCCCGCCATCAACAGCGCTATCCATTCCACCAGGCCGTGAGCCCAGCCGCGCAGGTGCACCGCCAGTACCAGCGATGCCAGCAACAGCGCCCATCCGGCCCAGCGCAAGCTGCGCAGGTGCACCCCACGGGGGCTGTGCTTGAGCAGTTCCTTGAAGTGTTTTTCCATGGCCAGGCACAACGCGGCGAACCCCGCGTAGCCCAGCAGTGCGACGCTGAGCATCAGTTCGCCTCCGCTTCGGCAGTGACCTTGCCCGGCGCTGCTGGGCGCGCTGCACGTTTTTTCGCCGGTGCCGGCACGCGCAGCATCTTGCGCGCCAGCCAGGCCATGAACAGACCGGTGCCCAGAGCGGTGAGGTCGACACCGGCCATGGCCCAGTCGCCCACGGCGATGGCATGGTTCAGACCCTGCCCGGTGCTCAGACCGTTGAGCAGCGGCAACAGGCCGAAGGCAATGGCGCCCAGGCCCAGTTGCTCGGCCCAGGCGCGACGGCCGGGACGCACCGCCGCATGCAGCAGCGAAGCGGCCCAGACCCACAGAAACGCGTTGACCTCCCAGTCGGCGCGCCCTTCCAGCGTGACCGGCAGCAGCCGGTTGGCCCAGAAGAACGCCGCCACCGCCAGCAGCAGGCCACTCATGCTGGCGATGTTGAGCACCTCGACCAGGCGCAGTTCACCGGGCTGACAATCGCTCTTGGCATGCTTGAGCTGACGCTTGCCCAGCCACATCACAAGGCCCGTGCCGATCACCGCCGTGCCGGCCACGCCGAACACGAAGTACAGCCAGCGCAGCCAGGGTCCTGCGAAGTTGCCCATGTGCAGGCCGGCGAAGCTGAACGAAGTCATCATCATCGCGCTTTCCGGCGCGCCGCTGGACACCAGGGCACCGCTCACGCCATCGAAGGTCCAGCTCTGGCTGCGGCGATAGGCGACACTGTCGGACGAGGCGCGGGTAAAGCTGACCCGGGCATTCTGATCGTTAGGATTCTGCACCTGGATGTAGCCCATGCGCGCACCGGGCACCTTCTCCTGGACCTTGGCGTACAGGCTCGGTAGCGCCGCCATTGGCGCCACGACCCCGGCCGAGCTGACGTCGACGTCGCGCCCGAACAGGTCGCTGAAGTAGCGGTTGGTTTCGCCACCGTAGCTGGCCATGATGCCCGCCGGCATGACCATGTACATGAACAGCACCAGGCTGCTGTAGCTGATCATCAGGTGGAATGGCAGCACCAGCACGCCGATGGCGTTATGCCCATCGAGCCACGAACGCTGGCCCTTGCCGGGGCGGAAGGTGAAGAACTCCTTGAAGATCTTCTTGTGGGTGATGATGCCGGTCACCAGCCCCAGCAACATGATGAACGCGCACCAGGTCGACAGCCAGCGCCCCCATGGGTGCGGCAGTTCGAGCTGGAAGTGGAAACGGTAGAAGAAATCCCCGCCGCGGCTTTCCCGCGCCTGCACCACCTCGCCGCTGGCGGCGTCGAGGGATTTGCTGACGAAGCCCCTGCGGCCCTGCCCCGGCTCGCGCCAGCCGACGCTGATGGCCGGCTCGCGGTCGCTGGGCAGTTGGATGAACCAGCTGGCGGCGCTGCCGGCGTTAGCGTTCAGGTACCGTTGGGCCAAGCCCAGGCTGTGGGCCGGATCGAGCGCGTGACGCTGGATTTCCGGCTGGCTCCAGTGGCTGATTTCGTCTTTGAAGTACGACAGCGTGCCGGTCAGGAAGATCGCGAACAGCATCCAGCCGAAGATCAGCCCGGTCCAGGTGTGCAGCCAGGCCATGGCCTGGCGAAAGCCCTCTTTCATGGTGTCTGCATCCCATAGGCCAGGCCCGCGATCACTGCCAGCAAGGCGCTCGGCGCCAGCACCCCGGCCCAGGCACGCCAGGCGCTACGGCAGGCGAAACACCAGATGAACGCCAGTAGATAAACCAGAAACGACAGCATCATGCCCAACAGTGCGGCGTCGACCTGGCTGATGGGCGTCAGCAGCGCCAGGGCGACATTGGCCAGCGAGGCGAGCAGGTAGCCGCCCAGCAAGGCGGCAAGACTGCGTGAGGCGACGGCCAGGCGATACGCCAAAGGCAGGCCGGCGGCGGTACGTTTCATGTCAGCGATCCGGGGTTTCAGGGGGTGCAATAGTAATGATTTCAATTCTCATAAGCAAAGATTGGCGGATGAGATGCGCTGCAAAAAATTCCGTCCGATTCACGGCCTTGGCGGGAACATTTGCAACAGAAGATTTATTTGTCATCGAGGCTTGAAATCGGCCATCAGTTGCCTGACCTTAGAGTCAAGAGGTGCAGAATTTCCCGTTTCCTTCAAGGGCTTCCACCCGGTAGTGGGCCTCTTGCGAGCCAGCTGAATAAGGATTGAATCATGCAAATCCAGGTAAACAGCAGCAACCAGATCCAAGGTAACGCCCGTCTCAGCGACTGGGTCCGCAGCACCTTGGAAAGCGGCCTCGAACGCTTCGAGGACGACCTCACCCGAGTCGAGGTCCACCTCAGCGACGACAACGGCGGCAAGCCCGGCCCGCACGACAAACGCTGCCAGATGGAGGCTCGCCCCAAAGGTCACCCACCGATTTCCGTCAGCCACACCGCAGGTTCCCTGGACCACGCCGTGGATGGCGCCACCACCAAGCTCAACCATGCGCTCGAGCACTTCTACGGCAAATTGCGCAGCAAGCGCGGCACCCTGGAACTGGCTGACCCTGAAGACGACTGAACCCGGTTACCTGAACTGAACGAAAACGCCCGAGGCCAGTGCCTCGGGCGTTTGCTTTGCGAAGCGGTCATTCGTCGCGGGCGACTGAACCATCGCCTGGGCAAGCCAGTCCATTGCTCCACGTCCCATCTGCAGAAGTCGATCATGTACAACCCGTTCGCTCAGATCAGTGCTGCTTTTTCCGCCGACTACCGAGTCAACCTGTCGATCGTTGGCCTGGACGGCAGCATCATGTTGACCCTCTCGGACGACGACGGCATTGCCGCCAAACGCCTGATCAAGCAGGCACAACGCAATGACCCGCTGCATCTGCAGCGGGTCATCGACAGCATTCAGCTGGGCCTTGCCGTGGAACGCGGCGCGATGGCCTGCTGAACGGCGGATGCAGGCTTCAGCGCCCGACGTCGAGCAGGCCACGAATGGCCGTTTCGACATCGCGCAGGCGCACGCGGTGCTCCCGGTGCTCGCTGGCAAAGCTGTCGGGCTCGGTGAAAATGCCCACCAGACCCGCGTCGTAGGTGGGCTCCTCGCCCTGATCGAGCCAATGCAGCACTTCATCGACCAGTGACCGCGACTCGGTCACCTGGGGTTCAAGCACGTTGTCCACCTGCGTGACGAAGGTGAATTCCAGGTCCAGCTCCAATGGCAGGAAGTGCCCATCCAGGTAGTCGATCACTTCCAGTCGGTCCAGTTCGCTCATGGCGTTCTCCTCGAAACAAGCGCCGGCCGGCAACCGCAATGGTTTGCCCCAAAGCCGCGCAGCGCCGATTGAACGCCAATTTCTTACTGCCCGTTCCCTAGATATTCAGCACCTCGAACGCTCTATCGTGCCGCTTGAAGCTCGCGTCACAGCTCAGCGATTTTCTTCCAGTTCCTTGCCATGGGCATCCAGCGCGCGCGTCGACGGATAGCGATACGACGCATAACGCACCACCAGAATGGCAAAGGCCAGCAGCAGGATGCCGCCGCAGACGTACAGCAGCCCAACGTCGGGCGCCTTGTGGTGCGACACATCCCCGATCAGCAGCCGCGTCAGCGCGGTAATGGCCACGTAGAGCAGGAAGCGGATGGGCATGTGGTTGGTCTTGAAGTAGATCCCTACCATCGCCCCCAGCTCCAGGTAGATGAACAGCAGCAGGATGTCATCGACGCTGACGCCGCCCTTGCCGAGCATGTCGAGGAAGGTCATCACGGCGGCCCAGGCAGTGATACCGCCAATGCCGAACAGTGCCAGATAGTGGAAGGATTCGACGCACAGGTTGCCCAGCGAATCGGCGGAGCCATGCAGGCCCTTGCGCAGCTTTTCAGCCCATTTGATGTTCACGATGTCAGCTTCCCAGGTACGAGCAGAAAAGAGTGCTTCGGTGATATGACGCTTATGCCATGCAGTAAAAAGGCCAGGCCCAGCCCTTGGAAGGTGACCGATTGCCGCAAGGCACGTGGCACAGCGTCAAAGACCCTCGAGTGCAACGTCACGGTTGCAGCCCGACCAAGGCTTCGTATACTGTATATAGATACAGCACGCTTTGTGCTGAACGCTTACCCTGCTTGAGCGAAGCCGCCCTGGTCACCCAAGGCGGCTTCGCTGCGACACAGGCCGCGCCCCAGCGGCGCCCCTGACATCACTGACTGAGAGGCCTCGTATGGCTGTTGAGATTCTTTACCGCAGTACGCGCGATTTGGAGACTACGTTTTTGGACCGCAAACTCGCAGACGCCCATGACCAGATGCTGGAACTGGCCGAAGTGCTGACCCAGGTGCTGGTGAAAAACGTGCCGGGGCTCGAGGAGAACCTCGCCGAGGAAGCGAGCATCTTCATGGCCAAGAACCGCGCCGTGTTCGCCACGGCGTTCAAGAACAACGCCGCGGCGCTGGCGGAACTGGAAGGGTCGGGCAGCAGCGAAGGCTGAGCCCGATCGCCGTTGCCCTGATCACAGCGTCAGGCCTGCGCCTGGCCTGCTGCTGCAGTAGGGTTGCGTTTTTCCAGGCCCGCAGACACGGCCCAGATCGCCAGCCCGCCCAGGGCAAGCCCGCAGCCGACCCAGCCAGGCGAAGTCCAACCGTAGCCAGCCGCCAGGGCCAGGCCGCCGAGGAACGGGCCAAGAGCATTGGCGAAGTTGAACGCCGAGTGGTTCAGCGCCGCGGCCAGGCCTTGGGCGTCAGCCGCCACGTCCATCAAGCGGGTCTGCAGCACCGTGCCCAAGGCACCGCCCGAGCCGATCAGCAACACGCACAACGAGATCGTCCAGATATTCCCGGCGGCAAACGGGAACAGCGCCAGCATCACCGCGCTGAACACCAGCATGCCACCGGCGGTGGCCATCAGTGCGCGGTCGGCGAACAGCGGCACGATCAGCGTACCCAGGGTCATGCCGACGCCGAACACCGCAAGCACCAGCGGAACCGTACTGTGCGACACGCCCGTCACCGCACCGAGAATATCGGCCAGGTAGGTGTACACGGCGAACAGGCCACCAAAGCCGATGGCACCAATGGCCAGGGTCAGCCACACCTGGGTGTTGCGCAACGCACTCAGTTCGCGCAGCGGGCTGGCGGTGGGGTCGGCTTTGTCGCGTGGTGCGTACAGGGTCAGGGCGAGCATGGTGCTCACGCCCAGCAACGCCACCAGGGCGAAGCTGTAGCGCCAGCCGAACAGCTGGCCCAGCCAGTTGGCCAGCGGCACGCCCACGATGGTGGCGATGGTCAGGCCAAAGAACATACGCCCCACGGCCCAGGTACGGCGATTGGCCGGCACCAGTGAGGCGGCCACCAGCGACGCGATGCCGAAGTACGCGCCATGGGGCAGGCCTGCGATGAAGCGAAACACCAGCATCCAGTGATAATCCGGTGCCACCGCCGATAGTCCATTGCCTACCGCGAACAGCGCCATCAGCGCGATCAACAACGTGCGCCGCGATAGCCGTGCGCCGAGCACCGCCAGCAGCGGTGCGCCGACCACAACGCCCAGGGCATAGGCGCTGATCACGTGGCCGGCGGTGGGAGCATCGATGCCCAGATCGGGGGCGAAGAACGGCAGCAGGCTCATGGTGGCGAATTCGGTGGTGCCGATGGCAAAGCCACCGACCGCCAGCGCGAACAGCACCAGCGCCGTGCCCGCGTGGGGTTCGGTGTGTCGTGATGTCATGGAAAACCTTATCGTTCGAATGGTGCGCTGCAAGGTCGAGCGCAGTGACGCATGCGCGGGCTGCCCTCGTGAGGCAGCACGGCCGAGGACGCCAGTTTAAGGGGATAGCGAAGCGACGTCGAACCGCCAGCGCTCAAGGCTTCTGAACGACGCAGGCCGTGCAGGTTCCCGCTGATCGCTCAGCCGTACAACAATCGCTCGGCGAGCATCTGCGCCACCCTGGCAGGCGAACGGTTTTCTGCCTGGGCATGGGCGAACACCTCGGTCAGCCGTAACGGGATACGCGCAAGGTGCTCGGTGACCGCGCCGGGCGCTTGGCCGCGGTGCGACAACGCCACGTAGATCAGGCCGCCGGCATTGATCACCGTGTCTGGCGCATAGAGGATGCCGCGCGATTCAAGCTGGTCGGCCACGGGCAATCCGGTCAGTTGCTGATTGGCCGCGCCAGCCACCGCCGCGCAGCGCAATTGCATGACGCTGTGGGCACTGAGTACCGGCCCTACCCCGCAAGGGGCGAAGATATCGCACGGAGTGGACAGCATCGCGTCGTGCGCCACCGGCCAGGCATTGAAGCGCTCCACCGCCAGGCGCACGCGCCCCGGGTCGAGGTCACTGACCAGCAATTCAGCGCCGGCGGCGTGCAACTGCTCGGCCAGGGCGAAACCGACATTGCCCAGGCCCTGCACCGCCACGCGCAAGCCCTCGAGATTACTGCTGCCCAGGCGCGCCTGGGCGGTGGCGCGCAGCCCGGCGAACACGCCCATGGCGGCATAGGGCGCCGGGTCGCCGCTGGCGGTGGTGCTGCTGACGTGCACGGTAGTGCGGGCGATGCAGTCCATGTCCACGGTCGAGGTACCGCTGTCGACCGCCACCACCAGCCGCCCTTGCAGGGAATCGACGAAACGGCCAAAGGCTTCGAACAGCGCCGCGCGGTTCTCCACGTGGGGGCTGCGCAGGATCACGGCCTTGCCGCCACCGAGCGGCAGCCCGGCCAGCGCCGCTTTGTAGCTCATGTTGCGCGCCAGGTGCAGCGCGTCGCTGATGGCGCTTTCGTCATCGGCGTAGGGCAGGTAGCGACAACCGCCGAATGCCGGGCCGAACTGCTCGCTGTGGATCGCAACGACCGCGCGCAGGCCGGTCGGCGGATCGCTCCACAGATGAAGCGCGTGGGCGCGGGTGCTTTGCATGAGCGCGAACATCGGCCAGCTCCCGATTGCGGTGCAGATTCCCAGTATAGGCAGCCGCGCGCGCAAGCAAGCCGATCCGGACCACTGGACGAATGATGCCCCGCCGACTACAAGTTAGACGTGTGTGGAGGGCCTCCATGAACCCACGTCAACGCTGCCTGTTGTGCCTGCAACGCTCCCCGGCCGCCGTGCTGGAAGCGGCGCTGTGGATCGCCGCCGAACATGATTGCGCGGTCACCCCGGCCGCCAGCCTGAACCAGGTTGCGCACCTTCAACAGCAGGTGCGCAACCTGCTGCCGGTCTTACCGCTTGGCGAGCTGGCGCAACCGCTGTTGCGCGCACTGAACACCTTGGGCTTCCAGCAGGACGAATACCATCCCATCCGCCCCCACGCGGCCCTGCTCGACAGCGTGCTCAAACGCCGCCGCGGCCAACCGCTGGCACTGGCCCTCCTCGCCCTGGAACTGGCGCAGCGGCTGGGCATTGCACTGGAAGGGGTGAACTTCCCCGGACACTTTCTGCTGCGGGTGCCCGGCGCCGACCATCTGCTCGATCCCTGCGGCGGCCGGCGGCTCTATACCAAAGACTGCCGCGACCTGCTCGCCCGCCAGTACGGCGACAGCGCGACCCTCAGTGGCGAGCACCTGGCTGCCGCCACCCCGGCGCAGATGCTTCAGCGCCTGTCACGCAACCTGCGCCAGCTGCACTCCAGCCACGATCAGCCCCTGGCCGCGCTGATCGACGCCGAGCGGGTCATGCAACTGGGCCCGGTCGGCAGCGCCGACTACCTGGCGCGGGCCAACCTCTACCAGCGCCTGAACTGCCCGCAGGCCGAACGCTTCGATCTGCAACACGCTTTGCTGCTCAGTGAAGACCCCTTGCAACGCCTGCAACTGACCGAACGCCTTGGCCTGCTCAGCACCTCGACAGTTTCGCTTCACTGAACCGGTGCATCGGCCTGACGGGCCGGGTGCGCCGCCTGCAACTGCGGGTGTCGTGCGGCCAGCGCCGCGACCCGGGCGATGCGCGGGTAAGGGTCCAGCTCCAAGCCAAAGCGCTGCGCGGCATACAGCTGCGCCACCAGGTACACGTCGGCCAGGCCCGGCATTGCGCCGAAGCACCACCCGTCATCGCCGAGCAACGCTTCGATTGCCTGCAGCCCTTGGCCGATCCAGTGCTGGACCCACTGGTTGACCGCCGCCTCATCGAAGCCATGTGCGCGCAGTTGATTGAGCACGCTGAGGTTGTGCAACGGGTGCACGTCGCAGCCGATCAGCGCGGCAACGCCACGTATCCTGGCGCGATCCGCCGCATCGGCAGGCAGCAGGGCAGGTTCCGGGTAGACTTCCTCCAGATATTCGATGATCGCCGACGATTGCACCAGCAACTGCCCGCACTCGGTACGCAGGGCCGGCACCCGGCCTTGGGGATTCAAGGCCCGGTAGGCCGGCTGATGCTGCTCGGCGCCGAGCAGGTTGACTGGCACGGCCTGGTAATCCAGCCGCTTCAGGGCCAGGGCCAGGCGCACGCGGTACGAGGCGGTGGAACGGTAGTAGGTGAAAAGCTCCATCATGCCGGCCTCTCAAGCAGCAGCGACGACCCTGCCGCGGCACTCGCCGAAGCCGATACTGGCAACACCCTCGCGCACGCAGCGGCCGCGCAGGATGATCTCGTCGCCATCTTCGAGAAAGGTGCGTTGCTCGCCGTTACTCAGCTGCAACGGTCGTTTGCCGCCTTCGGTGATCTCCAGCAGGCTGCCGTACGCCTGCTCGTCGGCGCCAGACAGCGTGCCCGAGCCGAACAGGTCGCCCGGCTGCAACTGGCACCCGTTGACGCTGTGGTGCGCCACCAACTGCGCCACGGTCCAGTACATGCTCAGGCTGTTGCTCAGGGTCAGCCGCTGCGGCGCCAGGCCTTGCTCACGCATGGCCGGGGTCAGCAGCAGCACTTCCAGCTCGATGTCGAAGGCGCCATGGGCCTGGTCGGCGGCATCGAGCATGTACGCCAAAGGTTGCGGATCACCTGCCGGGCGCGCCGGCTGGGCGCAGCGGAACGGTTGCAAGGCTTCGGCCGTGATGACCCAGGACGACAGCGTGGTAATGAAGCTTTTCGACAGGAATGGCCCCAGCGGCTGGTATTCCCAGGCTTGGATGTCGCGCGCCGACCAGTCGTTGAGCAGGCACAGGCCAGCCACGTGCTGACCGGCCTCGGCGATGTCGATGGGTTCGCCGATGGCGTTGCCCTGACCGATCCAGATACCCAGTTCCAGTTCGTAATCGAGGCGCGCGCAAGGCCCGAAGCGCGGCTCGCTGTGGCCGGCGGGCAAGGTCTGGCCTTTGGGCCGGCGCACCTCGGTGCCGGAGGGGCGCAAGGTCGAGGCGCGGCCGTGATAGCCGATCGGCACGTACTTGTAGTTGGGCAGCAACGGATTGTCGGGGCGGAACAGCTTGCCGACGTTGGTCGCGTGCTGGATGCCCACGTAGAAATCGGTGTAATCGCCTACCCGTGCGGGCACGTGCATCTGGCATTCGCTGCTCGGGTACAGCAGCGGCTCGAGCACGGCCTGGTGCTCGCTGTGTTCGCCAAGCAGGTCGAGCAGGCGCTCGCGCAGCGCAACCCGCGCCGCCGGCCCCAAGGCAAACAGGCCGTTGAGGGCGCCATCGGCGGTGGCCTCGACGGCCTTGCGCGCCAGGCCGTCGAGCAGGCCGGTGGCAAGCACGCCGTGCAGGTCGAGCACCGCCTCGCCGATGGCAACGCCGCAGCGGTGCGCGGCGTCACCGCGGCTGAAGACGCCCAGCGGCAGGTTGTGCAGCGGAAAATCCGCATGGCCGTTGGCGTGGGCGACCCAGCTACGGGATTGGCTAGAAAGGTTCATCGGTCAGCTCCGCGGCGGGGTGAAGGTGGTGGCGAGGGTGGCCCAGCACTGGTCGTAGTCCACTTGCAGTTGCGCGCTGGCCAGGGCCTGCGGGCTGGGGCGCAGCACCTGGCTGGTTTCGAACATGAAAGCCATGGTGCCGTCGAGCTTGTGCGGCACCAGTTGTGCCTCGATGGCCTTGCTGCAGCTTTCGGCGTCCGGGCCGTGGGCGCTCATGCACGGGTGCAGCGACGCCCCGCCGGGCAGGAAGCCTTCGGCCTTGGCATCGTAAGCGCCGGTGATCAGGCCCATGAATTCGTTCATCAGGTTGCGGTGGAACCACGGCGGACGGAAGGTGTTTTCGGCCACCATCCAGCGCGGCGGGAAGATCACGAAGTCGATGTTGGCCTGGCCGGGCACGCTGCCGGGCGAGGTCAGCACGGTGAAGATCGATGGGTCGGGGTGGTCGTAGCTGACCGTGCCCAGGGTATTGAAGCGGCGCAGGTCGTACTTGTACGGCACGTTGTTGCCGTGCCAGGCAACCACATCGAACGGGGAATGGGCCAGCTCGCAGCCCCAATACTCGCCGAGGAATTTCTGCACCAGCGCGGTGGGTGTGGTGCTGTCTTCGAAGTGCGCGACCGGGGTGAGGAAGTCACGCGGGTTGGCCAGGCCATTGCTGCCGATCGGGCCAAGATCGGGGATGCGCAGCGGCGAGCCGTGGTTTTCCGCCAGATAGCCACGGGCCTGCCCATCAGGCAACTCGACACGAAACTTCATGCCGCGCGGCAGTACGGCGATTTCCTGCGGCTCGACCAGCAACACCCCCAGCTCGGTGACGATGCGCAGGCGCCCTTGCTGCGGCACCACCAGCAATTCGCCATCGGCGTCGAAGAAGGCCCGCTGCATCGAGCGGTTGGCGGCGTACAGGTACACGCTCACGCCACTGGCGGCGTCACCGGCGGCGGTGGCCGCCATGGGCAGCCAGCCGTCAATGAAATCGGTCGGTGCCTCGGGCAGCGCTTGCGGGCTCCAGCGCAGACGGTTGGGGTTGACCGCGCCGATGCCTGCCGCCAGCGGCTGCTGCGCCAGACGCTCGAAGCGTGGGTGCAGGGCGCTGGGGCGAATGCGGTACAGCCAGCTTCGCCGTTGCTCATGGCGCGGCATGGTGAAGGCGGTGCCGGACAGTTGCTCGGCATACAGCCCGTGGGGAACCCGCTGGGGGGAGTTCTGCCCCATCGGCAAGGCCCCGAGCAGTGCCTCGCTGGCGAACTCGTTGGCGAAGCCACTCAGATACTGCAGATCGGATGAAGGAGCGTGCTGCATCGATGCCTCCGGCTGACCGCTGGGGACTCGGGTGTCGTTGGTTCACCCTGAATCCCGTGCTGAATTGTATTTATCGTAATCAGATTACGAATAACGTAATTTGCTCCGCAGCAAGCGTCAAGCTATAAGGTCGCCAACTCATCCGGGAAATCATTCCAATGACCAAGGTCAATGTTTCCACCTCTGACAGCGGCAAACAGAAGGTCCGCTCGGCAGAGGTCGGCACCGACATCCTCAAGGCGTTGGCGCAGTTGTCTCCCGCAACCTCGCTGTCGCGTCTGGCCGAGCATGTCGACATGCCCGCCAGCAAGGTGCATCGTTACCTGCAGGCGCTGATCGCCAGCGGTTTTGCCGAGCAGAACCCGGCGACCAACCATTACGGCCTCGGCCGCGAAGCCTTGCGCGTCGGGCTCGCCGCCCTGGGCAGCATCGATGTGCTGAAGGTCGCCGCGGTGCCGCTGTCGCAATTGCGCGACACCCTCAATGAAAGCTGCTTCGTGGCGGTATGGGGCAATCAGGGCGCAACGGTGGTCAGCATCGAGCCGGCAGTGCGCGCGGTGACCGTGGTGACGCAGATCGGCTCGGTGCTGCCGCTGCTCAGCTCGTCCACCGGGTTGGTGTTCGCCGCCTACCTGCCCGAGCGCGAAACCGCCGAGCTGCGCGACCAGGAACTGGCCCGCCTCGGTCGCAGCGCCAACGATTACACGGCGCTGCTGGCCGAGATTCGCAACAACGCCCTGCACCATGTGCATGGCCTGCTGATGCCGGGAGTCGATGCGTTGTCGGCGCCGATCTTCGACGCCATGGGTGAGATCGCTGCGGTGATGACCGTGGTCGGCCCTACCTCGATGTTCAATGCCGACAGCCAGGGCCCTGCCGCCGAGCGCCTGCGCCAGGCCGCCCAGGCCACCAGCTGGCGTATGGGGCACCAGAACTGAGCAGCCCCGTGCCCCAGCGACTGTTACCCGACAGGTAACAGTGAATGTCGCAGTTGAGTGTTTTTCCCCTGGGGTCAACGGCTTATGCTCGCCTCACTGAACAGCGGCCCGCGCACTCTCCCCTCCGCGTTGGGCCGTGGTCGGTATACCTAGGCTGATTTTGAAGCTCCTTGATCTGCCGTCTTCCTTGAGCCGCTGCGTTTACGCAGCGGTTTTTTTATGGGCCGACGGCATGGGTGCTCCACACCGCCTTCTGCGGCAAGTGGGTCAGTGGCTGCGCGCGAAACGCCAGGTAATGATGCAGCACCTGCACCGGCGCTTCGGTGTGCGGGTAATGGCCGATGCCGGGCAGAAGGATCATGTCGGTATCGGGCAGCAGTTGCCGGTAACGGCCCAGCACCGGCGCGCTACAGATCGGATCGAGCGCGCCGTTGATCAGCCCCAGCGCCACCCCCTGGCGTTGCAACGCGCCGACCCAGCGCTCGCGGTACAGGCTGCGCTCGCGCACGCAGCCCATCAGCTTGTGCAGGATGCGCGTGCCGCGATTGGCGATGATCAGGCTCCAGTAATCGTCCAGCGCGCTTTCATTGGGGTGGGCACCGGAGCTGCACACCTGCGACAGGCTGCGCACCAGGTCTTCGCGACCGAAGGCACGCCCCACCAGCCAGCCCAACGGGCTCAGCAACAGCTTGTGGGCCATCTGCAACGGATGACATTCGGCCACCAGTGCACTGTTGAGAAATACGCAACTGCTGAGCTCGGCACGCCCTTCATGGTGCCGCGCCAGCAGCTCCTGAGCCACGCTTCCGCCGTAATCGTGGGCCAGCACGTGCAGCGGCTGGTCGATGCGCAGATGCGCCAGCAGCGCCTGTTGCAGGTCGGCCTGCTCGAGCAGGCTGTAGTCATGCTGCAACGGCTTGGCAGAGTCGCCAAAACCGAGCATGTCGCAGGCGATCAGGCGAAAGCGCTGGGCCAGGGGCGCCCACAGGTAGTGCCAGTCCCAACTGGCGGTGGGAAAGCCGTGCAGCAGCAACAGCGGCTCGCCCTGGCCTGCGGTCCAGTAGCGGATGCTCTGCCCGCGGAACAGAAACGATTGCGCACGGGTGCGCCAGATACGCAGGGGGATTTCGGCAAGGGGCATCAGACATGCCCCTCTGAAGCACCGGACTGCAACGACTCGGCTACGATCATGGCGACTCACCTCGGCACATGCATGTGCTCTCTGTATCGAGGCTGAGTCTAGTCAGCCAGCAAGCGCCGGAAGATTGCCTTGGCAGCCAGCTTGATGGCCGTGCAGGACAGCCGCGCGAACGGTAGGCCTCAGGGCTGACGCGCCTTGAGCACAGCCACCAGTTCGGCCAGCCACGGCTCGGCATCGGTTTCCGGGGTCACCGACTCGCTGGCATCCAGGCGCAACAGCGGTAGCACCGAACGGATGCCCAGTTCATCGAACAATTCGACCATCTGCTCGCCGCCTGCACAGAACGTGTCGTAGCTCGAATCACCCAACCCGATGACCGCCCCAGGTAGGCCACGCAGCTCGCTCGGCAAGGTGTCGCGCAGCTCGCTGTAGAGGCCCATGAGGTTGTCTGGCAGTTCGCCCATGCCGGTGGTGGAGGTGACCGCCAGCATGGCGTCGGGGGCGAAGCGCTGGATGTCCTTAAGGTTGCCGCGCACGGCGTGCCAGGCCTGCAACCCGGCGGCGTTGAGCAAGACTTCAGCGTGGCGGGCGACTTCTTCGGCGGCGCCGAAGACCGAACCGGAAAGGATAGCGACTTTCATCAGGAAACAATTCCGAACTTGAGTGTAAACGTAGGATACTAACACCCGTCGCCGCTGGCCGCCTGGCCTGCGCCCCCTCCCCCGCATAGGCCCGAGGCATGATCAACGCACAACTGCTGCAATCGATGGTCGAGGCCTGCAACGACGGCATCGTGGTCACCGAGCGGGAAGGTGAAGACACCATTCTGATCTACATGAACCCGGCTTTCGAGCGGCTGACCGGCTATTCCAGCAGTGAGGTGCTGTACCAGGACTGCCGCTTCCTGCAGGGCGATGACCGCGATCAGCTGGCCCGTGTGCGCATCCGCCGCGCATTGGCAGCCGGTCAGCCCTGCCGGGAGATCCTGCGCAATTACCGCCGCGATGGCAGCGCGTTCTGGAACGAGCTGTCCATCGCCCCGGTGCATACGCCCGGTGATCCACGTGTCTACTACATTGGTGTGCAGAAAGACGTCACCCGGCAAGTGGAGCTGGAGCGCGAGTTGGCCGAAGCCCAGGCCCAACTGGCTGCACTGCAGGCCGACCTGCAAGACTGACCCTAACCGCGACGGCTGAGTCTTCGCCCGTTGCCTGTGAGAACGACCGTGAGCAACGACATGTCTGCCGATCCTCTGCTCAGCCAGGACGAACTGGACTTCATCCAGCACCTGCAGCATGCGCCACAGGTGCAGCAGGCAGGTCCGACCTCGCGCCTGCTGGTCAATGGCGACGGGCGCACCAAGGCCCTGCTCACGCGCCTGGTGGCCAACGAGCAGGTGACCTTGCAGGCCAGCGTCAACAACCAGCAGATCACCTTCCCGCTGCACGTGGTCGAGGACGAATTCCACGCCCTGCACCTGCAACTGGGCTCACCGGAAATCTACGAAGACGGGCCGATGCTGCGCGCCTGGCGCCTGGCGCTGGAGCAGCCTTGTGCCTTGCACGACGCCCAGGGTCAGGCCAGCTCGCTGTGGGTGCGTGACCTGTCGTTCAAAGGCATGCTGGTGGAAGTGCGCGGCCAGGCGCCAGCGCCAGCGCAGTTCGAATTGCAGTTCATCCCGCCCGGGCTTGGCGCGATTACCCTGCACGGCGAACTGCGCCGGCGCATCGGCGCAGACCTCGCCGCCTACGACCTCGGGCACAGCGCCGCCGATGAAATCGAGCGACTGCGCGACTACGTGCTGCACGCCCATCGCCAGGCGCACCCCGAACTCCACGCTCAGGTATCGAGCTGACCGCCCATGAACAGCGCCAGGCGCTGGCGCATCTGCGCCGCCTGGGCGCCGAGGCAGGCGATGGCGGTGTCCTGCAAACGCGCCTCGGCGTGCTCGGCCATCTCGCCCGCCAGCGCCAGTGGGCAGATCAGCCCGCAGGCCACCTGCGCCAGCCGCGCTGCGAGTTCTGCGGGCGGGTAGTGATTCGACACCAGCACCAGCGCATCGGCCCGGCGCCGTTCGCAGACCAGCGCCAGCTCGCTGGGCGGCTGGCCTGGCGGTAGCACGATCACCCCGACCTCATCGCTGCACAGCACCAGCCCGGCGACCAACAGCTCCAGCTTGGCGACATCGTCGTTGAGCGGCGCCAGCAGAATGTTCAGCGCGCGGTTGCCCGCCTGGGGCAGGCGTTGCCAGACCTGATGGCGCAGGAACTGGTCAAGAAATAGCCACTCGCTGGTCTGCCCATAACCCTGCCGCGCACCGCGCAGGGTGGTCCACAACGGCATCCACACCTGCTCGAATAGCGCGTCCTGGCCCAGCGCCGCCAGGGCGTGCTGGTAGATATCGCCGAGCCTGGCCGGATCGAACTCGGCCAGCGCTGCACGCGCCTGGCTCTGCCAATGGCCGGGGGTCTGCAGGGCGCCCGAGGCCAGCGCCTGTTCAGCAGGCCGCGCCAGAATCCGTGCCACCCGGCTCACCGGCACGCCGCGGGCGAGCCAGCCGAGGATGCTGTGGATGGTGTCGATGTCTGCACTGCAATACAGCCGGTGCCCACTTTCGGTGCGATGGGGCTGCAACAGGCCGTGCCGGCGCTCCCAGGCGCGCAAGGTCACGGCATTGACGCCGGTGCGGCTGGCCACCTCGCCAATCGAGTAGAGGATCGGTGAAGCGCTGCCTGCGTCCGCCCGTACGCCGGGGGCCTGGTGGTTCATCAGCGTGCAACCTGAGCGAGGTAAAGAGCGCTAGTGTACGTCGCAGCGAACCGCGCAGCTGGAAAACCTGTCCACGGCCAGCGAACTGCGCGATGATTCGCGCCTGATTCTTGCATCCTTGCTTGCATCGCCCACCACCCCGGGCGATCGAGCCCAGGTGCCGGCTACCCGCCAGCGCCGCTTCGAGGAGATACACGATGTCTACCGCACCTGTGACCTTGATGGTCTCGCGCCGCGCCGCCCGTGGCCGTTACCAGGACCTGCTGGCCTGGCTGCACGAAGGCGAACAACTGGCCACCGACTTTCCCGGCTACCTCGGCTCAGGTATTCTCGCCCCGCCCGCCGAAGGCGAGGCATTCCAGATCATCTTCCGCTTCACCAACGAACAGACCCTGCACGCCTGGGAATTCTCGGCCTCGCGGCGCGCCTGGCTGCAGCGTGGTGACGGGCTGTTCGAACGCCCCACCGAGCATCGCGTCAGCGGCATCGAGGGCTGGTTCGCCAGCGGCGTGGTGCGACCGCCGCGCTGGAAGCAGGCCATCGCCATCTGGCTGGCGTTCTTCCCGGTGTCGCTGCTGTTCAACCTGGTGTTCGGCCCTTGGCTGAGCGCCCTGCCCCTGCTGCCGCGTATTCTGCTCAGCACGGCGGCGCTGACGCCGATGATGGTGTACTGCTTCATCCCGCTGTCGACGCGTCTGCTGGCCAACTGGCTGAACGCCCCGCCGCGGGTGAACAAGGCCGCACGCCAGCTGCACAGCCGCTGAGCCGACCGGGCAGGCGGCCACACAGGGAAACACTTCGGGTATGCTGGGCGATCATCGCCAGGACAGACGAGTCGACCGCCCCGAACATGAACAGTCCTATCCTTCTCACCGGCGCCAGCCAGCGCGTCGGACTGGCTCTGGCCCAGGCCCTGGCAGAGGCCGGGCACACCGTGATCAGCGCCAGCCGCAGCCAGCCGCCGGCACACCCGAACATCCAGCACTTCGAAGCCGACCTGTGCCGGGCCGAAGATCGTCAGGCGCTGATCGACTACCTGCAGCGCCATTGCCAGAGCCTGCGCGCGGTGATCCACAACGCGTCGCTGTGGCTCGACGACAGCCTGGAGAACCTCGACACGCTGTTTCGTCTGCATGTCGAGGCGCCTTATCACCTGAACCTGGCCCTGGGCGAACTGCTGGGCAATGCCAGCAAGGCCGACATCATCCACATCTGCGACGAAACCTCGTCGCGCGGCAGCCAGAGCCACATCGGCTACGCCGCGACCAAGGCCGCCCTGCAGAACATGGTGCTGTCCTTCGCGCAGAAGTACGCGCCCGCCGTGCGCGTCAACGGCATCCTGCCGGGCCTTCTGATGTTCAAGCCCGACGGTGACGAAGCCTACCGTCAGCACACCCTGCAAAAAGCCCTGCTGCAATTCGAACCTGGCGCCCAGCCACTGATCGAGGCCGTGCTGTTCCTGCTGCAAAGCCCGTACAGCACCGGCACCTTCGTGACCATCAACGGCGGCCGCCACCTGAAAAACCGCATGACCTGAGAGCCCACCATGACCCCACAACAACAGCTCGAACTCGAAGCCGCCGCATTCCGGCGCCTGGTCGACCACCTGCAGCAGCGCACCGACGTGCAGAACATCGACCTGATGAACCTCTCCGGCTTCTGCCGCAACTGCCTGTCCAAGTGGTACAAGGCTGCGGCCGACGAGCGCCAGCTGGACGTCAGCCTGGACGATGCCCGCGAGGCGGTGTACGGCATGCCCTACGCCGAATGGAAAGCCCAGTACCAGAAAGAAGCCAGCGCCGAACAACAGGCGGCGTTCGACCAAAGGAAAGCACCGTGACCGATCTGAACACCCTGCGTGAATCGCTCAACAGCGGCGAGCACGCCTTCGCCAGCACCCTGGCGTTCGTCGCCGAACACTACCGCTACACCCCGCAAGGCTTCGACAACGGCGGCCTGGTCAGCGCCGCCGGGCAGAACGAGGGCTCGTGCAAGACCCTGGGCCTGGCCCTGCTCGAGGGCCTGAGCGATCAGGAAGCCCTGCTGGCCTTCGGTGAGCACTACCGCAGCGTGCTGGAGACGCCCGAAGGCAGCGACCACGGCAACATCCGTTCGCTGATCAAACATGGTCTGGCTGGGGTGCGCTTTGCGCAGCAACCGCTCGAGCGGCTGGGCTGATGGGTTCAGCCTGAGACGGCGCGGGGCCGACGCGAACAGCGCCGACCGCGGCCATGGGCGCTGGTGAACACCAGCGCCTGAAGGGCGTTACAGCTGGACGCAGTCGAAGTCCACCAGGGTGGCGACGTCCTGATCGTAGTCGACATCGCTGCGTTCGAAGCCGAACAGGTTGAGGAACTCCTTCTTGTAACCGGCGTAGTCGGTGACCTCGAACAGGTTCTCGGTGGTCACTTGCGGCCACAGCGCCTTGCAGGCGTCCTGCACGTCGTCGCGCAGTTCCCAGTCGTCCAGACGCAGGCGGGCCTTTTCGTCGACTTCGGCAGGCTGGCCGTCTTCACGGTACAGACGCTCGCGGAACATGCGGTTGAGCTGGTCGCCGGTGCCTTCGTGGACGCCCTTCTCCTGCATGATCTTGAACACCATCGACAGGTACAGCGGCATCACCGGGATGGCCGAGCTGGCCTGGGTGACGACCGATTTCAGTACCGCCACGTTGGCGCCGCCGTGAATCGAAGCCGACAGCTTCTGGTCAAGGCGCAGGGCAGTTTCGTCGAGGTCCTGCTTGGCCTGGCCGAGGGCGCCATGCCAGTAGATCGGCCAGGTGATTTCGGTACCGATGTAGCTGAAGGCCACGGTGCGCGCGCCTTCGGCGAGCACATCGGCGCCGGCCAGGGCGTCGATCCACAGCTGCCAATCCTGGCCGCCCATGACGGTCACGGTGTCAGCGATTTCCTGCTCGGTGGCCGGCTCGATGCTGGCTTCGGTGATGCAGTCCTTGTTGGTGTCGATGGCGGTCGACTTGTACGGCTGACCGATCGGTTTGAGCGCCGAGCGCACCAGTTCGCCGCTGCCTGGCAGCTTGCGCACCGGCGAGGCGAGGGAGTAGATGACCAGGTCGACCTTGCCGCCCATGTCGTTCTTGATCAGTTCGATGACCTTGGCCCGCGCTTCGTCAGAGAACGCATCGCCGTTGATCGACTTGCTGTACAGGCCATCGGCCTTGGCGAACTTGTCGAACGCGGCGGCGTTGTACCAGCCGGCGGTGCCGGCCTTGGTTTCGCTGCCCGGCTTTTCGAAGAACACGCCCAGGGTGTCGGCCTTGAAGCCGAACGCGGCGGTGATGCGTGCTGCCAGGCCGTAGCCGCTGGAGGCACCGATGACCAGAACCTTTTTCGGCCCATCCTCGCGCACACCCTGCTTGCGGGTGGCTTCGATCTGATCACGGACGTTGAGCTCGCAGCCCTTCGGATGGGTCGTGGTGCAGATGAAACCGCGAACCTTGGGATGAATGATGGCCAATGTCTGTACCTCGTCAGGTTTAATCGAGTGTGGAGTCGCGTGGGGCGATCTCGTATCGGTAGGGGTCGTATGAAAAGCCGTCGGGCGCTGAGCTTGATATGTAAGAGCGGGCTTACCCGCGAAGGGCCGCAAAGCGGCCCCAATGCCCTTAATGAACAGCCGCCCAAGCTCTTTTCATACAACCCTCGGTGGTGCGTAAGACTACACCGCTCAGCGTTGCGACACATCTTAAGGGCTGCACGTCACGTTTCAAGCACCTGCACAATCAGTGTCAATCCGCCTGATTGATTGCAAAAGCCGATCAATTACCCAGAAAAACAAACTTCTCAACTGCTCTGCGGGCGTGGATGCTGTGGCATTCACAGCCCCGCCTTTCGGAGAACCGCAATGAACGAAGTCGCCATCGTCGCCGCCACCCGCACCGCCATCGGCAGTTTCCAGGGCGCCTTGGCCAACGTGCCGGCCGTGGAACTGGGCGCTGCGGTGATCCGTCAGTTGCTGGCCCAGACCGGCCTGGACCCGGCCGAGGTCGACGAAGTGATCCTCGGCCAGGTGCTCACCGCCGGCGCCGGGCAGAATCCGGCGCGCCAGAGTGCGATCAAGGCCGGCCTGCCGCATGCCGTGCCCGCGCTGACGCTGAACAAGGTCTGCGGCTCGGGGCTCAAGGCGGTGCACCTGGCGGCCCAGGCCATTCGCTGCGGCGATGCCGAGGTGGTGATCGCCGGCGGCCAGGAGAACATGAGCCTTGCGCCCTATGTGCTGCCTTCGGCACGCACCGGCCAGCGCATGGGCCATGGGCAGATGCTCGACAGCATGATCAGCGACGGGCTTTGGGACGCGTTCAACGACTATCACATGGGCATCACCGCCGAGAATCTGGTCGATGCCTACGGCCTGACCCGCGCCGAGCAGGACGCCTTTGCCGCCGAGTCGCAGCGCAAGGCGCTGGCAGCCATCGCCAGCGGACGCTTCGCCGAGGAAATCACCCCAGTGCAGATCCCCCAGCGCAAGGGCCCGGCGCTGGTGTTCGACACCGACGAACAGCCGCGCGCGGGCACCACCGCCGAGAGCCTCGGCGGCCTGCGCCCGGCGTTTCGCAAGGATGGCAGCGTCACCGCTGGCAACGCCTCGACCCTCAACGATGGCGCCGCCGCAGTGCTGCTGATGAGCGTCAGCAAGGCCCAGGCCCTTGGCCTGCCGGTGCTGGCGACCATCAGTGGCTACGCCAGCGCCGGGGTCGACCCGGCGATCATGGGCATCGGCCCGGTGTCGGCAACCCGCCGCTGCCTGGAAAAAGCCGGCTGGCAGCTGCAGGACGTCGAGTTGATCGAAGCCAACGAAGCCTTTGCCGCCCAGGCTCTGGCGGTGGGCCGTGAACTGCAATGGGAGGCGAGCCGGGTCAACGTCAACGGCGGTGCCATCGCCCTGGGCCACCCCATCGGTGCCTCCGGCTGCCGGGTGCTGGTGACCCTGCTGCACGAAATGCTCAAGCGTGACGCGCACAAAGGCCTGGCTACGTTGTGCATCGGTGGCGGCCAGGGCGTGGCGCTGGCCATCAGCCGCTGAGCGCAGCGTTTGCCCGGCCAAGGTGATCGGTGGTTCACCGCAGCGCGCCGCTGACGCACAATGCGCAGCCACCCGTAGGTGGCCGCGCAACGGGTAACCGGCGCGGTCGCTGCGCGGCTCGCTCACCTGATGCCAGGTACCTGCCTTGACCCGCGAACAACTGGAACACCAGCAAATCCCGCTGTATTTCGTGGTGGTGCTGGCCGCCGCCCTCCTTGGCCTGTGCCTGCCGGCAATCGCCGCCCACGGCGAGTGGCTGATCAGCCCGGCGCTGGCGCTGCTGATGTACGTGATGTTTCTGCAGCTGCCGCTGTTCGAGCTGCGTCAGGGCCTGCGTCAGGGGCGCTTCATCGCCGCCTTGCTGATGGCCAATTTCATCTTCGTGCCGCTGCTGGTGTGGCTGGCCAGCCGCAGCCTGCTGGGGCACCCTGCGCTGCTGATCGGCGCGCTGCTGGTGCTGCTCACCCCGTGCATCGACTACGTCGTAGTGTTCACCCAACTGGGCAAGGGCGATGCCAGCCTGACCCTGGCAGCGACGCCGCTGTTGCTGGTGGTCCAGTTGCTGCTGTTGCCGCTGTACCTGGCGCTGATGGTCGATACCCAATGGGTGCTCGAGCTGCCGCTGACCCCGTTCATCGAAGCCTTCCTCGGCCTGATCGCCGTGCCCCTCGGGCTGGCGCTGCTGACCCTGGCGACGGCGCGCCGGCGAGCGGCGGTCGCTGCATGGAATCAGGCGTGCAGCTGGCTACCGGTGCCAGCCATGGCGTTGGTGTTGCTGCTGGTGGTGGCTTCGCAGATCGGCAAGGTGGCCGCCGACTGGCCCGGCATCGTGCCGGTGCTGCCGGTGTACCTGGGCTTTGCCGTGCTGGCGCCGGCGTTGGGGCTGCTGTCGGCGCGGCTGTGGCGCCTGCCGCAGGCGCAGACGCGCTCGCTGATGTTCAGCAGCGCCACGCGTAACTCGCTGGTGGTGCTGCCGCTGGCCCTGGCCTTGCCGGCCGAGCTGCGTAGCCTGGCGGCGGCAGCGGTGGTCTGCCAGACCCTGGTCGAGCTGCTCGCCGAACTTGCTTACATCCGCGTGCTGCCGCGGCTGGTGCGCGGCTGAGGCAGCGCAGGGGCGTCAGCCAGCTTGGCCTGGCACCCCTGCGCTTGACCTTCAGACCAGCGCCGCAGCCGGGCCGAAGAACTCGAAGCGGCTCTGCGCCTCTGGTACGCCCAAGGCCTTGAGCTGACCTTTGATCGCCGCCATGAACGGCTTCGGCCCAAGGAAATACACGTCGACATCGCGCTCGCCGGGCAGCCACTCGCCAAGCAGGTCCTGGCTCATCAGCCCCAGCGCATGGGCATGGCCGCTGCCGTCGTCTTCGTCGTAGCAGTAGAAGCGCTTGAGCTGCGGATGCTGCGCCGCCAGTGCGTCGACCGACTCGCGGAAGGCATGCACCGCGCCGTTGCGCGCGCAGTGGATGAAGTGCACCTGGCGGCCGGTCTCCAGCGCCGCCTGCAACATCGCCAGGGTCGGGGTGATGCCCACACCACCGCTA
Organism: Pseudomonas cremoricolorata DSM 17059 = NBRC 16634; assembly: GCF_000425745.1. GTDB lineage: Bacteria > Pseudomonadota > Gammaproteobacteria > Pseudomonadales > Pseudomonadaceae > Aquipseudomonas > Aquipseudomonas cremoricolorata. Next base: position 11,180 of record NZ_KE384442.1, on the reverse strand, counting down.
ATCAGCACCAGCGGCTTGTCGTTGGCCACCAGGGTGAAATCCCCCGCCGGCGGGAACAGCGGCAGCGTGTCGCCGACCTTGAGCTGGTCATGCAGGTAATTGGAGACCTTGCCGCCAGCCTCGCGCTTGACGCTGATGCGGTACTCGCGACCATCGCACAGCGCCGACAGCGAATAGTTGCGGCGTTGCTCGCTGCCGTCGATGAACAGCTGCAGGCCGATGTATTGGCCAGGCTCGGCCTTGAGTACCGGCTTGCCGTCGACCGGCGCGAAGTAGAACGAAACGATCTCCTGGCTCTCCTGCTCGCGGCGCACCAAGGTGAAGGTCCGCGCGCCGCGCCAGCCGCCCTCGGCATGTTCCTTGGCCTGATACAGACTTTCCTCGGCACCGATCAGAATGTCTGCCAACTGGCCGTAGGCCGCTGCCCAGGCGTCGATGACTGCCGGGGTGGCAATGTCCTCGCCAAGTACCTCTTTGATCGCCCGCAGCAGGCAAGCGCCAACGATTGGGTAATGCTCGGGAAGAATCTGCAAGGCCACATGCTTGTTGATGATCTGCCCGACCAGGCCGCCGAGTTGTTCCAGCTGGTCGATGTGCCGGGCATACATCAGCACGCCGTTGGCCAGGGCGCGCGGCTGGTCGCCGCTGGCCTGGTGCGCCTGGTTGAACAGCGGACGCACCTCGGGGTGCTCGTCGAGCATCATCTTGTAGAAATGCGTGGTCAGCGCCTCGCCGCCGCTTTCCAGCAGCGGGACAGTGGCTTTGATGATGGCGCGTTGGTCGGCGGTGAGCATGTGGATTTCTCCTGAAACGATGATCTGAACGATGCAGTGCTCATTTCAGTAATCGTGCCAACCGCCAAAGCCCCTGAAATCAAGGGCCAGACCACGCCCCAAGTCAAAATGACCCAGCCTGCGCTATAGTCGAAACGACTACACCGGAGTCCTTATGACTGCTACCCCTTTGTTGACTGCCCTGCTGCCATTGGTACGCGACCTGTCCCGCGACCTGCCCGACCACGAGCGCTATCGGCGCCTGCTACAAGCCCTGCGTGACCTGCTGCCCTGCGATGCAGCCGCACTACTGCGCCTGGAGGGCGAATGGCTGGTGCCGTTGGCGGTCGACGGCCTGGCCGCCGACACCCTGGGCCGGCGCTTCAAGGTCAGCGAGCACCCACGCTTCGTCATCTTGTTGAGCAACCCGGCGCCCACGCGCTTTGCCAGCGACAGCGACCTGCCCGACCCCTACGATGGCCTGGTCGACGCCGCCCATGTCGACCTGCAGGTTCACGACTGCATGGGCTGCCCGCTGATGGTCGACGAGCAGCCATGGGGCCTGCTGACCCTCGACGCGCTGACCGCGGGCCAGTTCCAGCCGCTGCAACTGGATGCCTTGCAGGCCTTCGCCAGCCTGGCGGCGGCCACCGTCACCGTCGCCGAGCGCATCGAGCACCTGGCCCTCAGGGTGAAAAACGAGCAGCAGCGCGCCGAGCAGTACCGCCAGGCCAACCATCAGGAGCGCCAACTGATCGGCCAGAGCAATGCTCACCGGCAGTTGCTGGAGGAGATTCGCCTGGTCGGCAACAGTGAGCTGACGGTACTGATCACCGGGGAAACCGGCGTCGGCAAGGAACTGGTGGCCCAAGCGCTGCACCAGGCCAGCACCCGCGCCGACAAGCCGATGGTCAGCCTCAACTGCGCGGCGCTGCCCGATACCCTGGTGGAAAGCGAGCTGTTCGGTCACGTCCGCGGCGCCTTCACTGGCGCCCATGTCGAGCGGCGCGGCAAGTTCGAGCTTGCCCACGGCGGCACGTTGTTTCTCGATGAGGTGGGCGAGTTGCCGCTGACGGTTCAGGCCAAGTTGCTGCGGGTGCTGCAAAGCGGGCAACTGCAGCGCCTGGGCTCGGACCGTGAGCACCATGTCGATGTGCGTCTGATCGCCGCGAGCAACCGTGACCTCGCCGAAGAGGTGCGTTGCGGGCGCTTTCGCGCCGACTTCTACCACCGCCTGAGCGTCTATCCACTGCACGTGCCCCCGCTGCGCGAACGAGGCCGTGACGTACTGCTGCTGGCCGGCTACTTCCTCGAGCAAAACCGCTCGCGGCTCGGCCTGAACAGCCTGCGCCTGAGCATGGATGCGCAGACCGCGCTGCTCGACTACGACTGGCCCGGCAATGTCCGCGAACTGGAACACCTGGTCGGCCGCAGCGCGCTGAAGGCACTGGGCCAGCAATCTTTGCGCCCACGCATTCTTACACTGTCTGCCAGCGATCTCGACTTGCACCCAAGCACCTCAGCCTCACTACCTGTAAGCGAATTGCCACTACCGCCTGTCGGCTCCTTCCACGTCGGATTGCGTCAGGCCGTAGACGACTTCCAGCGTCAGCTGATTCTGAAAAGTCTTGATCGCCACGGGCAAAACCGCGCCGCAGTGGCGCGAGAGCTGCAAATCGACCGCGCCAACCTGAGCCGCCTGGTCAAGCGCCTGGGAATCGACTGAGCGCCAACTAACCGACGCACATTTATTTGGCGCGCCGGGAAAACTGGTTCATTCAGTCAGCTCTGCCTATACCTGCCAAACGATCTGTAACAGGGCTGTTACAGGCCTCCCGCGCGTGCTTAAGCGCGTGCTCGGAGGCAAGGATTGGCTGCTCGTCCCCGCAGATGAGTGGCACCCCATCCAGCAGGGAGCGCTTATGGATAGCATCGTCGTCGCCGATAAAAACACCGCACAACTGTCGCAAACCGCCTGGGGCGACATCAGCCTCAGCCGGGCCAGCCTGGTGCAACTGCCGGTGTCGCCGGATGCGGTGGCTTCGGTCAGCCGCAGCGGGCAGAACCTGGTACTGACGCTCAAGTCTGGCGAGCGCCTGACCATCGCCAACTTCTTCGTCGTCGATCAGGACGGGGTGGGCAACGATCTGGTGTTCGTCGGCGACGATGGCACACTCTGGCAGGCGTCCTACGATGCCGACGCCTTCAGCGGTTTCACCTTCGACGAAGTCGCCTCCCTCGATCAGTTGATGGCGGGCATCGGTGAAGCCGGCAATGCCACCCAGACCTTCGCCATTGCCGGTCTCGGCCTGCTGGGCCTGGGCGGCGCGGCCGCAGCGGCAGGCGGCGCGGCTGGCGGCGGCGGCGGTGGCGGTGACGGTGAGCCCGGCGACACCTTGGCCCCGGCCCGACCCACCGACCTGCTGGTGTCAGCCGATGGCCTGCGCCTGAGCGGCCGCGGCGAGGCCGGCACCACGGTCAACGTGCGCGATGTCGCTGGCAATCTGATCGGCAGCGGCACCGTTGGCAGCGATGGCCGTTTCGACCTGGCGCTGGACACGCCCCAGGCCAACGGCGAGGCGCTGACCGTCGACCTGACCGACGCCGCCGGTAATGTCTCCGAACCCGGCACCGTCAACGCCCCGGACATCACCCCGCCCGCCGCCCCCACCGACCTCGCCATCGATGGCGCAGGCACCGTGCTCAGCGGCCGCGCCGAGCCCGGCTCGACGGTGCAGGTGCGCGGCGCCGACGGCAGCCTGCTGGGCAGCGCCGTCAGCGGCAGCGACGGCACCTTCAGCGTGACCCTGCAACCGCCGCAAAGCGCCGGCCAGGCCCTGCAAGTCAGCGCCACCGATGCCGCCGGCAACACCTCACCGGCCAGTACCATCAGCGCGCCCGACCTGGGCACCCCGCCCGATACCACCGCGCCCGACGCCCCGACCGACCTGGTGGTCGGTGACAGTGGCCGTCAGCTGACTGGCCGAGGCGAAGCGGGCACGGGCGTGACCGTGCGTGATGCCCAGGGGAATGTGATCGCTACCGGCGTTGTTGCCGCTGACGGCACGTTCTCGGTTGTGCTCGATCCAGCGGTCATCGACGGCAGCAGCTTGCAGGTCGATCTGACCGATGCTGCGGGTAATGTTTCTGAACCAGCTTCCGTTGCCTCGCCGGACCTGATTGCGCCGGCGCAGCCGACTGAGCTGGCGCTGGCTGAAGGCGTGACGTTGACCGGCCTTGGTGAGCCGGGTGCGACCGTGCAGGTGCGTGATGCTTCAGGGGCAGTGATTGGCACTGGGGTCGTGGGAGCGGATGGGCGCTTTAGCGTCGAATTGGATCCAGCGCAGGCCAATGGCGAGTTCATCGATGTTCGACTGGTCGATGCAGCTGGCAATGAATCGGTACCGCTGGCGTTTCAGGCGCCGGATATCACTGCACCCGAGGCGGTTACCGACGTGGTGGTCAGTGCTGATGGGCTGACGGTTTCGGGGCGTGGTGAAATTGGGGCGAGCGTTGAGATTCGTGATGCTCAGGGCACGCTGATTGGCACCGGTGTAGTCGGTGCAAATGGCGCGTTCGTCATTGCCTTGGACAGTGCCGTTGCGGCTGGCGACGTGATCAATCTGGTGCAGACCGATGCGGCAGGCAATGCCTCGCCAGCGACCGATTTCACAGTCCCTACTACTCCTGCCCCTTCCACTCCAACTGAACTCGCTTTGAACGCCGACGGCTCTGAATTGAGCGGCCTCGCCTCGCCCGGAAACCGTGTCGAGGTACATGGCGCAGATGGCACGCTGTTGGGCAGTGCGATCGCCGCTGAGGATGGCTCCTTCACCATCACTCTGGTACCGCCACAGGCCAACGGCGAAGCGCTGGAAGTGGTGGCGATCAATATCGAAACAGAACAAAGCTCCATTCCGGCCAGCATCACAGCGCCAGATATCACGCCACCGCTGGCACCATCCGAATTGGCCGTAAGCGCAGACGGTACTGTACTCACTGGTCGCGGTGAGCCGGGTAGCACCGTTCGGGTCGTCGATGCGCAGGGCAACGAGCTGGGCACCGCAGTGGTAAACGCGGCAGGTAGTTTCGCCGTGACGCTGGTACCGGCACAGACCGAAGGTCAAAGCCTTGAAGCCACGGCACAAGATGCTGCTGGCAACGTATCGCCGGCCGCTTCGGTAATCGCACCTAACCTCGAAACCCCTATCGACACCACTCCGCCCGATGCCCCGATCGACTTGGTCGTTAGTGCGGGCGGTACACAACTGAGTGGCCGTGGCGAAGCGGGAACCACGGTTAATGTCCGCGATGCAGAAGGCAACGTGATCGCTACCGGCGTTGTTGCCGCTGACGGCACGTTCTCGGTTGTTCTTGATCCCGCTGTGATTGATGGCAGCAGCCTGCAGGTCGATCTGACTGATGCCGCAGGCAATGTTTCCGAGCCGGCTTCCGTAGCCTCGCCGGACCTGATTGCACCTGCTCAGCCAACCGACCTGTCGCTGGCTGAAGGCGTGACGTTGACCGGCCTTGGTGAGCCGGGTGCGACCGTGCAGGTGCGTGATGCCTCTGGCGTGATTATTGGCAGCGGTGTCGTTGGGGTAGACGGTCGGTTCACCGTCGAACTGGACCCTGCACAAGCCAATGGCGAGTTCATCGATGTTCGACTGGTCGATGCGGCGGGTAACGTGTCAACTCCACTGGCCTTCCAGGCACCGGATATCACAGCGCCGGAAGCGGTCACCGATGTGGTGGTCAGTGCTGATGGGCTGACGGTTTCGGGACGTGGCGAGATTGGGGCCAGTGTTGAGGTTCGTGATGCTGCTGGCACCGTCATCGGCACCGGTGTTGTTGGTGCAAATGGTGCGTTCGTTATCGCATTGGACGGTGCTGTTGCGGCTGGCGACGTGATCAACCTGGTACAGACCGATGCGGCTGGAAATGCGTCTCCGGTCACCGACTTCACCGTTCCCTCCACCCCCGCCCCTACCACCCCGACCGAACTGGCATTGAACGCCGACGGCTCTGAATTGAGCGGCCTCGCTACGCCCGGAAACCGTGTTGAGGTACATGGCGCAGATGGAACGTTGTTGGGCAGTGGCGTGGCGGCTGAGGATGGCTCTTTCAGCATCACTTTGGTGCCTCCACAGGCCAACGGCGAAGCGCTGGAAGTGGTGGCGATCAATACCGAAACCGAACAAACCTCTATCCCGGCCAGCATCACTGCTCCAGATATCACTCCACCGCTGGCCCCATCCGAATTGGCCGTAAGCGCCGACGGTTCCGTACTTACCGGTCGCGGTGAGCCGGGCAGTACGATTCGTGTCACTGATGCTCAAGGCAATCAATTGGGCACCGCTGTGGTGAACGCGGCGGGCAGCTTCGCGGTAACCCTGGTTCCGGCGCAGACCGAAGGTCAAAACCTTGAAGCCACGGCTCA
>NZ_KE384442.1:0-3662 GCF_000425745.1 Pseudomonas cremoricolorata DSM 17059 = NBRC 16634 | reverse complement strand
CCCAAGGCAATGTGATCGCCACGGGGGTCGTTGCGGCTGACGGAACGTTCGCCATCACGCTCGCCCCCGCGGTCATCGACGGCAGCAGCTTGCAGATCGAGCTGACCGATGCGGCAGGTAATACCTCGCAGCCTGCTTCGGTGGCTTCGCCGGATTTGACTGCACCAGCGCAGCCGACTGATCTGGCATTGACGGAAGGCGTCACGCTGACCGGCAGCGGCGAGCCGGGCGCGACCGTGCAGGTGCGTGATGCCTCTGGCGCAATCATCGGCAGCGGTGTCGTTGGGGCGGATGGGCGATTCAGCATCGACCTAAGCCCTGCACAAGCCAACGGCGAGTTTATAGATGTTCATCTGATCGATGCCGCCGGCAATGAATCGCTGCCGCTGGCGTTCCAGGCACCGGATATCACGGCGCCTGAGGCGGTTACCGAAATAGTCGTCAGTGCCGATGGGCTGACGGTTTCTGGGCGTGGTGAGATTGGAGCCAGTGTCGAGGTTCGTGATGCTCAGGGCACCGTCATCGGCACCGGTGTTGTTGGTGCAAATGGTGCATTCGTTATCGCATTGGACGGCGCCGTTGCAGCTGGCGACGTGATCAGCCTGGTGCAGACAGATACGGCAGGTAACGCCTCGCCAGCAACCGGTTTCACCGTGCCTTCCACCCCTGCCCCTGCCACTCCGACAGAACTGGCAGTGAGCGCTGATGGCTCAGAGCTGAGCGGCCTCGCCACACCCGGAAACCGTGTCGAGGTGCATGGCGCAGATGGCACGCTGTTGGGCAGTGCGATCGCCGCTGAGGACGGCTCCTTCACCATCACTCTGGTGCCACCACAGGCCAACGGCGAAGCTCTGGAAGTGTTCGCGGTTGACGTAATCACCGATCAAGCCTCGATCCCGGCCAGCATCACTGCCCCAGACATCACTCCGCCTGTGACGCCATCCGAGTTGGCCGTAAACGCCGACGGCTCGGTGCTCACTGGTCGCGGTGAGCCGGGTAGCACAGTTCGAGTTGTCGATGCCCAAGGCAAACAATTGGGCACCGCTGTGGTGAACGCGGCGGGCAGCTTCGCGGTAACCCTGGTTCCGGCGCAGACCGAAGGTCAAAACCTTGAAGCCACGGCTCAAGATGCCGCTGGCAACGTATCGCCAGCCAGTTCGATCACTGCACCCAACCTCGAACCCCCTATCGACACCACCGCGCCGCAAGCGCCAACCGATCTGGTGATCAACGTCAGTGGTCGCGAGCTTTCTGGCCGTGGCGAAGCGGGCACTACCGTGACCGTGCGTGATGCCCAAGGCAATGTGATCGCCACGGGGGTCGTTGCGGCTGACGGAACGTTCGCCATCACGCTCGCCCCCGCGGTCATCGACGGCAGCAGCTTGCAGGTCGAGCTGACCGATGGGGCAGGTAATACCTCGCAGCCTGCTTCGGTGGCCTCGCCGGATTTGACTGCACCAGCGCAGCCGACTGATCTGGCGTTGACGGAAGGCGTCACGCTGACCGGTAACGGCGAGCCGGGCGCGACCGTGCAGGTGCGTAATGTCTCTGGCGCAATCATCGGCAGCGGTGTCGTTGGGGCGGATGGGCGATTCAGCATCGAGCTAAGCCCTGCACAAGCCAACGGCGAGTTCATCGATGTTCGACTGGTCGATGCAGCCGGCAATGAATCGCTGCCGCTGGCCTTCCAGACGCCTGATATCACCGCGCCTGTCGCGCCGTTCGAATTGCAGGTCAGCGCCGATGGCAGCGTGCTCAGCGGTCGCGGTGAGCCGGGGAGTACGGTTCGGATCGTCGATGCACAGGGCAATGAACTAGGCAACACTGTGGTGGGCGCCGCAGGCAGCTTCGCAGTGACGCTGGTGCCTGCCCAGACCGAAGGGCAGAACCTTCAAGCCACTGCACAGGATGCTGCTGGCAACGTGTCGCCGACCACCTCGGTCATCGCACCGAACCTCGAAACGCCGATCGACGATACCCCGCCGGATGCACCCACCGGCCTCTTGATCAATGCGGCAGGGCGCGAGTTGTCGGGCCGTGGTGAAGCGGGCACGACCGTGACCGTGCGCGATGCGCAGGGCATTGTCATCGCCAGCGGCACGGTTGGGGCTGATGGCCGCTTCTCGGTCGCGCTCGATCCCGCGGTCATCGATGGCAGCAGCGTCCAGGTCGATCTGACCGACGCGGCTGGAAATGTCTCCGAAGCAGTCTCGGTGCTCTCGCCAGACCTGCTCGCACCTGAGCAACCGACCGATCTGGCCCTGGCCGAAGGCATAACCCTGACCGGCAGCGGCGAACCGGGCGCGACGGTAGAAGTGCGCAATGCTGCCGGCGCGGTGATTGGCAGCGGGACTGTCGGGGCCAATGGCCGCTTCGCCGTCGAACTCGCGCCGGCACAGGCCAACGGCGAGTTCATCGATATCCACCTGATCGATGCCGCCGGCAACGAGTCGATTCCCCTGGCCTTCCAAGCGCCCGATATCACCGCGCCGGAGGCCGTCACTGAGGTGGTGGTCAGCGCCGATGGGCGCACGGTTGCAGGCCATGGCGAGATTGGCGCCCGTGTTGAAGTGCGTGATGCGCAGGGTGCGCTGATCGGCAGCGGCGTAGTCGGCGCCAACGGCGCGTTCGTCATTGCCTTGGACGGTGCATTAAAAGCTGGCCAAGTCATCGACCTGGTGCAGACCGATGCGGCAGGCAATGCCTCGCCAGCCATCAATTTCACCATTCCCGCGACTCCTGCCCCTGCCACGCCAGCCGAGCTGGCACTGAGCGCCGACGGCTCCGAGCTGAGCGGCGTTGCAACGCCCGGAAACCGTGTTGAGGTACACGCTGCGGACGGCACTTTGCTGGGCAGCGCAATCGCGGCTCAAGACGGTTCCTTCACCCTCACCTTGGTGCCAGCACAAGCCAATGGCGAAGCGCTGGAAGTGTTCGCGGTTGATGTAGTCACCGATCAAGCCTCGATCCCCGCCAGCCTCGTCGCTCCGGATATCACTCCGCCGGTGGCACCGTCTGAATTGGGCGTTAGCGCAGACGGCACTGTGCTCACAGGTCGTGGTGAGCCGGGTAGCACGGTGCGTGTGGTCGATGCCCAGGGCAACCCAGTGGGCACAGCGGTCATCAATGCGGCGGGCAGCTTCGCCATCACCCTCGACCCGCCACAGACCACAGGTCAGACGCTCGAAGCCAGCGCGCAGGATGCGGCTGGCAACGTGTCGCCAAGCGGTTCGGTCACGGCCCCTAATCTTGAGACGCCAGTCGACGACACCCCGCCGCAAGCCCCGACCGATCTGCTCATCAGCGCTGGCGGCAGCCAACTGAGCGGTCGCGGCGAAGCGGGAACCACTGTCAGCATTCGCGATGCCCAGGGCGCTGTGCTCGCCACGGGTGTGGTTGCGGCGGATGGCACATTCTCGGTCGCCCTCGATCCCGCCGTGATCGACGGCAGTACGCTGCAAGTCGACCTCACCGATGCCGCGGGCAATGCTTCTGCCGCCGTCTCGGTCGTCTCACCGGACCTGCTCGCACCTGCGCAACCGACTGATCTGGCCTTGGCCGAAGGCGTAACCCTGACCGGCAGCGGCGAACCGGGCGCGACGGTAGAAGTGCGCAATGCTGCCGGCGCGGTGATTGGCAGCGGGACTGTCGGGGCCAATGGC
>NZ_AUEA01000003.1 GCF_000425745.1 Pseudomonas cremoricolorata DSM 17059 = NBRC 16634 | reverse complement strand
TCGTGCATCGACCACAGGCTTTCGATGCGGCCGCTGGCGTCGAGGCGCGTGTGGATATGCTGGTGCAGGCGCTCGTCCTGGTAGGTGAGCAGGTCAGAGAGCACCTGCACGCCCTGATGGCTGTGCTCGTAATGCAGCGCGATACACGCGCCGCCGCGCTGGCGGATGGCCCAGAGGCGGAAGCGATCACCGACCTGCTCGTAACATTCTTCGAGCCGGTAGCCCCGGGCCAGTGACAGCGTGCGCTCGCCGGTGCGCACCAGGACGATGTCCTCGACCGGGTCATGGTGGAACTTGCCCACCTTGGGCAGCGGGTAGTCATGGCTGCGGCCATCGGCGGCCTGGTGGCGCAGGGTGTTTTCGATGCCTTGGAAGAATACGGTGAAGGGGGTGATCCAGCGCGCGCCCAGCGGGCCGTCGTCCAGGGCCGCCTGGCTGGAGCGGTAGTTGCGGCTCCAGGTCACGGGAAACGGCCCTGGCAGGGCGAAGTCGGTATGTACCAGTTGCTCGGAGCCGCGGGCGAAGCTGATCGAGTTGCAGGTGCCTGAACAGGCGCCGTTCTTGGCAGCACCTGGGTCCTGCCGCGCCGGGCGCTGCCTGCCGATGGCGCCCAGTTGCTGCTGGCGGGTGACGTGCCTGACCTGCTTGGTGCCGGTCGGCGGAATGTTGATCGAGAGGTGGGTGCGCTTGTGCTTGGCTGCCTGCGCCAGCATGGACAGCAGGTGGGCAATGCTGTGCGGGGTGTCTGCGTTGGCCAGCCTGCGCAGGTTCGGTGCCACCTCGGTCGCCAGTTTGCGTAGGCGGTGTGCGTAGGTCAGGCCTAGGTTTTGGGTGTGCGTGGGCAGCAGTTTGGACAGGCGATTGAGGCTGGCCACGGTGGCCACTTCCAGCGGCAGCGTCGCGTGTCTGACCAGGGTGTCGAGCAGGGACGCGTGCTCGTCCTGGATCACCGGGCTGGGCTGCAACTGACCGCTCAGAAAATCTTCGATGCCGCCTGCGAGCGCCAGGATGATCGCCGTGCCGCTCTGCGCGCAGTCTTCGAGCAGCCCGGGCAGGCGCGCCTGGGCCTGGGTGACGAAGTTCTCGAGCTCGCCAAGGATCGTGGCGTTCATGTGCCCGGCCAGCACGGTGACCAGGGCATTGCCAAGAGGCGCCCTGGGGTTGGCCTTGAGCTGCTGGCGGACCAAGTGCAGGGTGGGCCTCAAGCTCTTGCGGGCAAAGGCCAGGGCCGGCGGGACGGGAATGATGCCGATCAGGTTGATGGCCAGGCTGACCCAATCGAGCGGGTCGCTCTGCTCGCTTTCGGCCAGGGCGATGATGTCGCTGACGGCATCCACCGCCGCCATGATGTTGTTGGCGATGGGCACGTAGTCGGCGGCCTGCTTGAGCGTGGCCAGGGTCAGGTGGTTGTCGCTCAGTTGCCGCAACCAGAGGTCGACGTTGTTGGCGGCCTCGGTGATGTCTTCGAGGTCGATGTCGGTGATGGGGGCGATGGCGGTTTCGGCGGCGCGCGGGGCTGGGGATGTGGTCATGCTCGCGTGCTCCCAATGAGCGCGACGGCTGACAACGGGGATTGCTGATGGGCATGATTGGCTTCAGATTGCCTGAACAGGCTCTCCAGGCCGGCTCGACTGGCTGTCGAAAGGCCTGAGAGCAGTGTTGTCGCAAGTTGTTCTGCGGCCTCGATGGCAGGGTCGACGGCGTCGGGACTGGCGGCGGACTCGTCCGAGCGTTGAATTGCACTGGCGTGTGACCAGGTGTCGGTCGGGTCGGCGCCCAATGCCGCGCTTGCCGGCCCGGTGGCAAGCCCGGCCACACCGGCGAAGCCTTCACCGTTCAGTTTGCCGCTGAACATCTGACCCAATGCGTCTTCCACGCGGTAGTCAGCCGTCTCATAGGCATGCTGGCTGGCATAGTGCTGGAACAATTCAAGCTCGCCAGCGCTCGCCTGGATGTCCTCGGGAAACACCGCGCCCAGGCTCTTCGAGCCCTTGTAAATGAAATCCGTCGCGTGGGTGGTGTACTGGCCCGCCGTGGCGTGCTGAATGCCGGCTGCGTTGTAGGTGCTGCTGCTGCCGCCGCCCTGGATGATCAGTTCTTCCTTTGCACTCAGGGTGATGCGTTCGGCGGTTACGGTGACGTTGAGCTTGGCCAGCAGGTTGATGTTGTCCTTCAGGGCCTTGAGGTCGATGTCGCCTGACGCCGCCACCAGACGCCAGCCCATGCTCTGCACGAACTGCCGCACGCCGCGACTGGCGCTGATCAGCAGGCGCTTGCCAATGGCCAGGCTGGTGTGGCCGCCAGTGCTCAGGCCCAGGTGTTCGCCGCTGGCGATATGGGTCGATTGCGCTGTGCTGGTGGCGATCCCGGTCGGGCTGGCGAGCACCAATTGCGGGTCGGCCAGCTCGGGGAAACGATTGGCTTGAGGATTGCCGGCGTTGCCACGAATGGCGTCGTGCTGGAGCAGCAGAGCATCGCCCACTTCATCCTGATCGCCTAGGTCCTGGGCGAGGTGAGCGCGGGCTTCGCTGGCGAAGGTGGCATGATGCTCCTGCGCCACCTTCAGGCGTTCGGCGGTTTCGCCGAGGTCTGTGTGGTGTTCGCTGGCCCGGACGCGGGATTCGGTGGTGAGCAGCAACCCGCCACCTGCACGCAGCACGCCATGGCTGTCGGTGCGCAGCTCGAAACCTTGTCCCCGCGGCTTGCCGCCAGCGTGGCGCGGGTGGGTGAGATAGCCCAGGTGTATCGCCGAGTGATCGTGATCACTCATCAGCGCTGCGCTGATCTGCCCGGTTGTGTCGTCCAGGCGCAGTTCGTTGTGCCGTTTGCCGTGGTGCTCCTTGCTGCGGATCGGACTGAGTGCCTTGAAATCAGGCAGGCGATAGGGCGGGCGGTTGACGATGTGATAACTGCGCCCGGTGATCATCGGTTGATCGGGGTCGCCGTTAAGAAAACTCACCAGCACTTCCTGGCCGATGCGCGGAATGGCCATGTGGCCCCAGGTGGCCCCCGCCCAGGCCTGGGTGACGCGCACCCAGCACGAGCTTTTTTCATCGTCCTGGCCGCGTCTGTCCCAAGGGAACTGCACGCGCACGCGGCCGTGTTCGTCGCAGTAGATTTCCTCACCCGGTGGGCCGACCACCGTGGCCATCTGCGGACCTTCGATCACAGGCTTCGGGCGGGCAGGGGCGTGCCATTGGACATCGGCGGGTATCAGGGTGGCGGTGAGCGAGTAGGACGTACCGACTTGTGACTGCGCGGCATCTTCCTCCAGCGCAGTGAACTGGCGACCTCGATGGGTGACGCGCAACGGTCGCCAGGCGATGTTCATGTCCTCGCGGGGGTGGCCGATCAGTTCAAAGGCAATGCCGGGTTGCAGGCGGGCATCGTCGCCTGCGACCTCGGCCACGCGGGTATCGCCGAACAGGGCGTCGATTCTGGTTTGGGTGAAGGGTTTACCCGCGTGGTCATGCTTGTAGCGACCGGGGTAGTCGTAGCGTTCGTAGGCGGCGCGCTGATTGCCCATGTGCCGCGGCAACATGACGTGTTCATGGTTGTAGCGCGGATGGGTGAAGGTGTAATCGCGCTGCACCTGACGGCTGCTGCGCACCTGCTCGCGGTAGGTGAAATGCTGCAGGCAGGGTTGCTGCTGCAGGCCGCCTGGGTTGGCGACATAGCGCACCGGCTCGCCTTCGAGCGCGCCAAGCTGGTGGATGCGATCGGTCTGTATCAACCCATGACTGTCCTGGCTGTGCTGGAAAATCGACAGCAGGCCTTCCTCGGCGCACAGGCGCCAGAAAAAATCCAGGTCCAGGTCACCGGCCTGGACGCAGAACTCACGAGGCTGGTGCGGGTCGACCAGGTACTGGGTGAGGGTGCCCCAGCGGCGTTCGCCAGACAGTGCCTCGAGCAACTGCGGCACGGAGCGCAGTTGAAAGATGCGCCAGTCCGATTGCAGGGCGGCGCGAGCCAGTTGCGGTTCGATCACGGCGCGGTAGCGCGTGCGGCGATGGCCGGTCTTGCCCTGCTCGAAGCTGCTGATCAGGCCGTGGACATGGCGGACCGGGCGTTGCTGCTGCCAGAGGGTCAGCACGGCGGGCTGGTCGAGCAGGGCGGCGAAATCGGCCTGATCGGTGAAGCTGGCCAGCTCGATTTCCAGCCGGTACAGCTCGCTGACGCCCTCGGTCAGTTCGAACGACACGACATCGAAGGCGATGGCCTCATCGGCCGGGGTGCTGAAGGTGAAGCGCACTTCCTGCACGTTGCTCATGCGGTCTCCTGCGGGACAGTCCTTTGGGCAGCGCTCTGTCATCGAGCACTTGCAGGGCGCATCGAACAGGGCGCCAAGGACCATACCGGGGAACCACTTCCATGTAGTTCAGACGCGTTCCTAATAAGTTGTGGGAAGTTTCCTTAGTTGTATCGACTGCTCTTTAAGTCACACCGCGATCATTGATTCATGTCAGTGGCTCGCTATTGGAATCATTGCAACACCATCCTCTGCAAGTTAGTTACAACATGTTGCCTGTTAGGTTCAGCACTATTACGTAATCGTTTCAGAGGGCCGCCTTCAATCGGGGCGCCGGGTCACATCACAGCGTGCCGGCCACTGAGGGCGGGCCACTGCTGACAGGCGCTGGTGGCCGTGTTGACGATCTGCAACTGATGAAAAGAATGGCTGCTGGCATACAGCGCCATGAAGTGAGACAGCACATTGCCGAACAGCTGCAGCTCGCCTTCACACTCGAAACCCGCCGGATCGATGTGCAAGGTCGTGCGTTTGCCACGTACCGGCAGGCCGCGGATCAACCAGTCGCAGGGCTCGCTGTGTATCTGCGTGATGGCGTCCAGGCGCTGTTGGGTACGGCGTCGTTGTTGCACGTCGTGCTCCCCGACGAAGTCGTAGGCCTTGATGACTGCGGCAAGCGCGGCGGGGGATGAAAGCGACAGATCGTTGGGTGAGAGGTTGGAGATCAGTGCCCAATGATGCTTGCCGTCACCGCCACTTTGCAAAAGGGGTGGATAGCTGCGGGTCGGGATGGTCAGGTTGCGGTAGGTGACGAACGAAGGGGTGTCCTGGGTAACGCCGCCGACATCGCCTATGCCCAGTCGTTGCGGTCTATTGCCATTGCTGCAGGTCAGCTCGATGTTCAACTGCTCGTGCTGGTGCAGGCACGGTTCAAGGTTGTGCTGCACCAGCGCAACCTTGTGGATGACCTTGTCATTGACCGGTTCGTGCTCGATGTCGAGCCTGTAGTACAGCGAGGTTTGCGCTTCAGCCAGGGGAAATGCTCGGTCGATGGCTTCGAAGGGCTGGTAGATCTGCGCTGCGACGTTGGCTCTGCAGGGTTGGCTGCTGACCTGATCGAGGCTGAAGATTTCGTCTTCAGCGCAGTCCTGAGGCCTCATTCTTACAGGCTCCGGAGCGGCCTTCGCGCCAAGCGCGATGGGTTCGGCCGAGCGGCTGAACAGGTTGATCGCGGGGATGCAGTTGAGCAGAACCGTGCTTGGGTCGATCTGTACATCGTCCGGTAGCGGGGCGTCGAAGCAGAACTCGAGTTGCACCTGGGCAACGGCCTCATCAGGCCAGTAGCTGTCCAGGCCATCGATACGAAAGCCATGGAATCGTTCGGGGTAGCAGAAGAATTCCTCCAATGTCCGGTGACCATCGAGGTGCTCGTTGGGACCTGGGCACAGTGCCTCGTGAGGTTCGAATCCAACGAACGTCACCGCGCCAGGTAACGCAAAGCGACGTTGCCCGACATGCAGGTAGAGCTTGTGCAGATGCTGCGCCAGCCATTGGTAGATCGTCAGCGCATTACGACTACCGCCGCCCAGTTGAAAGCGCAACGAGGCGCAGCGCAGGCGCTGCAGTGGCTGATCCGACAGGGTGTTGAGGTCGATGCGCAGCCTGGGCGCCGTTGGGCTGGGCTGCAGGGTGATGGTGCGAACTTCCAGTGGCGCGACCGGTAGCGCTTCACAGGTGCGGAACTCGCAGCGCGTACCGTCGATGGGTCGTGAAAACACCGCAGTGCCCTTGGGCAGCAGTTGCGTTTCGCTGAGCGCGTGATCGACAGGGCGAAACTGTATCAGCGTCATGCTTGGCAGTGGACGCAGCGCGTTGGGGTAATGCAGTTGAAGCAGGGGATGAGTGAGTTCCGGCAGATCATCTTCGACCTTCATCACCAAACGCGTGGCGAGAAAGGCGAAGTGCTCCATCAAGTACTCGACATCAGGGTCGGAAGCCGAACTTCCAAGAAAAGGTGCCAGGCGCGGGTCGTCTTTTACGAAGTCATCGCCTAGTTGGCGCAGATAACCTTGCTCCTGCAGGAAACAGTCCTTGAACTTCATGAATGTGCGTGCCTGTTCAATAGCCAGGGCTGCCGATGTTAGTCGATGAAGTTGATAATAAGTTGTAGGGCGTTTCCGAAACCCGGAATTAGTAGGTCAAGCGTTTCAGGTCAAGGCGTGTTCATTGAAGTTGCGGGGCGTAGAGGTGACTCCGAGCGCACGCCTAATCACTGCCGCCGCCACCGTCCCCCCCACCGCCATCGCCCCCGCCATCGTAGCTGGCGCCGTCGCCACAAAAATCACCGCCAGTATGGCGGCCCGCACAGGGATCATCATGACGACTGTAGGTCAGGGTATCCCCCAGGGTCGGGGGCACCACCGGCAGTGTGCCGTGACCAGACGAAGCAGAGGGCGCACTACTGACAGCAGGCTGGGCAGGCGTAGTCGCCGGGCTGCGGCTGAGCAGGCCTCTGAACCAGCTCCACAGCCCCGTCATCGCTGCCCACCATCAAGTTCGCTGTTGCGGTACTCACGCATCAAGGTCGTCACCTGCGCTTGCTCGGAAGCGCCCACCCTAGACAAGCCATGCGGTCGATGCAAGTCGGCAGGGTGTTGAGCACCCGTAGTCCGCAACGGGCTGAGCGAACTTTTGCCAGGGGCTTGGAACCGCTTGCGCTGACCACAGGTCTGCTAGTGGCGTCGAGCCATCAATAGATGAAACAAAATGCTACAGAAAATTCAGGAGCCGCCGATGACTCCTTCAGGTGCCAGGGACGCGGCCATTTTTTCTTCAGAGGTCCACCGTTCCATGTTCACCTTCCTCGCCCCACGCCGCGACCGCCGCGCGCTGCATCAACTCATTCAGGCGGTGGTCAACCATCGCCCGCCGCAGGTCAGTGGCTGCGCCGAAGCCGAGGCGGTCAACGACGCCTGGCTCAGGTTGCAGGGCACCGAGCAGGCGCACGCCCGGCGCCTCGAGTACCTGCAACAGCAGATCAGCGATACCAGCGCGGAGCTGGCCGATGCCAGCGCTGCCGCACGCCTGCACGAAGTGCGTTTCGATCTGGTCAACCGCGCATCCAGTGAAGGCCTGTGGGACATGGAGGTGGTTGCCGGTGATCCGGTCAATCCGCACAACGTCTTCTGGTGGTCGCAACAGCTTCGCCAGTTGTTGGGCTTTCAAGGCGAGCACGATTTTCCCAATGTGCTCGCGAGCTGGGCCGACCGCCTGCACCCGCAGGACAAACAAGCCACATTGGATGCCTTCGCCCGGCATTTGAACGACCGCTCCGGGATGACCCCGTACCGGGTGAAAAACCGTCTGGCGATGAAGGATGGCAGCTACCGCTGGTTCTACGCCCAGGGCGAAACCCTGCGTGACAGCAAGGGCACGCCGATCCGCGTGGCAGGTTCGTTGCGCGACATTCACGATGAGCTTGAGCGCGACCGCGAGCATGAGGTGATCATCACCCGCTTCGAACTGGCCCGCGAGATGCTTTCCGATGGTCTGTGGGACATGGAAGTGATCGCCGGCGATCCGGTCAACCCGCGCAACCCGTTCTGGTGGTCGCCGCAGTTCCGCCGTCTGCTGGGCTTCGAGACCATCGAGGAGTTTCCCGATGTGCTGGACAGCTGGGCCTCGCGTCTGCACCCGGAAGACAAGGAGCGCAGCCTGGCCGCTTTCGGCGCGCACTTGAGCGACCGCAGCGGCAAGACGCCTTTCGACATCGAGTACCGACTCAAGCACCGCAACGGCACCTATCGCTGGTTCCGGGCCCGCGGGCAGACCCGCCGCAGTCACGATGGCCTGCCGCTGCGGGTGGTCGGGGCGCTGGTGGACATCAACCTGGAGCACGAGCAACAAGCACTGCGCGACACCCAGGCCGATTACCAGAAAAACCTCGAGGCCAACATCGCCAAGCTGTCGAGCATCGTGGCGACGATTCAGAGCATCGCCAGCCAGACCAACCTGCTGGCGCTCAATGCCGCCATCGAGGCGGCGCGGGCAGGTGAGGCCGGGCGTGGTTTTGCCGTGGTGGCAGATGAGGTCCGCAAGCTGGCAACGCGCACCACCGAGGCCACCGAGCAGGCGGCGAGCATGATCGCGCGTTAATCGTCGCGATCAGTTGGCTCAAGGTTGGGCGAGTCTGCCGATGGGGCTGGCTCGCTCAGCGACACGGCGATTTTCGCCGCGTCCTCGTCGCTGTCGAGGAAATGTTCAGTGCCGCGCTGGTCGGTGACGCGAAAGACCTGCGTGACCCCGTCGCCGCGGCGCTCGGGGGGTATGTCCTGGCCTTCGAGTTTCTTCACCGTAACTGCCATGTCGTCTCTCCCCATTCGCTGACGAGGCCGGAAAAGCCGGCCTGCACCCGCTATGACCACAACGCAGCGCACAACGCTCGCTGGAATGACCAATGGTGGCGCGTGGTGGAATCGATCGGGCCTGCACTAGAGCCTCGCCCGAGCCCGGATGTGTCGCAGATGGATGCTCTGTGGTGTCGTTCCGGGTGACGTGCTGGTCGGCGCATTGTGCCAAGATGGAGCCGCTTGACCTACCCATCATCGGCACGCTGCCGGCAAAGGAGACGACATGTTCGCACGCATCATCGTAGGTATTCTGATCGGCCTGGCCGCCGGTTACCTGGTCAACGGCAAGGTTTCGGTCAGCGCCAAGACCCTGCAGATTCTGCAGATCTTCGCTGGCATCGTGGCCGTCGCATTCATTGCTTCATCGTTCATGTTCAGTGTGGGTTACGGCGTGCTGGCGGTGCTGGAAGTCGCTGGTGGCTACTTCCTCTACACCAGCGTCATCCAGCCGAAGCTGGGCAAGCGCTGAGCACAGCGCCAATCGTTGTGAACGCCCGGCGCCGCGCATTGCCCAATGCCATGACACCATGCAGAGGGCAGTGCCATGAGCGAACAGCAGCAACCCCCGAAACAACCTGACGTTCCCGCCCACTCCACCGAAGAGGAGCACGAGCGACTCAGGGACAAGAACAAGGACGGCATTCCGCCTGGCGCGGAATGAGTCATGCGGCGGGCCTTGAGCCCGCCGTTTTTTTTATTCGACAGTGACTTGGTCGGGCTGATGGTTGGTGATTTTCAGGCCCGTGGCCTGGATGCTCGCCTGCACCGCTTCGCGGCGGGTCATTTCACCTTTGACCGGATTGGGCTTGATCGAGCCGGTGGCCGCGGTGTTGGTCTGCACGAAGCAGCCGCTGCCGTGGGCGATCTCCTGCGCCGCCTCGTCGAAGCGGCTGAACGCCATGTCGAAGCTGGCCACTTCATCGCATTTGCCATTGAGATCCGGGACGTTGGGCACAGGCGTGCTGCTGCTGCAACCGGCCAGGACGAAGAGGGCGGCAAGGGCGAAATAGCGTTTCATGGTGGAAAATTCCTTGAATGACGAAAGCACGGTGAACGGCGCAGAAGCCTTGATGGTCCGAGACGATAGTGCGCACGAGGCGACAGCTTGTCCGCTCCACGACCGTTCGTCCAGTCTGGGGCACCGAGCGGTCAGCGCAGGTGCCGAAATTTCATATGCA
Source organism: Pseudomonas cremoricolorata DSM 17059 = NBRC 16634 (assembly GCF_000425745.1). GTDB lineage: Bacteria > Pseudomonadota > Gammaproteobacteria > Pseudomonadales > Pseudomonadaceae > Aquipseudomonas > Aquipseudomonas cremoricolorata. The sequence goes on along the minus strand of NZ_AUEA01000003.1, from coordinate 462,199 downwards.
GATGGCCTGCATGCAACCGTGGAGATCGATCATGACTGGCGACAACAACGGCCCCGCTAAAGACACTCCGGACACTGGCGAAGGCCATGGCTCGGGGCTCGAACAGACCCCTTCAGAGCCTAAGCAGGCTCCTGGGGATACGCCTGCGGGCAAGCGCCCCGAGGACTGGAACCCGCCGCCGGGCAATCCCGGTTCTGACCAGGACTCCCAAGTGCCAAGGGACAACGGCACCGCCCGCACCGAATGATCGGTCAGGGCTAGCGGCGCCGGTGATACGGCTTGAGTGTGCTCACTCGGCGCTTGATGGTGCCGCGCCTTCGGCGTCGAGCCGGGCGCGGTCGGCCTTGCTGATGTAGCGGGGCTTGCTGCTGCGCGGGGCCAGTTTGGCGCTGGCCTTCTTGGCGTTGGCCTTGAGCAGCTGATTGATCTTCTTGCGGCGGTTCATGGTCGGTTCTCGTACGGACGAGGGCGCAGCATAGCAGCAAGCGCAAGCGGCAAGCGTGAATCACGCTTGCCGCTTGCGGCTGGTCCTAGAAATCGACTGAAGCCGAAAGTTGCACGGTGCGTCCCTCACCCAGAGCCAGGCTCGCCAGCAACGGCGTGCCCCAGTAAGCCTTGTTGGTGACGTTGTTCACCGTGCCGCGCAGGGTCACCGGGCGGCCAGCGATGTCCAGGGCGTAGCGGGCGCCGAGGTCGTAGATGGTGTGGCCGGGGATGGACTGGGTGTTGTCGCTGCTCAAGTACTGCTTCGACATCGAGGTGGCGTTGGCGGTCAGGGTCAGACGGTCGATCCATGGGGTATCCCATTCGGCGCCGAGTTTGCCTTGCAGCTTGGGAATGCCAGTGGCGTACTTGCTCTTTTCCTGTTCATCGTCGGTCTCCACCAGCTTGGGCGACACATAGGCCACGCCGCCCATCAGCCTGACGTCATCCAGCGGCGCGCCGAAGAAGGTCCACTCCACCCCGCGGTTACGCTGCTTGCCGCCGAACGAATAGACCCGCGTGACCGGGTCGCTGTAGGCGCTGGGGCGCTCGATCTGGTACAGGGCCAGGGTATGGCTGAAAGTACCCAGGTCGACCTTGGCCCCCACTTCCTTCTGTTTTGACTTGTACGGCGGGAAGATCTCGTCGCTGTTGGGCGCGTCGAACGGCGCCTTGCCGCCCTTGCTCAAGCCTTCGATGTAGTTGGCGTACAGCGACACCTCATCGGTGAGCTTGAACAGCACGGCGGCGGCAGGGGTGTTGGCGCTCTCGTCATAGCGCGACAGACGCGCGCCGTCGTCCGTGTCGAAACTGTCGGTGCGCACCTCCTGGCGGCGCACGCCGAGGGTCAGTTGCAGGCGCTCATCGAAGAGCCCCAGGGTGTCTGCGACGCCATAGCTGGTCAGGCGGTTCTCCACATGCTGCACGGCCGGCCATTGTTCAGGCGCCTCTGGCCCCCAGACCGGGTGATGGATGTTGGTGATCCAGTCGAAACCTGGCACTTCGCGCCGACCATAGTCCTTTTGCTTGTCGGCGTAGCGTGTGGCATTCACCGACCACTGATGGCTGATGCCCCAGGTATTGAAGTGGCCGCGCAGGCCGACATCGGCACTGTGCTTGTGCAGGTCCATCTTCAACTGGCCCATGCGGGTGAGGAAATCACCCTGCTCGTTGATCACGTTGGCCAGCAGGGTGCCGTTGTAGGCGTAGTGGGTTTCGCTGGCGCCGAACGCGGCATAGGCGGTGACCTGGTCGCTGAGGTCGTACTCGCCGCGCAGGATGCCGCCTTTGTCCTTGCTCTCGACATAGCCCCAGTCGGGGTTGAGCAGGGTGCCGGGTTTTGGCGGTTTCGGCACGGCCACCCCCGGTGCCAGGCTGACGCCACGGTTCTGCCCGCGAATGAAATCGTCGGCCTGATAGAGGTCGAGCGACAGCCGCGCCTGCTCGCCGCGCCAGTCCAACGCCAGGGCGTTGAGTTCGGCCTTGACCCGCTGATGGTCGGTACGCGTGTCGCCGTCGCGGTAGACGCTGTTGAAGCGCACGCCGAACTGCTGCTCGCTGCCAAAGCGTCGCCCCACATCGAGGTGGCCGCCGAACTGCGCGTCGGACTGATAGGTGCCGGTCAGCCGGGTCAGCGGCTCGGCACCTGCGCGCTTGGGCACCAAGTTGATGACCCCGCCCACCGAGCCGGTCGGCGGCATGCCGTTGAGCAGGGCCGAGGGGCCTTTGATCACCTCGATGCGCTCGTACATCTCAGGCGAGGTGCGGTAGTACGGCGCCACGCCGAACAGCCCGCCGATCGACACGTCGTTGATATTCGATGCAAAGCCCCGGATCGAGTAGTTCTCGCTGTAGGTGCCGGTAATACCGTTGCTGAACACCGCCGGGTCGGTGGCGGCGATCACCTCGGTGATGTCGCGGGCCTGGCGGTCGGCGATGTAGGTGTCGGTGTAGTTGACTGTGCTGAACGGGGTCTCCATGAAGTCCTTGTTGCCGAGCAGGCCGACCCTGCCGCCGTAGGCCACATGGCCGCCGGCATAGGCGGGCGGCAGGGCATTGGGCACTGGCGCCTGGGCGTCGATCTGGGTGGCATCCAGTTCGGTTGGCGCGGGCTTGGCGGCGGCAGACTCGCTAGCAGCGGACGTGTCGTGTGGGTCGGCGGCAACCACTGGCAATGCGGTGGCAGACAAGCTCAGACCGAGCAGTACGGCGTGGGCCAACGGGGTGCGCGGCAGGTGGCAGAGGGGTATGGCGCGCAGGGGTGATGAGCGGTTGAACACGTGCGTGTCTCCGATGAAGTCAGTGGGCAATGGTTATTGGCAATGCAAGACGAGGTCGAAGGGCGAATGAGAATCAGCCCTGAGCGAACCCGTCAGCGTCCCTGCTGTTGGGCGGGCTTCAGTCCTGATAGCCCTCGATCACATCGTCGACGATGCGCGACAGCGCCGTCGGGCTGGCCGCGGTGACGTACCAGGCCTGCGGGTCGACGAAACGCACCCGACCCTGGCGCCAGGCGTTGGTCTGGCGCAGCAGCGGATTGCTCAAGGTCTCGGCGTTCAGGCGCGGGCGACCCTCCATCACCGCGGTGCGGTCGACCACATAGAGGATGTCCGGATTGGCCTGCTGGATGAACTCGCTGGAGATCGGCTGGCCGTGCAGGCCGGTGTCCAGCTCATCGCTGGCCGGCTGCACGCCCAGTTCGCTGAAGACGAAGCCATAGCGCGACTTGACGCCGAAGGTGGTGAACGCGCCGTTGTTGTGCAGCACCACCAGCGCCCGCTCGGGGCGCCCGGCGGTCACCGCGCGGGCACGGGCGAGGTCGGCGTCGAAGGCGGCGATCTTCTCGGCGGCCAGGACTTGTTTATCGTAGATCTCTCCCAGGGTGGTCAGGTGCTGGCGGATCACCTCGGTGTAGCCGCTGTGGCTGTCGCGGTAGTCGATGTCGTACTGCACGGTGGGCGCGATTTCGCTGAGTGCTTGGTAGTGGTTGGCCTGCAGCGAGGTGATCAGGATCAGGTCGGGCCGCGCCGCGTGCACCTGCTCGAGGTTGGGTTGCACGATGGCCCCGGCGTCGAGGGTATCGGCGGCGTCGCGATAGCGTGCCAGATAATCAGGGACGAAATCCTTGGGCATGGCGGCGATCGGCACCTGCAACTGGTCGAGAAAATCCACCTCGTTCATGTCCAGCGCCACCGTGCGCAGCACCGGTCGCGGCACCTCGGTGCGGCCCAGGCCGTGCTCGACGCTGAGCGGGGCCCGCGCCTGGGCGGGCGGGGCGGCGGTGTGTGACGATGGCTCGCCGTCGAAACAGCCGGACAGGCTGAGGACGGCGCTGAGCAACGTGAGTGACCAGGGGCGCATGGCATGGATCGGCTTCATGACAAGTCTCGGGGTGGGTTGAAGTAGTTGCACAGCGGCCCGCGCGCGCTGTAGCTGATGGCGAAGTCGAGCTCGTACAACGCGCGCAGGCGCGTTTCGGTGACCACCTCGGCGACGCTGCCGGCGCAGTGCACGCGCCCGGCCTTGAGGGCGACGATGTGGTCGGAATAGCTGGCAGCGAAGTTGATGTCGTGGACCACCAGCAGCACGGTGCAGCCGCGCTCGTCGCACAGCCTGCGCAGGGCGCGCATGATCTGCACGGCATGGCGCATGTCGAGGTTGTTGAGCGGCTCATCGAGCAGCAGGTAGTCGGTTTCCTGGGCGATGGTCATGCCCAGCAGGGCCATTTGCCGCTGTCCGCCGCTGAGCTCGTCGACGTAGCGCTGGCGCAGCGAATCGAGGCCGAGAAAGGCGATGGCCTGATCCACCGCGCGGTGGTCGTCGGCGTGCAGGCGGCCGCCGCAGTAGGGGAAGCGGCCGAACTCGACCAGCTCTTCGACGCGCAGGCGCAGGTTAAGCTCGGTGGCCTGGCGCAAGGTCGCCACCCGCCGTGCATAGGCATTGCTGGCAATGCGCTGGATCGGCTGGCCGGCCAGGCGCACCTCACCGGCACTGGCCTCCAGCAGCCGGCCGATCATCAGCAGCAAGGTGCTCTTGCCGGCGCCGTTGGGGCCGATCAGCGAGGTCAGGCGGCGCTCGGGAAAGCTCAGGCTGATGCCGTCGAGCACCGTGCGCTGGCCGTAGTGTTTGTGCAGGTCGTGGACGCTGATCATCGGTGGCTCCGCTGGCGGGTCAGCAAGACCAGGAAGTAGCCGCCGCAGAGCAGATTGATCAGCAGGCCGACTGTGGTCTTGTAATTGAACAGGTGCTCCACCAGCAGTTGCGCGATGAGGAACACGACAATGGCGAGGGCGCTGCCCAGCGCCAGGGTGAGGCGATGGCGGTAACTGGTCGCCAGGCGATAGGCGAGGTTGGCGACCAGTACGCCCATGAATGCAGTCGGCCCGAGCAGGCTTGTGGAAATCGCCACCAGCGCGGCGATCAGCGCCAGTTGCTGGCGCAGCACGCGCGGATAGTCGACGCCCAGTGACCTGGCCTGGTCGCGGCCCAGGGCCAGCACATCGAGGGTGTTCAGCTGATTGCGGTTGAGCAGCGCCAGGGCGCCGACCAGCAGCGCCGAGACCAGCAACTGCGCACCTTGCACGCGGTTGAACGACGTCTGGCTGACGCCTTGCAGCAGGGAAAACTCGCCGGGGCTGATCTTCAGTTGCACGAACTGGGTCAGCGAGCCGAGCAGCAGGGTCAGCACCAGACCCACCAGCAACAGGAAGTACAGGTTGTGCTGACCCTCGCGCAGCAGCCAGCGGTGCAGCACCCACGAGTAGCCGAACATCACGCTGGCGGCCAGCAGCACATTGCCCTGGGCGCCCAGCAGCACCACACCGGCGCTGCCCAGCAGCAGCACCAGCAGCGCCTGCAGCAACAGGTAGAGGGCCTCATAGCCCATCACCGCTGGGGTCAGCAGACGGTTGCCGGTGAGGGTCTGGAAGGTGATCGCCGACCACGCCACGCACACCCCGCCCACCAGCATGGCGCCCAGGCGCAGCAGGCGCCGGGGAATCACATAGGTCATGTCGAAGTCGGCGCCAAACAGCACGAAGGCGCCGCTCAGCAGCACCACCAGCGCCCACGGCGCATGGCGCGCCATCAACGTCGCTGCCATAGCAGCAGGCCGAGAAACAGCGCGCCGCCGACGATGCCTGCGGTGAGGCCGATCGGCACCTCGAAGGGGTAGATAAGCAGCCGGCCGAGGATGTCGCAGACGAGCAGCAGCACGGCCCCGCCCAGCGCGACCCAAGGCAGGCTGCGGCGCAGGTTGTCGCCGTGGCGCAGGGCGATCAGGTTGGGGATCACCAGGCCGACGAAGGGAATCGCGCCGACGCTGATGACTGTGGCCGAGACCGTCACTGCCACCAGCACAAGGCCCAGCGCCACGCTGGCCGGGTAGTTCAGGCCCAGGCTGGTGGCGATGCCTTCACCCATGCCGACCACGGTAAAACGCTGCGCGAACAGGTAGCTGAGCAGCAGCGCCGGCACGCTCAGGTAGAGCACCTCATAGCTGCCCTGGACCACCTTGGAGAAATCGCCGAGCAACCAGCCCTGCATGCTTTGCAGCAGGTTGTGGCGGTAGGCGTAGCCTTCTGCCACGGCGCTGAGCACGCCGCCGTACATCAGGCCGATCACCGGCACCAGCACCGTCTGCTGCGCGGGCAGCCGACGCACCAGGGCCAGAAACAGCAGGCTGCTGACCAGACACACGCTCAGCGCGATGAACATGCGCACGCCGACGCCCGCATCCGGCAGGCTGATCAGCGCCAGCAGAATGCCCAGCTTGGCCGCATCCAGCCCGCCGGTGGTGGCCGGCTCGACGAATCGGTTGCGCACGATGTGCTGCAGGATCAGCCCGCACACCGCAAGCCCTGCGCCAGTCACCAGCAGTGCCAGCAGGCGCGGCAGGCGGCTGGCGGTGAGGGTCAGCCAGGCCTCGGGCGAGCCCTGCCACAGCCCGCTCCAGGGCAGCGCGCGGGCACCGATCAGCAGCGACAGCACACACAGCACGCCGAGCGCCACGGCCCAGTTCAGGTGGCTGCGGATCATGGCGTCGCTGACTCAGGCGCAGCAGCGCTCACCCGCCAGCGTTTGGCCGCCACGCGCTGCGCGAGGAACTCGGCGTAGCGTCCGCCCTGATGGCGCAAGCGCTGCGCCGGGCCGGCTTCCACCACCTGGCCTGCTTCCAGCACCACGACCTGATCAGCCAGGGCCACAGTGGACAACTGATGGGCGATCACCAGCACCGTGCAGCGTCCGCGCAGGCGTGCCAAGGTGCGGCCGATCAAGGCCTGGTTTTCCCCGTCGAGCGCTGCGCAGGCTTCGTCGAGCAACAGAATCGGCGCCTGCTTGAGCAGTGCCCGGGCAATGCTGATGCGCTGCCGTTCGCCACCCGAAAGCCGCGCGCCGCCTTCCCCGACCTGGGTGTCGAGGCCGTCGGGCAAGCGCGCGATGATCTCCTCGACCCCGGCCCGCTGCACGGCATCGAGCAATTCGGTGGCGCTGGCATCGGGGCGGCCGATGAGGATGTTGTCGGCGATGCTGCCCTGCTGCAGCCAGGTATCTTGAAACACCTGGCTGATTTGCGCTGCCAGCGCCTCGCTGGACATCGCCCGCACATCCACGCCACCGATACACACGCTGCCCTCGCTGGCGTCGAAGAAACGCGCGATCAGCCGCATCAGTGAGGTCTTGCCGGCACCTGAGGCGCCAATCAGTGCGGTCATGCTGCCTGGCGGCAAGGTGAGGTCGACACCGCGCAGCACCTCGGCTTGATCATCGGCGTAACGCAGGTGCACGCCGCTGAAGCTGACGCCAGCATGGGCTGGCGACTGCGGCTGGCGCGGCTCGGGCAAGGGCCGCGCGGCGAGCACTTCGGCGGCGGCCTGCAGCGGACCGTCGGCGCTTCGCAGCAGCTCGACCTGGTTGATCACATCCAGCAGCGGATCGACGTAGCGGCTGGTCAGCACCAGGGCCAGCAGCAACAGCAGCGCCTGATCGGCAGGCAAGCCAGGGTCGATTTGCCAGGCGGCGGCCAGCAACAGTGCGGCGAACAGCCCCTGGACCACCCAGCCATTGAGCACCACCGCAAGGGTCGAGCGCAGAATCAGCCGCCTGGCACTGCGTTGCTGCGCGGCCAGTGCCTGCTCGAGCTGGGCGGTGGCGCTGCCCTGGGCGTTGAACGCGCGCAACACCGGCTGCACCTGGGCAAATTCCAGCAGGCGCTGGCTGACCTCGGCAAAGTGCGCGGTGTAGGCCTGCTCGCTGCGCCGCGCCAGACGCGCACTGAGCAGCAGGCTGGCCAGCAGCAGCGGCACACCGCCCAGCGCCACCAGCCCCAGCGGCCACGACAGCACGCTCAGCAGCAGTACCACCGGCAGCACGGCCAGTGCGCCACTGATCAGCGGCGTCAGTACATGCGCCGGCAGTTGCGCCAGGGCCATCATGCCCGGCCCGATCAACTGCCCCAGACGCGCCGTGTGGGCGGCGCTGAACCAGCCCAGCGGCAGGCTCGGGACGTGCTCGCCCAGGCGTTGACGACCACCGTGCAGCAAGGCGAAGGCCACCGCCACACCAGTTCTTTCCAGCACAAGACGCCCGCGCCAGCCGAGCAGCATGGCGCAGGCCAGGGCCAGCAGCCATAGGCTGGCCGTGCCCAGCTCGCCACGCAGCAGGCAACGCAGGATCGGCACCAGCAGGCACAGGGTCAAGCCGCTGAGCAGACCGTACAGCACGCTGCACAGCAGGTAGTGGCGCAGTTTCGAGGTGTGCTCGCCGAGCAGGCTACGCAAGGTGGTCAGCATGGTGCAGGGGCCTGTGCCGGTGGCTGTTCGCAATCGTGTTCAAGTGCGCTGGCGTAATCGCCGAGCGCCCACAGCCGGGCATAGCGGCCCTTGGCGGCGAGCAGCTCGGCGTGGCTGCCGCGTTCGCAGATCACTCCGCGCTCGAGCAGCAGAATCTGTTCGGCATGCATCACCGTATCCAGGCGATGGGCAATCACCAGCACGCTGCGGCCTTCGGCGAAGCGCGCCAGCGCCTTCTGCAAGGCCACCTCGCCCTCGGCATCCACGGCTGCGGTGGGCTCGTCGAGCACCAGCAGCGGCGGGTCGATCAGCACGGCGCGGGCGATGCTCAGGCGCTGTCGCTCGCCGCCCGAAAGCACCGCGTCATCGTCGATCACCGCGTCATAGCCGCGTGGCAATTGCAGGATGCGCTGGTGAATGTTCGCCACCTGCGCCGCGGCTTCGATGTCGGCCTGGCTGGCGTCGGGACGGCCGAGGGCGATGTTGTCGCGGATGCTGGCGCGCAGCAGGCGGACGTCCTGCAGAACGAAACCGATGTGGCCATACAGGGTGGCGCTGTCGATGTGCCGCAAGTCGACGCCGCCAAGGGTGATGCGGCCCTGACTGGGGTCGTGAAAGCGCAGCAGCAGGCGCGCCAGGGTCGACTTGCCCGAGCCGGACGGGCCGACCACCGCAGTGGTGGTGCCGGGGGTGAGGGTGAAGTCGATGCCGCTCAAGATCGGCTGTTGCACGTCATAGGCAAAGCCCAGGCCTTCGACGCGCAGCTCGTTGTCGCGTGGATACTGTGCGCGCACAGGTTGCGCCAGCACCGGCGTGTGCAACAGTTCCAGCACGCGCTGGGCTGCGGCTACCGCGTTGTGCAGATCGTGGGTGATGGCGTGCAGCAGTAACAAGGGGGCGCACAGCCCGGGGGTGACCAGCACGAACGGCAGTACCTGCAGCGGCGTCATCCAGCCCAGGGCGACCATCAGCACCGCGCCGATCAGCACCACACCGAGCACGGTTGCCGGCGCGATCAGCGCATTGGCCTTGGCCATCGCCACTACCAGAGGCCGGGTGAACTGGTCGAAGGCGTGCGCAAAGCCACTGACGGCGCGCTGGTAGCGCGGGTCGTGGCGATTGCCGAAGGCCTTGAGCACCGGCATGCCGTTGACGAATTCGACCACCGCGTTGTCCAGCTCGCCCATGCGTTCGCCCAGTGCGCCCATGTGCTGCGCGCTGGCGCTCATGGCCCGGCGCAGAAACAGCACAAAACCTGGGAAGGGCAGCAATGCCAGTAGCGCCAGGCGCCAGTCCATCAGCAGCAGGTAGCCGACCGCCGCGACCACGGCGCCCAGCACGCGCCCCAAGGTGGTGAAAAAATGCGCGACCAGGCTGTGCAGGGTGCCGATGTCATCCTGCAAAGCGCGCTTGACCGCGCTGGAGCTGCGCCCACCGAACCAGCCCAGCGGCACCTGCATCAGGTGCCGGGCCAGGGCCAGGCGCAGTTGCCCGGTGATGCGGTTGTCGGCCAGATGCGCCAGCAGTTCGGCCAGCACGCTGAACACGCCGCCGGCGAACAGGCAGGCGACACTGACGCCGATGATTGCGCCGCTGCTCCAGGGGCTGGCCTGCTCACTCAGCAGGTTGGCGCCAAGCTCTGCGACACCTGCCAGCGGCACCAGGCTCAGCACTGCACCCAGCGCCGCCAGCAGGGCGGCGACGATCAGTTGCCCGCGGATCGGCGCGAGCAGGGTGGAGAGGGGCCGGGAAGGGTGATCGGGGGCGTGGGCGTGGGTCATGGCGGCGGCTTCGAACGACCTCGGATTAATTAGTTGCATGACTATAAACTAATTTGCGAAATCCATACAAGACAGCTACAAGTCCACCTTCAACCGTGTCAGGAGTGCTTCATGGAATCGCCGCAACGCAGCGCAGGACGCGGGCGTCCCCGCACCATCACCCGCGAGCGCATCGCCGACGTCAGCGTTGAAATCGGCCTGGCCAACGTCACCGTGGTGGGCGTGGCTGCCGCGTTGGGGGTGAGCCACATGGCGCTGTACAAGCATGTCGCCAGCCTCGAGGCGCTCAAGACCCTGGCCGCCGAGGAAATCTTCCAGCGCTGGCAGATCCCCAAGGCCGGCGCATGTGGCGATGGCGAAGGCTTGCAGGCCTACCTCAGCGCGTTCGCAGGCTCGGTCGCCGCCTTCGTCAAGGCCCACCCCGGGGTGACGCCTTACGTCATCCGCCGTCTGGCCGCCACGGCGCCGATGATCGACAAGATCATCGCCCACCAGCAGCACATCGCCGAGGCCTACGGCCTGAGCCTGGAGCGCGCCCGCTGGGTGCTGGCCACGGTGGCCTTCCACGCCTTCGCCGCTGCCGACACGGTGTACTCGGTCGCCGCCTGCGAGCCCTTGCCAGGGGTCGACAGCCCGGAGCAACTGGCCGAGATGGAGGCCGAACTCGACCAGGGCTTGCAGGCGCTGGTCGTCGGTGTGCTCACCGTGGTTGACCACGACCAGGTCAACACGCAGCGTCGCGGGCCACTGCATGAGCCTGTTTGATGGCCTGTTCGGCGGCCGCTTCCAGCCGCCAGCGCCCGATGAGCCGCTGATCAGCGATGCCCAGGCGCAGTGTGGGCTGGCCACCGAGGCGCAGATCGGCCTGAGCCTCAGGTCTTTCTAAGCACGCCAGCGCGTGCGCCGCGCCCGATGAGCGGCGCACGTATCTACCCGCGTCGTGGGCTGTCGTGAATGCCTGCCACGGCGTCGCGGGCAGGACACGCCAGGACGGTATGGGAACGCGCAGCGGGTTGCCTGGGGCCGGATAATGCCGCCGCCTGTACCGCGGCCGATCAGGCCCGGGCAGGCAACCGAGTGAACGCCAGAACAACAACAAACCTGCCCATACCCACACGGGGGCCACTCCATGGCAACACCTGCCCAGTCCGAGCCGTTGGCGCTCGGCGTCACCGATCCGTCGAAAACCGAAGAAGCCCGTCAGGATCGTCATCTTGAAGGCACCCTCGACTGGGTCGTCTTCGGCATCACCAGCGTGTGCGCGGTCGCGTTCATCGCCTGGGGCTTCATCAACCAGGCCAGCCTCGCCGCCAGCGCGTCCAGCGCGCAGTCGTGGGTGATCGTCAACTTCGGCTGGTTCTTCGTGCTGACCTCGTCGATCTTCGTGGTCTTCGTGCTGTGGCTGGCGGCCAGCCGCTATGGGCGCATCCCGCTCGGCCGCGATGGCGAAGCGCCGGAATTTCGCACGGTGTCGTGGGTGGCGATGATGTTCAGCGCCGGCATGGGCATCGGCCTGATGTTCTTCGGCGTCGCCGAGCCGCTGTCGCACTACGTCAGCCCGCCACCGGGCAGCGCTGCGCCGCAGACCAGCGAAGCCATGCAGGTGGCAATGGCCACCACCTTGTTCCACTGGACCCTGCACCCCTGGGCGATGTACGCCATCGTCGGCCTGGTGATCGCCTACGGCACCTTCCGCCGTGGCCGTTCGCAACTGATTTCCACCGCCTTCCGGCCACTGATCGGCCGACACGCCAATGGCCCGCTGGGGCGCCTGATCGACATGATGGCGATTTTCGCCACGCTGTTCGGCTCGGCCGCCTCGCTGGGCTTGGGCGCGCTGCAGATCGCCGGTGGCCTTGAGTACAACGGCTGGATCGAACAGCCGAGCAAGCTGTTCTACATCGGCATCATCACCTTGCTGACCATCGCCTTCATCGCCTCGGCGGTCTCGGGCATCGGCAAAGGCATTCAATGGCTGTCCAACACCAATATGGTGCTTGCTCTGGCTCTGGCGCTGTTCGTCTTTTTGGTCGGGCCGACCTTGCTCATGCTCAACCTGCTGCCGACCTCGCTCGGCGTCTACCTCAAGCACCTGCCGGACATGATGGCCCGCACCAGTGCCAGCGGCGGCGAGCCGATGGACAACTGGCTGGCCGGCTGGACCGTGTTCTACTGGGCCTGGTGGATTTCCTGGACACCCTTCGTCGGCATGTTCATCGCCCGTATCAGCCGCGGCCGCAGCATTCGCCAGTTCGTCAGTGGCGTGCTGCTGGTGCCGAGCCTGGTCAGCCTGGTGTGGTTCACCATCTTCGGCGGCGCCAGCATCGACGCCTTGCAGCAGGGCGCCTTCACCCTGGTCGACGGCGCGGTGAACAGCAACCACGCCCTGTACCAGTTGCTCGACAGCTACCCGTGGGCTTCGGCCACCTCGGTGCTGGTGATGATTCTGGTGGGGATCTTCTTCGTCTCCGGCGCCGATGCCGCGTCGCTGGTGATGGGCACGCTGTCCGAGCACGGCACCACCGAACCGTCGCGGGCCACGGTGATCTTCTGGGGTGCACTGACCGGCACGGTGGCGGCGATCATGCTGGCCATCGGTGACCCGAGCAATCCTGGCGAGGCGCTGACCGGCCTGCAGAACCTGACCATCGTCGTCTCGCTGCCGTTCGTCATCGTCATGGTGCTGCTGTGCCTGGCGCTGTACCGCGACCTGCGCAAGGACCCGATGATGCTGCGCCACGTACGCGCCGGCGAGCTGATCGAAAAAGCCGTGCTGTATGGTGCGGTCAAGCATGGCGAGGAGTTCTACATCGTCGTGCAGGAGACAAAGCCCGCCAAGGCCGAGCGTGACGCCCAGCCGCACGAGGCCGAGGTGACGGGGCGCTGACCCAGGCCCGCCTTCACCCAGTCCGCGGCGCCAGGCCACAGCGCCGCGGACAAGACTTCCACGGGAAAAATCCGGATAATCGCCGCCACTCACGTTATGACGGTACCCGGTAAGCGCCCATGGAAATCAAAGTCAATTTTCTCGACAACCTGCGCCTTGAGGCCAAGTTCGACGACTTCACAGTGATCGCCGACCAGCCGATCCGCTACAAGGGCGACGGCTCGGCTCCCGGTCCGTTCGATTACTTCCTGGCCTCTTCGGCGCTGTGCGCGGCGTACTTCGTCAAGCTCTACTGCCAGACCCGCAACATTCCCACCGACAACATCCGTCTGTCGCAAAACAACATCGTCGACCCGGAAAACCGTTACCAGCAGGTGTTCAAGATCCAGGTCGAGCTGCCCGCCGACATCTCCGACAAAGACCGCCAGGGCATCCTGCGTTCGATCGACCGCTGCACCGTGAAGAAGGTGGTGCAGACCGGCCCCGAGTTCATCATCGAAGAGGTGGAAAACCTCGATGCCAGCGCCCAGGCGCTGCTGATGCCCGGTGCCCAGGGCGACAGCCGCACGCTGATCGCCGGCAAGGACCTGCCGCTGGAGCAGACCATCGCCAACATGTCGGCGATTCTCGAAGGTCTGGGCATGAAGATCGAGATCGCTTCGTGGCGCAACATCGTGCCCAACGTCTGGTCGCTGCACCTGCGCGATGCCCAGTCGCCGATGTGCTTCACCAACGGCAAGGGCGCCACCAAGGAAGCCGCGCTGGCCTCGGCGCTGGGCGAGTTCATCGAGCGACTGAACTGCAACTTCTTCTACAACGACCAGTTCTGGGGTGAAGAACTGGCCAACGCGCCGTTCGTGCATTACCCCGACGAGCGTTGGTTCCAGGCCGGTGCCGACGACAGCCTGCCCGAGGAGATCCTCGATGAGCACTGCCGCGCCATTTTCGATCCCGAGCACGAACTGCGTGCCTCGAACCTGATCGACACCAACTCCGGCAACGAAGCCCGCGGCGTGTGCTCGCTGCCGTTCGTGCGCCAGTCCGACGGCGAGGTGGTGTATTTCCCCTCCAACCTGATCGAAAACCTTTACCTGAGTAACGGCATGAGCGCCGGCAACACCTTGGCCGAGGCTCAGGTGCAGTGCCTGTCGGAGATCTTCGAGCGGGCGGTGAAGAAGCAGATTCTCGAAGAAGAACTGTGCCTGCCCGACGTGCCGGCCAGCGTGCTGGCCAAGTACCCGAGCATTCAGGCCGGTATCGAGGCGCTGGAAGCTCAGGGCTTCCCGGTGCTGGTCAAGGACGCCTCGCTCGGTGGGCAGTTCCCGGTCATGTGCGTGACCTTGATGAACCCGCGTACCGGCGGTGTATTCGCCTCCTTCGGCGCGCACCCAAGCCTTGAGGTGGCGCTGGAACGCAGCCTCACCGAACTGCTCCAGGGCCGCAGCTTCGAGGGCCTCAACGACCTGCCGGCGCCGACCTTCGACAGCCATGCGCTGACCGAGCCGAACAACTTCGTCGAGCACTTCATCGATTCCAGCGGCGTGGTGTCGTGGCGCTTCTTCGGTGCCAGGCCAGACCACGACTTCGTCGAGTGGGATTTCTCTGCCTCCGGCGAGCAGGCTACCGCCGCAGAGGCCGCCACCTTGCTGGCGATTCTCGAAGACCTCGGCCATGAGGTGTACATGGCGGTGTACACCCATCTGGGCGCCACCGCCTGCCGCATCCTGGTGCCGGGCTATTCGGAGATCTACCCGGTCGACGACCTGATCTGGGACAACACCAACAAGGCGCTGTACTTCCGCGAAGACATCCTCAACCTGCACCGCCTCGACAACCGCGCGCTCAAGGCGCTGCTGTCGCGCCTGGACAATAGCGAGCTGGACGAATACACCGAGATCAAGACGCTGATCGGTATCGAATTCGACGACAACACCGCCTGGGGCCAGCTCACCGTGATGGAGCTCAAGCTGCTGATCTGCGTGGCGCTCAAGCAGTGGGACGCGGCCAAGGAGTGGGTGGAGATGTTCCTGCAATACAACGACAACACCGTCGAACGTGGGCTGTTCTACCAGGCGCTGAACGTGGTGCTGGAAATCCAGCTGGACAGTGACCTGCACCTTGAGGACTACCAGGCCAACCTGCAACGCATGTTCGGTGAGGCGCGCATGCAGGCCGTGCTCGGTTCGATGGACGGCACGGTACGTTTCTACGGCTTGACCCCGACCAGCCTCAAACTCGAAGGCCTCGACCGCCACCTGCGCCTGCTCGACAGCTACAAGAAACTCCACGCCGCCCGTGCGCGCATGGCCCCGGCGCAGGGCTGAGACACAGGCCATGCGCGCCATCGAGCTGGTCTTGCGCTGTCACGCCGGCACCGAGGCGCAGCGTCTGGGCTACTTCGACCGGGTCGATGAGCCGCTGTGCCAGCCGCCGGCGATCGACCCAGCGCTGGCGGGCTGGCGCTGTTTACTGGCCCCGGAGTTGCGCGTGCGGCAGACCGCTGAAGGCCTGGGGCTCAGTGGCGAGGTAGTCGACGCTTTGCGCGATTGTGATCTCGGCGCATGGCAAGGCCTGTCGCTCAAGGCCTTGCAACGCGATGCTGGCGCTGCTTTGCAGCACTGGCTCGACGACCCGCTCGCCGCCCCCCACGGCGGCGAGTCGCTGCATCAGTTGCAACTGCGCGTTGGCCACTGGCTGGAGCATGGCCTCGGCCCCGGCCGCTGGCTGGCAATCACCCATCCCCACGTGATGCGCGCCGCCGCGCGGCACGTGCTCGACCTGTCGTTCCCTGCAAGCCAACGGCTCGATATCCGGCCGCTTGGAGCGCTGCATTTGAGTTGGTATGGGCGGTGGCGGGTGAGGGTGGTTGGGTAGGGGCGGGGTTGCGGGCCACTCCGGTCGTCACCCAGATCGATCACTCCTGAAAAAGGCGGGTCAACTACCTACCTCAGGTCGAACCGGGTGCTGGAATGGACTCTCTTCAGGGCAAAGGTCTGCCGCCGCGCAGTCAGGTGGTCCGGCAACTGATCGTGATGTTTGCAGTGCTGCTGGTACTGACCCTGACCATCGCCCTGGGCTCGCTATGGCGCATTGCCGCCGGGCTCGATCAGCGAGAAATCACGCAAAGCCGCTTCCATGCCAAGTCTGCGCTCGATCAACTGCACGCTCGCGAGCGCAGCTATGTGCTGGGCCACGGCTTCTGGCAAGCCGCCTACGACCACCTCAACGGCCCGGATGCGGCAGCCTGGGCGTTCGAACAGGACAACATCGGCCCGACCTTGTCGACCCAGGACGGCTACCACGCCGTGTATGTGCTGGAGCCGAACGCCAGCCGCTACGCCATGCTCGCCGGGCAGTTGAGCGAGCAGGGGCTGGCGGCGCACAGCGACAGTGCTGCGCGTATTCTTGTTCAGGGGCGCCAGGCAGGGCAGCGCGGTGAGGCGACTTCCGGCTACCTGTTGTTCGATGGCCAGCCTGCGCTGTTCGCTGCATCGCTGATTCGCCCGCCAGCACTGGCCCATCATCTGCCGGCACCGACCTCGGTACTGGTGTTCATTCGTCTGCTGGATGCGTCGGTGCTCGATGGCCTGGGGCGCAGCGCCGGGTTGACTGGCTTTGCCACCGCCACACTCGCCGCTGCCGATGACCAGCCCGATCAGCTACCGCTCGAAGGAAGCGGGCACGTGCTGACCTGGCGCACCCCGCAGCCCGGCGCCGAGCTGCTGCGCAGCGTGCTGCCGCCGCTGGCGCTGGCGGCGTTGATCATGGCGTTGATTCTGTCGATCAGCGCCCGCTATGCGATGCGCGCCAGCGCCAGCATCGACCGCAGCCAGCAGAAGATGCTGGCCTCACAGGCCGCCTTGCAGAGCAGCGAGGCGCGCTTCAAGGCGGTGGCCGAAGCCGCCTCTGACTGGATCTGGGAGACCGACGCCGAGCTGCACCTGACCTACCTCTCGGCACGCTTCGCCGAACTGACGCGGCACCGTGTGGAGGACTGGCTGGGGCGGCCGATCACCGCCTTGCTCGATTGCGACACCGGCGATGTGCGCCGCTGGCTGCAGGGCCTGGCTATTTCGCAGGCCGCGGGCAGCCTGCGCTGCCAGTATCACGACCGTCTGGAGCAGCGGCGGATCTGCCGCATCGCGGCGCGCGCCATCAGCGCGGACGGCCGCTGCCAAGGCTTTCGCGGTACCTGCAGCGACATCACCGATGAAGTAGCCGCCCATGCGCAGATCCAGCACCTGTCGCGGCACGATGCCCTCACCGGATTGCCCAATCGCAACCAGCTGATGCGCTTTCTCGAGCAGGACGGCAAAGGCAGCGGGCAGGTGCCGCTGGCGGTGCTGATGCTTGACCTGGACAACTTCAAGCCGGTCAACGACCGCCTCGGACACGCAGGCGGCGACGCGCTGCTGATCGAGCTGGCCGCGCGCCTGAGCCGGAGTGTGCGTGAATGCGACCTGGTGGCGCGTCTGGACGGCGACGAGTTCGTCCTGGTGCTGGTGCGACCTGGCGCGCGCAGCGAGCTGGAGCGCTTCTGTGAGCGGGTGATCAGCGCGCTGCAAGCACCGATCGACTTCGAAGGCCACCGCTTGCAGGTGGGGGTGAGCATCGGCATTGCCCTTTCGAGCCAGTACCCCGGCAGCCCCGCCGAGTTGATCCGCTGCGCAGACGTTGCGCTGTATCAGGCCAAGCGCGATGGCAAGCACACCTGGCGTTTCTTCTCGGCGGAAATGAACAGCGTCCTGACCGAGCGCCGCGTGCTCGAGCGCGACCTGCGCCAAGGCATCGGGCGCGGCGAACTGGTGCTGCATTTTCAGCCTCGCTACAAGGTCGACGGCCTGAGCATCGCTTCAGTCGAGGCGCTGGTGCGCTGGCAGCACCCCGAACAGGGCCTGCTGATGCCGGATCGGTTCATCGCTCTGGCCGAAGAATCCGACCTGATCGTGCTGCTGGGCAACTGGGTGCTGGCCCAGGCCTGTACCTGCGCGCTGCAATGGCCACTGCCGGTGACTGTCTCGGTGAACATGTCGCCGGCGCAGTTCAGCCGCAGCGACGTGGTCAGCGACGTGCGTCAGGCGCTGACCCACTCAGGCTTGCCGGCGCAGCGCCTGGAGCTGGAAATTACCGAGAACGTGATGCTCAACGACATCGAAGGCGCCCTGCAAACCATGAACGCGCTCAAGGAGCTGGGCGTACGCCTGAACATGGACGACTTCGGCACCGGCTATTCATCCCTGGGCTATCTGCGCACCTATCCGTTCGACAGCATCAAGATCGACAAGCGCTTCATTCAGTCACTGGCAAGCAGTGCCAGCGACCGCTGTGTGGTGCAAGCGATCATCAACCTGGGCCGGGCGATGAACATGACCGTGACCGCCGAAGGGGTGGAAACCGCCGAACAGCTGGCGGTGCTACGTGCCGACCAGTGCCATGAGGTGCAGGGTTACCTGCTCAGCCGGCCGCTGCCCGATCAGCGCCTGGTGCAATTGATGAGCGCAACGCCGCGCCAGCCGGCCTCGTGACCGGCTGCATCAGGACTGGTTGCTGCGTTCCACCTGCAACACGCTGCGCGCGGTACAGCACTGGCAGCGGATACTCACCTGTTGCGCCTCGACACGTGCCTGCACGGCACTGGAGCCGCAGTGGCTGCAATGCAGGCTGGCGGTGCTGATCTGCGCCGGTTCCAGGGGCTGGGGCAGGGCGTTGAGGTAGTCACTCAACGGCCGCTCGACGCCGCCGTCGTGATGGCCGAGCAACAGGCCATGCAGCACGCGACTGTAGGCCGAACGCGGTGCGCTGGCGCTGTGCCGCGAAGCCTCGAGCGGCCACTGCTCGTCGATGGCTCGCTGGCCCAGCGCCCAGAGCTTGCCGGGCAAGGTCTGCGCTGCATGCTGGGTGTTGACGTTGCAGCGTTCGGCGAACTGCACGGCGCTGCGCAGGGCGCTGTTGGCCAGGTACCAGACGCTGCACACTGGCAGGCGTTGCAGCAGTTGCGCAGCCAGTTCCCGGCTGCGCTCGACACCCCGCAGGCTCAGCCCGTGTTCGCTGCAGCGTTGTTCCAGGTGGCCAAGCACTTCCTCGACCGCCAACCGGCGCACCAGTGTGCTCAACTCGCGCTGCCATTGCGGTGCAGGGCCTCGGGCCAATTCCTGGTGCAGGCGTTGGTACACCTCGGTCAGCCGGGCTCGGCGCTGGCCGTCGAGGGTGATGTTGCCGATCCAGCGCACCCGCTCGAGCCTCGGCATGGCGGGGTTCAGGCTGAAGGCTTCGAGGTCGGAGTCAGGATCGAGCAGCAGCAGTTGCTGCTGGCGCAGGTCGTCGAACAACGCCCCGTCCATGCTTTGGCTCGGGCTCAGGCGCGGGCCGCAAGCGCTCGGCTCGACGGCTTCGATACGGTCACTGCGCGCGCTGCCGCGGGCTTCGATGATGGCCATCAGCGCCAGCTTCTGCGCAAGGCCCAGGCGCTCGTAGGGTATCGCTGGCTGGCCTTGCAGGCCCCAGTAGGCGTCGATCTCGCCACGCAGTTCGCTTTCCTGATGCTGCCTGGCCTCGACCCGACTGGCGGCGCAGGGCGCGCAGATGCAGTAGCGTTGCAGGCGGTTGTAGGCGGGGAAATAGTGCCGGTGCGGGCAGCTCAGGCAGAACGCTTCGTTGATGCTGTGCTCAGGTTCAGCCTTGCCGCGCCGCCGGATATGCAGCGGTTGCAGGCACCAGGGGCACTGCAAGTCGTCACAGGCTTTGGGCGGGAAAGCCTTGATCAGGCTATTGGGCCGCAGCACCACGGCGTAGCGCTCGAGCAGCGGGGCGATGCGTGCTCCGGTCAGGTACTCCTGGTACAGCGCTTCGATCTGCTCGGCACTGAGGTGGCCGAGTTTCTCCTGGTAGTCCGTCAATTCTGATTCTCCCTGTGTCAACTTGCCGCAGACGTGTGCGTCGAATGATGGGAGTGCGTAGGCAAAGGAGAAAGGGTTGGAACGAGGGACTTTTCCCAGTGAGCTGTAGGGGTTTTCCTAAACGTGGAGTCAAGCGCAAGGGCCGCTGGGGACGTTCGCTGTGCGGCGCTGATCGGCGTGCGCCGGGGCGATGTGCAGATGGCTGGGCGGGGCAGGGCTGGACATGACAAGGGGCTGCCCAGGCAGCCCCTTGTGCTTACAGCGCTAGGGTCGATCGACCTCAGCGCGCGGCGCGCTCATGCAGGGATCAGACCTGGGCATCCCAGGCGCGGTCGCCATGCTCGTCCTTGACCCGCGTCGGCAGGCCCATGACGTCCAGCGCCTTGAGGAACGGCTCGGCCGGCAGTTCTTCGACGTTGACCATGCGTTGCACGTCCCACTCGCCACGGGCGACCAGCAGCGCAGCGGCTACGGGCGGTACGCCGGCAGTGTAGGAAATGCCCTGGCTTTCGGTTTCGGCGAAGGCATCTTCGTGGTCGGCCACGTTATAGATGAACACTTCACGCGGCTCGCCGTCCTTGGTGCCTTTGACCAGGTCGCCGATGCAGGTCTTGCCGGTGTAGCCGGGAGCCAGCGAGGCCGGGTCGGGCAGCACCGCCTTGACCACTTTCAGGGGCACCACATCCAGGCCTTCAGCCGTACGTACCGGCTGCTCGGAGAGCAGGCCGAGGTTGTTGAGCACGGTGAAGACATTGATGTAGTGCTCGCCGAAGCTCATCCAGAAGCGCACGTTGGGCACGTCGAGGTTCTTCGACAGCGAGTGCACTTCGTCGTGGCCGGTCAGGTACAGGTTCTGTGCGCCGACCACTGGCAGGTCGTCGGTGCGCTTGACTTCGAACATGCGGTTGCTGGTCCACTGGGCGTTCTGCCAGCTCCAGACTTGCCCGGTGAATTCGCGGAAGTTGATTTCCGGATCGAAGTTGGTGGCGAAGTACTTGCCGTGGGAGCCGGCATTGACGTCGAGGATGTCGATCGAATCAATGCGGTCGAAGTATTGCTGCTGCGCGAGTTTCGCGTAGCTGTTGACCACACCCGGGTCGAAACCGACGCCGAGAATGGCCGTGATGTTCTTTTTCTGGCACTCGTCGGTGTGTTTCCACTCGTAGTTGCCATACCAGGGCGGCGTTTCGCAGATTTTGCCTGGCTCTTCGTGAATCGCGGTGTCCAGGTAGGCGACACCGGTATCGATGCAGGCACGCAGCACCGACATGTTGAGGAACGCGGAACCGACGTTGATGACGATCTGCGATTCGGTTTCGCGGATCAACGCCTTGGTCGCTTCGACATCGAGCGCATTGAGCGAGAAGGCCTGGATGTCTGCGGGCACCTTGAGGCTGCCCTTGGCCTTGACGCTGTCGATGATGGCCTGGCATTTGGAGATGTTCCGTGACGCAATCGCAATACGACCCAGCTCGTCGTTATGCTGTGCGCACTTGTGGGCCACCACCTTGGCGACACCTCCTGCACCAATGATAAGAACGTTCTTCTTCAATTTAGCTGTTGCTCCTTACTAAACGCCGTCTTACGACAGGCTGGAAACGTAGTCGTCGAAACCGAACTCGCGGACCACTTCGACACTGCCATCGAGCTGCTTGACCACGATGGCGGGCATTTTCAGACCATTGAACCAATTCTTCTTGACCATGGTGTAACCGGCCGCGTCGACGAACGACAGGCGATCACCGATGGCCAGCGGCTTGTCGAACTGATACTCACCGAAGATATCCCCGGCCAGGCACGACTTGCCGCAGATCATGTAACTATGCTCACCCTGGCTCGGCGCCAGCTTGGCGTTGAGGCGGTAGATCAGCAGGTCGAGCATGTGCGCCTCGATGGAGCTGTCGACCACCGCCAGGTGCTTGCCGTTGTACAGGGTGTCGAGCACGGTGACTTCCAGCGACGCGCTCTGGGTGATGGCCGCTTCGCCGGGCTCAAGGTACACCTGGACGCCGTAGGTTTGGGCGAACTGCTTGAGGCGCTGGCAGAAGGCATCGACATCGTAGCCTTCGCCGGTGAAGTGGATGCCGCCGCCGAGGCTGACCCACTGCACCTTGTGCAGCAGATGGCCGAAGCGCTGCTCGATATGGCTGAGCATCTGGTCGAACAGGTTGAAGTCACCGTTCTCGCAGTTGTTGTGGAACATGAAGCCTGAGATGTCGTCGATGACGGTAGCGATTTTCTCAGGGTCCCACTCACCGAGGCGGCTGAACGGACGGGCCGGGTCGGCCAGCAGGTAGTCCGAGCTGCTTACCTGCGGGTTGACGCGCAGGCCGCGGGTCTTGCCGGCCGACTGCTCGGCGTAGCGCTGCAGCTGGCCGATGGAGTTGAAGATGATCTTGTCGCAGTTGGCGAGCATCTCTTCGACTTCATCGTCGGCCCAGGCGACGCTGTAGGCGTGGGTTTCGCCGGCGAATTTCTGCCGACCGAGCTTGAGCTCGTAGAGCGAGGACGAGGTGGTGCCGTCCATGTATTGCTGCATCAGGTCGAATACCGACCAGGTGGCGAAGCACTTGAGCGCCAGCAGCGCCTTGGCGCCCGACTGCTCGCGCACATAGGCGATCTTCTGCATGTTGCTGAGCAGCTTGGTCTTGTCGATGAGGTAATACGGCGTCTTGATCATCTGAAGGCCTCCGGCCAGGCCGGCCAAAAAAAAGACACGCATTGTGCCTTCACTTGCCGCCGACCGAAAGGGCACGCGGCGCTTTTCGTCAGGCCAGTGCCGGGGGTGAGGCAGGGCTTTGACCGGGCAGAGTATTTCAGCCGATTGTGACGTCATGGTGGCAGGGGCGGTTGTGTGCCGTTTGAGCGCTTGATCACGACGCCAGCCAGGCTTTCGTACATCGATCGATCAGGCGCCACAGACCCCACCTACCTCGAAAGCGACGCGATCAAACCGTAGCCCGGACCAGTCCTACAACCGCCCCTGCAACGGATACTCCACCGCCAGACGCAACTGGTCACTGTCCAGCTCCGCCTGGGCGGTATTGCCGCGGTGGCTGTTGTAGCGCAGCGAGAACGTGGTGCCCTTGGCCTGGCCGGACTGCACCACGTAGCGCGCTTCCATGTCGCGTTCCCAGTGCTTGCCGCCGGTGCCGTAGCCCAGGTAGGCGTAGCCGCCGTTGCGGTCGACGTGGCTGCCGTCGATGTCGAAGCCGCGCACGTACAACGCGCTGAGGTTCAGGCCCGGTACCCCGTAGCCGGCCATGTCGAGGTCGTAGCGCACTTGCCAGGATTTCTCGTTGGGGGCATTGAAGTCGGACAGTTGCACCGCGTTGGCAATGTAGATGGCGCCGCGGCTCACGTAGTCGAACGGGGTATCGCCATGCACCTGTTGCCAACCGAGGCTGAAACCGTGCGGGCCGTGGTCGTAGCGCCCGACCAGGCTCCAGGTGGTGTTGTCGATCTGCCCCGACAGCGCCTTGCCGGTGTCGGTGGTGCGGTACAGGTTCAGGTCCAGGCTCAGGCTTCGCTGATCGTCCAGGGCGTGGCTGAGGGTGCTGCCCAGGTACTGCTGGTTCCAGGTGTCTTCATAGCGCGAGGTGTACAGGCTGGCGCTGAACTGCGCGCTGGGGTTCCACACCGCGCCGGCCAGATCTACAGCCTTGCCCTGGCGCGCATCGGAGTAGTTCACCGCGAATCCGCGGTTGTGGCTCGATGCGTTGCGGTCGGCGTTCTCGGTGAAGTGCCCGGCCACCAGGCGCAGGTGTTCGAACTCCTTGCTGTCGAGGAACCAGCCGGTGAAGGTTTCGGGCAGCAAGCGGCTGTCGGAGGCGCTGAACACCGGAGTCTTGATGCGCTGTTCGCCGAAGGACAACACGGTGTTCGAGCTGCGCAGCTTGAGCGCGGCGCCGGCACGGCCGTAGTCGCGCTTGGGATGGCCGTCGTTGTCCAGGCTGAGCAGGCGCGCCTTGCCGGCGCGACCGCCGCCGCTGTCCAGCTGCACGCCCAGGTAGCCATGGGCATCGACGCCCACGCCCACCGTGCCCTGGGTGAAACCCGAGCTTAAACTGCCCATCAGTCCGTAGCCCCATTCGGCGGCCTGGTCGCTGCGCGCCTCGCGTGGTTTGTAGGCGTTGCGGGCGCTGCCGTTGCGTCCACCATGGCGGTAGTCGCGGCGGTCATAGACGCTGCGGTTGAGCACGCTCCAGCGGCTGTCTTCGATGAAACCGTTGCTCTCGGACTGCGCTGATTCGGCCAGCGTCAGTGGTGCAACGCCCAATAGCGGCAACAGCACCGCACTGCGGACCACGTGTTTCATTGCCCGGCCTCCAGCTTGCTCAGCTGCGCTTGCAGGCGGCTCTTGGCCCGCGCCGGGAGGTTGTCCGGCAGGGCCGCCGGCGAGGCGCCGCGCTCGCCGACTTCGATCAGCATGACCATGCCCATGGCCAGGTGCGGGATGCACTGAATGCCATACAGGCCGGGTACTTCGAAAGTCTGTTCGGCAGGCTGGTTGAGCTTGCTCTTGAACCCTTCGGCACCCGCTGGCAACAGCCCGGGGAGTGTGGCGGCGTTGTGGCTGGCATGGGTGGGCACGAAGCGCACCGTGTCGCCTGGGGCGATGCGCAGGTGGTCGGGCTCGTAGACCATGGCGCCCTCGGCGCCGCGGTTGAGCATTTTCACTTCGAACACCTCGGCGGCAGCCACAGGCGTCAGCAACAGGCCGGCGAGCAGCACGGCGACGGGGGACAACGACATAACGGAACGTCCTGGTTCAGGGGGCGCGCACGCGCAGTACGCGGGCGCCGTCATAGGGATCGGTGAGGTAGTGGGCGTGCACACCGAAGGTGCTCAGCAGGCGCGCCGGGGTCAGCACCTCCAGCGGCGCGCCGAGGGCCACTAGGCGACCGCTTTCGAGCACCGCCAGGCGGTCGCAGGTCAGCGCCTGGTTGAGATCGTGCAGCGCCACCAGAGTGGTCACCGGCAGCGCCTGCACGCAGTGCAGCAGGCTCAGTTGGTGCTGGATGTCGAGGTGGTTGGTCGGCTCATCGAGCAGCAGCACCTGCGGGCGCTGGGCCAGGGCGCGGGCGATGTGCACGCGCTGGCGCTCGCCGCCAGACAACTCGCCCCACAGGCGCTGTTGCAAGTGCAGCGCATCGACGTCGCGCAGGGCTTGCTCGACGATGGCGCGGTCTTGGCCTGCGAACGGCGCCAGGGCCGACAGCCAGGGCGTGCGGCCCAGGGCGACCGCGTCATACACGCGGATCGCCTCATGGGTATCGGCCTGCTGTTCGACCAGCGCCAGACGTTGCGCCACGCGCCGGCGCGGCAGGCTGTCGAGCGGCTCGCCGAACAACTGCACGGCGCCGCTGCTGGGGGCACGCAGACCGGCCAGCAGCTTGAGCAGGGTGGATTTGCCCGAGCCATTGGGGCCGACGATGCCCAGGGTTTCGCCGGCCAGCACCTGCAAGTCGATGCCCTCCAGCAGCTGGTGGCCGCGCACGCGCAGGCCCAGATCGAGGCAGCGCAGCGGCGCCAGTTGCACGTCGCTGAGGTTGCTCATCGTGCCCCCCGACGGCTGATCAGAATCAGCGCGAATACCGGCGCGCCGATCAGCGCGGTGACCACGCCCACCGGAATCACCTGGCCGCTGATGAGGGTGCGCGACAACACATCGGCGCTGATCAGGAACAACGCCCCGCCCAGCGCACTGGCCGGCAGCAGGCGGCTGTGACCCGGGCCCAGCAGCAGACGCAGGGCGTGTGGAATCACCAGGCCGACGAAACCTATGGCACCGACGATCGACACCATCACCGCGGTGACCAGCGCCGCGCAGCTGATCAGCAGCAACTGCGTGCGGCGTACCGGCACCCCCAGCGAGGCCGCCGAATCGGCACCGAAGGTGAAGGCATCGAGGCTGCGCCGGTGCCACAGGCAGATCGCCAGGCCCAGCAGCGCCACCGGCAGCGCCAGGCTGACCGATGGCCAGCGCACGCCACTGAGATTGCCCAGCAGCCAGAACAGAATGCCCCGCGCCTGCTCGGCGGTGGCCGATTTGGTGATCAGAAAAGCGGTGATGGCATTGAACAGCTGCGAGCCGGCGATACCGGCCAGAATCACCTGGGCATTGTTGTGCGACGGTCCCGCCGCGCGGGCCAGCAGCAGCACCAGGGCGAAGGCGAACAGCGCCCCGATGAAGGCGCCCGCCGACAGCGACAGCGCCGCCCCGCCAATGCCCAGCAAGCCGACCGCCACCGCGCCGGTCGAGGCGCCGGCGGAAAGGCCCAGCAGGTAAGGCTCGGCCAGTGCGTTACGCAGCAGCGCCTGCAAAATCACCCCGCAGGTCGCAAGGCCCGCGCCGCACGCTGCGGCCACCAGCGTGCGCGGCAGACGGTAGTTCCAGACGATGCCGGCGTCGATCGGGTCGAGCGGGTAACCGGCCTGCCACAGCTGATTGGCCAGCACCTGATACACAAGCTCCAGAGCAATCGGCGTTTCGCCGATCGCGACTCCGGCCAGCAGCGCCGCCAGCAGGGCCAACAGCGCCAGCGCCACGGCCGGCAACAGGCGCACACTCACTGGGCGGGCTTACCGCTGGCGAAGGCGCTGGACAGCGTCTCCAGGCCCCGGAACAGGCGAATACCGGCCTGCATGGCCTCGGCGTCGAGGATGATGATGCGCCCAGCCTTGACCGCGTCGAGGTTCTTCGCCACCGGATCGCTGCGCAGAAATTCCAGCTTCTTCTGGTAGTCGTCGGCGGGGAAGCGGCGGCGGTCCATGCGCGCGATGATCAGCCAGGTCGGGTTGGCCTTGGCCAGGGTTTCCCAACCCACGGTCGGCCATTCTTCGTTGGATTGCACCACGTTGCGCACGCCCAGGGTCTGCAGCATGAAGTCGGCCACACCCTGGCGCCCGGCCACATAGGGGTCGATGTCCAGATCGGCGCTGGAGAACCAGAACAGCGCGGTGGTGGCCGACAGGTCCTTGCCCGCCAGGCGCTGCTTGGCCTGGGCCAGGCGTGCTTGCAGGTCGGCATTGAGGGCGGCGCCGCGGTCCTGCACGTCGAAGATCTCGGCCAGCTGGCTGACGCTCTTGTAGATGCTCTCGACCTGGAACTGCTGGGTGCGTGTGCCATCGGCGCCGGTGAGGTTGTCCTTGCCTTCGCAGTCCGAAGGCAGCAGGTAGGTGAGAATGTTCAGCTCATGGAACTGCTCGCGGGTGCCGACCACGCCCTGCGCGCCGACCATCCACTCGAACTGCGCGGTGACCAGTTGCGGGCGTTTGCCGACCACGGCCTCGAAGCTTGGGTCGTTGTCGGCCAGGCGCTCGACCTTGTCGTTGAGGGTCTTGAACTCGGGCAGTACGTCGTTGAACCACAGCGAGGTGCCGGCCAGCTTGTCGCCCAGGCCCAGCGCGTAGAGGATTTCCGTGCCGGCCTGGCCGATGGTCACCGCGCGCTGCGGGGCGTGGGCGAAGCTCAGCGGCTGGCCGCAGTTGTCGATATTGACCGGGTAGTGGGTGGCGGCTGCCTGGGCCAGGCCAGACAAACCCAGGCCCGCGAGCAGGGCGGCGAAACGTAGCATTGGGCGATCTCCTATCGAATGCAGCGGCGGGGGCTGCGGCACGGACAGGCATCGTCATGGCCGCTTGCGCAAAGGCAGGCGGCGCCACCCTGGAAAGGGTGCAGATGGCCGTCCCGGACACCCCGCCGGTCGGTAAATGTGTGCCGGCAGGTCTCCTGACTGGTGCGTCATGGCCCGGCTCCAGCCTTCCCGGGCACACGCCCAGTGGCATCGATGGAGCAGGCTCGGCACCTACAGTTGCGGGGGCAGTTCCGTTTGGCTCAGCCGTTGGCGAGCCACGGATTCCCTATTAATTCCTGGGTGGAAACCGGCGGCCGGCATGGTAGACCATCGGCCGCTGGCAGGGAACGGCTTTCACAGGTATTTGAGCCAGGCGATGTCGCGGCGGCGCGCCTTGAGCCGGGCGAAGGCACGCACCGGCGGGTACAGCGCCACGCTCAGCAGCACCGCGCACAGCCACACCGCGCCCATGCCGTCGAAGCCGAAGTAGTCGCCCTGGTTCAGGCCAAAGATCGCCACGCACAGTACATAGGCCACCTTCAGTACGTACAGGTGCAACAGGTAGAAGAACATCGGCGCTGCGCCTAGCACCGCCAGCACGCCGACCCAGCGCGCCTGCCCGGCGCGCTCGAAGCCGCGCAGCAGCAAAAGACCGCAGCCCAGGGTCAGGCACAGGAACAGCAGCGACGGCGGATACTTGGTGATGTTTAACAGGCTCATCAGCGTCTGCACCAGGCTTGGGTAGCTGCTCCACGGCGCCTCGCCGTAGCCGTTGACCAGGCGCAGTCCGACGAACCCTAGCAGCGCCACGGCCGCAGCCAGCGACAGACGCCGCTGGCGCGCTTGAGGGTTGGCGCTACGGGCGAACCACGGGCCCATGGCATAGCCCAGAGCGATCACCCCGATCCACGGCAGCAGCGGGTAGGAAGTGCGCAGGCGCATATGTTCGGAGACGTCGAGCCAGCCACGGTCGTGGAGGATCGCCCATGGCACGTGCATCAGCGAATCCGCGCCGAAGTGCAGGCCGTCGAGCAGGTTGTGCCCGGCGATAATCAGCACACCCAAGGCGATCAGCGCGGCGCGCGGCAGCCATACCAGCGCGGCGAGGGCGATCATGCTCAGGCCGATGGCCCAGATCACTTGCAGGTAGATCACGCTGGGCGGCAACTGGAAGGTCCAGGCGAAGTTGACCACGGTGAATTCCAGCAGCACCAGGAACAACCCGCGTTTGAACAGGAATGCCGAGACTGCCTGGCGGCTCTGCTGTTTTTCGCCATACAGCCAGGCCGAGAGGCCGGTGAGCAGGACGAACACCGGCGCACACAGGTGCGCCAGGGTCCGGCTGAAGAACAGCACAGGCTCGGTGCTGGCCACGGCCATGGGGTCACCGACCTGGTGATGCAGGAAGAAGGTCTCGCGAACGTGGTCGAGCAACATGAACAGAATCACCAGGCCGCGCAGAGCATCGATGCTCTGCAGGCGCTGGGTGAGCAGGGTAGGGGTGGCATTGGCACTTGTCATGGGTGATCGCAGGCAAGGGGTTGATGGCAAATGAAATGTTATCCTATATCGTTTGCTACACCAGCCACTACGCTTTTTTCGCCTGAGTGAAGAATTGTCCTACACAGGTCAAGCCTCACGACCCTGGTCATGCTAGGGTCGAGCACAGACTGCGCAACGCCTGGCCAGCGCTGAAACGGCGCGGAACGCCACAGCGCCTGAGCGACTCCAAGCCCCATCACCACGAGCCGAATCGAACACCATGTTGACCAACCTCGCCGTTTTTCTCATCACCCTGGCCGCCATGGAAGGGGTCGCCTGGCTGGCGCACAAGTACCTGATGCATGGCATTGGCTGGGGCTGGCACCGCTCGCACCATGAGCCGCGCCATGGCCTGTTCGAGAAGAACGACCTGTACGCGGTGGTGTTTGCCGTGCTGGCGATCATTCTGATCGCGTTGGGTACCGCTGGCTGGGCGCCGTTGCAGTGGATCGGCGCGGGGATGACGGCCTACGGCCTGCTGTACTTCATCGCCCACGACGGCTTGGTGCACCGACGCTGGCCGTTCCGTTTCGTGCCGCGCAGTGGCTACCTCAAGCGCTTGTACCAGGCGCACCTGATGCACCACGCGGTGCACGGGCGCGAAGGCTGCGTGTCGTTCGGTTTCCTGTATGCGCCATCGGTCGAGCGCCTCAAGGCGCAGTTGCGCGCCCATCATCAGGGCCCGTTGCGGGCGACGACGAAGGCCGCGTCCACAGCCGCGGATCACGCTGCGGATAGCGCCGCAGGCGCCGATTCAGGCTCGTCCACAGCCCCGCACTGAGGGCTGCGAGTTTTTCCCCCTTGCCGGTCGAGGTGCGCGTGTCCCAGGCCTGCGGCCCGGCGGCACGCACCTTGATGCCAATGCGCCGATACACCGCGCCGGCGCTGGCCACCGCCCACGCCGATCGCCAGGGCAAGGCCGCCAGCCCGGCCTCGGCGCTGGCGTAGTAGGGCTCGGCGTGATCCACCAGGCGCCGGGCCATCTGCGCCACTGCCGCGCGGTGCTGAGGTTGCGCGAGGGTGGCGGGAGTCAGGCCGAATTCATCCAGCCATTGCCGCGGCAGGTAGCAGCGCCCCACCTTGGCGTCGTCGATGATGTCGCGGGCGATGTTGGTCAGTTGCATGGCCAGGCCCAGGTCGCAGGCGCGGTGCAGCACCTGCGGCTGTTGGGTGCCCATGATGCGCGCCATCATCAACCCGACCACCCCGGCGACGTGGTAGCAGTACTGCAGGGTGTCTTCAAGGGTCTGGTACTGGCGCTCGTCGACATCCATGGCAAAGCCCTCGAGCAGATCGAGCGCCTCCTGGCGGTGGATGCCGTGGCGCTGCTGCACATCCTGCAAGGCGGCGAAGGCCGGCTCCTGGGCGGGGGCGCCGAGGTAGGCATCGTGGGTCTGCGCACGCAGCTCGGCCAGGCGCTGCCGGGCTTCGGCCGGGGTCAGCGGCACCGCATCATGGCCGGCCTGCTGGCCGTCGATGACGTCGTCGCAGTGCCGGCACCAGGCATACAGCAGCACCGCGCTGCGGCGGGTGTGCGGGTCGAACAGCCGCGAAGCGCTGGCAAAGCTCTTCGAACCCACGGCGATGCTGTTCAGGGCGTGCGCCAGCAACGGGTCGGCGGCAGGTGCATTCATGCGTGCAGGTCCTCGAGCATCAGCCCGGCGGTGGCCTTGGCCGAAGCGATCACCCCCGGCACGCCCGCACCGGGGTGGGTGCCGGCGCCGACCAGGTACAGGTTGTTGACCTGCTGATCACGGTTGTGCGGGCGGAACCAGGCGCTTTGCGTCAGCACCGGTTCGAGCGAGAACGCCGAACCCAGGTGAGCATTGAGCTGATCGCGGAAATCCACCGGGGTGAAGCTGCGGCAGGTCACCAGATCGTCGCGCAGGCCGGGCATGTAACGCTGTTCCAGGTAACGGAGAATGCGCTCGCGGTAGCGCGGCTCTTCGACTTCCCAATCGGTGTCGGCGTTGCCCAGGTGCGGCACCGGCGCCAGCACGTAATGGCTCGAACAGCCGGGCGGTGCCAGGCTCGGGTCGGTGGCGCAAGGGGTGTGCAGGTACAGCGAAAAATCATCCGGCAGGCGCGGGCCGTTGAAGATTTCCTTGATCAGCGGCTGATAGCGCGCGCCGAAGCACACGGTGTGGTGCTGCAACTGCGGCTGTTCGCGCTTGAGGCCGAAATGCACGACGAACAGCGAGTTGCTGAAGCGCTTGCCCTTGAGCCGCTCGCCTTCGCGCTGGCCGCGTGGATGCTGGCCGAGCAGCTCGCCATAGGTGTGCACCACATCGGCGTTGGAGGCCACCACGTCGGCCGGCCAGCGCTGGCCGTCAGCGGTGCGCGCGGCGACGATGCGATCGCCTTCGGTGTCCAGTGCGGTGACATCGGCATTCAATACCAGGCGCCCGCCGAGGTCTTCGAACAGCTTGGCCAGGCCCTGCACCAGGGCGCCGGTGCCGCCGCGCGGGAACCACACCCCCCATTGCCGTTCCAGGGCGTGGATCAAGGTGTAGATCGACGAGGTCGAGAACGGGTTGCCGCCCACCAGCAGGGCATGGAACGAGAACGCCTGGCGCAGCTTTTCGTTGCGCACGAACTTCGCCACCATGCCGTAGACGCTGCGCCAGGCTTGCAGACGGGCCAGTTGCGGGCCGGCCTGGAGCATGTCCTTGAACGACAGGAACGGCACTGCGCCAAGCTTGATATAGCCCTCGGCTAGCACGGCCTTGGAATACTGCAGAAAGCGCCGGTAGCCTTCGACGTCGGCCGGCTCCATGGCGTGGATCTGCCGTTCCAGTTCGGCCTGGTCGTTGCCGTAGTCGAAGAACGTGCCGTCTTCCCAGCACAGCCGGTAGAACGGCGCCACCGGCAGCAGTTCGACGTAGTCGCGCATCGGCTTGCCGGCCGCCTCGAACAGCGCTTCGATGGCCGAAGGGTCGGTGATGACCGTCGGGCCTGCGTCGAAGGTGAAGCCCTGATCCTTGTACACATAGGCGCGGCCACCGGGCAGGTCGCGGCGCTCGAGCAGGGTGGTGGCGACGCCGGCGGCTTGCAGGCGAATGGCCACGGCCAGGCCACCGAGGCCAGCGCCGATGACGACGGCGGTTTTACCAGGGGTCATGAATGTTCCTCGAAATGACGGGGGGAGTGACGCAGCGCAGCGCGCAACGCCTGACCAACAGGCACCGGCGGCTTGCCGGTGAGAATCCGAACACGGTCACCCAGGCTGCTGCGCCCGGCGTAGAAGCGGGCGATCAGCGGCTCGGGCAGCCGATAGAAACGTTGCATGACCTGCCAGCGCTGCCCGGCATCACCGGCCAGGAACAGCATGCGATTGAGCAGGCGATAGAAGCCTTGCTGCTGCCAGCGCTGGCGCTGGTAGGCGGCAAATGCCGGGGCCAGGTGCGCGTGGTCCAGTTGCGTCTGGGCCGCCAGCCAGTCGGCCAGGCGCACGGCTTCAGGCAGCGAGTAACCGGTGGTGCAGTGGAACAGGTTGCCGCGCAGGCCAGCCTGCACTGCGTTGCCTTGCGCGGCCTGCCAGGCGGGAAAATCGCCGGCCAGGGTGATCGGCAGCACGCCGCGCTCTTCACGCAGCACGCGTTGCACCTGCCAACCGTGCTGGCACAGGTACTGGGCGATGTGCTCGCGCAGTTGCTCGGTGCTTGGGGGTGAGTGTTCGACGTAGTGGGTGTCTTCGATGAGCAAGGTGTCGGCGCTGAACGGCAGCATATAGACGAAGCGGTAGCCGTCGCCTTGCGCCACCCGCGCATCCATCACGATAGGCGCCGCCAGGCCATGGGGCTGGCGCAGTTGCAGCTCCTGGCCAAGAAACGCCTGCTGACCGAGCACCATGTGTTGGCTGGGTTGGGCGCCGCGGCCATCGATCACCGTGGCGGCGCTCAGGCGCAGGCCACTGTCGAGCTGCACGGCGTGCGGGTCGAGCTGCACGATGCGGCTGTTGCAGCGCAGCGCTTGGCCAAGGTCGTTGCCCACGACCTCGGCGAAACGTTCACTGCTGATGCTCGCGTAGCCACTGCCCAGGCGCCGCGACAGGCCGGGGAAATGCACCTGATAGCTCGGCCAGCGATGGCTGACCAGCGGCGCCAGCCAGCGCTGTTGCGACGCGCTCAGGTCGGCATCGTGGAACGACCAGGTATGGTTGCCGCCCAAGCGCTCGGCACGCTCCAGGCACAGCACGCGCAGCTCGGGGCGTACCTGGCGCAGGCGCCAGGCGATCAGGCCGTTGGCCAGGCCGCCACCGGCAAGAATCAGGTCAAAGTCGTTCAAGGTCATGACTCACTGGCAGGCGGTCGCTGGCGACCGCAGATTCGATAAGCTCGGCGGCGCGCTGTGCCCCACCGGCCTGGCCCAAGGCCTGGTCAAGCGTGCCTGCCCCTGCGCAGGGGCCAGCCAGCAACGGGCGTAGCGCTGCTGCGATGCGCCGGCTGCTGGCCCAGCGCGGCAACACTGCACCGAGCTGATGATAGGCCACGCGCGCGGCCACCCCGGGCTGGTCGAAGGCAATCGGCAGCACCAGCAGCGGGGTGTGCGCAGCCACGGCGTCGAGCACCGTGTTCAGGCCGCCATGGCTGATCACCACCTGCGCCGCCTGCACCGCCCACTGCTGCGGGGCGAAGTCGGTCACCCAAGTGGCGCCGTTGTTGCGCAATTGCGCTTGCTGATCGGCATCCAGGGCGCCGCAGTGGGCCAGCAGCAACTGCACGTTCAGGGTGCGGCAGGCACGCACGATGCGCATGAACAGGCCGAAACGGTGGCCCTGTAAGGTGCCCAGGCTTGCGAACACCAAGGGCCGTTGATCGCTCAATACCCACTCGGCACCCGCCGCAGTGCTGCGCCGCCAGGGGCCAGTGGCATGGCAGTACGCGGGTAAGTGCTGACGTGGAAAATCGAAGGCCGCAAGCGTCTGGCTGATCTGCGCCAACGGCGACAGGCAGCCGTGCAAGCCTTGCCGGCCTGGTAGCTGGTGACGCTGACAGACCTCATCGATGACCTGCTGCAACGGCGTCATCAGCCAGTCGTGCACCTGCTCGGTGCCGCGGTACAGGCGCAGGTCGTGTCCGGGGCCGAACGGCATCACCGGCAGCGGCAGGCCCGCCTCGCGGTTGACCGGCAGCGCGCAGGCCATGGAAATACGCGGCAGGCCGAGGGCTTCGCCGATCAGGCTGCCGGCCACCTCCATCTGATCGCACAGCACGGCGTCGACCTTGGCCGCACGCAGGGCATCGGGCAGTTCCCGGCAGAGCATGGCGCTGGTTTCGGCCAACTGCCGGATCAGCCGGCGCAGGCGCAGCGGCCCATGCGGCCGCGCCGCCAGGTGCAAGGCCTGCTGCAGGCTGCCGGGCGGATGGCTGCTGGCGCCGAGCGCGCAAAAGCCGATGCGCGGATCGTCCAGCCACTGCCGCGCATCGGCCTGATGAAAGAACGTCACCTGATGACCGCGCTCCAGCAACTGCCCGGCCACCGCTTGCAGCGCCTGGTAGTGACTGGGGTAGGGTGGCGCGATGACGGCGAAGTGGCTCATCCGTGGGTCGCTTGCAGGCGCGCACTGCGCAGGGCATCGAGGTTGCGCGAAGCGGTGCAGAAGCAGGCGATGCGCAGTTGCCGAAGCAGCACATCGAAATGCGCCAGCACCGCTTCGGTCGACTGCAACGCGGCGGGCAGCACGCTGGCGGCCTGGCCGACCAGTTGCGCACCGAGGCGAATGGCCTTGGCCGCCTGTACCCCGTCGGCAATTCCGCCCGAGGCGATCAGTGCCGTGCCGGGCAGGGCGCGGCGCACGCTGAGCAGGCATTGGGCGGTGGGCATGCCCCAGTCGGCGAAGGCCATGGCCACGGCGCGGTCGCCCGGCTCACTGGCGCGCTCGCCTTCGACCGCCGCCCAACTGGTGCCACCGCTGCCTGCGACATCGATCACCTGCACCCCGGCATTGGCCAGGCTCATGGCCACCGACGCGCTGATGCCGGCACCGACCTCCTTGGCGATCACTGGCACCGGCAGGCGTTGGCATAGCTGTTCGATGCGCGCCAGCACGCCGCGCCAGTCGCGGTCGCCTTCGGGCTGAACGGCTTCCTGCAAGGGGTTGAGGTGCACGATCAGCGCGTCGGCCTGCAAACTGTCGACCGCGCGCTGGGCCAGGTCGAAGCCGTCGGCTTCCAGCAACTGCACGGCGCCCAGATTAGCCAGCAACGGCACATCGGGGGCCAGGCGGCGCAGCGTGGTGGTCAGGCCTTGGTCGGCACCCTCGCGCAGGCTGACCCGTTGCGATCCCACGCCCATGGCGATGCCCAACTGCTGCGCGGCCTCGGCCAGGTGGTAGTTGATGCGTTCGGCACGCGCCGCACCACCGGTCATCGAGCTGATCAGCAGCGGCGCACGCAGTGCGATGCCGAGAAACGAAGTGCTCAGATCGATCCGATCGAGACTAAGCTCGGGGAGGGCGCAGTGCTCGAACTGCACCGCTGCCCAGCCATCGTGGTGACCGACAGTGGCGCGTTGCGGATCGAGCACGATGTCCAGATGGTCGTCCTTGCGTTGGCTTAGCGTGTTTTTCTTCATGCCGGGTTCCATGAGCCGGTGAATCATTTGTCTGCAACTGTGGTCAGTGCATGAGGATAGTTGTACAACATGCATCCCTTTGTACAGCTAAGCTCTGAGTTATTGCATCAGGCAACGGCGTGTTCCAGTCGTTCCTTGCTCCACCGGTAAAGCTGCACCACAACAATGATGAGGCCAGGATGACGATCACAGCACCCACGCCGCTGCCCGCCGATGGCGACGTTGCGCACCCCCTAGAGCCGTTGCGCGAAGCCTTCGAGGCGCGCCTCGAGGCCGTGCTGCCGGTGGCCGGCAACGCCCGTGAACTGGTCACCGCGGCCATGCGCGACTGCACCCTGGCCCCGGGCAAACGCTTGCGTCCGATGCTGCTGATGCTCATCGCCGAAGGGCTGGGAGCGCCGCGTGCGGCCAGCCTCGACCTTGCCTGCGCAGTGGAACTGGTGCATGCCGCCTCGCTGGTGCTGGACGACCTGCCGTGCATGGACAACGCCCAGTTGCGCCGTGGCCGCGCCACCGTGCACCTGGCCTTTGGTGAAGACGTTGCGGTGCTAGCCGCCGTGGCCTTGCTCAGCCATGCTTTTGGCCTGGTGGCGGTGATCGATGGCGTGCGCCCCGAGGTGCGCAACCGTCTGGTGGCGACCCTGGCCCAGGCCATCGGTGTGCAGGGCCTGGTCAAGGGCCAGTTGCAAGACCTGCGTGAAGGCGGTAGCGCCCGCAGTGCCGGTGAGATCGCCCAGACCAACCAGCTCAAGACCGGCGTGCTGTTCGCCGCGATCATCGACATGGCCTGCGACCTCGGCGATGCCCCTGCCAGCGTGCGCAGCCCTTTGCAGGCTTTCGCCGTCGAGCTTGGGCATGCCTTCCAGTTGCGTGACGATCTGCGTGACCGCGACCCGGACAGCGGCAAGGATCAGGGCAAGGACGACGGCAAGTCGACCCTGGTTGCATTGTGTGGCGAAACCCAAGTCAAGCGCCGACTGCAAGGCCACGTGGCCGCCGCCCAGGCCCAGCTCGACCAGGCCTTCCACGGCGAACAGAACATCAGCCTGCTGCTGCACCGCCTGTTCGCCTGCTGACCCCGCCAGGCCCTAACGGGCGCCGTTCAGGCGCCTGTAATCCTCATTCTCGCTTGCCGATCTGCTTGCCCTGCTGGCGCGCCACCTCCGGCGCCTGGCCGTCGCGCTGCTTGCCGTGGCGGGCCTGGCCCACCAACTGTGGAATCAGCATGCCCTCGGGCAGATGGCGCCAGAATCGCCCGGGCATGTGCTGGCGCAGCACATCGGGGTTGAGCCGCGCCGGATTGAAGATGTGCCGATAGTAGGTGCGCCACAGCTCGGCGCCGGGGTCGTCGGCATGCTGCGCCCATTGCTGCCACTGCGCCGGGCACTGGCGCTGGTAGTCCATCTGTTCGCCATCGAAGCGCACGCCATCGCGCGGCGTGGCGATCAACCAGCGCTGGCGACCGAGACGTTCGGCGAAATGGCCGCTGGCGCTGGCCAGAATGTCGTGGGCCGGGTCGTGCCAGGCCACCAGATCGAGCTGCAATTGCTCGGCCAATGGCGCCGGCAACGGCACGAAGCGGGCGAAGGCATGCAGGTGATGGGCTTCGCGGCGCACCTGTTTGATGCGCCGCTGCAATTCGCTGCCCAGGCGATCACCGGCCATCATCGCCGTGCGGTCGCCATGGGCCACCCGCCAGAGCACTTCATAAAGCAAGTTCCAGCGCTGCTCGCCGTGGTAGCGCGCGGCCTGTTCGAGCTGTTCGAGCAAGGCCGCGGGCACCTTGCCCTGGAACGGCCCGGGCGCCTCGGGCAACGGCGCCGGTATGGCCAGCAGGTCATCGGTGGGGCCTTGTGCCCAAGTCACCTGGGCCGGGTCGATGCCATGGCTGAGCAGCCTGCGCGCTTGAGCGCGCCAGGTGCCGAACAGGTCATCGCAATCGAGCGCGATCATCCCCACAAGCCCATCTGCACCGGCGCCTGCGGCTCACGCAGTCGCGCCCGCAGCATGCCGCTGCGCTGCTCGGCGTCGGCTGGGCGATAGTCGCTGGTGACGATGAACGGCCGCGCCTTGTCGAGCACGCAGCGCAGCTGGATCAGGTCGTCGTAGCGAATGCGTCGTTCGCGACGCAATGCCACCAGGCGCTGCACACTGCGCAGGCCGATGCCGGGAATCCGCGCCATCAGCGTCGGTTCCGCGCGGTTGAGGTCCATCGGGAAGACCTCGCGATTCTCCAGCGCCCAGGCGAGCTTGGGGTCGATATCCAACGCAAGGCTTGTGGACTTCTTGAACAGCTCGCCGGCGTTGTAGCCGTAGCCACGCAACAGAAAATCTGCCTGATACAGGCGGTGTTCGCGCAGCAAGGGGGGAGCGGCCAGAGGCACGCTATTGGGGCTGTCGGGAATTGGGCTGAACGCTGAGTAGTACACCCGCTTGAGGCCAAAGCCCTGGTATAGCGATTCGGCATTACGCAATAGCGTGCTGTCGTCGGTGGCGTCGGCGCCGACGATCACCTGGGTGCTTTGCCCGGCGGGCGTGAAGCGCGGCGCCCTGGGCTGATCGGCCACCGCCTGCTGGCCGCGATGAATCACGCCCATGGCCTGGCGAATGGTGCTGCCCTGTTTCTCGGGGGCCAGGCGTTGCAGGCTTTCATCGGTGGGCAGCTCGATGTTGACGCTCAGCCGGTCAGCCAGACGCCCGGCTTCTTCGATCAGCATCGGGTCGGCATCGGGAATGGTCTTGAGATGAATGTAGCCACGGAAGTTGTGTTCTTCGCGCAGCAGCCGCGCCACGCGAATCAATTGCTCCATGGTGTAGTCGGCCGAACGGATGATGCCGGAACTCAGAAACAGCCCGCTGATGCAGTTGCGCCGGTAGAAGTCCAGGGTCAGGCGCACTACCTCTTCAGGGCTGAAGCGTGCGCGTGGCACGTTGCTCGAGCGGCGGTTGACGCAGTACTGGCAGTCATACAGGCAGAAGTTGGTGAGCAGAATCTTCAGCAGCGACACACAGCGCCCATCGGGGGTGTAACTGTGGCAGATGCCCATGCCATTGGTCGCGCCCAGGCCGTCGCGCCCGCGTGAGCTGCGCTTAGGCGCACCGCTGCTGGCGCAGGATGCGTCGTACTTGGCGGCATCGGCGAGGATGCCCAGCTTGGCGATCAACTCCATCGGACTACTCTCTGTACTGAATATTCATACAGTATTGGCAGAATGCCCCACTGGCAAGTGCTGGTGGTCGGACGAGCTGATTCGTCTGTTCCATGGGTACGCAGGCCAGTAGTAGATGCCGCTGGGGTAATAGCCCAGCACTACGCTGGGGAACTACTGCCTGCCTGCGGGCCTCAACAGCACACGTCGCGGGTCGGCGGGCGTTCGCTCGCCCAGGCTTGCGCGCCATTGCCAGGAGGTTGTGGCGGCTGTCATGCATGGGTTGCATGCAGGCAGCGGCGCGTGAATGGGGTTAAACATGGTAGATCGGGACGCTGTCGTTCCCGAGGGAGAAAACATGAAGGTCAGGAACATCAGGCATGGCGCGCTGGCAGGGCTAGCGTTGGCGATCGCCGCAGGCAATGCCCAGGCGGCCGAAACCAAGCAGGTGGATGTGCTGCTGATCGGTGGCGGCATCATGAGTTCGACCCTGGCGGTGTGGCTCAACGAGCTGCAGCCAGACTGGTCGATGGAGATGGTCGAGCGCCTGGACAAGGTCGCCGAGGAAAGCTCCAACGGCTGGAACAACGCCGGCACCGGTCACTCGGCCCTGGCCGAGCTGAACTACACCCCGGAAAAAGACGGCAAGATCGACATCACCAAGGCGGTGGAGATCAACGAGTCGTTCCAGATCACCCGGCAATTTCTCGCCTGGCAGGTCAAGCAGGGCGTGCTGAAGAACCCGCGCTCGTTCATCAACTCGACGCCGCACATGAGCTTCGTCTGGGGCGATGACAACATTCGCTTCCTCAAGAAGCGCTATGAGGCGTTGCAGGCCAGCCCGCTGTTCCGCCCGATGCAATATTCCGAAGACCACGCGCAGATCGCCAAGTGGGTGCCGCTGATGATGGAAGGGCGTGACCCGAACCAGAAGCTGGCCGTGACCTGGACGCCGATCGGCACCGACGTCAACTTCGGCGAAATCACCCGCCAGTACGTCAGCTACCTGCAAAGCCGACCGAACTTCGACCTCAAGGTCTCCACCGAGGTGCAGGACATCTCACGCAACGACGACGGCACCTGGCGGGTGGAGTACAAGAACCTCAAGGACGGCAGCAAGGGCGCGACCGATACCAAGTTCCTGTTCATCGGCGCCGGTGGCAAGGCGTTGACCCTGCTGCAGAAATCCGGCATCCCGGAAGCCAAGGACTACGCCGGCTTCCCGGTCGGTGGCTCGTTCCTGGTTACCGACAAACAGGACATCGCCATGCAGCACATGGCCAAGGCCTACGGCATCGCTGCCTCCGGCGCGCCGCCCATGTCGGTGCCGCACCTCGACACCCGGGTGCTGGACGGCAAGCGGGTGATCCTGTTCGGCCCCTTCGCCACCTTCTCGACCAAGTTCCTCAAGGAAGGCTCGCTGCTCGATCTGTTCGGCAGCATGTCGCTGCACAACACCTGGCCGATGGTGCGCGTCGGGGTGCGTGAGTTCGACCTGGTCAAGTACCTGGTCAGCCAGGTGATGCAGTCTGACGATGACCGCTTCAATGCCCTGCAAACCTACTTCCCGCATGCCAAGAAAGAAGACTGGCGCCTGTGGCAGGCCGGGCAGCGCGTGCAGATCATCAAGAAAGACCCAGAGCTGGGCGGCGTACTAAAGCTCGGTACCGAAGTGGTGGCATCTAAGGACGGCAGCATTGCCGGCCTGCTCGGCGCCTCGCCAGGTGCCTCGACCGCGCCGCCGATCATGCTCGACGTGCTGCAGCGGGTGTTCAAGGAGCGTCTCGCTTCGCCTGAATGGCAGGGCAAGGTCAAGCAGATCGTGCCGTCCTATGGCACCCACCTCAACGACGACCCGGTCAAGGTCCAGGAGGAGTGGGAATACACCAGCGAGGTTCTACAACTGACCCCGCCGCCGCAGATCGACAAGCGTCAGGACCCGGCCAATCCCGAGCACATCGACCCGCTCAAGCAGAAGAATGTCGATGCCGATGCCGACCTGAATCTGTAACCGTCACCGCCCGCTCTCACTCTGTGGGGGCGGGCTCACCCGCCAACGCCCTTCTTGCAAGTGACTCAACCCTCAGAAAAAGCTGCGCTGGGCCTTCAGCGTGACCATGCTGTCGCAGGTGTTGTTGATGCCTGAATAGGCATCGCAGCCGCTGCCCGAGAGGTTGGAGTTGCTCCAGGTGAGGTTGAGGTCGACACCCCGCCAGGGGCGCGAGAACTTCAGCGACCAGTCACTGAAGCCATCGACCCGGCTGCCGTCACCGATGGTGTAGGGCGTGCTGAACTGATGGTGGGCGACTTTCACGCTGAGATCGACACCGAACAGCGGCAGCCGCCCGAGGTTGGCGAACAGCGTGCCGGTGCGGTTGCTCGGTTTGTCATTGAACGCCCCGCCGATCCGCCGACCCAGCAACGACAGACCGCCATACAGGGCGTAGCTATTGTTCGCCGCCAGGGTCGGGTAGCTGTAGTGAATCACTCCCACCTCATAACCCAGATCACCGCTCAGCGGTTGCTTGTAGCCGAAGTAGTTGTCGAGCTTGAGGGTCGAGGACTTGGTCAGGCCCATGCTCGGTGCGTACTGGCCGAAGTACAGGCCATTGGCGTGGCTCAGGTCGACGCCGCCATGGAAGGTGCCCACCGCGCTCGGCGAGATCAGCCCTTCGGCCATGCTGCGGGTCGGGGTGGTGGCGAGCTTGAAATCGAAGTCGCCCAGTTCGCGCTGGATTTGCTGGGCCTGCACCAGCGGGCTCAGCAGCAAGGCTGCGCCGAGCAGCCAGAAAGGCCGTAAAACGATCATCGGGGAAGCGGCTCCTTTGCGGGAGTGGCCTAGGATAACGGCCCATCGGCGATAGGCAAACCCTTGAGCTTGAGCGGTCGGCGATTTTTGGACGAAATGCGGGGGAGGAGGTCGCGCTGGTGTTGGAGTCGGCGCTCAGCGTTGATCCGGCGGGATTGGGACTGCTGCGCAGTCCATGGGCCGCAGGGCGGCCCGTGGTCAACGCTGCGGATCAGTCGATACGCGGGTGCTGCTGCGCCAGGGTGGCGCGCTTGGCTTCGAGCTCGGCGATCTGCTCGTCGATGTCCTCGATCTTCTGCTCGATGGTGTCGTGGTGCTCTTGCAGCAGCTCGCGGGCTTCCTCGATGTCCGAGGCGGCCGGTGCAGCGCCACGCAGCGGCTTGTTGGCGGTTTCCTTCATGGTCACGGCGGTGATGAAGCCGATCACGGCGATGGTCATCAGGTAGTAGGCCGGCATGAACAGGTTGTTGGTGGTTTCCACCAGCCAGGCGGCGACGGTTGGGGTGACACCGGCGATCAGCACCGAGATGTTGAAGGCACTGGCCAAGGCGCTGTAGCGAATGTGCGTCGGGAACATGGCCGGCAAGGTCGAGGCCATTACGCCGATGAAGAAGTTCAGCAGGATGGCCAGCATCAGCAAACCGGC
The DNA here is from genome assembly GCF_000425745.1 of Pseudomonas cremoricolorata DSM 17059 = NBRC 16634. Lineage (GTDB taxonomy): Bacteria > Pseudomonadota > Gammaproteobacteria > Pseudomonadales > Pseudomonadaceae > Aquipseudomonas > Aquipseudomonas cremoricolorata. The sequence continues at coordinate 420,060 of NZ_AUEA01000003.1, read as the reverse complement.
AAAGATCAGCCCGGTGCTGCCGCTGGTGATCATGTGGAAGGCCGGAATGGCCAGCACGAACAGGCCGATGCTGCCGGTCAGAATGAACGGACGACGGCCAAACTTATCGCTGAGGAAACCGATCACCGGCTGCACGAAGAGCATGCCGACCATGATCGCGATGATGATCAGCACCCCATTGCTTTCGCTGTATTGCAGGTTGTGGGTGAGGTAGCTGGGCATGTAGGTGAGCAGCATGTAGTAGGTGACGTTGGTCGCGATGACCACACCGATACAGGTCAGCAGGCTACGCCAGTGCTTGGTGGCGATCTCTTTGAACGACACTTTCGGGCCAGATGCCAGGCCGTCACGGTCGCCCTGTTCCAGGCTCTCGACATGCTGCTGGAAAGCCGGGGTTTCTTCGGCGGCATGTCGCAGGTACAGGCCGATCACACCCAGTGGCAGGGCCAGCAGGAACGGCAGGCGCCAGCCCCATTCGAAGAACTGCTCTTCGGTCACCACGCTCTGGATCAGCACCACCAGGCCTGCGCCCATCACGAAGCCGGCAATCGAACCAAAGTCCAGCCAGCTACCCAGGAAGCCGCGGCGGCGGTCCGGAGCGTACTCGGCGACGAAGATCGAGGCGCCGGTGTATTCGCCGCCGACCGAGAAGCCCTGGGCCATCTTCGCCAGCAACAGCAGGATCGGCGCCCAGATGCCTATCGATTCATACGAGGGGATGATGCCGATGGCGAAGGTGCTCAGCGACATGATGATGATGGTCGCGGCCAGCACTTTCTGTCGTCCGAGGCGGTCGCCGATGGCGCCGAATACCACCCCGCCCAGCGGGCGCAGCAGGAACGGCACGGAGAAGGTGGCCAGCGCTGCGATCATCTGCACGCTGGGGTCGGCGTTGGGGAAGAACACCTTGCCGAGGACGAAGGCGACGAAGCCATAGACGCCGAAGTCGAACCATTCCATGGCGTTGCCCAGCGCCGCGGCGGAGATGGCTTTGCGCATCTTCACATCGTCGACGATGGTGATGTCCTTGAGCCCGATCGGGCTGACCTTCTTCTTGCGTGATTTCATACCGTTCTCTTCCTTTTACGTGCCGGGCTCGATCGAGCAGCGACTACCAGATGTGCTGGCCAGAGGCCCGGGTCTAAGGGGTGAGATACAATTGGACACTAAATAATTCAGCGGTTTGTCGATTTTTTTCCACGCCAGGCGCGCAGCACCGCTCGCCCGAGCAAGTTATTCCCCGCTGTGAGAGGATGGGCGTCCATCCAGACATGGCCGCCCGGACAGGCCCCTATAAGCAGAGCTGATGAAGACGCCAAAACGAATTGAACCGCTGATCGAGGACGGCCTGGTCGACGAGGTCCTGCGCCCGTTGATGAGTGGAAAGGAAGCTGCCGTGTATGTCGTGCGCTGCGGCAATCAGGTGCGCTGCGCCAAGGTCTACAAGGAGGCCAGCAAACGCAGCTTCCGCCAGGCCGCGCAGTATCAGGAAGGCCGCAAGGTGCGCAACAGTCGCCAGGCCAGGGCCATGAGCAATGGCTCCAAGTACGGCCGCCGCGAGGCCGAGCAAGCCTGGCAGAACGCTGAAGTGGCGGCGCTGTTCCGCCTGGCCAGTGCCGGGGTCCGGGTGCCCAAGCCCTACGACTTTCTCGATGGCGTGTTGCTCATGGAGCTGGTGGTCGATGGCAACGGCGACGCCGCGCCACGGCTCAACGACGTTCATCTTGAGGCCGACCAGGCCCGTGACTATCACGCCTTCGTCATCCAGCAGATCGTGCTGATGCTCTGCGCAGGCCTGGTCCACGGCGACCTGTCCGAGTTCAACGTGCTGCTGGGGCCCGATGGCCCGGTGATCATCGACTTGCCGCAGGCGGTGGATGCTGCCGGCAACAACCATGCCTTCAGCATGCTCGAGCGTGATGTCGGCAATATGCGTGATTACTTCGCCCAGTTCGCCCCGGAGCTCAAGGCCACGCGCTACGCCCGCGAGATGTGGGCGTTGTACCAGGCCGGCGAGTTGCGTCCTGATTCTGCGCTGACCGGGCAGTTCGCCGATGACGACCACGACGCCGATGTAGACGGGGTGCTGCGCGAAATCGACGCTGCCCGCGCCGACGACGCGCGGCGCCGCGCCGCCCGCGAAGAAGCCGAAAACGGCCCGAGCAAGGGCGAAGAGCCGCCACCACCGTGGTTGCAGTGACCGCGCAGGCGCACAGGTTGGCCCGCGCCCTGCGATAAAGATGGAACCCGCTTGCCAGGCGCATTGCCAACTGTCTCGTGAATGCATTTTTTGATCGCGAACAGGAGGCACGCATGCCCAGTGCAGATGGCAAGATCCGCTACGGCGTAGTCGGCGGGGGCTCGATTTCCCAGGGGGCGTTCATGCCCGGCGTCGCTCAGACCGACAACTCGGTGATGACCGCGTTGGTCACCGGTGATCCGCAAAAAGCCGACCAGCTCGCCCAGCGCTACGGCCTCAAGGCCTATGCCTACGAGCAGTTCGACGAGCTGCTGGCGGCCGATGTGGTCGATGCGCTGTATGTGGCGACGCCCAACTTCCGCCACCGCGAGTTCGTCGTGCCGGCGCTCGAAGCCGGCATCCACGTGCTGTTGGAAAAACCCATGGCCAGCACCGAAGAGGACTGCCAGGCCATGCTCGAGGCGGCGCGCCGCTCCGGCGCCAAGCTGATGATCGCTTACCGCCTGCACAGCGAGCCGGGCACCCTGGACATGATCGAGCGTGTCCAGGCTGGCGATTTCGGCGATCCACGGCTGTTCACCTCGACCTTCACCCAGACCGTCAAACCGAGCAACCACCGCGCCCAGGACGGCTTCGCCGCAGGCCCGGTACTGGACATGGGGCCGTATCCGCTGAACATGGTGCGGCAACTGTTCAACGCCGAGCCCATCGAGGTGATGGCCATGGGCGTGCGCAGCCCGGACAGCGCCATCAATACCTGGGACACCGTGACCGTCAGCCTGCGTTTCGCCGATGAGCGCCTGGCCCAGTTCACCGTCAGCTACACATTGCCCGACGCCGAGCGCTTCACCTTGCTGGGTAGCGAAGGGCTGATCGATGCCTCACCGTGCTTTGGCTATGGCGAAGGTGTGGCGATCAAGTATCACGCGGAACTGGAAGGCGACAACCGCGTGCATGTCAGCCCGGTGGTCGATCAGTTCGCTGGCGAGACCGCGTACTTTTCCGACTGCATCCTGCGCAACCAGGCGCCGGAGCCCGATGGCGAGGAGGGCTGGCGCGACGTGCGGGTGATCATGGCCATCGAGCGCGCACTCGAGACCGGCACGGCGCAAACCCTCGAGCCGCTGCCAGCACGTGCGCATGCCAAGCGCGAGCAGCGCCGCGCCTTCACCCTGGCGCCACGCCCGGCGTACATCAACACCGAATCGCCGACGCAATGAAGCGCTGATGCAGTCAACGTTCCCCTGAACACAGCAAAGGCTGAGGAGGCACCATGCCCAACCCCACACCAGACGATCAACGCACAGGCTGCGGCTCCGACACCTCCGGTGAACAGCCCCGCGACAACGATGCCCAGCGTCCGGATCATGCGCGCGACGGCGAGCATGAGTCGACCGCGCAAGACACCGGTCGCCGTCAGGGGCGCGTCAATTCCGAAAGCCTGGGCCACTGAACAGCCGCTATCTGCCTTGCTCCTTGGCGGTAGGGCAGTACCGCTGGTGACATGTAACTGAATCTTTGCGGACCGACCGGCTCTACCGCTCGTCAAACCATGTAGACGCAGGTCCGACCTGCAGGAGCCGAGTCGTGTCCCAGATCATCACGCCTTCTACCCCCGAGCACGAGATAGAAGCGCGCAACGCCCAGATGTTCGGCAATCTCAAGGAGCGGCTGGACTTCTACCGCAATGAAATCCAGTACGAAACCAGCATCCTTGCCAACCGTACCGATGCGTACTTGGCCGCGCAGTCGTTTCTGGTGATTGCCTTCGTCTCGGCCATGGGCAACCTCAACCCCGAGTGGGGCAAGATGTTCACCATGATCGTGCCGGCCTTCCTGGCCCTGCTCGGCGTACTCAGCTCGCTCAACGCCTGGCCAGGCATCCGCGCGGCTTACAAGATCATCGATCACTGGCAGCTCAAGCAAAGCCACCTGCTGCGCGGCCAGCCGATGATGGGCCTGATGTACGACGAGGCGCCGCTGTTCAGCGAAGCGGAAACCTCGCGCGCCGGGCACAAGAAGTCGTTGCTGTTCTCACTGCGTACACCGTGGATCTTCCTGGGGTTCTGGGTGCTGCTGGGCGCCTATGCCGTGTACATCCAGGTGGCGTGAAGCGCAGGGCGGACCAGCGGGTCCGAGAAAAGCTGAACCCTGCCGACGCGCGTTCAGTCACAACGAGTGCTACTTCACTCAATGGAACGACGCCCAAGGAGTTACACCATGAACAGCAAATTGAAAGCCGGTATCTGCGGTGTACTGTTCGCCTTCGCCAGCCATGCAGCATTCGCCGCCGAGCCTGCCGACTTCGTCGATGAGGCCTCTGCCAAGGGCATTGCAGAGATCGAAGCGGGCAAGCTGGCGCTGCAGAAAAGCCAGTCGGCAGACGTCAAGAGCTTCGCCCAGATGATGATCGACGATCACACCAAGGCCAACCAGACGCTCAGGGGCATCGCCCAGCAGAAAGGCCTGAAAGTGGCCACCGATGCCGAGTTGCTGGACAAGGCCAAGAAGCTGATTCTCGACATCCGTGAAGAATCGTTCGATCGCTCGTACGCCAACAATCAGGTCAACGCCCACGAGAAAACCATCGAGCTGTTCAACGAAGAGGTCAAGGATGGCAAGGATGCCGAGCTGAAGGCGTTTGCCAGCGAAACTCTGCCAAAGCTTGAAAAACACCTGGAAGAAGCGCGCAAACTGGCCGCTGCCCATGGTGGTGATGCCAAGCAGTGAGGGCTGAGCGGTAAGCTGCGAGCGGTCAGCAGTGAGCAGTTCTGAAGAAACGCCGGTGGCGCATGGCCCCGGCGTTTTTCATGGCTCCAGCGAGCGGACAGTGAATACCGTGATGGAATGTTCAGCTGCCAGCGTATGACCTCCCTACACGTTACCCGTTATCCGCCCAGCCGCTCGACAATCCAGTCTACGAATACACGGACACGCGCATTCAACTGCTTGTTCGATGGGTAGATGACTGAAATGGGGACCGTTGAGCAGGTGTGTTTTTCAAGTATCGGCACGAGCGCACCAGACTCAAAAAGCCGAGCTGCCACACAAGCGAACGTCTGTCCTATTCCCGCTCCATTCGAGATCATATTGATATGGCTGGCACTGTCATTCGAGGCGATATCAAAGCGGGAGATGAGTTGCTCACCCCCTCGCTTGCGAAAGCGCAATGGCCACACCTCACCATTCGAGGCACTGAAATACCCTACGATCTGGTGGCGATCGAGATCAGCCGGCGATGAAGGTGTACCGTGTTGCATCAAGTACTCAGGGCTTGCACACGTCATCAATCTGTCGATGAACAGTGTCTTTGCAACTAAAGAAGAATCCGCCAACTGTCCAGCGCGTATTACGCAGTCGACGCCCTCTTCGATCAGATTGACAGGGCGGTCGCTGACTCCCAGTGCTACCTGGATATGGGGATGACGTGCTCTGAACTCTTTCAGCACCGGTATCAGGAGCAGTTGTGCCAGTGACGAGTGCAGGTCGACCCGTAGCCTGCCGCGCGAGGCTGCGCCCATGTCTCTTAGTTCAGCCTCGGCCTCGTCCAGCCGAGCAACCAACTGCGTAACCTTGCGGTAATACTCGGCGCCCTCCGTGGTGAGGGCAACGGTGCGTGTCGTTCGCTGCAGCAGTTTCGTACCGAGGTGCTGTTCCAGCTCCTGTACGGCCTTGCTGACGGATGAACGAGGCATACCCAAGTGGGCAGCCGCTTTGGTGAACGACCGCGTCTCAACGATCCGTTGGAAGGTGCGAATTGCTGTCAGGTGATCCATTCGGTGATTCTAACCGGGCGTGATTCATTGTCCACGGCTGTGGATTATGTAGCCGCATTCTGCGGGATTATCTTTGTCACGCGGGACGTTAGTCTTCGGTCAACTTTCAGGAGATTTCAGATGACAGAGCTGACCCGCGCACAGGCTTACCTTCTTCTCGAGCGGTACGGTAATCAGGTGAAACCTGAAAAGCTCATCATGACGCCAACGGTCGAAGCGATGCTTCGCCACAAGTCTGTCCGTACATTCTTATCCCAAGCGCTGCCTGACGGAGCGATCGAGACGATGGTCGCAGTTGCACAGTCGGCGTCCACATCCTCGGCTCTGAATCAATGGAGTGTGGTGGCTGTCACGGATGAGGCCTTGAAGACAGAGATCCACGACACAGTCGCTCGGGAGGTGAAGGTCGATCGTATCCCATGGATGTTGGAAGCTCCCGCACTTCTGTTATGGGTGGCAGATACCTCACGTTCGGCAGCCATGACTCGCGACCAAGGTGGCGACCCATTCGTCCTGAATTATCTGGACTCTTTTTTGATGGCGTCCGTGGACGCCACCCTGGCTGCTCAAAATGCCGCACTCGCGGCTGAGTCGATAGGGTTGGGTATTGTCTATCTGGGAGTCATGCGAAACATTGCCAAAGAGCTGGCCGGCATCATCAACCTGCCTGAATATGCTTTCGTCACCTTTGGCATGGTTGTTGGGCATCCTGACCCAAACCGCACAAGTGCCATACGTCCTCGTCCTGCACAGCCGGTAGTGCTACATCACAATCGCTACGACCGAGATGGCTACCGCGACTACGTAGAAGGCTATGAAGAGGCCTGCCAGGATTTCCGTAACCAACAGAACATGTCGCCCAAGACCTGGAAGGGTGCGCTTCATCATTCAATGACAAGCATGGAGTACATGGGAGGGCGTAAAAGTCTGCGTGCGATGGTGCAGGAAAAAGGCTTCGAACTGCTTTAAGCGATGGCTGTTGTTCGCGCGACGGCGCGATGACGACTCAGCGAATGCGCACGCAGGTGCAACCCTCGTGCATGCGCAGGATGACGCTAACAAGGCGCTGCTCGTCGTACTGCCCCGCGACCGGTTTTGCTGCACGACGTGCAGGCCTGCGTACCGTTCAGCGTCGGCAGCGACTCAGCGCGACACCTGTCGCCACACCGACCAGTAGCGCCGCGCCGGCTGCGGCCAGCACTTGGACGGTGGTGGAGGCCGGGCAGGGGTGGGATTTGGCCTGGTCTTGTTGCTGGGCGGACGCCTGGTCAGGTTCTGGCTGCGTTGGCTGTTCTGCGTCTTCGTCACTGGCTAAGCCTGCGGCTTGCGCGGGGGCAGGGTCCTGGGCTGTATCCTCGCCGGCAGGCTCGTCGTCGGCCTTGACCGCCACCTCGACCTCCAGCGGCGTCAGTTTCAGCAGCGTGCCGTCTACCAGCGTCAGCCTCAGTTCGCTGATGTCACCGGCATGGCGCTCGGCGAACTCTGGCTCGCCGCTGGCCTGTACCCGGTCGTAGATAAAGCGCTGGCCCTCCAGCCAGCCGACGGCGGTGAGCAGATCGGCCTCGAGAAAGTACTTGCCATCGAGGAAGAAACCGTCGAAGGCATGCGCGCCCTCGCGTTGCTCGATCTGGTAGCGCTCGCCAGGCTTCATGCCCGTGGCGGGGTCGATCAGGCTGTGGCTTTGTGGTGTTTCAGGCGTATTCATGGTCGGCTCCCAATGTGCCCGCGGCGGCCCCTGGTACCAGGATCACCTTGCGGCAGTCGTCTTGTTTTTTGTCGAACAGCTGGTAACCCAGTGGCGCTTCTTCCAGGGCCAGGCGGTGGGTGATGATCAGCTCCGGTTGCAGGCGCCCGGCCTCGATGTGTTCGAGCAGTTCAGGCAGGAAGCGCTGTACGTGGGTCTGGCCCATCTTGAAGGTCAGGCCTTTGTCGAAGGCATCGCCGAAGAGAAAACCGTGGATGAACCCGGCATAGACCCCCGGCACACTGACCACGCCGCCGCGGCGCACGGCGGCGATGCACTGGCGCAGGGCCTTGCCGCTGCTGCTTTCCAGCTTCAGCGCGGTGAGCACGGTTTCGGTGGTGCTGCCCTTGGCTTCGAAGCCCACGGCATCGACCACGGCATCGACGCCGCGCATGCCGGGGGTGTGGCGGATGATGGTGTCGGCCGGGTCATCATCCTGCTCGAAGTTGATCGGCATCACGTCATAGGCCTGGCGGGCGTAGGCCAGGCGATAGTCGTTGTCATCGACCATGAAGATGCGCTCGGCGCCAAGCATGCGGGCACAGGCCGCAGTGAGCAGGCCCACCGGCCCGGCGCCGTAGATGGCAAGGCTCGAGCCCTTGCCGATCTCGGCGTTGCGCACCGCTTGCCAGGCCGTGGGCAGAATGTCGGAAAGAAACAGCACTTTGTCATCGGTCAGCGTGCCCGGCACCTTGAACGGCCCGACATTGGCCTTGGGCACGCGCACGTAATCGGCCTGGCCGCCGGGGATGCCGCCGTACAGGTGGCTGTAGCCGAACAGCGCCGCACCAGGCGGAATGCCCTTCTTGTTCAGCAGTGCGCCGCGCCCGGTGTTGGTGGTTTCGCAGGCTGCGAACTGGTCGAGGGCGCAGAAAAAGCAACTGCCGCAGGCGATGACGAAAGGAATCACCACGCGGTCGCCGACCGCCACCTCGCTGACCTCGCGACCGACCTCTTCAACCACGCCCATGAATTCATGGCCGAAGATGTCGCCGCTTTCGGTCTGTGGAATCTTGCCGTGGTAAAGGTGCAGGTCCGAGCCGCAGATCGCCGTGGCGGTGACCCGCAGGATGATGTCGTCAGGTGCTTCGAGGATCGGATCAGGGACGGTATCGACCCTGACATCGGTGGCGCCGTGGTAGGTCAGTGCTCGCATAGGGCGTGATTCCTGCTAAGGCGGTCGGAAGTGACCTCTTAGCAGAGGAAGCCATGCAAGCCCTCAAAGTTCAGGTGAAATGGGCCAGCGGTGCAGTTGCAGCGCTCAATCGCGACCACCCTTGGCGATCCAGGCGCGGTAGTCGGCAACCAGGGTATCGGGCAGCGCCGGCAGCTGGCCCTCGGCGTGCTCGAGTTCGGCCTCGCTGCGCAGGCGCTCGGCGAGCCAGGTCACCAGCAGCAGGCGTGAGGTGGGGCAGGGAGTGATGGCATCGAGTGCATCGGCCACGCGGCCTAGCCGCTCGATGCTCTGTTCGAGCTGGGTGATCGGGTTCATGGCGCCAGAGCCTCGCTGGGGGCGGTCGATGGGAGTGCGGGCAGGCGCAGGGTGAAGGTGGTACCGGCTGCCTCGCTGGAGTCCACGGTGATCTCGCCACCGTGGGCGTTGACGATTTCCTTGACGATGAACAGGCCCAGGCCAACCGAGCGCACGCCGGCGCTGCGTTCGCTGGCGCGGGTCATGGGTTCGAACAGGCGCGGAATCACCGGCGCCGGAATGGCGCTGCCGTGGTTGTGCACGGTGAACGTGGTGAACGCTGCGCTGACGTCGCTGGTGAGGGTGATCGGGTGGCGCAGGTCGCCGTAGGTTGCGCCATTGGCCACCAGGTTGCCCAGCGCCTGATAAAGGCGATCCGGGTCGAGAATGACCGTGCCGCGGTTGCGCCCAAGGTAGCGCACGTGCGCCTGGGGAAAGGCCACGCGCCACTCGGCCACACTGTCGGCGACCAGGTCGTGAAGGATCACCGGGCGCCGGCGGATGCTGATGCCATGGCCGATGCGCACCGAGGCGAGATCGAGCAGGTCGGCGATCATGCGCTGCGCGCGCTCGCACGAAACCTGGATGTTGTCCACCAGTTGCTGCTCGCGGGCACTGCGTTCGCCGCGCGCCAGCAGGCCGCTGGCCATCTTGATGGCGGTCAGCGGATTCTTCAGGTCGTGACTGGCGATGGCCACCATCTGTTCGGCGAACGATGCCCGGCGCTGGGCCTGACGGTAGGCGACGGCAAGCTCGGCCTTGGCCTGTTGCAAGGCCAGTTCGGCGCTGCTGCGTTCGGCCAGCAGCTGCTCGGCACGCTTGCGCGCGGCGAGCAGTTCGCGTTCGTAGCGATCGCGCTCGACCAGACCGAACAGGGCCAGCTCGTAGCACACGCCTTGCTCATGCTCGCGGCGAATGCCGTTGAGCAGCAAAGTCAGCAGGCGCCCGTCGCGGTGCAGCAGATCGAGCTTGACCTCGGCGACCGAGCCTTGCATGCGCATCAGCGGCGCCCAGTGGGTCTGGTGGAAGATCCGCCCGCCCATGGTCAGCAGGTTCTGGAAGCGCTGGCCGATCAGGCTCTGCGCCTGATGACCGATCCACTCGGCGAAGGTCTGGTTACTGCGAAGGATGGTGCCGTCTTCCTGGGTCACCACCAGGCCGCAGGGCGCCCGCTCGAACAGCGCTTCGGCGCCCGGCAGCAGCTCAAGGCTGTGCATGCTGGCCCAGGCGTTCGCCGAGGAAGGCGTCGATCGCCTCGGTACAGGCGCTGGGCGCACTCATGTGCGGACAGTGGCCGATGTTGGGCACCAGGCTCAGCTGGCTGTTGGGCATGTGCTGCTTGAGGTACTCGCCCACGGCCAGTGGCGCGATCAGATCGTCGCTCGATTGCAGGATCAGGGTAGGGGTCTGTAACCCGGCGACGTCCTCGCGATTGTCGGAGAGGAAGGTGACGCGGGCGAACTGGCGGGCGATCTCCGGGTCGGTGCGGCAGAAGCTGTTGGTCAGCTCTTCACTCAGTTCCGGCTCGCCGGGAGCGCCCATGATCACCGGGGCCATGGTGCTCGACCAGCCCAGGTAGTTGCTGTCCAGGGTATCGAGCAGCGACTGGATATCGGCTTCCTTGAAGCCGCCGACATAGCCTTGGGCATCGTCGATGTAGCAGGGCGAGGGGCCGATCATCACCTGCGCCGCGATGCGCCCGCTGCACTGGCGGTCGGCGAGCACGCCGATCATCGCACTGACCGAATGGCCGATCAGCACCACAGGGCCTTGGCCGTAGTGGTCGATCAACTGGTTGAGGTCGCTGGCGTAGCCCGACAAGGTGTCGTACTTGTCGCGGTCATAGGCGCTCAGGTCAGAGGCACCGGCGCCTACCAGGTCGTAACTGATGGTGCGCCAGCGCTGTTCGAAGTGCGGCAGGAGAAACCGCCACATCGACTGGTCGCAACCAAAGCCATGGGAAAAGATCAGGGTGCACGCGCCGTTGCCGCGCACTCGCACGTTGTTACGCCGTTGTAAATCCATGTGGATTCCAAAACGCAAATGGATTGAAGGGCACTACAGACTCGGGCGAGCCTGCCTCAAATCACCACCGTTGGGAACTGCCGCGCAGCAATCTCGTTCAGGCCGCCGGACGGTAGGCCGCACGACGCGCCAGCTGCAACTCGATGACCTCGTAGAACTGATCCATCGACCACGGCTTGGGCAGAAACAGCGCACCCTCCGGCAACGGCGCGTTCAGACCGCCATGGTAGCCACTCATCACCACCAGGCCCATGTCCGGCGCGCGCGCCTGGGCGCGCCAGGCCAGTTGCAGGCCGTCGAGCTCACCGGGGGTCTGCACGTCTGTCAGCAGCAGCGACCAGGGCGCCAGCTCGAGTGCTGCCAGGCCTTCATCGGCGGTTTCCACTGCCTTGACAGTGGCGCCGAGATCTTCCAGGGCGAACACGATCAGATCACGAATCATCTGTTCGTCTTCGACCAGCAGAATGTGCGGCGCGTAGGCAGGGGAGGTGGGTTCGGTCATCGCTGGGACTCTTGGTGCGGTTACATGCGGAAGGTCCGAGACGCGCCTGGCGTTTGGACACCTCCTCCGATTTCGCTGTGACATCACGCTATTGCAGGAATTCCATCGTCCCGCGGCGCGGCACCGGTAACAGGTGCCACGCGCGCAGGTGAATCACGCCAGGGCCTCGGCGATCGCCTGGTTGAACGCCGGCAGGTCATCCGGGGTACGCGAGGTGATCAGGTGCCAGCCGTTGGCCTTGCATTCCTTGACCTCGGCGTCTACCCACTGACCCTTGGCGTTGACCAGGTCGGTCTTGACGCTGGGGTAGGAGGTCAGGGTCTTGCCTTCGATCACGCCGGCATCGATCAACGCCCATGGCCCGTGGCAAATCGCCGCAACCACCTTGCCCGCGTCGGCGAAGGCCTTGATCAGGCGCAGGGCATCGGCGTCCTGGCGCAGGTTGTCGGCGTTGACCGTGCCGCCGGGAATGACCAGCGCCTGGTAGTCGTCGGCCTTGACCTCGGACAGCTTGGCGTTGGCGGTGACGGTGCGGTCTTTTTCAGTGTCTTGCAGGAAGGTCTGCACCTCGGCGCCCTTGATCGAGGCGTGGGTAACGCTGGCGCCGTGTTCGGCCAGAGCCTTGAGTGGGGAAAGCAACTCGTCGCGTTCGATGCCGGTGTCCGAGGTGATGATCAGAACGCGTTTGCCTGTCAGTGATGAGCTCATGGTTTCTCCAGTAACAGTGGATCATGAAGCCGCCTGTGCTCGATGGTTGTGAGGCAGGGGCAATGACGTGCCCTGTGGTTGATCAGCCCAGGCGGCGAAAGGTTTAAATTTCTTTACCCGAAGCGTGCATCGGGCAGCCACCGCGTGGTTCATGAATGGGGCAGCCGTTGTGCTCGCTACGGAAGTTGGCGGACATTTCATAGGCCGGCTTGCGCGAGCGCATCACCCCGCCCAACGGACGGTGGGCGGCCAGGCCATGCCAGGGGCTGAAGGCCATGCCGTCGTCGATCTGCCGCACCTTGTCGTCCGACCAGCTGAGCTGCACCGGCACTTCCAGGCGGGCCACGGTGACGTAGGGGCTAAGGTCTTCCGGCCACTCTACCGAGGCATCCTCGATGGGCATTTTTTCCAGGTCGGTGGCCAGCTGCACGCGGATTTCCCAAGTGCCGCTCTGCTGCTGGAAGAAGTCGCTGACCGCGACGCGCAGACCGTCAGGGTTGCCCTCGAAGTCAAGGTGCTGGTCGGTGAGTTCGGTGAGCTGCGGCGCCACCGGCACCACCGCCACCTTGGCGTAGTACGAGCCGTACAGCACCGGCACCACGGTGGAGAAGCTTTCGCCCAGCAGGTGGGTCTGCGGGTGGCCACCCAAGCTCTTGATCGTGCCGCTTTCGATACCGACCGCTTCGAGCGTGGCTTCGACACCGCGCAGCACGGCCGACATGACCTTCTTGCTGCCAGGCGCCTTGTCGGTGGTCTTGGCCAGCAGCTTGAGAGTCTTGAGAAAGTCCTTGGGCGTCGCTGCGGTGAAGGCCTTGGCGTTCTGCATGACGAAGTCCTGGGTCTGCTCGCCCTCGCTGCCGGGCAGGCGCGGGCCTTCCACGCCGACTATCTTCAGCGCCAGGCCGCGCGGGGTCGAGACCTTGTCATCGAGAATGTCGCCGGGGTTGGTCGACAGGCGCAGGTAGGCCGGGTAGCGCCCAGGGCGGGCGAACGCACCTTGGGCCAGGGCCGGCGGCAGGTTGTCGAGGACGATGACTTCGCCTTGCAACAGGCCGTGGCCCTTGGCATGCACGCTGCGATCAGAGTGACCACGGTGCTCGTAGGTGGTCTGCATGATCGAGCGCAGGGTTTCGACCAGCTCCTGGCTGGTCTGGGCCTCGTCGTCAGGAACCTGTTCGAAACTCGACTGGAAGGGCAAGGGGGTACGGCTTGGTTGGTCGCTCATGGGCTATCTCCGCTCGGCTGGGTGCTCGCAGGCACGGTCCGGGCCGTGCTTCTTTGGGTGCGAGTAAATAGATGAGCTGAGCGCGCAGACCGAGGTTCAGGGCGCCGCGTGCAACTGCCGACCGGCGGCGGCAGTGGGCGCATGGACGGCGCTTCGTGGCGCTCAGCGCGCTTGAACTTTCGCGCCTGGCGGTGCTTCGAACCTTGCATACCCCGTGATCCGTCGCCCAGGTGCAGTCCATGTCGCTCATTCATCCCCATCCGCACTACAAGCCCTATCAATCGGCCGCAGGCGGCTGGGGATCGGCCCGCTCGGTGATGCACATTCTCTGGCATGAGCAGGCGCTGACCAGCGCCACGCCCGCGCTGTTCAAGCAGAACAAGCCCAAGGGCTTTGCCTGTGTCAGCTGCGCCTGGGCCAAGCCCGGCAACCCCCATGCGCTGGAATTCTGTGAAAACGGCGCCAAGGCCACGGCTTGGGAAGTTACCCGGCTGCGCACCGGCCCTGAGTTCTTCGCCCGGCACAGCCTCAGCGAGCTGCGCGGCTGGACCGACAACGCGCTGGAGCAGCACGGAAGGCTGACCCACCCGCTGCGTTATGACCCTGCCAGCGACCGCTACCATGAGACCACCTGGGCCGAGGCGTATGCCGGCATCGCTCGGCAGCTCAAGGCGCTGGCGCCTGAGCAGGTGGTGTTCTACGCCTCGGGGCGAGCGTCGCTGGAGGCGTCGTTCATGTACCAGCTGTTCGCCCGCGCCTATGGCAACAACAACCTGCCGGACAGCTCCAACATGTGCCACGAGAGCACTTCGGTGGGCTTGCAGGAAAGCATCGGCGTGCCGGTCGGCACCGTGACCCTGGAAGACTTCGAACACACCGACTGTATTTTTTTCTTCGGCCAGAACGTGGGCAGCAATAGCCCACGCATGCTTCATCCGTTGCAGGAGGCGCGCAAGCGTCAGGTGCCGATCATCACCTTCAACCCGCTGCGTGAACGTGGCCTTGAGCGCTTCGTCAACCCGCAGTCGCCGGTGGAGATGATTGGCCCGGAGTCGACGGTGATCAGCACCCAGTATCACCAGGTGAAGATCGGCGGCGACCTGGCAGCGGTCACCGGCATCATCAAGGCGGTGCTGGCGCTGGAAGCACAGCGCGGGGAGGTGCTCGACCACGGCTTCATCGCCGAGCACACCGACGGCATCGACAGCCTGCGTGCGCTGGTCGACAGCCAGTCGTGGGACAGCCTGGAGCGCCACAGTGGCCTTACCCGCAGCGCTCTCGAAGCTGCCGCCACGGTGTATGCGCGAAGCCAGCGGGTGATGGTGATCTTCGGCATGGGCATCACTCAGCACCGCAAGGGCGTGGACGCCGTGCAGATGCTGGTCAACCTGCTGCTGCTGCGCGGCAACATCGGCCGGCCAGGGGCGGGCATCTGCCCGGTACGTGGCCACTCTAACGTGCAGGGCCAGCGCACCGTGGGCATTACCGAAGACCCGGCCAAGGTGCCGGCCGACAAGCTGCTGGAGCTGTTCAACATCCGCGTGCCCGAGCGCAAGGGGCTGGCCACGGTGGACACCTGCGAAGGCATTCTCGACGGTTCGGTCAAGGCCTTCATCGGCATGGGCGGCAATTTTCTGCGAGCGATTCCCGACACCGACCGCATGGAACCGGCCTGGGCCGGCCTGGCGCTGAACGTTCAGGTGGCGACCAAGCTCAACCGCACGCACCTGGTGCCGGGCCAGCACACCTGGCTGCTGCCGTGCCTGGGGCATATCGAGATCGACCGCCAGGAGGGCGTCGAGCAGGTCTACAGCACCGAAGACAGCACCGGCGTGATGCGTGCCTGGCAGGGCACCACCGAGCCTGCCAGTGAGCATTTGCGCTCGGAGGTGGCGATCATCGCGGGGCTGGCCGAGCACACCCTGGGCAGCGAGTGCCAGGTGCCGTGGGACGCCTGGCGTCATGACTACGCACTGATTCGCGCCGCCATCAGCGCCACCTACCCTGAGATCTTCCATGACATGGAAACCCGCATGTGGCAGCACGGCGGTTTCCACCGCCCGCTCGGCGCCAGCCAGCGGCAATGGCACACCGACACCGGCAAGGCGCGCTTCATTGCCCCGCACAGCCTCGAAGAAGACCCGGACAGTCGTGTCGACCCAAGCCGGCGCGACGTGCTGAACCTGATGACGCTGCGCAGCAACGACCAGTTCAACACCACCATCTATGGCTATGAAGACCGTTTTCGCGGGGTCAGCGGCACCCGCAGCGTGCTGTTTCTCAACCGCAATGACGTGCTGCGTCTGGGCTTCGCCGCGGGCGACTGGGTCAGCGTACGCACCGCCATCGAGCCTGAGGTGCGCCGCGAGGTCGGCCCGTTGCAGATCCTGGTCTACGACATTCCTGAGGGCTGCGCGGCCGGCTATTACCCTGAGTGCAACCCGCTGGTGCCGCTGTGGCACCACGCCGAGCGCAGCAAGGTGCCAGCGGCCAAGTCGATCCCGGTGACCTTGCACCGCGCCGAACCTAGCCGGGAAGATCTGGCCTATGCCCTGGATGAGGCGGATCAGGTGCGTTGAGCGGTCGATGCAGGTTTCGCGGCAAGGCTGTTCGCGGCTTCAGCCGCGAAAAACCCTCCAGGGGACTGATCGAAACCGGCAATAAATATACCCACTACCCCCCAGAACGTTCCTCCAGGACCCCGGGTCTATCCTGAAAATCACCCCCTGGATGCCCACCCATCATGCAGCAGCGCGATCAGCGTTCCCTCGATTGGCTCAACTTCTTTTTGGCCGACGTGCGCGACGGTCTCGGCCCGTATTTGGCCATCTACCTGTTGGCGGTGCACAAGTGGGAACCGGCCAGCATTGGTTTGGTAATGAGTCTGGCCGGCATCACCGCGCTGCTGACCCAGACGCCCGCCGGCGCGCTGATCGACCGCACCACCGCCAAGCGCGCCGTGGTGGTGATCGCCGCGCTATTGGTCACCGGCAGTTGCCTGCTGTTGCCGTGGCTGACCTCGTTCACCTGGGTGGCGGTGACGCAAACCGTCAGCGCCGTGGCAGGCTCGGTGTTCGCGCCCGCGATTGCCGCCATTTCCCTGGGCATCACCGGGCCCAAGGCCTTCACCCGGCGCACCGGGCGCAATGAAACCTTCAACCATGCCGGCAACGCCTTCTCGGCGCTGCTCGCAGGTGGCCTGGCCTGGCTGTACGGCCCGGTAGTGGTGTTCTACCTGATGGCGGCGATGACCATCGGCAGTATCGTCGCGGTGAGCCTGGTGCGCAGCCAAGCCATCGACCACGACGTCGCCCGCGGCTTCACCCCGAGCGCAGGCGACCATGCCCAGGCCTCGGGCCTGCGCGTACTGCTCGGCAACCGACCGCTGCTGATTTTCGCGGTGTGCTGCGCCCTGTTTCACCTGGCCAACGCGGCAATGCTGCCGCTGGTGAGCCAGAAGCTTTCGCAGGTCAACCTGCAACTGGCCACCCCGCTGACCTCGGCCTGCATCGTTGCGGCGCAGTTGGTGATGGTGCCGGTGGCGATGCTGGTGGGGCTTAAGGCCGATGTGTGGGGACGCAAGCCGCTGCTGCTGGTGGGCTTTTTGATTCTGCCGCTGCGTGGCGCGCTGTACGTGCTGTCGGACAACCCGTTCTGGCTGGTGGGCGTGCAACTGCTCGACGGCATCGGCGCCGGGGTGATCGGCGCGATGTTCCCGGTGGTGGTCAAGGACCTCACCCAAGGCACCGGCCGCTTCAATGTCAGCCTGGGCGCCTTGTCGACCGCATTCGGCCTGGGCGCTGCGCTGAGTCCCGGCCTGGCCGGGCTGGTGGTGCAGAGCGAAGGCTACAACGCCGCCTTCCTGACCCTGGCGGCGATTGCCGCGGCGGCGTTCTGCCTGCTCTGGCTGGGCATGCCGGAAACCCGCAACTACACCGGCGATCTGGACGATAAACCGGCAGCCTCGATGGCTCCGGCGCAGTAGCCGCAGTGACTCAGCCGCCTGCGAGCGCGCGGCGGCTCAACAGGCATAGCAGCGAAAGCCCCGCCGCCAGCGCCCAGAAGGCGCTGTGCAGCGAGGTCAGCTCGGCCAGATGACCGATGAACCCCGGCCCCAGCAGTACCCCCAGATAGCCCAGGGTCGCCACCGCGCTCAGGCTGCTGGCAGCGGCCATGCGCGTTTGCCTGAGCGCGGCGCGAAACAGCACCGGCACGGCGTTGGCAAGGCCCAGCCCTGCCAGGGCAAAGCCCAGCAGTGCGCCGTTCAATGGCAAGCATTGCGCCAGCACCAGCCCCAGCAGCGCCAGCAGGCCACCGCCCAGCAGCAGGGCCAGGTCGCCCAAGTGGCGCGCCAGGCGGTCGCCCAGTAGCCGCGCCGCGGCCATGCTCAGGGTGAACAGGCTGTAGGCGATGCCCGCCGAGGCCAGGCTGACTTTGTGGGCGTCGTGTAGGTACAGCGCGCTCCAGTCGAGCATCGCGCCTTCGACCAACAGACAGACGAATGCCAGCAGGGCGATGATCGCCACCACCCCCCGCGGCCATCTGAACGCCGCATCGTCGAGGGTTTCCAGCTCACGCAACTGATGCCGGTAAGCCAGCGCCAGCAGCGTCAGCGCCAGTACCGCTGCGGTGCTGGCAGCCTGCAACGGCGAGGCGCCCTGGCGCAGCAACAGCGTCACTCCGGCGGCGCCGGCAAAGGCGCCGACGCTGAACAGCCCGTGGAAACCCGACATCAAGGGCCGTTCGGCGGCTTTCTCGACGATGGCTGCTTGCAGGTTCATGCAAATATCGCCGACCCCCAGGCACGCTCCGAACACCAGCAGCGCGACGCCGAACGCAACGGGCGAATCGAGCACCGCCAGCAGCACCAGCGTGGCGCTGAAGCACAATCCGGCCAACTGCATCACTCGGCGCAGGCCCAGCGCACGTGCCAGGCGCCCGGCGAAGGGCATGCTCAGCAGCGAACCGAGGCCGATGCATAGCAGCATACTGCCAAAGGCGCCGTCGCCCAGTTGCAGGCGCTGCTTGGCATAGGCCACCAGCGGAGCCCAGGCCGCCATGGTCAGGCCGAGGGTGAAGAAGGTCAGGCGCGTGGCGCGCAGGTAAGGCTTGGAGCCATAGGCGGTGGGCATGGGCAGTCGGTCTGTCGATGGGGTAGGGCTATGACCGACTGGCGCCAGCGGGGTTCGCGTGGCGGCGATCCCCGCTTCAAGCCTGGGCGCAGCGCCTCGGCTCACTCAGCGCCGAGCACGCGGAAGCCGTGGGTGCCATCGCGGCGCAACTGTTCGACCAGGCCGAACTCCCAGTCCAGGTACCCCTGCATCGCTGCGTGGGCGTTGTCGGTGCCCTCGTAGGGGCGCCGGTAGCGGTCGCTGCGCGGCACGGCCAACTGGCGCTCGCCGCTGTCCAGCGGGCGCTGCTCGGCGATCCACGCAGCTGTGCCGCCTTGCAGCACGTGTACCGGGGTGCGCGTCAGGGCTTGCAGGTCGCGGCTGGCGAAGCGCGCCAACAGGCTGCTGCCGCAGGTCAGCACGTAGCGTTCGGCTACAGGCAGGCGCTCCAGCGCTTGCGCCAGTTGCGCGCGAATCACCCAGTGCGCGCCGGGGATATGGCGTTTCACGTAGTTGGCGCTGGTGGTGAAGTCGAGCAGTACGGTGCCGGGGCGCTGCAGCCACTGCGCCAGCTGCGCAGGGTCGAGGTAGTCCACCTGCGGTTGTGCCGGCAGTGGCGGCTGCCAGTCGCCGGTCTGGCTGAAATCAGCGGCGGTGATGCCCTCGAGCACCGCCACTTGCCAGCCCATCTGCGCCAGCCACGAGGCGCTCATGTTGGCGCGCACGCCGTCGTCGTCGATCAGCACGATGCGCGCGCCGCGTACGCTGGCGACGTGGTCGGTCTCCTGCACCAACTGCCCGCCTGGCACGCTGCGGCTGTGCGGCCAGTGCCCGGCGGCGTACTCCTCTGGGGTGCGCACATCGAACACATAGGTGGTGCGGCGCGGGTCGGCCTGCCACTCGGCCAGCACCTCGCGCTGCACGCGCAGCACCCCGGCGCGCTCGGCCACCTGCCGGGCGCGGGCTGCGGCGGCGCTGCGGGTCGCCGCGCTGACCTCGCTGAACCGCTGCGCCTGGCCATGGGCGAGGGTCTGTCCGGCCAGGGTCCAGCCGATGGTGCCGTTGCGCAGCGCCGCCACCGGGTTGGCGATGCCGGCATTGATCAGCGATTGCGTGCCGATGATGCTGCGCGTGCGTCCGGCGCAGTTGACGATCACCTGGGTGCGCGGGTCGGGCGCCAGCTCCGCGACCCGCAGCACCAGTTCGGCGCCGGGCACGCTGATGCCGCCAGGAATGCTCATGGTTTGGTATTCGTCGAAACGCCGGGCGTCGAGCACCACCACATTGGCCTTGTCATCGAGCAACTGCTTGACCTGTTCAGCGGCCAGTGAAGGGGTGTGGCGCGCGCTTTCCACCAGCTCACCAAAGGCCTTGCTGGGCACGTTGACGTCGCGGAACAGCTCGCCACCGGCCTCGCGCCAGCCGGCAAGGCCCTTTTGCAGCAGCGCGACATCGATATAGCCAAGCGCCTGCAAACGCTCGGCAGCGAGCTGAGCCAGGCCTTCGCCATCGTCGTAGACGGTAATCGCGGTGTCACGCCGTGGCACCCGCGCATAGACCTCGATTTCCAGCTTCGACAAAGGAATGTTGGCAGCGAACAGCGGGTGTTCCTGAGCGTACGGATCTTCTTCACGGACATCGATCAAGGCCAGCTCTTCGCCGGCCAGCAGCGCCTGGCGGATGTCGTGGAAGCTGCGGTGGGCAGTGGCAGTCATGGGGCAGAGCTCTCTTTGGACAGGTCCCAGATATTGGGCAGATGGGCGTTGGAATAACCGGAGATGAACGGCTTCTCGCTGCCGTCGGCGGTGAACACGGCGCGTTTGACCGCGCCGATGTTGCCGCCATAGACATGGATGCTGATCGACACGCGATCAGCGAAGGCATTGCTGACCTGATGCACGTCGCCAATGCGCGGCGACACCGCCTCGACCTGACCCGGCTGCAACAGCACGGCGCTGCCCTCGGGGCGCAGCGCACCATGCGCGTCGCGACTGAAGCCTTGCGCGTGTTCGGCGCCGCGCAACATGCCGATCAGGCCCCAGACGCGGTGGTCGTGAATCGGGGTGCGCTGGCCTGGCCCCCAGACGAAACTCACCACCGAGAAGCGCTGGCGTGAATCGCAATGCAGCAGAAACTGCTGGTACCGCTCAGGGTCAGGCTGCGCCAGCTCATCAGGCAGCCAGTCATCATGGGCGACCAGTTCGCCGAGCAAGCGCTGGCCCTGGTCGAGAATGGCCGCTTCATCGGATTGCTGGTCGAGCAGCTCGGCGAAGCCGGTGATGAACCGGCGCAGGCGTTCTGGATGGCTATAGGTACTCATGGGCAGGCTCTTGAAGACATTTCAGGGCCACCCTAGCAAGCGCTTTAATATTCTCAAAATGCAAAATAGTACTAAGCTAATATGCCTATTAAGCATCAATAGGCCGTCGGTGGGAGCATGAGCTTATGCATACAAGGAATTTCACAGCGTTTTTTAGGCGCGTTAACTTATAAGCAACCCGGTAGTTACAGACACCACGCTCGGCTGCGCGTCGCCTCGTTCAGGTCCGCAGCCGGGCTGCGCTCGAGACCGCACGCGCGGATCGGCCCGACTTGCCCAATGGGCATCTGGAGATCCCCGTGCGTTATCTCAAACACCTGGCCGGAAAACTGGCCGTCACTGTGCTCGCCACCACCCTCAGCGTCACCGCTGCCGCGCAAACCCTGGTCGTCGGTGACCAGAGCTTCAACACCCGCGCAGTGATGGAAGCGGCCGGTGTGCTGGATGACCTGCCCTACACCCTGGAATGGAAACAGTTCACCGCGGGCTCGCCGGTGGCCGAGGCGCTGAACGTCGGCAGCCTCGATGTCGGCCTGCTCGGCGACGCGCCGCCGTTGTTCCTCGGCGCCCTGGGCGCGCCGATCAAGGTGATCGCCGTGAGCCGGCAAAACCTCGGTGGCGTGGCGATTCTGGCGCGCAAGGATTCCGACATCCATAGCCTGCAAGACCTTCGCGGCAAGCGCGCAGCGGTGTGGAAGGGCTCGTGGAGTCAGCAGCTGTTGTTCACTGCGCTGGACCAGGCCGGCGTCCCGCGTGACGCGCTGGAGTTGCGCTACCTCAGCGCCCTGGACGCCTCCCACGCCCTCGATGGCGGCTCGGTCGATGTCATCGCCACCTGGGAGCCCTACGTTACTCAGCAGGAGCGCCAAGGGGCACGGGTGCTGGCCACCGCCGAGGGGTTGATTCCGGCGCAGAGTTTCGTGGTCGCCAACGCCAAGGCGGTGGACGCCAAACGGGCGCAGATCAGCGATTTCCTGCAACGGCTGAAACAGGCCCGGGAATGGACGGTCTCCGACCCCAGCCACACCGAGGCCTACGCCGACGCCTGGGCCAAGCGCACCCGCGCCGACCGCGACATCGCCCGCGCTTGGTTCGCCCGCGCCCGTACTGACGTCGGCCCACTGAGCCCGCAGGTCATCACCGATGCCCAGAAAACCGTGGATTTCTTCGCAGGACTCGGCCTGATAAAGGCGTATCCTGCCGCCAGCCTGTTCGATGAGTCGTTCGCCGCCGCTTTGCAACCGAACACCGCCCAGGGGGTGCGCGCACCATGAGCACACGGCAGATCAAACTCGGCGCCCTGACCATGGGCAGCGGTGGCCCCGGGCGGCACAACCTGTGGCTCGACCCGCAGTTGCCGGCCAATGCCAGCGTCGACATCGATTGGTACATCGATATCGCCCGCCAGGCCGAAGCGGCGCTGTTCGACCTGATCTTCATCGTCGACAGCCAGTTCATCACCCAAGGCTCGCCGTCGCATTACCTGAGCCGCCTGGAACCGCTGACGCTGCTTTCGGCGCTGGCGGTCAGTACCCAGCGGCTGGGCCTGGTCGGCACCCTGACCACCTCGTACAACGCGCCGTACAACGTCGCCCGCCGCCTGGCTTCGCTGGACCTGATCAGCAAGGGCCGCGCGGGCTGGAACGTGGTCACCAGCGGCGATGCCGGCACCGCCGGCAATTACGGGCGCGATGAACACTACGACTACGACACCCGCTACGCGCGGGCCAAGGAACACGTCGAGGTGGTGCAAGGGCTGTGGCAGTCGTACGAAGAACAGGCGCTGCCGCGCAACCGCCAGACCGGACAGTTTCTCGACCCTGCCAGGCTGCATGCCTTGCATCATCGCGGCGAGCATTTCCAGGTGGTCGGCCCGCTCAACATCGAGCGCTCGCCACAGGGCCAGCCGGTGATCTTCCAGGCCGGCGACTCCGAACAAGGCCGCGAACTGGGCGCCGCGACCGCCGATGTGATCTTCACCCATGCCGCCAGCATTGAGCAGGGCCAGGCCTTCTACCGCGACGTCAAGACACGCGCCGCGCGCCTGGGGCGCGACCCCGAGCAACTGCTGGTGCTGCCGGGTGCGGAAATCTACGTCGGCGACACCGACGAGCACGCCCGCGAGATCGAACGGCATTACCACCAGGCCGACCACAGCTTCGAGCTGGCGCTCAAGGAGTTCGGACGCAATTTCGGCTGGCACGACTTCAGTCAGTACGACCTCGACGCGCCATTCCCCCAGCAAAGCCTGGAATACGCCCGCAGCAGCTTTTTCACCAATGCCCGGCGCATCGCCGAGCAGGCGCGGGTACGCAATTTCAGCCTGCGCCAGGCGGTGGAGTTCGGCCGTCAGTTGCGCCCCGGCGCTTTCGTCGGGTCGGCCGAGACGGTCGCCACCAAGATGACCGACTGGTTCGAGGCGCGGGCGCTGGATGGCTTCAACATCTACATCGGCCACCCCGAGCAGTTCCGCCGCTTCACCCAGGAAGTGATCCCGCTGTTGCAGGCGCGCGGGGTGTACCGCCGCGAGTACCAGGGCAGCACCCTGCGCGAGCACCTCGGGCTGGCGATACCGCGTAACCGCCATGGAGGGTAGCGTGCAGGCTGGGCGGATTGACTGGCGGTGAGTGGCAGAGGTGTGCTGCAATCAGCGCCTCTCAACCCACCAAGGACATAACAATGGGTGTGCAAGGGCAGGATCGGCAGATCGACAACGTCGAATTCAACGTCAGCGACATCGCCCGCAGCAAGGCGTTCTATGGCGCCGCGTTCGGCTGGAGCTTCACCGACTACGGTCCGACCTACAGCGAATTCAGCGACGGTCGCCTGCACGGCGGATTGACCACGGGTGAGGAGGTAAGGCCCGGTGGGCCATTGGTGATCTTGTACGCCGATGACCTGGAAGCGACCCAGCAACGTGTCGAAGCCGCGGGGGGAGAGATCTGCCGCGCCACGTTCAGCTTTCCGGGTGGGCGACGTTTTCACTTTCGCGACCCCGATGGCTACGAGCTGGCGGTCTGGACCTCAGCTGTCTAGGGCGCCTGGCCTTGGATTCGCGGCTGAGCGCAGCAACGGTCGGTGCTGCGCTCGCTGATCGATTCAGTCGCCGCAGCACCGCTCGGTACCGCTTTATTTCTTCTCGATCTTGTCCAGCTCTTCGTTGATCGCCTGCACGCGTTCGGTAGCCTGTTTGCGCAGGTTTTCGTCGCGGGCGGTTTCCATCATGTAGCCGTTGAGCTTCTCGCCCAAGGCCTTGGTATCAGGGGTTTGACCGAGCTGCTGGGCCTTGGCCGGGTCTTTCATGTAGCCCGCGATCTGCTCGAATTCGGCGTCGTTGAAGTGTTCCTTGCCGTACAGCTTGTGCATGTCGGTGCGGTATTCCTCGAAGGTGAAGTGTTCACGCACCACCGACTGGATCTTGTCTTCGGACACCTTCGGGTGCGCAGCGGCGAACGGCGGCACGATGCTGTCGATGGTGGTCTGGTAGTGTTTTTGCAGCGGGAACTGGGTGTCGATCTGCTTATCGCGGTCATTGCCGCCGCAGGCGGCCAAAGCGCCGGCGAGCAGCAGGGGAAGTAGGAAGCGGGAAGTACGCAGCATGGGAAAAGCCTTATCAGGACGTAGGAAAAAGGGAAAACCATAGCAGCCGGACACGGTTCAGGACACCGGCTCGCGCAGGTAACGTTGGTAGAAGTCCAGGGTCGCCAGGTTCTTGTGCTTGGCCTCGAACATCACATCGAAGGCATCGAAGAACTGCAGGGCATAGCGGTTGGTCCAGTCGTTCCACATGGTCTGGCTATGACCGTACAGATCACGTTTGTTCAGCACCTCGAGCAAGCGCTCGATTTCCAGCTTGTGCTCAGCGTCGAAACCCAGCGCCTGCAAGCTTTCCGGGGGTTGCGAGTAATGCAGCACCGGGCGCACGCCGCGCCAGCTGTCGATGACATTTTGTACGCGCGGGTCGTGGCGGGCGATGTGGTGATTCTCGTGAATCCAGATGTGGTGGATGTCCAGCACTACCGGCGCGAGGTCGGCAATCGCCAGGCAGTCGTCCAGGCCGTAGGTCTTTTCATCGTTCTCGAAGGTGATGACATTGCGCGCCACCTGCGACAGCCGCGGCCACACCGCGCGCACCCCGGCAGCGCCGAGGCGTCCGGCGATGTGCACGTTGCACTTGAAATCCTGAAAGCGCTGACCGTAGCCCATCAGGCGGATCATGTCGGCGTGGTACTCGAATTCGGCCAGACTCGCTTCGACCACCTCAGGGCGATCGGAACCAAGCACGCAGAACTGCCCGGGATGAAACGACAGGCGAATGTCCGCCTCGCGGGCGCGCTGGCCGATGGCGGCGAAGCCGCGTTCGAGCAACTGGCGCATCTCGCCGTGCTGATAGAACGGCGCGCCCTGCGGGTGGCTGTACAGTGGCAGCAGGTCGCTGCTCAGGCGCAGCATGTGCAGCGCTGCCGGCAGGCTGGCGACATAGTCGAGCAACTGCAGCTGTGCATCGAGGTTGTGCTGCACCAGGCTCAGGAGTTTTTCCTGAGCGGCTTCGACGCTGGCCGAAGACACCCAGCGCAAGGTGGTGGTACGCGGGTTGTAGGCGCGCTCGATGACCTCCAGCTCTTTGGCCGAGTGGTCGCGGTGCGGGTGGCGGTACATGCAGGCAAAGCCCAGGCGGGGCATGGAAGTCTCCGTTGACGACGAGCAGGCAGGCAGTTGACCACCGCGGTTGGCAGAACGATCCCTCGCTCTTTGCACGCAGGCCTGAACTGCCCGGGCGGCGCTTGAGTCGTATAATTCACGGCCATCGCCCACTGAAGGACACCGCCATGCGTCAACGCCCCTCGGCCCGTTTGCTGGTCATCGACCCGCAACAGCGGGTGCTGCTGTTTCACTTCGTTCACCACCAAGGCGCCCTGGCCGGCAGCTCGTGCTGGGCCACGCCTGGGGGCGGTGTCGAGGTAGGGGAAACCTTCGCCGAGGCCGCGCGCCGCGAGTTGTGGGAAGAAACCGGTATCCAGGTGCAGGATGTCGGCAACCCCATCGACCAGCGGCGCTTCGTCATGACCTTGCCGTGTGGCGAGCAGGTCACCGCCTTCGAGCAGTACTTCGTGGTGCGGGTGGCCGATGCGCTGGTGTCCAAGGTCAACTGGAGTGACCTGGAAGTGGAGGTGATGGCTGCCCATCGCTGGTGGTCGGTCGATGAACTGCGCCAGACCGAGGACATCGTCTGGCCGGCCGATCTGGTCGAGTTGCTGTCGCGGGTGCGCTGACTCAGCTCTGGCGATTCACGGTGCCGGGGCCTGTCGCTGACGTTCGCGCAGCTCTTGCTCCACCTCCTGCATGCGCTGCGCCGCCCGCTGCTTGGCCGCAGGATCATTGGCACTGGCGCGCATCAGGCGGGTGAGTTTCTCGCTCAGCTGCCGGCCTTCGAGGCTCTGGTTCAGCGCCCGGGCCTTGGCCGGATCTGCGGTGGCGGCGATCACCAGCTCGAACTCGGCGTCGCTGAAGTTCTCTTCGCTGTACAGGCGGAACAGGTCCTGGCGTTGATCCTCGACGGTCAGGTGCTCGCGCAGCACCCGGTCGATTTCAGCCTGCGGCACCCCGGCAAAGCGCGGTGCCAGCAATTGCGCCATGCGCGCGATGTTGTGCGCGTAGGCATCTTCCAGCGGCAGTTGGGCGAGAATCTTTTCCTGGCGGGTGGTGTGCGCTTCGCCAGCGTGCTGATCGCAGCCGCCCAGGGTGACCAGCAACACGACCAGGAACATCGAAAAATAACGCGGCATGCACGACAACCTTGCTTGGAAACCAGCCGCCAGTGTACTCAAGCGACAGGCACTTGGCGCGGCGGCGTGCTTGCCCTGCTGCGCCAGGCTGGGTTAGAACCGCTGATTACCTGCTGCTGACCTGGACTGCCGATGACGCCCTGGACCCTGCATCAAGCCTGCGCCGAACACATCGAGGAAATCGTCGAGTTCGTCAACTGCGCGCGCAAGGACATGTTTCCCAAGCTCGCCCATTCACCGATGCCGACTGATCTGCTCGATTTCGCCGGGGTGTACCTGCACGGCCAGGGGCATTTTCTCACCGCGCGGGCAGAGGGCGCGTTGGTTGCGGTGATTGGCTACGTACCGTACGACCACCGCTTCGCCCAGCTCGACTACCGTGGGCTGAAGGTGGTGGAAGTGGTCCGGTTGTTCGTGCAGCCGCAGTATCGCCGCGGCGGGCTGGCGGCGGCGCTGTTCGCGGCGTTGCGCGAACAGGCGCAGCGAATGGGGGTGCAGTGTCTGTACCTGCACACCCATCCGTTTCTGCCGGGGGCCATCGCGTTCTGGCAGCGTCAGGGTTTTGCCATCGTCGACATCGAGCCTGATCCGCTGTGGCAGACCACGCACATGCTGTTACCGCTGACCCCTGAAGCGATGCCGTTCACGCCGGAGTGAGCGCTTCGCGCCAGGCGACGATCTGCTCCAGGGTCGCGGTGGCGCCACCGCAGACCACCACCAGCACGTTCTGCGCCTGGCCCAGACGCTCGCCTTCGTAGGCCAGGGCCAGGGCAGCGCCGCAGGCCGGTTCGACCAGCACGCGGTGATCGTGCAGGAAGCGCTCGCAGGCGCGCACGGCTTGCAGGTCGGTGACCAGGTGGCTGCTCACCGGATGCTGGCGGGCGCACTCCAGCGCTTGTTCAGCCACGCGCTTTGCGCCCAGCGAAGTGGCGATCGACTCGATCTGATTCAGCTCGACCAACGTATCGATTTGCAACGAGGCATTGAACGACGCAGCCCCTTCGGTTTCCACCGCCAGCACCGGCACATGCTCCCAGCCATTGCGCTGCAAGCCTTGCACCACACCGCTGAGCAAGCCGCCGCCGCCCACTGCCAGCACCACTGCATCCGGCACCACGCCGGCTTTGGCGACTTCGTCGATGAGGCTGGCATGGCCGGCCCACAGCAACGGATCGTCGAAAGGGTGAATGAACGCGGCGCTCTCATCCACCAGGGTCTGCGCCAGGGTATTGGCTTCATGCCAACTGCTGCCGTGCACGACCACTTCGGCATCTTCCAGCGCCAGCAGGGTCTTGGCATGGGCGCTGGTGGTCTCCGGCACCACCACCGTCACCGGCACCCCGAGTTGGCGCCCGGCGTAGGCCACTGCCAGCCCGGCGTTGCCACCGGACGACGACACGAAGCGCTTCGCGCCCTGGGCGAAATGGCGTTCACAGGCGTGGCCGACACCCCGCAACTTGAACGAGCCACTGGGTTGCAGCGCATCGAGCTTGAGCCAGATGCGCCGGCCGGTAGCCTGCGAGAGAGGACGGGATTCGATCAGCGGGGTATTGATGTGCAGCGTCATCGACAAACTCCATGTACAAGGCAGCCTTGGACCATAGCGCCGCCCGGCACAACATTCAACGCGCGCTCAACGGCGGGGTGCGTGGCGGAATCTGTCGACGCTGGCCAGTGGCCTCGAAGGCGCAGGCATAGCGCAGCAGAGCCGAGTCGTCGTAGGCCCTGCCGGCGAAGGTCAGGCCCACCGGCATGCCGATGTCGGCCATGATCCCCATCGGCACGGTGACCGTCGGCACGCCAAGGTGGCGGATCGCCAGGTTGCCGTTGGCCACCCACACGCCGTTGCTCCAGGCGATGTCGGCCGAGGTCGGATTGACGTCGGCATCGGCCGGGCCGACATCGGCTACGGTGGGGAACAGCACGGCGTCCAGGCCCAGGCCCTGCATCCAGTCTTCGAGGTCTTGCTTGCGGGTCTGCTCCAGGCCGCGCAGGCCGGCTTGCAGCGACTCGATCTGGTCCCAGCGCTTGAGCCCGCGTTTGGCCATGTTGACGTACTCGTCCATGCCCGCAGCGAGGTCGTCTTCGCGGTTGGGCAGGGTGCCTGGGTCATGCGGGAAAATCAGCGCACCGTCGACGTCGGCCAGGCGATTGAGCGCCGGGTCGCCGTTGGCTTGCAGGAAATCATCGAAGGCCCAGCCGGACAGTTCCCACAGCTCGTCATGCAGGAACGCCGCACTGACGATGCCACGGTTGTACACGGTGGGTGCGCCGGGGCGGTCGCCCTCGCAGTTGGACACCAGCGGGAAATCCACCTCGATGACCTCGGCGCCTGCGGCCTCGAGGGCCTGACGCGCTGCCTGCCACAGCGCCATCACGCTGGGGCGGGTGTGGATGCGCTGGCCGGTCGGGCCACCGATACCGGGTTTCTCGGCAGTGCCGGCCAGGTCATCGGCGTTGATGTACATGCGCGGCACACCAAAACGCTTGCCCGCCAGGGCCTCGGCGCCTGCGGCCAGGGCTGGGTAGGAGGGCGGGCGGACGCTGCTGGCCGGCGGAATCTCGACCCAGGGTTGCAGGCGCCACAGGTCGCCGCGCGGGTTGGCGTCATCGGCCACCACCACATCGAGCACTTCCAGCAGGTCGGCCATGCTGCGTGCGTAGGGCACCACGACATCCATGGTCGGGGTCAGCGGCCAGTTGCCGCGCACCGAGATCACCCCGCGCGATGGGGTGTAGGCGCACAGGCCGTTGTTCGAGGCAGGTCCACGCCCGCTCGACCAGGTTTCCTCGGCCAGGCCGAAGGCGCAGAAACTGGCCGCCGTGGCGGTGCCGGCACCGTTGGAGGATCCGGAGGCGAACGGCGCGGTGAGGTAGGCGGCGTTGTACGGGCTTTCGGCGCGGCCATACACGCCGCGCTGCATCCCGCCGTTAGCCATGGGCGGCATGTTGGTCTTGCCCAGGCAGATGGCGCCGGCAGCGCGCAGGCGCTCGATGGTGAAGGCGTCACGTTGCGCCATCAGGTGCTCGAATGCCGGGCTGCCGGAGGCGGCTGTCAGGCCTTTGACCAGGTAGCTGTCCTTGGCCGTGTAGGGGATGCCGTCGAGCGCCCCGAGCGACTCGCCGCGGGCGCGGCGGGCATCGGAGGCGGCGGCTTCATTGAGTGCTTTGGGGTTGCGGACCACCACGGCGTTGAGCGCTGTCGCGCTGTCTTTGCCATCGAAGGCAGCGATGCGCGCCAGATAGGCCTCGACCAACTCGACCGCGGTCGTTTGGCCAGTGGCCAGCGCTTCGCGCAGGGCGGCGATGGAAACCTCGGTTACCTCGATCATGCGTTCACCAGACTGTACAGAGGGGCTAATGCCGCGAGTGTACAAGAAGCCCTAGGGTGACGCAGTCGTGCGCGCCAGCAATGCCTGATTGCAGGCCGGCACGTCAGGTGGCGCTCGAGCCACGCTCCAGGGCGCAGCCCTGGAGGTGGATGACTGACGTTTCCTCACTCAAGCGCGTGGGTCAGGCTCACGATCAGGCCGCGCTCGACCTCTGCCAACTGCTCGACGATACGCCCGCTGGCCACGCGGTACTGCTCGGAGTTCACCTCGACGCGGCGCAACTGACCGGTGTCGTCGAGCAACGACTCGCCCAGCGCCGCCTCCAGTGTGGTGCGAACCGACAGCGGCAACTGGCGCACCGCTTCGGCCTCGGCATCCAGGCAGTAGTCCAGATAATCCAGGCCGCCGCGCCAGAAGTCGGCCAGGGCCTCGAACTGACTGGCGTAGTGCCTGCGCAGGGTGCGCTGCCAGTGCGGTTGTTCGATCATCCAGCCACGCGCTGCGGCCGGGTCCTGGTCGAGCCTGAGCACTTCTTGCCTGACATTGCCGCGGATCCGATCGTTGAGGTAGGCGACCTGCTCGTACAGCATGTCGACGCTCGGTTCCGGATAGTCCAGCGCCTGGGCCAGCGACTGACGCAGAGCCAGGCGGATTTCGATGTCATCGACCAGGCCGTCGATCAACAGCACATCGGGGACTACCTGAGGATCATCCAGTGGGTCGAGCGCGGCCAGGTCGCTCTCATGGCCAGTGCGTTCCGCTTCCTGCAAGGAGGCCTTGCGCAGGCTGCGGCGCCAGGCGATGCGTTCGGCCAGCAGATTGACCTGTTCACGGCGGTACAGTCGCCGGTAGAGACGCAATTGCTGGCTCAACGGCTCGCCGCCCAAGGCGATGTCGTGGGTCAGCAGACGTACCTCCAGGGCGCTGAAGGCGTCGGCCCCGGCATCGCCGCAGGTGACGGGAAAGGCCTGAGCTTCAGCGTTGAGTTCCTCCAGCAGGCCGGCGTCACCGTGGGCGCGCTCCAGCAGCGTCCACACCTGCTGGCGTAGCTTGGCCGGGTGCTGACGGGCTTCGGCCGAGCGGCTGAGCAGCTCCAGCACCTGGGCCAGCGGGCGATTGGCGTTGTCATCGAACAGCTCAGCCCAGATGCCCTCCCGGGCCGCGCTGGCCGTACCGCGCCAGACCATCTGCCAGTCCGGCAGGTCGGCCGGATGCTCGAATACCGACACGCCGGCACGGAACAGCCGCGCCCGCAGCGCGCCTTCCAGGCCGTTGTAGTTCAGCCGCCAGTGTCGACCCGGCACGCGAGCCTGGACATCACGTGCAAACGGCGTGTCGAGCAGTTGCTCGAGCTCGGGCAGCTCATGGATGCGGTTGAGTGAGAGGTCGACTTCGCGCAGTTGATACTGCGCCTGGCTCATGAGCACCTGCAGACCCTGCGGTACGCGCTGCAAGCCGCAATTGGCCATCGACAGATGGCGCAACCGGGCCATGGCGCGCACGTCAGGCACGACCCCCAACGGATTGAAGTCAAGGCGCAGGTACTGCGGATGAATCACCCGCTGGAAACGCTCGGCGCGCGCCGCGTCCAGACGCAGGCCGTTGCTGCTCAGATCGAGGCTGTCCAGGGGCAGTTCGGCGAGCGCATCGATAGTCGCTGCGTCGAGCACCAGGCGGTTGCGGCTCAGATTCAGCACACGCAAACGGCGCAGGCTGCGCAGGCTCTGCAAGGCCGGCTCTGGCAGCAGGCTCAGGCCATTGCTGGACAGATCGAGCTGGACCAGCTGCGGCGTCGCGCGCAACGTGGTGAACAACGGGCCGGCCGGCAGGCCGTAGTTTTCGACGATGCGCAGTCGCTCGAGGTTGGGGAAGCATTCCAGGAAGCTGGCATCGAGCTGCTGCACACCCAGCCCCTCCAGGGCCAGCATGCGCACGTGATAGAACCGTGCGCTCAGGCTTGGCAGACGTGGCAACAACAGGTTGCTCAGGCGCAGCGCGTTGGGGTTATCGACCACTTGCCGCCAGTTGTCGTTGAGCTGCTCGGCGCAGCGCAGGCGCTCTTGCTGAATGCCGTCGCTGGGCGCGCTCGACACCCACTCGAACAGGTCGTGGACCATCTGCGCGTGTTCGGCCTCCAGCGCGCGCAGCGCTTGGGCAAGGTCGCCGCGCTCGGCCAGTCGTGCTTGCAGCTGGCCGATTTCGGCGTCGTCCATCGCCGGATACAGCGCTTGCAGGCGGCGCATCGCCGCCACCCGCAGGCGCCGGGGTACGCCGCGTCCGCTCAGCGGGTAGCCGAGCCGGCCATGACTGAGCCCGAGCGGCGAACGATAGCCGGGCCTGAGTGGTTGCTGCCCGATCAGCTCGGCACACCGTTCGCGCTGGCTCAACGCGAAGCGCCACAAGGCTTGGCTGCCCAGGTGCGGATGGCGGGCTTGCAGGCCCTCGATGATCAGGCTGCTGTCGGCGTTCGCCAGGGTTGGCCGGTACAGCCCCAGCAGGGCGCGGTCCAGGCGCACTTGGGCTTGCAGGGCACGTGCCTCTTCGAGCAGGCGCAAGGGAATCGGCCCAGCTGCCGCCAGACGCTCGGCTTCAGCCAGGCTGGCGCCCCGCGCGATGGCCGCCACGCCCACGTTGGGCAACCCCGGGAACTGTCCGGCGATGCGCTCGCCGGCAGCACTCAGGCTTGGCGCGCCGGCGCTATACAGGCGCTGCTGCAAGGCAGCGTGCTGGCTGCGCAGGCTGCTCGCCAGGCGTCGCTGCAAGGCTTGTGGGCGCTGGTCAGCAGCGACCGGCTCGAGCTCTAGCACCTTAGGATCGTGCAGTTGCCCCAGTACCACCTCGGCCAACCGGCCTGCTTCGAGTTCGCTGCGGCTGATCTGGATCAGCCGGTCGCCAGGCTGGCTCGGCAGGCGCCCGTACAGCACTGAAGGGCCGGCGCGCTCGCTGCCGTGAAACACTTCCAGCAGGTGATCTTCAGGCCAGCCCGACAGTTGCACCAGCGAGGGCGCCGCGAAGTTCTCAGCCGCCGGCAGAGGCTGACCCTGCTCGATGCGCTGGATGATGTGCAGCACACGCTGGTCGGCCTCCAGGCGCGCCAGGCCGTCGCTGAGCCGCGCGGGCATTGCCTGGTTGTTCAGGTGCAGTTCCTGCAACAGCTCACCGGGCAGTCCGGTGCACTCCCAGGCGGCGTTCAGGTCCGCCTGGCCCAGCAAAGGGCGGTCTGGGGCGAAGCGCCGCAGCAGGGTGGGCAGGTCCCAGTCCAGGGGTGCTTCGAGCCTCAGGCGCCAGGCGCCGGCGCCGTTGTGCTCGAGGGCCGGGGCGTAGGCCTCGGCGTGGTTGGGGTGGCGCACGTGCCAGGTGCCGTCCGCGGCCTGGAACTGCTCATACAGTTGCCCATCGATGCGGATGAACTGGCGCTGCTCGACGCTGAACTGGCCCAGCGCGTTGGCCTGGGCGCCGTCGGGCAGGGCCAGGTCGCTGGCATAGCCGGCAAGGCTCGGCTGCCACAGCCGTTCGCCGTCTGCGGTGCGGATGCTGCGCAACGCGTCGACGAAACCTGAACCCTGCAGCACCGCGCCACCGCCGACGACCCCGGCAGTCACCACCACGTTAAGCAGAATCGATTCGAGCTGGGCCATCGCCGTTGCCGTGTCACCGGCCTCCCAGGCCGAGATGCCTGCGAACACGCTGCCGCTGATTTGCGCCGCGCCGAGTGCCAGCATCAGCGGGTTGAGGGCGGGCACGCACAGGGCCGCGATGTTGAGCACGTTCAGGCCAACTTCCAGCCAGTACTCGAGGTTTTTCAAGCGCACCTGCTGATCGACGTCGGCAGTGGGGACGGCGATATGCCGGGCATCGGCTTTCAGGCGGATGACGTGTTCACGCTCGAGCTTGTCCCACAGCGCAAACGGCAGTGAGTGTTCACGGGTTTCCAGGCGCGCGCTGTAGCGGCTGCGCAGCGGCTGACCGGCCTGCTCGGCGTTGTCGTACAGCGCCTGTTTCAGCCTGGCCAGCAGCCCAGCCTGTAGCGCCTGGGGCGCCAGCGCCACCAGACGCTGGCGCACGCCCGTGTCGAGCAGCGCCGTGCGCATGTGCGTGTAGGCCTGTGACAGGGACGCGAATTCACGCAGCGGCTCGGCTTCATGGGGCAGATACAGCACCACCGAGCCGTCATTGCCAGAGTCGCCACGCGAGATCAGCAGCAGCTCGTGGATCGGTGCACCGAACAGCGACAGCTGCCGGCAGCGCAGCGCGTGCGCGGTCGGCACGTCGTGGCACAGGCCATGCAGGGCGAACGCCCAATCGCTGCTGATCAACGCCTTCAGGGCGGCGATACGGACCTGCACGCGCAGCTCATCCTGGCGCGCCTGCACCGCCGCGTCATGGATGGCCTGGGCGTTGGCGCCGTCGTACACGGCGCTCAGGTGGTCCTGATAGCACTGGCCCAGGTCAACGGCGCGGCATTGTTCGATGAACTTCGGCAGGCTGAGCTCGGCGAGGCTGCGCGGGTCATCGCGGCTGACCTGCAGGGCGCTCAGCCGGGTAGTGTCGGCAAGGCCTTCGAAGTTGTGCAGGGCCGCCTCGAGCAGGCTGCGCAGTTGCGGCGCACCTCTAGCCACCACCGGCAGCGGATCGCCCGGCACACCAGGGCCAGCAGGCGGGGTGGTCGGGCGTTGCACTTCGGTGGCCTGAAAGCGGTACTGCGCTTGCAGCACCGAAGCCTGGATGCCCAGATGCCGTTGCAGCAGCGGTGCGCAATAGGCGGTGATGCCCTGTAGCGGGGCGAGCAGTCGGCCAAGGTTGCCCAGGCTGATGGCGCGCACTTCCAGGGCGCGACGCAGCCCTTGCTGATCGAGCTCGGGCGCATCGCGGTACCAGGGGTAGGCGACGCCGCTGGCATCGAGGTAGGGCGCGCGCTGGGCGCTGGTCAACGGCGCCACGGCACTGGTCGGCAGGTGCATGCTCCACTGCGGCAGGGTGCGCAGGATCTGGGCGTGATGCAACGGGGTTGATGCAGGCATGGCGCGAATCTCCGGGGGAAGGGGGAGTCGCGATGAAACGTCACCCCCAGGCGTGCCGCGCGGTATTCAGGCAATACCTGCGCTTGACCTTCACCTGGAGTTGCACGAGCGCCCCGGCAGCGTCGCTGGCAGGTCAGTCGCGCAGCAGTTGCTCGATGCGCGTGCGCTCCCACTGGCTGAGCAGTTCACAAGGGTCACTGCCGTGGCGCGGCCAGTGCTCGCTGCTGGCCTGGCCGCCCGCTGCGCTACGGCAGGCCAGGCAGTGCGCCAGGCCGTGCTGATCGAGTTCCAGGGTCAGTTGCCAGGCGTCGATGCCAATCTGCACCCGCCCAGCGCCGAGGTGAGCCTCGACGCGCAGCGCGGACACTCCCAACGCGGCATCGCGCAGGCATTGATAGACCTCGCGGGCGCTGGGCGGTCGCGGGCGCTTCAGAAGTTGGCCGGGGTGTTGGCGCTGATGATTTCGGCCTCGTCGGGACCGATGTTCTTGAAGGCGTGGGGCAGGGTGGTGGGGATGTAGTAGCCGTCGCCTGCGCTGAGCACACTGACCTGGCCATCGACCCACAACTCCACGGTGCCGCGGGTGACCAAGCCACACTCTTCGCCCTCGGCATGCACGATCGGCTCACCGGAGTCGGCGCCCGGGGCATACAGCTCGCGCAGCATGCGCATCTGCCGGCCCTCGACACTGGCCCCGACCAGCAACATGCGCAGGCCGTTGCGGCCCAGGTCGGGCTGTTCGCCGGCGCGGAAGACGAAACGTTCCTCACGCACCGGGGCGTCGAAACTGAAGAACTCGGCCAGCGACATGGGAATGCCTTCGAGCAGTTTTTTCAGCGAGCTGACCGACGGGCTGACTCGATTCTGCTCGATCTGGGAAATGGTCGAGTTGGTCAGTCCGCTGCGGCGAGCCAGTTCACGCTGGGAAAGGTTGTTGCGTTCACGCACCAGTTTGCTGTTCACCACCGGTGTGCACTACCTACCGCTGGCCGAGGCCACCGCGGTGAACTTCCTCGCTCCGGTGCTGGTAACCGCCTTGTCGGCACCGCTGCTCAAGGAGCGGGTGACCCGCGGCCAGTGGGCGGCGGTGGTGCTGGGCTTCGTCGGCGTGCTGGTGGTGGTTCATCCGGGGGGCGAGATGTTCACCCCGGCGATTCTGTTCCCGTTGGGGTCGGCGCTGGGCTTTTGTTTCTACCAGTTGCTCACCCGGCAGTTGGCGAGCATCGACAGCCCGACCACCAGCAATTTCTATGCAGGGCTGTGCAACACCGTGGTGATGACCGCGCTGGTGCCGTTTTTCTGGTCGACCCCGCGCTGGGATCACGCCTTGCTGATGCTCGCCTTGGGAGGCTTTGGCATGAGTGCGCACTTGCTGCTGACCCAGGCGTTCCGCTTCGCCGCCCCGGCGTTGCTGGCACCGTTCAGCTACTGCCAGATCGTCTTCGCCGGCCTGCTCGGCCTGCTGTTCTTCAGCCATGTGCCCGATTCCACCAGCCTGCTGGGCATTGCCATCATCTGCCTGAGCGGCCTGGGCGCTGCGTGGATGCAGCGCCGCCGTTAGGCGCCCTAGGCGCAGCCGCGAGACTGGCCCACGGGCGAACGTCAGCCCGCCTCGGTGAAGTCGGCGACCGCTACCCTGCGGCGGAACCCAGCGGTCAGTACGCCCAGGTACGCTACCCCAAGCACGAACCATGACAGGCCGATGACCAAGGTCACGCCCGACAGGCTGGTCCACAGCCACAGTGTCAGTGTCAGCCCCACCAGCGGCACGACGCCGTGCAGACCCCAGCGCCTGCGCTGGCCGGCGGTGGGCACAGCCAGCAGGTGCGTGCGCAGCACCGCCAGATTGACCGCAGAGAACGCCACCAGCGCCCCGAAGCTGATCAGCGAGGCCAGCGTACCAAGGTCGACGAACAGCGCCGCCAGCGAGACCACCGACACCACCAGGGTCGCGTTGACCGGGGTGCCGAAGCGCGGCGACAGAGTGCTGAACAGTCGCGTTGGCAACAGTCGGTCGCGCCCCATGCTGTAGAGAATGCGTGAAACGGCCGCCTGGGAGGCCAGCGCCGAGCCCAGGTTGCCGGTGACGAAGGCCGCCGTGAAGAAGTTCGACAGGAAGCTGCCGCCGGCCTTGACCATCACCTCATTGGCCGCCGCGTCGGTATTGGCGAAGTGGCTGCCGGGCAGCACCAACTGGCTGAGGTAGGCCAGTGCGGTGAACAGCGCGCCTGCCAGCAGCGTGGTCAGCACGATGGCACGCGGGACGTCGCGGCGCGGATCACGGGTTTCCTCGGCCAGTGTCGATACGGCGTCGAAGCCCAGAAACGACAGGCAGAGGATCGCCGCACCTGCCATCAGGGAGACGAACCCTGGCTGGCTGCCATCGCCGCGCAGAGGCGCCAGGTAGTCGACCGGCGCATCACCCAGCGATGCCCAGGACAGCGCAACGAACACGACGATGAAGACCAGTTGGGCGCCAACGATCAGGTTGCTGGTCTTGGCCACTGATCGGATGCCGCCGATGTTGAGCAGCGTCACCACGATGATCGAGGCGAGGACGAACACCCAGGCCGGCACGGCCGGAAAGGCGATATTGAGGAATAGACCGATGAGCAGGTAGTTGATCATCGGGATGAACAGGTAGTCGAGCAGCAGCGACCAACCGGCCAGGAAGCCGGCATTCGGACCGAACGCGATGTGTGTGTAGGAATAGGCAGAGCCCGCCACGGGGTAACGGCGCACCATGATCCCGTAGGAGGCCGCGGTGAACAGCATCGCCAGCAGGGTCACCAGGTAAGCCCCGGCAGTCCGTCCGCCGGTGATCTGGGTGACGATGCCATAGGTGGTGAAGATGGTCAGCGGCACCATGTACACCAAGCCGAAGAAGATCAGCGCGGGCAGGGTAAGCACCCGGCGTAGTCGAGAGTGAGGCAGGGGCGTCGGCGAGGCAGTGCTGTGACTCATGATTCGTGTCCCGTTCTTGGCTTTTTATAGGGAAATGCGTGAAGGCACAGCGCCACGCGCAAGACGTGGCGTCGGCAGCACGCTACCACTGCCTTTGGCAGACGTCATGCCGAACATGCGTGCAGGGCTGCAAGCACCGTTTGTAGCGTTGCCCGCCTGGCGGTTGCTACGCCCATCCTGGGTCGGTAGTGAAGGTGATGGTCAGCCAGCGGTTGGCCGGGTCACCACCGATGTCCTCGCCGACGCGGTCGCGCAGCGCGTCCCATTGCTCGAGCGTTTGTGCCGGCCATTGGCTGGGGACGATGAAGTAGATCTCGATCTGCCGGGCTCGACCGACCTTTGCGACGTAACTCTGATGACCAACGAACCCCTGTTCAGCCACTACCCGAGTCGCGATCGCGTCGACACGTTGCTTGAGGTCGGCGGGCGTCAGCATCAGCACATCGGATAGAGCGTGCCGCAGGGTCTTGAGCGGCAACGGGATCAGGCAGGCGCAGATCACCGCGAGCACCGCAGGATCGAGATAGGGCAATAGCCAAGCCCAGCGCGTCTGCTCGAGCAGCAAGCCCAAGGCGAAGGCCACCAGCAAGGCCGCTGAAATGCTGCCGGACATGATCCACGTTTTCACGTCCAGGGCAATGAAGTCTGAGCGCAGGGTCTGGTTGGCCTTGTAGGCGTACAGCGCCATGCCCGCACAGACCGCCACCGCCAGCATCGCGTAAACCAATGCGTAATCGAAGTGCAGCACCTGGCCGCCGTCCAGCAGGCTGCCGATGGCAGTGATCAACGCATACAGCGCCACGGCGCACAGCAGCGCGCCGTTGAGCATCAGCACCATCGGTTCGAGATGCCAGAAGCCCATGTTGAAGCGTTCACCCAATTTGCGACTGGATGCGCCGCGACCGGTGTGCCGTCCTATCAGCGACGTGACTGCCAGGGCAAGCCCGCTCATCATCGCGTCGATCAGTGAGTAGAACCCGTCGAAGACAATCGAGAATGAACCGGACAGCAGCCCGGTAATGATCCCGAAGACCGCCAGCAGCACCGTACAGACGATCGAGAGTTTGAGGACGGCGGATTCGGTCCACACGACAGGGATCCTTGTGCAGGGTGGCAGAAGAGAGGCGAGGCGAAACGAGCGATCATCGATAGCACAGCGGCAGCCGTCAATGTGCGTGGTGGCATAGGCTACTTGCAGGTGTGAACAGCACGAGCGACGTGCCTGGAGCCGAGTCTCGAGCCGATGGCGCCTGCCTGAACAGACGCGCCTGCCATCGGCCTGTCAGAAGGCTGGCCCCTTTTAGCGCCGCGCCTGCTGGCGCGCCTCGGCGAATGCCTGCTCACTCAGCGGCACGGCATCGGCCTTGCCCAGGTCGGCCATGGCCAGGCGGTGGGTCTCAGGCGCCAGGTAGGCGGCCACCGCGCACAGGCAGGTCAGGGCGAAGGTCAGGCCGCCGACGATCCAGGGAATGTTCAACGACCCCGGCGGGGCCAGCGCGGCGAACAGCGCGGGCAGCATGGCCGTGACCAGGGTGCCCATGTTCTGCGCGATGGCCATGGCCGAGACGCGGTAACGGGTCTGGAACAGTTCCGGGAAGAAGCTTGGAAATACCGCGTTGTAGCCCTGGTACAGCAAGCCCCACATCAGAATCGAGGTGAGCACCGCCAGCGGCACGTTTTGGGCGCTGATGGCGTGCAAGTAAACGAAGGCCATCAGCCCCGAGCCCAGGCACCCAGCGATCAGCAGTGGGCGCCGGCCCACGCGGTCGGACCAGCCTCCGACCAGTGGAATGGCCAGTACCGCGACCAGGTTGCCGACCACCGGAATCCACAAGTACAGGCTCTTGTCCATGCCGATGCCGTAGGCCGGCTGAACCGCGTAGGCGGCGCCGAAAATGGTCGCGACCACCGGAATCACGTTCATCAGCGCCATGCAGGCCACCAGCGCCATGCGCCGCCAGCTGCAGCGGAAAGCCTCGCGGATCGGTGAGCGTGGAATGCGTGCGGTCTGTTCTTCCTCGACGAAGGCCGGAGTTTCGTGCACCTCGCGGCGAATGATCAGCCCGGCCACCAGCACGAAGGCGCTGAGCAGGAAGGGAATGCGCCAGCCCCACTCGTTGAAGGCCTGGTCGGGCATGAAGTAGGCCAGCGGCAGGAACACCGCCGCGGCCAGCACCTGGCCAGCCTGCACGCCTTGCAGGGCGAAGCTTGCGTAATAGCCGCGCCGGCCCATCGGCGCGTGCTCCATGATCATCGAGCTGGCGCCGGAAATCTCGCCGGCCACGGCAAAGCCCTGCACCAAACGCAGCAGCACCAGGATCAGCGGCGCGGCAATGCCGATGTCGTGGTAGGTCGGCAGCAGGCCGACGGCCATGGTCGATAGACCCATGAGGAACATGCACAGCAACAGCACGTACTTGCGCCCGCGGGTGTCGCCCCAATGGCCGAGCACGAAGGCGCCCAGGGGCCTGGCCAGGTAACCCACGCCGTAGGTAGCCAGCGAGGCGATGATGGCCATGCTCGGGTCCATCGAGGGGAAGAAGATCTGCGGAAAGATCAGCGCTGCGGCCTGGGCATAGATGAAGAAGTCGTAGTACTCCAGCGCCGAGCCGATCCAGCCACTGGCCGTGGCCTTCTTGGCCTGTGAGGGGGATGAGGACATCGTGTTCTCCGGGGTCAGTGCTGGCCAGCCAATGGCCGGCGACGTTGCGGTGAAAAGGCGCGGCGGGCCGCGAGATGCGCGTGCTGGAGGCTGTCAGGGCAGGCAGGCGGGGCACTGTGGGCGTGGAAAGTTGAACGCAAGTGGCATTGTTCCGTACAAAGCAGGGGCGGGCGCGACTTTACCTGTGAACCTGCCGGGCCGCCAACACGGCGTCGGCCATCGCTCAATCCGCTTGCTCGGATCAAGGAATCTGTCATGCAACAGTGCATCGCCACGGTATCTCTGGCCGGCGCCTTGCCGGAAAAGCTCGAGGCCATTGCCGCGGCCGGCTTCGACGGCCTGGAGCTATTCGAAAACGATCTGCTCGACTACCCGGGCACGGCCGCCGAGGTGCGCCAACGCTGCGCCGACCTGGGCGTTGACATCGCCCTGTACCAGCCCTTTCGCGACTTCGAGGGGGGCGCGCGCGAGCAGCTGCCCAGCCAGCTCGAGCGTGCCGAGCGGACCTTCGACATCGTGCAGACCCTGGGCTGTACGCGCATGCTGGTGTGCAGCAATACCCAGGCCGACGCCAGCGGCGATTCGGCGCAATTGATCGACGACCTGCGGCAATTGGCCGAACGCGCCGAGCGCCGCGGCCTGCAACTGGGCTATGAGGCGCTGGCCTGGGGGCGCCAGGTCAATACCTACCAGCAGGCCTGGATGCTGGTGCGCGAGGCCAATCACCCGGCCCTGGGACTGGTGCTGGACAGCTTCCATACCTTGGCCCTGAACGGCGACCCACAGGGCATCGCCGAGATTCCCGGGAACAAGATCGCCTTCGTGCAGATGGCCGACGCGCCGCTCAAGCGCATGGATGTATCGCAGTGGAGCCGGCATTACCGCTGTTTCCCGGGCGAGGGTGAACTGGACATGGTCGGCTTTCTGCAGCCGATTCTTGCCACCGGCTACCGCGGGCCGCTGTCGCTGGAGGTCTTCAGCGACTTGCAGGACAGCCTGCCGGCGCGCGTCAGCGCCGAGCAGGGCCTGCGTGCGCTGCGCCAGTTGCAGCAGCAGGTGCGTGCACGTGGCTGAGGCGCCTGGCGCTCACTACTCAGCGCTCAGGCTCAGGCGCCCGTGCAGCTGCAACTGCTGCAGAAACACCTCGTCATGCGACACCACCAGCAGCGCGCCGCCAAAGGTTGCGAGCATCTGCTCGAGCGCCTGTAACGAAGACAGATCGAGGTGGTTGCCAGGCTCATCGAGCAACAGCAGGTCGACCGGCTCGGGTCGGTAGAGCAGAGCGGCGAGGGCGGCCTTGACCCGCTCGCCGCCGCTGAGCAGGTGGCTGGGCAGGTCGACCCGAGCCGCATCCAGCCCCAACTGCGCCAGGCGCGTGCGCAACTGGCTGGGGTCAAGCCCGGGGCTGTGCTCACGCAGGTGCTCGAAGACGCTGCACTGGCCAGGCAGCAGGCTGGCGTGCTGGTCGAGCAGGGCCACGCTGCCCTGCACGCGCACCTCACCTGCGCGCGGCGCGAGCTGACCGCTGATGACCTGCAACAAGGTGGATTTGCCGCTGCCGTTGGCGCCCGTCAGGGCCACTCGCTCACCGGCGCACAGGCGTAGATCGACCGGCGCAGCGTTGCCGAATGGCACCTGCACCTGTTCGAGCGTCAGTAACGCTCGACCGGCAGGGCACTGCACCGCTGGCACCTGAACATGGATCGCCTGGGGCCGGTCGAGCCGTTGCGCGGCTTCGCGGACTTGGGCCTGCATGGCCTCGCTGGCCTGTTGCAACTGCTGCTGGCGCTTGCCGGTGCTGGCCTGGCTGCGCTGCTGCTGCCGGTCGAGGAG
The DNA here is from genome assembly GCF_000425745.1 of Pseudomonas cremoricolorata DSM 17059 = NBRC 16634. Lineage (GTDB taxonomy): Bacteria > Pseudomonadota > Gammaproteobacteria > Pseudomonadales > Pseudomonadaceae > Aquipseudomonas > Aquipseudomonas cremoricolorata. The sequence goes on along the minus strand of NZ_AUEA01000003.1, from coordinate 377,380 downwards.
GATCTGCGCCTGATTGGCCTGCCGCGCCTGGCTGCGTCCGCGGCTCTGTTGGCGTTGCAGTCGCTCACGTTGTTCGCGAGCGGCCTGGGCCTGGCGCTCGCGCTGCGCTTTCAAGGCGCCCAGCGCCTGTTCGGCACGCGCCTGCTGCTCGGTTTTGCCACGCTGGTAGGCGCTGTAGCCGCCGGTGAAATCCAGCAGGCCGTGGGCGGTGAGTTCCAGGGTGCGTTGCAGCGGTTCGAGCAGGGCGCGGTCGTGGCTGATCAGCAACAGGCCTCTGGGCCATTGGCTGATCAGTGCCTGCAGTTGCTCACGGGCATTGCGATCGAGGTGATTGCTCGGCTCATCGAGAATCAGGTAGTCGGCGTCGCTCAGAAACGCCCCCAGCATCGCCACGCGCATGGCCTGGCCCGGGCTCAGCACGTCAGCCGGGCCGTTGATGTCGAGGCCGCCGAGCCCGTGCCGGGCGAACAGCGTTTGCAACTGCTCGGCCAGGTTCCAGCGCTCGCCCACCGCGTCGAAATCGGCAGGGTCGCTGCTGCCTTGGGCGATGCGCTGCAAGGCGCCAAGCACTGGCGCCACCTGGGCGAGTTCGGCAATGCTGCGGCTGTAGCGGATGATCTGCTGATCGAGCAGGTGCACGTGAGCGTGGCGCAGGCAGCGACCTTCGCTGGGCGCGCGGTGGCCTGCAAGAATCTGCCCGAGCAGGCTTTTGCCCACGCCATTGCGGCCCACCAGGCCGGTGTGGCGCTGGTCGAGGGTGAGGTTCAGGTCAGAGAACAGCACCCGGCCGTTGGGCAAGGTGCAGGCGACGCTGTCGAGCGTCAGAATCGAAGAAGGGGTCATGGAAGGCTCCACGCATGCCGCGACATCCCCAGAGCAGGCTAGGGAGTGAAGACTGGCCGTCGACTGGACGGCGGCATCAATGGCGCATCGGACCACTACCTCATGGACAGGAAAGGCCGCCAAGGGTAACCAACCCTGGCGGCAAGGTAAAGGCGTCAGTCGTCTTGCTGACAGAAGCGCAGCTGGTTGCCGAACGGATCGGCGATCTGCATCTGCCAGCCCCAGTCGACCTGCTCGGCGCTGGGCCGCGAGTAGCCATAGCGCTTGGCTTGCAGCTCCTGCTCCAGTGCCCGCAGGTCGCTGACCCGGGCGAACACCGTCGAGCCGGGGGTGGCATCGCCGTAGTGCTCGGAGAGGTGCACGATCAGCCCGTCGCGGTGGATTTGCGCATACAGCGGCAGGTCGGCGGCGAAGCGATGTTCCCAGTCGAGGCTGAAGCCGAGAAAGTCCAGGTAGAACTCCTTGGCCTTGTCGACGTTGAAGATGCGCAGTACCGGAATGGCAGGGGCGAAGTTCATGGTGAGGGTCCGTGTGCGTCAGGGCGCAGGCAGAGTAGCCGTGGCGCGGGGATCGTTTCCAGTCCACCGGCCGCCAGTCAGCGATCGCGGGCAGACCTTGGCGCATGCAATCAAAGCAATTAGAATCACTCGCATTTGCACCTCACCCACTCTGCCTGCGTGCCTGTGTATGACCGATTCCGTTGCGGCGCCTTCACCTTGCATGAATACCCTCTACCGTGAGCACAGCGGCTGGCTGGAAGGCTGGTTGCGCAGTCGTTTGGGGGATCGCTGGGCAGCGGCCGACCTGGCCCAGGATGCCTTCGTGCGGGTGCTGGCGGCCGAGCGCAGCAACAGCCTGCCGAGCCTGCGTGAGCCGCGCGCTTATCTGCTTACCGTGGGCAAGCGCCTGCTGGTCAATCACTACAAGCGGCGCAGCCTGGAACGGGCGTATCTGGAGGCGTTGCAGCACCTGCCCGAAGAGCTCGCGCCCTCGGCCGAGCAGCGCTGGTTGCTGCTCGAAGCGCTGCATGCGCTGGATGAACTGCTCGACGGGCTGCCGCTGGTGGTACGTCGGGCGTTTCTCTGGGCGCAACTCGAAGGCCTGGGTTATGCCTGCATCGCCAGCCGTTTGCAGGTTTCCGAACGCACCGTCAAACGCTATATGGCCCAGGCGTACGAGCATTGCCTGTTGGTCGAGCTGTGAGCGTTCAGCTCGACAGCCAGGCCCGCCAGCTCGCCCGCGAGGCGGCGCAGTGGCTGGCGCGCCAGGACGCTGGTGAGCTGGACGCTGACGGCGCGTTGCAGTTGCAACACTGGCGCGCCCGCAGCGCCGCCCATGAAGCGCTGTGGCAAAAAGCCGAGCAACTGCGCCAGCGTTTCAGCCAGGTGCCGCCGCCCATCGGCCTGAGTTGCCTCGACCGTCCCGATCCGCAGCGGCGCAAGCTGCTCGGCCAGGCTCTGGCGTTGGGCGCCGTGGCGCCGCTGGCGTGGATGGCCTACCGGCAACTGCCGATCACGCCGTGGGGCGCTGACCTTGCCACTGCCACCGGCGAGCGTCGTGGCGTCGAGTTGGCAGACGGCAGCCGCGTGCAACTCAATACCGCCAGCGCGCTGAACATCACCTTCGAGGCTGGCCAGCCGCGTTTGCACCTGCTGCGCGGCGAGATCGCCGTGGACAGTGTCGGCCCGTTGCAGGTGCAGACTCGCTATGGCCGCATTGTGGCCGGCGCTGGCAGCTTTTGCGTAAGAGAGGGCGAGCACGACTGCCAGGTGTCGGCGCTGCGCGGCGAACTGCGCCTGCTGCCGCAGCAAGGTAGCGAAACCCTGCTCAAGGCCGGACACCGCGCGCGCTTGAGTGCCAGCCAGGTGCACGGCATCCAGGCCTTCGACCCGCAGATACCGGGCTGGCAGCAGGGCGTGCTGATCGTCGAGGCGCAGCCGCTTGGGCTATTTCTGCGTGAACTGGACCGCTACCGCCCCGGCGTGCTGCGCTGTCAGCCGAGCCTCGAGCGTCTGGCGGTTACCGGCACCTTCGCGCTCGATGACACCGACCGCATTCTGGCCTTGCTGGCCGCCAGCCTGCCGCTACACGTCCAGTACCGCACGCGCTACTGGGTGTCGCTCAGCGCCCGTGGCGCAGTCGCTTAGGTGCAAGGCAAATGTTTCAACGTGTAGCACGATGGAATCGCAGCGCCTGTGTGTAGTCCGATCCTTCACGCGGGTTCTGCAAGGACCTGTCATACCGGGTACGACGCCCGACTGATCATTGCCAAGGAGACATCATCATGAAAGCACTGCTAATGACCGCCCTGCTGGCCAGCGCCGGGCTGGCCCAGGCGGCCGAAACCGTGGAGCTGAAACTCGCCGGTGCCGATGGCGCGGGCAAGTCGATCGGCACCGTGACCATCGAGCAGAACAAGTACGGCACGCTGCTCACCCCAGACCTCAAAGACCTGCCACCGGGCGTGCACGGCTTCCACCTGCATGCCAAGGCCTCGTGCGATCCAGCCCAGGAAGACGGCAAGACCGTGCCAGCAGGCGCGGCCGGCGGGCACTGGGACCCGGATGACACCAAGGCGCACAAAGGCCCGTACGACGACAGCGGCCATCGCGGCGACTTGCCGGCTATCTACGTCGGTGCCGACGGCAAGGCCACCTATCCGGTGCTCGCGCCACGCCTGAAGGCCAGCGATTTCAAAGGCCACGCGCTGATGGTCCACGCCGGTGGCGACAACCACAGCGACCACCCGGAAAAACTCGGCGGCGGCGGTGCGCGCATGGCCTGTGGTGTGGTCAAGTAAGCGACGCCCAGGGTTAGCGGGGCTGCTTTGCAGCCCATCGCGGCGCAAGCCGCTCCTGCAGTGAGTGCAATTGCTGTAGGAGCGACTTCAGCCGTGAAGGGCGCTCTAGAGTTTGTTGTCGATCAGCTCAGTTCGAGCCAGATCGGGGCGTGGTCTGAAGGCTTTTCCATGCCACGCAACTCGTAATCCACACCGGCATCCTTGATCCGCGGCGCCAGGCCCGCCGAGGTCATGATGAGGTCGATGCGCAGCCCACGCTTGGGCTCGTCCTCGAAACCGCGACTGCGGTAGTCGAACCAACTGAAGCGATCGTCGACCTGCGGATGCAGGTGGCGGAAGCTGTCGGTCAGTCCCCAGCCCTTGAGGCGTTCCATCCACTCGCGTTCTTCTGGCAGGAAGCTGCACTTGCCGGTCTTCAGCCAGCGTTTGGCGTTGTCGGCGCCGATGCCGATGTCACAGTCCTGCGGCGAAATGTTCAGGTCACCCATCAGAATCAGCGGCTGGTCGTTGCTGAACTGGCCCTCGAGCAGCGCTTGCAGATCGCTGTAGAAGCGCTGCTTGGCCGGGAACTTGGTGGGGTGGTCACGGCTTTCGCCTTGGGGGAAGTAGCCGTTCATGATGGTGATCGGGGTGCCATCGGTATCGGCGAAGGTGCCCCAGATGAAGCGCCGCTGGGCGTCTTCTTCGTCGCCGGCAAAGCCCTTGTGCAGCGCCAGCGGCGCCTGGCGCGAGAGCAACGCGACGCCGTAATGGCCCTTCTGCCCGTGGTAATGCACGTGGTAGCCCAGCGCCTGCACCTCGGCCAGCGGGAACTGTTCATCGCTGACTTTGGTTTCCTGCAGGCCGATGACATCGGGCTGGTGCTTGTCGATCAACGCCGCCAGCTGGTGCGGACGGGCGCGCAGGCCGTTGATGTTGAAACAGACGATTTTCATGGGTAAGGCTTGCCTTGGTAAAAGCCCGGATGCTAGCGGACTCACGCCGCGACCACCAGCATCGCGCCTGGCACGCGTATTTGCCTGCTACAGCGGTGAACGATGGCCACGCGCGCGCCTCCAAGGCTAAACGTCAATTCCAGGAGGTCCGCTCGCCATGTCATCCCCGTCTGAACCGCAGGTCTGCATGCTCGACAATGGCTTTGCCCGTGAGGTGCGTGCCTTGCTGTTCGAAGCCTATCGCCGTGAACCGGCCTACGGCTTTCTGTTCGACGCCCAGCGCGGCGGGTATGAACGGCGCTTGCGCGTGGTCATCCGCGAATGGGTGCGCCAGCATTTCAATTTCAAGCTGCCGGCCATCGGCCTGCTGGTTGACGACCGGCTGGTGGCGGTGGCGCTGATCGTACCGCCGCAACGCCGCCTGGGGGTGGCCGACAGTTGGGGCTGGCGCCTGCGCATGATCATCCGCGCCGGGCTGCGCAGCACCCGCCGCTACCTCGACTATCAGGGCGCGCTGTCCAGCTGGCTGCCTACCGAGCGCGTCCACGTGCTGCCGCTGTTGGGCATTCACCCGCAGTTTCAGGGCGAGCACTTCGCCGATCGACTGCTCCAGCAGGTGCATGACTGGTGCGCCGAAGACCCGCACACCGAGGGCGTGGTGCTCAACACCAGCAACCCGCACGCGGTGGCGTTCCTGCAGCGCCAGGGCTATGAGGTGCTGGGCGAGGTGACCATTGGCCCGGTCATCGAGCAAGTGTTTTTCAACCCTGCACCGACCTCCTCGCGTGCCGTACCGACATGAGTGGCGGGCAAACGGCTTTCATCGACGCTCGCCTCTGGTAGCATGCCGCGCATGAAATATTCAGGAAGAGTTGCCTGGGGCCTGATCATCTGGGTCGCCAGTTTCACAGCATGGGGGCAGAGCGAATTGGTGGTGCGGATCAAACCGGCCAACAAGGCGCTCAAGGCCAATGTCGAGGGCTACATCGGTGCGCTGGGCAACCGTGATGAGGAAGCGCTGCTGCGTTTCAGTCGCGGTGCCGAGGAGCAGGCGCGCAAGGCCGCCCAGGCGCTGGGTTATTACCAGGCGCAGATCGACACCCAGGTGCAGCCCCCGGCCAATGCCGAAGCCTCACCGCGACTGCTGGTGACCATCGAACCGGGCGAGCCGGTACGCCTGCGCAACGTGACCGTGCGGGTCGAGGGTCCGGCCAGCGAGCTGGCCTCGTTCCGCGTCCCGGACAGCCGCCTGTTGCGCGCCGGGCAACCGCTCAATCATGGCTATTACGAAGATGCCAAGCGCCTGATCCAGAATCAGGCGTCGCGTTACGGCTTTTTCAGTGGCCGCTTCAGCCGTCAGCAACTGGCGATCGATCCGCGCGCCGGTGTCGCCGACATAGACTTGGTGTACCAGAGCGGCCCGCGTTATCGCCTGGGGGCGGTGACCTTCGGCGGCGACACCCCGCTCGATCAGGACCTGCTGCAACGCATGGTCTCGTTCAAACCGGGCACGCCGTACGATTCCGAGCTGATCGCCGAGCTCAACAACGACCTGCAGTCCAGCGGCTATTTCGAAGGTGTGCGGGTCGATGCGGCGCCCACCGCCGCGGTCGACCAGCAGGTGCCGGTGGCGGTCAACCTGGAAACCCGCAAGCCGCGCACCATGGGCCTGGGCCTGGGGTTCTCCACCGATGTCGGCCCGCGCGGCAAGGCCAACTGGACGCGCCACTGGGTCAACCCGCAGGGCCACAGCTATGGCTGGGAAACCGAGCTGTCGGCGCCACGGCAGAACGTCGGGATCTGGTACGACGTGCCCCTCGACCCGCCGCTGACCGACAAACTGCGTTTTGCAGGCGGCTACCAGAACGAGGAAATCGCTGGCACCGACACGGTCAGCCAACTGCTCACGGTCGGCCCGGAATGGCACAGCAAGCTGCCCAGCGGCTGGCAGCGGGTGCTGTCGCTCAAGTACCAGCGTGAGGAATACAAGCTGGGCGATGATTCGGGCCTGAGTAATTTGCTGATGCCCGGCGTCACCTATTCCTACCTGCGCAGCGACAATCGCATCGACCCGCACAACGGCTACCGCGTGCAATTCGATGCCAAGGTGGCCAAGGAGGGTGTGGTCTCCGACACCAACCTGCTGTACGGCAACGTCACTCTCAAAGGCCTGACCACCGTGGCGCAGAACCATCGCCTGCTCGGCCGTGTGCAGTTCGGCGGCAGTGCCACCAACGACTACAAGAAGAATGTTCCGCCATCGCTGCGCTTCTTCGCCGGTGGTGACCAGAGCGTGCGTGGCTACGACTACCAGACCTTGTCGCCGAAAAACAGCGACGGCGACCGCATCGGCGGCCGGTATCTGTTCGCAGCCAGCGCCGAGTACCAGTATTCGCTGACGGAGAAATGGCGCGTGGCGACCTTCATCGACCAGGGCAACGCCTTCAATACCCCGGAGTTGTCCAACCTCAAGACCGGGGTCGGCTTTGGCGTGCGCTGGGTTTCGCCCATCGGCCCGCTGCGCCTGGATCTGGCCAAGGCGCTGGACGATGACGGTGGCATCCGTCTGCACTTCTCGATGGGGCCGGAACTGTGAGGCCTGGGGTGAAGACCGCGCTCAAGGGCGGCGCAATGGGGATTGTCGGGTTGCTGGTGTTGCTGCTGCTGGCGCTCGCCGTGGTGCTGGGCAGCCAGGCCGGCAGCCGCTGGGCGCTTGGCCTGGTGCCGGGTCTGCAAGTGGATGAGTTCCAGGGCCACCTGGGCGGCCGCTGGCAGGCCAGCCAACTGCGTTGGATCAGCGGCGAAAGTCGGGTAGAGGTGCAGGCGCCGCAGTTCGACTGGGCGCCTGGTTGCCTGTTGCGCGGGGCGCTGTGCATTCGCCGCCTGCAAGCCGAACGCATCGACATGGCCTTCGCGCCAAGCGAGCCCGACCCACAGGCCGGGCCGCTGCAGTTGCCGAGCCTCGACCTGCCGGTGTCGATCGAAATCGAGGAACTGCAAGTCGGGCAACTGCGTCTGGACGGCAACGAATTGCTGGGCGATCTGCAACTGGTCGCGCACTGGACCCCCGAGGGCCTGCGCATCGACCGCCTGGAAGTGCAGCGCGAAGACCTCCACGCCCGCCTGGAGGGGCTGGTGCAGCCCAATGGCGACTGGCCGCTGGAGCTGAGCGGCAGCGCGCAGTTGCCGCCGGTCGACGAACAGCCGCTGGCGCTGCAACTGCAGGTCAAGGGTGAGCTGCAGAACGTGCTGACCCTCAACGCCAGCACCCAAGGCTACCTCGACGCCACCCTCACCGGCCAAGTGCAGGCACTGGCCGAAAACCTGCCGGCGACCGTGCGCATTCGTTCCGAATCGTTCAAGCCGAGCCAGGCGCTGCCTGACACCCTGCGCCTGCAACAACTGCAGCTCGATGCCAGCGGTAACCTGCTCGACGGCTTCGCCCTGACCGGCGCCGCCAATCTGCCGGCCGAAAAAGGCCCGATCGCTCTGGCGCTCAATGGTCGCGCCGATGCCAAGGGCGCGCAGGTGCAGGCCCTGGACCTGACCGCAGGCGACAAACAGCGGGTCAAGTTGCAGGCCAATGCCGACTGGCAGCAAGGCATCAAGGCCGACGCCAAGCTCGACTGGCTGGACTTCCCCTGGCTGCGCCTGTACCCGCTCGAGCAGCCGCCGCAGGTCACGCTCAAGCGTCTGCGCGCGCAGGTGGAGTATGTCGATGGCGATTACCGCGGGGATTTCAACGGTGATCTGGACGGTCCGGCCGGTGCCTTCAACCTTACCAGCCCATTCGAAGGTGACCTGACCCAGATCAAGCTGCCCAAGCTGGCGCTGAGCGCAGGGCAGGGCAAGGCAGCCGGCAGCGTCGCCGTGAAGTTTGCCCAGACCCTGGCCTGGGACGTCGATGTGCAGCTGTCGGCGCTCGATCCCGCTTATTGGGTGGCAGAGTTGCCGGGTACCCTGGCAGGCCCATTGCGCAGCACCGGCGAGATGAAAGACGAGCGTTTGAGCCTGGATGCCAAGCTCGACCTCAAAGGCCGCCTGCGCGGTCAGCCTGCGCAGCTCAAGGTCGACGCCCAAGGCGCCGGCGAGCGCTGGACGCTGGGCGCGCTGGCGGTGCAGTTGGGCGCCAACCGCATCAACGGCAGCGGCAGCCTGGAGCAACGCCTGGCCGGGCGCATCGACCTCGATCTGCCGCGCCTTGGCCAGCTGTGGCCGGGCCTGCAAGGCCAGGTCAAAGGCCAGGTGGACGTCGCCGGCACCCTCGACGCACCCCAGGGCACGCTGAAATTGCTGGGTAGCGAACTGGCCCAGGGCGACAACCGCATCCAGCGCCTGGACCTCAACGGCAAGCTCGACGCTGCCCAGCGTGCGCTCATCGACCTCAAGGCCAGCGCCATTCGCGTCGGTGAAACTGCGTTGGGCACGTTGCTCGTCAACGGCAAGGGCGACAGTCGCCAGCAGGCGCTGACCCTTGGCCTGGATGGGCCGCAGCTCAAGCTCGACCTGGGTGTTGACGGCACCCTGGGCAACGGTGACTGGCGTGGGCGCCTGGCCAGTGGCCGGGTCCAGGCCGGCGGCCAGGACTGGCGCCTGCAAGCGCCGGCCCGTCTGCAACGTCTTGCCAGTGGCCAACTGGATTTCGGCGCCCACTGCTGGCGCTCGGGTCAGGCCAGCCTGTGCGGCGACGACCAGCGCCTGGCACCGGAGCCGCGCATTCGCTACCACCTCAAGCAGTTCCCGCTCGAGAGCCTGGCGCAGTGGATGCCCAAGGACTTCGCCTGGAAGGGCCTGCTCAGCGCAGACATCAACCTGGACATTCCCGCCAGCGGCCCGAAAGGGACGGTGCGCGTCGATGCCAGCGGCGGCACCTTGAGCCTGCGCGATCAGGATCGCTGGATCGCCTTCCCGTACCAGGCCCTGCGCCTGGACAGCACCCTGGCGCCGCGGCGGATCGATATGCAACTGACGTTCCAGGGCCAGGGCCTTGGTTCGTTGAACCTCAACACCCGCATCGACCCCATGGCCGCAGATAAACCGTTGTCTGGCGATTTCCGCCTGAGCGGGCTGGACATCGGCGTTGCGCGGCCCTTCGCGCCGATGGTCGAGCGTCTGGCCGGCCAGCTCAACGGCAGCGGACGCTTGTCGGGCACGCTGCTGGCGCCGCAGGTCAACGGCAATCTCAACCTCAGCGGGGGCGAGGTCAGCGGCGCCGAGCTGCCGATCAGCCTGCAGGATCTGTCGGTGCAGGCGATGATCGCCGGGGAGCGGGTCGAACTCAGCGGTGGCTGGCGCAGTGGCGCTGCCGGACGCGGGCAGATCGGCGGCAACCTGACCTGGGGCCAGGCGCTAGGCGTCGATATTCGTCTGCAGGGCCAGCAACTGCCGGTGACCGTCGAACCCTACGCAACGCTTGAAGTCGCGCCTGACCTGAACATTCGCCTGATCGACGACAAGCTGGCAGTGGTCGGCAAGGTGCAGGTGCCCAAAGGCAAGATCACCGTGCGCGAGCTGCCACCCTCGACGGTGAAAGTCTCCGACGACACGGTGATCGTCGGTCAGCAGACCGAGGAGGGCAAGCCACCGCTGCTGATGGCGATGGACGTCGATGTCGAGGTCGGTCGGGAAAAACTCTCGTTCAGCGGCTTCGGCCTGACCGCCAACCTCAAGGGTCGCGTGCACGTGGGTGACAACATGGACACCCGCGGCGAACTGAGCCTGGCCGACGGGCGTTATCGCGCCTATGGTCAGCGCCTGACCATTCGCCGCGCGCGATTGCTGTTCGCCGGGCCCATCGACCAGCCGTTCCTCGACATCGAAGCGATCCGCCAGGTCAATGACGTAACCGCGGGTATTCGCCTGAGCGGCAACGCCGAACAACCGACCACCACGGTGTTCGCCGAGCCGGCCATGAGCCAGGAGCAGGCGTTGTCGTACCTGGTGCTGGGGCGTCCGTTGGGCACCACTGGAGAAGACAACAACATGCTGGCGCAGGCTGCACTGGGGCTGGGTCTGGCCGGCAGTGCCGGCCTTACCGGCGATGTTGCCAACCGGCTGGGTATTGACGACTTCCAGCTCGACACCGAGGGCAGTGGCAACAGCACCAGCGTGGTCGCCAGCGGCAACCTTACCGAGAAGCTGAGCTTGCGTTATGGGGTGGGGGTGTTCGAGCCGGCCAATACCATCGCGTTGCGCTACAAGCTGAGCAAGATGGTCTATCTGGAGGCGGCCAGCGGTCTGGCCAGTTCGTTGGATATCTTCTACAAGCGCGATTTCTGAGAAACGCCTGCGGTGAACCGGCCACGACGTGGGAGCAGGGCAGTTACGGGTTGGGCCGGGACGCGATAAGCGTTGGATATGGCGTCCCGGCGGGTCGGCAGGGGCATTCGTCAAGGTCCCGCTGGCAGTGCTTCAGTGCTGGCGACGAATGTTGCCGATCTGCCTCAGGCTCAAGCCGTACTTGTCGGCCAGCAGGCTGCGGGAAAGCCCGCTGGCGCTTTCTTCGATGATTTGCAGGTTGCGCAACTGGCGCTGGAAATGATCGACCTTGGGAATTTCCAGGGCCATGCCGGAGAAGCGTTTGATCAAGCAGTCCAACGCTTCGCCGGGCAGGATATCGACCAGGCGGGTGCGCTCACGGTGCTTGGGAATGTACTTGGGCCTGCCGCCGTAAGCATGGGTGAGGCGGTAGGCATTCTCGATACCGACGCATTCGATGAGTGACTGCAGGGACTCGGGAAGTTGTTCGGTGTCGATGCGGGAAAGATCGGGCATTTGCATAAGAATTTCCTCTGAAGCGAACGATGACGTTGGCTGGCTTCGGCAGCGATTGGCCGTGGCCTGCGCGAATTGTCGAGTAGCGTCTGAGGGGTCGCTAGGCGCCAATAGGGCCGCCTTCTGTAGTCACTTTGGGGTCAAGTTTGCGGGCAGCGTGAGACTTGTGCGTAGGAAGAGTCCGCACAGCGCTTCCCTAGCCCCTGTTTCTCCTGCAATACAGGTAAATCGTTACTTCCGAGGCATGCCATACCCACGCTAGGTCGGCTCATGCCCGGGAAATGTGCCCTCTGAGGTTCCATGTGCAGCATCACGCGGTATCATGCGCGCGGCTCGTTTGAGCCTTTTGCCTTCGATGCAGTAGGAATGTTTACCCATGACACACATGCAGCGCCTGAAGTACTCGATCCTGATCATCGTGGTGATGTTCGCCGCGATGCTGGGGCTTTCCTACCTGCAGAAGCAGGGCTCGATCAGCGAGCAGACCTTCCAGTACTTGGCGATCGCCATTGCGGTGGTGGTGGTGGTGATCAACGGCATCCTGCGGCGCAAGGTCAAGCGTTCGTGATGTCGACGGGCCGGCCTTGACTGGCCGGCCGCACCTCGCCGGCCGCACCTCGCCGGCCGCACCTAGCCGGCCGCACCTCAACGCAGCTCGAGCACCGCGCGCGCCTGTGGGTTGAGGCTGTAGCACTTGTCGCTGCCCAGGGCGATGACCCCTTCGGCGCACAGGCGCTTGAGCACCTCGCGCACGCTGAGGAACGACAGCGGAATGTCCAGTTGCTCCAGCTGTGCATGCACCCCACGTACGCCGATGCTGCGCCCCTCGCGGTCGGCCGAGTGCAGGGCGTCGATCACCTTCAGGCGAATCAGGCTGGTGCGCAGGCCGTAGACTCGCAGCAATTCACGGATCTGCTCGTTGCCCAGGCGCTCTTCGCTGGCCTCCCCGCTGTCGGTGATGGGTTTTGCGCCCGGTTTGGGGCGTTGCGAAGCGGGTAGCGGGTTGTGCATGTGAATGCTCCTTTTCGTGGACTGTCCCGATTGTTTTTTTGGGTTCCTCGAATAAGTAAGACGAATGAAAACGAAAAATCTGCAACCTGAGTAGAAAAAACTTTCTCGGACGGTTATTTCAGGTTGTGTCTGGCTTGCGCTAAACATCGCGGCAAGCGACTCGTCTGCTGATGATGACCCGCACAATCATCAGGAGTGCCCGTGACCACACCTTCGCGCCATGTGGCGTGCCTCAGCCTGGCAGCCGTTCTGGCCGCCTCGTGCGCTGCCCAGGCAGCCCAGACTTCCGCACAGGCCAGCGCCGAGATTCGCCGCACCAGTTTCGGCGTGCCGCACATTCTGGCCAGCGACGCACGCGGCCTGGGTTACGGCGTGGGCTATGCCTATGGCCAGGACAACCTGTGCTTGCTGGCCGATGAGGTGCTGACCGTAAGCGCTGAGCGGTCGCGGCATTTCGGTGCCGAGGCGACCACTGTCGAGCAGCGTAACAACCTCGACAGCGACCTGTTCTTCACCTGGCTTAACTCGCCTCAAGCGGTGGACGCGTTCCTGCAGGCGCAACCGGCCCAGGTACGCGCGCTGCTGGAAGGCTACGCCAGCGGCTTCAACCGCATTCTCGCCGAACGTCGAGCTGCCGGCTTGCCCGCTGAATGCGCCGCCGGCGAGGGGTTGCGGCCAATCACCAGCCTCGATCTGGTCAAGCTGACTCGACGCATGCTTGCCGAGGGCGGCGCCGGACAGTTCGCCGAAGCCCTGGTTGCGGCGGCACCTCCAGGCCTCGCCGCCCGGCCCGATGAGTCTCGCTTCGCCAGCGCCTTGGCCCGCCAGCAGCGTTTTGCCAGCGAGCGCGGCAGCAACGCCATCGCGGTCGGCTCGCAGCGCTCGGCCAACGGTCGCGGCCTGCTGCTGGCCAACCCGCATTTTCCCTGGCTCGGTGGCCTGCGCTTTTATCAGATGCACCTGACCATACCGGGGCAGTTGGATGTAATGGGGGCGGCGCTGCCGGGCCTACCAATGATCAACATCGGCTTCAACCGGCACCTGGCCTGGACGCACACCGTCGACACCTCCCGGCATTTCACCCTGTACCGTTTGCAGCTCGACCCCAAGGACCCGACACGCTACCTGCTCGATGGCGTATCCAGGCCTTTGCAGACCCAGCGCCTGAGCGTCACCGTGAAACAGGCCGATGGCACCTTGCGCCAGGTCGAACGCCAGCTCTACAGCTCGCAGTTCGGACCGCTGCTGCAGTGGCCCGGCAAGCTCGACTGGGACCAGCATCACGCCTACGCCCTGCGTGACGCCAATCTCGACAACACCCGCGTGCTGCAGCAGTGGGATCAGATCAACCGCGCAGGCAGCCTCGCCGCGCTGCAACGTTCGGTGAGCCAGACCCAAGGCATCCCATGGGTCAACACCCTGGCGGTGGACGAGGGTGGCCAGGCGCTGTACCTGAACCAATCGGTGGTGCCGTACGTGGACGATGCGTTGCTGGCTCGATGCAGTGACCCGGCCGCGGACGGCCCACTGGTGGTGCTCGACGGGTCGCGCAGCGCCTGCGCCTGGAAAGTCGATGCGCAGGCCGCGCAGCCGGGCATTTTTCCGGCCAGCCAACTGCCCAGCCTGATGCGCCGGGACTTTGTGCAGAACTCCAACGACTCGGCATGGATGGTCAATCCAGCGCACCCTCTGACTGGTTTCTCGCCGCTGGTCAGTCGCGCCGACCAGCCGCTGGGGTTGCGCAGCCGCTTTGCCTTGAATCGCTTGCACGGCTCTGCGCGGCTCGATGCCCAGGCGCTACGTGATCTGGTTCTGAACGATGACGTGTACCTGGCTGAACTGGTGCTGCCCGAACTGCGCCAGTGGTGTGACGGCGCGCAGCAGGATCTGGCTCAGTTGTGCGCCAGCCTGCGCGCCTGGAACGGCAAGGCGAACGCCGAGAGCGGTATCGGCTTCGTGCACTTCCAGAACATCTTCCAGGCCCTGGCAGAGCATCCCGAGGCCTGGCGCGTGGCGTTCGACCCCGCTGACCCGCAGCACACCCCGCGCGGTCTTGCCGTGGAGCAGGCGGCGGTGCGCGCGTTGTTGCGCGAAGCGGCACTGGCCTCGCTGCAGCAGGTGCAGGCGCAAGGCTTGCCGGCAGACGGGCAGTGGGGGCAGATCCAGCAGGCCGCCAGTGGCACGCCGGTGGCCGGTGGGCCGCAGGCGCTTGGGATATACAACGCCATGGTCAGCGTGCCCAGTGCGCCGGGCAAGCGCCTGGTCGTGGGCGGCACCAGCTATTTGCAGGTGGTCAGCTTCACCGAGCAGGGTCCGCAGGCGCAGGGTTTGCTGGCGTTCTCGCTGTCGAGTGAAGCGGCTTCGGCGCATTTCGCCGACCAGACCCGCGCGTTCGCAGCCAGGCAACTGGCGCCGCTGCCGTTCAGCGAGGCGCAGATCAAGGCCGACCCGCACTACCGCAGCTACCTCATCGGCGAAAACGATCAGCCACAGGTGGCAGGCTCGAAGTAAACACGGTGCGCGCGTTCGCCTCAGGACAAGGCGAACGAGCGCAGGTGCAGGCCCTGTTCATCGGCCTGCACCAGCCAGCCGAGGCTGTCCCAGTCACCCAGCACGATGCGCTGCGCGGGTTCACCTGCAACCTGCAATGGGTGTACCGCTGGCCGGTGGGTGTGGCCATGAATCAGCGTGCGCACGCCGTGGGCAGCCATTTGCCTTGGCACTTCCTCGGGCGTGACGTCGACGATGTCGCTGGCCTTCATGCGCACTTGTGCACGGCTTTCACTGCGCAGCTTGCGCGCAAGGCGCTGACGGGTGGCCAGCGGCAGGTGGCGCAGCACCCATAACGTCAGCGGGTTGCGCAAGTAGCGGCGCAGCTTCATGTAGGCCACATCACCGGTGCACAGGGTGTCGCCGTGCATCAGCAGCACCGGTTGCCCGGCCAGTTCGACTACGCTGGGGTCGGCCAGCAGGGTGCAGCCTGCGGCCTTGCAGAACGCCTGGCCGATGAGGAAATCTCGATTGCCATGCATCACGAACACGGCCGTGCCGCTGTCGCTCAAGGCGCGCAGCGCCTGGCAGATGCCCTGCTGGAAGGGGGTCATGGCGTCATCGCCGATCCAGGCTTCGAAGAAGTCGCCGAGGATGTACAGGGCTTGCGCCTGGCGGGCCTGGCCTTCGAGCAGAGAGAGAAACGCCCGGGTAATGTCCGGGCGTTGTTCTTGCAGATGCAGATCAGAGATCAGCAGAATCACTCAATGATCTCGGCTTTGACGATGACCACGTCATCCTTCGGCACGTCCTGGTGACCTGCGCTGGAGCCGGTGGCGACTTTCTCGATGGCATCGACCACTTCACGGCCTTCGATCACCTCGCCGAACACGGCATAGCCCCAGCCCTGAACGTTCTTGCCGCTGTGGTTGAGGAAATCGTTGTCGGAGGCGTTGATGAAGAACTGCGCCGAGGCCGAGTGCGGCTCCATGGTGCGGGCCATGGCGATGCTGTACTTGACGTTCTTCAGGCCGTTGTCTGCTTCGTTCTGGATGCTGGCGCGGGTTTTCTTCTGGCTCATGCCAGGCTCGAAGCCGCCGCCCTGGATCATGAAACCTTTGATGACGCGGTGGAAGACGGTGTTGTCGAAGTGGCCGTCCTTGACGTACTGAACGAAGTTTTCGACGGTCTGCGGGGCTTTTTCGGCATTGAGTTGCAGAACGATGTCGCCGTGGTTGGTGCTCAGTTTGACTTTGGACATGCAGAAACTCGCTTTTCAAGGCAGGTGAATATGGGGCTGCGCCGGGCGCGTGCCGTTAGCTGACGCAGGTTCTGACCCTGGCGACACGTTGTCAGTGCCATGCCATGGGTCAAAGGGTGACAAATAGCGGTCGATTGCGGCCAGCGGCTGTCAGCCGCTTGACTGCATCGGCTATGATAGGCGTTTTGATTGAATCGGCCTACCCGGGCCAGACACGTGCATTCAAGGATCCTATGAGCAAGCCCACTGCCGACAACGCGCCCAACGCCGCTGCCAAAGGCGCCCCCGCCGCTCCTGCGAACTTCCTGCGGCCAATCGTTCAGGCCGACCTGGACTCGGGCAAGCACTCGCGCATCGTCACGCGCTTCCCGCCAGAGCCCAATGGTTACCTGCACATCGGCCACGCCAAGTCGATCTGCGTCAACTTCGGCCTGGCCGAGGCGTTCGGCGGCGACTGCCACCTGCGGTTCGACGACACCAACCCGGCCAAGGAAGACCAGGAATACATCGACGCCATCCAGCGTGACGTGCAGTGGCTGGGCTTTCAGTGGGCCGGCCCGGTGCGTTTCGCCTCGCAGTATTTCGACCAGTTGCACGCCTGGGCCGTGGCGCTGATCGAGCAGGGCAAGGCGTATGTCTGCGACCTGACCCCCGAGCAAGCCAAGGAATACCGTGGCAGCCTGGTCGAGCCGGGCAAGAACAGCCCGTTCCGCGAGCGCAGCGTCGCTGAAAACCTCGACCTGTTCGCGCGCATGACAGCCGGCGAGTTCAAGGATGGCGAGCGTGTACTGCGGGCCAAGATCGACATGGCTTCGCCGAACATGAACCTGCGCGACCCAATCCTCTACCGCATTCGCCATGCCCATCACCACCAGACCGGCGACACCTGGTGCATCTACCCCAACTACGACTTCACCCACGGTCAGTCCGACGCCATCGAAGGCATCACCCACTCGATCTGCACCCTGGAGTTCGAAGGCCATCGCCCGCTGTACGAGTGGTTCCTCGACAACCTGCCGGTGCCGGCGCATCCGCGCCAGTACGAGTTCAGCCGCCTGAACCTGAACTACACCATCACCTCCAAGCGCAAGCTCAAGCAGCTGGTGGACGAGAAACACGTCGACTCGTGGGATGATCCGCGCATGTCGACGCTGTCCGGCTACCGCCGCCGCGGCTACACCCCGGCGTCGATCCGCAACTTCTGCGACATGGTCGGCACCAACCGTTCCGACGGCGTGGTCGACATGTCGATGCTCGAATTCAGCATCCGTGACGACCTCGACCGCACCGCGCCCCGCGCCATGTGCGTGCTGCGGCCGCTGAAGGTGGTGATCAGCAATTATCCCGAAGGCCAGGTCGAACAGCTGGAATTGCCCCGTCATCCCAAGGAAGACATGGGTGTGCGCACCTTGCCCTTCGCCCGCGAGCTGTACATCGACCGCGACGACTACATGGAGACCCCGCCCAAGGGCTACAAGCGCTTGGAGCCAGGGGGTGAAGTGCGTCTGCGCGGCAGCTACGTGATTCGCGCCGACGAGGCCATCAAGGACGCCGACGGCAACGTCATCGAGCTGCGTTGCTCGTACGACCCGGACACCCTGGGCAAGAACCCCGAAGGGCGCAAGGTCAAGGGCGTGATCCATTGGGTCCCGGCGGCTGCCAGCGTCGAATGCGAAGTGCGTCTGTACGACCGTCTGTTCCGCTCGCCGAACCCGGAGAAAACCGAAGACGGCGGCAGCTTCCTCGACAACATCAACCCCGACTCGCTGCAAGTGCTGCAAGGCTGCCGCGCCGAGCCGTCGCTGGCCCAGGCCGAACCTGAAGACCGCTTCCAGTTCGAGCGAGAAGGCTATTTCTGCGCCGACCTGAAGGACAGCCAGCCTGGCCGTCCGGTGTTCAACCGCACCGTCACCCTGCGTGACTCCTGGGGCAGCTGAGGAACCGTCGTGCTTACCGTCTACAACACCCTGAGCAAGCAAAAAGAAGCCTTCAAACCGCTCGATGGCAACAAGGTGCGCATGTACGTCTGCGGCATGACCGTGTACGACTACTGCCACCTGGGCCACGGCCGCAGCATGGTGGCCTTCGACCTGGTCACCCGCTGGCTGCGCAAGAGCGGCTATGAGCTGACCTACGTGCGCAACATCACCGACATCGACGACAAGATCATCAACCGCGCCAACGACAACGGCGAGCGTTTCGATGAGCTGACCGCGCGCATGATCGATGCCATGCACGAAGACGAACGCCGCCTGAACATCCTGCCCCCCGACCAGGAACCGCGTGCCACCGATCACATTCCCGGCATGCACGCGATGATCCAGACCCTCATCGACAAGGGTTACGCCTACGCCCCTGGCAACGGCGACGTGTACTACCGCGTCGGCAAGTTCGTCGGCTATGGCAAGCTGTCGCGGCGCAAGATCGAAGACCTGCGCATCGGCGCGCGCATCGAAGTGGGTGAAGCCAAACAGGACCCGCTCGACTTCGTCCTGTGGAAGGGCGCCAAGCCCGGCGAGCCGAGCTGGGAATCGCCGTGGGGCGCTGGCCGGCCAGGCTGGCACATCGAGTGCTCGGTGATGTCCACCTGCTGCCTGGGCGAGAGCTTCGACATCCATGGCGGCGGCAGCGACCTGGAATTCCCGCACCACGAGAACGAGATCGCGCAGAGCGAGGCGGCCACCGGCAAGCCCTACGCCAATGCCTGGATGCACTGCGGCATGATCCGTATCAATGGCGAGAAGATGTCCAAGTCGTTGAACAACTTCTTCACCATTCGCGATGTGCTGGCCAAGTACCACCCCGAGGTGGTGCGTTATCTGCTGGTGGCCAGCCATTACCGCAGCGCCATCAACTACTCAGAAGACAGCCTGCGCGACGCCAAGGCTGCGCTGGAGCGCTTCTACCACGCGCTGCGCGGCCTGCCGCGTGTGGCCGCCCAGGGCGGTGAGGCGTTCGTCGAGCGCTTTGCCACGGCGATGAACGACGACTTCGGCACCCCTGAAGCCTGCGCCGTGCTGTTCGACCTGGTGCGCGAAATCAACCGCCTGCGCGACAGCGACCCACAGGCCGCTGCTGGTCTTGCCGGGCGTCTGCGCGAGCTGGGCGATGTGCTTGGCGTGCTGCAACTGGACGCCGACCAGTTCCTGCGGGCCGGTGCCGAAAGCAAGGTCGATGCGGCCGAGGTCGAAGCGCTGATCGCCGCGCGCCTGCAAGCGCGCAGCGAGAAGAACTGGGCCGAGTCCGACCGCATTCGCGATCAACTCACGGCTTTGGGCGTGGTGCTGGAAGACAGCAAAGGCACGACGACCTGGCGGCTCGCCGATTGAGTCGCTGCTGCCCCGGATGGTTGGGCAGGTGTCCAGCATTCGGGGCGCAGTTCAATCCTGCAGGCGCGGCACCTACCCACTTCCAGCAGCAGAGGTTTGTCCAATGGTAAAAGCGCGGCCGCGTCCAGCGGTGAATGGTGTGGCTTCGGCTGATCGGGTTCTGACCGTGCTCACGGCGTTTCGCATCGGTGATGCGGCGTTGAGCCTGGTCGAGCTGGTCGAGCGCACCGGCCTGATCAAGAGCACCATCATGCGCTTGATGGTTTCTCTGGAAAATCACGGTTTCATTACCCGCATGGCCGATGGCCGCTACCAGCTGGCCAGTGAGGTCATGCGCCTCAATGCGGTGTACCAGGAAGCGCTGGACCTGGAGCGGCACGTCATGCCGCGCCTGCACCAATTATCCGAGCTGACCGGCGAAACGGCTTCGTTCTATGTGCGCCATGGCGCTTATCGGATGTGCCAGTACCGGGTCAACTCGACCCACCGGCTGCGCCTGCACCTGCAACCCGGCGACATGCGCCCGATGGACGAAGCCGCCGGCGCCCAGGCGCTGCGCGCCGCCTATGCGGTGGGCATGGCGCTGGAAAAACCGTACTACTCGCGTGGCGCCACCGACCCCCATGCCGCATCGATCGCCTTGCCGATCTACGGTGCACAGCACGAGCTGATGGGCGCGCTGGTGGTTTCCGGACCCGCCAGCCGGCTCACCGAGGAAACCGCCGAAACCTTGAAGCACACCATGCTCGTCACCGCCCGTGAGCTGATGCGCAGCCTCGGTTGCAAGGGCACCGAGACGCGCGCAGGCGAGGCTTCAGAAGCCGTACAGTGACACCGGGTTGTCGCGCAGGATCAGTGCCTGCGCGCGCGGCTCTGGTGCCCACACCGACAGCAAATCGAAAATCGCCGCATCATCCGGCTTGCCATCCACCGGCAAGGTTGGATGCGGCCAGTCGCTGCCCCAGAGCAGTCGCTCGACATTGCGCTCGACCAGCGCCCGCGCCACCTTGCCCACGTCCGCATAACTCGGTGCGCCGACCTGTGAGCGCAGGTACGGCGCAGACAGCTTGACCCAGGTATTGCCCTGATCGAGCAGCCGTTGCAGAGCGGCGAAGGCAGCCGAGTCGACACCCTCTGGCTGGGGTACATGGCCAAAATGGTCGATCACCAGCTTGCCCGGCAGTTTGCTCAGACGCTCTGCCAGTTCCGCCAGGCGCGGGCCGGTTGCCAACTGCACGTGCCAGCCCAGCTCCTGCACCCGCGCCGCCAGGGGTTCGAGACCCTCCAGCGCGGCACCGCCCACGCTGAGGTTGAAACGGATGCCGCGTACGCCCGCGTTGTCCATCGCCTGCAAAGCCTGGTCGCTGATGTCGCGATCGACCACCGCGACACCCCTCGCAGCCCCATGGCTGCGCGCGAGGCCATCGAGCATGATGCGATTATCGGTGCCGTAGGTAGAAGGCGTGACGATGACCATGCGCGTCAGGCCCAGCCGCTGTTGCAACTGCTGGTAGTCGGCCAGGGAGGCGTCGGGCGGGAACAGAGTGGCGTCGGCGGCAGTGGGAAAACGGCTGTCGTACAGGTGCATGTGGCAGTCGACGCTGCCAGCCGGAGGTATCAGTCGCGGCGGCTGGTCGCCGAGGCTGAAGGGCGTTTTCGCCAAGGCGCCGAACGAGGCGAGGGCGCCCAGGGCGCTACCGGCCTGAATGAAGCGGCGGCGGGTCAAAGACATGTTCTGGTCCTTATTGTTGTGGGTCGAAACAACGATGCCCACGGCGCAGCGTGGGCATCGGTTCAACGCGGCAGGAGTTACTTGACGGTGGCTGCGTCTGCCATCTGCGCCTGCTCACGCTGGCGCTTGCGGCCGATCACCAGCACCATGATCCCGGCGATGGTGCACAGCGTCGCCAGCGGCATCAGGGCGATGGCGTAGCTGCCGGTGGCGTCGTGGATGGCGCCATAGGCGTTGACCATGATGCCGCCGCCGATCAGGTTGGCCAGGGCACCCACCGCAGCCAGGCCTGCCGCAGCCGTGGAAGACGACAGCCACCCGGACACCAGTGCCCAGAACGGCCCCTTCATCGAGTAGGCGCCGACCAGAACCATTGTCAGCATGACGATGGTCGCCGGCAGCGACGAGGTGAACAGGGTCATCAGCAGGCCTGCGGCAATCAGCAGCATGGTCATCGCGGTGTGCCAGCGACGCTCGCCGGTACGGTCCGAGCTGCGTCCCCAGATGATCATCAGCACCGAGGCAATGCCGTATGGAATGGCGTTGACCAGACCGATCTGCATGGAAGTCAGGCCGAAGGTCTTGAGCAGCTGCGGCGCCCATACGCTCATGGTGCTGCCGGCGGCGGATGCGCCGGAGTAGATCAACGCCAGAATCCAGATGTCCTTGTGCCGCAGCAGCTTCCACAGCGAAATGTGGCCAATGGCGGTCTTCTTCGCCGACTCGGTGGCCAGGCGCTGGATCAGCCAGCCGCGCTGCTCATCACTCAGCCATTTGGCCTGTTCGGGACGGTCGGTGAGCACGAACAGGCAGGCGATACCGAGCAGCACTGCCGGCACGCCCTCGATGATGAACAGCCAGTGCCAGCCGCGCATGCCCATCCAGCCGTCCAGGCTCAACAGCAGGCCAGACAGCGGCGAGCCGATGAAGTTGGCCGCCGGAATGGCCACCATGAAGATTGCCACCATGCGCGCACGGTAGGCCGCTGGCAGCCAGTAGGTGAGGTACAGCAGCACGCCTGGGAAGAACCCGGCTTCAGCGGCGCCGAGCAGAAAGCGCATGACGTACAGCGAGTTGGCGCCGGTGACGAATGCGGTGCCGGCCGAGATCAGGCCCCAGGTCACCATGATCCGGGCGATCCAGATGCGCGCGCCGTAGCGCTGCATGGCCAGGTTGCTGGGCACTTCGACGAGGAAGTAGGCGAAGAAGAACAGGCTGCTGGCAAAGCCGAAGACCTTGGCGGTGAGGCCGAGGTCTTCGTTCATTTGCAGCGAGGCCATGCCGATGTTGCCGCGGTCGATGATCGCGATCAGGTAGCAGACGATGAGAAACGGCAGGATGCGCCAGGCGACCCGGCGCATGGTGCTGCGTTCGAGTTCGCTGATGGGGGCGGCGGTTGCAGTCATGGGGCTCTCCAATTGTTATTTTTGCTGGAGTCACGCGAAGCGAAAACGCACCCGTGTGGCGGGTGCGCGCAGGGTGTTCAGTGGCCGAGCAACTGGCGGTTGACCACGCAGCGTGGGTCAAGCTCGCTGCCCGCCCACGCGGCGAAGATCTGCCTGAGCGCGACCAGGCCGACGCGGTCACGCGATTCGCTGGTGTTGGCGCCGACGTGCGGCGTCGCGACCAGCGTCGGCAGGCCCCACAGCGGGCTGTCGGCAGGCGGTGGCTCGGGGTTGAAGGTGTCCAGGCCGGCACCGCCGATACGCCGCTCGCTCAGCGCGGCGACCAGCGCAGCGGTGTCGATCAGCTCACCGCGGGCGGTGTTGATCAGGATGCTGCCTGGGCGCATTCGCGCAAGCTGCTGGGCACCGATCAGGTTGTGGTTGGTGTCGGTCAGCGGGCAATGCAGGCTGATGATATCGCTTTCGCTGAGCAGTCGATCGAAATCCTCTTCGCGCTCGACATGCTCGCGCTGAGGCAGCTGCTGCAGGAACGGATCGTAGACCTTGACCTTCATCTGCAAGGGCGCCACCAGGTCCATGAGAATGCTGCCGATCGAACCCAGGCCGACCAGGCCGAGGGTCTTGCCGAACAGCTCGACACCATTGGCCGAGGCCTTGTCCCAGTGTCCGTCGCGCATGCGTGCATCGAGCAGGGCGGTCTGCCGGGCCACGCTGAACAGCAGGGCGAAGGCGTGTTCGGCCACCGACTGGGCGTTGGCGCCGACCGCGATGGTCACCGGAATGCCGCGGGCAGCCGCAGCCTTGATGTCGATGGTGTTGTAGCCCACGCCGTGCTTGGCGATCACCTTGAGCTTGCTGGAGGCGGCGATCATCGCCTCGGTCAGTTCGCCCTGGCGCACGATGATGGCGTCGGGCTGCTCGGCGCGGATGATCGCTTCGAGTTCATCGGCAGGCAGGTACGGCGTGGTGGGGATCACCCGTACGCCTTCACTTTCGGCCAGGCGCATGGCATCGGCGGCAAGCGCGGGCCCGGTCAGCAGAACGGTTCTGGTCATGGTCGTTACCTTGTTCTTATGAGTGGCGCAGATGTCGGGGTGCGACATCGGGACGCGCCAACACTACTTCTAATGAAACGACGTTGCAATATCGAT
The DNA here is from genome assembly GCF_000425745.1 of Pseudomonas cremoricolorata DSM 17059 = NBRC 16634. Taxonomy (GTDB): domain Bacteria; phylum Pseudomonadota; class Gammaproteobacteria; order Pseudomonadales; family Pseudomonadaceae; genus Aquipseudomonas; species Aquipseudomonas cremoricolorata. The sequence continues at coordinate 353,648 of NZ_AUEA01000003.1, read as the reverse complement.
AATTACAAAAGGCACGAATGGTCATTTTGCTGGATCGGTGCGTATTGCATTGCGTTAAATGAAATGACATTCTGAAAAAACGCTTAGGTCTTACGCTAGCGACATCGAATAACATCAATAGAGGTACGTCACATGAGCATTGGATTCAGGGTCTTGCAGCGTGCGCGCAAAGTCGACGCCGAGTGGGTGGAGCGCTACCGCGAAGTGCCGGTGGCCAACGTCAGCGATTCGATGAACCGCATGACCGCAGGCGGAGCACGGATTCGTCCGATGCACCGCGCCGGGGTGCTGGCCGGCGCCGCGCTGACCGTCAAGGCTCGTCCGGGTGACAACCTCATGCTGCATTACGCCCTGGACATCGCCGAGCCCGGCGACGTGGTGGTGGTGGATGCTGGCGGCGACCTGTCCAACGCCCTGATCGGCGAGATGATGGTGGCCTACGCCATCAAGCGCGGTGTGGCCGGGATCGTCATCAACGGCGCGATTCGTGATGCCGGCGCCATCGGCGCGGCTGACTTCCCGATGTTCGCCGCCGGCATTTCCCATCGCGGCCCGTACAAGGATGGCCCCGGCGAGATCAATGTGCCGATCGCCATCGATGGTATGGTGATCGAGCCGGGCGACCTGGTGATTGGCGATGACGATGGTCTGCTCTGCGTACCGTTCGATCAGGTGGCTGAGGTGTACGACCGCGCGGCCGCCAAGCACGCCGCCGAGCAGCACCAGCTCGAGCAGATCGCCCAAGGCACCAACGACCGCAGCTGGGTGTTGGAGTCGCTGAAGAAAAAGGGCTGTCTGCTGCCCTGAAGCCTGATGTGCGAACCAGGCCTGGCAGGCGCCCGCTGACCCATTCGGAGGAATCGTTTGCCAGAGTCACGTCCCACTTCCCGCCGCACCTGGCCCGCCGCTGTGCGGGCCCTGGCCCATCGCGACTTTCAGGTCTACTTCAGCGGTCAGGCCATCTCCACCCTCGGCAAATGGCTACAGCAGGTGGCGTTGTCCTGGCTGGCCTATCACCTCACCGGGTCCGCGGCGCTGCTCGGCGCCATTGCCTTCGTCAGCCTGGCACCGCAATTGCTGATCGGCCCGATCGCCGGTGCCTGGACCGATCGCCACGACAAACGCCGCCTGTTGATCATCGTGCAGTCGATCCTGGCGTTGCAGGCGTTGGCCCTGGCCGTGCTTGCCTATGGGCACTGGCTCGATGCCCGCAGCATTCTGGCCATGGCGCTGTTGCTGGGCCTGCTCAATGCCTTTGAAACGCCGCTGCGTCAGTCGTTGATCGCAAGCTTCGTCGCCGACCCGGCCGATCTGCCCAACGCGCTGGTGCTCAACGCCATGCTGATCAACGCCGCGCGCTTCGTCGGCCCGCCGCTCGCCGGGGTGCTGATCGCCTGGGCCGGCGAGGCCGTGTGTTTCGCCCTCACAGCGTTGGCGTTTTCCGGGCTGCTGGTTGGCTTGCTCAAGGTGCGTGGCAAGCCCGGCAGCAAAGCCAGCGGCTCCACTGGCGAGGTGTTCCGCGAGGGCCTGCGCTACTTGTGGCAAACCCTCGAAGTGCGCCGGCTGATGGTCAGCGTGGTGGTGGTGAACGTGCTTGCCTCGTGCTACACCGCGCTGCTGCCGATCCTCGCCAAGGCGGTGTACCAGGGCGATGCGCAAACGTTGGGCTGGCTCTGGGGCGCGGCGGGGGCGGGGGCGTTTCTCGCCACCCTGGTGCTGGCGTTCAGTGGCTCGGCATCGCGCCTGCAACGTTTCATCTTCGCTGGCGCCTTGTTCTGCGCGGCAGGCCTGCTCGGGCTGGCCGCACCGGCGCCGCTGGTGGTGGCGCTGCTGGCCCTGGGCCTGTTGGGCTTTGGCATCACCGTCAGCAACGTCAGCACCAACATGCAACTGCAAAGCGGCGCGCCGAGTGCGCTGCGTGGGCGGGTGGTGTCGTTCTACATTGCCCTGCGCTTCGGCTTCGAGGCGATCGGCGGCTTGCTGGCGGGCGTGGCGGCGACGCACCTGGGTGCGCCACTCACATTGGGGGTCGCCGGTGGGCTGTTGCTGTTGATCAGCCTGTGGCGTGAGGTTTGCCGTCGGCGTCGCGCGGCGCTGGCCGGCGGCGCCTAGGCAACGCGCGTCAGACGCGGAACTGATCCATCAGCCCTTGCTGCTGGTTGGCCAGTTGGTTGAGCGACTGGCTGACCCGCGCCGATTCGTTGGCCTGGCCGGAGAGCGACTCGGTGACGTCGCGAATGGTGGCGATGTTGCTGTTGATCTCTTCGGCCACCGCGCTCTGTTCTTCCGCGGCGCTGGCGATCTGCAGGTTCATGTCGGTAATTACCGATACCGCCTGGCCGATGCGCTGCAACGCGGTGACTGCCGCTGACACCTGCTCGACACCGCCTTGCGCCTGCTGGTGGCTGCCTTGCATGGCGCCGACCACTTCCTGGGTGCCGGCTTGCAGGGCTTCGATCACCTGACGGGTCTCTTCTACCGACTCCTGGGTGCGCCGGGCGAGGTTGCGCACTTCGTCGGCGACCACCGCGAAGCCACGTCCGGCCTCACCGGCACGGGCAGCTTCGATGGCGGCGTTGAGGGCGAGGAGGTTGGTCTGCTCGGCAATCGAGCGAATCACCTCGAGCACCGAACCGATCTTGTCGCTGTTCTGCGCCAGGCCGACCACCTGGCCCATGGCCGTGCTCATGTCGGCGGCCAGGGTGTCGATGCTCTGGGTGGTGCGCTCGATCACCGACAGCCCCTCGCGGGTGGCCAGGTCTGCTTCACGGGCAGCTTGCGCCGCCTGGGCGGCGCTGCGCGCGACGTCCTGGGCGGTGGCGCTCATTTCGTGGGAGGCGGTGGCGGCCTGATCGACCTGGCGGTACTGCTGCTCCATGCCGGCGCTGGTCTGGCTGGCGATGGCTGCCGACTGGTCAGCGGTGCCGCGCGCGGCCTGCACCGACTGCTTGACCTCGGCAATGGTCGGTTGCAGCTTGTCGAGGAAGCGGTTGAACCAGCCGGCCAGCTCGCCGAGTTCGTCGCGCTTGTCGTAGGTCAGGCGGCGGGTCAGGTCGCCTTCGCCACTGGCGATGTCCTTGAGCATCGCCGCCACACCGAGAATCGGCCGGGTCACGCCACGGGCGAGCAGCCAGACCAGCAGCAGGCCAGCGAGCGCCGCTGCCACGCCGAGCGCCAGTTGCAGCAGCATGCCTTGGGTGTTGACGGTGTCGAGTTCGTTCTTGAGCGCTTCGGCCGGCGCGGTCAGCACGCTTTTTGGCAGATCCAGCAGCACACCCCAGGGCTTGCTACCCGGTACCGGCTGGAAGCGGGTCAGCACCTTAAGCCGATCTTCATGTTCGACCACCTGCTGCGCCTGGCCTTGGCTGAGGTTGCGCACCAGCTCTGCGCCTTGCGCCGGGTCGACCTGCTCGTAGCGCTGCGACAGCTTGCTGGCGTCGGCGCTGTAGCCAGCCAGCAGGCCGGCCGGGCTGAGAATGCCCACCGTGGTACGGCCTTCGTACAACCCGGCACTGGCCCGTTCGCTGATCGCCTGCAGGCTGTTGAGGTTGATGTCGGTGGACAGCGTACCGATCACCTTGCCGCCTTCGATCAGCGGGAAGACGATGCTGGTCATCAGCACCTGCTGGCCATCGATGGCATAGAAGTAGGGTTCGCTGATGCACACCTTGGCGGTGCTGTGCGGGCACACCCACCAAGTGTTGGCCGGCTCGCCGCTGGGGCCGATGCTGGTGTCGGCCATGTCTTTTTCCGGCAGCGCCATGGCGGTCAGCTGGCCGGGGCGTGGCTGCGACCAGTACAAGGCGAAGCGACCCTCGGCGTTGCTGCCCAGGGCATCGTCACCGGCGAACTGGCTGTCACGTTGGTCGAGGGCGTTGGGTTCGAACACCAGCGAGAAGCCGAGCAGTTCGGGATTGCCCTGCAATGCCTTGTGCACCTGCTCGGTCAGATCCTGGCGCAGGTCGCGCGCCTCGATCTGACGCTTGCGCGCCTGTTCGCGAATGAGCATGACCTGGCGACTGACACCGGCGCCGTATTGGTAGGCATCCATGAACTGGCGGCTGACATTCAGGCCCTGGGCCTCGCTCTGCGCTTCCAGGCGGGCCTGGGCGACCTTGCCGAGCATCTGCATGCTGCTCGCTTCCACCAGCCCGGCGCTGGCATTCATCCGGTACAGCGACAGGCCAACCAGCAGGGTGACGATGCTGGCCAGGCACAGGCCTGCCAGCAGGGTGATCTTCCATTGGATGGACAATTGGCGCAGGGGCATGGGGGTAGTCTCGTGAAAACGGGTTGGGACACGCATCTGTATCGACGAGGCCCCGGCTTTCTTTATTCAGCCGTTCAAGAAAACCGTATCAGCAGGTCTGGCCCGCGCGCTTTGACAAGCGCGCGGGGCTGCTTCAGAGTGTGCGCCCTCCAATAACGACCTGCCTTTTCCGGCCCTGCGCAAGCAGACCCGCGCCGGTGGCGGTTTTTTGTCTGTCGCAACGAGGTAGTTCGAGAAATGAATGCAGTCATTGCTGCGGTCGGCATCATGCTGATCCTCAGCCTGTCCCGCGTGCACGTGGTCATCGCCCTGATCATCGGCGCGCTGGTCGGCGGGTTGGTTGGCGGCCTGGGCATCGAAGGCACGCTGCAGGCCTTCAATGGTGGCCTGGGTGGCGGTGCCACGGTGGCGTTGTCCTACGCCTTGCTCGGTGCTTTCGCGGTCGCGATTGCCAAGTCCGGCCTGGCCCATGCCCTGGCCGACCGGGCGCTGGCGATGATTGACCGCCAAGGCCATGCCGAGGGTGGCAAGGTCAAGTGGTTGCTGATCGGCCTGATGCTGGTGGTGGCGGTGTCATCGCAGAACATCTTGCCGATCCACATCGCCTTCATTCCCTTGCTGGTACCGCCGCTGCTGTACGTGCTGACCCGCCTGCGCATCGATCGCCGGCTGATCGCCTGCGTCATTACCTTCGGCCTGATCACGCCGTACATCTTCCTGCCGGTGGGTTTTGGCAACATCTTCCTCAATCAGATTCTGCTGGCCAATGTGGCCCGCGCCGGGGTCGATGTGAGCGGGGTCAACGTCACCCACGCCATGGCGCTGCCCGCTGCCGGCATGCTCGTCGGGCTGCTGGTGGCGGTGTTGTTCAGCTACCGCAAGAAACGCGACTACGACCTGGCGCGCATCGAGCAGGTCGAGCAGGTGGCGGTGCAGTACAACCCGCTGACCCTGCTGGTGGCGGGCCTGGCGATTCTGGCGGCGTTCGTCGTGCAGCTGTGGCTCGACTCGATGATCATCGGCGCCATGGTCGGTTTTCTGATTTTCTCGCTGTCGGGCATCGTGCGCTGGAAGGACACCGATGACCTGTTCACCGAGGGCATGAAGATGATGGCCATGATCGGCTTCATCATGATTTCCGCCTCAGGCTTCGCCGAAGTGATGAAGGCTACGGGTGAGGTCAAGGCGCTGGTCGAGGCCGCCGCCCAGTGGATCGACCACAGCAAAGGCGTTGGCGCACTGCTGATGCTGCTGGTGGGCTTGCTGGTGACCATGGGCATCGGCTCGTCGTTCTCCACCGTGCCGATTCTCGCGGCGATCTTCGTGCCGCTGTGCGTGCAACTGGGCTTCGACCCGCTGGCCACGGTGTGCATCGTCGGCACCGCAGGCGCCTTGGGCGATGCCGGCTCGCCGGCCTCCGATTCGACCCTCGGGCCGACCTCGGGGCTCAATGTCGACGGCCAGCACCATCACATCTGGGATACCGTGGTGCCGACCTTCATTCACTACAACCTGCCGCTGCTAGCATTCGGCTGGGCGGCGGCCATGCTGCTCTAGGGTTCAGCCGCGCGGCGGTGGCGGCGAGATGCGGTTGAGCACCGTGCCGCCGTCCTTGCTGCGGGTCAGGTAGACCGGCAGCACCTTGGGCAGCGCCGCGACCATGCGCCCGATGTCGCGGGTGTTGTACACGCCGCTGATGCGGATCTTGCCGGTGTGCTCATCGGCGACCCGCAGCGGCTTGTCGAGGTAGCGGTTGATGATCGGCAGGGCCTGTTGCAGGCTGATGTTGTCGAGCACCAGCTTGCCGCTGCGCCAGGCCAGGCTGTTGTCCTGGTCGGGGCTTTGCGCCAGCTGCGGCTCGAAGTCGCCCAGGCGATAGCTGGCCTGCATGCCAGGCCCGAGGCGGTAGCCGCCGTCGCCGTCGCTGCTGACCAGCACCGAACCTTGCACCAAGGTCACCTTGACCTGATCCTGATACTTCCACACGTTGAACTGGGTTCCGGTGACACGGGTCTGGCCGCGTCCGGCCTGCACGATGAACGGGTGCTGGCTGTCGTGGGCGACCTTGAAGAACGCTTCACCGTCGACCAGGGTGACCTTGCGCTGGTCCTTGAAGTTGAAATAGCGCAGCTCACTGTTGAGGTTCAGCTCGACGCTGCTGCCGTCACTCAGTTGCACCGTCTGTTGCGCGTCGGTGGTCTTGAAGTGCTCGTAGTGATTGGGCAGCCAGCCCTGTTCCCAGCCGATCCAGCCGGCCAGCGGCAGGGCCAGCAGGGCGCAGGCGAAGGTCGGCACCAGGCGCCGCAGACGATAACGCAGCGGTGGAGATCGATAGGGCGGGTTATACGCCAGGTGCACCTGCGGACGCGGCAACTGCTCGGCAGCCTGCCAGATGACGGCGATGGCCTGGTACTCCTCGGCATGCCGCGGGTCGGCCTGCAGCCAGGTCTCGAACGCTTGCCGCTCGGCGCGGGTGCAGTCATCGGCGTGCAGGCGCATGCACCAGTGCGCAGCCGCATCGGTGATGGCGTCGTGATCGCTTGCGGGCTGGCGTTCTTGGTTCATCTGGGCTCCAGGTTTTGCGCATTCTACCCTTGCGCAGACCTTGCAGAGAACCAAGATGAGGGTGAACTCCTATCACTTAGGTTTTTTTTCCGCCTGAGCGGGATGGGTAGCCGCGCAGCAAGGAGTTGTGTGGGAGTTGCGCGAGCTTAGAGTATACGTCGCGCGATCGCTGAGGTTGGCTCACTCGCAAGGGCCATCGCAGGCTGAGCAAGTCGCAGAGCTGGTCTGGCCGCCCAAGCCGTGGATCGACACATTCACCAGCACTTCTGGCGGCCATCTGCTCCCGCCAATGCGCGCGGCACAATCATGTCTTGATGGCCGGAGTCGCTATCCGCGCCTGACATTTTTGTCAGTAGTTTTTTTCGCTGAGTGAGCCCTGAATAGTCGTACAGCTGACCGAGGTCGATGTCCGGTCGTTAGATCAACGCGTCGGAGGTTTGGTGATGAACGATATGCTCATGGGCTTGGACACGGTTACTGTTGACCAGCTTTCCGGACACGCGACGTTCACGTTGCCAGTTGCAAAAATATTGGGCGACCAAGACGGTCGATTCGCGCTGTCGCTGTCGTGCGAATTGCCCGGGCGAGACATCACTTTTCTCCCGCACGGTACATGGTCCTTGTACTGGGGAGGGCTCAACGCATCAACGACGAGGCTTACACTTTCGAATTTGCGCGTCCTTGAGGGGCTCATCGATTCTGTAAAGGTTGGACAGGACGGGCTTGCACGAGATAACGGTTATCAGGTGGATGCAGAGAAATACCTGGAGGCACTCAGCAAGCATGTCGCGGACACTGGCGCGACAAAAGGCTTCAACAAACATTCGATGGTCACGGTCACTACCGCCAACGGTGCACTGTTCGTATTCGATCTATGTCGTACTCATAACGAGGGGAACTATGGTAACGCGCTGCTCAAGAACATTGTTACGCCCCTTGGGCGAAAAATGACCTTAACGTGGGCAGACGAGGCATCGGCACCGAAACTACAATCGATCAGTGATGCGCACGGCACGCTACTTAAAGTCGATTGGTTAGCCGGTTGTATTCACAAGATATGTCTATTTCCTGACACGGATGACCAGGCAGACTTCATGCTTGCCTTTGCCGACGAGCAGGTCGAGATTACTCAGTCAACGGGCAGCGCCCAGGAAACAGGAATCATTCATCGCCTAAGCGGCACCAAGAGCAGAATCAATCGAGTTGAGTTGCTCAAAGTATTTGGCGATGATGCGGCGCCGGTGTTGATAAATACATTGGATTTAGTATTCAGCGATGAGAAGCTCAAGTCGCAAAACCTGCTTCGCCCTGGGCAGGCTTCAGGCGATGGGTTCGTGACGGAATTTTCGTATCTTACGGATGACACCAAGGCAACGCGTGAAACGACGATTACTTGCTCCCGCGGACATCGTTTGGATAGCGACAAGAAACGTGTGCCTATCGTATTGGCGAATTATAAAAGCACCTACCATGAAGGTACGCTGATTTCATCGACGAGTGTGATCGGGGATACCACATACGAAGTGAAGCGTGAGGTAGAACATGACGATGTGAATAATCGGCTAAGGCTGGTGACCACGCGTTTGAAAAACGCTGAAGAAGTCGAACGCATCATCTTGACCTTTGACGTGATGGGAAATCTCATTGCTCGCGAGCATGGCGATTTGGTGACAGAATGGACATATTATAACGACTACCATCTCTATAGCCTGGCCGCGGAAAACAAACGGGTCAGCACTATCAATGCAAAAAACTTTTTCTCTAAATGGTTTTTTGCCGCCGTCGACTACGCCAACCCGGTCGGCTGGGGATTCCTTATTTTCGGAAACAAGGGTCTGACGTGGCACGATGACACCACCTATGGTGTGTCCGTCTCAAATGTGGGTAGCCGTTATGCTCAGGAAGCGTTCAATTTGCCGGTTGATCTAAACTATCCCGGTAGTACCGCAGGATATTGCAATCACGTGGAATCGGAATTGGTATCGAAACGCGTGGGGAATACCCTGCAGGCGTTGAGCTTGACCTACTATGGGTATGAAGCGTGCACACCCATCAAACAGGAGGGATTGAAGCAGCCGGACCTCGTCCGGCAGTGCACCCGGCTGACCGTGCGTGATCCGAAGTTTGAGCGGGTCGATATTTCCAAAACTCAGTATGAGATCGCAGCAGCTTACGCCAAACCTTACAAGCGTCTTCTCGACAAAAAAGCCTCATCGACTAAAGATCCAGATGAAAAGGCGTCTGTCGAATCAATGCTCAAAGGCCTTGAAGACAGCTTGGTCGAGCAAAGCAAGCTCAACGGTATCGGTTTCAAACTGTCGACGCCTTGGGTCGATGGCAAGATGCGCCTCGAGACCATCGTTTATGAGACCGATGAGAACAACCCCGGGTTCGGCATGCCGGCAAAGACGCTCAACTGCCTGCTGGATGACAAAGGTGTCCAAAAAGCATCTTCCCTGCTGACAAGCGTGTTCAGTACAGAACGCGATTTCCTTTCAACACGCAAGATCAAGAAAACCGTAGCGCTCAGTGTCGCTCAGCAACTGGCGCGCAAATCGAGTGTTACCCGGTCAGAGCTGACGGGAAGACTGTATGAGCGGTCGCTGGGTGACGAGAGCACTGAGACCTGGGAATATGACAAGGCAGGAATTTTGAAGAAGGAATGTGTCAGCACGGGTGAAAGACATGAGGTGTGGGATCATGCGGTGACTTACACAAGCGACGGGCTGTCAAGCTATCGCCTGATGACTACCGACTCGGGTTGCGGGACACGGGTTGTAGCCGATGCGCAAGGTCAGATCCTGGAAACATGGTTGACGCGCGGTGAAGCCGATTGGCTGAAACTGTCTGCTCAGAAGTATGATCTCGAGGGCCGAGTGAGCTGTCGCCAGGAATTCGACTATGACGCAGGCGACAAAAAGTTGATGGAATTTCGGACCGATTACCAGTTCGGCCACGACACGAACGCTGTCAATATCAGGCGGTCGCTCTGGAACGCAGCAGGCCAGGAAGTCGATGTGGTCGAGCAGACTGTTTCCTATTCCGATGAAACTCTGCTGTGGTCAAGCGGTACCTTTTCGATAGAGAAACACGTGGACCAAGCGAAACACACCGAAACGCTCGCGCGCCGTGTCGCTGGTAAAGAAGCATTCACCAAAGAAAACATTTTTGATGTTCAGGGTCGCCTGGTTTCAACTACCTATGGAATTACCAAGGGCAAGTCGTTCACCCCTATGGGCAGTGCTACTCTAGCCTACAACGCCTCAGGTGAAATCAGAAAGTTGATCCAAGAGGTAAGTGGTGTTTCGGGGACTCAGGAGTTCGAATATGATCATTGGGGGCGACTGGCCAAGCACCGCGTTGATGATCGTATTGTTGAGCAACAATTCTCGGAGTTTTCTGTCTCACCCGATCCTCTTAGGCTTTCAATTTCGAGTACGACCGCACCGAACGAAGCCATCCTGTTGGGTGAACAGACCCAAGACAGCTTTGGTCGCCTGACGTCCCGAAGAGCAAATGGTGTAGACGAGTTCTTCGGCCCCGTCGTAGGAGGGGCATCTCCCGTTACTGCTACTGCGAATGAGTCGCAAAACTACAGCGCGACGTGGGATTCGAAAGCCCTGACACTGACCGATTCGGTCACGCTGGCTTGCTCACTTTCCGACGCAGAGGGTGCGGAACGCTCGACGGTGTCCGTGTACAGCCGACAGGGCCGGTTGCTGGCCATCACTGATCTTCTGGGCAACGAAACTCGCTACACTTACGATGCCCTGGGACGGGTCGTCAAAGCCGTAAGCCCGGCGTGCTCAACTACAAGCTGCTTCCGTGACGATGGTCTACTCATGAAGGAAATCATCCTGCAGAGAGCGGACGGCCATACAATGTACGTCACGTATGAGTATGACGCTGCTGGGCGTGAAACGGCCCGTACCTTCGAGAGCCAGGGTATGCCAACCCACAGCATGCATCGTGCGTATGGCCCAGGCGGCCTGTTGCAGAAGAGCGAGTTGAGGATTGCTGGGGTTTATTCATCTGCGGATGCTTATACCTATGACTCCGCCGGGCACCTGGCATCGTGGCAAGGAAAAGGCAAGTCTTACAGCGAAGGCTCCATCTCGATAGACAGGGAGTCTTTCAAATATGATGTCCTGGGTAATGTAATCGAGCATAAGACTCTTGATGTAACGGGGACGCGCACAGATGTTTACAAAAGATCGTTCAACGCTGCGACGAGCACAGAAGCTTTCAAGAGATCCTTCGATGCTGCGACGAAAAGTGTATGGGTCGAGCATGAAGGTAGGCATTTAACTCGCGACAACCGAGGTAATTTACACCTTCATGGCCTGACCTATGACGCCGCCGGTAGACCCCTGAGCTACGAAACACCGAGATTACATACATTCACGTTTCAGCATGATTTTACCGGGCGCTTTCGCAGCCTTTATCAAAAAAACTCTGCGAGTGTCTCCAATGCCATGCATTTTCACTACCGTAACGCTAGGATCTATGCGCGCACAAGCTGTTCCGACCATCGATCTGGAATTGGCGACATGTTGAAAGTCCAAGATCTGATTTTACTGAATGATAGTCCAGGTTGCTATTTGCAGTTAGATCGTCGAAATCATCAAGTGAAAGATCCTAATAACATACCTACGGTCAGTACGAGCTTCGAGATGCGCGACGCTTCGGGCACGGTGGTGTGCAGCTATACCGTTGGCAAGGGAGTTAGATATTTTGTCTACTCTGCGTACGGGTACCGTTCACACAGCGACTTTAGTGAAGACTGGCTTGGTTTCAAAGGCGAAGCGATTCTGCCGGACAGTGTGTATTACCTTGGTAGCAACAGAATTTACAGCCCAGAATATATGACATTCACCAGTCCGGACAGCTTAAGCCCCTTTGGCGTCGGGGGCGCCAACGCCTACGCTTATTGCGCCGGCGATCCGATCAACTACCACGACCCCAGCGGTCACCAACGAGTGGCACAGATTGGGTTCCAAGGTTCCACACTGTTGGAAACGAAAGAATTCCGTTATGTGCTGAGTGCGATAGCGCTTCTAACTGCCCCTGTCACAGGCGGCTCATCGTTTGCGCTTGCGGCCGCAGTGACAGGATTGGCGGTTGTGGCATCAGGGTTTGAGATCGCGTCGTTGGTGCTCGAGGACAGCGATCCGGAACTCGCTCGCAAGCTCGGCTATGTCAGCATGGGCCTCGGCGTTCTTTCAGCCGTGGGCGCTTTCGCGGTTACGGCAAGAGGCTCGGCGCGCGCTTTGAGCTCAACGGCACGCAGACGCTCTGCGATGGACACTACTGTGGAGAGTGTCTTAGAACGATTCAATAGCCAGGGTTTAACAGGTACCAATGTCCATACGTCTCCTTTCAACGAGACATTCACGCTGTACAGCGCACCCGGATCCCGCGGGTTGTTCATCAATGGGCACGGTGTGCCCATAGAAGGGTATGTGCGTGCTGGAGGCGTGGCGATACCGGAATATTTTGCGACTACGCTGGCCCCTGAGGTGAGATTTTTTACGCGTCAAGGCTGGAAGGCAGCGATGCATGGACACTCCTATGCCAGTACCTTCAATGGGACCAGAAAACCGATAGACAGGATTCACAGTCATACCGTGCCCAATTATCTTCTCGACAACCTGAGCACTGCGGACCTGATCACCGAGCTTCCTGGGCTAGAGGGAAAAACAGCGCAACAAATTAACGATGTCATTGGCGGGTACGCGGTTAGCGAGGGCGTCGACTACGTCGCACTGCAGGGTCAGGCCACTTTCGATTCCGTGCTAAGCACATTGGCCGCGCATGGCTACAGCTACGACTACGTCGGTGCGATGTTCTGCAGAGGTTCGAATTCGCTTTTTGCCCCATCAGAGGTCCCTAAATTGGTGTACGACATGAAGCTCGCTGCAGTAGCCAGCGCATTGGATATTGTGGATTGGACTAAAGGAGTGCGTAAGATGCCTTGACCGTGGGGCTGGGAGCTCCCCCAATGCCCCCGCCTGCTCCCGCCCGGCCTTGTCAGCGCAACGGCTAGGCAATGCCAAACGGGGCGAAGCAGGGCGTCAGCGCCGTGCTCGCCTTCTCTGAGGTCGTCCGTCCTTGTAAACGGGCTCGCGCCCTCGTCTAGGGAGGCGAGAGCGTTCGCCAAGCAACTCAACGGGCGCTGGCCACTACCGCCGGCTGCAGGCCGCCGCCCAAGGCCTTGTAGATGTCGACGATTCCCTGGTAAAGCGCCACTTCGCCCTGTGCCTGCGCATCTTCTGCCGCCAGGCGCTCACGCTCGGCATCGAGCAGCACCAGGTAGTCGACACTGCCTTCGCGGTAGCGCACCGAAGCCAGCTGTGCGGCTTTACGGCTGGCTTCGCTCTGGCGTATCAGCGCCAGCAGGCGCTGCTGGCGCTTGCCGTAGTCGCTGAAGGCATTGGACGACTCTTCCAATGCCAGCAGCACCTGCTGTTCATAGCGGGCCAACGCACCTTCGGCGTCGGCCCTGGCGCCGCGCAGACGGGCGCGCACGCTGCCCAGGTCGAACGCCGCCCACTGGATACTCGGCCCCAGTGCCCAGGCACCGGCCGCCGAGCTGCCCAATTGCGAGCCGCGCGCTGCGGTGAAACCCAGGAACCCGCTGAGGCTGACCCGCGGGAACAGATCCGCCGTGGCAACGCCGATGTTGGCGGTGGCTGCCGCCAGTTGCCGCTCGGCACTGCGGATATCGGCGCGCCGGCGCAGCAGCTCGCCGGGGTCGCCCACCGGCAAGGCCTTGGCGATTGCCGGCAGGGCCTTGGGCGCAAGATCGACGCTCAGCGCCTCGGGGCGCTGGCCGAGCAGGGTGGCGATGCGATTGCGTGCGCGCACCTGTTCGGCCTGCAACTGCGGCAGGGTGGCTTCGACCCCAGCCAGACGCGCCTCGGCGCGCACCACGTCCAGTTCGTTGCCGACACCGGCCTCATTCAGGGTTTCGGTGATCTGTCGCGACTGCTGTTGGGTCTTGAGGTTGTCGTTGGCGATCCGCTCGCGCAGCTGAGCGCCGCGCAACTGGCCGTAGGCATCCACCAGCTCGGCGATCAGGCTGACCTGCAACTGTTGCAAGTCGGCCGCAGCGGCGTCTTCCTGGGCGCGGCTGGCCTCGATCTGCCGTTGGATACGGCCGAACAGGTCGATCTCCCAGGCCATGTCCAGGCCCAGGTCATAGCGCTCTTGATTCACCCGTTGTTCAGTCTGCCCAGGCACCTGGCCCTTGCCGATTTCGCTGCTGGCACGGCTGGTGACCACCGGAAACTGATCGAGGCTGGCTTCTTCGCGCAGCGAACGCGCTGCCTTGAGCCGGGCGAAGGCCACGCGCAGGTCACGGTTGCCGTCCAGCGAGGCACTGACCAACTGGTTCAGCACCGGGTCCTCGAACTGCTGCCACCACTGCGCCTCGAAGCGGCTGCGGTCGAAGGTCTGCGCCTGGGTGTCCAGTTGCGCGGGGGCCGGTTGCGGTGCCCGGTAGTCCGGGCCCACTGCACAGGCAGACACGGCCAGGGCCAGCAGGGCAGGGGCGAAGGCTTTCAACAGATTCATGGATGGCTCTCCAGCGCCGGCGCGTGGCTGGCCTTGCGCGCCTCGCGGCGCTCGACGTAACGGCGAATGAGGAAGAAGAACACCGGGGTCAGGAACAGGCCGAAAAAGGTCACCCCGATCATCCCGGAGAACACCGCCACACCCATGGCATGACGCATCTCGGCACCGGCACCGGACGACAGCACCAGGGGCACCACGCCCATGATGAAGGCGATGGAGGTCATCAGGATCGGCCGCAGGCGCAGGCGGCAGGCTTCCAGCACCGCAGCCAGCGGGTCGAGGCCCTCGGCCTGTTTGTCCTTGGCGAACTCGACGATGAGGATGGCGTTCTTGCATGCCAGGCCCACCAGCACGATCAGGCCGATCTGGGTGAAGATGTTGTTGTCGCTACCGGCCAGGATCACCCCGGTGATAGCCGACAGCAGGGTCATCGGCACGATCAGGATCACCGCCAGCGGCAGGCTCCAGCTCTCGTACTGAGCGGCCAGCACCAGGAACGCCAGCAGCACGCACAGCGGGAACACCAGCAGCGCGGTGTTGCCGGACAGAATCTGCTGGTAGGTCAGGTCGGTCCACTCGAACACCATGCCGTTGGGCAGTTCCTGCTTGAGCAGGCGCTCCATGGCAGCCTCGGCCTGGCCGGAGCTGTAGCCGGGGGCCGCCGCGCCGTTGATTTCCGCGGTGATGAAGCCGTTGTAGTGCATCACCCGGTCCGGTCCTGCGCTGTCGCTGACCTTGAGGAAGCTGGCCAGCGGGACCATTTCGCCGCGGTCGTTGCGCACCTTGAGCTGGCCGATCTGCTCGGCGTCGAGGCGGAACTGCTGTTCGGCCTGGACGTTGACCTGATAGGTGCGACCAAAGCGGTTGAAGTCGTTGGCGTACAGCGAGCCCAGGTAGATCTGCAAGGTGTCGAAGATATCGCTGATCGCCACGCCATGGGTCTTGGCCTTTTCCCGGTCGATGGCAGCATCGACCTGCGGCACGTTGACCTGGTAGCTGGTGAACAGCCCGGCCAGCTCCGGCACGTCATGGCTCTTGGCGATGACGTTCTGGGTTTCAGCGTACAGCGCGTCATAGCCGAGGTTGCCGCGGTCTTCGATCTGCACCCGGAAACCCCCGATGGTGCCCAGGCCCTGTACCGGCGGCGGCGGGAAGATAGCGATGTAGGCGTCTTCGATGTCAGCGAACTGCGCGTTTAGCGCAGCGGCGATGGCGCCGGCCGACTGGCTTGGGTCGGTGCGTTCATCGAACGGTTTGAGTGGCGTGAACACCACGCCGCTGTTCGGGCTGTTGGTGAAACCATTGATCGATAGCCCCGGGAAGGCCACTGAGTCGGACACGCCCGGTTGCTTGAGGGCGATTTCGCTCATGCGCTTGATGACCGCTTCGGTGCGGTCGAGGCTGGCGGCGTCGGGCAGCTGCGCGAAGGCCACCAGGTACTGTTTGTCCTGCGCCGGAACGAAGCCGGTGGGGGTCGAGGCGAAGCCTAGGTAGGTCAGGCCCATCAGCCCGGCATAGACGAACAGGGCAATGCCACTGGAGCGGATGACGCGGGTCACGCCGCCCACATAGCGCAACGAGGCGCGTTCGAAGAAACGGTTGAACGGGGCGAACAGCCAACTGCCCAGCAGCCGGTCGAGCAGGCGCGAGAAACGGTCCTTGGGCGCGTGGTGCTCCTTGAGCAGCACCGCAGCCAGGGCCGGCGACAGGGTCAGCGAGTTGAACGCCGAGATCACCGTGGAAATGGCGATGGTCAGGGCGAACTGCTTGTAGAACTGTCCGGTCAGCCCGGAAATGAACGCCGCCGGCACGAACACCGCGCACAGCACCAGGGCGGTGGCGATGATCGGCCCGGTCACTTCGCTCATGGCCTTCTGCGTGGCCTCCAGCGGTTTGAGGCCCAAGCCGATGTTGCGCTCGACGTTCTCCACCACGACGATGGCGTCGTCCACCACGATGCCGATGGCAAGCACCAGGCCGAACAATGACAGCGCGTTGAGCGAGAAGCCGAACAGGTGCATGACCGCGAAGGTGCCGATCAGCGATACCGGCACGGCCAGCAACGGAATGATCGAGGCGCGCCAGGTCTGTAGGAACAGCACCACCACCAGCACCACCAGAATCAGCGCTTCGAACAGCGTGTGTACCACCGCCTCGATGGAGCCGCGCACGAATACGGTGGGGTCATAGACGATGCTGTAGTCCATGCCCTCGGGGAAGTCCTTCTTCAGCTCGGCCATTTTCGCCCGCACCTCATCGGAGATGTCGATGGCGTTGGAGCCCGGACGCTGGAAGATCGGAATGGCCACGGCGGGTTGGTTGTTCAGCAGCGAGCGCAGGGCGTACTGGCTGGAACCCAGCTCGATACGGGCGACGTCCTTGAGGCGGGTGATCTCGCCGTTGTCGCCGGCGCGCACCACGATGTTTTCGAACTCTTCCTCGCTCACCAGACGGCCCTGGGTGTTGACCGAGAGCTGGAAACTGGTGGCGTTGGGGGCTGGCGGCGCGCCGAGCTGGCCGGCGGCGACCTGCCGGTTCTGCTCGCGAATGGCATTGACCACGTCGCTGGCAGTGAGGTTGCGCGAGGCAGTCTTGTTCGGGTCGAGCCAGACCCGCAGCGAGTAGTCGCCCATGCCGAACAGCTGTACATCGCCGATGCCATTGAGCCGGGCCAGTTCATCCTTGACGTTGAGGATCGCGTAGTTGGACAGGTACAGCATGTCGTAGCGCTGATCCGGCGAGGTCAGGTGCACGACCATGGTCAGGTCGGGCGAGGCCTTGTCGACGGTGATGCCGATACGCGTGACTTCCTCGGGCAGCTTGGGCTGGGTGCGGGTGACGCGGTTCTGCACCTGCACCTGGGCGTTGTCCAGGTCGGTGCCCAGGGCGAAGGTGATGGTCAGGGTGAGCTTGCCGTCGGCCGTGGCCTGGGACGACATGTAGAGCATGTTCTCGACCCCGGTGATGGCCTGCTCCAGCGGCGAGGCCACGGTTTCGCCGATGACCTTGGGGTTGGCGCCGGGGAAGTTGGCGCGCACCACCACGGTGGGCGGGACCACTTCCGGGTATTCGCTGATCGGCAGCTGGAACAGCGCGATGGAGCCTGCGATCAACAGCACCAGCGAGAGCACCGCGGCGAAGATCGGCCGGGTGATGAAAAAGCGTGAGAAATTCATCGGAGTGAGTCCTTAACCGCGCGGTGCCGAGGCACTGGCAACGTTGACGGCATGCCCGGATGCTGTGGGCGCCTCACGGTTGGCCTCCAGCGCCTGACGTTGGCGAGCGAGGGTGGCGAGGGTGGCCTCGCTGGCCATCGGTGCTTCCTTGGGTGTCACTGCCGAGCCTGGGCGTACGCGCTGCAGGCCCTTGACCACGATGCGTTCGTCCTTGGCCAGGCCACTGCGCACGATACGCAGGCCTTCGAGCTTGGGCCCCAGTTCCACGGCGCGGTAGTCGGCGGTGTTGTCCTTGTCCATTACCAGCACGAATTTCTTGCCAAGGTCGGTGCCGACCGCTTCATCGTTGATCAGCACGGCGTCGTACTGGGCGCTGCCGACCAGTTTCAGACGCGCATACAGGCCTGGGGTGAAAGCGCCGTCGCGGTTGTCGAACACCGCACGGCCACGAATGGTGCCGGTGCGCGGGTTGACCTGGTTGTCGACGAAGTTCATTTGCCCCAAGTGCGGCGTGCCGTCTTCGTTGGTCAGGCCCAGGTACACCGGGGTGCTCTGGCCGCGCTGACCCTGGCGGGCGAGCTGGGTGTACTTGAGGTAGACGCGCTCGTCGGCGTCGAAGTAGGCGTAGACCTTGTCGGTCGAGACCAGCGTGGTGAGTGGGGTGACATCGGCGGTGACGATGTTGCCGGTGGTGAACTGCGCGCGGCTGACCCGGCCGCTGATCGGCGCGGTGACGCGGGTAAAACTCAGGTTGAGGCGGGCCAGATCGAGCTGCGCCTGAATCGCCGCGACCCCGGCACGGGCCTCGGCAGCGGCGCTGCTGCGCGATTCGGCAAGCTCTGCGGAAATCGCGTTGCTGTCACGCAGGCGCTCGCCGCGGCGGGCCTCGTTGTCGCTGCGAGTCGCTGCGGCGCGGGCCTGTTGCAACTGCGCCTCAAGACGGCGGACTTCGGCCTGAAACGGCCGTGGGTCGATCTGGAACAGCACATCGCCTTGTTTGACCTGGGCCCCTTCGGTGAAGGCGACGCGGTCGATCTGCCCGGAAACCCGTGGCCGCAGCTCGACCGTTTCCGGCGCCTCCAGGCGGCCGGTGAACTCATCCCATTCGTTGATCGGCTGCTCGATGACCTTGGCCACGGTGACGCTGGGCGCTGCCGGGGCCTGCACCGCCTCGGGGCTGCGGCCGCACGCGGCAAGCACCACGACCGCGAGGGCGGCGAGGGGATAGCGCAAGGGTTTGAGTGATCGTTCCATGGGAAAAGCCCGCCATTGACCAGAAGAAAGTGGGCGGAGTGTGCGCGGCGGGTGCGCGGGGAACGAATCGAATGAGGCGAAGGTTATTATCGATCTGAATGATGGGTAATGGCCGGCAGTGAGCGGGCGGTGCTAACACATCGAGCGCTAGCACCGCGTCCGATCAGGCGACGTCGACCAGCACGATCTCGCTGTCTTCAAGGGCAGTCACCTCAAGGACTGACTCTTGCTCGATGGCCACGCCGTCCCGTGCATTGGCGCGTAGGCCGTTGACCTCGATCACACCACGGGCCGGCACCAGATAGCCGCGGCGGCCTGGCTCGAAGGTGTAGCGCGCGCTTTCCCCGGCACGCAGGGTAGCGGCGGCCAGGCGCGCGTCGGCACGGATGCGCAGGGCCTGTTCATCGCCGTCGCGACCGCTGGCCAGGGTCACGAAGCCTTCGCCGCGCTCGCCTTTGGGGAACGGCCGGGTGCCCCAGGAGGGTGCCTCGCCACGGCGATCGGGCATGATCCAGATCTGGAACAGCCGTACATCCACCGGCTCGCTGTTCCACTCGCTGTGCACGATGCCAGTGCCGGCGCTCATGACCTGCACATCGCCGGCCTCGGTACGGCCCTTGTTGCCCAGGCTGTCTTCATGGCTGATGGCGCCCTCGCGAACGTAGGTGATGATTTCCATGTCGCGGTGTGGGTGGGCCGGGAAGCCGCTGCCGGCGGCGATCAGGTCGTCGTTCCACACCCGCAGGTTGCCCCAGTTCATGCGCGCTGGGTCGTAGTACTCGGCGAAGGAGAAGTGATGGTGGGCGTCGAGCCAGCCGTGGTTGGCATGGCCGAGGCTGTCGAAAGGACGCAGTTGCAGCATGGCGGACTCCTTGAATCAGTGAATGGAGCCATGATGCGCCGGCTATAGATCGGAAAAAAGCGTAAATTCTGGCTTGTAATGATCGAATCGATGGATGAATAGCTGAGTCAGACATTACCTGCGTTTCATCGGCTAATTCACTGATCTACAAGCCATCGCTGGCACTTTTATGCCGATGCAGCGAACATGCGCGGCTGATTCATTGTTCAAGGAAGCTGCTGTGTCTGATCCGAATGCCGAACCGCTACCGGCGCTGACGCCCGCCGCCGAACTGCCGCTGCTGCGGCGCTTGTTCGCCCGTTTGCTGGGTCGCGGCCTCAGCGGTTTGCAGGCCCAGCACGATGACTCCTTCAGCCTGGGCCATGCTACGGGTCAGCAACACGGCCATGCGCTGGGTGAAGAACAAGGCTTCGAGCGCGGTCATGCCGAGGGCTTCCACGCCGGTCGCCAGGTGCTGGTGATTCGCGACAGCCGGTCGCAGGCGCCGGCGGTGCCAGGCCAGGATCTCAACCTGTTCGATGACTGGCGCCTGCCCCTCAGCGCCGAGCTTAAAAAGCGCTTCAAGGCCGATGTGGCCCAGCGCCTGCCGGCCACCGCCCAGCCCAGCGCGGCGCAGTGGAAGCTGATTTTCAGTGACACCCCGAGCACCTGCGTGGTGGCCGGTGCCGGGGCGGGCAAGTCGACCTCGCTGGTGCTGCGCCTGTTGCTGTTGCACCGCTACCTGGGCTTTGAGCTCGATGCCATGACGGTGGTCACCTTCACCCGCGAATCGCGCAAGGACTTCATCCAGCGTCTGCTGCAGGTGTTCGGCCTGTGGCAGGTGGCGCTGACCCCGGTGCAGGCGCGCGAACTGGTGCGCACCTTCCATTCGCGCATCCTGCCCATGGTGCGCAGCCTGCCCGGGTTCAGCCAACTGCGGGCCTTCGAAACCCTGGGTAACGAGTTGCCTGCGGGGCGTGAGCAAGAAGCCGAGAGCAACCCGTTCGATCTGCGCCTGAACGACGCCCAGCGCCAGCAGTTGAATCAGTGCTACAGCGACCTGCTCAAGGCCAGCCCGCGCTTCGTCGAGCTGGTGGGCGAACTGCGCCGCCAGGCCCTGCAGCTCAAGCCGGTGGACCCTGAGCATCCCGAGGTGCAGAAGCGCGCCCAAGTGACCCAACTGGCGGCCCAGCGCGATGAAGAGCTGTGCGACGTCATCGAAGACCTGTGGTTCGCGGCCGGCGCCTGGCCGATTGCCGGTATCGAGCCGTGCCGAGAAACCGTAGAAATCCGCGGCAGTCGCTTTCATGTGCACGGCCGTCTGGCAGGCCTCGACGCCTGGGTCATGCTCGGCTTCGATCCCCGCGAAAGCGCCCAGTATCAACGCCCAGGCGCCAAACTGACGGTACGCGCTGAATGGGCAGTGAAGCGCACACTGTTTCAAGCTTATTGCGATAAGCCACTGATATGGCTGGATAACTACGCAGCTGCGCAACGCTTGGCCGCTGCCTTGGCCGGGGACGCGGTGGCTGGTCCTGGCTTCGAATACAAGGTCAAGGGCGAACTCGCCGCAGTGCCACTGCTCGACGCATTCATGGCCGCCAGCAGCTTCATCGAAAACCTGGGCCTGGAAGTCGGTCATGCCGTGGCGCAGATGAGCTTTGCACCGGGCGACCCGGACGCGCTGTTCTTCGAGGCCCTGGCGCTGTACGCCCAGGCCCTCGAAGGGCACCTGCTGGCGCAGTCGCCGCCGGTGATGACCTATAACCGCATGTTCGCCCTGTTCGGTGAAACCAACGCGGAAAACCTGCAACTGCTGCCCGATCCGCTGTTGCGCCCTCTGGCCCATCTGTTGATCGATGAGTTTCAGGACGTGTCGCCGCAGATCGTCAGCTGGCTGCGCGCAAGCCTTGCGGAAATTCGCCGGCGCGGCCCGCAGCTGCACCTTGGACGCACCGCCCAGCACGCGTCGCTGATGTGCGTCGGCGACGACTGGCAGTCGATCTACGGTTGGCGCGGCAGTTCGCCGAGCTTCTTCATGGCCTTCACCAAGACCTTCCTGTCGCCGAGCCATACGCGGGTGATGCTCACCGACAACTACCGCAGCCAGCAGCACGTCATCGACGCCGCCGAGCATCTGGTCAAGGGCACACCGGCCATCGCCGGCAAGAAGGCCAGCGCCAGTGGCCTTGCGGCTGGGCTCGAACGGGTGCCGGTCAAGGTGCTCGATCGCGATGACGTCGCCCTGGCGCAGACCTTGAAGGCGCATTACGACAGCGGCGAAACCGTGATGCTGCTGTTTCGAAAAGCCAGCGATAAGGCATTGATTTCAGAGCATTTAAGCGACGTGATCGCGGCCGAAGCCGCGCAGCCACCGGCCCAGCGCAGGCTGCGCCAGCTGACCTACCACAGCGCCAAGGGTCTGCAAGCCGATGCGGTGTTCATGCTTGGCGATTGCCAGTACCAGACCAGCTCGCCGTACAAGAACCAGGTCTACCGCCTGGCCGGCCTCGGGCGGGCGGGCGATGCCATGCCGTTCGACAACGCGCAGAAGGATGAGGTGCAGCGCCTGGCCTACGTTGCCGTGACCCGCGCGGTCAGCCACTGCTACTGGTATGTCGAGCGCCCGCCCGTCGATGCGCACACGCTGCCGCGCGCCTCAAGCCAGGTGGATGGTCGCCAGGCGTTCTTCGAAGACGTGCGCGGGCAGTAGCGACGCCGTCAGCTGCGGGCATGTGTCACCTGCAGCGGCGGGCGATTGTTGCTATCGTGCCGGGCATTGCCTACCGAGGTGTCGATGTTCTACCTGCCCCTTACCAGCAGCGTTGCCGATCAGTTGGCCGGCGCTGTCGAGCACCCATTGCTGGAGCAGGCCGATGCCCTGCAAGCGGCGGCGCTGCTGTTCATCCTCAATTTGCCACGCCAGGCACCCGCGGCGCTGGGCAGCGCAGCGCTGGAGCGGCGTTTTGCCGAGGTGGTGCAGATCGCCGATGAAATCGAAGCCAGCGCGCCCGGGCAATTCCTCGCTCAGGTGCGCCAGCGTTTCGATGCCCAGGTATTCGCCAGCGGCCTGGGCCTGCTTGGCGAGCACGGCATCGGCCTGCTGGACGCCGAGGTTGCCATCGACCAGGCCAGCCTGCGCACCGCTGAAGGGGGCTGGAACTTCGCCTTTTCAACGGCTTACCGACAACAGTTGACCCCGCTTCACCCGGCCGCGCTGCCCAGCCTTGCCAGCGAATTGATGCTCAGCGATCCCCAGCAGCGTTTGCTTCGTGAGTTTCTGGGTGGTGTCGAGGAGTCGGTGGCGGTGCAGGGGTTTGCCGGCACCGGCAAGACGTTCCTCATCCACCAGTTCGCCCGCCTGCTCGACCCCCAGCGCACCTTGCTGCTGGCGCGCACCGACGGCCAGCTACGCGCACTCTGCGCACGGGTCAAGGACGCCGAGGCGTTCACCGCGCTGACCTTCGGCCAACTCGCCGACCTGATCCTCAACCGCGACCAGACCCGCCACGGCTGGCGCATCCATGAGCGCTACCGCACCAAGCTGACCTGGCGCCCGCAGGACAGCCAGGTGGTGCAATGGCTGGGCATTCCCGACATCGGCCCGTTGCGTGCTCAGGACGTGGTGTCGCTGTGCGCCGCCGCCGTGCGCAGCTTTTGCCATGACAGCCACAGCACGCTGCAGCTCAAGCACCTGCCCTGGGCCGGCCCTGGCTTCACTCCGCTGGATCAGCAGGTGCTGCTGGAAATGGCCCAGCGCTACTGGCAGGAACTGATTCGCCCCTCGGCGCGGGAAATCCAGCTGCCGGTGCGCGACTACCACCGCATCAAGCTGCTGTCGCTGCTCGATGAGGTGATCGACAGCCGCTTCAGCCACGCCATCGTCGACGAGGCCCACGAGCTGTCGGCACCGATGCTGGCGGTGCTCGACCGCAGCCCGCAAGCGGTCATCGCCCTGGGCGATGAATTGCAGAACCTCAACGGCCTCAGCCCGCGCCATGGCAGTTTCATTCGCCAGCGCACCATCGGCCGCTCGCTGCGCGCCGGGGCCGCCATGGATGCGGTGCTCAACCCGTTGATCCAGGCCCATCCGGCCGCGATTCAGGCCGCCTTCAGCGGCACTGCCGAGCATTACACGCGGGTGAGCTTCTACGACGCCGTGACGGTGCCGACCCAGCCTACCGTGCTGCTGGTGGATGACGAGTGGGGGCTGTTCGGCTGGTTCCAGCGCCTGACCCACCAGAACATCCCGTTCGTGCTGCTCAAGGGGGCGCGCAAGGACTTCGAGCTGTTCGTCGAAGACTGCATCGAGCTGTACCGCTACGGCACACGCCCGCGTCATCACATGCTGTTCCGCTATGCCAGCTGGCAGGCGCTGGAGCAGGACAAGGGCGATGACCGCGCCTTCGTCGCCGTGGCCAACCTGCTGCGCAAGGGCTACACCGCCGAGCATTTCGCCAAGGCCAAGAGCCGCTACCGCTTCACCCAGGCGCCGACGCTGTTCCTGGCACGGGTGCAGGATGTGAAGAACCGTGAGTTTGCGCGGGTGATGGTCTCGCCTGAACTGATGGTCGCGCCCAGCGCTGGCGCTGGCGGGCGCAATGCCCGCGCACGCACTCTGGCAGGGCTGTACACGGCCTGCTCACGCGCCCGTCACGAATTGATCGTGCCGGGCGGGATGCTTGACTGGGTGAAGGATCAGGGGCGGGAGTAGGGGGGCTTGGTCTGCGTCATCCGAAGATTTTTTCGCGGCGCAAGCCGCTCCTACGGGGATCTGTGCAGGAGCGGCCGCAGCCGTGACTGACGATCAGTTACGGTCCAGCCACACGGTCTGGGCGTTGGTGAATTCGCGCACCCCGAAGTGCGACAGTTCGCGGCCGAAACCACTTTTCTTCACCCCGCCAAAGGCCACGCGGGGGTCCGAGGCGCTGTAGCCGTTGATGAACACGCCGCCGGTGTCCAGTTCGGTGGTCATGCGCTCGGCCAGTTCCAGGTCGGCGGTGTAGATGGTCGCGGTCAGGCCGAAGTCGCTGTCGTTGGCCAGCTCCACGGCATGCTCGGCATCGCGTGCGGCGGTGATCGCTGCCACCGGGCCGAACAGCTCCTGGCGGAAGGCGGTCATCTGCGGCGTCACTTCACCCAGCACGGTCGGAGCATAGAAGTTACCCACGCCGTCGAGCTTGTGCCCGCCCAGCAGTACCTTGGCGCCTTCGGCGATGCTGGCCTGGACCTGGCCATCGAGTTCATCGCGCAGGTCGTAGCGGGCCATCGGGCCGATGTAGGTGTCATCGGACTGCGGATTGCCCACCACCAGGGCGCGGGTGGCTTCGACGAACTTGGCGGTGAAGGCTTCGAGCACCGATTCTTCGACGATCATGCGTTTGGCCGCAGCGCAGACCTGCCCGGTGTTCTGGTAGCGACCGATGACGGCGGCCTTGACTGCCGCGTCGAGGTCGGCGTCAGCCAGCACGATGAACGGGTCGGAACCGCCCAGCTCGAGCACGCACTTTTTCAGCGCTGCACCGGCCTGGGCACCGATGGCCATGCCGGCACGTACGCTGCCAGTCAAGGTCACCGCGGCGATGCGCGGGTCGTTGATGGCGCGGGTAACGCCTTCGGGGCTGACGTTGAGCACTTCGAACACGCCTTGCGGCAAGCCGGCACGGGTAAACAGCTCACGCATCAGGTAGGCGGTGCCCATGACGTTCGGCGCATGCTTGAGCACGTAGGTGTTGCCTGCCAGCAGCGCCGGCACCGCGCCGCGCAGCACTTGCCACAGCGGGAAGTTCCACGGCATCACCGCCAGAATCGAGCCGAGTGGGCGGTACTCGATGCGTGCCGTGGCAATCTGCGTCGGCTCCGGGGCGAGCATCGCCGGGCCGTGCTCGGCGTACCAGCGGCACAGGCCCACGCATTTGCTGACTTCGCCACGGGCCTGGCTGATCGGTTTGCCGATTTCACGGCTGATCATCTGCGCGAAGGTTTCTGCGTCCTCGTGCAGGGCGTCGGCCAGGGCCAGCAGCTGTTCGCTGCGCTGCGCAACCGGCAGGCGACGCCATTGTTCATGGCCAGCCTTGGCGCGCTGCAGCGCCGCTTCCTGTGCGGCGTCGGTGTCGAACAGGTAATGGCCGATCTGCTCGCCGCTGTGCGGGTCGATGGAGATGGCGTGGGTCTGGCTGCTGATCTGGCTCATGGCGGACCTCGTTGTTATCGGTGAGTGGGGCCAGATTAGTGGTCATGCTTTTTTTTGAAAACTGAATAATAATGAGCGCAACATTCACGATTGGAGAATGACTGTGGACCTGGTGCAACTGGAAATCTTCAAGGCCGTGGCCGAGCACGGCAGCATCAGCGCAGCCGCGCAGCAGATTCACCGCGTGCCCTCGAACCTCACCACACGCATCAAGCAGTTGGAGGAAGACCTCGGCGTCGATCTGTTCATTCGCGAAAAAAGCCGCCTGCGCCTTTCGCCTGCCGGCTGGAATTTCCTTGAGTACACCCGGCGCATTCTCGATCTGGTGCATGAGGCGCGGCTGACCGTCGCCGGCGAAGACCCGCAGGGCACGTTCTCTCTGGGCTCACTGGAAAGCACCGCCGCGGTGCGCATTCCGGCGTTGCTGGCGGCCTACAACCAGCGTTACCCCAAGGTCGATCTAGACCTCACCACCGGCCCGTCGGGCACCATGCTCGAAGGCGTGCTGGGCGGGCGGCTGGTGGCGGCGTTCGTCGATGGCCCGCTGCTGCACCCCACGCTGGAAGGCATGCCGGTGTTCGAGGAACAGATGGTGATCATCGCACCGCTGAACCACGCGCCCATCACCCGCGCCCAGGATGTCAACGGCGAGAACATCTACGCCTTTCGGGCCAACTGCTCGTACCGGCATCACTTCGAAAGCTGGTTCGTGCGCGACGACGCGGTGCCCGGCAAGATTCATGAAATGGAGTCGTACCACGGCATGCTCGCCTGCGTCAGCGCAGGGGCGGGGCTGGCGATGCTGCCGCGCAGCATGCTCGACAACATGCCAGGCTGCAGCATGGTCAGCGCCTGGCCGATGTCGGAGGATTTCCGTTACCTCAAGACCTGGCTGGTCTGGCGTCGGGGCACGGTGTCGCGCAGCCTGAGCATGTTCATCCAGCTGCTGGAAGAGCGCCATGGGCAGGCGGTGTGAGGGCGGGTGATTTAGCGGATCTTTGGTGCAGCAACTAAGGGGTTCGCTGCATTTAGCGCCACCGGTCAGGAGGTCGCCCGATAAAGCGAATCCGCCGCTTGGCCTGCACTCATAGCTACGTACGGCATGTTGTCGTGCATTTTCTTTAGCCACGCAAGGTGAAAGATCATGGACAAGAAAGACAGCAAGATGGGTGACACCAAGTCCGGCAGCCACGGTGGGACGAAAAACCCAGGCAACTTCGCCAATGACCGCGAAAAAGCCTCAGAAGCCGGGCGCAAGGGTGGCCAGTCCTCAGGCGGTACCAGCAAAGGTGGGGCAGGCAGCAAAGGTGGCCGTTCCTGACCATTGAGTGACGCAGTGCCGGCCCGGCTGGCACTGCGATTGAGTTCGATCCTCCCTCCCGCGCAATCCTCCTCCAAAGCAAGGAAATATCCATGGCACGAGCGATATGGAAGGGCGCGATCAGCTTTGGCCTGGTGCATATTCCCGTGAGCCTCAACACCGCCGTACGCGATGAGCGCATCGATTTCGACTGGCTCGACAAGCGCAGCATGGACCGCGTTGGCTACAAGCGCATCAACAAGGCTACCGGCAAAGACATCGACAAAGACGATGTGGTCAAAGGCGTGGAGTATGAAAAGGGCCGCTATGTCGTGATCAGCGAAGCCGAAATCCGCAAGGCCCGGCCCGAGGCCACGCAGACCATCGACATCTTTTCTTTCGTCAAGGCTGCGGACATCCCCCTGCAGCACTTCGACACCCCGTATTACCTGAGCCCGGACAAGCGCGGTGGCAAGGTGTATGCGCTGTTGCGCGAAACCCTGCAAAGCACTGCCAAGGTAGCCCTGGCCACCGTGGTGCTGCACACCCGCCAGCACCTGGCTTTATTGCGCCCGTTGGGTGATGCCCTGGTGCTGATTACCCTGCGTTGGCCAGATGAAGTGCGCAGCCTGGAAACGCTGGAGCTGGACGCCAGCGTTGCTGCACCGAAGTTACAAAAGCAGGAGCTGGCCATGGCCAAGCGCTTGGTCGAGGACATGAGTGGAGCGTGGAGCCCGCAGGAGTATCACGACGCGTTCCGCGAGACGATCATGCAACTGGTGCAGGAAAAAGCGCGCAAGGGCAAGTTGAGCGCGGTGAAGAAGGCCAAGTCGAGCTCTGGCAAAGGTGCAGACATTCTTGATCTGACCGAAATGCTCAAGCGCAGCCTGGCCGGCAAACCTGCGGCCAGGAAAGCCGCTGCGAAGAAATCCGCCACATCGACTGCTGCCGCCAAGAAGCCCGGCAAATCCCCTCGCAAGGCCTCCTGACACTGCAGCGTTGTCAATGACGCTGGGCGATTCTGATCAGGTTGCCGCAGGTGTCGTCGAATACAGCGACCGTCATCGGCCCGCATTCGCTGGGCGGGGTTGTGAACTCGACGCCGGCTTTGCACAACCGCTCGTATTCAGCCTGGATATCCCGCACCTCGAATGACGCGGCGGCGATGCCATCTGCCTTGATCGCAGCCTGGTAAGCCTTGGCAGCCGGATGAACGTTGGGTTCAAGTAGCAGCTCGACACCGTGCGGGTCGTTGGGGGAGGTGAAGGTCAGCCAACGATGCTGGCCCATCGGCACGTCCTGCTTGGGTTCGAAGCCCAGGACGTAGTGGTAGAAAGACTGGGCCTTGGCTTGGTCGTCCACGAAGAGGCTGGTGATGACAATCTTCATAGGCACTTTCCTTACGATCGTCTGCGACGTTTCTTATCAGTAAAGCTGGTCTATAGCTGTTGACCAGCCTGGACTGCGGGGCTGAGACACTTAGTCGAACCAGTAGGCGTGCATGCGCTTGAGAAATTCACTGCCCAAGTCCACACCACTGGCGCTGCCAAGAACCGCATCGACCTGACAGTTCGGGCACACCGCAGTTTGCTCGCCATCGGTCCAGTCAGTGATTTCGCTGGGCGGATAGTGCTCGAGGCAGTAGAAGCAGGCGCAGTCGCTGCTAGCCTGAAGTTGTTCACGGTTCCACGAGGAAAAGCGGTGGGCTTGAAGGATGTCTTGGTTCACGCGTCTGCTCCGTCGGTGTCGTGGATGCTGAGCCACTGAGACAGCTCAGCGGCAAGCCTACAGTAATGCTTCGACAGGCAGGACGTTCGCGTGTTCAAGGAGGTATAGCCGGCGCGTCACTCGTCGGCCTTGCCAGTACTTATCAGCACCGACTGCTGGATATCGGTACCGAGCAATTGCGTAGGCTGAGCATCGTCCTGCGACTGCTCGGCAAGCGGCAGTTGATTGCCGCGAAAAATGCTGCGGTCGCCGCCAGGCTGGGCGAGGGTGACGAGCTTGTCGCCTTGATAGAAAAAGCGGGTGGTGGCGGATGAGGACATGGCCTTGGTCTCCGAGTGTGGATGGCATACAAGGCTTGAAGTCTTGCCCGCGGGCGCTTAGCGGACAACTGGCAGAAATGTCAGGCGCCGGTTGCGCCTGCCAGTGCGGTGAGCTGGCAGGCGTGGGCGGCTATCAGCGCTGAGGGTTGAGCGTCAGGTGCACGTGGCGGTTGACGTCCTTGTACAGCAAGTAGCTGAAATTGCCTGGCCCGCCGGAATAGCAGGCTTGCGGGCAGAACGCGCGCAGCCACATGAAATCACCGGCCTCGACCTCGACCCAGTCCTGGTTCAGGCGGTACACCGCCTTGCCTTCGAGCACATACAGGCCGTGCTCCATGACGTGGGTCTCGGCGAACGGAATCACGCCGCCCGGCTTGAAGGTGACGATGTTGACGTGCATGTCGTGACGCATGTCTGCCATGTCGACGAAGCGCGTGGTGATCCAGCAGCCCTCGGTGCCAGGCATTTCGATGATCTGCGCGTTGTCGCGGTGGGTAACGAACGAGGGCGGTAGGTCCAGGCCTTCGACGCGCTGGTAGTGCTTGCGCAGCCAATGGAAGGTGACATTGCTGTCGCTGCGGTTGCGCAGGCTCCATTCAGCGCCGGGGGCGATGAACGCATAGCCGCCAGGGCCGAGGGTGTGGGCGTTGCCTTCCAGGGTGATGTCGATCTGGCCTTCGACGACGAACAGTACCGCTTCGGCGTTGACGTCCAGCTCAGGGCGCTCGCTGCCGCCTTGTGGGGCTACCTCGACGATGTACTGAGAAAAGGTTTCGGCGAAGCCTGTCAGCGGGCGGGCGATGACCCACATGCGCATCTTGTCCCAGAACGGCAGGTGACTGGTGACGATGTCGCGCATCACGCCTTTGGGAATCACCGCGTAGGCTTCGGTGAACATGGCACGGTCAGTCAGCAGCTCGGTCTGAGCCGGATGCCCACCGTGGGGGGCGAAGTAGGAGTGCTTGGACATGGACATTCTCGACCTTGTTGTTCTTTTCCCATGCACTGAACCGCGCCGGCCGGCGTGGGGCAGGGAAGCCTGTGCAGCATAGGGCGCTGCCATTGACATGCACAAATTAAATGTCGAAATGCCAAGTATCTGATTATCGAATGCGAAGACGGTTTGCCTGGTTCTGCCAATCGAGCACTTGCCAAGTGCGAGCGATTATCGTTAACGTTATGTTATTACGTTAACAGGAGACCCCACCATGCAAGTACTCTCATCGCTCAAGCAAGCCAAACGCCGCCACCGCGACTGCCAGGTGGTCAAACGCCGGGGCCGGATCTATGTGATCTGCAAATCCAACCCCAGATTCAAGGCGCGCCAGGGCGGGGTGAAAAAACGCGGCTGATGCCAGAGCTGGTGAGTGAGAAATCACTTTAACTAATGAACATCAGATATTAGCTTTAACCTATTGATGTTGATCACGTTCTATTCTTGGCGTGCCAGACGCATTGTTCGAAGTAAGTCTTCTTGATCTCGGCTGGCGGCAGGCGCGACTGGCTGTTGTAGGTCTGCTCGGTGATACCGAACGCGGTCATGCGCATCCACGACTTGGCGAACTTGCGGTTTTGCAGGCGCTTGCGTTCGGTATAGAGCGTCACACCGGCAAGCTTGGCTTGTTGTGCCTGCCCAGCCACCTGCGCGCCCCAGCTGCACAGGTCTTGCTCGTGCTTGCTCATGGGGCGAGCCTGAGCGTCCAGGCTGAGGGCGGTGAGGAGGCCGAGAGGAAGTAGAAAGAGCCGCATGTTGCTGTCCTAAGCGCTTGAAGAGCGGCAAGTTTGCCCTCGCTCTGAAGATGCCGGGGCCAGCAAAATGCCGTCACGCCAAGCGTAATCGAGCGCGTGCCAGAATGCTCTGCAGAAACGGCCAGCCGGGCAATCCGCTCAGCGCCTAGCCCAAACGACCCTCTACAGAGGATCGAAACCGGCCGTGCTCCACTGCCTCAAATCGCTGGCGTAGCCTGCAACGCGTCATGACGCGTCGCGTTGACCCGGGTGCGGCACGCGTCACCAAATGCCTTGAACAGTGCGATGGAGTCGGGGTTACTGGCTGCCTGCCACTCGGGGTGCCATTGCACGGCGAAGAGGAACGGCGAAATGCTTGGGCCATGGATCGCCTCGACCAGGCCATCGTCGGCCACAGCCAGCGGTTCCAGGCCCTGGCCCAGGGTGCGCAGGCCTTGGCCATGCAGCGAGTTGACACGAATCCGCTCGCTGCCAAGCACACCCTCGAGCCAGCTGCCCGCAGCGATGTCGACGCCATGCACCTGGGCGTACTGCACCTCGACCGGATCGTCGGGGTTCTCGCGGTGATCGTTGAAGCCAGGTTCGGCGTAGACCTTCTGGTAGATGTCACCACCCAGTGCCACGTTGATTTCCTGCATGCCGCGGCAGATGCCGAAGATCGGTAAACCACGGGCCAAGGCCAGTTGCACTAAGGCAATA
The DNA here is from genome assembly GCF_000425745.1 of Pseudomonas cremoricolorata DSM 17059 = NBRC 16634. Taxonomy (GTDB): domain Bacteria; phylum Pseudomonadota; class Gammaproteobacteria; order Pseudomonadales; family Pseudomonadaceae; genus Aquipseudomonas; species Aquipseudomonas cremoricolorata. The sequence continues at coordinate 321,978 of NZ_AUEA01000003.1, read as the reverse complement.
TCGAACAGATCGCGGGGTTTGTCCTGCGCCTTGCCCGGGGTCTGGTTTTCCTGGCCGTACAAGCCTGGATCAATGTTGCTGCCGGCGCCGGTCAGGTAGATGCCGTCGGCCATGTCCAGGTAGGTTTCCAGCTCGTCGGTGCCGCAGCAGGTGGGCACCAGTACCGGTACGCAGCCGCCGAACTCGACCAGCGGGGTGATGTATTTATGGGTCATGACCTGGTAGTCATGACCTTTGCGCGCTTGGCTGCCCATGGTCATCAGGACCACGGGTTTGCGCGAGGAAGAGGGGGTAGTGCCACTGTTGCTGTTGGACATAAGTCACCTTGGGACAGGCCGGCCTGTCGTTGTCTTGCAGGTGCCTGGGACGAGCCGCGTATGACACCTGACGCCCCGACGTCTGCATCCACAGCATGTCGTTCCGGGCTGTCCACAGCTTGCCAGAGCCGCTCGATATGTCAAACGCGCCCAGGCTCACTGCGCACCCCGCTGACAGCGCTGCAGCCCAGTGCTGGCGGGGCTTTTCCCGCTTTGGCGGTGAGCGTTGTAGCGCGTCGCAGTCGGTTCTTTGCAGCGGTGCAATGAAGCAGGCCCGCAGGTGTGCTGCAACGCGCTGCGGTTGCGCAGCGCCGGATGCGCAGCCATGCTCGAAGACTCGATCACTGCCAGCTTAGGAGCCGCAGATGTCCAGCAGCGACACCGCTTCGATCACGCGCATGCCCTTCGATGACCTGCAGCGCTTGCTGCAAGCGATCTTCCAACGCCATGGCTGCTCGCCTGAAGTGGCAGCGGTGCTGGCTCACAACTGCGCCAGCGCGCAGCGCGATGGCGCCCACAGCCACGGCGTGTTCCGCATGCCAGGCTACGTTTCGACCTTGGCCAGCGGCTGGGTCGATGGCCAGGCGCAACCACAGGTCAGCGATGTGGCGGCAGGCTTCATCAGCGTCGATGCCCGTGGTGGCTTCGCCCAGCCGGCCCTCGCTGCGGCGCGCGAAATGCTCGAAGACAAGGCGAGCGCCGCCGGGATCGCCGTGCTGGCCATCCACAACTCGCACCATTTCGCCGCCCTGTGGCCGGACGTCGAACCGTTCGCCGAAGCCGGGCTGATCGCCCTCAGTGTGGTCAACAGCATGACCTGCGTGGTGCCGCACGGGGCGCGCAAGCCGTTGTTCGGCACTAACCCGATCGCTTTCGCCGCGCCATGCCATGGCGCCGCGCCGATCGTCTTCGACATGGCCACCAGCGCCATGGCCCACGGCGACGTGCAGATCGCCGCCCGCGCCGGTGAGCGACTGCCGCCTGGGGTGGGTGTCGATGCAGCCGATCAGCCCACCTGTGACGCTCAGGCGGTGCTCGACGGCGGCGCCTTGCTGCCCTTTGGCGGGCACAAGGGTTCGGCACTGTCGATGATGGTCGAATTGCTCGCTGCGGGCCTGACTGGCGGGCACTTCTCGTGGGAGTTCGACTGGTCGGGCCACCCCGGTGCGAAAACCCCATGGACCGGGCAGTTGGTGATCGTCATCGACCCTAGCAAGGCCAGTGGCGAGGGCTTCGTCTTGCGCAGTCAGCGCCTGGTCGAGCAGATGCACGCAGCAGGCCTGACACGGCTGCCGGGTCAGCGCCGTTTCCAGGAGCGGGCCATCGCCCAGCGCCAGGGTGTGGCGCTGACCCAGGCCGAGCTGGCCCAGTTGCGTGCGCTGTGAAGCGGGCGTAGGCGGCGCCATCCTGCACGCGCGCAGGCAGTCATTGCATTGCAGTGATGTTCCTCGACCAGCAGTGCAGGTATGCTCGGGAAGTCTTTCCGAACTGTCCTGAGCCAAGGAGCTGTGCGCTGTGTTCAAACATGTCGATGCCTATGCGGGCGACCCAATCCTCTCGTTGATGGAAACCTTCAAGGGCGACCCCCGCGCCGACAAAGTCAACCTGAGTATCGGCCTCTATTACGACGAGGCTGGCGTGGTCCCGCAGTTGGCGGCGGTGGCCGAGGTGGAGCAGCGTCTGGCCGGGCAACCGCATGAGGCCTCGCTGTACCTGCCGATGGAAGGGCTCGCCAGTTATCGCCAGGCAATCCAGGCGCTGCTGTTCGGCGCCGAGCACCCGGCGGTGCAGGCCGGGCGTGTGGCCACGGTGCAGACGGTGGGCGGCTCGGGCGCGTTGAAGGTCGGTGCCGACTTCCTCAAGCGTTACTTCCCCCAGTCGCAGGTGTGGGTCAGTGACCCGACCTGGGATAACCACCGCGCCATCTTCGAAGGCGCCGGTTTCACCGTGAACAGCTACCCGTACTTCGACCAGGCCAGCCGTGGCCTGGACTTCCCCGGCATGCTCGCGGCCCTGCAGAACCTGGCGCCGCAGAGCATCGTGCTGCTGCACCCGTGCTGCCACAACCCCACCGGCGTCGACCTCGATGAGCAGCAGTGGCAGCAGGTGGTGGAAGTGGTCAAGGCGCGCGAGCTGATTCCGTTCCTCGATATCGCCTATCAAGGTTTCGGCGCGGGCTTGCTGGAAGATGCCTACGCCATCCGCGAAATGGCCCGCGCCGGCGTGCCGTGCCTGGTGAGCAATTCGTTCTCGAAGATCTTCTCGCTGTACGGCGAGCGTGTCGGCGGCCTGTCGGTGGTTTGCGATGACGCCGGCAGTGCCCAGCACGTGCTTGGTCAGCTGAAGGCCACCGTGCGCCGCAACTACTCCAGCCCGCCGTGTCACGGCGCGCAGTTGGTCGCCGGGGTGCTGGGCGATGCGGCGCTCAATGCGCAGTGGGTCTGTGAAGTGGAGGCCATGCGTGAGCGCATTCTGGCCATGCGCCAGGGGCTGGTGGACCTGCTCGGCGAACTGCTGCCGGGTCAGGACTTCCAGTTCTTCCTGCGTCAGCGCGGCATGTTCAGCTACACCGGCTTCAGCGTGGCCCAGGTGAGCCGCCTGCGTGACGAGTTCGGCGTGTACCTGATCGACAGCGGCCGGGTGTGCATGGCCGGCTTGCGACCCGACAACCTGCGCCGGGTCGCCGAAGCCTTCGCTGCCGTGCAGCAAGGCTGATCAAGCCAGGCCGGCGCGCGCTGCGCCGGCCTGGCTAACCCTGCAGCAGCTCCGGGCTGTTGAAGTTCTCCAGGCGAACATCCCCCTCGACACACGCAAGCGCTGCCACCGGGCCCTGCAGCAGGGCCTTGTGCAGACTGCGTTCACCCTCGTTCCAAGCGGTTTCCAGCAAGGCCAGGCTGCGCTTGGGCAAGACGCAGAACATCGGTTGCCAGTACTCGCCCTGGCGTACCATGGCCGGCGCATCCTCGCCCAGCGCCAGGGCCAGCAGCCCATCGAGCAACGCCAGGTCGATTCGCGGCGCATCACAGGCCAGCACCGCCAGCCAGTCGTGGCGGGCCACGCGCAATCCCGCCAGCACGCCTGCCAGCGGCCCGGGGAAGTCGGTCTGCGCGTCGCTGACCAGCTGATCGGCGTAATCGGCGTAGCGCTCGGCGTTGCGGTTGCAGGAAATGATCAGATCATCGCTCCACGGCCGTACCACGCGCTGTACATGCGCCACCAGCGGCGCGTCGCGCCAGCTGATCAGCCCTTTGTCACGACCGCCCATACGCTGGCCGCGCCCGCCGGCGAGAATCAGCACTGAACAAGAGCGGTTGCTGAGCATGGGGAAGACTCCTGGAAAGGCTCCTAGCAGGTTGCCGTCAGCGCAGAGGTGCAGCGGGGTTGGCCGCCAACGGCCGCGACGCACGCGGGTGTCACACCCCGTGCGTCAATGCCGGCAACCGTCCCATGGCGCTGCCGGCTTGTCCAGTCAGTCTTGCGCTGGCTGCGCGGTCACGGGCTGCTTGGCCTTGCCACGTCCGGCAAGGTTCATCACCGGCACGAATACCACCGCCAGGGTGGCGCTGAGCATGCCGCCGATGACCCCGGTACCAATCGCCTGCTGGCTCGCCGAGCTGGCGCCGCTGGCGATGGCCAGGGGTACCACGCCGAGAATGAATGCCAGCGAGGTCATCACGATCGGCCTCAGGCGCAGGCGTGCGGCCTGCAGCGCGGCGTCGCGGGCAGGCACGCCCTGATCGACCAGCGACTTGGCGAACTCGATGATGAGAATCGCGTTCTTCGCCGACAGGCCGATCAGGGTAATCAGGCCGACCTTGAAGAACACATCGTTCGGCATGCCGCGAAGGGTCACTGCCAGTACCGCACCGAGCACCCCGAGCGGGACCACCAGCAGCACTGCGGTAGGAATCGACCAGCTTTCGTACAGCGCTGCCAGGCACAGGAACACCACCAGCAGCGACAGCGCCAGCAGAATCGGCGCCTGGCTGCCCGACAGGCGTTCCTGCAACGACAAGCCAGTCCATTCCAGGCCCACGCCGCTCGGCAGTTCTGCCACGATCCGCTCGATCTCGGCCATGGCCTGGCCGGAGCTCTGGCCCGCTGTCGGCTCACCGGAAATCGACACTGCCGGGTAGCCGTTGTAGCGGGTCAGCTGCACCGGGCCGCTGACCCAACGGGCGCTGACGAAGGCGCTCAGCGGCACCATCTTGCCTGCGCTGTTGCGCACATGGATCTTCAGCAGGTCCTCGACCTGGCTGCGCTGGTCGCCCTCGGCCTGCACCACCACCCGCTGCATGCGCCCCTGGTTGGGGAAGTCATTGACGTAGCTGGAACCCACCGCAGTGTCGAGCACCGAGCTGATGTCGCCGAATGAAACGCCCAGCGCGTTGGCCTGGCGGCGGTCGATGTCCAACTGCACCTGCGGGCTTTCGGCAAGCGACGATTCGCGCACGTTGGTCAGCAGTTTGCTCTTGCCCGCCTGCTTGAGCAGTTCATCGCGCGCCGCCATCAGTCGCGCATGGCCCAGCCCGCCGCGGTCTTGCAGGCGGAACTGGAAGCCGGTGGACTCACCAAGGCCATCGACCGGCGGCGGCAACACGGCGAAGGCCACGGCGTCCTTGATCTGGCTGAAGGCCATGTTGGCGCGGTCGGCGATACCTTGCGCACTGTCGTCGCTGCCACGTTGCGACCAGTCCTTGAGCGTGGTGAAGGCCAGCGCCGCGTTCTGCCCGCTGCCTGAGAAGCTGAAACCAAGGATCACCGTGGTGTTTTCGACCCCAGGCTCGTTGGCATTGTTGGCCTCGATCTGCGCCGATACCTGCTCGGTACGGGCACGGGTGGCGCCCGGCGGCAGCTGGATATCGGTGATGGTGTAGCCCTGGTCTTCGGTGGGCAGGAAGTCGCTGGGCAGCTGGCTGAAGCCAAAGCCCAGCGCGCCGAGCAACACCGCGTACACCAGCAGGTAGCGACCGCTGCGCGCCAGGGCATGCCCGACCCAGCGCTCGTAGCCGTCGGTCATGCTGGCGAAGCGTCGGTTGAACCAGCCGAAGAAGCCGCGCTTGTCATGGTGTTCGCCTTTGCCCAGGGGTTTGAGCAGGGTGGCGCACAGGGCAGGGGTCAGGCTCAGGGCGAGGAACGCCGAGAACAGGATCGACACCGCCATCGACACCGAGAACTGCTGGTAGATCACCCCCACCGAGCCGCTCATGAAGGCCATGGGCAGGAACACCGCCACCAGCACCAGGGTGATGCCGACGATGGCGCCGCTGATCTGGCCCATGGCCTTGCGTGTGGCATCGCGCGGCGCCAGGCCTTCCTCGGCCATGATGCGCTCGACGTTCTCCACCACCACGATGGCGTCGTCCACCAGAATGCCGATGGCCAGGACCATGCCGAACAGGGTCAGCACGTTGATCGAAAAGCCCAGCGCAAGCATGGTGGCGAAGGTGCCCATCAGCGCCACCGGCACCACCAGGGTCGGAATCAGCGTGTAGCGGATGTTCTGCAGGAACACGAACATCACCACGAACACCAGCAGCATCGCTTCGAACAAGGTGGTGACCACCTGCTTGATCGAGACCTTGACGAACGGCGAGGTGTCGTAAGGGATGTCGTAGCGGGTGCCTTCAGGGAAGAACTTGGCCAGTTCTTCCATCTTGTTGCGCACCAGCGTGGCGGTCTCCATGGCGTTGGCACCGGGCGACAGCTGCACGGCGAAGGCGGTGGAAGGCTTGCCGTTGAGGCGGGTGCCGAACTGGTATTCCTGGGCGCCGACTTCCACCCGAGCGACGTCACCGATGGTCACTGTCGAGCCGTCGGGGTTGGCCCGCAGCACCACGGCGGCGAAGGCTTCCGGGGTGGTCAGCTGGCCGTTGACCACCACGTTGGCAGTGATTTCCTGGGTCGGCCGGCTGGGCAGGTCGCCGATGCTGCCCGGGGCGACTTGGGCGTTCTGTGCGGCAATGGCGTCGCTCACGTCGGTTGGGGTGAGGTTGAAGCCGATCAGCTTCTGCGGGTCGATCCAGATGCGCATGGCGCGTTCCGAGCCATACAGCTGCGCCTTGCCGACACCCTTGATGCGGCGGATTTCGTTCATCACGTTGCGCGCCAGGATGTCGCTCAGCGCGGTTTCGTCCATGCGCCCGTCCTCGGAGGTGAGGGTGCCGAGCAGAAGGAAACCGGTAGACACCTTCTCGACCTGCAAACCCTGCTGGGTGACCGGACGCGGCAGGCGCGACTCGACCACCTTCAGGCGGTTCTGCACATCGACCTGGGCCAGGTCCGGCGGCGTGCCGGGCTGGAAGGTGGCGGTGATGGTGGCGCTGCCCAGGCTGCTCTGCGACTCGAAGTACAGCAGGTTGTCGGCACCGTTGAGTTCCTGCTCGATCAGGCTGACCACGCTTTCATCCATGGTCGCCGCCGAGGCGCCAGGGTAGACCGCGTAGATTTCCACCTGCGGCGGTGCCACGTTGGGGTACTGCGCCACCGGCAGCTTGGGAATCGCCAGGGCGCCGGCCAAGAGAATGAACAGGGCGACGACCCAGGCGAAGATGGGGCGGTCAATGAAGAACTGCGGCATGGTTCAGCTCCTCACTGGCCGGTTTTCTGCGCAACGGCGCCAGCGCTGTCTGCGCCATCGACCTGCACCTGATCGCCGGGCTTTACGTGCTGCAGCCCTTCGACTACCACCTGCTCACCGGCCTTCAGACCTTCCAGCACCTGCCAGCGGTCGCCCTGCGCGGTACCCAGGGTGACCTTGCGCTCACTGACCTGAGACTGTGCGTCGACCACCATCACCTTGGGCACGCCGGCGCTGTCACGCAGGATGGCGCGCTGCGGCACGCTGATGCCTTTGGGTTGCACGGCCTGTTCCAGGCGCACGCGCACATAGCTGCCGGGCAGCAGGTCGAGGTCGGGGTTGGGGAATTCGCTGCGCAGGGTGATCTGGTTGGTGCTGGCATCGACGCTGATGTCCGAGAACAACAGCTTGCCTGGCAGCGGATAAGCGCTGCCGTCATCCTGGATCAACGTGGCCTGGGCCTGGTCGTTGCCGACCTGCTGCAACTGCCCGGCGCGCATGGCGCGGCGCAGGCTGTTGAGTTCACGGGTCGATTGGGTGACATCGGCGTGGATCGGGTCGAGCTGCTGGATGGTCGCCAGCGGCGTGGTCTCGCTCTGGCCCACCAGCGCGCCCTCGGTGACCAGGGCACGGCCGATGCGTCCGGAAATCGGCGCGGTGACAGTGGCATAGCCCAGGTTCAGCTTGGCTCGCTCCAGGGCGGCCTTGGCCTCGGCGACCGCGGCATCGGCTTGCAGGTAGGCAGCACGGGCGTTGTCGGCTTCCTGACGGCTGATGGCATTGTCGTCGACCAACTGCCGGTAGCGCTGGTCTTGCAGGCGCGTCTGGTAGCGCGTGGCTTCGGCGCGGGTCAGCGCGGCGCGGGCGCTGTCATGGTCGGCCTTGAACGGCGCCGGGTCGATGAGGAACAGCACATCGCCCTGTTTGACGTCGCTGCCTTCGCGGTAGACCCGCTTGAGCACCACGCCCGGCACCCGCGCACGCACCTCGGCGACCCGCGGTGCGAGAATCCGTCCGCTGAGCTCGGTGGTGATCGCCAGCGACTGCTCTTGCAAGGTTTCCACCCGCACGTGCGGTGCAGGGGCCTGTTCGTCCTGATCGGCGCCATCGTCGCAGGCGGAGAGGGTGAGGGTCAGCAACGCCAACAGCGCCATAGGGCGCAGACGCGAGGGGAACAGAGTGGGCATACGATTCTTCCCGATAATGATGAGCGTATGCTACGGCAAGGCTTCCCGGTACGACTGTTAAGCTCTGTAGGTCGAGTGTGAAAATGTGTGAAGAATCCGGCTGATGCTGCGTAGGATTCTTTATCCTGCCCAAGTTGCCATCACCCTTGAAGCCCCTATGCCGAATATTCTTCTGGTCGAAGACGACAGCGCGTTGTCCGAGCTGATCGCCAGTTACCTGCAACGCAACGACTTTCATGTGCGGGTCATCAGCCGTGGTGACCAGGTTCTCGATGAAGTCCACCGTCACCGTCCCGATCTGGTCGTGCTCGATCTCATGCTGCCCGGCCTTGACGGCCTGCAGGTGTGCCGGCGCCTGCGCCAGGAAACCCAGAGCCTGCCGATTCTCATGCTCACCGCCCGCGACGACAGCCACGACCAGGTGCTGGGCCTGGAGATGGGCGCCGATGACTACGTCACCAAACCCTGTGAACCGCGGGTGCTGCTGGCCCGGGTGCGGACCTTGCTGCGCCGCAGCAGCGTCAACGAGCCGCGCCTGGACAGTGAGCTGATCCACATCGGCGGGCTGTGCATCGATCTGGCCGAGCGCACCGTCAGTTGGCGCGGCGAGCAGGTCGAGTTGTCCAGCGGCGAATACAACCTGCTGGTGGTGCTGGCGCGCAACGCCGGCGAGGTGCTCAGCCGCGACCGCATCCTGCAGCAGTTGCGCGGCATCGAATTCAACGGCACCGACCGCTCGGTGGATGTCGCTATCTCCAAACTGCGGCGCAAGTTCGACGACAGCGCCGGCGAGGCGCGCAAGATCAAGACCGTGTGGGGCAAGGGGTATCTGTTCAGCCGCAGCGAATGGGAGTTCTGAACGGCGATGCTCAAGCTGCTGGTACGCCTTTACGTGCTGATCATCCTGGCCTACGCCGGGGCGATCCTGTTCATCCCCGACACCATCGTCACGGTGTTCAAGGGCCGCTACACCGCCTACAACCTGGACATGGCCAAGGGCGTGCAATCGTTGTTGGTCGAGCAGTTCAAGCTGGCGCCGCGCGAGCAGTGGCCGCAGGTCGAGCAAGATCTGGCGGCGCGTTTCGCCCCGCTGGAAATAAAACGCCTGCGCTGGGATCAGGCGCAGTTGTCGGGCGAGGAGCGCGCGCGACTGGAGCAGGGTCTGAACGTGGTTCGCCTGGGCGAGTGGGGGTTTTACCAGACAGCCCTGGCACCGCTTGACCGGGAATGGCTGGTGAGCCTGTACAACCCGCCCGACCCGCTGGACATCAATGTGCTGTCGTGGGGCGTCACGGTGCTGATCGGCGCCGCGCTGCTGGGCTGCATCCTGCTTTGGGTATGGCCGCACTGGCGCGATCTGGAAAAGCTCAAGGACACCGCCCGGCGCCTGGGCCGCGGGCAGCTCAGCGAACGCACGCAGATTTCAGCGCATTCCAACATCGGCGAGCTGGCCAGGGTGTTCGACACCATGGCCGGTGACCTGGAGCGCCACCTCAATCAGCAGCGCGAGCTGCTCAATGCCGTGTCCCACGAGCTGCGCACACCGCTGACGCGTCTGGATTTCGGCCTGGTGCTGCTGTTCGACGAAGTGCCGCAGGCCAGCCGCAAGCGCCTGCTCGAGCTGGTCGGACATGTGCGTGAGCTGGATGAACTGGTGCTCGAGCTGCTGTCCTACAGCCGCCTGGAGAACGCCGAGCAGCAACGCGAGCGGGTCGAGGTGTCGCTACCTGAGCTGGTCGACAGTGTGCTGGGCGGCTTTGCCGAGGAGCTCGACGGCCGTGGCATCAGTTGGGAAGTGCACAGCGAAGAGCCTCTGCCGCGCTTCGTGCTCGACCCGCGCCTGACTGCGCGGGCGGTGCAGAACCTGATACGCAACGCCATGCGCTACTGCGAAACACGCCTGCTGTTGCGTGTGGGGCTGGATGCCGACGGCGGTTGCCGGCTCAGCGTGGAAGACGACGGCATCGGCATTCCCGCCGAGGAGCGCGAACGCATCTTCCAGCCGTTCTACCGCCTGGATCGCAGCCGTGATCGCAGCACCGGCGGCTTCGGCCTGGGTCTTGCGATCAGCCGGCGAGCCATCGAGGGGCAGGGTGGCACGCTGATTGTCGAGCAATCCTCGCTGGGCGGCGCGCAGTTCATCATCCGCCTGCCACAGGCGCGCAGTGCGGCGCCTGCCTGATGCCATCACCGGCGGGCCAGCGCCCTTGCTGGCTCAGCCGGAATGGGCGACGGCATCGTCCGGCAGTTCGTCGAAGCCTTCTTCTTCGCCGGGCAGGGCGGTGATCACGCTGAAATCGCTGATTTCCACCTCGCCGCCACCGTAGCCGAGCAGGTGGAAGGAGAACGCCTTGCGCAGGTTGGGGTTGTCGAAATCGAACTGCATTTCCAGCGGCTGATCGGCAGTCACCTGCATTTCATCCGGCAGGCCAATGGCGACGTCCTGCTCGAACTCCTTGGCCTTGAGCTGGATGTAGGCGGTGTGCGCCGGGTCCAGCGCGCGCACCTTCAGGCGTACCCGCGTGCGGGTGCCTTCTGGCATTTCCAGGTACTGCGCGCCGATAAGGTTGTCGGCCCAGTCGTCGCGGATGCTCTCCTGCAGGGCGATCGGGTTGGGGCCACCGAACTGGTAACGCAGGTTCAACGGGGTTTGCAGCAGCGACTGATCGAGGGCACTGGCAAGGCCTGCGATCTGCACGCCGCTGGCGTCGTCGCCCGGGCCTAGGTACTTGGCGCGGTCGGCGATGAAACCCGTGCTGGCATAGCGCCGGCAGCGCTCCTGGAAATCACACTCGGTAAAAGTGCCCTGGCCATCGTGGTAACGCAGCATGCCATTGGTGAACGAGACCATTTCCCGCCCGCTGTCGTAGCTGCGCAGCAGTGAACGGCCGCTGAGCGAGGCGGGGATCGGCAAGGCGAAGTAGTCGAGCATTGAAGTGGTCAGGTCGACATGCCCGTAGGTGCCGGCATGCACGGTTGGCAGTTGCGCCTGCTCCGGGGCGAGGATCAGGTTGAAGCCCCAGGATGAGGCCAGACGCACGCCATCGATGCCGTGGGATTCGTCCGAGGTGATGACCACCAGGGTGTCCTTGAGCACGCCCTGGCGTTCCAGGCTGTCGAGGAACTGGCCGATGGCGTCGTCGAGGTGGGCGACGGCCGCCTGTTTCGGGGTATCGAAACGCTGCAGGTACGCTTCGGGCGCCGAGTAGGGCTGGTGCGTGCCGACCGTCAGCAGGGTGAGCATCCACGGTTGGCGTTGTTTGCGCAGCGTGCCGACGTAGTCCAGGGCGCCTTCGAAGAAGGCCCGGTCGTCCTTGCCCCAGGGGAAGTCGAGGTAGTTGGCGTTGCTGAACCACTCATCGCCATGCACCTGGCTGAAGCCGATGTGCGGCATGATGCGGTCCTTGGCCATGAACCGCAGGCCGGCCGCTTGCAAGTAATGGGTCGAGAAACCGGCCTCGCGCATCTGGTTGGGCAGGCAGTCACGGTTGCGCGTCTGCTGGGTCAGCAGTTCGACGCCCTTGGGCGTGCCGTTGGCCAGCTTGTCGTAGTCGCCGCAGAGCATGGCGTACAGGCCGCGGATGGTCTGGTGCGTGTGCAGCACGTAATCGGGGGTGTTCATGCCGCGGGCCGCCCAGCGGCTGAGGTTGGGCATCAGGTCCTGGTCGAAGCGGCTGTTCAGCGCCTCGCGATTAGGCCGCAGGTAGGCGCCGGGGATGCCTTCCAGGGTAATCAGCAGCAGGTTGCGCGCCTTGCCTGGGCCGTCGAACAGGCGGCTGCCGTTGAGGTCGCCGTGGGTCAGGCCGACGGTGGACAGCGGCGCAGGGGGTGCATCGTTGCCCAGCCAGTGGCGCATCTCGCGCTGCGCGTTACCGGTGGCGGCAGAGAGCAACTGGTGCGAGAGGTTGTACTGGCGCCACTGATCGGCATCCGATGGCCACAGGTGCTGACCGGCCCAATGGCCGGCGAACAGCCCCAGCGGCAGCAGCCACAAACCGCGTGGCAAGGCCCGCTCGGCCTGATGCCGGTTGCGCCAGCGGGCAAGCAGCCAGGCCAGCACGCCGACGCCGAGCAGCCACGGCAACCAGCCATGGGCCAATGCGCCACCGGTGGAGTTCTCCATGAACTGCGGATCGATCAGGTAGTTGAGGTCGGCGCTGGCCGGCAGACGCCCGACGGCACTGACCAACTCCGCCGAGGCCACCAGCAACCCGCCCCAGAACAGCAGCAGTGGCAACGCCAGCCACCAGGCGCGGCGCTGCAACAGCAGCACCAGCAAGCTGCCGATGGCCAGGTCTGAGACATAGCCGGCCGGGTTCGACCAACCCAGCAGGGCGCGACACAGCAGCGGAATCAGCAGCACCAGCGCGAACAGAGAGACGGTCCGCGCGGTATATCGCCCGGACCCGTCGGTGTGTTTCCTCACGAAAAGATTTCCTTATTGCCATCAGACTGTCACATGACTGTGCGCGATGATAACAGGGCGGGCGTCTCGCGGCTGAGCCGGTACTGCATACAGAACGTTGCAGGCCGGCACACCGGCGCGCGCAGGCCGCGACTGGCCGCGATACGGCCAGTCGGGTCGGGGAGGCAGGCGGGGATCAGAAGTAGTAGGGGATCTTCAGGCTGAACGTGAAGTCCGGTGCGTCATCGGTCAGCCCAATGGCAAGGCTGGGCACGATGGTCAGGTTGTCGGCAGCGGCCAGGGTCATGCCGACGTTGAAATACGCAGCGTTGGCGTCGCTGCTTTTCACATCGGCCCAGGCATCGCCGGTTTCCGCCGACTTGATTCGCGAACGCCGGGCGATGAGGTCTGACACCGAGAACGACATCGACATTTTCTCGTTGAGCGCAAAGGCCACACCTGCGCCGACCTGGAAGCTGTCGCCGATCTTGACCTTGCCCGGCACCTTCTGGTTGAGGGTCGAGCTGACGTCGCTGAACGAGTCGGCGAAGGTGTGGGTGTAGGCCACGCTGCCGAAGATCACCGCCGGGTCGTAGGTCTTGACCAGCGACAGCCCCGGGGTGATCGACCACACGCCGTTGCCGGTCGGCAGGTCTTCGGGGTAGCTCAGGCTGTCGTTCTGCGTGTCACGCAGCAGCTTGATGCCGAACGGGTCCTTGCCGGTCGGCGCCTTGACCCGCAGGCTGACCACAGCGTCCGGGCTGTTCTCGGATTCGTCGAGAAACTTGTAGGCCACGCCGAAGTTGACATCGCCCAGGGTCGGGTCGCGGGTCACGGTGCGCTCCGAGACGCCTTGGGCATTGCCGCCCACGCCGCCCGACTGATAGGTCGATTCGCGGTACACCACTGGCACGTTGACGTCGAACTGCCAGCGCTGGTCGAGGTTGTAGCGCCCGGTGAGGTCCAGGGTCCAGTTGTCGGCCTTGATACGGTCGAGGTTGATGTTGCCGAGGAAAATCGAATCCAGCGCCAGGAAGCCGTTGAGGATCAGTTGGCGGGTATCGTAGCGGGCATAGGTAATGCCGGTTTCCAGGCTGAAGCGACCGCCACCGAAGAAGCCGCTGGCCTCGTCATAGAGGTTGGACACGCTTTGCGCCGGTTGCGAATCGTCCTGCAACGACTGGCCGTAGGAGGCGCCCTGGCCGGGTGTGCCGGCAGGTGCTGCGCCATTGCCATTGCCGGCAGCCGCCACCGTGGTGCCGCTGCGCGGCTGCGTGGCGGGGGAGCGGGTCAGACGCTTGGGCGGCGCGGCGGCCGGTTGATCCTCGACCTGCCGCACCCGTTGTTCGAGCACCATCAGGGCTTGCTGTTGCGCTTCATAGCGTTGCTTGAGAGCCATCAGCTCAGCCTTGAGGGCCTCCACCTGGGGATCGGCGGCGGCATACAAGAGGGATGATGGCACCAAGGTCCCCAGGCAGACGACTGCCTTGAATGACAACGATCGGTGCATGATTGGCCGTCCCTTCCTACTGCGTTGAATTGAGACGAAGCGTAGATCAATATCCTGAAACACGAAGACCCTTGAGCTGGTCCAGATTGCAGTTCAGCGCGTCGCTCGAAGGCAGGTTGTCGCGCAGCACCACATTGAGCTGGGTCATGTTGCTGACCGCGTTGCTGCCGCCCAGCAGGGTGGTGCTTTGCAACAGGCCGCCATCGGCCAGACGCTGCAGGCTGGCACCCTGGTTGTTGCTGGCGGTAATGGCCATCTGAATACCGTTACCGCTGTTGCTGACGCTCAGGGTGCCGGCGTTGCTACTGCCACTGAGGGTGGTTCCGGCGCTCAGCGCCTGGCCCTGTGGCGTGGCCAGATCGGGCGCCTGACTGGCTTCGCGAACATTGATTGCGACGTCGTTGTAAGCACTGTTGTTATCGCCGGCGACGCGTACCGTCTGGGTCACGCCCTGGACATTGCCGGTGAGGCCCGCGCCGCCCTGCACCACGCCCGTGCCCTGGCCGGGCACGCCGCCTTTGCCGTTCTCGCCGCTGATCGACACGTAGAACTGCGGTTTGATCACGTTCTGCTGCACTTGCAGGGTGGTGGTGGCGCCTATGCGGTCGCCGGCTGCGTTCTGCCAGGTGCTGCTCATGACCACGCCAAAGCTGATGATGCGCCCCGGCATGACGTACTTGCCACGCAACTGCGCAAGCTCCTGATCCTTCATTTCGATTGGCTTGAACAACTGGGCGTGAACCGGAAGGCTGGTCGCCAGGCAGGCGGCGACCAGCCAGGTGGAAATCTTCATCGTTGCTCCCCGGAGCTTCGTGCTCCTGTCGTCATTAGAAGAAATCGCTCTGGATGAAACCGAACTCCATCAACTGCGCATCCTCGACCGGGAAGAATCCGTCGACGCGGGTTTTCGCGGTGAGCGGCGCAGGTGGGTCGAGCAGGGCGTTGGCCTTGTCGTAACCTGGGCCGATCACGGCGAAGACGATGCCGTTCCAGCCTTTGACGAAGTCGTCGAACTTGTAGCGTTTGTGTCCAAGCACTGGGTCGCCGATGTAGACCCAGCCCTTGTCGACGCGCTGTAGCACCACGAAGTGCTTGTAGCCACGGATGTCCATCAGCACCACCACCGGAATGGTGATGCGCTGCAGGCTGTCGGCTTCGACGCGATAGCCGCGGGCGCGCATGCCGATGCTTTCGACATAGCGCTTCATGTCGAGCATGGAGAAGCCCTGCACCTTGACGGTGTCCTGGTCTGATTCGGCGAGCATGCCCTCGATCACCTGATGCTCGTCGACGTCGAGCCAGTAGGCCTGCTTGAGCACGGTGGCCAGCGCTGCAGCGCCGCAACTGAAGTCGGTGCCTTGCTGCACCAGGTCGGCGAAACGCCGTTCGCGCACGCTTTGCACGGGCTTGTACACCAGGTTGCCGCCAGGCAATGCCACCACAGCCATCTGCGCGGCTGCGGACAGCCCGCTCAGGCACATCAGTGCGGCAAGTAGAACGACGCGCATGATCTTCTCCAGCGACAGCTTCAGCTACAGACGAGAAAAGGGCCCCAAGGGGCCCTGTTCGCGCAGCGTCTTACTTGCAGGCTTGGCAGCCTGCAGCAATGGCCAGCGAGTTGCTTTGCTGGTTGCTGGTGCCAGCCGAGACGTTGGCGCCGACATTGCCCGACACGCCGTTGAGCGAGTTGTTCAAGGTGGCGGTGTTGGTCACAGGGTTACGCCAGCCGGTTGGGGTCAGCACTTGGTAGGAGGACGAACCTGCCAGGCCAAAGGTGCCTTCCTCGTGGATTTTGATCGGATGACGTTGGGTGCCACCGTAGCCGCTTTGCTCGATGTAGCCAGAACCGGTGCCTTTATAGGTACCAGTGGCATTGGTGGTGGTGCTGAGGGTGGTGACCTCGTAGCTGCGGTCGGCGCGGTTTTCGACGCTCAGACCGCTGGTGCTCTGGTTGGCACCGGCCGAAGCGGACGCTACGCGGCCAGCGGAGACGGCGATGGCCAGGTTGTTTTTCTGCTGGTTGTAGCTGCCGGAGGTGACGTTGATGCCGATGTTGCCCGAGCTGCCGTTGGCCGAGTTGGACAGGCTGGCGTTGTTGGAGGTGGCGTGGTTGTAGGCAAAGTTGCCGGTGTTGCTCTGGTTGGCGATGGTCGAGGCGGCCGCAGTGCCGAAGATGAAGCGCTCATCTGCGGTGGCGATGGCAACAGCGTTGTCCTGCTGGTTGGCGACACCGGCCGCGGCGTTGGCACCCAGGTTGCCTTGCGAACCGTTGGCCGAACTCTCGACCCGGGCGTCATTGCGAGTGCCCTGGTTGACGTTGGAGTTATTGCTGTTGCGTTGCACATCGTTGACGCTGGCGCCAGCGCCAATGTCATTGGTGCCATAACCGCCTGCTTGTGCTGCCACTGCCATGACTGCAGCCAGGGCGAATACCAGAGGCTTGAGTGCCGTTGTTGGTTTCATGGTGTTTCTCCGCTTGTTTGCCGTTAAGTGTGGGTATGTCTAGGTGCAACGGGTTTGGGTCAATCAGCGACCCGGACGCTCAGGGTGTTGGCCATGCGATTGCCAACCCCGGCGCTCTGATTCAACTGGATGACCCCACGGCTGCCGGTGAAGGCCTGGTCACCGAGGGTGACCTGGCGGCTGCCTGGTGCGTGATCCGTTGCGTCGGAGCTGTTGGCCAGCGCTACTGACTGCTGGCTGAGAATGCTGTCGTCGATGCTCTGTGGGATGGCGCTGATGCCGATCCGCACGCTGTTGGCTTGCTGGGTGCTGGCACCGGCCGCCTGGTTGATGCCGAGCAGGCCATTGCCTTGGCTGAACGCGTTGCCGGTGATTGCGGCACTGGCGTCACGCGCGGGGCTCGCGGCGAACTCACTGGACTGACGAATCACCGTGCTGGCGCTGGCGTCGCTGCCGATGGCGATGGCCCGGGCGTTGCTCTGCTGCACGGCATCCCCGGCGGCCTGGTTGACGCTGAAGTTGCCTTGGTAGGCGCTGGCGCTGCTGTCGATGCGGGCGTTGTCCTGCACGGGCGAGGCGGCCAGGGCACTGGCACTGCTGACGGCGATGCAGACGAGAGAAAGCAGGCGCAAAGTCATCTCATTGCCCCCGAGTCAGAATCTGCAGCGGGGCAAGGCCGCGCTGGACGCTTTGGTTGACCGTGTTGGAGATGCTGTTGCCAGCGCTCGCCCCGGCTGCCGAGCCGCCACCGACACCTGGCAGTTGGCCCTGCACGGCGTTCATCCCAGGCAGGTTGCCGTGGCTGTCGGGGGTCAGCACGCGGCTGAAGGTCGAGCCACTGGCCACCGAGGCGAAGTCGCCATCGCTGAGCTCATTGGTCTGGGCCAGCACGCGCTGCGACGGATTGGCGCTGACGGTGGTCGGGTAGGGGTCGGGGGTGCCGGTATGGCGGATCGCTGCTCGGGGCTGAACGTCACGGTTGATGACGATCACGCCAGTGCCTGCAGCCAGTACCGGTTGCGCCAGGCTGACGCAGCCGATGCCTGCGACGAACAACAGTGCGGGCAATGTGCTGGTGTCGATCATCACGGCGTTCTCCCTGGTCTGCGTGGTGCCTTGCGGCGGTGCCAGAGAGATAGCAGGAGCTGTGCCGCTTTTTGAAAACCCTGTAGAAACAGAGGTTTGGCTCGATAGGTCGAACGATGGCGGGCGCCGCTGTTTCAGCCTTGAAACACTCGCCAGGCTTAGCCGGCGCAAAGTACGCGGATTTACAGGAGCGTCATGCTCGAAGGCGGGTCTGTTTCAACCCTGATACACACGCACCTGACCGGGCGCCGGATCAGTGTTGCCGCGGCTTGCAGCGCCTTCAGGTGTTTCAGGGCTGAGACTGTGATGCTGATCGGCCTCAACCTTGCAGCAGCTGCGCCACCGCCGTCAGCGCCGCCGCTCGGCGTTGCTGCCACGCGCCTTCGATGATCTGCAGCGGCTGATGATGCTGCTGCAACCACGCCAGGCTGGCATCGAAGAAGCGCTGGCGTTCCTGCAACTGCGGCTGGCAGCGCTGGCCGTCGTCGACCCAGTCGACGCCATCCGGACGCAGCAGCAGGTGCAGGTGGTAATCACGGGCCAGCAAGGCCTGCTCGATCCACGCCGGGCAGTCGCCGAACAGTGTGTGGCTCCAGAGCAGGTTGCTCAGCAGGTGGGTATCGAGAATCAGCAGCGCCGGGGCGGCGGCCCTGGCGCGGTCTTCCCAGTCGAGCTGACCGCGGGCGATGGCGGGAATGTCGGCGTAGCAGGTGTCGCGCTGCTCGCGATCGATGAAATGACGCACGTATTCACCGACCACCTGGCCGCCGAAGCGGGCCTGAATTTCCCCGCTCAGCCAGCTCTTGCCACTCGATTCCGGGCCGCACAGCACCACCACCTTCATGCCGCTGCCAGCGCCGGATCACGGCGCCATTCCTGCCAGCCGCGCACGGCGATCAGGGTGAACAGCGCGTACAGCGCGGCGGTGAGGTACAGCCCCTTGTACAGGAACAAGGCCACGAAGATGACGTCCAGCACCACCCACAGCGGCCAGCACTGCAGACGCTTCTGCGCCATCCACAACTGCGCCACCAGGCTGAAGCCGGTGAGCGCGGCATCCAGCCAGGGCTGCGCGGCGTCGGTCCAGTGCGCCATCGCTGCGCCCAGGGCAAGGCTGGCGAGCAGTCCTACGCCAAGCCCGCCGAGCAGCGCCGAGGGCGCCAGACGGCTGACCTGCCGCGCCTCTTCCTGCCGCCCGGGACGCGTCCATTGCCACCAGCCGTACAACTGCAGCACGGCGTAGACCACCTGCAGCAGCATGTCCGAGTACAGTTTCACCTCATAGAAGATCCAGCTATAGAGCAACACCATGACCAGGCCGATGGGCCAGCACCAAGGGTTCTGCTTGACGGTGAGCCACACCGCGACTACGCCGAGTACGGCGGCGAACAGTTCGAGGCCGGACATCGGCGTTCCTGTGCGAGGGGAATAGGGCCGGCGATTGTACCCTGAGCCGCCGGCAATGCCAGCGCAGCCGTGATGGCACGATTGCCATGGGTTTGTAGGAACAAGATGAAACCTTGTTACTGCTGAACTTTTCCGCTGGCGCTACGACCAACGCACGCTGTAAAACAGCCGCGCTTCACCACGCGTGCAATACCGCTTTCGTACTCGTCACAATGGGCGTCCGCGATTATCCGGCGCTTTTGGGGGATTGATGGATTTTTGGAGTGCCGCTCAGGCAATCATTCTGGGTATCGTCGAAGGGCTGACCGAGTTCCTGCCGATTTCCAGCACCGGTCACCAGATCATCGTGGCCGACCTGATCGACTTCGGCGGCGAACGCGCCATGGCGTTCAACATCATCATTCAGCTTGGCGCGATTCTGGCGGTCGTCTGGGAGTTTCGCCGCAAGATCGTCGACATCGTCGTCGGTTTGCCCACCCAGCCAAGCGCTCGGCGATTCACCCTCAACCTGCTGATCGCTTTCATGCCGGCGGTGGTGCTCGGGGTGATTTTCGCCGATCTGATTCACCACTACCTGTTCAACCCCATCACCGTCGCTGCGGCATTGGTGATTGGCGGGGTGATCATGCTGTGGGCCGAACAGCGTGCGCACCGCGTCGAGGTGGAACATGTCGATGACATGAACTGGAGCCATGCGCTGAAAATCGGCTTCGTGCAGTGCCTGGCGATGATTCCCGGCACCTCGCGCTCTGGCTCGACGATCATCGGCGGGCTGTTGTTCGGCCTGTCGCGCAAGGCTGCCACCGAGTTCTCGTTCTTTCTGGCGATGCCGACCATGGTCGGTGCGGCCGTCTATTCCGGCTACAAATACCGTGACCTGTTCCAGCCGGCCGATCTGCCGGTATTCGCCCTGGGCTTCGTGGTGTCGTTCATCTTCGCCATGATCGCTGTGCGCGCGCTGCTCAAGTTCATCGCCCACCACAGCTACGC
Organism: Pseudomonas cremoricolorata DSM 17059 = NBRC 16634; assembly: GCF_000425745.1. Taxonomy (GTDB): domain Bacteria; phylum Pseudomonadota; class Gammaproteobacteria; order Pseudomonadales; family Pseudomonadaceae; genus Aquipseudomonas; species Aquipseudomonas cremoricolorata. Next base: position 302,033 of record NZ_AUEA01000003.1, on the reverse strand, counting down.
CGTCTTCGCCTGGTACCGCATCGTCTTCGGTCTGCTGATTCTGGCGACCTGGGCGTTTGGCTGGGTCGACTGGTCGACGGCGATTGCCTGACATGACCGTCCAGGGCGTGCGGCGCCTGCCGCTGAAGTTGGCGATTTTCCTGGCGCTGTGCGCGCTGCCCGGCCTCGGTGCGGCGCACCTGGCCTTCAGCGGTGTCAGTTGGGCGCCGCTGCTGCTGTATCCGCTTTCCAGCGTGGTCACTGCGGCGCTGTACGGCTATGACAAGCGCCAGGCTCGCCGGCAAGGGCCGCGCATTGCTGAGAAGGTGCTGCACCTGGGCGAGCTGTGCGGCGGCTGGCCCGGGGCTTTGCTGGCGCAACAACTGCTGCGCCACAAGACCCGCAAACTCGCCTATCAGGTGCCGTTCTGGCTGATCGTGGCGCTGCATCAGGCGCTATGGCTCATGCCGCTGTGGCTGGCCGGGCACGCTGCCTGAAGCCCGGCCACGGTGCCTCACACGTAGCGTTCACCGCAGGTTTCGAACGACGCCGCCAGGTGATCGATCCACGCCCGTACCGCCGGCAACAGGCCGCGCCGGTGCGGGTACACCGCCTGTAGCCAGCCGCCCGGCAACGACCACTCCGGCAACAGGCGCACCAGCTCTCCGCGCTCGAGTTCTGCCTCGCAGAACAGGCTGGGCAGGGCGGTAAAGCCCAGCCCTGCGCGGACCGCGGCATTGCGCACCACGAAATCATCCACCGCCAGACGCGGCTCCAGCGCCAGGTCGTGGCGGCGGCCGTCGCCGTGCAGCAGGCGCAAGTGCACCAGACGGTCGGCCTCGGTGGCGCCCAGCACCGGCAACGCGGCCAGTTGTGCCGGGTCATCGAGGCGTTCGGCAAAGCCCGGCGCGGCCACCAGTTGCATTTGCGCCTGGCTCAGCCGGCGGGTGACCAGCGCCGGGTCTTCATCGCCCAGTTCACGCACCCGCAAGGCCACATCGATACCTTCGGAGATCAGGTCGACGCGGCGGTTGAGCAGGACCATGTCCAGCTGCACCAGAGGGTATTGGCTGAGAAAGCGGGTGATGATGTCCGGCAGCAGGGCATGGGCCAGGGCAACGGGGCACGACACCCGCAAGCGCCCGCGCGGCTCGCTGCTCATACTGGCAACCACTTCATCGGCGGCCTCGGCCTCCAGCAGCATCGCCTGGCAGTGGTGCAGGTAGCGCTCACCGACGGCGGTCAGCTTCAACTGCCGGGTGGTGCGTTGCAGCAGCCGCGTGCCCAGGCGCGCCTCCAGCTCGGCGATGCGTCGTGACAGGCGCGATTTCGGGATGCCCAGACGGCGCCCTGCCGCCGCGAAACCACCGGCTGCGACCACCTCAGCGAAATAGAACAGGTCATTGAGGTCGCGGGTGGCGGGGAAGGCGCGTGAGCTCGTCATGGCGGAAACCAGCGGAAAGACGGCGAATGATAGCAGCGGTTGCGCCCACACCGGCAGGAGCACTTTTGTACTCCGTAGCCGCTATGGCAGTTCTCCATTACAGAACAGTGCTCGAATCGTTCCATGAGCAGAACAATCCAGTGCGCAAACTGCTACTTATCATCCATTGAGCGCTCCAGTAGGATGGCCGCCGTCGTCAATCGCCCGCGGGCGTGGCCCCCCATTGCACACAGGAGCACCTTTATGAAACTGCTGCACATCGATTCGAGCATCCTCGGCGAGCACTCCGCCTCGCGTCAGCTCACCCAGCAGGTGGTACAGGCCTGGCAGGCTGCCGATCCGAGCATCGAAGTGACCTACCGTGACCTGGCCGCCGACGCCATCAGCCACTTCTCCGCCGCCACCTTGCTCGCCGCTGGCACTGCCGAAGAGGCGCGCGATGCCGCCCAGGCCCATGAAGTGCAGCTCAGCGCCCAGACCCTGGCCGAGTTCCTCGCCGCCGACGCTGTGGTCATCGGTGCGCCGATGTACAACTTCAGCGTGCCGACCCAGCTCAAAGCCTGGATCGACCGCATCGCCGTTGCCGGGCAGACCTTCCGTTACACCGAAGCCGGCGCTGAAGGCCTGTGTGGCGGCAAGAAGGTGGTGTTGGTGTCCACTGCTGGCGGTATGCACCAGGGCCAGCCGAGCGGTGTCGGCCATGAAGACTTCCTGCAAGTGTTCCTCGGCTTCATCGGCATCACCGATATTCAGGTCGTGCGCGCCGAAGGCCTGGCCTACGGTGAAGAGCAGCGCAGCAGCGCCTTGCAGGGCGCCCAGGCGCAGATCGCCGAAGCCTTCAGCGCCGCCTGATCGCCCCAAGCCTCGCCACCACCGGCCCACGCCGGTGGGTTTCATCGAGTTTTCATCCGTGCCCTGAGCCGGCGAGCCTAAGCTCAGGGCAGCGCTGACACCCTGACCCTGGGATCGCAGGATGAAAACACCTCGCCGTCTGTGGCCTGCGTTGCTCGCCGGCCTGTTGCTGCAATCGCTCGCCCACGCCGAAACGGCGGCGCGCCCCGCACGCTGGAGCGCTGGCGTGCAGTGGCTGCAGCTCAGCGACCCGGTCGACGCCCGGCCGATGGCCGCGCTGGCGTTCTACCCGTCGGCGGCGCCTGCCGCCCATAGCCGCATCGATGGCTACGACGTGGCAGCCGGCATCGACCAGCCGCTGGCGCGCGGGCGCTTCCCGTTACTGGTGATGTCCCACGGCAACAGTGGCAGCCCGCTGGCGTTGCATGACTTGGCCACGGCGCTGGCCGAGCAGGGTTTCGTCGTGGTAGCGGTTGTGCACCCGGGTGACAACAGCCGCGATCACAGCCGCCTGGGTGCGCTGAGCAATGTCTATGGCCGGCCCCTGCAACTGAGCGCCGCGATCAGCGCTGCGCGTGCCGACAGCCATTTGCGCCAGGGCCTGGATGACGGTCAGGTTGGCGTCATCGGCTATTCGGCCGGAGGCGAAACGGCGCTGATTCTGGCCGGCGCCAGGCCAGACCTGCAGCGCCTCGAGCAGTATTGCCAGCAATTTCCCGATGACCGTGATGCGTGCCAGACCCGCGGTGTGCTGATTGCCGACCATGCCGAGCTTAATGCCGAGCACGATCCGCGCATCGGTGCGGCGTTGCTGATGGCACCGCTGAGCCTGCTGTTCGGCCGCCAGGCGCTCAGTGGGGTGCAGGTGCCCACTCTGATCTATAGCGGCGATCAGGACCAACTGCTGGCGCTGGAGCACAACGCCGACGCCCTGGCGCGCAAGCTGCCGCAAGCGCCCGACTATCGGCTGCTGAGCGGCGCCGGGCATTTCGTGTTCATGGCGCCCTGCGATGAACGTCAACAGCGGCGTATGCCGGTGCTGTGCGAAGACGGCGACGGGGTCGACCGCAACGACATCCACCAGACCCTACGCGAAGAAGCGGGGAAGTTTTTCAGTGAAGTCTTGCGCGGCGACCGGCCTGGACTGAACGTCACACACCAGCCGGCTGTGCAATTGCGCTCGGCGGCGGCCCGCTAAGATCAGCGAACCACCGCGCGGGTTGCGGGCATCAGCCGTCGGATTGTTCTTCCGGCGGCACCTGGCCTTCTGGCCACTCTGCGACCTCTGGCTCCTCAGGCAGCTCAGGGTCGGGCTCAGGATTGAACGGGCGTGCGCCATCGGGCAGCGGTTCGCCCGGGTTGCGCAGGTCATCGTCGATGTAGGGATCGGGTTCGCGTGGATCAGCCATGCTGTGCTCCTCGTGCAGTGACGTGGGTGTCAGGCATTAGGTCCTCACAGCGCTCAGGGTGTTCACTCTTTTCCCGGCAGCAACGTCGCCGGCGCTGGCACGGCGAGCTCGCCGAAGCGCTGCGCGGCATCGATGTAGCGCAGGGCCGACTTGGCGTCCTTCCAGCCGACGTAGCTCATCAAGGCTTTGAGCTCCCAGCCATTGGCCGTGGCCCAGGTGGCGAAACCGCGGCGCAAGGAGTGGCCGGTGTACAGCGCAGCCGGCAGTTGCGCGCGTTCGAGCATGCGCCGCAACAGGCCGATCAGGCTGTTGCTGTTGAGCGCCGCCTCGCCCAGGTTGCCCCAGCGATCGAGCTTGCGAAACACCGGGCCATGGGCCAGGCCTGCCACCTCGATCCATTGCAGATAAGCATTGACCGGGCACAGCGCCTTGAGTGCCGGAGTGCGGTGCTGCACACCGAGGCCTTCACGGTCGCCCTTGCTGCGCGGCAGGTACAGGCTGATGCCGACGCCTGCTTCGGCCTGAATGTGCTCGACCTGCAAGCGCGCCAGCTCATCACCGCGAAAGCCGCGCCAGAAGCCCAGCAGCAGTAACGCCCGATCACGTCGGGCGCGCAGCAGGGCGGGCAGGTCGTGGGCGGCTTCGGCCTGCCGCGCTTCGGCTTCGAAGCACTCCACCGCGGTGCGCAGGTGTTGCAGCAGCAGCGGGGTGGCCTGGCGCGTCTGGGCCGGGTGCAGGGTGCGAATGCCGCGCAGTACCTGGCGCACCAGCGGGGCTTTGGTCGGGTCGGGAAAACCCTGGCTCAGATGCCACTGGCTGAGCGCGGCCAGGCGCTGGCGCAAGGTGCCCACCGCGTGCACCTCGGCGTGCTCGACCAGGTAGCGGGCGATGCTGTCGGCGGTGGCGGGCAGGAAGCCGCCCCAGTGCACCTCGAAGTGCTCGACGGCGGCCTGGTAGCTGCGGCGGGTGTTGTCGCGGGTCGCGGCGCGAACGTAGCGTTCGATGTCGGTCATGGGCTGTGCATCGGGGCGGGCAGTGGCCGCCACCTTAAACCAGCGGCGGGGCCCGGCCAAGCGCTGCCAGGTCCATCGATCAATGGCTGCACGCGGCGTCCTGCACGCCGTTGAACGGTGGATACTCGGCCAGTTGCTGGGCTGACAGCGGACGACTGAAGTGATAGCCCTGCGCGACATCACAACCGGCGAGCTTCAGGCACACCACCTGCTCGCGGGTTTCCACGCCCTCGGCGACCACCTCCAGCCCCAGACGCTTGGCCAGAATGATGGTCGAGGACACGATCGGGCTGTCGTCATAACTGTTCGACAGCGGCGCGATCAGCGCGCGGTCGATCTTCAGCTTGCTCAGCGGCAGCGACTGCAAGTGGGCGAAACCGGCATAACCACAGCCGAAATCGTCGAGGCTCACGCCCATGCCGGCAGCGCGCAGGCGGCGTAGGTGCTCCAGCGCCATGCCCTCGCCATCGAGCACGGTGGTTTCGGTGATTTCAAGTTCCAGACGCTGCGGGCTCAGGCCATGGCTGTCGAGGGTCGTCAGCAAGCGCTCGCTGAAATCGCTGTGGCGCAGTTGCAAGGCGGAAACATTCACCGCCAGGCGCGCGCCGCAGGCGGCAGGCGGCCAGTCGCGCAGCGCCTCGCAGGCCAGGCGCAGCACCTCCCAGCCCAGTTCGACGATAAAGCCGCTGCGCTCGGCAAGGCCAATGAAGCGGTCCGGGTAGAGCAGGCCGAACGCGGGATGGTTCCAGCGCACCAGCGCTTCATAGCCGGTGACCTGCAAGGTGTCGAGGCGCAACTGCGGCTGGAAGTGCAGCACGAACTGACGCTCGGCCAGGGCGCTGCCGAACGCCTGCTCGAGGGTGAAGGCCTGGATGTCGGCCAGGTTCAGCGACGGGTCGAAGAAGCGGTATTGCGCGCGACCGGCCTGTTTCGCCGAGTACATGGCGGCATCGGCGCAGCGGATCAGCGTGTCGATGTCCTGGCCGTCGCGTGGGCAGATGCTCACGCCGACACTGGGGCTGGTGTTGACCTCCTGTCCATCCAGGGCATAGGTGGCCGAGAGTTTTTCCACCAGGGTGCGCACCCAGCTGTCGATCTGCTCTTCGCTGCGCTCACCGGCCAGCAGCACGACGAATTCATCGCCACCAAAACGCGAAGCCTGGTCGGTGTCGCCCAGCATGCGCTGGATACGCCCGGCCACCGCTTGCAGCAGCAGGTCACCGACCTTGTGCCCGAGCGAGTCGTTGATCGATTTGAAGCGGTCCATGTCGATGAACAGAATCGCCAGCAACTGCCGCCTGCCACGCTGCACGGTCAGCGCTTCGCTGGCGATCTCGACGAACTGGCGGCGATTGTGCAAGCCGCTGAGGTGATCTGTGGCTGCGGCGTGACTGCTCAGGCGGTGGGCATCTTCCAGGCGGCCAATCAACTGTTGATTGACCTGCTGCGCCTGTTCCAGCGCGCAGAACGCATCCTGACGCTTGCGCAACAGGCGCAGGCCCCAGGCAAGGCCGGCGAGGATCATCAGCGTCATGCTCAGGTTCAGCCACAACTGCCGGGTGTAGGTGGCGTTGACGCCTGCGAGGATCTCATCTTCACGCTGGCTGACGACGATGCTGAAGCCGTGATCGGACAAGCGCCGGTACAGGCTCTGGAACACCCCGGCCGCCGTCGACTGGGTAAGCAACCCGGCATCGTTGGCAGTGGCTGGCAGGGTCGGGATCAGCGCATCGCCCAGCGCTGTGACGCCGCGGCCATCGATGCGCAGGCGTTCCTGGCCATCGTCCTGCAGCAGGCGCACCAGGCCGCTTTGGCCCAGGTCGATGTGCTGGAACAGCACGGCCAGGTAATCGATGTCCAGCTCGACCAGCAGCAGGCTATCCAGTCGACTGCCGGCGCCATCACCGAGCGGCAGCATGAACAGCAAGCGCGGGGCGCCGTCGTCCGTCGCAGGCGGCGCAGCGTCGCTGTGTACCAGTAACGGGCGTCGCACATGACGCCCGACATGCTCGCCAAGCTGCGCCAGCCAGGCCTCGGGCAGGCGCTGGCGGTCATCGCCATGGCTGGACGACAGCAGCCGCCCGCTGCTGCTGTACAGCGCCATGCGCTGGAATACCGGGTCCTGGGCCAGCAACTGCGCCAGGCTGACGTTGGCCTGGCGCAACGCCTTCATGCCGTCCTGAGTCACCCGGCCCACCACCTGCGCACGATCGACCACTTGGCGCAGGCTCTCGGCCACCACGCTCGCCAGATTCAGGTGTTCGGCCGCCTTGGCCTGCAACGCCTGCTCACGGGCGGCGGCCTTCTGGGCGAAATGCAGGCCCCAAAGGAACACCAGGGTGATGGCGCACAGGGCCAGGAGCAACTGCGGCAGCAAGCGCGCCGAAGAGAGTGAGCGTCGTGTCACAGCAGGCGAGTCCAGCAGAAGAGATGCGGAAAAGTACGACAAAAAGATGACAGCCCAATGACTGGTGGCGTTGTGCCTTGATCGAGGCTGTTGGCATGCCGGCAGCGTTTGTAAGCCCTCGTACGTACTGGTAGCTCAGAGTTGAACGAAAACCAACGGCAAATCGTTAGTGACATGCGATAAGCCGTGATTATTTAATCTTATAAAAAGCTTGTTATTAACTGGTTAAGCTAGCAAAATCGGTACGTAATTACATAGTACGTACCACAGTACAAAATCGTAGGAGCGGACATGGCCCGTGGCGGCATCAACAAGGCGGTCGTGCAGCAGGCGCGCCAGGCGCTGATCGCTCGTGGCGAGCACCCGAGCATCGATGCGATACGTATCGAACTCGGCAATACCGGCTCGAAAACCACCATTCACCGCTATCTGAAGGAGCTCGAAGCGCTTGCACCGTCGCCACAGGCGCAGGGCCCTGCGCTCAGCCAGCAGCTGGGCGCGCTGGTGCAACAGCTCGCCGAACAGCTCGAAGTCGAAGCTCAGGCGGAGCTGCAGGCGGCGCAGAGCGCCTTCGCCGAGCAGTGCCAGCAGCTCGAAGCGCAACTGCAACTGGCTCAGCACGCACTCGCCGCTGCGCACCAGCAGGCCGAGGTCCAGGCCAGCGCGCTGGCGGCAGAATCCGAGCACTTGCAGGCAACTGCGGCATCGCTGCAGGCTGAACAGCTGCGCAATGCCAGCCTCAATCAGTCGCTGGGTGAGTTGCAGGTGCGCCTGACCGACAAGGACGAGCACCTGCGCTCGCTGGAAGAAAAGCACCGGCATGCCCGCGATGCCCTGGAGCACTACCGCGCCGCCAGCCGTGAGCAGCGTGAGCAGGAGCAGCGCCGCCACGAAGGCCAGGTGCAGCAGTTGCAGGTGGAGTTGCGCCAGTTACAGCAGAGCCTGGTGGTCAGGCAGGACGAGCTGACCCGGCTGCACCGCGACAACGAACGGGCGCAGGGCGAGCAACGTCAGGCGCTGGCGCAGTTGGCCCTGCGCGAGGAATTGCTCGAGCAACGCGATACGCAGATAGAGGGTTTGCGCTCGATGCTGGCGCAGGTACAGGGCGCCAGTGACGAACTGCGCCGGCACAGTGCATTGCAGGCGCAGAATCTGGAGCAACGCCAGTCGCTGTGTACCGAACAGGCGCGACAGCTCGAGCGCTTGCACAGCGAATTGACGCATCAGCAGCAGGCCTTGCGCGAAAGTCGAGAGGAGTGTGCGCAGCTAAGGGCGAGAGGGGAGGAGCCAGAGGAACACTAGAGGGGGCACCCACCGCGAACAGCGACGCGGTGGGCGTGGGGAATCAGCTTTCGACTTTCTTAGCCGCGTCGACCCCGGCGCTGGACAGCTTGATCGGATAAGACAAGCTGATCTGGTGATCGTCGATGCTCACCGCGCCGTGATGGATCAGGCCGTCATCCTGAAGAGTCTTGAGCATGCCGGCGACGACTTTCTCGCCGCGATAGTTGTCAAGAATCTCCTTGCCCAGCCCTTGTGGGTGGGCGTGCAAGAGCCGGGTCAGCAGCTCTTCTTGCAGGTCTTGATTGCTCATCTGGTTACCTCTTGGTTGATTCATCGGCACAGCGAGTAGCGCCATGTGCATACGGTTGAGCCCCGGCAGCGGCAAAGGTTTGATCTTTTTCCCGCCAGTGCGAGCGAAGGAACCCCACAGGCCAGACCGGTTCGGATCAATCAATGACACTGCATCAACCGGCCAGGGCGGCTATAGTCTCCGCCGGCAAAGGCTCCAGCAACAGGGATTGCAATGCGCTCAGGCATACAACAGGACGATGATGGCCTCTTCTCGGTACCCGGCGAAGCGCGCGCCGTGGCGCTGTTCCGGCTGGTCGCAAGTTTCATGGCGGTGGTCATGCTGGCCTTCGTGCTGGTCGAGGGCTGGCGCATCTGGCGTGATTACCGGCATGCGGTGACCAACGCCCAGGACGCGGTGACCAACCTGGCGCGGGCTACCGCTCAGCACGCAGAGGATGCCATTCGCCAGGTCGATGCCATTACCGCGGCGCTGGCAGAGCGGGTCGAAGGCGACGGCCTGGTCAACCTCGACCGCAAGCGCCTGCACCGTGTGCTGCGCCAGCAGGCGGAAATCATGCCGCAGTTGCACGGCCTGTTCGTCTACGACGCCCAAGGCTACTGGCTGGTGACCGACAAGACCTCGGTTCCGCCCAACGCCAACAACGCCGACCGTGACTACTTCGTCTATCACCGCGAGCACACCAGCCGCGATGTGCACATCGGCTCGGTGATCAAGAGCCGCACCACCAATGAGCTGATCATCCCGATCTCGCGCCGCCTCGATCACCCTGACGGCAGTTTTGCCGGGGTATTGCTGGGCACCATCAAGGTCGACTGGTTCGTGCGCTATTACGGCGACTTCAAGATCGATGAGCGCGGCGCGCTGGTGCTGGCCAAGCGCGACGGCACGATTCTGGTCCGGCGGCCGTTCAGTGAGCGGGTGCTGGGGGTGAGCCTGGCCAAGAGCGAGATCTTCCGCAATCACTTACCTTATGCCGAACAAGGCGTGGTCGAGGCCACGGCGGTCACCGATGGCACCCAGCGCATCTATGGCTATCAGGCGTTGAGCAATTATCCGCTGGTGGCCGAGGCGGGTTTGTCCCGTGAATCGATCATCGAGCCGTGGCGCCACGACATGATCAAGAGCGTGGTGGTGCTGTTGCTGTTGATGATTGGCCTTTCGGCCTTCGCTTGGGTGGTGTTGCGTCAGTTACGCGAACGTATCGCCATCGAGCGCGCCTTGTTGCAGGCGCACCAGACGCTGCGTTCGCTGGCCTTGACCGACAGCCTCACCGGGCTTGGCAATCGTCGGCGTCTGGACGGCGTGCTGGAGTCGGAACTGGGTAGGGCGCGGCGTCAGGATTACCCGCTGGCGCTGGTGATGATCGACCTGGATTACTTCAAGCGCTACAACGACCGTTACGGTCATCCCGCTGGTGACCAGTGCCTGCGGCGCTTCGGCGAAGTGCTGCAGGCAGCGCTCAAGCGCCCGGCTGACCTGGCAGTGCGTTACGGCGGCGAAGAGTTCACCTTGCTCCTGCCCGACACCGACGCGGAGGGGGCCGGCGCCTTGGTGCAAGAGATTCTGTACAGCCTGCGCCGGCTGGCCATCGAGCATGCCGACAGCCCGCTGGGTATCGTCTCGGTCAGTGCCGGTATCGCCATCGGCTACCCGGCGCGGGCCGCAGTCAGCGCTGCCGCGCTGATCGGCGCGGCCGACGCAGCGTTGTATGAAGCCAAGCACCAAGGGCGCGACCGCGTAAACCTGGCGCCGCAGGTGGGTGAGTGGCAGGCGCCCTGAAGCGTGCCGGGGCATCGGCGCTCAGCCGAGCAATTGCCAGCGCACGCTGCTGACGCCTTTCTCCAGGCTTACCCGGCTGACCATGCGCTCGAGTTGCAGCGGCGCCTGGGCACTGCCGAGCAGCTCGGCGCGCACCTGCAGACGCGCACCCGCCTCGAGGTCTTCACTGTGCAGCGATTGCAGGCGCAGCTCGGGGTCACTGAGGCTGTGCAGCATCAGGCTGCGCACCTGAATCTCGTCTTCGGCGCGGCAGATGATGCGCACCTCGAACTGCTGCTCGACCTCACTGGCCGGCACCACCTGCTGGCGGTCCAGGCGCTGCGCCACCTCGCGCAGGAGGATGTTGGCGCACAGCACCACCAAGGTGCCGAGTGCCGCTTCCAGCAACAGGTCGAGGCTGCACAGCACGCCGATGGCGGCGGTACACCACAGCGTCGCGGCGGTGTTCAAGCCGCGCACGTTGAAGCCATCACGCATGATCACGCCGCCACCGAGAAAGCCGATGCCCGACACCACATAGGCGGCGACCCGCGATGCGTCGCCCGGCTCCATGCCCGGCACCGCCTGGGTAATCAACATGAACAGGCAGGCGCCGGTACTGACCAGCGCGTTGGTGCGAAGGCCCGTCAGGCGCTGGCGCAGTTGACGTTCCGCGCCGATCAGCGCGCCGAGAACCAGCGCGACGCTCACGCGCAGGAGAAATACGTTCCATTCCATAGCAACAACCTCTGTGCGGGCGCTTGCCCGCGTAAACGCCGGCAACGCAGCCGGCGGTGGGGATCGAAACCAGAGATGCGCAAGGCCGCGAGGGTGCGTGGAGCGTTGGGGGGCTGGCGGTGAGGCCAGCGAACGCGGTCGGCGGACGCCGGACCGCGGCAGCAGCACTGCCGGACTAGCGCACCCTGAGGGTCTGTCGCAAGCGACTGGGGCAACTGTCCAATGCTGGGCTCCTGTGGGGATGCGATAGTGCGCGGCGGACCTTACGAGGCGCGGCAGCGCAGGTCAACGCAGCAAGTGCTTGGCGGGGCAAATGCAGATTTGTCCTACACGACGAGTGCATTGGCGAAGCCGGCGGCGCCGGTGGTAATCTTGCCGCCCCATGCCGTCCTGCGGAACGCCTTCATGCTGTACAACCTTGCCGTCCTGTTCGGCACCTTGCTGGCCATGGAAGGCGTCGGCACTCTCGCCCACAAGTACGTCATGCACGGCTGGGGCTGGTGGCTGCACCGCTCGCACCATGCGCCGCAACTGGGTGTGCTGGAACTCAACGATGTCTACCTGCTGGCTCTGGCGCTGATCGCCGGCGCGCTGGTGGCACTCGGCAAGGCTGGCCACGCACCGTTGCAATGGGTCGGTGGCGGCGTGGCGGGGTATGGCGTGCTCTATGTGCTGCTGCACGATATCCTGTTTCACCGCCACTGGCCCCGCGCGCCGCGCCCGGTCAATCGCTACCTCAAGCGCCTGCAACGTGCCCACCGCCTGCACCACACGGTCAAAGGGCGCAGCGCCAGTGTGTCGTTCGGCTTCTTCTATGCGCCACCGTTGGCGGTGCTCAAGCGCCAGTTGCGCGCGCGTCGTTCGCGCTGAGCGGGCGGCGTTCTTACATCCAGATACAGAATCCCGATCAGCCTTCGGCCTGAGCAACTAGCCTAGGAAGTTTCCGATTTGTGACGGGGAAACTTCCTATGTATGGACGCCGTGATGTCTTACGCGCCAGCGCCGCACTGGGCTTGCTTGCCAGCAGCCCTTGGCTCGCCGCCGCCAGCGCTGACGCCGGCCTGCTCAGCCGGCCGATCCCCAGCACCGGCGAACAGCTGCCGGTGATCGGAGCCGGCACCTCGGGCAGTTTCGAGGTGCAGACTGGGTCGGCGGCCTATGGCCAATTGCAGCAGGCCCTCAAGGTATTCTTCGCAGGCGGTGGCCGGATCATCGACACCTCGCCCAACTACGGCGGCGCTGACGCCGTACTGGGCCAATTGCTGGAAGAGGGCGGCTGGCACAAACAGTGTTTCCTCGCCACCAAGATCGCCGCCGACAGCCGCGAGGCTGCCGAGCGGCAGTGGGCCGGTAGCCTGCGAAGCCTGCGCACCGACACGGTCGATCTGCTGCAAATCCACAACCTGCGCGACTGGCAGCGGCAACTGGCCTACGCCCGTGAGCTAAAGGCCGCGGGCAAGACCCGCTACATCGGCATCACCCACTACCTCAACAGTGGCCATGCCGAGGTGGCGGACATCGTGCGCCGCGAATCGCTGGATTTCGTGCAGATCAACTACTCAGTCAACGCACCCCAGGCAGCCGAGAGTTTGTTGCCGTTGTGCCAGGAAAAACGCATCGCAGTGCTGGCCAATCGCGCCTTCGACGACGGTCGACTGTTCGCCCGGGTCAAGGACCAGGCGCTGCCCGGCTGGTGCGCTGAACTGGGCATTGGCAGTTGGGCGCAGCTGTTTTTGAAGTTCGCCATCAGCCATCCGGCGGTGACCGCGGTGATTCCCGCCACCGGCCGCCCGGATCGCCAGCTCGACCAGCTTAAGGCCGGTCGTGGCGCGCTGCTCTCTGCGCAACAGCGCCAGGCCCTGATCGAGCAGTTCGCCTGAGCATGGGCCACTGGCGGCAGCGTGTGGCCCGCTGGCTCAATCTCGCCCCTGGCGAAGGCCCGGGCGTGCTTGGGGCACTGACGCTGTTCTATCTGTTGTTCACCGGCTACTTCATGCTGCGCCCCGTGCGCGAAACCATGGGCGTGGCCGGTGGCATCGACAACCTGCAATGGCTGTTCACCGGCACCTTCATCGCCACCTTGGCGTGCCTGCCGCTGTTCGGCTGGCTGGTGTCGAAAGTACGGCGCCGGCGCATTCTGCCGTGGACCTATGCCTTCTTCGCCAGCAACCTGGTGCTGTTCGCGGTCTTGCTGCAGCGCGACCCCGATGGGCTGTGGCAGGCGCGGGCGTTCTATATCTGGCTGTCGGTATTCAACCTGCTGGCGATTTCCCTGGCCTGGAGCGTGCTCGCCGACCTGTTCAGCAGCGCGCAGGCCAAGCGGCTGTTCGGCCTGTTCGCGGCCGGTGCCAGCCTCGGTGGGCTGAGCGGGCCGATTCTCGGCACGCTGCTGGTGGCGCCGCTCGGCCATGCCGGGCTGCTGGTGCTGGCGGCGCTGCTGCTGCTCGGCAGCATCCTGGCGGTGCTCTACCTGCAACGCTGGCGGGCGCAGCATCCGCTGCCGGGCGACAGCGAGCACGCCGCCTCCCGACCGGTCGGCGGCAACCCCTGGGCCGGCGCCAGCGCGGTACTGCGCACGCCGTACCTGCTGGGCATCGCGGTGTTCGTGCTGTTGCTCGCCAGTGTCAGCACGTTCCTGTATTTCGAGCAGGCGCGGCTGGTCAGCGAAACCTTCACCGACCGCACCCGGCAGACCCAGGTGTTCGGCCTGATCGACACCGTGGTGCAGTCCCTGGCGATTCTCACCCAGGTGTTCTTCACCGGGCGCCTGGCCCGGCGTCTGGGTGTCGGCGTGCTGCTGGTGGGCGTACCGCTGGCGATGGCGGTGGGCTTCGTCTGGCTGGCCCTGGCCCCGACCTTCGCGCTGTTCGTGGTGGTGATGGTGCTGCGCCGGGCAGGCGAGTACGCGCTGGTGCGTCCTGGGCGGGAAATGCTTTTCACCGTGTTGCCGAACGAGGCCAAGTACAAGGCCAAGAACTTCATCGACACGGTGGTCTATCGCGGCGGGGATGCCCTGAGTGGCTGGCTGAAAAGGGCGCTGGATGTGCTGGGCGAGCACCCGCAACTGGCAATGTCGATCGGCGCGCTGCTGGCCGTGGCATGGGGGGCGACGGGGCATTGGCTGGGGCGGCGGCAGCGGGGGTTGGAGCGCGGGGGCGGCTAGCGCCGGTGGCGGCCATTCGCCGCTAAAGCCGCTCCCACGCTTGGTATAGGAGCAGCTTCCGCGGCGATGGCCGGTGCAACCGGCCTATGCCTGCCTCAGTGCGGCGCCCGGTGGATGGTCTTGAGCAGGTCCTCCGGGCTGATGTGCCCGACCACCTGCCCCACCGCACTGCCCGGGGTGGGCAGGTCGATGATGTGATTTTTCATCTTGCCGATCACGTGCATTTCACACGGCTTGCAATCGAATTTCAGGGTTAGCACTTCATCGCCCTGGATCAGCTGCATCGGCGCCACCTTGGTGCGCACGCCGGTTACGCCCTTGGCCTGCTTGGGGCACAGGTTGAACGAGAAGCGCAGGCAGTGCTTGGTGATCATCACCGGCACTTCACCGTGTTCCTCGTGGGCCTCGTAGGCCGCGTCGATCAGCTTGACCCCGTGGCGATGGTAGAAATCGCGGGCCTTCTGGTTGTAGACGTTGGCCAGGAACGACAGGTGCGCTTCCGGGTACACCGGTGGTGGGCTGGTCTCGGCCTTGCGCGCACCGCGTGGATGGGCCTGCACGCGCGCTTCGGTCAGCGCGTCGATGGCCTCGCGGCGCAGCGCTTTGAGCTGGGAATTGGGAATGAAGAACGCCTGCGGTGCGTCCAGCTCGATAGCGGTGGCGTGGTACTGGGTGGTGCCCAGCTGGCCGAGCAGGTCGTGCAATTGCTCGAGCGCCTGTTCAGGCTTGTTGGCGGCGCCGAACGGGCCAGGCAACTGCACCTGAACGCTCACGCCTTCTTCACTGCGCGCGGTCAGCGCCAGGTGCGACTCGCGCAGCTCGGCGTGCCAGCTCAGGCCCACGCGACGCTCGGCCGAGGTGCGCTGCAGGGCTTGCTGCCAGTTGTGGTCGAGGTTGCGCGACAGCGGATGGTTCGGGCGCAGCTTGTACAGCCCGGCCGGCATCTCGTTGGGCTCGACGCGGTAGCGATAGCGCGGCTGGCCGTCTTCCTCGAACTGCCCGCGTGGCTCGGCGATGTTGGCGCGAAAACCCAGCACTTCGCGCTTGAGCAGCACGTTGAGGCCGTCACCGTTGGTCAACGGCACCTCGGTGACCACCAGCAGGTCGCGCTTGTTGACCTTCTCGACCACACCCACCGGCAGGCCGGTGAAGGTCGGCGAGTCGAACGCGCCGATGTCGATCTTGCGGTCGCTGACGAAGTAGTCGGTGCTGCCGCGGTGGAAGGTCTTGTCCGGGTCGGGAATGAAGAAGTGCTCGGTGCGCCCGCTGGAAGCGCGGGCCAGCGCGGGGCGGTCTTCGAGAATGGCGTCGAGTTCCTTGCGGTAATGGGCGGTGATGTTCTTCACATAGCCCATGTCCTTGTAGCGGCCCTCAATCTTGAACGAGCGCACGCCGGCATCGACCAGGTCACGCAGGTTGGCGGTCTGGTTGTTGTCCTTCATCGACAACAAGTGCTTCTCGAAGGCCACGACCCGGCCTTGGTCGTCCTTGAGGGTGTAGGGCAGGCGGCAGGCCTGGGAGCAGTCACCCCGGTTGGCGCTGCGCCCGGTTTGTGCGTGGGAAATGTTGCACTGCCCGGAGAACGCCACGCACAGCGCGCCGTGAATGAAGAACTCGATGGCGGCGTCGGTTTCGCTGGCGATGCTGCGAATCTGCTGCAGGTTCAGCTCACGGGCCAATACCAGCTGCGAGAAGCCGGCCTGGTCGAGAAAACGCGCGCGTTCCAAGGTGCGGATGTCGGTCTGGGTGCTGGCGTGCAGCTCGATGGGCGGAATATCCAGCTCCATCACTCCCAGATCCTGCACGATCAGCGCGTCGACGCCGGCGTCGTACAGCTGGTGAATCAGCGCGCGCGCCGGTTCCAGCTCGTTGTCGTGGAGGATGGTGTTGATCGTGGTGAACACCCGCGCGTGGTAGCGCCGGGCGAAGGTCACCAGCTCGGCGATTTCCTTCACCTCGTTGCAGGCGTTGTGCCGCGCGCCAAAGCTGGGGCCGCCGATATAGATGGCGTCGGCGCCGTGCAGGATCGCTTCGCGGGCAATGCTCACGTCACGGGCGGGGCTGAGCAGTTCGAGGTGGTTCTTGGGCAGGGACATGTCGTTATGGTCAGGCTTGTCACGGTCGAGGCGGGGGATTGTAGCGGTGAAACGCCGCCCCGGCATCCTCGAGCTGCCCAGTTGCACACCGGGCAGCCCTGCGCTGGGCCTAGAACTGATATTCCAGCCCAGCACCGGCATACCAACTACGCCCTGATGCGGCTTCGTAGAAGCGGCCATTGCCGTCGCCGACGATCACCGAACCGACGTACTGGCGATCGAGCAGGTTGTCCAGGCGTACCAGCTCGCGGAAGGTCCACGGGCCCAAGGTCTGCTCGAACTGGGTGCGCCAGTTGAACACGGTGTAGGCGGGCGCGGCGTGCTGCTGGTTGCTGTCCTCGACGTACACCTTGCTGCGGTACTGACCCTCCAGGCCCATGCTGATGCCCTCGCGCGGCTTCCACACCAGCTCGGCGAACAGGCTGCTGCGCGGTACGCCCGGCAGCTGGTTGCCTTTGTCGACGGTCTGGCCGCTCTTGCTGAAGTCCTGGGCGTAGGTGGCGTCGAGCCAGGTGTAGGCAAGGTTGGCCTGCCAGTGCGCGCTGAACTCGCGCTGCACGCTCAGCTCCAGGCCGCGGCGCAGGGTCTTGCCGGCGTTCTGGTAGCTGGTGCGACCGGCCTCGGAGGCGTACACCACCACCTCGTCCTCGGTACGGATCTCGAACAGCGCGGCGTTGATGCGGGTGTTGGCATCGGGCCGCGCCTTCAGGCCCAGTTCGACCTGGGTGCTGGTCGCTGGAGAAAGGCCGAAGTTGAACGCGCCGCCCGCACCCGGTGCGTAGGCCATTTCCGCCTGGGTCGGGGTTTCCACCGCCTTGCCGGCGCTGATATAGCCTTGCAGCTCGGGGGTGAAGGCATACATCAGCGCCAGGCTCGGCAAGGTGCGCTGATAGGTCCGCGAACCGCTGGAGTCGCCATCGTCCAGGTAGTGGTCATCGACCTTCATGCGCAGGCTGCTGCGGCGCAGGCCGGCCTCGAAGGTCCAGCGCTCGATCTGCCAATGTGCCTGCACGTAGGGGTCGAGGCTGGTGGCGGTGTCGACCTCGTCGCGGCGCAACTCGCCTTTGACGCCCAACGTGTCGCCGCTGAAGTTCTGGAAGCCGCGCCGATCGTCCTGGCTGCGGTCGTAGTCGGCGCCAACGGTGATTTTCAGATCACCGGGCGCCGCATTGATGGGCTGGATCCAGCGCAAGGTGCCGCCGTGGAACTCGCGGTCGAAGTCGACCACACCGCCGCCACGCAGATTGGGCGGCGCACTTTGGGGAATCGACAGGTACTGGATCACGCTGCGCTTGCCGCCATAGAGGTTGAACTGCAAGGTGGCATCGCCAAAGGCGCGTTCGTAGTTCATGCCCACTTGCTGGTGGTGGATGCTCTTGCGCGTGTCGTAGCTCAGGGCGTTGGCCGACACCGAGCGCGGGTCGTCCTTGTAGCCCTGCCAGGTCTGGCCGAGCGGGTCTTGCGTGCCGTTCTGCTCAAGGCTGCTGAAGATCAGCGCCAGGCGGCTGTCATCGTCAGGGTTGACGTGGACTTTGGCGAAGGTCTGGTCGCGGCGCGCGGCACTGTGGTCGCGGTAGCCGTCGGTGTCCATGCGCGAGGCGTCGACGATGAACCCTGCATCGTCATTGCCGCCCTCGCCATACACGCGATGTTTGCTGAAGCCATCGCTGCCGTAGGTGGTGGCCGCGCCGACCTTGGGCGGGCCGCTGCCATCACGGGAAAACATCTGGATCACCCCGCCAGCGTTGCTGCCATAGATGGCCGAGGCCGGGCCGCGCAGCACTTCGATGCGATCGGCCACATCGAGGTTGAGGGTCGCTGCCTGGCCCTGGCCGTCCGGCGTGCTCGCCGGAATGCCATCGCTGATCAGTTTCAGGCCGCGGATGCCGAAGGCCGAACGCGCGCCGTAGCCGCGCGAGGAAATCTGCAGGTCCTGGGCGTAGTTCTGGCGGTTCTGCACCACCAGGCCGGGTACGCGGTTGAGCGCCTCGGACAGATTCACGCCCAACTGGCCATCGGCGAACTGGCTGCGCTCGACGGTATCGACCGAGAACGGCAGGTCGAAACTGGCGCTGGGGGCGTAGCTGCCGGTCACCACCAGCGGTTCGAGCAGGGTGAACGAGGCGGGCGGCTGCGCCCAGGCGACGCCGCACAGGCCCAGGCTCGGGAGCAGGGCGGTGAACGGGCGGCGCCAGGAGAAAACGTGGGTCATGCGGGGGAGGTTCCTGCCAAAAATGCGAGGACGCGGCCGGCACACACCGGCCGCGTCGGTGAATCAGCCCTGGGCGGCCATGGCGGTGACTTCCACGCGCATGCCGTCGAAGGCCAGCGACGCCACACCTACCGCGGCGCGCACCGGCCACGGTTTGGCGAAGAAGCGCTGGTAGACCTCGTTGAAGACGGCGCGATCGGCCATGTCGGTGAGGTAGATGGTCAGGTGCAGCACACGGTCCATGCTGCTGCCGGCACGCTCGAGGGCGTCCTTGAGCGCCTGCAAGGTGCATTCGCACTGGGTGGCGATGTCGCCCAGCTCAAGGCTGCCGTCGGCGCGCACGGGAATTTGCGTGGTCACCAGCAGGCCGTTGAACAGCGCCACGTCGGAGGAAATCGACTCGGCGTCGCTGTCGGGGATGAAGGTGATGTCCGGAGTGCTCATGGGGAATCGCTACCTGGGCAGTGGGAAAGCCTGGAAGCCTACTTGAGCACCGCGCCGGGGTCGAGCCGCGTGGCCGGCAATGATTGTATTGCCCGCCCTGGCCCGGCAGAATCACGCCCCTTTCATTTCGCCACGCCGCAACGAGGTCAAGGCTTGAACGAACAGACTCTGTCGCTGCGCCTGGAACGGGTATCGGCCAACATCCCCCAGGGCGCCCGCCTGGCCGACATCGGCTCTGACCACGGCTACCTGCCGATTGCCTTGTACCTGCGCGGGGTGATCGAGGCCGGGGTCGCCGGCGAAGCGGCGCTGGCGCCGTTTCACTCGGCCCAGGGCAAAGTGCGCAAGAACGGCCTGCAGGCGCACATCGCCGTGCGTCACGCCAATGGTCTGGCGGCCATCGAGCCGGACGATCGCATTACCACCATCAGCCTGTGCGGCATGGGCGGCGAGACCATCCGCGACATTCTCGAAGCCGGGCGCGAGCGTTTGCGCGGTGATGAACTGCTGGTGCTGCAACCGAATGTGCGCGAGTGGGTGACTCGCGCCTGGCTGGCGGCCAACGGTTATCGAATCCTCCACGAAGAGCTGCTGGAGGAAAATCAGTTCACCTACGAAATCATCGTCGCCAGGCGCGAAGAGGGCGTGAGCTACAGCGCTGAACAGCTGTACTTCGGCCCCTTGCTGATGGCCGAGCGCAGCCCGCTGTTCCTCGCCAAGTGGCAACTGAACCGCCAGCGCAAAGAGCGTGTGGTGGCGCGTTTCGAGCGTGCCCGGGAGGTGCCCGAGGCCAAGCGCGAGGAAGTCGGCGAGCAGCTGCGCATGATCTGCGAGCTGCTCGGCTGATCTCAGCTCCGGGCGCGGGCGTCGCGCTGCTGGCGCATGGACTTGGCGCGCTTTTCCAGTACCAGGTAGGTGAGCACCGCAGCCACCAGGGGGATCAGGTAGTACAGCGTGCGATAGCCCAGCAGCGCCGCCACCAGGCTGCCCTGGCTGAGCTGGCCGCTGAGCAGGGCCAGGAACACCGTTTCGAGTACGCCGAGCCCTGCCGGAATGTGCGCAACGACCCCGGCCACGCAGCTGATCATCAGCACGCCGAACACCGACGGGTAGAACACATCCCCAGGCATCAGCCACCAGATCAACGCCGCCATCAACAGCCAGTTGCTGCCGCCGAGCGCCACCTGGCACAGCGCCAGGCGCAGCGATGGCAGGGTCAGCTCATGGCCACGCAGTGACCACGTGCGCCGGGTCGCCAGGCCGCAGGCCAGCAAATACCCCGCGACCACCACCAGCATCAGCACGCCGATCAACTGCAGCCCGCTTTCGCCCACCGCCCAATCATTGGGCAGCTTGACCTGACGCAACGCGAACACGCTGCCTGCCACCAGCAGGTAGCCCATCCAGTTGGTCAGTAGGCCTAGGGTCAGGATGCGCGTGATGGTGCCGTTGTCCAGGCCCAGCCGGCCGTATAGCCGGTAACGCAGCGCCACACCGCCAACCCAGGTAGTGAAGTTGAGGTTGAAGGCGTAGCAGACGAAAGCAATCGGCAGTACCTGCCGCGCCGGCAACGTATGCCCGGTGTAAGCGCGGGCAAGCAGGTCGTAGCTGGCGAACACCGCGTAGCTGCACGCGGCGATACCCAGGCCTATCAGTAGCGTACTGAGCTTGTAGGCCTGCAACGACTCGCGCACCTCGTTCCAGTCCAGGTTGCGCGCCAGCGAATACAGCAGCGCCGGAATCAGCACGATGAACAACACGGTCAGCAGGCGCTTGCCCCATTTCATCCAGTTTTGCTTGGCTGGCATCAGGCTTGCCCCTCATGGATATCGGCCGTGGCGGGAACGTCGGGTTGCAGCGATTGCAGGCGCTGGCGGTGCGCCGGCAACCAGCCGGCGACGCGGGGGAACAAGCGGGTGATGTGAAAGCCCAGGAAGATCAGCGGCGCACGCCACCAGTAGCCGCGGATCATGCGCTCCAGGGTAACGGACTTGCAGTGCTGTTCGGCCAGGCCGATGAGGTGCTCGTAAAGCTGTTGATTGAACGCTCGATCACGGATCAGCAGGTTGGCTTCCAGGTTCAGCGACAGGCTCAGCGGGTCGAGGTTGCTCGAACCCACGGTCGACCACAGGTCGTCGATCAGCGCCACCTTGCCGTGCAGAGGCCGCTGGCAATATTCGTAGATGCGCACGTTGTCGCGCAGCAGGTAGTTGTACAGCAGCCGCGAAACGGCGCGGACCCAGCGCATGTCGGGCTGGCCTTGCAGAATCAGCGTCACCTCGACGCCGCGGCGGGCGGCATTGCGCAGTTCGCGCAGCAGTCGATAGCCGGGGAAGAAATAGGCGTTGGCCACCACGATACGCTCGCGGGCCATGCGAAAACCTTCCAGGTAGTAGGCCTCGATGTCGGTGCTGTGGCGGCCGTTGTCGCGCTCGGCCAGCAGCGCAGTGATGCTGCCGGTCGGCTCGCTCGGCGGACGTACCTGGCTGGCAGGTTCGAGCACGCCGCTCATCAGCCGTTTGCTCGAGGCATGCAGCTGCGCCACCACGGGCCCGGTGACCTCCACGGCGTAATCCTGCTTGGCCATCGGGCCGAAATCGCCCAGGTGATCGGCGCTGTAGTTGATGCCGCCGATGAACGCGCGCTCACCATCGACTACCACGATCTTGCGGTGCAGGCGGCGGAACAAATTTGTACGCATGCCCGCCAGGCGCGGCTGCGGGTCGAACACATGAAAGCCCACGCCAACCTGGGTCATCGAGGAGACGAACTCATCGCTCAGTGATGCGGTGCCGTAGCCATCCACCGCCACCTCGACCCGCACGCCGCGGCTGGCGGCCTCGATCAGCACCTGGCGCAGTTGCTGGCCGACCTTATCGTCGAAAATGATGAAGGTTTCCAGCAGCACTTCTTCGCGGGCCTGGGCGATGGCCTCGAACACCCGCGGGTAATATTCCTCGCCATTGATCAGCAACTCGACTTGGTTGCCTTCAACCCACGGGCGCTTCACAGGCTCACCTGCGCTACCAGCGGCGCGTGATCGGACAGGTGCGACCACGGGTACTTGGACAACACCTGGGCGCCGCTGGGCATGGCGTTGCGCAGGTAGATGCGGTCGAGGCGCAGCAGCGGCAGGCGCGCCGGGAAGCTGCGCGCCGGTGTGCCGAAACGCTCGCCGAAGGCTTCCACCAGGTGCTGCGAGAGCACTGCATCGGCCTTGAGCCGCCAGTCGTTGAAGTCGCCGGCGATGATCACCGGCGCCTTGGGCGGCAGGCGCTCGAGCAGGTCCAGCAGCAACCGCACCTGGCTCTGCCGGTGCGCTTCCTTGAGCCCAAGGTGCACGCAGATCGCATGCACTTCTGCATGCCCGGGCACCTCCAGGCGGCAGTGCAGCAGGCCGCGCTGCTCGTTGCCTTCGACGCTGACATCGAGGTTGTTGTACTCGGCGATGGCGAATTTCGACAGCAAGGCGTTGCCATGATCGCCATGGGGGTAGACCGCGTTGCGGCCGTAGGCGAACTGCGGCCACATGCTGTCGGCGAGAAATTCGTACTGCGAGGTCTCGGGCCACAGCGGATGGCGCTCGGCGTGCTCGCGGTGGCTGCCGTGCACTTCTTGCAGGAACACCAGATCCGCTCCGGTGGCGCGCACCGCATCACGCAGCTCGGGCAGGATGAAACGCCGGTTCAGCGCAGTGAAGCCTTTATGCACGTTGAGCGTCAGCACATTGAGGCGCCCGACCTGCACGGCGCTGCTGGTGACGACACTGGGCTGGGCGAAGATCGACGTCATGCGCGCTCCCCAGCGCCCAGCACAGGCAGCGATGGCAAGGCTGGCAGGGCGCAAGGCCGGCCGGTCGGGTCGAGGCAGGTAGGGCTCACGCGCGAAGTCTCCGAAAGTCGTTATGGAATCGACCTGCGCGGGCCTGACGAGGTTCACCAGCCCGGCGCAATCAATGCGCCATGCCCGCCTACCGCCGCAGCGGCGGTGCCGGGAACTTTGCCCGCCAGCGCGTCTCCACCGAAGAACCTGCACCTGCCCCTGACGGAGGACACATGGCCAGGCACATCATTCATTACACCGGGCCGATCAACTCATCGACCTGCGGCAACCTCATCAATACCTGCGCCAAGGCCATCAACCAGGGGGCCAGCGCGTTGCAGCTGAATGTCGCGACCATGGGCGGGGAGTGCAGCTACGGCTTCACCCTGTACAACTTCCTGCGCGCGTTGCCGGTACCGCTGCACACTCACAACCTCGGCACTGTCGAATCCATGGGCAACGTGCTGTTTCTGGCCGGCGAGCAACGCACGGCGTGTCGCTACAGCAAGTTTCTGTTCCATCCGTTTCACTGGACCCTGCACGGCTCGGTCGACCACGCGCGCATGGCCGAGTACGCCATGAGCCTTGACTACGACCTCAAGCTGTACGCGCAGATCGTCGCCGAACGCACCGCAGGCGCCGCCGAGGTGCTCGACGTGCCGCGTTACCTGATGGCCTACCCAAGGATTCTCGGCCCGCAAGAGGCACTGGACTGCGGCCTGATCACCGCCATCGACGAGTGCCCCATCGACACCGAGGCCGTGCAGTGGAGCGTGCATGCCTGAGCCGCGGGCATGCAGCGCCCGCACGTCTCAGCAGGGCTGCCTCAGTAGGGTTGCCTCAGCAAGGTTGGGTGCCGCTCAACGCCTCGATCGCATCGATCAGGTCGTCGTAGCCAACCGGCTTGTTCAAATGGCGATCGAAGCCCGACTGCCTGGACTTGTGCTGATCGGCGCTGGCGCCGTAGCCGGTCAGGGCGATGGCCGGCGTATATCGCAGGTGCTCGAGGCCGCGCAGGGCCTTGATCAACTCGTGGCCATCCATGCCGGGCATGCCGATGTCGGAAAGAATCACGTCATAACGGCCTTCGCCGGCCGCAGCCAGTGCCCGCCGCGGGTCGCTGAAGGCGGTCACCTCGGCGCTCTCCATCTCCAGCAGTTGCTGCATGACATCCAGCACATCGGGTGAGTCGTCCACCAGCAGCACGTGAATCCCGGCAAGACGCCCTTGCACGCCGAACTCGGCCCCTTCGGAGGCCATCGGCTGGCCACCGTCGCAGCGCGGCAGGCGCACGGTGAAGGTGCAACCCTGACCCAGCCCAGGCGAACTGGCACGTACGCTGCCGCCATGGGCTTCGACCAGCTGGCGTACCAGCGACAGGCCGATGCCCAGGCCTTCGCGGTTCGGTGACGCCTGGGTCGGCGCGGCCTGGCTGAACAGCTCGAAGATGTTCTCCAGGCTCTCTGCGTCCAGTCCCACGCCCTGGTCGATGACCTGCAATTGCGCCCAGCCATCCTCGCTGCTCAGTTCCAGGCGAATCTCGCTGTCGGCCGGGCTGAATTTCAATGCGTTGTTCAGCAGGTTCCAGACGATCTGCTCGAGCCGGGTGCTGTCGCCCTCGATGTACAGCGCCGCCTCGTCCTGCGGCAGGTTCAGGCTCACCGTACAGCCGCGTTGCTCGCTGACCACCACGTTGTGAATACCGCGCAGGGCGGCCGCCAGATCCACCGGCTGGGTCTTGAGCTTGAGCTTGCCGGTGCGGATGCGCGCCACATCGAGCAGGTCGTCGATGATCCGCGCCTGGCTGCCCACCGCATCACAGATGATGCTCACCGCCTTGTTCGCCGCGCTGCTGCCCTTGACCAGCGGCGAGCGGCGCAGCATCTCGGCGTTGAGCTGAATCAGGTTGAGCGGGTGCTTGAGCTCGTGGGACATGATGGCGAAGAACTCGTCCTTCATGTGGCTGGTGCTCTGCGATTCGGCCAGTTGCTTGGTCTGCTCATCGTGCAGGCGCTTGTGCCCGGTGAGGTCACGGGCAATCTTGACGAAGCCGCGCAGGCTACCGGCCAGACGGGTGACTTCGCCACTGCAATAGAAGCGGCTGCCGTCCTTGCGCACGTGCCAGCGCTCGTCCAGGCCTCGACCATGCAACTGGGCGTCGTGCAGTTCCTGTTCCGGCACCCCCGCGCGGCGGTCGTCCTGGGTGAAGATCAGCCCGTAATGGCGGCCGATCACTTCCTCCTTCGCATGGCCGAAAATCAGCCCGGCGCCAGTGTTCCAGTCGGTGATGGTGCCGTTTTCATCGAGCAGGATGATGGCGAAATCATGGGTGCTCTCGGCCACCAGGCGCATGCGTTCTTCGCCCAGGCGCAGGCTTTCTTCGGCAGCGCGGCTCTGGCTGATGTCGATGAAGGTGAGCACGGTGCCGTCGATGTGCTGCTCGCTGGAGCGGTACGGCAGCAGCCGCGCCAGGTACCAGCGCTGATTGCGTCCGCCGACCTCGCGCTCGATGGTGGCTTCGCGCTCGACCACGGCGCGGGCGTCGTCGGCAAGCTCGGGGTAGTCGAGGCGGTGGGTGATGTCCAGCAGCGAGCGGCCGGTGTCGACCGGCAGCATGCTGAAGATGTCGGTGGCGCGGGGGGTGAACCAGCGGATGTGCAGATTGCGATCGACGAACACCGTGGCGATGTCGGTCGAGGCGATCAGGTTGCTCAGGTAGTCGTTGACCTTGTCGGTTTCCTCGACCTTGGTCTTGAGCTCGTAGTTGACCGTGAGCAGCTCTTCGTTGATCGACTGCAGCTCTTCCTTGCTGGTTTCCAGCTCTTCACTGGCCGAGCGCAGCTCCTCGTTGATGGCCTGCATTTCCTCGTTGGAGGCGGTGAGCTCTTCGCTGGAGATTTCCGACTGCTCGATGGTTTCCTGCAATTGCAGGCGGGTGCGTTGCAGCTCGCTTTCCAGGTTGGCGAGGATCATGTCATCGGTTTGCTGGATGCCGGTGGCCACCGGCACCGGGCGATCCGGTTCGCGCTCCTCGAACACCACCAGCAGGCATTCGCTGCCACTGGGCTCGTCGAGGTGCGGCTGGGCGAGGATGTCGATCTGGCTGCTGCCCAGGGTCACCGAACGCGAGGTGATCGCCTGGCCGCTGTGCTGGGCATGCAGCAAGGTGCTACGCAGTGCCGGGCGCAGCGGCGGCAGGACCAGGTTGAGCAGGTTGCGGCTCAGTTCGCCGCCCATGTGCCGCAGGAAGCGCCCGACACCCTCGCTCATGTGCAGGATGTTGCCGTCGACGTCGACGATCAGGCTCGGCGGGGTGCGGCGGGCGAGGGCGCGGTGGTGGATTTCCGCGTACGACAGTTTGCGCCCCGGGCGAGCCTTGGCCTTGGCCGGCTCTGCCGTGGGCAGGTTATCGCTGGGGCTTTGCAGTTGGCTGGAACGCCGACCGCGGCTTTCCACCTGCAAGGCGCGGAAAATCCGGTTGCGTTTGTCGACCGGGGTGAACAGCTCGCTGGCGACGTCGGCCGACTCGGAGCTGCCGAGAAACAGATAGCCGCCAGGCCGCAAGGCGAAGTGGAACATGCGCAGGATCTCGCGCTGCACGTCGCGGTCGAGGTAGATCAGCAGGTTGCGGCACACCACCAGATCGAGCTGCGAGAACGGCGGGTCGGAGAGCAGGTTGTGGCGGGCGAACAGCACCTTCTCGCGCACCTCCTTGCGCACCCGCAGGTGCTGGTCTTCCTTGACGAAGAACTGCCGCACCCGCGCCGGGGCCACGTCGGTGACGATCGCCTCCTGGTACAGGCCGGCGCGGCCCATGGCGATGGCGCGTTCGTCCAGGTCGGTGGCGAACACTTGCAGCTTGGCACTGCGCTGCTCCAGGGCCAGTTGCTCGATCATCAGCATGGCCAGGCTGTAGGCTTCCTCGCCCGATGAACAGCCCGCCGACCAGATGCGCACCTCACGCTGGGTGCGCTCGTCACCGGTATCGTTGACCAGCGCCGGCAGCACATGGCGTTCCAGCGCCTCGAAGGCGTCGCGGTCACGGAAGAAGTTGGTCACACCGATGAGCATGTCGGCCAGCAGTGCCTGGGATTCCTCCGGGTGGCTCTCCAGGTAGCCCAGGTAGGCGCTCAGGTCGATCTGCCCGGTGACGTGCAGGCGCCGCTCGAGGCGGCGCAATACCGTGGCGCGCTTGTAATGCTGGAAGTCGTGGCCGGTGCTGTTGTGCAACTGCGCCAGAATCGCGTCGAGCTTCGGCTCGGCGCGTTCCGGGTCGCCCGCTTCGTGGCCCAGCGGCGGCGGGCGCAGGTCGTCGTCGATTTCCGGCAGGCGTACCTTGCGTGCGGTGTCCCAGATCTGTACCAGGCGCGCCGGCAACTGCGCCACCGGCAGCACGGCATCGACCATGCCGGTTTCAAGTGCTGCGCGGGGCATGGCGTCGTACTGGGCATCGTCCGGGGCCTGCACGAAGGTCACACCGCCTTGCTCCTTGACCCGGGTCAGGCCGACTGCACCATCGCCGCCGGTGCCCGACAGCACCACGCAGAAGGCGTGCTCCTGGTGTACATCGGCCAACTCGCGGAAGAACAGGTCGATGGCCACCCGCTCGCCATTGCGCCGCTGGGCAGGGCGCACGCGCAGGTAGCCATCGTTGGTCGACAGGCGGTTGGCCGGTGAAATGACATAGACGTGGTTGGCCTGGATCGGCACCGACTCGCTGACCTGCAGCACCTTCATCGAGGTGTGCGCCTGGATCAGTCGGTCCGCCTCGCTTTCATGGGTGGGCGAGAGGTGCAGGACGACGACGAAGGCCATGCCGGTGTTGTCGGGCATGTGCTTGAAGAACGTGCTCAACGCTTCCAGGCCACCGGCCGAGGCGCCAATGCCGACCACGGGGAAATCCAGGTGACTGGGGCTCAGGTGAGGGTTCTTGGGGCCCGCGACAGCCGGTTTCGAAGTGGATGTCATGTACTGCGCCTTGTGCAAACCAGAGTGGCCCTTGGAAACGTTGCCGGGCGATGGGATCGAGATTATAGGCCTGTGCAGCTTCAGCGACGAGGGGTAGCGACAGGTGTCGACAACTATTGTTCAGTTGCATATGACGCCAACCCGTTGGTCGGTTCAGCGCAGGCTGCAGGGAATCGCGCGGCACATGCCGTGCTCAGACCTTATGCAGGGCAGCGCTCAGCCCTCGACCTTTCACACTTACCAGGCAAGGAGACTGCACATGGCACGTGATCCAGAACAGGTCAGCCAGCGTGGCGGCAGCAAGGCCAACAACGCCGGCAACTTCGCCAACGACCCGCAGCGCGCTGCGCGGGCCGGACAGAAGGGTGGTCAGGCCTCGGGCGGCAATTTCGCCAACGACCCCGCGCGCGCCTCCGAAGCCGGGCGCAAAGGGGGCCTGAACAGCCACCGCCGCGAACCCGAACAGTAGCCACCCACGCAATGCCCAGGCCTTTGCTAGGCTGGGTTCAGGCCCCGTGAGCAATCAGCTGGCAAGGGGTCTTTTCTTTTTCGCCTGAAGGAGAAGCACCATGCTTGCATTGACGTATCAGGGGGCTGGAGAGGTCAAAGTGCTGTCGGTGCCCGACCCGGTCATCGAGCACGACGATGACGTGCTGGTGCGGGTCAGCCTCAGTGGCATCTGCGGCTCGGATCTACACCTGTACCACGACAAGATTCCCAGCGTGCGCAAGGGCGACATTCTCGGTCACGAGTTCATGGGCACGGTGGTCAAGGTCGGCAGCGCGGTGACGGCGGTGGCCGAGGGCGACCGCGTGGTGGTGCCGTTCATCATCGCCTGCGGCGAATGCTATTTCTGTCAGCAGCAGCAATACGCCGCCTGCGAAACCACCAACCCCAACTCCACGGTGATCTCCGGCGAACACGCCACCCACAGCGGCGCTGCGCTGTTCGGCTACGGCCACCTGTACGGCGGCGTGCCAGGCGGGCAGGCCGAGTACGTGCGCGTTCCCAAGGGCAATATCAATGCCTTCAAGGTGCCCGATGGCATCAGCGATGAAGCAGCGCTGCTGCTCTCCGACACCTTGCCCACCGCCTGGCAGGCGATCAGCAACGCCAAGGTGGGCGAGGGCAGTTCCGTGGCGATCTTCGGTGCCGGCCCGGTAGGCCTGCTGGCTGCGGAGATGGCGCGCATGCTTGGCGCAGAACAGATCTTCCTGGTCGATGAATACAGCTATCGCCTGAAGTTTGCCGCCGACACCTACGGGGTGATTCCGGTCAACTTCTACCATGACCACGACCCGGCGCGGACCATCGTCAACGCGACCCGCGGCCAGCGTGGCGTGGACGCGGTGATCGACGCCGTCGGCTTCGAAGCCAGCGGCACCACGGTCGAAGCGGTGATGAACATGTTCGGCTTCGAAGGCAGCAGCGGCAAAGCCCTGCGCCAGTGCATCGAGGCGGTGCGCCGCGGCGGTGTGGTCAGCGTGGCAGGCATGTACTCAGGCCTGATGCACAGCCTGCAACTGGGCGCAGCGTTCGACAAAGGCTTGTCGTTCCACATGGGCAAGACCCACGTGCACGCCTACCTGGCCGAGCTGTGTGAGCACTTGCAGGCAGGGCGGTTGCGTCCGGAACGGCTGATCACCCATCGGCTACCGCTGAGCGATGCCGTGCTCGGCTATGAGATGTACGACGAAAAACGCCCCGGCTGCTGCAAGGTCATCCTCAAGCTCGACGCCTGACGGCTTGCGCCTGCGACTCGCCAGCGTGCCTTGCCAGCGGCCGACGAGCCGCTCGGCCAGGCAGGGCGATAATGTTTTGAATTTTCCCGAACCCGATCAATCAACCCTAAGTCATCCATGGAGAAGAGGAGGGCCGTTCGATGCCAGCTCCACAGCTTTACATCATCGATTACCGCCTGCACGACCAACTGCGCAGCTTCATCATCCGTCTTGAACGCATGGACAATGCCGAAGCCTGGCATTGGGCCAGTTGCGATGCCGGCATCGGCATCATCCCCAAGTTCGGACGCGAGAAGATCAGGAAGGTCAGTCGGCCCATGGCCGAGCGCTACGGCATCACCGATGTACGCTGGCGGCTATCTGGCACCCGGGAAAACCCAGCCGCCCCGACAGGGCAGGCCCAGCACGGACGCAGCGGTGGTGAAGACGTGTCGAATGCCGGTGAAACAGCGGTGATCGCCTGAGCCTGAAGCCTGCGCAACAACCCGTAGCAGCACCCCGATTCAGATGATCTGCCAGCAACCCCTAAGTTAACTCGACTAAATATTCATTTAGTCGAGTTAACTTATTGTTTTAATTGAGGTTTTAGAAGTAGGGCGCTGAAGTCCCGATTCTGACCAGACCTCTATCACGAATCAACCTGCTGACTTGTCGCCGATAGAACCGTTCGGCCACTATGGGCACCTCACTCAGCGCAAGGAACCTCCCCATGCCCATCTACCTGGCCGCCGAAAGTGAATGGCTCCCCGGCACCGAACTGGTCAGCGAAGGCCCCGCAGCCCAAGGCCCGTACGCAGCCGTATTCGAAGATGACGGTGAAACCGGCTACTTCTACGCCTTGGACAGCAGCAAAGACGACAACCCCATTCAGGACGCCTTGCACATCTATAACGTGCAAGACATCTCCGACCGCGAAAAACCCTCGACGGTACGCATCGGCTGGTCCCAGGACCACCTCAAAGCCGTCCTGCTGATCAACGACTATCCCCACGCCGTATTCGATTTCCACAGCAAACGCGGCTACTGCCGCAGCGGCTTCCCGCCGGCGACCGGCAATGGGTGGTCTGAAGACGGCCATGACTGGAACGACGACGCCCTGCAATTGTTCGCCTGAACCCCCGTCAAACAGCGCCGGGCGTCACCAGCCCAACGCCCGGCGCACTGATTTCAAGGCAATCCACGTATGGATACGGACATCAAACGCCAGCTCCTGAACCTGGAGCGCCAACTGCTTCAACCACAAACCCGCCGCGACCCCCGCAAACTCAACCAACTCCTGGCCGACACCTTCATCGAGTTCACCGCCAGCGGATCGACCTGCAACAAACCCCAAGCCATCGCCGCGCTACACAGCGAAACCCCCAACGAACGCATTCTCGAAAACTTCCACCTGCAAGTGCTTACGTCTGACGTTGCCGTGGCGACGTACCGCTGTGTACAACGCGATGAGCACGGCGCGATGGTGACGTCGCTGCGCAGTTCGGTTTGGCGGTTGGGGGTGGTTGGGTGGCAGATGGTGTTTCATCAGGGGACGCGGGTTGAGGGGTGATGGTTTGTTTGAGTGGGAGGTGGAGACTCGCTGGTTGGGGTTATGGATTGGGGGTGTTTCGGTGGTTGGGGAGATTGGGTGTGTTGGGTTTATGCGAAAGTTCGCATAATGTGTATTATGTTAAATGCAGTGCATGTGGCAGCCTCTTAGGTTCTGTCGGTAACCGACTTCTGCCATGCACATAATGATTTCATCAGATCGGTCTGATGAACCGATCTGCGTACAAGCTACACCAAAGTCCTATTTCACCCACTTGAGGCAGGCAAATCCAGTTTCGATTCGCAGCGGCTGAACAGGCTCAACGCTTTCCTGATCGCCAACTTTTTTGATGACATTCACGCCACAAAAGTACTGGTCTGGACTGATCGCGGAGAGAAAGCCTTTCCGGTCCTCGCTCCAAGAGCCGTTAACGACGGTATACGTAGCCCCTTTCTCAGGCGTGAAAGAGAACGGAACCTTGCATTCCATACCTCCGACTGCGCTCTGATACGTCATGATCAGTTCTTTATCAACAGCCACTGGAGACTCGACAAAACCACCGCTACCCAGCAGCGTGGTGTAACCCGCGTAGCACCCCTTGTCATTGAAAGTCATGATATCCAGCCTAGCGTCGCGGTCGTACTTCATACGCACGGTCGCTGAAGGCTCACCCGGCTGAGGAACAGCGTATTGCTTGCCGTACAGGATCGAATTGCAGCCAGTCATGGCAACGATGCCTGCCAGCGCTACGCACCAACCATACCTTTGGAACTTGTACATTGATCACTCCCTGATTTCCTGGCGGCCCTTGGGTTCGAGGGACTGCCGAACGGCTATCTGATGCCTTTGTGCGGGGTGAAGTTCCGACATGGCATGTCTGCATTGAAGCTCTGAAGCAATGCGGCAGACAGCCCGAGATCTTGTAAGGTATCCGGGGTTAGTAGACAACTACACTTGGGTTGAACTGTACCCACTTCATACCACTGCGCGAATCTTATGTATCAACTGCCAGAACCAGAAGAGGCTGCAAAGAAGACAATTCGCCGGCTGCTGACGGCGGGCTCGATTTACCCTGTGATGAACAACACCAAGTGGGCTGAGCTGATCCAGGCAATGCTTGATGCCCCGCACATGAACCCTGCGTTCAGATTGCGGGGTATCTTGGCTCCGAGGGATCACTGCACTGGCTGGGATCGAGAATGGCATTACCACATTCACCCAGTAGCAGAAATTGAGTGGCTCGAAATTCAGGCGGGATCACTCGATTGGCTGCTTTCAACGCTACGAAAACACCACATTCCTTTCTCGTTAGAGGCCGGGATACCACGCGTTTGGGGCTATACCAAACCTGGCATGCAGCCTCTTTGGCAGTAAGCTCCTGAACACTTACATCGCCCACTAGCATAGTTCGCGACAATCCTTTCAGGTCGTCCGTGAACGGATAATGTTCCCGGGCGTGCACGCCTTCGCCCAAGCGCCCTTCCCCAATCTGCAACCCTTCATCCTCACCAGCACGACGCGCTCGGCCAAACTTCATCCAGGGGCGATCAACGATCAAGCCTCACTCCCCCGCTCCACCCACCAAACCAGCGGCAACGTCACCAATAAAACCCCCGCCAACCCCACCACCGCCCAAGCAACCCCAAGAACATCCCCAAGTTCACCAAACACCACCGGCGCCAACGCCCCGCCGCCAATGGTGCCTGTGTAGAACAGCGCAAAAGCTCGCTCGCGCTTGCCCGTCCCGGCGAGGTCGGGCACGGCGCCGTAGAGCACCGACGAGGTGCCGTTCAGCACCAGTCCCAGAAGGGGCAGCATCAGCATCAATCCTGCATAGGGTAGGAACACTGCCAGCACGATCAGGCTGGCGGTGGTGAGTTCGGTGATCCAGACAGTTTTCATCATGCCGATGCGGGCGCCGGCGGTCATGACCTTCAGGCCACCGATGGCCTGGCCGTTGCCCGGCGCGTGGCTGAGGATCTGCTCGATCGGCTCACCGGCAAGCTCGGTGGAGGTCACCTGCTCGGGCGCCAGCTTGCTCAGCAGGCCCTTCTGACGCGCGTCGGCCTTGGCCTCGACGCGGGTGGCGAAGGGCTTGCCCAAGGCTTGGGTCAGGTCGTTGTAGGCCTGGCTCGGAGTGCGGCCGGTGCGCGCGGTCATCTCGGCCGCGAGCAGCGCCGGAATCAGCCCGTCCTTGTCGGTGGCCCACACCGAACCGTCCCGGCGCAGGAACGACGCCCCGGCGCTTTCTTCGCCGCCAAAACCGAGGCTGCCGTCGAACAGCCCCTGGGCGAAGTACTTGAAGCCCACCGGCACCTCGTACAGCTCGCGACCCAGGCGCGCGGTGACGCGGTCGATCAGGCCGCTGGACACCACGGTCTTGCCAACTGCGGCGTCCTGGCGCCATTCAGGGCGGTGGCGGTACAGGTAATCGATGGCCACGGCCAGGTAGTTGTTCGGCGCCAACAGGCCCTCGGCGGTGACAATGCCGTGGCGGTCGTGGTCCGGGTCGCAGGCGAACGCCACGTCAAAGCGCTCGCGCAGGCCGATCAGGCCCTGCATGGCGTAGGGCGAGGACGGGTCCATGCGAATCTGCCCGTCCCAGTCGACGGTCATGAAGCGGAAGGTCGGGTCGACCTCGCTGTTCACCACCTCCAGATCGAGCTGATAGCGCTCGGCGATGGCCGCCCAGTAGCGCACCCCTGCCCCGCCCAGCGGATCGACGCCCAGGCGCAGCTTGGCGTTGCGGATCACCTCGAAGTCGATGACGTTTTCCAGATCGGCCACATAGCTGCTGACGTAGTCATGGCGCTGGGTAGTGGCGGCCTGCAAGGCGTCGGCATGGGCCAGGCGCTTGACCCCGGCAAGGCCGGCGGCGAGCAGTTCGTTGGCCTTGGCTTCGATCCACTTGGTGACGTCGCTGTCGGCGGGGCCGCCGTTGGGCGGGTTGTACTTGAAGCCACCGCTTTGCGGCGGGTTGTGCGAGGGGGTGATGACGATGCCGTCGGCCAGGCCGCTGGCACGTCCACGGTTGTAGCAGAGGATGGCGTGCGACACCGCCGGCGTCGGGGTGTATTCGTCGTCCTTGGACAGCATGACCTGCACGCCATTAGCGGCAAGCACCTGCAGCGCACTGGCGGCGGCCGGCGCCGACAGCGCGTGGGTGTCGGCGCCGATGAACAGTGGGCCATCGATGCCATTGGCGGCGCGGTACAGGCAGATGGCCTGGGTGATCGCCAGCACGTGGTCTTCGTTGAAGCTCAGCTCCAGCGAGGTGCCACGGTGGCCCGAGGTGCCGAAGGCGACGCGCTGCCCGGCGATGGCAGGATCAGGGCGGCCGGTGTAGTAAGCAGTCAGCAGGCGCGGGATATCGACCAGCACGCTGGCCGGAGCCGGTTTGCCTGCCAAAGGACTGAGCGTCATGCAAGAACCTCGAGTTCAACGAATGTAGGGGGTAAGAGCGCACAGTGTACGAAGAGTTGCAGTGCGGCGCGATGGCCGGCCGTGATTATTGCGCCGCGTGCCGCCACCAGCCGGGAAACATCTGCTGCACCCGGGGCTCGGCGAAGCGCTCGTCGATCAGCAGCAGCACGCCGCGGTCATCATCGCCGCGAATCACCCGTCCGGCCGCCTGGATCACCTTGCGCACGCCAGGGTAGAGATAGGCGTAGTCGAACCCGGCCCCGTACTGGCGGCCCAGGCGCTGCTTGAACTGCTCATTGACCGGGTTGACCTGGGGCAAGCCGAGGGTGGCGACGAACGCGCCGATCAGCCGCGTGCCGGGCAAATCCACGCCTTCGGCGAAGGCGCCGCCGAGCACCGCGAAGCCCACCCCACAGCCGTCGGCGACAAAACGCGCCAGAAAGGCCTCACGCGCCCCTTCATCCATGCCGGCGGCCTGCGACCAACTGGGAATCTGCCCATGGCAACGGCCGAGTTCGGCGGCCACCTGTTGCAGGTATTCGAAGCTGCTGAAGAACGCCAAATAGTTGCCCGGCTGGCGTTGATACTGCTCGGCGATCAGCGCCACGATCGGCGCCACCGACGCCTGGCGCTGGTGATAGCGGGTGGATACATCGCTGACGATACGCACCTGCAACTGCTCGGCCCGAAACGGCGCCTGCACTTCCAGCCATGCGGTGTCGCTGGGCATGCCCAGCAGGTCGCGGTAGAACTGCTGCGGGCCCAGGGTCGCGGAAAACAGCGTGACACTGCGCGCCGCCTGCATGCGCGGCCCGAGCAGGCGCGCCGGCACCACGTTGCGCAGGCACAGCGTGGCCAGGCGGCGCTTGCGCGGGCCTTGGCGCTGGGTGATGTCGAACAGGTAGTGCTCGTCGAACAGCTCGGCCACGCGGCTGAACTGCAGGGCCTGGAAGTAGAACTGCAGCAGTGGCCCATCCACCTGGGCCGGGCTTTGCTCGAGGCGCTCCTGCATTTGGCCGATGAACTGCTGCACCGCGCCGACGAACGCCTCCGGCACCCGGTCGCTGGCCTGATACGGTGCCACCTGCGCCTTGTACAGCGCGTTCCACTGCCGGTTGAGGCGATCGAGCACGCTGCCCAGGCCTTCGAGCTTGCGCTGACGCAGGGCCTGCAACTGACCCTGATCGAAGCTTGCGCTGTACATCTGCCGGCCACGCTCGACCAGGTTGTGCGCTTCGTCCACCAGCACTGCTACCCGCCACTGATTGACCTGGGCCAGGCCGAACAACAGCGCGTGGGCGTCGAAGTAGTAGTTGTAGTCGGCCACCACCACATCGACCCAACGGGCCATTTCCTGGCCCAGGTAATACGGGCACACCTGGTGCGCCAGCGCCACCTCGCGCAACCCGGCCTGGTCGAGCGACTGACGTTGCCCGGCGGCCTGGCGCGCGGCGGGCAGGCGATCGTAGAAGCCCTTGGCCAGCGGGCAGGATTCGCCGTGGCAGGCGCTGTCTGGGTGTTCGCAGGCCTTGTCGCGGGCGATCAGCTCGAGGGTACGCAGCGCCGGCTGGGCACTACCCTGCTCGATCTGGCGCAAGGCGTCGAGGGCCAGCTTGCGTCCTGGGGTCTTGGCGGTAAGGAAGAACACTTTGTCTAGGCGCTGCGGGACCATCGCCTTGAGCAGCGGAAATAGCGTGCCGAGGGTCTTGCCGATGCCGGTGCTGGCCTGGGCAAGAAGACAGCGGCCGGTGCTGACTGCCTTGTACAAGGTTTCGGCCAACTGGCGTTGACCCTGGCGAAACGCTGGGTAGGGAAAGCTCAGCGCCTGCAATCCTTCATCGCGTGCGGCCAGGCGCTGTTCCTGGGCCTGTGCCCAGGCGAGGAAGCGCTGGCATTGCAGCTCGAAGAAGCCCTGCAAGGCATCAGCCGAGTACGGCTCGCTGATCAGCGTCTCGCGCTGGCTGTCGATGTCCAAGTAGACCAGCGTCACCTCGATGCTGGACAACCCGCGGCTCTGGCACAGCAGCCAGGCATAGACCTTGGCCTGCGCCCAGTGCAGTTGTCGGTGGTTGTCTGGCTGACGGGCAAGATCGCCGCGGTGGGTCTTGATCTCTTCCAGGCGATTGCGCGCCGGGTCATAACCATCGGCACGGCCACGCACCTTGAGCCCCTGGTACTCTCCCGACAGCGTCACCTCGGCCTCATAGCCTGCGGCGCGCCCGGAAACCACCCGGCGATGGCCTTCGATGCCTTGCTCGGCGGTGGGCGATGGGGTGAAGCGCAGGTCGAGATCACCGACCTTGGCGCTGAACTCGCACAGCGCCCGCACGGCCACGCTGTAGCTCATGCCGCCTCGCGCCAGCGCACGTGACACACCTGCACCGGCAGGCCGTGTTGCTCGCAGAAGGCCAGCCAGCGCAGTTGGTTGTCCTGCAGGCGGTCGCCGGGGCCTTTGACTTCGATCATGCGGTAGCCACCCTGCTGCGGCCAGAACTGGATCAGGTCGGGCATGCCGGTGCGGTTGTTGCGGATGTCCTGCAACAGGCGCAGGAAACACGCCTGCAGGTGCGCCGGCGGCAGGCAGTGCAGCGCCTGTTCGAGCAAGGCCGGCGTCAGCACCTGCCAGATTACGAAGGGCGACTGCAGGCCGAATTTGCTCTGGAAGCGCTCGTTGATCACCTGGCGATAACTGCCATCGGCCAGTTGCGCCAGACAGCGATCGAACTGCGCTTGGCGACGGCTCATGAAATCGACATCGTGCAGATCTTGCGGCGCACTCTGGAACGGGTGGAAGAACGCCCCTGGAATCGGCGCGAACACCGCCTCCCAGCACAACAGGCCGAACAGGCTGTTGAGCAGGGTGTTTTCCACGTAATGCACCTCGCCGCCCTCTTGCAGCAGGTGCTCACGCACGGCGCGCTCGACCCCAAGGCTGGCCAGCTCACGGGGCAATTCAAGTTCCAGGGTTTGCACCGCACGGGCGCGTCGGCGTGCTTGCGGCGGCCCGCCCAGCTTGCGCGCAAGGCGCGGCAGCATGCGCTCGCAAGCCTGCACTTCCAAAGCATTGCGCGGCGCCGCGGCGATCTGCTGGGCCAGTGTATGGGCCGCCTGCCACTGCTCGCTGCGTTCGTGCACGCGCACCTGGCGAATACGCGCCTCGGCGTGGGCGCAATCCTGGTAGACGGCCAGCGCCAGCGCCCAGTCAGCCTGCCGTTCGCACTGCTGACCAACCTGGTACAGCAGCCGCGAACGGCGTCGTTCCAGCCAGGGGTTGTCGGCATGCAGGCCGTCGAGGGTGGCAAGAATCTCCGCAGGCGGCTGGCCCTGCTCGAGCTGCTCGGCGCACTGATGCAAGGCCATCGCCAACGCCACTTCGCTACGCTGACGCAATGCCCGCGATTCAGCGCAGAACGCCACCTGTTCGAAACGCAGCAGGCCGAGGTCGGCGAGGACGAATTCAGACCAGTCCTGGTACAGATTGCCGAAGAACAGCAAACGCAAGCGGTCGCACAAGGGTTGCAGACGCCAGTGCACGATGCTGATCGGACACTGCGGCCACCACTGCGCCAACGGCCGCGGCGCCAGCTGCAACTCGCTCAATTGCGCGAGCAGCTGCGACTTGGCCAGCCTGGGCTGGCGCAGCATGGCTCGAAAGCCTTCGGCCAACTCTTCCTTGCGCAGCACCGCCGCCACCTGCTCGATGCTCAGGCTCGCCTGCTCGCACACCCAGCCTTGCTCGAGCAAAGGCGCCAGGGCGCTGCGGGTGTCGCCGATTTCGGCGTAGTCGAGGCGGTCGCTGCGAAACAGCTCACCTTTGCGCATGACCATGCGCACCAGCAGCGCCTGGGCCGGCTGGGCGAGGTCGTTGAAGTCGTGGATGAAGCGCTGCTCTTGCTCATCGAGCAGGTCGGCATAGCGCGACCCCACCCAAGCGAGCACCTGGCGGAAGTTGTGCAGGTAGTAGAGCGGGTCTTGAACAGAATGGGCGATCACGATGCAAGGCCGGGCAAAACGGAAACGGGCACTGTTTATACATACAGATCAGCCGTTGCCGCAAGGGCCGTAGGTCGGTTCGCCGCGAGCGCCCCAGGCGTCGCGATGACGCCTGGGGCCAAGGCGCGATTACTTGGCTTCGGGCTCGGCCGCTTTCTTTTCGGGGAACACCAGGCTTGCGAGAATGCCGATCACCAACGTGACCATGACCACCAGCAGGCTGGTGTTCGGCTCAATCACGTAGCCGTGCTGGAACAGGTGATCGGTGGCGCTGAGCGCAAGCTTCACGGCAATGAAGAACAGCAGCGCGATCACGGCTTTCTCAAGGTGAATCAGGTAGCGCTTGAGCGCCTCGAGCACGAAGTACATGGTGCGCAGGCCGAGGATGGCGAACAGCATGGCCGAGTAGACGATCAGCGGCTCGCGGCTGACGGCGATCACCGCCGGTACCGAGTCGAAGGCGAAGAGGATGTCCGACACCTCGGCCACCACCAGG
Organism: Pseudomonas cremoricolorata DSM 17059 = NBRC 16634; assembly: GCF_000425745.1. Lineage (GTDB taxonomy): Bacteria > Pseudomonadota > Gammaproteobacteria > Pseudomonadales > Pseudomonadaceae > Aquipseudomonas > Aquipseudomonas cremoricolorata. Next base: position 262,949 of record NZ_AUEA01000003.1, on the reverse strand, counting down.
CACAGAAACAGCGGCGTGGCGAACAGGCCACCCTTGGCCGCCAGGGTCATGCCGTGGTTTTCCGGCTTGAGCAACTCGGCCTCGAGGATCTTGCGCCGCACGAAGAAGTGATTGCCGTGCAGCTTGGGCCACACGGGGAAGAGTTTTTTCGCGAAGCGGTAGGCCATGTGTTTGGAGTAATCGACCTCTTCTTCGTCGTCACCGCCTGAGCGCAGCATCATGATCGCCGTCCAGGCCACGATCACCGCGAACGCCACCTCGACCCACGGGCCGAACGCCAGCAGCCCGGTACCGATCGCCACGAAGATGCCGCGAAACACGATGGCGCCCATGATGCCCCAGTACAGCACCCGATGGCGCAGGCCCTCGGGCACCTTGAACCAGGCAAAGATCGCCATGAACACGAACAGGTTGTCGACGCTCAGCACTTTTTCCAGGGCATAGCCGGTGACGAACAGGCTCGCTGCCTGCGGGCCGTGCTGGTAGTACAGAAAACCGGCGAAGCCCAGCGAGATGGCGATCCAGAACACCGACCACAGCGACGCCTTGAGCAAGGTCACCGGCTTGTCGCCGCGGTGGGTGGCGATGTCCAGCAGCAAGGCGCCCACGGCGATGCCGACGAACACCGCCATGGTCAGCGGGGGGAATCCGATGTGGGTTGCTTGCATAGGGGTACCTTCAAGTCCGGGAGCTGGCCTGGTGCTGCGGCCGGTGCACGCTAGTGCCTGGGCTGCTGGTCGTGCGGGCCCTTGCTGCGCAGCGTGCCTGTCACCGGATTGGACAGTGACTCACCTTCGCGCAGACGCGCGACGATACGCTCGACCTTCAGCCGCCCGCGCTTCCAGCGTGGATGGAAATGCCGCCAGTGCGGCTCGTGCGCTGCAGCCAGCAATTCGTGATCACCGCGGGTGTCACCCCAGGCCCGCAGCCGGTACTGATCCAGCGAGCCATACACAGCTTCCAGTCGCAGCACCTTATTTTCGCAGCGGCAGTTGCTGCCACTGATGGCGCCGGTCAGGCGGCCATCGACCACTTCCAGTTCGGTGGCGATGAGCTTGATGCCCAGCTTGTCGGCGAACGGCGTGAGCACCAGCCGCGGCGAGGCCGAGCAGATCGTGACATGGGCGCCGCTTTCGACCTCGGCGGCCACCGAGCGTACCCCCGCCGGGCGCATCAGACGTTTCCAGAACGCGCGCTGAAACTCTGCTGCCTTGCGCTGCACCCACTGCTCTTCGACGCCGGTGAGGAAGGTGGCGATCAGCGCCGCCTTGAGCTCATCGCGGGTCAGGCCCTTGCCGACGTAACGCACGCAATCGGGCAGCATGCGCAGCACGCGCACGGCGAAGGCACGTTTGCCGAAGGCGAACAGTAAAAAGGGCACAAAGCTGTCGCGGTGGGTCAAGGTGCCATCGAAGTCGAACACTGACAGAACTTCTGCATCTGCAGGGCCCGCCTCCATCATTTCCTGGGTCATCAAGCGACCTCCGCTATTCGTACACATTCTGCGATCCCGCGCTGCGCGGGCCTCACTCCATGCCCTGGGGCGTTTTCCGCTCGTTGCTTGTCCTGCCGGCGGGTGGCACGGCTCGTACCTGCCGAGCCGCACCCTCGAATACGGGTGACAGCACCTCACCAGGCGAGTTCGCTCCAGCGTTGCCAGCGCGGTGGCCCAGCCTGTTCCAGGCGGCGGCAGTATGGACCGCGTCAGCACGGCGTGCAGCCTCTACCGCCACAGCCTGCGCAAGCCATGTATTGCCTGGTGTGACCGCCGGCGCCGCGGCACCTTAGACGTTTTGCGCCCATCGTGCAGCCCCTTTTTGCCCGCGCCTGCTGCGGGGGCTGCCCGCGGCGGTCTCAACCGCAGGCATCGCTGACCCGCATACGCAACCCGGCATCACGTCGCGCCAGGTGCCGCGACAAGCGCAGAGTCCGTTCATCCAGGCGCAGGCCGTACAGCCCGCGCAGGGTGCTCAGCGACAGCCCGCTGACACCGACCAGCCAGCGCACCACCGGGGCTGGACACGGCTGGCCCTGCAATGCGCCGTGCAGGTACGGCAGCGCCACCGCCATGTTCGGGTGACAACGCTGGATGAAGCGTTCCAGTCGCCGGCCACGGTCGATGAACGGGCTGAACAGCAGGCAGGCCATCTGCTGAGCGTCAACACCATAACCCCGCTCCAGCCGTTGCTCGGCCTCATCGCGCAGGGCCTGCGGGCTCAGCCTGAACAGCTGCCCGCGGCTCAGCTGACAGGCCTCCAGCACTGAGCGCACAGTCTGCAAGTAACTGCCCGCGGCCAGGTGCTGCACCTGCAGACCGCGCACATGGCCCTGCAACTGCGGGTCGTAAAACCCGTGCAGGCCAGGCAGGGCCGCCGGGGTGTCGCCCTTGAAACCGAGCACAGGGTCGAGGTGATCCTGGCGGCCCAGGTGCTGGAGCAGTTCGTCCAGGTCGAGCAACTGCAGTGGGTGTGCGCAGGCATGGTTGATCGAGGCAGCGCTGGCCCGCGCGCTCGGCTCGGGCAAGCGAGCCAGATGGCTGTGCAGCCGCGCCACGCCCTCGACCCAAGCCGCGATGCACGGTGGCAGCGGGGGCTGCTCGGGGTCGGCAAGGCGCAGGCAGCGCCGCCCCCACGCCAGCAGTCGCCGCCGCTGGCTGGCCGGCATGGCCATCACCAGCGCGCAGTCCTGCTCTTCACAGCGCAGCAGCGGCGCGCAGGCGTGGGCCAGTTGCAGCCATGAGCGACTGCCGAGCAGGTTGTGCAACGGGTCGCCGGGCAGATGCCCAGACAATAGCCAGGCCTTTCGCCCGAGCGCATCGACCGGTTCGTTGAGCAACCCTTGCACGTCGAACGGCTGGGCACGTTCAGGTCGCGCCACCAGCAGCTCGACACGCGCATCGCTGTGCAACAGCAACGCATTGAAGCAGCGCTCGTGCCTGGCCAGTTCCACCGCGCGGGTGCCCGGCAGCGCCAGCACCACCACACGCAGGCTGAAGGTCTGCGCCGAGCGCTGGGCAATGCTCAGTTGCGCTGCGCGCAGGCACGCCAGCAGGTGCGCACTGGCGCGGTCCGGGCCGTGCAACACCACCAGGCGGAAACGTCCGATCGACTGCGCGCCGCCGGCCGCGACCAGCAAGCGCTGGATCAACAACTGCAGCGAGGCCCGCTGCGCCTGGGCCATCCGCTCGAGCAAACGCTCCAGCACCTGGCGAAAGATCGCCTGCATGGCTTGATCGTGAATATCACTCATCGCCTTCTCCCTCTTCCCTGAGTACCTCAGGCTTCCGACACAGCCTCCCTGCCCCTGAGCATGGCAGGCATGGGAAGCATTTCCTCAGCGACAACGGTAGTCAGTCACCGGCGCAGTTGGCGATGAGGCTTTATTCCTCCAACCTGTAAGGGATTTTGTGTTGATCTGTAGGAAGTTTCAGAGGGAGGCGTTTTCAAACCGCAGTCGCCACAACGCCCGCTGTAAGGCGGGCGCTGTGTCAGGGAAAAGAGGTCGGGGTTCAGCTCGGCTCGACTGCGCCCATGTCCAGCACTACCCGGCCACCACAGGGGCAGGCATCCATGTGCCGGTGCGCGTCGACCACCTGCTCGAACGGGTAGACCTTGATGATCTGCGGGGTCAGCTTGCGCTCGGCGGTGAACCGGTTGATATCGTCCAGCGCCCGGCGCAGAGCGTCTTCGTCCTGGGCGATGCCCAGCTCGGGCTTGCCGGTGAAGTTGCTCACGCAGTGCAGGTGGAACTGAATGTTCTTCTTGAACGCCGCACAGGCCGGGAATGGGGTCTGGTTGCCGCCTTGCAGGCCGTACAGCACCAGGCTGCCGCGCGGCGCCAGGACATCGCCGAGCATCGACATCTGCGGCCCGCCCATGCCATCGAGCACCATGTCCACGCCACGTCCGCCGGTGTACTTGCCGATCTGCAGGAGCAAGTCCTGCTCTTCGGTGACGATCACTTTGTCGGCGCCCAGTTGCAACAGGTAGTCGCGTTGCTCCGGCTCCTTGGTGGCGGCGAACACCTGCAGGCCCAGCGCCTTGCCAAGCTGCACGAAGGCGGGCCCCGCGCAGTGGCTGGCATCGGTGACCAGCGCGCTTTGCCCAGGTTTGGCCCGGGCCAAGTCGATGTAGGCGAAGTAGGCGATCAGCAGCGGCGTGTAGTGCACGCTGGCCTCGACCGGGCTGAGCACCTCGGGGTAACGGGTGAGCGCACTGCGCGGCAGCACGATGACGTCGCCGTAGACCGGGTGGTCGTTGGGGCTGGTGGCCGGAAAGCTGGCGACCCGATCACCGATCGCCAGATCCTCGACGCCCTCGCCCAGGGCGGTGACCACACCGGCCATTTCATGGCCGATACCAGAGGGCAGGCGCACCTGCGAAGGGGCCAGGTCTTGCCGCCAGAGCACGTCGTACCAACTGATGCCGATCGCCTCGACCCGGACCTGCACCTCGCCACTGGCCGGGCTCGGCTCGGGCCGTTCCTCGCAGCGCAGCACGTCGGCGGCGCCGAACTTGTGGAAACGGATGATGCGCGACATCGCCTACCTCACCTTTGTGAATCTCGTATGACCACGGACTTTATCCGGGCTTAAGCCTTGCGGCCATCAGTGGCCATTAATAGTCGACATGCCTGTCATCGATTGATTCGCCTGGCATTGTCGGTGCCCGGGCTGGAAAACGGTGCAGGGTAACAGCCTTTGCCCTTAAGATTCACCCTGCCCCAGCCCCAGGCAATAGGCCCTTTTCGATGAACCGCAACGACCTGCGCCGTGTAGACCTCAACCTGCTGATCGTGTTCGAAACCCTGATGCATGAACGCAGCGTCACCCGTGCCGCGGAAAAACTGTTTCTCGGCCAGCCGGCCATCAGCGCCGCGCTGGCGCGCTTGCGCAACCTGTTCGACGACCCGCTGTTCGTGCGCACCGGGCGCAGCATGGAACCCTCGACCCGTGCCCAGGAAATCTTCGCCCTGCTCTCGCCGGCGCTGGATTCGATTTCCACCGCCGTCAGCCGCGCCGCCGAGTTCGACCCGGCCACCAGCACCGCAGTGTTTCGCATCGGCCTGTCGGACGACGCCGAATTCGCCCTGCTGCCGCAACTGCTCAAGCGCATCCGCGCCGAAGCACCGGGCATCGTGCTGGTGGTGCGCAGGGTCAACTACCTGCTGATGCCAACGCTGCTGTCGTCCGGCGAGATCTCCGTGGGCGTGAGCTATACCAGCGACCTGCCAGCCAACGCCAAGCGCAAACTGCTCCGGCGCAGCACCGCCAAACTGCTGCGCGCCGACAGCATCCCCGGCGCCATCAGCCTCGACGACTTCTGCAAACGCCCCCACGCCCTGGTGTCGTTCGCCGGCGACCTCTCAGGCTTCATCGACGACGCCCTCGCCGAACTCGGGCGCACCCGCCACGTGGTGCTCGCCGTTCCCCAGTTCAACGGCCTGGGCAGCCTGCTGTCGGGCACCGACATCATCGCCACCGTCCCCGACTACACCGCCGAAGCCCTCACCGCCGCCGGCGGCCTGCGCGCCGAAGACCCACCCCTGCCCCTGCAAAGCTTCGAACTGCACATGGCCTGGCGCGGGGCGCAGGACAACGACCCGGGGGAGCGTTGGTTGCGATCGCGGATTCAGATGTTTTTTGGGGATCCGGATAGCCTCTGATCGTGCTAACCGTTAAGTCGTCGAACAGACGACACCAGTTATTCCAACGCCCCAGGCCACAACACCCCCAGCGCCCGGCTTTTGCGTTCTACGGGAAGCTGACTCTGCTATCGTGGCGCCCTCTGGCCACAATGAAAGCAACCCACGATGAATCCATGGAAGATGCTGGCGATCACTGCAATGGTGCTGGCTGGCACCCCTGTAATTGCCAATGAAAATGCCAAGCCCTCCGATAAGTTGACGCTGTACACCACATTCGGGCCGTTTCTGTCCTCGGCATGGTCCACGGGTATGACGGACGACTGGCAACAGCAACTCAGAACAGCCAAGCCAGATGCCTTGGCGTTCATCGGCTCGGACGGTGAGATACGTGGCGCGCAGTTCGAACAGGCTTCTCGGCGCTATCGTTCGAGCTATAAACCACCTTTGATGAACGACATGCAGCTTGCCCAGGCGATCGCTTCATCCTTCTGATTCCTGGATGTCCTGGGCAACACGTACCCTTTTCGCCGGTTCGGATAGCCTTTCGCTTGCCCGAGGAAACTGGCCAGCCCCGCCCCAACGGAGCCCCTCATGCTTTTCATCATCATGCTCGGCGGCCGCCATCCGCGCGCCAGTATCGAAGTTCACGACGTGCTGTTCGCCCAGGCCGATTCGCTGGAACACACCTACCCGCAACTGCGTGCCGGCTGGTTCGGCAGTGCCAAGGGCTTGCACATCGATTCATGGCTGGAAGTGTCGGGCGTCGAGGGCTATCGGATCGAGTTCAGTGACGCCTGCCCGGCCCCAGGTGCGCCGCGGCTGTTCTTTCTCAACCTGGGCGGCTATGAGCGTGGGGTGTTTGGCGAGGCGCATCGCTATCTGCTGGTGGTCGCGGCAGACAAGGCCGAGGCCAAGCGTATCGGGCGTCAACGCATGGTTCGTGGCTGGCTCAAGCCACATACCGATGCGGTCATCGATGTCGATGATTGCCTGCCGGTCGATCGCATCGACGGGCGCTATGTGCACCTACTCGAGGGCGAGCATGGCGGCATCGTGCAGCGCAGCGACTACCTGCTGATCTGATCGCGGCCGATTGCCGTCCGTCGCCTAAGTGGCGCATCCACTCCAACACTCGCTGGCGAGGCTCTTCGAACAGGTATCAACGCATCCAAACTGCAGGAGCCAGACCATGCGCGAGTACCCGAAACCGCCCTTCCCGTCGCAACCGCAGAGCGTGCCAGGCTCGCAGCGCAAGATGGAGCCCTACCCTGACTGCGGCGAGCAGTCCTATACCGGCCATGGCCGTCTGCAAGGCAAGATTGCCCTGATTACCGGTGCAGACAGCGGCATCGGCCGTGCCGTGGCGATCGCCTACGCCCGTGAGGGCGCCGATGTGGCCATCGCCTACCTCGATGAACATGAGGATGCCCAGGAAACCGCGCGCTGGGTCGAGGCTGCCGGGCGTCAGTGCCTGCTGCTGCCGGGTGACCTGGCGCACAAGCAGCACTGCTACGACATCGTCGACAAGACCGTCGCCGAATTCGGCCGTATCGACATCCTGGTCAACAACGCCGCGTTCCAGATGGCGCACCAGAACTTCGATGAGATCAGCGACGATGAGTGGCTGATGACCTTCGACGTCAACATCACTGCGATCTTCCGTATCTGCCAACGCGCCCTGCCGTCGATGCCCAAAGGCAGCTCGATCATCAATACCAGCTCGGTCAACTCCGACGATCCTTCGCCGCAGTTGCTCGCGTATGCCACCACCAAAGGGGCGATTGCCAACTTCACCGCAGGTCTTGCCCAGTTGCTGGGCGACAAAGGCATCCGCGTCAACAGCGTCGCTCCCGGCCCGATCTGGACCCCGTTGATTCCCGCGACCATGCCCGATGAAGCGGTGAAGAACTTCGGTTCCGCCTACCCCATGGGCCGGCCCGGCCAGCCGGTGGAAGTGGCGCCGATCTATGTGCTGTTGGGCTCGGATGAGGCCAGTTATATCTCCGGCTCACGGTACGCGGTGACTGGGGGTAAGCCGATTTTGTAAAGGATTGAACAGCTCAACGTGCGCTGGCGGCGCTCAAGTCGCCAGCACATTGACCTGACAAGTTCGCACATGCCGAACAGGCATCTTTCAATCACGCCCCAACTGCTGATTCGCTAACCCTTGATAGGCGGTGTCTGCACCCTCTGGTACTGTCCTCCAGCGCAACTCATCAATGGAGGATTGAAATGCCGCGCCCCACCCGTGACATCGACTTGGTAATCACCCGTCTCAGCGAAGTCCACCTTGAGGCAGTCAATGCGCTGTATCAGGAGCCTGCCGTGTGCCGGCAAGTGCTGCAGATGCCTTATCAATCCGTGGAGGTGTGGCGCAAGCGCCTGGAGATGAGTTCCGAGCGTCGCTTGCCGCTGGTGGCGGTGCATGAGGGCCAAGTGGTTGGCGCTATTACTCTGGAACAAAGCTCGCGCATTCGTCAGTCGCATGTCGGCAGTATTGGCATGGGGGTGGGTTCGAGTTGGCACGGGCGCGGCATCGGGACTCGCCTGATGCAGGCGGCACTGGCGGTTGCCGATGACTGGATGAATCTACGTCGGGTGGAACTGACGGTGTTCGCCGATAACGCAGCGGCTATCGCGCTGTATCGAAAGTTCGATTTCGAAGTGGAAGGTCAGTTGCGTGACTACGCCATTCGTGATGGTGCGTATACCGATGCGCTGACGATGGCGCGCGTTCGTCGATGAGCAAGGGCATGCGCCAGCACAGAGCGCGTGCCCTCACCCCTCCACCTGCTGCGCCGACAACGGCACGTCGAAAACCTTGTCGAAAGCCCACTGAAACACGAAGGCATAGACGAAGAAGAAGACGAACAGTGCCAGGTTCGTCAGCAGGGCCTGCCACAGGCTGATGCTCAGCCAATAGGCCACCAGCGGCAGCAGCAACAGCACCAGGCCGCCTTCGAAACCCAGGGCGTGGAGAAAGCGCCGCCAGAGCGTGCGGCGGCGTTGCTGGCGGCTGGACTCCCAGCGTTCGAAGGCCCAGTTGAAGGCCATGTTCCAGCTCAGGGCCACGCCGGACATGATCAAGGAGAGTGCCGTGGATTGGGCCATGCCGGCATCGAACAGCCAGGCCAGCGCCGGAGCGACGCAGGCGACGGCGATCGCCTCGTAGAGAATGGCCTGGACGATCTTGCGCGGTGTGCCTTGCATGGCAGGCTCCAGAGTGGGTGGGAAATGCGCATCAGCGCTGCAGGGTACGGCTTCTCGGCGCACGCCGCCATGCCGCCTGCGGGCGCGGCTAGCGCCGAGGGCTGAGTGCGTCGAGGTGCCAGTACTGGGCATGCAGTTGCTCGGCGAGCTGCTGGGCGCGACCCAGGCGTACCGGGGTGCGCTCCATGTCCACCAGTACGCTGGCACAAGGCAGCGGTGCCAGGGCCTGCCAGCGTTGCAGGCGACCGTCGGTGAATACGAGGCAACGTTGCAATTCGTGCGGATGCTGTTTGGCGCGGCGCAGCAGCCATTGCCGCGCCTCGGCGAGTGCAGCCAGCAACGGCGTGCCGCCGCCCGCACCCAACTGCTGCAACCAAGGTTGCAACGCCGTCGAGGCTTTCAGGCCGTGACGCTGCCATTGCGGGGTACGCCCGCTGGCGGTGAGCAGCGCCAGACGCGCGCGACGTCGATAGGCCTGGTCGAACAACTCGGCCAGCACGCCTTTGCAGTTTGCCAGCGCGCCGTGACGGCGGGTCGAGGCGGACGCATCGACGATCACCAGCCACAGCTCCGGCGCCTGCCCGCGGCGCTGTTGCCAGCACACATCGCCGCGCACGCGCGGGCGGCCCTTGAGCAGCGTCGGCAACCATGCCACGCGTCCGCTGGCGCTGGACTGGGCGCGGCCACGGCTGGCGCCAGGGCGTCGTCCATCACCGGGCCTGGCATCCACCACCGAAGCTGCCGGCTGGGGGATGCTCAGGGCTTTTTTGCCCAGTTCGGCACCTCGCGCCGCTCGCCACTGGTTACCGCCTGTGGCGGCAGGGCGCCCCAGTCGCCGGCTGCACGTTGCTGGTTGTCGGGGCGTTGCGCACCGCCCTGCGGTGGTGTGGGCGGCGCAGGCTCCTGTGCAGGCTCACGGCGACGATGGCGCAAGGCGAACTCGGCCACCGCATCGATATCTTCCAACTCGATGTGCCGCGCACCGCGCCAGGCGGCGTGGGCACGGGCGGCGCGCAGCCAGACCAGGTCTGCGCGCATGCCGTCGACCCCAGCAGCGAAGCACTGCGCGGTAATGCTCTCCAGCGCTGCGTCATCCAGAGGTATCGTGCCCAGCGCCGCGCGCGCCGCCTGGCAGCGCTCGCGCAGGGCCAGCTGGGCCGGCTGCCACTGGCCGATGAAGCCCTGCGGATCGGCATCGAAGGCCAGTCGCCGGCGGATGATCTGCTGACGCGCCTCGGGGGCAGGCAGGCCATCGAGCAGCACGTTCAGGCCAAAGCGGTCGAGCAATTGCGGGCGCAGCTCGCCTTCCTCCGGGTTCATGGTGCCGATCAGCACGAAGCGCGCCGCGTGCTGATGGGAGATACCGTCACGTTCCACGCGGTTCACCCCGCTGGCGGCGACATCCAGCAGCAAGTCCACCAAAGCGTCAGGCAGCAGGTTGACCTCATCGACATACAGCACGCCGCCATCGGCCTGGGCCAACACGCCGGGCGAGAACTGCGCCCTGCCCTCGCCCAACGCTGCGTCCAGATCCAGCGTGCCGACCAGACGCTCTTCAGTGGCGCCCAGCGGCAGGGTGACGAACGGGGCGTCGTCGAGCAACGCGGTCAGGCCACGGGCCAGGGTGCTCTTGGCCATGCCGCGCGGGCCTTCGATGAGCACGCCGCCGATCTGCGGGTCGATGGCGGTGAGGCACAGCGCCAGCTTCAGGTAATCGGCGCCGACCACGGCGGCCAGGGGAAATTGCACAGGTTGGGTCATGTCAGGCGTCTTCCTCGCCGTCGAGCAAATGGGATTCGAGGGCTTCGCGGTAGGCGCCCGGCTCGCCCCACAGGCCGCGCTGCTGGGCTTCGAGCAGGCGTTCGGTGAGGTCGCGCAGGGCGTCTGGGTTGTGCTCGCGCATGAAGTCGCGGGTGGCCGGGTCGAGCACGTAGGCATCGGCCAGGCCCTGGTAGTGGTGATCGTCGATCAAGTGGGTGGTGGCGTCGAAGGCGAAAAGGTTGTCGACGGTTGCCGCCAGCTCGAACGCGCCCTTGTAGCCGTGGCGCTTCACGCCATCGATCCACTTGGGGTTGAGCGCGCGGGCACGGATCACCCGGTTCAGCTCTTCTTTAAGGGTGCGGATGCGCGGTCGGTCGGCCTGGCTGTGGTCACCGTGGTAGCTGGCGCGGGTTGCGTCGGCCAAGGTTTCCGCAGCAGCCAGCATGCCGCCCTGGAACTGGTAGTAGTCGTTGGAATCAAGCAGGTCGTGCTCGTGATTGTCCTGGTTCTGCAGCACCGCCTGCACCTGGCTCAGGCGCTGGGCGAACTCGGCTCGCGCCGGGGTGCCTTCGTCACCTGCGCCGTAGGCATAACCGCCGTGGTTGAGGTAGACCTCGGCGAGGTCTGCGCGGTCCTGCCACAGGCGGCCGTCGATGGCGTTCTGCACCCCCGCGCCATAACTGCCAGGTTTCGCCCCGAACACGCGCCAACCCGCCTGGCGCGCGGCCTGCTCGGCCTCGACACCCTGCGCCTGCAAGGCACTGCGCTCGGCGCGCACCCGCGCTGCCAGCGGGTTGATGTCGTCTGGCTCATCGAGCGCGGCCACCGCCTGCACCGCGGCATCGAACAAGCGAATCAGCCCGCCGAAGGCATCACGGAAAAAGCCCGACACGCGCAAGGTCACATCCACCCGCGGCCGATCGAGCACGCTCACCGGCAAGATCTCGAAATCATCGACCCGCTGCGAGCCACTGGCCCACACCGGGCGCACGCCCATCAGCGCCATGGCCTGGGCGATGTCGTCGCCGCCGGTGCGCATGGTCGCTGTGCCCCACACCGACAGGCCCAACTGGCGCAGGTGATCGCCATGGTCTTGCAGGTGACGCTCCAGAATCAGGCTGGCCGAAGCAAAACCCAGGCGCCAGGCGGTCGGCGTCGGCAAGTTGCGCACATCGACGGTGTAGAAGTTGCGCCCGGTGGGCAGCACGTCGAGGCGCCCGCGGCTGGGTGCGCCGCTCGGCCCGGCGGGCACGAAACGCCCGCTCAAGGCCGTCAGCAAACCGTTCAACTCGGCATCGCCGCAGCGGTCAAGGTCAGGCGCGACGTGTTCGACCAGGCCGCGCAACACCGCGGCCAGGGGCTGCCAGGCGGCTTCATCGGGCAATTGCAAACTGCCCGTCAGCGCCTGTTCGATCAACGCCAGCGCGTACTGCTCCAGACGCTCGCGGGTGTCGCCACAGGTGCGCCAGGCCCCCTCCCCGTATAAACCCAGGCACTCAGGGCGCGGGCCCTGCCACGGCGCGCCTAGGTCACAATCGAGCGGGTCGAAGCCCAGCGCCAGGGCCTTGCCCAGCGCGCGCACCACGCTGGCATTGGCGCCTTTGCCATCACCGCGCTCGACCCGCAGCAGCGCCAGCAGGGTGTCGCGGCGCAGACGCCCTTGCGGCGACTCACCGAACACATGCAGGCCGTCGCGGATCTGCGATTCCTTCAGGTCGCACAGGTAGGTGTCCAGACGCGGCAACCACAGTGCGGCGTCATCGAGCTGGCCTTCGAGCTGCAATTCCCGGTCGATGTGGTTGGCCTTGACCAGCTCGAGAATGTCCCGTTGCAGCTCACGTGCCCGGCGTGGGTCGAGCAGTTGCGCGTCGTAGTATTCGTCGGCCAGTTGTTCCAGGTGACGCAGCGGGCCGTAGGTTTCGGCGCGGGTCAGCGGCGGCATCAGGTGGTCGATGATCACCGCCTGGGTACGGCGCTTGGCCTGGGCGCCCTCGCCCGGGTCGTTGACGATGAATGGGTAGACATTGGGCAGCGGCCCGAGCAATGCATCCGGCCAGCACTGCGCCGACAGCCCCACGCCTTTGCCAGGCAGCCACTCCAGGTTGCCGTGCTTGCCCACATGCACCAGCGCGTCGGCGCCGTAGGCATGGCGCAACCAGAAATAGAACGCCAGGTAGCCATGCGGCGGCACCAGGTCGGGGTCGTGGTACACCGCGCTGGCATCGAGTTGATAGCCGCGTGCCGGCTGGATGCCGACGAAGGTCAGGCCAAAGCGCAGCCCGGCGATCATCATCCGTCCACTGCGGAACATCGGGTCGTGCTCGGGCGCGCCCCAGCGTTGCAGCACGGCCTGGCGGTTGCTTTCAGGCAACTGGGCGAAGGCGCGCTGGTAGTCATCGAGGCTCAGGCTCTGCGCGCAGGGGCGCTGGTCGAGCTGCTCAAGGTCGTTGGTGACGCCGCCCAGCAACTGCTGGATCAACGCGGTGCCGCTCTCGGGCAGCGCGTCAAGCGGATAGCCCTGCTGCTGCAGGGCACGAAGAATGTTCAGCGCCGCGCCCGGAGTATCCAGCCCCACGCCATTGCCGATGCGCCCGTCGCGGGTCGGGTAGTTGGCCAGCACCAGGGCCACGCGTTTCTGCCCGTTGGGCAGGCGCGCCAGGTTGACCCAGCGCCGCGCCAGCTCGGCGACGAAATCCATGCGCTCGGGGTGCGCGCGGTAGCAGACCACATCGGCCTGGCTACGCTCGCTGCGCCAGGCCAGGTCCTTGAAGCTGATCGGCCGGCTGATGATGCGCCCGTCCAGTTCCGGCAGCACGATGTGCATGGCCAGGTCGCGGGCACCGAGGCCCTGCTCGCTCTGCTCCCAGGCCGGCTGGTTATCCTGCGCGCAGATGGCCTGCAACACCGGCACGTCACGGCGCAGTGGGCGCAGGTTGGGGCGTTCCGGGCTCGACAGGGCAAAGCCTGTGGTGTTGACCACCACCTCGGCCTCGACCTCGTCCATCCAGGCTTGCACCTGCTCAAGGCACGCGGCTTCCTTCAGGCTGGCGACGGCGATCGGCAGCGGGTTGAGCCCGGCGGCCTGCAGCCGCGCGCAGAACTGGTCGATGAAGCCGGTATTGGCCGCTTGCAGGTGCGAGCGGTAGAACAGCAGCGGCGCCACCGGCAAGTCGACCTGCCAGTCGGCGTACCAGTCGGACAGGCCGGCATTGGCGATGCGCGGGTGATAGACGCTGGTGCGCGGCAAGGGTTCGGGCTCTTGCCACGGGTAGTCGCGGCCCAGCCAGGTGCTGGCGATGCAGTTGAACAGGTTCAGCGCATTGGCCTTGCCGCCCTGGCGCAGGTAGTGCCAGAGCCGCTCGGCACGGGCGTCGCGCACGCTGCCCAGGTCGGTCAGCTCGGGGTCGGGACGGTCATCGCCGGGCACCAGAATCAGCTGCACCCCGCGCGCGGCCAGCTCGACCAGTTGCTCGACTCCATAGCGCCAGTAGCCAACACCGCCGTGCAACGACAGCAGAATGACTTTGGCGTGACGCAGCACCTCATCGACGTACAGGTCGACCGAGGCGTGGTTCTGCACCTGCATCGGGTTGGCCAGGCGCACGCTGGGAAAATCCGCCGGCAGCTGCTCGGCGGTTTCGGCCAGCAGCGCCAGGTGCGAATCACCGCTGCACAGAATCACCAGCTCGGCCGGGGTCTGGCCGAGGTCGGCGATGCTGTCGTCGGGTACGAAGCCGCCGGGCTGGGTGCGCAGCAGGTGCATCGATCAGGCGCCCAGGGCCTGGCGCAGGCGCGCTTCGAGCACCGCAGCGTCGAGGTCCTGGCCGATCAGCACCAGGCGGGTGATGCGCGCTTCATCGCTGCGCCATGGGCGGTCGAAGTGCTTGTCGAAGCGGCTGCCAACGCCCTGGATGAGCAGGCGCATGGGTTTGCCCGGCACTGCCGCGAAGCCCTTGGCACGCAGGATGCCGAACTCGGCCACCAGTTGGCCCAGCGCGTCGAGCAGCAGACGCTCGTCCGCTTCGGGCAGGTCGAGGGAAATCGAATCGAAGGCGTCGTGGTCGTGGTCGTCGTGCTCGCCGTCTTCGTCGTGGTGCGAATCATGGTGGGTGCGGCGGCCATCGATGTGCACCTCAGACTCGGCGCCGACACCCAGCAGCACCTCCAGCGGCAGACGACCGCTGCTGGCTTCGATCACTTTCACCGCAGGCGACAGCTCTTCCTGCACCTCGGCGCGGACCTTGGCCAGGCCCTCGGCGTCGATCAGGTCAGCCTTGTTCAGCACCACCAGGTCAGCGCTGGCGAGTTGGTCGGCGAACAGCTCGTGCAGCGGCGATTCGTGGTCCAGGTTGGGGTCGAGCTTGCGCTGGGCATCGACCTGGTCGGGGTAGGCGGCGAAAGTGCCGGCTGCGACCGCCGGGCTGTCGACCACGGTAATCACCGCATCGACCGTGCAGGCATTGCGGATTTCCGGCCACTGGAACGCTTGCACCAGGGGCTTGGGCAGAGCCAGGCCGCTGGTTTCGATGAGGATGTGGTCCAGATCGCCCCGGCGCGCCACCAGCTCGCGCATCACCGGGAAGAACTCTTCCTGCACGGTGCAGCACAGGCAGCCGTTGGCCAGCTCGTAGACCCGGCCGCTGGCTTCTTCTTCGCTGCAGCCGATGCTGCACTGCTTGAGGATGTCACCGTCGATGCCCAGCTCGCCGAATTCGTTGACGATCACCGCGATACGCCGGCCTTGGGCGTTGTCGAGCATGTGCCGCAACAGCGTGGTTTTCCCTGAGCCGAGGAAGCCGGTGACGATGGTAACGGGGAGCTTGGCCAGTGTTTTCATGGATCGGTGCCCTTGGCAGGATGGCGCGGGCATGCGGGACGATCGCCTGCGGCCAGGCCGGGCGTGCTCGCCACCGGATCACCCCGCCCGGTTGATAGTCGAAAGCCGTTCGAGGCAGGTCTCCTGGCTTGCACCGGGCCCGTCAAGGGCTTGGACATCGACGCCTTCCCGCAGCTGCGCAGTGGCCGTGTCGATGTGGCTTCGGTGCTTACAGTTGCGGGGGCAGCCGCGGCCTTTACCGCGTTCCCGTCTTAGCTCGAATGGGGAAAGATTGCCACCCGAGAACCTCGAAGCGGCAAGGCTACGCAGTGCCCGCCAGACGGTCAACCGCTGGCGGTGATTGACGGGAAATACGCCCCGTGATTTGCTAGCGCACTTGCGTTCAGGTGCCCCATTTGTGGGGTGAAACGGGAAACCGGTGCGTCGCGGTCTGCTCCAGCAGGTCGGGCAATGCCGGTGCTGCCCCCGCAACGGTAAGCGAGCCAGGCATCTAGACCACTGGGCCGATACATGGGCCTGGGAAGGTGCTGCCCTGGGAGCCCTGCTCCCGCTCGCCAGCCCGGAGACCGGCCTGATGCGTCGATCTACACCCCGCGGTGGGCGGGCGCTGTCGTCTGCCTCAGCTCCGTTCGGTGCTGGGGCGTTCGCGCGTGGCCTGCCTAATGAAAAGTCTGTCTTTCAGTCAGCAGAGGAACGCGTCATGCCCATCACCAGCGCCAAACCTACCCTGGTCACCCCCACCACCCTCAGCCAACGTCTGGCCGTTGCCATCGGCGCCAGCCTGCTGGGCCTGAGCCTGGTGTACTTCGCCGGCTTCTCGCACATCGAAGCGGTGCACAACGCCGCCCACGATACCCGCCACAGCGCCGCCTTCCCCTGCCACTGAGACCGCCGCCATGATCACTCGCATCGCCCGCACCGCCGGGTTCAGCGGCCTGCTCGCCGCCTTGCTGCTGACTGCGCTGCAAAGCCTGTGGATCAGCCCGCTGATTCTCCAGGCAGAGACCTTCGAGGTCGCCGAACCTGTGGCCGCGCAGCACGAGCACGCCGATGCCGGCGCCGCCCACGAGCACAGCGCCGAAGCCTGGGCCCCGGAAGATGGCTGGCAGCGCGTGCTGTCGACCACCGGCGGCAACCTGGTGGTCGCCGTGGGTTTCGCTCTGCTGCTGGCAGCGCTGTATAGCCTGCGCGAGCCGAACAGGGTCGCCACCGGTGCGCTATGGGGCCTGGCCGGCTTTGCCGTATTCTGCCTCGCGCCGACCTTGGGCCTGCCACCGGAGCTGCCGGGCACCGCTGCGGCTGATCTTGCCCAGCGACAAGGCTGGTGGATCGCCACCGCAGCGGCGACCGCAGCCGGCCTGGGCCTGATGGTGTTCGCCCGCTTGTGGCTGTTCAAGCTGCTCGGCGCGGCTTTGCTGGTGGCCCCGCATGTGATCGGCGCGCCACAGCCGGAGATGCATGCAAGCCTTGCCCCCGAGGCGCTGGAGACGCAGTTCAAACTCGCCTCGTGGCTGACCAACGCCGCCTTCTGGCTGGCCCTGGGGCTGCTCAGCGCCTGGTTGTTCCGGCGCGGCGCGCGTGCCTGAGGCGTCGCTCCAGCCTGCGCTGTATGCAGGCTTTGGTTGCCAAAGAGGCTGTTCGCTGCAGGCGCTGTCGACCCTCTTGCAGCACACCTTGGCTCAACACGGCCTGGCGGCGAGCTCGCTCCAGGCCATCGCCAGCATCGACCTCAAGGCCGATGAACCGGGCCTCGTGGCGCTGGCCGCGCAGCTGGGTATCCCGCTGCTGACCTTCGATGCCGCAACCTTGAACGGCGTCGTCGCCCAGCTCAGCCAACGCTCGGCCACCGCCTTCGCCCACAGCGGCTGCTGGGGCGTGGCCGAGAGCGCAGCGCTGGTGGCCGCCACGCGCGGCGAAGGCTCGGCGCGCCTGTGGGTCGAGCGACAAGTTGCAGGCAACGCTACCCTTGCGCTGGCCGGACGCGGATAATCGCGGCCTTTCGACCCGCAGCAAGGATCTTTCATGACGGTCTATTTCATCGGCGCCGGGCCTGGCGACCCCGAGTTGATCACGGTCAAGGGCCAGCGCCTGATCCGTCAGTGCCCGGTGATCATCTACGCAGGCTCGCTGGTGCCGGCGGCGGTGCTCGAAGGGCACCAGGCGCACAGCGTGCTCAACAGCGCCGAAATGCACCTCGAGCAAATCATCGCTGCCATGCACGAAGCCCATCAGCAAGGCCTTGACGTGGCCCGTGTACACAGTGGCGACCCAGGCCTGTATGGCGCCATCGGCGAGCAGATCGCCAGGCTGCGCCAGCTCGGCATCGCTTATCAGATCATCCCCGGCGTCACCGCCACCGCTGCCAGCGCCGCGCTGCTCGGCTGCGAGCTGACCCTGCCTGGGGTGGCGCAAACGGTCATCCTCACCCGCTATGGCGACAGCTCGCCGATGCCCGCGGGGGAACAATTGGCTGATCTGGCCCGGCACGGCTGCACCCTGGCGATTCACCTTGGGGTCAAGCATCTGCCGCAGATCGTCGCGCAGTTGCTGCCCCATTACGGCGCCCGGTGCCCGGTGGCGGTGGTGCACCGCGCCACCTGGCCAGATCAGGACTTCGTGCTTGGCACCCTCGATGACATCGTCAGCCTCACCAGCGCCAAGGGTTTTCGGCGCACTGCGCTGATTCTGGTCGGTCCGGTGCTGGGCGATGCGCCGTTCGCCGAGTCAGCGCTGTACCGCGCCAGTCACGCGCACCTGTACCGTCCCTGAGCCGCAGCGCTCGCGACCACCACCTGCCCGCGCAGACGCCGCGACGCCTTCTATCGTTTATGCGGCGTAGGAAGCGAGGCGTCGCCTAGACTGCAGTCATCACCTCTTCTTGTAGGAATTTTCGTCAGATCATCAGGGCTTTTTCAACACTTCCCTACCCGCCATTACTTAGCCGTCAGATTCGACGTATGGTGCGCGTCCTCTGCTGAGGCAGCGGCGTGTTCCTGGGTGATTTCAGGAAACGGACCACCTTTCCGACAGGAGTTTTCCCATGACAAGCGTACTGGTAGTCGATGACCACGCTGCCATTCGATTTGCCGTAAGCATGTTGCTCGAGAACCAGCATTTCGACCTGGTCGGCACGGCCAGCGACGGCATCCAGGCGGTCGAGATGGCCCGCAAGCTGCACCCGGACGTCGTCATTCTCGATATCGGCCTGCCTCGCCTGGATGGCATGGAAGTGATCAAGCGCCTGCAACTGCTCGAACCCGCGCCCAAGATCATGGTGCTCACCGGCCAGCCTTCCGACCTTTATGTGCGCCGCTGCCTGGACGCCGGCATTTCCGCCTTCGTCAACAAGGACGAAGACCTCGACTCGCTGATCTTCGCCCTCAAGGCCCTGATCAAGGGCTATTCCACTTTCCCGCAGATGGCCGTCAACAGCAGCTCGCTGGAAAGCGAGTCGGCGCGCCTGGCCAGCCTGTCGAACCGTGAAGTCGAAGTGCTGCGTCGCCTCACCCGCGGCGAAAGCAACAAGTTCATCGGGGAAAAGATGAACCTCAGTGCCAAGACCATCAGCACCTATCGCGGACGCATCATGGACAAGCTCAAGACCGAGTCGCTGGTGGAGATGGTCGACCTGGCCAAGCGCAATCAAGTGAACTGAGCGCCGATGAAGCGGATGCTGTCAGCCCTGCTGCTGACCGGGCTGATCGCCCTTCCCGTACAGGCCGAAGTCGACAGCCAGACGCGCCAGTTGCTGGCGCGTTCGCAGAGCGCGGCGCAACCCATGACGCTGAGCGATGTCGACCGTGCCTGGCTGCAGCAGCACGGCCCCCTGATTCTGGGCAGTTCGCAACCCGACTACCCCCCTTTCGAAATCAACACCAGCCTCAATGACTACGAAGGCCTGAGCGCCGATTATGCGGGGCTGCTGGCCGAACAGTTGGGCGTGCGGATCGAGGTGCGGCGGTTCGCGACGCGCCAGCACGCCATCGATGCGCTGCACGCTGGGCAGATCGACCTGCTGGGCAGCTCCAATGCCTTCGAAGCCGCCGACGCCGACCTGACCCTGAGCAGCGCCTACGCCGACGACTTGCCGGTGATCGTCGCAAGGCCCGGGCGCAGCCTGCGCAAGGACGATGACCTGTCCGGCCTGCGCCTGGCCACCGTCGACCACTACCTGCCCACGGCCATGGTGCGGCGCATGTACCCCAAGGCGCAGCTGACCCTGTACCGCTCGACACTGGCAGGCCTGGCGGCGGTAGCGCTGGGCCAGGCCGATGTCTACCTGGGCGATGCCATCAGCACCGACTACCTGATCGGCATGAGTTACCCCGGGCAACTGAAAACCGATCATTTCGTCAACGCGCCGGTCGGCGCCTTCGCCTTCGCCCTGCGCCGTGACGATCAGCGCCTGCGCAGCCTGGTCAACCAGGCGCTGGCGCGGGTGTTCAACAGCGAGCGGCTGAACATCCTGCGGCGCTGGACCAGTGGCAACACCAGCATTCTGCTGGAACGCCACCTCAGCGCCCTGACCGCCGAAGAACAGCGCTGGATCGACCAGCACCCCACCGTACGCGTGCTGGTGACCGACACCCTGGCGCCGTTGACCTTCAGCGATGCCAATCAGCAGCCGCGCGGCGCGACCCTGGATCTGCTGGAACAGATCGGCCTGCGCACCGGACTGCGCTTTCAGATCGTCCAGCGTGATTCAGTACAAGGCATGGTCGAGCAACTGGTACAAGGCGATGCCGAGATCATCGGCGCACTGGGCTATGGCAGCCAGCGCGCAGCGCGGTTGCGCTATACAAGGCCGTACCTGGTCAGCCCGCGGGTGCTGATCACCCGCACCGATGAACCGACCCCTGACCTGAACCAGATGCAACACCTGCGGGTTGCCTTGCTCACCGGTTCGCCGCTGCGCGAAACCTTGCAGCAGCGCTATGGCGCGATCGAGGTGGTGGAGGTACCCAACCCCTTGCGCATGATGGAAGCGGTGGCAAACGGCCAGGCCGATGTGGCGTTCAGTTCGCAGGTCAACGCCACCTACTACATCACCCACGTGTTCAAGAACGTGCTGAAGATCGCCTCGGTCATCGACGAGGAACCGGCAGTAGCGGCATTCGGCGTCGCCCCGCAATTGCCACTGCTGCAACACATCCTCGACAAGGCGCTGATGAGCATCCCTCCCGATGAACTGGAGCAGTTGATCAACCGTTGGCGCACCAATGCCGTGGTCAGTGACAGCCCATGGCGCAACTACCGCAGCCTGGTGCTGCAAGTGCTGGTGTTTTCCGCACTGCTGCTGGCCGGGGTAGTGTTCTGGAACACCTACCTGCGCAAGCTGATCAACCAGCGCACCGAGGCGCAGCAGGCCTTGCAGGCACAATTGACGCTAAGCCGCAGCCTGCTCGAGCAGTTGCGCCAGGCGAAGAACGATGCCGAGCAGGCCAGCCAGGCTAAAAGCACCTTCCTGGCGACCATGAGCCATGAAATCCGCACGCCTATGAACGCGGTCATCGGGCTGCTGGAGCTGGCCCTGGAAGACAGCCGCCGCGGCCACTGCGACAGCGTCTCACTCAAGACCGCCCACGACTCGGCGATCGGCCTGCTGGAGCTGATCGGCGACATTCTCGACATTTCCCGAGTCGAAGCCGGACACCTGACCTTGCACCCGGTGCCAACGGAGCTGTGCGAACTGGTCAGCGCCACCGCCCGGGTTTTCGAGGGCAACGCACGGGTCAAGGGTCTGTCGCTGCACGTGCAGCTGCCTCAGGCGCCGGTGTGGGTCATGGTCGATGCGCTGCGCTTGCGCCAAGTGCTGTCGAACCTGCTGAGCAACGCCATCAAGTTCACCGAGCAGGGCAAGGTCGCGGTATCGCTCGAGCTCAAGCCCTTGGACAGTCGACTGCTGGCGTACCTGCAGGTGCAGGACAGCGGTGAGGGCATCAGCGCCGCCGACCAGTCACGCTTGTTCAGCGCCTTCGGCCAGCTCGACAGCGCCAGGGTCAGGCAGGGTGCAGGCCTGGGGCTGATCATCAGCCGCACTCTGAGCGAGCTGATGGGTGGCAGCCTTGAACTGCAAAGCGTCAGGGGCGTTGGGACCCGGGTGCTTGTGCAGTTGCCTCTGGAGGCCGCGCAGCCGGTGGCCGTGGTCGCCGCGCCAACTGGCGAGGAATCGCTCGATGCGGCTGAGCTGCGCATTCTGGTGGTCGATGATTACCCGGCCAACCTGCTGCTGCTCGACAAGCAACTGACTACACTCGGCCACCGCGTGGTGCTGGCCGAGAACGGCCAGGCGGCGCTGGCGCTATGGCAACCTGGGGCGTTCGACGTGGTGCTCACCGATTGCAGCATGCCGCTGCTCGATGGCCATGCACTGACCCGAGAGATCCGCCAGCGCGAACGCCAGAGCGACGGCCCGCCGTGCCGGATCATCGGCATCACCGCCAACGCCCAGATCGAGGAGCGCGAACGCTGCCTGCACAGCGGCATGGACGATTGCCTGTTCAAGCCGGTGGGCCTGCAGACGCTCAAGGCGCACCTGCCTGGCAGCACCCTGCCCGCCGCCCCCCAAGCGGCCAGCGGCTTCGATCTGAACAACCTGCTGCACCTGACCCAGGGCGATGAAAAACTGGTCCGGCGCCTGCTCGAGCAACTGGCCCAGAGCAATGCCGAAGACCTGCAAGCACTGCACGCCCTGGGCGATGAGCCGAGCCTGACCGGGCTGCGCGAACTGGCCCATCGCATCAAGGGCGGGGCCAAGATGCTCAAGGTGCCGCAAGTGGTGGCCAACTGCGAGGCGCTGGAGCTGGCCTGCGCGCAAGACCTGCCCACCGCCCCGCCCCTGCGCGCCCTTGAAGCCAGCCTGCGCACCCTGGCCTGTGAACTGCAGTCGGGGCTCAGTGCAGCTGCAACGTCGAGCTGATCTGGCTGATGGCATCCACTACGTGGCGCGAGCCCTGCTGAATTTCCTGAATCACCGTGCCGGCCTGGTTGGCCAGGGCCACGCCCCGCCCGGTGCGGCTCAGGCTCGACTGCATGCTGGCAACCGCAGTCAATGACAGATCATGGTTCTGCCTGACCACATCGACGATTTCCAGCGTGGCCTTGCTGGTACGTGCGGCCAGGTTGCGTACCTCCTCGGCGACCACGGCAAATCCTCGCCCATGCTCACCGGCCCGCGCCGCCTCGATGGCGGCATTGAGCGCCAGCAGGTTGGTCTGGTCGGCGATGCTGCGGATGGTCAGGACGATCTGCCCGATCAGCTCCGACTGCCGATTCACCGCATCCAGGCTGCGTGCGGCCTGGTTGAGCTCGGTAGAAATCTCTTCGATGACCGCCACCGTCTGCTGCACCACCTCGGTGCCCTTGCGCGCGCTGGCGTCGGTCTGCACCGAACTGGCGTGGGCGGCGTCGGCGGCGGTCTGCTGGGTGCTGACCTGCGCGGTGATATCGCTGGCCACCTTGACCACTTTGCACAGGCGGCCCTGGCTGTCGAAGATCGGGTTGTACGACGCCTCCAGGTAGACGACACGTCCGCGCTTGTCGACTCGTTCGAAGCGGTGGGAATGGTATTCACCGCGATTGAGCGACGCCCAGAACTCGCGGTACTGCGGCGACTCACGCTCTTCGCGGCGGCAGAACATGCCGTGGTGCTGGCCGACGATTTCGTCGAGCTCATAGCCCATGGTGCGCAGGAAATTGTCGTTGGCGGTCAGCACGTGCCCGTGCGGAGTGAACTCGATCACCGCCATGGCCCGGCCGATGGCCTGCAGCAGGTAGTGCTGCTCGTGGGTCTGCAGGACCCGTTCGGTCACGTCGCTGGCGATCTGGATGACCCGCGTGACCCGCTGCTGCTCATCGCGCACCGGCAAGTAGCTGGCCTCCAGCCAGCGTTCCCGGCCCGCCTGATCGTGGTGGATGAAGGTGCCGCAGCGCGGCGTGCCCTGGGCCAGGTCATGCCAGAGCTGCCGGTAGTCGAGGCTGTCGGCATAGGCCTGGCTGCACAGTAGCCGATGATGCTGACCACGCAGCGTGTCGGCGGCATAACCCAACATGGCGCAAAAACCGTCGTTGGCTTCAAGGATGGTGCCGTCGGCTGTCAGTTCGAGCATTGCCAGCGACTGGCTGATCGCCGCAAGTTTCGCCTCACTCCCTGCCAGCGCGTCACGGCACCGCTGGATTTCCATCAGATCGGACTTGCGACGGTAATCGAACATGACCCCGGCCTCCCTTATGCGCGGTGTGCTGAGCATAGATGCCCGCTTGGGCCTTACAAGCACCTGGCCAGTACGCTCGTCGGATCTCAGGAGCTCTCGCGCACCATCAGTTCGAAACCCAGGTCCTGCTGACTGACGGCCACCCGTTTGCCGTCCAGTTGCGTCAGCAAGGCCTGCGCCGCGGCGCGCCCGACGGCGGCGCGGGGGGTGCGAATCGAGGTCAGCCGCGGCACCATGTGCGCCGAGCCGGGCAGGTCGTTGAAACCGACCATCGCCACCCGTTCAGGCACCGCGATACCCTGGCGCAGCGCTTGCAGCACCGCACCCTGGGCCAGGTCGTCATTGCAGAAGAAGATGCCGTCGACGTCATCGGCCTGCGCCAGCAGTTGGCTGAATAATGCGCCGCCCAGGGCGATGGAGGACGGTTCAGGCGCCAGCAGTTCGAGTTCCGGGGCACTCAGGCCGGCCTCGGCCAGGCCCTGGCGAAAGCCTTCGGCGCGCTGCATGACGCGGCGGTCGAGCTGAGCGGCGATGAACGCCAGGCGACGGCGACCGCGGCCGAGCAGATGCCTGGCGGCGGCGCGGCCTGCCTCGAACTGCGAGAAGCCCACCGACAGGGCATCGGCCGACCCACCCAGTTCCATCATGTGCACGCACGGTACGCCGCTGGCGGCGAGCATCTGCAACGAGGCCTCGCTGCGCTCGAAGCCGGTCAGCAGCATGCCGCAGGGCTGATAGGCCAGGTAATTGCGGATCAGGTTCTCTTCTTCGGCGGCATCGTAGTGGTAATTGCCGATCAGCACTTCCAGCCCGCGCGGGCGCATCACCTCATGGATCGCTTCCAGGGTGTCGATGAACAGGTGGTTGGACAACGAGGGAATCAACACCACCACCGAGTGACTGCGCGCCGAGGCCAGCGCGCGTGCCGCGGGGTTAGCGATATAGCCCAGGGTGGCGGCTGCCGCGCGGACCTTCTCGACCAGCTCCGGCGCCACGGTGCTGACGCCGCGCAGCGCCCGCGAAGCAGTGATCGGTGAAACCCCGGAAAGCTTGGCCACTTCGGCCAGGGTGGGACGACCGGTAGTGCGAGAACCTGTGCGAGTCATGGCGTTGTAATTTTACTACTTGCATGGATGGGGAACGGCCACTAAGGTAGCGCTGTCTCAGGGCCTAGGCAATGCATCCTCGCTGGTCGGCATTGCTCGAGCGCCCCACTGCGTTCACCACAAGACCAATAAAACCCGGGAAGTAGCGCCAGCCTGCCTTGTATCTGGATCAAGACAGCGCTATCTCGCCCCGCAGGAGGTACTGATGAATCCTTCCCTGTCCGCCATCGTGGTCATGGGCGTCGCTGGTTGCGGCAAAAGCTGCATCGGCTCGGCCATCGCCGGGAAAAGCGGCGGCCGCCTGATCGAAGGCGATGCCTTTCACCCTGCCGAAAACATCCGCAAGATGAGCGCTGGCATCGCCCTGGACGATGCCGACCGAGCCGGCTGGCTGGTGCGCCTGGGCGAGGAGCTGCAAGCGGCCATCGCCGCCGGCGAGCGGCCGATCCTCACCTGCTCGGCGCTCAAGCGCCGCTATCGCGAAACCCTGCGCCAGGCCGTGCCGGGCCTGACCTTCGTGTTCCTCCAGCTGACCCCCGCCGAAGCCGAGCGGCGTGTGCTGGCGCGGCCCGGACACTTCATGCCGGCCAGCCTGATCGCCAGCCAGTTCGCCGCGCTCGAGTCGCCAGAGGGCGAAGCCCTGACCCTGACCCTCGATGCCACCCGGCCAATCGCCACGCTGGCCGAGCAGGTCGATGCCTGGTTAAAGCGCCCAGGTGAGTCGGGACTGGCCCGAAGCGCCTGAAGGGCGCTGCCCCGGCTCACCCAAGACAGCGCTGTCTTAGGCAGCGCGGGTACGCGTCCTGGCCTGGCCACGACGCATCGCTCAACACAGAACAACGATAATACCGAGGCATACTTCCATGTTCGGACTGGCTACTGACACCTTCCTGCTGCTCGACGCTCTGGTCACCATCATCGGCCTGATCGTGCTGATCACCCATTTCAAGGTCCACCCCTTCGTCGCCCTGACCCTGGCCGCCGGTTTTCTCGGCCTGACCTCGGGCATGCCCGTGGCCAAGGTGATGAAGTCGTTCCAGGACGGCTTCGGCGGCGTGCTGGGCTTTGTCGGCATCGTCCTGGCGCTGGGCACCATGCTCGGCAAGCTGATGGCCGATTCCGGCGGTGCCGATCAGATCGCGCAGACGCTGATCCGCGCCTTCGGCAAGCGCAACGTGCACTGGGCGATGATGTTCTCTGCCTTCCTGGTGGGCATTCCGCTGTTCTTCGAAATCGGCTTCGTGCTGCTGATTCCCCTGGTATTCATCGTCGCCCGGCGCACCGGCGTGTCGCTGGTGAAGATCGGCATCCCGCTGCTGGCCGGGCTGTCGGTGGTGCACGGCCTGGTGCCGCCGCATCCGGGGCCGCTGCTGGCGATCGGAATCTTCAACGCCGACATTGGCCGCACCATCTTCTACGGCCTGTTGGTAGCGCTGCCCACCGCGGTGATCGCAGGGCCGCTGTTCGGCACCTTCATCGCCCGCTACATCCCCGGCACGCCATCGCAAGAACTGATGGACCAGATCGCCCGCGAGTCGCAGACCCGCGAGCTACCCAGCTTCGGCATCACCCTGCTGACCGTGCTGCTGCCGGTGGCGCTGATGCTGCTCAAGACTTTCGCTGACGTGGTGCTGCCGGCCGAACACATCGTGCGCCAGTGGCTGGACCTGATCGGCCACCCGATCACTGCCCTGCTCGCTGCCCTGCTGCTGGC
Organism: Pseudomonas cremoricolorata DSM 17059 = NBRC 16634; assembly: GCF_000425745.1. Classification (GTDB taxonomy): domain Bacteria; phylum Pseudomonadota; class Gammaproteobacteria; order Pseudomonadales; family Pseudomonadaceae; genus Aquipseudomonas; species Aquipseudomonas cremoricolorata. The sequence goes on along the minus strand of NZ_AUEA01000003.1, from coordinate 236,462 downwards.
CTTCTACACCTTTGGCTCGGCGCGCGGCTTCAGCCGCCAGCAGATCATGAAGATGCTCGACCAGAGCCTGGCGCCCACCGCAGCCATCGTGCTGATCGTCGGTGCCGGCGGCGGCTTCAAGCAGATGCTGGTCGACACCGGTGTGGGTAACGTCATCGGCCAGATGGCGGTGCAGGCCGAGATTTCGCCCATTCTGCTGGCCTGGCTGGTGGCCGCGGTGATTCGTATCGCCACCGGTTCAGCGACCGTCGCCACCATCACCGGCGCCGGCATCGTGGCCCCAGTGGTTGAACTGGTGCCGGGCATCAACCGTGAACTGCTGGTGCTGGCCACCGGCGCTGGTTCGCTGATTCTGTCTCACGTCAACGACGCAGGGTTCTGGCTGGTCAAGCAGTATTTCAACATGACCGTGGCTGAAACCCTGAAAACCTGGACGCTGATGGAAACCCTGCTGTCGGTGGTGGGCATCATCTTCATCATGGCGCTGTCGCTGGTGGTGTGACCGTTGATCGGCAAGGCCGCACCTTTGCCCCAGGCCGTTGGCCCAAGGCAGTAGAGGCGGCCGGGCCCCGTTCAGCAGATCCGTCCACATCCGGCGCTGCTGAACGGGGCTCGGTCGTCTCCTACCCTTCGCAAAGGAGCCTGCCCGATGAAACGTTCACTGCTGTTAGCCGCCCTGCTCGTCTCGCCGCTGGCCCTGGCCGCCGGCACCGGAACCACCTTTCCAGACGATCCACACAACCCGGCGCCTGCCCCAGGCGTGGACAGCACCCTCAACCCCATCGAAAAGCCCATGCCGCGCGATACCGATCCGCGCTTGCCAGGCGACGATCAGCGCCTGCCGGGGGAAACCCAGCGTACGCCGGCCAACCCGGGCGATGATCCGAGCCTGCCGGGTTCCGGCAGCACGGCGCCGATGACCCCGGCAACCCCCTCGACCACCAAGCCCTGAGCGGCTCGCGGCGCAGGTCAGTAGTCGAAACGCTCGACTGCCCTGCGCCGTTCGTTGTCGTCGCGTCGATCGTAGCTGGCGGTGGTCTGAATGTTGGCGTGATGCGCCAGCTTCTGCGCGATGGACAAGTCGTGTTCTTCGATCACCCGGGTAATGAACGCGCGGCGAAAATCATGCGGCATGATCTTCACCCCAACCTGAGTGCCGCGCTGGCGAGCAATGTAGTAGATCGCATGCTTGGTGATGCGCGCCCGGGTGATGTGGTTGCCACGGCGGATGCGGTTGAACAGGAACTCATCGTCAGCCTCACCCACCGGTAGCTGGTCGCGGCGCAGATCGAGCCAGGCCTGAAGCTTCTCGAACGCCCAGGGCGGCGCGTATTTGAGCAGTTGGCGATTGCCCTTGCCACGCACCTGTAGGCTGCGCTCGGCGAAACTCACCTGCGACAGATCGATATCCACCGATTCGGACTTGCGCATGCCGGTGCCATACAGCAGCGCGATGATCGCCGCGTCGCGTACGCCCTGCGGTCGCGGGTCGGCGGCACACACTTCCATCAGCTCACGAATCAGACTGCGGCGCAGGTTGCGCCCAGGCGGCAGGCGAGTGCCGTTGTCGGCCTTGACCTCACGGATGCGTAGAAGATGCTCATGGTCGATCAGGCCCTGGCGCCAGGCTTCGTTCATCACCCCACGAATGGCGTTGACGTACAGCGATGAGGAGTTGGGCGCGTAGCCGTCGCTACGCAGGGCTGCGACCAGGCCGATCAGGTGGCCTGGTTGCAGGTGGTGCCAGGGCACGTCGGTGATGGCGTGGTCGTCGAAGCCAAGGCGGTCGGCAGCATCCTGCAGCACGTAGCGCATGGTCTGCTGGCTGGACGGCGCCAGCCGCGCCAGGTACTGCAGCAGAGGGTTATGCAGGAGGTCGGTCACGGTGTACATCCTGTTGCGGGGCCCTGTGCCGACAGTGCGGCAGGGGCCGTGGAGCGAAGCGCTGAAGCAGGCGCTGCGGCGCAGCACGAAAGCGGGTAGCGCCGGATGGTAACCGATTTGCACGGCAGCTTCGAACGCCGCGGACTTTGCGCGATGGGCCGTGGTCTAGAGTCAGGTATCGATGGAGACCCGCGCAATGGCCCTGTACCGCCTCACTCACTCCCATCCGCGCCTGAGCCTGGCGACCTTGGTCGGCCTGGTAGGCGCCTGGCTGATTCCGGCGGACGACGCCGTGCAACGGGTGCTGGCCGGCTGGAACCTGGGGGTCTGGTTGTACCTGGCGCTGGTGCTGTGGCTGACCTGCCGCTCAGGGCCGGACACCGTGCGCAAGGTCGCCCGCATCGAGGACGAAAACGCAGCGCTGGTGTTGTTCACGGTCAGCGTGGCGGCCATCGCCAGCCTGGCGGCGGTGACTTTGCAGTTGATCTCGAGCAAGGGCCTGCACGGTTCGGCACTGCTGCTGCACTACCTGTACACCGGCCTCACGGTAGCCGGCTCGTGGCTGTTGATCGGCACCATCTTCAGCCTGCACTACGCCCGGCTGTTCTATACCCACCACGGCAAGGACTTGCCGCTGCGCTTCGCCGACGGCGAGCGCTGCCCGGACTACTGGGACTTCCACTACTTCTCTTTCACCATCAGCGTGGCGGTGCAGACCTCCGACATCGGCGTGGCCGGGCGGCCCATGCGCCGGGTGGTGCTGGGCCACTCGCTGGTGGGTTTCGTATTCAACACGGCGATTCTGGGCTTCACCATCAACATCGCCGCTGGTCTGTTGAACTGACCGTTGGTCTGATAACAGCCTTGGGCGCAGGGCTCGCCTTCGCTGCGCCTGAGGCTCTGGCATCCGCCTCTGCGGCGCGCTCTGGGCCACTGCACAAGTGTGAACGAGGTCACGCCGTCATGATGCCGTCATCAGCCTGCGGGAACCTCTTGCCATTCGACTGCTATGGTAATGATTCCCACCACCGGGCGGGTTGCCCATGACCTTGTTCAGGATGAACACGGAGGCTGGCATGAACACGATGACGTTTCCCAATGCGTGTCAGGTAATGCGCTGGCATTTCCACCCTTTAGGTTTCGAAGCCAGCATGGATGCTCCGCGCAGCATGATCGCGCGCCTGTTCGACCGCGCCAGCGGCGAGACCGTCATGGCGATCGCCGGCATTCCCTGCGCCGCGATCATGGCGCCGGCGCAGGTCGAGCGCATCATCGAAGCGGTGGAGGCGGAAATGGACGCCTTCGTCCCCTTCTGCGCACTGCGCTACGCCGGCTGAGCCAGGCCTACCTCAACGCGGCTCCAGCGCCTGGCGGTCGGCATCGGCCTGGGTCTGATCCCAGCCGCCGCCCAGCGCTGCGATCAACTGCACACTGGCAATCAACCGCCCTTGCAGCAGGTTGAGCACACTGCGCTCGTTGCTGAGCGCCGTGGCCTGCACGTTGACCACATCCAGGTAACCGATAAGGCCCGCCTTGTACTGGTTTTCCGTCAGGCGCAGCGATTGTCTGGCGGCATCCAGGGCCTGCTGGCGAACTACGGCTTCGTCGCCGTACACCCGTAACTGAACCAGGTAGTTTTCCACCTCGCGAAAGCCATCGAGCACGGTTTGCCGGTATTGCGCGGCGGTCTGGTCGTACACCGCCTCCGTGCGGTCGACCTCGGCGCTGCGCCGTCCGGCGTCGAACAGGGTCATGGCCAGCGACGGGCCGACCGACCAGAAACGGTTGGGCAGCTCGATCCAGCGGCTGTAGCTGCTGCTGGAATAGCCACCGCTCATGCTCAGGCTCAGATCCGGGAAGTACGCCGCGCGGGCCACGCCGATGTTGGCGTTGGCGGCCATGACCCGGCGTTCGGCGGCGGCGATGTCGGGGCGCCGCTCAAGCAGCTGCGAGGGCAACTGCATGGGCACGCTCGGCAGCGCCGGAATTGCCGTGCTGGGCGCCAGGGCGAAGTCCGCCGGCGCACGGCCCAACAGCACGGCAATGGCATTTTCATACTGCGCACGCTGCCAGGCCAGGTCGATCAGGTCGGCTTCGGTGCTGTGCAACTGCGTGCGCGCCTGGGCCACTGCATCGGGCCCGGAAATACCGGCGCGGTACTGGTTTTCGGTCATGCGCAACGAGCGCTGGTAGGCCGCCACCGTGGCCTCGAGCAGGCGCTTCTGCGCATCGATGACGCGCAGTTGCAGGTAGTTCTGCACCAGCTCCGATTGCAGGCTCAGGCGAATCGAGGCCAGCTCGGCGATGCTCGCCTCGGCGCTGGCCTGGTTGGCGTTGAGGGTCTCGCGCAGCTTGCCCCACAGGTCGAGCTCCCAGCTCACGCCCAGCTGTGCGTTGTAGGTGTTGCGGATGCCGCTGCTGTTGTTCGACAGGCTCGAGCTGCTGCTGCCGGTGCCCTGGGATGAGCGGGTCTTGCCGACGCTCAGATCCAGGCTCGGAAACAGCGCGCCGCGGCTGCTGCGCACCAGTGCCGTGGCCTGACGGTACTGCGCTTCGTACTGGGCCACGGTCTGGTTGCTGCGGTTGAGGGTGTCGACCAGCTGGTTGAGCTGGGCGTCGTCGTACAGCTCCCACCAGTGCCCGCGCTGAACGTGGTCGGCCGGACGCGCCTGGGTCCAGCCTTCGGCGTGCTTGAACTGCAGCGGCGTGGCCAGCACCGGGCGCTGGTAGTCGGGGCTCAGGCTACAGGCGCTGAGCAGGACCACGCACAGCCCGGCGCCGAGCACGCGCGAGCCGCGGCCGTCACCCAGGCGCTTGAGCAGGCGATGAAGTGGAGTGGTGGCGAAGGTCATAGCGGGGTTTCCAGAGCAGCGTCGGTGCGCACACCGCGCCAACGGTTGAATCGATGGCGCAGGCGGTCGAGGGCGAGGTACACCACCGGCGTCGTGTACAGGGTCAGGACCTGGCTGAAGACCAGGCCGCCGATGATGGTCAGGCCTAGCGGCTGGCGCATTTCCGCGCCCTCGGCGGTGCTCAGCAGCAACGGCAAGGCGCCGAGCATCGCCGCCAGGGTGGTCATCAGGATCGGCCGCAGGCGCAGCAGGCAGGCACGGCGGATCGACTCTTCCGGCGACAACCCTTCGTGGCGCTCGAATTGCAGCGCCAGGTCGATCATCAGGATGGCGTTCTTCTTCACCACGCCGATCAGCAGGAACAGCCCCAGCAACGAGATCAGGCTGAATTCGCCGCCGGTCAGGTACAGCGCCAGCAACGCGCCGACCCCTGCCGACGGCAAGGTCGAGAGGATGGTCAGCGGATGAATGTAGCTCTCGTAGAGCACGCCCAGCACCAGGTACACCAGCAGCAGCGCGCCGAGAATCATGAACGGCTGGCCTTCCTGGGTCTTGGCGAAGGCATCGGCGGTGCCGCCGAGCTTGGCGATCACCGACTCGGGCAGGCCCAGCTTGGCCACCGCCCGCTCCACCGCCGCCAGGGCCTGGTCGGGGCTGTAGCCTTCGGCGACATCGAAGGCGATGTCTTCTGAGGCGAACTGGTCTTCGTGGCTGACGCGGTCGTTGGCCAGGGTGTTCTCGTAGTGGGCGATGGTCGACAGCGGCACCCGCGCGCCCTCGGCGGTGATCACCTGCACCTGCTCGAGGGTGCTGGGGTCCCAGGCGTAGCGTGGGTTGATCTCCAGCACCACCTGGTACTGGTTGAGGGCGTCATAGATGGTCGAGATCTGCCGCTGGCTGTAGGCGTTGTTGAGCACCGTGGTGATCATGTCCATGTCGATGCCCAGGCGCTTGGCCTGGTCGCGGTCGACCACCAGTGTCACCTGCTGGGTGCCGGCGCCGTCACGGGCGTCGATGGCGGTCAGCTCGGGCAGCGCACGCAGCGCCGCGGTGACTTTCGGGAACCACTCGCGCAGCGCTACGAGGTCGCCGCTTTGCAGGGTGTAGAGGTATTGCGACGAGCTCTGGTCGCGCCCGCCACCGCCCAGTTGCAGGTCCTGGTCGGCCATCAGGTACAGGCGCCCGCCGGGCACCTTGGGCAGCTCTTTGCGCAAGCGTTCGATGACCTTCTGCGCATCGACCTTGCGCTCGGCGATCGGTTTCAAGCGCACCAGCACCATGGCGTTGTTGGTGCCGCTGTTACCGCCTATGAAGCCGGCCACGCTCTGCACTGCAGGGTCGGCCAGCAACGCTCGGCGATAGGCTTCCATCTTCGGCTGCATGACCGTGAACGACAGCCCGTCGTCCCCGCGAATGAAGCCCATCAACTGGCCAGTGTCCTGCTGCGGCATCAGTGTTTTTGGCACGATCACGTACAAACCGACGTTGAGCACGATGGTCGCCAGCAGGCTGAGCAGGGTCAGTTTCGGATGGCGCAGCACCCAGCCCAGGCTACGGTCGTAGCCGGCGACCATGCGCGCATGCTGGCGGTCGCTCCAGCGTTGCAGGCGGTTGCGCTGCGCCTCGTGGGGCTTGAGCCAGCGTGCGCAGAGCATCGGCGTGAGGGTCAGCGATACCAGCAGCGAGACCAGAATGGCTGCGGCCAAGGTGACCGAGAACTCCATGAACAGCCCACGCACGATACCGCCCATGAACAGGATCGAGACGAACACCGCCACCAGCGAGACGTTCATCGAGAGCAAGGTGAAGCCGACCTCCTTGGCCCCTAGGAAGGCCGCCTGCAACGGCTTTTCGCCGTTCTCGATGTGGCGGGAAATGTTCTCCAGCACCACGATGGCGTCATCCACCACCAGCCCGGTGGCCAGGATCAGCGCCATCAGCGACAGGTTGTTCAGCGAAAAACCGCACAGGTACATCACTGCGAAAGTACCGACCAGTGACACCGGCACTGCCAGGCTTGGAATCAACGAAGCGCGCAGGTTGCCGAGGAACAGGTAGACCACCAGAATCACCAGCGCCACGGCGATCAGCAAGGTGTGCTCGGCTTCCTGCAAGGTGGCCTTGATCACCGGCGAGCGGTCCATGGCAACGTTCAGTTGCACACTGGCCGGCAACAGCGATTGCAATGCCGGCAATTGCTGCTTGATCTGCTCGACGGTCTCGATGATGTTGGCGCCGGTCTGCCGGTTGACCACCAGCAGCACCGCCGCACGGTCGTTGAAGAAGCCACTGTTGTAGCGGTTCTCGACCCCGTCGCTGACCGTGGCGACATCGGACAGGCGCAGAATCGCCCCGTCCTTCTGGCGAATCACCAGCGATTCATAATCCTTGGCCATGCCCAACTGGTCGTTGGCCCGCACCTGCCAGTTGCGCTCGGCATCCTCGACAAAACCCATGGGCCGGCGCTGGTTGGCGTTGGATACCGCAGTGCGTACCTCATCCAGCGCCAGGCCGTACTGGTTGAGCAATTGCGGCTCAAGGGTGATGCGCACCGCCGGCAGCGAGCTGCCGCCGATCTGCACTTCGCCAACGCCGCTGACCTGGGCCAGGCTCTGCGACAGGATGGTGTCGGCCAAGTCGTACAACTGGCCCTTCTGCAACACGTCTGACGTCAGCGACAGCACCATGATCGGCGCCTGCGACGGGTTGATCTTCTTGTAGGTGGGCATGCTGCGCATACCGCTGGGCAGCAGGTTGCGCGCCGCGTTGATGGCCGCCTGCACCTCGCGGGCGGCGGCGTTGATGTCGCGGCCCTGGTCGAAACCGATGATCACCCGGGTCGAGCCCTGGTTGGAGTTGCTGGTGAGCGTATCGACCCCGGCGATGCTCCCCAGCTTGCGCTCCAGCGGCGTGGCGACGGTGGCGGCCATCACCTCGGGGCTGGCCCCGGGCAGGTTGGCCTGCACCACGATCACCGGAAAATCCAACTGCGGCAGCGGCGAAACCGGCAACAGGCCGAAGCTGACGCCGCCCAGCAGCATGATCGCCAGGCTCAGCAGCAGCGTCGCCACCGGGCGACGAATGAACGGCGCCGACAGGTTCATGCCTGCGCCTGCTGCGCCGCCGCGCGTCGCCGCCAGCGCTGCGCCAGGCGGTCGAAGTACAGGTAGATCACCGGCGTGGTGAACAGCGTCAGCACCTGGCTGACCAGCAGCCCGCCGACCATCACCAGGCCCAGCGGTTGGCGCAGCTCGGCGCCCGAGCCACTGGCGAGCATCAGCGGTATGGCACCGAACAGCGCCGCCAGGGTGGTCATCAGAATCGGCCGAAAGCGCAGAAGCGCGGCCTGGTAGATCGCCTCACGCGGGGCCATGCCTTGATTGCGTTCGGCCTCCAGGGCGAAGTCGATCATCATGATCGCGTTCTTCTTGACGATGCCGATCAGCAGAATGATGCCGATGATGGCGATCATACCCAGATCATTGCCACTGATCAGCAGCGCGAGCAAGGCGCCCACCGCAGCCGATGGCAGGGTCGAGAGAATCGTCACCGGGTGGATGTAGCTCTCGTAGAGCACGCCCAGCACGATGTACATGGTCACCAGGGCGGCCAGAATCAGCAGCAAGGTGCTCGACAGCGAGGCCTGGAACGCCTCGGCGGCGCCCTGGAAGCGGGTCTGCACCCCAATCGGCAGGCCGATTTGCTGCTCGACTTCGCCGATCACCTTGACCGCCTCGCCCAGCGACACGCCGTCGGCGAGGTTGAACGACATCATCACCGCCGGGAATTGGCCGATGTGGGAAATCGCCAGCGCCGCCTGGCGCTGCTCGACCTGGGCCAGCGCGGAAAGGCGCACTTGCCCGCCATCGGCCGCCTTGACGTGAATCGAGTCGAGCGCCTGCAGGCCGCCGCTGCTGGCATTCTGGGCCTGCAACACCACGCGGTACTGGCTGGCCTGGGTGTAGATGGTGGAAATCTGCCGCTGACCGAAGGCGTCATACAGCGCGCTGGTGATCTGCGCGGCGGTGATGCCCAGGCGGCTGGCCTTGTCGCGGTCGATGTTGAGGTACACCTGCAAGCCCTGGTCTTGCAGGTCGCTGGCGACGTCGGTGAGTTCGGCGCGCTGTTGCAGGGCCTGGACCAGCTTGCCGCTCCACTGCGCGAGCATCTCGGCATCGGGTGACGACAGACTGAACTGGTACTGGGTGCGGCTGACCCGGTCCTCGATGGACAGGTCTTGCACCGGCTGCATGTACAGGCGAATGCCCACCAGTTTGTCGAGCTGCGGTTGCAGGCGGTTGATGACCTCCACCGCCGTTTCGTCGCGCGCGGCATGGGGCTTGAGGTTGATCAGCAGGCGGCCGCTGTTGAGCGTGGCGTTGTCGCCGTCCACGCCAATGTAGGACGACAGGCTCTGTACCGCCGGGTCTTTCAGGATCAGCCGGCTCAGCGCCTGCTGGCGTTCGCTCATGGCGGCGAACGAGGTGGCCTGGGGCGCTTCGGAGATGCCCTGGATGACCCCGGTGTCCTGCACCGGGAAGAAGCCCTTGGGCACCATCAGGTACAGCACCACGGTGAGCACCAGGCTGCCGATGGCCACCAGCAGGGTCAGCGGCTGGTGACGCAGCACCCAGGTCAGGGCGCTGGAGTAGCGTGCGATCAGCCAGTCGATCCACGCCCCGCTGGCGCGGTAGAAGCGCCCCTGCTCGTGCTCCTTGGGCTCGGGCTTGAGCAGCCGCGCGCACATCATCGGCGTCAAGGTCAGCGACACCACCAGGGAAATCAGAATCGCCACCGCCAGGGTAATGGCGAACTCACGGAACAGACGCCCGACCACATCGGCCATGAACAGCAGCGGAATCAATACGGCGATCAGCGACAGGGTCAGCGAAATCAGAGTGAAGCCGATCTGCCGAGCGCCCTTGAGCGCTGCCTGCAGCGGCGTCTCGCCCTCCTCCAGATGCCGCGAGATGTTTTCCAGCATGACGATGGCGTCGTCGACCACAAAGCCTGTGGCGATGGTCAGCGCCATCAGCGTGAGGTTGTTGATCGAGAAACCGGCCAGGTACATCACGCCGAAGGTGCCGATCAGCGACAGCGGCACGGCAATCGAGGGGATGATCGTGGCGCTGACCCGGCGCAGGAACACGAAGGTGACCATCACCACCAGCACGATGGCGATCAACAGCTCGTGCTGCACATCGGTGACCGCCGCGCGGATGGTCTGGGTGCGGTCGGTGAGTACGCTGACATCCAGCCCGGCCGGCAGGTTGTCGGTGATCGACGGCAGCATCGCCTTGATACGGTCGACCACCTCGATGACGTTGGCCCCTGGCTGGCGCTGGATGTTCAGCAGCACTGCCTGATTCTCGTTGGCCCAGGCGGCGAGACGTTCGTTTTCCGCGCCGTCGACGATTTCGGCGACGTCCTTCAGGCGCAGCGGCGCGCCGTTCTTGTAGGTGAGGATGAGGTTGGCGTATTCCTCGGGCGAGCGCAGCTGGTCGTTGGCATCGAGCATCGACACCCGGGTCGGGCCGTCGAAGTTGCCCTTGGGCTGGTTGACGTTGGAGGCACCGACCAGGGTGCGTACATCTTCAAGATTCAGCCCGGCCGCGGCCAGGGCTTCGACATTGACCTTGATGCGCACCGCCTGGCGCTGGCCGCCGGCGATGCTGACCATGCCCACACCGCTGATCTGGGCGATTTTCTGCGCCACGCGGGTGTCGACCAGGTCGTTGAGTTTGGGCAGTGGCAGGGTCTTGGAGGAAATCGCCAGGGTCAGCACCGGGGTGTCGGCCGGGTTGACCTTGTTGTACACCGGCGGCGCCGGCAGGTCGCTGGGCAACAGGTTGCTGGCGGCGTTGATGGCGGCCTGCACCTGCTGCTCTGCGACGTCCATGTTGACGTCGAGGCTAAAGCGCAGGGTCAGCACCGAGGCCCCGCCCGAGCTGGTCGAGGCCATCTGGGTGAGGCCCGGCATCTGCCCGAACTGACGCTCCAGGGGCGCGGTGACGGCGCTGGTCATGACCTGCGGGCTGGCCCCGGGGTACAGGGTCATGACGCGGATGGTCGGGTAATCGACCTGCGGCAGGGCCGACACCGGCAACAGCTTGTAGGCGATCAACCCGGCGAGGACGATCGCCAGCATGCTCAGCGTGGTGGCGACCGGCCGCAGGATGAACAGGCGCGAGAGGTTCATGCACCCGCCTTCGCTGCATCGGCCGGCTGCGCCGCGCTGTCGCTGTCCTTGCCTTGCAGTTGCTGGCCTGGACCTGCAGGCACTTGCGAGCTGTCTTCGACCACTTCGACCACGGTGCCTTCACGCAGGCGGTCGGTGCCTTCGAGCACCAGGCGGTCGCCTGCCGCCAGGCCGTCTAGGATCACGCTCTGCTCGCCATCGCTGGGGCCGACCTTGAGCGGGCGCACGCTGATCTTGCTGTCGGCATTGACCACGTAGGCGAAGGTGCCGTCGGTGCCGAACTGAATGGCCGCAGCCGGGGCCACCACCACCTGCTTGAGGGTGTCGGCGAGCAGGCGGACGTTGACGAACTGGTTAGGGAACAGCGCCTGGTCACGGTTTTCGAAGCGCGCCTTGAACTTCAGGGTGCCGGTGCTGGTGTCGATCTGGTTATCGGGGCTGGCCAGTACGCCGGTGGCTTGCTGCTTGGTTTCGGCGCGGTCCCAGGCCTCGACCGGCAGGCTGGCGCCGCTGCGGTAGCGCTCGAGCACCGTGCTCAGTTCGGTTTCCGGCAGGGTGAAGGCGACGTTGATCGGCTGGGTCTGGGTGATCACGGCGATGGCCGCGGTGTCATTGGCCGCCACCAGGTTGCCCAGATCGAGCTGACGCAGGCCGACGCGGCCGCTGATGGGGGCGCGGATCTGGGTGAATTCAAGGTTCAGGCGAGCATCGCTGACCGCGGCCTGATTGGTCTTGATCAGGCCCTGGAATTGCGCGAGCTGCGCTTCGGCGGTGTCGAGGGTCTGCTTGGCGATGCTGTCTTCCTGGTACAGGCCTTTATAGCGGGCGACATCGACCTGGGCATTTTTCAGTTGTGCCTGGTTCTGCGCCAGCGTGCCTTCGGCCTGCTGCAAGGCGATGCGGTAGCTGCGCGGGTCGATTTCCGCAAGCAGATCACCGGCCTTGACCTGCTGGCCTTCCTGGAAGTGGATCTTCACCAGCTCGCCCGAGACGCGACTGCGCACGTTCACCGTGTTAGTGGCAGTGACCGTGCCCAGGGCCTTGTAATACAGCGGGAAGTCTTCCTTGCGCGCAGGTTCGACACGCACAGGCACAGCCTCGGCCGAGCCGCCGAAGCCTGGCCGGCCCCCGGCTTTTGGCGCCTTGTCCGCCTCGGCAGGCCACAGCCACCAGGCCAGCACGGCCACCAGTAGCAGGATCAGCAGGCCGATAAGCCAGCGACGAGGGGAGCGGGAGACGGGAGCTTGCATGGGTTGAACAGACCTTGTTCGAGAGACGGCGGTGTCGGGAGGTGTGAACGATAAGCATTGCGAGGGGTTTAGCAAAGGCCCTTTACAGCGCCTTTACCCACGCCAGACGCAATCGGCGCTGGGCACTTTAAATGAAAACGGCCTGGAATGGCTTCCAGGCCGTCTTGGTGTGCTACCTGATGTGTCGGCAAACCCTGGGGGCCTGCCCTGCCCGGCTTACTTCAGGACAGCCAGCGCCGCGTCGTAGTTCGGCTCGCTGCCGACTTCGGCGACCAGTTCGCTGTGCAGCACTTTATCGTGCTCATCGAGCACCACTACCGCGCGCGCAGCCAGGCCGGCCAGCGGACCCTCGGCAATGGCGACGCCGTAGTTTTGCAGGAACTCGGCGCCACGCAGGGTCGAGAGGTTCTTGACGTTGTCCAGACCTTCGGCACCGCAGAAACGCGCCTGGGCGAACGGCAGGTCGGCGGACACGCAAAGAATCACGGTGTTGGCCACGTCGTTGGCCTGGGCGTTGAACTTGCGTACCGAGGTGGCGCAGGTCGGGGTATCGACGCTTGGGAAGATGTTCAGCACTTTGCGCTTGCCGGCGAAATCGGCCAGCGAAACGTCCGCCAGACCTTCACCGACCAGCTTGAACGCAGGTGCCTGGGCACCGACCTGAGGCAGTTCGCCGTTGACCTGGACCGGGTTGCCTTTGAGGGTGACTTGAGCCATGGAACGGGTTCCTTTTGCACAGTTGAAGAGGACGAGGAGTTAAGCATGAAGCCGGACGAGTGCCTATGGGGCAGGGGTGAAATTGTTGCGCCGGATCGAGCCGCGAAAATCTTCACGTCGTGAAGATTTTCGCCCGACTCCAACCCAGCCCTCAGCTCACCAACCCATACACCACCGAGGTCAACGCCACCAGACCCACCAGGGTGACGAACACATTGGACATCGCCCCGCTGTACTTGCGCATCGACGGCACGCTGCGGATCGCGTACATCGGCATGAGGAACAGCAGCACGGCGATGATCGGCCCGCCGAACGATTCGATCATGCTCAGGATGCTTGGGTTGAGGGTGGCGACGATCCAGCACACCACCAGCATCAGGCCGGCGACCACGCGGTCGAGGGTCTTCTCGCCGCTACGCACGCCAGCCTTGGTCAGCATGCCCTTGAGGCCCTCGCTGGCGCCGATGTAGTGGCCCAGGAACGACTTGGCGATGGCGACGAAGGCGATTAGCGGCGCGACGAAGCGAATGATCGGGTTTTCCAGGTGGTTGGCCAGGTACGACAGAATCGACAGGTTCTGCGCCTTGGCTTCGGCCAGCTGCGCGGTGTCGAGGGTCAGCACGCAGCTGAAGACGAAGAACAGCACCATCGCCACCATCAGCAGGTGCGCGCGCATCAGCACCTGGCCGCTGCGCTCGTCGGCGTGCTCGCCATAGCGGCGCTTCTGGTCGACGGCGAAGGCCGAGATGATCGGCGAATGGTTGAACGAGAACACCATCACCGGAATCGCCAGCCACACGGTGTGCAGGAAGGCCGAGCCGCTCGGCACCTGGTGCGCGGTTTCCAGGATGCCGCCGGTCCAGTGAGGAATCAGGTACAGGCCCAGCAGCGCCAGGGCGACGATGAAGGGATAGACCAGCAGGCTCATGACCTTGACCGTGGCCGCTTCACCGCAGCGCACGATGGCCAGCAGGCCCAGAATCAGCACGAAGGCCAGCAGTGCGCGGGGCGGCGCCTGCATGTGCAACTGGTGCTCCATCACGCTGGCGACGGTGTTGGTCAGCGCCACGCTGTAGATCAGCAGGATGGGGAAGATGGCGAAGAAATACAGCACGGTGATGACAGCGCCTGCGGTGAGGCCGAAATGCTCCTCGACCACCTTGGTGATGTCACCGCTGCGCCCCGAGAGCACGAAGCGGGTCAGGCCACGGTGGGCGAAGTAGGTCATCGGCAGCGCCAGCAGCGACAGGATCAGCAGCGGCCAAAAACCACCGAGACCGGCATTGATGGGTAGAAACAGGGTGCCGGCACCGATGGCGGTGCCGAACAGGCCGAGCATCCAGGTGGTGTCTTGACGGGACCAACTGGCCAGCTCTGTAGGGGTCGATTGGTATTGTTGTTCAACGCTTGGGGCCTGCTCATTCATTCCGGGTGCAACTCCACTCGCAAGACTGCAACAGGCTGAGCATGGCGAAACACGGGGGTCGCGCCAGCCCAACCGAAAAAGAGGGGCGCGATTGTGCACCCATTGAGGGCGCTTGCGAAGCCCTCTCCGAGCAGCGGTTGCACCTTTAGCCACCGGTCGCGCCAAGCCCCAGCGGGCCGCTCAGGTATAGGGCCACGCGATACGCCGGGTTACACTGGCGACCCTTTCAGCCGTCATCATCCGACCATGATCCAGTCCGATCTCGACCTGTTCGGCGGCCAGACCCAGCGCCTGGCGAGCCACACCGTGCTGCTGCCGGGCCTGGTTCTGGAGCGCGTCGAGAGCCTGCTCGACGTCCTGCGCCCGGTGCTGCGCGCCGCGCCATTTCGGCACATGAGCACCCCAGGCGGCCAGGCCATTGGCGTGCCCGTGAGCAATTGCGGAACGCTTGGCTGGATCAGCGACGCGCGTGGCTACCGCTACACCGAGCACGACCCGCTGACCGGCGCGCCCTGGCCGGCGTTGCCAGCGCTGCTGGTGGAAGTGGCCGCGCAAGCGGCCCTGGCGGCAGGCTTCGAGAACTTCCTGGCCGACACCTGCCTGATCAACCACTACCTGCCCGGCACCCGGCTGTCGCTGCATCAGGATCGCAATGAGCGCGACTTCAGCCAGCCCATCGTGTCGATTTCCCTGGGCCTGCCGGCCGTATTCCTGCTCGGCGGCCACGCGCGCAACGAGGCCACCCAGCGGGTGCCGCTGAACCATGGCGATGTGCTGGTGTGGGGCGGCGATGACCGCCTGCGGTTCCATGGCGTGCTGCCGATCAAGCCAGGCGAGCACCCGCGCATGGGCGCCCGGCGCATCAACCTGACCTTGCGCAAGGCGCGCTGAACGGCGCGAACTGTGACAACTGGCGCGCGCGCCATTATGCTGCGCAGGTATGTCCCCCCTCGCCACTATGTGAGCGCCGAATATGAAAATCGATGACATGGACGCCTTCGTGGCGGTCATCCGCTGCCAGTCGACCAATCTTGCCGCCGAAGCGCTGCAACTGACCCAGCCGGCCATTACCCGGCGCGTGCAGAACTTCGAGGAAGACCTCGGTGCCACCCTCCTCGACCGCCACACCAAGCCGCTCAAGCCGACGCCGATGGGCGTGCGCGTGTTCGAGCAGTGCAAGGCGATCCTGCGCGAGATCGACGCCTTGCACGAACTGGTGGCCAATGACGGGGCGCCGTCGGGCACCTTGCGTCTGGGCGTGCCGCAGACTCTGGGCGATGTGCTGCTGCTCGATGCCCTCGGGCAGTTGCGCGAGCGTTATCCGGCGTTGCGCACCCAGGTCACCAGCGGCTGGGGCAGCAGCCTGATCGCAAGCATGGAAAACGCCGAACTGGACGCCGCCGCAGCACTGTTCCCGGCCGGCAAGATCTTCCCCGAAGGCATTGCCAGCCAGTCGCTGATGCGCATGCCGCTGCGGGTGGTCGCCGCCAAGGGCAGCGCGCTTAAACGCAGCTACAAGCTCAAGGACTGCTACAGCCAGGGCTGGGTTCTGAATCCCGACGGCTGCGGCTTTCGCGCCGGTTTGCAACGCGCCCTGAGCGAACAGGGGCTGAGCCTTGCGATCAACCTGGAAACCTTCGGCACCGACCTGCAGCTGGGCCTGGTCGCCAACGGGCAAGGCCTGGGCCTGGTACCCGAACCGTTGCTGCAAGCCAGCCGCCACCGCGATCAGCTGGACGTGCTGCAGGTCAGTGACTTCAAGCCGCAGGTCGACCTGTGGCTGTTCCATCCGCGCTATCTGGGCAACCTGCAAGAACCGGTGGAGCTGTTCGGCAGCATTGCCGGGCGCTTGCTCGACGGCGCTGCGGCCAGCCCGACTAAATAAAAGTTTTGCATTAACAAACTTGTATTTGATTCTATAAACAAATAATTAGCTTAGAAGTAAAAAGACTTTTACAGCATCCATTCAGAAGAATACGGTCTTAAGCAACCCCGTATTCCAGGATGGACTCCATGCGTTATGCCCCTTCCGACGCCGCCCTGGCCGAGCTGACTCAGGCGCTGACCGCCAACGCCGAGCGCTACGACCGCAGCGGCGAATTTCCTGCCGACAATATCGCTTTGCTGCACCAGCACGGTCTGCTTGCGCTGACCGTGCCGACTGCCCTGGGCGGCGCGGGCGCCGACTTGGCAACCGCGCGCCGCTTCGTTGCGGCCATCGGCAAGGGCGACCCGGCCAGCGCGCTGATCGTAGTCATGCAGTACCTGCAGCACCTGCGCTTGCAGGACGACACGCGCTGGCCGCTGCACCTGCGCCAGCGCCTGGCCCGCGAAGCGGTGGCGCACGGCGCGCTGATCAATGCCTTTCGCGTCGAGCCCGAACTGGGCACCCCGGCCCGCGGCGGCCTGCCGGCAACCCTCGCGCGGCGCAGCGCCGAGGGCTGGCGTCTGTCGGGGCGCAAGCTGTATTCCACCGGCAGCTACGGCTTGAGCTGGTACCTGGTGTGGGCGCGCAGCGATGATGCAGACCCGCTGGTCGGCGGCTTCCTGGTGCACCGCGACAGCCCCGGCATCCGCATCATCGAGGCTTGGGACCACCTGGGCATGCGCGTCACCTGCAGCCATGAAGTACAGTTCGATGACGTGCTGATTCCCCTCGAGCATGCCGTGGCGGTGAGTCCGGCCAGCGCGCCACGCGCCGAATTCGACAGCGAGACGCTGCTGTGGATGTCGACCCTGCTGCCGGCGCTGTACGACGGCGTGGCCCAGGCCGCGCGCGACTGGCTGCTGGGCTTTCTGCACCGACGCGTGCCGAGCAACCTCAGCGCTGCGCTGGCGAGCCTGCCGCGGTTCGAGGAACTGGCCGGGCGTATCGATACCTTGCTGTTCAACAACCGTACCTTGCTCGACGCCGCGGTCGCCGGCCTGGTGCCTGCCGTGCATGCCGGGCAGCTCAAGCAACGGGTGTGCAGCCAGGCCATCGAGGCGGTGCAGTTGGCCGTCGAGGCTGCCGGCAACCCCGGGCTTTCGCGCGGCAATCCGTTGGAGCGGCACCTGCGCGACGTGCTCTGCAGCCGTATCCACACGCCCCAGGACGATGTGGTGTTCGCCCAGCGCGGCCGCGCCACATTAGAGGGCGCCCGCCCATGAGCCGCTCGATCATCGCCAGCCAATTGGACGCCGCTGCCAACGCCGCATTGCGCGCGCAACTGCCTGAGCATCAGGTGCTCGACCTTGCCCCAGACCAACTGCCCTCGGATATACCTGCCGATGTGCTGATCGTGCGCCCACTGCACCTGCGCAATCGCGCACTGCCGAGGCCGGAGGGCTGGCCGTGGTCGCTGCGCTGGGTGCAGCTCGCCTCCGCCGGCATCGACGGCTACCCGCAGTGGCTGCTCGAAGGCCTGCCCGTGACCAGCGGCAAGGGCTGCAATGCCCAGCAGGTCAGCGAGTTCGCCCTGGCGCTGATCTTCGCCGCGGCCAAACAGCTGCCGCAGCTATGGGTCAAGCACAGCGACTGGCGCTTGAGCGCGCTGGCGCCCATTGCCGGGCAGCGCCTGGGCATCTTCGGTTTCGGTCACATCGGCCAGGCCCTGGCGCACAAGGCGCTGGCCCTGGGCATGCAGGTGCAGGCGCTCAATCGCCCGGGCCAGGCCATCGCCGAGCTGCCTGGGGTAAGCCGCGCCGAGACGCTGGCCGAGTTGTTCGGCAACGCCGATCACCTGGTGCTCGCAGCCCCTTTGACCGCCGCCACGCGCGGCCTGATCGACGCCGGCGTACTGGCCCAGGCCAAGCCCGGCCTGCACCTGATCAACATCGCCCGGGGTGGCCTGCTTGACCAGCAGGCGCTGCTCGGTGCGCTGGACGAAGGCCGCATTGGCCGCGCCAGCCTCGATGTCAGCGACCCCGAACCGCTGCCCGACGGCCATCCGCTGTACCGCCACCCGCAGGTGTACCTATCGCCGCACACCGCAGCGATCAGCGCCGACGGGCCACAACTGCTGCTGCAACGTTTTCTCGACAACTTCGCCCGCTACGCCCAGCAGGCGCCTTTGCACAACCTGGTCGACGCCCAGCGCGGCTACTGACTTTCCGGAGCCTTCCATGAGTTCACTGTCTGTTGTTCCCAGCCAAGCCCCCGACCTGCGCCAGCGTGTCAGCGCCGAAGAATGGCAGGTGCGGGTCAAGCTCGCGGCAGCCTACCGGCTGGCCGCGCTGTTCCGCTGGACCGACCACATCTATACGCATTTCTCGGCCCGTGTGCCCGGGCCTGACGAGCATTTTCTGATCAACGCCTTCGGCTTGCTATTCGACGAAATCACCGCCTCCAACCTGGTCAAGGTCGACGTCGATGGCACCATCATCGATGACCCGCTGGGGCTGGGCATTAACCAGGCCGGCTACGTCATCCATAGTGCGATCCACCGCGCCCGCCCCGATCTGAAGGCCGTGCTGCATACCCACACCCGCGATGGCGCGGCGGTCTCGGCGCAGCGCGCCGGCCTGCTGCCGATCTCCCAGCACGCGCTGGCCTATTACAGCCGAGTGGCCTACCACGACTACGAAGGCGTGGCGCTGGATCTGGACGAGCAAGAACGCCTGGTCGCCAATCTGGGCCAGAGCAACATCTTCATTCTGCGCAACCACGGCCTGCTCACCGGCGGGGTCAGCGTCGAGCACGCCTTCCGTGAACTGCATGGCCTGGAGCGCGCCTGCAACATCCAGATCGCCGCCCAGGCCGGGGGCAATGCTGACCTGCTGCACGCAGCGCCCGCGGCGATCGCCAAGGTGCACGAGCAGGCCAAGCGCTTCTCCGAAGGCCACGGCGAAGGCATTCAGCGGCACTGGGACGCCTTGATTCGCCAGCTCGACCGCCACGGTCGCGATTATCAGGCTTGAGCCCATCACCATGTGCGCCGCTGCTGGCCCTTGCCCTCTGACCTTTTTGCGGCGCCACCCCGCCGCTTCGTACCAGGACGCAGCCATGACCCACCGCCTCTCGCTCAAACACCTGCTCGCCAGCTGCACCCTGGCCATGGCCGTGGCCGGCTGCTCGCCCCAGGCCGAGACAGACGCCGGGCAGACCCTCAACATCGCTTTCTGGGGCGACAACACCACCCTGGTCAGCGTCGATCCGTTCCAGGTCTACTGGCTGGAACACCGCGTGCTGCTGCGCAACGTGGTCGAATCGCTGACCGACCAGGACCCACTCACCGGCAAGATCATCCCCTGGCTGGCGCAGTCGTGGACTGTCAGCGATGACGCCCTGAGCTACACCTTCACCCTGCGCCAGGACGTGACCTTCAGTAACGGCGAGCGCTTCGACGCCGCCGCGGTGAAGACCGCCTTCGACAGCAACAAGGCCTTTGCCGGCGAACTGCCGGCCACCTTCGGCGCCACCTACCTGGCCGGTTACGACCACGCCGAGGTGCTCGACCCGTTCACCGTGCGCCTGGTGCTGTCGCGGCCCAACGCGGGCTTTCTGCAAGCCACCTCGACCACCAACCTGGGCATTCTCGCGCCGGCTTCCTATGCCCTCAGCGCCCAGCAGCGCTCACTGGGGCAGATCATCGGCAGCGGCCCGTTCGTGCTCGAGCACTACACCCCGGAAGTCGGCGCAAAGTTGCGCAAGCGCCCCGACTACGCCTGGCCGTCGGCAAATGTCGCCAACCGCGGCGCGGCCCACCTGGAGGTGGTGAACATCAGCTACACCCCGGAAGAGAGCGTGCGCAACGGCCTGTTCCTGCAAGGCAAGACCGATATCCTCTGGCCGCGCAACCCGTTTTCCGAGGTCGACCTCAAGCTGCTGCAATCGAAGGGTGCGAGCATCCAGAGCCGCTCGCTGCCCGGCCCTGCGCTGAACCTCTACCCCAACACGCGCAACGGCCGCGTACTGGCCGACCGCCAGGTGCGCCTGGCCCTGCAAAAGGCCATTGACCGCAGCAGCTATGCACACACCGTGTACAACGCAGAGTTTCCGGTGGTCAGCGGCGTGTACGACGTCACCACGCCGTACTTCAAGGCCCAGGGCGACAAGCTCGCCTACGACCCACGCGGCGCCGAGCGTTTGCTTGAGGATGCCGGCTGGCACACCGGCAGCGATGGCTACCGCTACAAAGACGGCAAACGCCTGAGCCTGCGCTACAACCTCTCGCCTGCCGAGAGCGCCGGCGACGTGCTGGTGCAAGACCAACTGCGCAAGGTCGGCATCGATCTGAAGCTCAACGTGCTGACCCGCGCCGAGTGGGTGGCCGGCAACGCCTCGGGCAACTACGACCTGACCTCTACCTACATGACCCGCGCCGACCCGATCATCCTGCAGACCATTCTCGATCCGCGCGCTGCCAACAGCGCCACCCTGGCCACCAATACCTACGAACCGCAGACCCTGGAAGCGGCCAAGGCGCTGTTCGATCGCGGCATCACCGCCACCAGCGACGCCCAGCGCGCCGAGGCCTATGGCCAGTTGCAAGACCTGCTGCTCGACCAGGCGGCGGCCTTCCCGCTGTACGAGCGGGTCTGGCAGGCGGCCACGGCGCCGCGCGTGCAAGGCTTTCGCTGGACCGCCGAAGGCTTCGCCCTGCTCAACGACATACAGGTCAAGCAGCCATGAAACGCTACCTGATCGGCCGCATCGGGCAGGCGCTGCTGGTGCTGTGGGGCGCCTACACCGTGACGTACCTGATTCTCTACCTGCTGCCCGGTGACACGCTGTCGATCATGCTCAGCGCCTCGGGCATGGAGGCCGACGGACTGTCCGCCGAAGACCTGGCCAAGGCCCGCGCCTACTATGGCCTCGACCAGGGCCTGTGGCAGCAATATGCCGACCTGCTGTGGCGGGCGCTGCACGGTGATCTGGGCCACTCACTGTCACTCAACCGGCCGGTCACCGCGCTGCTGGCCGAACGCCTGCCGCAGACCTTGGCCCTGGCCGGGCTGGCCATCGTCTTGTCGTTGCTGGGAGGAATCGGCCTGGGCTACCTGACCGCCTACCTGCAATGGCGGCCACTGAAAACCGCGCTGAGCCGGCTGCCCTCGCTGGGCTTTTCGGTGCCGGTGTTCTGGATGGGCCTGCTGTTGATCCAGGTCTTTGCCTTCGGCCTGGGCTGGTTTCCGGCCACCGGCAGCAATGGCTTCGACAGCCTGGTGTTGCCCGCCGTGACCCTGGCGATCCCCAGCGCTGCGGTGTACGCCCAAGTACTGCAGCGTGGCTTTCAGGGCGTGTGGCAAGAGCCCTATATCGTCACCGCATTCGCCAAGGGCCTGAGCCGTGCGCAGGTGCAGGCGCGCCATGGCCTGCGCAACGCCGCCCTGCCGATTCTCACCCTGGTCGGCCTGCAGGTGGGCAACACGGTGTCGGGGGCGGTGCTGGTGGAGACCATCTTTTCGCGCAATGGCGTCGGACGCCTGGCGCAGGAAGCGGTGCTGCGCCAGGACATCCCGGTGGTGCTGGCGATCGTCAGCGTTTCGGCAGCGGCGTTCGTGGTCATCAACCTGCTGGTCGATCTGCTCTACCCCTACCTGGACCCGCGTATCAGCCATTGCCCAAAGGTGTCGTGAAGCATGACTACTCCATCGCCCGCTTACCCGGTTTCTACGCCGCTTGCCCCCGCGGCGGCGACCTGGCGCCGCCACAGCCGCCTGCGCCGGCTGCAACTGACGGTGCTGCCGTTGCTGCGTCGCCCAGGCTTCAGCCTGGCCCTGGCCGTGGTCGCGTTCGCCCTGCTGGCGGCGCTGGTGCCGCACTGGCTGACAGCCTTCGACCCTTATGCCACCGCACCTGCCGACAAACTGCGCGCACCCGATGCAGTGCACTGGTTCGGTACCGATGAACTGGGCCGCGACCTCTTCACCCGGGTACTGTACGGCGCGCGCCTGTCGATTCAGGCGGCGCTGCTGGCGGTCGGCCTGGCACTGCTTGGCGGCCTTGGCCTGGGCGTGCTGGCAGGCTTTGCCGGCGGGCGGGTGGACGCGCTGATCATGCGCGTGGTCGACGTGCTGCTGGCCCTGCCCGGACTGCTGCTGGCGCTGGCCATCGTCACTGCCATCGGTTTTGGCACTGTGCCGGTGGCGATTGCCGTGGGCGTCGGCATTCTGCCGGGCTTTGCCCGCACCACCCGCGCCGAGGTGCTGCGGGTCAAGACCTTGCCCTACGTCGAGGCGGCGCGGCTGGCCGGGGTCAGCTGGCCGCGCACCTTGCTGCGCCATGTGCTGCCCAATGCCTGGGGCCCGGTGGCGGTGCTGGCGACGCTGGACTTCGGCGCCGCCATTCTGGCCACGGCCGGGCTCAGCTTCCTGGGCTTCGGGGCCGCGCCCCCGGCCGCCGAGTGGGGCACGCTGATCGCCAATGGCCGGCACTTTCTGATCACAGCGCCCTGGGTATCGCTGTTGCCGGGGCTGTTCGTGGTGGCGGTGGTGTTCAGCCTCAACCACCTGGCGCGCAGCGCCGAGGAGGCGCCGCGATGAGCACGCCTGCCCTGATCGAGGTGCGCCAGTTGCAGGTCAGCTATGCCGTGGCAGGCCAGCGCCATGCCGCCGTGCGGGGGCTGTCGTTCAGCCTCGGCGTCGGCGAAACCGTGGCCATCGTCGGCGAATCCGGCTCGGGCAAATCGACCTTGGCCAACGCCCTGCTCGGCCTGTTGCCCGGCAATGCGCGCATCGACTCCGGCGAACTGTGGCTGAGCGGCGTCGATGTGCGCCACGCCAGCGAAACACAGAAACGCCATCTGCGCGGGCGCACGGTCGGCCTCGTGCCGCAGGACCCGATGGTCAGCCTCAACCCGACCCTGCGCATCGGCGAGCAGATCGCCGAAGCCCTGCACCTGCCGCGCGGCAGCCGCCACCCGCAGGCCCAGGCCGAGGTGCTGGCGCTGCTGGCACAGGTGGGCCTGGACGATCCACCGCTGCGCGCCCGGCAGTATCCCCACGAGTTGTCAGGCGGCATGCGCCAACGGGTGCTGATCGCCATCGCGCTGGCCGGCCAGCCGCAACTGATAATCGCCGATGAGCCGACCAGCGCGCTGGATGTGACCGTGCAGCGGACCATCCTCGATCACCTGCAACAGCTGGTGGCCGAGCGCGGTATCTCGCTGCTGATCATCACCCACGACCTGGGCGTCGCGGTCGAGCGCGCCGACCGCCTGCTGGTGATGAAACACGGCGAGCTGGTCGAACAGGGCCCGCCGCAGCAGATCGTCGAGCAGCCGCAGCAGGCCTACACCCGCAGCCTGCTGGCCGCTGCGCCCGCCTTCGTCACACGCAGCCGAGCGGCCTTTCGTGCCGCCCCCGGCGCCGAGCCGCTGTTGCGCCTGGAGGCCATCGGCAAGCACTTCGAACTGCCCCGCGGCAGCGCCGCCGGCACGCGTTTCGTCGCCCTCGACGGGCTGAGCGCGCAGGTGTATCCGGGGCAGACCCTGGCCATCGTCGGCGAATCGGGCTCGGGCAAGAGCACCACGCTGCGCTTGGCCCTGGGTCTGGAGCGCCCCAGCCAGGGCCGCGTGCATTTCGCCGGCCAGGACGTCACAGACCTCAGCTGGCGCGAGTTTCGCCCGCTGCGCCGACGCATCCAGCTGGTGCAGCAGAACCCCTTCGCTGCCCTCGACCCGCGGCTGACCGTGTTCGACAGCATCGTCGAGCCGTTGCAGGCGTTTGGCATGCACAAGCTGGCCGAGCTGGAAAAGGCCGCCTGCGAGCTGATTCATCGCGTGCATTTGCCAGTGGAGTGTCTGGAGCGCTTGCCGCGTGAATTGTCCGGTGGACAACGGCAACGGGTCGCCATCGCTCGCGCGCTGGCACTCAAGCCCGACCTGCTGCTGCTCGACGAGCCGGTCAGCGCGCTGGATGTGTCGGTGCAGGCCCAGGTGCTGCAATTGCTCGACGAACTGCAACGCGAGCTGGGCCTGGCCTACGTGCTGGTGTCCCACGACCTGGCGGTGGTGGCGAGCATGGCCGACGAGGTGCTGGTGCTGCGCCAGGGCCACGTGGTGGAACAAGGCCCGCTGAGCGCCGTATTCGAACGCCCCGGCAGCCCGTACACCCAAGCCCTGCTCGACGCCATTCCTGGCCGAGGGCTGCCCTAGCGGGCAGCCGCAAGCTGCGAGCTGCGAGCTGCGAGCTGCAAGCAGACCACACTCGCTTGTCGCTTGCCGCTAAAGGCTTGCCGCTAAATGCGCAGAACCGATATCTAAAGCCGATATTAATTCTCAAAGCGCATATTAGCTTAGAGCTAAAAAGCCTTTCCCT
Organism: Pseudomonas cremoricolorata DSM 17059 = NBRC 16634; assembly: GCF_000425745.1. Taxonomy (GTDB): domain Bacteria; phylum Pseudomonadota; class Gammaproteobacteria; order Pseudomonadales; family Pseudomonadaceae; genus Aquipseudomonas; species Aquipseudomonas cremoricolorata. The sequence continues at coordinate 211,892 of NZ_AUEA01000003.1, read as the reverse complement.
TCTTCCCATGCAAGCCTTTAAGGTCTAATCCAGACCGACCCCACTCCTGGCGGAGGCCGCTTTCCCTGACCACCCACCCTACCCCGCAGGAGCACCGCCATGACCATCCGACAACTGCCCACCCACCCTGCACAGGAGTGCTTGCATGAGCGTTGAGTTCATTGGCCTGATCGGCCCACAGGAAAGCAGCGAATCGCAGGCGCCGCGGGGGCCGCAGGTCGACCTGGCGTTCATCAGGGCGTTCGCCCAGGCCCAGGAATACGCAGGCTTCGACAAGGCGCTGCTGGCGGTCAACACCAGCGCAGCGGATTCGCTGATTCTGGCCAGCTACGTGGCGGCAGTCACCGAGCGCCTGGGTCTGCTGGTGGCCCACCGTCCGGGCTTTCAGGCGCCGACCTTCGCCGCCCGGCAGTTCGCCACCCTCGACCAGCTCAGCGCGGGCCGAGCGGCGATCAACGTGATTACCGGCGGTGACAGCGGCGATTTGCAGCGCGACGGCGACTTTCTCGACAAGGATGCCCGCTACGCCCGCACCGACGAATACCTGGACGTACTGCAACGCACCTGGTACGCCCGCGAGCCATTCGACCACCACGGCGCCCACTACCAGGTCGAGGACAACCTGACCCTGGTCAAACCCAAGGGCAAACTGCCGGTGTACTTCTCCGGCGCCTCGGATGCGGCAGTGGAGGTGGCAGCGCGGCATGCCGATGTCTACATGATGTGGGGCGAGCCGTTGCAGCAGGTCGCCGAGCGCATCGCCAAGGTGCGCAAGGCTGCCGCCCGGCATGGCCGCGAAGGGCAGATTCGCTTCAGTCTGTCGCTGCGCCCGATCCTTGGCGCGACGGAAGAACAGGCCTGGGCGCGTGCCGAGCAGATTCTCGCCGATGCCCGCCAGTTGCACGTGCAGCGCGCCGCGGCGAGCCGCGACAAACGCTTCGGCAACAGCAACGTCGGCTCGCAGCGCCTGGTGCAACTGGCCAGCCAGCGCCAGGTGCACGACCAGCGACTGTGGACCGAGATCGCCGCGCTGACTGGCGCGGCGGGCAATTCCACGGCCCTGGTCGGTACTGCTGAGCAGGTCGCAGAATCGGCCCTGGAGTATTACAAGCTCGGCGTCAGTACCTTTTTGTTCCGCGGCTTCGATCAGTTGCAGGATGCGGTGCAGTACGGTCGCGACCTGCTGCCGCTGATCCGTGCGCAGGTCGCCGCCTACGCGCAAACGCCCAAGGTCCAGCGCGCCTGAACACTGCGCGCAGGGTCAGGCGCCGGCAACCCACCTTGGCCCTGCGCCCGTTGCATTTGCCAGGCGCGTGTCCCAAGCTCTGCCGCTCCACTTGCCATGGAGCGGACGATGCGCAGACGCACCCACTACCTGATCGCCCTCGCCCTGGTGCTGGCCGTTGCCGCGACCTTCAGCTACCTGTGGCGCACCCCGGCACCGACGCCTGTCAGCTTGCCGCCGCACAGCTACAGCAAAGCCATGCGCCTGGCCCATCAGGGGCAGCCGGGGGCCGCACGCCTGCTCTATCAGCAGTTGCAGCGCAGCGATCTGTCGCCCGAGCGGCGCGCCGCGCTCTACGAAGAGTTACCCAACTACCCGTCCTCCGTGGCCCTCAAGCTGGCCAAGCGCGACCTGCTCGCCGATGAGCCGCAGGTGCGCCGCGCGGCCATCGTCGGCATCCAGCGCCTGCTGCCAGCCGCGCAGCGCAGCATGGCCCTCGGGCCGCTGCTCGAAGACCCCGACATCGACGTGCGGCATGCGGTGGTCGACGCCTTGCTGGGGCTGTCGCCAGATGCCATCGGTTTGTATTTCAGCCCGTTGCGCGAGGCGCTCGAGCAGTACCAGCAGACCCTCGAAGCCCAACCGGACGATGCTGCCGCGCAGTTGCACCTGGCTCGCCTGTACCTGCACGAAAACGACTACCCCCAGGCCAGCAAGGCCCTGCAACGCAGCCTGGCGTTGCAACCGCACAGCAGCGAAGCGCTGACCACGCAGGTGCATCTGCTGGAGCGTCAAGGTCAGCACGATGCTTCGCGCGAGGTGCTGGCCAAGGCCCTGGCAGAGCAACCCGCCTCGGCCTTCCTGCAACACGAGCTGGGCCTGTGGCTGCTGCGCCATACGCAAACCGAATATGCCCTGCTGGCCTTTTCCCGCGCCGTCGAGCTGCAGCCGGACAACCCCGACTACCGCTACACCTTGGCCACTGCGCTGCATCAGCTCGAGCAGGTCGATGCCGCGCAAACCCAGTTGCAGACCTTGCTCGACCAGCATCCCAACGACCGCCGCGCCCGCCTGTTGCTGATCGACTACTGGAAAGAGACCGGTCAGTTGCAGAACGTCCAGGTACTGCTGGCCGAACTCGAGCGGCAAAACCCGGATGATCCGGCGTTGCAGCAGGGCTTGTGACACCGCTCGGCGGTTACCCGGACATGCAACACGTACAGTTTGAACCGCGCTGCAATGGGCACAGTCAAGAGCAGTACTGATGCCCATTTCCCACAGGAGCGCCTCGTGGCGAGGATGATTTCACTGGATGAGCGCGCGTTGATCCTGGCCCCCACACAACGTGCCGACCATACCTCGCAACTGCTTAGCCGAGCCGGCTTCGGCTGCGCGGCAACCGACGACCTGCACAACCTCGGCCAGTGGCTAGGCGACGGCGCCGCCATGGCTATCGTCGATGAGCACAGCCTGGCCAATGATCTGGACGGACTGCAAAGCTTTCTCGACCGGCAACCGCCGTGGTCTGACCTGCCGGTGCTGCTGCTGTGCGCTCCGCAGTCGACCTCCGACTGGGCCAGCCTGGGCAATCTGTTCGTGCTTCCGCATCCCTGCCAGGACGTGCAGTTGCTCGGCGTGGTGAAGACCGCGCTGCGTGCGCGGCAGCTGCAATATCGCTGCCGCGACCAGCTGGGCGAATTCGACCTGGCCTTGCAGCGTCAGGCACAGCTCAACGAGCAGCAGCAGGATGCACTGCATCAGACGCGCAAGATGGAAGCCATTGGCCAACTGGCCGGCGGTATTGCCCACGACTTCAACAACCTGCTGACCAGTATTGGCGGCAGCCTCGAAATCGCCGGTCGGCGTGTGGATCGGGGGCAGATCGAAGGGCTCTCGGCGGTGCTCAACATGGGCCGCGAAGCGGTCAACCGGGCCGCCCGGCTGACCCATCGGCTGCTGGCGTTTTCCTCACGCCAGTCGCTGGAAAGCCAGCCCATCGATGTCGCCGGCTGGCTGCGCTCAGCGCAGTTGGCGAGTCAGACAGGGCCTGGCATCACCGTGCAATTGAGCCTTGCCAGCGACCTCTGGCAGGCGCAGGCCGATCCCGCTCAGTTGGGCGAGGCGTTCGACAACCTGCTGTGCAATGCCTGTGAAGCGATGCCCAGTGGCGGCGTGCTGAAGGTGGAGGCACGCAACTGCCATTTCGCTCACGCGCAGTTCGCCGACGCCCTGCCCGCCGGCGACTACCTGAGCCTGAGCGTCACCGACAGCGGTCAGGGCATGGCGCCCGGCATTCTCGAACATGCCTTCGAGCCGTTTTTCAGCACCAAGCCCACCGGCCAGGGCATCGGCCTGGGCTTGTCGATGGTGTACGGCTTCAGCAAGCAATCGGGCGGTCATATCGCCCTGAGCAGCCAGATCGGCCGTGGTACACAGGCGACGCTGTACTTGCCCCGCTACAGCGATGCCGAGATGGCATCGGCCAGGCCTGCCGTGCAGACCCTCGAGACCACCCCTGCCGGTCAGGTCACGGCCCATGTGCTGATCGTCGAGGATGACCAGCAGGTTCGGCATATGCTTCAGCAGACGTTGGCCGAAGAGGGGCTTGAGTGCAGTTGTGCGGGGGATGCCAGCGAGGCTTTGGGACTGCTGCGCAGCGGTCGCCCGGTCGACCTGCTGGTCACCGATGTGGGCCTGCCGGGCATGAGCGGTCGACAACTGGCGCAAATCGCTCGCACCCATCAACCCGGGCTGCGGGTGTTGTTCGTCACCGGCTACGCGGAAACGGCCATGGCCCGCGAAGCCTTTCTCGAAGCGGGCATGGAGCTGCTGTGCAAACCCTTCGCGATGCAGCAGGTGCGCGACCGGGTACTGGCTATATTACAGGGCGAGTAATACCGCCTTCAGCGGCCGATGTCCTCGTTCCACAGTTCAGGATGGCGCTCGATGAAATCGCCCATCAAGTGCTGGCACTGGCTGTCGTCCAGCACCTCGACGCTGACCCCGCGACTACGCAGCAGCGCTTCTTCGCCCATGAAGGTGCGGTTCTCGCCCACCACCACCTGACGGATGCCATACAGCAGGATCGCCCCGCTGCACATCGGGCACGGTGACAAGGTGGTGTACAGGATACTTTCACGATAGACCGCCGCGCTCTGCCGGCCGGCGTTCTCCAGGGCGTCCATTTCTCCATGCAGCACGGCGCTGCCCTGCTGCACGCGGCGGTTATGGCCCCGGCCAATGATCGCGCCCTGGTGAACCAGCACCGAACCGATCGGAATCCCGCCCTCTTCGAATCCCTTGCGCGCCTCGTCGATGGCCGCCTGCATGAATGAGTCAGTGTTGCTGAGTGAGTGATCCATGGTGGCTCCGTAGGGGTTGAAGGCGGCTCAAGGCTAGCACACCGCCAGCGTGCAGCCATGGCCGCCTGCGACAAGTCTCACAGCACGTGTCTTCACTAGCCGGGCAACGGGCTGAAATGAGCCACCCGTCGTAGAGGTCGTTTTACCCTAACCTGCGCCGATTCCCCTCGCGCAGCCGCTGCGCGGGGTACGCCCGCCGACAGAGGATGAAGTGCCCATGAACACACGCCGTCTCGCCCAACGAAGTCTGCGAACGCTACTGACCACTTTGGCGACCGGCCTCATTCCGGTGCTGTGCGGCATGCTGGTGATGGTTCATCAGGTCGACAGTGAGCTGCACGCGCAGGCGAGAAATACCGCGGCACGCACAGTCTATGCACTGGACCGGGTATTCGATTCGCTGCGCGATACCAGCGCGCATATCGCCTATGCGCCTTCCTACAGCTGTACTGGCCTGGCAGAAAGACTGCGCAGCCAGGTCAACGCCAATCCATTGCTGCGCTCTTTGCGGGTGTATGACGCCGACGGCAGCTCGTGCGGCTCCAGCGAACAGGAGCCCGAGCACCTGCAAACACTGCAGGGGCTGGCGGGGCCTGGGATGGCATTACTGTCGGAGCGGGCAATCGAGGCGCCCAATGCGCTGCTGTCGTTCGCCCGGCAGTATGACGACTACCTGCTGCAGGCCACGGTCTACGGCGAACCGTTGAGGGATCGTCTATCGCAGTTTGCCGAGGGCGAGATCATTCAGGTGAAGTTCGCCGACCATTCGCTGTGGATCAGCGAAGAAAACTACCGGCATCAGAACACCGGGGTGGTGTTGAACCGGGTCAGCAAGACGTCCTCCGTGTACGGTTTCAAGGTACGTGCCGGCTATTCGGCCGGCACCTTCAGCAGACTCCTCTGGCAGCACGGCGTGGGCAGCCTGCCGTCGTTCATCCTGGTCGGGGTGCTGACCAGCGCAGGCGTGTACCTGGGCATGCTCAGCAGTCAGCGACAACGCATGCGCGCGGCGCCATGAAAGACGGCGGGTAGCGCGTTACTCGGCGTTCAGCACTCCGCGCCGAACCTGATCACGTTCGATCGATTCGAACAACGCCTTGAAGTTGCCCTCGCCGAAGCCATCATCGCCCTTGCGCTGAATGAATTCGAAGAACACCGGGCCCAACAAGGTGCCGGAGAAGATCTGCAGCAGCAGCCGGCGACTGCCATCCTGCACCGCGCCATCGAGCAGAATACCGCGGCTTTGCAGGGCCTCGACCGGCTCGCCATGCTTGGGCAGTCGCTCTTCGAGCATTTCATAGTAGGTCTGCGGCGGCGGGGTCATGAAGACCATGCCCAGCGCCTTGAGGGCGTCCCAGGTCTGTAGCAGATCGTCGGTGAGGAACGCTACGTGCTGGATGCCCTCGCCGTTGAACTGCATGAGGAACTCTTCGATCTGCCCGGCACCCTTGGACGATTCCTCATTGAGCGGAATGCGGATCATGCCGTCGGGCGCGGTCATGGCCTTGGAGGTCAGGCCGGTGTACTCACCCTTGATGTCGAAGTAGCGGATCTCGCGGAAGTTGAACAGCTTTTCATAGAAGCCTGCCCAATACGCCATGCGCCCGCGGTAAACGTTGTGGGTCAGATGATCGATGATCTTCAGGCCCGCGCCTTTGGGGTGACGGTCGACGCCATCGAGGAAGGTGAAGTCGATATCGTAGATCGAGCTGCCCTCTTCGAAACGGTCGATCAGGTACAGCGGCGCGCCACCGATGCCCTTGATCGCCGGCAGGCGCAACTCCATCGGCCCGGTTTCAATCTCGACCGGCTGCGCACCCAGTTCCAGGGCCCGGGCATAGGCCTGATGGGCATTGCGTACGCGGAAGGCCATGCCACACACCGACGGGCCGTGCTCGGCGGCAAAGTACGAGGCCACGCTCTTGGGTTCGTTGTTAAGGATCAGGTTGATGTCGCCCTGACGGTACAGGTGCACGTTCTTCGAGCGGTGGGTGGCGACGTGGGTGAAGCCCAGCGCCTGGAATACCGGTTCCAGCACGCCAGGCATCGGCGAAGCCAGTTCGATGAATTCGAAGCCCATCAGGCCCATGGGGTTTTCATAGAGATCAGTCATTGGAAGTGTCCCTGTCAGCGGAAATGAACGCAGGTCTTACGGTCGCGTTGCGCAAGGACAAGGCGGCGAGCAGGGAACACCGCGCACGCTGCGGGCGAGGAAGCCACCAATGATCAGTTTGAACCCATGAGGTGCCATGACTACCCATTCTCGGCGGGCAGCCATCCCGGTGCGGGACGGCTTATTGTTTTATTCGTAACGCGATTCTATAGAGCGTAATCAAGTTTGTCGCTGATCGATGTTGCCCGAAAATGACAAACGACTATCCTGCGCAGTGTTTCCCCCCTAAAGGTTAGATCAGCATGCCCCTTTCGGTCCGCCGTCCTGCCCGCTGGCGCTGGCGCGCACTCCTTCCCTGGGCTGTCGGCATCCTGCCCTTGGTGTTCGGCCTGATCGCTCTGCGCTGGCAGACCGAACGCGAGCTGCATGTGCAAAGCCAATCCGCTGCCAGCCAGGTGCTCGGCCACACCGAGCGGATTCTCGACAACCTCGCCGGCGCCGCCCAGGGCCTGCTGCCGCTGGCCGGCAAACCCTGCGCCGAGGCCAGCCTTGCACTGCGCGCGCAAGCGGCGCGGGTGCCGTTCGTGCGCGCGACCTTACTGTTCCAGAACAATCGCCTGTACTGCACCTCGTTGCTGGGCGAATACGACGAACGGGTCGATGCCGACGACTACACCGAAGGCAAGCTATGGCTGTTGCCGGGCAACTCGCTGACCCCTGACCGGCCGCTGCTGATCTACCGCCTCGACAGTGCCGGGCGTGGGGTGCTGGCGACCGTGGATGGCGAGCACCTGCTCAGTGCCTTGCGCCTGAGCCCGGCCGGGCTTGCGGTGCAGTTGCAGGTTGGCGAACAGTGGCTGGACGCCAACGGCCAGGTGCGCAGCGGTCCGTTGCCCGCAGTGGCCCGCGCGCCGGCGAGCCTGGCTTCCACGCGCTATCCGGTCACCGTGCATACCGGATTCACTGACGATCCAGCCATGGCTTACCTGTTCGATCGCTACCCAGCCCTGCTGTTGTTGCTGGCCATCCTCGGCCTATTGGCCGGCACGGTCTGCTACTGGCAGATCCGCCGCGCCTCATCGCCACGCGCCGAGCTCGACCGCGCGCTGCTCGCCAACGAGTTCGTGGCGTTCCTCCAGCCAGTGGTGCGCAAGGGCGACTACCGCTGGGCGGGCGCGGAAGTGCTGATGCGCTGGCAGCATCCACGCGATGGCCTGGTGCGCCCCGACCTGTTCATTCCCTACGCCGAGCACACCGGGCAGATCGTCGCCATGACCCGCGCCCTGATGGACGACACCGCGCGCAGCCTGGCGCCGTTCGCCGGCCTGCTGGACGATGGCTTCCATATTGGTTTCAACATCACCGCCGACCACTGCCGCGACCTCAGCCTGCTGCAAGACTGCCAGCGCTTTCTCGAACAGTTTCCACCGGGGCGCGTGTCGCTGACCCTGGAACTGACCGAGCGCAAGCTCATCGAACCCACACCGATGACCCTGGAGCTGTTCGACAAACTCCACGAAATCGGCGTGAAGATCGCCCTGGATGACTTCGGCACCGGCCAGTCGAGCCTCAATTACCTTCGCCAGTTCCGCATCGACTACCTGAAGATCGACCAGAGCTTCGTCGCCCTGATCGGTGCCGATGCCCTGTCGCTGCACATTCTGGACAGCATCATCGAGCTGTGCGGCAAGCTCAACCTGGGGATCGTCGCCGAAGGCGTCGAGACCGTCGCCCAGCGCGACTACCTGGCCAAGTACGCAGTCGACTTCCAGCAAGGCTACCTGTTCGCCCGGCCCATGCCTGTAGCCGACTTCCTCAGGTCTTTGGCCGCAGGACCGGGTCCTGTGAGCTTGCCGCCACCGGCAGCCCCTGAGATGATCCGCGGTTGATCATTGGCCCCCCTGTCTGCCGAGGCGTTCGTGTCAAAAGGCATCGTTGTATCCGTCGTGGCGTCCTGCCTGTTCGCCGTGATGTATTTCTACACCTCCTTGCTGTCGCCGCTGGACGGCGAGGAAATCTTCGGTTGGCGCACCCTGCTGACCCTGCCCTGCCTGACCCTGTTCATGCTCGCCTCGCGCGACTGGCCACGGGTCGGCGCGCTGCTGGCGCGGGTGCGGCAGACCCCGCCATTGCTGTTCGGCATGCTCGGCACGTCGTGGCTGATGGGCATTCAGCTGTGGTTGTTTCTGTGGGCGCCGCTGCATGGGCGCAGCCTGGAGGTGTCGATGGGCTACTTCATGCTGCCGCTGGCCATGGTGCTGACCGGGCGACTGGTCTACGGCGAACGGATGTCGCGCCTGCAAGGCGTGGCGGTGGCCTGTGCGGCGCTTGGGGTCGGTCACGAGCTGTACCAGCATGGCAGCTTCGCCTGGGAAACCCTGGTGGTGGTGCTCGGCTATCCGGTGTACTTCGTGCTGCGCCGACGCTGCCAGACCGACCATCTCGGCGGGCTGTGGTGGGACATGTTCCTGCTGCTGCCCTGGGCGGTGTACTTCGTCATCCAGGGCCCGCTGTCAACGGCGGACATGGCTGAGCACAGCCGCCTGTACCTGCTGATTCCGATACTGGGGGCGATCAGCGCCGGAGCGCTGATCTCTTACGTACTGGCCAGCCGCATGCTGCCCTTCACCTTATTCGGCCTGCTCAGCTATGTCGAACCGGTGCTGCTGATCGGCGTCGCTCTGCTACTGGGCGAGACCATCGGTCCCGACCAGTGGCTGACCTACCTGCCGATCTGGGCGGCGGTGCTGGTGCTGGTGCTCGAGGGCATCAGGCACGTGCTGCGTCAGCGCCGTGGTCCTGCGTGAGACGCACCTGACGCACTCGCCGTTCTTCGACGGCGACCACGGTCAGGGTCCAGCCATTCCAGGCCAGGCGATCACCCACCTGCGGCAAGCGGTCGAGCAGGCTCATGACCAACCCGGCGAGGGTCTGGTAGTCGTCGGTGGCGCGCGCAGCGAAACCGGTCCGGGCCTGCACCTGGCTCAGGTTCAGCGCGCCGCTGACCACATAGCCCTGGGCGTCTTCGACGATGCCGGGGCCTGTGATTTCGCTGGCATCGGGTAGTTCACCAGCGATCGACTCGAGGATGTCGGTCATGGTCAGCAAGCCGGTGAAGTCACCGAACTCGTTGATCACGAAGGCGATGTGCGTCGACTGGCTGCGCATCTGCTCGAGCGCATTGAGGATGCTGAAGCTTTCCAACAGGTTCAGCGCGCTGCGGGCAGTGCCTTCCAGGTCTGGCTCGCCACCGCTTAGCAGGGCCTTGAACAGCTCTTTCTTGTGCACATAGCCAAGCGGCTCTTCGATGTGCCCGTTGCGGATCAGCGGCAAGCGCGAGTACGGCGAGTTGGCCAATGCCTGGGCAATGCTCGCAGCGTCCAGCGACAGGTCGATGGCGTCGACCTCGGCGCGGACCGTCATCACCGTGCGGATCGGCCGCTCGGCCAGGTTCAGCACACCGCTGATCATCACCCGCTCACGGCGGTCGAAGAGCACCTGGCTTTCGCCGCCTTCGACCAGGTCGGCAATCTCTTCACCCACCTCATCGCTGCTGACGCGGCGCCCACCGAGCAGGCGCAGCACGGCGTGTGCGGTGCGCTCGCGCAGCGGGCGCTGGGTCTGCACATGCCGCTTGCGACGCGCCCGGGCCAGCTGGTTGAACAGCTCGATCAGCAGCGAGAAGCCAATCGCCGCGTACAGATAACCTTTCGGGATATGGAAACCCAGGCCTTCGGCAGTGAGGCTGAAGCCGATCATCATCAAAAAGCCCAAGCACAGCATGATCACGGTCGGGTGGGCGTTGACGAAGCGGGTCAGCGGCTTGCTGGCAACGATCATGATGCCGATCGAGAAGATCACCGCGATCATCATCACCGACAGGTGCTCGACCATGCCGACTGCGGTAATCACCGCGTCAAGCGAGAACACCGCATCGAGCACCACGATCTGCGCCACGATTGGCCAGAACGCCGCATGCCGCACCGCGCCGTTGTTCTGCGGTTCGTGCCCTTCCAGGCGTTCGTGCAGCTCCATGGTCGCCTTGAACAGCAGGAACACACCACCGAACAGCATGATCAGGTCGCGGCCCGAGAAGCTCTTGCCGAAGATGTCGATCAGTGGCTCGGTGAGGGTGACCATCCAGGAAATACTGGCCAACAGGCCCAGGCGCATGATCAGCGCCAGGCTCAGGCCGATGATGCGCGCGCGGTCACGCTGATGGGGCGGCAACTTGTCGGCGAGGATGGCGATGAACACCAGGTTGTCGATACCCAGCACCAGTTCCAGCACGATGAGCGTCAGCAGGCCTAGCCAGGCCGTGGGGTCGGCAAGCCATTCCATTAGAGGATACTCTCGTGAGGGTGCGGGCGGGTGTACAGGCGGGACGGTCGTGGCGACCTGAAACTGGGAGGCTCCGGGAAGGCGCTCATAGATACCTTGATAGAAATTTCGGAAAATAATCCTACAACTGAGCCCGATAAATCTGACAGCAAGAAACTATTTCAAAAACTGTCTCGCCTGACCGCACGGCATTCCATGCCTCACGGGAGGCGAGCACGTCGCCGCCCCGTCGATAGGCCATGGTCACTGCAGCAGGGTCTGGATCTGCTTTTGCAGGGTAGCGAGGTCGAACGGCTTGGCCAGAATCGGCGCCTTGCGCGCGATCGGACTGCCGGATTCGAGGATCTCAGCCGGATAGCCGCTGATGAAGATCACCTTGAGGTCCGGGCGCAGCTTGACCGCAGGCTCGGCAATATCGACACCGGAGATCCCTCCAGGCAAACGGAAATCAGTGACCATCAGGTCCAGGTGCGGCTTGCTGGCCAGAATGGCGAAGGCCTGCTCGCCGTCTTCGGCTACCAGCACGTGGTAGCCCTCGCCCGACAGATAGTCGCGCAGAATCATTCGAATGGCAGGCTCATCCTCGACTACCAACACCACATCTTGTGCATCTTCGCTCATGGCAACGCCTTTGAATTCAACAAGTTGGCCCTAAGACCTCGGGTTCAGGCAGAGGTTGCCTGGACGGGGTCGATTTGTGCTTGCGGCGCAGGCAACGGCAGATAGACGCTGAACGTCGAGCCCTTGCCCTCCTCGCTGTCGACCTCGATACGCCCGCCATGGGCCAGGACGATCTGCTCGGAGATGTACAACCCCAGACCCAGCCCACTGCGGGCATGCTGGGCAGCGACGCGTTCGAACTGCTGGAAAATTCGTTTCTGGTTCAGCTCACTGATACCGATGCCTTGATCCTGAACCTGCACGCAGGCCATATCGCCCTCACGGTGCAGACGAACGTATACCGTCTTGCGGTTGCCGTAACGCAAAGCGTTGGACAACAGGTTGGCCAGTACTTGTTCAATCCGGAATTCGTCCCAGTCGCCGCGCAGCGTGTGCTTGACGCTTAGCTCGATCTGGGTTTCCAGCGCCTCTGCCTGAGCACTGAAACGCTCCACCAGACTGCCCAGCAAGCCGTCGATGTCGAACGGCTTGGGCTGAATGGACAGCTTGCCAGTGCGGATGCGCGAAACGTCGAGCATGTCTTCGACCAGACGAATCAGGCTGTTGATCTGCCGTTCGTCGCGCTCGACCATGGTCTGCAGCTTGTCCGGGCTGAACGCTGCGACATTGCCCCGCGACAGGTGCATCTTGCGCAGCTGGGTTTCCAGGATCAGGCCGTTGAGCGGGGTGCGCACCTCGTGGGAAACGATCGACATGAAGTCGTCACGCATGCGCACGGCGTGCTCCAGATCGGTTTGCGCGCTCTGCAACTGGGTCAGCAGCAGCGCCTGCTCCTGGCGGCTGCGCTCCAACGCCTCGAGCTGGCGGTCGAGCACCTCGCGCTGGCGGAACAGGTCGACGAACACGCTGACCTTGCTTTTCACCGCCAAGGTGTCCAACGGCTTGTGCAGAAAGTCCACGGCACCGCTTTCATAGCCTTTGAACGCGTAGTTGAGCTCGCGCCCGGCAGCGCTGACGAAGACGATGGGGATGTGCTTGGTCTTTTCCATGCCGCGCATCAGCTCGGCCAGCTCGAAACCGTTCATGCCCGGCATCTGCACATCGAGAATGGCCAGGGCGAAATCGTGTTCGAGCAACAGCGACAACGCCTCGTCAGCCGACTGCGCCTGGTGCACCTGGCGGTCTTCGCCCTGGATCAGGGCTTGAAGGGCCAGCAGGTTTTCCGGCAGATCGTCGACGATCAGCAGTTTGGCGGTAATGTGGCTTAGCATGCGCTGGGTTCCAGGGTGGCGAGCAACTGCCCGATACCGCTCAGAGAAAGAATGTGGTCGGGGCGATGCAGGGCCAGTGCGGCTTCGGGCATCAACGCAACCTGTGCTTCACGGGGGTCCTGAACGATGGTCAGGCCGCCATTTTGTTTGATTCGGGCAAGCCCCGCGGCGCCATCCTGATTGGCCCCGGTGAGCAGCACGCCCACCAGCTGACCACCATAGGCGTCGGCAGCCGATTCGAAGAGAAAATCGATGGCTGGGCGGGAAAAGTGCACAGGGTCCTCCTGACTCAACGAAAGGCTCAGGTCGTGCTCGACCGAAAGATGATACCCAGGCCCTGCGACGTAGATCATCCCGGCCACGATACGTTCCTTGTCGCAGCCTTCGCGTACCGTGCGGCGCAGGCGCCGCTGCAACACATCGGCCAGATGGCTGGGACGATCCTGGGGCAGGTGCAGCACACACAGCACGGGCACGGCGAAGGTCGGCGGCAGCCTGCCGAGCACCTCGAACAGTGCCGCGACACCGCCGGCCGAGGCACCGATGACGATGGCCTGCGCGCTGCTCATGACTTGCGAAAGATCCGCTCGGGGCGCACCAGCGCCTCGAACTGATTGGCGTAGGCGGAAAAGTCGATCGACTCCTTGCTGCCCAGCACCAGGAACCCGCGGTGGCACAGCGACTCGTGGAACAACCCAAAGGCGCGGTCCTGCAGGTCTTTGTTGAAATAGATCATCACGTTGCGGCACGACACCAGCTGGGTTTCCGAGAACACGCTGTCGGTGGCCAGGCTGTGGTCGGCGAAGGTGACGTTGTCACGCAGGCTGCTGTCCATGATCGCGTTACCGTACGCGGCGGTGTAGTACTCGGAAAAGTCGCGACGCCCGCCGGCCAGGCGATAGTTCTCTGCGTACTGGTGCATGTTCTGCAGCGAATAGATGCCCTGCTTGGCGCGCTCCAGCGAATACGGGTTGATGTCGGTGGCATACAGGATGCTGCGCTCGAGCAAGCCCTCCTCGCGCAGCAGGATGGCCATCGAGTACACCTCCTCGCCGGTGCTGCAGCCAGCGATCCAGATCTTCAGCGACGGCCAGGTGCGCAGCAATGGCACCACCTCGTTGCGCAGGGCCAGGAAATGGCTGGGGTCGCGGAACATCTCGCTGACCGGAATCGTCAGGTACTGCAGCAGCTCCATGAACATGCTCGGGTCGTGCAGCACCCGTTCTTGCAGCGCAGAAACCGTGCGGCACTCGAACTGGCCCACGGCATGCAGGATCCGGCGCTTGATCGAGGCGCCGGAGTAGTCGCGAAAGTCGTAGCTGTACTTGAGGTAGATGGCCTCGATCAGCAGCCGAATTTCAATGTCGGTATCACGGTTGGTGGTCAAATTCGCTCCAGTTGTGGCAGCCATACGCGAATCAGCGAGAACAGCCGGTCGAGGTCGATGGGTTTGGCCAGGTAGTCGTTGGCACCGGCCTGCAGGCAGCGGTGCTGATCATCCTTCATGGCCTTGGCGGTCACGGCGATGATCGGCAGCTTGCGCCAGCGCGGCTGCTGGCGAATCCGACGGGTCGCTTCATAGCCGTCCATCTCGGGCATCATCACATCCATCAGCACCAGGTCGATGTCCTCGTGCTGCTCGAGGCGCTCGATGGCCTCGAAGCCGTTGCGCCCGATCACCACCACAGCGCCCTTGTGCTCCAGCGCGCTGGTCAGGGCGAAGATGTTGCGCACATCATCGTCGACCAGCAGGATGCGCCGGCCTTCGAATACCTTGTCGCGGCTGCGCGCGGTCTTGAGCATGCGCTGGCGCTCGTGCGAGAGCTGCGATTCGACCTTGTGCAGGAACAGCGTCACTTCATCGAGCAGGCGCTCGGGCGAGCGTGCGCCCTTGATGATGATCGAGCGCGAGTACTTGAGCAGCTCGGCTTCTTCTTCGCGGGTGAGGTTGCGCCCGGTGTAGACGATCACCGGCGGGAACGAGCGGATGTCCTCGGTGGTCATGCGCTTGAGCAGCTCGTTACCGAGCATGTCGGGCAGCTTGAGGTCGATGATCATGCAGTCGTAGACATGCTCGCGCAGCAGCGCGAGGGCGTCGTGCGCCATGGCAACGGCGGTGATTTCGATGTCATCGTCGCCGATCAGGCGGGCGATGCTCTCGCGTTGCAGGTCGTCGTCTTCGACCAGCAGAATGCGCTTGAGCTTTTGCGTCAGCTTGGCTTCGAGCTTGCCGAACACGTCCTTGAGCTCATCACGGGTGGTCGGCTTGACCGCATAGCCGATAGCGCCCATGTGCAAGGCGGCTTCGACACGGTCTTCCACGGAAATCACATGCACCGGAATGTGCCGGGTGGTGGCCTGTTCCTTGAGCCGTTGCAGCACGGTCAGGCCGGAGTGGTCGGGCAGGCGCATGTCGAGCAGGATGGCGTCGGGCAGGTAGCGCTCGGCCAGCTCGAAGCCTTCGTCGGCGCCCTGGGCATGCAGGCAGCTGTAACCCAGCTCACGAGCCAGGTCATAGAGAATGCGGGCAAAGTTCGGCTCGTCTTCCACCACCAGAATGCAGCGGTTGCTGAACGGCGCCAGCTCACGGTCATCGGCGAAGGCCGGGGCCAGCCGCTGCGGCGCCTGGGCCGCGCTCGGCAGGGCCGCAGGCAGCGGCTGCTGGGTGAGCATCGCCCGGGCGGCAGGCGCGACTGGCTGTGGTTCTTCGCCGTCGTAGTGTTCGGGCAAGGTCAGGCTGAACAGGCTGCCCTGCCCGGCCTGGCTGCTGACGCTGATTTCACCGCCAAGCAGCTGCGCCAGGTCGCGGGAAATCGACAGGCCCAGGCCAGTGCCACCGTAGCGCCGGTTGCTGGTGCCATCGACCTGGTGGAAGGCACCGAAGATCGCCTGCTGCTGGTCGGCCGGGATGCCGATGCCGCTGTCCTGCACGGCGAACACCAGGCCACGCTCGGGCTGGTGGCTGATGGTCAGACTGACCTGGCCGTGTTCGGTGAACTTGATAGCGTTGGACAGCAGGTTCTTGAGGATCTGCTCCAGGCGCTGGCGGTCGGTGTAGATCGACGCTGGCACCTCACCCTCGATGCGCACCTGCAAGTCCAGGCCCTTGTCGCTGGCAAGCGGCAGGAACATGCCACGCAAGCCGTCGACCATGCGTTCGATTGGAGTGTTTTCAGGGCGCATTTCCAGCTTGCCGGCCTCGACCTTGGCGATATCGAGAATGTCGTTGATCAGGTTGAGCAGGTCGTTGCCGGCGGCATAGATGGAATCGGCGAACTTGACCTGTTCGGCCGTGAGGTTGCCGCTGGCGTTTTCGCCCAGCAGCTTGGCCAGAATCAGCGAGCTGTTGAGCGGCGTACGCAGCTCGTGGGACATGTTGGCGAGAAATTCCGACTTGTACTGGCTGGAACGCTGCAAATCTTCAGCGCGCGCCTGCAACTCGAGCTGCGCCTTGTTCAGCTCGCTGTTCTTGCGGTCCAGGGCGTCAGTGCGCTCAGCCAGCTGTTCGTTGGTCTGCTCCAGCTCGGCCTGTTGGGTTTCCAGGTGAGCCTGGGATTCCTTGAGCACCCGCGACTGCTCTTCGAGCTCTTCGTTGGCGGTTTTCAGTTCTTCCTGCTGAACCTGCAACTCTTCG
Source organism: Pseudomonas cremoricolorata DSM 17059 = NBRC 16634 (assembly GCF_000425745.1). Classification (GTDB taxonomy): domain Bacteria; phylum Pseudomonadota; class Gammaproteobacteria; order Pseudomonadales; family Pseudomonadaceae; genus Aquipseudomonas; species Aquipseudomonas cremoricolorata. The sequence continues at coordinate 195,325 of NZ_AUEA01000003.1, read as the reverse complement.
TTGAGCTGCTGAGTTTCGGCCAGCACTTCCTGCAAACGCTGGCGGTAGCGGGCGCTCTCGATGGAGGTGCCGAGGTTGCCGGCCAGGCGCTCGAGCAGTTCTTCGTCGCGCGGCTGCAAGGGCCGCAGGAAACCCAGCTCGATGACCCCGTTGACTTCACCGTCGTGGCTGGCCGGCACCAGCATGGCGCTGCGCGGCAGGCCACTGCCCAGGCCGGAACTGAGGCGATGGAAACCTTCGGGAAGATCGTCGAGGCGAATCACCTTGCTCTGCTGCACGGCTTGCGCCAGCAGGCCATCGTGGCTGCTCAGGCGCTGCTCACGGGTCTGCTGCTCGGCGTCCAGTCCGTAACTGGCGACGCGAACCAGCTGGCCATGCTCGTCGCGTGCATACACCGCACCGACCACGCTGCCCAGGTAAGCGGCGAAGAAGCGCAGAATGCTGTCGCCCAGCAGCGGCAGGGTCAGCTGGCCGATGACCTCGCCCGACAGCTGGGTCTGGCCATTGCGCAGCCAGGCCTGGTGCTCCAGGCGTTCGGCGGCGCGTTGCTGGGCCCAGAGGTTCTCGTCATAGCTGGCAGACAGCGCCAGCAAGTCGCGCCGACCGAGGTAGGCCAGCAGCGCGGTCAGGGCGACGATGAACAGCACGAAGGCACTGATGGCGATGGTGGTCACCGTGCTCACGGTGTCGGTACGGCTCATGCGCAACTTTTGTTCGTTGTCGATGAACACCGCGAATTCCTTGCGAATCTCATCGGTGATGCGCTTGCCGCGGCCATTGCCGATGGCCTGGCGGAAGTCGTTGCCGGCCCGGCGTTGGGCGATCATTTCGCTGCCGAACTCGTTCCAGGCATGCTGCAACGCCTTGAGCCGGTCGATGCGGTCGACCTGCTGCGGGTTGTCGCCAACCATCTCACGCAGGCTGTCGAGGCTGCCGAAAATCTGCGGCTTGGCCACTTCATAGGGATCGAGGAAGCGTTCATCGCCGGTGATTAGGAAACCGCGCATACCGGTTTCCATATCGATCGACAGTTTCACCGTTTCATTGGCGTTGCCTATCACATGATCGGTGTGCTCGACCCAGCGCATGGCCGCCAGCAGGTAGCTGATCACCGCCACGAAGGCCACGGCGCCAAGCAGGCCCACACCCAGTGGCAGGCCAACGTTGCGGCTGAGCAGTTTACGGAAACTGCGTTGGTTCATCGAAGCTGCTTGAATCATCACGTGACGCCTGAGCGAATAAGAAGGGTCGAACGGCGAGCCTCGATCGAGTGATGCTCACCAGCCTGCCGGCCTGGGCAAAAGCGCTGAGTTTACCTGGGTTTTTCAGGCGTGGCAGTCACTTAGCCAGTATTGGAAGGACACATGCGACAAACGTTCCATCTATTTGCGCATATCGGTATGCTGCGGAACTTCTACCTGCCCCGGTGCACTGAGTAGAGACATGCCATCAACAGGACTCACTTCATGCACCTACTGGTTGTCGAAGACGACGACATCGTTCGAATGCTGACCGTCGAAGTGCTCGAAGAGCTCGAGTACACGGTTATGGAAGCTGGGAACGCGACCGAGGCACTCGCGGTGCTGGCACGCCTCGAGCAACCGCTGGATCTGCTGCTGACCGATGTAGGCCTCCCTGACATGACCGGTCAGGCACTCGCGCAACGGGCTCGCGAGCTGCGCCCGTCGCTGCCGATTCTGTTCGCCAGCGGATATGCCGACAGCCTGAACGTGCCGGACGGCATGCATATGATCGGCAAACCTTTCAGCATCTATCAGTTACGCGACAAGGTCATCGAAGTCCTTGGCGACGCTACCGAAACACCCGCTCAGGACTCCCTGCGCAGCAAGTAAGTGTCCATGATCCAGCCCTTTTCCTGACGGGCGCGCTCACGCACTTGCACAATACGCGCCTTGACCTCCTGCAAAGGCCCGGCAATCAGCAGCTCATCCGCACTGCCCAGATACGCGCCCCAATAGATGTACAAATCGTGGCGTTGTATGTGGGCGAAGTGGCAGTCGCCATCGAGCATGACCACCACGTTGTCGATCGTCGCCTGCTCGAGCAAGCGCCGGCCTGGCAGGATGGTCAGCGCTTCGCTGACGCGATTCAAGGGTATCTGGTGGCGCGCCGCCAAGGCCTGGACGCTGCTGATGCCGGGGATCACTTCCAGGGTCAACTGCACCCCGCGCTGGCGCACCAGATCGAGAATGCGCAAGGTACTGTCGTACAGTCCCGGTTCACCCCAGAGCAAAAAGGCGCCGATTTCACCCTCGCCCAGTTCATCACTCACTAGTTGTGCATAGAGCGCTGCGCGCTGCTCATGCCAGTCATGCACCGCGCCCTGGTAGTCGACCGCGAGTGGCTCACGCCTGGGGTCTGTGACCTGCACCAGGCGGTAGTTGCCGTCTGCTCGATGCTGCTCGAGCATGACGCGGCGTGCTTGCAGCAGCTCACGGCCAACGTCGCCTTTGTCGAGCACGAAGAATACTTGGGCGCGCTGCAAGGCCTCGACCGCCTGCAAGGTGATCTGGCGAGGGTCGCCTGGGCCAATGCCAATCAACAATAGTTGCTTCATCGTTCAGCCTGCCTTTATCAACCGCTGCCAGTGTGGCACAGCCGCGGGTAGTTGATAGTGCTCCAGACGGTGTATGAAGAGCCAAACGCGCAGCGACCAAAACAGCCTGTTACCTTCGCTGACAAGTTGCAGTTGCCCACTTGAAAGTTGGGGTTTACCGCCTGCAATGCGACAACTACACTGCACTTCAACGAACAGTTTCCATCCCTCTCGGTGGCAGGCGGCAAGCGTTGCATCATGTTCGTCGCGCCCGGCCACGGCAGTCTTACAGGAGTGACGCCAATGTCCAGACTTGCAGAATTTCGCGCCGCAGAAAAAGCCCTACAAGATCAACTTGCGCAGTTGGAATCGATGAAAAAAGATTCCGGTCTGAAACGTGAGATCGAATTCGAGCAAAAACTTTTGGGGCTGATGAAAACCTACGAGAAGGGCCTGCGCGACATCGTTGCCATCCTCGATCCCAAGGGCCAGGCCAAGGCCGCTGCCCCGGCGGCCAAGCAGCACCGCAAGCCGCGCGTGGTCAAGGTCTATGAAAACCCGCACAACGGTGAGTTGATCGAAACCAAAGGCGGTAACCATCGCGGTCTGAAAGCGTGGAAAGAACAGTACGGCAGCGACACGGTGGAAAGTTGGGTTCGCTGATGAAACCTCAACGAATGGTTCACACATTTTTCACAGCGACGCCGGCATCATTCAACCAGCTAACGGACTAGCGACCCCATCACGCGCCCGCACATGCGGGCCTCTAATACCGGCGCCCTGCACCTTTCGTGCAGGGCGCTTTCATTTGTGCGATCGAATTTCTTCCGTATCATGCGGTCTGGTCTGTTACGCCGGCACTCGCTGCCGGCTTCGTTTTTCTGGAGTACCCATGAGCCTGAATGATCTGCATGCCCTGCCGGGCATTACCGCGCAACCCGATGCGGCCACCGCCAAGTTCGTGTTCAACCACACCATGCTGCGGGTCAAGGACATCGAAAAGTCGCTGGACTTCTATACTCGCGTGCTGGGCTTCACCCTGGTCGACAAGCGTGACTTCGCCGACGCCGGCTTCAGCCTGTATTTCCTCGCCCTCGCCGACCGTGAGGCGATCCCTGCCGATGATGCCGAGCGCCATCAGTGGATGAAGTCGATTCCCGGCGTACTGGAGCTGACCCACAACCACGGCACCGAGAATGACCCTGAGTTCGCCTACCACGACGGTAACAGCGACCCTCGCGGTTTCGGTCACATCTGCATTTCGGTACCGGACGTCACCGCAGCCTGCGCACGTTTCGAGTCGTTGCAGGTGCCGTTCCAGAAGCGTCTGTCCGACGGTCGCATGAAGCACCTGGCCTTCATCAAGGACCCCGATGGCTACTGGGTCGAGATCATCCAGCCGACCGAACTCTGAGACTGCCAGGGCGCAGCGAGGCTCCTCGCCCGCTGCGTCCCTGCCCCCTGCCCTCCCGCACCTCGCCGGCCACACCTCGCCGGCCGCACCTCACCGGCCTCTCCAGCCTCAGCCTTTACGGGCGAACGCCACCGCTGCATCGACCTGCGCCTGCGTCGGCCGCACGCCGGTGTACAGCACGAACTGCTCGAGCGCTTGCAAGGCGATGACCTCAAGCCCGGTGATGACCGACTTGTCCAAGCCCAGGGCGTGTTCGATCAATGGCGTGCGTTCAGGCATGGCCACTACGTCGAACACCCATTCGGCAGCTGCGATGGCCTGCTCGGAAAACGCCAACTGCTCAGCCTCGGCGCCACCGGACATGCCCACAGGGGTGACATTGATCAGCATCGGCGGGCAGCGATCGCCCAGCGCCTTGACCCATTCATAGCCGCAGACATCGGCCAGTTGCTGCCCGGCCTGCTCATTGCGGGCAACGATCAAGCCCTCGCTGAAGCCGCTGTCGCGCAGTGCGCAGGCCACCGCCTTGGCCATGCCGCCGCTGCCGCGCAAGGCGAATGCGGTGCCAGGGTCGACCTGATGACGCTCCAGCAATTGTCGTACGGCCAGATAGTCGGTGTTGTAGGCCGTGAGGCGACCGCCGTCGTTGACCACGGTATTGATCGAATCGATGGCGGCGGCCGAGGGGTCGATGGCATCGACCAGGGCCATGCACGCCTCCTTGAAGGGCATCGATACGCCGCAGCCGCGGATACCCAGAGCACGGATGCCGGCGATGGCGGCCGGCAAGTCCTGGGTGGTCATGGCCTTGTAGTAGTAGTCCAGGCCCAGTTGCTCGTACAGGTGATTGTGAAAGCGAATGCCAAAGCTGCCGGGGCGTCCGGCCAGTGATATGCAGAGCTGGGTAGCGGTGCTGGGCGTCAACGTCATGTGCGGGGTCCTTGGATACGGGGGCGCGGCAGTGATCGGGCCGCTGGTCCGACCTTACACAACCTTTACCCTGCGGTCGTGCGCAAGTGCACGAATTCGCGGTCATAGTGGTACGCCCCAGACCGTGGGGTGCCTTGCGAGGATCGAACATGAAGCGTCACCTACCCGCGATTGCCCTGCTGATCGGCGCCCTGGCCCTGAGCGGGCCGGCGGCTGCCCACGGCGGCTGGCGCGGTGCTGGCCCGGTACTGGGCGCAGCGGTGGTTGGGGCAGTGGTCGGCGCGGCGGTGTCGGGTGGGCACGACCGGCCGGTGTACGTCGAGCGCGAACGCGCCTATTACCCGCCGCCGCCGGTGTATGTCCAGGCGCCGCCCCCGCCGGTGTACTACCAGCCCTATGTGGTCGAGCGCTACGAACCGATGCCGCCCCCGCCACCGCCGCACTACCGTTATTACGGCCCGCCGCCGGGTTACTACTACGGCCCGCCACGCTGGTGATGGGCAACTCATAGATGCGGATATGAGATCAACCGATACAGCCATAGCCGGCGGCCGCCCAGCCGCCGGTTTTTTTACTTCAAACAAGCCACTTTGCCGACGAACGGATGAAGGTTTTTTCATCTGCAGCGGCCTGCTCGACGAGCAATCGACAGCGCCTGGCCCATACTCCACAATGCGCCGGTTTTTGAGGGGGAAACCCTTGCACAGCCAACGACATAACAACTTTTAGTGAGCCTTAACGTGAAAACTTCCCTGTCCATCCTCAGCCTGCTGCTGTTGTTCACAGGAACTGCGACCTTACCGTCGACCGCTGCTGCACAACCCCCCGCTCAGGTTCAGCGTGACCCGAGCAGCTTGCACCTGGCCTCCGGCAGCGCCTTGCTGATCGACCTCAACACCGGCAAGGAACTGTACTCCAGCCATGCCGAACGGGTCAGGCCGATCGCCTCGGTCACCAAGCTGATGACCGCCATGGTGGTGCTCGATGCCAAGTTGCCGATGGAAGAAATGCTCAGCATGACCATCGCCAACAACCCGGACATGAAAGGCATCTATTCGCGTGTGCGCCTGGGCAGTGAACTGAGCCGCCGCGAGACCTTGCTGATCACCCTGATGTCATCGGAAAACCGCGCCGCCACCAGCCTGGCCAACCATTATCCGGGTGGCTATCCGGCCTTCATCAAGGCCATGAACGCCAAGGCGCGCAGCCTGGGCATGAGCCACACGCGCTATGTCGAGCCGACCGGGCTGTCGACGCAGAACGTGTCGACAGCGCGCGACCTGAGCAAGCTGCTGCTGGCCTCGCGCAAGTACCCGCTGCTCAGCCAGCTGTCGACCACCCGTGAGAAGACCGTGGCCTTCAGCAAACCCAACTACACCTTGGGCTTTCGCAACACCGATCACCTGGTGAACAAGAGCAACTGGGACATCAAGCTGACCAAGACCGGCTTCACCAACGAAGCCGGGCACTGCCTGGTGCTGCTGACGCGCATGGACAACCGCCCGGTTGCCATGGTGATTCTCGATGCGTTCGGCAAGTACACCCACTTCGCCGACGCGAGCCGGATGCGCCAGTGGCTGGAGACCGGCGCGGCCAAGCCGGCGCCGGCGGTGGCGATGCAGTACAAGGCTGATCGCCACACCCGCGCGCGGGTCGCCGTGGAGTGATCGTCCTCGGCCGACTGCGCATTCACGCAGTCGGCCGACGGGTCAGGCAACGTCCGCGGGGAAGGTCATTTCCTGCACATCGTCGGGCACCAGCAGACGCCCGGCGGTCTTGGCCCTCACCTCTTCCACCGTCACCCCGGGCGCGGTTTCGCGCAGCACGAAGGCGCCGTCGACGATTTCCAGGTACGCCAGGTCGGTCAGCACCTTGCGAATGCAGCCGGCACCGGTCAGCGGCAGGCTGCAGCGATCGAGCAGCTTCGATTCCCCGTCCTTGGACGCGTGGGTCATGGTGACGATGATGTTCTCGGCGCCGGCCACCAGGTCCATCGCCCCGCCCATGCCCTTGACCAGCTTGCCGGGAATCATCCACGAGGCAATGTTGCCCTGCACATCGACCTCGAAGGCACCGAGCACGGTAAGGTCGACATGGCCGCCGCGGATCATGGCGAACGATTGCGCCGAATCGAACACCGACGCGCCCAGGCGGGCGGTGACGGTCTGTTTGCCAGCGTTGATCATGTCCGGGTCAAGGGTTTGGGCGGTGGGAAATTCGCCCATGCCGAGCAAGCCGTTCTCCGACTGCAGCATCACATCCATGCCGGCGGGCACGTAGTTGGCCACCAGGGTGGGAATACCGATGCCCAGGTTCACGTAGTAACCATCCTTGAGTTCACGGGCGACGCGTTGCGCCATCTGTTCGCGGGTCAGTGCCATGTGCGGATTCTCATTCAGGGAAAGACAAGGGCGCTCAGGCCTTGAGGGTGCGCTTCTCGATACGTTTCTCGAACTGACCGACGATGACCCGGTCGACGAAAATGCCTGGTGTGTGGATTTCTGCCGGCAGCAGCACGCCGGGCTCGACCAGCTCTTCCACCTCGACCACGGTGATGCGCCCGGCGGTCGCCGCCAGCGGGTTGAAGTTCTGCGCGGTGTGGCGGTACACGACGTTGCCGAAGTGATCGGCCTTCCAGCCCTTGACGATGGCGAAGTCGCCGGTGATGGCCTCTTCGAGGATGTACGGGCGGCCATTGAACTGGCGCACTTCCTTGCCTTCGGCCACCGGGGTGCCATAACCGGTTGCGGTGAAGAACGCTGGAATCCCGGCACCGCCAGCGCGCATTTTCTCGGCCAGCGTGCCCTGCGGAGTCAGTTCCACTTCCAACTCGCCGCTGAGCAATTGCCGCTCGAACTCGGCGTTTTCGCCCACGTAGGAGGCGATCATCTTGCGGATCTGCCGGTCTTCGAGCAGCACGCCGAGGCCGAAGCCGTCGATGCCGCAGTTGTTGGAGACCACCGTCAGGCCACTGACACCACGGCGCTTGATCTCGGCGATGAGGTTTTCCGGAATGCCACACAGGCCAAAGCCGCCGGCCAGGACAGTCATGCCGTCGGTAAGCCCTTCGAGGGCCTCTTCATAGGTTGCTACACGCTTGTCCAGTCCAGCCATTGCTCGTTCGCCTTGTGTGGGAGAGACATGGCCGCCATCATCAGGCCAGGCTACTGATTTGTTAATTTTGATTAATTGATGGATTGATAAGTTTTCCTGACACCTCGAGGGTCCATGAACGTCAAACAGCTTCGCGCTTTCGTCAGCGTGGCCAAATACCAGAGCTTCGCCCAGGCCAGCGAGCACCTGCATATTTCGCAACCCGCGCTGAGCCTGACCATCAAAGCGCTGGAAGAAAACCTCGGCGGCGCCCTGCTCACCCGCACCACGCGCAGCGTCAGCCTGACCGCCGAAGGCGAGGTGCTGCTGCCCTTGGCGCGGCGGCTGCTGGCCGAATGGGACGACACTGAACAGATGCTGCGCCAGCGCTTCACCCTGCAGTTGGGGCGAGTCGCGGTGGCGGCCATGCCCTCGTTCGCCGGCAACCTGCTGCCGCCGGCCCTGAAGGTGTTTCGCCAGCGCTACCCGAAGGTGAACGTCACCGTGCACGACGTGATCAACGAACAAGTACTTGAACTGGTGCGCCATCGCCGCGTCGAACTAGGCATCGGCTTCGAGCCTGACAGTGGTGAAGGTTTGCGTTTCTACCCGCTCTATATGGACCGTTTCGTCGCTGTGGTACCGGCCGACTCCGCGTTGGCCGAACAACCGCAGGTCAGCTGGGCGCAATTGCTCGCCCAGGACTTCATTGCCTTGCAGCGCCCGTCTGCGGTGCGTCTGCTGCTGGAAGAACATGCCCCAGTGGCGGCCGGCAGCCTGGCGGTGGCCTTTGAAAGCCATCAGCTGTCGACCATCGGCCGCATGGTTGCCAGCGGCCTTGGCGTGAGCGCCGTACCCGCCTTGTGCATTCGCCAAATGCAGGAACTCGGCGCGCGCTGCGTGACCTTGGTCGAGCCCTGCGTCGAGCGGCGAATCGGCGTGATGGCCTTGAGCGAGCAGAAACTCTCCACCGCCGCCCAGGCCTTGCTCGAGGTCGTGCTATCCCATACTCAGACACCGGAGGTGACATGCAGTACATGAAACTGGCAGGTTGCGAGGTGCCGGTCATCGGCCAGGGAACCTGGTACATGGGCGAGCGTAGCGATCAGCGCGCAGCCGAAGTGGCAGCGCTGCAACAGGGCATCGACCTCGGCCTGACCCTTATCGACAGCGCGGAAATGTATGCAGAAGGCGGCCCCGAAGAGGTGGTGGGCCAAGCCATTGCCGGGCGCCGTGACAGCGTCTGCCTGGTCAGCAAAGTCTACCCGCACAACGCCAGCCGCCGCGGTGTGCCCGAGGCCTGCGAGCGCAGCCTCAAGCGCCTGGGTACCGATTACATCGACCTGTACTTGCTGCACTGGCGCGGCCAGCACCCGCTCGAAGAAACCATCGAGGCCTTCGAGCGCCTGCGCGAGCAAGGCAAGATCGGCGCCTGGGGCGTGTCCAACTTCGACCTGGCCGATGTTCAAGGCCTGCCCAGCGCCGACTGCGCCGCCAACCAGGTGCTGTACAACCCCAGCCAGCGCGGGATCGAGTTCGACCTGCTGCCCTGGAGCCGCGCGCAACGGATGCCGGTCATGGCCTACTGCCCACTGGCCCAAGGCGGTCGCCTCTTGCGCCACCCACGCTTGCAGGAGGTCGCCGAAAGCCATGGCGCGACCGTCGCGCAGGTGTGTCTGGCCTGGGCCACCTACGGCGGTGGAGTGATCGCCATTCCCAAGGCGGTCAGCCCCGAGCACGTGCAACTCAACGCCGCCGCCGGCGCCTTGCGCCTGACCGAGGAAGACTTGCAGATCATCGACGAGGCCTTCGCACCGCCCAGCCACAAGCAGCGTCTGGAAATCGTCTGAGCCTAGTGGAAGTCGCGGCTGTGCACGCTCAGCCCGCCCAAAAGCGGGCTGATGTCATCCAGGCGCCGGGCGATCAAGTGGCGGACTTCGCCTTGTCGCTCCAGGCGCCCGCTGACCTTGAGCAACTGTGAGCCAACCAGGGCCTGGCGTTGCCGTTCGGCAAGCTCGCGCCACACCACCACATTGACCAGCCCGAACTCGTCTTCCAAGGTGACGAAGGTCACCCCACTGGCGGTCTGCGGCCGCTGCCGGCCCACCACCAGGCCAGCCATGGCGAGCTGATCGCCATGCTCCAGGGCATCCAGCTCGGCGGCGCTGCGACAACCCAGCGCGCGCAGCCGTGGGCGCAGCAAGGCCAGTGGATGCGGCCCAAGGGTGGTGCCCAGCGCCTGGTAATCGGCGGCAACGTCCTCGCCAACACTCGGCGCCGGCAAGGCCACAGCAGGTTCGGCGGTGCTCCTGACCTCGGCGAACAGCGGCAACTGCGCCTGTACCGCGGCCACCGCCCAGCGCGCCTCATGCCGGTGCCGAGCCAGGCCGCGCAGAGCCCCGGCATCGGCCAGCCGGGCGCGGGCCCGCGCATCCAGTGCGCCGCGCAGGCAGAGGTCTTCGACATCCTGCCAGGGCCGCGCCGCGCGTGCCTGCACCAAGCGCTGGGCATCGGCTTCGATGAAGCCGCGTATTTGCCGCAGGCCCAGGCGAATGCTCAACTGCCCCTCGGCATCTGGCTCCAGCGTGCAATCCCACTGGCTGTGGGCGACATCCACCGGACGCACCTCGATGCCCTGGCGGCGCGCGTGCTGCAGCAACTGATCGGGGCTGTAGAAACCCATGGGCCAGCTGTTGACCAAGGCGCAGGTGAAGATCGCTGGTTCGTGGCACTTCAGCCAACTGCTGGCATAGCACAGCAAGGCGAAGCTGGCGGCGTGGGACTCGGGAAAGCCATAGCTGCCAAAGCCCTTGATCTGCTCGAACACGCGCTCGGCGAAGGCCACTTCATAGCCATTGCGCAGCATGCCGTCTAGCAGGCGCTTGCGGTGCGGCTCCAGGCCACCGTGGCGTTTCCAGGCGGCCATGCTGCGACGCAACTGGTCGGCTTCGCCTGGGCTGTAATCGGCGGCGACCATCGCCAGTTCCATCACCTGCTCTTGGAACAACGGCACGCCCAGGGTCCGCTCGAACACTGCCTTGAGCGCCGGTGACGGATAACTGATCGGTTCCTCGCCGAGCCGCCGGCGCAGGTACGGGTGCACCATGTCGCCCTGAATCGGCCCAGGGCGCACGATCGCCACTTCGATCACCAGGTCATAGAAGGTTTGCGGCTTGAGCCGCGGCAACATGGCCATCTGCGCTCGGGATTCGATCTGGAACACGCCCATGGTGTCGGCGCGGCTGATCATCGCGTAGGTGGCCGGGTCTTCACTGGGGATGGTCGCCAGGGTCAGCTGACGGCCACGGTGCAGGCGAATCAGGTCGAAGCAGCGGCGCAAGGCGCTGAGCATGCCCAGGGCCAGCACGTCGACCTTGAGCAGCCCGACCATGTCCAGGTCATCCTTGTCCCACTGAATCACCGTACGCTCGGCCATCGCCGCGTTTTCCACCGGCACCAGCTGGTGCAAGGGTTGTTCGCTGATGACGAAGCCGCCTGGGTGCTGCGATAGATGCCGGGGAAAACCGATCAGCTCGCCGGCCAGAATCAGAATGCGCTTGAGCCAGGGGCTCTCGGCGTCGAAGCCCGCCTCGGCCAGGCGCTGCGCATCGGGGATGTGATCGGTCCAGCGCCCGCAGCACTTGCCCAGCGCATCGACCTGATCGCCCGGCAGGCCGAGCACCCGGGCGATGTCGCGCACCGCGCCTGCGGCGTGATACGTGCTGACCACCGCAGTCAGCGCGGCGCGCTGGCGGCCATACCGACGAAACACGTACTGGATCACCTCTTCGCGGCGCTCGTGCTCGAAATCCACATCGATGTCGGGCGGCTCGTTACGCTCGCGCGACAAGAAACGTTCGAACAGCAGGCGGTGGGTCATCGGGTCGAGTTCGGTGATACCCAGCACATAGCACACCACCGAGTTGGCCGCCGAGCCACGCCCCTGGCAGAGAATGTGCTGGCTGCGGGCGAAGGCGACGATGTCGTGCACGGTTAGGAAGTAGCTTTCGTAAGCCAGTTCCTCGATCAGCGCCAGCTCACGCTCGAGGGCCTGGTGCACCTTGTCGCTTGGGCCGTGCGGCCAGCGCCTGGGCAAGCCCTCGGCACACAGGTGGCGCAGCCAACTGCTCGGCGTGTGCCCATGGGGCACCAGTTCACGGGGGTACTGGTAGCGCAGCTCGCCAAGATCGAACTGGCAGCGCCCTGCGATCGACAGCGTTTCGTTCAACCAGGCCGGGGGATACAGCTCGGCCAGTTGCGCCAGGCTGCGCAGGTGGCGCTCGCCATTGGCGAACAGCCGGGTGCCGGCGTCGAACACGCTGCAACCCAGGCCAATGGCGGTGAGGCAGTCTTGCAGGGCGCGGCGACCTCGCACGTGCATGTGCACATCGCCACAGGCGACCGGACGAATATTCAGTCGCTGTGCCAAACGCCCGGCCAGGGCCCGCTGCTGGTCATCGTCGGCGCCGCGGTGCAGGTGCACGCCCAGCCACAGGCGCTCACCGAACACCTCGCGCAGCCAGGCCCCCGCTTCCGGGTCGCCAGTGGCATCGGGCAGCCACAGCGCCAGCAAGCCCTCGACCTGACCAGGGAAGTCTTCGCGCAACGACAGGTACTGGCCTTTGCCGGCCCGGCGTCTGGCGCGGGTGATGAGCGCGCAGAGGTTCTGATAGCCGCAGAGGTTTTCCACCAGCAGGACCAGTTTGAGGCCGTCCAGCCCGGGGCCGTCCAGTTCGGGGCCCTGCAGCACACGCAGTTCGCTGCCGATGATCAGCTTCAGGCCGTGGTGCTTGGCCGCCTGCCAGGCCCGGACGATGCCGGCCAGGGTGCATTCATCGGTGATCGCCAGGGCCTGGTAGCCCTGTTGGGCAGCACGCTGCATCAGTTCGTCGCAGCTCGAGGCGCCGCGCTGGAAACTGAAGTTCGACAGGCAGTGCAGCTCGGCGTAAGGCGGCAGGTCATTCATGCGAACCAGCCTTGCAGCCACAGCTGGCCGGGCTGGGCGATGTCCTGGTAGGCCCAGCCGCGCAACCCTTCGCGGGTTTCGATGCGGAAATAGTCGCGGCGCACGTCGCTGCCATCCCACCAACCCGACTCGATGCGCTCGGGCTGACCGAGCACGGTGAAGGTGCTCGGCGCAAGCTTCTGCGGGTCAGCCAGCAACCAGCCCGGGCGTTGCCCGGCGAGTGGACCGAGGGCAAGGCCCTGGGCGGCCTCGGCACTGCGCCAGGCCTGCTCGGGGCGATGGTCGGAATGCACGCTCAGGCCATTGACCGCGGTATCGCCAAGGCGCGCGCGCAGGCGTTCGCGCAGTTGCTCCCAGGATTGCGCCTGGGCCGCGCGCGGGTCGAACAGGCCCTGGTGGCTGGGCACGAAACGCGGCAGGTCATCGACTTGCAGGCGCAGCTTGCGCACCGGTGCCGGAATGCGCAGCGCTTCCAGGCGACCGCGGGCCAGTTCGAACAGCAAGCCGGCATCGCGCTCGGCGCTCAGCAGGCCGACCTTGAGCAAGGTGCTTTGCCCTTGCGCGTGCTCCAGGTGCAGGTCAAGCCGCTGCACCCCGCAATCGCGGCCGAGCAGAAACACTGCCAGGTCAGCGATCAGCCGGCGCAATGGAAACAGCAGCGCCTCATGCGATTCGACATCGAAGTTCAGCTCCACGAAGGCATCGAAGCGCTGTGGCGGCTCATAGAAGGCCAAGGGCAGGCGGCGCAGCCCGAGCAGTTGATCCAGATGCAGTTGCACACTGGCAGGGAAGCGTCGGGCCAAGGCCTCGCGCGGCAACTCCAGCACCTGCTGCACACGGCGCAGGCCCATGCGGGCGAACGCTTCGGCCACTTCACCGGGCAAGCCACTGCGCTCGATCGGCAACTGTGCCAGCGCCGCGCGAGTCTGCTCGGGCGTGGTCACGGCCAGCCCGTCATGGGCGTTGGCGAGCATGCGCGCCGCCACTGGGTTGGCCGCCAGGACGATGCGCTGGCGCAAGCCAAAGCCCTGCAACTGTTCGCGCATGCGCGCCTGTACCTGCGCCCAGCTGCCGAACAGTTGCAGGCTTGAGCCCACTTCCAGCAACAGCGTGCGCGGATAATGCAGGCTGACCTGGGCGCTGTAGCCGTAGGCCCAGGCGGCGAGCATCTGCTCGACCTGCTCGATGCGCGCCGGATCAGCCTCGACGCAGTTGAAACCGTCGGCCAGGGCACGCGCGGCAGTCAGGCTCTGCCCGGCCCGCAGGCCCAGCGCTGCCGCGGCGCCATTGACCGCTTGCAGGACCCGCCGCTGCGTCGGGCCGCCGAGCAGCACCAGCGGCGTGTGCGGGTCGTCGCGGTCGCGCAGCACCGTGTCCAGTGCCAGTTGCGGCAGGACGATACAGGCCCAGAGCATCGGTCATCTGCCCTGCCGGGGACGGGCCAGCGGCGTGCTGGGCGCCTGCCCACCCCGGCACTTGAGCACCCGCCACTGCGCTGGGCGCGCATCGATGGCGATGCGCAGCGCCGCAGGCGACGGATTGCCCGCGGCCTGCAATGGCCGGCAGGCGATGCCCAGGGCGTTGCCGGTTTGCGCGGCCACCTGCAAGCGGCGCAGGGCACGGTCGTCGGCCTGGGCTGGCCAGCACAGTACCGCCGCGCAACTGCCCGACCGCAAACACTGCTCGGCAGCCCACAACACCTCTTGCGCCGAGGCGTCGATCACCGCCAGCCAGCGCAGGTCGACGCCTGCGGCAAGCCACGCCGGGGCATAGGGAATGAACGGCGGCGCGACCAGCACCACCCGTTGTCGCTCGCTGGTAAGCCGGGCCAGGGTTGGCCAGAGCAGGTGCAATTCCCCGCAGCCGGCGCTGGCCAGCAGCAGTTCACTGAGCGCCGCCACCGGCCAGCCGCCTTCAGGCAATTGCTGATCGAGCTGGGCGTGGCCGGTCGGTTGCAGCCCCTGGGGTCGAACCTGCGTCTGCCTACCGCGCCAGACCTGGCGTTGTTCGAGCAGACGCTCGAGATCGACCACCGCGCCCATCAGTCGCGCCTCACCAGACCGCAGAACACCCCTTCGATGACCAGTTCGCGGTCGGCGCCGACCTCGATCGGGGCATAGGCCGGGTTGCGCGGCATCAGCCGGTAGCCCTCGGCACTGCGCTGCAAGCGCTTGATGGTGACCTCGCCATCGAGGCGGGCGACGACGATCTGCCCGTCATGGGCTTCGCCCTGCTGACGGATGCCGACCAGGTCGCCATCGAGGATGCCGTCGCCGATCATCGAGTCGCCGCGCACCTTGAGCAGGTAGTCCGGGGTGCGGCGGAACAGGCTCGGGTCGATCAGCAGTTGCTCGTGGATGTCCAGATCAGGGCCGATCGGCGCACCGGCGGCGACCCGACCGAGCACCGGCAGCTCCAGCAATTCGGGACGCCGCAGGGCATTGGCCAGGCGGATGCCGCGGGCCTGATTGGGCGTGACATCGATATAACCCGCCTCGCTCAAGGCGCTGACGTGCTTGCGCGCGACACTGCGCGAGGCGAAACCGAAGCGCGTGGCGATATCGGCCAGGCTTGGCGGCTGGTTGTGGTCGGCGATGCGCTCGCGAATGAACTCGAGGATCGCCCGGCGTTTGGGGGTCAAGGTATCCATGGAGCACATTTGTACTCTTTTCCGTACTCGCTGAATAGCCCTGTTCATCGGCCAAGGTGGGTATCATGGCGCGCTTAGCGATCATTCCCCTGGAGCCTGCATGCCCTGCGCGTTGTTGTTCGACCTCGACGGAACCCTCACCGACACTGACACCCTGCACCTGCAAGCCTTCCGTGAGTTGCTGCACGAACACGATGGCCGGCAACTGAGCCAGGCCGAGTTCGACGCCAAGGTCAGTGGCCGAGCCAATACCGAGCTGTTCGCAGATTTGTTCCCCGCCTTGAGTGCTGGCCAGCGCCAGGCCCTGGCAGAGCGCAAGGAAGCCTTGTTCCGCGAGCGGACGCCGCAGTTGCAGCCCATGCCGGGGCTGCTGCGCGTACTGGAACATGCTCGCAGCCAGCACATGGGGCTGTGCGTGGTGACCAACGCGCCGCGGCTGAACGCCGAGCACATGCTCAGTGCCATGGGCCTGGGTGATGCTTTCGAGCATGTGCTGGTGGCCGAAGAACTGGCCCGCGCCAAACCCGACCCACTGCCCTACCTCACCGGCCTGCAGCGCCTGGGAGCACAGGCCGAACAGGCGCTGGCCTTCGAAGACTCCCTGCCCGGCGTCGCCGCCGCCAGTGCGGCGGGCATCTACACAGTTGCGCTTGCCACCACCCAGACCCCGCAACGGCTGCGCGAAGCCGGGGCGCAACTGGTGATCGATGATTTCACCGATGAGCGCTTGTGGGCGTTGCTGTAGGGGCTTGCCTCCGTTTGGCCCAGGAGGTGATCAATCGACGCGCTTTCGCGGCTCAAGACCGTGCTGCGTGGCAGCAGGCCCCGGCCCCTAGCCCAGCTTCAGCTCTTGCAACCGCGCCAGACTGTGCGCCAGCTCGGCGCGGCGGAACGGTTTGCGCAGCACTTCGAAGCCGTGCAGTTCGGCGGGGCTGAGGTTGGCGTAGCCGGTGATGATCAGCACCGGCAGGTCGGCCATGCGCTGGCGCAACTGCTGCGCCAGCTCGGCGCCGGTGGTTTCTGCCATGACCTGATCGGTGACCAGCAGATCCAGCGCCAGGCCTTGATCGATCAGCTGCAGCGCCTGCGCGGCGCTCTGCGCTTCGGTGACCTGGTAGCCGAGGTCACGCAGCTGCAGCGCGGTGGCCTGGCGAACCATGTCTTCGTCGTCGACCAGCAGCACGTGGGCACTGCACAAGGCGGTCGGCGACAGTTGCACGTCACTCTCGCGGGGCAGCGTTGGCGCTTCACTTGCCGGCAGCCATAGGGTCGCCTCAGTGCCCTGGCGCAGCCGCGAGCGCACGGTAAAGCCACCGCCGGACTGCACCGCCAGGCCCTGCACCATCGGCAGCCCGAGGCCTGTGCCCTGGCCCACCGCCTTGGTTGAATAGAACGGCTCGAAGCAACGCGCCAGAACGCTTTCGTCCATGCCACAGCCGTTGTCTGCGACCTGCAGCCAGATCACCTGACCGGCGACGATGCCGGCGGGACGCGCGGTGCTTTCATCGGCTACACCTGCGCGAATCTGCACACGCCCACCCTCGGGCATCGCGTCGCGCGCGTTGACCACCAGATTGAGCAGCGCCAGTTCCAGTTGCCCCGGATCGATGACCACCCCAGGCAAGTCCGCGTCGACCGCGACCTGCACAGCGATGGTCGGGCCCAGCGAGCGGGCGATCAGTTCGCGCATGTCATCGATCAGCTCGGCCAGGCTCACCACCTGCGGCTTGAGGGTCTGCCGGCGAGCGAAGGTGAGCAGCCGACCGACCAGGGTGCGGGCCCGATCGGCCGCCTGCAGGGCGCTGTTGACCAGGCGCTGCGAACGGTCATCCGGCAGCCGCCGCTGCACCAGCTCCATCGAGGCGATGATCGGCGTGAGCATGTTGTTGAAGTCGTGGGCGATGCCGCCAGTGAGCTGGCCGATCATTTCCATCTTGCGCGCTTCATGCAGCTGCACCAGCGACGCTTCACGCTGGGCCAGCACGCTGGCCACGCGCTGCTCGAGGCTGGCGTTGAGGGCGACCAGGCTGGCCTCGGCGCGGGCATGGGTGATGGCCGACCAGGCCAGCTTGGCGGTTTCCTCGATCAGCAGGCATTCATCTTCGAGAAACGCATGTGGGGTATGGAAGTGCACCGCCAGGGTGACTTCCAGACCACTGCCACCGGCCACGGGCAGCAACAGGCTTGCGCAGAGATCGGCCTGCTCGCCGGCGGCGAAATCACCGAGTATCCGCTCGCCTGCGCTGAGCCGTTCGTGCAGCCGCTCGCCGAAGCGGGCGTAGGCGTGCTGGCCGGCCATCGACGGCGCGCCGTCGAGCCACTGGTGCTCGATGACGAACTGCCTGGCATCGCCCAGGTCCTGGGCGAAGAACACCCGCGAGGCGCCCAGGTACTCACCCAGTCGACTGACCGCCAGCGCCTCGATCTGCGCCGCATCGCGCAGCGCCGGCAGGGTCCGGCCGAGCTCCAGCAAAAACGCCTGACGGCGCTCGAACTGCACCCGCTCGGTGGTTTCGGTGACGATGCACAAAATACCGCCGACGCTGCCATCGGCCTCACGCACTGGCGAATAGGACACATCGAACCAGGCCGTCTCACCCAGGCCGCGCCGTTCTATATAGAAAGGCCGGTCGTGGGCCGAGAAGGTCTCGCCGGTCTCGCGCACACCGCGCAGCAGCGGCTCGAGGTCGTCCCACAGCTCGCTCCAGTTTTCTTGAGCAGGGCGTCCGAGGGCCTTGGGATGCTTGGCGCCGATGGTCGGGGCGTAGGCATCGTTGTACAAGGCGATGTACTCCGGCCCCCAGAACAGCACGATCTGCGCCTTGGCTGGCAGAATCGTGGCCATCACTGTCTGCAAACTGGCAGACCACTGATCGGGAGCGCTCAGCGGCGAGTTCGACCAGTCGAGTGTCTGAAGCAAGGTTGCAACTGTCCCGCCCTCACGCAAGAAGCCAGGGGAATCAGCTTTGCGGCGCTCTACGGCGCCGTCGGGTAAAGAAGTCATCTCATACAGACCATCGTGTTCAGCAGGCCTGGGTGGCCGAGTCTGACTCTTATGAGAGCAATCGGCGGCAGTCGTTCCACAGGAATGTTCAACCGTTGGCAGAAGGTTGCCAGGCAATGGGTCAATACCAACGGTGTAATGCCATGGGGTTATTCATATGAACGCTCAAGTCAGCTCAGCTTGACGTTTACGTAAGGCTGGCAGTAGCGTGGCGGCTACGCCGTGCAGCCCTTCCCTGCGAGCCTGACCATGAGCCACCCGACCTACAGCATTTCCGACCTTTCCCGCGAGCTGGACATCACCACCCGCGCCATCCGCTTCTACGAGGAACAGGGCTTGATCAGCCCCGAGCGGCGTGGTCTTGAGCGCATCTACAGCGCCCGCGACAAAGTCACCTTGAAGCTGATTCTGCGCGGCAAGCGCATTGGTTTCTCGCTCGCCGAGTGCCGCGACCTGATCAGCCTGTACGACCCAAGCGGCGGTAACACCCGCCAGTTGCACAGCATGCTGGCGAAAATTGCCGAGCGGCGCGCGCAACTCGAACAGCAGATGCTCGACATCCAGCAGATGCACCTTGAGCTGGACACCGCCCAGGAACGCTGCGAGCAGGCCTTGGCCAGCGCCAGCGATGCCCCCTCTTCCATTGCTTGATGCCCAAGGAACCACGCCATGTCACTGCCGCGCTCTGTGCAACTGGTGGAAGTCGGGCCGCGCGACGGCTTGCAGAACGAAGCCCAGCCGATCAGCGTGGCCGACAAGGTACGCCTGGTCGATGACCTCGCCGCCGCCGGCCTGAGCTACATCGAGGTGGGCAGCTTCGTCTCGCCCAAGTGGGTACCGCAGATGGCCGGCTCTGCCGAGGTGTTCGCCGGGCTGACGCCGCGCCCGGGGGTGACCTATGCCGCACTGGCGCCAAACCTGCGTGGGCTGGAAGACGCCCTGGCCGCCGGCGTGCGTGAAGTGGCGGTGTTCGCCTCCGCCAGCGAGGCGTTTTCCCAGCGCAACATCAACTGCTCGATCCAGCAGAGCCTGCAACGCTTCGAACCGATCATGGCGCGCGCCCAAGCCGAGGGTGTACGGGTGCGCGGGTATGTCTCGTGCGTGCTCGGTTGCCCCTACCAGGGTGAGGTGCGTGCCGAAGAAGTGGCGCCGGTGGCCGAGGCGCTGATGGCCATGGGGTGTTACCAGGTGTCGCTGGGTGACACGTTGGGCACCGGCACCGCCGGCGCCACTCGACGCCTGTTCGAGGTGGTCGGTGCCCGGGTGCCGCGCTCACAACTGGCCGGGCATTTCCACGACACCTATGGCCAGGCCGTAGCCAATGTGTATGCCAGCTTGCTGGAGGGTATCGGGGTATTCGACAGCTCGGTGGCCGGGCTCGGCGGCTGCCCGTATGCCAAGGGCGCCACCGGCAACGTGGCCACCGAAGACCTCGTGTACCTGTTGCAGGGCCTGGGGGTGGAAACCGGTATCGACCTCGACCTGCTGATAGCCGCCGGGCACCGCATCAGCGCGGTGCTCGGTCGCGTCAGCGGTTCACGGGTCGCGCGGGCGCGCACCGGCGGCTGAAAAGGTGCACCGCGTGCACCGATGTGTTTCGGGAAGTGTTACCCCACCCCAATTTCCAGCGAAAAATCGGGTAACAGGGAAACAAATCGACAGAATTCACCGAGGCAAAATGTCGCACGCAAACCATAACCTGTTGATTTTAAAGGATTCTTAAAAGTTGGCACGCCACCTGCTATGTATTCCTGCATAACAAGAACAACAAATGCCTCACCCAATAAAAACAACAGATAACGGTTCTGACATAACAAGAACAACACGGCAGAAGCGTAGCAAGCAGATCTTTTTGAAGTAGAAGGGTTTTCCCGGGGTCACAGCCCCGCAGCCTGGCACAGAACAACAAAACTACCCTCAGGTAGCGGCAGCCACGGTTGGATCAGCAATGATGAATGCCCGTCAGCGCTCAAAAAAATACGTTTGCTCTTGTGCCCCGGATGGGGGCCACCGCTCCACCCGGACACGCCAACAAAAACAACAATCGGCGCGTCACGAACAATAAAAAGAGCAGGCAATCGACTTTGAGGGGAGCTTAGGCTCCCCTCAGTGCTTGGTGCCTTCTTCCTTTTTCTTTTCCTCATGCTCCCCGCCCATCCGCTCGACCAGCGCCGGCATGCTGCTCAGCACCAGCAGCGCCAGCAGCGTACTGATCAACGCCGTGGCTTCGCGCCCCATCCCCGCCGCCGTACCGATCGCCGCCGTCATCCATAGCCCTGCAGCCGTGGTCAGTCCTTTGACGTGACTGGGATCGCTGCCATTGCCCTTGAGGATGGTGCCCGCACCGAGAAAGCCGATACCGGCGACGATGCCCTGAATCACCCGGCTCAAGGCCTGCTCGTCGGCACCGGCCATGCTCGGCGCCAGGACGAACAACGCAGCCCCCAGCGACACCAGCATGTGCGTGCGCACCCCGGCCGACTTGCCGCGGTGCTCGCGCTCGAAACCCAGTACGGCACCGAGCACCGCGGCCATCAGCAGGCGCACCAGAATACGCGCCACTTCCTGCGCATCGGTGATGTCGGCGAACTCGTCCGTCACCGCTGCCCAGACCTTTTCCAGCCAGTCATCCATCGAAGCGTCTCCAGCCTGCTGATAGAGCATGGACCCTGCACCTCAAGCCGAGTGCCATCGGCGCCGTTCAGCGCGTCGATGCAGCAACCGCCGCCACCGCGCAGTCTCACGCCTGTCAGCCAAACCGAAAGGAGTTCGCCATGCCTGTCCAGATCGATGCAACCACCCATCGCTGCACCCTGATCGGCGCCGAGCGCACGCTCGAGGCCGAGGGTGCGCAGATCGAGATCATCACCGACGAGCAACTGCGCATGTCGGTCGCGCTGCTGGATGATCTGCGCGTGCCGATCACCGAGGCCGAAGCCGATGCGCTGACCGTGGCCGGTGCGCGCGACAGCCGCAAGCACCTCAAGGCCAGCGTTCAAGGTTCGGTCATCTGAACCTGGCCAATGCCACTGATACGGTGTTATTCGCAATTACTGAGCCTGTGCTGAAAACAGCTCGACAGCCATAGTGGCAGGCGGTTGAATCAACCGCCCCGTCCACTTGATCTGCCCGCCGAGCCGCCATGAAACGCTACGAACGCTTTGCCGATGACATCGCTGAACTGATCCGCAGTGGCGTGCTGGGCCCAGGACAGCGGATTCCTTCCGTGCGCTATGCCAGCCAGACCCACGGGGTCAGCCCTTCGACGGTGTTCCAGGCCTACTACCTGCTCGAGCGCCGCGGCCTGATCCGCGCCCGCGCGCGCTCCGGGTACTTCGTCAACAGCCACGTGCCGCACACGTTCGTCGAGCCGCAGGCACTGGCGCCGGTCAGTGAGTCGACCGAAGTGGATGTCAGCGGCCTGGTGTTTTCCATTCTCGACTCGATCAAGGACCCGTCCACCGTGCCGTTCGGCTCGGCGTTCCCAAGCCCCAGTCTGTTCCCTTTGCAGCGCCTGGCGCGCTCGCTGGCCAGTGCCACGCGCAGCATGGACCCGCAGGTGGTGGTCAGCGACCTGTCACCGGGCAACCCGCAACTGCGCCGGCAGATCGCCCTGCGCTACATGGTCGGCGGGTTGATGTTGCCCATGGAGGAACTGCTGATCACCAACGGCGCCCTGGAAGCGCTCAACCTGTGCCTGCAAGCGGTGACCGAGCCCGGTGACCTGGTAGCCATCGAAGCCCCGGCCTTCTATGCCTGCCTGCAAGTGCTCGAACGCCTCAAGCTCAAGGCCGTGGAAATTCCGGTGCAGCCGCGCCAGGGCATGGACCTGGAGGTGTTGGCGCAGACCCTCGACAAGCACCCGATCAAGGCCGTGTGGTGCATGACCAACTTCCAGAACCCGGTGGGCGCAAGCATGCCCGAGACCAGCAAGCAGGCGCTGGTCGAGCTGTTGCGCCAGCACCAGGTGCCGCTGATCGAAGACGACGTCTACGCCGAGCTGTACTACGCCCAGCAGGCGCCAAAACCGGCCAAGGCCTTCGACACCGAGGGCCTGGTGATGCACTGCGGGTCGTTCGCCAAGAGCCTGGCGCCGGGGTATCGGGTGGGCTGGGTCGCCGCCGGGCGCTACGCGCAGAAGATCGAACGGCTCAAACTGATGACCTCGCTGTGCGCCTCGATGCCGGCCCAGGCGGCGATCGCCGACTACTTGCAGCACGGCGGTTATGACCGTCACCTGCGCAAACTGCGCTACGCCCTGGAGGGGCAGCAGGCCAACATGCTGGCCGCGATTGCCCGCTATTTCCCGGTGCAAACCCGGGTCAGCCAGCCTTCGGGCGGGTATTTTCTGTGGCTGGAGTTACCCGAGCAGGTCGATGCGCTGAAACTGTTCCAGATGGCGCTGGCCCAGGGCATCAGCATCGCGCCAGGGCCGATCTTCTCGCCGACCCAGCGCTTCGGCCACTGCATTCGCCTGAACTACGGCAGCCCCTGGACCGAGACCACGGAAAAAGCCATGGAGACCCTGGGCAAGATCATCCGTTCGTTCCTTTGAACGAGGCTGCGCTCAGCGCCCGCCGCCCACATCCAGCAGGCTGCCGGTGCAGTACGAGGCGTTGTCCGAGGCCAGCCAGAGGATCGCCTGCGCCACTTCCTCGGCCTCACCACCGCGGCCCATGGGCACGCCAGCCTGCAGTTTGCTGACCCGCTGGCCATCGCCGCTGAGCTGGTGAAAGCCGGTATTGATCAGGCCCGGGCGCACGGCATTGACCCGCACGCCCTCGCCTGCCAGCTCTTTGCTCAGGCCAATGGTGAAGGTGTCCAGCGCACCTTTGGAGGCGGCGTAGTCGACGTACTCGCCGGGCGAGCCGAGCCGCGCCGCCAGCGACGACACATTGACGATGCTGCCGCCCTCGCCGCCATGACGCTGCGACATGCGCAACAGCGCCTGGCGAGCGCAGAGCATCGGCCCGACCACGTTGATCTTCATCATGCGCAGCAGGCGTGCTTGATCCATGCCTTCCAGGCGGCTTTGCAGGTCAGTGGTGCCGGCGTTGTTGACCAGTACGTCGAGGCGGCCGAAGCGCTGGTCGAGCTGGGCGAACAACTGCGCGACCTGCTGCTCGTCGCTGGCATCGGCGCGCACCGTGATGGCCTCGGCGCCCAGTTCGCACACGGCCGCGAGCACCTGCTCGGCGGCCTGTTGGTCGGCATGGTAGTTCAGGCACAAGCGGTAGCCCTCGCGGGCCGCCAACAGCGCCGTGGCAGCGCCGATGCCACGGGTGGCACCGGTGATGAGCATGACCTTGTTCATGTCGATCTCCTGATCTGATGACACCAACACCCTAGACCACCACGCGCCGCCGCGGCCCTGCAACTGCTCAATGCCCGCCCGACCCCGGCGCTGGCTTGGCCGAGAACGGCGGCTTGGCGAACCACACCAGCAGAATCAGCCCGGCGAAGATCCACGTCATCAAGGTGAAGTAGTCCACCGTCGACAGCATGTAGGCCTGGGCGTTGACCATCTGCTCGAGCTGCGCGTAGCTCTGCAGGTTGGCCCCGCCCATCTGCTCGAGGGTGTGCCGGGTCACCGGGTCGTAGGTGCTGATGTGCTCGGTGAGGTAGGCGTGGTGCTGGTCGGCGCGGCGAATCCAGATCCAGGTGGTCAATGAAGCGGCAAAGCTGCCGCCCAAGGTGCGCAGGAAGGTCGCCAGCCCCGAACCATCGGCGATCTGCTGGGGCGGCAGGTCGGACAGCAGGATGCTCAAGGTCGGCATGAAGAACAGCGCCACGCCAATGCCCATGAACAACTGCACCAAGGCCACGTGCTGGAAGTCGACGTCACTGTTGAAACCGGCGCGCATGTAGCAACTGGCGCCGATCGCCAGAAACGCCAGGCCGGCGAGAATACGCAAGTCGAAGCGGTGCGCGTACTTGCCCACGAACGGCGACATCAGCACCGGCAGCAGGCCGATCGGCGCCACCGCAAGGCCGGCCCAGGTCGGGGTGTAGTGCATCTGCGTCTGCAACCACTGCGGCAGGATCAGGTTGATACCGAAGAACCCGGCATAACCGCCGACCAGCACGATGGTGCCGACGCGAAAGTTGCGGTAGGCGAACAGACGCAGGTTGACCACCGGGTGGCGGTCGGTCAGCTCCCAGATCACGAAGATCACCAGGAACACCAGGGAAATCAGGCTGCCGCCAATGATGAAGGGCGATTCGAACCAGTCCAGGTCGTTGCCCTTGTCGAGCACCACCTGCAACGCGCCGACGCCGACGATCAGCGTCAGCAGGCCGACATAGTCCATCGGCTGGCGGCTGGTGTGCACCGGACGTGCGCGCATCTGCTGGCGCACCACGGCGGCGGCGAACAGGCCGATCGGAATGTTGATGAAGAAGATCCACGGCCAGCTGTAGCTGTCGGTGATCCAGCCACCGAGAATCGGCCCGGCAATCGGCGCCACCACCGTGACCATCGCCAGCAGGGCCAGGGCCATGCCGCGCTTGGCCGGCGGATAGACGGCGATCAGCAAGGTCTGGGTCATCGGGTACAGCGGCCCTGCCACCACCCCTTGCAGCACGCGAAAGCCCACCAGCTCCGGCATCGACTGGGCGATACCGCACAGAAACGAGGCCAGCACGAACAGCAAGGTGGCCCAGATGAACAGCTTCACCTCACCGAAGCGGCGGCTCAGCCAGCCGGTCAGCGGCAAGGCGATGGCGTTGCTCACCGCGAACGAGGTGATGACCCAGGTGCCCTGCTCGTAGCTGACCCCCAGGTTGCCGGAAATGGTCGGCAGCGCGACGTTGGCGATGGTGGTGTCGAGCACCTGCATGAAGGTCGCCAGCGACAGGCCAATGGTGGTCAGCAGCAGGCTCGGCGGGGTGAACTGCGCAGGGGCCGCGTTGCTCATCGTGTGGCCGTCTTGCCGGAGGCGCTGTTGTCGCGGATCAGCTGGCTGATCATCGCATCGGCCTCACCCAGTTGCTGGTCGTAGACCTGGGTGGTGTAGGTGGCCTGCTGCGGCGGTTGCTGGGCCAGAATCGCGCCGCTCTGATCATGCAAATCGACTTCGACCACGGTGGACAGACCGATGCGCAGCGGGTGGTCCTTGAGCTGCTGGCCGTCGAGGCGGATGCGAACCGGCACGCGCTGGACGATCTTGATCCAGTTGCCGGTGGCATTCTGCGCCGGCAGCAAGGCGAAGGCGCTGCCGGTGCCGGCCCCGAGGCTTTCGACGCTGCCGCGGTACTGGACGTCGCTGCCGTAGACATCGGCAGTCACCTGCACCGGCTGCCCGATGCGCATGTCGCGCAACTGAGTTTCCTTGAAGTTGGCGTCGATCCACACCTCATCCAGGGGAATCACCGCCATGGTCGCGGTGCCCGGTTGCAGACGCTGGCCCAGTTGCACGCTGCGCTTGGCGACGTAGCCGGTGACCGGCGCCACCAGGGTGGTGCGGGCATGATCGAGGTAGGCCTGGCGCAGCTCGGCAGCGGCGGCCATGACTTCCGGGTGCGAGGCGACCTGGGTGTCATCGACCAGTGCAGTGCTGGTGTTGAGTTGCTGGCGGGCGCTGTCCAGCGCGCTCTGCGCCGAGGTCAGGTCGTCGCGGGCGTGGGACAGCTCTTCGGCCGAAATCGCACCGTCCTGGGCCAGCAGCTTGCGCCGATTGAAGTTGTCCTGGGCGGTTTTCAGTGCCGCCTGGCGCGATTGCGCCTGCGCCTTGAGGGCATCGACGTTGCTGTACAGCCCGCGCACTTCGCGCACGGTTCTGGCCAGCTTGGCCTGGCTGGCCTGCAACGCCACCTGGGTGTCGGAGGGGTCGAAGCGCAGCAGCACCTGGCCTGCGTGCACCAGGTCGCCATCGTCGGCGCCGATGCTGATGACGGTGCCGGTCACCAGCGGGGTGATTTCCACCACGTTGCCGTTGACGTAGGCATCGTCGGTGCTTTCTGCCCAGCGACCGACCATCTCGTACCAGGCCCAGGCGCCGGCGGCGCCGAGGATCACCAGCAACAACAGGCCGAACAGCCACAGCTTGCGCTTGCGTGGATTGCCGGTATCAGCGGCGGGAGCCTGCTCGGCCGGGGCGGCGGGGGCGTTGGCATCAGAGGATGTGGCCATGGCGGTACCTTGGAAAAAAGACGTGGGATTCAACGCTCGCCGAAGCGGCGGACGATCAACGGGTCACCGGCGCTGAGCAGCACCTTGGCCAACAGGCCTTCGAGGGTCTTGAGCTCATCGGCCTGGAGTACACCGACCAGCTCATTCATGGCTTTGGCGCCCACCTCCGGCAGGCGGTCGGCCAGGCGCTGGCCATCGGCGGTCAGCGCCAGACGCACCTGGCGGCGGTCTTCGGGGCAGCGCTGGCGCTGGATCAGCGCTTTTTGTTCGAGGCGATCGAGCATGCGCGTCATCGACCCGCTGTCCACGCCCAGGTAGCGACACAGCTCGGCCGGGGTGTCGACCTGATACAGGGTGACGATGATCAACACCTTGAACTGCGCAGCGGTGACGCCCTCGCTCTCAAGGTGCGAGTCGAGGATGCGATCCTTGAGGATCGCCGCCCGCCCCAGCAGCATGCCTATGGCGCAATGGGGGAAGTTGTCGGGGGTGAAATGAGGCATCGCACACCGCGCTGAAGGAAGTGTGTGCAAATGTTACTGCTTAGGCAGTGAATGTCAAAGCTTTTGTTAGCTTGCTAAGCAAGCAGCTTGCCGCTTGAAGCTTCAAGCGGCAAGCAAGCTGCTTTTCAGGCCTGGGTGCTGAGCATGCTGCCGGCAGTGCTGCCGCCTGCGCTGTTCAGTGCTTCGAGCAGTTGGGTAGTGGCGGTCATCAGTGCGGCGCTTATTGAGGCGATGCTGGTCTGCTTGCCCGCCAGCGCCGCCTGCTTGCTACTGGGGTCCATAGGCTGAACCTGGATCTGCGCCAGTTGTTTCTGCTCTTCGGCCAGGCGCTTTTGCAAGTCCTTGATCAGCTCCTTCAACTGCTTGACGGTTTCCGGCTCGCCGCTGTCTTCGGCCGCGGCGGCTGCCTGGGCTTGCTCGGGCGTGGCCATGGCCTTGCCGCTCAGGCGCACGCTGGTGGGCGCCTCGTTGGACGGGGTGGATTCGCTTGCCTCGGCAGGCGCCGACAGCGGGCTGCTGACGCTGGGCGTCACGATCGTTGAGAAGTTGACCATCGGGGTTGCCTCGAACTGTGCCTTTGCCGAGCTTATCGGCCGCCGAAAGCCAGGCTTTAGCCGGGCAGCACCGGCCCGACGCGGGTGGCCTGGCGCTAAATTCCCCGGTAACTGGCTCGTTCCCTTGGAAGTATCCGTGCCGACGCCGCCGCTGGGCCGCCGCGCCTCCCCCCTTCTTCGATGGACACCCGTCATGAGCCAGACCTCATCCTCAGAAACACCCAAAGATCTGATCGGCGTGGGTTTCGGCCCTTCCAATCTGGCCCTGGCCATCGCCCTGGAAGAACTCGCCCAGACCCACGGGCATGCGCTCGATGCGCTGTTCATCGACAAACAGCATGACTACCGCTGGCACGGCGAAACCCTGGCCAGCCAGAGCGAATTGCAGATTTCCTTTCTCAAGGACCTGGTGTCACTGCGCAACCCCACCAGCCCCTACAGCTTCGTCAATTACCTGCACCAGAAGCAGCGCCTGGCCGACTTCATCAACCTCGGCACCTTCTACCCCTGCCGCCTGGAGTACAACGACTACCTGCGCTGGGCTGCCGATCATTTCGCCACCCAGGCGCAGTACGGCGAGCAGGTGCTGCGCATCGAGCCTGAGTTGCATCAGGGCCGTATCGAGCACCTGCGCGTGGTATCGCACAACAGCGAAGGCCGCGAGCAGGTGCGGCGCACCCGCGCCGTGGTGGTCGGCAGCGGCGGCACGCCGAAAGTGCCGGCGATCTTTCGCGGCTTCAAGGAAGATCCACGGGTCTTCCACCATTCGCAGTACCTGAGCAGCATCGCCCGCCTGCCCTGCAGCGAAGGCAAACCGATGCGCATTGCGGTGATCGGCTCCGGGCAAAGCGCCGCCGAAGCGTTCATCGACCTCAATGACAGCTACCCTTCGGTGAAGGTCGACATGATCCTGCGCGCCGCCAGCCTCAAGCCGGCCGACGACAGCCCGTTCGTCAACGAAATCTTCGCCCCCGACTACACCGACCTGGTGTTCAACCAGCCTGCCGCCGAACGCGGCAAGCTGATCGAGCAGTTCCACAACACCAACTATTCGGTGGTCGACCTGAATCTGCTCGAGCGCATCTACGGCATTCTCTATCGGCAGAAGGTCGCCCATCAGTTCCGCCACAACGTGCTCTGCCGCCGGCAGATCGAAGCGGTGGTCGCCAGCCAGGACGGCATCGAGCTGACCATCGCCGACCTCGCCACCGGCCAGCAGCAGACCCATCGCTACGATGCCGTGATTCTGGCCACCGGCTATGCGCGCAGCTCGCACCGTGAACTGCTGGCACCGCTGGCCGAGTACCTGGAAGACTTCACCGTCGATCGCAACTACCGCGCGGTGGCCCGCCCGCCGTTGCAGGCGGCGGTGTACCTGCAAGGCTTCTGCGAAAGCAGCCATGGCCTGAGCGACACCTTGCTTTCGGTGCTTCCGGCGCGGGCGGCCGAGATCGGCCAGGCGCTGTTCCAGGACCTGGGCCGGCACCTGGAGCGGCGCAGCCCGGCGGTCGCCTTGAGCAGCGTCTAGACGTCGATAGCCCCAGGCAGCAAGCCCTCTGGCACCGGCATGACGCGGCCCCGCGCATGCCGGCGCGCGGCGTTTGAAACATTTGCTTTCATTTTACTGTGCGGGATTTTCATTCTCATTCGTCCTTACTAGTGCGGCCCATTGGTTGGGCATTTGCTCGACCCCACTTTTAGAAGACTGACTGATGGCTCAATCCCCCAAGAAATCAAAGTCCAGGCTGTGGTTCCTGGTCCATAGCTGGCTGGCCCTGCCCATCTGGTTCTTCGTGCTGATCGTCTGTTTCACCGGCATGCTCGCGGTGGTCAGCCAGGAGATCGTCTGGCTCGCCAACCCCGACGTGCGTGCGAGCAAACCGGATGCCGACGCCACCGCGCTGAGTTTCCAGCAGGTCATCGATGTGATGCACAAGAACCGCCCGGAGCTTGCGATCAACTCGATGAACCAACCGGACGGCTCGCACTTCGCCCTCAATGTCGGCGTCACCCTGCCTGACGGCGCGCGTACCAACTATTACGTCAACCCCTACACCGGAGTGATCCAGGGCAAGACCCCGGAATTCAACTTCGAGGCCTTTACCCGCGCCCTGCACGGGTGGTGGCTGGTGCCGTTCACCAACGGCTACAGCTGGGGCTGGTATTTAGTGTCCTTGCTCGGCCTGCCGATGCTGGCCTCGCTGGTGACCGGGCTGGTGGTCTACAAGAAGTTCTGGAAGGGCTTCTTCAAGCCGGTGCGCACCGGTCACGGCCCGCGCATCTTCTGGGGTGACCTGCACCGCCTGGCCGGGGTCTGGTCGATCTGGTTCGTGGCGGTGATTTCCATCACCGGCATCTGGTTCCTGATCCAGGCGATCCTGGCCGACAACCACATCACCATTTCCAGCCAGCCGATCGTGCCGGTGATCGCCCGCGATCAGGTGCCGCAAATGCCCGACGGCAGCGCCACATCGCGCATCGGCCTGGACGAAGCCGTGCGCATCGCCCAGGAGGCGATTCCGGGCCTGGACGTCAGCTTCATCACCCTGCCGGCTACCGCCTACAGCCACATCAGCATGGATGGCCGAGGCTGGTACCCCCTGATGTACCAGGGCGCGTCGATCAACCCCTACACCCGCGCCGTGGACAGCCAGTTCCTGCTCTCCGACCGCACCGCGCTGGAATTCGTCACCGAATCCATGCGGCCGTTGCACACCGGTGACTTCGGCGGCCTGCCGATCAAGCTGATCTGGTTCTTCTTCGGCCTGCTGCTGACCTTGATGGTGCTCAGCGGCCTGCTGATCTGGACCAAACGCACCGCCCAGGCCACGGCCGCTGCGCTCAAGCGCAGCGAGCGCCCGGCGCGCGTCGCCGCAACCCGTGCCGAGACCACCCTGGAGGTGCAGCCATGAGCCGAGTCCAGACCGTACCGCACAGCCCCGCCAGGCAATGGTGGCTGAAATGGCGCTTCCACCTGAACATCCTGCTGATTCTGGTGCCGCTGGGCTTCATGCCCAAGTACTTCGCCGACATGCGCCTGTTCCGCGGTGAAGACGGCCTCGGCCAGCACGTGCAAGCCGACATTCCGGTCGGACGCTGGAGCGTGAGCCTGGCCGAAATGCGCGACGAGCCTCCCCTGGCCGATGGCCCGGCCGGTTACTTCAAGACCTTCAACGCCGCGCTGTGCGCCACCTGCGATGAAGGGGTCAAGGCCATTTACCTGCGCGTCGGCAAACCGCGCAGCCTGCGCGCCGCTGGCAGCATCCTGTTCGGCTCGCAATACCGCATGGCCACGTCACTGCCCATCCCGCAACGTACCCGCCCCGACGCGCTGCTGTGGATCACCATCGAAGGCTGGGACGGCAACATGTATCAGGCGTCGGTGCCGCTGGCCGACGCTTCCCCCGCGACCGCCGCGTGGCTCGCCAAACAAGGAGACAAACGATGAAACCGCTGCTGCGCAGGCTCGCCCTGCCCCTGCTGCTGGCTGCCGCGACCCCGGCGCTGGCGCACAACCCGATGTGCGAATGCGATGAAACCACTGCCGGCGAGATCACCTGCAAGGGTGGTTTTTCCGACGGCAGCGGCGCCGCCGGGGTGACCCTCGATGTCATCGGCTACGACGAGCAAGTGCTGGTCGGCGGCAAGCTGGGCGACGACTCGAAGCTGACCTTCAAGCGCCCTGACGGTGAGTTCTATGTGCTGTTCGACGCAGGCCCCGGGCATGTCGTCGAAGTCGACCATGCCGACATAGGCGCGCCATGAGCCGCGCCCAGGTCATTCGCCCGGCCGGCGCCGGGCACGAAACCCTCTACGTGCTGCTGGCCGCAATGCTGATCGTGCTGCTCGCCGCCGCGGTGGTCAGCCTGCGCGGTGAGCGCGACGATGAAGTGACCCTGGCCAGCCACGAGATCGACGCCCGCCGCGACCTGACCCCGGCTGAACAGGGGCTGCACAGCGATTTGCAGGTTGCCGCCGACGAGATCGTTCTGCTGCGCGAGGATGGCGCAGCGCAGGTCGAGGTCGCCACCCTGGCCGAAGAAGGCCTGCCGCCATTCGTCGACGATGCCAGCAGCCAGAGCCGTGGCCGCCATCAGTGGCAGCGTCTGTCGGGCGATGCCTATTTCGGTCGCAGCCAGGCGCCAGCGGTAGCAGGCAACCTGCTGCTGATCGTGCCGGGCCGCGCAGGCGCCAGCGCCGACCTGTGGCTCAACCGCAGCGAGGCGCTCGCAGCGCCCGCCGACCTCAGCCAGGAGGCGCTGGTCGCCAGCGGCTGGCGTCATGTCGTCAGCCACTTCGATGCCGGCGTCACCCGCCAGCACCGTCACTGAACCCAAGGACTTGCCCATGCTCCGCTCCACCCTGGCGCGCCGCGCCCTCGCTGTGCTGATCACCTGCGCGTTGCCCGTGCTGGCCCTGGCCGATGCCGGCAAGCCGCTGCGCATCGGCATCACCCTGCACCCCTACTACAGCTACGTGAGCAATATCGTCGGCGACAAGGCCGAGGTGGTGCCGCTGATTCCAGCCGGCTTCAACCCCCACGCCTACGAGCCGCGCGCCGAGGACATCAAGCGCATCGGTACGCTGGATGTGATCGTGCTCAACGGCGTCGGCCATGACGATTTCGCCGACCGCATGATCGCCGCCAGCGAAAAGCCCGACGTGCCGACCATCGAGGCCAACCGCAACGTGCCGCTGCTGGCCGCCACCGGTATCGCCGCGCGTGGCGCGGGCAAGGTGGTCAACCCGCACACCTTCCTGTCGATCAGCACCACCATCGCCCAGGTCAACAACATCGCCCGCGACCTGGGCAAGCTCGACCCGGACAACGCCAGGTTCTACACGCAGAACGCCCGCGCCTACGCCAAGCGCCTGCGCGCCTTGCGCGCCGAAGCCTTGGCCAAGGTCACCCAAGCCCCCGACGCCACCTTCCGCGTCGCCACCATCCACGCCGCCTACGACTACCTGGTGCGCGACTTCGGCCTGGAAGTGACCGCCGTGGTGGAACCGGCCCATGGCATCGAGCCGAGCCCTGCGCAGCTGAAAAAGACCATCGACCAGCTCAAGGCGCTGGACGTGAAGGTGATCTTCTCGGAAATGGACTTCCCCTCTGCCTACGTCGAGACCATCCAGCGTGAGTCGGGTGTGCGTCTGTACCCGCTGACGCACATTTCCTACGGCGAATACACCAAGGACAAATACGAAGTCGAAATGAAGCGCAACCTCGACACGGTGGTCCGCGCCATCCAGGAGAACCGCACATGACCGCCGCGGCCAAACTCGCCTCGGCCGGCGGCCCTCGCATCGACTTTGCCGGCATCGACCTGACCCTGGGCCGCACACGCATCCTCGAACAGGTGCAATTCAGCGTCGCCGCCGGCAGCGTGCATGCCATCGTCGGCCCCAACGGCGGCGGCAAGAGTTCGCTGATCAAGACCCTGCTCGGGCAAATGCCGCATCAGGGGCAACTGACGGTGCACTGGCCGAGCGCGGCCGAGGTGATCGGCTACGTGCCGCAGGCGCTGGAATTCGACCGCGGCCTGCCGATGACCGTCGACGACTTCATGGCCGCCATGTGCCAGCGCCGCCCGGCCTTCCTCGGCCTGTCGCGGCGCGTACGCGGCGCCATCGACCAGGCCCTGGCCCAGGTCGGCATGCTCGATAAACGCAAGCGGCGCATGGGCGCGCTGTCGGGCGGCGAGCGCCAGCGCGTGCTGCTGGCCCAGGGCCTGATTCCGCCGCCGCAGTTGCTGGTGCTCGACGAGCCGATGTCGGCGCTCGACGAAGCCGGCATTCAAGTCTTCGAGCAACTGCTGCACGCCTGGCGCGCTGCCGGCACCACGGTGCTGTGGATCGAGCACGACCTGCAGGCGGTGCTGCGCCTTGCAGACCGCGTTACGGGCCTCAGTCGCCAGGTGCTGTTCGATGCGCCACCGGCCGAAGCGCTGACCCCGGAGCGGCTGCTCAGCCTGTTTTCCGTTCACCCGCGCAGCGAGGGCGTTGCCTGATGAGTTACGACCTGTTCCGGCAGATGATCCAAGACTGGGCCAACGCCGGTTATCTGCCCGAAGCACTGGCCTATGGCTTCGTGGTCAACGCGCTGTTGGCCGGCCTGATGATCGGCCCGGTGCTCGGCGGCCTGGGCACCCTGGTGGTGGTCAAGCGCTTTGCCTTCTTCTCCGAGGCGGTGGGCCACGCCGCGCTGACCGCGGTGGCCATCGGCATCCTGCTCGGTGAACCGTACACCGGCCCCTATGGCAGCCTGTTCGGCTACTGCCTGCTGTTCGGCATTCTGCTCAACTTCCTGCGCAACCGCACCGGGCTGTCGCCGGACACACTGATCGGCGTGTTCCTCTCGGTGTCCCTGGCCCTGGGCGCCAGCCTGCTGCTGATGCTGGCGGGCAAGATCAACGTGCACATTCTGGAAAACGTGCTGTTCGGCTCGGTGCTGACCGTCAGCGCCGAGGATTTGCTGGTGCTGGGCATCGTTGCGCTGCTGGTGGTGGCCCTGGCCGTGCCGCTGTACAACCGCATCATGCTGGCCAGCTTCAACCCACAACTGGCGGCCGTGCGCGGCGTGGCTGTGAAGACCCTCGACTACCTGTTCGTGGTGCTGGTGACGCTGGTCACGGTGGCTGCGGTGAAGGTCATCGGCGCGATCCTGGTCGGCGCCCTGCTGGTGATTCCGGCGGCGGCCGCGCGGCTGGTCAGCCAGTCGCTCAAGGGCTTCTTCTTCGCCTCGGTGATCATCGCCACCCTCAGCACCCTGCTCGGCATCCTCCTGCCGATCGTGCTCGACCTGCCGGTGCCCTCCGGCGCCGCCATCATCCTCGTGGCCGGACTGTGCTTCGCCCTGGCAGCGCTGGCCCGCGCCCTCGTTCCCCGCCTGCAAGGAAACCCGGCATGAACCTGACCCTCAAGCACCTGACCCTGGCCCTGGCGCTGGCTGCATTGCCGGCCCCGCTGCTGGCCGCGCCGTCAGCACCCGCGCAGGTCCAGCCGGCGCCGGTCAGCGTGCTGACCACCCTTGCGGTGACCCACAGCCTGGCCGCGGCCCTGCTCGACGGCACCTCGGTGCAGCTCAAGCGCGCGGCCCCGGCCAACCTGCCGGCCAGCCGCCAGCCGTCGTTCTTCAGCGGGCGCGGCGGTGCCAGCCTCGACAAAGCGGCGCGCCAGGCCGATGCGGTCATCGGCCTGCGCTCGATCTGGCGCGACGACCCGCTGTACCCGATGGCGCGGCGCAGCAACATCCGCATCGTCGAAATCGATGCCGCGCGCCCGGTCGATGGCGCGCTGCCGGGCATCGCCGTGCAGGGTGACAACGCCTTTGCCGGCTACCCATGGCTCAACCCGACCAACCTGGGACGCATGGCCGACGTGCTGGCCAATGACCTGGAACGCCTGGCGCCTGCCGATAAAGCCACAATCCAGACCAACCTGGCCAAGGTGAAGCGGCAGATGCTGGAACTGCTGTCGAGCAGCCAGACGCAACTGGCCAGTGTCGACAACCTCAGCGTGGTCAACCTCTCCGAACGCCTCGGCTACCTGACCAGCGGCCTGAACCTCGATGTGGTGGAACAGCCGCTGCCTGAAGACGATCGCTGGGATCCGCCGGCACTCAAGGCCCTGAGCGACGAGCTCAAGGCCCAGGACGTGGCCTTGGTGTTGCACCATCGCCAGCCCGATGCAGCGCTGGCCGAGGCGATCGAGGCCGGCGGGGCGAAACTGCTGGTCATCGACAGCGATGCCGAAGACAGCCTGGTTGGCCTGAAGGCCAGCATCGAGCAGGTGGTGGCGGCGCTGCGCAGCTAGTCTCTGTACGAAATGCCTTGATACTTGGTGATACTGCGTTGAAAACAGCCTGGATCGCCAGCCCGGTCGGAATGCTCATTTACAACCGGTAAAGTCGAGCGCGACTCCGACCGCTTCCTCGGCTGTTTTTGCGGGGCCGCCCTCGGCCTTGTCTCACCGGCGTCTCAAGACTTTTCGTACAGATCCTAACGAGAGCTCTGGCCCGGGCCGCGTGCGTCTGCGCGGCACAGGCTCGAGCGGACGGCGGCTGGGGCGGAAAAGTGCCGATGGCGATGTAACCAAATGTACAAAGGTCAGGGACGGTTGTTATGCTGATGGGCTTGCGCCATCACTCTATGCGCCATTTTTCGACAAGTACCTGCCATGAAAATCGCTCTCGTCCTGATCTTCGTTCTGTCCATCAGCTACGTGCACCTGCGCGGTCGCGTGCGGCACAAGCTGACCCGGCAACTGGGCGATCACTCCAGCTTCCTGGCCCCGGTCAACAGCCTGCTGTATCTTTTTTCGCGCCATCCGGCCAAGCCTTACCTGCCGGTCCAGGCGTTTCCCGAGCTGGCGCCGTTGCAGGCGCACTGGCAGGAAATCCGTGAAGAAGCTGTGAAGCTGCTCGAGGTTGGCGAGATCAAGAAATCCGACAACTACGACGATGTCGGTTTCAACTCGTTCTTCAAGACCGGCTGGAAGCGCTTCTACCTGAAGTGGTACGGCGAAAGCCACCCGTCCGCGCTGAGCCTGTGCCCGCGCACCACCGAGCTGCTGCAAGGCATCGGTTCGGTCAAGGCGGCGATGTTCGCCACCCTGCCGCCGGGGGCCAAGCTGGTGCGTCACCGCGACCCGTACGCAGGCTCCTACCGCTACCACCTGGGCCTGGACACGCCCAACAACGACGGCTGCTACATCAATGTCGACGGCGAGAAATACGCCTGGCGTGACGGCGAAGCGGTGATGTTCGACGAGACCTACATCCACTACGCCGCCAACACCACCGAGCACAACCGCATCATCCTGTTCTGCGACATCGAGCGGCCGCTCAAGTACCGCTGGGTCACCGCGTTCAACCGCTGGTTCAGCCGCAACGTGATGGCCGCCGCCGCCGCGCCCAACGATGCCAATGACAAGACCGGCGCGATCAACCGCCTGTTCACCCGCATCTACCGCATCCGCGAGCGCGGCAAGGCGCTGAAAAAGCGCAACCGCACCCGCTACTACCTGGAGAAATGGGCGGTCGTGGCAGCCTTGCTGGCGCTGTTCATCGTCATTTGAGGCGCCCGGTCGTGCTGCCAAAGTAGCAAGCGCTTACCCCTCAAGAGGCACCGCCGGCGCGCCGGACGGCAGCTAGCCTGACAGCTCCTGAACTGACCCGAAGGGTGAAGCACATGAGCATGTTGGACTGGAATGACTACCGCACCCAGCTGATGGCCGGCATCGGCGAACTGCAGCAGTTGTCGCCCGACACCGTCGCCGGCTACCTGACCGCCAGCGGCGCCGGCAGCAAGACCGCCCACCTCGACAGCAAGACCCGTGAGCTGATTTCCCTGGCCGTGGCAGTCACCACGCGCTGCGATGGCTGCATCGCCGTACATGCGCAGGAGGCGTTGGCACAGGGCGCCAGCCGCGAGCAGATTGCCGAGGCGCTGGGCGTGGCGGTGGCGATGAATGCCGGCGCAGCCCTGGTGTATTCGGCGCGGGCGCTGGAGGCGGTCGACCTGGCGAAGGGCTGAAGCACCTTTCGCAGCACGCTTGCACGGCGGCGCCGGGCATCACACACTGCGCGCCTCCGTTCGCACAGCAAGGCCCTGCCAATGAACATCCGCCCCATGACCGCCGAAGACTTCGAGCGCTTCTGGCCCACCTTCCAGGCCGTGGTCCAGGCCCAGGAAACCTATGCCTACGACCCCGCGCTGAGCTTCGAGCAGGCTCGCCAGCTGTGGCTCGAAGTGCCCATGCATACCCTGGTGGCCGAGGCCGATGGCGAGCTGCTGGGTTCGTATTACCTCAAAGCCAACGCCGCCGGCCCCGGCAGCCATGTTGGCAACTGCGGCTACATGGTCTGCCACGCCGCCCGCGGGCGAGGTGTGGCGCGGGCGATGTGCGAGCACTCGCAGAAGCTCGCGCGTCAGCAAGGCATGCTGGCGATGCAGTTCAATTCGGTGGTGGCGAGCAACGAAGTGGCGGTGGCGCTGTGGCAGGCGTTGGGCTTCGAAACCGTCGGGCGGCTACCCAAGGCTTATCGGCATGCCCGGCTGGGCCTGGTGGACTGTCTGGTGATGTACAAGTGGCTGGCCGACGAGCCGGTCAGCGAAAAGCCCGCGCTGCTGATTGGGCGCAAGAATATCGAGGCGCGCGTGTCGCGTCGCCGGGGTCGCTGACCCCGACGACGCTGCTTCCACGCAGACACAGGCCCTATCAGAACGCCAGACCGACCTTGACGCCGTACTCGTGGCGCTTGAGGCGGGTGTCGTCGGCGATGTAGGTCGACTCGTCGAGCTTGTAGATGGTGTGCTCGTAGTACAGACCCGCAAAGATCGGCAGATCGCCGTCGCGGTTCATCAGCAGACTGACTTCGGCATATGGGTTGAGGCGATCCTTGAGGTCGACCGAATCGTGGCCGAAGTCCTTGACCTTGATCTTGGCGCGGCCGTCGATGGTGTGCCGGGCACCGGCTTCCACACGCAGGGTGGCGGTGTCGAACTGGTGGTTGTAGCCCAGCGCGGCCTTGGCGAACGGCGCCTTGTTGCTCAACTCGACGTCTTCCCGGCGCAGGTCGATTTCATAACGCGACCAGCTGTAGCCGGCCCCGACCAGCACATCGACGAAATTGCGCGCATCGAGCGCAGCACGCCAGCCGATATCCAGATCCGCCTGAGCTTCCTTGAGCTTGTCACCATCGTCTTCGAAATACTTGGCCTGCGCACCGACCTGGTAGATCAGGCCCGACTCGCCCGTCATCTTGTTACCGAAGTTGGCGAATACGCCGCCTTCGCCAATATGGTCCTTGTCGTTCTGGCTTCCGCCCTGGAATCTGAAGTCGTTGTAACTGCCCAGCAGACCGAAAGTGAATTGCGGATCGGTGACCGGGGCAGCGGAGGCGAACACAGGGGCGCTCAGCAGGGCAAGTGCGCAGGAATGACGGAACAATGTGCGGCGTGACATGAGCTGTCTCCATGACAAGTTGCGAAAAAAGGGTTGCGGGGTATTCGAAACACTGCTTCACGAGAAAGTTCGAAAAAAATCACGTTTTTTTCACATTTATCGACCTCTTCTCGATTCCGCCCAAGCGCGCACGCTGTTGCAGCGTTCGCGCAGTGTGCTGAGTTACCCTGTGGGGCGCCGTCATCTTTCCCAAGGAAGCCGTCGATGAAGCCCTCCCGTATCGCTGCCCTGCGCCCCGGCCTGCGCGTTGAAGAATTGCCCGGCGCACTCGCCCAGAAAGCCGCCGAAGCCGACGCCCATGGCCACCTGCCTGACACCCACTGTCGCGGCTTCAGCCTGCAACTGGACGATCAGGGCCAGGTCGGCACAGTGCGCTGGTTTGGCCGCTTCGAGCGCAGCGTGGCTATCGAGGGTCTGTACATAGGCATGCCTTACGCCGCAGCCATCGCCGCCAACCCGCTACTCGAGCCGCTACCCAGCAGCCCTGACGACCCGGGCGAACTGCTGCGCTGCCACATGCACACCGCCGAGGGCCACGACCTCACCGTGATGTTCTTCGACGGCGTGCTCACCGCCGTGCAGATCAGCCGCCCGGGCGCCGTGTACCCGGCGCCGCCCAAGCTGCTTGCCGACCCCAGCCTGACCTGCGCCTACGACCTGCTGCGCGCGCCGCACAGCCACTTGCCGCACAGCGCACGCGGCGCCGAGTGGGCCGGTGGCTGGAGCCTGGGGCTGCCACCGGGCATCAGTACCGCGCAATGGCCGCTGAGCCACAGCATGGGCCACCCGCTGCGCCACGCCTTCACCCTGTGGCTGGCGCCGCAGTACCGCACCCAGGGCCAGGACTACGTCGCGCTGAGCCTGTTCGTCGACGATCAGTACGAAGAACTGCCCGATTGTGCCGAGGTGCAGGCCTTCTTCGCCGCGCCGCTGCCAGCCCAAGCGCCAGACGATCCGACCCTGCTCGCCCTGTGGCAGCACCGCCAGGGGCGACATCCGCGGCAATTCGACATGAGCGACATTCTCGGCACGCACTACGCCGCCCTGTGGCTGACTCAGGCCGAATTCGACGCTGGCCTGTGCCAACCGCCGCGCCTGCCTGCCGCCCCCTGGCTGGGCGATGAGCCGCAGTGGCTGGAGCAGGACTACGTCACCTATTTCCACGGCCTGCAGGTGCGCAACCCCGGCCAGCCAGCCCTTGCCTGTGCACCCGGCACGGGCCTGGAAAGCGCCTTCGCCATCCGCGCAGTGCTACGCGAGGACGACCCCAACATTGGCAAGCCGCCGCGCGAATGGCCGGACGAATGCGTCGACAGCGGCTACATCATCGCCTTCAGCGAAGAAGGCCAGGCGCAGGGTCTGGAGCGCTTCTTCGCCAGCAATCATCTGGGCGGCACGATGATGCCGCAGCAGGCCTACCCGGCCTTCGGCCCGCGTTACCTTGAATGCGAAGAAGACTTTGGCGGTTTCAATTTCGGCGGCGGCAATGCGCAGCTCGATCTGGCATCGATGGAACTGGACTGGGCCTGCGGCTGATCGTCGACAGGGGCTGAGTCAGGGACGCAAGCGCGTTGCAGCGCTTGCGTGGGCAGCGGGGTGGTCAGTTTTGCTTCTGGTGGGCCAGGGCCTTTTCAGCCTGATCGGCGCACTTTTTAAAATCACCTTTGGCATGGGCCTCCTTGGCCTGCTGATACTCGTGGTGCCCAGTGCTGGTGAAGTCGTTTTCTGTCGCTGACTGCAATTTGCCCAGGGCTACTTCACATTCGTGATGGTCGTCCTTGGCCATTGCCACACCTGGCAACAGCAGTGCACAGAAGCCCAAGGTGATGAAGGTTTTCATATTCGCGTCCTCTGAATGAAATGACATCCGGTCAACCGTGACCCAAGGGGATCACAGGTGGTGCTGAGACGTTTCGCAGTGGCGTCGAGCCTGCCAGCGGTGGCAGGTGCGCTGCGCACAGCGTCACCACTCAGACACTAGCTGCAGAACCGTCGACGCGCCACGTGCCAGGTCGCCTGGATGCGTCATCTTGTCGCAGCAGATTCATCAGCCAGAGTCCCCCCGGAACCGTAGAATCCGCCCGGTCTTTTCCCAGTCGCCGCGAGCGCTGGCAACCTGTCGCCATGACCCGTCCGTACCTGCGCCGCCCGCGTCGACCAGGTTAAACCGACCTCGCCTGACCACCCGCTCCGGGGGCTGGCATCTTCGTCATGCCCTGGTCGCAGATTCTCCCTGGCACTTCCCATGCAACCCTCTGGTCGAACCGGCCCGGGGCGTCCTGCATTGTCTGAAAAGGCGTCCGTCGGTTCTTCCTTCTGCCACTGAGGTACGTATGTCTGTGCGTTTGCTGGGCATGGCGCTGGCGCCATTGCTCGGGTTGTTCATCGTTGCCTTGGGCAACGGCTTTCTTTCTTCCCTGACCACCTTGCGCCTCGGCGAAGCCGGCGAGTCGGCGACCATGATCGGCCTGGTCGCTTCGGCCTACTTCCTCGGCCTGACCCTCGGTGCGCTGTTCAACGACCGCCTGATTCTGCGCATCGGGCATATCCGCGCCTACACCTGCTTCGCCTCGCTGATCGCCGCGACCATCCTCTTGCAGGGGCTGTTCGTCGACACTTGGGGCTGGATGGTGCTGCGTCTGATCAACGGCTGGGCCACCGTTGGGGTGTTCCTGGTGATCGAGAGCTGGATGCTGCTGGCCGGTGACGCGAAGATCCGCGGTCGCCTGCTGGCGCTGTACATGATCGCGCTGTACGGCGCTGGGGTGCTCGGCCAGGCCTTCCTCGGTGAACTGGCCGGCTGGGGCGACACTGCACCGTTCATGGTCGCGGCCATGCTCGCCTCGCTGTCGATCCTGCCAATCGGCGTGCTGCCGCGGGCCTCGCCGCTGCTCGAGCAGGTCGAGCCGCTCAAGCCCCGGCAACTGCTCAGCGTGACGCCGAGCGGGCTGGTCGGCTGCTTCGGCTCGGGGGTGGCGATTGCCGCAGTGTATTCGCTGCTGCCGCTGTACTTGCAGCGCATCGGCCTGGATACCGGCGAAGTCGGCAGCATGATGGCCTGGGTGATTCTCGGCGCCATGCTGCTGCAGTACCCGGTGGGACGCTGGTCGGACCGCAAGGACCGCCAGGACGTGCTGATCGTGTTGGGCGCCGTGTGCGTGCTGCTGTCGGTGCTGATCCTGCTGCTGCCGTCGACCTCTGAACTGTTGCCAGTGGCGCTGTTCCTGCTCGGCGGCGGGGTATTCGCCGTCTACCCGGTGGCCGTCAGCCACGCTGCCGACCGCGCGCCGGCCGATGCCATCGTGCCGATGATCCAGGGCATGCTGCTGATCAACTCGCTGGGCTCGGCGCTGGCGCCGCTGATGATCGCCCCGACCATGACGGTGTATGGCGAGGCCGGGCTGTTCTGGGCCTTCGCGGTGATCAACCTGAGCATGGTCAGCTTCTTCCTCTGGCGCCGTGGCAAGCGTCCGGCGCCGGAGCATCCGGCCCCATTCGCGCCCTCGGCCACGTTCTCGCCCACCGGCGCCGAGCTGCGGGTGACCGAAGAACTGATTCACGCGGCCCACGAGCACCCGACCATGGCCGATACCCATGCCGACGCGCCACAGCCGGCAACGGCGGGTAAAGCGAGCGAGGCGTAACATCCGGTAACCTCGCCGAGACGACCGTCTGTCGCCAGCCGGGCACCCCTGCCCGGCTTGCGTAGCCGAACCGAATGTAAGATCACTTTCATCAGGAGATACACCATGATCAGCATTCGCCCGCTTTCCTTCGCCCTCGCCCTGAGCCTGGGTCTGGCCTCCACCGCCAGCTTCGCTGCCACCGACATGAACAACAACGGCACCGCCACCAAGCCCCATAGCGGCCAGCCGATGGACCACAAGGACGGCACCACCGCCGGCCACGGCACCAGCACCAACGCCCCGGGCGGTACCGGCAGCAACGACAGCGCCGACACCGGCACCACCCCCAACAGCACCAACGCCAACGGTCAGCCAGTACCGAAAAACAACGACGGCGGCACCAACAAGCTGCCAGGCACAGAGACCCCGGCCAAACAGTGATTCGCTGATTCGGTCGTCGCCTGAAATGAAAAAACGCAGCCTACGGGCTGCGTTTTTCGTGGGTGACATCGGCCACTGTCAGCGCTTCATGCAACGCAAATACCGCTGCTCGACCCGATCGGCGAACCAGGCGGTGGTCAATTGCCGGGTAATCTTCGGGCTGTGCAGTTCGATGCCCGGCAAAATCGCCCGCGGCAACGGCCTGCCGGCCTTGGTATCGGCCAGAGCGAACACCTTGGCGTACAGCTCGGTCTGTTCGAAATCCAGCTGATCACCCTGCTCCAGCTGCCGGCGGATCTGCGGGTTGCGCAAACCGAACTGCGCGCCCAACGTGCGCGCCGCGCGCTCGGTCGTGCCGGGCATGATCGCG
Organism: Pseudomonas cremoricolorata DSM 17059 = NBRC 16634; assembly: GCF_000425745.1. Lineage (GTDB taxonomy): Bacteria > Pseudomonadota > Gammaproteobacteria > Pseudomonadales > Pseudomonadaceae > Aquipseudomonas > Aquipseudomonas cremoricolorata. The sequence goes on along the minus strand of NZ_AUEA01000003.1, from coordinate 152,121 downwards.
CCATGGGCGATGAGATCGCCATCGAGTGCCAGCGGCGTTCCAGTCACTTGGCTCAACGCCGCTTGGAACGCAGCATTGCGACTGGCGTACCAGCCGGCGTTGAAGTCCGCGAAGCGATACAGCGGCTTCGGGTAATGGGTCGGGTAGCCGAGCAGATGGGCAATGCCGAAATACATCCCGCCGCGCCGGGTGAACACTTCCTGGCGCAGCGTGCCGCTGTAGGTGTAGGGGTAGTTGTCGGCATGCCTCTGCGCGAAATCGACGCTGACCTGCATCGGCCCACCGGTGCGCACCGGGTTCAGCCCGGCGAACAAGGTGCGGCCCAGCGGCAACTCGTTGCTGACGTCATCGTACAGCGCACTCAGCTGGCCCTCGCTGCGCACCGCCTGCAAGCGCTGCTGGTAGCTCTGGCCGGTGGCCGAACGGCTGTCCAGGGCGCGGTCGACGACGAATTTCGGAATCAGCACGCGCGCCGCACGGCGGTCGATTTCGGCGCGGGCGATACGCCCCAGGTTGGGCACTTTCGGGTCGGCGCTGAAGGTCGACTCCTGCTCGGTGACCGCCAGCACCGCGCACAGGTTGCTCTGCTCGGCGGAAATCCGCTGCGCGGCCAGCGCAACCTGGATGTCCTCGGCCCAACCTTGGCGATCGTTCAGTTGCGCGGGCAACAGGCGCATCAGCCGGGCCCGCACCTCGCTCGGATCGTCCGCAGGCGCGGCAGGCTCGCGGCTGCTACAACCTTGCAGCAGCGCCAGCGCCAGCAGCACGCAGCCGGTCAAGCGCGGGCGCAGGGCCGCGCGCTCGAGCACAGGGTCACGGTGAATCGTCAGCCTGCCGAACCCGGCCCAGCCTGTAGCAATCGACATGCAGCGCCCTTCCCCGGAAACGCACTAGCCTCCCCCAGGCAAAGGACTACGTCAATCAGGCAGAAAGCCGATGCTTGTGCAGACCACCGACGATGGCTGCGAGCACGTGGTCTTCTTCCTCGTGGATGAAGAAGTGCCCACCGGGGAACATCTGCAGGCTGAACTCGCCCAGGCTCTGTTCAGCCCAGGCGCGCAGTTGCTCGGCATTGGCGCGGTCCTGCTCACCCCCAAGCACATGCAAGGGGCAACGCAGCGCCGGGCGCTGGCGGTATTGGTAATGCCCGCACAGAAGAAAATCGGCGCGCAGCACCGGCAAGGTCAGGCTCATAAGCTCCTGATTGCTCAGCACTTCCTCGGGCGTACCTTGCAGTTCGCGCAATTCGGCGATCAGCTCGGCATCGCTCTTGGCCTGGCGCCAGTTCTTGCCGTCGTAGTCTTCGCGGCGGGTCGGCGCCGCGGTGCCGCAGGCAAACAGCGCCACCGGCGGCGGGCAGCCGAGCGCTTGCAGCTCATGGGCCAGCTCGAAGGCCAGCAGCGCGCCCAGGCTATGCCCGAGCAGCGCATAACGCGCACTGGCCGCCCCGCGCTGCTCGGCGGCCAGTTGCCGGGCCAGGGCCTGCATGTCGGTGTGCAGCGCTTCGGCCAGGCGTGCGCCACGCCCGGGCAGCTCGACCGGCTGCACCTGCACCCAGGCCGGCAGCTTGCGCCGCCAGCGGGCGTAGACCATTGCACTGGCGCCGGAATACGGCAGGCACAGCAGCTTGAGTGGAATCACCGCCCGTGCCTCACTGCGCCGCCGCTTCGGCCATCTTCTGGCGCAGGCTGAGCGGGCGCATATCGGTCCACACCTCGTCGATGTAGGCCAGGCAGTCTTTCTTCAGGCCGCTCTTGCCCACGCTGCGCCAGCCGTCGGGAATGGCCTTGTAGTCGGGCCAGATTGAATATTGCTCTTCGTGGTTGACCACTACTTGGAACACGATGTCGTCGCGGTCGAATACGGAAGTCATTGCCTGTCTCCTAGCGTGATGGGGCCGCTGCGTGAGACGCAGGGCAGCTATGGGGAAACGTTGTCAGGCGGGGAAAAATTAGTCGGTGCCGGCAGCAATGCATGGACCTGGGTAATTGCCGCACATTGGCCTCAGGCCCCGCCCAGCAGGTCGTGGGCGTCGAGCAGCCGGTAGGCCACCTGCGGATTACGCTCAAGCCCCCGGCGCACCGCCGCCGGAATCGCCCGGCGAGTCTTGCGGCACAGTCCAGGCTGGGCTTCCAGCTCGATGGCGATACCGCGCATGGTGCGCACCTCGTTGGCGCCTGGCGCCACGTGCAGACGAATGCCGAGGTTCTCCAGCAGGCGCTGCTGCAGATGGCGCAGGTCGTCGAGGTCGCGCAGGTTTTCCAGGCGCTGCAGCAGACGCTGTTCTTCCTGGCGGGTCAGCAGCAGGATGCGCTGGGCGGCGGGCGCATCGTCCTGCAACTGCTCGCGGCCGCAGTCGCAGACGCCTGCCGGGCAGGCCGTGCGCATGGGAGGTGGTGTGCTCATGGGGCTAGAGAATAGCCGCTTTGCCGGGCCTTTGAGCAGTGGCAAGAACGAAAACGGCCGACCCCTTTCGGGTGTCGGCCGTTGCCTCACGGCAGGTCGATCACTGACGACGCGCGACGCGTCGCTGGTGAATCAGGCCCATCGCGACCACCAGCACCGCAGCCAGGCCGGTGGAGACCACCAGCACCTGGTAATCCTCCATGAACGCCATGGTCACCAGGCACGCCACGATGAAGGCGATGACCAGGTAGGTCAGCCACGGGAACAGCCACATCTTCAGGCGAATCTCGCGGCCCTCGGCGATCAGCTTGCGGCGCATGCGCAGCTGCGAGAAGGCGATCACCAGGTACACCAGCAGGGCGATCATGCCGGTGGTGTTCATCAGCGTGTCGAGCACGTCCTTGGGGCGCAGGGTTTCGCTGAAGTTGATCAGCGCGCAGACCACCGCCACCGCGCAGGAACCGACGATCGCGAACACCGGCACGCCGCTGCCGGCACGGGTGATCTTGAACACCGACGGCGCGTCGCCGCGCTGAGCCAGGGAGAACAGCATGCGCGAGGCCGTGTAGTGGCCCGAGATCAGGCAGCTGCTCACCGAGGTCAGCACCACGAAGTTCATCAGCAGCTCCGCGTACGGCACGCCCAGCAGCTCCAGGGTACGACGGTAGGCGCCATAACCGGACTCACCCAGGTGCGGGTCGTTCCACGGCACCAGGCAGACGATCAGGAAGATCGACCCCACGTAGAACAGGCACACGCGCCACACCACCGAGTTGGTGGCCTTGACGATCTGACCGGCCGGGTCCTTGGCTTCTGAGGCGGCGATGGTGACGATTTCCGCCCCAAGGAAGGCGAACATGACACCCAGCAAGGCACCGATCACCGTGGTGAAACCATTGGGCATGAAGCCCTCGGCGGTCAGGTGGGTCATGCCGCGCACTTCACCGAACTGCCAGATGTTCATCACCGCTGCGGTACAGACGATGAGGAAGCAGACGATGGCGATCACCTTGATCAGGGCGAACCAGAACTCGAACTCACCGTAGTGCTTGACGTTGAAGAAGTTGACCGTGATCAGCACCAGGGTGGTCGCCAGGACGAACACGTTGGTACTCACGTCGGGGAAGAAGCCGTGCAGGATCTTGCCGGCCACATAGGCTTCCCAGGCCATCAGGATGACCCAGTACCACCAGTACAGCCAGCCGATGGTGAAGCCGGCCCAACGGCCGATGGCGCGGTCTGCGTAGGTGGAGAAGGAACCGGTGTCGGGCGAGGAAGTCGCCATCTCGCCGAGCATGCGCATGATCAGCACCACCAGGATGCCGCCGGCCAGATAGGCCAGGACGGCGGCCGGGCCGGCGCTGTGGATGACGCTGCCGGAACCGACGAACAGTGCGCCGCCGATGACCCCGGCGATGGACATCATCGTCAGGTGGCGCGACTTGAGCGAAGCGTTGAGCTTGCTCTCGTGCTCCACCTTGGCGGTGGTGGTGGATGAGGATGTTGCGTCCATCAGTTGTGTACCCCGTGCTTCTTTTTATCCAAGGAATTGAACAAGGCGCCGATGGCGGGTGCCTTGCCTGTACATCAGTGCTAATGCCCGCAGAGCGGTCAGACCATCCATGGCGGCGTGCCGGCAGGCCGGCAGACGAACTGAAACGTGAAAAGGCCAAACGGCGGCTAGACTCCAGCGCGTTCGGCCGAGAAAACGTGACGTGAGCCTGGCCCGGTTGGGGGCGGCGGCGATGTTTCTCCGAGCCCAGCACAGGCGCACGTGCTTTGTGTGGCGATCTCTGACACCTAATGTAAAAATGTCTGACACGGAGAGCCATGCACAGCGCAGCGAAATCCGCACTGCACTGTACAGGCCGCCCATGCAATACACCGCGCCACACCTGCCGCCGCCCGGCGGTTTTGTCCTTTCAAGGCCCCAGAATGCTTGAACTACGTCCAGACTCCCCGACCCCGCTGGTCAACCAGATCATCGATGGGTTGCGTGAGCTGATCGACTCGCAAACCCTCAAACCCGGGGCCAAGGTGCCGTCGATCCGCGCCTTCGCCGCTACTTATTCGGTGAGCACCTTCACAGTGGTCGAGGCTTACGACCGTCTGGTGGCCCAGGGCCTGCTGACCAGCCGCGGCAACGCCGGCTTCTTCGTCAGCCGCGCCTCGGCCGAACGCCCGGGCAGCGAGCCGCCAGCAGGCGACGGCCAGCGTCCGTCGTTCAATTCCGAGTGGTACCTGCAACAGATTTTCGAAACCCGGCAACTGCCGTTCAAGCCCGGCTGCGGCTGGCTGCCCAACGACTGGATGTATGAAGACGGCCTGCGCCGCGGCATGCGCCAGGTCGCCGGCAGCCCACTGGAGCTGTCCGGCTACGGCGACCCGATGGGCCTGCCGGAACTGCGCGCGTTGACCGCGCAGAACCTGCAACAGGAACTGTCGATCGTCGCCAACCCGGCACAACTGATGCTGACCCACGGCGCCAGCCAGGCCCTGGACCTTGCCGTGCGCAGCCTGGTGCGCCCAGGCGACGTGGTGCTGGTGGATGACCCGGGCTACCCGAACCTGATGAGCATTCTGCGCTTTCAGGGCGCGACCCTGATCGGCGTGCCACGCACGCCCCACGGCTACGACCTTGCCCAGCTCGAACACCTGCTCGCCGAACACCGCCCCACCGCGTTCTTCACCCAGCCACACCTGCACAGCCCGACCTGTTCGCGCACGCCGCTGGCGCAACTGCACCGCTTGCTGCAACTGTCCAGCCAGCATGGCTTCAGGCTGATCGAGAACAACCTGTACGCCGACATGATCGCCGAGCCCCAGCCGTGCCTGGCGAGCCTCGACCACCTGCAGCAGGTGGTCTATGTCGGCAGTTACTCCAAGAGCATCTCGCCCAACGTGCGGGTCGGTTACCTGCTGGCCAACCCGCAATTGATCCAGCAACTGCTGAGCCTGAAGATGCGCTCGGGCCTGACCACCTCGCAGGTGATGGAACGGGTGGTCTATGCCGCGGTGATCGACGGCCGCTGGCGCAAGCACCTCAGGCGCCTGCGCCAGCACCTGGCCCAGGCCCACCAGGAAGTCGGCCAGCACCTGCGCCGGCTGGGCTTCGAGCTGTTCGTGGAATCGGACGAAGGCATGTACATCTGGACCCGCCACCCGCGCCTGCCCGACAGCGCCGTGCTGCTCGACGATGCCTTGAGCCAGGGCATCATGCTCGGCCCCGGACAGTTGTTCATGGTCGATGCCCAGGCCACCGGGTGGATGCGCTTCAACGTGGCCTTCAGCACCGACCCGGCGCTGTGGACCCTGCTCGAACAGTTGCTGGCAAGGCATCTGCGCCCGACCAGCGACTGAGGCGCCCTACTCGCGCTCAGCGCGCAATTGCTCGAGCACCTCGGCGCGGCTCAGGACATGCCTGAAATGCTCACGCCAGAGGATCATGCCGCTCTCGCCGGAACGATCGGCCCAGGTGCCGATGGTCAGGTCGCTGACCAGCGTCGGCGTGAGCCCGGCATCGAACAGCGCGAAACCGGCCGCCAGGATGCTGCTGTCGGCGCCGATGCCGCACACCAGCACCCGCTCGGGCGCCAACTGCTTCAAGTACTCCAGTGCCTGCGGTGCCAGGCCGTAGCCGTGCTTGACGAACTGCCGGTCGAACTCGTGCAGGCTCTGGTCGCTGCTTGCCGGGTGCCAGCCCAGCTGGCGCTGGAACGGGGTCTGGCGTTCGTCGTGCAGGGTCAGCGAGGCGATGGTGAGGATCTGCGCCGACAGCGTCCTGACGCCATCGACCAGCCACTCCGGCGGCTCGAAGGTGGACTGGACATCGTTGATCAGCAGAACCTGGCGCATCGAACCTCCGTAACAGGCGCAAAAGCTGCGCAGTATAACCGCCGGCCAGCGCATGAAACATTGTTCATCGACCCTTGCACGCCGCTGCCACGGGCGCTCGCCGCTGGTCGCCCGGCAAGGCCAGGCCGCGCGCCTTGAGCCGTCCCACCGCCATCGGTAGCATGCCCACGCTCGCCTGCCCGGCGCGCCGTTTCGCCCCACCCCAGAGCCCCGCATGCCGCAACCGATTCCCCTCAAGGACCACCTCGCCGAAACCTCGTTGGTCAACCGCCGCCTGCTGGTCTGCGCTGCCCTTGCCCTGCTGCTGGTCGCCGTGTTGCTGGGGCGCCTGTACGTGCTGCAGGTGGTACAGCATGAGCGCCAGAGCGCGGTGTCGGAAAACAACCGCGTGCACGTGCTGCCGATCGCCCCCGAGCGTGGGCTGATCTACGACCGCAACGGCGTGGTGCTGGCCGACAACAAGCCCAGCTTCAACCTGACCCTGACCCGCGAGCGGGCCGGCAACAGCGCCCAGGTGCTGGACACCCTGACCCAGGTGCTGGGCCTCTCGGCGGACGAGCGCGAGCAATTCGACAAGGACCTGCGCCGCGGCCGCAAACCGTTCGAGCCGGTGACGCTGATGGTCGGCTTGAGTGAAGAACAGATCGCCCATGTGGCGGTCAATCAGTTCCGCCTGCCGGGGCTGGAGGTCGAGCCACAGTTCATTCGCGAGTACCCCCTGGGCGAGCACTTCGCCCATTCGGTCGGCTATGTCGGGCGCATCAACGAGCGCGAGGCCAAGACCCTCGACAGCACCGAGTACCGCGGCACCGAGTCGATCGGCAAAACCGGCATCGAGCGTTTCTACGAAGACCAGTTGCACGGCCATGTCGGCTTCGAAGAGGTCGAAACCAACGCCCAGGGCCGGGTCATGCGCGTGCTCAGCCACCGTGACCCCACCCCTGGCCAGGACATCGTGCTCAGCCTCGATGCGCACTTGCAGGCGGCCGCCGAGAAAGCCCTGGGCGGCCGGCGTGGCGCGCTGGTAGCACTGGACCCGAACAACGGCGATATCCTGGCGATGGTCAGCACGCCCAGCTTCGACCCCAACCTGTTCGTCAAGGGCATCAGCTTCAAGCAATACGCCGCCCTGCGCGATTCCATCGACCGCCCGCTGTTCAACCGGGTCTTGCGCGGCCTGTACGCACCCGGCTCGACGGTCAAGCCGGAAGTGGCCATCGCAGGTCTGGACAGCGGCGTCATCACCCCGGCCAGCCGGGTCTTCGATCCTGGCTACTACGAGTTGCCCAACTACGCGCACAAGTACCGCAACTGGAATCGCAGTGGCGATGGCTGGGTAGATCTGTACAGCGCGATCATGCGTTCCAACGACACCTATTTCTACGATCTTGCGCACAAGCTGGGCATCGACCGCCTGCACGATTACATGGCCGAGTTCGGCCTGGGGCAGAAGGTCTCGCTCGATCTGTTCGAAGAAGCTGCCGGGCTGATGCCCTCGGCGCAGTGGAAGCGCGCCACCCGGCGCCAGGCCTGGTTCCCCGGGGAAACGCTGATTCTGGGTATCGGCCAGGGCTACATGCAGGTCACCCCGCTGCAACTGGCCCAGGCCACCAGCCTGCTGGCAAGCAAAGGCGCCTGGCACCGCCCGCACCTGGCAACGCGCATCGGCGAGCGCCAGCCCACCGACCCCGACCCGATGCCCGACATCGTGCTGCACGACAAACGCGCCTGGGACCAGGTCAGCCAGGGCATGCAGATGGTCATGCACGACCCGCGCGGCATCGCCCGCGCCGCCGCGGCCGGCGCGCAGTACCGCATCGCCGGCAAGAGCGGCACGGCGCAGGTGGTGGCGATCCGCCAGGGCGAGCGCTACAACCGCGACAAGACCCTCGAACGGCACCGCGACAACGCCTTGTTCGTCGGCTTCGCCCCGGCCGATGCTCCGCGCATCGTGGTCGCGGTGATGATCGAGAACGGCGAAGCCGGCGGCCGCGTGGCGGGCCCTGTGGTGCGCGAGGTGATGGATGCCTGGCTGCTCGATGAACACGGCCACCTCAAGCCCGAGTACGCCGGCGCCAGTGCCGCCGCCAGGCCCCCGCATTCCTGAGCCGTACGCATCGCCCGGCCGGGCTGCGCAGAAAAAACGAATCGACGCCACGCGTCGGTGGTCCAACCCAGATCAGGGCAATGGGGCCCTGAAGGTTGTGCGCCAGAGGCGAAGGATTCACATGGAAAGCATCGATCTATTGGTACTGCGCAGCGCCTGCCAGTGGCTCGCCGACGGCGAGCGTGTGCTGCTGGCCACGGTTGCCGGCACCTGGGGCTCGTCGCCGCGGCCGGTGGGTTCGATGATGGCCCTGCGCGGCGACGGGCGTGTGGTGGGCAGCGTTTCTGGCGGCTGCATCGAGGACGACCTGATTCAGCGCTACACCTGCGCCCATGGCGGTCCGGGCATGCCCTGCGGCTTGCCCGAAGTGCTGCGCTATGGGGTCAGTGCCGATGAAGCGCACCGCTTCGGCCTGCCCTGCGGCGGCACCCTGGAACTGGTGCTGGAGTTCGATCCTGATCTGACGACGCTGCGCCATTTGCTCAGCCAGCTCGATGCCGGGCGCCTGGTGCAGCGTCAGCTCGACCTGCGCAGCGGCCAGGTGCACCTGGCGGTGACCGAACAGCCCGCCCTGGCCGGCCTGCAGGATCACGTGATGCACAGCACCCTTGGCCCGGGGTATCGGCTGCTGCTGATCGGCGCCGGGGCGCTGGCCGAGTACCTGGCGACCATGGCGCTGTTCAATGGCTTCAAGGTTGCACTATGCGACCCGCGCGCCGAGTACCGCGCCACCTGGGGCGTGGCCGGGGTCGAGCACCTGCCGGGTATGCCCGACGATGTCGTGCGCGCCTTCGCCGCCGACCAGCGCAGCGCCGTCATCGCCCTGAGTCACGACCCGCGCCTGGACGACCTGGCACTGCTCGAAGCCCTGCAGAGCCCGGCGTTCTACATCGGCGCGATCGGCTCGCGGCGCAACTCGCAGAGCCGTCGCGAGCGGCTGATCGAGCACTTCGGCCAGACCCACGCCTCGCTGCAACGCCTGCACGGCCCCATCGGGCTATACATCGGCAGCAAGACCCCAGCGGAAATCGCCGTGAGCGTGATGGCCGAACTGCTCGCCGAAAAGAACAGCGTACGCCTGCCGGGCAGCGTGCGCGTGGCCGAGGGCAAACAGGTCGTGGAATGCTCGGCCTGAGCATTTGCAGCGCATGCCTGGCCGGCCAGACCCGCTAAGCGCAACCAAGGCCATTTGGATAACGGCATTTTGAGTGCAATACTCTGCTATCCCATTGCCTGAGACGCCACGCCATGCGCGCATTCGTTCAGCACTTCAGCGACCGTGCGCTGCAAGTCATGGCCTGCGGCGCACCGGTCGAGCCGCTGCTGGCCGACTTCATCCTGGCCTTGCAAACGGAAATCCCCGACGCGCAGATCGGTGTGCTGGTGCTCGACACCGCTGGAAACACCTTTCGCCATGCCATCTTTCCCGGCCTGCCGGCCAGCTTCACCGATAAGCTGGTCGGTAACCCGATCAGCCCCGATCGGGGTTCGTGTGGCCGCGCCGTTACCAGTGGCAAACCCGTGGAAGTGCCTGATGTGGCCAGCGACGAGCGTTTCGCCGATGAGTGGAAGGCGCTGTTTCACCAGCATGGGCTGACGTCACTGATATCGGTGCCGGCGATTGCCAGCGACGGCCATGTGCAAGGCTCGATCGCCGTGGTCCACCCCTTCGGCCAACCCCCGAACGCCGAGCAGCGCAGCTTCCTCGAGGGCGCGGCGACGCTATGCGCAGTGATCTGCCGCTACAGCCGTACCCAGCAATCCCAGACTTTGCTGATCGGCGAGTTGGAACATCGCATGCGCAACCTGTTCTCGACGCTGTCAGGGGTGGCGATCCTCACCCTGCGCAGCCACCCTGAGCCGGACCAGTTCCGCCGTGTGCTCGACCAGCGCGTGCTGATGATGCAGCGCGCCCACGCCCTGGCCCTGGCCCCTGCCGAGATGCCGCTGTCGACCTTGGTGGATGAAGTGCTCTCCCCCTACCGCGATGGCTACCGCATTCAGTGTAGCGGCCCGGACATCATGCTGGCCGGCGAAGCGGCCGCAGCGCTGGCGATGGTGGTGCATGAGCTGGGCACCAATGCGGCCAAGTACGGTGCCTTGTCACAAGAGGGGGGTGAGCTGCACATCGAATGGAGTACCACCCACAGCGACGATCACGGCCCCGCCTTCAGCCTGAACTGGCAGGAACGCAACGGCCCGGCGGTCAGCGCACCTGCACGCAAGGGATATGGCACGGTGATGGTCAACGGCGCGTTGCGTAACGCCTTCAACGGCGCAGCCGCGTTCGCATATGAGCAGGCAGGGTTCAGTTGCGTCATCTCCGCGCCGTTCAGTGAACGGCTAGGCCGCACCGCCGCGCAGGATGCCACCATGGCCGCCTTGCAGCAGGGCTTGCACAGTGCAGATCCACGCACCTCGGCAAGCCGCGCATACCCGGGCGCCAGTGCCGAGTAGCGCGGCTCGATCGTACCTGTTTTGATCGCACTGGTGAGCATCGCCGCCTTGGACGGCTGAAATCCGCTACTCATTCGTGCAGCGTGTCGTCCGGCGTTACGGGATCGTGCCGGGTGTCACGCGATGGGTCCTGCTCGAAGCCGTGTTTGTCGGGGTCGGTGATCAGCGGGTCACCGCCGGGCAGTTGCGGATGCCCCGGCTCAGGAATGCCGGTACGGCCTGGGTCGGAAGTCGGGTCGCGCGACGGATCGTTCGGCAGCGGGCCGTCTGGCGGGGTGTTGACGGGGTCACGTGGGTCAGTGCTCATGGCAGTGTTCCTCGCAAGAATGATCGATTGCAATATAGTGGCGCGCTCACTGCCCGCCGGGGTGCTCACTGTTGACCGAGTTGTTCACGTCCACATCGGGCATGTCCTGTTCCTGCGGGGTACGCGGTCTGGTCGGCTGCTCGAGTGTCTCGGTGTCCTGCTCGGGGCGCCCGGAAGGGTCGGGCTGAGCTTGGTCTTCGGGCCTGGCGTCGGTGCCGTGGCGTGGATCGTGGTCTTGATCATGGGTGTTCATGTCGACTCTCCACCGGGCAGGGAAAAGGGCCGCCCGTACCAGAGTGAGTGCAACGCCGGGTACAAGGTGCGAGGCAGTGGACCGACGGTACTCGCGCCAAGTGATTATCACCAAGGTTATAGCGGCCTGATTGCCTCTATTTCGCTGCCGCGCGGCGCTTGCGCAGGCCCGAGCATTGGCAGCACACTAGCCCCGCCTACCCTTGCCTAACGAGGCCTACACCGGATGTCGCCTACCCTTGCCCCGCAGCACCCCCACCTTTCAGGCGCAGAGCGTTCGGCCATTGCGGAAATCGAAGGCACGACCAACATCCTCAAGCTGGTACTGAAGTTCACTGCCATGCCATTCGCCGCCATCGCCAAGTTCGACGATGACGAATGGGTCATCTGCTCGGCGCTGGACCGTGGCGATTTCGGCCTCGAACAAGGCGATGCCTTCCCCCTCGAGCGCACCGTGTGCAGCGAATTCCTGCGCAGCCCAGAGGCCCTGCTGGTGCCCTCGCTGCAGAATGACGCACGCTTCGTCGAGCGGCCGATCGTCAACCAGCTGGGCATCGACAGCTATGCCGGGGTGCCGATTTTCCTGCCCAATGGCCAGCTGTATGGCGCCCTGTGCGCACTCGACTCCCGCGAGTCTTACTTCGATGACCCGGATCTGGCCGAAGTGCTCGGCCTGTTCGCGCGCCTGGTCGGCTGCATTCTCTACGCCTGCATCGAAGACCAGACCGCCCAGCCCGCGTTGACCTGAAGCCGCCCGGGACGATCTGCCGATGAAGATCATAGCCGCGCAGATCCTCTGCCCGCTGGGCCCCATCGAGGACAACCTCGAACGGCATCTTGCGGTGGTCGAGCGTGCCGCGCGGTTGGGTGGCGCAGTGGTGGTGTTTCCCGAGTTATCGCTTACCGGCTACGCGCCACGCCGGGCGCGAGAGTGGGCGGTGCAGTGGGATGATCCGCGCCTGCAGCCACTGCAACAGGCCAGCGACCGCCATGGGCTGACCATCGCAGTCGGCGTGCCGCTGTGGCAGGCATCGACCGTGCGCATCGGCATGCTTACGTTCCGGCCCGAACAGCGGCCTCAGGCGTACACCAAGCAGTGGCTGCATGCCGACGAGCAGGCCTTCTTCGCGCCCGGTAATTCCATGCAACTGATCAGCGTCAGCGGCTGGCAACTGGCACCGGCAATCTGCTACGAGTCGTTGCGGATGCCCCACGCCGAGGCCATGGCCGCTGCCGGCGGGCAGGTCTACCTGGCCAGCGTGGCGAAAACCGGCAAGGGTCTGCCAGACGCAGCGCAGCACTACGCCCACGTCGCGCAACGCTTCGCCATACCAGTGGTGCTGGCCAATGCCGTGGGGCCGGTCGAGGACTTCATCTGCGCCGGTGGCTCAGGGGTCTGGAGTGCTGGGGGCGAGCGTCTGTGCCAAGCCAGCGCCGATCAACCGGCGCTGGTGAGCCATGACCTGTCGAGTGGCAAGGCCGAGGTGCTCACACTGGCCTGACCACACACGATCCGATCAAACTTTTCCGGCGCCGCAGGTTCTGCTGCTAAGACACCTGATGCTTGTAAAGGAGCACCCTATGAAGCCAACCGACGCCCCCTCCGGCGACAAAGTCCCACGTCCGATTTCTTCCGATGAGGCCCAGCGCGGCGAGGGTTCGCCCGACCCGGTGCTCGAGCCGGTCAACCCTGCGACGGAGGTGGTCGACAAAGTCATCACGCCGACATCAGTCAGGGAACTGGAAGAACAGACCCGCGAAATCAACGAACGCCTGGCCAACGTCGAGCCGAAACCGCAACGCTGACGCCCTGCCCTGCCCCGCGCGCCGTCGCTGTACGGCGCCCGCCCTCGCTGCCTCGCCACGCACCCAGCGTTTCCTCCACCCCCGCTATGGCTTACCCTGCACGCCCACCGTTGCCGGGCCATGTCATGTTCGATTGGGAAGACCTCCGTTATTTCGCCGCCTTCGTCAACGCAGGCTCGCTGTCGGCTGCGGCAAAATCGTTGGCCGTGGATCACGCCACCGTGGCGCGGCGCATCGCGGCCCTGGAAGCAGCGTTGAGCCTCAAGCTGGTCGACCGCCGGCCCCGCGCCTATGTGTTGACCGAGCACGGGCGGCGGGTCGGCGAGATGGCCCAGCAGATGACCGAGGCGTCCTTCGCCCTCGAACACTTCGCCAATGCCGGGCAGCCGCACATCGAAGGCCAGGTGGTGCTCAGCGCGCCACCGGCCCTGCTCGGCAGCCTGATCGCGCGGCGTAGCGGCGAGCTGCTGGCGCGCTACCCGGCGCTGGCGCTGAAGCTGATCGGCAGCAAGTCGCGGGCCTCGTTGACCCGTCGCGAAGCCGACATCGCCATCAGCCTGAGCCGTCCCAGCGAGCCGACCTTGGTGGCGCAACTGCTCGGCCATCTCGACTACCGCCTGTACGCCGCAGCCAGCTACCTGCGCCGTGGTCAGGCGCCGGCGTATATCGGCTACGACCAGTCCCAGGCCAAATCGCCGCAGCAGCGCTGGCTGCTGCAACAGGCCGGCGACGGGCCGTTCGTGCTGCACAGCAACGACTTGCGCATCCAGGCCGAGGCGGCCGCAGGTGGCGCTGGCATCGCCTGCCTGCCGACGTTCATGGCCCAGGAACATCAACTGGAGCCGGCGCGTCCAGAGGCTGGGTCGATGAGCATCGAGATCTGGCTGGCGGTGCACGAAGACGCTCGCGCCACGCCACGTATCCGCGCTGTGATGGACTTTGTGCAGGACTGCCTGCGGCCACTGCTGCGCTTGTGAATTTGTGCAGATCTCAGGTGCACGGATAGGGAATTTTCCTACCTCTTCGGCGTCGGTATCGTCACCGCTACTGATCGCCCGCCACTGTCGGCGAGCGAGGCTTTGCAGGAGATTACGATGCGCTACGTCAAACTCGGCAACACGGGGCTGGATATTTCGCGGCTGTGCCTGGGCTGCATGACCTTTGGCGAGCCGGACGCCGGCACGCACCCCTGGACCCTCGGCGAAGAGGCCAGTCGGCCGATCATTCGCCGTGCGGTCGAGCATGGCATCAACTTCTTCGATACCGCCAACAGCTACTCGGCCGGCACTTCCGAGCAGATCGTCGGCAAGCTGCTCAAGGAATTCACCCGTCGCGATGAAACGGTCATCGCCACCAAGGTGTTCTTCCCCGCCAACATGTGGCAGGGCGGCGACCGCCCTAACGAGCAGGGCCTGTCGCGCAAGGCGATCATGACCAGCATCGACGCCAGCCTGAGCCGCCTGGGCACCGACTATGTCGACCTCTACCAGATCCACCGCTGGGACTACCACACCCCCATCGAGGAAACCATGGAAGCCCTGCACGATGTGGTCAAAGCCGGCAAGGCGCGCTATATCGGTGCTTCCTCGATGTACGCCTGGCAGTTCGCCAAGGCCCAGCAGGTGGCCGCGGCCAATGGCTGGAGCCGCTTCGTGTCGATGCAGAACTACCTCAACCTGCTGTACCGCGAGGAAGAGCGCGAGATGATTCCGCTGTGCCGCGACCAGGGCGTCGGCCTGATGCCCTGGAGCCCCATGGCCCGCGGCCGGCTGACCCGCCCCCAGGGCGAACAGACCGCGCGCATCCTCAGCGATGAATCGGGGGCGTCGTTCTACGCCGGCACCGAAGTCGAGGATGGCAAGGTGATCGATGTGGTCGAGCAGGTGGCGCTCGAACGCGGCGTGCCAATGGCGCAGGTGGCCTTGGCCTGGGTGCTCAACACTCAAGGCGTGTCGGCGCCCATCGTCGGCGCCTCCAGGCCCGCGCAGCTCGACGATGCCATCGCCGCGCTGGAGCTGACCCTGAGCGCCGAGGACATCGCCCGCCTGGAGGCACCCTACGTGCCGCACAAGGTCACCGGCTTCAAGTGATCGCCACAGCGCCTGGCCATGGGGCCGGGCGCTGTCACGCTGAGACGACCGTAGGTTCTGTATGAAAAGTCCTGAGACGCCGGGGAGACAAGGCGAAAACAGCCGAGGAAGCGGAGTTTACTGGTTGTAAATGAGCATTCCGAGGCTGTTTTCAACGCAGGATCACCAAGTATCAGGGCTTTTCACACAGAACTTAGCGCATGAGCGCGCTGCGCACCGACAACACGGGCTGCTGCGGGTGCTGCTGCTGGAAATAGTCGAGCGCCTGAGACTGGCGGTCGACCACGCAGATGTTCACGCTGGGGTTGGGCACGTCGCAGGTGCCCAGTGCCAGCAGGCCGCAATCGAGCACGCCATATACCGCGGCTGGCTGGCCGTAGCGCGAACAGCCGTAGACCATCTCGCCCACGTAGTTGATCTGCCCTTGCTTGACACTGAAACGCAGCGGCTGCGAGTACGGCCCCATGCTCCCGCGGCGGCTGCCCAGGCGTGACACTTCGTATTCGCCGGCCGGCAGCCAGGCAGCGTAATCGTCCTTCTGCCCCCAGCCATGCAGTTCGCCGCTGGCGATATTGCGCAACTGTAAAAAGGTGCCGTAAGGCCCGCCGCCGGTTAACGAACCCACCACCAGACCCGCGTTATCCTGGTTGTACTTTGTCGACTCCAGGGCCATTTCCGGCGGCAAGGTGGCGCAACTTGCCAATAATCCGATGTATCCCAGTGCCATGATGCGAAACATGTTGCGCATTCCATTGTCCCAAAGCCGTTAGAATTCCCGCGGCAACGATTCCCCGCGCCCAATTTGCAGTCAAGGAAGATACCCCAGCATGTCGCAGTTTTCCCAATGCCGTGTACTCGGCGCCGCCAGTGTGTTTGCGCTGAGCCTCAGTGGTTGCATGTTCAACGGTAATTACCCGGATGCCACGGGCGATGATGCGGCGAAACTTCGTTTCATCAGCAGCAATGACAATACCGTCATGGCCTTGTTCGATGCCGAGCACTGCGACGGCCGCAGTACCGGCATGCTCAATAACATCTTCAGCGCCAATGCCAACCGCCGCGCCGATATGCGCGTGGCGCCCCCGGCAGGTGCCAAGGCTTATGTGGAAGTGCGCCTGCAACCGGGCGTCGACTACTTCGCCCAGGCCAATACCAATGGCACCGGTTATGTCTGCACCCTGCGTTTCAACCTCGTGCCGCAAAAGCACGGCGAATACGAAGTGTCGTTCGACTCTTCGCGCAAAGGCTGCGAATTGACCTTGAACGTGCTTACCGAGCAGAACGGCAAGGCGCTTCGCACGCCGCTGCCCATGGTCGAGCGAGGGCTGCCCAGTTGCGCTGGAGCGAACCCGATCTTCCCGAAAATCGAGCCGATGGCGCCGCAGTCGCCCGAGCGCTCGGCACTGATCGAGCGAATCATCGACGCCAGCATCATCGACAAGATGAAACCTGAACTGAACCGCCCGCTGCAGTCGCTGCAAACGAGCATCGACACCACCGTGCAAACCCGCAAGGCGCGCATGGGCATCGACCTGCCAGCCGCCTACTGGAGCGAATACCGCAGCAACATCGAGCGCTTCCTTGCTGACACACAACAGGCCAAGGTCGACGTCCTGCAGGGCTACAAGGATTACTACCGCAGGCAACTGGCGCCGATGGACACAGCCGATCTCGAACGGCTGCTGCCCGACAACCCCAAGGCCGACCGCAGCGTTTCGGCCTCCAACAACAGCAACATGCTCGAGTTCTACAACCGCAGCGAGCAGCAGGTGCTCAGGGAAAACTACAGCGCCCACCAGGCACGCATGGCCGACCTCGACCGGCGCTTCGATGTCTGCGCGCGCTTCGCCGGTTGCTGGCGCAACTGACCGCTCAACCCAGCGCCGCGACCACTACCCCGGTGGCCTCGGCCAGGGCCGCATCGCGCCAGGCTGCCTTGGCCTCGGCGCTGCGGCTCAGCACGGCCAGCACCCAGGGCGCGCGTCCCGCTGGCCACAGCAGCGCCACATCGTTGGCCACGCCGTAATCACCCGAGCCGGTCTTGTCGCCCACTGTCCACCCCACCGGCACGCCTGCGCGAATGCGTTTGGCGCCGGTGGTGTTGCCTTTGAGCCAGGTTTGCAGTTGCCCACGGCCAGCGTGATCGAGCGCATCACCCAGCGCCAGGCGCTGCAGGCTCAACGCCATTGCCTGAGCGCTGCTGGTGTCACGCGGATCATCTGGCAGTGCGCTGTTCAGGTCAGGTTCGATACGGTCGAGACGAAACACCGGGTCGCCCACGCGGCGAGCGAAGGCGGTCAGCTCGGCAGGGCCGCCCAACAGTTCCAGCAGCAGATTGGCGGCGGTGTTATCGCTGTATTGCAGGGCCGCGGCGCATAGTTCGGCAACGCTCATGCCCTGCTCGACATGGCGCTCGGTGACCAGCGAATACACTACCAGCGCGCTGGCAGGGTAACGGATTACCCGCGCCAGCAGCTGCGGCTCGGCCTGGCTGCGCTGCAACACGGCCCCGGCCAGCATCACCTTGAAGGTGCTGCACATCGGCAGACGCTGCTCGGCGCGGTAGCCCAGCTGGCGGCCACTGCCGGTGTCGAGGGCAAAGACGCCGAGGGTGATGCCGTGCTGGCGCTCGATCTGTTCGAAGCGCGAGGCTGCCGAGTCGGCGGCCCAGCCTGGCAGCGCGAGCAGCGTCGAACCGGCGGCGGCGCCCTGAAGCACGCGGCGGCGAGAAATATCAGCCTTCATGGCAAGGTTTCCGAGCGAGAAAGGGGCGCCAAGCCTAACCGTTGACGCCCTGTCCTCCAAGGTCGGGTTGGACGAACCTCAGCCGCGCGCCGACCTTACCGGTAACAGTTGCGCCACCGCCCACAGCACCTCCAGCGCCAGGATCGGCCAGATCAGCGCCGTCGCCCCCTGGCTCAGGGCGTACCCCTGCCAGCAGGCGAACAGCACCCGGCCGGCAGCGTCATAGCGGCCCAGGCGCTGCTGCGGATGGCGAATGCGCAGCCAGGCCCAGACGCAGACGATCGAGCCCATGAGGTTGGCCATCATCATCTGCAGCGGACCGAACGCCGGCAGCGTACCGGCCAGCCCCAGCTGGTCGTGCAGGTCCCCGAGCGCTGCCTGCAGCAGCCTGAAACTCCACGGTGTGACGAAAGCCGCGGTGATCAGCAGGTCGTACACCCCGCTTGCCCGCACCAGTTTCAAATACCCCGACGCACTCCACATGTTGCCGTCCTTGTTGATCGATGAAGCGCGCAGGCTAAAGCCTGGAGTATGCTCCAGGGTCAAGTCTTTCCAGGGGGTGATGATGCGCATCGGTGAACTGGCCCAAGCCTGCGGCGTGAGCCGCGATACGCTGCGGTTCTATGAGGCCAAGGGGCTGATACGCGCCCAGCGCCGGGCCAACGGCTACCGTGATTACCCGGTGGAGACCGTGCAACTGATGCTGTTCATCCGCAACGCCCAGCGCCTGGGCTTCAGCCTCGAAGAAATTGGCAGCAACGTCGGCGCGCTGTGGCAGGCCGCCGACCCGGACCAGGCCATTCGCCGCTTGCTGACGGAAAAACTGGCCCTGATCGAAGAGCGCCTGCTGGCTCTGCAACATCTGCGCGACGGCCTGCGCCAGAGCCTGGGCCAGCAGTGCCCATTGCGTGAGGTGAGCGTGCCTGCCTGAGCCTTGCGCAAACGGGCGTCAGCCGTTATCGGCCGCGCAGCCCTGTATGTGCCCTGCAGGCGCACGCGCTGCCATCACCAACACCATCACCAGGCCCAGCGCCGCCATGCCGGCGCCGGCCAGGGCGATTGCCCCATAGCCGAGCCCGGCCTGGATCACCGCCCCGCCGACCACCGCGCCAATCGCATTGCCCAGGTTGAAGGCGCCAATGTTCACTGCCGAGGCCAGGTTCGGTGCGGCCTTGGCTGCCTGCATCACGCGCATCTGTAGCGGCGGCACCAGCGCAAAGCTGGCCGCGCCCCACACGAGGACCGCCAGCGCCGTCGGCAGCGCCCACCCGAGCACCAGTGGGAAGGCCAGCAACACGCCGATCAGTACCAGCAACGACACGATCAGCGTGCGATTGACCGAGCGATCCGCCGCCTTGCCGCCCCACAGGTTGCCCAGGGTCAGGCCAATGCCGAACAGCACCAGCATGGCGGTGATGAAACGCGGCGACGCGCCGGCCTCGATTTGCAAGATCGGCGCGATGTAGGTGAACACGGTGAACATCGCGCTGGAGCCGACCACCGTCAGCGCCAGCGCTGCCAGCACCGGCCCGCGGCACAGCACACGCACTTCCGCCCAGGCGCCCACGCTTTGCGGCAAGGGCAGGCGCGGCAACGCCGACCACAGCGTGGCCATGGCGACCAGCCCCAGCCCGGCGATGCCCCAGAACGCCGTGCGCCAGCCGAACAGCTCACCGAACCAAGTCGCCAGCGGTACGCCGCCGATGGTGGCGATGGTCAGGCCCATGAACATCGCCGCCACCGCCCCGGCGCGTTTGTCGGGCGCCACCACGCTGGCAGCAACGATCGCGCCGATACCGAAGAACGCGCCGTGGTTGAGCGAGGTCACCAGGCGTGCCAGCAGCAGGCTCAGGTAGTCGCTGGCGAGCGCCGACATCAGATTGCCGAGGGTGAAGATCGCCATCAGCCCAACCAGCAAGTGGCGCCGGTCGATACGGCCACTGGCCAGGGTCATCAAGGGCGCGGCGATCAGCACGCCCAGAGCGTAGGCGCTGACCAACAGGCCGGCGCTTGGAATCGACACGCCCAGATCGCTGGCGATGCCGGGCAACATGCCCATGGGGGCGAACTCGCTGACGCCGATGCCGAAGGCACCCATCGCCAGCGCGAGCAAAGGGGGGTTGATACGCATGCAAGGCTCCTTATCTGTTCCGTGAATGCTACGATTCATCGCCTGCCCGCACTAGCTGGCGCGAAAGACAATCACCTTTGCCCTGGAGGCACGAATGGATATCAGTGGACGCTCAGGGGAAATGCAGGTCTTCAGCGCTGTCATCGACGCTGGCAGCTTGTCTGGCGCAGCGCGCCTGCTGGGGCTGACGCCGTCTGCGATCAGCCGCATCGTCGCGCGCACCGAACAGCGCCTGGGCACCCGCCTGCTGCTGCGCACCACCCGTGCGCTGACCCTGACTCCGGAAGGCGAAGCCTACCTGCGCGCAGCGCGGCGCATCCTTGCCGACCTGCAGGAGGTCGAGGAGGCGATCACCGACCAGGGCGTGCCACGCGGTCGCCTGCGGGTCAGCGCAGCGCTCGGCCACGGCCGCCTGAGCGTGGTGCCGCTGGTGGCGGCGTTCAGCGCGCGCTACCCGCAGGTGACCGTCGATCTGACCCTGAGCGATGAGGTGGTGGACATTCTCGGTGGCCAGGCGGATGTCGCGGTGCGCTTCGGGCCGTTGCCGGACAGCTCGCTGAGCGCCCGGCAGATCGGCAGCACCGGCCAGGTGATCGTCGCCTCGGCCGACTACCTGGCGCGCTGCGGCACACCCCAGCAGCCCCATGACCTCGCCCGCCACAACTGCCTGCGCTTCAACTTTCGCCGGGCAGCGCCGGATTGGCCGTTTCGCGTCGGAGGCGATGAACTCAGCTTGAAGGTTGCCGGCAACATCGAATGCAGCAGCGGCGAAGCCCTGGCCCAGTTCGCTCGGCTCGGCGCCGGGATTGCCCGCATCGGGCGCTTTTCGGTCAACGATGACTTGGCCAGCGGGCGCCTGCTGGCCTTGCTGGAAGCCTTCAACCCCGGCGATCAGGAGCCGATTCATGCCGTGTTCGTCGGCGGCCCGGCGATGCCGGCGCGGGTGCGTGTGTTCGTCGATTTCCTGGTTGCCCATCACCAGGCCGGGCAGTGGTGTCAGCCGCTGTGCGCCGCGCCGACTGCGGGCTAATCGCTGCTGTGCACCACCACCAGCAACTGCGCCTGCTGCTCGGACACCGTGCGGATGCGGTGGGATTTCTGCGCGTTGAAGTGCAGGGCGTCACCCTCTTCGAGCAGCACCCGCTCGTTGCCAAAATCCACCTCGACGCTGCCGCGATGGACGAACACGAACTCCTCGCCAAGGTGTTCCTTGAACGCCGAGTGGGCGAACGAGCGCGGCGGATAGACCATGAACGGCAGCAGCGCGCGATCGCCGATATGCCGGGCCAGCGGCACGTGCGCCGGGCCTGCGGCATCGGCCGCACGCGGCTGGGCGCGCACCAGGCTGTAGCCCTCGGCCGGTAGCGCCTGGTCGCTGAACAGTTCCTCGGCCTGGGCGTTGAGCGCCTTGGCCAGCTTCAGCGCCACGGCGATCGACGGTGAACTCAAGCCACGCTCGACCTTGGACAGGTAACTTTTCGTCAGCCCCGTCTGCTCGGCCAGTTGTTCCAGGGTCATGCCCATCTTCTTGCGCAACACTCTGAGCTGTACCGACATGCTGTTCCTTGACTGCTGATGACACATAATTGTTGCATATGACACAAAGTGTCATTAGATTGAGTGGGCGCCCCGAGTCATTGCCGTGACCCGTGGCCGCTTCACCCATTCGCCCGGGAGCCACCCCATGACTGCGACCCTAGACACCCCGAAAGAGCAACTGATTCAACTGGCCCAGCGGCAGATGCTCAGCGCGCTTGCCGACTGCACCTATAGCACGCGGGAAAAACTCGCCCTGACCTGCCGGATTCTGTTCGACGCCGGCCATGATTCCGGCCTGGCCGGGCAGATCACCGCCCGCGCTGAGCAGCCTGGCGCATATTACACCCAGCAGCTGGGCCTGGGTTTCGATGAAATCAGTGCCAGCAACCTGCTGTTGGTCGATGAAAACCTCAACCTGCTCAGCGGCGACGGCATGGCCAACCCGGCCAACCGCTTCCACAGCTGGCTCTACCGCGCCCGCGCCGACGTCAACTGCATCATCCACACCCACCCGCTGCACAGCGCCGCCCTGTCGATGCTGGAGGTGCCGCTGGCGGTGTCGCACATGGACCTGTGCCCGCTGTTCGACGACTGCGCCTTCCTCAAGGACTGGCCGGGCATTCCGGTGGGCAACGAAGAAGGCGAGCTGATCGCCACGGCCATTGGCGACAAACGCGCGATTCTGCTCTCGCACCACGGCCTGCTGGTTGCCGGCAGCAGCGTGGAAGAGGCCTGTGTGCTGGCTGTGCTGTTCGAACGCGCCGCGAAGATGCAGTTGCTGGCGATGGCCGCAGGCGAGATTCAGCCGATTCCCGCCGCCCTCGGCCAGCAGGCCCACGACTGGATTTCCACCCCCAAGCGCCACGGCGCCGCTTTCAACTACTACGCCCGGCGCGCACTGCGCAGCCACGGCGAGTGCCTGAACTGACCCTTGCCCCTTTTTGCTGATACAGGTGAATGACATGTCTTGTGCTCCAATCCGCGGCGTCATCGGCTACACCATCACCCCTTTCACGGCCCACGGCGCCCTCGACCTGGAAGCCCTCGGCCGCTCCATCGAGCGGCTGATCGACGCCGGCGTGCACGCCATCGCCCCCTTGGGCAGCACCGGCGAAGGCGCCTACCTCAGCGACGTCGAGTGGGAGCAGGTGGTGCGCTACAGCCTGGCGACCATCGCCGGGCGCGTGCCCACGGTGGTCAGCGTGTCCGACCTGACCACCGCGCGCACCGTGCAGCGTGCGC
Source organism: Pseudomonas cremoricolorata DSM 17059 = NBRC 16634 (assembly GCF_000425745.1). Taxonomy (GTDB): domain Bacteria; phylum Pseudomonadota; class Gammaproteobacteria; order Pseudomonadales; family Pseudomonadaceae; genus Aquipseudomonas; species Aquipseudomonas cremoricolorata. Next base: position 129,184 of record NZ_AUEA01000003.1, on the reverse strand, counting down.
GTCTTGCGGCCGAATGCGGCGCCACTGCGGTGATGGTGCTGCCGGTGTCGTACTGGAAGCTCACCGACGCCGAGATCGTCCAGCACTACAAGGCCATCGGCGCGGCCATCGACATTCCGATCATGCTTTACAACAACCCCGGCACCAGCGGCACCGATCTTTCGGTGGAACTGATCCTGCGCATCCTCGCCGAGGTCGACAACGTCACCATGGTCAAGGAGAGCACCGGCGACATCCAACGCATGCACCGCCTGTACGCCGCCAGCGCTGGCCGCGTGGCGTTCTACAACGGCTGCAACCCGCTGACCCTCGAAGCGCTGGTGGCCGGCGCCAGCGGATGGTGCACGGCCGCGCCGAACCTGATTCCGGCGCTCAACCTGGCGCTCTGGCAGGCGGTGCAGGACGGCGCGCTGGAACAGGCGCGCAGCCTGTTCTATCGCCAATACGCGCTGCTCGACTACATCACCCGCCGCGGCCTGCCGAGCACGGTCAAGGCCGGCCTTGCGATGACCGGCTTGGCGGTCGGCGCCCCACGCCTGCCACTGCAAGTGCTCGAAGCGCCTGAACAGGCGCACTTGCGCGCGCTGCTCGCGGCGCTCGAGGTCGAGCTGCTGGCCGAGGCCCAGGGCTGATCGCAGCCAGCAGGCGATTGCTCGGCGCGAGGCATTCAGCGATGCTGAGCGCCCCTCACCCTCGAGCCTTTGCCGTGACTCAGCCCACTGTCGAAACGCCCTGGCGCGGCGATGCCTGGCTCGCCCCGCACGCGCTGGTGTTCTTTGGTGTGTGCGGGCATGCCCGCGCCCATGCCCATCACCCGCACCAATGGCTGAGGCGCCTGGACGGCCAGCCGCTGGTGATGTGGCTCGATGGGCAGCGCGTCGAAGCCGATCAGTTGTTCATTCCCTCGCGCTGCCCGCACGCCTTCGAGCAACCCGAACAGGCCGTGCTGGCGCTGTTCGCCGAACCCCACGCCTACGCCCAAGCCGCCTTGGCCGCATCCCTTGCGAGCGAGCCGCCGAGCACCCCCGAGGCCTTGCTCGAGCGCCTGCGGCAGGTGCAGCCGCCGCCGCTGGACCGGCGCTTGCAACGGGCCCTCGAGACCCTGCTGGCCAACCCCGCCGATGCACCGGCACCGACCACCCTGGCCGCGCTGGCCGGGTTGTCGGCCAGCCAGTTGCAGCGCCTGGCCAGCGCGCAACTGGGCATTTCCCTGCAACGCCTGCTGCTCTGGCAGCGCTTGCGCCTGGCGCTACGGGCGGTGCTCGGCGGAGGCAGCCTGACCGTCGCCGCCCACGCGGCCGGCTTTGCCGACGGCGCCCACCTGTCGCGCAGCGTTCGCCGCCTGCTGGGCATTCGCGCCGACCTGAGCATGGGCAGTGTGCGCCTGGTCGACTGAGCGCAGTCGAGCGGGCAACGGTGGGCACGGCTGATGGGGCAAACGCTGCCACGGCGCCAGCAACTGTTGCAGATACCCGCGCGGGTAGTTCGGCTGGCTGCCGATGCCCAGGTCATCCTCGGCCAGTGCCTTGGGGTCGCCGGCGAACCAGGTGCCCAGCAGGCGATCCCAGACAGTCAAGAACAACCCGAAATTGACGTCCCCGGCGCGGCCATAGCGCAGATGGTGCCAACGGTGTACCGGCGCCCAGGCCATGACGCTGGCCGGGCCGCACCAGGCGATGTCGGCGTTGCTGTGCTGCAGCAGCAATTGAATCGCCACACTGAAGGCCAGCAGCACTGCCACCTCCTCACCCATTCCCAGCAGCAACAGCGGCAGCACCCCGCCACAGGCCTCGAGCGCTTGGTGCAGGGGGTGCTTCATCCAGCCGTTGAAGCTGTACATACGCTCGACGCTGTGGTGCACCGCGTGCAGGCGCCACAGCCGCGCCGAACGGTGGCTGGCCCAGTGCACCAGGGTGATACCTAAGTCAGCGCAAACCAACGCCAGCAGCAGTTGCAGCGCAAGCGGCCAGTGCCCCGGCCACAGCGCCCAGAGCGTGATGTGCCCGCCCAGCGCCGACAGCCCCAGCAAAAACAGCACGTTGCCGCCTTCGATGGTCAGCGCATGCCAGGTGTCGCGCCAGGTGTCGTGGTGATCCTGATTCCACCGCGGGCGAAACGGGATGCGCCGCTCCACCCACAGGTTCACGGCCAGGGCGCTCAGCAGTATGGCCAGCAGCCACAGGGGATGGGCCTGGCGGGTATCGAGCAGCCAGACGGCCAAACCGATGCTCAGGGCGAACAGCAACGGGGCGAAGCAGTAACGCAGGAAGGTGTTCATACGGACCTCACGAGTGATGGAGGTCCAGCATGGGCGGTGGCGGCGCGGCAGGCTTGAACCAGCCGCGCAAAGCGCTAGCTGCGGTTGAGCAGCTTTGCCAGCACGAAGGTGACCAGCACCGCCAGCAGCACGGCCAGCGCCACGGCAAGGCCAATGCCCCACGCCTGCAAGGTGCCGTGCAGGGTCAGGTAGAAGCCGATCACCCCCACCGCACCGATGGCATTGCCGCGCACGATGGTCGCCAGTTCATGGCGTCCACCCTGTACGTGGGCGAACACCGCCAATGGCCAGGCGATCACCGGAATCGGCGCGAGCATGCCGCTGACCACCGGCCCCAGCCAGTGCGCGGTGGTGGTGATCAACAGCAGCAGCGCGGTGGCGGTGGCCATGCGCATGGGAATCACCCAGCGTGGCAATGGCACGAACGAGGCGTTGCGCCCGGGCAGTTCCGCACGGGTCGCCAGCAGATTGGCGAGCAGCATCGCCAAGGTCAGCAGCACCGGCAGCAGCAGGCCGCCGAACTGGCTGATGGCCCATCCCACACAGCCATAGAACAGCAGCGCAGCGCAGCAGCCGAGCCATGCCGAAACCTTGCGCGTGAACAGAAAGTAGAACAGGTAAGTGGCCTGGATCGCCGCCAGCCCCGCCAGCGCCCCCGGCACCGCCTGCCAGGCGAACTGCGCCCCTTGCTCGAGGCTGACGAACAGCGTCACCACCGCCGAGGTCAGCGGCAACCCGGACAACAGGCCGCCCAACTGCGGCCCCCAGCGCCGCCCGGCGAGGGAGATGGCGAGCATCAGCAACGGGGTGATCACAAGCTTGAGGTAGAAGACGGTCATGGCGCAGGCAATGAGGACGAAAGAACCTGCAGCATGCCGCAATCGACTGGCTTTGGGGAGTCGAGAAGGTCCTTGGCCGCACGGTGCGGCTGGGGCATGCTGGCCTACCCTGCCCCCAAGGATGCTGACTGTGTCGTTGATCCCCCACTTGGATGAACCTGCCGACGTGCTGATCGCTGGCGCCAGCCGCGGTATCGGCCTGGCGCTGTGCCGCGCGCTGCTGGCCCGTGACGACGTTGCCAGGGTCTGGGCCGTGTCGCGGCGCGCCAGTGAGGAGGCCGCGCTGGCCAAGCTTGCCGCCGCCTACGGCGAGCGCCTGCAACGGCTGGACTGCGATGCTCGCGATGAAGGGCAACTGGCCGCACTGGGCAGGACGGTTGCCGAGCGCTGCACGCATCTGCATCTGGTGCTGTGCAGCCTGGGCACCCTGCATCAGGATGGCGCGGTGGCGGAGAAATCCCTGGCGCAACTGGATTTGGCCGGGCTGCACAGCAGCTTTGCCAGCAATGCGTTTGCACCGATCCTGCTGCTCAAGCACCTGTCACCGCTGCTGCGCGGCCAGGCCAGCACCTTTGCCGCGCTGTCGGCGCGGGTTGGCTCGATCGGCGACAACCGCCTCGGCGGCTGGTACAGCTACCGCGCCAGCAAGGCTGCGCTGAACCAGTTGCTGCGCAGCGCCAGCATCGAACTGACCCGGCTGAACCGCCAGTCCACCGTGCTGGCCCTGCACCCCGGCACCACCGATACCGAGCTGTCGCAGCCGTTCCAGGGCAACGTCCCGTCAGGAAAACTGTTCGAGCCAGCGTTCACCGCCGAACGCCTGCTGGCGCTGATCGCCGAGCACGGGCCGGCGGACAGCGGCTCATTCTGGGGCTGGGATGGACAGCGCATCGAGTGGTAGCGATAACGCCTGCCATCTGCACCGGCACCCTGTGAACCCGGTGCAGCGCTGCGGCCTTACGTACGGAAGCGTCCGACCATGGTGTTGAGGTCCACCGCCAGGCGCGACAGCTCGGAGCTGGCGGCGGTGGTCTGGTGGGCGCCGGCGGCGCTTTGTACCGACAGGTCGTTGATATTGACCAGGTTGCGGTCGACTTCGCGGGCGACCTGAGCCTGTTCTTCGGCGGCGCTGGCGATCACCAGGTTGCGTTCGTTGATCTGGGATACCGCACCGGCGATGGTGTCCAGCGCAAGACCGGCGCCACGGGCCATGTTCAGGGTCGATTCGGCGCGCTCGGTGCTGGTGCGCATCGATTCCACGGCATGCTCGGTGCCGCCCTGGATGCTGCCGATCATGCGTTCGATGTCGCTGGTCGACTGCTGCGTGCGATGGGCCAGCGCGCGCACTTCATCGGCCACCACGGCAAAGCCGCGGCCCGCTTCACCGGCGCGCGCCGCTTCGATGGCGGCGTTGAGCGCCAGCAGATTGGTCTGGTCGGCCAGGCCGCGGATCACATCGAGCACCTTGCCGATGTCACGCGACTGCCCGGCCAGATCCTCGACCAGCTTGCCGGTCGCCTGCACATCGCCGCTCATGCGTTCGATGGCGCTGACGGTCTCCAGTACCAGGTCACGGCCATCACCGGCCGAGCGGCTGGCTTCGGCAGAGGCCTGGGAGGTGCTCACGGCATTGCGCGCCACCTCTTCCACGGCGCTGGTCATTTCCGTCACGGCGGTGGCGGCCTGCTGGATTTCAGCGTTCTGCTGGGCAAGGCCCCGCGCGCCTTCATCGGTAACGCTGTTGAGCTCTTCAGCGGCAGAGGCCAGTTGCGTGGCCGAACCGGCGATCTGCTGCAAGGTTTCGCGCAGGCGCGCCTGCATGCTGGCCATGGCCTGCAACAGGCGTGCGGCCTCGTCGGTGCCGTCGGTTTCGATGCGGTGGGTCAGGTCGCCCACGGCGATCTGCTCGGCGGTGCGCAGGGCATCTTCCACCGGCTTGACGATGCTGCGGGTCAGCGCGAAGGCGAAGATGAAAGTCAGCAGCGTGGCGACGATCAGCAGGCCGATCACCAGGGTGATGGCGCTGTCGTAGCTGTTCTGCGCCGCATCGTTGCTCTTGCGCGCCTGGTCAGTGTTGAACTGCACCAGCTCGCCCATCACCTGGTTGATCGCTTCGGAGTTCTTCAGCATGTCGCCGTTGAGCAAGGCGCGCAGCTCATCCAGACGGTTGCTGCTGCTCAGCTCCCGTACCCGCGCTTCCAGTTGACGGTACTCGCCCAGCAGTTGCCCGAAGTGATCGAAAATCACCTGCTCGTTCTGCGCTTCCACCAGGTTCTGGTAGGTCTGCCGCGCCTTGTCGGTCTGCGCGTTGCGCTCGTCCATGCGCCGCAGGGTCTCGGCCTGGCTTTGCGGGTCACGGTTGGCGAGCAAGGTGTAGGTCAGCGTGCGCAGGCGCAAGTTGGCAGTGGTCAGCTCGTTGAGCGCCTTGATGCTGGGCACCCCGATGGTTTCGATCTTCACCCCGGCCTGACGAATATCCCCCATCTGCATCAGGGAAAAGATGCCCAGGGCGAGCATCAACAGACCAATCAGAGAAAAGCCGAGCAGCGCGCGCGGAGCGATGTTCAAACGGCGAATAGACATGGATCAGGTATCCGGAAAGGATCGCGATCCATGCGAAAGAAGAAGACATGCCAACGTATCGGTAGGCGCTGACAAGTCTTTAGTTGCGGGCCGAGAAAAGTCCGGGGTTTTTTCGGGGTCAGGCGGGGCCAGCTTCGCTGGCCCAACGCTTACAACACACTCGCCAGAAACTCGCGCAAGCGCGGATGCTGCGGGTTATCCAGCAGGTTGCGTGCATCGCCGGCCTCGACCACCTGGCCGTGGTCCATGAATACGATATTGTCGGCCACTTCGCGGGCAAAGCCGATCTCGTGGGTCACTACCACCATGGTGATGCCCGAGTGGGCCAGCTGCTTCATCACCTGCAACACCTCGCCGACCAGTTCCGGGTCGAGCGCCGAGGTGGGTTCGTCGAACAGCATCACCTCAGGCTGCATCGCCAGGGCACGGGCAATCGCCACGCGCTGCTGCTGACCGCCAGAAAGCTCGCGCGGCCAGGCCTCGGCGCGGTGCGCCAGGCCCACCTGTTCGAGCAGCGCCATGGCCCGTGCCTGCACCTCGACGCGCTTTTGCCCACGAATGCGCAGCGGCGCGTCGACGATGTTCTGCAACACCGTGCGGTGCGGGAACAGGTTGAACTGCTGGAACACCATGCCGATGCGCTGGCGCTGTTCGGCCACGCGCTTTTCCGGCAACTCGTACAGCGCCTGGCCCTTGCGCTGATAACCGATCAACGTGTCGCCCACGTGCACGGTGCCGCCGTCGAGCTTCTCCAGGTGGTTGATGCAGCGCAGCAGGGTCGACTTGCCCGAGCCGGACGGCCCGAGGATCACCGTCACCGAACCGGCGGCAATGTCCAGATCGATGCCTTTGAGCACCGGATTGCCGGAAAACTGCTTGTGGATACCGCGCAAGCGGATCGCTTCACTCATGCTTCAGACTCCTGACTCGGCACCGCGCGGCCCAACCAATTGCGCCGGTGCTGACTGTTGCCGCGGCTGAAATGCACCTCGACGAAGTGCTGCAGCACCGACAGCAGCGAGGTCATCAGCAAGTACCAGGCGGTTGCCACCAGCAGCAACGGAATCACCTCGTAGGTGCGCTGGTAGATGATCTGCGCTGAATACAGCACGTCCTGCAAGGCGATCACCGAGACCACGGCGGTGGTTTTCAGTTGCCCGATCACCTCGTTGCCGGCCGGCGGCAGAATGGTGCGCATGGCCTGCGGCAGCACGGTCTGGCGGAAGATCTGCCCGGGGCGGTAGCCCAGCGCCTTGGCCGCTTCCAGCTGACCGGCGCCCACGCTTTGAATACCGGCGCGGATGATCTCGGCGGCATACGCCGACTGGTGGATCACCAGGGCCAGCACTGCCGCACTGAACGGGCTGATCACCTCGTTGGTGGCCGCGCTCCACACTTCGCCAACCCAGGGCAGGCTCAACGCCAGGCGCGGATACAGCGCGGCGATGTTGTACCAGAGAAACAGCTGCACCAGCATCGGCACGGCGCGGAAGAACCAGGTGTACGCCCAGCTGACGCTGACCAGCACTGGGTTCGAAGACAGCCGCATCAGCGCCAGCACAGTGCCTCCGGCGAAGCCGAACAGCACCGAGATGACGGTGAGCTTGATGGTCATCAGCACGCCGTTGAGGATCGATTCCTCGGTGAGGTTGGCAGCCACCACGTCCCACTCGAAGCGCGGGTTGTCGAGCATCGAATGCAGCGCCAGCGCCAGCAGTAGCAACACCACTACAGCGCTGGCCCAACGTCCCCAGTGGCGGTTGCCGACGATGCGCAGGCCGGCGATGTCGTCGTCGGGGCGTGGCGTCATTTGGCGATTTCTTCGTTGCGGCCCGCCGACTGCACAGCGCCGAAGCCGATGTCCCATTTATCCAGAATCTGCTGGTAGGTGCCATCCTTGATCAGCGAATTCAGCGCGGCCTGGATCGGCTCGCCCAGCGGCGACTGCTTGGGCAGGGCGATGGCGACGATGGTGTCCTCGATGGTGATTTCCCCGGCCACGGTCAGGGCCTTGACCTGGGTAGCCTGATAGCGCAGCCCCTCGTAAGGGCCGAAGAACATCGGTACGCGGCTGCTGATCACCGCCTGCACGCCGGCTGGGCGATCAGGGAAGATCGGCACGCTGATGGCCGGTTTGCCGGCGGCCACGCAGGCCTCGCTGGCCTGTTGCAGGCGAGTCACCTGGGAGGTGCCGGCGCCAGCGCCGACGGTTTGCCCGCACAGTGCGTCGAGGCTGTTGAACGGCCCCAGATTGGCGTCGGCGCGGCCGATCAGCGCCAGCTTCGAGGCGTTGTAGTAGCCGACGAAATCGACCTGCTCGAGGCGCTTCTTGTTGGCATCGATGTTGGCCAGGGCCGCGTCGTAGCGGCCGGACTTGAGCCCCGGAATGATGTTGTCGAAGCCGCCGGTGTCACGCATCTGCAGCTTCAGGCCCAGGCGGTCGGCGACGGCGCTGATGATGTCGATTTCACGGCCTGCCAGAGTCTTGTTGTCGGCCTGGTAGAAGGTGGTCGGCGGGGTGTTGGGGTTGGTTCCAGCCACCAGGTAGCCGCGTTTCTGGATCGCTTCGGGCAGGCTGGCGTGCAGCGCAGGGTCGGCTGCAGGCTTGGCGCTGGCTGCGAACGGTACGCCGCCTTCGGCAGCGAAGGCGCCGCCAGCGGCGCTGAGGGCGGCGACGGCGCCGATCAAGGTCAGATGCTTCATGGGTTATTCCTTCTCGCTCGCCAGTGCGGCGACGGCGGCAAAGTTGTCGGTGACCGGCGGCAGGCCGAGGTTTTCACGCAGGGTCGAATACTGGTACTCGTCGCGGAACAGGCCGCGGCGCTGCAACTCAGGGATGACCAGTTCGACGAACAGCTGCAATTGCTCGGGCAGTACCGCCGGCATGATGTTGAAACCATCCGCGCCGCCCTGCTCGAGCCACTGCTGGAAGTCGTCGGCGATGTCTTCGGCGGTGCCCACCACCACACGGTGCCCGCGCGACCCTGCGGCCACGGCGGCAAGCTGGCGCAAGGTGAGGTTTTCCCGCGCGGCCAGCTCGGTGAGCAGCTTGACCCGGCTCTGGCTGCCCTCGGTGGCCGCAATTTCCGGCACCGGGCCATCAAGCGGGTAGGCGCGCATGTCGGTGCCAAAACGGGCCGACAGCTGTTCGATACCGTTGTCGATGTCTACCAGCTCGTTGAGCTGATCCCACACCGCCTGGGCCTGCTCACGGGTGCGGCCGACGATGGGCATCACCCCCGGCAGAATCAGCAGGTGATCGGGGTTGCGCCCGGCGTCTCGCACGAACTGCTTCTGGCTGCGGTAGAAGGCCTGGCCTTCTTCGAGCGACGCGGCCGCGGTGAACACCACCTCGGCGGTCTGCGCCGCCAGTTGCTGGCCGGCCGGCGAGGAACCGGCCTCGATGATCACCGGCCGGCCTTGCGGCGAGCGGGCGATGTTCAGCGGGCCCTGCACCTGGAAGTGCTTGCCCTTGTGGTTGGCCGGGTGAATCTTGCTTTCGTCGCTGTACTGGCCGCTGTGCTTGTCACGCACGATGGCGCCCTCTTCCCAGCCGTCCCACAGCTTGAAGGCGACGTCGAGGAACTCGCGGGCCACTTCGTAGCGGTCAGCGTGGGACGGCAGGTCTTCACGGCTGAAGTTGCGCGCGGCATCGGCGGAGAACGAGGTGACCACGTTCCAGGCCATGCGCCCGCCGCTGATGTGGTCGACCGAGCACAGCGCACGGGCCAGGTGGAACGGCTCATCGAAGGTGGTCGAGGCGGTCGCGGCCAGGCCGATGTGACGGGTCTGCACGGCCAGGGCCGAGAGCAGGGTCAGTGGCTCGAGGCGCGACATGGTCGAGGGCAGGCGGTGCACGCTGGTGGCCAGGGCATCACCGACGAAGAACATGTCGAACTTGCCCTGCTCGGCGGTTTTGGCGATCCAGGTGAACCAGTCGATATCGGTCGGTGAGCCTTGCGCACCGTCGGCGCGCCAGCCGCCGACATGGTGCCCCAGCGCCTGCACGAACAGGCCAAGACGCAGTTGACGGGGTGATGTCTGTGGCACGGACATAGCGAACGATCCTTATGGGCAACGAATGAGGGAAAGCAGCCGATGCAACGCGGCATCGTCAGGCAGTTCGAGGTCTGCGGTCAGTGCCACGCGCTGCGCCTGCGGCCAGTCTTGCAGGTTGCGCTGCAGCTTGCCGCGCACATCGGTGGGCAGCGCGGCGGTCTGCATGCGGGTGACGCAGTGGCTGCGCTGGCTGCCGTCTGTGAGGGTCAGGGTGAGGCGGTGGAAACGTTTGTCGTGGTCGAGCTCATCGGCCGGGGCGCTGAGGTCGGGCACGCGCTGCACCTTGCTCGCCAGCGCTGCGATCTGCGCATCGACCGGGCCGTCGGTGTAGCGCGGCAACGCCACCTCGCCGTTGCGCAAGGCGTCGGCGATCACGTATTCCAGGCTGAAACGCGCTTCCACGCCGGTGTGCGCCTGACGAATCGACGGCGCGGTGTCGGCGCCGGGTGGAAAGCTCACCTCGATGGCGGCGATCTGCTCCAGCGCGAAATCCTCGACAGCGCGCAGCGCGAATGCCGCTTCGATGGCGCTATGGGTGCCGCCGCAGGTGGGGTAACGCTTGAATTCCAGGCCGGGTTTGACGATACGCCAGGGCGCGCCCCAGTCAGCCAGCAGCGCCTCGGGCTGGGCAACGCCGAAGCCAAGCACCTCGAGCATTTGCTCGAGCACCTGCTGGGGTTGTGCGGCAAAACCACTGGCCGCCAGTTGCACACTATTGACTGCCTGGCGCGCCGCAAGACCTGCGTGCAGCGCCTTGGCCGCGCTGCCGAACTGCGCGCGCAGCCCTGCAGCCTGGGTTGCGGCCAGGCCCAGGGCGATTTGCGTGTGCTGGGCACTCAGTTGCAACAGGTGGCACGCCGCGCCCGTGGCAGCGATCACCCCCAGCGTTGCGGTGCTGTGCAGGCCGACCGCGTAATGCCGGGTGCCGATGGCCTTGCCCAAGCGCCCGGCCAGCTCGACACCGATCACGTAGGCATCGAGAAAGCGCTCGTGGCGGGCGACGTCGGCATGCTGCGCCGACAACGCGAGCAGGGTCGACAGCACCACCGTGCTCGGGTGGCCGCGGAAGGTGGCGTGGTAGTCGTCGAAGTCCAGCGCATGGCTCATGTAGCCCAGTTGCAGGGCGTGGTTGTCGACACTGTGCTGCGCCGGATAGACCTGGCGCACTGGCGCAAGGGCAGTGTCCTGGAGCAGCCCCAGGTGCACCGGCAGCAGGCAGGCGAAGTAGTCCACCAGCCCATCGCGGGCGAGCTGGCGTTCGAGGTCCCGTGGTCGGGTGTTCAATAGCGCGTCGGCCAGCCGCTCGCTGAGGGAATTACTCAAAAGGCACCTTTCACTGCAAGGCTTGACCTAGGTCAATCGATTCGGATGGGTTGAGATTTTCCTGTTCTATAAAAACTTTCGCCAATAACCAAAGGTTATTGGTTATTCCATATTGGCCTATGGCTATCGCAGAACGCTTTCCCGGGCAGGATCGGCCGCGAAAAGCTGCGTTCAACGCCCGTTACAAGAGGGCTGGCTGAAGGGTTTGAAATGCCGCGAACACCCTGGTTCAACCTTTCTGCCCTGCGGCACGGGCCAGGGTGGAAGCAGGCGCTTGCCGTGACGTACGTGAGAACGTTCGTCAGGAGTGCGTTACAAATTATTGATAAGGCGACTAAAGTAGCGCGCCCACGGAAATGGATCCGGGGCTTTTACTCATGGAGTTAGGCGTGAATTTCATCTCAAAATCGCTGGCCGCTGGCCTGTTCGCCATCACCCTGGCAGGCTGCACCGGCACCCCGATGACCACCCCGCACTACGACAGCAGCCAGTACACCGTCCTAGGCCACAGCGAGGCCTCGGCGACCGGCCTGATGCTGTTCGGGCTCTTCCCGATCCAGCAGAACACCCGCTTCGTGCGCGCGCAGAACGCGGCGATCAAGGCCAAGGGCGGTGATGCACTGATCAACACCCAAGTGCAGGAAAAATGGTTCTGGGCCTGGGTCATGAACGGCTACACCACCACCGTTTCCGGTGACGTGATCAAGCTCAAGAACCCGCCTGCCCCGCTCGCCCCGGCTTCAAACGTGAAGTAAGGCCAGCGCGCCGATCAGCGCCGGTGGCATCACCAGCAGGCCCAGGCGCAGAAAGTCCCAGGGCCCGACATGCTCACCTTCCCGGCGAATGGCTGCCAGCCACAGCAAGGTAGCCAGGGAACCGGTAATGGACAGGTTGGGGCCCAGGTCGACGCCGATCAGCAGCGCCCCGGTGGTCTGCGCGGGCAGATCACTGAGGTTGCCGATCGAACCTGCCACCAGCCCGGTGGGCAGGTTGTTCATCAGGTTGCCGGCCAACGCCGACAACAGGCCAGCCGCCCAGCTCGCCTGCGCCGGGGAATGCGCGGCCAATTGCTGCAGGCCGTGCGCCAGACGTTCGATGACCCCGGTCTGCGCCACCGCCTCGACCAGCACGAACAAACCCGCCACCAGCGGCAACACCCCCCATGCCACGTTCTTCAGCACCGGCAGCGGCGAGCGCCGTTGGCGCAGGTGTATCAGGCCTGCGGTCAACAGCCCGGCGCAGAAGGTCGGCAGGCCCAGTTCCCAGTGCAGCGCCGAAGCGCCGAGCAGCACCGCTGCGGTCAGGGCAATGCCCAGCGCGCACAGCCGGCCACCACTGGACAGCGGCTGCAACGCCACCTGTAGCGCCAACGGTTGGCGAATCTGCCCGCGTACGGCCCAGCGCAGCATCAGGTAGGTCAGGCCGATCGCCGCCAGCGACGGCAGGCTGAACAGGCGCAGCCAGTCGAGCAGCGCCGGCATGTCGCTGCCGAACACCACCAGGTTGGCTGGGTTGGAAATCGGCAGCACGAAGCTTGCGGCGTTGGCGATGAAGGCGCAGATGAACAGATACGGCAACGGCGGTGCCTTGGCCGCGCGGCAGGCGGCGTAGACCGCAGGCGTCAGCACCACGGCGGTGGCGTCGTTGGAGAGGAACACCGTGACCACGGTGCCGACCAGAAACACCAGGTCGAACAGGCGCTGCCCCGAGCCTTTGGCGTGCTGCACCGCGTACATCGCCAGCCAGTCGAACAGCCCCTGCTGACGCGACTGCTCGGCCAGCACCATCATCCCCACCAGGAACAAGTACACATCGCGCCCCTCGGCCACCGCTGCCAGCGCGGCGCGCGGCGCGATCAGGCCGATGACGGTCAACAGCACGGCGCCGCTGACCGCCCAGATCCATTCCGGCACCCGCCAGGGGCGCAGAATTACCGCGGCGGTGGCGACGGCGGCGATGGTCCAGATGGCGATGGCGGGGTCAAATGCAGGCATGGGCGAGGCTCAAGGGAAAGGCCGATGAAAGATAGCGTGGGAAAACAGCGATGCAGGATAACCACTGCGCGTGGCATTCGTGCGCTCGAGCGTCAGACCTGGGCCTGGCTCGATCGCTCCGCAGGTGTCGCGAATTTCATCCTCGGTGCCGTGGGTGCTCTGTGCCGGCGGCGGCGCTCAAGCCTGGCCGCCCAGGCAGATCAGTGAAACCACCAGCCCGCCAATGGCCATGTGCGCAGCCACCAGGGTCGCCAGAACCAGCGGTACGAGCTTGAGCAACGGCACAAGCGGTGCGATTTCAAGCTGGTAATCATCGCGGATGGTTTCCGGGTTCAGGCAGGTGATGGTGAAGTCACCGGCCTGCGCGCAGTCGAAGCCACCCAGCGGGGTCGAGCGTTTTCCGGCCATGTCGGTACGATCGACGGTGAACAGCGAGCGTCCATAGGAGCGGTAGGTGAGCGGCTGAGCGGCGGCGGTGCTGATGGCGAAGCGGGCGCGAAAGTGCGCCACGCCAATCAGAAACTTCATCGGCGGGATCACGACATTCACCACATAACGGCCCGCCTGCGGCAAATGAAAGGCGAATGGCTCGGCGCTGGCGGCGAAGCGAATCTTCACGGCGGGAAAGATCATGCGCTTGGCCAGCCTGATACAGCGCACTAGCAAGTAACTGCCCAGCAGCAGGCTGGCAGGTGCGAGAACAAAGACAACCGGATTCGAGAAGTTCACGCCAAGCCCCTGTAAAAGAAGGCGTTCATCCTACGGGATCGCTTTGCCGCGGAGCAATCGGCCTGCTGAGTTGGCTCGGACGCAATGGGTAGCGCGAAGAATCACACGCAAAGAAAAGCCCGCTGGGGAAGGCGGGCCAAGTGTTTCACGGATGTGGCTCCACCTTGCCAAGGCACTGGTGAAAATGGTGTGAAGAGGATGTCGTTAAAACGCAGAAGGGCGAACTGCATCACAACTGTGCAATGCCCGCCCTCAGTCTCACATTCGGTAGCGCGACGTCACTCGGTCACATGCACGCTGTCCAAGTACGTGCGCACCGCCCACAGCGCTTCCTGGCTGAGGAAGTCCGCCATCTTCGGCATGTACACCCGGCCATCACGCACCGCGCCGTTGCGTACTCGCTCGACGAACCATTCGTCCCCGGCTTCGCCCTCATCGAGCAGGCGCAGGTCGGGCGCGATGCCGCCGGACTTGGCTTCCAGGCCATGGCAGGCGGCGCAATTCTGGTTGTAGGCCGAGGCACCGATTTCCACCGCTTTGTCGTGGTCCTTGCCGGTGCGGTAGGGGTTTTCCGCGCGCCACTCGCTGCCCAGTGGCTCCAGGCCTTCGGTGTTGACCGCAGTGGGGGTGACATTGCCGTGGGCGAGCACGCTGCCAGCGGTGGTCAGGCCCAGCAGCAGCACGGCACGCTTCAGGGCCTTGGTAAGGGTTGTCATTGTTATTGTCCTCGACGTCTTCGGATAGCTCGCAAAAGCCCTCCGGCGAGGGCCTGCCAGCATCCTAGGAAGGTGCTGCGCGCGACCCCATGCTGCCTTGGCGCGCGGCGAATGCTCCCTTGGTCGTAGTGCTTTCGAGGCAGTGCCAAATCATGTCCGAGCCGGGAAAAACTCCCGCAACAATCGGGAAATTTTCCGTATCTCGGTGGCGCCGTGCGTTTCAGGCTATGGCGGCACAACACCACTGGGAACAACAACCATGACAACAACGACGTTACCCACCCTGCTCTCGCCACTGACCACTGCCCTGCTCTTGGCCGGCCTGACCTTCGGCGCCGTCGCTCAAGCAAAACCTGTTACCTGGGAAGACATCGCCGACGACCACAACACCACGCAGAACGTGCTGCAGTACGGCATGGGCACCAACGCCCAGCGCTGGAGCCCGCTGACCCAGGTCAACGACCAGAACGTGTTCAAGCTGACCCCGGCCTGGTCGTTCTCCTTCGGCGACGAGAAGCAGCGCGGCCAGGAATCCCAGGCCATCATCAACGACGGGGTGATCTACGTCACCGGCTCCTACTCGCGGGTGTTCGCCCTCGATGCCAAGACCGGCAAGCGCCTGTGGACCTACAACCACCGCCTGCCGGACAACATTCGCCCGTGCTGCGACGTGGTCAACCGCGGCGCGGCCATCTACGGCGACAAGATCTTCTTCGGCACCCTCGATGCGCGGGTGGTGGCGCTGAACAAGGACACCGGCAAGGTGGTGTGGAACAAGAAGTTCGGCGACCACAGCGCCGGCTACACCATGACCGGCGCGCCGACCCTGGTCAAAGACCAGAAAACCGGCAAGGTGCTGCTCATTCACGGCAGCTCCGGCGATGAGTTCGGCGTGGTCGGCCAGCTCTATGCGCGTGACCCCGACACCGGTGAAGAGGTGTGGATGCGGCCCTTCGTCGAAGGGCACATGGGCCGCCTGAACGGCAAGGACAGTACGCCCACCGGCGATGTCAAGGCGCCCTCCTGGCCGGACGATCCGAGCAGCCCCACCGGCAAGGTCGAGGCCTGGAGCCATGGCGGCGGCGCACCCTGGCAGAGCGCAAGCTTCGATGCCGAGACTAACACCATCATCGTCGGCGCCGGCAACCCGGGGCCGTGGAACACCTGGGCACGCACCTCCAAGGACGGCAACCCGCACGACTTCGACAGCCTGTACACCTCCGGCCAGGTCGGCGTCGACCCGAGCACCGGCGAGGTGAAGTGGTTCTACCAGCACACCCCGAACGATGCCTGGGACTTCTCCGGCAACAACGAACTGGTGCTGTTCGACTACAAGGACAAGGACGGCAAGCAGATCAAGGCCACCGCCCATGCCGACCGCAACGGCTTCTTCTATGTGGTCGACCGCAGCAACGGCAAGTTGCAGAACGCCTTCCCGTTCGCCGACAACATCACCTGGGCCAGCCATATCGACCTCAATACCGGGCGCCCGGTGGAAAACCCTGGCCAACGTCCGGCCAAGCCTGAACCGGGGCAGACCAAAGGCAAGCCGGTGGAAGTCTCGCCGCCCTTCCTCGGCGGCAAGAACTGGAACCCGATGGCCTACAGCCAGGACACCGGCCTGTTCTACGTGCCGTCCAACCAATGGAAAGAGGAATACTGGACCGAAGAGGTCAACTACAAGAAAGGCTCGGCCTACCTGGGCATGGGTTTCCGCATCAAGCGCATGTACGAGGACCACGTTGGTTCGCTGCGGGCCATGGACCCGACCACCGGCAAGATGGTCTGGGAACACAAGGAGCGCCTGCCGCTGTGGGCCGGGGTGCTGGCGACCAAGGGCAACCTGGTGTTCACCGGCACCGGTGATGGCTTCTTCAAGGCGTTCAACGCCAAGACCGGCGAGGAGCTGTGGAAATTCCAGACCGGCAGCGGCATCGTTTCGCCGCCGATCACCTGGGATCAGGACGGCGAGCAGTACATCGGTGTCACCGTCGGCTATGGCGGCGCGGTACCGCTGTGGGGTGGCGACATGGCCGAGCTGACCAAGCCGGTGGCCCAGGGCGGCTCGTTCTGGGTGTTCAAGATTCCGGCCTGGGACACCAAGACTGCGCAACGCTGAGCCTGTCGTGCCTGCATGCGCCGGCCTGCCCAGGCGGCGCATGCAGGTGTGGTCTGTACCACGCCCTTTATCGGGAGCCACCATGAACTACCTGCCCCTGGCCCTGGCGCTGCTGATCAGCCCCGCCTTCGCCACCGATAACGCCGAGCAAAACGATGACGTGCCACTGACCGTGAACGGTTGCCTTCTGGCCCCGGAAAGCCATTGCGCCAACGCCAGCCTGCGCGGCGCCGACCTGAGCAACCAAGACTTGCGCAAGATCGATCTCTCAGGCGCGGATCTGCGCGAGGCCAATCTGCGCCACGCCCGCCTCGATCTCGCCAACCTGGAAAACGCCGACCTGCGCGGCGCCAACCTGACCCGTGCCAGCCTGCAACAGAGCAACCTGCGCCTGGCGCAACTGCAAGGCGCGACCTTGCTCGCCGCGCAAGGCTGGGGCCTGTTCGCCCAGGGCGCCAACTTCGCCAACGCCGATTTGTCGGGTGCCTATCTGGAATTCGCCAGGCTGTCGGGCGCCAAGCTGCAAGGTGCGACATTCACCGCTGCCGACCTGGAAATGGCCTGGCTGAGCAAGGCCGACCTGACCGGCGCGACCCTCAGGGACGCCAACCTGCAAGAGGCCAAGTTCGGCGAAAGCAACCTCGAACGCGCCGATCTGCGCGGAAGCCGTCAGCACTATGCCAACTTCCAGGACAGCAACATGGAGGGTTGCCAGGGCTGTCCCAGCAGCTGGAATTAGGCCGCCAGGCGCAGCAGACCGCTGGCAATGGCCAGGTGCACCAGTTCGGCCTGGCCGCTGACCTGCAACTTGCTCTTGAGCAAGGTCAGCTGGTTGGACACGGTCTTGCTGCTGATGCATAGGCGCTCGGCGATCACCCGCACTGCGGTGCCCTTGGCCAGCATCAGAAGGATTTCCGTTTCCCGCGGGGTCAGCGCCTGCAAGCGGCGCTCATCGGCGCTGTGCGCCTGGCAGGCCAGGGCACTGGCCAGCGGCTGTTCGATGTAGGCATGCCCGGCGAGGGTGCGCCTTACCGCATCGATCAGCACCGCCGGCGCCACCTGTTTCGACAGAAAACCACAGGCCCCCACCGCCAGGGCCTGGCGCACCACATTCAGCTCGCAGTGCTCACTGAGAAACAGCACGCGTAACTGCGGCAGGCGCTGGCGCAGTCGCCGGGTGGTTTCCAGGCCGCTGATGCCGGGCAGGTCGAAGTCCATGATCACCAGCGCCGGCACCTGCAACTGCGCCTCGCTCAGCGCCGCCTCGCCGCTGCCTGCGTGCAACAGCGGCATGTCGGGCAAGGCCTGACCAAGCGCGCTGGCAAGGCCCATGCGCAGCAGCGGGTGATCATCGACCAGCAGAATGCTCATGGCGCAACTCCGGTTCCTTCGGCCCCTCATCCTAGGCCTGCGCCGTGGGCACCCCTCTACTACTTTGGTGCCGGTTGCGCTGTCGATGGTCGCATTCACAAAAGCATTGCCCGAAGCTCTTAATAGGCTCATAACACCAGGCCAAAACCCCTACAAAGCCTGCGACCTTGCGCGCCAGCACACTCGAACAACAATAAGGTGCACAGCCATGTACAAGATTCTCATTGCCGACGATCACCCGCTGTTTCGCGAGGCCATTCACAACGTCATTGCCGACGGCTTTCCCGGCAGCGAAGTGATGGAATCGGCCGACCTCGACAGCGCCCTGGAGCTGACCCAGGACCACGACGACCTCGATCTGATTCTGCTCGACCTGAACATGCCCGGCATGCACGGCCTGGGCGGGCTGATGAACCTGCGCAACGAGGCGCCGACCATTCCGGTGGTGATCGTCTCTGCCGAGCAGGACAAGCAAGTGGTGCTGCAGGCCATCACCTACGGCGCGGTGGGCTTCATCACCAAATCGTCGCCACGCACGCAGATGACGGCGGCCATCGAGCAGATCCTCAACGGCAATGTCTACCTGCCCCCGGACATCATCCGCACCCAGCGCCCTGGCCAGCGTCGCCAAAGCCCAGAACACCCAAGCTTTGCCCCGGAACTGCTGCAAGCGCTGACGCGCAAGCAGTTGCTGGTGCTCGAGCGCATGACCAAGGGCGAATCGAACAAGCAGATCGCCTATCACCTGGACATCGCAGAGACCACGGTCAAGGCCCATGTTTCGGCGATTTTGCGCAAACTCAACGTGCACAATCGGGTGCAGGCGATTCTCAGTGCAGGCGATATAGACTTCAGTGCCTACCTGCGTCGCTGAGACATGTAGGAAAAAACTTCGTCGCGGCCATTGAATCGCCTGCAACGGGTGCAGTAAGCTCGGGACCACTCACTGGAGCGCATCATGCACACTCACCGTCACTCTCACAGCCTCGCCCAGCGCCGCGTTCAACGCGCGATGGCAGCCGGCTGCGTGTCGGTCTCCAGCTATTACTTCGGGTATTGGTTTAGCCATTAGGCGCCGCTGATACCCATCGCGGCGTCCACTTTCGAGGGGCCGCCGAACACGAGAATACTCAAACCCCCGGTCGGCCCCCCGACCGGGGGTTTTGCGTTTTCAGGCTTTGCACTTTCACACACGTTTTCAAGGATACCGACATGAACTACGCCACCTATTACCGCGCCAGCCTCGCTACCTGGCGATTTAGCCAGTCCCGTTCGGGCCAGCCTGCCGCCTCCGACCGGATCAGCCACGGTGGCACCGTTTCGCCCATACGCTCAACCTGTCGAACACTACGCTAGGGCCGGCGCTGCGCATCACGCCGCAGCGTCCGCCCAAGGAATCATTGCCATGCCCAGCGCCACCCTCGCCCTGCCCCTGAACACCGCCCAGCCACACCCCCAGGCGGCCAACAGTGCCCTCAGCCAGCGTCTGCCCAGTGCCCACCAGCTCAAACAGCAACTGCCCTTGCGCAGCGACCTTGCCGTGCAAGTCAGCCAGCAGCGCGAGCAGGTGCGCGCCATCCTCGACGGCCATGACCCACGCCTGCTGGTGATCGTCGGCCCCTGCTCGCTGCATGACCCGCGTGCCGCCCTGGAATACGCCGACCGCCTGCAAGCCCTGGCCGCCGAAGTGGACGATCAGCTGCTGCTGGTGATGCGCGCCTACGTCGAAAAGCCGCGCACCACGGTGGGCTGGAAGGGCCTGGCGTACGATCCGCACCTCGATGGCAGCGACGACATGCACGCAGGTCTCACGCTGTGCCGCGAGCTAATGCTGGGCCTGCTCGAGCGCGGCCTGCCGATTGCTACCGAGCTGCTGCAACCGCTGGCGGCCGGCTACTTCGATGACCTGCTGAGCTGGGCCGCGATTGGCGCGCGCACCACCGAATCGCAGATTCACCGTGAACTGGTCAGCGGCCTGGGCTTGCCGGTGGGCTTCAAGAACGGCACCGACGGTGGCGTGGCCATCGCCTGCGACGCCATGCGCAGCGCCGCCCACAGCCACAGGCACTTCGGCGTCGATGCCCAGGGCCATCCGGCGATCGTGGAAACCCTCGGCAACCCTGACACGCACTTGGTACTGCGCGGTGGCCACAGCGGCCCGAACTACAGCGCAGCGCACCTGGCCCAGGCGCGCCAGGGCCTGAGCAAGGCGGGCCTGGCCGCGCAGCTGGTGGTCGATTGCAGCCACGCCAACAGTGGCAAGGACCCGGCCCGGCAACCGGCGGTGTTCAACGACGTGCTGCAGCAGCGCCTGGACGGCGACCGCTCGGTGGTCGGCATGATGCTCGAAGGCCACCTGTTCGACGGCTGCCAGAGCCTTGGCAAGGCACCGCTGCAGTACGGCGTATCGATCACCGACGGCTGCCTGGGCTGGAGCGCCACCGAACAGCTTTTGCGAGCGGCGAGCTGCAAGCTTCGAGCCGCAAGATAAAAGCCACAGCCTGCATACCGACGAAACCCGCTTGCCGCTCAAAGCTTGTGGCTTGCAGCTTCAAGCATGAGGTAGGCTTGGCGTTTCTCAAAAGGAGTAGTTCCCATGGCTAAAGCCACCGCCCGCCACATCCTGGTCAGCAGCGAAGAGAAGTGCAACGAGCTGAAGGCGCAGATCGAAGCCGGCGCCGACTTCGGTGAAGTCGCCAAAGCCAACTCCAGCTGCCCGTCCAGCCGCCAAGGCGGCGACCTCGGCTCGTTCGGCCCGGGTCAGATGGTCAAGGAGTTCGACACCGTGGTGTTCAGCGCGCCGGTCAACACCGTGCAAGGTCCGGTAAAGACCCAGTTCGGCTACCACCTGCTGGAAGTCACCAGCCGTCAGGACTGAACCTGAGTTGGCCCCTCGCCCCGCGCCGGGGTCGGCCTGGCAGCGCTGCAAGGTTCTTCTTGCAGCCTGCCTGCTCGGTTTAACTGCCGCAGCGGCCCAGGCTGCCGGCAGCCATGCCCTCACCGTCTATGGCCAGGCGCCGCGTTACCCCGAAGATTTCAGCCATTTCGACTACGTCAACCCGGATGCGCCCAAGGGCGGCAGCCTGCGCCGTTCGGCCATCGATCTTGGCCAGTTCGACCACATTCTTCCCTATATCGACAAAGGCACTGGCGTCACGGCCGTCAACGGCTGGCTGTATGCGCCCTTGGCAACCCGTTCGCAGGATGAGCCGTACACCGTCTACGGCCTGATCGCCCGGCGTATGCAGCGCGGCCCGGACGATGCCTGGATCCGCTTCGAAATCGACCCACGGGCAACCTTCGCCGATGGCCGCCCGGTGCGCGCCGAAGACGTGCGCTTCAGTTTCGAGACGCTGATGAGCAAAGGCAGCCTCAAATACCGCACGCAGTTCGCCGAGGTCGCCGGGATCACCGTGGAAGGCCCGCGCCAGGTGCGCTTCGACCTGCGCCAGCCCCATGGCCGCACCTTGGCGCTAGACCTGGCCAGCCTGCCGGTGCTGCCTGAACACGACTGGCAGCAACGGGATTTCGCCAGCGGCGCAGGCTTCAGTCAGCCGGTGGGCAGTGGCCCGTACCGCATCGGCAAGATCGACAACGGCCGCAGCATCACCTTCGTTCGCAATGACCAGTGGTGGGCCAAAGACCTGCCGGTCAATCGCGGCCGCTACAACTTCGATCGCCTACGGGTGGAGTACTTTTCCGACACCGAAGTCGCCCGGCAAGTGCTCAAGGGCGGCGGCTACGACTACAACCGCGAGTTCTCTGCCACCGCCTACACCTTGGGCTACAACGGTGCGCAGCTCAGCGACGGGCGTCTGCAGCGTGGCCATCTGGGCACCCACAAGCCGCAGGACGCCCAGGGCTATGTGTTCAACCTCGACCGTGCGGTCTTCCATGACCGCCGCACCCGCCAGGCCCTGGCGCTACTGTGGGATTTCGAGTGGAGCAATCGGCAGATGATGCGCCAGCTGTACATTCGCCAGCAGAGCTTTTTCTCCAACACGCCACTGGCGGCGCGTCAGCTCCCGGATGCCGAGGAACTGACACTGCTCGAGCGGCTGCGCGGGCAAGTGCCCGATGCAGTGTTCGAGCAGGTGTTCAGCGCGCCAGTCACCGACGGCAGCGGGCTGATTCGCTCCCAGCAGCTCCAGGCCCTGGCACTGCTACAAAGCGCCGGCTGGCGAGTTTCCGGCGACCAGCTAGTGAACGCCGCCGGCGAGCCACTGAGTTTCACCTTCCTCAATGGCCAGCCCGGGCTGGAGCGGCTACTGCTGCCGTGGAAGCGCAACCTGGCGCAGATCGGCGTGCAGATGACCATCCGCAACGTCGATTCGGCGCAGTACGTCAACCGGCTGATGGCGCGCGATTACGACATGATCGTCACCGGCTACCCGGCCAGCCTGTCGCCGGGTGCCGAGCTGTACAGCTACTTCGGCTCGGCCGCCGCGCGCGACCCTGGTTCGAACAATTTCATGGTGCTGCAAGACCCGGCTGTTGACCAACTGATCGACGGCCTGGTCGCGGCCAGCAGCCAGGCCCAGATGCGTCGCTACGCCCACGCGCTCGACCGGGTGCTGCAGTGGAACTACTACTGGGTACCCAACTATTACCCGCCCGGCAGCTCGACCGTGTGGTGGAACCGCTTCGGTCAGCCCAAGGTGGCGCCGCTGTACGATGAAGGCCTGGACACCTGGTGGGAGGTCAGCCCCAGCGCCCTGACCGACGCGCAGATGGCCGAACGGCGCAAGGTGGCGCCATGATCGGCTACATCCTGCGCCGCGTGTTGCTGATCGTTCCCACGCTGCTGGCGATCCTGCTGCTCAACTTCGTCATCGTCCAGGCCGCCCCAGGCGGCCCGGTGGAGCAGGCCGTGGCGCGCCTGCAAGGGGTCGGTGGCGGTGCGGCGGGGGCCAGCGCCGACGTGTTGCGTGGCGAGTCGCGGGCCAGCCGCGGCCTCGACCCGAAACTGCTGGAAGACATCAAACGCCAGTACGGCTTCGACAAGAGCGCGTCCGAGCGGCTGTGGCTAATGCTCGGCAACTACGCGCGCCTGGATTTCGGCCAGAGCTTCTTTCGCGGCGCCAAGGTCACCGACTTGATCCTCGACAAGCTGCCGGTGACCCTATCGCTGGGGTTCTGGGCCACGCTGATCACCTACTTGGTGTCGATTCCGCTGGGTATACGCAAGGCGGTGCGCCACGGCAGCCGTTTCGACGCCTGGAGCAGCGTGCTGATCATCATCGGCTATGCCCTGCCCTCGTTCCTGTTCGCCTTGCTGCTGATCGTGCTGTTCGCAGGGGGCACCTCGCTGAACTGGTTTCCGGTACGCGGGCTGGTTTCGGAAGATTTCGACCAGCTCAGCCTGCTGGGCAAGGTGGCCGATTATTTCTGGCACCTGGTGCTGCCGGTCGGGGCACTGGTGATCGGCGGCTTCGCCACCCTGACCTTGCTGACCAAGAACGCCTTCCTCGATGAGATCGCCCGCCAGTATGTGGTCACGGCACGGGCCAAGGGACTCAGCGAGCGCCGCGTGCTGTACGGCCATGTGCTGCGCAATGCCATGCTGGTGGTGGTGGCCGGGTTGCCACAGGCGCTGGTCACGGTGTTCTTCGCCGGCTCGTTGCTGATCGAGGTGATTTTCTCGCTCGACGGCCTCGGCCGGCTGAGCTTCGATGCCGCCGTGTCGCGCGACTACCCGGTGGTGTTTGGCACCTTGTTCCTCTTCACCCTGGCCGGCTTGCTGATTCGCCTGATCGGCGATGTCGCCTACACCGCGCTGGACCCACGCATCGACTTCGCCGCAAGGAGGCACTGATGCTGTCAGCGCTGTCACGCCGCCGCCTGCAACGCTTTCGCCGCAACCGTCGCGGCTGGGTGGCGCTATGGCTGTTCGTCGCGCTGTTCGGCCTGAGCCTGGGCGCCGAGCTGATCGCCAACGACAAGCCGCTGCTGCTCGGCTACCAGGGCCAGCTGTACCTGCCAGCGTTCAAGCGCTACAGCGAACAGCAGTTCGGTGGGGAGCTGCCGTTCCAGCCCGACTACCGCAGCCAGTACGTACGCCAGCTGATCGAGCGCCAGGGCGGCTGGATGCTGTTCGCGCCTATCCCCTTCAGCGCTGACACGCCCAACTACGACCTGCAAATGCCCAGTCCCAGCCCGCCGAGCGCCAGCAACTGGCTGGGCACTGACGATCAGGGCCGCGATGTGCTGGCACGGGTGCTGTACGGCACCCGCGTGTCACTGCTGTTCGCCCTGGCCTTGACCGCCGTCAGCGTGGTGATTGGCATTCTGGCCGGCGCGGTGCAGGGCTACCACGGCGGCTGGGTCGACCTGCTCGGTCAGCGCTTGCTGGAGGTGTGGTCGGGCCTGCCGGTGCTGTATCTGCTGATCATCCTGAGCGGCTTCGTGGAACCGAACTTCTGGTGGCTGCTGGGGATCATGGCGCTGTTTTCCTGGCTGGGCCTGGTCGATGTGGTGCGCGCCGAGTTTCTCCGTGGGCGCAACCTGGAGTATGTGCAGGCAGCGCGGGCGCTGGGGCTTGGCGACACCCAGGTAATGCTGCGGCACATCCTGCCCAATGCGATGAATGCCACGCTGACGTTCATCCCGTTCATTCTCACCGGCGCCATCACCACCCTCACCGCGCTGGACTTCCTCGGCTTTGGCATGCCGGCCGGCAGCGCTTCACTGGGCGAGCTGGTAACCCAGGGCAAGCAGCACCTCGAAGCGCCCTGGTTGGGCTTTACCGCGTTCTTCGTGCTGGCCCTGCTGCTGGCGCTGCTGGTGTTCATCGGTGAGGCGCTGCGCGAGGCCTTCGACCCGCGGCGCTGAACCGAACGCCCACGGCAAGGCGTGGGCGTGGGGATGGGGGTGAATCAGTCGTCCAGCGGCTTGGGCGGCGCAGCCGGTTTGCCCGGTTTGCTCGCTTTGGTCTCTTTGCCGGCCGCTTTGGCCGGGGCTGCGGGCGCAGGCTCGGGTGCGCTGACGGCTTTTTCGCTGGCGGGCAGCTCGTCCACTGCGGTCAGCACCGCCTGCGGGTCGAGCGGCGTGCTGCTGTCGTCGTCCTTGAGCACATGACGCTCGCCATCGCGGCCGATGAGAATCACCTTGGTGCCTTTACTGGCGCCGAGCTTGAGCTCGCGAATCAGCGCCATGGTCGCCTGTTGCTCCAGGTTCTTGTCCTCACGCATGCCCATCATGTTGGCGACGCTGTACAGCACGATGCCGCGCTCCTTGAACGCGGCACCTGTGGTCGGGTCTTTCAGCGCGTCGTTCAGGCCGCGCAGGGTCGGGTCGGCAGAACTGGGCGCGATGACCACCAACGGTCGCGCCTTGCCCTGTTCACGGGCCAGCGGTGCGTCGCTGTCGGCGGCGAACGTTGGGCAGGCAACGCAGAGCAAGGTGGCGAGGGTCAGGGACCTGACGAGCATGGGCATCTCCTTGTTGGTTCTCGTAACGCCTGACCTTGAAACAGGCCTGGCGCGGCGAGCCTAAACCACCCGCAGCCTCGGCGGGTCAGCTTAACGGTAACTTTCGATTTCAGATGTAACCTACAGCAATTTAGGATTTTTCTGCATCAGGCCACAGCATAGCCCAAGGTCTGCACTGACCAAAACCTTGGGCTACCACTGAACCATCAGGTCGCGAGATGGGCCGCCAGCAACTGCTCGGTCAGGGTCAGCAGCAATGCGTGACGGGCCGCCTGACGCTCATCACGGACCCGGTTCATCTGCTCAAGATACTGACCTTCCTCCGAAGTCCCGGCTTCGGCCTCGTCCATCAGCGCCGCCAGGCGCGCCTGGAACGGTTCGTCCAGTGCCTGCAAACGCTCGGCGTAGCGCTGCTCGAGCCAGGTTTGCCAGAACTCGCGCTGCACCAGCGACGCCGCCAGGGTGGGCACCGTCTCGGCCGCCAGGACCTGATCACGGGCCTGCTCCAGGCGGCCTTGATCGACCCCGGAGACGCCGGCGAAAAGCATGTCCTGAGGCTGCGCCGGCAGATCCAGTACCTCACGCAGCCCCACCCGGTACGCCAGGGCGACTTCGATCTGGTCAGGGTTGGCACCGTCTGCGTGGCGCGCCTGGAGGTCGGCCAGGGCGATGCGCTCGACCTCATCCAGACGCCACAACTGACGCCCGAGGTGGAGCAACGCGCGCTCCTCGGAACCGCCACCACTGCTGGCGCTCAGGCGCGCCTGCCAGACCAGCAGGTGCAGCTCGAGGCCGCTGAAAGACAGCGCCGCGCTGTCCTGGCAGGTCAGCGGCAGGTTGGCCAGGTTGAACAGTTCCTCGCCCAACTCCGGGTAGCGCTCGGCCGCCTCGAGCAGGCTCCAGACCCGCCGCCCCATCGCGACATCGTTGTCGAGAAAGTCGGCGCTCTGCTGCAGGCGCTGCAGCAGCTCGAACAGGCCCGTCGCGGCCGGGCGCTGGGCGAGCGCATCCCAGGTCGCCGCGTACACCGCGCGCAGACCAGGTTCCACGGTGTCCAGCCAGGGGCCGCTCAACAGCGTACCGGCCACCTGCATGCCGGCTGCCTGCGGCTCACCGAACAGCTGCGCCAGACGCGCCGCGGCCGCCGGCTCCAAGGGATTGTCTTCAAGCATCAGTGTGCTGGTCAGCCAGCGCGGAGCGCGGAAGAAGCGTTCTGGCAACGTACGAATCTGATTGCCGCGCAGGTCGGCGATCAGCAGCTCGGTGCTTTCCAGCAGGCCCTCGGGCAGGCTGGGCAACAGCGTTTCGCGCAGGTTGAGCGTGCGCAGTTGGCTCATGCGCTGCACCGACACCGCGAACCCAAGCGGATTGCCGCCCAGGTTCAGGGTGCGCAGGTGTTCACAGGCGGCCAGGCGCGCCGCTTGCTCGGCGTCCAGATGGATCAGGTTGTTTTCCAGCGCAAGCTCGCGCAATCGGCCGAGCCGCTCGATGCCCTGGGGCAGTTGCGCAAGAAGATTGCCGCTCAACTCAAGGGTGCGCAGGCCGGGAAAGCTGCGCAGGAACATCGTGGGCATCTGGCTCAGGCCAACGTCGCGTAACGACAGCACATCGACGTGGGCGAAACTGATCGCCTCGGGCAGGCTCGGCAGTGATGGCAGGTGCGTGCCGTAGATGCGCAGCCGATAGCCCGAAGACTGGTCGGCGACGCTGGCAAGGCGCGGAGTCATGCGTCGCCAGGCACCGAGCAGTTGGTCACAGAAGCGGCTGCGATCGATGCGCGCCAGCAGGCCGCTGCCAGACGTCACCCAGCGCCGCAATGTGCCCTCGAGCTGTTGCATTTCGCCGCCCAGACGGTTCAGTACGCGCTCGACCTGCTGGCCGGTGCTGCGCAGTTGCTGGGTCCAGTGCTCGATCTCGGCATCGCTCATCATCGGGTAAAGCATGCGTACCCGCGCGTACAACGCCCGGGGCACGCCGCGACCGCCACCGCGTCCGCTGAGCGGGTAGCCCAGGCGGCCATCGGCCAGGCGCGCCGGCAGTCGGAACCAGCTCACCGGCTGGCGCAGGCCCAGGGCTTGCTCGACCTGCTCAGGCTGCTGCCGCGCCTGCCGCGCAATCAGCACGCGTAGGTTGTGCGCAAAGGGTTCGCCAATGCCCAGCGCGGTTCGCTCGGCGTCGTCGTAGGCCAGTGCCAGGGTATTGAACAATTCATCGGCAGCGTTGCCCAGCGCCTGACCACCGGCGTCGAACAGCTCGAAGCCCGCCGAGCCCAGCAGCAGGTCGAGCTGGCGCACGGTGCCAGACGGTGGCGCCGGGTCGATGGCGCCGAACTGGGCCACGAACCGTTCACGACTGCCGTCGAACAGCCGCCAGCGGAGAGTGCCGGGGGCGCCGGGCAAGCGGCTGCCGATGTGCAGCGACAGCCGCGCCAGATCGAGGCTCTGCTCGGTTTCGAGCGACAACCCGGCCAACGCCCGCGACACCCTCAACGCCCTGACGCTGCGCTGCGCACGCGTGGCCATCGCCAGGGGCACCCGCGCGCTGGCGAGCAGTTGCTCGCGATGTGTCGGGCTAGCGCCGGCGACCAGTTCCTCGGCAGCGAGCACGCTCAAGCCTGGAAAATCGCGGCGCAGCACCTGTGCCTGCGCCGAGGGGCTGTCTTGCACCGCGTGGTAGAGGCGTTGGAAAAAACTGCGCCGCTCGCTCCAGAGGCGCTCGGCCAGGGCCTGATCGCTCAGCTCGGCGGCCCCAGGCAAGCTTCGAGCATGGTCGAGCACAGTGAGGTCGCCGGGCTGCAATCCTTGGCGCAATTGGCTGACCGCGCGGCGAATGCGCGCCACCAGCGCCACCCGCTGGGTGCTGTCGCGCAACAGGGCATCGGCAGGCCGGTCATGCACATGCAACGCGCGCAAGTGCTCGGCGCTGGTGTAGGTGCTGTGCAGGATGATGTCGATTTCTTCGTCATTCAGGCGGGTTTCGCTCAGCGCCAGACGCCGGAACAGGTAATGAGCGTCCTGCCACTGCCGGGGCTGCTCGAACCACAGCCGCCAGGCGCCGGCGCCGTTGTGGCGCAGTGCCGGGGCCAGGCCGTTGCGCCGGCGTAGGGTCCAGGGCTGCTGGTCAGTGCCCGGGGTAGCTTCATAGGCATGCCCATCGATGCTGACCCAGCAGCGCTCGCCGGCTCGATACACGCCTTGGCTGTCGCGCAGCGCCTCGGCTGGCGGCGTACTGCGAAAGGCCTCCAGCATAGGCTGGCCGAGCCGCACTCGTGCGTCCGGCAAGGTGTGTGGCAGCAGCTCATCGACCACCGCCGAGCGCGTCCAGACCCGCGCCACCACGCTGCCACCTGCGGCGACCAGCGCCGCCGAAGCCACGTCGAGGGCGACATTGCACAGGTGATCCATGGCTTCGCTGTGGTCGCCCTCACGCCAGGCCTCGACCCCCAGGTACACCTCGTCGAGCACCTGCCAGGCGGTGACCGCCAGCAGCGCCAGGCCCAGCCCCGGCACGAACAGCCCGGCCAGGTTGAGCAACGCCCAGCCCTCGGCCGCCAGACGTTGATCGTGTTCGCGCTGCACTTGTCGATCGAGCTCGGCGACCGGTGTCGCCAGCAGCGCGGCGTCATCCTTGATCTGCGCGATGTGCGCGGCGGCCAGGCTGTCGAACAGCGGCGTCGGCCAGTCGCTCATGTGCTCGTCGAGGGCGATGTTGGCAAGGTCGGTGACCCCGTCGTAGCCGCTGATGACCGCGCTGAAGAAGCGCTGGCTGTCGCGCCTGCGCACGAAGCGGGAAAAGAAGCGCTGGTACTCGGCGGTGCGCAGCCGATGGCCGAGATCGTTGGCGAAATGGCGCAGGCTGGGATAGCTGCGCAGCGGCGTGTGCGGATCACCGGGAATCCACGCGATGACGCGGCGCGACGAGGTTACCAGCGGGCTCCAGCTCTGGTCGCGGGCATCGAGCACGACGATCTGCTCCAGGTCGCAACCGAGCAGGTTCAGACGCCTGGCCTTGAGCGGGTCGCCGTTCAGGGTCAGTGGCCAGTGCAGGCCGCACAGGCGCGTGAGCAACTGATGCTCGGCGGCGTCCACGGCGCCCTCGATCCAGGCGCGCTGGGCGTCGACCAGCAGCGCATAACGGCGCTGCCGGGCCAGGACCGAGCGCGCCTGCTCACCCGCCTCGGCGTCCGGCTCGAGCACGCTGCGCAGGTGCTGCTGGTACTGCGCGCCAAGGTCGAGCTGGCGGCAGAAGGCGGCAAATTGCGCAGCGCTGGGTAGCTCTGGCGCTGGCTGATCATCCACGCGCTGCAAGCGGTTGCCCACCAGCATGCCGCCCTCCTCGCTCTGCCCGTCATTGAAGTTGCGCAGCGCAGCTTCCAGCAGCGGCATCGTGCGATACACCGGCACCGTCACCGGCACGCCGATCGGCATGGAGGTGACGACGGGCTCACGCTCACCGTGGCGCCACACCAGCGCGGCGGTGTCGAGCGCTGGCCAGCGCGCCTGCAATGCCTGCTGCAACAACGGCCGACAGAACGCCTCCACGCCCTGCAAGGGTGCCAGCAACTGCTGGCAACGCTCGCGCCAGTACAGGCTCAGGCTGCTGGCATCCTGCAATTGCTGTAGCTGTTCGATGCTCGCAGCGCGTATCCAGGCCGGCAAGGCGGCGTGGATCAGATTGTCCTGGTAGGCGGCGGCTTCGCCGCTGGAAGTTGTCGATTGCTCGTTCATGCCCTGCCCTCTTGGTCGAAAGGCCGGCAGGGTATGGGTTCCACAGGCGTGGCCTGAGGTGCTTATGTAGGCTCAGAACAACGGCATCTGGCGCTCCACCAATGCGGCGAAACTGTCGTTGACGAAGGGCAGAATGGCGTCAGCGATCGGTTGCAGTTGCCGGCTCAGGTAGTGGTCGTAATCGACCGGCGACTGGAGGTTTTCCACCGGCTCCGGGCCTGCCACGGTCATCACGTAGCTGATCCAGCCGCCGTTGTGATACTGCCGGCCATGCCCCTGGGCAACATGAAACTCGTCCGCCAGGCGCGCCGCGCGTACATGCGGCGGCACGTTGCGCTGGTAATCGGCCAGCGGTCGGCGCAGGCGCTTGCGGTACACCAGCAGCTCATCGAGCTCGCCGGCCAGGGTGCGCCGCACGTAATCACGCAGGTAGTCGCGGTAGGGTTGGTCGCGAAAGATGCGCTCGTACAGCGCCTGCTGGAACTCGCGGGCCAGCGGCGACCAGTCGGTGCGCACCGATTCCAGGCCTTTGTAGACCATCTCCAGGCGGCCATCGGCACGCTGCACCAGCCCGGCATAGCGCTTCTTGCTGCCCTTGTCGGCGCCGCGGATGGTCGGCATGAGAAAGCGCTGGTAGTGGGTTTCGAACTGCAGTTCCAGGGCGCTGTCCAGGCCGTAGCTGTCTGCCAAGTGCTGGCGCCACCACTGGTTGACCTCGGCGACCAGCGCCTGGCCGATGGCTGCGGCCTGCTCCTGGCTGTGCGCGTGCTTGAGCCAGACGAAGGTCGAGTCGGTGTCGCCGTAGATCACCTCATAGCCGCGGGCTTCGATCAGGGCGCGGGTCTGGCGCATGATCTGATGCCCACGCAGGGTGATCGACGACGCCAGACGGGTATCGAAAAACCGGCAACTGCTGGCCCCGAGCACGCCATAGAAGGCGTTCATGATGATTTTCAGCGCCTGGGCCAGCGGTGCATTGCCGTCGCGCTTGGCTGCCTCACGGCCCTGCCAGACCCGCTCGACGATGGCCGGCAGGCAATGCTGGGTGCGCGAGAAGCGTGCGCCGCGAAAACCTTCCACCGAGTGCGCGTCGTCCGGTTCGCGCAAGCCCTCCACCAGCCCCACCGGGTCGATGCGAAAGGTGCGGATGATCGAGGGGTACAGGCTCTTGTAATCGAGCACCAGCACCGAGTGATACAGCCCAGGGCGCGAATCCATGACGAAGCCGCCGGGGCTGCTCTGTTCGTCGCGCCCGCCGCGATTGGGCGCGACGAAGCCCAGGCGGTGCATCAGCGGTATGTACAGGTGGCTGAAGGCCGCCACCGAGCCGCCGCTGCGGTCGGCCGGCAGGCCGGTGACGCTGGCCCGTTCGAGCAGAAACGCCAGCAGCCGGGTGTGGGCGAAGATGCCCGTGACCAGCTCGCAATCCTTGAGGTTGTAGCGCGCAAGACCCGGTTTGTCTTCGGCGAACAGGCGGTTGATTTCACCCATGCGCTGGTACGGCGTGGCAATCGCCTTGCCCTCGCCAAGCAAGGTGCGGGCGACGTTTTCCAGGCTGAACGAGGGAAAGCTCCAGGTCGCCGAGCGCAGCCCTTCGATGCCGTCGATCAACAGACGCCCCGCGGCGGCGGCGAAGAAATGGCTGCGGCTGTCGTGCTCGCGCAGGGTCATGGGCTGGCCATCACGGCCCAGGCACAACGGCACCTGGTATTTCTGCGCCTGCACATGCAGCACGCGCAGGTCGAACTGCACCACGTTCCAGCCGATGATCGCGTCGGGGTCGTGGCGCACCAGCCAGGCATTGAGGCACTCGATCAGCTCGCCGCGGTTGTTGCAGTAGTGCAGGTCGAAATCCACGCCAGAAGCATCGCCGTTGCCAGGGCCGAGCATGTACACCTGGCGCTGCCCGCAGCCGTGCAGGCCAATGCTGTAGAGCTCGCCACGTTCGGTGGTTTCGATGTCCAAGGAAGCCAGACGCAGGTTCGGTCGATAGCCTTCGGCCGGCTTGAGCTGCGCGTTGCACAGCACGCCGTGGGCGTCGGCTTGCCCGGTGAACGACACCGCCGCGGTGATGAAGCGCTCCATCAGGTAACGCTCAGGTGGCTTGATGTCGGCCTCGTACACCTCGATGCCGGCTGCGCGCAGGCGTTTTTCCAAGGCCAACAGTTGCCGGTAGTGCCGGCAGTACAGGCCCAGCACCGGGCGCTGCTCGAAGGTACGCAGCTGCAAGGTGCGCAGTTCGACCTGGGCTTCATCACGCAACAGCAGCTCGGCGTGGGCGCGGTCGGCCTGGGCGATGAACGCCACCGCCGGCTGCGGCGCCAGGCGCACGCAGCGCGGTCCCTGCTCGGTGGCGAGCCAGAACTCCACCACCGTGCCCTCGGCGCTGTCGTACCAATGCCGGGTCAGAAGAAAGCCCAGGGAAACTGCCAACGGTGGCCTCGTGCTGTATCGATGAACAGGTGCGCAGTCTACCCGCGAATGCTGGCGCGGTGCCGCTTCATTGCACGGGCAGGAAGTTCATCAGCAACAAGCTCTGCGCGTAGTTCAGGCCGATGCGCCGGTAACGTTCGTCGAGCATCTGCGCCATCAGGTCAAGGCGGGCGACGATCTTGCCGAACTCCACGGCGAAACTGAGGTTGCTGCCTTCCTCGGAAATCTCGTTGGAGAACAGCAGCAGCACGCCATTGGCATCCTGGCGCTGGCTGAGCATCCAGGTGGCCTTCTCGATGTTGCGCGCCGCGTTGTTGATGAACAGCGGGTCGAGCACATCGGTCATGTAGAACTCGCTGCGCCCGCCATGGGCGGTGATCAGCATGCTGCCGATGGCATAGATGAACGCGCCGACCCGGTCGCCGCGAAACTCAGGGTCCAGGGCATAGCTCAGGGCTGCGAGGTCGCGGCGGTTGCCCAGTTGCGCCAACGGCTGGCGCTGCTCGATGGCCAGGCGAATCTGCCGCTCGGCGGTGGCGGCATCGAGGTAGCCGGACTGCTTCCACTGGTTGGGATTGCGCTGGTACAGCTTGTTCATCAACAGATAGAGGCTTTCCAGGTTGTCGCGCATGGCAAGCGTCGCCATACGGTCGACACTGGTCTGGAAAAACTCGCTGGGCTTGCCGTCACCGATCTGGGTGACGATGTCGCGGCCCTGCTGCTGGGTGCAGCCGCTCAGGCACGAAAGAACACCTGCGCACAGCAGGTAGAGGGCGGGAAGACGTCTGCGAACAACCATCGGCACCGGTCGAGATCAGGCGGCCGCACCGGGAGCGTGCGACCTGACCAGACATAGAGCCTCGGCGCCGGAAAAAGTGCGGTGGCGCGGGTGCGAGGCGGCGTTACTGTGCGCCGCGTAACAATTCCAGCACCTGCGCGTGCAGCGCGCGGTCACCACAGGCCACCACACAGCCACCGTGCTGCGCCGTGCCACCGTCCCAGGTGGTGATGACCCCGCCTGCGCCTTCGATGATCGGCATCAGCGCCTGCACGTCATAAGGTTGCAGGCTGGCTTCGACGATGACGTCGACCAGGCCGCTGGCCAGCATGCAGTAGGCATAGCAGTCGCCGCCATAGCGCAGCAGGCGCGCCTTGCCGGCCACGCGCTCGAACGCCGCCTTGCGCGCCGGGGTGTCGAACATGTCGGGGGTGGTGCACATCAGCGTCGCCGAGGCCAGATCGGCGCAGGCACGGGTGTGCAGGCGACGCTCGCCGAGCCAGGCGGCGTCGCCAGTGCCAATGAAGCGCTCACCCGTGTAGGGCTGGTTCATCACCCCCAGCACCGGCCGCTTGCCGTCATTGAGGGCGATCAAGGTGCCCCACAGCGGCAGGCCGGTGATGAACGCGCGGGTACCGTCGATGGGGTCGAGCACCCAGGTCAGCGGGCTGCTGCCGCGCGCCTCGCCATGCTCTTCACCGAGGATGCCGTGCTCGGGGTAGCGCTCCTGGATCAGCGTGCGCATGGCGTCTTCGGCGGCCTTGTCGGCCACGGTCACCGGGTCGTACAGGCGCCCGCCCTTGTCTTCCACCGTGAGCGCGGCGCGAAAATGCGGCGCGATCGCGTCGGCGGCGGCGTCGGCCAGGGTGTCGGCAAAAGCCCGGAACTCGCTGATCTGGACGGCGTTGAGGGACATGGCAGCTAGGCCTCGGTGCAGGAATAAGGGGCAGGCATGATAGCGCAGCCGCAGGCCACTGCGCAGCGTTGCGCGGTGGCCTGTGGCTCAGCGGATCTGGTGCTTGTGCAGCAGGCGGTAGAAGGTCGGCCGCGACACCCCCAGCACCTTGGCGGCGATGCTGAGATTGTCGCTGTGGCGATTGAGCACATCGCTCAGCGCCTGGCGCTCGGCACGGTGCTTGTAGTCTTCCAGGGTGCCGAGCAATTGCTCGTGGCGCTCGACCTCCTGCAAGCCCAGGTCCTGTGCTTCGATTTGCCGACCCTCGGCCAGCACCAGCCCGCGGCGTACCCGGTTGGCCAGCTCGCGCACGTTGCCCGGCCAGTCGTGGCGACCCATGGCGGCCAGCGCGCCGTCGCTGAACGAGCGCGGTCGGCGCCCGGTTTCCAGGCTGTAGAAGTGCGCGAAATGGCTGGCCAGCATGGCCAGATCGCCGTGCCGCTCGCGCAGCGGAGCGGTGACCACCTGCAAGACGTTCAGGCGGTAGTACAAGTCCTCGCGAAAGCGTCCCAGGCCGATGGCCTTTTCCAGGTCGACGTGGGTCGCGGCCAGCACCCGCACATCGACCGCGATTGGCTGGCTGCCACCGACCCGCTCGATGTGTTTTTCTTGCAGGAAGCGCAGCAGGTTGGCTTGCAGCTCCAGCGGCAGGTCACCGATTTCATCGAGAAACAGTGTGCCGCCGTGGGCCGCTTCGATGCGCCCGACCTTGCGCTGGTGCGCGCCGGTGAACGCGCCCTTTTCATGGCCGAACAACTCCGACTGGATCAGGTGCTCGGGAATCGCCCCGCAGTTGATGGCGACGAAGGGCTTGTCGCTGCGCTGCGACTGACGGTGCAGGGTCTTGGCCACCAGCTCCTTGCCGGTGCCGCTTTCACCGCGAATCAGCACCGGCGACTCGGTGGGTGCCAGCTTGCCGAGCAGCTTGCGCAGGTCACGGATCGGCCGGCTGTCACCGAGCAGCTCGTGGTCCGGCAGATCGACCGGCGCGGCGCCCTTGCCGCGCAGGCGGGCCATGCCGAAGGCGCGGCCCAGGGTCACCTGCACGCGCGAGACATCGAACGGTAAAGTGTGGAAATCGAAAAACCATTCGCAGACGAAATCGCCGACGTTCTGCATGCGCAGTTCCTCGGCGCTGAGCACGGCGATCCACTCGGTGTTGCTGCGCTTGATCAGGTCTTTCACGGCATCGGGGTGGCGCAGGTGCGCAGCTTGCAGGCGCAGCACGCCGATATCACAGGGATGCTCCAGGGCCGTGGCAAGGGTCGAGCTGCGCACATCCCAGCCGGCACTGCGCAGGCCTGGCAACAAACGGTGGCAGTCATCACAGGGGTCGACGATCAGCAAGCGACGCAACAGCGCAGGTTCCGACATGTCCGTTCCTTGGCGTCAAATTCTGGTTTTCCGAATGGAAACAGTTAGTTGCGACGCCTGGATGAACATTAGCAAGTTACCTGCAAAGGCCCACTACCGTTTGTCTGCCAAATTCCCGTCACTGGCGGGGAATGAGGAATTTTCCTGGCCAAGTGACGTCCTAGGGCGTGTCGGCATTGTCATGAAAATGACACTGAAAAAAGTCGCACATTGTTGTGACTTCTTTCCTACCGGCGAGCATCAGTAGAAGTAACCCCGCACGGTGGGTTCAACATTGTCAATGCCGCGCGGACACATTTACGCAGTACAGGAATTTAGAGAGACCTACCCATGAACGCCCCGCTCCGTGTCAACGAAGCACTGCTGATCGCCGACCACGCTTTCGAGCCCTTCCAGTGTGTAGCCTGGGATGCGCCAAATGGAACTGGAGAGCTGAGCCTGGCGGTGATCGACCGGACCAACACGCGTATCGGCAGCAAGCACGTGTCGTCGCGCGCTTACTCGAACCTGACCCAGTGGGCCCGCCTGATCGAAGAGGTGCGCGCCGAACTGAGCGAAAAAGGTTATGACCTGCAACCGTGGTCGATGCCACGCTGATCGTTCTTTGTGTGCAATGAAGGCGGGTTGATACCCGCCTTTTTTGTGCGCGTCGCTGCGGCCAGCCGTGCATCGACCCGGGCGTGTCGGTCAGTCTCGCGCGCCGCTGAAGGCCCGCGAACTTACCGGTTCAGGCTGCGAGAGAATTTTTTCCGGGCCGGTCAGTCCATTACAGTCGATACTTCACCTCTTCCAGCAGTACAGAGCGTTGCATGGACAAGTACGCCCCCCGCCAATGGCAGGAGCATGAACGGCCGGTGCTGCCAGGCTCGCCGTCGACCCCGCTGCACGCGCCGAGCAAGCGCGTCGCCTATGGCCTGGTGGGTTTGCTGGTGGCGATTACCGGCGGGCTGGGCAATGCGCTGGTCACCGCCAACCTGGTGTTCCTGCAAGGTGCGCTGGGCGCCACCACTGCCGAGATGGCCTGGCTGCCCGCCGCCTATGTGATGACCAACGTGTCGATGAACCTGCTGCTGGTGAAGTTTCGCCAGGAGTTCGGCCTGCGCGCCTTCACTGAGGTGTTTCTGGTGCTGTACGCACTGGTGACCTTCGCCCACCTGTTCGTCAACGACCTCAATTCCGCGATAGCGGTGCGCGCCGCCCACGGCATGGTCGGCGCGGCGCTCACCTCGCTGGGCCTGTACTACATGATCCAGGCATTTCCGGCCAAATGGCGCCTCAAGGCCATGGTGCTGGGCCTGGGCGCCTCGCAGCTGGCCCTGCCGCTTGCGCGAATCTTTTCCGAAGACCTGCTGCTGATCGCCGAATGGCGCGGCCTGTACCTGTTCGAACTGGGCCTGGCGCTGGCAGCGCTGGGTTGCGTGCTGCTGCTCAAGCTGCCGCCTGGCGACCGCTTCAAGACCTTCGAGCCGTTGGATTTCCTGACCTTCTCGCTGATGGCCGGCGGCACCGCGCTGCTCTGCGCGGCGCTGTCGCTCGGGCGCATCGAGTGGTGGCTGGAAACGCCGTGGATCGGCGTTGCCCTGGCCGCCTCGATTGCCTTGATCTGCGCGGGCCTGGCGATCGAGCACAACCGGCGCAATCCGCTGTTGATGACGCGCTGGCTGGGCAGCGCGGCGATCGTGCGGCTGGCCTTGTGCGTGGTGCTGATCCGCATGGTCACCTCCGAGCAATCGACCGGCGCGGTGGGCTTTCTGCAAGCGCTGAACCTGGGCAGCGAGCAGATGCGCACGCTGTATGCGGTGATGCTGCTAGGCGCCGTGGCCGGGCTTGCGGTGAGCGCGCTGACCATCAACCCGGTGCATCTGGTCTGGCCGCTGTTCATTTCGCTGGGGGCGATGGCCCTTGGCGCGTTCATGGACAGCACCTCGAGCAACCTGACCCGGCCGGCGCAGATGTACCTGAGCCAGTTCCTGCTGGCCTTCGGCAGCACCTTCTTCCTCGGCCCGTGCATGGTCATGGGCATCAGCCACGTGCGCGCCAACCCGCGCAACCTGATCAGCTTTTCGGTGATGTTCGGTATCTGCAACAACCTCGGCGGCCTGCTCGGCGCGGCGCTGCTGGGCACCTTCCAGGTGTGGCGGGAGAAATTTCATTCCAGCCAGCTCACCGAACAGCTCAGCGCCTTCGACCCACTGGTAGCGGCGCGCGTGCAAAGTGGCGCGGCCAGCTACGGTGGGGTGATCAGCGACCCGGCCCTGCGCGGTGAGGTCGGCCTGCGCCTGCTGGCCAACGCCACCACCCGCGAAGCCAACGTGCTGGCCTACAACGATGTGTTCATGCTCATCGGCGCCCTGGCGCTGCTGACCATGCTGTGGATTTTCCTGCGCCGTTCGTGGGTCTGGTACTCGACCCGCCGCGCGCCTTCCGAACCCTTGATTCCCGGTGCCCCGACCCAATGACCCAGGATACGCCCTCGACCACCACCACCGCCCTGGCCGAAACCCCGGAGGGCAAGGCGCCGCCCAGCGAGCCGGAAAACCCCGGCCGTACGCGCCGGGTACGCCTGCTATCGACCCTAGTGTTCGCCGCCATCGCCATCACCGGCGTGCTGCTGGTGCTGTATGCCTGGCGCCTGCCGCCGTTCAGCAGCGCGGTGGAAAGCACCGAGAACGCGCTGGTGCGCGGCCAGGTCACGGTGATCGGCCCGCAGCTGGCCGGGTACATCGTCGAGGTGCCGGTGCACGACTTCCAGTTCGTCAAAGCCGGTGACCTGCTGGTACGCCTGGACGACCGCATCTACCGCCAGCGCCTGGCCCAGGCCAAGGCGCAGCTGCAGCAACAGCAGGCAGCGCTGGCCAACAACCTGCAACAGCGCAACAGCGCCGAGGCGACCATCGAGCAACGCCGCGCGGCCATCG
Source organism: Pseudomonas cremoricolorata DSM 17059 = NBRC 16634 (assembly GCF_000425745.1). Classification (GTDB taxonomy): domain Bacteria; phylum Pseudomonadota; class Gammaproteobacteria; order Pseudomonadales; family Pseudomonadaceae; genus Aquipseudomonas; species Aquipseudomonas cremoricolorata. The sequence continues at coordinate 90,558 of NZ_AUEA01000003.1, read as the reverse complement.
CCGACGCCGCCGCTCAGGCCGACAAGGCCCAGGCCGACCTGCGCCGCAACCAGGCGCTGATCAGCGACGGCTCGGTGTCACGTCGCGAGTTGGACATCACCCGCGCCGCTGCCGCCGCCGGCCAGGCCAGCGTCGCCCAGGCCAAGGCCGCCCTGGAGATCGCCCGTCAGGACCGTGAATCGGTGGTGGTCAACCGCGCCGCGCTGGAGGCGGCGGTCGAGAACGCCAAGGCCGCCGTCGAGCTGGCGCGCATCGACCTGGACAACACCCGCGTGGTGGCGCCGCGTGATGGTCAGCTCGGGCAGATCGGCACGCGTCTGGGTGCCTATGCCAACGCCGGCGCGCAGCTGATGGCCCTGGTGCCCGACACCTTGTGGGTGATCGCCAACATGAAGGAAACGCAAATGGCCGACGTGCGTGTCGGGCAAACGGTGAGCTTCACCGTCGATGCCCTGAACCATCGCACACTGCGCGGCCGCGTCGAGCAGATCTCCCCCGCCACCGGCTCGGAGTTCGCCTTGCTGCAAGGCGATAACGCCACCGGCAACTTCGTCAAGATCGCCCAGCGCATTCCGGTGCGCATCAGTGTCGATGCCGATCAGGAGGAGGCCGGGCGGCTGCGGCCTGGGATGTCGGTGGTGGTGAGTATCGATACGGCGCAGTGAGGGGTGTTGCGGCTGGGGGCGAACACGTGCGTGCTGTATCTGCAAGCGACGTCAGTCGCTAGGCTCTTGGAATCGGTCTCATGACGGGTTGCTGCCACATCCGACCGGGGCTTTTGTACTCCGACCGCTCAGGCGCCACAGACCGCGACTGTAGCCGGCCGGAGAGGAGGTGCTCGTAGGGCCGTGCGCGCAGCGCACCCGAGGCGTAGCCGAGGACGCGAGGTGTGAGGGTTGCGCAGCAACCCTTGCCCGCGCTGGCCCGAAGAGTGCCGGAACGCAGGGAACCCGGAACGGAGCGCAGCGCAGTGCAGGGCCGGCTAGTGGAGCACTGGGTTTTCCCCCCTTTTTCCCCAAAAAGGGGGTCGCCGCAAGGCGAAACCTGCGACCTAAGAATCAATACCATACCGTGCATCAAACGGATGTCTGCCCAGTGGATTCAGCGGTCATCTCGCTCAAAGCAATTCCTGTGGTATGGAAACTCCCCTAACCCACCATCACACCTATAATGGCCGCCCATTTTTCTGATCCGCGTTGACCCATGAATCGATTGTTGTCCGCTGTAACCCTGAGCCTCGCTGTCATCCTCCCCGCCTTCGCCAGCCCGCCCGACACCTTCACCCAAGCCAAAGTGGTCGCCAAGCAGCAGGTCTACCTCGATCAGGCCAGCAGTGCCACGGGCGATCTGTATTGTGGTTGCCAGTGGAGCTGGGTCGGCAAGTCGGGCGGGCGTATCGACCCTGCTTCGTGCGGCCTGAGCGCGCGCAAGCAGCAGAACCGCGCCGAGCGCACCGAATGGGAACACATCGTGCCGGCCTGGACCTTCGGCCATCAGCGCCAGTGCTGGCAGAACGGCGGGCGCAAGCAGTGTGTCGACAACGACCCGGTGTTCCGCGCCATGGAAGCCGATCTGTTCAACCTTTACCCGGCCGTGGGCGAGGTCAATGGTGACCGCAGCAACTTCAACTACGGCATGGTCTCGGGCGTGGCGCCGCAATACGGCCAGTGCAAGACACGCATCGACTTCCAGCAGCGCACCGCCGAGCCACGCGACGAGGTCAAAGGCCTGGTGGCGCGCACCACGTTCTATATGTTCGATCGCTACAAGCTGAACATGTCCAACCAGCAGCAGCGCCTGCTGATGGCCTGGGACAAGCAGTACCCGGTCAGTGCCTGGGAACGTCAGCGCGACCAACGCATCGCCGCGGTCATGGGCCACGGCAACCCGTTCGTCAGCGGCGCGCGGCAGTGGAGCCAGGGCTACCGCCCAGTGGGCGATGGCCTGAGTGCCAGCGCCGCCAGCAGCAGCCCGGCAAATGCCGGCGTGCAGGCCAGCGCCAAGGCCGACACCCGGGGTGCGACGGCCGCCAGCATCATCGGCAACCAGAACAGCCACGTGTATCACCTGCCCACTGGCTGCCCGTCCTACTCCCAGGTCGCGGCGAAGAACCGCATCAGCTTCGAGTCCGAAGCCCAGGCGCAGGCCCAGGGTTACAAGAAAGCCGGCAACTGCCGCTAGACCCGCGCGTCAGGGCACGCCTTGCGTACCCAGGTACTGGGTCTGCCAGGCCGCCAGCGGTAGCGGCGGCTGCGCGGCGAAGATACGCCGCCAGATCAGCGTCAGTTGCTCGCGGTCGAACATCGAGCGCCCCGCCTCATCGCGCCAGCGCGACGGGGTGACGGCCTGCCACTGGCCCTGCGCGTCGCGCCGGGCCATCTGGAAGCGGAAGTTGTAGTTGCCCGGCGTGCCCATGCGCAGGTCGGTGACCACCAGCGCATCGCCAATGATGTCGTAGCGCAGCCAGTCGTCGGTGAACCAGCGCAGGCGCTCGTGCAGCATCACCCCATCGAGCAGCCGTGCGTCTTCAACGTGCCGTGACAGGCGCTGCATCTCGGGTGCAGCGCGGTCCAGAACGCTGCTTACCGCTTCGATGTAGTCGCCGTCCGGGGTCTTGGCCAGCACCCGCCAGACCAGGCTGGTGAACGCCATCGGCACCGCCTTGACCTCGCTCACCGCCACCCCTTGTGCCTCCAGCGCCGCCTGCAAGCGCTGCTCGGCGGCCATGCGTCCGGCCAGGCCGAAGCCCAGGTAGACCGTGCTGAACACCAGTGCCACGCCCAGCCACTGCCGTGCGCGCAGGCCCAAGCCGCGCACTGCGGCATACAGCACGGTCAGCAGCAGCGGCACGCTGTACACCGGGTCAACGATGAATACCGCCGCCCAGCTTTGCGGCGTCACCCCGAGCGGCCACAGCAGCTGCGTGCCATAGACCGTGAAGGCATCGAGCAACGGGTGGGTCACCAGCACCAGCCAGAAGGTCAGCATCAGCCGTGGCCATCGGTAGCCGTGGTCGGGCCAGCGCCAGCGGGCCACGGCCATCACCAGCGTGGACAAGGCCAGGGCCAGGGCGGTGAGCACGAACAGTGAGTGGGTGAAACCACGGTGGAAGGTCATCTGCGAGACCGGATCGGCGTAGCGGATGAACACGTCCAGATCCGGCACGGTGGCCAGCGCCGCGCCGTACAGCAGCGCGCGGCGCCCTTGAATACGGCCCAGCAGCGCGCCTTGCAGCGCAGCACCGAGCAGCGCCTGGGTGATTGAATCCATAGGGGAAGGCTTCCTGATCAGTCTGCAGGCACGCTACCCGGATCAGGCCAGCGGTGCAAAACCTTCTGCCGCCGGGCGTCGCGTCGCAGCGGTTGAACTCCACCGCAGCCGGCAGCCTCTGAAGCAACAACGCCCCGGCAGAGACCTGCCTTGTCCTGGAGTCTGGTCAACCATGAGCGACGATAACCTGATCAACACCAGCCTGGGCACGCCGTGGCAGCAGTGGCAGCACTGCGCTCACCTGGCCCGCGCAGCCTGGATCGACCCGCTGCAGCTGTGCCCGCCGGGTCGGCGCCTGGTGCTGGTGGCGCCGCATCCAGACGATGAAATCCTCATGGCCGGGGGCCTGCTGGCAGGTTTTGCCGGCCGTGAGGACGACCTGCTGCTGATTTCCGCCACCGATGGCGAGGGCAGCCACCCCGATTCGCAGCAGTGGAGCGAGCGGCGTCTGCGCCATCAGCGGCCACTGGAAAGCCGGCATGCCTTGCAGGCGCTCAACCTCGACCTCAACCGCCTCGACTGGCGCCGCCTGAGCCTCAAGGACGGCGGCGTGCAGCGCGACGAGGCGTACCTGGTCAATCACCTTAGCCAGTTGCTCAAGCCCGACGACCTGCTGATGGTGCCTTGGCGCAACGATGGCCATTGCGACCACGAAGCCATCGGCCGCGCCGGTGCCCAGGCGGCCCAGGCGCGGGGTGCCCATTTGGCCGAAGTGCCGATATGGGCCTGGCACTGGGCCAGTGCCGACGACAGCCGCCTGCCGTGGGCGCGGGCCAGGCGCATCCAGCTCGACGATGCGCGGATCGCGCGCAAGCGTCAGGCGATCAACGCCCACGCCAGCCAGCTGAGCGCCGACGACGATCGCCCGCCGGTGATCCCGGCGACGCTGCTCGACTGCCTGCTGCAACCCTTCGAGCTGATTTTTCTCTGAGCCTTACAGTGCTCAGCTGAACGACCATCGTCTGCACTGCCCAGCGCTTGAACAGGCGTGGCGGCAGATCAGCTCGCCTTCCCGCCTGCACGCGATTCACACAATTGCACCGCAACCATCGCACGCCTGAAATAAAGCCAGGTGTAAAATCCGTCAAATTAGCGGCGCCATTCCACTCCCTGATGGGTGGTGCGATGAAGTGCGTACGGCCGTTTCAATCACGCCAGCCACGCTCTATTAATCAGTGACTTACAACCGTTGGTCGGCTGATCGCATTGATTGAGTCATTCGCTTGTCGCGCTAAGTGACGGATTGGCCAGCTTTTATTGGCCATTCAGCCCAGTGTTCCACTCGTTCTCGCGTCGAAGAATGCCATTGTTTTGACGCATAGCCGCATTCCTCAGCTATAACCCTTCAACCCGTCTGTTCCCCCTTCCTGACTTGACCTTCGAGGCACGCGACGTGGACGTGAGCGTTTTTGGCAGCGGTTATGTGGGACTGGTACAAGCGGCGGCTCTGGCGGATGTCGGCCACCGGGTGCTGTGCGTGGATGTCGATGCGCACAAGATCGAACAGCTCAACCAAGGCGTACCGCCGATCAGTGAGCCGGGGCTGTCGGAGGTGCTGGAAGCCAATCTGCACAATGGCAACCTGGCCTTCAGCACCCAGGCAAGCGACGCTGTGGCCCACGCTCAATTGCTGTTCATCGCGGTCGGCACCCCACCGGATGAAGACGGCTCGGCCGACCTTTCCCACGTGCTCGAGGTGACCCGGCAGATCGCCGCACTGATGGAGGCCGCATGCATTCTGGTGATCAAGTCGACGGTGCCGGTCGGCACCGCCGACCAGGTGCTGGCACTGGCCCGCGCCGAGTTGCGCCGTCTGGGCAAGGCGCATCTGGACATGCACGTGGTGTCGAACCCTGAGTTTCTCAAGGAAGGCAGCGCCCTGGCCGACTGCATGCGCCCAGACCGGATCATCCTTGGCTGCAGCGATGCGCACACCCGCACAGTGCTCGGCCAGCTCTACGCACCGTTCTGCCGCAACCATGAAAAGCTCATGTTCATGGACAATCGCAGCGCCGAGCTGAGCAAGTACGCCGCCAACGCGATGCTCGCCACGCGCATCAGTTTCATGAACGAGCTGGCCAACCTCAGCGAGCGACTGGGCGCCGACATCGAGGCGGTGCGCAAGGGCATCGGCTCGGACCCGCGCATCGGCTACCACTTCATCTATCCCGGCTGCGGTTTTGGCGGCTCGTGCTTTCCCAAGGACCTGCGCGCCTTGCTGCACAGCGCCCGTGAGCGCGGCATGCCGTTGCACTTGCTGCAAAGCGTCAGCGAGGTCAACGACCGCCAGCGTCAGGTGCTGTTCAGCAAGCTGCAGCAGCATTTGGGCGCGCTCAAGGGCAAGTCCATCGCAGTCTGGGGGCTGGCCTTCAAGCCCAATACCGACGACATGCGCGAAGCGCCCAGCCGCTACCTGATCGAAGCCCTCTGGGCCGCCGGCGCCAGCGTGCGTGCCTACGACCCGCAGGCGATGGACGAGTGCCGCAGGCTGTATGGCTACCGCCCCGACCTGCACCTGTGCGCCACCCGCGACGACACCGTGCAGGATGCCGATGCGCTGGTGATCTGCACCGAATGGAAGCACTTTCGCGTGGTCGACTTCGCCATGCTGGCAGGCAAGCTGCGCGAGCGCCTGATCGTCGACGGACGCAACCTCTATGACCCGGCCCAGGTCGCCGCTCATGGCCTGCGTTACAGCGGTATCGGCCGCAATGCGCTGCCGACACAGGCGGCTGGGCAATGAAAGTGCTGCTCACCGGTGTGGCCGGGTTCATCGGCGCGCACACCTGCAGGCGACTGTTGCTCGAGGGTCACGACGTACACGGCATCGACAATTTCAACGATTACTACGACCCGGCGCTCAAGCATGCGCGGGTGCAGTGGGTGCGCCGCGAGGCCAGCAGCAACCTGATCGATGGGGTCTGGGTGGGCAAGCTGACCCTCGACAGCCTCAACCTGGCCGACCGCGATGGTGTCGCCAGCCTGTTCGCCAGTCAGCGCCCCGAGGTGGTGATTCACCTGGCCGCGCAGGCGGGGGTGCGCTATTCGCTGCAAAACCCCCACGCCTATCTGGACAGCAACCTGGCCGGCTTTCTCAACGTGCTCGAGGGCTGTCGACGCAACCCGGTCAGGCATCTGCTGTACGCCTCATCCAGCTCGGTGTACGGCGCCAATATGCGCACGCCGTATCGGGTGCAGGATGGCGTCGACCACCCGCTGTCGCTGTACGCGGCAACCAAGAAGGCCAACGAGGCCATGGCCCACAGCTACAGCCACCTGTTCGGTATCCCCTGCAGCGGCCTGCGCCTGTTCACCGTGTACGGCCCGTGGGGCCGGCCGGACATGTCGCCGATGCTGTTCGCCCGGGCGATCAGCGAAGGCCGGCCGATTCAGCTGTTCAACCAAGGCCGCCACCAGCGCGACTTCACCTACATCGACGACATCGTCGAGAGCCTGGTACGGCTGATGCCAGTGTCGCCGCCGGCCAGTAACCTTGAGTGGAACCCGCACGCCCCGGACCCTGCCAGCAGTCACGCGCCGTGGCGCCTGTACAACATCGGCGGACAGCGCCCGGTGCAATTGCTCGACTACGTCGCCCTGCTGGAAAAGCACCTGCAGCGCGTTGCGCACATCGAGCTACTGCCGCTGCAACCGGGCGATGTGCTGAGCACCTGCGCCGATGCCTGCGACCTGGCCGAGGTGACTGGCTTCAGCCCGCAGGTTTCGCTCGACGAAGGGCTCGGGCGCTTCGTCGCCTGGTTCAACCACCACTACGCGCGTGGACGTTTTCGTTTCTGATCCAAGCCAGCCGCGCAGTCGATTCAGCAATCCCCGCCCGCCGAGTGTCACAGTTGCAGCGGCCAGCCTCATGCAGGCAACCGGGCAAATATGCATGGATGCGCTGCATATTTGTCGATTGTGCGGCGCAAATGCGCGTGCAAGCATCGGCCTGCTACTCTGCGCCGCCGGCCCGCCAGACCGCGGGCATCATTCGGATCAATCAATAACAAGGCAGGGAGATCACCATGACCGCGTCCATCCCACCGTTGCAGGCCAGTCACGTTCAGGCCACGGTGCGCAACCGCATCGGCCACCTCACCCTCAACCGCCCCGCCGGGCTCAATGCCCTGACCCTGGACATGGTGCGCAGCCTGCAGCGCCAACTCGACGCTTGGCGGCACGACCCTGAGGTGCTCGCGGTGATGCTGCGCGGCGAAGGGCCCAAGGGCTTCTGCGCCGGTGGTGACATCCGCTCGCTGCACGACAGCTACAAGGCCGGAGACACCCTGCACGAAACCTTCTTCGTCGAGGAATACGCCCTCGACCTGACCCTGCACCGCTACCCCAAGCCGCTGCTGGTGCTGATGGACGGCTTCACCCTGGGCGGTGGCATGGGCCTGGCCCAGGGCTGCGATCTGCGCATCGTCACCGAGCGCAGCCGGCTGGGCATGCCGGAGGTCGGCATCGGCTATTTCCCGGATGTTGGCGGCAGCTACTTCCTTTCGCGCCTGCCCGGCGAGCTGGGCATCTACCTGGGCGTTAGCGGCACGCAGATCGCCGCCGCCGATGCGCTGTACTGCGGCCTGGCCGACTGGTATGTGCACAGCGAGGCGCTGGCGGCACTGGACAGTGGCCTTGAGCAACTGAGCTTCGGCGACCATCCGCTCAAGGATCTGCAAGGCCTGCTGGCCAGGCTCGGCCAGCAGATTCTCGAAGCGCCGCCGCTGGCCGAACTGCGCCCGGCCATCGACCACTACTTCGCCTTGCCCGATGTGCCGTCGATCATCGAACAACTACGCGCGGTCAACCTCGGCAGCAGCCATGAGTGGGCGCTGGCCACCGCCGACCTGCTGGAACAGCGCTCGCCGCTGGCCATGGCAGTGACGCTGGAACTGCTGCGCCGCGGCCGCCAGTTGAATCTGGAGCAATGCTTTGCCCAGGAACTGCACGTCGACCGCCAGTGGTTCGCCCACGGCGACATCATCGAAGGGGTCCGTGCACTGATCATCGACAAGGACAAACAACCGCGCTGGAACCCGCCACGCCCCGCCGACGTTACCCCGGCGCAGGTCAACCGATTCTTCGACGGCCTGTGAGCCGGAGGCAGCCATGCAAGACCTGGAATTGAACGAAGAGCAAATCATGATCCGCGACATGGCGCGCGATTTTGCCCGCAACGAAATCGCCCCGAACGCCCAGGCCTGGGAAAAAGCTGCGTGGATCGACGATGGCGTGGTGCGCAGTATGGGTGAGCTGGGCCTGCTGGGCATGGTCGTGCCGGAAGAGCACGGCGGCAGCTACACCGACTACGTGGCCTATGCCCTGGCGGTCGAGGAAATTTCCGTCGCTGATGGCGCCACCGGGGCGTTGATGAGCATTCACAATTCGGTCGGCTGTGGTCCGCTGCTGGCCTATGGCAGCGCCGAGCAGCAACAGGCCTGGTTGCCGCGCCTGGCCAGCGGCGAGGTGATTGGCTGTTTCTGCCTGACCGAGCCACAGGCCGGCTCCGAGGCGCACAACCTGCGCACCCGCGCCGAACGCGTGGGGGATGAATGGGTGCTCAACGGTGCCAAGCAGTTCGTCAGCAATGCCCGCCGTGCGGGGCTGGCGATCGTGTTTGCCGTGACCGATCCGGAACTGGGCAAAAAAGGCCTGTCGGCGTTTCTGGTGCCGACCGACAACCCCGGGTTCAAGGTCGAGCGCAGCGAACACAAGATGGGCATCCGCGCCAGCGACACCTGCGCAGTGAGCCTGGACGACTGCCGCATTCCTGCAGCCAATCTGCTGGGTGAGCGCGGCAAGGGCCTGGCGATTGCCTTGTCGAATCTGGAAGGCGGGCGTATCGGCATCGCTGCCCAGGCCCTGGGCATCGCCCGCGCAGCCTTCGAAGCGGCGTTGGTGTACGCCCGCGACCGGGTGCAGTTCGGCAAGCCGATCAATGAGCACCAGAGCATCGCCAACCTGCTGGCCGACATGCAGGTGCAGGTCAATGCCGCGCGGTTGCTGATTCTGCATGCTGCCCGCCTGCGCAGCGCCGGCAAGCCATGCCTGTCGGAGGCGTCCCAGGCCAAGCTGTTCGCTTCAGAAATGGCCGAGCGGGTGTGTTCCATGGCGATTCAGGTGCATGGCGGGTACGGCTACCTGGAGGATTACCCGGTCGAGCGCTACTACCGCGACGCGCGGATCACACAAATCTACGAAGGTTCGAGCGAAATTCAGCGGATGCTGATCGCCCGCGAGCTCAAGCACTATCCGCTGTAAATCGGCGCTGCGCTGAAACGGCGCACTGGACTCAGCCCGAGCCATTGCGCCGGAAACACTCCGCCTCGGCGTCTGGGCGGCTTTGCAGACTCAGCGTCAGGCGCTGTTTTTCCTGATTGTCGTAGAGATCGAAGCGCGCCACCGGCGCGCCGCTCCAGGCCTGAGCCTTGCGCTGAAACACATCCTTTTCCATCGGCAATGCGGGCACGATGACGAATCGCTGTTGCATTCTCTTAGCCTCCCCCTGGCAATGCCCTCACTATTAGCCAGACTCTGTTAAACCTTCAAGCTGACTAATGATGAGGCGACGAGTGGATAGCACAGTCGCACCTGGCCGATCCATTCGAGTGACAGCGCCGCTGGAGGACCTGCAAACGCATGGCCACCCGCAACGACAGCCGGGGTTGAGCCCAGGCCCAATCGCTATCGCCGGGTGCAGTGCGGCTTGGCTTATTCACGGCGCTGCGGTAAACCGTCAGCTGTTATCGAGCCTCCCATCCTCTATCGAGAATCCACCATGCCTGGGCATGACCTTCCTTCCCCCCGCGACTGGGTCCGCCGGCACAGTCCGCCTGGCGGCATCGAACGCATCGAGGCGTGGTTCGGCGGGCATGGCTACGACCCGCACCGCCATGACACTTATGCCATCGGCCAGACCCTGGCCGGGGTGCAGAGCTTTCATTACACCGGCGCACTGCGCCACAGCCTGCCCGGCGCGACCATGGTGCTGCACCCGGATGAACTGCACGACGGCATGGCGGGCAGCGACGCTGGCTTTCGCTATCGCATGGCCTACATCGACCCTGCGTCGGTCCAGCAGGTACTGGGCGGCGAGACGCTGCCGTACATTCGTGGCGGGCTGTCCGATGACCTGCGCCTGCGCTGCGCCAGCCAGGTGTTCGTGCAGGCTCTTGAGCATCCCTTGCAGGCCCTGGAGGAACAGGATGCGCTGTACGACCTGGCCGTGGCCCTACGTGCGGTGGCCGGCAAGCCGCGCGGGCGCAAGCGCCCCGATTTCCAGGCGGCCGAACGCGCACGCGGGTTCATCCTCGAACACGCCGAGCAGGACATTACCCTCGAAGCACTGGAGCAGGTCAGTGGCCGCGAGCGCTGGAGCCTGTCGCGGGACTTTCGCGCGCTGTACGGCACCAGCCCTTACCGCTACGTGACCCTGCGCCGGCTGGATCGAGTCAGGGCACTGCTGCTGGACGGTTTCAGCCTGGTCGACGCGGCGCTGGCAGCAGGCTTTCACGACCAGAGCCACATGACCCGCTATTTCACCCGGGCCTATGGGGTTTCACCGGCGCGCTGGTTGCAGCGCCTGCGCGGCTGACTTGCAGGATCGTACAAGAATGGCCGCCGCGAGCCGCTTACTCTGGCGCCTCATTTCATGCCCCTGAGGACGCTCCATGCACACGCCAGTACCGACCCCGGTCAACCCCTTGCACAAAGCCGCTCTGATCGACCGGCAATGGTCACCACGGGTGATCGCCGAACTCAACGACTACCAGTTCAAGGTGGTGCGCATCGAGGGCGAATTCATCTGGCATGACCACCCGGAAACCGACGAGGCGTTCATCGTCCTCGACGGCACGCTGCGCATCGACTTCGAACACGGCCCGGTCTACGTCGCGCCCGGCGAGTTGTTCGTCGTGCCGCGCGGTATCAGCCACCGCACCGCCGCCGAGGGCGAGGCACGCCTGCTGATGATCGAACCGCGCGGGGTACTCAACACCGGCCATGAGGGCGGCGAACGCACGGCGAACAACGATGTGTGGATCTGAACCCGCCCCCGCCCTCTAGGGCTCGGCAGCGTAGCCGGTCATCTCCAGATACCCCCGCCCAGCGCTACTGCCCTGCACCTGCAGCGGGCCTTCCCAGTAGGCGAAGCGGGTGTTCATCCAGGCCTTGGGTTGCAGGGCCTGAACCTCGATGTCCAGGCCTTTGCCAGGGACCTGCACGCGCCAGCGGGTCGGCACGCGCTGGCCGCCGTCCTGGCGGGTCCAGGCCAGGGGTTGCAGCTCGATCTGCTCGCCGCCGAGCGCCTGACTGCGGCCATCGGCGCTGATCCAGGTGCCGGCGCGATACGGCGCCTGGTGATCCTGGCGTACCTGAAACAGCATCAGCTTGGCGCCGCTGTCCAGGTGCAGGGAAAACCAGTCCCAGCCAGACTGCCCCTCTGCCAGCGGCTGGCTGCTCCATTCCCGGTCGAGCCAGGCGTTGCCGCGCACCGCAAGACACTGCCCGGCGCGCTCGATCACCCCGCTCACCCGGTAGAACGGCTGGCTGTAGTAGTACGACGCCTGGCCGTGCCCGGATTTCTCGCTGTAGCCGGCGTCACCGTGCAGCACCAGCGGGCGCTGGGTGGACAGATCGAGGTCGTAGGCAAAACCCTCGCCATGGGCGCGCATGTTCAGCCGGGCGATGGCGGCGTCACCGGCCAGCGTCCAGTCATCGATCCAGGCGCGAAACGGCTCAGCGCTCACCCCGGCCTGGCTGATGCCGCCGCGGGCCAGGCGTTCGGCCGACTGATGCCCGCCCGGGCCGGTCAGGGCGGCGTGGGCCATCCACAGGTTGGGGCTGCTCCAGTCGCCGGTTTCCGCGCCAGGGCGCAGGGCCGAGCGGAACAGCGTCCACTGCGCGCCCCAGTCGCGGCCCTGCACGTCGTACAGGTTGGCGGTGACGTACCACCATTCGATCCGAAAGCCATCATGGGCGCCGTGGTCGCGCGGGAACACCAGCGGCTGGCCGCGCTGCACCTGGGCAAAGGCGGCGGCGTCCTGGCCAAGACCTGCATAGCTGGCCGGCGGTGCAGCCGGCTGATCGCAAGCGCTCAGCACCAATCCCAGCAGCAGCGTGCACACACCCTTAGCGTTCATCACAAAATTGCCTCAACAAATCCACCGGACATTGCCGCGCCAGTTGCCACAGCGGCCAGGCGCTGGCCAGCAGGCTGGTGCCCAGGCCAAGCCCGGCCAGTTGCAGCAACTGCTGGGGAAACACATGCAGCGGCAAGCGCCAGCCGAACGCCTGGACGTTGACCACCGCCACCAGGCACCAGGCCAGCAGCACGCCCAAGGGCAAGGCCAGCAGCACGGTGAGGGTCGCGAGCAGCAGGGTCTGCGCCAGCGACAGCAGCACCAGCCTGGGCCGCGACACGCCCAGGGCCCAGAGCGGCGCCAGCTGCCCTAGCCGGCTCTGGGCCAGGGTCAGTAAGCCCAGCAGCAGGGCCACCCCGGCGATGCCCAGGGTCAGGCCATTGAGCGCGGTGGTGGCGGCGAAGGTGCGGGTGAACACCTCGCTCGACCAGGCTTTGAGGCTGGCCTGTTCGACCATGCGGCTGTCGTCCAGGGCGAAGCGTTCACGCAGTTGGGCTTGCAGGACCGGCAACTGCCCCGGCGCGACATTCAACGCGATGCCACTGAGGCTGGCCTGCGGCCAGTGCGCGCGCAGCCAACCGGCGTTGAGCAGGATATGCCCCTTGGGGTTGCCATAGTCGGCATACAGGCCGACCACGCGCAGGCTGGCCGCCGGTTGCAGCGGCAGGTTCAGGCGCTCGCCCAGCCCCACGTGCAGGCGCCGCGCCAGTTGCTCGCTGAGCATTACGCCGCGGCCCTCGGCTAGCGCTGTCCAGGCGTCACTGCTGTGGCTGAGCAGCGGCCAATGCTGGCGATACCAAGGCACATCGAGCACTCCTTGCAGCTGCGCCGGCCAGCCCTGGACATTGATTTCACTGCGCCAGGTAGGCAGGCGCAGGGTCACCGCCGGCTGCTCGCCGAGCCACTGATCGATGCTGGCAGCCTGGTCGCTGTCGCCTGGGGTCAGGTACAGGTCGGCGGACAAGCGCTGTTCCAGCCAGCCATTGAAGGTGCTGCGAAAGCCCTCGGTCATGCTGCCCACACCCACGCTTGCGGCCAGTGCCAGAAGCAGGGCCATCAGCGCCAGGCTCAGCGCCGGCAGTTGTTGCCGGCTGTCGGCGACGAACCATTGCGCCAGCGGGCGCCGCGCCCAGTGGCCCAAGCCTGCCAGCACTCTATCGAGCAGCAATGGCAATGCCAGCGCCGCCGCCAACAGTAGGCTGGCGAGCAAGGTGAAGGCACTCGGCAGGCTCGCGCCCCAGTACCAGCAACCCAGCGCCAGCAGGCCCAGGCCCAGTGCCGCGAGGGCCTGGCGGCGCAGCCACGGCCCCTGCGCGCGGCGCCAGGCCTGCGCCTGGGCCAGGGCCAGCAGCGGCAGGCGCGCGGCGCGCAGCACCGCACTGGCGCCGGCGAGCAAGGCGCCGACCACGCTGACCAGCACGCCAGTGGCCCACCAGCTGGCCGGCAGGCTCAAGTGCCCGGCCACTTGCGCGCCATACAGGCCACGCACGCTGGCGGCAAAATCCGGCAACAGCGCGGCGGCCAGCAGATAGCCGCCGGCCACGCCGAGCAGCCCGCCGAGCACGGCGAAGGCGCCCAGCTCCAGGCTCAAGGCCAGCAGCACCGTGCGCAGGCTGACCCCGCAGGCGCGCAAGGTGCGGATCAGCCCGCGGCGTTGCTCCAGGGCCAGGCCAATGGCCGCATGGGCGATGAACAGGCCGACCACGAAGGCCAGCAAACCCAGTGCGCTGAGGTTGAGGTGAAAGCTCTCGGTGAGCCGCTGCAGGTCGCCCTCGTCACTGCCTGAAGCAAGCTCAAGCCAGGACGCAAGCTCCTTGGGCAAGGTGCGCGGCGGACCATCGAGCAACAGCCGCGACACTTGCCCGGGGGCTTGCAGCAGGCGTTGCGCCTGGCCGATGTCGAGCAGCACCACCCCAGGCGCCAGCTCGGCCTGCATGTGCAGCGGCGGCAAGGCCAGGCCCTGGGCGCTGAGCGCGCTCTGCCCAGGCGCCAGGCCAAGCCGGCGCAGGGTGTCGGGGCCAATCCAGGCTTGCCCCGGCGGGCCGATGAAGGCCTGCACGTCCAAGTCCTGGGCGCTGCTGCCAGCCAGGCTCAGGTTGCGCGGCAGGGTCAGCGGCTCGATGCCGATCAGGCGCAGGCTGGGCGCGCCCTGCCCGGCCATCGCCAGCCGCCCCTCCAGCACTGGGCTGACCGCCCAGCCGAGGCTGCGCAGCTGCAAGTACAACGCTTGGGAAAGAGGCTGACCGGTACGCGGTTGCAGGTGCACCTGGCTCGGTGCAGCCAGCACCGCGCTGGCCCGGGCGTAGTCGTTGCGGGCCTGGCTGTTCAGTGCCTGCACGCCCGTCCACAAGGTGGTGGCCAGGCACAGCCCGAGAAAGATGCTCGCGCCCTGCACGCGATGCCGGCGCCAGTGGCTGAGCAGCGCCTGCAGGGCAACCGCAAGCGCGCTCAATGCCTGGACTCGGCCAGCACCCGCCCGGCCTGCAAGCGACAACTGCGTTGCAGGCGCGCGGCCATGCGCGCGCTGTGGGTGACCATCAGCACGCTGCTGCCGGCCTCGCCGATCAGTTGCAGCAGCAGCGCCAGCACCTCCTCGCTGCTGCCTTCATCGAGGCTTCCGGTCGGCTCGTCGGCCAGCAGCAGTGGCGGTCGGGGGGCCAGCGCGCGGCCAATCGCCACGCGCTGCTGCTGGCCGCCAGAAAGTTGCTCCGGGTATCGCTGCAACAGGCCGCTCAGGCCCAGCCGCTCGGCCAGGTGGCGGCTCCAGGCAAGGTCATGGCGCCCGGCCAGACGCGCCTGAAAACTCAGGTTGCTGGCCACATCGAGGCTGGGGATGAGGTTGTATTGCTGGAACACCAGGCCGATGGACTCGCGGCGCCACTGCGCCAGCGCGGTTTCGCTGCGGTCATCGAGCGCCTGGCCGTGGATCAGAATGCGCCCGCGGTCGGCCTTGTCGAGGCCGGCAATCAGGTGCAGCAAGGTGCTCTTGCCGCTGCCCGACTCACCCATCAGGGCCAGGCTGCTTTGCGCCTCCAGGCGCAGGTCGATGCCTTGCAGCACCGGCAGCGGGCCTTGCGCGGTCAGGTAGTGCTTGTGCAGGTCTTCGATCAGCAGCATGGCGCTTCCTTGGCGGCAGTGGGGTCGCGAACGGCGTTGCACAGGCCGCGCCCGGTTTGGACAGCGACGCGGCGCTGGCAGTGCGATCAGGCGCCTGCGAGCTGGCCGTGCAGCAGCTCGCCAAGCACCTCGGCCAGGGCTTTGACCAGTGGGTCGGCGGTGGCGCGGTGGACGATGACGATTTCGTAGCTGTCGATGACCGGCAAGCCCTCGGCCGCGCCAAGCACCCGGTGCTCGGGGCCGGCGGCGCGCGGCGGCAGCAGGCTGATGCCCATGCCGTCGGCCACCGCCGCCTGAATGCCGCTGAGGCTGGAACTGGTGAAACTGATGCGCCAGCGCCGCCCCAGCCCTTCCAGGGCGCTGATCATGTCATCGCGGTACAGTCCGCGCGGCGGGAAGGTCACCAAGGGCAGCGGGTCGATGGCGAAGGTCGGAGTGCGTGCGCTGTCGATCCATTCCAGGCGCTCGGGCCAGCGCGCCACGCCCTCGCGGCTGCCGCGGCGCTGCTTGAGCAGCATCAGATCCAGCTCGCCGTTGTCGTAGGCCTGGCTGAGGTCGCGGCACAGGCCGCTGGTGACCTCCAGCTTGACCTGCGGCTGGCGCCGACTGAACGCTGCCAGGGCGCTGGTGGTGGCGCCGCCGACGAAGTCTTCCGGCACACCCAGGCGCACGCTGGTGCCAACCCGGGCTCCAGCCAGGGCTTCGAGCATCTGGTCGTTGAGCGCCAGCATGTGCCGGGCATAGCCCAGCAAGGTCTGCCCGGCGTCGGTGGGCAGCACGTCGCGGTTGCCGCGCACCAGCAGGCGCTGGCCGACCATGTCTTCCAGACGCCGGACTTTCTGGCTGATGGTCGATTGTGTGGAGTGCAGGCGGGTTGCGGCGGTGGTGAAACTGCCGCAGTCGGCAACCACCACGACGGCGCGCAGCAGGTCGAGGTCGAACAGCGCGCTATTCGATTTGGCAATGGTGGGCATGGGGGCATTGAGCACAGCAATGGCGATGCAGGGTTCTAACATGCTCGCAGGGGCGCGGCAATGCCGGGGGAACTCAGTTCACGGCGCAGCCTCTTACAGAGGAGTGGATGGCCGGATGGCCCCACCTTTTTCCCCTCGGAGGATACGTCCATGCGTCACCTTATGCTCGTACCTGCTTTGATGCTTTTGCTGCCGGCGGGCGCTGCCCTGGCCCGTGTCGATGGTCGTGATGTCGCGACCTCCGCCGGGATCTCGGCCTCGCTGTATTCCACCTTCAAGGATGACAAGCGCATCATCCCGGCGCGCGATGAGCTGTCGGCATTCGTCGCCAGCAATGGCGCCATCCGCGGCGCCTACGTGGAGTCGGCGCTGCAGCAAGTGCGCCAGGCCAATCCAGGCCTGCAGATCGGCGACGAGGAACTGGCCCAGGCCATTCTGTCGCAGGATGATCCGCTGGCTGCGAACTAAGGCGTAGCTTCGCGGCAAATGGTCATTCGCGGGTAAACCGCAGCGGCGGACTCTCCGCTGCGGTTTACCCGCGAAATGCGCGGCGAAACGCTTTCGCTGCTTACTCGCGCAACGTCGCCATATCGATCACGAATCGATACTTCACATCCCCGGCGATCATGCGCTCATACGCCTCGTTGATATTGCGGATATCGAGCATCTCGATGTCGCACGCGATGCTGTGCTCGGCACAGAAATCCAGCACTTCCTGAGTTTCGGCGATGCCGCCGATCAGAGAACCTGCCAGCACCCGACGTTTCATCACCAGATTGGCCGCATGCACCGGTGGCTCGACCGGCTCAATCAGCCCGACCAGAATGTGCACGCCATCGAAGGTCAGGGTTTCCAGGTAGGGGTTCAGGTCGTGCTGCACCGGAATGGTATCGAGGAGGAAATCGAACCGGCCAGCCGCGGCGCGCATCTGCTCGGCATCGGTGGAGACGATCACGTGGTCGGCGCCTTGGCGGCGGGCTTCCTCGGCCTTGGCCTGCGAGCGGGTGAACAGCGTCACCTCAGCGCCCAGGGCCTTGGCGATCTTGATACCCATGTGGCCCAGCCCCCCCATGCCCAGTACACCGACCTTGTGCCCAGGGCCGACGCCGTGGTGCTTGAGCGGCGAGTAGGTGGTGATGCCGGCGCACAGAATTGGCGCCGCGCTGGCCGGGTCCAGACCCTCGGGGATGCGCACCACGAAGTGCTCGCTGACCACGATGCTGCTCGAGTAGCCGCCCATGGTGTTGCTGCCATCGACCCGGTCCGGAGTGGCGTAGGTCATGGTCGGACCTTCTTCGCAGTACTGCTCCAAGTCTGACTGGCAGGCCCGGCACTGGCGGCAGGAATCGACCATGCAGCCGACACCGACCAGGTCACCCACCTGATAGGCGCTGACATCGGCACCGACCGCCGTGACCCGACCGATGATTTCGTGGCCCGGCATCAGCGGGTAGACGGCGATGCCCCACTCGTTGCGCGCCTGGTGGATGTCGGAGTGGCACACGCCGCAATAAAGGATGTCGAGGGCGACATCGTCAGCGCGCGGGCTGCGGCGCTGGAACTGCATGGGCGCCAGTGGGCTGGTGGGGGATTGGGCGGCGTAACCGATGGCGGTATACATGCGGACCTCTCAGGCAAGTTAAACGATTCAGTTTGGGCAACAGTGTGCCCGTCCGAGCCGCCCTAGCCCACCGACGATTCTCCGGGATACGTGCCTTTTTCTCCGAAAACCGTCGACAACCGCTGGCGCCAGCCGTTCAACCTGCGATGATGCCAGTGTCTGATTCTCTACCCAGGTGCCCCATGCAGCTGACCCGCCACGTCGATGCCAACGCCCCGCTCTGCCGCCTGATCAGCGCCTTGGCCACGCGTCCGGGCTTCGTTCCCACTCACTTGGCGCAGGTGCAGGTGCTGAGCTGGGATCACTATGTCGCCAGCAGCCCGCAGATCTACGAACCGAGCCTGATGATCCTGGCCCAGGGCAGCAAGCTGGCGCGGCTTGGTCCGCGCACCCTGGAGTACGGCGCCGGCCACTACCTGGTGCAGGCGCTGTCGGTGCCGTTCATGTGCGAGACCTTCGCCACCGCACAGGCGCCGCTGCTCGGGGTGGCGGTGGGCATTGACCGCACCGTGCTGGCCGAACTGGTCCAATACCTGCCCGCCGAAACACCGGCGCCGCAGGTGCAGACTCCGCAGTCGATGACCTCGGCGGCCCTGGATGGGTCGATGCGCGCCAGCGTCGAGCGTTTGCTCGAATGCCTGCAAGACCCGCTCGACGCTCAGGTACTGGGGCCGGCGCGGGTGCGTGAAGTGCTCTACACCGCCCTGCGCGGGCCCCAGGCAGGGGTTCTGCGGGCGCTGGTGGAACAACAGGGCCATTTCGCCCGCATCGGCGCGTCCTTGAGTTTTCTGCGCGAGCATTACAGCGAGCCACTGGGGGTCGAAGCGCTGGCCGAGCGCGCCAACATGAGCGTGTCGACCTTCCACGAGCACTTCAAACGCTGTACCGAGCTTGCGCCGATGCAGTACCTCAAGCGCCTGCGCCTGCTCAAGGCGCAGCAGATGCTGCTGGGCGAAGGCGTCGGCGTGGCCCAGGCAGCGCACCGCGTCGGTTACCAGAGCAGCTCGCAGTTCAGCCGTGAGTACAAGCGCCAGTTCGCCCGCAGCCCGGGGGACGAGCAGCCGTACCAGAGCCTGCCGGTCTAGGCCGGCTAGCGGCCAATCCCAAACGACTGTTGGCGCTTCCAGCGCTCAAGGTTGCGCTGCACCAGGCGTTGCGCCAGCGGGCTGTTGGCCAGCGCCTGCATCAGCGCCGCCAGACGCTCGCGCAGCGCCGCGCTGTTGCAGCGCGAGCGCTTCGATACGGCCAGGTACAGCGGCTCGCTGGACACCGGCGGTTCGAGCACGCCGAGCTGTTCCTCGATGCCCAGCGCCTGGGCCAGCGCAGTACCCGGATGGCGCTCGTAGAGCAGGTAGTCGTTGCGCTTGTGCAGCAGCTTTTCGAATGCCTGGCTGGCCCCGGGCACCGCCTCCAGGTGCAGGTGCGCGGCGGCGTACTCGTCGAAACGCTGGCCGTGACTGTTGTTGACCAGGGTCCCGCCGGTGCGGCCTTGCAGGTCGTCCCAGCCGCTGTAGAGGAAGGCTTGATCACGGCGCACCCAGACCACGCTGTCGGTGGTCAGGAACGCCGGCGCGATGAAATCCATCTGCTGCTCGCGGGCGTCGGTGCGAAAGTACCCCGCCAGCCAGTCGACCCGGCCTAGACGCACCTCTTCCTGGGCCCGCGACCAGGGCCCGGCATCGACCACGGTCACTTCGATGCCCAGTCGCTGGGCCAGGTAGTCGAGCAGTTCGGCGTTGGCGCCGATCAAACGGCCCGGATGCTCCGGGTCGCGCCACAGGTACGGCGGGTATTCCGGGTTGCCGGTGGCACGCACGTGCTGGCAGTCGTCCGCCGCCCGTGCCGGCAGCAGGCCCAGCAACAGCGGTAGCAGCAGACACAGACTTGCGCGACGCTTGACCACTGGCGACCCCCGGCAGATGTCCGATGAACAGCAGTGATGCTAGTACAGGGTGAATAATCCGTTCGTTGCGCTGCGACAGTTTCGCCGCAGGTAGCCGCTTGCCAGCAGCTATCCTCTTGGCTGTGACCCATCGTTTTCGGAGCGCCCATGCAACTGACCGGCAAAACCGCACTGATCACCGGCTCTACCAGCGGCATCGGCCTGGGTATCGCCCAGGTGCTGGCCGAAGCGGGTGCCGATATTCTGCTCAACGGCTTCGGCGACCCGGGCCCTGCGCTGCAACAGATCGCCGCCTGCGGGGTCAAGGTGGCGCATCACCCGGCCGATCTGGCGCAACCGGCGCAGATCGCTGAGTTGTTCGCCTGGGCCGCTGAGCACGGCGGCGTCGATATTCTGCTGAACAACGCAGGCATCCAGCACGTCGCGCCGATCGAGCAGTTCGCGCCCGAGGCCTGGGACAGCATCCTGGCGATCAACCTCTCGGCGGTGTTCCACTGCACCCGCCTGGCATTGCCCGGCATGCGTGAACGCGGCTGGGGGCGGATCATCAACATCGCCTCGGTGCATGGCCTGGTCGGCTCGCTGGGCAAGGTCGCTTATGTGGCGGCCAAGCACGGGGTGATCGGCCTGACCAAGGTAGTGGGTCTTGAAACCGCCACCAGCAATGTCACCTGCAATGCGCTGTGCCCGGGCTTCGTGCTGACGCCGCTGGTGCAGCAGCAGATCGACCAGCGCGTCAGCGATGGCGTCGACTCGCAGCAGGCGCAACAGCAGTTGCTGGCGGAAAAACAACCCTCGGGCGCGTTCGTGACGCCGCGTCAGCTCGGCGAGCTGGCGTTGTTTCTGTGCAGCGAGGGCGGCGCCCAGGTGCGCGGCGCGGCCTGGAATGTCGATGGCGGCTGGTTGGCGCAGTGACGCCAGCCGATGGCAGTGAGGGCAACACGGAGGCAGAGCATGAACGAAATACTCTGGCGCCCACAGCGTGCGCAGATCGAAGCCAGTCGCATGAGTGCTCTGCGCCGCCAGATCAACGTGCGCCTGGGCCTGGCACTGGATGACTACCCGGCGCTACACCGCTGGAGCATCGAACAGCGCGCAGCGTTCTGGCAGGCCCTGTGCGATCACTTCAAGGTGCGCTGGCACAGCCGCGCCAGCCAGGTGCTCGACGAACCCGGCGCAATGGCCGAGGCGCGCTGGTTCCCGGGCGCCACGTTGAACTACGCCGAGCACCTGTTGCAGCGTCGCGACGAGCAGCCAGCGCTGGTGTCGATCAGCGAAGACGGCCAGCGCCAGGTACTCAGCCATCGGCAACTGGCGCAGCATGTGGCCGGCCTGCAACGGGCGCTGGAAGACCTCGGCATCGGCCCCGGCGACCGGGTGGCGGCGATGATGCCCAACCGCTGGGAGACCCTGGTGGGCTTTCTGGCCTGCGCCAGCCTCGGCGCGGTGTGGTCGAGCGCGTCACCGGAGTTCGGCGGCGCGGGGCTGATCGACCGCTTCGGCCAGATCGAACCGAAACTGCTGATCGCCTGCGCCGCCTATCACTACGCCGGCAAGACCCTTGAGCAGATCGAGAAGATCAACGCCCTGGTCGCCGCCCTGCCCAGCCTGGAGCATCTTCTGGTGGTGCCGTGCGCCGCCGAGGGCGTTGCGACCCAGGCCTTCAGCGGCGTGTCGAGTTCGCTGTGGAGCGACTTCTATCAGGCCAGCGGCACCCCGCGCTTCGCCTCGCTGGCGTTCGATCACCCGCTGTACATTCTCTACTCCAGCGGCACCACCGGCGTGCCCAAGTGCATCGTCCACCGCGCCGGCGGCGTGCTCTTGCAGCACCTCAAGGAGCACGGCCTGCACTGCGACCTCAAGGCCGATGAGGGCCTGTTCTACTACACCACCTGCGGCTGGATGATGTGGAACTGGCTGGTCAGCGGCCTGGCCCTGGGTGCACGCCTGGTGCTGTATGACGGCTCACCGTTTCACCCCAGCGCGCAGCGCCTGTTCGACCTGATCGACGCCGAACGCATCACTGTTTTCGGCACCAGCGCCAAGTACCTGGCGGCCATCGAGCAGGCCGGGGTCGAGCCTGCCCACAGTCATCGCCTGGACAGCCTGCGGCTGATCCTCGCAACCGGCTCGCCGCTGTCGCCGCACAGCTACGATTACGTGTACGCCAGGGTGAAGGACGATGTGTGCCTGGCGTCGATGTCTGGCGGCACCGATATCGTCTCGTGCTTCGTGCTCGGCAACCCGCTGCTGCCGGTGCGCCGTGGCGAAATCCAGTGCCGCGGCCTGGGCATGGACGTGCAGGTGTGGAATGCCCAGGGCCAGTCGGTGCTGGGCGAAAAGGGCGAACTGGTCTGCACCCGCAGTTTCCCGAGCATGCCGCTGGGCTTCTGGGGCGATGCCGATGGCAGCCGCTACCGCGCCGCCTATTTCAGCCAGTTCGAGGGCGTGTGGGCGCAGGGTGATTACGCCCAAGCCTGCGCCGAGGGCGGGCTGATCATCCATGGTCGCTCCGATGCAGTGCTCAACCCTGGTGGCGTGCGCATCGGCACCGCGGAAATCTACCGCCAGGTGGAGAAAGTCAACGAGGTGCTGGAGAGCATCGCCATCGGCCAGGACTGGCAAGGCGATGTGCGCGTGGTGCTGTTCGTGCGCCTGCGCGAAGGGCTGAGCCTGGATGAAGGGCTGAGCCTGCGCATCCGTCAGGTGATTCGCCAGTACACCACCGCGCGCCACGTGCCGGCGGTGATCGTCCAGGTCACTGACCTGCCGCGTGCCCTCAGCGGCAAGCTGGTTGAACTGGCGGTGCGCGAGGTGGTGCATGGGCGCCCGGTGAACAACACCGATGCGCTGGCCAATCCCGAATCACTGGCGCAGTTCGCTGATCGTGCAGAGCTGAGGTAGCAGGCATAATGTCGGCCTTTTTTTCACCCGCCCCGCAGGTATCCACATGAAAGCCCAAGCCCGCCATATTCTGGTCAAGACCGCCGCCGAGGCCGAACAGCTCAAGCAGCGCATCGACAAGGGCGAGGCCTTCGACGTGCTGGCCAAACGCTATTCGACCTGCCCTTCAGGCAAACGCGGTGGCGATCTTGGGGAGATTCGCCCGGGGCAGATGGTCGGCGCCATCGACCAGGTGATCTTCAGGAAACCGCTGCGGGTGGTGCATGGGCCGATCAAGAGCAAGTTCGGTTATCACCTGGTGCAGGTGTTCTACCGCGACTGAGTCCGCGCTCAGCGCCGAGCGGCCAGCAGCCCCAACCCGGCGCAGCCCAGCAGTGCGGCGCTGATGCGGTTGAACAGGCGGCGCGGGCGCGGCTGCTGGAACCAACGCTGCAAGTAGGCACCCAGCCCTGCATAGATGGCGATGGCTGCCCACTCCAGCAGCAGAAACAGCACGCCCAGGTAAAGGAACTGCTCGGCCACCGGCAGCGCGCTGTCGAGGCGGACGAACTGCGGCAGAAAAGCGGTGAAGATCAGAATCGCCTTGGGGTTGCCCGCCGCCACCAGAAACTCCTGGCGCGCCAGTTGCCAGCCGCTATGGCTGACCGCGTTGGCCTGCGCCGCCTCGCCCACCGGCGCTCGCCACAGTTGCCAGGCGATATAGAACAGGTACGCCGCGCCCAGCAGCTTGATCGCCAGGAACAGGTATTCACTGGTGTGCAGCACCACGGCCAGGCCGAGGGCGGCCAGGGCGATCATGCCGCTGAAAGCCAGCAGTCGACCGCTGCCGGCAAGGCATGCGCGGCGCAGGCCATAGCGGCTGGCATTGTGCAGCGATAACAGGTTGTTCGGCCCCGGCGCCATGTTCAAGGCAAAGCAGGCCGGGATGAATAGCAGCAGGCTGGACAGGTCCATTGTTGTTCTCCTTGGGGACCTGCGCAGTGTCGGGTGGCGCCAGGCCGAGGGTCAAACACAGTCACGCCGCGAATGAGCGCAACAGTACGACACCGCCAGCGCGGCCATGAGTGCTGCAGCGCCTGATATTTCTGCCAGTTGTCACACCGTGGATGGCCAGCGCAGGCTCGGGTCTGCCGATCCTGACCGGGAGTTCGCCTGATGCGCACCTTGCTCACCGTCACCAGCGCAGCGTTCGCGTCGCTGGCCCTCGTGCCCTCCGCTCAGGCAGCGTGCGTGTTCACTCCCGGAACCGGCAGCGATGCCTACGTCTGCGACAGCGGCAGCGCGGCGGGGCTGGTCGATCTGCTGGGCGACAATAGCCTGACCCTGCCGCCGGGCGGTAACGGCACGATTGCCGGCAATGTCAGCTTCGGCCCGGGCATGGACTCGCTGGACATGGCCTCCGGGCGCATCGAAGGCTCGGTCAACCAGGGTGCCGGCATCGACACCTTCAACATGAGTGGCGGGGTGATCACCGGAAACCTCAATCAAGGCGATGGCCTGGACCGCTTTTTCATGAGCGATGGCTGGATCGTCGGCACCTTCGATAGCGGCGACTACGCACAAATGGACGGTGGCCGCATCGGCACCGTGAACATGCGTCTGGATCAGAACACTTTCATCATGCGCGGCGGCCAGATCGACCGAAATCTGGTCACGGCGTTCGATCGCGACTACATCGAGCTGTTCGCAGGCTCGATCGGCGGCAACATCAGCGTCAGCGGCGGTGACGATCAGGTGCTGATCCACGGCGGCCGCGTGGGCGGCGATGTCTTGCTCAGCACCGGCAACGACCGCTTCACCTGGGACGGCGGCAGCATCGGCGGGATGGTGCAGATGGGCCCCGGCGACGATCAGGCGCTGTTGCGCCAGTTGAACGCCAGGCAACTGGTCATCCGCGTGGATGGCGGCGACGGCCAGGACGCACTGCTGTTCGACCAGAGCACGCCGTCCGGCGGCAGCCTGTACCCGAACTGGGAACGTATCGACCTGACCAACGCCAGCCGCATGAGCTTGAATGACGCGCTGCTGCTGGGCGATGCCGGCACCGGCACCGGCACTTTGAAGATCGATGCCAGCAGCCAATTACGGTCGCGCAGCGGCCAGATCAGCGCTTTCGTTGCCGATCAGCCCGCCACGCTGAACAACAGCGGCCTGATCGACCTGAGCAGCAGCGATGGCCTCGGCCGCCTGACCGTGGTGGGCAACTACAGCGGCGATGACGGTACCCTCAAGCTGGCCAGTGTGCTGGCGGGCGATGGCGCCCCTTCTGACCGGCTGATCGTCAGTGGCGGCAGCATCGATGGACGCACCCTGCTCAGCATCAGCAACCTCGGCGGTGCGGGGGCGCCAACGCTCGCCAACGGCATTCAGGTGGTGGAAGCCAGCAACGGCACCCGCAGCACCGCGACGGCCTTCGTCCAGACCCAGGTGCTCTCGGCCGGCGCCTACGATTACCGCCTGTTCAAAGGTGGGCTCACCGCCGGCAGCGAAAACAGCTGGTACCTGCGCTCGACCCTGGCAGCGGCGCCGGTGGTCGAACAGCCTCCTGCACAGCCCCCGGCCGAGCCCGAGCCCGGGCAACCGCCGACCGCAACCCCGCCTGCCAGCACCCCTCCGGTTGCCGCACCCGCACCTGGCCAGGCCGATCTGCCAGTGGCCAGCGCCGGCAGCAGCGTGCCGTTGTACCGCGAAGAAGTGCCGGTCTACAGCGCCGCGCCGCGCGCTGCCGCGGTGATCACCCGGCAGGCGCTGGGGACTTTCCATCAACGCCAGGGCGACCAGCGCCTGTTGAACGGCGATGGCGCCCTGCCGGCAAGCTGGGGTCAGGCCTATGGCAACACGTTTCGCCAGCAGTGGAGCGGCACCGTCAACCCCGCGCTGGACGGCAGCGTCTACGGGTGGCGGGTCGGTCAGGACCTGTTCGCGCTCACCGACAGCAGCGGCTACCGCCAGCAGTTCGGTTTCTATGTCGGTCAGAGCCGCCTGCGCGGCGATGTCAAAGGCTTCGCCCTGGCCCGGCAGAACCGCCAGGTCGGTGATCTGCGCCTGGATGCCGACAGCGTCGGGGCGTATTGGACGCTGGTCGGCCCACAGCAGGGCTATCTGGACAGCGTGGTGCAGTACAGCG
This sequence comes from Pseudomonas cremoricolorata DSM 17059 = NBRC 16634, assembly GCF_000425745.1. Taxonomy (GTDB): domain Bacteria; phylum Pseudomonadota; class Gammaproteobacteria; order Pseudomonadales; family Pseudomonadaceae; genus Aquipseudomonas; species Aquipseudomonas cremoricolorata. The sequence goes on along the minus strand of NZ_AUEA01000003.1, from coordinate 64,502 downwards.
ATCTGCACGGCAATGCCCGCTCCGACCGCGGCGGGCGCCTGGCGCTGGACGGGCATACCTGGAGCGCATCCGTGGAAGCCGGCTATCCGATTGCGCTGTCGGCCAACTGGCGTCTGGAACCGCAGGCCCAGGTGATCGCGCAGAAGACTCATCTGGACGGCGCCCGCGATCAGGTGTCGCGCATCACCCTGAACAGCCAGACCGAACTCACCAGCCGTCTGGGCCTGAGGCTTGAGGGCGATCTGCCGCAGTCAGGCAAGACCTTGCTGCAGCCCTACGTGCAGGCCAACCTCTGGCACGCAGATGGTGGGCGCGACACGCTGCTGTTCGATGGCCTGGACCGCATCAACACCGATTACCGCAGCACCAGCGCCCAGCTGGAGACGGGTGTGGTCGCCCAGCTCGGCGCCAGCTTCAGCGTGCACGCCGGAGTGCAGTACAGCCAGAACCTCGATCGCCGCGAGCAACGTGGCCACGGCGCGAACCTTGGCCTGCGCTGGAACTACTGATACCGATCAGCGCCACGTGCGGATGCGAACAGCACACACGGCGCATGACCGCAACAGTGCGACCCGGCTAGACTGGCCGTCCTTCCCCGACCCTTGCCGTGCGCCATGCCTGACTCTTCGACCGACCACTGGCACGACCCCGCCCTGCCCTTCGTCGAAGCGCGGCGCGCCTGCCACAGCCGCGCCTGCTACAAGGCGCACAGCCATCCGACCTTTTCCATCGGTGCGGTGGACGCAGGCTTCAGCCACTTTCGCGGCGCCGGGCATGGCAGCCAGCGGCTGTGCCCCGGCACCTTGGTGCTGGTGCCGGCGCACCGCGTGCACGCCTGCAACCCCGAGCCGAACAGCGCCTGGAGCTACCAGATGCTGCACCTCGATGCCGAGTGGTTGCGGCGCCTGCGCAGTGAATGTGGCCTGGCAGAGGAACACCTCGATGCGCCCGCACGGATCAGCGCCGAGCCTGCGCTGTACCGGCAATTCTGTCAGCTCATCGAGGTGCTGTTCGCAAGCGTCAGTGCGCTGGAGAAGGAAACCGCGCTGATCACCTTCCTCGGTGACGGGGCGTGGTCGCACTGCGCGGCGCTGGACATGGCCCCGGCAGCCGACCGCGCGGCGCTCAATATCGACCTCAACGATCTGGCCGATGAGCAGTTGGCTCAGCTGACCCTCGCCGAGCTGGCGGGTATGGCCGGGCTTGATCGTTACGGGCTGATTCGCGCCTTCCGCCGCGCCACCGGCCTCACGCCACACGCCTGGCTGCTCAACGCGCGGGTCAACCGCGCCCGGCAGTTGCTGCGCCACGGCTGCGAACTGGCCGAGGTCGCCTACCGTCTGGGCTTTGCCGACCAGAGTCATTTCCAGCGGGTGTTCAAGACCCACGCCGGCACCACCCCAGGGCTGTATCGACGCACGCGCTAGCGCGGCGCGCACTATTGTCCAATACAGCCGCTGACGCCCGCGCCATCCTCCGCCCTTTCCAGCCGGAGGACCCGCGCCATGCAGCTGTTTGTGATCATCGCCACTGCCCATTTCCTCGCCTTGCTGTCACCGGGGCCCGACTTTTTCCTGGTGGCGCGCAACGCCGCCAATAGCGGCTGGAAGATCGCCAGCGGCGCCTGCCTGGGCATCGCCCTGGCCAATGGCCTGTTCATCGCCGTGGCCTTCGCCGGGCTGTCGTTGCTGCGTGAGGGCAGCGCCTGGTTCGTCGCCTTGCAACTGGCCGGTGGCGTGTACCTGGTGTACGTCGGCTGGCTGTTCATCCGCCATGCCAACGGCAGTGACCTGGGGGCACTAGCCACCGCGCAGGCAGCCCGGCGCGGCTGGTTGCGAGGGGTGCTGGCGGGTTTCTTGTGCGCGGTGCTCAATCCGAAGAACGCGCTGTTCTACGCCAGCCTGGCGAGCCTGGTCAGCGCCAGCAGTACCGGCTGGAAATGGCTGTATGCGCTGTGGATGTTCAGCGTGGTGTTGCTCTGGGACCTGCTGGTAGCCATCGCCATCGGCCATCCACGGGTGCTGCGCCGATTTGGCGCAGTGCTGCCGTGGCTGCAACGGGTATCGGGCGGCTTGTTGTTGGTGCTTGGCCTACTGGTATTGGTGCATGTGCTGATGGCTTGGGAGTGACGCCTGCTACAGCGCCAGTGCCAGCGACTCTCGCCCCTCGAGACTGAGCAAATGCTGCTTTACCGGCAGCCCGCCAGCGAACCCGGTGAGGCTGCCCGAGGCGCCGATGACACGGTGACAGGGGGCGATGATGGAAATCGGGTTGCGCCCGTTGGCCGCACCGACCGCGCGCATCGCCTGCGGCCGGCCGATCTGCTGGGCGATCTGCGCGTAGCTGCGGGTTTCCCCGAATGGAATGCTCAGCAGCGCCGCCCACACCTGGCGCTGGAAGTCGGTGCCGTGAAAATCCAGCGGCAGTTCGAACTGCTGACGCTGCCCTGCGAAATACTCGCCCAGTTGCCGCGCGGTTTCCTGCAGCACCGGGTGCTGGTCGTCACGCTGCAACTCGCCCAGGCGCACGCGATTTTCCCGTTCGTTCTGCCACAGCACGGCGGCCAGGCAATCGCCACGGGCGACAAGCGTCAGCGTGCCGACTGGGGAATCCATCAACGTGTAGGCGCAGGACATGGCAGTGTTCTCTCGGTGGTGGTCGACAACTTACTGGGGATCGAAGCGCTGAGCATGACGCATCAGGCAGGGGTCAGAGGCCAACCCCGACCAGCGGCAGGGGCGTCATTTCGAATTGAGGCGACTGCGCAGCACCCAGGCGCCAGCCCAACCGGCGAAGGCGTAGAACGCATCGAGGTAGAAGCGGCCCAGGTAGTTGGGTTGCAGCGCGCCCGGCTCGACCGGCGCGCTGCCTGGCAGCGCGGCATACAGCGCGTTGGGCAGAAACGCCAGGGCCAACAGCAGCCCATAGCTGAGGCTGCGCCACAGCCGTTGCCCGCCGGGCGAGGCATCGGCGCGGCGCAGACCGAAGTAGGCGATCAGCCCCGCCACCGGCAGCACCCAGAGCTGGATCGGCATCGACAAGAACATTTCCGCGACCAGGTTTCTGCTTTGCATGGCGATACCCTTGGACAAAGCCGCAGATTATCGCCAGGCAGCGGCTGCCAATGCAAACCACCGGGCCCAGGTTGCCAACCTGTGCCCGGCCATACGGCTCAGCCGAGGATCTTGTCCACCGTCAACGGGAAGTCCCTGACCCGTCGTCCAGTAGCGTGATACAGGGCATTGGCCACTGCCGCCGCAACGCCCACCACGCCAATCTCACCGACGCCCTTGGAGCCCAGTTCGTTGACGATATCGTCCGGCTCGTCGACGAAAATCACCTCGACCTCGCCCATGTCGGCGTTCACCGGAATGTGGTACTCGGCCAGGTTGTGGTTCATCGTGCGGCCCAGGTTGTGGTCCACCTCGGCCTGCTCATGCAAGGCCATGCCCACGCCCCACACCACACCGCCGAGAATCTGGCTGCGTGCAGTCTTGGGGTTGATCACCCGCCCTGCTGCCACCGCGCTGACCACCCGGCTGACCCGCAAGGTGCCCAGCGCTTCATCCACGCGCACCTCGACGAACACAGCAGAGTGCGTGGCGCAGGCAAAGCCCTCGCGCTTGGCACCTGGCTCGGCGGTAATCTGCACCTCCAGGGCGTCGTCGCCAGCGCCTTGCAGCAGGTCGGCGAAGGCGAACCGCCGCTCACCCACCTGCAACTGCCCATCGGCCACCACGAAACGGTCGGCCGGCTCGCCTGCCAGCGCCGGGTAGCGCGCCTGGGCGAGCGTTACCAGCTTGCTGCGCAGCACCTGGCAGGCCTGGCGCACCGCAGAACCCACCGACGACACGGTGAACGAGCCGCCTTGCAGGGGCGCTGTGGGCAGCGAGCTGTCGCCGAGCTGGAAGGTGATGTCCTCGACCGCCATGCCGGCGGCATCGGCGGCGATCTGCGTCATCACCGTGTAGGTGCCGGTGCCGATGTCGGTGGTGGCGCTGCTCACCCACAAGTGGCCGTCGGCATCGAGCCGCGCCTTGGCGCTGGCTTTCATCTGCATGGCTTCCCAGACCCCACCGGCCATGCCCCAACCGATCAGCTCATCGCCCTCCTGCTGGCTGCGCGGAACGGGATTGCGCCGCTCCCAGCCGAAGCGCTCAGCCCCCTGCTCGTAGCATTCGCGCAGGGCCTTGCTCGAATAGGGTTTGCCCTCGTTGCCGTTGCTGTCGGCGAAGTTGACCTGGCGCAGTGCCACCGGGTCGAGGCCGACCTGCTCGGCGAGCTCGTCCATGGCGCATTCCAGGCCGATCAAGCCCAGCGCCGCGCCGGGCGCACGCATGTCCAGTGGGGTGTAGACGTCCAGCGGCACCAGTTGATACGCCATGGCGACGTTGTCGCAGCGATAGAGCATGCCGCTCCACTCCACCACGTGCTCGCTGAAATCTTCGAAGCGTGAGGTCTGCCCGGTGGCTTCGTGGCGGATGGCGAGCAAGCGGCCATCAGCGTCGGCGCCCAGTTGCAGGCGCTGCAGGGTGCGTGGCCGGTAGCCGAAGGTGAACATCTGCTGGCGGGTCAGGGTCACCCGCACCGAGCGCTTGAGCTTGAGCGCGCCCATCACGGCCAGGGCCAGCTGGTACTGCGGACGCAGGCCCGAGCCGAACGCACCGCCGACGAACGCCGCGCATACCCGCACTTGCTCCTTGGGCAGCTTGAACACCTCCTGCACATAGGCCTGGCTGTTCTGCGTGCCCTGGGTCTTGTCATGGATCAGCAGGCTGCCATCGGCCTCGACGATCACCGTCGAGGCGTGCGGCTCCATCGGGTTGTGGTGCTCGTTGGGGGTGCTGTACTGCGCGTCAATACGCAACGGCGCGGCATTGAACGCTTCGGCGAAATCACCCCGCGGCTTGGGCAGTTCGGCGGGGGCGTCGTAGCCCTGGTCGCGGGCGGCGCAGAGGTCGGTCTGGTGTGAACCGGCGTCGATCTCGACCCGCACCAGGCTGCCGGCATAGCGCGCCAGCTCGAGGTTCTCGGCGATGACCAAAGCTACCGGCTGCCCGCTGTACAGCACGCGGTCGTTGAACAGCGGGCGGAACGGGTGACCATCGGCCGCATCGTCGTCTTCGTAAGGCTCATCATCGGCCGCCATGGGCGGTCGGTTGCCGTGGTGCAGTACCTCGATCACTCCGGGCAAGGCCAGGGCAGCCTGGCAGTCGATATGGCGGATACGGCCATGGGCCACGGCGCTGGACACCACGCTGCCATACAGCAGGCCTTCGGCCGGATACTCACCGGCATAACGGGCCTTGCCGGTGACTTTCGCCGGGCCATCGGTGCGGTCCAGTGGCTGGCCGCTGATCGCTTGCGCACTCATGCTGTGGCTCCTTGTCGACGCTGGGCCTGGCCTAGCGCACGGATGATCGCGTTGTGCGCCAGGGTGACCTTGAAGGCGTTGTGCGCAAGCGGCTGCGCGCCGCTGAGCATGGCCTGGGCAATCTGTGTGTAGGTGGCGGAAGTGGCCGGCTGGCCCTGGAAGCGTGCCTCCAGAGCCGGGTCACGCCAAGGCTTGTGCGCGACGCCGCCCAAGGCCAGGCGCAGCTCACCGATGCGCTCGCCTTCCAGGCGCAAGGCTGCCGCCACCGAAATCAGCGCGAAGGCATACGAGGCGCGGTCACGCACCTTGAGGTAGTGCACGTGCTCGGCGAAACGTGGGGCCGGCAGCTCGATGGCGGTAATCAGTTCGTTGTCTGCGAGGGTGTTGTCGCGCTCGGGCTGCTCGCCCGGCAGGCGGTGGAAGTCGGCGAAGGCAATTTGCCGGCTGCCAGCCGGGCCTTGTACCTGGACGGTCGCCTCGAGCGCGGCCAGGGCCACGCACATGTCCGAGGGGTGTACGGCAACGCAGTGCTGGCTGGCGCCGAGAATCGCGTGGTTGCGGTTCAAGCCACTGCGCGCCGGGCAGCCAGTGCCGGGGGCGCGCTTGTTGCACGGCACGGCGCTGTCGTAGAAGTAGGCGCAGCGGGTGCGTTGCAGCAGGTTGCCGCCGCTGCTTGCCATGTTGCGCAGCTGCGGCGAGGCCCCGGCCAGGATGGCTTGGGCGAGCAGTGGGTAATCGGCTTCGATACGCGGATGGCGGGCCAGCTCGGCGTTGCCGACCAATGCGCCGATCGACAACCCGCCGCTGGCCGTGGCGGTGACTTCACGCAGCGGCAGCCCGGTGATGTCGATCAGCCGCTGGGGCTGGGCGACGTTTTCTTTCATCAGATCGAGCAGGTTGGTGCCGCCTGCGATGAAGTGCGAATCGGGGCCGGCCAGTTGCAGGGCGCCGGCGACATCGGTGGGTTTGCTGTAGGCAAAGGGGATCATGCGCGCGGCCCTCCCTGATCGCTGGCAATCATCTGCGGCAGCGCCTCTTCCACGGCCGCGACGATGTTGCCGTAGGCACCGCAGCGGCACAGGTTGCCGCTCATGCCTTCCTGGATCTCGGCGCGCGACAGCGCCCGGCCTTCGCTGGCCAGGGCCACCGCCGAGCAGATCTGCCCGGGGGTGCAATAGCCGCACTGGAAGGCGTCGTGGCGAATGAACGCCTGTTGCAAGGGATGCAGGCGCTCATCGTCTGCCAGCCCTTCGATGGTGGTGATGCAATCGCCGTCGCACATGATCGCCAGCGTCAGGCAGGCGTTGACCCGCTGCCCGTTGCGCAGCACGGTGCAGGCACCGCACTGGCCATGGTCACAGCCCTTCTTGCTGCCGGTCAGGTCGAGTTGGTCGCGCAGCAGGTCAAGCAGGGTCATCCACGGTGCCACCTGTAGCTGATGGCGCTGGCCGTTGATCGACAGCTCGAGCGGCTGGTGCGCCGGTATGCAGTCTGAATCGCTCATTGTTCACGCCTCACGGTCGGTATGCTCATCGTCTTGTGCAGTCTGTGCTGCATTTTCAGGTCCGACCGGGAGCCAACGGCATGCGTTCAAAGCAACTCCACTCCACCTGCCCAGAGGCGCAGTCGCACTGCGTGGCGCTGCTACTCGCCGCTGGCAAAGGGCGGCGCTTTGGCAGCGACAAGCGCCAGGCGCGGCTCGCTGACGGGCAGACCCTGCTGGCCGCCAGCGTGGGCAACGCCCAGGCGCAGTTCGCCGAGGTGTGGGTGGTGATTGGCGCCGACGACGACCCACAAGCCCTGGGCTTGCCGATGTCGGTGCAGCTGGTACGCGCGCCGCGCGGCAGCGATGGCATGGGCGCCAGCCTGGCGGCGGGCATGCAGGCGCTGGCCGGCTCCCCGGCCGAGGCGGTGGCGGTGCTGTTGGGCGACATGCCGTGGATCGCCGGCGCCACCCTCGCCCGCTTGCAGCAGGCCGCAGGCGCCGAGCTCATCGTCATGCCGCACTGTCACGGGCAACGTGGCCATCCGGTGCTGTTCGGCCGCGCGTTCTGGGCAGCGCTGGGCGAAAGCTCAGGCGATCAGGGCGGGCGCCAGGTGCTGCGCGACAACGCCCATGCCTGCCGGGTGATCGAGGTCATCGATGCCGGCGTGCTGCGCGACGTCGATACCCCAGGCGATCTTTCCCCGCCCTGAGCCGACCGCACCTGGCCAGGCAATTGCCCCGCAGGCGTTTCCGAACCTGCCTGGTTTGTATTATCGTGGCGCGTGCGCATCAACCGCAGCCCGCACGCAACGGGCGCTGCAAGACAATCGAGGGTGTCATGAGCAACGAAAGCATTAACTGGGACAAGCTGGGCTTTGACTACATCAAGACCGACAAGCGCTACCTGTCCGTCTGGCGCAACGGCGAGTGGGACCACGGCACCCTGACCGAAGACAACGTGCTGCACATCAGTGAAGGCTCCACTGCCCTGCACTATGGCCAGCAATGCTTCGAGGGTCTGAAGGCCTACCGCTGCAAGGACGGCTCGATCAACCTGTTCCGCCCCGAGCAGAACGCCGCGCGCATGGCCCGCAGCTGCGCCCGCCTGTTGATGCCCCAGGTGCCCAGCGATGTCTTCGTCGAAGCCTGCAAACAGGTGGTCAAGGCCAACGAGAAGTTCGTGCCGCCCCACGGCAAAGGAGCCCTGTACCTGCGTCCGTTCGTCATCGGCACCGGTGACAACATCGGCGTGCGCACCGCCCCCGAGTTCATCTTCTCGATCTTCGCCATCCCGGTAGGCTCGTACTTCAAGGGCGGCATGAAGCCGCACAACTTCCAGATCTCCAGCTTCGACCGTGCAGCGCCGCAAGGCACCGGCGCGGCCAAGGTCGGCGGCAACTACGCAGCCAGCCTGCAGCCAGGTCTGGAGGCAAAGAAGGCCAACTTCGCCGATGCCATCTACCTCGACCCGCTGACCCACACCAAGATCGAGGAAGTCGGTTCGGCCAACTTCTTCGGCATCACCGCCAACAACGAATTCGTCACGCCGAAATCCGCCTCGGTACTGCCGGGCATCACCCGCCTGTCGCTGATGGAGCTGGCGCAATCGCGCCTGGGCCTGACGGTGATCGAAGGCGATGTGGAAATCAGCCAGCTCGACCGCTTCATCGAAGCCGGCGCCTGCGGCACCGCGGCGGTGATCACGCCGATTGGCGGCATCGAATACAACGGCAAGCTGCACGTTTTCCACGACCTGGAAAAAGTCGGCCCGGTGACTCAGAAGCTGTACAACGAGCTGACCGGCATCCAGAGCGGTGACGTCGAAGCGCCAGCGGGCTGGATCGTCAAGGTCGCCTGATTCCGCAGTGCCTGGCGGGGTGCCCTGACCATTGCCGATGCTCGCCATCGGCGGCGGTCACGGCACCCCGCGCTGCATTCGGGCAGATGAATTTTTCTTAAATCGACCAGCGGCTATTCTTTGGCACAATCGACTCTCCAACCCGTTGCCCAGGTATAAGCATGCCCCGCGTACTGACCATCGAAGACGACGCCGTCACTGCCCAGGAAATCGTCGCTGAATTGTCCAGCCACGGCCTGGAAGTCGACTGGGCCGACAACGGCCGCGAGGGGCTGTCCAAGGCCATCGGCGGCGGCTACGACCTGATCACCCTCGACCGCATGCTGCCCGAAGTCGATGGCCTGACCATCGTCACCACCCTGCGCAGCCTGAAGATCACCACGCCGATCCTGATGATCAGCGCGCTGTCGGATGTCGACGAGCGAGTGCGTGGCCTGCGTGCCGGCGGTGATGACTACCTGACCAAACCCTTCGCCTCGGACGAGATGGCCGCCCGCGTCGAGGTGCTGCTGCGCCGCAACAGCGTGCCGGTGACGCAAACTCGCCTGCAGGTCTGCGACCTGGAGCTTGACCTGATCAGCCATGAAGCACGGCGCGGCGAGCAGGCCCTGAACCTGCTGCCCACCGAATACAAGCTGCTCGAATACCTGATGCGCCACGCCGGCCAGGTGATTACCCGGATGATGATCTTCGAGGAAGTCTGGGGTTATCACTTCGACCCGGGCACCAACCTGATCGATGTGCACATCGGCCGCCTGCGCAAGAAGATCGACTCGCCCGGCCAGACACCGCTGATTCGCACGGTACGGGGTTCGGGCTATGCCATTGCCGAACCCGTCTAAGGGCTGGAGTTCGTCCACCAGCCGTCTGCTGGCGCTGTACAGCTTTCTCTTCGTGGCCTGGAGCAGCATCCTCATGGGGGTGCTCTATTTCGAGGTGTCCAGCTACCTGAACAAGCTGACCCGCCATTCCATGCTGCAACGCCAGCACCTGTTCGCGCACATGAGCGGCAAGCAGCTCGACGATGCACTGCTGGCCAGCGAGGCCTTCGAGCAGCGCTCGTTCGATGCCTACGGGCTGTTCGACGCGCAGCTGCTGCCGCTTGGCGGGCGCATTGGTGCCTTCCCTGCCGGCCTGAAACTGGACGGGCGCATCCATGAACTCAAGCAATGCCTGGTCGACACCCCGCACCTGCCGCAAGACAGCTGCGACGCGGTGGCGATCCACATCACCGACGGCCGCTGGCTGGTGCTGATCCGCGACAACGGCTCGTTGTTCGTGGTCACGCGGATCATTCTCGACGCCTTGCTCTGGGGCATTTCCCTGACCTTGATTCCAGGTTTTGCCGGCTGGTACCTGCTGCGTCGCCGCCCGCTCAAGCGCATTCGCGCGGTACAGGCCAGCGCCGAGTTGATCGTTGCCGGCGACCTCACCCACCGCCTGCCGCTGTCGGCGCGACGCGACGAACTGGACATGCTGGCAGCCATCGTCAACGCCATGCTCGACCGCATCGAGCGGCTGATGCATGAGGTAAAAGGCGTGTGCGACAACATCGCCCACGACCTGCGCACCCCGCTCACCCGCCTGCGCGCCCAGCTCTACCGCATGCGCCAGCAAAGCGGTGAAGACGACCCGCTGGCCGAACCGCTGGACCAGGCCATCGCCGACACCGACACCTTGATGGCGCGCTTCCGTGGCCTGCTGCGCATCAGCGAGCTGGAAGACCGCCGCCGCCGCGCAGGCTTCGTCGAACTCGACCCCCACGGCCTGCTGCTGGAACTGCACGATTTCTACCTGCCGCTGGCTGAAGATGGCGGCATCCAGCTCACCCTGGAACAACCCGCGAGCTTGCCGGCGCTCAACGGCGACCGCGAACTGCTGTTCGAGGCGCTGGCCAACCTGGTCGGCAACGCCATCAAATTCACCCCTGAAGGTGGCCAGGTGCGGATTCTTGCCAGCGTCGATGAACAGGCGGTCAGCGTCGCCGTGGACGACAGCGGTCCGGGCATCCCGAGCGAAGAACGCGAAGCGGTGCTCAAGCGTTTCTACCGCAGCGATGAGGGCCATCGCCACGCAGGCTTCGGCTTGGGGTTGTCGATCGTCTCGGCCATCGTCGACCTGCATGGCTACCGCCTGCTGATCGACGCCAGCCCGCTGGGCGGGGCACGCCTGATGCTGCGCTGCGCACGGCCGCTGAGCCCGGCCGCACCGGTCTGAGGCCCGGCGCCGCGGCTCACACGGCGCGGTTCAGGGCCTGTCTGATCTTGTCGAGCAAGTCGGCGATGTGGAAGGGTTTACTCAGCAGGTCCATGTCTTCCCCCAGGAACGCCTGACGGTCCAGCGCCGTTTCCGCATAACCGGTCATCAGCAGCACGGGCAGCCCTGGCCGGTAGGTGCGGGCCATGTCGGCCAGCTCCCGGCCGCTCATGGCCGGCAGGCCGACGTCGGTGAGTAGCAACTCGATGCTGGGGTTCTCGCGCAGTTGATCCAAGGCCTGCTCGATGGTTTCGGCCTGGCTGCACTGATACCCGGCGTCGAGCAGCACTTCGGCCACCGACGAGCGCACCGACGGCATGTCCTCGACGATCAGCACATGTTCACCGTGGCCAGGCTGCTCGAAACGCACAGGCGGCGTGACGCTCTCGGCAGCCTCGCCACTGGCCGGCAGCATGAGGGTCACTTCGGTGCCGCGGCCAACCAGGCTGCGCAGTGCGACATGGCCGCCCGACTGGCGCGCAAAGCCATAAATGGTCGACAGCCCCAGCCCGGTACCCTGCCCCAGCGGCTTGGTGGTGAAGAACGGGTCGAAGACCTTGTCTTGCACTGACGGCTCTATACCCAGGCCATCGTCGCGCACGCTCACCGACACGTAAGGACCGTCCTTGAGGTGCGGATCACCGGAAGCCCAGGCCGCCGAGGTGTTGACCCAGATGGTGCCGCCCTTGGGCAAGGCATCGCGGGCGTTGATCACCAGGTTGAGCACGGCGCTCTCCAGCTGCACCGGGTCGACCAGGGCGATGGCCGGGCGGCTGGACAGCGACAGCTCCAGGCGAATGCGCTCGCCGATGGTGCGGGTCAGCAGGTCTTGCAACGACAGTACGTGGCGGTTGACGTCCACCGGGCGGGTGTCGAGCGGTTGCTGACGGGCGAAGGCCAGCAGCCGGTGGGTCAGCGAAGCGGCGCTCATGGCGGAATTGAGCGCGGCATCGGTGTAGGCCGGAATCTTCTCCACGCGCCCCTCACCGACCCGTTTACGGATCAGTTCCAGGCTGGTGATGATGCCGGTCAGCAGATTGTTGAAGTCGTGGGCGATGCCGCCGGTGAGGCGGCCGAGGCCGTCCATCTTCTGCAACTGCAACAGCTGCGCTTCGGTGCGCACGCGCTCGGCGACTTCGCGCGCCAGCTGACTGTTGGCATCGTCCAGCCGCGCCAGGTGCGAACGCTCACGGTGGCGGTGCTCGGTGATGTCCTCGACGAACACCAGCGACAGCCCCGGCAGGCGATACGGCGACAGCTGCCACTCGGTTTCGCGCGGCTGGCCGTGCTGGGTCATCGCCACGGTGCCGCGCCAGCGCGCACCAGCGCTCAGGTGCACGCGCAGCTCCTGCAATACCGCGTCCTGGCCGGCGCCGAAGCACTCGTCGAGGCTATCGACGTTGCGGTTGTCCTGCACCAGGGTGGCGAAGGCGTGGTTGCATTCATGCACCTTGAGCTGGGCATCGAGCAAGGCGATGGGGGCCGAGACGTTATTGAAGATTTCGCGGAAGCTGGCCTCGCTTTCGCGCAGCGCACGCTCGCTGTCACGCACCCGCAACAGGGTACGCAAGGTCGCCAGCAGCACGTCGGGGTCGACCGGGTGGATCAAGTAGGCATCGGCGCCGTTGTCCAGGCCGGTGATGATGTCGCCGGTCTGAATCGAGGCCGCCGACACATGAATGATCGGCAGCAGCGCGGTATCGGGTGCCTGACGCAGAATGCGCACCACATCGAAGCCGCTCATGTCGGGTAGGTTGACGTCGAGAATCAGCGCGTCCACCACGGTTTCGGCTAACACCGCCAGGCCTTCGGTGCCGGTTCCGGCCTCGAGCACCTCGAAACCGTGCATGGCCAGGCGCCGGCGCAGGGCATAGCGGGTGACGACATTGTCGTCGACGACCAGTAGACGTGCGTCATTGCCCATCGCTGCCCTCCTGCTTCAGGGCCAGGGGAATGGTCACGTAGAACGACGAACCCACATTCGGCTCGCTGTGCACCCCCACTTCCCCGCCTAGCAGCTCGGCGAAGCGCTTGCATAGAGACAGCCCCAGACCGGTGCCACGCAGGCGCTTCTGCAAAGGCGAGTCGACCTGGCTGAAGTCTTCGAACAACGAGGTCAGCAACTCAGGGGCAATGCCAATGCCACTGTCGGTCACGGCGAAGCGGATGCGGTCGTCGCCGACCCGCTGCGCCGACACGCGTATCTCCCCGCGCACGGTGAACTTCAACGCGTTGGCAATGAAATTGCGCAGGATCTGCGAAAGCTTCTTGTCGTCGCTGTAAAGCTGCGGCAAGCCTTGCGGCTCTTCGAAGATCAGGTCGACCGCAGTGGCATTGACGATGGGCCGGAACATGCCACGCAGGGCCGCGAACAGGTCGAGCATGTCGAACCAGGCCGGCGAGATGGTGATGCGCCCGGCATCGATCTTGGCCAGGTCGAGCAGGTCGTCGACCATGTCCGACAGTTCACGAGTGGCGGTGCTGACGAACGCCACCTGCTTGTGCTGTTCGGCTGACAGCGGCCCGTCGAGTTCGTCGGCAAGCAGCCGGGTGATGCTCAGGATCGAACCCAGTGGTGTGCGAAATTCATGGCTCATGTAGGCCAGAAATCGGCTTTTCAGGTCTGAGGCCTGACGCAACTGCTCGGCCTGGTTATCCAGTTCGGCATACAGCGCCAGAACACCCTGGTTGGTTTCATCGAGTTCGGTACGCAAGGCCTCGGTTTCGGCCTGCAGGCGGTTGATCAGCGCCGTCTGGGCGGCGCCGTCGAGGGAAAGCGGGTCAGGCATGGCTGAACTCCAGGTCGATGACCAGCACCGTCACGTCATCGCGGCCGCGACAGAAATCGCGGTGCAACACAGCGGCGATCACGGCGGGATGGCGATGGACCAGACCGGGGTAGTTGTGCAGGTTCCAGCGCGACTGCAAGCCGTCGCTGTACATGATAAGCACGTGATGGTCGAGATGAGCGTAGTCGAACACTTGGCTCTTGCGGTATTGCCCGCCGACGATCCCCGGCAGCGAGGCCAGGCCGTGGCTGCGCTGGGCATTGGCCAGGGTGGCGCCGATGTTGCCGACGCCGATGTACTGCAGCGTGCCCTGCGCCGCGTCGAACCGGGCGATCGCAACCGCGCCGCCGCGGGTGCCGTTCATGTCCACGTGCAGTCGCTCCAGCACGGCCTGCGGCGGGTCGAACGGCGCCTCGGCAAAGCTTCGGGCGCCGGTCAGCGCGGCCTGTTCGGCCTCTGTGCCATGGCCGAGACCGTCGATCACCAACGCACTGAGCAGCGGCCCGCGAACCGCCACTTGCCAGGTGTCACCGCAGGCCGGGTCGTCGTGCAGCGAATGCTGGCTGACGCCAACGCGAACATCGTCGGCGCCCTGCCCGGCCGGATACAGCCGGGCCAGCACCACCGAGCCGTGGGCGTCGCTGTGCAGGTCGAACACCTGCGCCGAACGCGCCACGCTGCCCAGGCCGATACCTTGGGTGCCGCCGGTTGAAAACCCGTCGGTCATGCACTGCGACTGATCGAAGCCGGCAGCGCCATCGACACTCAGCAGCTCGACGCCTGCCACGCCATCGGCGCGGCGCAGCGCACGCAGGTGCAAGGCGCCGCGCTGGGCGTGCTTGAGCACGTTGCTGGCAAGCTCGGTGGCAACCAGCGCCACTCGCCCGGCATCGGCTTCAGCGAAACCCAACTGCCCGGCCAGGCGCTGGGCGATGCGCCGCGCGTGGCCGACCTGGCTGGAATCGTCGAGGGCCAGCACCTGGGTAAGGCTGGCGGTCAGGGTCATATCCATCGCGTGATCGTGATGCGCGTGCCTTGGCCAGGCGCGGTGTCCAGGTCGAACTCATCGACCAGGCGCCGCGCGCCGGTCAGGCCCAGGCCCAGGCCGGAGCCGGAGGTCCAGCCATCGGTCAGGGCCAGGCGGGTATCGGCAATGCCCGGGCCTTCATCGCGAAACAGCATGCGCAAGCCAATGCGCCCGGACTGCTCGATGACCTGCCAGTCCATGTCGCCGCCACCGCCATAGACCACGGTGTTGCGCGCCAGCTCACTGACGGCGGTGACCAGCTTGGTCAGGTCGACCAGGCGCATGCCCTGCTCGCTGGCGATCTTGCGCGCCTGCTGGCGGGCCAGCACCACATCCTGCTCGACCCGCACCGCCAGGCTGCCGCTCTGGTTGACGTTGACGTTCATCGACCGGCCACCCGCTTGCGCAGCACCTGCATGCCACGCTCGACATTGAGCGCGGTGCTGACGCCAGGCAGGGTCAGGCCCAGTTCGACCAGGGTGATGGCCACCGCAGGCTGCATGCCGACCACCATGGTTTCGGCATCCATGATGCGCGACAACCCGGAGATACTGGCGATCATGCGGCCGATGAACGAGTCGACCATGTCCAGGGCGGAAATATCGATCAGCACGCCGCGCGCCGAGGTGCGGCTGATGCGATCAGTGAGGTCTTCCTGCAGGTTGAGGGCAAGCTGGTCGTGCATGTCGACCTGAATGGTCACCAGCAGGAACTCGCCCATCTGCAGGATCGGAATACGCTCCATGGTTCAACCCCGCGCGCTGTCGCCGACATCCAGGCGTTTGATCGCCAGCTTCAGGGCATCGGCCAGGTTGGCCTTGGTGGTGATGCTGCTCAGGTCCAGGCCGAGGTGGACGATGGTCTGGGCGATCTGCGGACGCACGCCGCTGATGATGCAGTCGGCACCCATCAGGCGAATGGCGGTGACGGTCTTGAGCAAGTGCTGGGCGACCAACGTATCGACGGTGGGCACGCCGGTGATGTCGATGATGGCGATTTCCGCGCCGGTGTCGACGATGCGTTGCAGCAGCGACTCCATGACGGTCTGGCTGCGCTGCGAATCGAGGGTGCCGATCAGCGGCAGGGCCAGCACGCCGTCCCACAGTTTGACCACCGGCGTGGAGAGTTCCAGCAGCTCTTCCTGCTGACGGCGGATCACCGCTTCGCGGGTGATCTGGTAGGCGCGCACGGTGTGCATGCCCAGGCTGTCGAGCAGCTCGGAGACCACCAGCAACTGCTCGGCGAGCAGCGCCGGCTGGTCGGCATAGACGCGCTGCAGCAGGCTGAACAGCGGGCCTTTGAGGGCGAAGATGAAGTACGCGGTCTGGTGCGAATCGTGCCCCAGTTGCGCGCGCGAGGCAGACAGTTTTTCCAAAAAGCGGCGAACTTCCTCGGCATTGCCGGTAGCGTCATCGGCCTGCTGCAAGCCGTTTGCGAGCAACTGCAGGAAGCCACTGGTCTGCTGACGCAGCTCGTGCTCCTTGAGGTTGCGGGTAGCGCCGTTGCTTTCGAGGCTGTTGATCCATTGATCCAGTAGCTGGTCTTGATTGTTCTTGATCGCTTCCAACGTACTGCCCTGCAATGTCGCCATAAACCCTGTGCTCCAGAATGGAAGAAAGCCAAAAACCTTCGGCCTGCAGTGACTGACACTGGCAGGCTCGAATAGTTTGTGCAGATTCAAACAGATAATCGCAATGCGCCATCGCGGCTGCGGCTCATTCTAGGTGATCGGCAGGGTTTTGCCGAAGGTTATTGCAGGGCCGTCCATCGTGTAGGAGCGAACGGTCCGCCGCTCCAACACAGATACCGGGCTCAGAACGCCACGGTGGTCGACAGCAGCCAGGTGCGCGGCGCCGACAGGGTCAGTCCTGCCTCGCTGTCGTCGGAGGCGCCGGCCGAGGCCCAGTAGCGGTCGTTGAGCACGTTCTCGACGCTTGCGCGCAGGGTCACGTCGCGGCCTTCGACCTTGAAGGCATAGCGCGCGCCGAGGTCGTAGCGTTCCCAGCCGTCGATCTTCTTGCTGTTGGCTTGGTCGAGGTACTGCGAGCTGGAGTGAATACCACGCGCGGTCAGGGTCAGGCCCTCGACCTGCGGCACGTCCCATTCGGCACCGAGGTTGACGTTGTAGCTCGGCGTGGCCGGGGCGCGGTTGCCGTCGAAGCGGCTGTCGAGGGTGTCCTTGAGCTCGCTGTGGATGTACATCACCCCACCGAGCAGGCGCACGCCCTCGAGCGGTTCGCCGAACATGCTCAACTCAAGCCCGGTGTTCTCGCGCTTGCCATTGGGGCCGAACACCCGGGTGACGGCGTTGGTCTCGTACGCCGGCTGCTTGATGCGAAAGGCGCTGGCGGTCAGCGCGTAACGGCCAAAATCGTACTTGGCGCCCACTTCCAGCTGACGGCTGATGAACGGCGGGAAGATTTCGTCTTCGTTGCTGGCCGTACCCGGGGCGATCTTGCCCTGGCTCAGGCCCTCCATGTAGTTGGCGTACAGCGACAGTTGATCGGTGGCCTTGAACAGAATGCCGCCCGATGGCGAGAGCTTTTCTTCGTCGTAGGCGGTTTCGCCTTTGACGCCGTCTTCCCAGTCATCGACCTGCACGCGCTGCCAGCGTGCGCCGAGGGTCAGCAGCAGGCGGTCTTCGAGAAAGCCCAAGGTGTCGGACAGCGCCACCCCGGTGAAGCGGTTTTCCGTGTAGGTGGAGGAAGACGGCCGGGTCGGCACCCCGGGCTTGGGCGTTGCCACCGGGTCGTACAGGTTGCTGTTGCCGGTGGCGTAACGGGTGTCGCCGTTCTCGAAGTCCATATAGAAGTAGCTGGCCGAAAGGTTCACTTCGTGGCTGACCGAGCCGGTATCGAACCAGTTGCGCAGCCCGGCCATGCCGGTGCGCACGCTCTCGTCGCGGGTAAAGCCGCGGGGCGCGACGACGAAATCGCCGGCATCGTTGCTGATCGGTACGTTGTGGCGCAGGAAGTCGTGGTTGCTTTCCCGCGCGCCGACCGCGCCATAGACCATCAGCGAGTCGTTGACGTCGAACTCGCCGTTGATCATGCCGAAGGTGTCGTTGGTGCGCGCCTTGCTCCACTTCTGCGCGTAGTTGTGGCGCACCTTGTCGGCGTCCGGCACCTTGGCCAGGGCGCCGACCAGCACCCGCTCCTGCGGCGCGTCGGTATCGCGCTCGGTGTGGCCGAAGTCGGTCGACAGGCGCAGCCGCTCACCGCGAAAATCCAGGCCGACCACGGCCATCTGGCGGTCGACGCTCTGGTTGTCCCACGGGGTGTCCCCGGCCTGTTTGACGCCGTTGAAGCGCACCCCGAACTGGTCCTGGTCGCCAAAGCGGCGGCTGACGTCCACCGCCCCGCCAAGCTGACTGTCGGAGGCGTAGCTGGCGGTGAATTCGGTGAGAGGTGCGTCGCCTGCGTGCTTGGGCACGATGTTGATGCCGCCGCCGACGCTGCCGCGCGGCGAGATGCCGTTGATCAGCTGGCTCGGGCCTTTGATGATGTCGACGCGGTCGGCCATTTCCATGTCGATGCTGTAGGTCGGCAATACACCGAACAATCCGCCATACGACACGTCACTGTTGAACAGGCTGAAACCGCGCACGGTGAATTGCTCGAAACGCCCGCCTGCCGGGTTGGTGGTGCGCACCGACGGGTCGCTGGCGACCATGTCGCTCAGGGTCCGGGCCTGCTGCGCCTTGATCGACTCACTGCTGTAGGTGGTCATGCTGAACGGCGTGTCCATGAAGTCCCGCGAGCCGAGCAGCCCCTGGGAGCCGCGCCGCACCACCTGGCCGCCGGCATACCGCTCGCCGTCCAGCGCGGCGCCGGCTTGCAGGCTCTGGATGTTGGTCGGAGCGATTTCCAGGGCCGCGCCCTGGCTAGGCGTCGGGACCAGAGTGTAGCTGTCGGTGCCGACCGCCTGCAATTGCAGACCACTGCCCTGCAACAGACGCGCGAACCCTTCCTGCACGCTGTACTGGCCCGACAGCGCCGGGCTCTGCCGTCCTGCGACCAATGCCGGGTCCACCGACAGGCTGACCCCGGCCTGCCCGGCGAAGCGCGTCAGCGCGCTGCTCAGGCTGCCGGCAGGAATCTGGAAGCTGCGCGGCTGAGTCTCGGCCAGCGCCAGCTCAGGCACGGCGCCCAGGCCCAGAACCAGGCATAACGTGGGCATGGAAATCGAAGACGCCAGGCGCGGGCGTTGGCGCGGGAATACAGACATTGTGCGGCTCTCGTGTGGGGCTCAATTGACCTACATGACAGCCGATATGAAAAAAGGGGACACGAAAACGCTACCTTTTTTACCAACGCCACGCGAAAGCACATTCATGCACCCCGCGCGGCCCATGCCCGACGCCAGAAGCGGGCACGGCTCCTTCCCCTCAGCCACGCCCGCCCTTGTTCTTCACCGCCAGCGCGCGGTGTTGCAGCAGGCAGATATAGCCCAGGCCGAACAGGGTCAGCAGCAGCCAGCCGAGGGCCACCACCAGTTCCACCGCGTAGCGGGCGATGCTCGCCTGCAGGCCGGCGAAGGTTTCGTGCACGCGCACCTCGGTGTCGCCCTCGGCGTGGCTGATCCGCGCGCCGGCCTGGGTGATCTGCGCGTAGTCGCCGTCGAAGTAGATCCACACCCGCGCCTGGGCCTGCGGGCCGATCAGCGGGATGTCGACGCTGCTGGTCGCGGTTTCCATCAGGGTGTCGTTACCGGCCTCATCGCGCACCTGCACCAGGCCCTTGGCTGGCAAGCGGATGCGCACATCCTTCACCGGCGTGTCGCCGGCGTTGTGCAAGGTGATGAACAGGCCGGTACGGTGGTCGACCAGGCCGGCCTCGAAGGGCTTGGCGAACAGCCGCCGGTAAGGCGCCTGGGCCAGGTCGACCAGTTTGTCGAGTTGCTCATGGCTCAGCGCGTTGTCGCTGATGCTGCGCGCGTGGTCGTACAGTTGCTCGTACTTGAGCGCATCGTTGGTCTGGCTGATGCGTTCGCTGAATTGGCTGGGGTAGGTCAGCGTCTGATAGGTCAGGTCTGCCTCGAGCCGGGCATTGTCCTTGAACAGCAGGTACAAGGCGGCGATGCACAGCAGCGCGAGCAGCACGCCGGCGAGGGTCTTACCGACTTTTTCCCAGTTCAAGCGCAAGCTTCCTTCAGGTGGGTAGGTGAAACGGCGCAGCAAGCGTGCCAACTTCGGTGGGTCTGCGCAACACGCATCTGCCGCACTCCGCTATGCCAGGCACTTGGCATGCTCGTCGCCTTCACCGTACAACCCGGACGAACCACCACGGCGCAGCGCCGTCATACAGGGACACCCGGAACCGCGCAGAAGAGGACGCCCGATGTCGCACCCTGATCCGTCGTACGTGAACTGGCTCGAACAGCAATCGATGCTCAAGGTCTCGCAAGACCGCGCCCGCCAGTATTCAGGGCAGTCGCGGCTGTGGCTCAACCCCTATGCCGAAGCCCAGCCGCGGCGCGCCACGCAGATCGCCTCGGTGTGGCTGACCGTCTACCCCGACGCGATCATCGCACCCGAAGGCTGCTCGGTGCTCGCAGCGCTCGGCCATGAAGCATTGTGGAAGCGCCTGTCGGAGATCGGCGTGCAAGGCATTCACACCGGCCCGATCAAACAGTCCGGTGGCGTGCAGGGCCGCGCCTTCACGCCCAGCATCGATGGCAACTTCGACCGCATCAGTTTCGACATCGACCCACTGTACGGCACCGAACAGGAGCTGGTGCAGATGAGCCGCCTGGCCGCGGCGCACAACGCGGTGACCATCGACGACCTGATCCCGTCGCACACCGGCAAGGGCGCGGATTTTCGCTTGGCGGAAATGGGCCATGGCGCCTATCCAGGCCTGTACCACATGGTCGAGATCCGTGAGGAAGACTGGCACCTGCTGCCCGATGTGCCGCCCGGGCGCGATGCACTCAACCTGCTACCGGCGCAGTGCGACGAGCTCAAGGCGCGGCACTACATCGTCGGCCAGCTGCAACGGGTGATCTTCTTCGAGCCGGGGGTCAAGGAAACCGACTGGAGCGTCACCCCTCCGGTGACCGGCAGCGACGGCGTGACCCGGCGCTGGGTCTACCTGCATTACTTCAAGGAAGGCCAGCCTTCGCTGAACTGGCTCGACCCCAGCTTCAGCGCCCAGCAGATGATCATCGGTGATGCCCTGCACGCCCTCGACTGCCTCGGTGCGCGCGGCCTGCGCCTGGACGCCAACGGCTTTCTGGGGGTCGAGATTCGCGCCGAAGGCACCGCCTGGTCGGAAAGCCACCCACTGTCGCTGGTGGGCAACCAGCTGATCGGCGGGATGATTCGCAAGGCCGGCGGCTTCAGCTTCCAGGAACTGAACCTGACCCTCGACGACATCGCGCAGATGTCCAAAGGCGGCGCTGACCTTTCCTATGACTTCATCACCCGCCCGGCCTACCAGCACGCGTTGCTGACCGGCGACACCGAGTTCCTGCGGCTGATGTTCAATGAAATGCAGGCCTTCGATATCGACCCGGCCTCCCTGATCCACGCGCTGCAGAACCACGATGAACTGACCGTGGAGCTGGTGCACTTCTGGACCCTGCATGCCCACGACATGTACCACTACAAGGGCCAGACCCTGCCGGGCAGCATCCTGCGCGAGCACATCCGCGAAGAGATCTACGAACGGCTCTCTGGGGAGCACGCGCCGTACAACCTGCGTTTCGTGACCAACGGTATCTCCTGCACCACCGCCAGCCTGATCACCGCGGCGCTGGGCATCCGCGAGCTGGATCAGCTCAGCGCTGCCGACATCGAGCTGATTCAGAAGGTGCATTTGCTGTTGGTGATGTACAACGCCATGCAGCCTGGGGTTGTGGCGCTGTCGGGCTGGGACATGGTCGGTGCCCTGCCCTTGCCCGCCGAGGCGGTGGCCGAGCGCATGCTCGATGGCGATACCCGCTGGATTCACCGCGGCGGCTACGACCTGGCTGGCCTTGCCAGCGAGGCCGAAGAGTCGGTGCGCGGTATGCCCCGCGCCCGCGCGCTGTACGGCAGCCTGGATGAACAGCTGGACAACCCAGACTCGTTCGCCAGCAAGGTGAAAAAACTGCTGGCCGTGCGCCAGGCCTATGGCATCGCTACCAGCCGTCAAGTGCTGGTGCCGGATGTCAGCAGCCCCGGCCTGCTGGTGATGGTGCACGAGTTGCCGGCCGGACGCGGTATCCAGATCAGCGCGCTGAACTTCGGTCAGAGCGTGATCAGCGAAGAGCTGCAACTGAGCGGCTTCACCCCAGGCACCGTGGTCGACATGATCAACGAAACGGTCGAGGGCGACCTCACCGAAGATGGCCGCCTGATGATCAACCTCGACCCGTACGAGGCGCTGTGCCTGCGCATCGTCAACAGCAGCGGCCACGTTTAAGGAAAAGCGAATGCGCTGCAAACGTGCGGGAGCGTTGGAAGGGGCGCTCCCGTTTTGTTCACGCGCCGTTGTGTGCTGGAGAACGCCGTTCATCCAGTGGATACAACGACTTGGCAATCTTTTTTGAATCCCTCACACCCCCGCCAGTCAGTCATAAGGAGAGGACCACAAAGCAGAGGAGCTTTCCATGAGCCTGGCGATGATCCTTTTGAGCTTGATGAGTGCCTGGGTAGCCGTAGCACTGGCGATGTTGTGGGGTGTGATGCGCATCGTGCGCCGCCACGCGGTCAGTACAGAGCAAGCGCAGCCCGTGCGTCGTGTGTATCGCCCGATCCGTCGGCCCGTACCGTTGATCTACGCCCACGGCTGATGACGCCGCCATTCGAGCGCGCATCGATCAGACTGATTTGAATCAGGGGCGCAAGCCCCGTTCTTTTTTCCCGCCCGCCATTTTCATTCAGGCATCGACTATCGCGCTGCTAGCAGAAAGCTGCGTACCTGCTCGGTCGTGGCCTCGACGTGCTCCTGCATGAAGCAGTGCCCGCCCGGCACTTGGCGTTGCTGCACCTGCGGGTTGATCCGCGCCAAGCGCTGCGCCGAAGGGCCGACGAAGGGGTAACTGGCCTCGCCGTGCAGGATCAGGGTGGCGACGTCGATACGCTGCAAGGATGGCCACAGCCGCCGCGGCATGCTGGCGAACACATCCGCCTCACGGCTGGGCCGGCACTTGAGCACCACGCCTTCGGAACTGTCGCCCAGCGCATGCTCGACGTAGGCCTGCAAGGCCTCGTCCTGCCAGCCTTTGAAGATGCCTCGCCCGCGCAAGCCGGCCAGCGCCGCGGCGCGGTCGGGCCACTGGCTGCGGCGGCTGGCGGCCTTGCGCGCCAGGCCATGGCGACGCTCCAGGCCAAGCAGCCTGGCAGCCTTCATCAGCCCGATCATGCGCCGGCTGAACAGCACCGGATCGAGCAGCACGGCGCGCTCGAACAACTGCGGGTGAGTGGCCACGATCAGGCCGCTCAACACCCCGCCGAAGCTGTGCCCCAGGGCGTAGCGCGGCACCTGGGCATACTCGCCGCGCCCGGCCTGGAACGCCTCGACCGCCAGCGCTGCGGTGCGGTCCCAGCCACGAAACGCGCCGCCGTGGTCGCTGTCGCCATGGCCTTGCACATCGCTCAGCCACAGATCGAAATGCTCGCTCAACTGCAGCAGCAGCGGCTGGTACACCAGGCAGCAGAAGCCGTTGCCATGCAGCACGTGCAACAGCGGCTTGCCGCTGGCCGGCGAGCGCCAGCCGCGCAAGGTAAAGCCTTCAGAGCTGCGGTGGGACCAGGGGATCAAGTGCATGGCCGATGGCGCTCGTGCTCAGGAAAACGCTGATTCTACGAACAGCAGCGGATACAGCGATATCACCAGCAAGGTGGCCATCAGGACATTGAACAGCACCAGCCAGCGCGGGTTGCGCAACACGTTGCGCAAGGCGCTACCACACAGCACCCATACCCCGACGCTCGGCAGGTTGACCAGCATGAAGATCAGCCCGATCAACAGCACGTTGAGCAGATAACCCTGCGCCGGCACGTAGGTGGCGATAGCGCCCACTGCCATCACCCAGGCCTTTGGGTTGACCCACTGAAATGCCGCCGCGCCGAGAAAGCTCAGCGGCTTGCGAGTGCTGCCATCGTCGTCTGACATCGGCCCTGAGGTGGCGATCTTCCAGGCCAGGTACAGCAGGTAGGCGGCGCCGGCGTAGCGCAACACCGTGTAGAGCACCGGCCAGAGCTTGAACACTTCGCCCAGACCCAGCCCCACGGCAATCACCATGACCATGAAACCAATGCTCACCCCCAGCGCATGGGGCAGCGTGCGCCGCGCGCCGAAATTGACCCCCGAAGCCAGCAGCATGGTGTTGTTCGGGCCAGGGGTGATGGAGGAAACGAAGGCATAGAGCACGAAGGCAGTGAGCAAATCATAAGAGCCAAGCATGGCGAGGGGTCCGCGTGGGTTGTCGATGTCATGTCACAGTAACGGAGCGGCACCCCTCTCAGACATGTACAGTTACCTTATATTTCTTCAATACACATGACTGTACTGCCAGCAGAACGCCGCTATTTGCCTGCAAAGCATCGTCAGCACTGCATGGCACCGCTAGAATGGCCCGCCCGCACAGAGGAAGCCTTGCCATGTCCGTCTCGATCCGCCCGGCGCAGCGCAGTGATGCTGCACAGATTCTGGCCTTCATCATCGAACTCGCCGAATACGAGCGGGCGCGGCACGAGGTCATCGCCTCGGTGGCCGACATCGAGCGCAGTCTGTTCGATGAAGGCGGCAACGCGTGCAGCCTGATCTGCGAGCGCGACGGCGTGGCGATCGGCTATGCCGTGTACTTCTACAGTTACTCGACCTGGCTGGGGCGCCGCGGCATCTACCTCGAAGACCTGTACATCACCCCCGAGCAACGTGGCGCCGGCGCCGGCCGTGACCTGTTGCGGCACATCGCCCAAGAAGCCGTGGCCAACGACTGCGGGCGCCTTGAGTGGAGCGTGCTGGACTGGAACGCTCCGGCCATCGGCTTCTACCAGTCACTGGGCGCCGCGCCGCAGGACGAGTGGATCAAGTACCGTCTTGAAGGCGAACGCCTGCACGCCTTCGCCCAAGGCCTCAAGCCACCCAGCCAGTGAACCCGCCGCGTCGACCACCCCGCGAGCGGCGCTGAACCGCTCGCCCCCGGAGCCTGCCATGGCCTATCCCATCGAGGAAAAACTGGTGGTCGGCGTCGCCTCCAGCGCGCTATTCGACCTCACCGAATCAGACCACATCTACGCCACCGAGGGCGTCGAGGCGTATCGCCTGCACCACGAGCAGAACATCGACCAGCCCTTCGCCACCGGCGTGGCGTTCCCATTCATTCGGCGTTTTCTCAGCATCAACCAGGCGTTTCCCCAGCAGTTGCCGGTGGAAGTGGTGTTGCTCTCGCGCAACTCGCCGGAAACCGGCCTACGGGTGTTTCGCTCGATCGAGCACTATGGGCTGGACATCAGCCGCGCGGCGTTCATGTCGGGGCGCTCGCCATACGAGTACATCCCGGCGTTCAATGCGTCGCTGTTTCTCAGCGCCAACGAGAGCGATGTGCAGCGCGCCATCGATGCCGATTACCCGGCCGGGCGCGTGCTGCCCTCGCGCATCTACGACGACGCGCTGGACAACGAGCTGCGCGTGGCCTTCGACTTCGATGGGGTGATCGCCGATGACGAGGCCGAAGCAGTGTACAAGCAGGCGCTGGACTTGGTCGCCTTCCAACGCCATGAGCAGACGCGCAAGGCCATCCCGCACCAGCCCGGGCCGTTGGCCGACCTGTTCCGCAAGCTCTCGCTGATTCGCGGCCTGGAAGACCAGAAGCTTGCCGAAAATCCTGACTACCAGCGCATCCTGCGCATCGCCATCATCACCGCGCGCAACGCGCCCTCCCACGAGCGCCTGGTGACCACACTGAAAGACTGGGGCGTGTCGCCGGATGAATCCTTCTTCCTCGGCGGTATGGACAAGCGCCGGGTGCTGTCGATCCTCAAGCCGCACATGTTCTTCGACGACCAGCGCAGCCACCTGGACTCCGCCGCAGCGGACCTGCCGATGGTGCATGTACCGTTCGGGATCGCCAATCGGGTGGTGAAGGATGGGGATGTGTGAGGGTGGGGTTCGCGGGTAAACCCGCTCCTAAAGGCAGTGCACGCCTGTAGGGGCGTGCTTTAGCCGCGAACCTCACACCGGAAACACGAACGGATTCAGGCTGCTGCGGGCAAAGCCCTGCTGTTCCAGTTCGGCATCCAGCGCCAGCGACGCGAGGTCGTCGGCCACCGGGTCCACCGCCGGGTCGTGCTCGCTGTACATCACCTTCAGGTAGCTATCGCAGTCGCCGCAGCTTTCCGCTTTCACCGCACTGTCCTGCTGGTCGAGCGACCAGTAGTCGAGCTTGCCGGTGGCCTCGCAGTTGCTGCACTTGACCCGCACCATGTGCCAGCGGCTTTCGCACAGGCCGCAGTGCAGATAGCGCAGACCGGCCTGCTTGCCGCTGAGAATCACACTGGCCACCGGCGCGCTGCTGCACACCGGGCACAGCTGGCGCTGCTCGCCCACCGCTGCCTGGGCGCTGACCGGCAAGGCCGCGGCGATCTGCGTGAAGTACACCATCAACGCCGCCCACAGCAGCACCGCCTGGCCGCTGTCGACCTCGGCGTAACGGCCCTGCAACAGGTGCTCGGCACACACTTCACGCTGCCCCGCAGGCATTGCCAACAGCCCTTCAATCACCTCGCCGAGCGCGCCATTGGCATTTGCGCCGAGTTGGCCGAGCAAGTGCTCCAGTGCCATCTGCCAGTAGCCCGAGCGCTGCAGCCGATGCACGTCCAGAGGTGCGCCGTGGCCGATGTTGGCCAGCAGCGGCTGCACGCTCTCGGCACGCAGCGGCAGGCTATCGAGCAACGCTTGCTGGGCCTCGGCCACCTGCGCGGCAAAGCCCAGGTAAGCGCCGTGCTCATGGTCCTCGGCCAGTCGGCGCAGGCGTGCGGCGCGGCGCCCGTAGTGCTGACGCAGGTCAGGCAGCAGCAAGGCGGCGATGTCGCCGACGCCACCACTTGGCTGCTCGACGTTGCTGAGGGTGATGCTGCTCACTGTTCGTCACCTTTGGAGATCTGCTGGTACCAGCGGTCGTGGTGGGATTTGGCCCAGCGCCGCGAGACATAGCCGGTGACCATGCCGCGAATCGAGCCTTTGACCCAGAACGCCAGGTAGGCATGGCCAATGATCAACAGAATCAGGGAGATCCCGGCCAGGGCGTGGGTGAACAGCGCGAGGCGGATCACTGGAATGCTGAAGTAGTGGGCGAACCATGGCCGCCAGATCACCACGCCGCTGAGCAGCAGCACGCTGATCAGCGCCATGATTCCCCAGAACAGCAGCTTCTGCCCGGCGTTGTACTTGCCGATCTGCAACGGCTTGCTGTGATCGCCGGCAAGCACGCCTTTGACGTTGCGAAACCAGATCGCATCCTCGCGCTCGGGCAGGTTGTACCGCACGAACCGGGCGAAAAGGAACATCAGCACCACGAACACCACCACGCCAAGGAACGGGTGGAAGATCCGCGCCAGCTGCGGGGTGCCGAACACGCCGTTCAGCCAGTTCAGCGAGGGGAAGAACCACGACAGTCCGGACAACGCCACCAGGAAGAAACAGATCACCATGAACCAGTGGCTGGCGCGGTCGATGAAGCGGGTGCGCAGAATCAGTTTGTCCTTGTTCATCAGGCGTGCTCCTGCTGGTCTTCTTCGACCTCGTTGGGGCCGACGCCGATGTAGTGGAAAATCGTCCCGGCCAGGGTGGCGAAGAACGCCGCGGCCGCCACCGGTTTGAGCCAGCCCTTCCAGCCCTCGATGGCGCTGCTGATGCGCGGGTCGGTGTTGAGCTTGTGGTACAGCTGCGGCTTGTCGGCGTGCTGCAACACGTAGAACACGTGGGTGCCGCCCACCGCCTGCGGGTCGTAGATGCCGGCGCCGGCATAGCCGCGGCCCTGCAGCTCGGTGACGCGGCCTTCGGCCTGCACCAGCATGTCGGCCTTGCTGCCGAAGTTGATCGCACCGGTCGGGCAGGTCTTCACGCAGGCCGGCTCCTGGCCGACGCTGACGCGGTCGACGCACAGCGTGCACTTGTAGGCCTTGTTGTCCTTCTTGCTGATGCGCGGCACATCGAATGGGCAACCGGCCACGCAATAACCGCAGCCAATGCACTGCTCGGACTGGAAATCGACGATGCCGTTGGCGTACTGGATGATCGCCCCCGGTTGCGGGCAGGCCTTCAGGCACCCCGGGTCGGCGCAGTGCATGCAGCCGTCCTTGCGGATCAGCCATTCCAGCTTGCCGGCCTCGTTTTCGTGCTCGTCGAAGCGCATCAGGGTCCAGGTGTCCGGGGTCAAGTCAGCCGGGTTGTCGTATACGCCGACGTTGTGGCCGACCTCATCGCGCAGGTCATTCCATTCGTTGCAGGCGACCTGGCAGGCCTTGCAGCCGATGCAGATGCTGACATCGATCAGCTTGGCCACCTCGGCCTGATGATCACGGGCGCGCGGCGCCGGGGTGAAGGCATTCGTCGCTGAACGACGAATGATGTCTTGGGATTGCAGGGACATGTTCGGTCGCTCCTCAGGCCTTTTCCACGCTCACCAGGAACGCCTTGTATTCCGGGGTATTGGTATTCGATTCGCCGACCCCAGGGGTCAGCGTGTTGGCCAGAAAGCCCTTGCGCGTCGCCCCTTCGAAGCCCCAGTGGCAGGGAATGCCGATGGTGTCGACCGGCTGGCCGTCGATCTGCAGACGACGTATGCGCTTGGTCACCACGGCCTTGGCCTTGATGTAGCCGCGCTTGGTGCTGACCTTGACCAGATCGCCCTGGACGATGCCTTTGTCCCGGGCCAGCGCCTCGCCGATCTCGACGAACTGCTCGGGCTGAACGATGGCATTGAGCCGCGAATGCTTGGTCCAGTGGCGGAACAGTTCGGTGATCGAATAGGTGGTCGCCACGTGCGGGAACTCCTCGCGGCTGCCCATGCGCGCCCGGTCGCCGTCGTACAGCCGCGCGGTCGGGCTCTTGCTCACTGCCGGGTGCAGCGGGTTGCTCGCCAGCGGGCTTTCGGTGGGTTCGTAGTGCTCGGGGAACGGGCCATCATTCATCGCCCCCACCGAGAACAGCCGCCCTACCCCTTCGGGCAGCATGATGAACGGGCTGGTCTGGGTGCCGGGGGCGACGCCGACCGGGAAATCCGGCACATCGATGCCGCTCCAGCGCGCGCCGTCCCAGCTGATGACCTTGCGCTTGGGGTCCCACGGCTTGCCCTGCGGGTCGGCCGAGGCGCGGTTATAGAGAATGCGCCGGTTCTGCGGCCAGGCCCAGGCCCAGCCCGGGGTGCAGCCCAGGCCGCTGTCGGCGTTGTCGCGCCGGGCCATCTGGTTGCCCGCCTCGGTCCAGCAGCCGGCGAATACCCAGTTGAAGCACTGGGTGCTGCCGTCGTCGCGCAACTGGCCGAAGTTGTCCAGCAACTGGCCCTTGCGCAGGATCAGCTTGCCCTGCTCGTCATGCAGGTCGGCCAGGGCGTAGCCGTTGGATTCCTTGGCCACTTCTTCCGGGTCGGGGTCGTAGGGGTTTTTGTAGTCCCAGGCCATGTTCAGCACCTGCTCTGGGCAGGCGCCGCCCTCCTGGCGATACAGCTCGCGCAGCTTCATGAACAGATGACCGAGAATCTTGCCGTCGTGCCAGGCCTCACCGGGCGGCGCAGCGCCAGCCCAGTGCCATTGCAACCAGCGCCCGGAGTTGACGATCGAGCCGTTTTCCTCGGCGAAGCAGCTGGACGGCAGACGGAACACCTCGGTTTGGATCTGCGCCGGGTCGACATCGTTGGACTCGCCGTGGTTCTGCCAGAAACTCGAGGTTTCCGTGGCCAGCGGGTCGATGATCACCAGGAACTTGAGCTTGGCCAGGGCGGCGGCGGCCTTGTTCTTGTCGGGGAACGCCGCGATCGGGTTGAAGCCCTGGGCGATGTAGCCGTTGACCTTGCCGTCGTACATGCGGTTGGCGAAGTTCAGCACGTCGTAGCTTTCATCCCACTTGGGCAACCAGTCGAAGCCCCAGTCGTTGGCCGCAGTGGCCTTTTCGCCGTACAGGCTCTTCATCAGGCTGACGAAGAATTTGGGCGTGTGCTGGTAGTAGTTGACCTGCTCGGGCAACTGCGCCGCCGGGGTGGTCTGCGCCAGGTAGGTGGCGAGGTCACGCTGCTCGTCGGACGGCAGGTTCATGTAACCCGGCAAGCGCTGGGACAGCAGCCCAAGGTCGGTATAGCCCTGGATGTTGGAGTGGCCCCGCAGCGCGTTGACCCCACCGCCGGCCATGCCGACGTTGCCCAGCAGCAGCTGGATCATGCCTGAGCCACGGATCATCTGCGCACCGGTGGTGTGGTGAGTCCAGCCCAGGGCGTAGAGGAAGGTGGCGGTCTTGTCCGGCACGCTGGTGCTGGCCATGATCTCGCAGATTTCCAGGAAGTCCTCCACCCGCGTGCCGCACAGTTGGCTGACCATTTCCGGGGTGTAGCGGCTGACGTGCTGCTTGAGCAGGTTGAACACGCAGCGCGGGTGGCTCAGGCTCGGGTCGCGTCGGGCATGGCCCTGGGCGTCGAGCTCATAGGCCCAGGAGCTGCGGTCGTAGCGCTTGGTCTTGGCGTCGTAGCCGCTGAACAGGCCGTCGTCGAAACGGTAGTCGTCACGCACGATCAGCGAGGCGTTGGTGTAGGCGCGCACGTATTCGTGCTGGATGCGGTCGTGGGTCAGCAGGTAGTTGACCATGCCCATCAGGAAGGTGATGTCGGAGCCGGCGCGCACCGGTGCGTAGATGTCGGCCACCGAGGCGCTGCGGTTGAAGCGCGGGTCGACCACGATGACCTTGGCGCCGTTGCGAATCTTCGCCTCGATCACCCACTTGAAGCCCACCGGGTGCGCCTCGGCCGGGTTGCCGCCCATGATCAGCACGACGTTGGCGTTCTTGATGTCGACCCAGTTATTGGTCATCGCCCCGCGGCCAAAGGTCGGCGCCAGGGCCGCCACGGTCGGCGCATGGCAGACCCGCGCCTGGCTGTCGGTGCCGAGGATGCCCAGGGCGCGGGTGAAGCGCTGATCGAGGGCGCCGGTTTCACTGCTGGCGGCCGACGAGCAGAGCATGCCGGTGGACAGCCAGCGGTTTACCGTCACGCCCTTGGCATTGGTGGCGATGAAGTTGGCGTCGCGGTCGTCTTTCATCAGCCGGGCGATGCGCTCGATGGCGTAGTCCCAGGTGATGCGCTGCCAGGTGCTCGAGCCCGGCGCACGGTACTCGGGGAACAGCAGGCGCTGTTCGCTGTGGATGTAGTCCACCAAGCCCGCGCCCTTGGGGCACAACGAGCCACGGCTGACCGGATGATCCGGGTCACCCTCGATGTGGAAAATCCGCGCCTTGGCGTTCTTCGCACCGTCGCCCAGGCTGTACATGAGAATGCCGCAGCCCACCGAGCAGTAAGTGCAGTTGTTGCGCGTTTCCTTGGCCCGCAGCAGCTTGTACTGACGAGACTGGCTGGCATTGGCCACGGCTGGCGCGAAGCCTAAAGAAGCCGTGGTGGCCGCTGCCGCACCGGCGGTGCAAAGTTTGAAAAACTGTCTTCGGCCAAGTGCCATGAACCATCCCTCGTGCACACCCGTGACGTTATTCAAGTCGAACGGGCGCGGTGGCAAAAGCCACGCAATAAAGAAGTGCGAAACGTGCAGCGTGAAGTTCAAGGCTCAGTTGAAATCTTTATCAGCGGAGCAGACTGTTTATTTCACGCCGACTAAATTTTCGGGCGAACGATGCGTCAATAAGGCGCGGTCGCCATTCTAATAACCCTACGGAGAACAAGCCAATTTACAGGATCAATTAATTGATAAATAAAACTGATCGATAAAGTGATATGTATATTTTATTTGAAACTGTATTGATCCAGATCAAGTGTAACGCTTATTTATTTAAAACATTACCGAAGCAATACGACCAAGGCCGTATGCCGCTTGAAGGTGATGCACTTGCGTACTGCACTTTTGCCTGTCAGCACGGCAACGCTACGCGCTAGTCCCCTCCCCGCGTCATCTTCCGGTAAATTGCCTGGCAGGCCTCGCCTGCTACTCGGCTGCGCTCAAGCGCTGCCGCGAGACTTCCCGCCATTCGGTCAGCGTCTTCAAGCAATTGCCCGAGCACCACGACGGCAGTGGCGCCTGCCGGGCGCTGCTGGGCAGTGATGGCAGCGCAGGTAGCGCTGCGTCCGGCGCGCAGTCGGGCGATTTCCCCGCGCAGGCCGTCAGCAGCAGACTCAGCAGTAGCGGCGCGGTCTTCGATGTCTTGCAATGTGCGGCGTGCATCTTCTGCCTCCTGGTCGGCCAGCCTTTGCCGGCGTTGTAGTTCTGCAAGCGCCCGTTGCGCAGCGAGGCGCTGGTCCTCGGCCACCGCGCGGCGGTAATCGAGCAACTGCTGCTGGGCCGCGCTGGCCTGGGTCTGGGCGCCCTGAAGGCGCAACTGCTGTACTCCCCCGAGCAGCCCAAGAGCGGCCAACCACAGCGCCCAGGCCGGCACCGCAGGCAACCCGCTCACGCGGCCAACTCCCCGCCGCAGGCACTGAACATCGCCAACAGATCGTCGGCCGCCGACGGCTGGACCGCCCGCTCAGCGGCGTAGATGCCCAGCAACGCTGCCAGCTGGTGCTCACGCTGACCGTAACCCGCCCCCGGCAAGCTGGCCCAGATCGGCGCTGCGTGGACGATCGCTTGGCTGATCCGACCGGCCTTGATCAACGGCAGCGCGCCGCATTCGCCGAGCAGTTTGATCGCGGCCAGATCTTGCGCTTCAGGAATGAAGCGGCCCTTGAAACCGTAGTTCTTGACGATGGCGTCCCAGGTGCGGGCGAGGAACTGGTAGCGACCAGCCGCAGTGCTGTGAATGGCGTACTTGGGTAGCCAGACCTTGATTCGCGGATGCTGGCTGTAGTCGGTGAACAATCGGCCACCGACGATGACGTTATAGCCATCGTCACTGGCGCGCAGGGTTGAAGTACCTTCCGACCAGGCGAGCATGTCGAGAAAGGCGAGTACATTGGGGCCGCCGGCGTCGGCGGCAGAGAGTCGAGCCATGGTTTTCTCCAGGCGTGAAAAAGCCCGCACGGGGCGGGCTTGGAATGGACTGGGCGAACTTCAGCCCGCAGGTTCGTCGACTTCCGGCTCTTGCATCGGCTCGGCTGGATCTTTCGCCGTGATGGACACGCTCGCGCTGTATTCCTTAAGGACCTGGGCAGTGAACACTTGCGCCGAAGGGAACTGGCTGAGAATTTCACGGGCGCGGGCGTCGGCTTCTTCCTGGGTGGCGTAACGGGTTTTATTGAATCCGTCGTAGTTGTTGGTGGCGTTGATTGCGATGTAAGGCATTGTGACTCTCCACTTTTGCGAGTTGGCCTTTACAGGCGTGAAAAAATAATGATTATTGCTGACTGATTTTCGGGTCGATCCAAAACCGCACCCAAGCCGCCTAAGATCGTCTTATCTCAAGCACACGTATATGGTGCAGGCCGAAGCGGCCTTATTGTTGAACTCCCACGAAACCGTCTCACTGTCTTTATCGATACTCACCCTAGGCGTAAAGAACGAGTTAGAGTTGCCGTTGGCATCAGGACTGACTGTAACCCATGAAAAAGGATCACCTGAACCTATTCCTGGAACTACAGCACTCCCTGAAACCTGTCCTGTCTGCACCTCCCCAAGTATCCTGGCAAGTCTGCTGCTCATTGACAGGACGAGCTCACCTGATCCGTTGAATATCTCTATGCCATGCATATTAGTACCCCGTCACGTCAGCAACTACAAATCCACCGCCACTATACGAAAAAGAGCTTCCAGCGGGCGCCGTCCAGCTTGGGAATTCAGCTATTGCAAATCGATGATACTTACTCATGAGGGTCACCCCGTCGGACTCGCATAAAAATCGATGTCCGTACAACTGTTTGATGATTGTGTATCTATTGCCGCCTAAGCCTGAACCATAACCTTCTCTAACATGTGTTACTGCTGAACCGGCAAATTGAGGCAGCATGACTGCGTACTGCCTGCCGCTCGGCAAGGCGAACTTGCCAACGCCTTCTTCGGGCTTGACAATGGTAGCTATTTTGGCGAACTTGGACGATCCATCAAATACCAAAATGCCTTGCTTATCGAATAGCTGGACACCCGAAGTCGACCCAACTGGCGCCTGCTTTCTGAATATATAGAGCGTCACGATCGGCACAGCTTGACCATGGTATTCTACGCTAACGCCTATTAGTCTTTTGCCGTTACGCCACCCGCCCTCCATAATAACGAAGGGATCAGAACAACTTATAAAAGCCAACCCTGACTCTTGTGGGACTTCAAAAATCGAACCATTAAATGCATACGCTCCGAACTGTGCCTGATTCCTCTCATCTAACGTAACGGAGTTTTTGTACCACAACTCATAGTTAACCCAAGTGGCATTGACAACGATATTAAAATCATCACCCACAACCTCGAAACCATCGGCCATTTAATTAACCTCGAAAGAAAGGGCGCCGAAGCGCCCATCAACTACCAGACTCCCATTCGAACCCTGAGCACACCGTCCACCACGACAATGATCCCGTCCTTGTTATAACGCGTATAGGTCTGACTTCTAGTCGGATGACGAAACACCAACGCTCCATCGCCTTCGAAAGTCAGCACCGTCGTCGCAACGCCATCCCAGCTAGTTACTCCCTGGGACACAATGCTCTCCCCTACCAGCGCCTGACTCACCGCCAGCTTTGAAATCAGCGCATCCTTGATAAAGACTTGGCCGTTCTGCACAGCGAAAGGCGAGATAGGCGTGTTGTAGGGATCAAGAACAGCAAATCGATCAGCCATCACCACAAACTGCGATTGCGTTACACCGCCGCTGTTTTCAATGCCCACACCGTACCCCGCGGTGTAGCTAATGCCATTTGCCGTCACCCCGACTTTGACCGTGTTGGTCGCACTCACCTTGCCGTCGAGTGTGGCCACAGCAGTATTCAGGGTCTGGATGCTTGCATCGGCCTTACCCACGCTCGCCTGCACCGTGTCCACCCGCTGGCCCAGCGCCGTGTCGGCGTCGGCCCGTGCGGTCTGCTCGTTCTTGATCGCGGTGTTGGCCGTGCCGATGGATGTGCTCAATCCGTCGATCCGCTTCGATTCTGCCGTGAGGGTCGTGCCCTGCTGGCTGACCGAAGTGCTCAGCGAGCTGAGCGCTGCTGCCTGTACAGCCACTGCCTGCGCCGACGGCCCTGCAACGAAGGCCGAAGGCTTGGCGCCGTCGCCCAGTTGCTTCTCGACCATCACCGAATCGACCCAGAACACGCCTCCCTCTGTACCCGTGGGCTGAAAGAACACCACTGCCGCGGTGGTTTCAGTGGTGATGCTGATCACCGAGGTGTATCGGGTACGGGTCGTGGTCAGCGTAATGTCGCTTGCGCCCCTGGCGCTGCCATCCCACAGGGCACTGCGCAAGGTCAGACCACCCGAGACCGCAGTCGAGGTGGCGTTGGCCCAAAACGACAGCAGGTATTTGCCCGGCGACAGCGGGATGTTCCAGCCAGCCGCGTTGTTGCTCGAGCTGAGCATGAACCATGGATTGGCGGCGCCCGAGCGGACCACCCGCATGCGGTACCCGCTAGGCACCACAGCATCAGCTACGCTGCGCATTTCACCGATGCTGCTAGTAGTCATCGCGGGTAGCGTGGTTGCGCTAAGCCAGCTGTAGGTGTCGGGCAGCAGGTTGCTTCCCGCCCCGCCCAGATTGCCCAAGCTGCTCTGCAACTGGGTAACTGCCGTGCCCTGGGCCGTCAGCGAGTCGCCCTGTTTGCTGACGGTCGACGCCAGAGTCTGCAGCGCGCTGTTGTCTGCCTTGCCCGCAAGCGTGTTGCTCAGTTGTGTGAGCTGGCTGCTCTGGCTGGTAAGACTTTGCTCGGTCAGCGTTACCCGCCCCTCCAACGCCGTGGTAGCAGTAGCCTGGGTGATGGCTTGGTAGCTGGAGGTTCCTGGTGTGAATGAACTGGGAGAAGCGTTGGCCCCTACTTGCTCTTCGAGCATGAAGCCATCCCACCAGCTTTCCTGCGATCCCGGCGCCGGGTTGGTGAAGATCAGCAACTCTGCACGATCCACCAACGCGGCGGGGGTGGTGAACGATACCGCCACACGGGCCCATTGCGTCGTCAAAGGCACATTGGCCAGATGAACTTCCACCTGCGCCCCTGCCGCATTGACATAACGATGACGCAAGCGCGCGATGCGGTCTTGCGACACGCTCTGCCCCCACGCCGAGAAAATATAGCTAGTGCTCGGTTTCAACCTCAGGTTGAGCATTGCGTTGTTGGCGTACAGGCAGAAGTAACCACTGCCGTCGTCCGCTGACTCCGACACTTTGAGCCGGTGCGTCGAATAGGCCGTCGCGAACGGCTCTGCCGTTACCAGCGTGGTCGATCTACGCTGAATGACCGGCAGCTTGTCAGTGAACGAGCAGTACTCGGCCGGGATCAGGTTGGTGCCGACGCCGCCGATACCACCCAAGGTGCTTTGCAGTTGCGTGACCGCGGTGCCCTGTGCCGCAAGCGTGGTGCCTTGCTGGCTGACGGAATTGGCAAGCGTCTGGAGCGCCGCCGACTCTGCCTTGGTGGCAACCTGGCTTAGCGCTGAGGCGGCAGCTGCCGCCGCATCGCTGGCCACCTTGTCGGTTACTGGCTGCCACGCCGAGCCGGTCCAGCGCTTCGGCGTGTTGAGGTTGCCGGTGGTGTCGATCCACAGGTTCTGTGCCAGACGATCAGCCGCTGCAGGGCTGGCCGGCTGCACGATGACCTTGCCTTTGCTGCCAGCCAGATCCGACGCCGCCTGGGCGGCTTGTTGTGCGGCGGTGACGTTGCCATTGGTGGTGGACAGGTTGTTCTGCAGGCTGGTCAGCGACTGCCCCTGCGAGACTAATCCGTCTTCATTCTTCTCGACGCGACTGGTCAGCGCCTGCACCGCCGCGGCCTCGGCCTTGCTCGCCACCTGGCTCAAGGCTGACGCGGCTGCCGCTGCCGCGTCGGTTGCCAGCTTGTCGGTTACGGCTACCCAAGCGCTGCCGCTCCAGCGTTTCGGGGTATTGGCGCCTCCTGCAGTGTCGATCCAAAGGTTCTGCGCCAGCCGGTCGGCGGTGGCCGGAGCAGCGTTTTGTACGATGACCTTGCCTTTGCTGCCGGCCAGGTCAATGGCCGTTTGCGCGGCCTGCTGCGCCGTGGTGACTGTACCGTTGGTCGACTGCAGCGAGTTGCTCAGTTGCGTCAGGGACTGGCTCTGCGAACTCAACCCAGATTCAGTCTGCTGGACCCGGTTGGTCAGCGCCTCAGTGGCAGAAGCCAGTGCGGCCTGTGCAGCGGTGCGCCGGCTCAGGCGAGGATTGGCCACCCACATCTTGAACCCAACTGGGGCACCGCCGTCGTTCGGCACCAGGTAGATCGACACGCGACCGGCAGTGGCGGGGACGGTGTGCTCTATCGACAGCGTCTGCCAGCCACCCAGGGACCAGTTGTAATTGAGCAAACGCTGATTACCGTTAATCGATTGCGTACCGCTGCCGCCCTCCCAGTAGGTGAAGGCGACACGGCCAATGGAATGGCCGTTGTTTTCACACAGCATCTGGCATTCGAAGGACAACACTTCGCCCGGCATCACCGGCGTCTGCTCGGTGCCGTTGCTGGTGATCAGGCTAAATCCGCCCCAACCGTTGAATTCACCCGTCTTCTGGTAGCACAGCAGTCTGTCCGCCGGCGCACCGGCTGGAACGTCGGCGGCGCCACGATCGAAGTAGGAAAGCGTCGACGTAGGAGTCGAGAACGTCTTGAGGTCGCCCGCAGCATTGAAATCCGGGTTGCGCAGCAGGTTGTCCTGGCTGGTATTGCCAACGCGGGTGGCGAGCGCAACCAGCGACTGGCTTTGCGAGCTCAGCCCCTGCTCGGTCTGCGTGACGCGGTTGCCCAACTGACTGACCGAGGAGGCATCGGCCTTGCCATCGAACGTGCTGTTCAGCCGCGTCAGGGCCTCACCTTGGCTGGTGGTGACGCCCTCGTTGCGCGTCAGTCGGGCATCCAGCGCCTGAGTGGCGGTAGCGACGCTGGCCAGCGCTTGCGCCGAGGGACCCGCAACGAAGGCAGAGGGTACGCTGCTGTCGCCGAGCTGACGCTCGAGCATCACCGAATCGATCCAGAACACATCGCCGTCAGACCCGGCCGGCACATAGAACAGCACCGCACCGACGGTCTCGGCACTCACGCTGACCACTGCGGTGTAGCGCGTACGGGTGGTGGTCAGCGCGAAGTCGGTCAGGCCGAAGCTGGTGCCGTCGCGCAAGGCGCTGCGAATCTTCAGGCCATTGGCAACCGCCGCAGAATTGGCGTTGGCCCAGAACGACAGCAGATACCGGCCAGCAGAGAGCGGGATGTTCCAGCCAGCGGCATCGTTGGACGGGCAAAGCATCAGCCACGGGTTGGGGGCCGCCGAACGCACGATACGCAGCCGATAGCCGCTGGCCGCCACCGCATCGGCCGCCATGCGGATATTACTCACGTTGTTGGTCAGCAGCGCCGGCAACGCCGCCGACGACAACCAACTGTAAGCATCCGGGACCAGGTTGCTACCCGCCCCGGCAATCCCGCCCAGCGTAGCCTGCACACGGGTCAGCGCGCTGCCCTGTGCGTTGAGCACCTCACCTTGCTGACTGACACCAGAAGCCAGGCTTTGCAACGCGCTGTTATCCGCCTTGCCTGCAACACTGTTGCCCAGTTGGGTGAGCTGGCTGCTCTGACTGGTAAAACCTTGCTCTGTCTGCGTGACGCGGGCATCGAGCGCGCTGGTGGCGTTGGCCTGGGCGTTGGCCAGGCTTTCGCGCCGGCGCACTCCGGGCGCGGCGATGAACACCTCGCTGGCATCGCCCAGCCCCACGCGCAGCGCCACGGTCATGCGCACGCCATTGACCGGCACCGTGGCCGAGCCGCTAAAACGCGTCCAGCTGGCTGCGGCGCTGCTCACGCGCACGCCGTCACCGCTGCTGCTGGCCCAGCTCTGCGCCAGGTTGGTTCCGCCGGCATCGTAGAACTGAATCCACAGGCCCTGCTGACGTGCCGCGCTGCTGAAGGCGTACAGCTCGAAGTCATAGACTTCGCCTGCAGCCACCGCGAAGTGGGTGGCAATGCGGCCTTCTGGCGCACGGGCGCTCTCCGCGGGCAGCAACGACCAGTACTGGTTTCCAGCCGTGCTCGCAGGCAGTGCCTCATAGAGCACCCGCGCACCCGGCGCACCTGCCGGTACTGCCGCTTCGCTGCGCAGCAGCACGCTGGTACCCGCACGGCTGGCGATGCCAATGCCCTGAGCGAAGGTCGGGTCGGCCAACAGATTGTCACTGCCCAATGCCCCGACACTGGCCTTGAGCGTGGTCAGCTCGCTGCCCTGCGCGCTCAGCGCGGTGCCTTGCTGGCTCACCGTGTTGCTCAACGCCTGGACGCTGGACGCCTCGGCCTTGCTCGCCACCTGGCTCAGTGCCGAGGCCGCAGCCTGGGCGGCGTCGCTGGCGACCTTGTCGGTCACCGCCGCCCACACCGAGCCGTTCCAGCGCTTGGGGGTGTTGGCATTGCCGGTGGTGTCGATCCACAGGTTCTGCGTCAGGCGTTCGGCTACCGCCGGTGCGGCGTTCTGCACGATGACCTTGCCCTTGCTGCCGGCCAGCTCAGCTGCGGCCTGGGCCGCCTGCTGCGCTTTGCCGACATTGCCGTCGGTGCTGCTCAGGCTGTTCTGCAGGCCGGTCATGGCCTGGCTTTGCGATGACAAGCCGCGCTCGTTCTGCTCGACCCGGCCAGTCAGTGCTTGCACGACCGACGATTCGGCCTTGCTCGCCACCTGGCTCAAAGCGGACGCAGCCGCTACCGCTGCATCGCTTGCGACTTTGTCGGTGACGGCCAGCCAGGCGCTGCCGTTCCAGCGTTTCGGCGTGTTGGCGCCAGCGCTGGTGTCGATCCACAGGTTCTGCCCCAAGCGTTCGGCAGCTGCAGGTGCGCTGTTCTGCACGATCACCTTGCCTTTGCTGCCAGCCAGGTCCGAAGCTGCTTGCGCCGCCTGCTGCGCCGCCGTGACGTTGCCATTAGTGTTGACCAGGCTGTTTTGCAGCCCGGTCAGCGCCTGGCCCTGACTGCTCAGGGTGGTGCCCTGCTCGCTTACCCTGGAGGACAGCGAATCGACCACCGAGGCATCGGCTTTGCTGCGCGCCAGGGCCAGCGCATCCGCGGCTGCGGCAGCGGCATCGCTGGCGGCCTTGTCGGTGACCGCCAGCCAGGCCGATCCGGACCAGCGCTTGGGGGTATTGGCATTGCCCGTGGTGTCGATCCACAGGTTCTGCGCCAGACGATCTGCCGCCGCCGGCTGCGAAGACTGCACCAGCACCTTGCCCTTGCCACCGGCCAGCGCGTTGGCGGCATCGGCCGCCGACTGCGCGGCACTGACGTTCCTGTCGGTGCTGACCAGGCTGGCTTGCAGCCCAGACAACTGCGAAGCCTGAGCCGTGAGCGTACCGTTGACCGAGCTGACATCGCTCTCGACCTTCTGCACCCGGCTGGCCAGCCCATTGACGCTGCCGACGGTCTGCCCGACATCCAGCCAGCAACGGGTGTCGGGCGGCGGACTGTTGACCGGCACCGCCTTGATTGCCTGATACAACCTGCCGTCGGCGCCCTGCACGCTCTGTCCGCTGCTGTAGACCTTGCCCTTGGCATAGGGCACTGAGCGGGCAATGGCGTCGAGGTCGGTGATCTGCGTTTGCAGATTGCCGCGCACCTGCTCCAGTTGCTGGCCGACCTGACGCACGTTGGAATCCAGGCTGGCTGCACTGCGCTCGATCTCGGCCTCCAGCGTACCGACGCTATGTTCGAGCTCGGCATCGAGGTCCTGCACGGTCTGCCTGACCTGACTGACGTCGTTGCGCACCTTGCCGACTTCACTCTGTACTTGGGCCTGCACCTCGCCTACCCGGGCATTGACCGAGCCGGCAAGTGTCGCCGGCGCGGAGATCTTGTCGATCTCCTTGAGCAGCTCCTTGCCCAGCTCGCTGGCAGTGATCTGCTCTTTGATCTGCTCGAGTATCGGCCCGGCGTCGGCACTGGCCACGCCGGTGACCAGCTTGCCGTCAGCCGGGAACCAGGCGCCGATGTTGCCCAGGCGGTCGACCAGACGCGCCCAGAAGAAGAAACGTTGCCCGGCACGCAGGCCTTGCAGCACATGCTTGTCCTGCGGGTACGCGAGGTCGGCCAGCTTGCTGGCCTTGGCGCGGTCGCTGCCCTCGCTGTACCACAGCTCGGTGCGCTGGGTATCTTCGGCGCCGTTCGGCAAGGTCCATTTCAGGGCGATGCCGAACAGTTGGCTCTGGGTGGTCAGGCTGGTGACCGCTGGCGGCACGCCCTGCTTGCCCTTGAGCGCGGTCAATGGCGAGTCGCGCCAGCTGGAGCTGATCTCCAGGGCGCTGACCGCACGCACCCGGGCCTGGTAATCGCCGGCGTAGATGCCCACCACCTCGACCGAGGTAGCACCCGTGCGTGGCAGCCGAATCCAGTTGCCGTTGTCCTTGCGCCACTCAACTTCGTAGCCGGCCGCACCGGCTACGGCAGGCCAGGCGATGGTCAGGGTGGTGATGGCGATGCCTTGATCAACCGCATGGGCGGCACTCAAGGCAACGCTGGCAGGCGCCGCTACGGTGCTGGTCGGCAACACGCTGATCGGGGTTGCGTCGAGCTTGGCACCCGTGTCGATGGCGGCGAACTTGCTGGGATTGAACTCCAGTGCGGTGATCTCGAAATCGCCTTGGGTGGTGCGTGTGGTCTTGAGCACACGGAACAGTTGCACCGCAAGGTCGGCATAGTCGATGGCCCATTGCAGGTGCGGCTCGGGCTGCACGCTGTAGGCCACCGTCAGCGTCACTGCACGGCCGCGCACCGAGCGTACGGTGCGCGCCTGGGCGGTGCCATTGGGCAGGTTGACGATCAGGCGGTCGCCGGCCTTGATCGGCGTATCGCGATCAAGGGTGACGACACGCCCGCTGGCAGCGCTGATGCGCCCGCCGTTGGCACGCCCGGCGACCAGTTCATCGGCCACCGGAATGACGTGCCCGGGCAACGGGATACGCCCTTCCATACCGGTGCGGAAGCTGACGGTGCGGTCCTGGTCGTTGCTCAGCAGCGCCCATTTGCCACGGCGCTGAGCCTCGGATGCGCGGGTACAGGCGATGGCCGACAGCTCGATCGGCCGGTCGCGATAACGGCGTTGCAGCGCCGGGTCGGTGACCGCGATGACGTCGGTGTCGTAATTGTTCGCCGGGTTGTCGTAGCTGACCAACGCGCGGCTGTAGTGGCTGCTGCGCTCGGCACCGCCATAGATGAACTCGCCGTCGATGACGTTGGCGCGGGTGAACACATAGTCGACGTCCCGCGCGCGGGGCATGTCAGCCTGCATGAACAAGGCACCATGGGCCCAATAGACCATGCCGCGGTAGATCGCCGACAGATCGCGCAGCAGGGTCCAGGCCTCGGCGCGGCCCTGCAGGTTGAGGTCGCAGAGAAAGCGCGGTTCCTCCCCACCGGTGCCGTCAGGTACGCGCTGGTCGCAATACTGGGCGATGCGGTACATCTCCCATTTGTCGACCATCCACGGCTTGATGCGCTTGCCCAGGCCAAAGCGGTTTTCCACGCACAGGCCATAGGTGACCAGGGCCGGGTTGTTGGTCCAGGCCTGTTTGAAGGTGCCGTCCCAGATGCCGCTGTAGGTACGGGCGATGGGGTCGTAGTTGCTGGGCACCGGCCAGCGCTTGGCCTTGCAGTTGACCGTCACTGCGGGGATGTTCTGGAACTGCTGGGCATCGAACTCCAGGTACAACAGTGCGGTGTTCGGATAGCGCAGCTTGTGATCGATGATTTCGGTGTAGCCGGCGATGTTCATGGTGTCGGCGATACTGCCGCTGTTGGCGTTGGCGGTCAGGCGGCGCACGCGCAGCATCCAGCCGGAACTGGCCGACGGCAGGTTGACCCGCACCGAGCGCTGGTAGCCGTTGTTGGTCTTGCCGTCCACCGCGCCGCGGTGCGCCTCGACGTAGGCACCCCCGTCGGTGGCGATGTCGATGGCGTATTCGATGCGATAGCCATTGGTGTTGCCGTTGCTGTCCTGACGCAGCAGCCGTGGCCAGGCCAGACGCACGCGAACGGCCGACAGTTTCGGGTCGCTGAGGGCGCGGCTGAACGGATTGTCGCTGCGCAGCTCAAGGCCGACGCTGATCTCGTTCTCCACCGCCGGGATGCCCTGGATGTAGGCCTGTTCGACGCTGCCACTGCGCCATTCCCATTTCACCCCAGGGAAGTTGACGGTGCCGTTGGCGTCTCTGATCGGCGTGTTGTCGAGGTAAATGTCGCGATCGGTTGGGGTGCCGTCGAACTCGCCTTCACCGACGGCCAGAAGAATCTTGGCGATGTTGGTCGATTGCAGGCTGTCGGGGGCCTCGACCGGGGCCTTGGGCTGCTTCTGGCCGCCTTTGGCGCCAGTGATGTCCAGGTGAGCTGATCCGCCCATGCTTTCCTCCGGGCAATAAAAAACCGCCCTAGGGCGGCGGGTTGACGAGTCAGGCCTCAGGCCTTGTCCTGCGCCTCGATCGAGGCAGAAATGATTGCACCGCCCCAGCGCCGCTGGCCGATGCAGATCGGCACCGGGTTGCCGCTGGCGGTGGTGTTGCGGGCGCTGCCGAAGGCGTACGACGGCAGGTTGCTGGGTGAGCCGCTCATCGACAGGCCCTTGGCCTGGGGGCTGAGCATCTGCACTACGCCGCCGAGCAGCATGACGGCGCCGGCCTTGTAGAGAAATGGCGACACCCCAGCGAACGGCGTGAAGCTCAGTACGAACGCTGCAGCCACCAGCACCGCGCCGATGACCGTCTGCAGCGTGCCGGCGCGCTTGCTGCCCTGGGCAACCGGCACGATGCGGATTTCGCGGATGCCGCCGCGCTGGAACTCCTCTGCGGTGATGTTGCGCCCGTTGCGAAAGATGGCGAATGTCATGCCCAGGCGGTCGAGTCGGCCGATGGCCTCGTCGAATCCTGGCAAGGTGGCGCTGAGGGCGCGGTAGGCATCGCCGACGTTGCGCACCTGCAGCACCCGCCGATGAACCTTGCCGAAGGCCTTGCCCAGCGCCCCGTACAACTTGATTACGGTGATGGGCTCGTAGTGAGCCGCGGTTGCGTTCATGGTGTCATTCCTGTGATGAAAGCGGTCTAGGCTTTGTCCTGCGCCTCGATGGAAGCGGAAATGATCGCCCCGCCCCAACGCCGCTGGCCGATGCAGATCGGCACCGGATTGCCGCTGGCAGTGGTGTTGCGCGCCGAACCGAATGCATAAGACGGCCGATTCTCGGCTGCGGCGCTGGTCGACAGGCCCTGAGCCTGCGGGCTGAGCAGCTGCATCACCCCGCCCAGGGCCATGGATGCCCCGGCCACGGCCACCGAGCCCCAGCCACCTGCGCTGGCGGCAAATGCTGCGCCCAGGCCGCCCGAGGCGATCGACGCGACGATGATCAGCGCCAGGCCAATGACCGTCTGCATGCCACCGGCGCGCTTGCTGCCACCGAGCACCGGCACGATGCGCAGCTCGCGGGTGCCGGAACGGGCGAAGGCATCGGCACCGACATTCTGCTTGTTGCGGAACACCGCAAAGCGCAGGCCGAGGCGGTCGAG
The DNA here is from genome assembly GCF_000425745.1 of Pseudomonas cremoricolorata DSM 17059 = NBRC 16634. Taxonomy (GTDB): domain Bacteria; phylum Pseudomonadota; class Gammaproteobacteria; order Pseudomonadales; family Pseudomonadaceae; genus Aquipseudomonas; species Aquipseudomonas cremoricolorata. Next base: position 19,911 of record NZ_AUEA01000003.1, on the reverse strand, counting down.
GCGCCTGATCTCTTCCTCGAAGCCCTCGAGGGTACTTTTCAGCGCCTGGAACACCTCCCAACTGGAGCCTGAATCGATTGCCCGTCGATGGGTGCGGCCGAAACGCTTGGCCAGGGAGCCGGAGAGTTTGATCACGGTAAGGGGCTCGTAATGAGCCGCGGTTGCGTTCATGGTCTTTCTCCAAACGAAAAAAAACCGCCTTGCGGCGGCTCGACAGACGTGCGTTCGATCAAAGGCACGACTGGGCAATGGCCTGCAATGGGCAGGAAATGCGCCGTGCTCTTACGCAGTCGATCATGAATCGGTTGTGGCGCTTTCATGCCGCAACATCAACCGCGTCCGCTCCAGCCACGGCCCGCCGAACACGATCAGTTCCGAAGGCCGGCCCAGCAGGTGATGCAGCAGGAACGGCCCCGCGCCATACACCTCGCCGGGTTCGTCGGGCAAACCCGGATCGCTGCCCAGATAGATACCCGCGTGGTTCGGGTGGGCGGTGCGGCCGATAGCCATGACAATCAGGTCGCCGCGCTGCGGCTCGCTGACTCGATGAAAGCCCGCCGCTGCATAGGCCTGTTCGTACAGACTCGGACCGTCAGCGTGCTCCCACCAACCCTCCTCCCTCGCATAAAAAGGAAAACTCAGGCCCCACTCGCGCTGGTACCAGTCGGCGCAGACCTGCCAGCAGTCCCAGGCGCCGTGGACGAACGGGCGGCCGAGCAAGGGCGTATGGCCCGTGGGGTTCAGCGTGCGCAGATCGCCTTCCGGAAAGGACAGGATGTGCCACGGCAGGCCACTGGCTTCGCACATCGCCAGGTCACGGGGCGATGGCTGGCTGGTGGCGTCAGGGTGGGAATGGACGATGGCGATGATCTCGCCGGTGTCTTCTGCCTCGGCGTACTGCTCGGGGCTGATGCGAAATTCCTCGTTGGGGTCGCCGGCGACGTTGTCGCATGGCACGTAGCGCTGCTGCTCGCCGACGGCAACCACCAGCCCGCAACACTCGCGGGGGTACTGCGCCGCAGCGTGCAGCTGCACGGCGTGAAGAAGCTCAGGATGCATGGTCAACTCCGCGCGATCAGCGAGACGGCGGGAAAGCCGCCGAAAGGGATGGGATTGCCGCGGCCCCAGCGCACGGTGCAGCCTGAATCCAGGCAACCGTTGCATTGGTCCTTGGCAGGATCGTCGGTGGGTTTGCCGTCCAGGTCGAAATAGGCACCGGTGTAACCGCAATCAGGGCCGCGGTAGCCGGCGGTCATCGCCCAGTGGCACAGCTGAGTCATCTGCCGGCCAATGCTCTCGCCGCCCACATCGCCGGGGCTGGCCAATTCCCAGCTGACGGTGGTGCCGTTCTCTGAGACTTTCTGATCGATGTACCAGACCTCGATGGCCTCTTCGTTTGGGTCGGCCTGGGTGTTGCCCTCGGGGAAATTGGCGGCGTCCAGGTAATGCGCCAGGGTATGGCGAATGGTCAGGCGAAACTCCAGCAAATTGTCGAAGGCCAGGCACAGTGCGGTAATGCGCCCACCGACGTTGCCGACGGTGAGCGTGGGCCGCACTGCCGTGCCATCGCCATTGGCGGCGATGCCGTCGAGCTGCATCGGCCAGGCGGCGTATTCCTGGCCCTGCCACCAGATCGACTTGGCCGGCAGTTGGTCGGCATTGGCGCCGGCCTGGCGCAGTTCTTCAGCGCTGTGGGGAATGGCATGGCCGTGAAAGCGCAGCACATCGGTGCCGAACTCCGAGCCATCGAGCTCGAACAACAGCACCTCGTTGCCTGGCTCCAGGCTCTGCAGGTCTTTGATCAATGACATGGAGCGTCCTCAAGGGTGAAAAGCGCGAGCGAAGGTGGCGCTGAGCTTGAACAGGCCGGCACCGATCGGTGTCGGGCGCGGATCGGCACAGGTGAACAGACCGGTTCCACCCAGCGGCGGCGTCCACAGAAAGGCCTTGGCGCCGGCATGCCGATCGAGAAATGCCAGGATCGTGCGCAGCTCGGCCGCCGAGCCGGTGAGGGTCACCGGGTAACGGTCTTCGCGGTTGTTCGGGCCGTCACCGACCACTTGCCGGTAGCCGCCTGCGAAGCGTGCTTCGCGGGTGCGGTATTGAATCTCGGCGGCCTCGCCACGCTCGGTCGGCCAGGTAAAGGTTTCGATTGCCATCAGCGCCTCCCTTGACTGCTGCGATGACTCAGGCCGCCCGGTCGCCAGGAATCGGCAACCGCCCGCTCTGCTGCGCTTTTCATCTGTTTCTCCATCTGCTGTTGCAGGGTTTGCTGGTCGAGCTGCATGCCCTGCCCGCTGCGATCCTGGGTATGGACGTTGACCTGCGTGCTGACCTGAATCGCCGTACCACCGCCCGTCGTCATCTGCATCAGCAAGGGCTGGCTGGCAGTACCGCCAGCGGTGTCGATGGCGCCGCCGCCATTGAGATTTTCCAGGTAGTCGCGCATGCCGGGGCGGCTGACGATTTCCTTGCGCAGGACGAACTCACCGCCGTGGACGATGCCGGCAGGTTCGTACTTGCCGCCGTTGCCGGTGTAGCCGCCTTTGGAGAAGGTCGACGGTGAATAGCTCATGCCTGCATCCGGCTTCAGGGCAAAGCTGAAGCCGTCCAGAGAAGAAGGTCCAGTTGGAGCGCTGGTGAACATGTTGATCGCCGCCCCGGCCAGGCTCGACAACAAGCTCGACGCAGCCTGGCGCGCCGCCAGCTTGGCCATGTCGGCCAACACCGACTGAGCGAAGTCAGAGAAGGAAAACTTGCCGGTGGTGGCGAAGGCAACGACGGCGTCTTCCATCGAGGTGAAGGTCCTGGCGAACAGGTCCTCGGTGTCCTTGGCGACGTCCTGTCCCTGGTTGCGGAATTTTTCGAAGGCCTTCGATGCGCTTTCACCCCAGATGCCTGCGATCTCGCCCAGGCTGTGCGCGGTCTTGGATGCGTCCTTCTCATCCTTCTTGTCCTTCTTGTCATCCTTGTCCCCAGACAGGTCCAAGCCTGGCAACGGCGTGAACAGCGGCTTGCCGAGGCGATAGTCGACGTTCTCCATTGGCTCATTCGCGCAGGCTGTGGCTGGCACCTTGGCCGGGCGCGCCGTTTCGCCGGGACAGGTGCAGGGTTTGGCATCCAATGCACTGACTGCGCGCACCTGGGCTGCAGGGCGGGGGGCGACCGACGAGGGCGCTGGCGCTGTGGCCTGGCGTTTGGCGCGGTCGATCTGCGCCTGCAAGGCCCGGTCGCTGCGTTCGAACTGCGCCTGTACATCAGAAGCGATGCCGCCGACCGCGCCTGCCGCCTTGTTGCGTGCTGCATGCAAATCGTCGAGACGGTTCTGCAACCGTTCGACCTGCGTGATCGATGCCTTGGCTTCGCGGGCAATCACTTGCACACCCGCCATGGCCTCGTCTTCGGTGCGCTGTTTCTGCGCTTTGAGTCGAGCCGCCTCCTCGGACTGCTTGAGCTCAAGCTTCAGACGGTCCAGTTCCTGCTCATCAGCCTTACGGTTACTGCCAGGCCCAAAGAACGGATGCGTGGAATAGTTCGCTGGCCGCGCCAGCTTGGCTTCCAGCTTGGCGATCTGCTGGGCTTCGGTGGTCTGGCGCCCGATATCGAGCACGGTGTCCAGTGCCCCGGCCGCTTCGTTCTTGATGCTGCGCCAGGCACGTTGCACGGCGCCGAGGTTCTCGGTGACTTGCGCCGAGCGGCTTTCCAGAGTCTGCGCGTAGGTCTCGGTGAGCAACTGCGCCGCACCGGTTTCATCGCCCTGTTCCTGCAGCGCAGCGATTTGCGAATACACCGAAGCCGTCAGGAAGTGGTACTGATCGTTGAGCGCCTGGGCAGCACTGACCGGGTCCTCGGCGATTTTCACGAACTCGTCGATGGTCGTGGACACTGCCTTGCCGGTGGCGTCTTCCATGGCCAGCGCCGCGCTGGCGATCTGTTCGAAGTTTTCGCCGGCAATCTTGCCGCTGCCGGCCAGTTGGGTGAGTGCCGCAGCAGCTTCGCCCACCGTGGCGCTACCACCACCGAGACGCTCGGCCATGTCGGCCAGGGCATTGGCACTCACCCCCGCGACTTCGCCGCTGAGAATCAACGCCTGGTTGTAGGCCTCGGTCTCCTGCATGCCGGCGACATAACCATAGGTCAATGCCCCGATCGCGGCGACCGCCGCTCCAGCCCCCACAGCGACCGTACCCACGCCCATGGCCAGCGGCGGCATCATCCCACTCACTTCATTGACCGCATCGCGGGCATTCCTGAAGGCGTCGGCTGTGGTGTTGGCGCCTTCGAGCACGCCCATCAGCCCGCCGCCGTCAGTGCTCGCTGCCGGTGGCGCCGTGTTGCCTAGACTGGCCCGTTGCTGGGGCACGTCGAGGGCGGTGAACTGTAATGCTTCGAGCTGCTGCTGCAGGTACTCACTGCTAAGTTGCAGGCCGCTCAGGGTCAGGTCCCAGGCGCGACCGGCCTGGACGGCTGCCTCGCCGCTGCGTTTGACCGCAGCGGTATATTTGTCGAGATTGATGGCCGCCTGGGCGGCCTGTGTGGAGTCAATCCGGATCCCCAATTCGGCAATCGTTGTCATTGTCTACTCCATGGATTGCGTCATGACGGCCAGCGCTTCGGCCTCCATGACTCGCAGGTCGGGGAACAGCGCCGCCAGGTCGCGGCGCCCGATGCCAAGCATCGAGGCCACGACCGGCAGCGCGGTGTAATCCAGACCAGATGGCCCCCTGGGTGCCAGCCGCCACTGGGTGCCCAGCGCTTCGAACAGACGAAACGCCGGCCACCCATCAGGCCAGACCTCGACCTCGTCAGCGACCAGGTCGGACGAGGTCAGGCCAAACGCGGCCAACTGCTCCAGCCGGGGACTCGGGCTGTAGAGCGCGCGGGCGGCGGCCCTCAGTTTCCCAGGCGAGCCGAGCTGTAGGCGCCCTGATAGGCATCGATGACCGCCTTGGGTGCGCCAGCGCAGGTCTGCACCAGCTCACGCAAGGCGGCATCGTCGAACGGATCGTCCAGCTCCCAGCCCAGCACGATGGCCTTGAGCTGTTCGGCCTGGAAGGCGATCTCGTCGGCGGTCATCTCGGCCCAGCGGGTATCGGGTTGCGCTGCACGTGCCGCCAGCGTCTCCCGGGTGCTGTTCCACTGATCGAACAGCTCGGCCAGGGCCAGGCGATCGAGGTAACGGAACTGGAACTGCACCGCCACCGCTTCGCCGCCCACCCGCGGCAGCTGCACGGCAGCGCTGAACGTAGGATTTTGCGCAATGCTGATCTTCGCCATGGGAACTCCTTAAGCTGCCAGGTAGCGCACAGGGCGGTTGGACAGCGCGATGCTGACGGTGCGGGTCATCAGGTTGTTGCGCTCCATGGTCGGCGAGCTGGTGATGGTCACGTATCCGGTGTAAAGAATCTGATCGCCGCTTGGCAGCTTCAGACGCACCACCACCAGCTGGCGAGCGTCACCGTAGCTTTCGATCAGGCCGACATAGGTCGCGGAAGGCTGGTCTTCGACGGTGATCGCCAGGGTGGTCGGGGTGCGGTTGGTGGGGTACTGGCGGTCGTCATCGTCATCCAGGTAGCCGACGGTGAGGTACTGCTGCTCACCGCCACTGGAAGCGAAGGCCGTGACCTTGGAGATCTGCGTCCAGTTGGACGCCGTCACAACTTTGCCGACACCGGCACCTGGGCTGTAACGGGCAACGCTGGAGGTGTCCAGGCCGTCGAGGACGAAGGTATCGGTCGCCACATCGCTGACGCGGGTAGCACGGTTGTTGACCAGCGACCAACCTGAGTTGATCAGCACGATGTCGCCATTTTTCAAGGTGTGGCCTTTGGCGGTCGCCGCCGGTTTGGCCGCGTTGCTCAGGGCGCTGAAGGGGACGGCCTGGCCGAGGGTGCCAGCGATTTCCAGTACGGCGCCATTGGGCAGAGGGAAGCGTTCAGTCATGGTGTTTTCCTTTGGATAGAAACGAAAAAACCCGCACGGGGCGGGTTGTGGGTGTTGCGGTGCAGCGGTGGAACTCAGTGGTCGCGCTTACAGGGTGCGCCGGTGATACGTCGCTCCAGCCAGCGCCTGAACGCTGGCCAGTAAGTGAGCATGAACATGTGCCGCAGACCGGCAAGCGCAAGGGCGATGTGCAAGGTCACCCCTGCCGTGCCGATACCGAACAGTGGGTGCTCGGCGCGGGCCAGCAGCGCATAGCCGCTCAGGGCGATCACCGCATACAGCAGCTTGCCGATGACCCCATCGCGGACCTTGCCGCTGAGCACCGCCCAGGTCGCCCACCAGGCGATCCCGCCTGCGGCAGCGGCATTGCTGTATTCGAGGATCATGCGCTTGGCCCTCCGAACTTCGACTTGATCACCGCCCACAGGTCGGCGGCCTTGATGGCGCGGGTGATGGCGGCGATCAGTGAACCGCCGAAGGTTCCGAGCAAAAAGCCCACACCCGCGACGCTGCGCGGTTCGCTGATCGCGAAATAGCTGCTGACCATGCCAGTGAGGTAATGCGCGCAGGCCATGCCGGTCAGCAGAAACAGCAGCCAGGCCTTGCGATCTGTGAGGTCATCCTTATGCCAGCGGGTGGCGATCAGCGCGCCCATCAGGCCGGCAATGCCCAGGTCGAACTTGTCGAGCAGGCGGTGAAAAAAATCCATGCGCTCGACTCCTGTGGCGGGCAAGAAAACGGTCGGTGGTCACAGCGCATTCTCCATGGGCAGAAAAAACCCGGCGCGGTGGCCGGGTCTGTGTCAGTGCGGGTCTGGAGGTAAATCTGTGACGATGGGGAAATACTGCCACCAACCGAGCTTAAACACAATACGTGATTACACACTTTTTTTCATCGCGTGCATTTTTGCCGCTACGGGGGCCAGCGCCTGCTTGTCCAGGTCCTCGCAGCAGTCGAACGCCAGGCGTACATAGCCGCCCCACTCACGCTCCCAGCGCACTGCGCTCAGGCTGAGCTGGTAGTGCGCTTGCAGCCATCCGCGAAAGGCTTCGGGCGCGGCGAGTGGATCGGCATTGGCCGACTGCCCACCCTGGTGCATATAGCGGTAGCGAAGCAGTACGCCCTTGACCAGAACTTCGAGCTTTTCACGTTTGCTGGCCGTCATGCGCTTGCCGCGCTGCTGAACCAGCATGAATACCGCCAGCTGGGCAGTTTCCTGTTCCCACGCCTCGACATGGGGCGCATAGAGGTAATTGCCGAATGCCCGCAGAGGCCGGCTCAGGGTAGCGATGGCGGCCTGGATAGCGCCGGCCAGCGCCTGATGCACGGCGCGTGCGGCGTGTCGCTGGCCGGTGGTGGTCTGGATGCGGGTGCCAAGTTGGGTCAACTGCGCGGCGAAGGCACTTTGCGCGCCCCAACTGCCATAGGTGCAGTCGTGCCAGGCTTGGCGAGCGGTGTTCAGTTGCATGGCGCGGCCTCCTGTGTGGCGTTGCCACTTCGCAATGCCGAAGGGAGCGGTCGACCGTTCAGGTGACGACTGCTGATCGCAGCTGCAATGTGCGGGTATAAGCTGAGCATGGTGGGCCTCTGATTCATGCCTTGCCCCATCTGAACTGAAGCGCAGGCTGACGGATGGATTCAGGCGCCGGGTCCGAGGTCGAGTGATCTAGGCGCGAGCGCTGAGGCGGCAGGATAATCACTTAATGTGATTCAATCAAACACAATAAGTGAGAACAAGCTATCTCGTTTCGTGATGAAATTCGGCCCCATGAGAGAATCGTTGAGTCAACGCATCAAGCGCCTGCGCCACGCCTGCGGGCTGTCCCAGGCACAGCTGGCCGAGGCCTGTGGCTGGAAATCGCAGTCGCGCGTCGGTAACTACGAGGCCGGCACCCGCGAGCCCACCTTGGCGGATATCTCGGCTATGGCCGCCGCGCTGGGCGTCGATCCTTCAGAGCTGCTGCTGGACACCCCGGCGCCGAGTGCGTCGCCAGCGGCGCCTATGAGCGCAGCCGACATGGTCAGGGAAATGCTCGCCAAGAAAGGCACGGCCCTGTCCAGCCAGGCCCGCGAGCGCCTGCTGGCGGCTGCAGAAGAGCCAGCCACCGGCCATCTGCTTGCCGAGCTCGGCTCGGGCACCAGCCTGGTAGGCGATGAAATCTGGGTCGCCCACTACGACATCCGCGCCGCCATGGGCGGCGGGCAGGTGCCCCACGACTATCCCGAGATGCTGCAGGATGTGCGGGTGAGTCCCAAGCGTCTACGCGAGATGGGCGTGTCGTTCACCGAGCACTATCACCTGAAACTGGTCACCGGCTGGGGCCAGTCGATGGCCCCGACCATCAAGCACCGTGACCCGCTGCTGGTGGACATGAGCATTCGCGAATTCGTCGGCGATGGCATCTACCTGTTCTCCCACCACGACATGCTCTATATCAAGCGCCTGCAACGCAAAGGTCGCGACCACTTCAAGATGATTTCCGACAATACCCATCATCCTGTGGAAGACATCCGCGTCGACGAGACCTACATCCAGGCGCGCGTGCTGCTGGTGTGGAACGCGCATCTGGTCTAGCGCGTCGCACTGTGCAGTCAGAACGGCGGCGGGTTTGCCCTCGTTTCCCATTCAGCGCGGTCGCCATCGTCCCCCCCTGCTGCGCCGCGCTGCCAGCGCACGGTCACCGCACCATCGTCGTGCTGCTGTAGCTGCAATTCCGGGGTTTCCCGCAGTTGCCCAAGCACCTCATGCCAATCCGCCTCGGCGTCCGACTCCAGCGGGTGGATCGTCACCCAGCGCTGCATCTGCGCCACAGGATGATTGATCATCGAGGAAACCCTCAGACTCAGACGCTCGACGCCGGTCATCTCTTCGCGCAGCGTCGGCGTTGAAGTCCATTGCGTAGCCATGCCCCACTCCTTTAACTGTATATCTATCCAGTAATGTGGCGAGCATACCTCACCCCCGCAGAAACGTGAACCTGGTCTGTAGGGAAAATAACTCGGGAATGTAGGCGCACCGTCCAGATGACGGCTGGCCGCGCATCCAGCCTGGACGCAAAGCCAGTACCCCTCTCAATCAGGTCCGTAGTAGCGTCTGCCTTCCAACGAACTTCCAGGCCCACTGCCTGCAAGCCAGCGGGTCTGGACGATTCCGACCAGGAGGTCAAATGCAACAGGTTCACGAAGTCGATCAAGCCGCGCTGGACGCGGCGCTGATAGCGTTCACCCGCTTCAAGATCGGCGAGATCAAACTGTTCGATCTGGAACAGGCCATGAGTTTCGAAGTGGGAGAAGCCCTGTCCAGGAGCGGGCTGGTCAGGTTCTCCATCAGCAAACTGCCTTCAGGTCGCTACCGCATCAGCGACGAAGGAGAAACCGCCATCACCGATGCCGGACGCGCTCGCCTGCAGAGGATTCGCGGGTAGTAGCGCAGCGTGTGGAGTGTCCTGGTTCCGATCCAATGCCTGACTTCAGAGATTGTTTTCCAAGTGGGCTTGCAGGGAATCGGGACACCTTGAAGAGCGATGACATTTCCCCCCCCTTCACTCGATTCGTTCGACTGCATGCGCAGTCCTTGCCCTGCAGTGGATCGCCCCTGGTTTCCTGGGCACTCCCCAAGCGCTGCTCCATCTCACCCCGCATCCGCACTGCATAATCGAAACGATTTTCATTTGATAACAAGTTGCATTACGACTTGATTTTTCCTACCGTGGCCTTCTGATATCTATCGAGGTTTCCATGGACAGCCCTGCCTCTCACCCTGCCTTCCGGACCCAGCCACTGCAAGGCGGTGGCAGCCTGCGCTATGAACATGTCGAGAGCGCCAACGGTCTGAAGCTGTCGATAGGCCTGATCGAAACCCATGTCGAAGAGCATTGGAGCAGCGAAACCTGCGCCGGTATCTGTGCCGGGTTTCTGGTGGGCAGTGGCATCAGTTTCAGCCTGGGCCAGCAACAAGTGATCGATTGCAGCGGCGCGCGCAGTTTCGTCGTCCATGCGCAACAGCCTTGGCAGGCGCGCCATCAGGTCACCCGCAACAGCCGCGTGCAGGCGGTGTTTCTGCAGTTTCCCACGCAATTACTGCACGCACTTCAGCCAGACCTTCTTCACGCGTCACTGGCCATGGTGCATGACTGGGTACCTGATCACCGCCTGATGGGCATGCTGGAGCAGATCGTCTCGTGCCCGTTTCAAGGGGTCGCCCGCACGCTGTACATGCAGGGTAAATCCCTTGAGCTTTTGGCCACGGTGATCGACAGCCTCAGCGAAAAGAGCCGCAAACAGCGGCGAGACAACGCCCTGCCACGTCCGGAAGTCGAACGCCTGCAACAGGCTTACGAGCTGTTGCAGAGCCATCTGGACAAGCCGCCGGGGCTGGAAGAGCTGGCGCGTCAGGTGGGCATGTGCAGCAGTCGGCTGACCGCAGGTTTTCGCCGCCAGTTCGGCCAGTCGGTCACCGAATGCCTGCAGGATCTGCGCCTGGCACAGGCCTACCAGGACCTGCAATCCGGGCGTTTGAGCAGTTCCCAGGCCGCGTACCGGATAGGCTATAGCCCGGCCTATTTCTCGACCCTGTTCAAGCGCAAATACGCCTGCTCGCCCCGCGACGTGGCGCGGGCCAAGCCGTCGCTGTGCCAACCGCTGGCGGATCGCGAAAAACAAACAGCAGATTGCGAAAGATTCTCATTTGAAGCCTCTTGCTGAGCCTGCCACCATCGCCGCACTTCAGATCTGACAGGGGAAAGGCGGCATGGGTGTTCCAATTTCGCGCGGTGCATCGTGGGTATTCGCGGTGCTGCCACTGGTTACGGCACTGGACGCCATCGCCGCGTCCAACGCCACGCAGCAAGACACCGCGCCTCAGGTGGTAGAGCTCGACCCCACGCGCCTGAACGCCAGCCAGCGACTGGGCCGCGAGCAAGCCGAGAAGGCTCAGGCGGCACCGTCGTCGATTTCGGTGGTATCACGCAAAGACATCGACGATGCCGGGTTGACGACCCTGACCGACATCGCCGGACGCACGCCGAACCTGGTGCTGACCAATCAAGGCTCGCAACGCTTTTCGATGACGTCGGTGCGCGGAATCGGCAGCACCGTGCGTGAGGACTATTTCAACAGCACCTTGGGCGTGTACCTGGACGGGGTGCCACTGACCAATGCCGAATACACCCGCCGCCTCGGTGACCTGGAGTCGGTGCAGGTGCTGCGCGGCCCCCAGGGCACGCTGTACGGACCCAACACCAATGCCGGGGTGATCGAGCTGACCAGCCGCGAGCCGGGTGACGAGCCCGAGGCCAACCTGCACGGCAGCGTCGGCAACCACGGTCAGCGCGAGGCCAGCATTGCTGCCAGCGCCCCCTTGGTCGAGGACAAGGTCTTCGGCCAGGTGTTCTTCGATCATGCGCAGAACGACGGATTCACCGACTACGCCGACAACGGTCATGGCATCGACGATCTGGACGCCTGGTCGGGCAGCGGGCGCCTGCGCATCCGTCCGGGCGGTGACTGGTCGCTGGACTTGGCAGCGTCCGTCGAGCGAGTCAATCAGGGCGGCTATGCCTACCTGCCTTTCGATGACTACAAAAAGCGCAAGGTAGACATCCAGCCGAAAAACGACGAAGTGCGCGACGCACATGCCGCCAGCGCCACCCTGAATTACGACCTGGGCTGGGCGCAACTGCGAACCATCAGTGCCTGGCGCGACTACGACATCACCGGGCATCAGGATTTGAGCTACAGCCCGATGGTGGCCCAGACCGGCGGCGGCACGGCAGATTCCAAGGAGTGGGGTCGGCAGTTCTCCCAGGACGTGCGTCTGGAAGGCGGCGAGAACGGTCGCCTGACCTGGCTGGCCGGTGTGTATTGGGAAAAGAAAGACCTGACCTACGACTACCTGATGGATGTGGCCATGTACGGCGGCCCGTTCACCAGCACCAGCAAGTACCAGACCAAGAGCACCGCGGCCTACGGCGAAACCACCCTGAGCCTGACCGACAGGCTGGACCTGACCCTGGGCGCGCGCGTGTCCCATGACAAGTACAAGATGGAGAACAACAACCCGTTCTCCGGCAGCGGCTCGGCGACCATGACCACGCCCAAGGTCGCCCTCGCCTACCACTTGGATGAGGACCGTCAGGTGTATGCCTCTGCCACTCGCGGCGCCCGGTCGGGGGGCTTCGACCGGCTGACCTCCAACGTACGCGAGTACGACCCTGAATACCTGTGGAGCTACGAAACCGGCTTCAAGTCGCAGTGGCTCGACAACACCCTGATGTTCAACGCTGCCCTGTTCTACATCGACTGGCGCGACCTGCAGATCAAGTCCGTCGCCGGACCCGGCCAGGTGGTCACCGACAATGCCGGTAAAGCCCATAGCCAAGGGCTGGAGCTGGAGTCGCGCTGGGCGCCCACCGAAGGCCTGGAGTTCTCTGGATTCCTTGCCGCAACCCACGGCAAGTACGACGACCTGACCGACGCCAACGGTGTCAGCCAGTCTGGCAACCGTCTGGTCTACACCCCCGACATCAGCGCAGGGGTTGCCGCACAGTACAGCTGGCCGCTGCAGAGCCTGCCGGTGCGTGCGCAGGTTCGCGCCGAATATCAGTACACCGGCAGGCAGTATTTCGACATCCAGAACGACCTTGAGCAGAAAGCCTACGGCCTGACCAATTTGAGAGCGGGCGTGAGCAAGGACGGTGTGGGCGTCAGCGTGTTCGTCAACAACCTGTTCGACAAGGACTACCGCACCTTCGCCGCCCTGGACAACTGGGGCTTTGACTACACAACCGCTGGCGAGCCGCGCACCGTGGGCGTCGCGGTGGACTGGAAGCTCTGATGAACGACACCACACAACACCCGCCGCGCCAGCGGACCCGACGCACGTTGATCATGCTGGGCGCGCTGTACGTCTCTCAGGGCTTGCCCATCGGCCTGGGCTTCGTGGCACTGCCGGTCATCCTGCGGGCTCAGGGCGTTTCACTGCAAATGATCGGCATGCTCGGTCTGCTGGTGCTGCCGTGGGCGGTGAAGTTCCTCTGGGCGCCGTGGGTCGACCGCTTCGACGGCGGGCGGCTCGGCCCCCGACGCAGTTGGATCGTGCCTATGCAGGTGGGCCTTGCGGCGATCTTGTTCGTCATCGCGCTGTTGCCCCAAAGCGACGGCGTCGGGGCCTGGATGCTGGCGCTGCTGTTTCTGGCCAACACGCTCAGTGCAACACAGGACATCGCCACCGATGGCTTGGCCATCGAGCTGCTGCAAGGCCGCGCACTGGGCTGGGCCAACGCCCTGCAGATCGGCGGTTTCTCGGTGGGCATGATGCTCGGCGGCGCCTTGACCGTGACCCTGTACGAACACGGCGGGCAAGCCCTGACGTTCGTCATTCTCGGCGCGCTGGTCTTGTTGTGCACCGCGCCTGTGATCGGCGGTCCGGACGCGACCCGACAGCCTTGCGCCGCGGGGCCTGAAGGCAGCGGCGCACGACACGCCAGCCTCTGGCGCATGCTCGCAAGGCCGGGTGCCGGTTGGGCGATCCTGGTGGCGGCGACGTTCTTCTTCGCCACCACCATGAAAGGCAGCATGATCGGCCCACTGATGGTCGACGGCGGCCTGTCGATGAGCGAGATCGGCACCATCAACGGTGCAGGCACGCTGTGCATCGCCCTGTTCAGCGCGCCCTTCGGCAGCCTGTTGATCGAGCGCTTCGGCGTGCGCCGGGTGGCCTGGATCGCCGGTCTGCTCTCGGCCTGCTCGATCCTGCTGTGGCTGTTGCCCGCCACGGGGCTGAAACTGGACTTCAACCTGGCGCTGGCGGTCGATCTGATCAACTCGGTGGCCGCAGGCGTCGCCTACGTGGCGTTCTTCACGCTGTTCATGCGCTGGGCGTCCACGGAACAGGCCGGCACTGACTTCACCGTGCTGCAATGCACCGAGCAGGTGTTCAACATCGGCGCTGGCATGCTGGCCGGCATGCTGGCCGGTTGGCTGGGTTATGCCAGCCTGTTCATCTGCACCGCAGGGCTGGGCCTGGTGTTGATGATCGTCATCGGCATCGCTCTGAAACGCATGCCGCTGCGCGAGGGCAATCACCCATCCGCCAACACCGCACTGGAGGTACGTAATGCCTGATAAGGAAATCATCGAGCAGCTGATTCGCTACACCGTCGAGGGCAGATCCGACGCCGCCCTGCTGGCGTTTTACGCTGAAGACGTGGTTATTCAGGAGAACAACCAGCCACCGCGTATCGGCCGCGCCGCGAGCCTTGCGCGCAATACAGAAGCCGCTGAGTGGACCAGCGCCGTGCATGAAATCAGCGCACCCAGCGTGCTCATCGACGGCAACCTGGTGGTTATCGAATGGCACGCCGAATGGACCCTGAAGAACGGCGAGCGGGTGCGGATCGAGGAGCTGGCCCTGCAATCCTGGAAAGGCAATCAGGTGGTGTTCGAACGCTTTTTCTATGACCCGACGCCGCTGTTGAAGGCAGGCTTTCAGATCAACTGAGTGATCCTAAAGCCCCGGACTGCAAGGGTCCGGGGCTTCGTTGTGTCTGCTTTCCGTGGCGGGTTCGTGTCGCCAGGCATGAACTGCGGCGCGTGCAAGCGTGCTTCGCAAAAGCAAAAGCAAACCCAAGATCAGCGGCAGCGGCAAGCATGTTCCCGCTACTGCTGCGCAGTTGTTTGGTTATGACCACCAACCCAATGGTTCTAAAAAATCCGGATCGGGTTACGCAAAACCGGTTTTGGGTATTGGTCGCCGATGCGAATCATTACTGTTTGTTTTTGCGTGCCGAACAGCGCAAGGGGCTCGGTATCTGCGCCGTGAATCGGCACCGTCACTCACGCAAGCGGGCCTCGTGCCTGGTGCGGTTCTTCTGGAGAGCAGCGATGACGAACACCGACTTCACTTTTTGGCCCGATGCCCAGTGCGATGAATTCGAGCGCCGGGGCCACTGGCAGCCCTTTACCTTGGGGCAATGCCTGCGGCAATGGGCGCAGGCTCGGGGCGAAGCGGTGGCGCTGGTTGAACAGGACACCCGCCTGAGCTATGCGCAGCTCGACCGGCAGGCCGATCACCTGGCCTGGGGGTTCGCCCGCCAGGGCATCCAAAAAGGAGACCGGGTGCTGCTGCAACTGCCCAATGGCATCGCCTTCGTCACCACGCTGTTCGGCCTGCTGCGCCTGGGCGCGCTGCCGATTCTGGCCATGCCTGCGCAACGCCAGAGCGACATCGGGGCGCTGTGCGATCTGGCCGAGCCGGTGGCCTATATCTGCAAAGAGCGCTTCATGGGGTTCGACTACGCAGCACTGGCACGGGAGGTCGCCGCCGAACGACCCTGCATCAAGCATGTGATCCTCGACAGCGATGAGGCCGCTGGTCCGACCCTGACGAACATCGCGCACAGCGGTAGCCAGTGGGCCGGGCAACCGCCGACGCTGCCCGAGCCGCACCACCGCGATCCGGCACTGCTGTTGCTGTCAGGTGGCACCACCGGCACGCCGAAACTCATTCCGCGGACCCACGCCGACTACGCCTACAACGCCCGCGCCTCGGCCGCGCTGTGTGGCCTTGACGAGCACAGCGTGTACCTTGCGGCTCTGCCCGTCGCTCACAATTTCCCGCTGGCATGCCCCGGCGTGCTGGGCACCTTGGCTAGCGGCGGCACAGCGGTGTTGGCCCACACGCCAGGGCCTGATGAATGCTTTGCGCTCATCGAGCGCGAAGGCGTCACCCTCACCTCGCTGGTGCCACCGCTGGTGCAGGTCTGGCTGGAAGCGCGGGAATGGGACGACGCCGATCTTGGCAGTCTGAAATACCTGCAAGTAGGCGGCGCCCGCTGCGAATCGTTGCTGGCCAGCAAGGTCACGCCAGGCCTGGGCTGTGGCCTGCAACAGGTGTTTGGCATGGCCGAAGGTCTGCTCTGCTACACCCGGCTGGACGATCCGCTGGAGCAAGTCCTGCACAGTCAGGGTCGGCCGCTGTGTGCTGATGACGAAGTGCGGTTGGTGAACGAGGACGGTCTGGACGTCGCGCCTGGTGAGACAGGTGAGCTGCTGACGCGCGGCCCCTACACCCTGCGCGGTTACTACCGGGCTCAGGCGCAAAACGCTCGTTCGTTCACCCCGGACGGTTATTACCGCTCCGGTGATCTGGCGCGCTGGACCGCCGACGGCAACCTGGTGGTCGAAGGGCGCATCAAGGAACAGGTCAACCGTGCGGGCGAAAAAATCGCGACCGAAGAGGTCGAGCAGGCGCTGTGTTTCCACCCCTCTATCGTCAGCGCCGCACTGGTCGGCCTGCCGGACGAGCGCCTCGGTGAGCGCAGTTGTGCGTTTCTGATCACCGACGGCCAGCAACCGGACCTTGCGCAGGTGCGGGCATTTCTCATGGCCAGGGGCCTGGCCGGTTTCAAGTGCCCGGACCAGATCGAATTCGTCCATCACTGGCCACTCACGCCCATCGGCAAGGTCGACAAGCGCCGCCTGGCCCGCAGCCTGGAGCAACGCCCAGTCGAAACCCGCGCGCCACTGGACACTTTTATCGAACAGTCATTGCCGCTGACCGCCAGCCCCATGGAGCTGGCCAGTGAATTGCTGCGCCGCCACCTGCAAGATGACGCCACGCTCTACGAGCGCGAGGGGGTCTGGCACGTGGCGCTCGGACGCAAGGCGAGCCTTCAGGCCAGCGGCAACAGCGTCAGCCTGCACCACGGCGAGCAGCACCTGATTCTGCACGCGGACGATCCTTGCCAAATGATCGCCCAGGCATTGGGCACCCTGTCGCTGCAAGGCTGGCGCGCCTACGGCGCCGCCCGCTTCGAAATGGCCAGCGTGATTCACGGCGTCGACAACCCGGCCAGCCAGGAGACCTTGCTGGAACTGGTGGTGCCACAACGGGAGGTGCGCTTTTGCGCCAACCAGGCGCTGGTGCGCGCACTCGACCCACAGACCCTCGCCGCACTCTGCGAAGAGGTCGCCGCGCTTGACCGCCAGCTGAGTGTGCCGGGCAATCTTGCGTCACTGACAGGCCGCGCTTTGCTGGTGCCTGCGATCGAAAGCCACGGCGCAGCGCATTATCAGACGCAAGTGGCACGCGCCGTGGGCGAGATTCACGCCGGGCGTTATGACAAGGTCATCCTGTCACGCAAGGTGCCGGTGCCCGGTGAAGTGGATCTGCTGGCGAGCTACCGCCTGGGCCGCAGCCAGAACACACCGGCGCGCTCCTTCGTGCTCAGCCGCGACACCCTGCAGATCGTCGGCTTCAGCCCGGAAACCGTGGTCGAGGTGAGCGCCACTGGCCAGGTCAGTACTCAACCCCTGGCCGGCACCCGGGCAATGGGCGAGACCCTCGAGCAGACGCTGGAGCTGCGCCGCGACCTGCTGCGCGACGTCAAGGAAATCGCTGAACACGCGGTGTCGGTGAAGCTTGCCGTCGAAGAGCTGCAGGCCATCTGCGAGGCCGATTCGGTGCAGGTCTGCGAGTTCATGACGGTCAGCGAACGCGGTCCGGTGCAGCACCTGGCCTCGCGGGTCAAGGGCCAGTTGCGCGCCAGCACCAACGCCTGGCACGCCTTCGCGGCGCTGTTCCCGGCGGTGACCGCGTCGGGTATCCCGAAACAACCGGCCATCGAGGCCATACAACGCCTGGAAGACCAGCCGCGCGGCCCCTACAGCGGCAGCGTGATGATGGTCGATTGTGACGGCTCGCTGGATGCCGCGCTGGTGTTGCGCTCGTTGTTCCGGCAGGGCGACCAGACCTGGCTGCAAGCCGGGGCCGGGATCGTCGCGCCGTCCACGCCTGCGCGCGAGTTGCAGGAAACCATCGAGAAATTCGCCAGCATTTCCCGTTGCCTGGTGGCCGTCGAGGCGCCTGCCGATGCGCCTGCGCGCAGTGCGCGGACGTTGGCCTCGGCCCCGCAGTGATGGGCCAGCACGCTGTTGTATCGATCGCTGCATTCATTGACTTTCGCACCACCGAGGGACCGAGCACGTGAACACCCGACACACCGCCCCCAGCACTCGCCCGCTCAGCAAAGCGGCCCTGACCGAGCAGGTACAGGCTTTGTTGCCTGCAGCGCAGACCGCGATCGCCGAGCACGACAACCTGATCGAACACGGGCTGGATTCCCTCAGTGTCATGCGTCTGGCCAGCGTCTGGCGCAAGCTCGGCGCAGAGGTCAGCTTCGCCCATTTGATGGAGACCCCGAGCGTGGCCGCCTGGTGGGCGCTGATGGGCCAAGTGCAGGCCGACAGCGCCAAAATCGAACCCTTGCCGCGGGTGACCGGGTTCGATCCACAGGCGCCGTTCGCCCTGACCGATGTGCAGCATGCCTACTGGATCGGGCGCCAGGATCAACAGACCCTGGGCGGCGTCGGCTGCCATGCGTATCTGGAACTGACCGGCCCCACGCTCGAACCCGAGCGGCTGGAGAATGCCTGGCACCGCCTGCGCTGCACCCACGGCATGCTCCGCGCGCACTTCGATGAAGACGGCCAGCAACGCATCGCTGCCCAGGCGTCGCGCCTGACGCTGGTGGTGCACGACCTGCGTGAGTTCGACGAGCCGGCCACCACGGCGGCGCTCACCGAGGTTCGTGAGCGGTTGTCCCATCGCCGCCTGAACGTCGCAGAAGGTCAGGTGATGGGCCTTGAGTTGAGCCTGCTGGGCAGCGGACGCAGTTGCCTGCACGTGGACATCGACCTGCTGGTGGCCGATGTGCAAAGCCTGAACATCGTGCTGCGTGACCTGGCGCGCTGCTACGCCACCGATGCCGATTCAGACACGCTCGAGCCAGACCCGACAAGGTGGCATTTCGGCGAGTACCTCGCGCAGGAACACAGCCTGCGTAGCCAGGCACGAGCACAGGCCCAGGCGTACTGGCAGGCCCGCTTGGACAGCCTGCCGGGCGGCCCTGAACTGCCACTGGCGGTCGCGCCGCGAACGCTCGAGCAGACCCGCTTCACTCGACGCACTCACACGCTGCCGATTCACGTGTGGCAAGCCTTGCGCCAGCGCGCGGCCGAACAGCAGATCACCCCCGCGGTGCTATTGCTCAGCGCCTACGCCGAGGTGTTGGCACGTTGGAGCTCGCAGTCGCGGTTTCTGATCAACGTTCCATTGTTCGACCGCCAGATCGAACACCCCGGCATCGATGACGCCATCGCCGACTTCACCAGCCTGGTGCTGCTGGAATGCGATTGCCGGACGCCGCAAACCTTCAGCCAACGCGCCCGACAATTGCAGAGCCAACTGCACGCGGACGTAGCCCACGGCAGTTACTCGGGGGTCAGCGTGCTGCGCGATCTGGCCCGCGCACGCCCGGATGAACAACTCGCCGCGCCGGTGGTATTCGCCTGCAACCTGGGCACTGCGCTGGTGGGCAGCGACTGCGCTGCCCATTTGGGCGAGCTGTCGTACATGATTTCGCAGACGCCGCAGGTCTGGCTGGATCATCAGGTGTATGAAACCGATCAGGGCCTGCTGCTGGCCTGGGACGCGGTTGAGGCGCTGTTCCCCGAAGCCCTGCTGGATGACATGTTCGCCGCCTACACCCACCTGCTGAACGGGCTGGCAAGCGACGCCGAGGCATGGCGAAACGCGGCCGTTGAGTTACTGCCTGAGCGCCAGGCAATGGTGAGGGCACAGGCCAATGACAGCGGACAGCCGCGCCGCTTGCGCGGCCTGCATACCGATGTCTTCGCCCGCGCCCTGCACGCCCCCGAACGCACCGCGCTGATCGATGATGCAGGCGCGCTGAGCTTTGCCGAACTGACTCAACGCGCCCTCGCCGTCGCCGCCTGCCTGATCGAATCGGGCGTACAGGCGCAGATGCCGGTTGCCGTCAGCCTGCCGCGCGGGCGTCAGCAGATCATCGCGGTCCTCGGCGTGCTGGCCGCAGGCGCCTGCTATGTGCCCATTGGCATCAAGCAGCCGGCCAGCCGCCGGGCGAAGATTCACCGCACAGCGGGCAT
>NZ_AUEA01000002.1 GCF_000425745.1 Pseudomonas cremoricolorata DSM 17059 = NBRC 16634 | reverse complement strand
ATTGCCTCCAACATGGCTTCCATCTGTGCTGTTGGTTTCAGTGCTTCCAGGCTGGCTGCCAGTTGGGCCATTGGTTTCAGTGCTTCCAGGGTGGCGATCATCTGGGTTGATGGCTTCAGTGCTTCCAGACTGGCTGCAATGTCCGCCATCGGCGTAACTCTAGCTTGAAGCATAGCTTCGAAGATTGGTCTGGCTGAAACGCCATGGTTAGCCCAGGAGCTGGATGGACTCACCCTGACTTCACGTAAAGGCAGTGATTGAACATGACGAGCTGTGGGGCGGAATGCGTCAAGATGCATTAGGCCCAGGGCAGCCGCTACGTACTCTGCTTTTCTCGCTGACAAACCCCAGTAGCGCGATATGCGTAGTGAAATGGGAGCAATGTATTGGGCTATTGCCAGCGGTTGACCGGAATAGAGAGGGCCATTTTGTTTGGCCTGCGAGCGCAGCTCTTCGTATCCACCATATCCCAATATCTGGGCAAAGATTTGCTGCACCGATGACCGCTTTGGCTTAACAGGCTGGCCGGGATGATGCTTGGCAAGCTTGGAAACAGAGCTCTTGACGCGGCCACTTTCGAAGTCGGCCAATGTAACGGGAATACGAACCATGTAAACACCTCATACAGATGCACAAGATTTATACAGCAGCTGGCGGGCCGTGGTGCACCTGACTAGGGTCAAGTTTCGTATCAAAAAGAAGGGGTGAAGCGGTTGTAGCAGGTTGGTCTCGTATCCAAAGAATTCGCGCAAGGCCAGCAGCACCGAACGAGACCAGTCCGGTATGGCTAAATTCTTGAAGGTCTAAAGAAAATTGTCAAGCTAAATCAGAGCTGCGCTTGCCATCGCGCCACGTTGCATATGAGCCTGATAGTTTGCTGCTAAGCCAAAATTGATCCGGCGCCTGGGAAATTGGAAGACAGCTTTTGGCCGGATACCGATGATGTTCGAGTGATTCTGCTAAGAGAAGGTGGTACATAGTTGGTACGAAGGCGGTGCTAAATGCTGGCAGGTCGCGTAGATCAAGGCTGTTAGCATAAGTAGCCCCAATCCATCATGGGGGCGACCGAGAAGCGGCGGGAGGGTTCGAGGCGTTGGGGTGTGGCTGATTTTGGGGACATGCTGGGTCTGCGTGGTTTGCTGCTGGTCTGAGGCAGCAGCGGTGAGCGGGTAGGGGGTTTTGGATGCGGAGTGGAATCGCTGGTTCGTTCGCGACGAAAGACGGAATTCTAGCAAAAAAGGCATGAGTCAGTTAGGGCGCTACGAGGGTGGCGGGTGAAATCGTTGGGGCTTGCGGCTAACGTGTATTTGCAGCGAGGGCCGATAAGTGGGGCTTGAGTTCTAATGAATGTCATGAACATTAGTGACGAAACGTATTGCCAAATCGTGAAATTCAGCGAAGGGTTCGATGTAAATGCCCTGTGGCTCAACCTGGCCCAAGCGTTATCTCAGTCAGGTTTCGAAGAGCGCAAAACGTTTTTTCTACAGATCTTGCGCAGGCTGCTCACCGAGGGACGGGTCAAGCTGGCGGCTGATTCATTTTTGACCGGCAGCGTTGAGGAACAGGTTGACGCCTACCTCCGAGCCTTTCCCGATGAGGATCAGCTGGATGAAGACATATTTTGGCTCAACAGGAATGGTGAGTGTTGGGTGCCGGGAGGTTTCGTTTGGTGCTTTGAGGATGGTCGCGAGGCGTGGACGTGATTCGATGGCACGCATTGAACCAGCAGAATCGCCCACACATGAAAAACGCGGCGGTCCCATCCATCTGAACCCTCCGATCGGCAGAGTTGCTTATTGATGATTGTGCTTATCGACATGTCGCCAGAATATGACCATGGCCGGCAGCAGGCTGATGTACACCACCAAGCCCAACAAAAGCCCATAGCCTTGTAAGATCGTCTGCCAGCCAGCCTCTCCGGGTGTGTAGAGAAGAAGCTTCAGCTCTTCGGCATATCGGATGGCTATGAACGCGGTGAGAATTGCGAAGCCGCCACGCCGAATCAATAGTTTCGTCCGGTCTTTCGAGTCTAGGTAGGCGAGCAGCAAGGTCGCACTGGCCAAGAGAACGCTCGGATCAATCGAAGCAGTCATTTCAGTCCACCTCATAACTATGGACCGGTAAGCTTAGCGTTACCTTCACGAATATGAACCGCACCTTATCCGTCATCCCAGCTGGAACGTCGGGATCGATCAAAAATAAGGCCGGAAGAGCTTGGCTTGTTTGGTTTTCATGCCAGTCACTTGCGTCGTAAGCGTCCGGCGAACTCACCTTGAGTAAGTCAGGCCAATACTTGCCGGCACTGATGCTGCAGCAACTGCTCCCTCGCTGGCCGGCTGCGTTGGCAGCCGCGTCAGCAAACCTTTGAGCCAGTAGGCATATAGATCATGCCCAGTGATGTGAGCCAAATGGATCAGACCATCGATCCTCACCGGCCAACCGAGTTGTTCAGTTGTAACTCCAGCGCATTGTAAGCTCCTGCTGCCCCGTAACTGGATCATGCGACTCAGCAACAGTTGAAAAACCGCCAGCCTGATAAAATGCTATTGCTCGTTCGTTGGCACTATAGACATTCAGTTCAAGAGCCGTACGTAAGCGCTTGGCCTCTTGCAGTAGCTGTCGCCCCAACCCACGTCCTTGGGCGTGAGAACTGACAAACAACGCTTCTAGACGATTCTCATGCAACGACATAAAACCAAGTACCCGACCTTCGCCTTCAATTACAAAATTTTCGGCTTGTGGTAGATAATGGTCGCGCATGGCACCTAATTGCTCCCGCCAGAACGCTTCAGGAATAAAATCATGTGCCTTGATTGAAGCATCCAGCCACAGATCGAGGACATGGTTAATGTCGCAAGGTTGATAACGCCGGATCATACCGAATTCCTTTAATGTTGTGTTAGTGTCTGAGCAGCGTACATTGCGCAGCTAAAAGGGTGCCCACTTGTGCGGCAGCAACTGCTCTATCTTGCTGTACCGCTGTGTCGGCAGCCGCGTCAGTACATCTTTGAGATAGGCATACGGATCATGCCCATTCATGCGCGCCGACTGGATCAAACTCATGATCGCAGCCGCTCGTTTACCACTGCGTAGCGACCCGGCAAACAACCAGTTCGAGCGCCCGAGTGCCCATGGCCGTATCTGGTTCTCGACCTGATTGTTGTCGATGGGCACAGATCCATCGTCCAGGTAGCGCGTCAGCGCTACCCAGCGTTTCAAGCTGTAATCGAGAGCCTTGGCGATGGCCGAGCCTTCGGGCACGAGCTCGCGCTGGGTCAGCATCCAGTCATGCAGTTTTTCAGCGATGGGAACCGCGTCGCTCTGACGTATTCGTCGGCGGTCTTCTTCGCTCATGTCCTTGGCCTGCCGTTCTATCTCGTAGAGCGCGCCAATCGTCAGAAGGGCCTGCTCGGCCAGCTGACTCTTGTTCGCCGCATGCAAATCGAAGAACTTGCGTCGTGCATGGGCCATGCAGCCAATCTCTACGATGCCCTGCTCGAAACTGGCCTTGTAGCCGGCAAAGTCATCGCATACCAACTTGCCGCGCCAGTCGCCCAGGAAGTTGCGCGCATGCTCGCCTGCACGGCTCGGGCTTAAGTCGTAGACCACGGATTTCAATTCTGCGTAAGCCGTGGTGCTGTAGGCCCACACATAACTTCGATGGGTTTTCTTTTCACCGGGTGCCAACATCTGTACCGGTGTTTCATCGGCGTGGATGACCGGTTGAGCCAGCACCGCTTCACGCAGGGCATTAACAAGCGGTTGAAGTTGCACGCCGGTTTGCCCAACCCAACGTGCCAGCGTCGAGCGTGGAATCGCCAGGCCAGCACGGCCAAAGATCTTTTCCTGTCGGTATAACGGCAGATGGTCAGCGAACTTGGCCACCATCACATGGGCCAGCAGTCCTGCTGTAGGGATACCTTTATCGATGACGTATGCTGGAACCGGCGCCTGTATCAGTGTTTCACAAGCCCGGCAGGCCCACTTTCCACGTACATGCTGCTCAACCGTGAATACACCCGGCGTATAGTCCAGTTTTTCGCTGACATCTTCACCGATGCACTGAAGCTGGCAGCCACACGCGCATTGGGTGTTGTCGGGCTCATGGTGGATAACTGTACGTGGAAGCTGTGGAGGCAGTGGTGCACGCTTCGGTTTTTGGCCTGGTTCTTTCGGGGCGGGATCGGGGTGAAGTGCATTCAACTCCGCCTCGATAGCTTCAAGGTCGATGCTGAGCAAATCATCGAGCAAGCGGCCTTGCTCTGGGCTGATTTGTTCGCTGCGCTTGGCGTACTTATGGCGTTTGAGAACGGCGATCTCGTGCGTGAGTTGCTCGATGATGATCTTGTCGTTCTGGATCTTGCGGCTCATCGACTCGACTTGAGACTGCAATGTCAGCGTCTGCTCAAGCAGCGCACGTAGCTCTGCTGGGGTCAGTTTGTCGAGGTCAGATAAAGAAGTCATGCCGCCAATAATGCCAGAGCAACACACTGGCGGCGATTGGCGGTTAGGCCAATAGTCAGTACTAAAGCCGTGTGATGGTGCTGTTGGCACCCATGCGTTGCCAAGGTAACCCTACGATGAGCGCCTGAACTTGCTCGCTGTCCAATTCCACTTGAGCGCCGTGACGAATGCCCGGCCAATGGAATTTACCTTGGTTGAGTCGACGTGCTGCGAGCCAAACGCCAACGCCATCATGCACCAGCACTTTCATCCGGTTGGCGCGACGATTGGCGAAGAGGTAAGCGCAGTGCGGCTTCGCCGCACCGAAGACCGCAACAACACGGGCCAACGCCGTTTCGGTGCCGGCACGCATGTACATGGGCTCGGTGGCGAGCCAGATCGTATCGATGCGGATCATGTGACGAGACCACGAATGAAACGCGCACAGCCGTCGGGGTCGACAGTGGGCCAAGTCACCGTGAATGTTTGCTGTTTGAATGGAATCTCAATACGCGCCAACGTTGCTTCCAAAGGCTCAGACTCAGGCTTCATCGTCAGTGGCAAGAATGCCGGGAGCGCGTCAGGTTGACGGTCGCGATAGAGCGGTATCCATTTGCGCACCAAGTTGGCATTGATGCCATGGCGCAAGGCGATGCTGGCGATCGACACGTCAGGTTGCAGGCATTCCTGAACAACTTGGGCTTTGAACGGTTTCGGATAAGAGGTGCGCTGGCGCATGGTGATCCTTGCGGTAAGGGCGATGGTGTCCACGTATTTTTTAGGTGGACACCATCGCCCTTAATGCTGGGATTCTGAAGGTGTGTTCGCTGGCCGCTTACCTTGCGTCGACACCTCCAACGGACAAACTGACCTCACGCCATCGAATCAGTTAACCTCGAACCCAACACCTTGACGTACCAACGCCTCCAAGGCAGCCCCCGAATTCTGACCCAGCGTGGTGTAATGCAGTGATGAAGGCACTACTAGCAGGTTCCATCCTACTCGCCAGCACATGCTCGACCGTCACGCTGGCGGCCGATGCCGTGCCCGGCGCTCAAGCTGGTTACGGCCAAGAATTGCAAGGCTTCACATACCCCTTCCCCTTGCATCATTTCGAGTTCACGTCCCAAGGCCAGCCCTTGAAGATGGGCTACATGGACGTGCCGGCGGCAGGCAATTCCAATGGCCGTTCAGTGGTGCTGTTGCACGGCAAGAACTTCTGCGGGGCGACTTGGGAGGACACGATCAAGTCGTTGTCGGCGGCGGGTTATCGTGTGATCGCGCCTGACCAGGTGGGCTTTTGTACGTCTACCAAGCCTGCGGCCTATCAGTACTCGTTCCAGCAGCTTGCCTCGAATACGCGTGAACTGTTGAGCAGCCTGGGCGTTGAGAATGCTGTCGTCATGGGGCACTCGACAGGGGGGATGTTGGCGGCTCGGTATGCGTTGATGTACCCGCAGCAGACCGAGCGGCTGGTGATGGTCAATCCTATTGGCCTCGAGGATTGGAAGGCGTTGGGCGTGCCTTGGCGCAGTGTCGATCAATGGTATGAGCGTGAGCTCGAACTGTCGGCGCAAGGCATTCGTACCTACGAGCAGAACACCTATTACGCCGGGCGTTGGAAGCCTGAGTACGACCGCTGGGTGGATATGCTCGCCGGGCTGAACAATGGTCCGGGGAAAAAGCGCGTGGCGTGGAACTCGGCGCTGATCTACGACATGATTTTCAACCAGCCGGTCTACTACGAACTGCCGAACCTCAAGGTTCCGACGCTGCTGCTGATTGGGGATGCCGACACCACGGCCATTGGCAGCGATATCGCGTCTGCTGAGATCAAGAAGACGCTGGGCAATTACAAGGTGCTGGGTAAAAGAGCCGCGCAGATGATCCCCCATGCACGGCTCGTTGAATTCCCCGGACGAGGGCATGCTCCGCAGATGGAAGATGCCGCGAAGTTCAACCGCACATTGGTGGATGAACTGCACAAGCCGCAGCCGTAGATCAGGCTAGGGTTTCGGTCAGCCACCAAACAGTGCTTTCTGACCGGCATCTGAATTGAATATGCCATCGGCGCTGTGGCCGACCCCCGGAACGATCATCAGCCTCTGCCTGTTGATCACATCGGGCTGCTGCTTAACCAAGTGGCTGTAGTAACTCAACCCTCTGGCCAGCCTGAACGGGCCTTGTGCTTGCGCCGCGCAGCTTTTGTCCAGGGCCGGATGGTTGGGGTCGGTGTCGTTCCCGCCCAATAGATAGGTCACATCCTGTTGGATATAGCGACGTAACAAGGTGGACGCGTCTTTGCTCGAGGCGTAACTGGGCAGGTCATCGAGGCCATACTTCCAGGTGTTATAGGCAGGGCAATCTGCGCTGTTCACGGGCTCTGGACGCCAGGCGTCGAAGTACGCGTAGGACGAGGGATTGGCGACCACGAATCGTACCAGCACCGAATCACCCTCGCCTGCGCGGGGCGGGTGTCGTAATACCGCGTAGCGCTGTACCACCTGGCCGCCTCCAGAATGGCCCGCGATGACGATTTCTTTCAGATTAGGAAACCTGGATCTGTCATTGAGTTTGTCGAGAATGGCATCGAAAACATCGAAGCTGCTCAACGCCGCAGGTGCTAGTGCGCTGTCGCCGGCCATCCAGCTCTGCGAGGTCCATCGCAGGGTGCCCGCTGGCAGAGCGTTTCGCTGAACATCCTGCTGTGCCGGAAATTGTGGCGCTATCAGTAACACCTGGCCTTCTTTGTGGGATCGAGCGATCGCCCTGAGTCCGCTTTCGAAGTAGGTATGGGCATTGCGCAGATGCCCATGGACGATAACTACCGCACTGCGTACCGAGGCCTGTTGCGCGTCTAGCGCGCCCGTCGATTCGTACAAGGCGATGCCGGCGATTCCATTTCTATCGATAGCGAGCCTGCCGGGCACGATCTTTAGGGCGGTCGTATCCCGGGATGCCTCTTTGGGTGCAGCATCCACCGCAGCCATCGATCCGAGGCAGAGGGCAACTGCAAGTAGTGTTGTTTTCATACTGCGTCATCTCGCGGTTTCTGCGGGCCGGCATCGACGCCGTGCCCAAGGCGCAGATCGAATCGGGGCTGTCTATCGGCCTGTCGCGCTGACAACTGCTGCGCCACGTGTTTCTGCTGGCCAGGTGACAAGTGCCGCGGTTCAGCCAGCGCTTGAGCCCATGCTTACCCGGAGATTTATCTGATCGTCCCCTTGGTATCAAAGTAACGTTCCGAACTCAAATCGACATAGGCTTGCTTGATGGAGAAGTCACTGGAACGCTGCTGCATCTTGCTGGAGACTGCACTCAACGTGACGAGAAACTCTTTGCATTGAATCCGGTTTTCCTGAACCTTGTAGCTGAGTCTCTTGAAGGCATAAGCGATCACCGTTTCCGATTCGCTAATCATCATTCCCAGCAATGTGTTGAGCAGCGTATTGCGAATATTCTTTTCTTCATCGGTCATGTCAGTGATGGATTTTGCAATCGATTGCTGGAAGAGCTGTTCGTGCTCGGTTTTCAAGAACGACTCCAGGAATGGAAAGTGATCGCTGTCATCCACCACGCGACACAGCTCACTCATGATGTTCGAACCCGACAGCTCGATGCCCTCCGCTTGCAATGCCTTTATTTTGGAGTCGAGGGCGAGGATCGATCTCAGGTAAGACAGGTGCGTCGAATTGCACTGGTTATGGGAATTCATCACGTCGGTGATTTCTTTCTTGATGATCTCCACGGCCTCGTGCTCATCGCCGATCGAGTAGAGCGATGGGAAGATCGTGTACTTCAGCATTTCGCCTTTTTCATAGAACTCGCCCATGGCGGTGACGCTGTTGGAGAACTGCGCGATGATTTCCGCAGCCGATAGCTGTCCCGATTTCAAACGAGCTGCCAAGTAGGTCTCACCGAGGCGAAGCGGTGTATTGATGGTGTCTTCGATTGAAGTGCTCAACCTCACGAACGCGTTGAACGATTGGGCCATATCGGTAATGGAAGCATTGATATTGTCGATGATGGTCGACCTGGCACTGTCGGCAACTCCGATTTTTCGCTCTTTTCTGGCGTTGGCCCAGAAGGTTCCAGCCGCAATCAGGATGGTTACGCTGGTGGCCAGGTCGATACCCACCTGAACCTTGTCTACCCACATATGAAGATCCTTTCGATAGTGTTTGGTCGATCCGTGAACAGCTCGCCTGGGCTGTGCCATGGCGTTTTGATGTTACCTCGGTTTCAGGGCAGTTTTCCAAGCGCCACATCAAGGCTGGCAGCTGATGCCTACCTTCAATAGGATGGCTGCGAACGCGGGCAGTCGATCTTCGTTAATCGTATCGGCCCATCTTGTTCGGCGCAGGCCATCAACCCGCCAAGGACCCACCGCAATGGACAGCCTCCCCACCCTGCGCACCGACCGCCTCATCCTCAGCCCGCTAACGCTCTCGGACGCCCCCACCATTCAGGCACTGTTCCCCCAGTGGGAGGTGGTGCGCTACCTCAATAGCCGTATCCCATGGCCGTACCCAGGCGACGGGGCGCTGGTGTATGTGCGCGATCTGGCCTTGCCGGCCATGGCTGAGGGGCGGGAGTGGCATTGGATGATTCGTCTGCGTGACGATGCCGAGTGTGTTGTGGGCAGCATCAGCCTGTACGACGAGCCGGGCAACAATCGCGGCTTCTGGCTGGCGCCGCAGTGGTGGGGCCGGGGGTATATGCGTGAGGCGTGCCGGGTGGTGAACCGGTATTGGTTCGAAACGCTGGGGCGGCCTGTGATGCAGGTGCCCAAGGCGGTGGCCAACACCGCGTCGCGCAAGGTCTCGGAACATGAGGGCATGCGCAGGGTGGCGGTGCAGGAGGGCGAGTTCGTTGCCGGGTCGATGAGTGTCGAGATCTGGGAGATGACCCGGGCCGAGTGGCTGAGCAAAGCGGCTGCTACTACTTAGTGTTAGCCGCACAAACGTCCATCGCTTGCGCCAGCACTTCATAGAGTTTGCCATTGCCTGCCTGGGCGACATTGAAACGCAGATAATCCCCCGCCGTCAGCGACTGGCTGAATGCATTGCCTGGCGCCAGTACCACACCGTCTTTCAGGCAAGTTCTGGCCAGTACCGCGGCATCCATGTGCTCGGGCAATTGGCACCAGAGGAACATGCCGGCCTTGGGCATCATCCACGGCTCGATGCCGAGGGCGCTGAGTTTCGGGGCAATTCTTTGTCGTTCTTCGTTGAGCCGGCGGCGGACACTTTCCATGTGTTTTCGGTAACCGCTGTCGGTAATCGCTTGGTGGATGATATCGGCCGCCAGGCGCCCGCCGCCGAACGAGGTGGCGATCTTCAGGTCGACCAGGCGCTCGATCCAGTCACCTCGGGCGGCGATGTAGCCGCAGCGAATCGAAGCGGAGACGGTTTTGGAGAAGCTGCCTATCTGGATGACCCGAGACAAGCCATCGAAGGCGGCGAGGCGGGGTGCGGGAGTGGTTTCGAAATCGGCGAAGATATCGTCTTCGACGATGATCAGGTTGCAGGCGTCGGCCAACTTCAACAGTCGATGCGCCGTCACCGGGGACAGTGTTGCGCCGGTGGGGTTGTGGATGCCGGAGTTGGTGATGTAGAGCCTGGGTGAGTGCGCGGCGAGTGCAGTGCCGAAAGCCTCGATGTCTGCGCCCGTTGTGCTGTAAGGCACGCCCACGACATTGACCCGGTGGGCTTTGAGCAGGGCCTGGAAGTTGAAGTAGCAGGGGTCGTCCACCAGCACGGTGTCGCCCGGTTCGAGGAGGAAACGGCAAATCAGGTCGATAGCCTGGGTGCCCGACTCGGTGAGCATGATCTGCTCAGCCGCAGCGTCGATGCCGCTGGCGGCCAGGCGTCGCGATAGAAATTGCCTGAGCGGGCCGTGGCCAAGGGGTGAGGCGTATTCGGTTAGCTGCGCAGCACTGGCGCGGGCCACGTTGCGCAGGGCCTTGCGTACCCCAGCTTCATAGAGCCAAGCCGGCGGCAGCCAGCCGCAGCCAGGTTTCAACGCATCGGTGGCGGTTTCCAGCGACTGTCGCGAGATCCACAGCGGGTCGACCTGGCGATCGAGCTTCGGCCCGAGTTCGGCGAGCGCCAGGGGCGCCACGGGCCCTTCGACGTAGAAGCCGGAGCCCGGGCGAGCATTGAGTACGCCCTCGGCGACCAGCCGTTCATAGGCTTCCAGCACGGTGGACACTGACACTTGCAGGGTTTGCGCCATGGCTCGGACCGAGGGGATTTTCGTCCCGGGCGTGTAGGAACGAGCGGCAATTCTTGCGTGAACCTCATCCATGACCGCTGCGATTCGCGGGGCGCTGCGCTTCATTGTTTCCTCGACTGTGCGGGTATTTTGGGCATAACAGTTCGGCCAAACTGTTAGGGACTGTACATGGCTTCGCCGAAGCTGTCAGTGCTTTACTCAGCGCAGATTTGGCGAGGACTGAGCAATGCAAAACACAACCCGCGGATGGATCAATGGCTTTATCGGGGTGGCGATATTCGCCGGATCGTTACCGGCGACCCGGGTGGCCGTGGCGGACTTCGATCCGACCTTCCTGACCTGTGCCCGGGCGACGATCGCCGCGCTGTTGGGCGCGCTGTTGTTGCTGATGTTGCGCCCACCGCGACCGGCGCGAGGTGATGTGGCGTCGCTGGTGATCACCGCACTGGGGGTGGTGATCGGTTTTCCGCTGCTGACGGCATTGGCCCTACAGCACGTGACTTCCGCGCACTCCATCGTCTTCGTCGGGTTGTTGCCGCTGTGTACCGCAGGGTTTGCCGTGCTGCGTGGCGGTGAGCGGCCTCGAGCGTTGTTCTGGGTGTTTTCGCTGATCGGTGCAGGGCTGGTCGCGGGCTATGCGTGGCTGGCCGGGGGAGAGGGGGCAGCCGTGGGCGACGCGCTGATGGTTGCGGCGGTGGTGGTGTGCGGTCTGGGCTACGCCGAAGGCGCGAGATTGTCGCGGACCTTGGGCGGCTGGCAGGTGATCAGTTGGGCGCTGCTGGTGGCGTTGCCGTTGATGCTGCTGCTGACCTTGCTCAACTTTCCTGCGGCGCAGGCATTGGCCGAGGTCAGCGCGCCGGCCTGGTTCAGCCTCGGCTACGTGTCACTGTTCAGCATGTTGCTCGGCTTCGTGTTCTGGTACCGAGGGCTGGTTCAGGGCGGCATTGCGGCGGTGGGGCAACTGCAACTGGTGCAACCGTTCCTGGGCCTGGCACTGGCGGCGTTGCTGCTGCACGAGCACGTCAGTTGGATGATGCTGATGGTCACGCTGGGGGCGGTGCTGTGTGTCGCGGGGGCGAAGCGCTATGCGCAATAGGGCGTGTCGAGCTTGACCCAGGCTTATTGAGGATGATCCACACTCCAGTGCTCGAACGCTTCTTTCATCCGTCGCAGCGTCGAGGCATCGGCCGGTATCAGATGCTCGATGCGCAGCGAGGCGACGGTGATGTCCTGCGGCATGCCGAAGGTGGTGAAGGTGGACAGAAAACTCAACTCGCCCTCTGCGCTGTGCACGCGGGTCAGCAGCACGGGGCTGGCGTTTTGTCCTGGCACATCGTGCTGCGGGCGAGGCAGGGTGCTCAGGCGCTGGGCGAGGGCGGGGTTGCCGAGCGCTTCCCGCGAGGCGCGTTGCCAGGCCGTGGCGCGGATCTCCTGGGCATTGACCAGGCGATCGCCCAGGCCGCCGGGGGCGAGCAGGGTTTCCAGCAGGTTCAGGCCCGAGGCCGCGTCGTGCGGCACACCGGCCATCGTCAGTAGCAGCCCGGTACTCACATTGGCGGCGGTGATGTCCCAGTTGCTGTCGATGACGATTGCGGGTGCTGGATCATTGGCTTGCAGGATGTGCGCGATGGCCCCATGCACCATCTCCAGGGCAGGGGCTTGAAGCGGCGTTGCGGCATAGCGCGGCGCGTAGCCTGCGGCGAGAAACACCTCGTTGCATTGCTCCAGCGCGACACCGAGTGCCGACAGTAATGCGTGCAAGGTACTCGGGCTGGGTTTGGCGCGCGCGGTTTCGATGCAACTGAGGTGGCGCTGCGAAACCCCGGCGATCAGCGCCAGGTCGAGCTGGCTGAGCCCAGCCTGTTGGCGCAAATGGCGCAACTGCTGGCCCGCCGTGGTGGCCGGGGCGGGCGCTTTATAGTGTCGCGACGTGTCATCCATGCCAGGCCCTTCCTTGGGTGTTGTCGATGACCTCAGAGGTCATTGAGCGCCGCCAACCCTATCACTACTGTGCCGGCAAACCCTATTCAGGAATCGAACATGGCACTTCGCATGATTGCGCTGGCAGCGCTGGCGCTGTTTTCGCTGTACACCGGCTGGACGATGCTGATCGCCGAACAATCGCTGATCGCATTCGGACTGCAATTGATTTCCCGTCCTGATACTGCCCAAGTTCTGATCGACCTTTATCTGATGGCGGCGCTCGCTTGTGCGTGGTTGCTGAAGGACAACCACTCGCGCGGCAGATCATCGATTGCCGTGTTGCCGTACTTGTTGCTGACGGCGGTGTTCGTGTCCGCGGGCCCGCTGTTGTATCTGGTGGTCAATGGTGTTGATCGAGGTCGCCAGCGATGAACAGCGCATTGTCGGTTTATGCCAGTTGTGCAGTGGTGCTGTTTCTCAAGATGTTTGCTTTGTCGTGCTATCAGGGCTTTTACCGCCTGCGGCATAAAGCGTTCATCAATGTCGAGGACGCCGCTATTTTCCGACGCGCTCCGCGAGCCCAGGAACTTGCACCGGTGATTCGAGCGGGCAGGGCGTGGGCGAATGATCTGGAGAACATTCCGGCGTTCTTTGCCTTGGGCGGGTTGGCGGTGGCCTTGAATGTACCGGCCATGCTCACGGTGTGGCTGAGCCTGGTGTTTACCCTTGCGAGGGTGCTGCATACTGTCGCTTACCTGAGCGGCGTGCAGCCTTGGCGTACGCTGTGTTATGGGGCCGGGGTTCTATGTTTGGCAGGGCTTTGTGCGGGCATTACGTGGGTGGCTATCAAGGCTTGATCGGAAGTTGCCGGCGATGGCTGACGGTGCTTGTGCTGCGCTTCAACCGCGTGGGGCTGCAAGGCAGCCCCAACCGATTGGTCAACGACCGCCTCGGCTCAACTCGCCCAGTCGCCCCGAAATCGACTGCATACCCTTGCCCAGTTCGCGCAAGGCATTGGCGTCGCGTGCACCTTGCTCGCTGGAGGTATGGATACGCACCGCCAGTTCGTTGATTTCGTGGGTGACGTGGCTTTGCTCCTGGGCGGCCACGGCAATCTGCTGCGCGCGCCGGACGATATCGTCGAAGCTTCTGACCGTAGTACCCAGGGTGGAGGCGACGCCGACCGCCTGCTGCACCGATGAGCGCGTGCGTTCGGCGCCGTTTTGCATGGTCGCGACCGCCGAACTCGAGGCTTGGCGAAGTTGCGAAATCATCTCCTGAATCTCGTTGGCGGAGGTTTGTGTGCGGCCGGCCAAGGTTCTGACTTCGTCGGCCACCACCGCGAAGCCACGGCCCTGCTCGCCGGCGCGGGCGGCTTCGATGGCCGCGTTGAGCGCCAGCAGGTTGGTTTGTTGCGAGATGGACTTGATCACCTCCAGCACGCTGCCGACGCGCTCGATGTCCGCGCCCAGTTGCGTGATGGCGTCGGCCGCGCCGGAAATGTCCGTAGCCAGTACTTCGATGAATTGGCTGTTGTCGTTGACCTGATTCTGGCTGTGTTGCGCCTCGTCCAGAGAGCGTTGCGCCGTGTCGGAGCAATCTGACGTGTTGTGCGCCACTTCGCTGGCGCTGGCCGACATCTCGGTGATGGCGGTCGCCAACAAGGTGTTGTCCTGCCGCTGGGTTTCAGCGCGCTCGGCCAGGCCGTGGGACAACTGCGCCAGATCGTTGGCCTGACGCTCCAGGGAAACCGACTCCTCGGCAATGCGGTTGAGCATGTCGCGCAGCGAGCCGGCGTAGCGGTTGACCGATTCGCGCAATGCACCGATTTCATCGGCGCGCAGGATGTCCAGGCGCGCCCCGGCCTGACCGCCTTGCCCCAGGCTGTCGATTTGCCGGGTGGTTTCCTCGAGCTGGACCAACAGGCGTTTGCCGGCCAGCCAGGCGAGACCGAGCAGCAGGCCCATCAGCGGCAGGAGGAACAGCAATATTTGCCCGGTCAGATGATTCGCCAGGCCGACCACGCGCGACTCGGGCGTCACCAGGCCGATGCGCCAGCCGGTGTTGTCCATGGTCGCCAGCGTCACGTAGGCCGGCGTGTCGAGCCGTGCATCGTGGTCAAGCCGGAAGGTCGAGATGGCCGGCAACGTGTCGGCCAGGCGCTCGGCCACAGGCTGCAGCCAGGATTGCTCCTTGCTCAACGCGGCCACGGTCAACAGCGCCTTGCCGGCTTTGCTGTCGGGAAAGAACAGCACGTTTCCCGCGGCATCGACTGCGAACGCGTAGCCGCCGGTAATGCCGCCTTTTTCCTTGAGGAAGGTCGCCAGGCCGTCCAGTTTCAAGTCGATGGTCGCCACACCTGCGAACGTGCCTGCACTCTGGTACGGCACGCTGCACGTAGTCATGGCCACACCGCTGACCGGGTCCTGGTAGGCATCGGACCAGACGCAGCGGCCCGGTGCTGTGGATTTGACCCCGGTGTACCAGGACTCGGCCTGATAGGGCGAGGTGCTGGCATCGTTGTATTCGTCGGAGAAGCTCAGTTTATTGTCGCTGCCACGGGCCCAGAAGAAGCTGCGCCGCTCAGTGCCTGGGGTGAAGGCGTTCGGCTCGGGCCAGACGCCGCCCCCGGCGATGGCCGCATCGCCATGGCTATCGATGATGCCCGCCAGGTTGTCCTGGAACAGGGCCACATCACGCGGCAGGGTCTGCGCCAGAAGGGCCATGGCCGAAGCAGTGCCCTCGATGCGGTTGAGTGGCAAGGCCAGTTCGTTGGTCAGCGCCGCGGCCGACTGCTCGGCCGCTTCGGTGCCAGCGGCCAGCAGCCGCGGCTTGCCGCCCAGGGTGATCACGGCATAGATCGCCACCGCCGTAAGAACCAGCAGCCCCAGAATGGCCAACGTCATGCGCTGCGAAATACGTGCGGGAATCAATGACATCGAAAGGCTCCGAAAACCACGGTCTGATGACCTTGTGTCGGCGGGGCAGGGGCAAAGCTGAAGAGCGGTGGGCGTTTATATTTCCGAGGAGTCAGAGGTGGCGGTGCGCTGGTTGAAAGGGTCGCTTAAACGCTGCTCGCCTGACAGCCCTCTGCCCAGCGCATCGAGGTCATGCCACAGTCAGAGGCTGCCAACAAGTCCGGAAAACTCAAACTCTGCTTTGAACGATGCCCCGTTAATGTGGCGTCGTTGCCTGTGTAACCTGTGCGTGACCGGCGAGACGTTGCCATGCGTGCTCATCGGCGAACTGCGGTTTTTATCGGTATCGAGAACACTCGGCACTGCGTCTTGTAAGGAAAGTCATGAATGGAACTTGCGCTGATTGTCGCGATGAGTATGTTTTCGTTGAGTATGTCCATCTCTCCAGGTCCGGTGAATATGGTCATTGTTGCGTCGGGCGCCACGCATGGTTTCTGGCGAACGTTTCCGTTCGTGTCTGGGGCAACCCTGGGTTTTACCCTGCTGCTTATCGTGGTCGGATTCTGGCTCCTTGAAGTCATGGACGCTTATCCTGTTTTTCTTGAATATCTCGGCGTCGCCGGTTCAGCCTTTATTGTCTATGTTGGATGCCGAATCGCGGCGTCTCGGCCTGATGGGTTCGTTGCAAAGAGTCCTATTCCCACCTTCGTGCAAGGTGTACTTCTTCAATGGCTCAATCCAAAAGCCTGGATCGCATGCGCGTCCGGCGCGGCACTGTTCTCCCGCCCGGGTACCCCGACGTCCCTGATCGTCTTCATGGCGATCTATTTTGTGGTCTGCTATTTATCGCTTGCCGCTTGGGCGGTACTCGGGGACAGGGCATCGATACTTCTGAACAGCGCGCGGCGTATTCGTATCTTCAACCTGACCCTGGGTGCAATGTTGATTGCGACAGCGAGCTATATGATGTACCTGCAGTTTTTCACCGCTCATCCAGCGAGCGGGAGCTGAACGCATCGTACAGGCTATTGATGAGGGTATAGGCCACATTGCTCGTCGCGATGTTTGGCGGCCATACCGCATACACTTTCAGCGGATCCAGCATCCACTCGGGTAGCACAGCGACTACTTCTTTGCGGCGAATACCTTCGTCGCTGAGGTAATCAGGCGGCGCTGCGAGTCCGGTGCCCAGCTGGGCAAGTCGATAGGATGCTTCGACGTTGTCAACACGGATACAGGGCGTGTACTTGATCTGCACCTCTTCGCCGGTTTCCGTGTGGCGAAATAACCGGGTGTCTGGCCGCATGCTCAGACCAATCCACTTCAGCGACGCCAAGTCTCGTGGATGCTTGACTGGCCCGCACTCGGAGAGATACTGCTCAGTCGCGATGACCCGGCGTGGCAGTAGAAACAGGTGACGTGCTTTCAGTGAGCTGTCTGGCAGTTCGCCGATGCGAAACGCCACGTCAATACTCTCGCCAATCAAATCGTGGCGTGTGTCATTGCAGGAAATACTCAGGCGGACATCAGGATAGGCTTTGCTGAACGCGGCGATGTGGCGGGTGAAAGCGCTGTTGATGAACACCGCAGGGATGGAAATGCGCAAGTTGTTCTGCGTCGATATTGAGCGTTGCTTGAATTCGATGAAGCCTTGTTCGTAGAGCTTCAACATGGACCCCGCGGTTTCCATCAACCGCGCGCCATCATGGGTCAACGAGAGCTTGCGAGTATTTCGATAGATCAGTGCACTGCCCAGGTTCTTCTCGAGTCTGGATAAATGCAGACTCGCTGTCGCGGTCGTAAGCCCCAGTGCGGCGGCCCCTCCAGAGATTGACCCAACTTCGGCGATTTTCGCAAATACGATCAGGTAGCGTATATCTTCTATCATCACTGGTTCATCTCATCGGCCCATCGCCGAGGGCTAGCATAGAGCAATGCGTGCCGTGACGCTCAACAGGGCGGGCTTGAACCGGTCACCCGCTCAATACCGCCACACCGCCTGACTCAATACTTGCCCTTGGGGCTTTTCTCGAACTTCCACTCGGTCATCTTCTTTGACGCCAGGAAGCTTTTGCAGGCGGCGATGAATTCGTTGCGGTTCGCGTCCTTCGACAGGCTGGCGAGGTTTTTCTCGTACAACTCGGGGCCGCAGTTTTCCGCGGTTGGCTCGGGCACTTTTTCTTCGGTGCAGCCCGCCAGGAGTGTCACGATACTCAGCGCTGCTGAGAACCTTGCCAATGAGTGACGCATAGTTCCATCCTTTATCAGTCTTGAAGGTCGGGCGTAATCCCGGGGAAGGGTTCAATCCCTGCGGTCTGACAATGTCAGTCTTTGCAGGGGGCTTTTCCGCACATGTACCACATCCGTTCAGTCGATCCTGGGTTGAACACCATGGGGTAGTCGAGACTCAACTGGCCACTTTCATCGGTCAGCGGTGGCGAATTATCCATGTGAATATACGAAGCGGCTTTCATGATCCAGCGGTCGACTTCTGCATTGCCCGAACCTTGGGTCATGACGACCTGAGGTTTGCCGCTTTGCGACGTGAAACGGAACGAAAGGGTGACGCCTTTCTTCGAACCGCTGGCATTGACCGCTTCGGTGATTTCCCGAACAGTCAGGCGAGTCCGGAGCTGGCGCTCGAAAGACCGCAACCAGAATGTTCTGAACTGTTGTTGTTGCTCTTCACTCAGGGGCTGGCCCTGTTGGCGCAGACGGTCCATGGCATTCCAGGCGTCGTCGCCGAAATACGTGATATTCGTGAAGTACAGCGCCATCGCGCCCGGCACGTCTACCGCGCCGCCTTGTCCAGCTTCCAGCAACTTGCCTAGTTCCAGTGCACCTGATTCCCCAGCCAGGCCGAACTCGGTGCGTGCCTTGACGTAGTCGACCGGTTCGCCTTCACCGCGTTTGGCCATTTGCCCAAGCAGCGCGTGGGCGGCTGGCTCGGTTTCGGCCGCCTTCGCGAACAGTTTGCGTGCCTTGCTGAAGTCCTGCTCTTCGTCCTGAAGACCTTCTTGGTAGATCTTGCCCAGAACCATCGTGCAGCGTGCATTGCCGTAGTTCGAATATTTCGTGATGTAACTCAGATTGCGCCAGTCGTAGGGTTTCTCACCGGCCAGCAACAAGCAGCGCAGACCTATAATCGGGTCATCGAAATCTGCAGGTCGGAAAAAGCTCTCGCAGCCGCTGAGTGCGGCGATGATCAATAGCAGGGAAAGCGCTTTAGACATGGGGCGGCGGGGTCCTTGGATGAAACGTACAAACTTGGCGTCCATGCGCACAGGCCATTGTTGCTCAATACCACAGTCGTCACTGACAATGCGTTTCAGGGTTAGTTCTGCGCCTCGACTTCCTGCTTATAGACGCGCAAGCCCCGAGCCTGATAGTTGGCCAGCGCCGCCGGGTGATCGAGGCTGCAGGTGTGTACCCAGACCCGCTCGGTGCCCGGCCATTGCCAGGCCGATTCGAGGGCGTGGCTGAGCAGGGCGCCGCCGAAGCCGCAGCCGAGAAACTGCGGGGCCAGGCCGAAGTAGCGAATCTCGGCATTGCGCTGGTCGGGGCGATACAGCTCGTAATAACCGGCGATGGCGCCGCGGTGATAGGCCACCCAGGTGCGATGGCAAGGTTGCTCGACCAGGGCCTGCCACTGGGCGTCGCTCCATGCCAGCAGATCGCCCCAGCCCCATGAGCCGCCGACCAACTGGTAGAGGAAGCGGTTCAAGGCGGGCTGCGCAACTTCACACTCGACGATCTGCAGATCATCACGCGGCGGTTTGGCCTGCAGCTCGCAGGCCGAGGTCATTTCCAGGTAGTAAGTGATGCACGACGCTGCCATGGACTGCTTGCCCTCGTTCGCAAATGAGCGACGGAGCATGCCACATTCCTACAGCTTGAAGCGCACCCGGATCGTGCTGAGGCCCGTCGATGTGTCGAGGGTGATGGCCTGTTCGCCGTAGCCTGAATAGCTCTTGACCAGGCGCATGCCCAGCCCGGTTCCGCTGGGTTTGGGGTACGTTTCGGGGAAACCGTCGCCTTCGTCGCTGACCTCGATCAGCGCGTCAGGGCCTTGCTTGACCACGTTCACGCAGATCGCACCGCGGCCATACTTCAAGGCATTGGTGACCAGCTCGGAGACCACCAGACCCAGAGGCGCCATGCGCTCGGCGGGCAGCGGGAAGGCGTCGACGGTGCAGGTGATATCAGGGTCGCCGAAGGCTTTTTGCATGTCACCGAGCAGGGCACGCAAGTATTCCGGCGCGCTGACGCCCTGCTCATCGGCGTCCTGGTACAGCCGCTCGTGCACGGCGGCGATGGTCAGCACTCGGTTGGCGGCAATTTGCAGTTGCGCCTTGACGCTTTCTTCGTTGGACAGGTTCGCCTGCAACAACAGCAAGGTATTGACCAGGTGCAGGCTGTTCTTCACCCGGTGGTGGATTTCTTCCAGGTGCAAACCGCTCTCGGTAAGTTGTGTGTTTTGCACATCCACCAGGGCGGCGAGACGAAGTTCCTGTTCATGGCGCTCGGTGATGTCGCGGGAAACCGCAATGATCTTGTCGATCTCGCCATTGTCGGCATAAATCGGTGCGGCCGTGACATCCCACCAGCGAGGTTCGCCCTTGAAGGTTGGGCAGAATGACTCGAAGCGCACCGAATCACCCTTCTTTACTTGCGCCAGCGCACCGATCACCACCTGTTTGGACGCCTCGGGCCAGAGATCGACCCAAGGCCTGCCGGCAACTTTGCCGAAGTCGGCTATTTGCATGCGGCACAGGCCCGCCTCATTGAAAAATTCGACTTCGCCCTGGCAGGAGAGAATCTTCACGCAGTCCGGGCTGGCGTTGAGCACGCTCTCCGAATAAGGGTGTGCGTTCCTGCTTTCCAGTTTCGCCGCCAGACGTTCGATGGCCATGGCGATGATGGTGGCCAGGCCTTCGAGAAACACCAGGTCGCTTTCGATGAAGTCATCGCCGTCACGGCTGTCGACCTCCAACACACCGAAGGTGCCGCTGGCGCCGCGAACAGGCACGTTGATCGCGCGTTTGATGTCGTAGTCGCGCAGCAGGCTCGGCGTGCGAAAGCGCAGCTCCTGGCCCAAGTGGTTGGAGATCACCGGACGGTTGCTGGTGAATGCATAGCCTGCGGGGCTTGCGTCGTCGGCGCCGACGGTGGCGTTGCCAATGTCGGCCTTGTTCCAGCCCACACCATGACTGAGGATGAACAGCGCACTTTCGGGAAGTGGCTGAAGCACTTTGGCGAACTGCGTACCCATGCCCTGCGCGGCTATCGCGCACGCCAGTGTCAGCAAGTCGTCGATGTTGCTCATGTTCAACGATTGGACCGCAAAGCCTACGACCAACTCATGTTGTTTGCGCAAACGCTCATGTGAAACCTGTAGCGCAGCGCGAACGACTTCGTCGGGTGACAGAGTAGGCATAGGAACTTCCGGATTGAGCAAGAGGGGGCGCAAATGCCGGCAATTTACACCCATCGCGTGTGCAGGAATAGTCGTTCCCGTACTGGCCGACCAGATGCATGGGCGTTCATTGCAACACTGCAATTACAAACCATGGATAGCGGCTTCAAATCCGCGCGATGTCACCTGACAGCAACTGCCGGGCAGTGGCCACGATTTGCTCGATGCTCCAGGGTTTTTGCAGAAATGCGACGTTGGCCGGAAGTACGCTACCCAGTTCGACGGCCAGGCCGGTGGTCATTATCACCGGCACCGAGGTCCAGCGCTGACGCACCATCAACACGAAGTCTCCACCGTTGAGCTGACCGGGCAAGGTGTAGTCAGTCACGATCAAGTTGTAGGTCACCTGGGATTGCAACAGATGTATCAGCGCGTCGTCTGCCGTGAGGAACGCCTCGCACTGGGCGCCCAGGTCGGTGAAGATTTCCACCAGAATGCTTTGCAGCAATGCATCGTCTTCGACGATGAGCACCCTGCAGCGGGCGGCTGTGGCATCGCGTAGCGTTTCGATCATGTGCAGCGCTCTCTGCCGATGCTGGCGAATGGGAATCAGGTGCGACAGGGTAGCGCATTACGCCGCTGATGAAGACTGTATGCAGAATTCCCGTGTCCATTCATGCCCGTGCTCAGGCTGTGATCGGCTGCGCAAAAAAACACCGTGTCCAGTGAATGTTTCAAACCGTTACTTGTCGATAGCGTGCGCCTCGAATTTATCATCGCGCCGCACTTTCTCGCTTCTGCTCTTGAGCCTGGCGTTGACGCCTCCGTAACCACGGCGGCGGCCACGCCAGGCCGGGCAGGGGCGTCTGGCAGGTTCGTCCCGCGCCGACGACCGCCTCAACCATCCGACCCCCGATAAGGAGATCTTATGCGCACCCTCAAACTGGCCCTCGCGGCACTGCCTTTCTTCGTTCTTGCCGGCTGCGGCAACGATGCCCTGGATGGCACCTACGAACAGACCACCAAGGTCATGGGCTTCGAATCGCCCAAGCAGACCTGGGAATTCTCCAAGGACTACATCACCGTCAATGGCAGCAAGCTCAAGGTCGATGAGTGGGAGCGCAAGGACGATATCGTCACCGCCCGCAACAAGGACGGCCAGGCGCTGATCAACGTGCGTGTGCTCGACGGCGGCAAGCGTCTGGAAACCGTCGGTGGCAACGAGATGGCAAAGAACATCTTCGTGCGCGTCGACTGATTCAGCCGCTTAGCGATCGGGGCTGCAACGCAGCCCCGATTTCATCCGTCAACGCCAGACACACTTGCCTCACTCGCCCTCGCGTGCCGCCGCCATCTGGTCGTTGAAGCGGTTGAAGAACTCCGTGTAATCCTCCCCGCGTTCTGCAAAACGCAGCGGCTTGACCCGCTCCACCAGAATCTCGTCTGCCTCCGGCGTGTGCTGGAAGATGTCCATGACCTCATCGATGAAGGCCTGCAATGGCATGGCATGGGGATCGTTCGCCTGGCGTTCGCCCATCAGGTGGGTCTGCACGTAGGGCGGGGCCAGTTCGTGAACCCGTATCGCGGTGTCCTTGAGCTGGTAGCGCAACGATTGCGTGTAGGAATGAATCGCTGCCTTGCTGGCGCTGTAGCTTGGGGTCAGCGCCAGGGGCAGAAACGCAAGGCCTGACGACACCGTGACCACCGCCGCATGGGGCTGCTTGAGAAAGTGCGGCACCAGCCAGCCATCCAGGCGAATCGGCCCCAGCAGGTTGGTGGCGATGGTCGTCTCAAGCTCGGTGGCGCCTTCGCGCAGCGATTCGCCGCGCATGATCCCGGCGGCGTGGATCACCGCGTTCAGCGTTGGGTAATCGGCCAGCAGCCGCTGCACGGCACGTTCGCTATCGGCAGCGTCGCTGACGTCCATCACCTGATAGTGCAGGCCAGGGCTGGCGGCGACGGCCTGTTGCAGGACGTCTTCACGGCGTCCGGCGATGATCACCTGGTTACCCAGGGCCAGGAAGGCCTTGGCCAGCTCCAGGCCGATACCGCTGCCGCCGCCTGTGACCAGAAGGGTGTTGCCTGTGGTGTGCATGCTCGAGTCCTCTGCTGCGTGTGGGGTGTTCGGGCTGGGGTACGAAGGTCTGACTATAGCCAGCCGTCGATGACTGCATTGCTATGTATCCGCAACGGTCAGGGAACATCGCTTCGATGGCGCGCCTCCAATGCGCAAACCCACCAGGAGACAACCGCCATGCAACCGGAAACCGCAGGCCAGGAAGAGCAGGGCCCAAGCCAGGTGCCGTTCGTCAACGACCCGCTCAAGCCCGCCAACCACGATGTGAAGCCCGCTGAACCTGATGATGAAGACCCTGAGGTGGAGCCTGAATAGAGCGCTCGCGCTGATGGGCTGCAAGCCGCGGATACGCTGCCATGCACAAGCGTGACCTGCCGCAAAAGCAGTGCCCGGTCTGTGGCCGTCCCTTCACCTGGCGCAAGAAGTGGGAGCGCTGCTGGGACGAGGTGCGCTACTGCTCCGAGCGCTGTCGGCGGCAACGCGGGTCAGCTGATACGTAGCGCTGCGCAGACGGTCGCGAAAGCCGATGTGCCGCCGCGTGCCGAGGGTCCAGGTGCAGGTGGATCGTGAACTTTCCACCGGAGTGCACTCAAACAGGGCTATACACACCAGCCCATCACGATCAAGGAAGCGCTCTATGTCCGACCAGCCGATCTTCTCTGCCGAAGGCGACAGCCTGGCCATGCAGACCGCCGCCGCCAACGCCCAGGCGACGTTCAAGTTCTTCTGGCGCGAGCTGTCGTGGGAAGCGCGGCGAATCGTGCCGGCGCTGGAAGTGGCCGCAGTGAAGATGGCGTTTCTGGTCGACAGCGATGATCCGCGCGCACCCAGTGTGGAAAACATGTGGCTCAACGACGTCGACTTCGACGGTGTGTCGATCAGCGGTGTGCTGCTCAACGAGCCGCAGTGGGTACGCGGCGTCAGCCAGTCCGAGCGGGTGACGCTGCCGTTCGGGCAGCTGGATGACTGGCTGTACGTCAGCCAGGATCAGGTCTACGGCGGCTTCACCATCGATGCCATGCGCAGCGACATGGCCGACGCTGAACGGGCGGAGCACGACGCCGCCTGGGGCCTTGAGTTCGGCGCGCCGGGCGTTGTCCAGCTGGTGCCCGCCAGCCCTGCGCAAGCGTTGGGCCGGGACCTGGACAGCGCCGCTGATCGGCAGACGCTGCAAGCCCTGGAAGCGGGCGACCACCCTATGGCGCTGAACATGCAAGAGAAGGTCGAGGAAGGCCTGCGCCAGTTCCCGCAAATGCTCACCGACGCCGATGACGCGGGTTGGCTGCTGCTGCACCGTGAAGCCCTGGCGGGCAACTA
The DNA here is from genome assembly GCF_000425745.1 of Pseudomonas cremoricolorata DSM 17059 = NBRC 16634. GTDB lineage: Bacteria > Pseudomonadota > Gammaproteobacteria > Pseudomonadales > Pseudomonadaceae > Aquipseudomonas > Aquipseudomonas cremoricolorata. The sequence goes on along the minus strand of NZ_AUEA01000002.1, from coordinate 455,011 downwards.
CCCGGTGCTGCGCCAATTGCTGCTGCATGGCGCCGACGCATCGGCGCGAACCGCTGCCGGGCATACCCCGGCGCAATTGGCCGAGATCGGCGGCTGGCAGCGCGTTGCCCAGCTGCTGCGCGGCGAGACCTGAACGAAGCGAATGTTCAACGCAGGGTCGCAGCCCCAACACCAAAGAGCCTGAGCGATCCAGTTTTCTCGACTCGGTGAGGGCGCTGCTCGCCCCGCAGCAAGGCGCCTGACCATCGCTGGGGGCGGTCACGTGCGCGTCCTCAGCGAATTAATGAACTCCCGATTTGCTCGCCTGCTCAACTGAGAAATCCCACGAGACAGGCAGGCGATGCTCCCACACAGCGAACAAGGCCAAGGGCCGATCACCTTCGTGCTGATGCACTTCCTCGGCGGTTCGCACCGCACCTGGGGGCCGACCGTTCCTTTCCTCGACCGCACGCACCACTGCGTGGCCCTGAACACGCCGGGTTTTGGCGATGCCCACGATGTGCCGGGCTATTCGGTCAGAGAAATGGCCGATCACATCGACCGCACCATTGGCGAACTCAACCTCAAGCGCTGCATCCTGGTCGGCCATTCCATGACTGGCAAGGTCGCTGTGGTGCTGGCCGCGCGTCGCCCAGAGTACCTGCATGGCCTGGTGCTGGTGGCACCGTCGCCGCCCGGGCCGCAGCCGATGAGCGAGCAGGACCGTGACCAGCAGCGCGAGTACGGCGCCACGCGTGCAGAAGCCGAAGCCTTCGTCGACGATTCGAGCTTCCACCGCCTGCCCGAGCCGTTGCGCGAAGTGGCCATTGCCGATGCCCAGGCCGTCAATCTTGAGGCCTGGCGCGCCTGGGTCGACCACGGCAGCCGGGAAGACTGGCAGGCGCGCATCGGCACGCTGGCGTACCCGGTACTGCTGGTGTGCGGCGCCGACGACGCTCAGGTGCCGGCTGCCGACGAACAACGCCGCACCACCCTTGCGCCATTCCCTAACGGCACCTTGCTGACCCTGCCCGCTGCCGGGCACCTGATGCCGCTGCAGACACCCCAGGCCCTGGCCGAGGTGATGCTCGATTTCGCTGACCGTATCGCTGTGACTATCCCTGAAGGAGAACGTTGATGGACTTAGGCTTGAACAACCGTGTGGCATTGATCAGCGGCGCTTCGGGCGGGATTGGCCTGGCCACCGCGCGTCTGCTGGCCGAGGAAGGGGTGAAGCTGGTGCTGACCGACATGGATCAGCACAAACTGGAGGAATCGGCGAAAGAACTGGGCGGCAATCCGCTGCTGGTCGCCGCTGACATGACCGATCAGGCACAAGTCGATGACCTGGTGCGCCAGGCCGAACTGCGCTTTGGCAAGGTCGACATCGTCGTGCACACCGCAGGCGTCACCGGCGCCAAGGGCGACCCGCTGGAGCTGGCCGATGCCGACTATCAAGAAGCTTGGGAAACCGACTTCTTCAGCGCCGTGCGCGTGGCCCGCGCCACGCTGCCAGCCATGCGCAAGCGCGGCTGGGGCCGGCTGGTGTGCATCACCTCGGAAAACGCCGTGCAGCCCTACTGGGAAGAGGCGGTATACAACGTCGCCAAGGCCGCGCTGGCCGCGTTCATCAAGAACCTTTCGTACAAGGAAGCGGCCTACGGCGTGCTGTGCAACACCGTGGCACCAGCCTTCATCGAAACCGGCATGACCGACGGCATGATGAAAAAGCGCGCCGAAGAGCAGGGCGTGAGCATCGAGGAAGCGATTCAGAGTTTCCTCGAAGAAGAACGTCCAGGCATCGTGCAGAAGCGCCGCGGCCAACCCGAAGAAGTCGCCGCGGCCATCGCGCTGCTGGTCTCCGAGCGCGCCTCGTTCATCAACGGCAGCAACCTGCGCGTCGATGGCGGGTCGGTGCAGAGTGTGCAGAACTGAGGCGAGTCGTTTCCGGCTCGTGCTCGTGCCACCACAAAGCACAGGGCGGTCAATATCGCTGAGCGCTCGGCCGAACTCTGGTGTCTTCAGCCAGTCCACTGGCCCATGCCATTGATTCACGCCTGCTATTGTGAGACCGCCCATGAACACGCTGCACAGCCTGATCGACACTAAAGACCCTGGCCTGCCCGTTTTGCAGGCCCTGATCGATGATGCCGAACGACCTTGCGAGCTGCTGCCACCGGCGAGCGATGCTGCCCAGGTACTGCTGCACCTGAATGTCACTACCCGCTCGTTGCTGGGCGCCGTGGCCTTCGAAACCGGCGGCATCCTTGTAGATCACGGCTGGCTGCGCATCCTCGGCAGCGGACATGAGCGTCTGCCGCGCAACCTCAAGAGCTGCAATACCGATCCGAGCCGCGGCTACCTGCTGATCGCCGACGACGCTGGCGGTGGTTTCTTCGCCCTCAACGGCGGTGGTCTGGGCGCCGATACTGGCGCGCTGTACTACTGGTCGCCCGACGACCTGAACTGGGAAGCGCTGGAGATCGGCTATACGGATTTTCTCGGTTGGGCGCTGAGCGAGCAGTCTCAGCTGTTCTACGAAGGGTTGCGCTGGGCCTCGTGGCAGACCGACGTGCGCGCCATGCGCGCCGATCAGTGCGTGACGTTCTTCCCGTTCCTGTGGACCCGCGAAGGCTCACCTGACGGCAGCGCGCGCAAGGTGGTGAGCGTGGACGAACACTTCGCCCTCAAGCAGGAGTTGGCGCGGCAGTTGGGGGCCGTACAACGCTGAACCCAGGTCCTGCATTGATCGCACACGCTTGAGAGCGGCCGGTTTACGCCAGTGCCAGCGGTTCGATCAGCGTTTCACCGTCATTGCGCACATTGCCCACCGCCGCATTCACGGCGTGCCAGCGAAAATCCGCTGCCACGCGGCAGCCGTCGCGGGCGATGGCCTCGGCCCTCTGCGCCGAGGTGCCGGGGTCGAGCCATTCCCGCGCCAGGGCAGGGCTGAGCACCAGCGGTTTGCGGTCGTGGATGTCCAGCAGCCCTTGGTCGGCGGCGGCGGTGAGGATGACGAAGCCGTCACGTTGATCGCCCGTAGCTGTGCCCGGCGGCTCTGCCAGCGCGGCGAAGAACAGCGGTTCATGCTGGGCGCCGTGGATGTAATACGGCTGCTTGCGCGGGCTGCCGGCGCCGCCGGCCACCCACTCGAACCAGCCATTGGCCGGCGCCAGTGCCCGGCCGTGCGGCCATAGGGCCTGGAAGAAACGCGCGCTGCTCACCGTTTCGGCGCGGGCGTTGATCGGCAGCGGACCCTTGCCGGTGGCCCAGGCCGGCGCCCAGCCCCAGCGCAGGCGATCGACGCTCAGCCCGCCAGGCACCTGGCGGATCACCTCGACGCGGCTGCGCGGAGCGACGTTGTAGCGGTTGATCTGCGCATCGTCATAGCCGTTGATCACCACCAGATCCAGCGCCAGCTGGCGCAGGTAGAAGTCCATGCTTTCGTACAGCGAGTAGCGGCCACACATGCATCACCTCGTGCGTTGGTCGGCTGGCGGCGCGGCGGGATTGACGGCGCAGCGGTGCGCGCAGTTAACTGTACGCATATACAGTTTCTGCTGGAATCCGCGTCATGACCATCACCTTCATCGGCCTGCCGACGGGCGGCCGCCTGCGCATGCCCGTCTATGCCTTTCACATTCCTGCCGGCTTTCCCTCGCCGGCCGCCGACCACCTCGACCGGCCCATCTCGCTCGATGAACTGTTCAGCCTGCGCGCGCCGCACGTGTATTTGGTCAAGGTCGACGGCGACAGCATGCGCGGGGCGGGTATCCATTCCGGCGACCTGCTGATCGTCGACCGCGACAAGCAGGCGAAGCATGGCGATATCGTCATCGCCGCGATCAACGGCGAACCGATGTGCAAACGCCTGCACCAGTGCGCCGACGAGCTCAGCCTGCACTCGGAAAACCCGGCGTTCGTGCCGCGCCGGGTGGGCGAGGGCGATGACCTGGTGATCTGGGGTGTGGTGCGCTACAGCGTGCGCGACCATGCCCAGTGAACGCGTGTTCGCGCTGATCGACTGCAATTCGTTCTATGCCAGCTGCGAGCGGGTGTTTCGCCCCGACCTTGCCAACACGCCGATCGTGGTGCTGAGCAACAACGACGGCTGCATCATCGCCCGCTCCTACGATGCCAAGCCCTACGTGAAGATGGGCGAGCCGTACTTCCAGGCCCGTGAGCGTCTCGAGCGTCACGGCATCGTGGCGTTTTCCTCGAACTATGGGCTGTACGGTGACATCAGCGAGCGGGTGATGACCCTGATCGAGTCGATGGTGCCGGCCTGCGAGGTGTACTCCATCGATGAGTGCTTCGCCGAGCTCACTGGCGTGCCGGGCGATCTGGTCGAGTTGGGTCGGGATATCCGCAGCAAGGTACTGCGTTGCACCGGCATTCCGGTCGGGGTCGGCATCGCCAGCACCAAGACCCTGGCCAAGCTGGCCAACCATGTCGCCAAGCAATATCAGGAGCGCACCGGCGGGGTGGTCAATCTCGCAGACCCGCTCAAGCGCGAGTGGGCCCTGCGCAAGACACCGGTGGAAGACGTATGGGGCGTCGGCAAGCGCCTCACCCGGCACCTGCGCCTGCTCGGCATCCACACGGCCAAGGACCTGTCCGTGGCCGAGCCGCGCCTGCTGCGCCAGCAGTTCAGCGTGGTGGTCGAGAAGACCGCGCGTGAACTGGCCGGCCTGTCGTGCCTGGAACTGGACGACGCCGACGCGCCGAAGCAGGAAATCTGCTGCAGCCGCATGTTCGGCGTGCGCCTTGAACAACTGGCGCCGATCCGTGAGGCGGTGGCCAGCTACACCGGCCGCGCGGCGCAGAAACTGCGCGCCCAGGGTTCGTGGTGCAAGCGCCTGCGGGTGAGCATCCGCACCGGCATTTTCAACCCCCATGAACAGCACCATGCCCAGGCCGCGTTGGTCGAGTTGCCGTACCCGACCAACGACACCCTGCTGCTCACCCGTGCCGCGACCGAGGCGCTGGCCCGGCTCTACCGCCCGGGCTATCGCTACAGCAAGGCGGAGGTGCTGCTGCTCGATTTGTGTCCGGCCGGGCAGTTCAGCAGCGATCTGTTCGCGCCTTCGCAGTCGGCCAGAAGCGAGCAACTGATGGCGGTGCTCGACCAGATCAACGCGCGCTATGGCCGCGAAGCACTGCGCAGCGCCAGCGTGCCCCAGGTGGCCGAGTGGGCGATGCGCCGCGAGCTGATGAGCCAGGCGTACACCACGCGCATGGATCAGTTGTGGCGAGTGCGCTGAAACGCGCGGGCGGGAACGCGTATCGTCGTGTGTCGGTCCAAAGCATCTTGCTGCGGTCGATTGCGCCGTGGCGCCCAAACCCGGCACCGACCCCTCGCACTGGAGATCCCCATGAGCACTTCACGCAGCGACGACAAACGCCCAACCCCCGATACCGCAGAGCACAACGCCTTTTTCCCTTCGCCGTATTCGCTCAGTCAGTTCACCTCGCCCACATCCGACCTCGGCGGCGCCGACTACCCCGCGCCCTACACCGGCGGTCGCTGGAAGGTGCTGGTGATCGGCGCTGATGAGCGTTACCTGCCCACCGACAACGGCACGCTGTTCTCCACCGGCAACCACCCGGTGGAAACCTTGCTGCCGATGTACCACCTCGACAAGGCCGGTTTCGCCCTCGACGTGGCGACGGTATCGGGCAATCCGGTGAAGTTCGAATACTGGGCCATGCCCAGTGAAGACGCCGAGGTCAAAGGCTTCTTCGAGCAGTACCGACCGCAGTTCGCCCAGCCGCGCAAACTGGCCGAGGTGGTGGCCGAGGCGCTGGGCGACGACTCCGACTACATCGGCGTGTTCATCCCAGGCGGCCATGGTGCGCTGATCGGTCTGCCGCAAAGCGAAGCGGTCAGGGCTGTGCTGGAGTGGGCCGTGGCCCACGACAAGTTCATCATTTCCCTCTGCCATGGCCCGGCTGCGTTGCTCGCCGCCGGCATCGGCAAGGACCGCGCCAGCTTCCCGTTCAGTGGCTACAAGCTGTGCGCCTTCCCCGACGTCATGGATGCGCAGACCCCGGACATCGGCTACATGCCCGGGCACCTGACCTGGAAGTTCGGCGAGCGCCTGCAAGCGCTGGGGGTGGAGATCGTCAACCAGGACATTTCCGGCGCCACCGTGCAGGACCGCAAGCTGCTCACCGGCGACAGCCCGTTGGCCGGCAACAACCTCGGCAAGCTAGCCGCCAAGGCATTGCTGGAGGCCGCCAAGAGTGCCTGAAGTCATGCTCTGAAGCGCGGGCCGGACTGACCTGTTCGAGGGCGGTGCCGCGCAGGTGCCGCTCCTTTCAAAGGTACAGAGGCGGGTGCGATGGACGTCATGGCATGCCTCGGCTCTGTACCACGATTTGCGCTCTGGACTGTGCCGCGACGGCTGCGGCGGCGGATGATAGGGTGCCGGGTTCCTGTCCTTTGCCGAGACCTTGCATGGAAGCGCTGATCCGCCTTGCCTGCCTTGAAGACATTGCAGCTATTTTCGCCATCCGTACCGGGGTGGTGGAAAACCACCTGTCCATGGCCGAGTTGGAGGAAATGGGCATTACCCCGGCCGCGATTGCCGAGGCCATCGAAGCCGGACCTTGCGCCTGGGTGGCTGAGGTGGCGGGGGTGGCGGTGGGGTTCTCCATGGTCGACGACGAGGAAGCCTGCCTGTTCGCCGCCTTCGTGCTGCCCGAATATGAAGGCCAGGGCCTGGGCCGGCGTCTGATCGCGGCGGCCGAGCAGCAGTTGTTCGAGCTTCACGCGCGCATCTGGCTGGAGACCGCCGCCGACAGCCGCGCCTGTGCGGTGTACCGGCGCCTCGGGTGGCAGGTGGTGGAAGAGTTGGCGCAAGGCGATGTGCGGTTGGAGAAGGCTCGCAGCTAGCGCTTTTGCGGTTGGCGCGTGGGTGCGGCGTGCCTGAGGTTGGCGCATGTTTCGCGCAAGTCATGGTGGTGTGATCGTGGCAAAGGGCGTTGGTAGCCTGCAGTGGGCCGGCGGGGCCGGCCATCGCGGCTGAACCGCAGCGGCGGACCGTCCGCTACTAAAAGAGCCGCGAAGCTGCTGGAAAGCGCGATGAAGGTTTTTCTTACAAAACTTTCAGCCTTGTGACGTGTCTCTGGTCGCTTTCGGTGCACCTCTGGTCGCCACCGAACAACCGTTTTCGGAGAAAGGTGCCATGCTTTGAGGATGCCATCGGACTGGGCGCGCCAAGATGTCCGGCCGCTGGCACGGAGGGCGACCGTGATCCACGTGACCGTGACGGGGCCGGTACGCCGCAGCTGAACACCGCCAGGTGTGTGCCACTGCAAGGTAGGCGCGCCTGGGTTGCCGAGGTCCGCTGTATGCCTGATGAACTGCACCATCTGCCGTTGATCCATCAAGTCCTGGAGCACGAACGCCACAAGCCTGGCGCGCTGCTGCCCATCCTGCATGCCATTCAGAATGGCCTGGGCTATGTGCCCGACACCGCCGTACCGGAAATCGCCCATGCGCTTAACCTGAGCCTGGCCGAGGTGCGCGGGGTGATCAGCTTCTATCACGATTTCCGCACCACCCCCCCGGCACGCCACACTCTGCGCCTGTGCCAGGCCGAGTCGTGCCGCAGCCGCGGCGCCGAGGCGCTGGCCGCGCAGGTGCGCGAGCAGTTGGGGGTGGATGACCACGGCACCACCGCCGACGGTGCGCTGAGCCTGCGTCCGGTGTACTGCCTGGGCGCCTGCGCCTGCTCGCCAGCGCTGGAACTGGACGGCAAGCTGCATGCGCGGTTGACTCCCGAGCGTCTGCGCGAGCTGGTCGCTGGCTGCATGACGGAGGTGACGGCATGAAACTGTTCATTTCCTGTGATTCCCTGGCCCGTGCGGTGGGCGCCGACGATCTGGTCGAGGCGCTGCTGGGTGAAGCCGAACGCCGCCAGGTGAAGCTGGACATCCAGCGCACCAGCTCGCGCGGGCTGTACTGGCTCGAGCCACTGGTGGAAATCGACAGCGAGCAAGGCCGACTGGGCTTCGGCCCAATCGATAGCGCTGACGCTGCCAGCCTGCTCGATGCCCTGGCCAGCGCTGATTGCCAGCACCCCCAGGCCCTGGGCCTGGTCGAAGACATCCCCTACCTGAAAAGCCAGCAGCGCCTGCTGTTCGCCCGCGCCGGCATCACCCGGCCCACCTCGCTGGACGATTACCGCGCCAACGGCGGCTTCGAGGGCCTGGCCAAGGCCGCATTGATGCCCACCGAGCAGGTGGTCACCGAGGTGCTCGATTCCGGCCTGCGTGGCCGTGGCGGCGCGGCGTTTCCGGCCGGCATCAAGTGGCGCACCGTGCGTGAAGCCCAGGCGACGCAGAAGTACATCGTCTGCAACGCCGATGAGGGCGATTCCGGCACCTTCGCCGACCGTATGCTGATGGAAGGCGACCCGTTCCTGCTGATCGAAGGCATGCTCATCGCCGGCCTGGCCGTCGGCGCCAGCATGGGCTACATCTATGTGCGCTCGGAATACCCGGACGCCATCGCCGCGCTGAACGAGGCGATCATCATCGCCCGTGAAGCCGGCTACCTGGACAGCACCGGCAGTGGCGTGGCCTTCGACCTGGAGGTGCGAGTCGGTGCCGGTGCCTACATCTGCGGCGAAGAAACCGCTCTGCTGGAGTCACTGGAGGGCAAGCGCGGCATCGTCCGTGCCAAGCCGCCACTGCCGGCGCTGGAGGGCCTGTTCGGCCTGCCGACCCTGGTGCACAACGTGCTTACCCTGGCCTCGGTGCCGATCATCATGGCCCGCGGCGCGCAGTACTACCGCGACTTCGGCATGGGCCGCTCGCTCGGCACCTTGCCGTTCCAGCTGGCCGGCAACGTGCGCCAGGGCGGGCTGGTCGAGCGCGCCTTCGGCCTGACCCTGCGCGAGCTGGTGGAAGGCTATGGCGGCGGCACCGCCAGTGGCCGGCCGCTGAAGGCCGCGCAGGTGGGCGGCCCGCTCGGCGCCTGGGTGCCGCCGGAACACTTCGACACCCCACTCGATTACGAAGCCTTCGCCGCGATTGGCGCGATGCTGGGTCACGGCGGGGTGGTGGTGGCCGACCACACCCTCAACCTGGCGGGCATGGCGCGCTTCGCCATGCAGTTCTGCGCCGAGGAATCCTGCGGCAAGTGCACCCCGTGCCGGATCGGTTCGACCCGCGGCATCGAGGTGGTCGACCGCATCATCGCCAGTACCGATGCCGGTGAGCGTGAAGACCACGCCAACCTGCTGCGCGATCTGTGCGACACCATGCAGTACGGCTCGCTGTGCGCCATGGGCGGCATGACCGCCTACCCGGTCGCCAGCGCCCTCAAGCATTTCCCTGCTGACTTCGGTCTGGCCACTCAGGAGGCCGCGCAATGATCAACTACTTCGATCCTGCCAGTGATATCGACCTGGGCACCCCGGCGCGCGAAAGCGCCGTGCAGGTCAGCTTGCTCATCGATGGTCGCAGCATCAGCGTGCCGGCCGGCACCTCGGTGATGCGCGCAGCTGCGCTGATGGGCACCACCATCCCCAAGCTGTGCGCCACCGACAGCCTGGAAGCCTTCGGCTCGTGCCGCATGTGCATGGTCGAGATCGACGGCATGCGTGGCTACCCAGCCTCGTGCACCACGCCGGTCAGCGAGGGCATGGTGGTGCGTACGCAAACCAGCCGCCTGGCCGGCCTGCGCCGCAACGTCATGGAGCTGTACATCTCCGACCACCCATTGGACTGCCTGACCTGTTCGGCCAACGGCAACTGTGAACTGCAGACCGTGGCTGGCCAGGTCGGCCTGCGCGAGGTGCGTTACGGCTACGAGGGCGAGAACCACCTGAGCGAAGCCAAGGACGTTTCCAACCCGTACTTCGACTACGAGCCGAGCAAGTGCATCGTCTGTAGCCGCTGTGTGCGGGCCTGCGAAGACATCCAGGGCACCTTCGCCCTGACCATCAGTGGCCGCGGCTTCGAATCGCGCGTCGCGCCTGCCGGTGGCGACGATTTCCTCAGTTCCGAGTGCGTGTCCTGCGGCGCCTGCGTGCAGGCCTGCCCGACCGCCACCCTGACCGAGAAAAGCCTGGTGCAGCTGGGCCAGCCCGAGCGTGCGGTGATCACTACCTGCGCCTATTGCGGGGTCGGTTGTTCGTTCCGCGCCGAGCTTAAAGGCGACCAACTGGTGCGCATGGTCCCGGACAAGAACGGCGGCGCCAACCACGGCCATGCCTGCGTCAAGGGCCGTTTCGCCTGGGGCTACGCCACCCACCCCGACCGCATCACCAAGCCGATGATCCGCAAGCGCCTGGAAGACCCATGGCAGGAAGTCAGCTGGGATGAAGCGGTGACCTACGCCGCCAGCGAGCTGCGGCGCATCCAGCTCAAGTACGGGCGTGATTCGATCGGCGGCATCACTTCCAGCCGCTGCACCAACGAAGAAGCGTACCTGGTGCAAAAACTGGTGCGCACTGCCTTCGGCAACAACAACGTTGACACCTGTGCCCGCGTCTGCCACTCGCCGACCGGCTATGGCCTCAAGCAGACCTTGGGCGAATCGGCCGGCACCCAGAGCTTCGATTCGGTGATGAAGGCCGACGTGATTCTGGTGATCGGCGCCAACCCCACCGACGCCCACCCGGTGTTCGGCTCGCAGCTCAAGCGCCGCCTGCGTCAGGGCGCGCGGTTGATCGTCATCGACCCACGGCGCATCGATCTGGTCGACTCGCCCCACGCCCGCGCCGAGTTGCACCTGCAACTGCGTCCGGGCACCAACGTGGCCATGCTCAATGCTCTGGCCCACGTCATCGTCACCGAAGGCCTGGTGCGTCAGGACTTCGTCGACCAGCGCTGCGAAACCGAGGCCTTCAACCGTTGGCGCGAGTTCGTTGCGCTGCCTGAGCATGCGCCGGAAGTGCTCGGCCCGACCTGCGGTGTGCCGGCCGAGCAGATCCGCGCCGCCGCCCGGCTGTACGCCACCGGTGGCAATGCGGCGATCTACTACGGCCTGGGCGTGACCGAGCACAGCCAGGGCAGCACCTCGGTGATGGGCATCGCCAACCTGGCCATGGTCACCGGCAACATCGGCCGTGAAGGGGTCGGGGTCAACCCGCTGCGTGGTCAGAACAACGTGCAGGGCTCGTGCGACATGGGCTCGTTCCCCCACGAGCTGCCAGGCTACCGGCATATCTCCAACGAGGCGGTGCGTGCCGAGTTCGAACAGGCCTGGGGCGTGACCCTGCAACCTGATCCGGGCCTGCGCATTCCCAACATGTTCGAGGCGGCCCTCGATGGCAGCTTCAAGGCGCTGTACTGCCAGGGCGAGGACATCGCCCAGAGCGACCCCAATACCCAGCACGTCACGGCCGCGCTGCTGGCCATGGAGTGCGTGATCGTCCAGGACATCTTCCTCAACGAAACCGCCAAGTTCGCCCACGTGTTCCTGCCGGGCAGCTCGTTCCTCGAGAAGGACGGCACCTTCACCAACGCCGAGCGGCGCATTTCGCGGGTGCGCAAGGTGATGGACCCGATGGCCGGCAAGGCCGACTGGGAAGGCACCATGGCCCTGGCCAATGCCCTGGGCTACAAGATGGACTACCGCCATCCCTCGGAAATCATGGATGAGATCGCCCGCCTGACACCGAGCTTCCACAACGTCAGCTACGCCGAGCTGGAGCGCCACGGCAGCTTGCAGTGGCCCTGCAACGAGGCGGCGCCCGACGGCACCCCGACCATGCACATCGAGCAGTTCGTGCGCGGCAAGGGTCGCTTCATGCTCACCGGCTACGTGCCCACCGATGAAAAGGTCAACAGCCGCTATCCGCTGCTGCTGACCACCGGGCGCATTCTCAGCCAGTACAACGTCGGCGCGCAGACCCGGCGCACCGGCAACAACGCCTGGCACGCCGAAGACCGCCTGGAAATCCACCCAAGCGATGCCGAGAGCCGCGGCATCAACGACGGTGACTGGGTGGGGATCGGCAGCCGCTCGGGGCAGACCGTGCTGCGTGCGATGGTCAGCCTGCGGGTGGCACCGGGGGTGGTCTACACCACCTTCCACTTCCCCGAGTCGGGCGCCAACGTGATCACCACCGACAACTCCGACTGGGCCACCAACTGCCCGGAATACAAAGTCACGGCGGTGGAGGTGGCGAAAGTCTTCCACCCCTCCGAATGGCAGAAGCGCTATCAGGACTTCAGCGATGAACAGCGCCGTCTGCTCAAGGATCGCCGTCAACAGCAAGGCAAGGAAAAAGCCGAGGTACGCCGATGAGTACGCACGACAACCTGGTCAAGATGGCCAACCACATCGCCCACTACTTCGACAGCGAGCCTGACCGCGAGCTGGCGGTGCAGGGGCTGAACCAGCACCTGCGCAGCTTCTGGACGCCGGCGATGCTCAAGCAGTTGAGCGAGAAGGCCCAAGGTGAGGCGGCCAACGACCTCGATCCACTGGTGCTGCGGGCACTGCACCGCGCCTGAAAGGAGGGAGGGTGAACGACACGAGGGCCGCAGATGCGGCCCTCGTGCTGCCTGGGGTCAGGACTTGAAGCGCCCGACCAGGGTGTCGAGTTCGCTGGACAGTTGCGAGAGCTTGCCCGAATCGCTCTGCGCGCCATGGGCCAGGCGCTCGACCTGCTGGGCTTCGTCGTAGATCTGCTGGATGTGTCGGTTGATCTCTTCGGCCACGCTGTGCTGTTGCTCGGCGGCAGCGGAAATCTGCAGGTTCTGGTCGCGGATCTCGTTCACCGATTGCTGAATGCCCTCGAAACTGCCGCGGGTGCGCTCGATCGAGGCGACGCTGGTGCGTGACAGCTCCAGGCAGCCGTCCATCTTGCTCGACACCTCGTGGGTCTTGCTCGCCAGGGTGTTGAGCAGCTGGTCGATTTCGGTGGTGGAATCAGAGGTGCGCTTGGCCAGCGCGCGCACCTCATCGGCGACCACGGCAAAGCCCCGGCCTTGGTCGCCGGCACGCGCAGCTTCGATGGCGGCGTTCAGCGCAAGCAGGTTGGTCTGCTCGGCGATGGCGCGGATGGTGCCGAGAATCTGGTTGATGCTGCGGCTGCCTTCCTCCAGCTCGAGCATGGCCTGGGACGACTCGCTGAGCCGTGCGCCCAGGCGGTTGACGCTGTCGGTGGTGACGTCGATCTGCTGCTGTCCCTCGGCCACGCGCTGGTGGCCGCTCTCTGCGGCATTGGCCGCGCTGCTGCACGAGCGCGCTACCTCGTTGGCGGTGGCGACCATTTCGTTGAAGGCGGTGGATACAAGCTCCACGGCCTCGCGTTGGCGTCCGGCGGCATCGTTCATGTTGCCGGCCATTTCGCTGTTGAGCCTCGAGGCGTCCTGCAGGTTGTCCGAAGCTGCGCCGATGCGCTGAATCAACTGGCGGATGGCGGCCAGGAACTGGTTGAACCAGCCTGCCAGTTCGGCGGTTTCGTCCTTGCCTTGAATGTGCAGGTCGTGACGCAGGTCGCCTTCACCCTCGGCAATCGATTGCAGGCCGCTGCTGACCTGGCCGATGGGCCGCACGATCAGCCGGGCGAAGGCCGCTGCCAGCACGGCGAACAACAGCGCCAGGGCGCCGACGATGAATACCGTCAGCCAGGTCATGCGGGTGGCCGCGCTCATCACTTCGCTGGCCTCGATCAGGCCGACGAAGCGCCAGCCCAGGCCCGGCGAGGTCCACACGTTGGCCATGTAGCGCACGCCGTCGATGTCGACCTCGGTCGAGCCTCGCTCGGTGGCGGCCAGTTGCGCGTAGGGCTCGCCCAGGCTCTTGAGCGGCTTGAAGTTATGGCTGGGGTCGCGCGGGTCGACCAGCACCACGCCATCCTCGATCAGCATCACGTAGCCGCTGTCGCCCAGCTTGATGCTGCTGACCAGCTGGCTGAGGTTCTTAAGCGAGACACTGACCACGTATACGCCCTTGGCCGCGCCGCTGGCGTCCTGCAAGGTGCGCGCGGTGCCGACCAGGGCGACGTCGTCTTTCTCGTAGTAGTAGGCCGGGGTGCGCACGGTCTTGCCGGGGCTGGCCATGGCCTGTTTGTACCAGGGCCGGGCGCGTGGGTCGTAGCTGGCCAGTTGCGGATCATCCGGCCACTTGGCATAGGTGCCATCTTCCAGGCCGATCGAGATGATCGCCGCCGCCGGGTGGCTGGCGCCGTAGCGGGCGAACTGCTCGATGACCCGCTGGGCCTCGGCGGGCAGCGCCTGGCTGGCGGCGTCGGCCTTGCGGTAGTCCTTGAGCGTGGTGACCGAGGTGTACACGGGGTCGGTGGCCATCTGCTCGACGTTCTGCGCCGTGGCATCGAAGAACTGGCGCATGTTGCCGTCGATCTGGCGAATCTCGCGGGTGCTGCCGTCGATGAATTGCTCGACTGCCTGATTGCGAATGTTCAGCACCGAGATCACCGCCACCAGGCTCACGGGAATCAGGGCGACAAGGACGAAGGCGAGGATCAGTTTGCTTTTTATTTTCATCGTGACACGTCATCCGTGCAGTGGGGCGAAAGAGCCACGGGTGATGGCTCGTTGCTATCGTCACTGTGTCGGCGGCGTATTGGCAAACATTAGGCGAGCAGGTGTGTACAACTGATCTTTCGATTGTATCGGGGAGGCGGGGAGGCAGCGGCTACCCGGCAGTCGAGGGCCGGGTAGCGGGGGACAGCATCAGAAGGCGAGCTTGCAGCCGATCAGCAGCAGCATGCCGGCCAGGCACGGACGCAGCACCGCGTCGGAAATGCGCCCGGTGAGGTGGCTGCCGAGGTAGATGCCAGGCAGCGAGCCGAGCAGCAGGTAACCGAGCAGCGACCAGTCCATGTTGCCCATGCTGGCATGACCCAGACCTGCAACCAGGGTCAGCGGTACGGCGTGGGCGATTTCCGTGCCGACCAGACGGCGGGTGACCAGGAACGGGTAGAGCAGGAACAGCGCCACCGTGCCCAGCGCGCCTGCGCCGATCGAGGTCAGGGTGACCATGATGCCAAGCACCACGCCGGTGATCACCGTGAGGATGTTCAGCGTGCGGTCGCTCAAGTGGTAGTGATCGCCGGCATGACGATTGGCGAAGGCTTGCAGACGGGATTTGAACAGGATCGCCAGCGCGGTGAGGATCAGCACCACCGCCAGGCCTTGCTTGATGATGGCGTTGAGCGCGGAGGTGTCGGTGTGCAGGGTGCTGAGGAACCACAGCGTCAGTGCCGCGGCAGGCACGCTGCCCAGGCTCAGCCAGCCGGTGATCTTCCAGTCGATGTTCTTGTTGCGGCCATGGACCCAGACGCCGCTGGCCTTGGTGATGGCTGCATAGAGCAGGTCGGTGCCCACTGCGGTTGCGGGGTTGATGCCGAACCAGAGCAGGATCGGGGTCATCAGTGAGCCGCCGCCGACGCCGGTCATGCCG
Organism: Pseudomonas cremoricolorata DSM 17059 = NBRC 16634; assembly: GCF_000425745.1. Lineage (GTDB taxonomy): Bacteria > Pseudomonadota > Gammaproteobacteria > Pseudomonadales > Pseudomonadaceae > Aquipseudomonas > Aquipseudomonas cremoricolorata. The sequence goes on along the minus strand of NZ_AUEA01000002.1, from coordinate 439,638 downwards.
ACGATGAAACCTACGATCAGTCCTGCAATGGTGAAACCGAAAGAACCTACATCCATACGCTACTCAATCGTCCAGCTGTGCCCGTTATCGGATGGCAGCCAGCATATAGATTTTTTTATAGCTAAATAGACTTGTTGGTTATGAGCTTATAACAGCCACTTTCTTTGTGGTCTTTGCCCGGCGGTGAAGCGGGGCTGGTGTGCCAGCCCCGTCGCCGGTCAGATGCGGAAGCTGCCGACCAGCTGCTTGAGACGCCCGGCCTGTTGGCTCAACGCGTCGCAATGGCGCAGGGTTTCGTTGAGGTTTTCCACCCCTTGCTGGTTGAGGGCGTTGATCTGGGTGATGTCCAGGTTGAGGCTCTCGACCACGGCGGTCTGCTCTTCGGTGGCGGTGGCCACCGACTGGTTCATGCCGTCGATTTCGCCGATGCGCTGGGTCACGCTGGCCAGCCGCTCACCGGCCTGGTTGGCGACCTGCACGGTCTGCTCGCTGGACACCTGGCTGGTGTGCATGGTGTGCACCGCCTCGCGCGAGCCGACCTGCAGGCTGGTGATCATGCGGTGGATTTCTTCGGCCGATTCCTGGGTGCGGTGGGCCAGGTTGCGCACTTCGTCGGCGACCACGGCGAAACCACGCCCGGCTTCCCCGGCGCGCGCGGCTTCGATGGCGGCGTTCAGCGCGAGCAGGTTGGTCTGCTGGGAAATGCCCTTGATCACGTCGAGGATCTTGCCGATTTCGTCGGTGCTGGCGTTGAGCACTTCGATCTGCTGGCACGATTCGCTGATCTTCTGCGACAGGCTGGTCATCGCGCCAATAGCATCGTCGACCACCTTGCGGCCATCGTTGGCCTGCTCGCTGGCGCCGCTTGCGTGCTGCGAGGCATCGGCGGCGTTGCGGGCGATTTCCTGGGTGGCGGCGCCGAGCTGGTTGATCGCCGCAGCGACGCTGTTGGTGCGCATGCTCTGCTCTTCGGAGCCGGTGATCGAGGCGTTGGAGGCGCCGACCACCTGCTCGGACAAATCATGTACCTGGCGGGTGGCCGAGGCCACTTCGCTGATCGAGGTGTGGATACGCTCGACGAAGCGGTTGAAGGCGTTGGCGACTTCGCCGAATTCGTCCTGCTGCTGCACTTCAAGGCGCTTGGTCAGGTCACCTTCGCCGTCGGCGATGTCACGCATGGCGCGGCCCATGACCGTCAGCGGACGCATCAGCAGCGGAATCAGCAGGCTCAGCAGGGCGGCGATGGCGGCCACGGCGACGAGCATGGCGATGATCGCCGAGGTGCGGAACTTGCTCAGCGCGGCGTAGGCTTTGTCCTTGTCGATGGACAGGCCGATGTACCACTGCGCCGAAGGCAGGCCGTTGACCGGGGCGAACGACATCAGCCGTTCATTGCCATCGAGGCTGACATCCTGCAGGCGGCTGGTCAGTTCCAGGTTCTGCCCGGCATAGATGTCCTTGAGCTGCTTCATCACCAGGGTCTTGTCCGGGGCGACGATCACCTGGCCTTCGCGGTCGACCAGGAAGGCGTGGCCGATGCCGCCGAAGTCGACCGAGTTGATGATTTCCACCAGGGTGTCGAGGGTCAGGTCGCCACCGACCACACCGAGCAATTCGCCGTTGCTGCGGCTTTTCACCGGGGTGGCGATGGTCACCACCATGCCACCGACCGCGCCCATGTAGGGCGGTGTCAGCACGGTCTGCCCGGCGTTGGCCGCAGCGCTGTACCACGGCCGCTTGCGCGGGTCGTAGTCAGACGGCATGGACACGTCTGGACGCTGGGTGAACACACCGTTGGCCTGGCCGAAATAGGTGAACAGGAAGTTGCTGGTGTAGGAGGGCTGGTCGACCAGGCCGGGCAGGGTGTCGCCAGCATTCTGCTGGGCGATGTCCTGGGCCAGGTTTTCCAGCACCAGAATGCGTCCGCTCATCCAGTTCTGCACGCTGCTGGCGGTCAGCTCACCAGACTGCTGCATCGATGACTCGAGGTTCTGGGTGATGGTGCTGCGTTGCAGGTAGTCGTTGTAGAGCGTGAACAGGGCAAACGCGAGCACGACCACTGCGCAGGCGCTGAGGAGAATCTTGTGGCGAAACTTCAGGTTCATGTTTCCAGACCTAGCCATGGGAAGGGGAGGTTGCCATGCGCCGGGGCGCATTAACGAAACCTGTCAGAACAGCTATCGGCACCAAGCGGATTTCTTTAAAAGGTTGGCGCACTAATCTTCCCCTGCGCACGACGAACGGTTGCGCCAGAGCGGTTGCTGGCACCTGTGGTGGGGGTGGCCGCGGCCGCTCATGACATGGACGATAAAGCGGGAGTAATCTGCAATCTGTTCCCGTACACTTCGCAACTGTTCCGGTAATCTTTCCAGGCCTTTTCGTCACACAAGAACAACGACACCTGCGCTTCGAGAACCCGTCATGACCAACCTGCTGCTGTACCAGAAAATCGCCCAGCAACTGGCCGAAGACATCCGCCGTGGCGTCTACCAGCCCGGCGAGCGCGTGCCCTCGGTGCGCAAGATGAGCGCCCAGCTCAATGTCAGCCACGCCACGGTGTTGCAGGCCTACGCCAATCTCGAAGACCAGGGCCTGATTCGCGCGCGTCCGCAGTCGGGCTACTACGTTCACCAGACCCCGGCGCTGACCGCGCAGACCCCCGACATCGCCCGGGTCGAGCGCCCGGGCCTGGTGACCCGCGCCAGCATCATCCAGCAGGTCTTGGCCGAGGCCCGCCGCGATGGCGTGTACGCCTTCGGCGCGGCGGTGCCCAATGTCGACTATTTGCCGGTGCGGGCGCTGCATCAGCAGTTGGCGAAAGTCACCCGCTTCCACAGCCCGCGCGCCTTCAGCTACATGTTCAGCCCAGGCTTCGAGCCCTTGCGCCGGCAGATCGCCATTCGCATGCGCGACGCCGGCGTGCTGGTCGACCCGCGCGAGGTGGTGGTCACCCATGGTTGCGTCGATGCCCTGCAGATGGCCTTGCGCGTGCTGACCCGTCCGGGCGATCTGATCGCCGCCGAATCACCGACCTACTACGGGCTGTTGCAACTGGCCGACCTGCTGGGGCTCAAGGTCATCGAGATTCCCAGCGATCCGTCCACCGGCATCAGCCTGGAAGCGCTGCAACTGGCGGCCAACCAATGGTCGATCAAGGCGTTGGTGCTGACCGCGCGGCTGAGCAACCCCCTGGGCGGCACCATCCCCGAAGAGCGCCAGAAGCAGCTGCTGCGCCTGGCGTCTGACTTCGACATCCAGATCGTCGAGGACGATATCTACGGTGAGCTGATGTTCGAGCAGGGCCGCAGCAAGGCGCTCAAGGCCTTCGACCGTCTCGACCGGGTGATCTACTGTTCGAGCTTCTCCAAAACCCTGTCGCCCGGAGTACGGGTAGGCTGGATGATTCCTGGGCGCTATCAGGATGAAGTGCAGCGCCTGCAAACCTTCACCACCCACTCGGCCTGCAGCGTCACGCAGATGGCGGTGGCCTCGTACCTGGAAAACGGCGGCTATGACCGCCACCTGCGCTATATCCGCCAGGAGTACCGCAAGAACCTCAGCGCCTACCAGCTGGCGGTGCAGCAGCATTTCCCGGAAGGCACGCAAATGACCCGGCCAACCGGGGGCTTCATTCTCTGGGTAAGTTTGCCGGGACGGGTCAATACCCAGGAGCTGCATGTGCGTGCGCTCGAGCAGGGCATAAGCATTGCGCCGGGGTTGATCTTCAGTAATACCGAGCAGTTCAACCACTGTATTCGTATCAACTGCGGCATTCCGTGGAACAAGGAATCGGAGCGGGCGCTGATTACCCTGGGGCTGCTGGCCTTGCAGTTGTGTAAAGAGACGACCGGCGCGGTGGCCTAGGCTTTTTCATAAAGAGCTTGGACTTGCCAGCGCGCGCGCCAGGATAGAGCATAGGCACTTTGCTATTGTGCTGCGGGTGACCATGAAAACGCTACGTTGCATTGCCTTGCTGGTGGGTCTTTCCTCTTTGGCTTCGCTGGCTGGCGTGGTGCAGGCTGCGCAGCCCAGTGGCCAAGGCAGTGCGGCCGTGCAGCCTGCGCCGGCCAAGACGACCTCCAAGGCCAAGCCGGCAGCGTCAGCCAAGACCAATGCCCCGGCCCAGAAGAGCAAGAGCGCGCGCAAGCCGGTGGCCAAAAAGCCGGTCAGCAAGGCTGTCACACAGCCGGTGCCGGCTGCCAAGCTCGACCTGAGCCTGCCCAAGGACATGGTCAAGGATCTCAAGCCCGAGGTGGATTCCTCGCCCGTAGCGCGCACCGCGCTGCTGCCGGCGATGTTCCCTGATACCCCGGGCGGCAGCGACAGCAATTTTCAGCTCAACGGCCGCCTGATCAGCAACGAAATGCAGTTGCAGCTACGCAATGAGTCGCGCCGCGATCTGGAAGGCGCGGCCATCGAGTTCGAATTCAAGCAGTGATCCAGCTGCCGCAGGTCAGAGCGCCGAACTGACTCGGCAGTCACCGGCGGCAGGCGATTTCAAACGGCTGTTTGCCCGGTTACTATCCGGGGGCGCGCGTGCCCCTTCCACTCCAGGAGTTTAGGTTTCGATGAAATGCCGTGAGGGCTGTGGCGCCTGCTGCATTGCCCCTTCCATCAGTTCCGCCATTCCCGGCATGCCCGAGGGCAAGCCTGCGGGTGTGCGGTGTTTGCACCTGTCGCTGGAGAACCTCTGCCAGTTGTTCGGTCAGCCGCAAAGGCCGGCGGTGTGCGGGGGATTCAAGGCTGAGGTGCAGGTGTGCGGCAGCGATCGAGACGAGGCCATCAAGCTGATTGGCTGGCTGGAGCGGATGACCGCAGCGTAAGCGAGTAGATCTTCGACAATAAGGAACAACAGGATGAGATCAGTCAAACGCATTGCACTGCTGTTGAGCGTCGGCGTACTGCTGTCGCCCCTGGCCCAGGCAGAGAACTGGGAAGTGAAGAAGGATGAGGACGGCATCAAGGTATCGCTCAGCGATGTCGCCGGCTCCAAGTACAAGGCCTATCGAGGCGAAACGGTGATCAAGGCACCGTTGGCCAGGGTCGTCGCCGAGCAGGAGAGCGTGACCGCTGCCTGCGCCTGGATTCATGAGTGCAAGATGCAGAAGTTGCTCAAGCATGAAGGTGATCAGGCCTGGACCTACACTCAGTTCAATACGCCTTGGCCGGTGACACCGCGTGATTCGGTGTTGCACATCACCACCTCGCGCGCCGCTGACGGCAGCGTCACGCGAGCCTTCGAGGAAGCGTCCGACTATCTGCCCGAAGAGAAAGGCTTCGTGCGTGTCGCCGAGGTCGAAGGGTTCTGGAAGTTCGTACCCCAGGGCGATAAAACCCAAGTGATCTACCAGGTGCACACCGAGCCGGGCGGCAGTGTGCCGGCGCTGGTGGCCAACAAGTTCGTGGTCGATGCGCCGTTCAATACCCTCAAGCAACTGCGCGCCAAGGTCGAAGGCGGCAAATAACCGGCGAACTGCCCATAAAAAAACCGGCGCTCTAGGGCGCCGGTTTTTTTGGTCTCGAAGAAGCGCTTACTTGCGGTCTTTGAGTGCGGTGATGTCGCGTTGTTGCTCACCGGTGTACAGCTGGCGCGGACGGCCGATCTTGTACGGGCTCGAGAGCATTTCCTTCCAGTGCGAAATCCAGCCGACGGTACGCGCCAGGGCGAAGATCACGGTGAACATGCTGGTTGGAATGCCGATGGCCTTGAGGATGATCCCCGAGTAGAAGTCGACGTTCGGGTATAGCGAGCGCTCGATGAAGTACGGATCGGTGAGGGCGATCTCTTCCAGGCGCATGGCCAGTTGCAGCTGCGGGTCGTTCTTGATGCCGAGCTCGGCGAGCACTTCGTCGCAGGTCTGCTTCATCACGGTGGCGCGCGGGTCACGGTTCTTGTAGACGCGGTGACCGAAGCCCATCAGCTTGAACGGATCGTTCTTGTCCTTGGCCTTGGCGATGTAGGTGTCGATGTTCGACACGTCACCAATTTCATCGAGCATGGTCAGCACGGCTTCGTTGGCGCCGCCGTGAGCCGGACCCCACAGGGCAGCGATGCCCGCGGCGATACAGGCGAACGGGTTGGCACCCGAGGAGCCCGCCAGACGCACGGTGGAGGTGGAGGCGTTCTGCTCGTGGTCGGCGTGGAGGATGAAGATGCGGTCCATCGCCTTGGCCAGCACCGGGCTGATCGGTTTGATCTCGCACGGGGTGTTGAACATCATGTGCAGGAAGTTTTCGGCGTAGGTCAGGTCGTTGCGCGGGTACATCATGGGCTGGCCCATGGAGTACTTGTAGACCATCGCGGCCAGGGTCGGCATCTTCGCGACCAGGCGCACTGCGGAGATTTCCCGGTGCTGCGGATTATTGATGTCCAGCGAGTCGTGGTAGAACGCCGACAGGGCGCCGACCACACCGCACATCACCGCCATCGGGTGAGCATCACGACGGAAGCCGTTGAAGAAGGTCTTCAACTGTTCGTGAACCATGGTGTGGTTCTTTACATTGCTGACGAACTTGGCCTTCTGCTCTTCGTTCGGCAGTTCGCCGTTGAGCAGCAGATAGCAGGTTTCCAGGTAGTCGGACTGTTCAGCCAGTTGCTCGATGGGATAGCCGCGGTGCAGCAGCACGCCCTTGTCGCCATCGATATAGGTGATCTTCGATTCACACGAGGCGGTGGCCATGAAGCCAGGGTCGAAGGTGAAGTGACCGGATGCCCCCAACCCGCGGACGTCGATGACATCGGGACCAACGGTGCCGGTTAAAATCGGCAGCTCGACGGGGGCAGCGCCCTCGATGATCAACTGCGCTTTTTTGTCAGCCATGTGGCCTCCTATTAATGCTTGAAATCATCTGACAGACCCCCCACGCAGGGCCCGCACCACTATAGAGGGATAAATTCAGATGTCAATTTGCCTAAAGGCTGCTTGAAACACTGCCTGAGCCTTGATTTTTCAAGAAATTCCCGCCCATTTACGCCTTTTGCAGGAAGAAGGCAATGCGCTCTTTGGGCGAGACCCTCACGTTGTCATGAGCAGCCTAACTGTCTATACTCGGCAGCCGACTCCCAAGGGCTTTCCCAGGCCCGCTGTGATGGGTGTCGTGCTCTCTGAATGGTGGGTACCTGACCAGTACACTTACCAACAACTTTGCCCTGCTTGCTAGGGGCTCTTCAGTGTGAAAAAAGCCGTGAAAAGCCAACGACCTGTAAACCTAGACCTAAGGACCATCAAACTCCCCATTACCGGCATAACGTCATTTCTTCACCGCGTCTCCGGCATCATCCTCTTCCTGGGACTGGGCATCATGCTTTATGCATTGTCCAACTCGCTGGGTTCCGAGGAAGGCTTCGGCGAAGTGAAGGCGTACATGACCAGCCCGCTGGCCAAGTTCGTGGCGTGGGGCCTGCTGTCTGCCCTGCTGTATCACCTGGTTGCCGGTGTGCGCCACTTGATCATGGACATGGGCGTCGGTGAAACGCTGGAAGGCGGAAGACTGGGCTCGAAAATTATCATCGCCGTTTCCGTGGTGTTGATCGTGCTGGCAGGAGTTTGGATATGGTAACCAACGTCACGAACCTATCGCGTTCGGGCCTCTATGACTGGATGGCGCAGCGTGTTTCTGCGGTCGTTCTCGCGGCTTATTTCATCTTCCTGATCGGATACCTCGTCGCGCACCCGGGCATCGATTATGTCCAGTGGCACGCGCTGTTCTCCAACAACGCGATGCGTATCTTCAGTCTGCTCGCCCTCGTGGCCCTCGGCGCTCACGCCTGGGTCGGCATGTGGACCATTGCCACCGACTACCTCACGCCGATGGCGCTGGGCAAATCGGCAACGGCGGTACGTTTCCTGTTCCAGGCGGTCTGCGGCGTCGCGATGTTCGCGTACTTCGTCTGGGGTGTACAGATTCTCTGGGGTATCTGATTCATGGCTAGTGTTCCTACTATTTCGTTCGACGCCATCATCATCGGTGGTGGCGGCGCCGGCATGCGCGCTGCGCTGCAGCTGGCCCAGGGTGGTCACAAGACTGCCGTGATCACCAAGGTCTTCCCGACTCGTTCGCACACCGTTTCGGCCCAGGGTGGCATCACCTGCGCCATCGCTTCGGCCGACCCGAACGATGACTGGCGCTGGCACATGTACGATACCGTCAAGGGCTCCGACTATATCGGTGACCAGGACGCCATCGAATACATGTGTCAGGAAGGTCCTGCCGCGGTGTTCGAGCTCGACCACATGGGTCTGCCGTTCTCGCGTACCGAGACCGGCCGCATCTACCAGCGTCCGTTCGGTGGTCAGTCCAAGGACTTCGGCAAGGGCGGCCAGGCGGCCCGTACCTGTGCAGCTTCCGACCGTACCGGTCACGCGCTGCTGCACACCCTTTATCAGGGCAACCTGAAAGCCGGCACCACCTTCCTCAACGAGTACTACGCGGTCGATCTGGTGAAGAACCAGGACGGCGCGTTCGTCGGTGTCATCGCCATCTGCATCGAAACCGGTGAAACCCTGTACATCAAGGCCAAGGCCACTGTACTGGCGACCGGCGGTGCTGGCCGTATCTACGCCTCGACCACCAACGCCCTGATCAACACCGGCGACGGTGTCGGCATGGCGCTGCGTGCCGGCGTACCGGTGCAGGACATCGAGATGTGGCAGTTCCACCCGACCGGCATCGCTGGCGCAGGTGTACTGGTCACCGAAGGCTGCCGTGGTGAAGGTGGTTACCTGATCAACGCCCACGGCGAGCGCTTCATGGAGCGTTACGCCCCGAACGCCAAAGACCTTGCCGGTCGCGACGTCGTCGCCCGTTCCATGGTCAAGGAAATCATCGCCGGTAACGGTGTCGGCCCGAACAAGGACCACGTCCTGCTCAAGCTCGACCACCTCGGCGAGGAAGTCCTGCACAGCCGCCTGCCAGGCATCTGCGAGCTGTCCAAGACCTTCGCCCACGTCGACCCTGTGGTCGCGCCGGTTCCGGTCGTACCGACCTGCCACTACATGATGGGCGGCGTTGCCACCAACATTCATGGCCAGGCCATCACCATGGACGCCGAAGGCGTCGACCACATCATCCCGGGCCTGTTCGCGGTCGGTGAAGTGGCGTGCGTATCGGTTCACGGTGCCAACCGCCTGGGCGGCAACTCGCTGCTCGACCTGGTGGTGTTCGGTCGTGCTGCCGGCCTGCACCTGGAGAAGGCGCTGACCGAAGGCATCGAGTACCGCGACGCCAGCGACACCGACGTCGACGTTGCCCTGAACCGTCTGGCCAAGCTCAACGAGCGCACCACCGGCGAAGACGTGGCGACCCTCAAGCGCGAACTGCAAAGCTGCATGCAGAACTACTTCGGTGTGTTCCGTACCGGCGAATACATGCAGAAGGGCATCGCCCAGCTGCAAGGTCTGCGTGAACGAATCGCCAACGTCAAGATCAATGACAAGTCCCAGGCCTTCAACACCGCGCGTATCGAAGCGCTGGAGCTGCAGAACCTGCTGGAAGTCGCTGAAGCGACGGCGATCGCCGCTGAAGCCCGTAAAGAGTCCCGCGGCGCCCACGCCCGTGAAGACTTCGAAGACCGTGACGACGAGAACTGGCTGTGCCACACCCTGTACTACCCGGGTGAGAAGCGCGTCGCCAAGCGTGGCGTCAACTTCGCGCCGAAGACCGTCCCGGCCTTCGAGCCTAAAGTCCGGACTTACTAAGGGGTGGCCGCAATGTTGAAAGTTGAAGTGTATCGCTACAACCCGGATACCGATTCGGCGCCTAAAACCCAGGTGTTCGAAGTCGATACCGGTGGCAAGGACCTGATGGTGCTCGACGTGCTGGCGCTGATCAAAGAGCAGGACGAAGGGTTCTCCTACCGTCGCTCCTGCCGTGAAGGCGTCTGCGGTTCCGACGGCATGAACATCAACGGCAAGAACGGCCTGGCCTGCATCACCCCGCTGTCGGCGGTGGTCAAGGGCAACAAGCTGGTGGTTCGCCCACTGCCTGGCCTGCCGGTGATCCGTGACCTGGTCGTCGACATGAGCATCTTCTACAAGCAGTACGAGAAGGTGAAGCCGTTCCTGCAGAACGACACCCCGGCGCCGGCGATCGAACGCCTGCAGACGCCGGAAGAGCGCGAGAAGCTCGATGGTCTGTACGAGTGCATCCTGTGCGCCTGCTGCTCGACCTCCTGCCCGTCGTTCTGGTGGAACCCCGACAAGTTCCTCGGCCCTGCTGCGCTGCTGCAAGCCTACCGTTTCCTGGCTGACAGCCGTGACACCAAGACCCAGGAGCGTCTGGCTTCGCTGGACGATCCGTTCAGTGTGTTCCGCTGCCGCGGGATCATGAACTGCGTGAATGTCTGCCCGAAAGGTCTGAACCCGACCAAGGCAATCGGTCACGTGCGCAACATGCTGCTGCAAAGCGGCACCTGATTCAGCAAGTGTTGTAACCGCAAGACGCCGAAGCGCGGGTGTTGAACCCGCGCCGAGGTGAAACCCGAGCAAGGGCCCACAAAGCCCCGGCTCGTACCTATGAAGATATGAGACCAGCAGGGGCTTCCGGGCTGGTACCCGGAAAATCTGCAGGATCTTCGGTGGCGTGGTTCAGCCGCGGTATTCGGCTTTCCATGTTTGCTGAGGCGCTTGCCGATCAGTCCCCTAACCGAGGGTGACCAAGCATGCAAGAAAGCGTGATGCAGCGCATGTGGGATAGCGCCCACCTTTCAGGTGGTAACGCTGCATATGTGGAAGAGCTCTACGAGCTTTACCTGCACGACCCTAACGCTGTGCCAGAAGAGTGGCGCACCTACTTCCAGAAGTTGCCCGCCGACGGCAGCACCGCTACCGATGTCTCGCACTCGACGATCCGCGACCATTTCGTACTGCTGGCAAAGAACCAGCGCCGCGCCCAACCGGTATCTGCCGGGAGCGTGAGCAGTGAACACGAGAAGAAGCAGGTTGAAGTGCTGCGACTGATCCAGGCCTATCGTATGCGCGGTCATCAAGCTGCCCAGCTTGACCCGTTGGGGTTGTGGCAGCGTCCCGCACCTGTAGACCTGTCGATCAATCACTACGGCTTGACCAGTGCCGATCTTGATACGACCTTCCGTGCCGGCGACCTGTTCATCGGCAAAGAGGAGGCGAGCCTACGGGAAATCTTCGATGCCTTGGAGAAGACATATTGTCGCACCATCGGCGCCGAGTTCACCCACATCGTCGATTCCGAGCAGCGCAGCTGGTTCCAGCAGCGTCTGGAAAGCGTGCGTGGCCGCCCTGATTTCTCCGCCGACGCGCAGGCGCACCTGCTCGAGCGCGTGACCGCTGCCGAAGGCCTCGAGAAGTACCTGGGCACCAAGTACCCAGGCACCAAGCGCTTCGGTCTGGAAGGCGGCGAGAGCCTGATTCCGATGCTGGACGAAATGATCCAGCGTTCCGGCTCCTACGGCACCAAGGAAGTCGTCATCGGCATGGCCCACCGCGGTCGCCTCAACGTGCTGGTCAACACCTTCGGCAAGAGCCCGCGCGAGCTGTTCGACGAGTTCGAAGGCAAGAAGATGAACGAGCTGGGCTCCGGTGACGTGAAATATCACCAGGGCTTCTCTTCGAACGTGATGACCCCGGGCGGCGAAGTCCACCTGGCCATGGCGTTCAACCCCTCCCACCTGGAAATCGTCTCGCCAGTGGTGGAGGGCTCGGTACGTGCCCGTCAGGACCGTCGCAACGACACCTCCGGTGACAAGGTTCTGCCGATTTCCATCCACGGTGACGCGGCCTTCGCCGGTCAGGGCGTGGTCCTGGAAACCTTCCAGATGTCGCAGACCCGCGGTTTCAAGACCGGCGGCACCGTGCACATCGTGATCAACAACCAGGTCGGCTTCACCATCAGCAACCCGCTGGACTCGCGCTCCACCGAGTACTGCACCGACGTTGCCAAGATGATTCAGGCGCCGATCCTGCACGTCAACGGCGATGACCCGGAAGCGGTGCTGTTCGTCACCCAGCTGGCCATCGACTATCGCATGCAGTTCAAGCGTGACGTGGTGGTCGACCTGGTCTGCTACCGTCGCCGCGGTCACAACGAGGCCGACGAGCCGAGCGGCACCCAGCCGCTGATGTACCAGAAGATCAGCAAGCAGCGCACCACCCGTGAGCTGTATGCCGACAAGCTGATCCAGGCCGGTCGCATCGACGCCGAACGCGCCCAGTCCAAGATCGACGACTACCGCAGCGCGCTGGACAACGGCCTGCACGTGGTCAAGAGCCTGGTCAAGGAGCCGAACCGCGAGCTGTTCGTCGACTGGCGTCCGTACTTGGGCCATGCCTGGACCGCGCGTCACGACACCGGCATCGAACTCAAGACCCTGCAGGAGCTGTCCGGCAAGCTGCTGGAAATCCCTGAAGGCTTCGTGGTTCAGCGTCAGGTCGCGAAAATCTACGAAGACCGCCAGAAGATGCAGGCCGGTGGCTTGCCGATCAACTGGGGCTACGCCGAAACCATGGCCTACGCCACGCTGATCTTCGAAGGCCACCCGGTACGTATCACCGGTCAGGACGTGGGTCGCGGCACCTTCTCGCACCGCCATGCGGCGCTGCACAACCAGAAGGACGCCAGCACTTACCTGCCGTTGCAGAACCTGTACCCGGGCCAGCCGAAATTCGACCTGTACGACTCGTTCCTCTCGGAAGAGGCCGTGCTGGCGTTCGAATACGGTTACTCGACCACCACGCCGAACGCGCTGGTGATCTGGGAAGCACAGTTCGGCGACTTCGCCAACGGTGCGCAAGTGGTGATCGACCAGTTCATTACCAGCGGCGAGCACAAGTGGGGTCGTCTGTGCGGCCTGACCATGCTGCTGCCACACGGTTATGAAGGGCAGGGGCCGGAGCACTCCTCCGCGCGCCTTGAGCGCTACCTGCAGCTGTGCGCCGAGCACAACATTCAGGTGTGCGTCCCGACCACGCCGGCGCAGATCTACCATCTGCTGCGTCGTCAGGTCATTCGTCCGCTGCGCAAGCCGCTGATCGTGCTGACGCCCAAGTCGCTGCTGCGCCACAAGCTGGCCATTTCGACCCTGGAAGATCTCGCCGAGGGCTCGTTCCAGACCGTCATCCCGGAAATCGACACCCTCGAGCCGTCCAAGGTCGAGCGCATCGTGCTGTGCAGCGGCAAGGTCTACTACGACCTGCTGGAAAAACGCCGTGCCGAAGGCCGTGAAGACATCGCCATCGTGCGTCTGGAGCAGCTGTATCCGTTCCCGGAAGACGACCTGGTGGAAATCCTCGCGCCGTACAGCAACCTCAAGGCTGCGGTGTGGTGCCAGGAAGAACCGATGAACCAGGGCGCCTGGTACAGCAGCCAGCACCATATGCGTCGGATCCTCGGTCGCCACAATGCGTCGCTGGTTCTGGAATACGCCGGTCGCGACGCCTCTGCCGCACCTGCCTGTGGTTATGCTTCCAAGCACGCCGAGCAGCAAGAGAAACTGCTGCAAGACGCGTTCACCGTCTAACGCTTAGCGCACTGAAACCGAATTTAAGGAAACACTGCTAATGGCTATCGAGATCAAAGCCCCAACCTTCCCGGAATCGGTTGCCGACGGCACCGTTGCCACCTGGCACAAGCAGCCGGGCGAAGCCGTCAAGCGTGACGAGCTGATCGTCGACATCGAAACCGACAAAGTGGTCCTGGAAGTGCTGGCCACCGCCGATGGCGTGCTGGGCGATATCGTCAAGGCCGAAGGCGACACCGTGCTGTCCGACGAAGTCCTGGGTTCCATCGTCCAGGGCGGCGCTGGCGCTGCGGCACCGGCCGCTGCTGCCCAGGCCTCCGCCGCTCCGGCAGCCGCTGCTGGCGCTGACGCCGGCGAAGACGACCCGGTTGCCGCCCCTGCGGCACGCAAGCTGGCCGAAGAGAACGGCATCGACCTGGCGTCGGTCGCCGGCACCGGCAAAGGCGGTCGTGTCACCAAGGAAGACGTCGTCGCTGCCGTCGCCAACAAGAAGTCGACGCCTGCCGCTGCGCCGGCTGCCAAGCCTGCCGCTGCCGCCCCGGCAGCCGTGGTCACCGCCAACGGCGACCGTACCGAGAAGCGCGTGCCGATGACCCGTCTGCGCGCCAAGATCGCCGAGCGTCTGGTCGAAGCCCAGTCGAACATGGCCATGCTCACCACCTTCAACGAAGTCGACATGACCGAAGTCATGGCCCTGCGTTCGAAGTACAAGGACCTGTTCGAGAAGACCCACAACGGCGTGCGCCTGGGCTTCATGTCGTTCTTCGTCAAGGCGGCGACCGAAGCGCTCAAGCGTTTCCCGGCAGTCAACGCTTCGATCGATGGCAACGACATCGTCTACCACGGTTTCGCCGACGTCGGCGTTGCGGTTTCCAGCGACCGTGGCCTGGTGGTGCCGGTACTGCGTAACGCAGAATCCATGAGCCTGGCGGAAATCGAGAACGGCATCGCCACCTTCGGCAAGAAGGCCCGCGACGGCAAGCTGTCGATCGAGGAAATGACCGGTGGCACCTTCACCATCACCAACGGCGGCACCTTCGGTTCGATGATGTCGACCCCGATCGTCAACCCGCCGCAGGCTGCTATCCTCGGCATGCACAACATCATTCAGCGCCCGATGGCGGTCAATGGTCAGGTCGTCATCCGCCCGATGATGTATCTTGCGCTGTCCTACGATCACCGCCTGATCGATGGCAAAGAGGCGGTCACCTTCCTGGTTACCATCAAGAACCTGCTGGAAGATCCGTCCCGCCTGCTGCTGGACATCTAAACGCTCAGCTGCAAGCTGCAAGCGGCAAGCCCCAAGTTGGGGCTCGCCCGTCTTGGAGCTTGCAGCTTGCTGCTCGAAGCTAAAAAGGAATCTTTTATGACCCAGAAATTCGACGTTGTTGTCATCGGTGCCGGCCCTGGCGGCTATGTGGCCGCTATCAAGGCCGCTCAACTGGGCCTGAAAACCGCCTGCATCGAGGAATACACCGACGCCGAGGGCAAACTGGCCCTGGGTGGCACCTGCCTGAATGTCGGTTGCATTCCGTCCAAGGCGCTGCTCGACAGCTCCTGGAAGTACAAGGAAGCCAAAGAGTCCTTCAACGTCCACGGCATCTCCACTGGCGAAGTGAAGATGGACGTCGCCGCGATGATCGGCCGCAAGGCTGGCATCGTGAAGAACCTGACCGGTGGCGTCGCCACCCTGTTCAAGGCCAACGGCGTGACCTCGATCCAGGGCCACGGCAAGCTGCTGGCGGGCAAGAAGGTCGAAGTCACCAAGGCCGACGGCAGCACTGAAGTCGTCGAAGCCGACAACGTGATTCTGGCTTCCGGTTCGCGTCCGATCGACATTCCGCCGGCTCCGGTCGACCAGAAAGTCATCGTCGATTCCACCGGCGCCCTGGAATTCCAGAGCGTACCGCAGCGTCTGGGCGTGATCGGCGCTGGCGTCATCGGTCTGGAGCTGGGTTCGGTATGGTCGCGTCTGGGCGCCCAGGTGACCGTGCTCGAAGCACTGGACACCTTCCTGATGGCCGCTGACAGCGCCGTCTCCAAGGAAGCGCAGAAGACCCTCACCAAGCAGGGCCTGGACATCAAGCTGGGCGCTCGCGTCACCGGCTCCAGCGTCAATGGCGATGAAGTCGAAGTCACCTACACCGATGCCAATGGCGAGCAGAAGATCACCTTCGATCGCCTGATCGTCGCGGTTGGCCGTCGTCCGGTCACCACCGACCTGCTGGCTAGCGATTCGGGCGTGGACATCGATGAGCGCGGCTACATCTATGTCGACGACCAGTGCGCCACCAGCGTGCCGGGCGTATTCGCCATCGGTGACGTGGTCCGCGGCCTGATGCTGGCGCACAAGGCGTCGGAAGAGGGCATCATGGTGGTCGAGCGCATCAAGGGCCACAAGGCACAGATGAACTACGACCTGATCCCGTCGGTCATCTACACCCACCCGGAAATCGCGTGGGTCGGCAAGACCGAACAGGCTCTGAAAGCCGAAGGCGTCGAAGTCAACGTCGGTACCTTCCCGTTCGCCGCCAGCGGCCGTGCCATGGCTGCCAACGATACCGGTGGTTTCGTCAAGGTCATCGCCGATGCCAAGACCGACCGCGTCCTGGGCGTTCACGTGATTGGCCCGTCGGCGGCCGAGCTGGTTCAGCAAGGCGCGATCGCCATGGAATTCGGCACCAGTGCCGAGGACCTGGGCATGATGGTCTTCAGCCATCCGACCCTGTCCGAAGCGCTGCACGAAGCAGCGCTGGCGGTGAATGGCGGTGCCATTCACGTCGCCAACCGTAAAAAGCGTTAATTATAAGAAACCACGGCGGGCTGCCCGTCGTGAGTCTTGCGTGCACGACTCACCGCGGAATTTTCGCCGGACCAGGTCACCGGGTTTTTCCGGGACTGAGGGTCACAGGTGGCGCGGCACCGGAAACGGCGCAGCGCCGAAGCGCAGTACCTAACGAAGACGGTAAAAAGCATGAATCTTCACGAGTATCAGGGCAAACAGCTGTTCGCTGAATACGGCCTGCCAGTTTCCAAGGGTTTCGCAGTCGACACCCCTGAAGCTGCAGCAGAAGCCTGCGACAAGATCGGTGGTTCGGAGTGGGTCGTCAAAGCCCAGGTCCACGCTGGTGGTCGCGGTAAGGCGGGTGGCGTCAAGCTGGTTCGCAGCAAGGAAGACGCCAAGGCGTTCGCTGCACAATGGTTGGGCAAGAACCTGGTCACCTACCAGACTGATGCCAACGGTCAACCAGTTTCCAAGATCCTGGTCGAGTCCTGCACCGACATCGCCAAAGAGCTGTACCTGGGCGCTGTAGTCGATCGTTCCAGCCGTCGCATCGTGTTCATGGCCTCCACCGAAGGTGGCGTGGACATCGAGAAAGTGGCTCACGAAACTCCCGAGAAGATCATCAAGGCCACCATCGACCCGTTGGTCGGTGCGCAGCCGTTCCAGGGCCGTGAGCTGGCATTCCAGCTGGGCCTGGAAGGCAAGCAGGTTGCCCAGTTCGCGAAAATCTTCGTGGGCCTGGCCAAGCTGTTCAAGGACCACGACCTGGCCCTGCTGGAAGTCAACCCGCTGGTGATCAAGGCCGACGGCGATCTGCATTGCCTCGATGCCAAGATCAACATCGACGCCAACGCCATGTACCGTCAGCCGAAGCTGAAAACCTTCCACGACCCGTCGCAGGACGACGCCCGTGAAGCCCACGCTGCCAAGTTCGAACTGAACTACGTTGCCCTGGAAGGCAACATCGGCTGCATGGTCAACGGTGCCGGCCTGGCCATGGGTACCATGGACATCGTCAACCTGCACGGCGGCAAGCCAGCCAACTTCCTCGACGTAGGCGGCGGTGCCACCAAAGAGCGCGTGACCGAAGCGTTCAAGATCATTCTGTCCGACAGCAACGTCGC
This sequence comes from Pseudomonas cremoricolorata DSM 17059 = NBRC 16634, assembly GCF_000425745.1. GTDB lineage: Bacteria > Pseudomonadota > Gammaproteobacteria > Pseudomonadales > Pseudomonadaceae > Aquipseudomonas > Aquipseudomonas cremoricolorata. Next base: position 422,237 of record NZ_AUEA01000002.1, on the reverse strand, counting down.
GGCCGTTCTGGTCAACATCTTCGGCGGCATCGTTCGTTGCGACATGATTGCCGAAGGCATCATCGGCGCGGTGAAAGAAGTTGGCGTTAAAGTTCCAGTGGTCGTTCGCCTCGAAGGCAACAACGCCGAACTGGGCGCTAAAGTACTGGCAGAAAGCGGTTTGAACATCATTGCTGCAACCAGCCTGACCGACGCTGCTCAACAAGTTGTCAAAGCTGCGGAGGGCAAGTAATGAGCGTCCTGATCAATAAAGACACCAAAGTCATCTGCCAGGGCTTCACCGGCTCGCAGGGCACTTTCCACTCCGAACAAGCCATCGCCTACGGCACCAAGATGGTTGGCGGCGTGACCCCAGGCAAAGGCGGCACCACTCACCTGGGCCTGCCGGTGTTCAACACCGTCAAGGAAGCCGTCGCTGCCACTGGCGCCGACGCCTCGGTCATCTACGTTCCGGCTCCGTTCTGCAAGGACTCGATCCTGGAAGCGGCTTTCGGCGGTATCAAGCTGATCGTCTGCATCACCGAAGGCATCCCGACCCTCGACATGCTCGACGCCAAGGTCAAGTGCGACGAGCTGGGCGTGACCCTGATCGGCCCTAACTGCCCAGGCGTCATCACTCCGGGCGAGTGCAAGATCGGCATCATGCCAGGCCACATTCACTTGCCAGGCAAGGTCGGTATCGTTTCGCGTTCCGGCACCCTGACCTACGAAGCGGTCAAGCAGACCACCGACGCCGGCTTCGGCCAGTCGACCTGCGTGGGTATCGGTGGCGACCCGATTCCGGGTTCGAACTTCATCGACATCCTCAAGCTGTTCCAGGAAGACCCGAAGACCGAAGCGATCGTCATGATCGGTGAGATCGGCGGTTCGGCTGAAGAAGAGGCGGCTGCCTACATCAAGGCCAACGTCACCAAGCCTGTGGTTTCGTACATTGCCGGTGTAACTGCACCTGCTGGCAAGCGCATGGGCCACGCCGGCGCGATCATCTCCGGCGGGAAAGGTACTGCCGACGAGAAGTTCGCTGCCCTGCAGGACGCCGGTGTGAAAACCGTGCGTTCGCTGGCTGACATCGGCAAGGCACTGGCCGAGCTGACCGGCTGGGAAGTGAAGCACTAATACGCAGCACCCCCCACGCAACACAGAAACCACCTTCGGGTGGTTTTTGTGTTTTAGGACGGCCTGTTAGGACGGCCTGTTAGGACGGCCTGTCAGGACAGCCTGTCAGGACGATTCGCCAGTCGTATCGATTGCACCGATCAGCACGATAAGAATTTTCGTACAGACCTTTTCTGCAGCGAAGAGTAGATTTCCCACAGCTTCAGTCGTTTAAACGACAAGAAGAGTCGCACAGCGGACAGGTCGCTCGCTCGCAGTGCGTTCTTGGTGCAAATTCGGTAATCTACGCGCCATTTTGTGCCCGATCCCCAAAAGGGACCGACACGCTAAACGGGTCTGGCTCACCAAGCCGGGCAGCATTTCCCTCATCCATAGGGCAATCCCTTCTCGAATCCCGATTTCAGCAGTGTGGTACTTCCCCAAATGAAAGTGTTAAAAGGCCAGGACATCCTGGCACTTGGCTTCATGACGTTTGCCCTTTTCGTGGGCGCGGGCAACATCATCTTCCCACCCATCGTCGGCCTGCAGGCCGGGCCCAACGTATGGATGGCGGCGCTGGGCTTCCTGGTCACCGCGGTCGGCCTGCCGGTCATCACCGTCGTGGCGCTGGCCAAGGTCGGCGGTGGCATGGACGCGCTGAGCAGCCCGATTGGCAAGTTCTTCGGCGGCCTGCTGGCGGCGGTGTGCTACCTCTCGGTCGGCCCACTGTTCGCCACGCCGCGCACGGCCACTGTGTCGTTCGAAGTCGGTGTCGCGCCGCTGGTCGGTAGCAGCATCGAAGGCTGGTTGGCGCTGTTGATCTACAGCGTGGTGTATTTCCTGATCGTGCTGGCGGTGTCGATGTATCCCGGCAAGCTGCTCGATACCGTCGGGCGTTTCCTGGCTCCACTGAAGATCATTGCGCTGGCAGCGCTGGGCGTCGCCGCCTTCATGCTGCCGGCCGGCGATATCGGCCAGGCGAAGCAGGCCTATGTGAGCGCACCGTTCTCCCAGGGCTTCATCAATGGCTACCTGACCATGGATACCCTCGGCGCGCTGGTGTTCGGCATCGTCATCGTCAACGCCATTCGTTCCCGTGGCGTCGAGTCGCCCAAGCTGATCACCCGCTACGCGATCATCGCCGGGCTCATTGCCGGTGTCGGCCTGGCGCTGGTCTATATCAGCCTGTTCCGCCTTGGCTCGGGCAGCCACTCGATCGCCATGGACGCCGCCAACGGCGCCACGGTGCTGCATGCCTATGTGCAGCACACCTTCGGCTCGCTGGGCAGTGATTTCCTCGCCGTGCTGATTACCGTGGCCTGCCTGGTGACTGCAGTCGGCCTGACCTGCGCCTGCGCCGAGTACTTCAGCCAGATTCTGCCGCTGTCGTACCGGGTGCTGGTGGTGTTGCTCGCCGGATTCTCGTTGCTGGTGTCCAACCTTGGCCTGACCAAGCTGATCATGTTCTCGGTGCCGGTGCTGACGGCGATCTACCCGCCGTGCATCGTCATGATTGCCTTGAGCTTCGTCAACGGCCTGTGGAACTCGCCGGTACGGGTAATGGCGCCGGTGATGCTGGTATCGCTGCTGTTCGGTATCGTCGATGCCATCAAAGGCAGCGAACTTGCCCACTTGCTGCCGGACGCGGCGGCCAACCTGCCGCTGAGCGAGCAGGGCCTGGCCTGGCTGGTGCCGTCGGTGATCGCCCTGGCAGTGTGCTTCACCGTCGATCGACTGCTCGGCAGCCCACGTCAGGCAATCGCCTGATGCGTTGAGCGGCCGCTGCCGGGCCGGTCACAAGCCAGTGGCCCGGTAGCCGATAGCGCGAAAAGACCCTGCATGCCAATGCGGGGTTTTTTTTGTCTGCATCATCGAGTGCACGTGCCTTTTGCGCGAAACATGCGTCGAAAGGCGGTGTAAATCCTGGTTCGTTCACCTGCGCGGAGATGGCATGAGCTTCATCCACAACAACCTGAGCAATTTGCTGGCCGTGTGCTGGTTCGCCCTGGCCTGGGGCGGCTATACCCGCTATGCCATCTGGAAGGCGCGCGACACGGCGTGCCTGGCCAGCGTGCTGCATCTATACCGGGAAGACTGGATGCGCCGCATGCTGCTGCGCGACAACCGTATCGCCGATGCCAGTGTGATCGGCAATCTGGAGCGCAACGCTTCGTTCTTCGCCTCCAGCACGCTGATCATCCTCGCCGGTATCCTCACCGTGCTCGGCGCCTCAGACCGCGCGCTTTCGTTGCTGGCCGATCTACCCTGGGTGCAGCCGGCCTCCCAAGGCATGTCGGAAATCAAGCTGCTGTGCCTGGCGATGGTCTTCGTCTACGCCTTTTTCACCTTCAGCTGGTGCATGCGCCAATACAACTTCGCCGCGGTGCTGGTGGGCTCGGCGCCGATGATCGGCGAGCGCCAAGTCAACGAACTGGAGCGCAAGGCCTTCGCCATCCGTGCGGCGAAAGTACTGTCGCTTGCGGCCAACCAGTTCAACTTGGGATTGCGCGCGTATTATTTCGGCATGGCCTTGTTGACCTGGTTCATCAGCCCGTGGATGTTCATGCTCACCAGTGTCGGCGTGGTGCTGATTCTTTACCGGCGTGAGTTTCATTCCGACGTGTTGGAAGTGATGGTCTTCACGCCCACGCAAAGTTCGCCGGTAGAGCACTCTGCGGACAACTCTGCAAGCGTGAACTGAATCGGTTTAGTTGAAGTTTTCAGGCATAAAAAAACCCGGCCAGGCCGGGTTTTTCTACAAGCAGAATTACTGCTTGGCAGGTTCGGCAGGAACCGAGCCTGGCGGGGTGTTGGTCGGCGAGGAGCTGTCGCGAGCTTCTTCGGCGGCCTTCTGCTGAGCTTCAGCCTGGTCGGCAGCAGCTTTGGCTTTTTCTTCGTTGGCTTCGTTGACTTTGTCCTGAGCGTCACCCATTTTTTCCTGGGCTTTCTCGGAGTGTTGTTGTGCGTCCTGGGCTTTGTCTTCGCTCGCTTTATCGCAAGCGGCCAAGCCCATGGTGGCGGCCAGCATCAGAGCAAAAGCAAAAGGTTTACGCATGAGTGTGTATCTCCATTGGTGGAATAATCGACTTGTACCTTCGAGTTGTACCCCGTGAAAGAAGTTCCACACGGTTCGCACATATACATCTGCACGTCGTTAATGGCGACTGCGCGTTGTTTGTGGCGGGGTCGATCCGGCGCCTGTCGAGCACCCTCTGCGAAGCGTCTGGGCCATCGCCTGGCAACTGATCGACCCGGTGTGAGGACCCTGTCCAGGCGCCGCCCCTTGAAATGCCTCGGCGTGCCCCCATCTGTTGCTCATCCCGCCCTGAATGCAGGCCTTGGCCGTCACGGCGAACCCCGCCAATCGATTGGAGTTTTGAAGACCATGAGTGTCGATACTCAAAAGGAAACCCTGGGCTTCCAGACCGAAGTGAAGCAACTGCTGCACCTGATGATCCATTCCTTGTATTCGAACAAGGAAATCTTCCTCCGCGAGCTGATCTCCAACGCCTCCGACGCCGCCGACAAGCTGCGCTTCGAAGCCCTGGCCAAGCCAGAGCTGTTCGAAGGCGATACCGATCTGAAGATCCGCGTCAGCTTCGACAAGGCCGCCAACACTGTCACCCTGGAAGACAACGGCATCGGTATGAGCCGTCAGGATGTCATCACCCACCTGGGCACCATCGCCAAGTCCGGCACTGCCGACTTCATGAAGAACCTCACCGGTGACCAGAAAAAAGATTCGCACCTGATCGGTCAGTTCGGCGTCGGTTTCTACTCGGCGTTCATCGTCGCCGACAAGGTCGATGTCTACAGCCGTCGTGCCGGCCAGCCAGCCGCCGAAGGCGTGCACTGGTCGTCCAAAGGCGAGGGCGACTTCGAAGTCTCCACCATCGACAAGCCGCAGCGCGGCACGCGCATCGTGCTGCACCTCAAAGCAGGTGAAGACGAGTTCGCCGATGGCTGGCGTCTGCGCAATGTGGTCAAGAAATACTCCGACCACATCGCCTTGCCCATCGAGCTGCCCAAGGAGCAGGCCGAGGCTGCTGAAGGCGAAGAAGCACCCGCCCAAGAATGGGAAACCGTCAACCGTGCCAGCGCCCTGTGGACCCGTCCGCGCAGTGAAATCAAGGACGAGGAATACCAGGAGTTCTACAAGCACATCGGCCATGACTTCGAGAACCCGCTGGCCTGGAGCCACAACAAGGTCGAAGGCAAGCTCGAGTACAGCTCGCTGCTGTACGTGCCGGCCCGTGCGCCGTTCGACCTCTACCAGCGCGAAGCACCCCGCGGCCTGAAGCTGTATGTACAGCGCGTGTTCATCATGGACCAGGCCGAGTCGTTCCTGCCGCTGTACCTGCGCTTCATCAAGGGCGTGGTCGACTCCAACGACCTGTCGCTGAACGTCTCGCGGGAGATCCTGCAGAAAGACCCGATCATCGACTCGATGAAATCGGCGCTGACCAAGCGCGTGCTGGACATGCTCGAGAAGTTGGCCAAGAACGACCCCGAGCAATACAAGGGCTTCTGGAAGAACTTCGGCCAGGTACTCAAGGAAGGCCCGGCCGAAGATTTCGCCAACAAGGAAAAGATCGCCGGTCTGCTGCGTTTCGCCTCCACCCATGACGACAGCGGCGAGCAGAGCGTTTCTCTGGCCGACTACCTGGCACGTGCCAAGGACGGTCAGGACAAGTTCTACTACCTCACCGGGGAGTCGTACGCCCAGGTCAAGAACAGCCCCCACCTGGAAGTCTTCCGCAAGAAAGGCATCGAAGTGCTGCTGCTCACCGACCGCATCGACGAGTGGCTGATGAGCTACCTCAGCGAGTTCGATGGCAAGAGCTTCGTCGACGTGGCCCGTGGTGATCTCGACCTTGGCTCGCTGGATTCCGAGGAAGACAAGAAAGCCCAGGAAGAAGTCGCCAAGGATAAAGAAGGCCTGGTCGAGCGTCTCAAGTCCGCCTTGGGCGACAGCGTTGCCGAAGTGCGCGTCTCCCATCGCCTGACCGATTCGCCGGCGATTCTGGCCATCGGTGAGCAGGACCTGGGCTTGCAGATGCGCCAGATTCTTGAGGCCAGCGGGCAGAAGGTGCCTGATTCCAAGCCGATCTTCGAGTTCAACCCAGGCCATCCCCTGATCGAGAAGCTCGATCACGAGCAGAGCGAGGACCGCTTCGCCGAGCTGTCGCACATCCTCTTCGACCAGGCCGCGCTGGCGGCGGGCGACAGCCTGAAAGACCCGGCGGCCTATGTTCGCCGTCTGAACAAGCTGCTGGTCGAGCTGTCTGCTTGAGTGAATGCAGTTGCTGATCAAAGCCCGCTTCGGCGGGCTTTTTTCATGGTGTCGGCGCAGTAACCGCGCCGGCTACGGTCGAATGCCGAAGGAGTGCAGAATGAGCAAGGTCATCGTCGAATCACTGACTTATCGCCTGTCGGGCGACACCTACGAGAGCCGCCTGGTGTATGCCCCCGGTGCTGGCGAGCAGCCGGCATTGGTGATGGTGCCGAACTGGATGGGGGTTACTGAAGGCGCCGAACGTATCGCCCAGGAGGTGGCCAGCCAGGGCTATGTGGTGCTGATCGCCGACCTGTATGGGCAATCGCTGCGTCCGAGCAATGCCGATGAGGCAGCGGCGGCCATGATGCCGCTCAAGGAAAACCGCATCGAGCTGCGCAAGCGCATGGCTGAAGCCCTGGCGCAACTGCTCGGCCAGGCCAAGGCGCGCCTGGCGCCGGGCAAGACGGCGGCGTTCGGCTTCTGTTTCGGCGGCTGCTGTGTGCTGGAGCTGGCGCGCAGCGGCGCGGATCTACGTGCGGCAGTGTCGTTCCATGGCACGCTGGACACCCCCGATGCCGCTGATGCGCGCAACATCAAAGGTGCGGTGCTGGCGCTGCATGGCGCTGACGACCCACTGGTGCCTGCCGAGCAGTTGCCGGCCTTCGAGGCAGAAATGACCGCCGCCAAGGTCGATTGGCAGTTGCACAGCTACGGCGGTGCGGTGCACTCGTTCACAGATCCCGAGGCCAACGTGCCGGGCACGGCCCAGTACAACCGCAAGGTTTCGGAGCGCGCGTTCAGAGCGATGCACAATCTGTTGGATGAAGTGTTCCAGCGCTGATCGTGCCAGGGCAGGGTGGGGCCTTTACGGCCTTGCCTTGCGCCTGTTGCAGGGTATTGCTGGGCTGAACCGAGCTGCGCGTCGTGCGGTCTACCCAGCTCGAATTCAGACCAGGAAGTTTGCCATGATCGTCCGAGCGCTTGCCGCCACGCTGTGTGTCGGCCTGCTGCTGCAGCCCTGCCAGGCTCGCGAGTACCGTTACAGCGACGCCCATCTGCATTACGTGGATTTCTTCCAGGAAAGCGAAGGCATGCCGGCGCTGCTCGAGGCCATGGACGCCGCCGGCATCGACCAGTCGATGATTTCCGGCATTCCGGTGGCCAAGAAGTGGCATGAAGATGAGCCCAAGCGCCCGCGCTACTACGCTGGCGATGATGCGGCGGCTTATTGGTACAGCGCCACTGACGTGCTGGTCGCTGCGGCGCTGCAAAAGCTCAGCCCCGAACAACGCCAGCGCTTTCATCCGTTTCTGAGCGGTTTCAACCCGGTCGACAAGAACGCTGCCAGCCATATCGAGCGCATGCTCGAGCTCAATCCGGGCTTGTGGCAGGGCATCGGCGAGGTGTTCACCCGCCACGACGACCTAACCGCGCTCACCAGCGGCGACACCCCGCGGGCCAACAACGAAGCGATGAATCGCGTCTATCGCCTGGCCGCCGAGCGTGATCTTCCGGTGCTGGTGCACTCCAACATCACCTCCAAGCGCGAGCGCAACCCGCTGTACCTGGCCGAGATCGAAGAGCCGTTGCGCGATCATCCGCGCACCCGCTTCATCTGGGCTCATGCGGGCAGCAGCCTGGAAATCCATCGGCACCAAACCAAGATGGACTTCCTGCTGCCGACCCTGACGCGCATGCTGGAGAGCTACCCGAACCTCTACGTCGATCTGTCGTGGAGCGTGCTGGAACCGTACCTGTTGGACGACAAGGGCGTGCCGCGCCAGGCTTGGGTCGATCTGGTCAAGCGCTTCCCTGAGCGCTTCATGCTGGGCTCCGATGTGGTCGGGCGCTTTGGCAGCATGGGTGAGCAGATGAAGAGCTTCACGCCGTTTCTCGATGCCTTGCCCGAGGAGGTCGCGCGCAAGGTGGCACGGGACAACTTCCTTGCGGTACTGCCCAAGGCACGGTAACGGCCGCTCGAGCAGCAGAAACGAAAACGCCCCGAACCAGTCGGGGCGTTTTCAGTTCAGCGATCAGATGATCACTTGCCTTCCCAGCGCTTGAGCACCAGGGTGGCGTTGGTGCCGCCAAAGCCGAAGCTGTTGCTCATGACGGTGTTGATCGTGGCGTTTTCCTGGGTCTTGCGCAGGATAGGCAGATCAGCGACCGCTGGGTCGAGTTCGTCGATGTTGGCCGAACCTGCGATGAAGTTGTTTTCCATCATCAGCAGGCAGTAGATCGCCTCGTGTACACCGGCAGCGCCCAGCGAGTGACCGGACAGGCTCTTGGTCGAGCTGATGGCCGGGGCCTTGTCGCCGAACACTTCACGGATGCCCTTGATCTCGGCGACGTCGCCGACCGGGGTGGAAGTGCCGTGGGTGTTGAGGTAGTCGATCGGAGTGTCGACGGTGGACAGCGCCTGCTGCATGCAGCGGATGGCGCCTTCGCCGCTCGGGGCGACCATGTCGTAGCCGTCGGAGGTGGCGCCGTAGCCGATGATTTCGGCGTAGATCTTGGCGCCGCGGGCCAGGGCGTGTTCGAGTTCCTCGACCACCACCATGCCGCCGCCGCCAGCGATGACGAAGCCATCACGGTCGGCATCGTAGGCGCGCGAGGCGGTTTCCGGCGAATCGTTGCGCTTGGTCGACAGAGCGCCCATGGCATCGAACAGGAACGACTGGCTCCAGTGCTCTTCTTCGCCGCCGCCGGCGAAGACGATGTCCTGCTTGCCCCATTGGATCTGCTCCAGCGCGGTGCCGATGCAGTGGGCGCTGGTGGCGCAGGCCGACGAGATCGAGTAGTTGATGCCCTTGATCTTGAACGGCGTCGCCAGGCAAGCGGAAACGGTGCTGCCCATGGTGCGGGTAACCCGGTAGGGGCCAACGCGCTTGACGCCTTTCTCGCGCAGCGTGTCGAGGGCTTCCATCTGGTTCAGCGTGGAAGCACCACCGGAGCCTGCGACCAGGCCGGTACGCGGGCTGGAGACTTGCTCTTCGGTCAGGCCCGAGTCCTTGATGGCGTCCTGCATGGCCAGGTAGGCATAGGCAGCCGCATGGCCGACGAAGCGGAACACCTTGCGGTCGATCAGTTCTTCGAGGTTGAGGTCGATGGACCCGGAAACCTGGCTACGCAGCCCCATTTCCTTGTATTCCGGGTTGTAACGAATACCCGGACGGCTGTTGCGCAGGTTTTCGGTGACGGTAGCTTTGTCATTGCCCAGGCACGAAACGATGCCCAGACCAGTGATAACGACGCGGCGCATGCGAATAACCCTTAGAAATTTTCAGTGGAGGTGAACACGCCGACCCGCAGGCCTTCGGCGGTGTAGATCTCTTTACCATCGACGCTGACCGAGCCATCGGCGATGGCCATGTTCAGCTTGCCCTTGAGGACGCGCTTGAGATGGATGTTGTAGGTGACCTTTTTAGCGGTCGGCAGTACCTGGCCGAAGAATTTCACTTCACCTGAACCCAGCGCACGGCCACGGCCCGGCAGGCCTTGCCAGCCGAGGTGGAAGCCGACCAGTTGCCACATGGCGTCGAGGCCCAGGCAGCCCGGCATCACCGGATCGCCTTCGAAATGGCAGGCGAAGAACCACAGGTCCGGAGTGATATCCAGCTCGGCGACCAATTCACCTTTGCCGTACTTGCCGCCTTCGGCGCTGATGAGGGTGATGCGATCGACCATCAGCATGTTGGGGGCGGGCAGTTGCGCATTACCTGGGCCGAACAGCTCACCGCGACTGCAGCGCAGCAGGTCTTCCCGAGTAAAGGCGTTTTGTTTGGTCATGCGAGCTCCTCAATAACCCCCTGTGGCAGGGGATGAATCTTCCCGGCCATCCCCGAAAGCCATGACGGTCAGGGGCGGCAGCCTACAGGTAGACTATTGCGTTGTGGTGAAAGTCACAGTGCACCTGGCAAATGAAGTACAGGTGTTCACTGAAACGTGCATTTTCAGGTTCTATAGCTGTCCTGTCCAGTGCCAGGCCGAACATTAAGACTGCCGTATTTCTTTATCAATCGCCAGTCGTGACCGTTTGATCCGGCAGCCAGCGTCGTAGCACCTCGAGCAGTTCACTGCGTTTGAGCGGTTTGCTGAGGTAGTCATCCATGCCCGCGGCCAGGCATCGTTCACGGTCGCCCTGCAAGGCGTTGGCGGTCAGAGCGATGATCGGCAACTGCCCCTCAGAACCCAGCGCGCGGATGCGCCGGGTGGCCTCGTAGCCGTCCATCAGCGGCAGGCGGCAGTCCATCAGCACGGCGGCGAAACGCTGTTGTTGAACCCGTTCGAGCGCCTGCTGACCGTCCACCGCTACCCAGGTCTGGAAGCCGAAGCTGCGCAGCATGCCTTCGATGACGCTGCGGTTCACCGGGTTGTCCTCCACCAGCAATATCGGCCGCCCGCCACCGTTCACCGCGTTGCTGGGCGGTGAAGCGCTGACAGCGAGCGCCGGCAGCACCGACAGGGTCAAGGGCATGTCCAGGGTGAAGGTCGAACCCAGCCCGGCGCGGCTTTCACCCTGCAACTGACCGCCCATGCGTTCGGCCAGGGTGCGTGCGATGGACAGCCCAAGGCCCGTGCCGCCATAGCGCCTGGAGATGGAGCTGTCGGCTTGCTGGAAGGCGACGAACATCATTTCCAGGCGGTCGTTGTCGATGCCGATGCCGGTATCGCGCACCGCGCAGGTGAGGTGCACGCGCTGCGCGTCGAGCATTTGCCAGTCGGCCTCTACCGCCACCTCGCCACGCTCGGTGAATTTCAGCGCATTGCCGATCAGGTTGAGCAGGATCTGGCGGATGCGCGTCGGGTCGCCGACCACCTGCAGTTCGTCGCAGCCTGCCGACAACTGCAAACGCAGGTTCAGCCCGCGCTGGCGGGCGCTGTGCTGGAACGACTGCACGCAGCTGCGAATCAGTTCGCCTAAGTTGAAGTCGATCGACTCCAGTTGCAGGGTGGTGCGCTCGATGCGCGAAAAGTCGAGGATGTCGTTGATGACCTTGAGCAGGTGCCCGGTCGATTCGCTGGCCACGCTGGTGTATTCGGCCTGTTCGCGGGTCAACTCGGTGGTGTCGAGCAGTTGCAGCATGCCCAGTACGCCGTTCATCGGTGTGCGCAGTTCATGGCTCATCATGGCCAAAAAATCGGATTTGGCGCGGTTGGCCTGCTCGGCTTCTTCCCGCGCCTGGGTCATCTGCGCCATGGCCTGGCGCTGTTCGTCGCTGGCCTGTTCGAGGGCGAAGGCCAGGTTGTTGATGTGCGCCGCCAGGTGGCCCAGCTCGCTGTCATCGACCACCGGCACATGCGAGGTGAAGTCGCCTTCCTGAATCGCGCGCACCGCTTCGCCCATGTCACTGATCGGCTTGGACAGGCTCATGGCCAGGCGCCGCGCGAGCATGAAGGTGAAGGCCAGGGCGAAGAGGGCGAGGATGCCGGCCTTGATGACGATTTCCTGCTGTCGCTCGCTGAAGGCGTCGTCGGACATGCCGACGATCACCCGGCCCAGGTAGTCGTCGCTGACGTCGCCGGCGTTGCCCGCATTGGGTTGCAGGAAGTCGTTGTCCAGGCGGATCTGCTGCAGGCGAATCGGCGCCTGGAACACCTCCACGCGCTGCGCGCGGTTGGTGCTTTCGTCGGACTGCTCGACATAGACCAGAATGTGATTGCGGCTGTCCTGCACCTCGAGAAAGCGCACATGAGGAATGCTCAGGGTGGCGCGCATCAGGCTTTCCAGCACTTCGTTGTTGCCCGAGATCACCCCATATTCGGAACCCGGCGCGAGCTGGTTGGCGATCAGCTGACCGGTGTGGTTGAGCTCCTGACGCAGGTCTTGCAGGCGCACGAAGGTGAAGAAGCCGATCAGCAGCAAGGTCAGCAGCAGGGCAGGGCCGAGGCTGATGATTTGCGTGCGGGTATGGATATCCCAGCTCAGGCGCTTGCTCATGGGGCGGGTGCTCCTGCGCCGATCGCCAGGGCGGCGGCGGTCGGGTCGATTGGCTCAAGGCCCAGCGCGCGTGCCACCTGCTGGTTGCCGCTGACGCCGAATGGCGTGGGGTAAAGGCTGCGCGGCCAGTGCGCCGTGGGCTGGTCGAGCAGGTGGTCGAGCACCTCCAGCCAGTCGGTCTGGTCGCTGTAGGTACTGGCCAGGGCGCCTGCGCGGACGAAGCCGGCATTGGGGCCGATCAGTGCCATCTGCCGACCATAGCTGCTCAGCAGCAGGGTCTTGACGGTCTTGGGGTTGTACAGCTCGGGATCATCCAGCCCCAGCAGCACATCGCTGCTGCTCAGCAACTGTTGCAAGGGGCGGCTGTCGCGCGGGTCGTCCCAGGCCTTGCTGACCAGTTCCAGGCCCAGGTGGCGGGCCGCCTGCTGCAGCTCGGCGAGCAGGAAGCGGCTGTGCTCGCCGTACAGCACCCCGACGCGCCTGGCTTGCGGCAACAGGTAGTGGGTCAGAGCTAACTGCCGCGCCAGCGGCGGGTCGCTCCACAGCAGGCTGAGGTAGGCCGGGCGCTGCTCGCCCAGGCGCTGCTGGATCTGCACGCGATTGACCCGTAGTGCCAGGGCGGCAGGGCCTGATGTTTCGCTCAGACGCCATTCCAGGGCTGCCGAATCGAGCAGCACCAGGCGGGTGCGTGGGTCGAGCCGGGAGGGGCGGGGCAGCTGCGCGACCGTGCGCAACTGCACGCGGTCGTGTTCGCGGCGCGCCTGCAAGCCCTCGGTGAAACTGCGATAGCCCGATTGCGCCTCGCCGCCGACCAGCAATACCTCATCGTCGGCCAAGCCCGCCAGGGGCCACAGACAAAACGCCAGCCAGCAGAGCAGGCGGCGCATCAGAACTCCAGCTCGGCGCTGAACAGCAGGCGGTGACGGCTGTCGTAGCGATTCTGCTCCAGGGTGATCGGCTGGTTGTCCAGGCGTTGCTGCCACAGCGCAGCCAGCTCGAGCCGCGTGCCGTGAATGCGCAGTTGCTTGGCCAGGCGCAGATCGAGGCGCTCGTAGCGGTACTGATTGAGCGCGTCGTCGCCGTAATAGAACAGGGCGCTGGACCAGCCGCGACCCCATTCGCGCAGCCAGCCGGCCGAGCCGCTGTTGCGCGCGCTCAGGCGGCGGTCGGCGGGGTTGCTGGCCCAGGCATCGACGTAGGCGTAGGTCAGGCGCAGACGATCGCGGGCATTGAGTTGCCAGTCGACCTGCGCCTCGCTGCCGCTGAAGCGGGCCTTGTTGGCGTTGCTGGCGATGAACTGGTTGTTGCGCAGCGGCTCGCTGATCATGCCGGTGATTTCATCGACGAACAGCTTCAGGTCAAGGCTCAGGTCGAGGTCACTGAAGTAGCCGTTGTAGCCCAGCTCGCGGGAACGCATGCGTTCCTGGTCGAGGTTGCCGGGGCCGCGGGTCTTGACGAAATATTCACCGTTCTGCAGGCCGTAGACGTTACGGCTGAGGTTGCGCACGGTGTAGCTCCAGTTGACGTTGTTCTCGAACATGTCCGGCGAACGCACGGCTTCGGAGTACACCGCGCGCAGGCCGTGGCGCGGGGTGATCAGGTAGTTGACCGCCACACGCGGGGTCAGCGAGCTGCCGGTCAGCCGGCTGTTCTCGAACATCGCCCCGCCCTGCACGATCCAGTGCTCGTCGGCGCGCCATTCCAGTTGGCCGAACAGGCGCCAGGTCTGGTCGTCGAGGCTGCCGTTGAAATAGGTGGCCGAATCGGCGCGGTCGTAGCGCAGGTTAGCGCCGCTGAGCAGGCGTACGCTGTCGCTGAGGCTCAGGGTGTCTTGGATTTCCAGGTCGTAGCGGGTCTCGCGGGTGCTTTGGTCGACGTCGCCACAGACCACTTCGCTGGCGCCGCTGCGCCACTGCTGACTGATCGCCTCGACCAGCGCGCGCTGCTCGGCATCGTCGCTCGGCGGCGGATCGTTGGCGCGTCGCGCGACTTGCTCGGCGTAGTTCGGATTGAGCTGCCACAGGCGCGTCAGTTCGGGACTGAAGGCCAGGCTGGCATCGCAGGCGCGCCACACTTGCTGGCGGTCGAAGTGCTGCGCCGAGCCTTGCACGTACAGGCTGTGACCGGCATTGAAATCGATGTTCCAGCGCAGCGAAGCCGCGTAGTCCTTGGCCACGGCATCGGCGTCGGGGCCGCGCTGGGTGACGTAGGGGAACACCGGCTGATAGGTGTAGGGGCGCTGGTTGCTGCCTTCCTTGGCCGCCAGTTGCCAGTCCAGTGACTGCTCAGGGGTCAGGGTGTGGCTGGCGCTGAGGTTGAAACGGGTCAGGCGTCGGCTGTCGCGGTATGGCTGGCCGAGCTGGTCGTGGTCGAAGCCATCGTCGGCCATGCCAGACATCGACAGGCGCAGGTCGCCGCCGTCCCAGCCCAGTCCCTGGCTTGCGTAGAAATCGTCGATGCCGTTTTCGCCGCGGGTGATCTTCAGCCGCGTGCCATGGCTGTCGGCCGGGCGCCGGGTGAGGATGTTGACCACCGCCATCAGCGCGTTGGCGCCGTAGCTGACGGTGTTCGGGCCGCGAAACACCTCGATTCGCTCGATGTCCTCGATGGCCAGCGGGATGTCGCTCCAGTCGACCGTGGCCAGGCCCGCGCGGTACACCGAGCGGCCGTCGATCAGCACCTGCATGCGTCGGGCGTCGCTGACATTGCTGCCGTGGTAGTTGACCGTTGGCTGATTGCCGGCGCCGTAGCCGATCATCATGCCGGGCACCAGGCGCAGCAGTTCAGGGATGTCGCGGGCGCCGCTGGCGTGGATCAGCGCTTCGTCGAGCACGGTCATGCTGCCCGGCACGGCCGCCGGGGACTGTTTCAGCCGAGTGGCGGTCAGAACCTCTGGCAACGCCTGGTCATCGATGAACAGATCGTCGCCCAGCGCCGGCCCGCCGAGCAGGGCAGTGGTGAGCAGCAGCAGGCGGGGGGCAGGGGACGCGCCAATGGCCACGGTACGACCTTGATTCGGGAGTTAGCCGGCTATGGTAAACCAGCCTACGGGTTTTGCCAGTGGCCCTTGGGCACGCGTTGCAGAGGCATCGAGGCGGGCAAGAAGCGCTGGTGAGCGCAGGGCTGGCCCGTATAATGCGCCAGGCGCAAACAACTCAACGGCTTTGATGGATGAACTATGACTGAACAGCAACCTGTCGCGGTGCTCGGGGGCGGCAGCTTCGGCACCGCCGTTGCCAACCTGCTGGCCGAGAACGGTGTGCCGGTACGCCAGTGGATGCGCGATGCGCAGCAGGCCGAGGCGATGCGCGTCAATCGAGAAAATCCGCGCTACCTCAAGGGGGTACGCCTGCATGACGGGGTCGAGCCGGTCACCGATCTGCTGGCCACCTTGCAGGCGTGCGAGCTGATGTTCGTCGCCCTGCCGTCGAGCGCCCTGCGCAGTGTGCTTGCGCCTCATGCGCAGGTGCTGGCCGGCAAGGGGCTGATCAGCCTGACCAAGGGCATCGAGGCGCAAAGCTTCAAGCTGATGAGCCAGATTCTCGAAGAGATCGCCCCCCAAGCGCGCATTGCGGTGCTCTCAGGCCCCAACCTTGCGCGTGAAATCGCCGAGCACGCGCTGACCGCCACGGTGGTGGCCAGCGAAGACGAAGCCCTGTGCCAATGGGTTCAGGACGTGCTGCATGGCCCGACCTTCCGCGTCTACGCCAGCAGCGACCGCTTCGGTGTCGAACTGGGCGGCGCGCTGAAAAACGTCTATGCCATCATCGCCGGCCTCGCGGCAGCGCTGGGCATGGGGGAAAACACCAAGAGCATGCTGATCACCCGCGCGCTGGCCGAGATGACCCGCTTCGCGGTCAGTCAGGGCGCCAACCCGATGACCTTCCTCGGGCTTGCCGGGGTGGGCGATCTGATCGTCACCTGTTCCTCGCCCAAGAGCCGCAACTACCAGATCGGCCAGGCGCTCGGCCAGGGGCTGTCGCTGGCCGAGGCGGTCGAGCGGCTGGGCGAGGTGGCCGAGGGTGTCAACACCATCAAGGTGCTCAAAGCCAAGGCCCAGGAGGTGCAGGTGTACATGCCCCTGGTCGCCGGCCTGCACGCGATCCTGTTCGAGGGACGTACCCTGGAACAGGTGATTGCCCACCTGATGCACGCCGAACCCAAGACCGACGTCGATTTCATTTCCATCAGCGGTTTCAACTGATCCAAGGAGCGACACATGAGCCCAACCCCGGAACGTGGCCAGCACGAATCGCTTTTCCTGCGTGTGCTGTGGATGCTGTTTTTCCTGCTGGTCTGGCACCTGGCCGAACTGATGCTGGGCGCGCTGGTGCTGGTCCAGGTTATCTACCGCCTGGTCTATGGCGCGCCGAATGGCAGCGTGATGAACGCCGGTGACAGCCTCAGCCAGTACCTGGCGCAGATCGGCCGCTTCGGCACCTTCCACACCGAGCAGAAACCCTGGCCGTTCGCCGACTGGCCGGCGCCACGCCCAGCCGAAGGCGAGGCCGCGCACAGCGTCGAGCCGCAGGCGCAGGCCCCGGGCAACCAAGGGCCCAAGCCATGAAGCTGTGGGTGCTGCGCCACGGCGAGGCAGAGCCCACGGCCGCCAGCGACGCGCAGCGGCGCCTGACCCCGGCAGGCCGCGAGCAGGTCCAGCGCAGTGCCGCGCGCCTACTGGGCCAACCCGTGCAGGCAATCTTCGCCAGCCCATACGTGCGTGCCCAGCAGACCGCCGCCCTGGTGCACGCTGCGCTGGGTTTGCCTGAGGCGGTGATCGAGGCGCCCTGGCTGACCCCGGACAGCGACCCGCAGCAGGTCATCGCGCACCTGCAGGGCTGTGGCTACGATCAACTGTTGCTGGTCAGCCATCAGCCGCTGGTGGGGCATCTGGTCAGCCTGCTGCACCAGGGCCATCGCCAGCAACCGGCCGCCATGGGCACCGCGAGTCTGGCCGAGCTTGACGGCGAATGGCCGTTGGCTGGGCTGATGACCCTGCACGCCGTTCATCACCCTTGAGCGCTGCGCAACTGACATTTTTGTCAGTTGCCGGCATTTCCCTGGGCTTGCTAGCGTTCGTACTCAATACGAGGGCGTAGCCCAGGGAAGCACCATCGATGAGCATTCGGTATCTGGAGTTGGCCGGTTCCGCAGACCTGCTACCCACACTGGAAAAGATAGAAAACAACCAGACCCTCGATTTTGCCGAATACCGCCTGCTTCAAGACAGCGCCAACGCCAAGCTCGATCAGTTGTTACGCAAATGCGAACATCCCGAAGATCTTGAACAGCTCCGCCTGACCAGCGTGCGCATGGCGCACTTGCTGCAAAGCAGTTGCCTGGCGCTGCGCCGGCTCGACCTCGCACCGCGCGACAAACGCCTGGCCCGTGAGGCCCTGGCGGCGCAACTGGCCTACATGCAGGCCTGCCTGCAGCGCTCGCTGATCAACTTCGACTGACCCTGCGATGACCTGATTGCCCTCGGCGTTGACCTTTCTGCGCATTGCCGTGCGGCGCTGCCGCGCTGACAATGGGCCATCTTTTCGCCATTGTCCGGTGCGCCATGTCGCAGCAGATCTTCTTCGCCCATGCCAACGGCTTTCCCTCTGCCACCTATGGCAAGTTGTTCGCAGGCCTCGCCCCCGACTACGACGTTCGTCACCTCGAGCAACATGGCCATGATCCGCGCTTTCCGGTGGACGACAACTGGCAGCAACTGGTCGAGGAGTTGCTCTATCACCTGGCCTTGCAGGACGGCCCGGTGTGGGGGGTGGGGCACTCGTTGGGCGGTGTGTTGCACCTGCACGCTGCGCTGCGCGCACCGCAGTTCTATCGCGGCATCGTCATGCTCGATTCGCCGCTGCTGACCCGCCTCGACCAGTGGCTGATTCGCCTTGCCAAGGGTCTGGGGCTGATCGACCGCATCACCCCGGCAGGTCGCACCCTGGGCCGACGCGAAGCGTTTGCCGACCGCGACGCGGCGCGCAGCTACTTTGCCAGCAAGCGTCTGTTCGGCCAGTTCGACCCCGATTGCCTGGAAGCGTATCTGCAGCATGGCCTGCAGCCGGCCGAGCAGGGCGTGCGCTTGCGCTTCGATGCGGCCACCGAAATCAGCATCTACCGCAACATCCCACATGCCAGCCCCAAGCCTGCACGGCAGCTGCAGTTGCCAGTGGCGTTGGTACGCGGCGCCAGCAGCGGCGTGGTGCGGCACCATCACGGCCTGGCCGCGCGCGGCTTGCCCCGTGGTGAATACATCAGCGTGCCCGGCGGGCACATGTTCCCCCTGGAGCAGCCCATCGCCACCGCCGAGTTGCTCAAGGGCCTGTTCGCCCGCTGGACGCAGGCATGAGCATGGCGGTGGAAGAGCTGCGCCTGGACCTGGGCCATATCGAGCTGGCCGCGCATGTGTTCGGCCCCGCCGACGGCCTGCCGGTGATCGCCCTGCATGGCTGGCTGGACAACGCCAATAGCTTCGCGCGCCTGGCCCCGCGCCTGCGCGGGCTGCGGGTGGTGGCGCTGGATCTGGCCGGGCACGGCCACTCGGCGCACCGGCCCCTGGGCGCCAGCTACACCCTGGCCGACTACGCCCATGACGTGCTGCGGGTGGCCGAGCAGCTTGGCTGGCAGCGCTTTGCGCTGCTGGGCCATTCGCTGGGCGCGGTGATCAGCGTGCAACTGGCCGCTGCGCTGCCCGAGCGGGTCAGCCACCTGGCGTTGATCGATGGGCTGATACCGCCGACCGGCGAGCCCGACGACGCTGCCGAGCGCCTGGGCCTGGCCCTTGGCGCGCAACTGCGCCGGGGTGCCGGCCGCAAGACCGTGTACCCGACACTGGATGCCGGCATCACTGCGCGCATGAAGGGGATGGTCGCGGTCAGCCGCGAGGCCGCTGAGCTGTTGGCGCAGCGCGGCCTGATGCCGGTGCCTGGCGGCTACAGCTGGCGCAGCGACAGCCGTCTGACCCTGCCCTCGGCAGTGCGCTTGAGCCAACGGCAGGCCTGGGCCTTCGTCGAGCGGGTGCGCTGCCCGGCTTGCCTGGTGGTGGCCGCAGACGGCCTGCTGCTGGCGCACGATGCACTGCTGCAGCAGCTACCCTTCGAACAGGTGCGGCTGCCGGGTGGTCATCATTTGCACGTGAATGACCAAGCCGGCGCCGTCCTTGTTGCAGACTGTTTCAATCGCTTCTTTGGCTTTCCTTGACTTGCACCCGGCAAGTGCCGAGGCTTGCCGGGTCGATCAGGGAGAGCTCCATGCCAACGCCAGACACTCACACGCATCACACCGGCCATGCATGCCGCCAGGGTGGCCGATGAAAACCGTCGTTTCTCTGCGCAGCGCCCTTGGCCTGTGCCTCGCCTTCAGCAGCCCATGGCTGCTCGCCGAAAGCCTGCCGGTTCCACAGGATGCCAAGGTCGTCGACCAACGCCCGGCGCTGGAACAGGAGCGCGTCTACCCCATGGGGCCGCTGCGCAAGATCAGCGGCCGGCTGCGCCTCGACAACAAGGTCGAAGCGCGCGGCCAGGTCAGTTCGCAGACCTACGAGCTGCCGGTCGAGCGCAGCGCCCGGGAAGCCTTCACCAGTGCTCGCGAAGCCTTGCAGCAAGAGGGCGGTTATCCGCTGTTCTGGTGCCAGGGCCGTGATTGCGGCGAGGCCAGCCTGTGGGCCAACGATGTCTTCGGCAATGCCCGCCTCAATGGTGGCGACGAGCAGCAGGCGTTCATCCTCCTGCGCCGCTCGGCCGAGCAGGCCGACACCCTGGTGGCGTTGTACAGCGTCACCCGCGGCAACCGCCGTGCCTACCTGCATGTCGAGGAGTTCGTCGCCGCCAGCCTGCTGGGTGAACTGTTGCCCACCGCGGCCACCGTGCTGCGCGAAATGCGCGACACCGGCAAGCTCGACTACCCTGATCTGCGCGCGCCACAGCCGGCCTGGGTCGAGTTGCTGGCACGCAGCCTGAACCTGGACAGCACCTTGCGTGCCTCGCTCAGTGGCGATCAGGCCGAGGCCTGGCGTGAGCAACTGATCAAGGCCGGCGTGCGCAGCGCTCGCCTGGAGGTGGGCGATGCGCCGACCGAGGGGCTGCACCTGGAGCTGATCCGCTGAGTAACCTGTCGATGCCCAACAATGACCGTCTGCTGGTGCAAATCCTACTGCTGGCGCTGTTGGGCGCGGCCTTGTGGGTGATGGCACCGTTCATTTCCGCACTGCTCTGGGGGGCCATTCTGGCTTTTGCCAGCTGGCCGCTGATGCGCCTGCTGACGCGGCTGTTGCGGGGCCGCGAGACCCTCGCTGCGGGCCTGCTGACCGGCATGTGGATTCTCCTGGTGGCCTTGCCGCTGGTGTGGCTGGGCTTCAACCTGGCCGATCACATCCGTGATGCCACCGCCTTCGTGCGTGACGTCCAGGTCGACGGCCTGCCGCAAGCACCTTCCTGGCTGGGCGGCATCCCGTTCGTGGGTGAGCGCCTGGTGGCGATGTGGGACACCGTCGATCAGCAGGGCCCGGCCTTGCTCGCCTCGGTCAAGCCGTACCTGGGCCAGACCGGCAACTGGCTGCTGGCGCGCAGCGCGCAGATCGGCGGCGGTATTCTCGAGTTGAGCCTGAGCCTGGTGTTCGTGTTCTTCTTCTACCGCGACGGGCCGCGCCTGGCGGCCTTCGTGCTGCGCCTGTTGCAGCGGTTGATCGGTGAGCGCGCCGAGTACTACCTGGAACTGGTCGCCGGCACCGTGCAGCGGGTGGTCAACGGCGTCATCGGCACCGCGGCAGCGCAGGGCCTGCTGGCGCTGATCGGTTTTCTCATCGCCGGGGTACCAGGGGCGATCGTTCTCGGTCTGGTGACCTTCATGCTCAGCCTGATCCCCATGGGGCCGCCCCTGGCCTGGATACCGGCCACCGCCTGGCTGGTGTGGCAGGGCGAGTACGGCATGGCGGTGTTCCTCGGCATCTGGGGCACCTTCATCATCAGCGGCGTCGACAACGTGCTCAAACCCTACCTGATCAGCCGCGGAGGCAACCTGCCGCTGGTGATCGTGTTGCTTGGGGTCTTCGGCGGCCTGATCGCCTTTGGCTTCATCGGCTTGTTCATCGGCCCGACCCTGCTTGCGGTCGGCTACAGCCTGCTGCTCGACTGGAGCCGGCAGGCCAGTGCCAGGCCGCCCCTCGCGTAACGATCAGTCTCCGCCGACCAGCCAGCATGGGGTCACCACATTGATGCACCTGCCCTGTGCATGTGCACCCATTGGTTGGCTGCCGGCCTCATAGCGTTAGTGAATTTGATGCAACTAGTTGATTTAAATGGCTATTTCAGAGTTGGCCTGAAGCTTGCTCTGACGCTTCCACACTTGGATACAAGATGGAATGCGCCATGCACATCGAGCAATTACCTTTCCTCGGCTGGACCGTCCAGGAATGGGCTGCTGCCTATCGTGAGCAGTCCCTGACCCCGGACACTCTGCTGACGTTGTTGCAGGCGCTGCCTGCGGATGATCCTGCGTGGATAAGCCTGGTCGAGCGCCAGCAACTGGTGCAGCAACTGGCGGAGTTGGAGCAGCGTCTGACGGCGGTACAGGGCGACCTCGCGCAACTGCCCCTGTATGGCGTGCCGTTCGCGATCAAGGACAACATCGATGCGGCCGGATGGACCACCACCGCCGCCTGCCCGGCGTTCGCCTACAGCGCCGAGCGTGATGCCACCGTGGTTCGCAAGTTGCGTGCTGCGGGCGCGATCCTCATCGGCAAGACCAATCTTGATCAGTTCGCCACCGGCCTGGTGGGCACGCGTTCGCCCTATGGTGCAGTGCCCAACAGCTTCGACCCCGACTATGTCAGTGGCGGCTCGAGTTCAGGCTCGGCGTCGGTGGTTGCCCGTGGCTGGGTGGCGTTTTCTCTGGGTACCGATACTGCAGGCTCGGGGCGTGTCCCGGCTGGCTTCAACAACATCGTCGGCCTCAAACCGAGCAAAGGGCTGCTTTCCACCACAGGGCTGGTGCCTGCCTGCCGTACCGTCGACTGCATCTCGGTGTTCGCCCTGACGGTCAGCGATGCGCAAACGGTGGCTGCAATCGCTGGCGGTTATGACGCCACCGATCCCTATTCGCGGCGCAACCCCAACACTGCGCCGGTTGCCGTTGGCAGCAAGATCCGCCTGGCGATCCCTGACTCGCTGGAGTTTTTTGGTGATAGCCACAATCGCGCCGTGTTCGAGCGGTCTCTGGCGGCGTTCGAAGCGTTGGGCGCGCACATCTCCATGATCGATTTCGCGCCCTTCAAACAACTGGCCGAGCAGCTGTACTACGGGCCCTGGGTGGCCGAGCGGACCGTCGCGGTGCGGGACGTGCTGGCGCGCATGCCTGAGGCGGTCGACCCAGTGGTGCGCGGCATCATCGAAAATGGCCGCGCCTACACCGCGTGCGATGCCTATGAGGCCGAATACCTGCGGGCAGCGCTCAGCCGCCAGATCAACGACAGCCTGGCGGGTTTCGACGCACTGCTGGTGCCGACCTCGCCAACCCTGCGCACGCTCGAGCAAATGCGACAAGAGCCGGTGCTGTACAACGCCCAGTTCGGCTATTACACCAACTTCACCAACCTGGCGGATCTTTCCGCCCTGGCGCTGCCCGCCGGTTTGCGCAGCGATGGCTTGCCTGCGGGCATCACACTGATCGCTCCGGCCTGGCATGACCTGGCGTTGGCGGATCTGGGCAAGCGCTGGCAGAACCACCTCGATCTGCCCCTGGGTGCAACGGGGCGTAGCCTGTCCGCGCCGTTGCCACCTTGCACAGGACCGGGCGAGGGGAGTGTGCGCGTTGCGGTGGTCGGCGCTCACCTGACTGGCATGCCGCTGAATTTCCAGCTGACCACGCGCAACGCCGTGCTGGTCGAACAGACCCTGACCGCCGAGCACTATCGCCTCTACGCCCTGCCAGGCACTGTCCCGCCCAAGCCGGGCCTGGCCCGTTCCGACAGCGGCAGCCCGATCATCGTCGAGCTGTGGGACATGCCCATCGCCCGATTCGGCGAGTTCGTCGCCGAGATCCCGGCACCGCTTGGCATCGGCACCTTGAACCTGGCCGACGGGCGCAGCGTGAAAGGCTTCATCTGCGAACCATGGGCACTGAGTGGCGCCCGTGACATCACCCAGTTCGGCGGTTGGCGCGCCTACATCGCCAGCCTGCAGAACGCCTGAATACTCGCCTTCCGGCAAGCGGAAGGATCAGCCAGCCATTGGCGCCATCACAGGGAGCGCAGCATGTTCCAGACCGTCCTGATCGCAAACCGCGGCGAGATCGCCGTGCGTGCCATTCGTACCCTCAAGACCCTCGGGGTCAAGGCCGTTGCCGTGTATTCCGAGCCTGACCGCAATGCCGCGCACGTGCTGATGGCTGATGTCGCTGTCGCCCTGGGTGGCGAGAAAGCGACCGACAGCTATCTGCGGATCGACAAGATCCTCGCCGCCGCGCAGCGAACCGGTGCCCAGGCGATCTACCCAGGCTATGGCTTCCTGTCGGAAAGCGCGGAGTTCGCCGAGGCGTGCGAAGCGGCGGGTGTCGCGTTCATCGGCCCGACCGCCGGGCAGATCCGTGAGTTCGGCCTCAAGCACAGGGCCAGGGAGCTGGCCGCTGCCGCAGGCGTGCCCATGACGCCAGGCTCGGCGTTGCTCGATAGCGTGGAGCACGCCCTGGCAGAAGCCGAGCGCATTGGCTATCCGGTGATGCTCAAGAGCACGGCGGGAGGCGGGGGGATCGGCCTGACCCGCTGCGATGACGCCGCTACCCTGCGTGAGGCCTACGACGGCGTGAAGCGCATGGGCGAGCAATTCTTCCGCGACTCGGGCGCCTTCGTCGAACGCTTCATCGACCAGGCGCGGCACATCGAGGTGCAGATTTTCGGTGACGGCGAAGGCCAGGTCGTGGCCTTGGGCGAACGGGACTGTTCGCTGCAGCGGCGCAATCAGAAAGTGGTCGAAGAAACGCCTGCACCGCACCTGCCGGCCGCGACTCGCCAGGCGCTGCATCGCGCTGCGGTGAACCTCGGGCAGGCGGTGAACTACCGCAGTGCCGGTACGGTGGAGTTCATCTACGAGGCTGCCAGTGACGCCTTCTATTTCCTCGAGGTCAATACCCGCCTGCAGGTCGAGCACCCGGTCACGGAAATGGTCACCGGCCTGGACCTGATCGCGTGCATGTTGCAGGTTGCAGCCGGCGATGCCCTGGACTGGCAGGCGCTGAACCGGCCGCCGCAAGGTTGCGCCATCGAGGTGCGCCTTTACGCAGAAGATCCGCTCAAAGGCTTTCAGCCAAGCCCTGGCACCCTCACCGAGGTGTTCTTCCCTGACGATGTGCGTGTCGACGGTTGGGTGAGCAGCGGAACCGAGGTGTCGGCGTTCTACGATCCGATGATCGCCAAGCTGATCGTGCACGGCGAGAATCGCCAGCAAGCGATCGACAAACTGCAGACCGCGCTGGATGCCACGCGTCTGCACGGCATCGCCAGCAACCTCGACTACCTGCGCCAGATCGTTGCCGAGCCGCGTTTTCTGGCAGGCCAGGTGTGGACGCGCATGCTCGATACCTGTGCTTTCACGGCAAGTGTCATCGAAGTGCTGGAGCCCGGAACCTACAGCAGCGTGCAGGATTATCCTGGCCGTCTGGGGTACTGGAACATCGGCGTGCCACCCTCAGGCCCGATGGATGACTACGCCTTGCGCCTGGCCAACCGGATCGTCGGCAACCATGCGACGGCGGCCGGTCTGGAGTTTACGCTGCAAGGTCCCTCCCTGCGCTTTCACTGCGCTGCGCTAATCGCGCTGACGGGCGCAGAATGCCCGGCGCAGCTCGACGGTGCAGCGATTCCCTACTGGACCCCGGTACAGGTCAACGCTGGCCAGGTGCTCACCCTCGGCCGTGCGCTGGACGGCTGTCGCACCTATCTGGCCGTGCGCAATGGTCTGGATGTGCCGATGTACCTGGGCAGCCGCTCGACGTTCGCCCTGGGCCAATTCGGCGGGCATGCAGGGCGCACCCTGCGTACCGCCGACATGCTGGCCATCTCGCAACCTGAGCGGGCGGCCTGCACCACCCCGGCACCGGTCAGTGCGCCCTGCGCGGCACCGGCCGCGATGATTGCGCAGTACGGCACGACATGGGACATCGGCGTGCTCTACGGTCCCCATGGCGCCCCGGATTTCTTCACCGCCGAGTCCATCGAGACCTTCTTCGCCACGCAATGGGAGGTGCACTACAACTCCAACCGCCTTGGCGTGCGCCTGTCCGGGCCCAAGCCCGGCTGGGCGCGAATCGATGGCGGGGAGGCCGGTCTGCACCCCTCGAACGTACACGATTGCGAGTACGCGATCGGCGCCATCAACTTCACGGGGGATTTCCCGGTGATTCTGGGCAAGGACGGCCCGAGCCTCGGCGGCTTCGTGTGTCCGGTCACCATCGCCAAGGCCGAGCTGTGGAAGGTGGGGCAGGTCAAGCCGGGGGACAAGCTGCGCTTTCATCCGCTCAGCTTCGAGCAGGCACTACAGCTGGAGCAGGCCCAGGAGCGAAGCCTTGCCACGTTGACCGCGGTCAAGGCCCAGACCTTGCCCGTGCCATCGTTGCTGCCCGCGGCGACGTCCTCCGCCGCCATACTGGCCGAACTCGCTGCCGATGACAGCCGCCCGCGGGTCGTCTACCGGCAAGCCGGAGACACCTACATCCTGATCGAGTACGGCGACAATGTGCTCGACATCGCCCTGCGCCTGCGCATTCACCTGCTGATGCAGGCGCTCGATGCACGGCCGTTGCCGGGCATCGAAGAGCTGGCCCCTGGCGTGCGTTCCCTGCAAGTGCGCTACGACGGCCAGGTCTTGCACCAGCGCGCGCTGCTCGAGCATCTGCTCGAGCTTGAACGTGCGCTGGGCGATGTGGCGAACGTGAAGGTGCCGACACGCATCGTGCACTTGCCCATCGCCTTCGAGGACAGCGCCACGCTGGACGCCGTCACCCGCTATCAGGAAACCGTGTGCGCTCAAGCGCCGTGGTTGCCTAACAACGTCGATTTCCTGCAGCGCATCAATGGTCTGGAACATCGCGATCAGGTCAGGGACATCGTCTGTCAGGCCAGCTATCTGATTCTCGGCCTGGGCGACGTCTATCTCGATGCGCCATGCGCGGTGCCGCTCGATCCTCGTCATCGTCTGCTCAGCTCCAAGTACAACCCCGCGCGTACGCACACCGCCGAAGGCACGGTGGGCATCGGCGGCATGTACATGTGCATCTACGGCATGGACTCACCCGGTGGCTATCAACTGGTTGGGCGTACCTTGCCGATCTGGAACAAGTATTCGAAGAACGCGCAGTTCAAGGATGGCAACCCATGGTTGCTGCACTTCTTCGACCAGGTGAAATTCCATCTCGTCGAAGAGGATGAGCTCACCGCGTTTCGTGAGGCCTTCCGCGAAGGGCGCGCCGAGATCCGCATCGAGCAGACCGAGTTCGATTTCGCCCAATACACCCAGTTCCTGCAAACCCATGCACCGAGCATCGCCCAGTTCCAGTCGCGTCAGAAACAGGCGTACGAAGCAGAAGTCGAGCGCTGGAAAGAGGCGGGCCTGGACCAACCATTGGCGCTCGCCGAGCCCATGCCCAGTGAAGAGCCAGAGCAGACTGGGCAGCGGGTCTGTGCCGATCTCAACGGCAATGTGTGGAAAGTGCTGGTCGAGCCAGGGCAAACGGTCAGGGCGGGAGACAAGCTGGTCATCATCGAGGCGATGAAGATGGAGCTCGCGGTACTCGCGCCCGTGGACGGTAGGGTCGCCGCCGTTCGCTGTGTGCCCGGACGGCCGGTGATACCGGGTGATGTGCTGGTCTACCTCGACGCGCAGGCGATGGCCGACGCGTGAACAGCGATCGAGCAGGCCTCGACACCCTGTTCGCCATTGAGTGATCCGCCATGCAGATTTCATCGTTGAAAAAGCCGCCCGTGCGCCCGGAAAACCTGGTCGAACGAATCTACCAGCAGCTCAAGCGCGATATTTTCGAGTTCCGCCTGCTGCCAGGTGATCGCTTCAGCGAAGGGGAGGTGGCCCAGCGCACGGGCGTCAGCCGTACCCCGGTGCGTCAGGCGCTGTATCGCCTCGAACGTGAAGGGTATCTGGAGGTGTATTTCAGAAGTGGCTGGCAGGTCAGACCGTTCGACTTCAACTACTTCGAAGAGCTGTACGACGTGCGCACCGTGCTCGAACTGGCTGCCGTGGGCCGCCTGTGTTCGAGCCAGGCCCACAGCCATCCGGTGCTCGAGGCGTTGAAAGCCACCTGGCTGGTCGCCGACAGCGAGCGCTTGCGCGATGCAGCGACGGTCTCGGAGCTGGATGAGCGTTTCCACTGTGAGCTGGTTGAAGCCACCGGCAATGCCGAAATGGCGCGCCTGCACTTCGAGGTGACGGAGAAGATTCGCATCATTCGCCGACTCGACTTCACCCAGCAGCCGCGTATCGCCGCCACCTACGAGGAGCACGGGCGCATCCTCGGCGCCATCCTCCAGCGTCGTCCAGACCACGCCCAGAAGTTGCTCAAGGCCCACATAGAGGTCAGCAAGAAAGAAGTACGCAAGATCACCCTGCACATGCTGCACGTCGCCCGCCAGCGCGCACAGCTCAAGACGCTGGGTGACTGAACCCTTGATTCAACTGCCGAGCACTGCCCAGAACGCCAACGACCAACACATGGAGCATCTCAATGAAACGTCGCAGTCTGATCAAAGCCTTCACGTTGTCTGCATCGATCGCCGCCTTGGGCCTGACCTGGACCGTCCAGGCCGCCGAGACGATCAAGGTCGGCATCCTGCACTCGCTGTCCGGCACCATGGCGATCTCGGAAACGTCGCTCAAGGATGTGGCGCTGATGACCATCGACCAGATCAACGCCAAGGGCGGGGTGAACGGCAAATTGCTTGAACCAGTGGTGGTCGACCCGGCATCGAACTGGCCACTGTTCGCCGAGAAGGGCCGTCAGTTGCTGACCCAGGACAAGGTCGCGGTGGTGTTCGGCTGCTGGACCTCGGTGTCGCGCAAGTCGGTGCTGCCGGTGTTCGAAGAGCTCAACGGCCTGCTGTTCTACCCGGTGCAGTACGAAGGTGAAGAGATGTCACCGAATGTCTTCTATACCGGTGCTGCACCGAACCAGCAGGCGATCCCGGCGGTTGAATACCTGATGAGCGAAGACGGCGGCGGCGCCCGGCGTTTCTTCCTGCTGGGCACCGACTACGTGTATCCGCGCACCACCAACAAGATCCTGCGCGCTTTCCT
Organism: Pseudomonas cremoricolorata DSM 17059 = NBRC 16634; assembly: GCF_000425745.1. Taxonomy (GTDB): domain Bacteria; phylum Pseudomonadota; class Gammaproteobacteria; order Pseudomonadales; family Pseudomonadaceae; genus Aquipseudomonas; species Aquipseudomonas cremoricolorata. Next base: position 393,628 of record NZ_AUEA01000002.1, on the reverse strand, counting down.
GCACAGCAAGGGCGTGGCGGACAAGGACATCGAAGAGGTCTACACCCCGTTCGGTCACGCTGATTACCAGACCATCGTCGCCAACATCAAGAAGTTCTCCGCCGGGGGCAAGACAGCGGTGGTTTCCACCGTCAACGGCGACTCCAACGTGCCGTTCTACAAGGAACTGGCCAATCAGGGGCTGAAGGCCACCGAAGTGCCGGTCATGGCATTCTCGGTGGGCGAAGAAGAGCTGCGTGGCATCGACACCAAGCCACTGGTGGGCCACCTGGCGGCCTGGAACTACTTCGAGTCGCTGGATAACCCGGTGAACCAGAAGTTCGTCGCCGACTGGAAAGCCTACGCCAAGGCCAAAGGTTTGCCGGGCGCCGACAAGGCTGTGACCAACGACCCGATGGAAGCCACCTACGTCGGCATGCACCTGTGGGCGCAGGCGGCGCAGAAGGCGGGCAGCACCGATGTGGACAAGGTCCGTGAGGCGCTGGCTGGGCAGAGCTTCGAGGCGCCATCGGGCTTCACCTTGACCATGGACAAGACCAATCACCACCTGCACAAACCGGTGATGATCGGCGAAATCCAGGATGACGGGCAGTTCGACGTGGTCTGGCAGACCGAAGCGCCGTTGCGCGCGCAGCCTTGGAGCCCGTTCATTCCGGGTAACGAGCAGCGCCCGCAGCATGCCGTGAAAGGGCAGTGATGCCCGGGGCCTGCGCGCTGCTCAGCCGCAGCCCAGGCTCTGAGCGCACACCATCGATCATCTCCACACAGGGACTACGCGCCATGCCCAAGGCCCTCCATCGCCTTTTGCTTTGCCTGTGCCTATGGCTGCCGTTCGCGGCCCAGGCCAGTGATGCGCAAGATTTCGCCAGTGCCAGTGCCAACGACCGTGCGCGTCTGCTGCAGGAGTGGGCGGCGCAGCCTGACCCCGCGCGGCTCGGCTTGCTCGGTTCGCTGCAGCAAGGTCGCCTCGGCCCTGACCAGCCGCGCACGCTACGCCTGAACAACCGCCTGCGCGGTCTGCTGGACAACGCGCTGGCCAGCCAGCGGTTGCTCAGTGACGACGCGCAGGTTCGGCTCCAAGCCGCGCAGCACTTGCAAAGGCGCGCGCAGCCGACCCAGCTCGGCCTGCTTGAAAGGCACCATGCAGCCGAGACCGACCAGGCCGTGCACGCCGCCCTCGGCCTGGCCCTGGCCAATCTGCAACTGGTGGCAGCCGAACCGTCCGTGCGCCTGGCCGCCGTACGCCTGCTGGGAGAGAGCGGCGATCCGCTGGCCCGCACGCGCCTGCAGGCACTGCTCGAACCTGCGGTCGAAAGCGACGAGGGGGTGCGCACCGCAGCCAGGACCAGCCTCGATCAGGTCGAGCGCAAACTGTTGATCGGCGAACTACTCGGCCAGGCGTTCAGCGGTTTGTCACTGGGCTCGGTGCTGCTGCTGGCGGCGCTGGGGCTGGCGATCACCTTCGGCCTGCTGGGGGTGATCAACATGGCCCATGGCGAAATGCTCATGCTCGGCGCCTACAGCACCTATGGGGTGCAGATCTTGGTCCAGCGCTATGCGCCCGGTGCGCTGGAGTTCTATCCGCTGCTGGCCCTGCCGGTGGCGTTCGCGGTGAGTGCCGGGGTCGGCATGCTGCTTGAGCGTACGGTGATTCGCCACCTCTACGGGCGGCCCCTGGAAACGCTGCTGGCGACCTGGGGCATCAGCTTGATCCTGATCCAGGCCGTGCGCCTGATCTTCGGTGCGCAGAACGTCGAGGTCGCCAACCCGGGCTGGCTCTCAGGCGGCGTCCAGGTGTTGCCCAACCTGGTGCTGCCGTGGAGTCGCATCGTCATCATCGGCTTCGCCCTCTGCGTGGCGCTGCTGACCTGGCTGCTGCTCAACCGCACTCGGCTGGGCCTGAACGTGCGGGCGGTGACGCAGAACCGCAACATGGCGGCCTGCTGTGGCGTGCCGACCGGGCGGGTCGACATGCTCGCCTTTGGACTGGGTTGCGGCATCGCCGGGCTCGGCGGCGTGGCGCTGAGCCAGATCGGCAACGTTGGCCCTGATCTGGGCCAGAGCTACATCATCGACTCGTTCCTGGTGGTGGTGCTTGGCGGCGTCGGGCAACTGGCCGGCAGCCTGTGGGCCGCCTTTGGCCTGGGCGTGGCCAACAAGCTGCTGGAACCGCAGATCGGTGCGGTGCTCGGCAAGATCCTCATCCTTGCGCTGATCATTCTGTTCATCCAGAAGCGCCCGCAAGGCCTGTTCGCCCTGAAGGGACGGGTAATCGACTGATGAACCAGCCACTGCTTGTCACTGCCACGCAAAAAGCCGGCCCCCGGCTATCCCTGGTCATCGGCGCCATCGTGCTGCTGACGCTGATCGCACTGCCGCTGCTGTCGCTGTTGCCCGACGGGCATAGCCTGCAGGTCTCGGCGTACATCCTGACACTGGTCGGCAAGATCCTGTGCTACGCCATCGTCGCGCTGGCACTCGACCTGGTCTGGGGTTACGCCGGCCTGCTGTCGCTCGGGCACGGGCTGTTCTTCGCCCTCGGCGGCTACGCCATGGGCATGTACCTGATGCGCGAAGCCGCAGGCGATGGCCTGCCGGCATTCATGAGCTTTCTGTCGTGGCAGGAGCTGCCCTGGTACTGGGCCGGCACCCAGCACTTCGCCTGGGCCTTGTGCCTGGTGGTGCTGGCACCTGGCTCGCTGGCCTTGGTGTTCGGCTACTTCGCCTTCCGCTCGCGGATCAAGGGGGTGTACTTCTCGATCATGACCCAGGCGCTGACCTTTGCCGGGATGCTGCTGTTCTTCCGCAACGAGACCGGCTTCGGCGGCAACAATGGCTTCACCAACTTTCGCAGCGTGCTCGGCTTCGACATCACCGCACCTGGCACCCGCGCTGTGCTGTTCCTGCTCACCGTGGCGCTGCTGGCAGGCAGCCTTTACCTCGGCTGGCGCCTGGCCCAGAGCAAGTTCGGTCGGGTCCTGACCGCCCTGCGCGACGCCGAGAATCGCTTGATGTTCTGCGGTTACGATCCGCGAGGCTTCAAGCTGTTCATCTGGGTGCTCAGCGCCGTGCTCTGTGGCCTGGCCGGGGCGTTGTACGTGCCGCAGGTGGGCATCATCAACCCCGGCGAAATGTCGCCGACCAACTCCATCGAAGCGGCGGTATGGGTCGCGCTGGGCGGTCGCGGCACGCTGATCGGACCACTGCTGGGTGCGGGCCTGGTCAATGGCTTCAAGAGCTGGTTCACCGTGGCGTTCCCGGAAGTCTGGCTGTTCTTCCTCGGCGCGCTGTTCATCGTGGTCACGCTGTACCTGCCCAAAGGGCTGGTCGGCCTGTTGAAGAAAAGGGACGAGCCATGAGACCTGCGCCGATCCATCCTCACTGCATGCTCGAGCCGAGCATCGATGCCGGCCAAGGCCGAGAAGCCATTGGTCTTGGCCATGTGGCTGCGCCGGGTCTGGATGCGCGCCACGGCACGGTGCTGACCCTGGAAGACATCACCGTCAGCTTCGACGGCTTCAAGGCCATCGACGCCCTGGACCTCTACATCGGCGTCGGCGAACTGCGCTGCATCATCGGCCCCAACGGCGCGGGCAAGACCACGCTGATGGACGTCATCACTGGCAAGACCCGTCCCACCCGCGGCAAGGCCTGGTTCGGCGACACCCTCGATCTGACCCGCATGAGTGAAGTGCAGATCGCCCAGGCCGGCATCGGCCGCAAGTTCCAGAAACCCACAGTGTTCGAAGCGCTGACGGTATTCGACAACCTTGAACTGGCGCACAAGACCGACAAATCGGTGTGGGCCTGCCTGGGGGCGCGACTGAGTGATGAGCAGCGCGGGCGCATCGACGAGGTACTCGGCACGATCGGCCTGCAAGCTGCGCGGGGTCGTGCTGCCGGATCGCTGTCCCACGGGCAGAAGCAATTTCTCGAAATCGGCATGCTGCTGATGCAAGACCCACAACTGCTGCTGCTCGACGAGCCAGTGGCCGGCATGACCGACGCCGAGACCGAATTCACCGCCGAGCTGTTCAAGCGCCTGGCCGGCAAGCATTCGCTGATGGTGGTGGAGCACGACATGGGCTTCGTCGGCAGCATTGCCGACCACGTCACCGTGCTGCATCAGGGCCGCGTGCTGGCCGAGGGGTCGCTGCAGCAGGTGCAGGCAGATGAGCGAGTGATCGAGGTCTACCTCGGCCGCTGACACCACACATCGACCCTGACCGGGCGGTGCCTGGGCAGTGGTCATTGGAGCGTTCGAACATGTTGCAAGTAGAAAAGCTTCACCAGTACTACGGCGGCAGCCACATCCTGCGCGGGCTGTCGTTCGACGTGAGGATCGGCGAAGTCACCTGCCTGCTGGGGCGCAATGGCGTGGGCAAGACCACGCTGCTCAAGGTGCTGATGGGTCTGCTGCCGGCAAGGGAAGGGGTGGTGCAGTGGGAAGGGCGCTCGATCACCGACGCCAAACCGCACCGTCGCGTGCAGTCCGGTATCGCCTACGTGCCCCAGGGGCGGGAGATTTTCGCCCGCCTGAGCGTTGAAGAGAACCTGTTGATGGGGCTGTCCTGCTTTACAGGCCCGCAAGCCAGGCAAGTTCCCGCGTTCATCTACGAACTGTTCCCGGTGCTGTTGCACATGAAGCATCGGCGTGGCGGTGATTTGTCTGGGGGGCAGCAGCAACAGTTGGCCATTGGCCGAGCGCTCGCCAGCCGTCCTCGGCTGTTGATTCTCGATGAACCCACCGAAGGCATTCAGCCTTCGGTGATCAAGGAAATCTGCAGCGTGATCAAGTCGCTCGCGGCGCGTGGCGACATGGCCATTCTGCTGGTCGAGCAGTTCTACGATTTTGCCGCCGAACTGGCCGACCAGTACTTGGTCATGTCCAGGGGTGAAATCGTCCAGCGGGGCGCTGGCGCGCAGATGGAGGCCGGGGGCGTGCGCGGGCTGGTCGCCATTTAGGGTGAGGTTCGTTGTGCGCGACGGCACTGGACGACAGCCTGGCGCCCGACGCACGCAAGCCCGTTTTTTTACGCGTCCTTTACGCGTCGCCAGGCGTTTCGCTCTCGCACCTTTACGCACCTGTCTCTGAAAATTCCCCTACGGCATTTAACCCTGGGGGAATCGACCGATGTCCATTATTGACGGTGTGTCGCTGCTGCTGGCAGTGGCGCTGGCGGGGTATCTGCTGGTCGCGCTGCTGCGCACCGGTCGCGAATAGGAGCGGCCATGCACAGCTATGACTATGCCTTGCTGATCGCCTTTTTCGTCCTGTTGCTGGCGCCCGCGGCGTTGCTCGGGCGCTTTTTCTACAAAGTGATGGAAGGCCAGCGCACCTGGCTGTCGCCGCTGCTGGCGCCGCTGGAGCGCGGTTGTTATCGCCTGGCCGGCGTCGATCCCACGCAAGAGCAGAGCTGGCAGCGTTATGCCCTGGCGCTGCTGCTCTTCAACCTGGCGGGCTTCATGCTGCTGCTGGCGATCCTGCTGCTGCAGGGCTACCTGCCGCTCAACCCGCGGCAGTTGCCGGGCCAGGACTGGTCGCTGGCGCTGAACACGGCGGTGAGCTTCGTCACCAATACCAACTGGCAGGCCTACAGCGGCGAAAGCTCGCTGAGCGCGCTGAGCCAGATGCTCGGCCTGACCGTGCAGAATTTCCTCAGTGCCGCCACCGGCCTTGCCGTGCTGGTGGCGCTGTGCCGCGGCATTGCCCGGCGTTCGGCGAGCACCCTGGGCAACTTCTGGGTCGACCTGACCCGCGCCACCCTTTACGGCTTGCTGCCGCTGAGCCTGCTGCTGGCGTTGCTGCTGGTCTGGCAAGGGGTGCCGCAGACCTTCACCGACAGCGTGCAGGCACTGACCTTGAGCGGTGATCGGCAAACCCTGCCGCTCGGGCCGGTGGCCAGCCAGATCGCCATCAAGCAGCTGGGCACCAACGGCGGCGGATTCTTGGGCGTCAACGCCGCGCACCCGTTCGAGAACCCCACGGCCTGGAGCAACCTGTTCGAGCTGGTGGCCATCGTGCTGATTCCGGCGGCGCTGGTGTTCACCTTCGGCCATTACGTCAAGGATCTGCGCCAGAGCCGGGCGATTCTCGGCTGCATGCTGGCGCTGTTCGTGCTCGGCGGCGCCACGGCGTTGTGGGCCGAATACCAGCCCAACCCGGCCTTGCTCGCCCCACAGGTGGAGCAGACCGCACCGCTGGAGGGCAAGGAAGCGCGCTTTGGCACCACCGGCTCGGTGTTGTGGGCGGTAACCACCACTGCCGCCTCCAACGGTTCGGTGAACGCCATGCACGACAGCCTCAACCCGCTGACCGGGCTGGTGACGCTGGGCAACATGATGGTTGGCGAGGTGATCTTCGGCGGCGTTGGCGCCGGGCTCTACGGCATGCTGCTGTTCGTGCTGATCGCGGTGTTTCTTGCCGGGCTGATGATCGGCCGTACCCCGCATTACCTGGGCAAGTCATTGCAGGCCCGCGAGGTCAAGCTGCTGGTGGCGACCTTGCTGGTGATGCCCCTCGGCGCGCTGGTGCTCGGCGCCATCGCGGCGAGCCTGCCAGGTGCGCAAACGGCGCTGAGCAATCCCGGCCCGCATGGCTTCAGCCAACTGCTTTATGCCTATACCTCGGCCACTGCCAACAACGGCTCGGCGTTCGCCGGCTTTGCCGGGAACAGCGTGCTGCACAACCTGCTGCTGAGCCTGGCGATGCTGATCGGCCGCTTTGGCTACATCCTGCCGGTGCTGGCCCTGGCCGGAAGTCTCGCGGCCAAGCGCTGCGCGGCCTGCGGTGCCGACAGTTTCCCCACCCACGGCGTGCTGTTCGCCAGCCTGCTGCTGGTGACGGTGTTGCTGGTCGGCGGCCTGAGCTTTCTGCCGACCCTGGCCCTCGGGCCGCTCGCCGACCACCTCAGCCAAGGTTTCCAAGGAGTCGCCCCATGAACCTGCCTATTGCTGAAACCGGCCCTGCGCTCGACGCCAGTCAGGCCACCCGCTTCAGCCGGCTGTGGCGCCCAGCGCTGCGCCAGGCCTTCGTCAAGCTCGATCCGCGTCAGTTGCGGCGCTCGCCGGTGATGCTGGTGGTGGCCGTCAGCGCGCTGCTGACCAGTGTGCTGAGCGTGCTGCCGGACAGCGGCGTGAGTACCGCCGTGGCCGTGCAGATCAGCCTGTGGCTGTGGTTCACCGTGCTGTTCGCCAACTTTGCCGAGGCGCTGGCCGAAGGCCGTGGCAAGGCCCGTGCCGACAGCCTCAGGGCCGGCAGCCAGGGCCTTACCGCGCGCCGCCTTGAGCGCGACGGGGGCTTTAGCACAGTGCCCGCCGCAACCCTGCGCAAGGGCGATGTGGTGCAGGTGCTGGCCGGTGAGCTGATTCCCGCCGACGGCGAGGTGCTCGAAGGCATCGCCGCGGTGAACGAGGCGGCCATCACCGGCGAATCGGCACCGGTGATCCGCGAATCGGGCGGCGACCGCTCGGCGGTCACCGGCAATACGCGCCTGGTGTCCGATCGGTTGCTGGTGCGCATCAGCAACGACCCCGGCGAGTCGACCGTAGACCGCATGGTGGCCCTAGTGGAGGGCGCGCGGCGGCAGAAGACGCCCAACGAGGTCGCGCTGGATTTGTTGCTGATCGGCCTGACCCTGGTGTTTCTCATCGTGGTGGTGACGCTGCAGCCGTTTGCGCGTCTGTCTGGCGGGGGCTTGCCGTTGATCTTCCTCGCTGCGTTGCTGGTGACGTTGATTCCGACCACCATCGGCGGGCTGCTCTCGGCCATCGGCATCGCCGGCATGGACCGCCTGGTGCGGCTCAACGTCATCGCCCGCTCGGGCCGCGCGGTGGAGGCGGCCGGCGATGTGCAGACCCTGCTGTTGGACAAGACCGGCACCATCACCTTCGGCAACCGCCGTTGCGCGGCCCTGCACTGCGCGCCCGGCATCGCCCCGGCGACGCTGGCCGAAGCCGCGCTGTACGCCTCGCTTGCCGACGACACCGCCGAGGGCAAATCGGTGCTGGAGTACGTGCGTGGCTTGCATACGCTGGTCGAACCTGCGGCTGGGCAGTTCCAGGCCATTGCCTTCAGCGCCGAGACGCGGCTGTCGGGCATCGACCTCGGTCCGCGGCGCTACCGCAAGGGCGCGGTGGATGCGGTGCTGGCCTACGCCGGCCTGCCAGCCGAGCAACTGCCGCCGGCCCTGGCCGTAGAAGTGCAGCGCATCGCCCAGAGTGGCGGCACGCCGCTGCTGGTCTGTAGCGAGCAGCGGGTGCTGGGGGCGATCCACCTCAAGGATGTGGTCAAGCCGGGCATTGCCGAGCGCTTCGCGCAGTTGCGCGCCATGGGCATTCGCACGGTGATGATCACCGGCGACAACCCGCTGACCGCCGCGGCCATCGCCGCCGAAGCGGGGGTCGATGATGTGCTGGCGCAAGCAACCCCGGAGAAAAAACTGGCGCGCATTCGCCAGGAGCAGAGCGAAGGGCGTCTGGTGGCGATGTGCGGCGACGGCGCCAACGATGCCCCGGCGCTGGCCCAGGCCGATGTCGGCGTGGCCATGAACGAAGGCACCCAGGCAGCGCGCGAGGCGGCCAACATGGTCGATCTGGACAGCGACCCGACCAAGCTGCTCGATGTGGTGCAGGTGGGCAAGGCGCTGCTGGTCACCCGTGGCGCGCTGACCACCTTTTCCATCGCCAACGATGTGGCCAAGTATTTCGCCATCCTCCCGGCACTGTTCGCCGCCATCTACCCGCAGCTTGGCGTGCTCAACCTGATGCAACTGCACAGCCCGCAAAGCGCGATTCTTTCGGCCATCGTGTTCAACGCGCTGATCATCGTCGTGCTGATTCCGCTGGCGCTGCGCGGCGTGTCGGTGCGCGCCACCAGCGCTGCGCAGTTGCTGCGGCGCAATCTGCTGCTGTACGGGCTCGGTGGGCTGCTGGTGCCGTTCGCTGGAATCAAACTGATCGACCTGCTGCTCACCGCCTTGCACCTGGTCTGAAGGAGACTGCCATGCTTGCTTCGCTGCGTCCGGCGCTGTGCCTGCTCGCTTTACTCACGCTGCTCACCGGCGGCCTTTACCCGCTGCTGGTCACCGCCCTGGGGCAATGGGCGTTCCCGTATCAGGCCAACGGCAGCCTGCTGCGCGACGCCCAGGGCCAGGTGCGCGGCTCGCAACTGATCGCCCAGCCGTTCAGCGGCGCGCAGTGGTTCCACTCGCGCCCGTCTGCCGGCGACTACGCAACCCTGCCCAGCGCCGCGAGCAACCTGGCGGCGAGCAATCCGCAGCTGGCCGCGCGCATCAAGCGTGAGGCTGCGCTGGAATCGAACCAGGGCCAGGGGCCAGTGCCATTGGCCTTGTTGACCACCTCGGCCAGTGGCCTCGACCCGCATTTGCCACCGGCAGCCGTGGCCTGGCAATTGCCACGCGTGGCAGCGGCGCGCGGCGTGCCGGTGCAGCGCTTGCAAGCGCTGCTCGATCAGGCCACGCTGCGGCCCTGGGTCGGGCCGCCCGTGGTCAACGTGCTGCTGCTCAACCAGGCGCTGGCCGGTCTGGCGTCTACTCCCCATGAAGGATGATCGATGACTGATTCTTCGGGCGCCGCCGCGTCGCGCGCCGCCGTGCCGGGCGCCGCAGCGCTGCGCGCCGATGCACTGCTGACGGCACTGCCAGCTCAGGGGCGGGGCCGTTTGAAGGTGTTTCTCGGCGCAGCCCCTGGCGTCGGCAAGACCTACGCCATGCTTCAGGCTGCCCACGCCCGCCAGCGCCAGGGCGTGAGGCTGCTGGCGGCGGTGGTGCAGAGCCATGGCCGCAGCGAGACCGAAGCGCTGTCGCTGGGCCTGCCGCACGTGCCGCTGCTGCGCCGTGAATACCGCGGCGTGCTGCTCGACGAGATGGACCTCGATGCCGTGCTGGCCGCTGCGCCGCAGCTGGCTCTGGTCGACGAGCTGGCCCACAGCAACGTGCCCGGCAGTCGTCACGCCAAGCGCTGGCAGGATGTGCAGGAACTGCTGGCCGCAGGCATCGACGTCTACACCACAGTCAACGTCCAGCACCTGGAAAGCCTCAACGACAAGGTGCGCGGCATCACCGGCGTACAGGTGCGCGAAACCGTTCCCGACTGGGTGGTGCAGGAAGCCTTCGAACTGGTGCTGATCGACCTGCCGCCGCGTGAGCTGCTCGAACGCCTGCGCCAAGGCAAGGTGTACGTGCCCGAACAGGCGCGGGCGGCCATCGATGCGTTCTTCTCGCAGACCAACCTCGGCGCTCTGCGCGAGCTGGCCATGCAGGCCGCGGCGGCGCAGGTCGATGCCGATGTCGCCCAGGGCTATCGGCAGCGCGGCGAGCAAGCCCCGGCGTTGCAGGGGCGTTTGCTGGTCGGGGTCGATGGCGACGATCAGGCCGAAGCGCTGGTGCGCCACGCCAGCCGGGTCGCCCAGCGCCGGCACTTGCCGTGGAGCGTGGTGCACGTCGAGCGCGGTGCAGCGCGCGATGAAGGCAGCCGGCAGCGCCTGCAAGCGGCCCAGCAACTGGCCGAGCGGCTGGGTGGCGAGGTGGTGGTGCTGCGTGCCAGCGAAGTGGCGCGTACGCTGCTCGGCCACGCTGCCGAGCGCCGCGCCAGCGTGCTGCTGGTGGGGCAGAGCCGGCGACGCCGATGGCGCCGCTGGTTCGCCGGCGGCGTGGCGCAGCGCCTGCTGCGGGAGCCTTCGGGGCTTGAGATCAGCGTGCTCGATGGCGAACCGGTGCGGCCTTCAGCACCGCGTGTCGAGGCTCAGCGCTGGGTCGCCGCGCACTACCTGCTGGCGATCCTCGCCACACTGCTGGCCGCCGGTGTGGCCTGGGCCGTGTCCAGCGTGCTCGAACTGCCGAACATCTCGCTGGTGTTTCTCGCTGCGGTATTGCTTGTGGCGGTGCGCAGCAGCCTGGGCCCGGCGCTGGTTTGCGCGTTGCTGTCGTTTCTCGCCTACGACTACCTGTTCATCGCGCCGAGTTTTTCCTTGAGCATCCGCCGCGAAGAAGACGTGCTGACCTTGCTGTTCTTTCTGCTCATGGCGGCCCTGACCGGCAAGCTGGCTGCACGCCAGCGCCGCCAGTTGCAGGTGCTGCGTGACACCCAGGACGAGACCCGGCAGTTGCTCGAGCTGTCCCAGCACCTGGCGCTTGCCACCGACCGCAAGGCCGTGCTGGCGGCTGCCGTCACCCACTTGGAACAGGCCGCCGGGCAGCCGGTGACGGTGGTGCAGCGCCTCGCCGATGGCGGCTTCAGCCCGCTCAGTGGCCCGGCGCAGCCGTTGCCGGTCAGCGCCCAGGCGGCTGCGCAATGGGCCTGGCAGCACGGCCAGGCCGCAGGCGCCGGCACCGACACGCTTCCCGACAGTCCGTTCTGGTGGTGGCCGTTGCGGGTCGAGGATCGGCCGCTGGCCTTGCTCGGGGTGAAGGTTGCGCCCTCGGCCGCGCTCAGTCGCCGCCGTCTGCGCCTGTTGCGCGGTTTGGCTCAGCCTCTGGCGCAGGCCTTGGCCCGGGTCGAGCTGGCCGAGCAACTGGAGGCCGCGCGCCTGCAAGGGGAAACCGAGCAGTTGCGCAGCGCGCTGCTGGCGTCGGTGTCGCATGACTTGCGCACGCCGCTGACGGCCATGCGCGGCAGCATCGACAGCCTGCTTGCCCTCGACCAGGCGCTGAGCGGCGCCGATCGCCGCGAGTTGCTCGAAGGCACCCGTGATGAGGCTGAACGTCTTGATCGCTACATTCAGAACCTGCTCGACATGACCCGCCTGGGTCACGGCAGCTTGGCCCTGGCGCGCGACTGGGTAGCACCGGCCGATATCGTCGGCAGTGCCTTGCACAGGCTGCGCACACTGCTGGCGCCGCTGCGCGTCGAACGGCAGATGGCTGGCGACCTGCCTCTGCTGTACGTGCATGCCGCGCTGATCGAGCAGGCGTTGGTCAATGTGCTGGAAAACGCCGCGCGGTTTTCGCCGAGCGGGGGCCGCATTGTTCTTCAGGTGATGGTCGAGGGCGAGCAGTTGCATCTGGCGGTCAGTGATCAGGGCCCGGGCATTCCGCTGGCCGAACGCAGCAAGATCTTCGACATGTTCTACACCGCCGCGCGCGGCGACCGTGGCGGGCAGGGCACAGGCCTGGGGCTTGCCATCTGCCAGGGCATGATCGGCGCGCACGGTGGCCGCATCGAGGTCGACGACGGCCTCGATGGCCAAGGTACTTGCATCACTCTATGCTTGCCGCTGCCCGCCCAACCCGATGCTGATACCGAGGCGCCATGAGCCTACCTGCCACCTTGCTGGTGATCGACGACGAGCCGCAGATTCGCAAGTTTCTGCGCATCAGCCTGTGCTCGCAGGGCTACCAGGTGGTCGAGGCCGCCACCGGCCGGGAAGGCCTGGCGCAGGCAGCGCTGGCGCGTCCCGACCTGATAGTGCTCGACCTCGGCCTGCCGGACATGGACGGCCAGCAGGTGCTGCGTGAACTGCGTGAATGGAGCGCGGTGCCGGTGATGGTGCTGTCGGTGCGCGCCAGTGAGGTGCAGAAGGTCGATGCCCTCGACGGTGGCGCCAACGACTACGTGACCAAGCCCTTCGGCATTCAGGAATTTCTCGCCCGGGTGCGCGCCTTGCTGCGTCAGGCCGCCGCCGCGACCACGCCAAGTGGCGGCGGCGAGCCGCTGCTGCGCCTAGGCCCGCTGAGCATCGACCTGGCCCTGCGCAAGGTCAGCCTCGACGGTTGTGACGTCGAGTTGACCCGCAAGGAGTACGCGTTGCTGGCGCAACTGGCGCGGCATCCGGGGCGGGTCATCACCCAGCAGCAGTTGCTCAAGGATATCTGGGGCCCGAGCCATGTCCACGACACCCATTACCTGCGCATCGTGGTCGGCCACCTGCGGCAAAAGCTCGGTGACGACCCGGCGGCGCCGCGTTTCATCGTCACTGAGGTGGGTGTCGGCTATCGCCTGTTGAGCGATTAAGCCTCGCTGGCAGGCTCGAGGAACGCTGCCGCCAGCAACTGCCGCGTGTAGGGGTGCTGCGGGTCGCGGAAGATCTCGTGGGCCGCGCCTTGCTCGACCACCTGACCTTGCTTGATCACCATCAACTGATGGCTGAGCGCCTTGACCACCGCCAGGTCGTGGCTGATGAACAGGTAAGTGAGGTTGTATTTCAGCTGCAGCGAGCGCAGCAGCTCCACCACCTGGCGCTGCACCGTGCGGTCGAGGGCCGAGGTCGGCTCGTCGAGCAGAATCAGCGCCGGCTTGAGCACCAGGGCGCGGGCGATGGCGATGCGCTGGCGTTGGCCGCCGGAGAACTCGTGGGGATAACGGTGACGGCTGGCAGGATCAAGGCCGACTTCCTGCAACGCCGCGATGATTGCCGCTTCGCGTTCCTCGGCCGTGCCGATGCGGTGGATGTGCAAGCCTTCGCCGACGATATCGGCCACGCTCATGCGCGGGCTGAGGCTGCCGAACGGATCCTGGAACACCACCTGCATTTGCCGGCGCAACGGCCGCACCTGGCGCTGGTCGAGGCCATCGAGGGCATGGCCGTCGAAGCGGATGCTGCCTTCGCTCGCGATCAATCGCAAGATCGCCAGGCCCAGGGTCGACTTGCCCGAACCGCTCTCACCGACGATGCCCAGGGTCTGCCCCTGGGGCAGGCTGAAGCCCACGCCATCCACCGCCTTGACGTGGTCGACCGTGCGCCGCAGCAGGCCCTGCTTGATCGGGAACCACACCTTCAGCGCATCGACCTCCAGCAGCGCCGGGCCGACCGCAGTGCTGGCCGGCGCGCCACTGGGCTCGGCGTTGATCAGCATCTGCGTGTACGGATGCTGCGGGGCGCTGAACAGGGTTGCGCAATCGGCCTGCTCGACGATCTGCCCCTGCTGCATCACGCACACCCGGTGGGCGATGCGCCGCACCAGGTTAAGGTCGTGGCTGATCAGCAGCAGCGCCATGCCCAGGCGCGCCTGCAACGATTTCAGCAGTTCGAGAATTTTCATCTGCACGGTGACGTCGAGCGCGGTGGTCGGCTCGTCGGCGATCAACAGCTCCGGCTCGTTGGCCAGGGCCATGGCGATCATCACCCGCTGGCGCTGACCACCGGACAACTCGTGGGGCAGGGCCTTGAGGCGCTTGGCAGGTTCGGGAATGCCGACCAGTTCGAGCAGCTCGAGGGTGCGCGCGGTGGCCTGCTTGCCGGTCAGGCCCTTGTGCAGCAGGAGGATTTCGTTGATCTGTTTTTCGATGTTGTGCAGCGGATTGAGCGAGGTCATCGGCTCCTGGAAGATCATCGCGATGCGATTGCCGCGGATGCGCTGCATGGGCTTTTCGCCCAGGTGCAGCAGGTCCTGGCCCTGGTAGCGGATGCTGCCACTGGGGTGGCGCGCCAGCGGGTAGGGCAGCAGGCGCAGAATCGAATGCGCCGTGACCGACTTGCCCGAGCCACTTTCGCCGACCAGCGCCAGGGTCTCGCCCTTGCGGATGTCGAAACTGATGCCATCGACCACGCGGTTGACCTGCTCGCCGGTGACGAACTCCACCGCCAGGTCGCGGACTTCGATCAGGGTCTGTTCATTCATGTCATTTCCTCGGATCGAAGGCATCGCGGGCGGATTCGCCGATGAACACCAGCAGGCTGAGCATCACCGCCAGCACGGCGAAGGCGCTGATGCCCAGCCAGGGCGCTTGCAGGTTGGACTTGCCCTGGGCCACCAGTTCGCCCAGCGAAGGCGCCCCGGCGGGCAGGCCGAAGCCGAGAAAATCCAGTGCGGTGAGGGTGCCGATGGCGCCGGTGAGGATGAACGGCAGGAAGGTCATGGTCGAGATCATCGCGTTGGGCAGGATGTGCCGGTACATGATCGAGCCATCGCCCATGCCCAGCGCGCGGGCGGCGCGCACGTATTCCAGGTTGCGCCCGCGCAGGAACTCGGCGCGCACCACATCCACCAGGCTCATCCACGAGAACAGCAGCATGATGCCCAGCAGCCACCAGAAATTCGGCTGCACGAAGCTTGCGAGAATGATCAGCAGGTACAGCACCGGAAGGCCCGACCAGATTTCCAGAAAACGCTGGCCGGCCAGGTCGACCCAGCCGCCGTAGTAGCCCTGCAAGGCGCCGGCGATGACGCCGATCACCGAGCTGGCCAGGGTCAGGGTCAGGGCGAACAGCACGGAAATGCGAAAGCCGTAGATCACCCGCGCCAGCACGTCACGGCCCTGGTCGTCGGTGCCCAGCCAGTTATCCAGCGACGGCGGCCCCGGGGCCGGAACCTTGAGGTCGTAGTTGATGCTCTGGTAGCTGAACGGCACCGGCGCCCACAGCACCCAGGCATCGTGCTTGGCCAGCAGTTCGCGGATGTACGGGCTCTTGTAGTTGGCTTCCAGGGGGAATTCGCCGCCGAAGGTGGTTTCCGGGTAGCGCTTGAAGGCCGGGAAGTACCACTGGTCGTCGTAGTGCACGGCAATCGGCTTGTCGTTGGCGATCAGCTCGGCGCCCAGGCTCAGGCCGAACAGAATCAGGAACAGCCACAGCGACCACCAGCCGCGACGATTGGCCTTGAAGCGCTCGAAGCGCCGCCGGTTGAGAGGAGAAAGGGCCATGTCAGTGCTTCCTGCTGGCGAAGTCGATGCGTGGATCGACCAGGGTGTAGGTCAGGTCGCCGATCAGTTTCACCACCAGCCCGAGCAGGGTGAAGATGAACAGGGTGCCGAAGACTACCGGGTAGTCGCGGTTGATCGCCGCCTCGAAGCTCATCAGGCCCAGGCCGTCGAGCGAGAAGATCACCTCGATCAGCAAGGAGCCGGTGAAGAAGATGCTGATGAACGCCGACGGAAAGCCGGCGATCACCAGCAGCATGGCGTTGCGGAACACATGGCCGTAGAGCACCCGCGAACGGCTCAGGCCCTTGGCCTTGGCGGTGACCACGTACTGCTTGTTGATCTCGTCGAGAAAGCTGTTCTTGGTCAGCAGGGTCATGGTGGCGAAGTTGCCGATCACCAGCGCGGTGATCGGCAGCACCAGGTGCCAGAAGTAGTCCAGCACCTTGCCCGTGGTCGACAGCTCATCGAAGTTGTTCGAGGTCAGCCCGCGCAACGGGAACCAGTCGAAATAGCTGCCACCTGCGAACAGCACGATCAGCAGAATGGCGAACAGGAACGCCGGAATGGCGTAGCCGACGATGATCGCCGAGCTGGTCCAGACATCGAAGTGGCTGCCGTGGCGCACCGCCTTGGCGATGCCCAGCGGGATCGACACCAGGTACATGATCAGGGTGCTCCACAGCCCCAGCGAGATCGACACCGGCATCTTTTCCATGATCAGGTCGATGACTTTGGCATCGCGGAAGAAGCTGTCGCCGAAATCCAGCGTGGCGTAGTTCTTGATCATGATCCACAGGCGTTCCGGGGCTGGCTTGTCGAAGCCGTACATGTGCTCGATCTCGGCGATCAGCGCCGGGTCCAGGCCTTGCGCGCCACGGTAGTTGGAGCCGGCCACCGAGACTTCCGCGCCGCCGCCGGCAATGCGGCTGGTGGCGCCTTCGAAGCCTTCGAGCTTGGCGATCATCTGCTCGACCGGGCCACCCGGCGCGGCCTGGACGATGATGAAGTTGATGACCAGGATGCCCAGCAGAGTCGGAATGATCAGCAGCAGGCGCCGCAGGGTATAGGCCAGCATGTCAGTTGCCCTCGGCAGGCGGCGGGGTGGCTTGGCTCACCGCCGGGGTGACGTCCGGCTTGATCCACCAGGTGTTGATGCCCAGGTCGAAAGTCGGCGACACCTCGGGGTGGCCGATGTGGTTCCAGTACGCCACCCGGTAGGTGCTGATGTACCAGTTGGGAATCACGTAGAAGCCCCACAGCAGGGCACGGTCCAGGGCGTGGGCGTGCTCGATCAGCGACTGGCGCGAGTCGGCGTTGATCAGCGACTCCACCAACTGGTCGATGGCCGGGTCGCGCAGGCCGATGTAGTTGCGGCTGCCGGGGTTGTCGGCCGACACGCTCGACCAGTACTCGCGCTGTTCGTTGCCCGGCGAGCTGGACTGCGGGAAGCTGCCGATCATCATGTCGAAATCACGCAGACGAATGCGGGTGATGAACTGCGAGACATCGACCCGGCGAATCACCAGGTCTATGCCCAGTTCGGCCAGGTTGCGCTTGAACGGCAGCAGCACGCGCTCGATGTCTGGCTGGGCGAGCAGAAACTCGATGGTCACAGGCTTACCCTGAGCATCGACCATCTTGTCGTCGACGATCTTCCAGCCGGCCTCCTGCAGCAGGTGATAGGCGGTGCGCTGCTGCTCGCGGATCATGCCGCTGGCGTCGGTGACCGGCGTGCTGAAGGCGGTGGTCAGGGCACGCTCGGGAATCTTCCCGCGCAGCGGTTCGAGAATCGCCCGCTCGGCATCGCTGGGCGCGCCGCGGGCGGCCATGTCGGAGTTCTCGAAATAGCTGTTGGTGCGCTTGTAGGCACCGTTGAACAGCTGCTTGTTGGTCCACTCGAAATCGAACAGTTGGCTCAGCGCTTCACGTACGCGGATGTCCTGGAAAATCGGTCGGCGCAGGTTGAAGACGAAGCCCTGCATGCCGGACGGGTTGCCATTGGGCAGCTCTTCGCGGATCAGCCGGCCATCGCGCACCGCGGGAGTGTTGTAGGCCGTGGCCCAGCTTTTCGCCGTGCGCTCTTCGCGGAAATCGAACTGCCCGGCCTTGAGCCCTTCCAGGGCCACCACGTTGTCGCGGTAGACGTCGAAGGTCATGGCGTCGAAGTTGTACTGGCCGACATTGATCGGCAGGTCCTTGGCCCAGTAGTCCTTGACCCGCTCATAGCGAATCGAGCGCCCCGGCTTGACCTGGGCGACCCGGTACGGCCCGCTGCCCAATGGCAATTCGAGGCTGGCGTGGGTGAAATCCCGCTCGGCGTACCAGTGCTTGGGCAGCACCGGCAGCTGGCCGAGGATCATCGGCAGCTCGCGGTTGCCGCCGTGCTTGAAGTCGAAGCGCACCTGCAACGGCGTTTCCGCCACCACCTGGGTCACGTCGGCGTAGTACTGGCGGTACAGCGGCGAGCCCTGTTTGGTCAGCGCATTGAAGGAAAACACCACATCCTCGGCACGCATCGGCTGGCCGTCGTGGAAACGCGCTTCCGGGCGCAGGTAGAAGCGCACCCAGGTGTTGTCCGGGGCCTTTTCGATCTTGCCGGCGACCAGGCCGTATTCGGTGAACGGCTCGTCACGGCTCTGGGTCATCAGGGTGTCGTAGATCAGCTCGATGCCATCGGCCGGCACGCCCTTGGTGATGTATGGGTTGAGGCTGTCGAAGCTGCCGAAGCTGGACTGGCGGAAGGTGCCGCCCTTGGGCGCCTTGGGGTTGACGTAGTCGAGGTGCTTGAAGTCGGCCGGGTACTTGGGCGGCTCGTCATACAGGGTCAGGGCGTGCTGCGGGGCGGCCACGCCGGGCAGCGCCAGGCAGGCGAGCAACAGGCCTGCGGCCAGTGCGCCGAGGCGGTGGATGGGCATCATGGGGATTTCTCCGGAGTCTTCTTGAGCCACCAGCTGTTCAGCCCGAGGGTATAGGGCGGCGTGGCGACGAAGGCGAAGCGGTTGCGGTACGCCAGGCGGTGATTATCGAGATACCAGTTGGGAATCATGTAGTTGTGCCACAACAGCACGCGGTCCAGGGCACGCGCAGCGGCGACCTGGTCATCGCGGCTCGGCGCAGCCAGCAGGGTGTCGAGCAGGTGATCGACCACCGGGTCGTTGACCCCTGCGTAGTTCTTGCTGCCCTTGATCGAGGCCTGGCTCGAGTGGAAGTACTGCCACTGCTCGAGGCCCGGGCTGAGGGTCTGGCCGAGGGTCATCAGAATCATGTCGAAATCGAACTGGTCCAGGCGCTGCTTGTACTGCGCGCGATCGACCGTGCGCAGCCCGGCGGCGATGCCGATGCTGGCGAGGTTTTCCACGTACGGCTGGAAGATGCGCTCCAGATTCGGATTGACCAGCAGAATTTCCAGGCGCAATTGCCGGCCCCTGGCGTCCACCAGGCGCTGGCCGTCGAGGCGGTAACCGGCCTTGGCGAACAGGCCCAGCGCTTCACGCAGGGTTTGCCGGCGGATGCCGCTGCCTTCGGTCTGGCTGACCTGATAGGGCTCGGTGAACAGCTTGGGCGGCAACTGGTCGCGGAACGGCTTGAGCAGCAGCCATTCCTTGCCCACCGGCAGCCCGGTCGCGGCGAACTCGCTGTTGGGGTAATAGCTGGTCGAGCGCTGATAGGCACTGCTGAACAGTGCGCGGTTGGTCCACTCGAAATCGAGCATCAGCCCCAGCGCCTGGCGCAGGTCGGGGTTGTCGAACGGCGCGCGGCGGCTGTTCATGAACAGCCCTTGGGTCTGGGTGGGAATACGGTGCGGAATCTGCGCCTTGATCACCTGGCCACGGCGCACCGCAGGGAAGTTGTAGCCGTTGGCCCAGTTCTTCGCCTGATGCTCGATGTAGATGTCGAATTCGCCGGCCTTGAACGCTTCGAAGGCCACCGTGGCGTCGCGGTAGAACTCGAATTCCACGCGGTTGAAGTTGTACTTGCCGCGATTGACCGGCAGGTCCTTGCCCCAGTAGTTCTTCACCCGCTCGAACACCAGGCGCCGGCCGGGCTGCACCTCGGTGATGCGGTACGGCCCGCTGCCCAGCGGCGGCTCGAAGGTGGTGGCCTTGAAATCGCGCTTTTCCCAGTAGTGCTTGGGCAATACCGGCATCTCGCCCAGGCGCAGGATCAGCAGCGGGTTGCCGGCGCGCTTGAAGACGAAGCGGATGCGCAGCGGCCCGAGGATGTCGACGCGCTGCACCTCCTGCAGGTTGGTGCGATACAGCGGGTGGCCTTGCTTGAGCAGGGTGCGATAGGAAAACGCCACATCGGCCGCGGTGATCGGCTTGCCATCGTGAAAGCGCGCCTGGGGGCGCAGGTTGAACACCACCCAACTGCGGTCTTCGCTGTATTCCACCGAGCGGGCGATCAACCCATAGCTTGAGGTCGGCTCGTCACCGGAAGGGTCGTACTGGCCGGTGCCGACCATCAGCGTTTCGTTCAGCTCGCTGACCCCGTACTGCTGGAAGTTCGGCGTGGTGACCGGGCTCGAGCCTTTGAAGGTGTAAGGGTTGAGGGTGTCGAAGGTGCCAAAGGCCATGGCGCGCAACGTGCCGCCCTTGGGCGCTTGCGGATTGACCCAGTCGAAGTGGGTGAAGCTGGCTGGGTACTTGAGCGTGCCGAACTGCGCGTATCCGTGGCTTTCGCTCACTGTAGCGCCCGCAGGGAAGCTCAAGGCCAGGCTGATTGACAGCAGGAGGGGACGTATCAAGTCGGCATCCGATCCAGAGGCGTTGGGCTTGGGTCGGGCTACAGTAACAGCTTGTCAGGGATGGAAAAAGAGACCCCGGAAAGGCGTTGCGCCAGGGCTGGCGCGGCATTGCGCGAGGGCATCTGCGCCCCGCGCGGCGGGGCGTGATGAACAGCGGGCACGGTGTTGCCCGAAGCGTGTCAGTGGCCGAGGTAGACGGTCAGGGTCTGGCCGGGTTTGAGCGCCTTGCCGCTGCGCGGATTCCAGCGCTTGAGGTGCTGCATTTCTACGTTGAAGCGCTTGGCCACCAGGTACAGCGAATCGCCCTTGCGTACCTTGTATTGCGTCGAGCGCGTTTGCGCAGCGGCCACACGGTTGGCTGCTGCACTGGGTGCGCTCGGTGCACTGGCGCCGCGCAGGGCAAGCACCTGGCCGGCTCTGAGGCTGCTGCCCGACAGACGGTTCCAGCGCTGGATGTCACGCACCGACACGCGGTTGGCCCTGGCGATGGCGCCGAGGTTGTCGCCACGCTTGACCCGGTAGCTGCGCGCACCGGCTGGAGCCGCCGCCGGCGCCCGGGCTTCGGCGAGGGCGGCCTGGAAGACCGCCTTGTTCGGTTGCAGGCTGACCAGCTGTTCAGCATTCAGGTTGGACAGGCTGGCTGCCAACAACTGCGCCTTGGCCGTCGGCACCAGCAACTGCTGCGGACCATCGACGGTCATGCGCTTCTTGAAGGCCGGGTTGAGCTGGATCAGTTCGTCTTCGTCGATGTCGGCGAAGGCGGCTACCCGCGACAGGTCGAGCCGCTCATTGATCGTGATTGCCTCGAAGTAGGGCTGGTTGGCGATCGGGCTGAGGTTCACGCCATAGGCTTCGGGGGTGTTGACGATCTGCGACAAGGCCAGCAGCTTGGGTACGTAGTCACGGGTTTCCTGCGGCAGTGGCAGGTTCCAGTAATCGGTCGGCAGGCCCAGGCGTTCGTTGCGTTCGATGGCCCGGCTCACCGTGCCTTCGCCGGCGTTGTAGGCCGCCAGTGCCAGCAGCCAGTCGCCGTTGAACATGTCGTGCAGGCGGCTGAGGTAGTCCAGCGCGGCGTTGGTCGAGGCGGTGATGTCGCGTCGGCCATCGTAGAAGTGGGTCTGACGCAGGTTGAAGCTGCGCCCGGTGGACGGAATGAACTGCCACAGGCCGACGGCATGCGCACGCGAGTAGGCCATGGGGTTGTAGGCGCTCTCGATGGCCGGCAGCAGCGCCAGCTCCAGCGGCATGTCGCGCTCTTCGAGACGCTCGACGATGAAGTGCATGTACAGGCTGCCACGCTCACCCAGCGCTTCGACCGAACGCGAGTTGCTGGCGAACCACAGGCGTTGCTGTTCGATGCGCGGGTTGACGTCGATGTCTTGCAGCACGAAGCCTTCGCGCATGCGCACCCAGACATCCTGCGGCGGCGGCTTGACCGCTGGCGCGATCACCCGCGGCGCGGGCCTGTGCTTGATCCGCGCCTGATAGTCGGGCGCGCGAACGCTGTCGGTTTCCGTGACCTTGGGCGCGCTCTGGCAACCCACCAGGGTGGCTGTCAGGGCCAGTGCGCTGGCTTGCGCCAGGCGCCTCAAGGCGAGGGAATGAGAGGTTCTGCGGCTGGACAATGACATCGGCGGGTACGTTCATCCGGGCAAAAAAGTTGGGCGATTCTAGGAACCGCTTCCTGCCTGGTCAACCTTTGCCCCGCCTTCAGATATATCTTGGGGTTATCAGAACTCGTTCTTCCATGACCTCAGGGCAGCAAAAACCGATACGGGAGTGAGGTTTGCGTCGCCCGTCCATTCGTCTGCTTTTTGTTTAACGGATGTTTCAGTGGTGCGTATGAAAGGGTTGGTCTGACGCTCCAGCCCAATGCGCGAGGGCAGGGTGATGCGCTGCTCGGCTCGCAGTCGCTCGACATCCGCCAGACGCTGCTGCAACACCGCGTTGTCGGGCTCGACCGCCTGGGCGAAGCGCAGGTTGCTCAGGGTGTACTCGTGGGCGCAGTACACTTCGGTGCCTTCCGGCAGCGCCGCCAGCCGCTCGAGCGAGGCATGCATCTGCGCCGGGGTGCCCTCGAACAAGCGTCCACAGCCACCGGCGAACAGGGTGTCGCCGCTGAACAGCACCGGCCGAGGAGGCGCACTGTAGAACGCGATATGCCCCAGGGTATGCCCGGGTACTGCCAGCACTTCGAAGTCCAGGCCCAGGGCCTGCACGCGGTCACCGTCGCTCAGCGCCACGTCGCGGGCCGGGATCGACTCCGCAGCCGGGCCGAGCACGCGGGCGCCGGTGGCGGCCTTGAGCGCCTCTACGCCGCCGACGTGATCCTGATGGTGATGGGTGATGAGAATGTCGGTGAGCTGCCACTGGGGGTGCGCACCGAGCCAGTCGAGCACCGGCTGGGCGTCACCTGGGTCGACCACGGCGCAACGCTGTGTGGCAGTATCCTGTAACAACCAGATGTAGTTGTCGGAGAAAGCGGGTAGGGCATCGATCTGTATCATGTGCGGTTATCCGATTCACCTGGCGGGACATGGGGGCATCTTAGCTGCGATGGCGCGGTGCGAGAAACCTTTGACGGAGAGTGCGATGAGCGATGAAGCGTTTGCCCAGGCCGATGCGCAGTGGCTGGAGTTGACTGCCCTGGCCCGCGACTGGTTCAACGGACCTGTGGGGCAATTGATGCTCAGGGAAGAACAGATGCTGCTCGAAGACGAGCTGCAGCGCTTGTTCGGCGGCTTTCTGGTGCACTACGGCCCCTGCGCCGAGGCGCCGCCCAGCGCCCCGCAGGTGCAACGCACGGTGCGTCTGGGGGCGCCGTTCGCCGGGGTTGAAATCGTCTGCGAAGAGCAGGCCTGGCCGCTCAGTGAACATGCCGCCGACGTGGTGGTGTTGCAGCACGGCCTGGATTTCAGCATTTCCCCCCACGGCCTGCTGCGCGAAGCGGCCAAGGCGGTGCGCCCCGGCGGGCACCTGCTGATCGTCGGCATCAACCCCTACAGCGGTTGGGGCCTGCGCCACCTGCTGGGCAAAGGCGCGTTGCGCAAGGCCCGCTGCATTTCTGCCTCGCGCGTCGGCGACTGGCTCAACCTGCTGGGCTTCGCGCTGGAGAAACGCCGGTTCGGGTGCTATCGTCCGCCGCTTGCCTCGCCGGCCTGGCAGCAACGCCTGAGCGGCTGGGAACGCCGTGCCGGTGCCTGGCAGCTAGGCGGTGGCGGGGTCTACGTACTGGTGGCGCGCAAGATGGTGATCGGCCTCAGGCCGCTGCGCCAGGAACGCCGCGAGCCGATGGGCAAGCTGCTGCCGCTGCCCCTGGCCAAGGTCAATCGCCGGCGCAGCGATCGCTCGGCGGCGCCACCGACGGTCGATAACTTCTAGTCAATGAGCGGTACATGAGCGAAAGCATCGAGATCTACACCGATGGTGCCTGCAAGGGCAATCCTGGCCTGGGTGGCTGGGGCGTCCTGATCGTCTACAAGGGCCAGGAAAAAGAGTTGTGGGGCGGCGAGCGCAACACCACCAACAACCGTATGGAGCTGATGGCCGCGATCCAGGGCCTGATGGTGCTGACCCGCGAATGCGACGTGGTGCTGACCACCGACTCGCAGTACGTGATGAAAGGCATCACCGAGTGGATGGTCAACTGGAAGAAACGTGGCTGGAAGACCGCCGCCAAAGAGCCGGTGAAGAACGCCGACCTGTGGCGTCTGCTCGACGAGCAGGTCAACCGCCACAAGGTCACCTGGAAGTGGGTACGCGGGCACATCGGCCACCCCGGCAACGAGCGCGCCGACCAGTTGGCCAACCGCGGCGTCGACGAGCTGCGCTGAGCCCGACACGCGCGACCTCCCTCAGGTACAATCGCCACCTTTCCCGAGATGCACGTTGGAGTCACCACCTGTGGAGCAGCAGCAAGACAAACGTCTGGTCATTCTCGACACCGAAACCACCGGTATGCCGGTCACCGAAGGTCATCGGGTCATCGAAATCGGTTGTGTCGAAGTGGTCGGTCGGCGCCTGACCGGGCGGCATTTCCACGTTTATCTGCAGCCCGACCGCGAAAGTGACGAGGGCGCCATCGGCGTGCACGGCATCACCGACGCCTTCCTGATCGGCAAGCCGCGCTTCGCCGAGGTGGCTGACGAGTTCTTCGCGTTCATCGACGGCGCCACGCTGGTCATCCACAACGCGGCGTTCGACGTGGGCTTCATCAACAACGAATTCGCTTTGGTGGGGCAGTCGCAGCGCGCCGATATTGCTCAGCATTGTCCGATTCTCGACACCCTGATGATGGCCCGTTCGCGCCATCCGGGGCAGCGCAACAGCCTCGATGCGCTGTGCAAACGCTATGGCATCGACAACTCCGGCCGTGAGCTGCACGGTGCACTGCTCGATGCCGAGCTGCTGGCCGATGTCTATCTGGCGATGACCGGGGGGCAGACCAGCCTGTCGCTGGCCGGCAGTGGCGCCGAGCGCCAGGATGGTCAACAGGCGGCGCCCAGTGAGATTCGGCGGGTGCTGGGCCGTCAGCCAGGCCAGGTGTTAATGGCCAGCGCGGCAGAGCTGCAAGCCCATGCCGAACGGCTGGAAGCGGTGGCCAAGGCTGCAGGTGCACCTGCGTTGTGGCAAACCATCGAAGCGGGCTGAAGCGCAGGGTATCCGGTGTGATGGCAAAGCCCAGGCCTTGCCAGCAGACCGGGTAAAGCCACTCAGGGCACGCGAATCAGTTCGACTCCGCTGGCGACCAGTTCGAAGCGGTTTTCCCCCAGATGATTGACCCGATCACCTATCGCCAGGCGGTAGGTGACGATCGGCGCGCCCAGCACATTGCCATCGGCCTGCAGGGTCGACTCCTGGAACTCGTGGACGGGATAGATACGGCCTTCGGCGTCACGGGCGTGGAACTGGCCGACCATTACTGCTGCCATGTGCGAGGAAACCTCTGAAATATGAAGAAATGTCTGTAGCCATAGACCTGTGCGGGCAGCGGTAAGTTTTCCCTGCAAAGGAAAAAAACCCTGAGGCGTAATGGTGGTCATCTATAACTACAGCGTTCCTTTCACAGCAGAGGTTGGAGAGCACCATGAGCCATGAGTATTCCGTAGCGGTTGTCGTCGGTAGCCTGCGCAAGGATTCCTATAACCGCCAGGTTGCGCGGGCGTTGTCTGAGCTGGCGCCTTCGAGCCTGTCGCTGAAGATCGTCGAGATCGGTGACCTGCCGCTGTACAACGAAGATGCCGAAGCCAATGCGCCTGAGGCCTGGAAGCGCTTTCGCGACGAGATTCGCGGCAGCGACGCGGTGTTGTTCGTCACCCCCGAATACAACCGCTCGATGCCAGGGTGCCTGAAGAACGCCATCGACGTCGGCTCGCGTCCCTACGGCGAGAGCGCCTGGGGCGGCAAGCCTGCGGCGGTGGTCAGCGTTTCTCCGGGCGCACTGGGCGGTTTCGGTGCCAACCATGCCGTACGCCAGACGCTGGTGTTCCTCGACATGCCGTGCATGCAGATGCCCGAGGCCTATGTCGGTGGCGCCGCCAACCTGTTCGACGACGCCGGCAAACTCAATGAAAAGACCCGGCCGTTCCTGCAAACCTTCATCGATCGCTTCGCCGGCTGGGTCAAGCTCAACCGCGCCGTCTGAGCCAGGGCTTGTCTGCGCTGCGCCGCTGGGTAAGATGGCCACTACCTGAACCCCGGCGCCCGTTCGATGAGCGACAAAGACACCATCTCCATGCACCTGGTGCGTGAAGCACTGCTGCAAAGCTGCCAACCCGGGCCCGACACCGACTCATTGCTGACCCGCGTCGGTATCGACCCTCGGCAACTGCAGCGGGTCGATGCCCGGGTGCCCAGCCAGACCTACGCAGCGCTGTGGCGCCAACTGGCTCGGCATTGCCGCGATGAATTCTTCGCCATGGATGCCCGCGGCTTGCCCAGCGGCAGCCTGGCCTTCATGGGCCGCGCGAGCATGGCCCAGGCCAGCGTCGGCGAGGGCATCGACACCGCCCTGGCTTACCTGGCGCTGGCACTCGAGGGCTGCAAGCCGCGGCTGGTACGCGAGCACAGCGTGGCCCAGGTGGTGCTGCTCGAAGCGCATCGGCAGCCGGCGCGGGCCTTCACCTACTTCACCCTGTTCATGCTCATTCACGGCCTGGCCTGCTGGTTGGCGGGCCGGCGCATCGCCATACTCGCCGTCGACCTGCGTGCGCAGCAGCCGCAGTACTGCGACGACTATCAGGTGATGTTCTCGGACAACCTGCGCTTCGCCATGCCCAGCACCCGCCTGATCATCGAGGGCAGCTGCCTTGACCAGCCGATCCGCCGTACTGCCGATGAGTTGCAGCAGTTTCTCGCCCAGGCGCCGGGCAACATTCTGGTGAGGTACCGCGACCCGACCAGCCTGGGCCGGCGCATTCGTGCCGACCTGATGCAGCTCGACCCGGCGACCTGGCCAGACGCCGAGCGGCTGGCGCGCACGCTGTGCCTGTCGGTGTCGACCCTGCGCCGTCGTCTGGCCGACGAGGGCCAGACCTACCAGGGTCTGAAAGACAGTGTGCGGCGCGAGCTGGCGGTGGCCTGGCTGGCCGAGCAGGGTGCGGCCATGGAAACCATCGCCGAACGCCTCGGTTATGCCGACAGCAGCTCGTTCTACAAGGCCTTCCGCAAATGGTTCGGCTGCAACCCCGGGCATTACCGCACCCTGAGCGTGAGCGCAGCGAAGCCCTAGCCGCGCAGGGCAACCATTCCTCCTGCTGCCGCGATACACATCCCCGCACTGTGGCGCTCCTTACCAAGAGGAGCTTTCCATGACTCAAACACCGACCCTCGGGCAGCCGGTTCACCCCAGCGACGCCTTCATCCGTTCGCAGTTGTCGCCCTGGCTGACAGAGGCGACACCTGCGCAAATCAATAGCCTGCGCGACCGCTTCAAGGCATACCGCAGCAGCCATGAGCAGGTGCGCGGGGCGACCGTCGAGCTGATTTCCCTGCAAGCCTTCGCCCGCCAGCACTTCCAGGGCTTGCTGGCGGCGTACCTGGGCGCTGACGAAAGCGTCGATCGACTGGAGTGGCTGGTGGTCAAGCCGAGCATTCCCAGTATCGCCTTGCCCGGCTGGACGATCCTGCAACCGCAGTACCGCCGTGAGCCGGCGCTGTTGCGGTTGATGCAGAACTTTCCGGCCAATACCTCGTATTTTCTGGGCACGGGGGTGGTGCGCCCCGGTGGCTATGATCTGCTCGCCAGCGACACCGATGCGCTGATCGCCGACTGTCGCCAGCAGGATATCGGCAGCCGCTATCAGCAACTGCTGGACCGGGTTTTCGTCAACGAGACACTGGAGCTGCTCAGCGCCGACAAACGTGCCGGCTTTCTTCTGGCTGCGCAGATCGCAGCGCTCAAAGGGCAGTTGTCTGCCCCGGCGCATGCGGCGCTGCAACGTCTGATCGAGACGGACCAGGAGCCGTGTACCGAGGCTTGCCTGCACGCTACCGCGAAGCGGGTGAACATGCTCGGACAGCGCCTGGCAGACCTGCTGGCGATCGAGCTGCGCGATGCCGAGGGCACGCTGCACAGCGTCGTGCTGTATCTGCCCAGCGATAGCACGCAGGCCTTCCGTCGCTTCGCCGACTGGGCGGCCCTCACCAACGCGCTATTGGCCGATTTGCGGCGTCCAGGCTACCGCCAGGTATTCAGTCAGCTGGTCGGGCTTGAGCAGCGTCCTGCCTTTTTGATGCTGTTGGGCAAACGTCTGTCGGATGCACGGCCTGATTTGGCGCTGCAGGCCGTGGGCGTCGACGGCGATCTGTTCACCAGCCTCGTGGCAGAGCAGGTCGCCGGCATCCGGGCCGACGCCAAGCTGTTGTTGGTACCCACGGCGCTGGCCGACGCTGGCGCGGCGAAAGCGCGCCACGCGCTGTGGAAGACCGCAGGCCTGAGCCTGGTGACGCTTTCCGGTTTCTTCATTCCGGTGGTCGGTGCGCTGCTGCTCGGGCAGCTTGTGGTCCAGGTTGCCTCTGAAGTGTATGAAGGGGTCGAAGACTGGAGCCACGGGCATCAACATGAGGCCCTCGATCACTTCCTGGGCGTCGCCGAAACGGTCGCGGTGGCAGCGGTAGTGGCGGCGGGTGGCTCGGCTGTCGCGCGCGGCTTCGCCCGCAGTGGGCTGGTCGACACCTTGCAGCCGGTACTGTTGGAAGACGGTAGCAAGCGCTTGTGGTCGCCCGACCGCAGCCCTTACGAGGGACAGCCGGAAGAACCTGTAGCCCTGGAAAACGGCCTGTATGGCGTCGGCGAACAGCGCTGGATGCGTATCGGTCAAGCCTGGTACGAGGTGCACCGTCCTGACCCTGATGGGCCTTGGCGATTGCGTCATCCGCAGCGGCCCGAAGCCTATGGGCCTGTGGTAGAGAGCAATGGTCAGCGCGGCTGGCGCATGCAGCTGTCGCGCCCGCTGGAGTGGCACAACACCGCGCGCATGCTCTCGACCCTGTGGCCGCAGGTGCCGGCGTTGGAGTCGGCGCAGACGCTGCAGGTGCTGCGCATCGCGGGCATGGATGGGGATGAACTGCGCGGCCTGCTGGTCGAGAACCGCCCCGCGCCCGCCAACCTGCTCGACACGTTGCGACGCTTCGATGCACGCAAACGCATCGATCGCTTCTTTGCCCATCTGGCCGAGCAGCACCCGCAGCCGGACAAACAAATTCAAGCCTGGTGCCTTGCCCAACCGGGTATCGCCGGACTCGATGCGCAAGCACTGGGCGATTCGCTGTTGCGTCAGCAGGCTCGCTTCACTCAGCCGCTGCTCGAACACCTGAGCGCGCCGACACTGCCCGAAGACCCCTTGCGCACTTTGCTGCAACGCGACTTCCCAGGCCTGCCTGACCTTTACGCCGAGCAAGCGCTGGAGGGCGTCGAGGATGTGCAGCGCGAGGTCGCGCTGACCGAGCAGCGCGTGCCCTTGGCGCTGGCACGTCGGGCACGCAGTCTGCGGCAACTGGCTCGGTTGAGTCGCGCGGTCGAGGGGCTGACGTTCGACAGTGCCTATGGCGATGACAGTGCCGATCTGGCCGTGGCATTGCTGCGGCGCCTGCCCAATTGGCCATTGGCGCTGAATATCGAAGTGCGCGAGGGCAGTGCATGGGGGCGGCGGGTCGCGATAATGGACCCCCAGGGGCCGGACGCCGCGCTCAGGGTGCTCGCCCATGTCAATGGACGCTTCGAGCTGTACGACGCGCAGATGCAAGCGCTGGACGTAGAGGTCGACGAGCCTGCGGGGTTGTTCGAGGCGCTGGCTGCGCTGCTGGCGCCTGAGCAGACCCAGGCACTGGGTCTGAGTGGGCACGAGCCGGCGGAGCAGTTGCGCGAGCGACTGTTGCAGTCGCTCCCTGTGCAGGCTACCCGTCGTCTGCAATTGCTCGGCTGGCGTGCCGAGGCACCCTGGTTCAATCCCGGTCAGCGTCTGCCCGACGGTCGAGTCGGGTACTTGCTCAGCGGGCGCGGGCAGTCATCGGCTTCGCACAGGATGCTGCGTGAACGCATCCGCGCGCTGTATCCCGGATTCACCGACCAGCGTGTGGAGCGGTATCTGCAAGGCCTGCTCGCGGCCAGTGACTCACCCTTCGAACTGCTCATGCAGCAGGAAGCGAACTACCAGCGCATGGATCACGCGTTGCTTCGCTGGGAAGCCGCGCAAGGTGCGCAGACGACCCAGCGCGCCCGCCAGCAGATGGCTGCCAGGCTGCGCCAGTGCTGGCGCCTGCAGGGAGAGGTGGAGCTGGACAGCAATGACCAGGAACTCGGCATGCGCCTGGATATCAGCGGATTGCCTGTGCTGGAACTGCCTGAGATGCCACAGGAGCTGGAGATGAGCCATGTGTCGGTACTTGTCGTGCGCAGTACGCGGCTACGTGAGGTACCGACCAGCTTCCTGCGTGGATTCAGTGACCTGCGCCGCCTCAACCTTGGCAGTAATGAGCTCAGTCGCATCCCCTCGGCACTGGGCTATCTGAGCCGGCTGCGTATCCTTAACCTCGATCACAACCAGATTCGCGTCGATGAAGCCGGCGAAGGCATTCTGGCGGCGCTGCCACAGTTGTCATCGCTCAATCTGAGTTACAACCCGCTGGGTGATTTCCGTCTGCGCTTCCACTACCTGTCACGGCTGGCCTGGGTAAGCCTGCGTTATTGTCAACTGAGCACCTGGCCCTCGGGGCTCGACCTCTGCGGTTTCCTGGACACTGCGGATTTGCGCAACAACCAACTGAGCGAGATTCCCGACACCACCCTGCAAATGCCCTTGGCCTACCGTCGCACCTTGTTGGTACAGGGCAATCCGCTGCCGGCCGAGCAGTTGGATCTGTTGTTCAGCTTGACCGAGCACGATCAGGCTCATGGCGATGCAACGCTGGGGGCCTCGCACCCATCGGGGCCGGCAGCCACCCGTGAACTGTGGCTGGCCCAAGCGGGCGCAGAGGGGCGTGGGGCGCGCGAGGAGCGCTGGGATCTGCTGTTTGGCCTGCCCCACAGCGGCGGGTTGCTGACCTTGCTCGGCGAGCTGCAGAACACCGCCGATTTCACGGGGGCCGCTGACTACCTGTGCGAGCAGGTGTGGTCGATGCTGACGGCGCTCGAGGCGGACGCCGACCTGCGTAGCCAGGTGTTCGTGCGGGCCAACGAGCCGCTGAGCTGCGAAGACAGTACAGCCGAGCGCTTCAGCGACTTGCAGGTGCTGGTGCTGGAAACCCAGGCGACCGCTGATGCCGCCTACCATGAACGAGGTGCGCGACTGGTCAGCCTGGGTCAGCGGCTGTGGCGCCTGGCAAGGGTCGAGCAGTTCGCCCGCCAGGATATGCTGCAGCGCAGTGCCGAGGGGCGTGGTGTCGACGAAATCGAGGTCAGTCTGTATTACCGCATCCATCTGGCCGAAGCCCTCGATCTACCGTTACAGCCCCGCAGCATGCATTACGCCAGCGTGGCGCGGGTCAGCCCGCAACAGTTGCAGGCGGCGCTGAATTTCGTGCGCAGCGGCGAGACACGCGAAGCGTTGGCCGAGAGCCTCAGCCAGCGGACCTTCTGGCAGCGTTACCTGGACACGAGACATCCTGCGTTATTCAGCCAATTGCATGAGCAATATGCCGATGAAGGCTCGCGCCTCGATGAACAGCAGGAC
The DNA here is from genome assembly GCF_000425745.1 of Pseudomonas cremoricolorata DSM 17059 = NBRC 16634. GTDB lineage: Bacteria > Pseudomonadota > Gammaproteobacteria > Pseudomonadales > Pseudomonadaceae > Aquipseudomonas > Aquipseudomonas cremoricolorata. Next base: position 362,110 of record NZ_AUEA01000002.1, on the reverse strand, counting down.
ACCCTGGACAGCGAGCAATACCGGCAACGCTGGCAAGTGCTCAGCACGCGTCGGGAAAGTGCCTTGCATGCGCTGCGCGTACGCCTGACCCTGGATGTGCTGGATGAGGAGGCCATCGGCGTCATTCACGTCTGACCCTTGACGGCCAAAGCGGTCAGCGCGCCTGACAGCTTTGGCCATTGCCGCTCTGTACGACCCGCGCGACTATCTTGGTCACGACGGTTCAGCTTCTTTCCTGCCAACCCATCCGCTGCCCATGTTCTCGCCAACCGTCGTCGGGCCTGAAGGACGACACCCATGCTCATTGCCAATACCCCCTTCATCGTCAGCGGTGCCGCCTCAGGGCTTGGCGCCGCCACGGCGCAGATGCTGATCGAGGCCGGCGCTCAGGTGCTGCTGGTCGACCTCAACGCCGCGGCAGTCGAGGCCAAGGCCGCCGAACTGGGCCGCAACGCGCGCTTTGCCGTGGCCGATATCAGTGACGAACACGCCGCCAAGGCTGCGGTGGATGCGGCCGTCGAGGCCTTCGGCGGCCTGCGCGGGCTGGTCAACTGCGCCGGCATCGTCGCCGGCGAAAAAGTGCTCGGCAAGCAAGGGCCGCACGCGCTGGCAAGCTTCACCCGGATGATCAACGTCAACCTGATCGGCAGCTTCAACCTGCTGCGCCTGGCCGCCGCCGCCATGGCCGAAGGCAGCGCCGATGACGGTGGCGAGCGTGGGGTGATCATCAATACCGCGTCGGTCGCCGCCTTCGACGGGCAGATCGGCCAGGCGGCGTACTCGGCCTCCAAGGGCGCCATCGCCAGCATGACCTTGCCAGTGGCGCGGGAGCTGGCGCGGTTTGGCATCCGCGTCATGACCATCGCCCCGGGCATCTTCGAAACGCCGATGATGGCCGGCATGACCGAAGAAGTGCGCAGTTCGCTGGCCGCCGGCGTACCGTTCCCGCCGCGCCTGGGACGGCCAGAGGAATACGCCGCGCTGGCGCGGCACATCATTGAAAACAGCATGCTCAATGGCGAGGTGATCCGTCTCGACGGCGCCTTGCGTATGGCCGCCAAATGACCAAGGACACCCCCATGACCCTCGCTCGCGACCCCATCGTCATCGTCAGCGCCGTGCGAACGCCCATGGGCGGCTTGCAGGGCGAGCTCAAATCCCTCAGTGCACCGCAACTGGGTGCCGCCGCCATTGGCGCCGCGCTCGAGCGCGGTGGCATCGAGCCTGAGGCCGTCGACCAGGTGCTGTTCGGCTGCGTGCTGTCTGCCGGACTCGGCCAGGCACCGGCGCGCCAGGCCGCGCTGGGCGCCGGCCTGCCGGCACAGACCACCTGCACCACACTGAACAAGATGTGCGGCTCGGGCATGCAGGCGCTGATTCTTGGCCATGACCTGCTGCTGGCAGGCTCTGCCGATGTGCTGATCGCTGGCGGCATGGAAAGCATGAGCAACGCGCCGTACCTGCTCGACAAGGCCCGTGGCGGATACCGCATGGGTCATGCTCAGGTGCTCGACCACATGTTCCTCGACGGCCTGGAAGACGCCTACGACAAGGGCCGGCTGATGGGTACCTTCGCCGAGGATTGCGCCCAGGCGCACGACTTCAGCCGCAAGCAGCAGGACGACTTCGCCATCGCCTCGCTGACCCGCGCCCAGCTGGCGATCAGCGACGGGCGCTTCGCCGAAGAGATCGTCCCGGTGCAGGTCACCGAGGCCCGCCAGACCCGTATGGTCAGCGACGACGAGCAGCCGCCCAAAGCGCGCCTGGATAAAATCCCTCAGCTGCGCCCGGCCTTCCGCGAAGGCGGTACGGTGACCGCGGCCAATGCCAGTTCGATTTCCGACGGCGCCGCCGCGTTGCTGCTGATGCGCCGCTCCGAAGCCGAGCGGCGCGGCCTCAAGCCCCTCGCGGTGATTCACGGCCACGCAGCGTTCGCCGACCAGCCGGCGCTGTTTCCCACCGCACCCATCGGTGCCATCGAAAAACTCATGCAGCGCACCGGCTGGCGCCTCGATGAGGTCGATCTGTTCGAAATCAACGAAGCCTTCGCGGTGGTTACGCTGGCCGCGATGAAGCAGCTGCATTTGCCCCACGACAAGGTCAACGTCAACGGCGGTGCCTGTGCGCTGGGACACCCCATCGGCGCCTCGGGTGCACGGATTCTGGTGACGTTGATTGCCGCGCTGCGCCAGCGCAACCTGCGCCGCGGCGTCGCGGCCATCTGCATTGGCGGTGGCGAGGCCACCGCCGTTGCCCTCGAATGTCTGTGATGAGGTGAAGCATGCTGGTCAGCGACGAACAACAACAGATTGCCGATGCCGTGCGCAGCTTCGCCCAGGAGCGCTTGAGGCCCTTTGCCGAGCAGTGGGACAAGGCCCACCGCTTGCCCCGTGAAGCCATCGATGAAATGGCAGAACTTGGCCTGTTCGGCATGCTGGTTCCCGAGCGATGGGGCGGCAGCGACACCGGCTACGTGGCCTACGCCATGGCCCTGGAAGAGATCGCCGCAGGCGATGGCGCCTGCTCGACGATCATGAGCGTGCACAACTCGGTCGGCTGCGTGCCGATCCTGCGCTTTGGCAGTGACGCGCAGAAGCAGCAGTTCCTCACCCCGTTGGCCACAGGCGCCATGCTCGGCGCTTTCGCCCTCACCGAACCGCAGGCAGGCTCCGATGCCAGCAGCCTGAAAACCCGGGCGGGGCGCGACGGCGAGCACTATGTCCTCAACGGCAGCAAGCAGTTCATCACCTCCGGGCAAAGCGCCGGGGTGGTGATCGTCTTCGCAGTCACTGACCCTGAAGCGGGCAAGCGTGGCATCAGCGCTTTCATCGTGCCCACCGACACCCCGGGGTACCAGGTGGTCAGGGTTGAAGACAAACTCGGCCAGCATGCCTCCGATACCTGCCAGATCCAGTTCGATGACGTACGCGTGCCGCTGGCCTACCGCCTGGGCGAGGAGGGCGAGGGGTATCGCATCGCACTGGCCAACCTGGAAGGCGGGCGTATCGGCATCGCTGCGCAGTCGGTGGGCATGGCGCGTGCCGCCTTCGAGGTGGCGCGTGATTACGCCCGCGAGCGGCAGAGCTTCGGCAAGGTACTGGTCGAGCACCAGGCCGTGGCGTTTCGTCTGGCCGACATGGCCACCCGCATCGCCGTGGCGCGGCAGATGGTGCTGCACGCCGCGGCGCTGCGCGATGCCGGAAAACCCGCACTGGTCGAAGCGTCGATGGCCAAGCTGTTCGCCTCGGAAATGGCCGAGCAGGTGTGTTCCGATGCCTTGCAGACCCTGGGCGGATATGGCTATCTGAGCGACTTCCCGCTAGAGCGCATCTACCGCGACGTGCGGGTCTGCCAGATCTACGAAGGCACCAGCGACATTCAGCGCATGGTCATTGCGCGCAACCTCTGAAGGAGCCCCCATGGCATTCGAAAGCATTCTGTTGGACATCCACGGCAAGGTCGGCCTGATCACCCTGAACCGGCCGCAAGCGCTCAACGCCTTGAACGCGCAGATCGTCGCCGAGATCAACCAGGCCCTCGATCAGCTCGAGCGCGACCCGCAGATCGGCTGCGTGGTGCTCACAGGTTCCGCCAAGGCATTCGCCGCCGGTGCCGACATCAAGGAGATGGCCGAACTCGGCTATCCGCAGATCTACACCGAAGACCTGTTCAGCGATGCCGACCGCATCGCCAACCGGCGCAAGCCGATCATCGCCGCGGTGTCCGGGTTCGCCCTTGGCGGCGGCTGTGAACTGGCGATGATGTGCGACTTCATTCTCGCCGCCGACACGGCCAGATTCGGCCAGCCGGAAATCAATCTTGGCGTGTTGCCGGGCATGGGCGGCACCCAGCGCCTGACCCGCGCGGTGGGCAAGGCCAAGGCCATGGAGCTGTGCCTGACCGGTCGCCTGATGGGCGCCGAGGAAGCCGAACGCGCCGGCCTGGTTGCGCGCATCGTGCCGGCTGACGAGCTGCTCGAAGAGGCGCTGAAGGTGGCCGCGAGCATCGCCAGCAAGTCGATTCCGGTGAGCATGATGGTCAAGGAGAGCGTCAACCGCGCCTTCGAAGTCACCCTCAGCGAAGGCGTGCGCTTCGAACGCCGGGTGTTCCACGCAGCGTTCGCCACCGAAGACCAGAAAGAAGGCATGGCCGCGTTCATCGGCAAGCGCGAGGCGCAGTTCAGGGATCGCTGATGGTCTTGGCGCTGCTTGCGCGAGCGATCGGGCCGCAGGGCGGCCCGTCACTGCCTGACGCGTAGCTTCAGGTAGATGAAGCAGCTGTGTCAGGGGCGGGCGCGATTCAAAGCATCCGCCGCAAAACATCCTTGCTCGGGTCGCGGTCAAGGAAGCGGTGTTTCAGCGCGCCGGCAACGTGCAGGGTGATCAGCGCCAGCAGGCTGTAGGCCAGCACCTTGTGCAGCCACTGGAAGACCACGAACCAGTCATCGTTCTTGGGCAGCAATTCCGGCAGATCGACGCCGAAGAAGAATACCCCGTCACTCATGGTGAAGGTGCTCGACATCGAGTAGCCCATCAGCGGTACCACCACCAGCAGCACGTACATCGCCCGTTGCACCAGGCTCGACAAGCTGCGCTCGAACGGCGCCAAGGTCTGCAAGGGGCGGGGGATGTGCGGTGTGCGCAGGCGCACCGCGATCTGCGTCAGCACCAAAAGAAACGCCAGCACGCCGAACGACTTGTGCCAGGGGTAGTAGAGCTCGAACTTGCTGGGTATTTCATCGTCCATGCCGGTCATGTGCCAGCCGGCCCAGAGCAGGCCGAGGATCAGCACGGCGCGGGTCCAGTGCAATACCCGCAGTGAGGTCGGGTAACGGTCGATTGCCGTTCGTTGGTATGCAGTCATCACGGTGTCTCCACGCTTGGCGCAACCTGCGCAATGAACCGACGCCCCGCCGCAGGCTGCTCGCCGGGGCGTGGGCGCAGGGGTCAACTCGGCAGCAGCACCGTGATGACCTTCTCTTCGGTGTAGGCCAGCGCGCCGCTGAACCCGCCTTCACGGCCGATCCCGCTGGTCTTGACCCCGCCCCACGGCAGGTTGGCGTCCAGCGGGCTCCAGCAGTTGATGCCCACGGCACCTGCTTTGATCGCCGCGGCGACGCGGTGCGCGCGCACCAGGTTGCCGGTCCACACCGTGGCGGCCAGACCGTAGGCGGAGTCGTTGGCTAAGGCAATCGCTTCGGCTTCGGTGTCGAACACGATCAGCGTGCCCACCGGGCCGAAGATTTCTTCCTGGGCGATGGCCATGTCATTGCGTGCGTTGGTGAAGATCGTCGGCCGTACGAACCAGCCTTTCTCAGGTGTCGAGACGCCGCCGGCCGCCAGTGTGGCGCCCTGGTCGATGCCCAGCTGAATGTAGCGGTTGACCCGCTCGAACTGCGCCTTCTTCGCCACCGGGCCCATCTGCACGCCGTCCTCGCGCGGGTCGCCGACCTGCACTGCCTGCGCCGCCTCGGCCAGCGCGGCGCCAAAGCGTTCGGCCAGGCTGCGCTGCACCAGGATGCGCGAGCCGGCCGCGCAGACCTGGCCCTGGTTGGCGAACAGGCCCAGGGCGCAGCCGCGCACGGCATCGTCGAAGCTGGCATCGTCGAAGACGATCTGCGGGCTCTTGCCGCCCAGCTCCAACGCCACCTGCTTGAACAGCACGCCGGCGGTGCGCTGAATTTCGCGGCCCGCCTCGGGGCTGCCGGTGAAGCTGATCTTGGCCACCTGCGGGTGTTCGCACAGGGCCTTGCCGACTTCGGCGCCATAGCCGGTGACGACGTTGATCACGCCATCGGGAAAGCCTGCTTCCTGGGCAAGACCCGCCAGGTGCAAGGCCGATTGCGGGGTTTCTTCCGAGGGTTTGATCACCACCGTGCAGCCGGCCGCGAGCAAGGCCGCCAGCTTCCACACGGTGATCATCAGCGGCGAGTTCCACGGCACGATCGCCCCGACCACGCCGACCGGCTCGCGCACGGTGTACGACAGGGTCTTGCTGCCAAAATAGCCGCCGGTGGGGATGGTGCGGCCTTCGAGCTGGTTGGCCCAGCCGGCAGCTGCGCGCAGGTTGGCGATGGCGTTGGGCAGATCCATGCGCCTAGGCTCGATCGGCGAGCGGCCGATGGCGTTGGCGTCGAGGTCGGCCAGATGCTCGCTGTCGCGCTCCACCAGGTCGGCCAGTTTCGCCAAGAGCCGCCCGCGCTGGGCACCGTCGAGCTGGCTCCAGGCGCCGCCCTCGAGCTGGGCATGGGCAGCGGCCACGGCACGTTCGACGTCCTCGGCGTTGCCGCGCGCCGAACTGCCGTAGACCTGTTCGGTGACCGGGTCGATGAGCTCGATGCGCGCACCGCTGCCCTCGACCGACTTGCCTGCGATGAAGTGATTCAGATGCTGAGTCATGGGGGTGTTCCTTGCGAAGTGGGCAGGCTCACGCCTCGAGCGAGGCCAGCGCGTCGCCGAAGATGTCCAGGGCCTTGAAGAACAGCGCCCGCGAGATGGTCAGTGACGGCATGATGCGCATCACGTTGCTGTAGCGCCCGCAGGGAATCATCAGCACGCCGTGGTTCATCAGATAACCCATCAGTTGGCCGATTTTCTCGCCGGCCAGCGGCGTCTTGCTGGCGGCATCTTCGACCAGCTCGATGCCGATCATCAGGCCGCGTCCGCGCACCTCGCCGACCAAGCGGCTGTTGAAGCCACGAATGCGTTCCTGTGCTTCCAGGCCCAAGGCGTGCGCGCGGTTGAGCAGGTCGAGTTCAGGGTCTTGAAGAATGCTGATGTTGGTCAGTGCCACCACCGCCGACAGCGAGTTGGCAGCGAAGGTGTTGGGCATCGAGCCGTCGGGAATCTGCGCGGCCAGGTCCGAGCGCATCATCAGCCCGGCCATCGGCAGGTCGCTGCCGATGCCCTTGCCGAAGGTCAGCATGTCCGGCTTGACCTCGGAATGCTCGACCGCCCACATCTTGCCGGTGCGGCCCGCGCCGGCCTGCACTTCATCGACGATCAGCAGCGCGCCGCTGCGGTCGCAGGCCTTGCGCAGCAGTTGCAGAAATTCAGGCGACGGCGGCACGTAGCCGCCTTCGCCCTGAACCGGCTCGACGATCACCGCAGCGACGTCATCGGCGGCGGTGTAGGGGGTGTTGAGCAGATAGTCGACGTACTCGCCGGCGATCTGCTCGGCGCTCTTGTGGGTGGTGTCGAAGGGGAAACGGTAGGCGTAGGGGTAGGGCGCGTGGATCACCCCGCCCATCTGCGCGCCATAGCCTTTGCGATAGGCGGTGCCGGTGGTCAGCGCGCCGGAGGCATGCCAGACGCCGTGGTAGCCGCCATGGAAGGCGATGATCTGGTGCCGGCCGGTGATGCGCTTGGCGAATTTGACCGCCGCTTCCAGGGCATCGCTGCCGCTTTGCGTGAAGAAGGTGATGCAGTCGCCGCGCAGCCCCGGCGGGGCTATTTCGGACAGCTTGGCCGCCAGCTCGGTGCGCCGCGTGCTGTTGATTTCCAGGGCGTGCATGAGCACTTCGGACTGCTCGCGAATGGCCTGCACCACCTGCGGGTGGCAGCGGCCCACGCTGCTCACGCCGACGCCTGCAGAGAGGTCGATGAAGGTGTTGCCGTCCGGGTCCTTGAAGGTGGCGCCGAAGGCCCGGTCCATGGCGATCGGCATGCGTCCGCCGCCGCGCGCCATCGACTCGGTGCTGGCCGACAGCGCCAGCGCTTCGCGGGTGTTGGGGCCAGGCAGTTCGCTTGAGACGATGCGCGGGGCATCGGCGAAGTGCAGCGCTTCGAGTTGAGCTTCGTTCATGGGGTGTTCTCCGGGGTGGATTCTTCGAATGTCTCGATCATCTACGGCGCCCATTCCAGGGCGGTATCCCGAATCGGCACATGCTGCGCGCAAACCCCCGTTGTTGCGTACCGAGCGTCACAAAACGCTTGCAGGCCGGATGCGGTATGCGAGTATCGAAAAAGACGGCGATCCCAAAAACAATAAAAGTGCTGGAGGCTTGTAATCCCATGCGACATCAGACGATCAGCCATTTTCACGACATCCACGTGCATGCCGCCACGGTTCAGCAGTGGAATCAAGACTACAACCAGCTCACCGCAGGCTCGGCCGAATGCTCGCTGATGCAGCTGACCACCGCCGGCTGCCATGTGTTTCTCGAACAGATCAACCAGCGCGTGGTGCAGAACGGCGTGGCCCCGCGCGGCAAGATGTGTTTTGCCCTGCCGCTGAACGTGCCCGGCTCGATTCGCATGCAGGGGCGCGACGTCGACGAGAGCAGCCTGTTCTTCCTCCACGGTGGCGAGGAGTTCATGTTTCACATGCCCCAGGGCATGCAGCTGCTGTCGATCACCTTCGACCGCGAGCTGTTCGAGCAGGCCCTGGAGCAGACCATGGCTGCCACCGAGCTGCAGCAACTGCTGCGCCAGCCGGTGATTCGCGTATCGCCCCAGCGCTTCGCGCAGACCCGCCGACGCCTGCTGGCGCTGTTCGCCGACACCCTGGCTCAGGATGAACTCGATACCCTGCCTGAGCGTGAGTCGGCTCTGGAGCAGACCATGCTCAGCGAAGTGCTGAAACTGATGATCGACCCGGCCTGTGACAAACAGCAGCGCAGCCCCAGCTCGACGCGCAGTTTCATCGTCGAGAAATGCCACCGCATGGCCCTTGCCCAGTTGCTCGATTCACCCAGTGTGATGGAGTTGTGCCAGCGCCTGCAGGTCAGCCGCCGCACGCTGCAGAACAGCTTCCGCGCGGTGGCCGAAACCACGCCGCTGAACTACCTGCGCTCGGTGCGCCTGAACGGCGTGCGCCGCACCCTGATGTCGACCTGCGCCGCTGAGTTGTCCATCGGCGATGCGGCGGCCAACTGGGGTTTCTATCACCTCAGCCACTTCGCCGCCGAATACGCCGAGCTGTTCGCCGAGCTGCCTTCGCGTACCACCCGCGCCGCGATCCCCGCGCGCCGCTGCGCCTGATTACGGTCGCCAGGACGCGTTTGATTGCCGATTCAGGCTACGGATGAGCGTGGCCTGAAGGCTACGCTAGGGTCGCGCTCACCTTGCCCTTCGCCCTACCGGGCTCGCACTCGACGCGTTGCCGGGGCGACAGCGCATGGGCAGGTGTTGCGCCAGCACTGAGGGCATGCAATGGACAACACGCAGAGGTTGGAGGAGCCGGCGCAGCTTGCGGCGTACGGCCAGAAAATTGTCAGCAGCGGTGTGCTGGGCAAGTCACGGCGCATGATTCGCCTGTTCGAGTTCCTGCTCGAGCGGTCCATCAGCGGCACCACCACCAAGGAAATCGAAATCGCCCAGGTGGTGTTCGGCCGCACCACCGACGTCGACCTGACCGCCGACGCCACGGTGCGCGTGCACATCCACCGGCTGCGCAAGAAACTCGCTGGCGTGCCGGTCGATGAGCACGGCCAGCGGCTGATGCTGCCGCGTGGCGACTACCGCCTGGTGCTCGCTGCTGGCGATGTGCCAGGCCCGGATGAGCTACCGATACCGCAGCATTGGCGGCGCTGGCGCTTTGCTGCGGGCGCGGCCTTGCTGCTGGCGCTCAACGGGGCAGGCTGGGCGTTGTGGGGCGGCCAGGGGCCGCAGGATGCGCGCACCCACAGCCGGTTGTGGCAGGGCGTAGCCAGCGGCTCGGCGCCGGTGCTGGTGGTCTCGGGGGATTTCTATGTGTTCGGCGAGCAGAACGCGGCCGGCGCCATCACGCGCATGGTCGCCGACGAGGCGATCACCTCCAGCGCCGCGCTCGACCAGTACAAACAGCGCGTGCCCAGCCTCGGCCAGCACTACGTCGACATGAACACCTACCACCTGCCCAGCGGCCTGGCTTCGGCGCTGGTGGCGGTGGCGCCGGTGGCCAGCGCCACGCGACCACGCCAGCCGAACCTGGTGAGTAACGTCACCACCTCGCGCTTTACCAACGAAATGCTCAGCAACCACGACATCGTCTATGTCGGGCTGCTCGACAGCCTGGGCGATCTGAAGGAGCCGTTCTTCGACCTTTCAGGGTTTTCGCTGGCCGGCAACGGCGCGGCGCTGATCGACAAGGCCAGTGGCGAGCGCTTCGAGTCGGACTGGGACGAGCCTTCCAGCGAACGCATCATGCGCCACGACTACGCCTACCTGGCGCGCTTTCCCGGGCCTGCGGGCAATCACATCGTGGTGGTCGCCGGGATCATGGACCCGGCGCTGGTGGAAGCGGCCAAGCTGGCCTCCAGCACGCAGGAGCTGGGCCGTTTGCAGGCGGCAGTCGGCGACAGCGCCGCCTTCGAGGCCTTGTACGAGGTGCGCACCTTCGGCCCGTCCAACGTCGCCGCCGAACTGCTCATCGCTCGCCCGCTGGATGTGGGCACGCTGTGGCGCAGTCGCAAGTCAGCGCTGGCCCAGGCACCCAGTGCACAAACGCCTGCAGTGCTTGGGGCTGCATCGAAATAAGGATGCCCCGCCGAATCGAACAGCGATTCGGCGGGGCGGGTGCGGGGCCTCGGCGGACGGCATTCGCCGCGGCCCCGAACGTCAGGGGAGCTCGATGAACAGTTGCGCCTTGTCGCGGCGCACCTTCTTCATGCTCACCAACCAATCGTTGTCGCTGTCACGGTGACCGAGGGCCAGCAGCACGGCGCTGTGCAGGCCCTGCTCGGGCAGTTGCAGCAGCTCATCGACCGCCTGATTGTCGAAGCCTTCCATGGGCGATGCGTCGATGCGCGCTTCTGCGGCTGCCAGCAGGCCGAAGCCCAAGGCGATGTAGCACTGTTTGGCGGCGTGGGCGGTCTGTTGCGCCTGGCTCATGGCGCCGAACGAATCGAGCAGTGACAGCCGGTAATCATCGGTAACGCTGCCGGGCAACTGACGGATGTCGTTGCTGAACTCGAAAAAGCCGTTGATTCGTTCTGTGGTGTAGGCATCCCAGGCGGCGAACACCAGCAGGTGCGAGGCCTGGGTGATCTGCGCCTGGTCGTAGCACAGCGGTCGCAGGCGTGCGCGCAGCGCCGGATCGCGGATGACGAACACCGTGTAGGGCTGCAGGCCGGAGCTGCTGGGGGCCAGGCGGATGGCTTCGAGGATGAAATCGAGCTTGTCCTGGGCGATGGTTTCAGCGGTGTAGCTTTTCGTCGCGTAGCGCCAGTGGAGCGAGTCTAGCAGTGCCATGGGAGTGTCCTTGGGTCGAAAAAGAGCAGCAGCGGCGCGCTGTGTGTGCGCCGCGCTGCCGATCAGGCCCGGCGCGCTCGCTGAGCGTCGCCTGCGGCCTGGATGCAAAGCGGTGCTGCGAAGCGGGTGCCTAGAGGTTGGAGCTTTCGCCTTCCTTCACATGGCGCCACAGCGTCTTGAACGGGTCGAAGTAGAAGCCGCGCAGGGTCCGGTGCGGGTTGTTGTCGCCGTACTCTTCGTCGTTGCAGCCCCAGCGCCAGGTTTCACCTTTCTTGGGCAGGTACAGGGTGCCGAACATCCAGTCCCACAGGGTCAGGATCACCGCGTTGTTCTTGTCCCAGTGGTGCGGCTCCATGCTGTGGTGCAGGTTGTGCATCACCGGGGCCAGCACGATGCGGTTCATCCAGCCGTAGGAAATCGGCATGTGCACATGGGAGAACACGTCGATGACGAAGAAGGCGATGTAGGCGGTGGTGGTGATGGCAGCGATGGTGCCTGGCTGGATCTGGCTGCCGGTGGCGTACAGTACCAGCCCGGTGAAGGCGCCACCGACCACGGCCGGAATGATGTTCAGGCCGAAGAACTCGATCGGGTGCTGGCGGAACAGCGTCCACGGCGTGAGGGTTTCGGCGGTGTGGTGAGGCTTGTGCAGGTGCCACAGGATAGGCGTGGTATGGCACCAGCGGTGCACCCAGTAGCCGACGAAATCCACGCTCAGGAAGTACACCAGAAACTGCACCGCGACCAGCGCCCAGGTCGAGGTGATCAGCGGCGCCCGCGCGCCATATTCAGCGCTGACATAGGCCCCGACGTTGTCGGCGATGGCCAGGCCGTTGATGGCCATGATGCCCACCAGCGGAAAGCCCAGCGCCAGCAGGATGATGCCGTTCCACATGTCCACCCTTGAAGAGGCGTGGTCGTACTGATCGGTGGGGAAGGCGGCCTGTTTCAACGAGCGCAACGTGAGCGGCGTTTCGAATTTCTGCGCAACGATGAACATCACCGCCAACACCGTGACGAACAGCGGTAGCCCGAAGGCCCATAGGCTGAAGATTTCAAGTGTGGGTTCGTAGAACGCGACAATCGATTCCCAGAGTGCCTGGAGTGTCATCGTAAGTACCTCGCCATTGATTCTATTGTTGTTGTGTCGAAGCCATGGGTCGCTTCGAGTCGTCATGCGTGGTCGTGCTCCTGGCACCGGCCTGATCGATCGACGCGGTGCAGCGAGCTGGGGCAATGGTGCCCAGGGCCAGAGACGGCTGAGAAGTTGGCAAACGGTTAACGAACGGTGTTGAAACGTCGGCTGTGTAACGTTTAATTTGCAATGAACATCAATGAAATCATGGGGTTAGCGAAGGGGCGCGGCTGCGCGCGGGGCCTGCGCCAAGGCGCCAATCGATCACCAGGCGCACGCATTGCGCGTGCGCTGGCAGCGATCTGAACGTTCGATCAGCGGGGGGTTACAGCGGAACGAGGCGGTCGATTGGGATTCGAACCTGGCAGGCTCCACTCAACGCTCACTTCGGATACAGCGGCGGCAAACCTGCGCTTTCAGCGGCCGGCAATTGCGTGGCCGCAAGTGCTGGAATATCGCCAATCGCTCGCCACAGCTCGGCGCCTTGCCAGTACTGGCCGGTTTCGCTGTACAGCGCGCCGTTCAAGCTGTCGAGCGCGTCTGACAGCGGCACGAAGCGGGCGGCCATGTCGGCCAGGGTTTCCGGCTGCTGCCGCGCCCAGGCGTCGAGCGCCTGGCGCGTGCCGTGCGGGTCGTTGGCCTGGCAGGCGCGCTTGAGGTCATCGAGCAGGGTGCGTGGGCTGGGTCCGGCCTGGGCCACGCGCAGTACCGCAGGCCGCGAGCGGGCGCGCCACCACAGGGCCAAGCCTGCGACGGTGCTGGCGCCCAACAGCAAGGTTGCCAGTTGCCAGGGCCACAGTACGCCGATGCCGGCACGCGGATCGTTGCCGGGGCTGTCGCCGTCCAGGGCCGGATTGTCCTGCACGATCAGGCTGCGCGCGGGCAGGCTGCTGTGTTCGAGGTGATCTTCGCGGGTGTTCCACCAGGTCACATCGACGGTCGGCAGGTCGATGGCGCCGCTGCGGGTGGGCACCAGCGCCTCGCGTTCTTCGCGGCTGGCGGTCATGCCGCGCTCGCCGAGCTGGTTGCCCAGCACCGGTTGATCGGGGTAGCGGCGCAGGCCGTCGACCTCGGTGGCCGGCAGGGGCGGCAACTGGTTGCTCGACAGCCCCTCGGCGCGCAGCACCACGTTGCGCGTCAGCGAGTCGCCGATTTGCGTGGGTCGCTGGGCAGGGTCGGGGCTCCAGCGTTCCTCGATGCTGACGCTGCGCGCCGGCAGCCACGGCACGTCCTTGGGGTAGTTGGCAGGGATCGGCTTGACCGTCAGCGCGAGGGCGCTGGAGCTGGCCTGCACGGCGCGCCCACCATGGCCGCCCGTGCCTGAGTTGGCACCATCGTCGACGGCGGTGGCGTTGAAGGTCAGCGGCGCCACCTGCAGCAGGCCGCTGTGCTGCGGGTACACCGCGTAGCGAGTTTCGATGACGCCATGGCGCACGCCGTTGATGTCTTTTTCGTAAGTGCGCGACTCGCCCAAGGCCTCGACCCTGGCGTCGTCGGCCTGCACCGCGCTGAGGTGGCTGTCATCGTACAGCGGCACCGAGTGGTAGACGCGCACGGTCAGCACCGCCTGGGCCTGCACGTACACCTCGCTGGCATCCAGGCTGGTTTCGACGAACACCTGGGCGGCGTTGCCGGGGCGGCTGGCATCGGCCTGCAGCACTTGCAGCTCGATGGCCTGGCTGTGCGACTGGCCCAATTGCAATGCTGGAATCACCAGGCTGCCGCTGCGCCGCGGCAGCAGGGTGATGATCCAGCGGGTGCTGGCGCGGGTTTCGCCGTCGAGGGTGTGCAGGCTGTTGAGCTGGCGTGTGCCGCGCACATCGAAGTCGGCCTCGAGGCTCGACAGGTCGGGCTTGCCGAACTGGGTCACGTCCTGGCTTTCGAGAATCAGCTCAAGGGTTTCGCCCGCTTCCACGCGGGTGCGGTCGACACTGGCTTGCAGGGTCGGCTCGGCCTGGGCCAGGGCGGTCCAGAGCAGGCTCAGCAGACACACGGCCAAGGGCTTCATCGTGAGGTTTCCTGATGCAATTGCTGTTCGTACCAGAATTTGCGCCGCAGCAGCTGCGCGGGGTTGTCGGGAATGTCGCGCAGCCATTGTTCCAGTGCCTGACGCTGCTCGGCATCGAGCGCAGTGGCGGCAGGGCGCTGGGGTGAGCTTGCGCCATCATCGTCGCCGGCGGCGTTGCCGGCACCTTCGCCCGGGTTGCCGCTGTGGTTGGCCTGTTGATCGTTGCCTGGGCGCGCTTCATCGCCTGACTGGCCGGGCAGGGGCGTGCCACTGGAGGCGCTGTTGCCTTCGCTTTCGGCACCCGGCGCGCCCTGGCTGTCGCTGCCTGAGGCCTGGGTTTGGCCGCCCGCCTGGCGCTGCTCGATCACCTGCTTGAGCAGCGCCTGGTTGGCCAGCGCCGGTTGCAGGTCGGGCTGACGCTCCAGCGCTTGCTCAAAGGCATCCAGCGCCGCGTCCAGTTCGCCGGCGCGGGCCAGGGCGTTGCCGCGGTTGTAGTGGCCTTGGGCGCTGTCGTCTTCGGCAAACGCTGCAGCGGCATTGGCGAAATCGCCGGCCTGATACAGCGCTACCCCGCGCCACTGGGCGTCGTCGAAGCGCTGCGCCGCCTCGGCCGGCTGCTGTCGTTCGAGCAGGCGCAGCCCTTGCTGGTCGGGGCGCAGCCAGAGGTCGTCCCAGCCCAGGGCGTAGCTGGGTTGCGGCAGCGCCAGCAGCAGCGGCAGGCACAGCAACCAACCACGCCGACCCGCGCAGGCGGCCAGCAGCAACAGCGGCAGCAGCAGCCAGTAGCCCTGGTCGGACCAACTGTCGAGCTGCACCGTCTGGCCGTCGTTGCGCAGCGCCCGCGGCTGATCGAACAGGCCCAGGCCGCGCAGGTCGAGGTCATCGATGCGCGCGTGGCGGTAACGTCCGCCGCTGTCGTTGATGAAGCGTTTGAGCCCTGCGCTGTCCAGCCGCGGCAGCACAATCCCGCCTTGCTCATCCTTGAGGTACTCGCCGTTGCTCTGGCGCACTGGTGCCCCCGCAGCGCTGCCGATGCCGAGCATCAGCAGGCTCGGCCCGTGGCGGCCGAGGGCCTGGCGGATGCCCGCTTGCTCCTGTTCGCTGAGCGACGAGCCGATCAGCAGCAGCCGACCCTGGCCCAGGTCGCTCTGCGCCAGCAAGGCGAGCGCCTTGCGCACCGCCAGGTCGGCACGTTGTCCGGGCTGCGGCATGATCGATGGCTCCAGCGCTTCGAGCAGGTTGCGCGTGGTGCCCAGGTCGTCGGACAGCGGCACCAAGGTGTGCGCGCTGCCGGCGTAGACGATCAGTGCGGTCTGGCTGTCGCGACGTTGCTCGAGCAGGTCGCTGATCTTGCGCCGGGCCTGCTCCAGGCGATTGGGCGGCGTGTCCTCGGCGAGCATCTGTGGGGTCAGCTCGAGCAGGATCACCAGCGGATCGGCCGGGCGCTGGTGCGGTTGTTCGAGCCGTTCCCAGCTCGGCCCGAGCAGGGCCAGCACGGCCAGCAGCCAGGCGCTGCCGAGCAGGATCCACGGCCACTTGCTGGCGCCGCCCTGGCCACCGCCGAGCAGCGCGGCATGAAACTGCGGCGGCAGAATCATCTGCCAGCGCCCGGCGCGCTGGCGCCGGCGCCACAGCCGCAGCAGCAACCAGGCCAGCAGCGGCAGGGCCAGCAGCCACAGCGGGCGCAGCCCATGGGGCAGCAGTTCGCTCATCGCCGGCTCCTCAGGCGCAGGCGCTTCAAGCGCTGGCGCCACTGGGGGTGCGGTTGCAGGAAGCGTGGCCGGCGCAACTGGCGTTGCAGCAGGTTGTCGGGCCACAGCGTGGCGCACACCAGCAGCACGCTGAGCAGCAAGGCCAGGGCCAGCGGCCAGGCATACAAGGCCTGGGCTGCGCGGGCCTGGGTCGGTTGTTGCGCCACAGGTTCGAGCTGATCGAGGGTCTCGCCGATGGCGGCAAGTTCGGCGCCGTCGTGGGCGCGGAAGTAGCTGCCGTGGGTCAGCTCGGCGATCTCGCGCAAGGACGCTTCGTCCAGGTCCAGGCTCGGGTTCAGGCCGAGTAGCCCAGGCGTGCCGCTGGCTTCGGGGTTGGCGCCGATGCCGATGGTGTAGATGCGCACATTTTCCTGGGCGGCCAGACGCGCCGCCGTGAGCGGCGGGATCTGCCCGCCATTGTTGGCGCCGTCGGTGATCAGAATCAGCACGCGGCTCTGCGCCGGGCGTTCGCGCAGGCGCTTGACGGCAAGGCCAATGGCATCGCCGATGGCCGTGTTCTTGCCGGCGATGCCGATCAGCGCTTCATCGAGGAAGGTGCGCACGGTGCGCCGGTCGAAGGTCAGCGGCGCTTGCAGGTAGGCTTCGCTGCCGAACAGGATCAGCCCGACGCGGTCGCCCTTGCGCGCTTGCAGGAAATCACCGAGCAGCGCCTTGACCAGATCGAGGCGGCTGACATCCTCGCCCTTCCATTGCATGTCGGGGTAGTCCATCGAACCGGACACATCCACGGCCACCAGCAGATCGCGGCCACTGGCCGCCACCTGCACCGGCTCGCCCAGCCACTGCGGACGCGCGGCGGCCAGCAGCAGCAGGCCCCAGATCAGCACCAGCGGCGCTTGTTGGCGCCAGCTCGGCAAATGCAGGCGTGCGCGGCGCCCGGCCAAGCTTTCCAGCTCGCGCAGAAAGCCCACCTTGAGCACCGGCTCACCGCTGTCGGCGGCCGGCAGCAGCGCGCGCAGCAGCCACGGCAGCGGCGCCAGCAGCAGTAGCCACGGCCAGGCCAGCTCAAACATGTTTGCGGATCCAGGTTTCCACCGCCTGGCTGAGGCCGGCGATGGCTTTGTCGTCGAGCTTGCACTCGGGCTTGTAGGCGCCTTCGACCAGCACCATCCAGCGCGTCAGGCCAGCCGCCGGGCAGCGGTTGTCGAGAAACGCCAGCCACTGGCGACCGTTGAGGGTATGGCTGTGGGCGCCGGGATAGTGGCTGCGGCACAGGCGCTTGAGCAGGCCATTGAGCTGCTGCAGCCAGGCACCGGCCGGGGCCCCGTCGTAGGGGCGCGGCAGCCGTGCCAACTCGGCCAGGGCCTCGCTGCGCGCCGGGTCCAGGCCTTGCTCGGGGGCCGCCGGCGCCGGCCGCAGCGGTCGCCAGTGGCGCAGCCGCCACAGGCCCCAGCCCACTAGCAGCAGCGCGCCCAGCAGCAGCCACCAGCCCGGTGCCGGCGGCCACCAGCCGATCGCCTGCGGCGCCAGCAGTGGTTGCAGTTCGTCGAGCGGGTTCATCGCACGATGCCCGGGCGCTGGTCGCTCAAGTGCTCGCGCAACTGTTCGATCAGTTCGCGCTGGGTGCTCAGCGGCATCAGCACCACGCGCAGCTTCTGGGCCAGCACTTCCCAGCGCTCGATGCGCGCTTCGGCCTGCTGGTGATAGGCCTGGCGCAGGCCCAGGTCGAGGGTATCGAGCTCGAGCTGTTCATCGCCCTGGGCGAAGCGCAGCAGGCCGGCGGCGGGCAGGGCGTGATCGAGCGGGTCGGCCACCGGCAGTAGCAGCAGGTCGCAATGGCGCGAAAGCATCGACAGGTGCTGCTCGGCCTGCGCGCTTAACGCTCGCTCGTCGCAGATGATGATCGCCAGGCTGCCCGGGCGCAGCACTTCACGCGCGCGGCGCAACGCCAGGCCCAGGCTGTCGTTGCCCGAGGCGACGTCGCTGTGCAGCGCCTGGTTGACCTTCGCCAGGCGGTTGAGCAGTTGCAGCAGGCTCTGCTTGCTGCGCCGCGGCTTGATTTCATGGGGCTCGCTGGCGCCGAACACCAGCCCGCCGATGCGGTCGTTGTGTTCCAGCGCGGCCCAGCCGAACAGCGCGGCGGCCTGGGCGGCGAGCACCGACTTGAGCATCAGCCCCGAGCCGAAGAACAGCCGCTGGCTCTGCTCGATGAGGATGAAGATCGGCCGTTCGCGCTCTTCGTGGAACAGCTTGGTGTGCGGCTCCTGGGTGCGCGCGGTGACACGCCAGTCGATGTTGCGCACGTCGTCACCGGCCTGGTACACCCGCACCTGATCGAAATCCACCCCGCGCCCGCGCAGCTTGGAATGGTGCAGGCCCACCAGCGGGCCGCGCTGGCCGGGGCGGGCGAACAGCTGGATTTCCCGCACGCGGTGGCGCATGTCGATCAGCTCGGCCAGACCGATGCGGATGCCGGGTTCGAGGGAGTGGGTGGCGGGCATGGGCGTCAGGCGACGGCGACGACGTCGAGGATGCGCTGGACGACGCGGTCCTGGTCGACCCCGGCCGCCTCGGCCTCGAACGACAGAATGATGCGGTGGCGCAGCACGTCGAACAGCACCGCCTGGATGTCTTCGGGGCTGACGAAGTCGCGTCCGGCGAGCCAGGCGTGGGCCCGTGCGCAGCGGTCCAGAGCGATCGAGCCACGGGGGCTTGCGCCGTAGGCGATCCAGTCGGCCAGCTCGGCGTCGAACTTGCCGGGGCTGCGGGTGGCGATCACCAGCTGCACCAGGTATTCCTCTACCGCATCGGCCATGTACAGGCCGAGAATCTCTTTGCGTGCCGCGAAGATCGCCTGCTGGCTGACCTGGCGCTCGGGCTTGGTCTCGCCGCCCAGCGCCTCGCCGCGGGCCTGCTGCAGAATGCGCCGCTCGACGGTAGCGTCGGGGAAGCCGATCTTCACATGCATAAGGAAGCGGTCGAGCTGCGCTTCGGGCAGGGGGTAGGTGCCTTCCTGCTCGATCGGGTTCTGCGTGGCCATCACCAGAAACAGCGGCGACAGGTCGTAGGTACTGCGCCCGACGCTGACCTGGCGCTCGGCCATGGCTTCGAGCAGGGCCGACTGTACCTTGGCCGGGGCGCGGTTGATTTCATCGGCCAGCACCAGGTTGTGGAAGATCGGCCCCTGCTGGAACACGAAGCTGCCGGTTTCCGGGCGATAGATTTCCGTGCCGGTGATGTCGGCCGGAAGCAGATCAGGGGTGAACTGAATTCGGTGGAACTGCGCCTCGACGCCTTCGGCCAGTTCCTTGATGGCGCGGGTCTTGGCAAGCCCTGGCGCACCTTCAACCAGCATGTGGCCGTCAGCCAGCAGCACGATCAGCAGGCGATCGACCAGCTTCTCCTGACCCAGGATCTGGGAAGAAAGAAAAGTGCGTAACCCGATCAAGGCGTCGCGGTGTTCCATCGGTGCTGGTTCCTGGGAAAACGCCGGGGGTCGCATGCGCAGCCGCCCTGGCAGGGGCTGCTACTTTAATCCATCCGCAGGGGTGCCGACCAATCGGCGCGGGGCTATTTTCATGTGATTCGCAACCAAAATGATGAAAGCCCCTGCAATACCCGCTGAATTTTCTGATCGTCCGGTTTGACTCATCGGCATTTGCTGCTCTGCCATTCCTGAGCGGACACACGTCATGAATCATTTCAGCGACGCCATCACCCTGCGCATCGGGGTGTTTTTCGATGGCACCGGCAACAACCTCGCCAATGCCCTCCCGGACACCCCAGAGTCGCCAGCACAGCCGCGCAGCGGCAGCTATGCCAACGCACCCAGCAACGTTGCCCTGCTGCACGGCCTGTACCCGCGTGGCGCGCAGCTGCGGGCGGATGTCCATTACCTGAGCCTGTACCTGGAGGGTATCGGCACTCGCCAGGGCGCGGCCGACTCGTTGCTCAGCCAGGCCACCGGGCGCGGTGCCACGGGGGTCGAGGCCCGCGTCGAACAGGCCGTGCAGTGGTTGCGCGAGCAACTGCGCGATTGGCGTCGGCAGTACCCACAGCAGGCGCTGGCGGGGGTCGAGGTCGATCTGTTCGGCTTTAGCCGCGGCGCTGCGGCTGCGCGGCACTGTGCCAACCGATTGGCTGCGGGCGAGGGTGGCAGCGACCCGGCGGTGACCCTGAACTTCATCGGCCTGTTCGACACGGTGGCGGCAATTCTCGACCCACTGGCGCGCACGCCGGCCGGTAAGCAGTTCGGCACGCTGCGCCTGGGCCTGGCCGATGGGATCGCCCGACACGTCGTGCAACTGGCCGCTGCCGACGAGTTTCGCGAGCATTTTCCGTTGGTCGCCAGCGGCAACGATTGCCTGTTGCCAGGGGCGCATTCCGATATCGGCGGCGGCTATCCGGCGCACCTGCGCGAACAGGTGCTGGTGTGCAAGCCCTTCAGCAGCCGGGTACCGGCCAGCCACCGACCCGAGGCGACGGCGGCCTACGCGCAGGCCGCCCGGTGCTTGGCCGAACACCGCCCGCCCGTACAGGCGCAGATGGATCTGCGCACATGGGAAGTCATCGATGAAGACCCCCGCGCACGGCGTGATGCGCCGTACAAACGGGTATTCGCCGCGGTGAGCCAGACGCGCGAAGTGCCAGGGCAGTTGTCGCGGGTGTACCTGAGCATCATGCGTGAGTTGGCGGTGCGTCATGACGTGCCACTGGCGCCATTGCCCGGCGAGTGGCTGGCGCAGATACCGGCGCAGTTGCAGCCGATCAGCCAGGCCTTGCATGCCTACGCCCTGGGTCAGAGCGCCGCGTTGCAACTGACTGGCGCGCAGCGTGAGGTGTTGCAGCGCTACATTCACACCTCGGCACACTGGAACCCGGCGGCAGCGCTGCGTGACGCCAGCCTCGACGCGCTGTTCGTCAATCGCCCCGCAACCGATGGCGTGCGCCAGGTGCATGCCAACCCACTGGGCTAGGCGGCTGGCCGATCACACCTCGCTGATCAGCTCGCCGGTGCCGTCGAGCAGGTTGCGCAGGGTCAGCAGCACTTCGGGCAGGTCGCCGGCCGGGGTGGCGTGGGTGATGTGCAGCTGTGCGTCGCCCTTGAGCGCATCACGGTCACCGGCTGCCACCTCGATGACCAGGTGGGTAGCGCCCAGGGTGACTTTCAGGCCGTCGAGGGTCGAAGGCTCGTCGTCCAGGGTCAGGTCGACGGTGTCTTCGTCGGGGTAGCGGGTGAGCAGGAACATCTGCCCCTTGTCGCTGATGCAGCACAAGGTGGCCATGTTGTCTTCTTCGTCGTCGCAGGGCGTGGCGAGAAATTGTGTCGTGTTTAGCTGCATGATCGGCTCTTCGCTACAAATGAAGGGAATTTTGCCAGCCGGGAAATGCCCAACCGTGCGGCATATTGCCTCACCTTGACCGAATATGTCGCAGCGCTGCAAGCCGTGAGGTCATGCCAGTCGTTAAGCTGCGCAGTCGATGGACACCCGTAAAGGCCCAGCGCCGCAACGCAGGCGCTTTTGCAGATGCCCATCACACGCTGACCGTGCCCGGCACGGCCAACGCCTGGTTTTTGTCCGTCCCGCTGCACGGGTTGGCTATGGTTGATCCGTACGGGGCGCACACGCGCATAGCGTTCCCACGATTAAGAGCCCACGCGGAGTACCACAGATGGCGTTTTTCACCGCAGCCAGCAAGGCCGATTTCCAGCAGCAACTGCGATCGGCCCTGGCCCAGCACATCAGCGAACAAGCCCTGCCACAAGTGGCGCTGTTCGCTGACCAGTTCTTCGGCATCATCTCTCTGGACGAACTCACCCAACGCCGCCTCTCCGACCTGGTCGGCTGCACCCTTTCAGCCTGGCGCATCGTCGAGCGCTTCGACCCCGAGCACCCGCAAGTGCGGGTGTACAACCCCGATTACGAACGCAACGGCTGGCAGTCGACCCACAGCGTGGTCGAGGTGCTGCACCACGACCTGCCGTTTCTGGTCGACTCGGTGCGAACCGAACTGAACCGCCGCGGCTACAGCATCCACACCTTGCAGACCACCGTGCTCAGCGTGCGCCGCGGGGCCAAGGGCGAACTGCTCGAACTGCTGCCCAAAGGCAGCCAGGGCGAGGGCGTGCAGCATGAATCGCTGATGTACCTGGAGATCGACCGCTGCGCCAATGCCAACGAGCTGACCGTGCTGGCCCGCGAGATCGACCAGGTGCTGGCCGAAGTGCGCGTGGCGGTGGCCGATTTCGAGCCGATGAAGGCGCGTCTGCGTGAGGTCGTGGCGCTGGTCGAGCAGAGCCCCTATGCCCCGGCGCAGCACGAGAAAGGCGAGGTCGCAGCGTTTCTCGAGTGGCTGCTGGACAACCACTTCACTTTCCTCGGCTATGAAGAATTCACCGTCACCAGCGACAGCGAAGGCGGGCGCATCAACTACGACGAGCAGTCCTTCCTCGGCCTGCCGTCGCTGCTGCGCGTGGGCCTGAGCGAGCAAGAGCTGCGCATCGAAGACTACGCCGCCGCCTACCTCAACGAGCCGCTGCTGCTGTCGTTCGCCAAGGCCGCGCTGCCCAGCCGCGTGCACCGCCCGGCGTACCCCGACTACGTGTCGATCCGCCAGCTCGACGCCGACGGCAAGGTCATCAAGGAATGCCGTTTCATGGGCCTGTACACCTCGTCGGTGTATGGCGAGAACGTGCATGCCATTCCCTACCTGCGGGTCAAGGTCGCGGAAATCGAACGCCGCTCAGGCTTCGACGCCAAGGCGCACCTGGGCAAGGAACTGACCCAGGTACTGGAAGTGCTGCCGCGCGATGATCTGTTCCAGACGCCGATCGACGAGCTGTTCAACACCGTCATGTCGATCGTGCAGATCCAGGAGCGCAACAAGATTCGCGTGTTCCTGCGCAAAGACCCGTACGGGCGCTTCTGCTACTGCCTGGCCTACGTGCCGCGGGAAATCTACTCCACCGAAGTGCGGCAGAAGATCCAGCAGGTGCTGATGGAGCGCCTCAAGGCCAGCGACTGCGAGTTCTGGACGTTCTTCTCCGAATCGGTGCTGGCCCGTGTGCAGCTGATTCTGCGCGTCGATCCTAAGAACCGCATCGACATCGACCCGCAGCAGCTGGAAAAGGAAGTGATCCAGGCCTGCCGCTCGTGGAACGACGACTACTCCGCGCTGGTGGTGGAGAACTTCGGCGAAGCCCAGGGCACCAACATCCTCGCCGACTTCCCCAAAGGCTTCCCGGCCGGTTACCGCGAGCGTTTCGCCCCGCACTCGGCGGTGGTCGACCTGCAACACGTGGTGGCGCTGAACGACAAACGTCCGCTGGCGATGAGTTTCTACCAGCCGCTCACGCAGATCGGCGAGCGCACCCTGCACTGCAAGCTGTACCACGCCGACACGCCTCTGGCGCTGTCCGACGTGCTGCCGATTCTGGAAAACCTTGGCCTGCGCGTGCTCGGTGAGTTCCCGTACCGCCTGCGCCACACCAATGGCCGCGAGTTCTGGATTCATGATTTTGCCTTCACCTACAGCGAAGGCCTGGACCTGGACATCCAGCAGCTCAACGACGTGCTGCAGGACGCCTTCATCCACATCGTGGGTGGCGACGCCGAGAACGATGCCTTCAACCGCCTGGTGCTGACCGCCGGCCTGCCGTGGCGCGACGTGGCGCTGCTGCGGGCCTACGCCCGCTACCTCAAGCAGATTCGCCTGGGCTTCGACCTGGGCTATATCGCCGCGACCCTGAACAACCACACCGATATCGCCCGCGAACTGACGCGCCTGTTCAAGACCCGCTTCTACCTGGCGCGCAAGCTTACCCAGGATGATCTGGACGACAAGCAGCAGCGTCTGGAACAGGCGATTCTCAGTGCCCTCGATGACGTGCAGGTGCTCAACGAAGACCGCATCCTGCGCCGCTACCTCGACCTGATCAAAGCCACCCTGCGCACCAACTTCTACCAGCCGGACGCCGATGGCCTGGCCAAGTCGTACTTCAGCTTCAAGTTCAACCCCAAGCTGATCCCCGAGCTGCCCAAGCCGGTGCCGAAGTTCGAAATCTTCGTCTACTCGCCGCGCGTCGAAGGCGTGCACCTGCGCTTTGGCAACGTGGCCCGGGGTGGCCTGCGCTGGTCCGACCGCGAGGAAGACTTCCGCACCGAGGTGCTGGGCCTGGTCAAGGCGCAGCAGGTGAAGAACTCGGTGATCGTGCCGGTCGGTGCCAAAGGTGGCTTCCTGCCACGCCGTCTGCCGCTGGGCGGCAGCCGTGACGACATCGCCGCCGAGGGTATCGCCTGCTACCGCATCTTCATCAGCGGCCTGCTCGACATCACCGACAACCTCAAGGATGGCGGCGTGGTGCCTCCGGCCAACGTGGTGCGTCACGATGAGGACGACCCGTACCTGGTGGTGGCGGCCGACAAAGGCACCGCGACCTTCTCCGACATCGCCAACGGCATCGCCATCGACTACGGCTTCTGGCTCGGCGATGCCTTCGCCTCAGGTGGCTCGGCCGGTTACGACCACAAGAAAATGGGCATCACCGCCCGTGGCGCCTGGGTCGGCGTACAGCGCCACTTCCGCGAGCGCGGCATCAACGTGCAGGAAGACCCGATCACCGTCATCGGCGTCGGCGACATGGCGGGCGACGTGTTCGGCAACGGCCTGCTGATGTCCGACAAGCTGCAACTGGTGGCCGCGTTCAACCACCTGCACATTTTCATCGACCCCAATCCCGAGCCGGCCAGCAGCTTCGCCGAGCGCAAGCGCCTGTTCGAGCTGCCGCGCTCGGCCTGGACCGACTACGACGCCAGCCTGATGTCCGAAGGCGGCGGGATCTTCCCGCGCAGCGCCAAGAGCATCGCCATCAGCCCGCAGATGAAAGAGCGCTTCGCCATCACCGCAGACCGCCTGACCCCGACCGAGCTGCTCAACGCGCTGCTCAAGGCGCCGGTCGACCTGCTGTGGAACGGCGGCATCGGCACCTACGTCAAGGCCAGCAGTGAAAGCCACGCCGACGTCGGTGACAAGGCCAACGACGCGCTGCGCGTCAACGGCGACGAGCTGCGCTGCAAGGTGGTGGGCGAGGGCGGCAACCTCGGCATGACCCAGCTGGGCCGGGTCGAGTACGGCCTCAATGGCGGCGCCACCAACACCGACTTCATCGACAACGCCGGTGGCGTCGACTGCTCCGACCACGAGGTCAACATCAAGATCCTGCTCAACGAAGTGGTGCAGGGTGGCGACATGACCGAGAAGCAGCGTAACCAGCTACTGGGCAGCATGACCGACGAAGTCGGCCACCTGGTGCTGGGCAACAACTACAAGCAGACCCAGGCGCTGTCGCTGGCCGCCCGCCGCGCCCGCGAGCGGATCGCCGAATACAAGCGCCTGATGGCTGATCTGGAGTCGCGCGGCAAGCTCGATCGCGCCATCGAGTTCCTGCCCTCCGAGGAACAACTGGCCGAGCGTCTGGCCGCAGGCCAGGGTCTGACCCGCGCCGAGCTGTCGGTGCTGATTTCCTACAGCAAGATCGACCTCAAGGAGCAACTGCTCAAGTCCCAGGTGCCGGATGACGACTACCTGACCCGCGACATGGAAACCGCGTTCCCACCGTCGCTGGTGAGCAAGTTCGCTGAGTCGATGCGTCGCCATCGCCTCAAGCGCGAGATCGTCAGCACGCAGATCGCCAACGATCTGGTCAACAATATGGGCATCACCTTCGTTCAGCGCTTGAAGGAGTCCACCGGCATGAGCGCGGCCAACGTAGCCGGCGCCTATGTCATCGTGCGCGACATCTTCCACCTGCCGCACTGGTTCCGCCAGATCGAAGCGCTCGACTACCAGGTGCCGGCAGACATCCAACTGACCCTGATGGACGAGCTGATGCGCCTGGGCCGGCGTGCCACCCGCTGGTTCCTGCGCAGCCGCCGCAACGAGCAGGACGCCGGGCGCGACACCGCCCACTTCGGGCCGAAGATCGCCCAGCTGGGCCTGAAACTCGACGAACTGCTGGAAGGGCCGACCCGCGAACGCTGGCAGGTGCGCTACCAGAGCTTCGTCGAGGCCGGTGTACCGGAGCTGCTGGCGCGCATGGTGGCTGGCACCACGCACCTGTACACCCTGCTGCCGATCATCGAGGCCTCGGACGTCACCGGCCACGATCCTGCCCAAGTGGCCAAGGCGTTCTTCGCCGTGGGCAGCGCCCTGGACCTGACCTGGTACTTGCAGGAAATCAGCAACCTGCCGGTGGAAAACAACTGGCAGGCGCTGGCCCGCGAAGCCTTCCGTGACGACATCGACCTGCAACAGCGCGCGATCACCATCTCGGTGCTGCAAATGGCCGATGCCCCGCAGGACATGGACGCCCGCGTGGCGCTGTGGATCGAACAGCATCGCGTCATGGCCGAACGCTGGCGCGCGATGCTCGACGACCTGCGCAACGCCACCGGGCACGACTACGCGATGTACGCGGTGGCCAACCGCGAGCTGGTCGACCTGGCGCTGAGCGGGCAGGCGGTGGTGGTGCCGTCCTGAGCGCTGGGTGAAGTGAAAGGTGGCCGGCAGTGATGCCGGCCATCCTCAATGCACTGGGGTCGCTGCGCGACCCTTCTCAGCTTTAGCTGCGAAGGGCCGCAAAGCGGCCCTTTCTCTTGAGTGCCCCACACAGTCGCGAGGCTGTTGGCGAGCGCAAAAAGGGCAGGAGGTGCAACTTTTACAGGCCCCCCACGCCCCCTGTTCAGTGCATCAGTGCGCCGACTGAGCGATCAACTGCCGCAACACGTAATGCAGAATCCCTCCCGCCTTGAAGTACTCCACCTCATTCAAGGTATCGATCCGGCACAACACCTCAAGCTCTTCGCTGTTGCCATCCTCCCGGGTGATGCGCAGGGTCAGCGGCATGGCCGGGCGGATCTGTGCGTCGGTCAGGCCGAGGATGTCGATGCGCTCGTGGCCGGTCAGGCCCAGGCTCTTGCGATCGGCGCCAGCGCGGAACTGCAATGGCAGCACGCCCATGCCCACCAGGTTGGAGCGGTGAATGCGCTCGAAGCTCTCGGCCAGCACCGCTTTCACACCCAGCAGGTTGGTGCCTTTGGCGGCCCAGTCGCGGCTGGAACCGGTGCCGTATTCCTGGCCGGCGATCACCACCAGCGGGGTGCCGGCCTGCTGGTAGCGCATGGCGGCATCGTAGATCGACAGCCGCTCGCCGCTGGGGACGTGGATGGTGTTGCCGCCTTCCTCGCCGCCAAGCATTTCGTTGCGGATACGGATGTTGGCGAAGGTGCCGCGCATCATCACTTCGTGGTTGCCGCGGCGCGAGCCGTAGGAGTTGAAGTCACGCGGCTCGACGCCTTTTTCCCGCAGGTAGCGGCCTGCCGGGCTATCAGCTTTGATGTTGCCGGCCGGGGAGATGTGGTCGGTGGTCACCGAGTCGCCGAGCAGGGCGAGAATGTTGGCGCCGTGCACGTCTTCGATCTTCGGCAGCGGGCCGCCGATGTCGTCGAAGAACGGTGGGTGCTGGATGTAGGTTGAATCGTCCTGCCATACGTAGGTGGCCGCCTTGGGCACTTCGATGGCTTGCCACTGTGCGTCGCCCTTGAACACTTCGGCGTATTCCTTGTGGAACATCGCCGTGCTGACCTTGGCCACGGCATCGGCGACCTCTTGTTGGCTTGGCCAGATGTCCTTGAGGTACACCGGCTGGCCGTGTTTGTCGGTGCCCAGGGCATCGCGTGACAGGTCGGTGCGCACGCTGCCGGCCAGGGCGTAGGCCACCACCAGGGGCGGCGAGGCCAGCCAGTTGGTCTTGACCAGCGGGTGCACGCGCCCTTCGAAGTTGCGGTTGCCGGAAAGCACCGAGGCGACGGTCAGGTCATTGCTGGTGATGGCCGACTCGATGTCTTCGTTGAGCGGGCCGGAGTTGCCGATGCAGGTGGTGCAGCCGTAGCCGACCAGGTCGAAGCCCAGTTGGTCGAGGTAGGGGGTCAGGCCTGCGGCTTCGAAGTACTCGGTGACCACCTTGGAGCCTGGGGCCAGCGAGCTCTTGACCCACGGCTTGCGTTGAAGGCCACGCTCGACGGCGTTCTTCGCCAGCAGGCCGGCGGCCATCATCACGCTGGGGTTAGAGGTGTTGGTGCACGAGGTGATCGCGGCGATCACCACCGCGCCGTCGCGCAGGGCGGGCGAGGCGCTGTCGTCTTCGTCGGGGTAAGTGCCGGCCTGGTCAGCGTTACCCACTGCAACGCCACCGCCGCCTTCACTTTCCAGGCGGCCGACTTCCTTGCCGGCGGCCTTGGGTTGCAGCTCCATGAAACCGTCGAAGGTCTTGCTGACATCTTCCAGGGCCACGCGGTCCTGCGGGCGCTTTGGCCCGGCCAGGCTGGCGCCGACCTCGTTCATGTCCAGCGCCAGGCTGTCGCTGAACAGCGGCTCCTGGCCGGGCTCGCGCCACAGGCCCTGGGCCTTGCAGTACTGCTCGACCAACTGCACGGTTGCATCCGGGCGGCCCGACAGGCGCAGGTAATCCAGGGTGACTTCATCGACTGGGAAGAAGCCGCAGGTGGCGCCGTATTCCGGGGCCATGTTGGCCAGGGTGGCGCGGTCGGCCAAGGGCAACTGCGCCAGGCCGTCGCCATAGAATTCGACGAATTTGCCGACCACACCTTTCTTGCGCAGCATCTGCGTCACGGTCAGCACCAGGTCGGTGGCGGTGATGCCTTCGCGCAGTTTGCCGGTGAGCTTGAAGCCGATCACTTCAGGAATCAGCATCGACACCGGCTGGCCAAGCATGGCCGCTTCCGCCTCGATGCCGCCCACGCCCCAGCCCAGCACGCCCAGGCCGTTGATCATGGTGGTGTGCGAATCGGTGCCGACCAGGGTGTCGGGGAAGGCGTAGGTGCGGCCGTCTTCTTCGCGGGTCCACACGGTGCGGCCGAGGTATTCCAGGTTGACCTGGTGGCAGATGCCAGTGCCCGGCGGCACGACGCTGAAGTTGTCGAAGGCGTCCTGGCCCCAGCGCAGGAAGGCATAGCGTTCGCCGTTGCGCTGCATCTCGATGTCGACGTTCTGCTCGAAGGCCTCATCGCTTGCGTAGTGGTCGACCATCACCGAGTGGTCGATGACCAGGTCGACCGGCGACAGCGGGTTGATGCGCTGTGGGTCGCCACCGGCCTTGGCCATGGCGGCGCGCATGGCGGCCAGGTCGACCACCGCAGGCACGCCAGTGAAGTCCTGCATCAGCACCCTTGCCGGGCGGTACTGGATCTCGCGGTCCGAGCGGCGCTCCTGCAGCCACTGCGCCAGGGCCTTGATGTCGTCGGCGCTGACGGTTTCGTTGTCTTCCCAGCGCAGCAGGTTTTCCAGCAGCACTTTCAGCGACATGGGCAGCTTTTGCAGGTCGCCGAGCTGGCGCGCGGCGTCGGGCAGGCTGTAGTAGTGGTAGGTCTTACCTGCGACGTCGAGGGTCTTCAGGGTCTTCAGGCTATCGAGCGAGGGCATTGCCAACTCCTTCTGCGCCGGTGCCCGGCAATCATGCGAAGGTTGCCGGTGTCACCTCGGTATGACGGCCCGCACGGTACGGGCCTGGCTGAAACTTGAGGCCGGGGCACGCCCGGCCTGACTCTCTTCTGGACCGGCGGGGCGTGTCGCTGGTTCCGATCTTCCTTTATCATTCGCCGCCTTGCCGGCGCTACCTTGCGCTGGCGCAAGGTTGGCGCGCACTGCGCCAGCGCCGTGGAGTGAGACATGAGTACCCTGTTGATGCATTGCCGGCCCGGCTTCGAGGGCGAGGTTTGCGCTGAGATCAGCGAGCACGCTGCACGCCTGGGCGTGGCCGGTTATGCCAAGGCCAAACCGCACAGCGCCTGCGCCGAATTCGTCTGCAGCGAAGACGACGGCAGTGAGCGACTGATGGCCGAGCTGCGTTTCAGCGAGTTGATCTTCCCCCGCCAGTGGGCCCGCGGTCAGTTCGTCGAGCTGCCGGAAACCGACCGCATCAGCGTGCTGCTGGCGCACCTGGCCGAGCTGCCGGTGTTCGGCGGGCTGTGGCTGGAGGTGCTCGACAGCAACGACGGCAAAGAGCTGTCGACCTTCTGCCGCAAGTTCGAAGGGCCGCTGCGCAAGGCGCTGGAAAAAGCCGGGCGGCTGGTCGAAGACCCCGCCAGGCCGCGCCTGCTGCTGACCTTCATCAGCGGCCGGCGGGTGTTCGTCGGCCTGGCCGCGCAGGACAACTCGGCGCTGTGGCCGATGGGCATTCCGCGCTTGAAATTCCCCCGCGAAGCGCCTAGCCGCTCGACCCTCAAGCTGGAAGAAGCCTGGCATCAGTTCATCCCTCGCGAGCAGTGGCCGGCGCGCCTGGGCGACGACATGACCGGTGTCGATCTGGGCGCCTCGCCCGGCGGCTGGACCTACCAGCTGGTCAAGCGCGGCATGCTGGTCACCGCCATCGACAACGGCCCGATGGCCGAAAGCCTGATGGATACCGGCCTGGTGCAGCATCTGATGGCCGATGGTTTTACCTGGAAGCCCAAGCAGCGGGTCGACTGGATGGTCTGCGACATCGTCGAGAAGCCGGCGCGCAGTACTGCGCTGATCGAAACCTGGCTGGGCGAAGGGCTGTGCCGCGAGGCCATCGTCAACCTCAAGCTGCCGATGAAACAGCGCTACCCAGAGGTGCGCCGCCTGCTCGAGCGCATGCAGGCGACCTTCAAGGCACGCCAGGTGCGCGTGTCGATTGCCTGCAAGCAGCTCTACCACGACCGCGAGGAGGTCACCTGCCACCTGCGCCGGCTCGACCTCGCCGGACGCTGACCCCGATTGATGCCATGGAGCCTGAGATGACTGACCTGACCCCAGACGCGGTGCTCGACGCCAGCGGCCTGAACTGCCCGGAGCCGGTGATGATGCTGCACCAGCACGTGCGTAACCTGGCCGCCGGCGGCCTGCTAAAGGTGATCGCCACCGACCCTTCGACCCGCCGCGACATCCCCAAGTTTTGCGTGTTCCTGGGCCATGATCTGGTCGAGCAGCAGGAGCAGGCCGGCACCTACCTGTACTGGATACGCAAGAACGCCGGTTGACGCGGCTGGAAGCCTTACCGCCGAGCGCCTACACTGCGCACCCCGATAAGGAGTGCGCCATGCTCATAGTTGCCGACGAAAACATCCCCCTGCTCGATGCCTTTTTCGCAGGGCTCGGCGAAATCCGCCGCTATCCGGGGCGCGCCATCGATGCAGCCTGCGTCAAGGATGCCGACGTGCTGCTGGTGCGCTCGGTGACCCGCGTCGACCGGCAACTGCTCGAAGGCAGCCGCGTGCGTTTCGTCGGCACCTGCACCATCGGCACCGACCACCTGCAACTCGACTACCTCGCCGAAGCCGGCATCCACTGGCGCAGCGCGCCCGGCTGCAACGCCCGAGGCGTGGTCGACTATGTGCTCGGCAGCCTGCTGACGCTTGCCGAGCTCGAAGGTGTAGCGCTGTCGCAACGGGTCTATGGGGTGGTGGGCGCAGGCGAAGTCGGGGGGCGTCTGGTGCGTGTGCTGCACGGCCTGGGCTGGCGGGTGCTGGTGTGCGACCCGGTGCGTGAGGCGCAGGAAGGCGGCGACTTCGTCAGCCTGGAAACCATTCTTGCGCAATGCGATGTGATCAGCCTGCACCCGCCCTTGCAGCGCGATGGCGAACACCCCACCTGGCACCTGCTCGGCGCTGCGGAGCTGGCACAGTTGCGCCCTGGCAGTTGGCTGATCAACGCGGCGCGCGGGCCGATCGTCGACAACCAGGCGCTGCGGGCGTTGCTTGCCGAGCGTGATGATGTCCACGCCGTGCTCGATGTCTGGGAAGGCGAGCCTGAAGTGAACCTGCAACTGGCCGACCTGTGCACGCTGGCGACCCCGCACATTGCCGGCTACAGCCTCGATGGCCGCCAGCGCGGCACGGCGCAGATCTACCAGGCGCTGTGCCAATGGCGCGGTATTGCGCCCACCGTGCGCCTGGCCGATCTGCTGCCGCCGGTAGCGCTGGCCAAGCTTGAGTTCGCTGCCAGCGCCGAGCTGGACTGGGCGTTGGCTACCTTGTGCCGCGCGGTGTACGACCCGCGCCGCGATGACGCGGATTTTCGTCGCAGCCTGAGCAGCGACACCGCTGAACAGCGCGCCGCCTTCGATCGCCTGCGCAAACACTACCCGCCACGCCGCGAAATCGAAGGCTTGCACGTGCGTATTCAGGGCGAGGCGCCGCAGTTGGCGCAGATGGTCAGCGCCTTGGGGGCGGTGTTGGTCTGAGGGCGCAAGCAAATTGCAGGGTGTTCATTGCAGACCGGCCCTTCGCGGCGTTACCCGCGAAGGGCCGGATGCGACTCATGCCCCAACGCCCGCCGTCACGCTCTTGCGGCTCTGCTCCAGAGCCTGGCAGGCCTGTTGAATCATCTGCTCGGTGATCGGCACTTCGCGGCCTTGGGCGTCGATGATCGAGCCGCAGGGCTGTTGGGGAGCCGGGGTCTGGGTTTTTTGCTGATCGTGGCTGTGCTGAGTGCTCATGTCCTGTCTCCTCTTCAGGTGCTGGCTCACGGTAAGCCGAAGGCGTGACACCGGTGTGTCGGCTTCGGGTCAGGTTGACGACGACAGTGCACCAGAGATGCCGGCCCATGGCTAGTCGCCGATTAGACCGAATGGGCATAGCGCCATCACTGGCCATTACCCTGTGCATCGTCACCAGAATGTGCGACGTCGCCGCGGCTGCCCGAGTTCCGTCAAACAGCTCGGCGTCGGCGACAGCGGTTTACCGAGGCACAGTGGTAGGCTGCACGTCCTTTGCCCCGGATCGACCCCCACCATGTCACAGCCTGCTTCGGCACTTCCTCCGCGCGCCCTGGGCCTGGCCTGGCGCTTCATTCGCCCGTATCGGCGTCAGGTTGTACTGGCGTTGCTGGCGCTGGTGCTCACGGCGCTGGTCACGCTGTCGATGGGCCAAGGTGTGCGGCTGCTGGTCGATCACGGTTTCATGACCGGTTCAGCCGCGCAGCTCAACCGCACCCTGGGCCTGTTCCTGCTGCTGGTGCTGGCCCTGGCGCTCGGCACCTTCAGCCGTTTTTATCTGGTGTCGTGGATCGGTGAGCGCTGCGTGGCCGACATCCGCCGCGCGGTGTTCGAGCACCTGTTGACCCTGCACCCAGGCTTTTTCGAAGACAACCGCAGCTCGGAAATCCAGTCGCGGTTGACCGCCGACACCACGCTGCTGCAGTCGGTGATCGGCTCGTCGCTGTCGATGTTCCTGCGCAATGCCTTGATGGTGGTCGGCGGTGTGGTGCTGCTGTTCATCACCAACGTCAAGCTCACCAGCATCGTAGTGCTGGCCCTGCCGCTGGTGCTGGCGCCGATCCTGCTGCTGGGGCGGCGTGCGCGCAGTCTGTCGCGGCAAAGCCAGGACCGCATCGCCGATGTCGGCAGCTATGTGGCCGAGACCCTGGGCCAGATCAAGACCGTACAGGCCTACAACCACCAGCCGCGCGACCGCGCGTTGTTCGCAGACACCGTGGAAGCGGCGTTCGAGGTGGCGCGCCTGCGCATCCGCCAGCGCGCCTGGCTGATCACCCTGGTGATCGTGCTGGTGCTGGGCGCGGTGGGGGTGATGCTGTGGGTCGGCGGCATGGACGTGATCGCCGGGCGCATGTCGGCGGGCGATCTGGCCGCATTCGTGTTCTACAGCCTGATCGTCGGCAGCGCCGTGGGCACCCTGAGCGAGGTGCTCGGTGAGTTGCAGCGGGCGGCCGGTGCGGCGCAGCGTATCGCTGAACTGCTGGCGGCGCGCCCGCTCATCGTCGCCCCAGCGCTGCCCGCCGAGCTGCCCAGGGCGGTTGGCCTGATCGAGCTGCAAGGGCTGCATTTCGCCTACCCGTCGCGGCCACAGCAGGCGGCCATCGACGGGCTCGATTTGCGCATCGAACCGGGCCAGACCCTGGCCTTGGTGGGGCCGTCAGGGGCGGGCAAGTCGACCCTGTTCGACCTGCTGCTGCGCTTCTACGACCCGCAACGAGGGCGCATCCTGCTCGATGGCCAGCCCATCGCCGAACTCGACCCCGCCACCTTGCGCCGCCAGTTCGCGCTGGTCGCGCAGCAGCCTGCGCTGTTTCGCGGCACGGTAGAGGCCAACCTGCGTTATGGCCGGCCCGAGGCCAGTTTCGAACAGCTCGAGGCGGCCGCGCGCAGTGCCCACGCCCATGAGTTCATCGAGCGCCTGCCGCTTGGGTATCAGACGCTGATAGGCGAGGGTGGTGTGGGGCTGTCGGGTGGGCAACGTCAGCGCCTGGCGATTGCCCGCGCGCTGCTGGTGGATGCGCCGATTCTGCTGCTCGACGAGGCCACCAGCGCTCTGGATGCGCAGAGCGAATACCTGGTGCAGCAGGCGCTGCCGACCTTGATGGCCGGGCGCACCACGCTGGTCATCGCCCACCGCCTGGCTACCGTGCAGCACGCCGAGCGCATCGCGGTGATGGATCAGGGAAGGGTGGTGGCGGTGGGTACGCATGCGCAGCTGATCGAGCAAAGCCCGCTGTATGCACGGCTGGCGGCCTTGCAGTTCGGCGCACGGGAGCTTTAGGCAGACAACAAAAAACCCGCACTGGGCGGGTTTCTTGTAAGGATTTGGTCGGAGAGACAGGATTCGAACCTGCGGCCTTCTCGTCCCGAACGAGACGCGCTACCTGGCTGCGCTACACTCCGATGGAACGAAATCCTACTGCATCGCCTTTTCGCACGCAAGCCCTTGTTGTAAATAAGGTTGTTGTACGAAAAGGCGCGGAATCAGAGCTCCTTGACGGTGCGGATCTGATCCTTGTTGAGGCGGGTACGCTTGCCGTCGAGCTGCTCGAATTCGTAGAAGCCGGAGTCTTCATCGTACTTGGGCGTGTCGACCGCCTGAATCTCGCGGCCATCGTTCAGGGTAATGACGCTCGGCGATGCGCAGCCGGCAAGGGCGCCCATGCCCAGGGCAAGCAGGAAGGCGGGAAGGGTCCGCTTGATCATCGTGTTTCTCCACATCGAGGGTGCTAGGTGTCCGTCAGACGCATGAGGTCTGCGCAAGTTCCTTGCACAGTGCAGCACAGTCGGGGTGTTCTTTCCAGGTCAATGGTTCGTGCTGCCCGCTGTGATATAACCACGGCAACATTTCCTCTGTGATGGACCCCCATGAAAGCCAAGGCAGATACCCCTTTCGTGCCGCTGAACATCGCCGTGCTGACGGTCAGCGACACCCGCACCCTGGACACCGACACCTCCGGCCAGACCTTCGTCGATCGCTTGAGCGCCGCCGGCCACAACCTGGCCGCGCGAGTGCTGCTCAAGGACGACCTGTACAAGATCCGCGCCCAGGTCGCCACCTGGATCGCCGAGGACACCGTGCAGGTGGTGCTGATCACCGGCGGCACCGGTTTCACTGGTCGCGACAGCACCCCTGAAGCGGTCGCCTGCCTGCTGGACAAGCAGGTCGATGGCTTCGGCGAGCTGTTCCGGCAGATTTCCGTACCTGATATCGGCACCTCCACCGTGCAGTCACGCGCCCTGGCCGGCCTTGCCAACGGCACCTTGGTGTGCTGCCTGCCAGGCTCGACCAACGCGGTGCGTACCGGCTGGGACGGCATCCTCGCCGAGCAGCTCGATGCCCGTCACCGTCCATGCAATTTCGTCGCGCACCTCAAGCAGGCCGCGCCGTGTGAAAGCCGTGGCTGAGGCGAGCCAGAACCGGCCATTGATGCCGGTGGAAGAGGCCCTCGCGCAGTTGCTGGCGATGGCCGAAGCCAAGCCGATTCGCGAGGTCGAGCAGGTGGCTCTGGCCGACGCCGATGGCCGGGTGCTGGCTGAGGATCTGGTCTCGAGCATCGACCTGCCGCCGTGGCCCAACAGCGCCATGGACGGCTACGCGCTGCGCCTCGCTGACTGGCAGGGCCAGCCGCTGGCGGTCAGCCAGCGCATTTTCGCCGGCCACGCCCCCGAGCCGCTGCAGCCGGGCACCTGCGCGCGGATCTTCACCGGCGCGCCGCTGCCGGCAGGCGCCGATTGTGTCGAGATGCAGGAAAACGTCGAAGTGCTGGCCGACGGCACGGTACGCCTGCTGGCGAGCCTCACGCCTGAACAGAACGTGCGCCCGCAAGGCCAGGAGGCGCGGGTGGGTGATCAGGTGCTGGCCGCTGGTACTCGGCTTGGGCCGATCGAGCTGGGCCTGGCGGCGACCCTCGGCCATGGTCGCCTGCCGGTGATTCGCCGGGCGCGGGTCGCGGTGTTGTCTACCGGTGATGAACTGGTCGAGCCCGGCCAGCCGCTGGCCGCCGGACAGATCTACAACAGCAACCGGCAGTTGCTGGTGAGCTGGTTGCAGCGCATGGGTTGTGAGGTCACCGACGCCGGTATTCTGGCCGATGACCTGGAACTGACCCGCCAGTGCCTGGCCGGTTTGGGGGATGTCGACCTGATCCTCTCTACCGGCGGAGTGTCGGTGGGTGAGGCCGACTACCTGGGCATCGCCCTGCGCGAAGCCGGCGAGCTGGCCTTGTGGAAGCTGGCGATCAAGCCCGGCAAGCCGCTGACCTTCGGCCATTTCCGCGGCGTGCCAGTGATCGGCCTGCCGGGTAATCCGGCCTCGACTCTGGTCACCTTCGGCTTGCTGGCCAGGCCCTACCTGTTGCGTCGTCTGGGGGTGAGCAAGCTCGAACCGCTGCGCTTCGAGATGCCTGCGGCGTTCGCCTGGAGCAAGGCCGGCAGCCGCCGCGAGTACCTGCGCGCACGCATCGAGCAGGGTCGGGTGCAGATCTACAAGAACCAAAGCTCTGGTGTACTGCGCAGTGCGGCCTGGGCCGATGGTCTGGTCGAGGTGCGCGAAGGCACCACGCCGCAACCGGGCGATGCGGTGAGCTTCATACCCTTCAGCGAGCTGCTCGACTGATCGCCTGTGCGGCCGCCTGCCAATCCCCGGCGGGAAGGCCCGCACAGGTTTTTTCACGCCTAGCGCCTTCGCCATGCAGCAAACTGCCCTTGCGCAGTGTCGAGATTGCCGTAGTACTCACCAACGGAGAAGCGCAATGCAGCAGCGCAAGGCAATGCTGATTTTGCATGGCAAACAGGCCATGAACGAAGACGTACGCAGCGCCGTGGCCCACTGCCGCAAGCGTGGCTGGACCCTGGATGTGCGCCTGACCTGGGAAGGCGGCGACGCTGCCCGGCTGGTCGATGAAGCCCTGCAGGCCGGCTATGGAACGCTGATTGCCGGCGGTGGTGACGGTACCTTGCGCGATATCGCCGAAGCCATGGGCAAGGCGGCGACGCAGGCCAGCCTGGTGCTGCTGCCACTGGGTACCGCCAACGATTTCGCCCGCGCCGCCGGCGTGCCGCTGGAGCCGTCCCAGGCCCTGGCACTGCTCGATCAGCCGGCGCGACCCATCGACCTGGGCAAGGTCGGTGAGCAGTGGTTCCTCAACATGGCCACCGGCGGCTTCGGCAGCCAGGTCACGGCCAATACCTCGGAAGACCTGAAGAAGGTGCTCGGCGGCGCCGCTTACCTGTTCACCGGCCTGAGCCGCTTCAGCGAGTTGCAGGCTGCCTCGGTGGAGCTGCAAGGCCCGGATTTCCACTGGCAGGGCGACTTGCTGGCACTGGGCATCGGCAATGGGCGTCAGGCTGGTGGCGGCCATGAGCTGTGTCCGGAGGCCCTGGCCGATGACGGCCTGCTGGAGCTGAGCATCCTGCCGGCGCCACAGGACATGGTCGGTGCCGTGCGTGAATTGCTGGGCGGCGGTGGCTTGTACGTCCGCGCCCGTCTGCCGTGGGTCGAAATCAAGAGCGCCAAGGGCCTGGACATCAACCTCGATGGCGAACCGCTGCAAGGTGACAACCTGCGTTTCGAGGCGCGCCCCGGCGCGATCAACGTGCACCTGCCGACCAGCTCGCCGCTGCTCAGTCGTCGAGGTTGATGATCTTCTCGCGCACCGCA
This sequence comes from Pseudomonas cremoricolorata DSM 17059 = NBRC 16634, assembly GCF_000425745.1. Classification (GTDB taxonomy): domain Bacteria; phylum Pseudomonadota; class Gammaproteobacteria; order Pseudomonadales; family Pseudomonadaceae; genus Aquipseudomonas; species Aquipseudomonas cremoricolorata. The sequence goes on along the minus strand of NZ_AUEA01000002.1, from coordinate 324,107 downwards.
TACAGCACAAGACCTGCGACATCGAAGATGTGCAGACGCTTCATGATCTGGGCCCGGTGAGTCTCCACCGTCTTGATCGACAGACCAAGGCCGGTGGCGATTTCCCGGGTCGACTTGCCGCGCACGATCAGCCGCAGAATCTCCAGCTGCCGCGCGGTGAGGCTGCGCCGCTCGCTAAGGTCGGGGCTGCGCTGCAAGGCCTGGTTGATCACGGTATGGGCGATGGCCGGGCTGAGGTAGCGCTCGTTGTTGCGCAGCGCCAGCAGCGCCTGTTCCAGCTCGCTGGCGCTGGTGTCCTTGAGCAGGTAGCCATGGGCGCCGGCGTGCAGGGCGCGCATGATGGTCTGCGGATCGGTGTGCATCGACAGAATCAGCACCTTGCACGGAGCGCCGGCCTCGCGCAGTTGGGTCATTGCGTCCAGGCCGTTGGTCGAGCGCATCGACAGATCCAGCAGGACGATATCGGCTGCCACCTGTTCGACCAGCGCCAGCAACTGGTGGCCGTCTTCGGCTTCACCGACCACCTGGTAGCCGGGCAGGTCGGCGATCAGCGCGCGAACGCCTGCACGAATCAGCGAGTGGTCGTCGACCAGCAGCAACCTACAGACCATGGCTGACGGGTGTCCGGGCGCGGGGGTGGCTGCGCGGTGGCCACGGCAGACGGGCTTCGATACGCGTGCCATGCCCCGGCTGGCTCGAGAGGCTGAAGGTGCCTTGCAGGGCTTGGGCACGCTCCTGCATGCCTGCCAGCCCACGCTGCCCCAGCAGCTGCGGATCGGCGCCAGGGGTGAAGCCGACGCCGTCGTCCTCGATGCGCAGCAGCAGACCCGCGTCGCTGCGGCGCAGCTCGATGTGCAGGTTGCTGGCGTGGGCATGGCGCAGCAGGTTGGTGACGGCCTCCTGGGTGATGCGAAAGGCCGCCATGCTGATGGCCGTCGGCACGCCGTCCAGGCGCTGCGGGCAATGCAGGGTCCAGCGCACCGGGCTTGCCTGCAGGGTGCGCAGCAGGTGCGCGCGCAGGCTCGCCTCCAGGCCCAGGCTGAGCAGTTGCCGCGGGTTGAGCAGGCAGGTGACGTCGCGCACGTGGGTGAGGGTTTGTTCCAGGGTGCCGCGCAGGGTCAGGGCATGCGGCTTGAGTTCGCCGGGCAGGCGCCGCTGCAGCCAGTCGAGCTGCAAGGTGGCGGCGGTGAGTAGCTGGCCGATATCGTCATGCAGCTCGCGGCTCAGATGCTGACGCTCGCCTTCCTGGACCATCAGCATGCGCTGCGCCAGCTCCTCGGGCAGCAGGCTGATCGCGCGGCGTCGTTGACGCAACAGCCCGAGCACCGCCAGCAGCGCCAGCCCCTGCAACAGCAACACCTCGCCAGGCAAGGCCTGCGCACGCTCCCAGTAGCACAGGTTGGCTGCCAATGACGCCGTGCACAGCAGGCCAGTGACCCGGCGCAACCAAGCGCTGCGCTGACACGGGCGGGAACGGGGCTTGGCACATGACGGCATAGTCAGAGAGATCGCTAATGAGGACGGGACGTTCGGCGGGTGGCATCGGCAGCGCGCCGCAATGCAGTATGGGTGGGGTCAGGAATAATCGATTGGGCGCATGTTATCACTTCGGGTTGGTTTGGTCGCGGCGCCCCCGAAGTGGCGCCGCGCCCAGTATTTACGGGGCACCGGCAGGATTCGACCAAGGCCAATTGCCAGTATTTATGCAGCGTTCAAGTTGCAGCGTAACAACGATAGTTAAGCGGGTTAGTTGTCGCGTTTAATCACCTCTGCGTCTGGCAAGTTGCAACTTAGTCTGGCTGCGAGTGCCACCGGCCATGCGCGCAGGGCATGCCGCAGTCGGCGCTGGCGATCAGGCGTTGCTGTGCATCCAGCGCGCCGGCCAGGTCGTGGAGCAGGCGCAGTTGTTCCTGTTCATCGAGGTCGATGCGGCCGGTCGAGGGGTCGAGCAATTCCAGCTGCCAGGCCAGCAGGTCAAGGCAGGCCTGGGTGCGCAGCAACAGCACTTCGCTCAGGCGCGGCGCCTGACACGCCAACGACAGCAGGTAGCGCAGCGGCTCGGCATAGCGCGTGAGTTCGTCGACCCCGGCCAGCGCCGCGCGTCCTGCCAGCGCGCTGAGTGCCTGTTGCAGGCAATGGCAGGCATCGGCATCGTCGTCGATCAGCTGCAGATGCGCCATGCAGTCTTCGGCAGTGGCCAGCAAACGCCGGGCATCGACAAGAAACGGCCGCAGGGTGGCGGTGTCGGACGGGCGCTGATCCATGCTCAATGGCCCGGCCCACGCGCGGCGGCTGCCGCGCCTTCGAACACTAGTGGCAACAAAGCCTGACTCCTTCCATGCAGTGCGAAGGGCATCACATTAATGGGTAATGGATAGCGCGAATATCAGGTTCGACCCGGTATGGGGTAAGGGTTTCCCCGATGGTCAAGGCTGCGAGCCGCCTGGGCCGGGGCTTGCGTCGGGGTGGATGAAGGGTGTGGCCAGCCCTTGCAGTGCTATTAAAGTGATATCATTGCCACCACCCAGGCTGCGCGTTCCCATCAAGTTAACGCGCATGACGCCGATACAGGGCCAATGACATTTTTTCACCTCAGGGGCAGGGCAATGGCGGGCATTCTCGACACGGTAGATCAGCGCACGCAACTGGTAGGCGAAAACCGCCTGGAAATTCTCATGTTCCGCCTGGCCGGCCGCCAGTTGTTCGCGATCAACGTGTTCAAGGTTCAGGAAGTGCTGCAACTGCCCAAACTGACCCTCATGCCGCAGCGCCACGCATTCGTCTGTGGCGTGGTCAACCTGCGTGGCCAGACCCTGCCGGTCATCGACCTGTCCCAGGCCATCGGCATGCGCCCGCTGCAGCCGGGCCCGGACAGCACGATCATCGTCACCGAGTACAACCGCTCGGTGCAGGCGTTCCTGGTCGGTGGCGTCGAGCGCATCGTCAACCTCAACTGGGAATCGATCATGCCGCCGCCGACCAGCGCCGGTCGTCAGCACTACCTCACCGCCATCACCAAGGTCGACGAGCAGTTGGTCGAGGTGATCGACGTCGAGAAGGTGCTGGCCGAGATCGTGCCGTACAACGCCAAGGTCTCGCGCGAAAAGCTCGACGATCCGTTGCTGGCCAAGGCCCGCGGCCGCGAGATTCTGCTGGTGGACGACTCCAGTGTGGCCCTGGCGCAGTTGCGCGACACCCTGACCCAGCTCGACGTGAAACTGCACGTCGCCAGCGACGGCCTCAAGGCCTTGCGCATGCTCAAGGCCTGGGCCGATGCCGGCGAGGACATCTGCGAGAAGCTGCTGATGGTCTTCACCGATGCCGAAATGCCAGAAATGGACGGCTACCGCCTGACCACCGAAATCCGCAACGATCCGCGCCTGCGTGGCCTGTACGTGGTGCTGCACACCTCGCTGTCGGGCAGCTTCAACGAATCGATGGTGAAGAAGGTCGGCTGCGACAACTTCCTCTCCAAGTTCCAGCCCGATCGCCTGGTGGAGGTGGTGCGTCATCGCCTGTCGCTGGATGTCGCCGAGGCGTGAGCGGTATAAGCTGGGCGTTCGCTGAGCCAGGAGGCGGGGTCCCATGCTGTTGAGTGCGTTGTATCGGTATCCGTTGAAGTCAGGTCAGGCCCAGATACTGGCCGAGTCCTCGGTCGACACCTTGGGCCTGACCGGCGATCGGCGCTGGATGGTGGTGCGCGCCGACAACGGCCAGTTCCTCACCCAGCGCGCCTGGCCGCAGATGACCCAGATCAGCGCGTTGCATCTGCCAGATGGCAGCCTGCGGCTCGAAGCGCCAGGCTTCGCCCCGCTGAACGTTCCAGTGCCGGCGGCGGACGATGCGCTGCGCGGGGTGACCATCTGGCGTGACACCCTGCAGGTGCCCGATGCCGGTGATGCCGCTGCCGACTGGCTCAGCGCACTGCTCGGCAAAGCCCTGCGCCTGGTGCATTGCCCGGCGCACAGGGCGCGTTACCTGCCCAACGGCTACGGCCTGAACAGCGACCGCGCGGCCTTTCCCGACGGCTTCCCGTTGCTGCTGATAGGCCAAGGATCGCTGGATGAACTGAACCGCCGCATCGGTCGACCCATGCACATGCTGCGCTTTCGTCCGAACCTCGTGGTCGAGGGCGCCGAGCCTTTCGCCGAAGACCGCTGGCGGCGCATTCGCATTGGCGACATCACCTTGCGCCTGCTCAAGCCCAGCGTGCGCTGCATCCTCACCACCCTCGACCCCGCCACCGGCCAGCGCAGCCCCGACAAGGAGCCGCTGCTGACCCTCAAGACCTTCCGCGCCCGCGACGGCGATGTGCTGTTCGGCCAGAACCTGGCCGCCGATGGTGAGGGCATGCTCAGGGTGGGTATGTCGGTCGAGGTGCTGGAGTAGACCCTAAAGAAACGCGAACTTGGCGATGAAGATCACGCACAGCACCCACAGGCTCGCGGAAATCTCCCGGTGCCGGCCGGTGCCCGCCTTGAGCGCCACGTAGCTGATGAAGCCCAGCGCGATGCCGTCGGCCACCGAGAAGGTCAGCGGCATCATGATCAGCGTGACGATCGCCGGGATGCAGTCGGTGGCCTCGTCCCAGTTGATGTGCGCCATGCTGCCCATCATCAGCATCGCCACATAGATCAGTGCGCCGGCCGTGGCGTAGGCGGGAATCATCCCGGCCAGCGGGGCGAAGAACATCGCCGCGACGAACAGCAGCCCGACCACCACCGCCGTCAGCCCCGTGCGACCACCGGCAGCCACCCCGGCGGCGCTTTCCACATAGCTGGTCACCGGCGGCACCCCGACCGCGGCGCCGAACACGCTGGAGGCGCTGTCGGCCTTGAGCGCCCGCGAGAGGTTTTCGATGCGCCCATCGGCCTTGACCAGGTTGGCCCGTTGCGCCACGCCCATCAGCGTGCCGGCAGTGTCGAACATGTGCACGAAGAGAAACGCCAGCACCACGCTGATCATGCTCACGTTGAAGACCCCGGCAAGGTCCATGGCCAGCCAGGTCGGCGCCAGGCTCGGTGGTAGCGAGAACACTCCGCCGTACTGCACCAGGCCCAAGCCCCAGCCAATCAGCGTGACGCTGACGATGCTGATCAGAATCGCGCCGAACACCCGGTGATAGCTGAGGATGGCGATCAGCAGAAAGCACAGCGCCGCCAATAGCGGTGCTGGCTCGTGCAGCGAACCGAGCTTGATCAAGGTGGCCGGGCTGGCAACGATGATGCCGGCGGTCTTCAGCCCGATCACCCCGAGAAACAGCCCGACCCCGGCGCCCATGGCATGGCGCAGGCTCAGCGGGATGCTGTTGAGCAGCCACTCGCGCACCCGTGACAGGGTCAGGATCATGAACAGCACCCCGGAAATGAACACCGCGCCCAGGGCGGTCTGCCAGCTGTAGCCCATGGTGCCGACCACGGTGTAGGTGAAGAACGCGTTCAGCCCCATCCCTGGCGCCAGCCCCACTGGCCAGTTGGCGTACAGGCCCATCAACAGGCAGCCCAACGCCGCCGCGATGCAGGTGGCGACGAAGGCGGCGCCATGGTCGATACCGGCATCGGCCATGATGTTGGGGTTGACGAAGATGATGTAGGCCATGGTGATGAAGGTGGTCATGCCGGCGATCAGCTCGGTCCTGACCGTGGTGCCGTGGCGGTGCAGGCTGAACAGCCGTTCCAGCACGCCGGCCGCAGGCGAGCGGGTGCGGTCGGCGGCGGGCGCTTCGGGTTTTTGGCTTTCCACAGCGAATACTCCTCGAATCGTTCTTGTTGTACGGAGCGCAGTCACCCCAGTTTCGAGGCGGCCTGTGAGGGAGGCGACGACCTGGGGATTTGTTGACTACAAGGTCAGGAAGTCGCTCGCTGGATTATGCGTTTGTGTACAAAGAATGCAAATAATGTTTTCTTTTCTGTGTTCAACGGTTGCGGTACAACCGCTGGACAGGCCATTGGCGCACTGCAGAAAGGCCAGAGCCTGTGTACAATGAGCGAATACTTTGGCCCATTACCACCACCCGGTCCTGCCAGGCCCTCCTGCGGCGTCACAAGCGCCAGGAATGCGCCGGCCGATCCTCCTCGCCGAGAGCCCATGAACGAACAGCTGCAACCTCTGAAAAAACCTGTGCGCGCCAACAAGGCCGGTCGCAGTGGTACCCAGGACGACATCGTCTACGCGCATATCTTCGAGGCCATCCTCGAGCAGCGCCTGGCGCCGGGCACCAAGCTCAGCGAGGAAGCGCTGGGCGAGATTTTCGGAGTCAGCCGCACCATCATCCGCCGCGCGCTCTCGCGCCTTGCCCATGAAAGCGTCGTGCTGCTGCGGCCCAACCGCGGCGCCGTGGTGGCCAGCCCCAGCGTGGAAGAGGCGCGCCAGGTGTTCTTCTCGCGGCGCATGGTCGAACGCGCCATCACCGAACTGGCGGTGCAGCACGCCACTGCCGAACAGCTCAGCGAACTACGCCAGATGGTGCGTGAGGAACGCGACAGTTTTTCGCGGGGTGATCGCGGCGCGGGCATTCGCCTGTCAGGCGAATTTCATCTCAAGCTGGCCGAGGCGGCCGGCAATGCACCGCTGGTGAGCTTCCAGCGCAGCCTGGTGTCGCAGACTTCGCTGATCATCGCCCAGTACGAAAGCGGCAACCGCTCGCATTGCTCGTACGACGAGCACATGCAACTGATCGACGCCATCGAGGCCGGTGATGCGCAACAGGCGGTGAGCCTGATGATGCATCACATGGATCACATCGACAGCAAGCTCAACCTCGACGAAGAAAGCGCCTCCGACGACCTCCACGCCGTGTTCTCCCACCTGCTGAAAAAGCCCAAGGCTGCGGCCAAGGGCTGATGCCCACGCCGATGGCTGCAGGGTAATCTGAGCTGGGCCGGCGTTGCCGGCCATCGCGGCTGAAGCCGCTCAGGTGAACTGCGCCATCAATCGCTCAACGCCGATGCACCGAACGCCCCGCCGCAAAGGTTTCGCGCACGGTGCGGTCGTCGCCCAGGGTGGTGAGCACGAACAGGGTTTCCTCGATGCTGGTCGACTGTTGCAGGCGGTAGTCGAGCAGCGGCGTGGCCTTGTAGTCGAGGACCACGAAGTCGGCATCGTTGCCGACGCGCAGGCTGCCGATGCGGTCGTCCAGATGCAAGGCGCGGGCGCCGCCCAGGGTCGCCAGGTACAGCGATTTGAACGGGTGCAGCGGCGCGCCCTGCAACTGCATGACCTTGTAGGCTTCGTTCAAAGTGTTGAGCAGGGAAAAACTGGTGCCGGCGCCCACATCGGTACCCAGCCCCACGTTGACCTTGAAGCGCTCGGCCTGGGGCAGGTTGAACAGCCCACTGCCCAGGAACAGGTTCGAGGTCGGGCAGAACGCCACCGCTGAACCCGTCTCGGCCAGGCGCTGGCATTCCTCGTCGCACAAGTGCACGCCGTGGGCGAACACCGAACGCTCGCCGAGCAGTTCGAAGTGGTCGTAGACATCCAGGTAGCCGCTGCGCTCGGGGAACAGCTGCTTGACCCAGTCGATTTCCTTGAGGTTTTCCGACAGGTGCGTGTGCAGGTAGACGCCCGGGTGCTCTTTGAGCAGGCGTCCGGCTGCGGCCAGTTGCTCGGGCGTGCTGGTGGGCGCGAAGCGCGGCGTCACCGCGTAGTGCAGGCGTCCCTTGCCATGCCAGCGCTGGATCAGCGCCTTGCTGTCCTGGTAACCCGATTCTGCGCTGTCGGTGAGGTAGTCCGGGGCGTTGCGGTCCATCATCACCTTGCCGGCGATCAGGCGCAGATCGAGGCGTTCGGCCTGCTCGAACAGCGCGTTGACCGACTCAGGGTGCACGCTGCCGAACACCAACGCGGTGGTGGTGCCGTTGCGCAGCAGCTCATCGATGAACAGTTTGGCGACCTGGTCGGCATGGGCCTTGTCGGCGAACTGCCGCTCGCACGGGAAGGTGTAGGTGTTGAGCCAATCCAGCAGTTGTTCGCCGTAGGAGCCGATCATGCCGGTCTGCGGGAAATGGATGTGGGTGTCGATGAAGCCTGGGGTGATCAGCGCATCCTGGTAATGCACCACTTCGATGTCGGCGGCAAGCGTCGGCAGCAGCGCGCTGGCGTGGCCCACGGCGCTGATGCGGCCCTGTTCGATGACCAGCAGGCCATCTTCGAAATACTCATGGGAGGCCTGCACGCCGACCTCGGCAGGGTCGGCGATGCTGTGCAGGATGGCGGCGCGGTAGGCTTTGCGGGTAACGGTCATGTCAGGCTCGTCAAAGGGGCGTGGCTGCGCCGTGAAGGCGGCAGCAACTGGGCAATGGGGCCGGCGTTGCAGGCAGCGTCGTGCTGACCGAAACGGGCGTTGTAGGTGGCAATGATTTCCGCGGCGATGGACACGGCGATCTCGATGGGCAGCTTGCCCTTGACCTCGGCCAGGCCCATCGGACAGCGCATGCGCGCCAGCAGCGGGTCGGCAAAGCCGCGCTGGCGCAGGCGATGCTCGAACTTCACGCGTTTGCTGCGCGAGCCGATCAGGCCGAACCAGGTGAAATCATTGCGCTTGAGAATCGCGGCGGTCAGTTCCAGGTCCAGCGCGTGGTTGTGGGTCATGACGATGCAGTAGCACCCAGGCGGCAGCGTGGCGACTTCGTCGAGCGGCTCCTCGCTGACGATGTGCTGCACACCGTCAGGCACCTGCGCGGGGAATTGTTCGGCGCGCGAATCGATCCAGCGCACCCGGCACGGCAACGCGGCGAGCAAGGGTACCAGAGCGCGGCCGACATGGCCTGCGCCGAACACGGCAATCTGCGCCTGCACGCTGATCATCGGCTCGAACAGCAGCACCGTGGCGCCGCCGCAGCACTGGCCGAGGCTGGCGCCGAGGCTGAAGCGCTCCAGGTGCGGCGCACTGCGGCCCTCGGCCAGCAGCTGCCTGGCGATATGCAGGGCCTTGTATTCCAAGTGGCCGCCGCCGATGGTGTCGAACAGCGCGCTGGCGCTGACCACCATTTTCGAGCCGGCATTGCGCGGGGTTGAGCCGCGTTCTTCGATGATAGTCACCAGCACGCACGGCTCACCGCGGCGCTGGTGATCGGCGAGGGCGTTTATCCAGGTGTGCATGTGCTCGTCCCTCCAGAATTCGCGCGGGCAACCGCGTAAGCCATCAGCTGTTCGTGGTGGGCAGCGGCGCTGCGCCGGCTGTGTGCAGCGGGCAGGGGGCAGGCTGTTCAGCCTCGACCGCAGCCCGCGCCTGGCGCATCTGCTCGCAGCCCCACAGCACCCGTTCCGGGGTGGCGGGGGCGTCGATCTGCGGTTGCAGGCGGTAATCGGCCAGGCTCGCCACGGCGTCCTTGAGCGCACACCAGGCGGCGATGCCGAGCATGAACGGCGGCTCGCCCACGGCCTTGGAGTGAAACACCGTGTCTTCCGGGTTCTTGCGCTTTTCCACCAGCTTGACGCGCAGATCTTCCGGCATGTCTGCCACGGCGGGAATCTTGTAGCTGGCCGGGCCATTGGTCACCAGCTTGCCCTTGGCATTCCACACCAGCTCTTCACAGGTCAGCCAGCCCACCCCCTGGATGAAACCGCCCTCGACCTGGCCGATGTCGATGGCCGGATTCAGCGAGTCGCCGACGTCATGCAGCAGGTCGGCGCGCAGCAGCTTGTACTCGCCGGTCAGGGTGTCGATCAGCACTTCCACGCAGGCCGCGCCGAAGGCGTAGTAATAGAACGGCCGGCCGCGCGCCTGGCTGCGGTCGTAGAAGATTTTCGGCGTGCGGTAGAAGCCGGTGCTCGACAGCGACACCTGGGCGAAATAGGCCAGTTGAACCAGCTGTTCGAAGCTCAGCAGTTGCTCGCGAGCACGGATGTGGCCGTTGCGGAACTCGACGTCTTCTTCGCTGACCTGAAAATGCCGGGCGGCGAACTCCACCAGACGCTGCTTGAGGATCTGCGCGGCGTTCTGCGCAGCCTTGCCGTTGAGATCGGCGCCGCTGGAGGCGGCGGTGGGCGAGGTGTTGGGGACTTTATCGGTATTGGTGGCGGTGATCTGGATACGGCTGATGTCGACCTGGAACACCTCAGCCACCACCTGCGCCACCTTGGTGTTCAGGCCCTGGCCCATCTCGGTACCGCCGTGATTGAGGTGGATGCTGCCGTCGGTATAGATGTGAATCAGCGCGCCGGCCTGGTTGAGGAAGGTGGCGGTGAAGGAGATCCCGAATTTCACCGGGGTCAGCGCCAGGCCTTTTTTCAGCACCGGGCTGGCGGCGTTGAAGCGGCCGATGGCGGCGCGGCGTTCGGCGTAGTCGCTGCTGGCCTCGAGTTCTGCAGTGATTTCTTCGAGCAGGTTGTGCTCGACGGTCTGGTAGTAGTGGGTGACGTTGCGCTCGTGCTGGCCATAGTAGTTGGCCTTGCGCACGGCCAGTGGGTCGAGCCCCAGGTGGCGGGCGATGTGGTCCATCACCTGCTCGATGGCGATCATCCCCTGCGGGCCGCCGAAGCCGCGGTAGGCGGTGTTGGAGGCGGTATTGGTCTTGCAGCGGTGGCCATTGATGGTGGCATCGCCCAGGTAATAGGCGTTGTCGGCGTGGAACATGGCGCGGTCGACGATCGAGCCCGAAAGGTCCGGTGAATAGCCGCAGTTGCCGGCCAGTTCCAGCTGTATGCCGTGCAGCCGGCCATCGTCTTCGAAGCCGACGTCGTACTCCACGTAGAACGGGTGGCGCTTGCCGGTCATGCTCATGTCTTCGACCCGCGGCAGGCGCATCTTGGTCGGCTGGCCGGTGAGGTGGGCGATCACCGCGCACAGGCACGCCGGGCTGGCCGCCTGGGTTTCCTTGCCGCCAAAACCACCGCCCATGCGGCGCATGTCGATCACCACACGGTGCATGGCGATGCCGAGAACCTCGGCCACCAGTTTCTGCACCTCGGTGGGGTTCTGCGTCGAGCAGTAGACGATCATCCCGCCGTCTTCGCTGGGCATCACCGAAGACACCTGGGTCTCGAGATAGAAATGCTCCTGGCCGCCGATGTGCAGGCTGCCTTGCAGGCGGTGCGGCGCGCTGGCCAAGGCTGCGGCCGCGTCGCCGCGCTGATGGGTGTGGCTGTCGAGCACGAAATGTTTTTCCCGCAGTGCCTGCACCACATCCAGCACCGGCTCGAGGTCTTCATACTCGATGATCGCTGCCATGGCTGCGCGGCGAGCGGTGTCCAGGTCGCAGGCAGCTACGGCCAGCACTGGTTGGCCGACATATTCCACGGTGTCGATGGCCAGCAGCGGATCGCCGGCCACCACCGGGCCGATGTCCTTCAAGCCGGGTATGTCTTCATGGGTGATGACGATGCGCACGCCCTCGATAGCCAGGCACGGCGCGGTGTCGATGCGCAGGATGCGTGCATGGGCGCGGTCGGAGGTGCGCGCGTAGACGTGCAACTGGTTGGGGAATTCCAGGCGGTCATCGATGTAGATCGCTTCGCCGCTGACATGCTTGTCGGCGCTGTCATGCTTGACGCTGCGGCCGACGCCGGTGCGCAAGTCGTGGCGGAACAGTTCGGCCATTTCGGCCTGGCTCTTGACGTGATGCTCAGACATAGGCGGTCACCCGGGTGGCGATGTGCGGCGATTGCAGCTCGATGAAACACTTGCGCAGCAGGTTCTGCGCGGTCAGCAGGCGGTAGGCCTGACTGGCGCGAAAGTCCGACAGCGGGGTGAAGTCGTCGGCCAGGGCCTGGCAGGCGCGCTCGATGCTGGCCTGGGTCCAGGGTTGTCCGCGCAGCGCCGCTTCGCAGGCACGCGCGCGCTTGGGAATCGCGGCCATGCCGCCGAAGGCCAGGCGCAGGTCTTCGACGTTGCCCTCGTGCAGCTTCAGGTTGAAGGCTGCGCACACCGCGGAGATGTCATCGTCCAGACGCTTGGAGACCTTGTAGGCGCGCAAGGTCCAGGCCTCGCTCGCGCACGGCACGATGACCTGCTCGATGAATTCGCCCGGCTCGCGGGCGGTGACCCGGTAGTCGATGAAGTAATCCTCCAGGGCCAGGCGCCGCTGACGCTGACCCTGACGCAGCAGCAACTCGCTGCCCAAGGCGATCAGCAGCGGCGGCGCGTCGCCGATGGGCGAGGCGTTGCCAATGTTGCCGCCCAAGGTGCCCTGGTTGCGGATCTGCAGTGAGGCGAAGCGTTGCAGCAGGGCGCCGAAGTCTGGGTAGTGCGCGGCGAGTACCGCGTGGCAGTCGCTCAGCGCGGTGGCGGCGCCGATGTGCAGGTGGCCGTCGCGCTGCTCGACACCGCGTAGCTCCGCCACCCCGCCCAGGTAGATCATCACCGGCAAGCGCTTGTGCATCTGCGTGACCTCCAGCGCGAGATCGGTGCCGCCTGCCAGCAGCCGTGCCTCGGGCAGGGCGCTGTACAGCTCGGCCAGCTCGCTCACCGTGCTCGGCAGCAGGCAGCGCTTGTCGGCACTGGCCAGCTCTGCGGTGCCTTGCGGGGCAATGGCCTTGAGCTGGGCGATGGTCTGTTGCTGGCGGGCGTCGAACTGGTCGGAGTTGTCCCCGCTGCAGCACTGCGCCGCGGCGTCGAGAATGGGCCGGTAGCCTGTGCAGCGGCACAGGTTGCCGGCCAGGGCCTGGTGCGCCTGGTGCGTGTCGGCAGCGTCGCTGTTCTTTTGCAGGGCGAACAGCGACATGACGAAACCGGGGGTGCAGAAGCCGCACTGCGAGCCGTGACAGTCGGCCATGGCCTGCTGCACGCTGTGCAACTGGCCCTGGTGCTTGAGGTCTTCGACGCTGATCAGCTGCTTGCCGTGCAGCGCGGCGACGAAGGTCAGGCAGCTGTTGAGGCTGCGGTAGCGCAGGCGTTCGCCGTCGCCGTCATCGATCAGTTCGCCGACCACCACCGTGCAGGCGCCGCAATCGCCGCTGGCGCAGCCTTCCTTGGTGCCGGTCTTGCCCAGGTGCTGGCGCAGGTAGTCGAGCACGGTCATGTTCGGGTCCAGCGCCGGCTCGCTGCGCAGCGTCTGGTTGACGAGAAACTGGATCACGGAGGTGGCCTCGCTGTGAGTTTTTGTTGTTGTAGGGCGGACTCTATGCACGGCTGATTGGGTGGTCAATATTTTTCTGACCTTAAAGTCAGGAAATCAGTCGAAAGGCCGCTCCACACCTTCACCCATCAATGCTGCAAGCATAGTTCGCGCCCAATCCTGTGCCTGCGCGCAAACTCGCACAAAGCGCCACGCCACGCTGCGCCAGGCCGGGGCAAGTGCGCTACAATCGCGCCTTTGCCCGTTCATTGCTTCCCAAGGACACCCATGACGTTCAAGGCGCCGGACAGTCTCTCCGAGCAGATCGCACATCACCTGGCCGAGCGCATCATTCGCGGCGAACTAGCCCCAGGTGAGCGCATTCAGGAGCAGAAGGTCACCCAGGCGCTGAACGTCAGCCGCGGCTCGGTACGCGAGGCGCTGCTGATTCTCGAACGCCGGCATCTGGTCACCATCCTTGCCCGGCGTGGCGCCCACGTGACCCGCCTGGACGAGCGCAGCGTGCGCAGCCTGTGCACCTTGATGGGCGAGTTCTACATCCTGCTGGGCAATGAAGTGGCACGCAAATGGGCCAACGAAGTCGACCTGCTGCCGTTTCTGGCCATCCAGCAGCGCCTGCAGCAGGCCCACGACCGCCAGGACATCAAGACCTTCGTCGCCGAAAGCTTCGCGGTGATGCGCGCCGCCTATCCATTTGCCGACAACCCGTACCTGCAAGAAACCGTCGAGAACCTGCAACCGGCCATGAGCCGCGCCTATTACCTGGCCCTCGACCAGCGCAAGGCCAGCATGATCGACTACCTGGAACTGTTCGCACGCCTGCTCGAAGCGGTGCTGGCGCGTGACCTGCCGCGCATCCGCGAGGTACTCACCGCCTACTGCCAGCGCAGCTGCGAGCTGGTCCTGGCGGCGCTGGCGAAGGGTTGATCGATGCGTCTGAAATGTATCCGCCTGGCCGGGTTCAAGTCCTTCGTCGACCCCACCACCGTCAACTTCCCAAGCAACATGGCCGCCGTGGTCGGGCCCAATGGCTGCGGCAAGTCGAACATCATCGACGCCGTGCGCTGGGTGATGGGCGAAAGTTCGGCGAAGAACCTGCGTGGCGAGTCGATGACCGACGTCATCTTCAATGGCTCGACCAGCCGCAAGCCGGTCAGCCAGGCCAGCATCGAGCTGGTGTTCGACAACAGCGACAACACCCTGGTCGGTGAGTACGCTGCCTACGCGGAAATCTCCATCCGCCGCAAGGTCACCCGCGAGGCGCAGAACACCTACTACCTCAACGGCAGCAAGTGCCGGCGCCGCGACATCACCGACATCTTCCTCGGCACCGGCCTTGGCCCGCGCAGCTATTCGATCATCGAGCAGGGCATGATCTCCAAGCTGATCGAGGCCAAGCCCGAAGAGCTGCGCAACTTCATCGAAGAGGCGGCAGGCATTTCCAAGTACAAGGAACGCCGCCGGGAAACCGAAAGCCGCATCCGCCGCACCCAGGAAAACCTTGCCCGCCTGACCGACCTGCGCGAAGAGCTCGAGCGCCAGCTCGAACGCCTGCATCGCCAGGCCCAGGCGGCCGAGAAGTACCGCGAATACAAAGACCAGGAGCGTCAGCTCAAGGCGCGCCTGGCGGCGCTGCGCTGGCGTGACCTGGACCTGCGCGTGGCACAGCGCGAAGCGGTAATTGCCGACCAGGAAATCGCCTTCGAAGCGCTGGTGGCCGAGCAGCGCAACGCCGATGCCGGTATCGAGCGGCTGCGTGATGGCCATCACGAGCTGTCGGAACGTTTCAATCAGGTGCAGGCACGTTTCTATTCGGTGGCTGGCGATATCGCCCGGGTCGAACAGAGCATCCAGCACGGCCAGCAGCGTCTGCGTCAGTTGCAGGACGACCTGCGCGAAGCCGAACGCAGCCGCCAGGAAACCGAATCGCACCTGGGCCACGACCAGACCTTGCTGGCCACCCTTGGCGAAGAGCTGGAAATGCTCGAGCCCGAGCAGGCCATGAGCCTCGATGCCGCCGAAGAGGCCGCCGCTGCCCTGGAAGAGGCCGAGCTGGGCATGCACGGCTGGCAAGAGCAATGGGACACCTTCAACACCCGCTCCGCCGAGCCGCGGCGTCAGGCCGAGGTTCAGCAGGCTCGCCTGCAGCAACTGGAAACCGGCCTCGAGCGCCTGCTCGAGCGCCAGCGCAAGCTCGCTGACGAGCGCGAACAGCTCGGCGCCGACCCGGAAGACGCGCTGATTCTGGACATGAGCGAGCAGGTGGCCCGCGGCGAGATGCTGCTTGAAGAGTTGCAGGTGGCCGAGCAGCAGGTGGTCGAGCGCCTCGACAGCCTGCGCGAACAGGTGCGCCAGGCCACTACCGAGCAGCAGACCCGCCAGGGCGAACTGCAACGCCTGGGCGGGCGTCTGGCGTCGCTGGAAGCCTTGCAGCAGGCGGCGCTGGAGCCCAGCGCCGGGGCCAGTGACTGGTTGCGCCAGCATGGCCTGCAAGCGGCGCCACGGCTGGCCGAGGGGCTGCGCGTGGAGGCCGGCTGGGAGCTGGCGGTCGAGACCGTGCTCGGCGCCGACCTGCACGCGGTACTGGTGGATGATTTTGCCGGGCTCGACCCAAGCCTTTTGGAAAGCGGTGAGCTGCGCCTGCTGCTCGCTGCCAGCGGCTCGACCGCCGCCCCCGGCAGCCTGCTCGACAAGGTCAACGGGCGCACCGATCTGGCGCCGTGGCTGGCCCAGGTGAGGCCGGTGGAAAGCCTCGAACAAGCCCTGGCCCTGCGCGGCACCCTGACCAGTGGGCAGAGCCTGATCAGCCGTGATGGCTACTGGGTGGGCAAGCATTACCTGCGCGTCAGCCGTGGCGCCGATGCCCAGGGCGGCATGTTGGCGCGGGCGCAGGAAATCGAACAGCTCGATGCCCAGCGCGAGCAACAACACAACGCCCTGGAGCAGGCCGAGCAGCAGTTGGCTGCGCTGGATCAGCAACTGCGCGAGCACGAAGCCCAGCGCGAGCAGCTGCGCCGCCGCAGCCAGGAAGAAAACCGCCAACTGGGCGAGCTCAAGGCGCGCCTGTCGGCCAGTCGCGCCCGTGCCGAGCAACTGCAACTGCGCCGTCAGCGCCTGCAACACGAGCTGGGCGAGCTGGAGCAACAGCGCGAGCTGGAGCTTGAAGCCCTCGGCGAAGCGCGCCTGCTGCTGCAAGAAGCGCTGGAGGTGATGGCCGAGGACACCGAGCAGCGCGAGCAGTTGCTGGCCCGGCGTGACGGCCTGCGCGAGCGCCTCGACCGTATTCGCCAGGAGGCTCGCCAGCACAAGGATCACGCCCATCAACTGGCGGTGCGTCTCGGCTCGCTGCGCGCGCAGCACGAATCCACCCGCCAGGCCCTCGAGCGCCTGACCCAGCAGTCGCAGCGACTGATCGAGCGTCAGGAGCAGCTGAGCCTGAACCTGGAGGAGGGCGCCGCACCGCTGGAAGAACTGAGCATGACCCTTGAGGAACTGCTCGAACGGCGCATGAGTGTGGACGAGGAAATGCGCCAGGCCCGCCTGCACATGGAAGACGCCGACCGTGAGCTGCGTGAGGTGGAAAAGCGCCGCACCCAGGCCGAGCAACAAGCCCAGTTGCTGCGTGGCCAGCTCGAGCAGATGCGCCTGGAAAGCCAGGGCCTGGATGTGCGGCGCAAGACCTTGCAGGAACAACTGCTTGCCGATGGCTACGACCTGCACGGCGTGCTCGCCACCCTCGAGGACGACGCCACCGAGCCTCTCACCGAACAGGCCATCGAGCAGGTCGAAGGGCGCATCCAGCGTCTTGGTGCGATCAACCTGGCAGCCATCGAGGAGTACCAGCAGCAGTCCGAGCGCAAGCGCTATCTGGATGCGCAGAACGCTGATCTGGCCGAAGCGCTGGACACCCTGGAAAACGTCATTCGCAAGATCGACAAAGAAACGCGCAATCGTTTCAAAGATACCTTTGATCAGATAAATGCCGGTTTGCAGGCACTTTTTCCAAAAGTTTTCGGTGGCGGCAGCGCTTATCTGGAACTGACGGGCGAAGATTTACTCGATACAGGGGTGACGATCATGGCCCGTCCGCCCGGCAAGAAGAACAGCACCATCCATTTGCTGTCGGGTGGGGAGAAAGCACTGACCGCACTGGCCCTGGTATTTGCCATCTTCAAGCTCAACCCTGCGCCGTTCTGCATGCTCGACGAAGTCGATGCCCCGTTGGACGACGCCAACGTTGGGCGCTACGCCAGGCTGGTCAAGGAAATGAGCGAGACCGTGCAGTTCATCTACATCACCCACAACAAGATCGCCATGGAAATGGCCGACCAGTTGATGGGCGTCACCATGCATGAGCCGGGCTGTTCCAGGCTGGTTGCCGTGGATGTCGAGGCAGCGATGGCAATGGTCGACGGCTAATGCGGGAAGAATAGGGCCTGTCTTGTAGGGGAATTTCCTGACAAGGCCGACAGACGGTGTAAAGTTTGCCGAGGTCGTGCTAGCTTTATGTCACTCGTTTTACACGCAGCAAAAGCCTTGGCAGAACATAGGCTTGCCGCTACGTGTTAAAGGGCTTTTGAACCCTTTGTTTTTCAGCATATTTTTTTACAGAGGCACGGGAATTACATGGAAATCGGTCTGCGCGAGTGGCTGATCCTGATCGGCATCATTGTCATTGCCGGCATTCTTTTCGACGGTTGGCGCCGCATGCGCGGCGGCAAAGGCCGTTTGAAATTCCGTCTGGACCGCAATTATTCCAACGTCCAGGACGATGAGGGCAGCGCTGAAGTGCTCGGCCCGCCACGGGTGCTCGACACCCACAAGGAACCTGAACTGGATGAAACCGACCTGCCATCGATGAGCGCGTCGGGGCGCGACCGCGACGTCAAGCCCGCCAAGCCCGCCAAGCGCGCCAAGCGCGTCGAACCGCAATCGAGCGAAGCGCCGCTGGCCGCCGAGCCGCGCGAAGCACGCGAGCCGGAGCTGTTCTCTGCCAGTGATGACGATTTCGACGAGTCGCACACCTCGGGCAACGGCTTCGCCGCAGCCTCCAGCCCGGCCAAGGATTTGCCGCCGGTCGACGAAGTGCTGGTGATCAGCGTCATTTCCCGCGATCCAGGCGGTTTCAAAGGCCCGGCATTGCTGCAGAACATCCTGGAAAGCGGCCTGCGCTTCGGCGACATGGATATCTTCCACCGCCACGAAAGCATGGCCGGGCATGGCGAAGTGCTGTTCTCCATGGCCAATGCGGTCAAACCGGGTATTTTCGATCTGGACGACATCGACCATTTCAGCACCCGTGCGGTGAGCTTCTTCCTCGGTCTGCCCGGTCCTCGTCATCCGAAACAGGCATTCGACGTGATGGTCGCCGCTGCCCGCAAGCTGGCCCACGAGCTGGACGGCGAGCTGAAGGACGACCAGCGCAGCGTGCTCACCGCGCAAACCATCGAGCACTACCGTCAGCGCATCGTCGAATTCGAACGCCGCGCCCTGACCCAGAAACGCTGATGCACCCACCGAGTAGATCGGCCCTCGATCTGCTCGCGATGATCGAACCTGAGAGCAGCCCCTGGCTGCTCTTTTGCTTTGCAGAGAACACCGAAGATGACCGCCGAAACCCGAATTCTTGAGCTGCGCACCGAGCTGGATAAGCACAACTACAGTTACTACGTGCTTGACGAGCCGAGCGTGCCCGACGCCGAATACGACCGCTTGTTCAACGAGCTGAAGGCGCTCGAGGCCGAGCATCCGCATCTGGTCACTCCGGATTCGCCCACCCAGCGCGTGGGCGGCGCGGCCTTGGCGGCCTTCCAGCAGATCCGTCACGAAGTGCCCATGCTTAGCCTGGGTAACGCCTTCGAAGAAGCCGACCTGCGTGAGTTCGGTCGCCGCGTCACCGAAGGCCTCGACCTGCCCAGCGCCGACCTGCTCGGCGACGGCGCGGCGGTGGACTACAGCTGCGAGCCCAAGCTCGATGGCCTGGCGGTCAGCCTGCTGTACCGCGACGGACAACTGGTGCAAGGCGCCACCCGCGGTGACGGCAGCACCGGCGAAGACATCAGCAGCAACGTGCGCACCATCCGCAACGTGCCGCTCAAGCTGCACGGCAGCGGCTGGCCGCAGGTGCTGGAAGTGCGCGGCGAGGTGTTCATCAGCAAGGCCGGTTTCGAGCGCCTCAACGCCGCCCAGGCTGAGGTTGGCGGCAAGACCTTCGCCAACCCGCGCAACGCCGCTGCCGGCAGCCTGCGTCAGCTCGACTCGAAGATCACCGCCAGCCGACCGCTGGAATTCTGCTGCTACGGCGTCGGCCAGACTTCCGCGCCCATCGCCCCCAGCCATATCGACACCCTGCAGCAGCTCAAGGTCTGGGGCCTGCCGATCAGCCATGAACTCAAGCACGCCGCCGGCATCGAGGAGTGCCTGGCCTATTACCGTGACATCGGTGAGCGACGCACTGCGCTGGCCTACGAAATCGACGGCGTGGTGTTCAAGGTCAACAGCTTGGCCTCGCAGCGCGAACTGGGCTTTCGCGCCCGCGAACCGCGCTGGGCCATCGCCCACAAGTTTCCGGCGCTCGAAGAGCTCACCGAAGTGCTCGATGTGGAGTTTCAGGTGGGCCGCACCGGCGCGGTGACGCCGGTGGCGCGCCTGCGCCCGGTCAAGGTGGCTGGGGTGACGGTGTCCAACGCCACGTTGCACAACATGGATGAAATCGCCCGCCTGGATGTGCACATCGGCGACACGGTGATCATCCGCCGTGCCGGTGACGTCATTCCGCAGGTGATGCAAGTCGTCCTCGAGCGTCGTCCGGACGACGCCCGCGCCGTGCAGATTCCCAGCCAGTGCCCGGTGTGCGGTTCGCAGGTCGAGCGCACCCAGCTGGTCAAGCGCAGCAAGGGCAGGGCGACCATCAGCGAAGGCGCGGTGTACCGCTGCGTGGGCCGGCTGAGCTGCGCGGCGCAGCTCAAGCAGGCGATCATCCACTATGTGTCGCGACGGGCCATGGACATCGACGGCATCGGCGAGAAGAGCGTCGAGCAACTGGTCGACGAAGGGCTGATCCGCTCCCCGGCCGACCTCTACCAACTGACCTTCGACCAGATAGTGGCGCTGGAAGGCTTCGCCGAGGTGTCGAGCAACAAGCTGCTGGAGGCGATCAAGGCCAGCCAAAAGCCGACGTTGGCGCGCTTCATCTATGCCTTGGGCATTCCCGATGTCGGTGAAGAGACCGCCAAGGTGCTGGCGCGCTCGTTGGGTAGCTTGGCGCGGGTGCAGGTGGCGCTACCGCAGGTGCTCACCTACCTGCCGGACATCGGCCTGGAAGTGGCCTATGAAATTCACAACTTCTTCCAGGACCCGCACAACCAGCAGGTCATCGAACAGTTGCTCGGAAGCGGCATGCAGTTGCAGGACCAAGGCGAGCTGGCGGCCGAGTTCGCTGCCAGCACCACGCTCGCCGGGCTGATCGCCAAGCTCGACATCGCCTCAGTCGGCCCGACCGGCGCAGAAAAACTGGTGGCCAAGCTCGGCTCCCTCGACGCCATCATCGCCGCCGACGGCATCGATTTGCGCCAGGCCCTGTCAGCCAAACCCGCCGAGGCTGTACGGGAATTCTTCAAGGACCCCGAACACCAGCAACTGGCGCGCGCCATCGAGGCCCAACTGCTGGACTTCGGCATGCACTGGAGCAGCGAGAAAAAGACCGCCGAAGGCCTGCCCCTGGCCGGGCAGACCTGGGTGCTGACCGGCAGCCTCGAGCGCATGAGCCGCGACATCGCCAAGGACCACCTCGAAGGGCTTGGCGCCAAGGTGGCAGGCTCGGTGTCGAGCAAGACCCACTGCGTGGTCGCCGGCCCCGGCGCCGGCTCCAAGCTGACCAAAGCCAATGAACTGGGCCTGAAGGTGCTCGATGAAGACGCCTTCATCACCTTCCTTGGCGAGCACGGCATCACCCTCTGAGCCGAGTTCGAAGACAAGTCATTGAGAAATGATGGTTTTTTCTTGAGACAGAGGTTGTAACTTCGCTTCAGAGCGGTACAATGGCGCGGTTCGTCACATGGCGAACCGCGTAGTGGTGGCCCCACCGGTCCCCCCGCAATGATTACCCGTTAACCTGGTCAGATCCGGAAGGAAGCAGCCATAGCGGGAACATCGTGTGCCGGGGTGTGGCTGGTGGGGCTGCCTCCATTATGCAAGTCCTTGAATTCTCAAGGATTTCTCGCTCAAAAATCTCGAAGTGTGACAGCGTTTAGGTACATCTTAGTGGTGCGTCGTGCTGTGCATTCTAAGCTGCTAAAGCCCTCTCTCAAAGCCTTGTCATATTTAGTGGCACATTGGCATTGCTTCGTGTTCTATCGAAGGGTATAAAGAACTCGCTGGGCGTACCGTCCAGGTGCTCTTTAAACATGGTTAAATTCTCTGGGCTTGCAGTTGGTGGTTGGGAAACCGACCAGCTTTGATGTTCGTCAAAGCTACCTCTCCGCACGACCCGTCACTGTGCGCTATCGATACGCGTCACCGATAAACGTCACGCTCCTCACGTCCCCTACGGTTTCGGCCATTACGGTGATGCAGGGCAGCGCTAACGTGATGCTGTGCGTTAAGTCTTTACGGCGAAGCTCTTCACGGTGACGAGATGTGGCGGCGACGGCTTTCCGATCTTGATTTATCAAGATCGGAAAGCAGAACTGTGGTTTGTAGTGGTGTCTTGGTAGTTCCATTCGGCCCGGAATGCTTTGGCGGCGGCAATTTCGCCGGTCAAGGAGCTATACCATGTTGCGATCTAAGAAAGCGGCTAGTCCTCGGACAGAGCTGCAAAAGCACAATAACCAAGACACCCGCGTTACAGTCAATGGCAAGAATTCAAAGAAGGAAAGAGGGAATGGCAGTCGTATAAAGCGCCTTCGTGACGTAGTGAAGGAGCTCGTGATTCGCCAAGCACTTTTGGATCTCTGGGAAAACAAGCTTGAGTACTGGGAGTATGTCTGTGATGCTATGGACAAGCTCATTGGGTTGATCCCATGACGCAGCAAATCACATCATTCGAATTCTGAGGGGCCGATCTACGTATCGGCCCTTCTTCATTTCAGGGTTTGGAATTTGGACGCTCCCAGGTACCCCTTCAGGCCAATTCATAGTGTGAAGTCATTGGCCCTAGCGCTTGGCGAGAGCGAGCAACTGCTTGAAAGGCTGGCCGCCAGAGCTGACCGAATGTACCGCCATGTGCCCCAACAGAAGAAAGTCAAGCCGGGCATGCCGCCTGAGACGCGAGACACGTACGATGCTCATGAGCCTCTCAAGAGAGTGCAACGCAAACTAGTTGACAGACTGTTGTCAAAAGCGGTTTTCCCTGCCTACCTCCATGGCGGGATCAAGGATCGTCAGTCTCCGAGAAGCATCCATAGTAATGCGGCTGTGCATGCAGGATCAAAGTACCTCGTTCTTCAGGATATCCAGAACTTCTACCCGTCTATATCAATGCAGCAGGTTGATGCCTTATTTCGTCAGCTGTTCGGATTCAGCACGCCTGTAGCAACCTTGCTTTCGTCTATATGTACCCGTGAGGGTAGTACTCCCCAAGGCGCTAGCACCAGCGGCTACATTGCAAATTTGTTGTTCTGGGACGTAGAGCCCAAGATAGTAGAAGACCTCATGGGGCGCGGCTTTCAGTACTCCCGATTTGCTGATGACATCACTGTTTCTTGTCGCCATGAGCCGTCATCGGACGAGCTATCCGACATCGTTTCAACCATCACTGGGATGCTGGCTTCCAAAGGGTGTCGCCAGAAGCGTGCGAAGCTTCATATACGTGTTCGTGGTCAGGGCATCAAAGCTGATGACGCAACCTTCCAGCCGGTTACGGTGACAGGATTGAGTGTGTTCAATCCTACACCAGGGCTGACGAAATCGGAGCGTAAATGCATACGCTCAGCAGTTCGGGAGCTTGAGCTAATGAGCGAGGCCGGTAGTCGTTGGCTCGATCTCGAACCGGTCTACAACCGTGCGATGGGGCGGGTGGGGAGACTCATAGCTTGCGGTCATCCAGATGGTAAAGCATTCAAGGGGCGTCTCAATGCTGTGAAGCTGTCGCATCAAACGCCATTACTTGATCGTTACCAGCTAGCGGCGACTGGCGTGGCTGAATCCGCTACTCCACCTGTCGGAGTTGGGCTACGGGAACCTTATTCAGCGGAGCGAGATGGTCCCTTGCCTTGGGACTGATGGGGCATTTCGTGTGAGGAATGTAGCTTCGCTTGCTGACAAAGGGGCCGCAACTCCCCAGCCCCTATTGGCGCCATAATCATAGCAGGGCGCCTCTCTGGGCTTGAAGCTTTGCCACTTCCTTGGACATCGCTGGGGCGTCCCACATAAGCCCCTCAGTGCAAGCAATCCGCATGTCCAGCCAGAACAGTACAACTGAGTTCACAAAGTCTCGCAGCAGTTCAGCGGAAACCAGCATGCCTTTCACGGGCCTCTGAGGTGCTACGGCCATGCCAAACGGCTCGCTATCAGTACCAACCATTGGCCATAACTCAGGGTACATTGCCCTGAGCTTTGCCGCTGAGTCCCCCTCGCCATGCCGACACACGTTCCCTAGTACATGAAGCTTGTCGAGACGGCTGTAAGACTCAAACTCCTCAATTGGCAAGCCGCGTATCTCGTGGAACAACTGGTTCAGTGAAGGCATCTTGCCCGTGACTCCCCACTTGGCGCTTTGTATAAGGTCCACTGTGCTGCCTTTGTGCTTTACCTTCACGCCACAGTAGCAAAGGTAATCGCGTAGCTGCTGCTCCCAAAGCGACTGGATGCCTAAGCATAGCGCCATGCTGGTCTTTGTAATCAGGTGGCGATGATCATGTAGATGGAAGGCAGCAAGCGCTTGATCTTCCTGTTTCGCAATTTCAACGCCTTTCTGTTCTAGGGCTGCCAGCGATGGAATGACCACGAGCGATAAGAAGTCTTCAGCTACCTCGCCGTATTTATTGGCGTAGGCGTCGGCTATGCAGGGTGCCCAAGATGGGTGTGCAGTCATCGGAAGTCCTGTGGGATAGATGGGCCACCACAATAACGGCTAGCTGCCCCTTTTTAAACTGGCCTTTGCCTACACGCAAATATCCCTATGATATCTGGGGTTGAAATATCACGGGGTTCATTTCTGGAAATGAGGCTTCGCAGTGGTGGCTCAGCTCTGACCATCAATCGGGCGGTGCCTAACCCCCACGCCGATCAGCTACCCACTAGCCAGCTAGGATTCCAAAATATCAGGGTACGAAAAAGCCGCCCTGAAGGCGGCTATGAGCGTATGCGGTCGATTGCTGACGTTACGGCATCTGCGTTCGTATCGTGCGTCTGAAGGGCAGTCATTAAGTTATAGTGTATGTGCGTCCACCCACGCTGGCTTACCCACAGCGATAGTTCTTTTAGGGCAGCCCGGATAGCGGATTGACTGATATGCAGCGCTTCCAATGCATCAGATGTAGCAGCGGTCTTGTAATCCATATCGGAGATTTCCCTAAGCTGGCGTTGATGCCGGGTCCCCACAGCTTAAAGGATGATGTGGTTCACTGGCATCAGGGGGGTCTTATGGCTAGGTGCCAACATGGTAGGCTATGCTATCTCAGCCATGGATGAAAGTCATGAAAGTTCCCTCCGACCTCGAAGTCCTCGACGCTATCTACGAAGAGTATTATGAGGCCTTTGCCAATTTTTCCCAAGAGTCAGATGTTTATAATGGCCGTAAAGGGAAAATTCACATGCCCATTGATTGCAAGCTGTTAGCGATGAGGCTTGGTGTCGATTCCGATATCGTTTTCGGTAGGCTTTATTATCACTTAGAACAAAAATATGGATACGCAAGAGATAACGCGCCCAGGGTTGCCTTCTTCTCATTAGCCGTAGGTGAGGATAGGCACTGCGTTAATTTTCCGTTGCTGGCATCTGTCTTGGCTGGGCTTCAGGAAGAGAGTAATAAGTTCAGGCTGGCAACGTGGCTGTCAACATTGGCGATCGTGATTTCTATTGCTGCCCCGCTTCTGGAGTGGATCTATAAATGAGCTTGACTACACAGTTACATTGGTTTACGCCCCTAGCAACCATAGTCGGCGGTGTGATAATTTTCGTGGTAGGGCAAGCGGTGCTCAAGCTGTTCATCGAACCCGTGCAAAATCTAAAGGGAACCATCGGCAGCACTTCTAACACGATGCTTCGTCATCAGGCTAAAATTACCAACGGAATGGAAGATGCAGAAATTTCTGCTAAGATTTACGACCACGCCGCCGAGCTTGTATCAAAAGCTGAGGTAATAATCTGCTACAGGCTTGCAGTTCTAGTCTTCCGGTTGCCTTCGAGAGTTGATGTGCTCAGAGCTGCACGGGAACTCAACGCTATAGGGCAGGCGACAATGGACAAAAGACCTAGCACTACTTATGGAGCCACACCGCCACGCCCGCTGGCTGCTAGAAATAACCATGACTCGCTGAAGCATATCGCAAAGCTTTTACGAGTCAAAACCGCCTATTCATAGCGGTTAAAATTGACATTCCCTAAAATGTTTCTACGGCACCTTACCCTGGCGGGAATATTGGCGGTGTTCTAGAGGGAGAATATCAGAGGGGGCTGGGGAATCTGCTGGAGAGTCCTCGATTAGCCTGGTAGTGCTGGCCAAGTGGCTAAAAATCCTGACAGATGGAGGTCGACTTCAAGTGTGGGCTGTCACTCCCATAGTGGTCAATGGCTCGAATTTCAAAATATCTTGGGGGAGTTAGTGCGCAGGCCCACCGGAACATTTGCTTTAATCGCCTCCTATGAGCATATAGGGGCTATTAGCCGTTGATGTTAAAAGACAACCCAAGGCGAGCCATAAGGCGAGATACAGTCATAGGTTGAAATGCACTTCCCCGTGCTGTGGTTACCCCCTTTGAGTTGAGGCACTGGGCTATGGCCGCAAACGAAGTGCAATCATCGCCAAGCAGTGGCAGCCAGTAGCGCCATGGATGCTTGCGGGCTTCTTTTCGCAGCGCTTCATGATCAAGCAGTGCAGTCAGATCGCGGTGGTCAAATGACAAGCGTGCTTCCTTCGCTGATCCCGCCATGACCTTGATTCCAGCCAACGGGTTCTCAGCGACATACCCGTTCGCCTTGCGCCAGTTCATGAAGGCCGTGAGTTTGCGTGGCCGGTTGTTCACTGTGACGGCTGTGACGGTCTTGTAAGTGCTGGCTGACTCGATCACTTGCCTCAAGGTCTTCCCCTTGAATTCTGGCCGTAACCCGAAGTACTGGGGGCAGCGGCTGAGACGTTCTTTTAGTACGCGAGCTTGCTGGGAATCGAAGGCGTTCGCTGGCATATCGCCAAACAGCTCGAATAGATCGGCTAGGGCACGCTCGACTTCATCCGCACTGACTTGCCGCCACGTGCCACCGCGTTTCCCGTCTTCTATATAGAGTTTGGACAGGGTGGCGAGGGTAGGACCGTCGCTTTGTGGCTTCGCTGTGGCCGCTATGGGTCTTCGTGGTGCAGCCATGGTGATTGGCTGAGGGGTAGAGTCTCGCCACTGCAGCGTTTCAGGGGCTGTCAGAGGATGTTCAGTTAGGTGGTAACGCACTTGCTGAGCTAGAGAGCTGGCAAGGAACAATGCAGCCTGACGTTCTCGCACACGCAGGCATATGCGTAAGGTTTGACGCTGATGGAATAGATGCTTCGGTAGTCGCAGATTAAGGTAGTAAACGGATTGGCGAGGGACGATGTAAGCCATAGGAGAGCACCAGAGTGGACCAATAAGGTGGAACAATTCTGGTCACACCCCAAGCTTTGAGGCCTCATGCTGGATGCCAGTATGGCAGGATGTTCGACGACCTCAATAGCCTCAAACCCTTGCCCCATAAGGCCCGCATTGATTCCCGAGCATGCTTGCATGCCATCTGGTCAGGCCCGGAATGGAGCAGCCATAGCGGGAACATCGTGTGCCGGGGTGTGGCTGGTGGGGCTGCCTCCATTTCAGGCTCCTGAAATGTCTTCTCTCCCCATTGCATCCTCATCCAGCCGGCAACCCCTTGCCCGGCTTGTACGCTTGCGTGCGCCTGTTCTTGCGCTCGCTCACCGCCGCAACCTTCATCAAACGCCGAAACGTCGGACACGCCAGATGATTTTCTTCGGGGCACTGCGCCGCGTGCCGTAGGCCCTTGCTCATGGCTTGCAGTTGGCGAATGCGGGCGTCCAGGGCGTCGGCCTTGTTTGACAGCAGGGCGCGGTCGACTTGCTGTTCGGCGAGCATGGCAGCGATTTCGTCGAGCGAGAAACCGGCGGCCTGGCCTAGAGCGATCAATGCCAGGCGTTCGATGACGGTCGCCGGAAACTGGCGGCGCTGGCCTTGCGCAGACAGCGCAGTGATCAGCCCTTTGTTGGCGTAGTAGCGCAGGGTCGAGGCGGGTACGCCGCTGCGGCGGGCGACGTCGGCAATGTCCATGGGCAGTCCTTGACTTGAAGTTGACTTCAACTTGCATGCTGCGCGGCAGGTTGCTTGTGGTCAATTGTCGGAGACGCTTATGAATACCCTGTCGCTTATGTTCGCCAGCCTGCCGATCAGTGTTGGCGCCACGTTGCTCATGGATGCCTGGACCTGGCTGCTCAAGCGCCGGGGCTTGCGCACCTTCGATTACGCCATGGTCGGGCGCTGGATCGGGCATTGGCGGCGGGGTGTATGGCGGCATGATTCGATTGCCTCTGCGGCGCCGGTCGCATACGAGCGGTTGGCCGGATGGTCGATTCACTACCTGGTGGGTGTGGTGTTTGCACTGGCGTTCGTGCTGCTGGCTGGGGAGGGCTGGCTGATGGCGCCGACGCTGTGGCCTGCGCTTGCGTTCGGCGTTTGTACGGTGCTGCTGCCGCTGTGCGTGATGCAGCCAGCGTTAGGGGCGGGGCTGTTTGCCCGCCGCACGACCACGCCGCTGCGCAATTGCCTGCGCAGTGTGGCGACGCATTCGCTGTTTGGAGTGGGCTTGTTCCTGGCCGCGTGGGTATTACGCGGGTGAATGGCGCTGTGAACTGCGCGACAGTTCACAGCGCGGTGGCTCACGTGTCCAGCTTTACAGCGTCCATTTCAGGCTGAACATCAGGTTGCGCGGATCGCCATAGGTGCCCATGCCGGTGCCGGTGGGAATGCCCTGCCAGTATTTCTCGTCGGTCACGTTGTTGAAGTTGACCCGGCCATCCCAGTGCTCGTCGAAGCGGTACCCGGCCATCAGGCCCAGCACGGCGTAGCTGTCCTGCACGGCGTGGCCGGTGCCGACGCGGTTGTAGGTCTCGCTTTGGGCGAATACGTCAGCGCCGACGCGCCACTTGCTCAGCTCGCCGGTGAGGTTGTAGGTGGTGGCAGCCTTGAACAGGTGCTTGGGTTGTTCCGGGGCGAAACGCTTGTCTTCGTACGTGTCGTCCTTGGTGTACTGGCTCAGCAGCAGGGTGTACGACGCCGAGAAATTCCAGTTCGGCGTCAGCGCACCGGTGAGCTCGGTGTCGATACCGCGGCTGCGCACTTCGCCTGCGGCTGCGTAGCAAGTCACTGACGGGTTGCAGCCTGATACGCTTGAATCCAAGGCGTAGGAGCGGTTCTGCTGGGTCATGTCGAACAACGCAACCGAGGCATTCAGCGCGCCGTTGAAGTATTCGCCCTTCAAGCCGATTTCGTAGCTTTCGCCGGTCATCGGATCGAGCACTTTGCCTGCCCGATCCTGGACTTCCTGGGGCTTGTAGATTTCGGTGTAGCTGGCGTAAGCCGAATACGTGTCATTGAGGTCGTAGATCACGCCGGCATAAGGAGTGAATTCGCGGGTGGTCTTGTAGCTGCTGTTGATCGTATAAGTGCGGCCCGTGGTTTCACTGTCGAAGTCGAACCAACTGACCCGACCACCCAAGATCACGTGTAGAGGATCAATAGGATTCAGGCGAGCGACTGCATAGGCTGCTTTTTCAGTAGTCGTCGATTTTTTAGCGTAAGGCTCCAATTCCGCGTCAGAGGGTTTGCTCACGCTTCCTGGGTCAAACGCATAAATATCAATTGGCGTCGCGCCCGAATAGCCGCCACGGATACGGTAATTTTGTTCGCGCCGGCTGATGCCCATCTGGAATTCATGCTCGCGGCCCATTGCATCGAATGCGCCGCTAAGCGAGGCATCGACGTTGAGGAGGTCATCATCGGTCAGATAGTGGCCTGACGCGGTGCCCAGGTCGTCGACGGACGTATACGGGTAGGCAGTCACGTAATTGGAGAACGTGTCGGACTCGTTCCACATCTTCTGCAGGGCCAGCTTGGTTTTCCAGCCGTTGGCGAAGGTATGGGTGATGTCGCCGAACAGGGTGTAGTTGTCCTGGTCCCAGTAGCCCCACTTGCCTGCCAGGTAGGTCGAGCGCGACAGCCCCAGGTCTTCGCCATTGGGACCGCTGGGCAGGCTACCCCAGTCCGAGGTCTTGTCCTGACGCTGTTTCGAGGCACCAAGGGTGACGGTGGTCGCGGCGTCGAGGTCGGCTTCCAGCACGCCGTAGAACGTCTGGTTCTTGCTTTCCCGCACATCGACGAAGCTGTGGTTGTCGGCATAGGCAGCCACCACGCGACCGCGCACGGTTCCGCTGTCGTTGAGTTTGTTGGAGGCGTCGACTTCGGTGCGGTAGCGATCCCAGCTTCCAGCGCTGGTGGTCACGCTGACCTGGGGCGTGTCGGTGGGCCGCTTGCGCACCAGGTTCAGCGTCGCCGATGGATCGCCGGCACCGGTGGTCAGGCCCGTCGCGCCGCGCACCACTTCGATGCGGTCATAGATCGCCATGTCCGGCGATGCCAGGGTATCCAGGGAGAACGTGCCCATCGAACTGGGCAGGCCATCGAACATGATGTTGTCGATGCGAAAGCCACGGGCGAGGAATTCCTGGCGGTCGGAGCCGAACTTGCGCAGGGTGACGCCGGGGGCAGACTTCACCACGTCACTGAGGTCGTTCAGCCCTTGGTCTTCAATACGCTGGCGGGTGATGACGCTCACCGACTGCGGGGTCTGACGAACCGATAGCGGCAGGCCCGCCGAGGTGCTCATCGCGCCCGTGGTGTACGAGCGGGTGCCCTCGGTGGTCGCCTGGTTCTTCAGGCTGTCAGCGTCGGCGGTGATGGTACTGGCGCCGAGTTCGACCACCTCCGCGGCGTGGACCAGAGCGCTGGCGCTGGCCAGCGAGACGAACAGCGCCAGACGGCACAGGGGGAAACGATTCATGCTGGATAATCCTCAGGCACAGCTCAAGCGGACCTGCGCCGGGAGCAGGGCGAGGTCGAAATTCGATAAGGGAAGAACATCCGTTTCAGGGGGAGGGCACTGGGCCGTCAGTGCAGGCAGAAGGCTATGAGTTTGTGAAAAAAATGTAAATAAAAAGTTTTCGCATTCTCACTTGTATTGCGTTTCGTGCGGCGTGTTACGGTCGAGCCGGGCGCGAGAGCCCACAGCGCGCCGCTCGCCATCGTGCAAGGTGCAATTCTTCCCCCGCTCCGCTAGCATTAGCCCTCTTTGCTCGCTCAGGTTCGACGTTTTTCATGAGTTATCAGGTCCTTGCACGAAAATGGCGTCCGCGCTCGTTCCGCGAAATGGTCGGCCAGACCCACGTGCTCAAGGCCTTGATCAACGCGCTCGACAACCAGCGCCTGCACCACGCCTATCTGTTCACCGGCACCCGCGGGGTCGGCAAGACCACCATCGCGCGCATCATCGCCAAGTGCCTGAACTGTGAAACCGGCATTACCTCAACGCCCTGCGGCACCTGCTCGGTGTGCCGCGAAATCGATGAAGGCCGCTTCGTCGACCTGATCGAGATCGACGCCGCCAGCCGCACCAAGGTCGAAGACACCCGCGAGCTGCTCGACAACGTGCAGTACGCGCCGAGCCGTGGGCGCTTCAAGGTCTACCTGATCGACGAAGTGCACATGCTCTCGAGCCATTCGTTCAACGCGCTGCTCAAGACCCTCGAAGAGCCGCCGCCGTACGTCAAGTTCATCCTGGCCACCACCGACCCGCAGAAGCTGCCGGCCACGATCCTGTCGCGCTGCCTGCAGTTCTCGCTGAAGAACATGACTCCGGAACGGGTGGTCGAGCATCTTCAGCATGTGCTCGGCGCAGAGAACGTGCCGTTCGAGGACGACGCCCTGTGGCTGCTCGGCCGTGCGGCCGATGGCTCGATGCGTGACGCCATGAGCCTCACCGATCAGGCCATCGCCTTTGGCGAGGGCAAGGTGCTGGCAACCGACGTGCGGGCGATGCTCGGCACGCTCGACCACGGCCAGGTGTATGGCGTGCTGCACGCTTTGCTCGAAGGCGATGCGCGGGCGCTGCTCGAAGCGGTGCGCGAACTTGCCGAACAAGGCCCGGACTGGAGCGGGGTGCTGGCCGAAATGCTCAACGTGCTGCACCGCGTGGCCATCGCCCAGGCGCTGCCCGAGGCCGTCGACAATGGCCAGGGCGACCGCGAGCGGGTGCTGGCCCTGGCCCAGGCCTTGCCTGCCGAAGACGTGCAGTTCTATTACCAGATGGGCCTGATCGGCCGGCGTGACCTGCCGTTGGCGCCTGAGCCGCGCGGCGGTTTCGAAATGGTCCTGCTGCGCATGTTGGCGTTCCGCCCCGCGGACAACGACGATGCGCCGAGGCCGGTGCTAAAGCCAGTGGGGATCAGCCAGGCCACAGCTGATTCCACCCAGCCGGTGGCAGACACGATCAAGGCGCCAGCGACGGCACCAGCGCCTGTGGCCGTGTCGATGCCAGCGCCGATGCCCGCGCCTGAAGCCGAGGACGCGCCACCCAGCACCGGCGAAGCCGAGGCTGCGCCGACGCAGGTGGTCGACGTGCCCTGGCAGGTGTCTGCGGCAGATGAGTCCGAGCCCGCAGCCCCGGTGCCATCGCCTGCGACCCCAGGCCCGCCTGCAACGATGCGCAATGATCTGCCACCTCCGATCGACGATGACGAGCCGCCCTTCGACCCTTCGGCGTATGAATCGGCGGGCATGGACCGCGACGGCGACATTCCGCCGGATGAAGATTACGAAGCCGCCTCGGCGGAGCCGGTGGCCTTCAGCTACCTCGACGAGCTGGCCGAGCATGTGCAGGAAGAGGCGCCAGCGGCACCTGCCGAGCCACTGCCTGCGGCGCAGCCGGCCACCGGCCTGGCCCTCGAGTGGCTGGAATTATTCCCGGCGCTGCCGGTCTCGGGTATGACGGGTAACATTGCCGCCAACTGTACGTTGATCTCCAATGACAACGACCATTGGCTGCTGCACCTCGATCCGGCCCAGGGCGCGCTGTTCAACATTACCCAGCAGCGCCGGCTCAACGAGGCGCTGAATCAGCATTTTGGCCGCACCCTGAGCCTGACCATCGAACTGATCCGGCCCGAGCAGGAAACCCCGGCCCAGGCGGCCTCGCGCAAACGCGCCGAGCGCCAGCGTGAGGCGGAAGTGGCGATCGAGCAGGACCCGTTGATCCAACAGATGGTCCAGCGGTTTGGCGCCACCGTGCGGCAGGATACTATTACCCCGGTAGAGTCTCTGGTCAGCCAGGGCACCTGAACGAATAACCATGCGCCCGGTACGCACCGGGCGGCAGCACACACCCAATCGAGGTATTCCCCATGATGAAAGGTGGCATGGC
Organism: Pseudomonas cremoricolorata DSM 17059 = NBRC 16634; assembly: GCF_000425745.1. Taxonomy (GTDB): domain Bacteria; phylum Pseudomonadota; class Gammaproteobacteria; order Pseudomonadales; family Pseudomonadaceae; genus Aquipseudomonas; species Aquipseudomonas cremoricolorata. Next base: position 291,429 of record NZ_AUEA01000002.1, on the reverse strand, counting down.
TGGTCTGATGAAACAGGCCCAGCAAATGCAGGAAAAAATGGCCAAGGCCCAGGAAGAACTGGCCAAGGCAGAAGTCACCGGTCAGTCCGGCGCCGGGCTGGTCAGCGTGGTGATGACCGGTCGTCATGACGTCAAGCGCATCAGCCTGGATGACAGCCTGATGCAGGAAGACAAGGAAGTGCTCGAAGACCTGATCGCCGCTGCCGTCAACGACGCCGTGCGCAAGGTCGAGCAGAACAACCAGGAGAAAATGGGCAACATGACCGCCGGCATGCAACTGCCGCCGGGCTTCAAGATGCCGTTCTGATTTTCATTCGTTTGCCACGGGGGAGCAGTAGCCGCAAGGCTGCCGCTCCCTCGCGCGTTTTACCACTCGTCCAGCGCAGGTCCGCCCCATGAGCTTCAGCCCCCTGATTCGCCAACTGATCGACGCCCTGCGCATTCTGCCGGGGGTGGGTCAGAAAACCGCCCAGCGCATGGCCTTGCAGTTGCTCGAGCGTGACCGCAGTGGCGGTGCGCGCCTGGCCCAGGCGCTCAGCCAGGCGATGGAAGGCGTAGGCCACTGTCGCCAGTGCCGTACGCTGACCGAGCAGGAACTGTGCCCGCAATGCGCGGACCCGCGCCGTGACGACACCCAGCTGTGCGTGGTGGAAGGGCCGATGGACATGTTCGCCGTCGACCAGACCGGCTACCGCGGGCGCTACTTCGTGCTCAAGGGCCATTTGTCACCCCTCGATGGCCTCGGGCCTGAGGCCATCGGCATTCCGCAACTGATGGCGCGCATCGAAGAGCAGGGCACCTTTACTGAGGTGATTCTGGCCACCAACCCCACCGTCGAGGGCGAGGCCACTGCGCATTACATTGCCCAGTTGCTCGCCGAGAAGGGCCTGAGCGCCACCCGCATCGCCCACGGCGTGCCGCTGGGCGGTGAGCTGGAGTTGGTCGATGGCGGCACCCTGGCGCATGCCTTTGCCGGGCGCAAGCCGATCGTGTATTGAGAGAACAGCAGGGCGCCGGGTAAACCTACCCCCTACCGGTTTGGCGTAGGAGCGGGTTTACCCGCGAAGGCCGGCGAGGCCGGCCCGAGCCACTGCGGCAACGATACTCAACACTCAGCCAGCGAAAACTCGGTCAGGCAGAAGGTCGGCACGCCGCGGTCTTGCAGGCGCTGCGAGCCTTGCAGTTCTGGCAGGTCGATGATCGCCGCGGCTTCGAACACCTGGGCGCCGGTGCGACGAATCAGCTGGGTAGCCGCCAGCAGCGTACCGCCGGTGGCGATCAGGTCATCGAAGATCACCACTGAATCACCCTCGCACAGGCTGTCGGCATGCACTTCGAGGAAGGCCTCGCCGTATTCGGTCTGATAGCCCTCGGACAGCACATCAGCCGGCAGCTTGCCCTGTTTACGGAACAGGATCAGCGGCTTGTTGAGCTGGTGGGCGATGATCGAGCCGATCAGAAAGCCACGCGCATCCATCGCCCCGATGTGGCTGAACGGCGCTTCGACGTAGCGTTCGATGAACTGATCGGCCACGTAGCGCAGGCCTCGTGGCGACTGGAACAGCGGGGTGATGTCGCGAAAGATGACGCCCGGTTTGGGAAAGTCAGGGACCGGGCGGATCAGGGCTTTGAGGTCGAAGGTGTCGCTGTGCATGTGGCGGGTATCCTGGGAAAAACTGGCGGCCAGTATACCCAGGCTCTGTACGGAAAGCCTTGATACTCGGTGATACTGCGTTGAAAACAGCCTCGGAATGCTCATTTACAACTTGTAAACTCCGCTTCCTCGGCTGTTTTCGCCTTGTCTCACCTTCGTCTCAAGACTCTCCGTACAGAGCCTGATTCACCTCGCCGATCAGGCGTCCATCGAGCCGCCGGCCAGGGCGCACAGCTGGATCGGGTCGAGGATATGCACCTCTTTGCCTTCGGCCTTGAGCAAGCCGTTCTGCTGGAAGCGGGTGAACACCCGTGACACGGTTTCCACCGCCAGGCCCAGGTAGTTGCCGATCTCGTTGCGCGACATGCTCAGGCGGAACTGATTGGCCGAATAGCCGCGGGCGCGGAAGCGGGCCGACAGGTTGACCAGGAAGGTGGCGATGCGCTCATCGGCGGTCTTTTTCGACAGCAGCAGCATCATTTGCTGATCGTCGCGGATTTCCCGGCTCATGACCCGCATCAGTTGGCGGCGCAATTGCGGCAGTTGCACCGACAGCTCGTCGAGGCGCTCGAAGGGAATTTCACACACCGAGGTGGTTTCCTGGGCCTGGGCCGAGACCGGGTAGGCTTCGGTGTCCATGCCCGACAGGCCGACCAGCTCGCTGGGCAGGTGGAAACCGGTGATCTGTTCTTCGCCGCTGTCGCTCAGGCTGAAGGTTTTCAGCGCGCCTGAGCGCACCGCATACACCGAGCCGAAATTATCCCCCTGGCGGAACAGGAACTCGCCTTTCTTCAGAGGACGACCGCGCTTGACGATTTCATCCAGTGCGTCCATGTCTTCCAGATTCAGGGACAAGGGCAGGCACAGGGGGGCCAGACTGCAGTCCTTGCAGTGGGCCTGGTTGTGGGGGCGCAGTTTTACTGGCTCGGACATTTTCTTTCGATCCTTGTGGAAAGCACACATAAGCCGTAAGGGTACCTTACGGTGTGGGCAGTAGCCAGCGTGCGCGGTTGTGGTGCGCCGCGGCCGCGGTCGGCACGGGATGGGGTGTCACCTGGGGAAACGCTTCTTCCGCTGGACCCGAGGCAGGCTGTCCATGCCTGCCGAGGCTCGGCTCGGGTCATATCACCCGCGAGAAGCGCTGTTGCGAGTGCTGCGCCAGGTAGGCGTCGAACACCATGCACACCGAGCGCACCAGCAGGCGTCCGGCCGGCTGCACTTCGATGCGCTGGGCATCGAGGCTGATCAGGCCATCGCGCTGCAAGCGTTGCAGCGCCGGCCATTCGGCAACGAAGTAGCCGCGAAAATCGATGCCGAAGGTGCTTTCGATCTGCTCGAAGTCCAGTTCGAAATGGCAGATCAGCTGTTGGATCACTGCCCGGCGAATGCGGTCGTCGCGATTGCACACCAGCCCCCGCTGGGTCGCCAGTTGCGCGCTCGACAGGCTTTGCTGGTAGATCGCCAGATCGCTGCTGTTCTGGCTGTAGAGGTCGCCGATCTGGCTGATGGCCGAGACGCCCAGGCCGATCAGGTCGCAGTGGCCATGAGTGGTGTAGCCCTGGAAGTTGCGCTGCAAGGTGCCTTCTTCCTGGGCGATGGCCAGCTCGTCGTCGGGCAGGGCGAAGTGGTCCATGCCGATGTAGCGGTAGCCGGCGGCGGTCAGTTGCTCGATGGTGTTGTGCAGCATCTCGAGCTTGGCCGCCGGGGCCGGCAGTTCATTGCTGTCGATGCGCCGCTGGGGCATGAAGCGCTCTGGCAGGTGCGCGTAGTTGAACACCGACAGGCGATCGGGTTGCAGCTGGATGACTTCATCGACGGTGCGCGCGAAACCTTCCGGGGTCTGCTTGGGCAGGCCATAGATCAGGTCGAGGTTCACCGAGCGGAACTGCAAGGTGCGCGCCGCCTCGATCAGAGTGCGGGTCTGCTCCAGGCTTTGCAGGCGATTGACCGCCCGTTGCACGGCAGGGTCAAGGTCCTGCACGCCGAGGCTGACGCGGTTGAAGCCCAACTCGCGCAGCAGGCCCATGGTCGACCAGTCGGCCTCGCGCGGGTCGATTTCGATGCCGTAGTCGCCGGAATCGTCGTCGAGCAGGGTGAAGTGCTGGCGCAGCGTGGCCATCAGCTGGCGCAGTTCGACGTGGCTGAGGAAGGTCGGCGTACCGCCACCGAAATGCAGTTGCTCGACGGTCTGGCGGCTGTCGAGGTGGCAGGCGATGAGCTGGATTTCCTGCTCCAGGCGTTGCAGGTAAGGCTGGGCGCGGGCGCGGTCCTTGGTGATGATCTTGTTGCAGGCGCAGTAGTAGCAGATGTTGGCGCAGAACGGCATGTGCACGTACAGCGACAGCGGGCGCACCGCCCGGCGACTTTCGCGCAGGGCGTGCAGCAGGTCGAACGAGCCCACCTCGCTGTGCAGTTGCAAGGCGGTGGGGTAGGAGGTGTAGCGCGGGCCGCTGAGATCGTAGCGGCGGATCAGATCGGTATCCCAACGCAGATCGTCGAGCATGAGGGTAGTCCCTGGATAGAGCAGCGTGGGGCCGAGTCTAGGGCGCAGGGGTGGCGAGGGTGTTGATTTGCATCAACGGCAAACGGCGGGTAGCACGCCAGCCGCTCAGTGGCCCATCAGCCAATGCTGATGCGGGCCGGGTAAAGTCCACAGGCCGAAGAGCATCACCAGCACACCGCCGGCCCGGCGCACCGAGCGCCTGCGCAGCAGCGCCGCGACACGCTCGGCGGCAAGTCCGGTGCACAACAGCAGCGGCCAGGTGCCGACGCCAAAGGCCAGCATCAGCAATGCGCTGTGGCTGGCATTGCCCTGGCTCGCCGCCCACAGCAAGGTGCTGTACACCAGGCCGCAGGGCAGCCAGCCCCACAGCGCGCCGAGCAACAGCGCCCGCGCCACGCTGCGCACCGGCAGCAGGCGCGTGGCCAGCGGTTGCAGGTGGCGCCAGAGGCCGCGGCCCAGGCCTTCGACGCGGGTCAGCCCGCTCCACCAGCCGGCCAGGTACAGGCCCATGGCGATCAACAGCAATGCCGCCACGACGCGCAAGGCCAGCGCCAGCGGGCTGCTGGCCAGCGCCCAGCCGGCAAGGCCCAGCAGCACCCCGGCGCAGGCGTAGCTAAGCACCCGGCCGAGATTGTAGGCCACCAGCAGGCGCACGCGGCGCGCGCGTTGCTCGGGCGGAATGGCCAGAGTCAGGGCGCCCATCAGCCCGCCGCACATGCCCAGGCAATGACCGCTGCCGAGCAGGCCGAGCACCAGCGCCGAACCGAGCAAGGGCAGCAGGTCACTCACGGCGCTGGCCATCCTGGTCGGCATCGGTGCGTTGTTCGGGATGGATCGCGGCCTGGTGCGCAGGGTCCTGGTCGTCGAAAAGAATGCTGTGCGCCGGGCTGTCGAGGTCGTCGTACTGGCCGCTGTCGACTGCCCAGAAGAAGATGTAGATCGCCACGCCGACCAGCAGCACGGCAGCGGGGATCATGATGTACAGGGCAGGCATGGTCGGCAGGCTCGCAAGTAGAAGGGTGAAGCGGTCGCCCGCCACGGACGGCTCATGGGGCCACCGCCAGTGGCATCGGGGTCGCCGCCGGCACGGCAGGCTGGGGCGTCGAGCGGCTCAGGCGCAAGGCGTTGAGCACCACGATCAGCGAACTCAGCGACATGCCGATGGCGGCCCACACCGGGGTAATCCAGCCCAGCGCCGCGAAGGGTAGCATCAGGCCGTTGTAGAGAGTGGCCCAGAGCAGGTTCTGCACGATGTTGCGCCGGGTGCGGCGGGCCAGTTCGAAGGCCTGCACCAGGGCGTCGAGGCGGTTCGACAGCAGCACCGCGTCGGCGTTGGTCTTGGCAAGATCAGTGGCGCTGCCCATGGCGATGCTGATGTCTGCCGCCGCCAGCACCGGCACATCGTTGACCCCGTCGCCGAGCATCAGCACTTTATGCCCGTCATTTTGCAGCGCTTTGAGCCGGGCCAGCTTGTCGTCGGGGCGCAGGCCGCCAATGGCCTGGTCGATGCCCAGTTGCGCGGCCACTTCGGCGACCATCGGTGAGCTGTCGCCCGACAGCAGCACGGTGCGCCAGCCGCGCGCCTTGCAGGCGGCGAGCAGGGCTGGGGCATCGTCACGCAGGCGGTCGTCCAGGCCGAACCAGGCCAGTGCGCCGTGCTGATCGCCGAGCAGCAGCCATTGCCCGCTGGCGCTTGGCGTCGGGGGCACGTCGGCGCCGCTCAGGGCGCAGACGAACGCCGCCTGGCCGATGCGCAGGCGCCGCCCCGCAAGCTCGCCTTGCAGGCCCAGCCCTGGGGTGCTCTGCACCGCCTCGGCGGGCTGCGCAGCGTGGCCGAAGGCGCGGGCGATCGGGTGCTCGGAGCGGGTTTCCAGTGCCGCGGCCAAGGCCAGGCATTGATCGCTGTCGAGGGCGGCCAGCGGGCGAATGCTGCGCAAGGTCAGGCGGCCTTCGGTGAGGGTGCCGGTCTTGTCCAGCACCACCGTGTCGATCTGGTTCAGCCCTTCCAGCACATGCCCGCGGGTCACCAGCAGGCCGAGTCGATGCAGCGTGCCGGTGGCCGCGGTCAGCGCCGTCGGTGTGGCCAGCGACAGCGCGCACGGGCAGGTCGCCACCAGCATGGCCAGAACGATCCAGAACGCGCGGCTGGCATCCAGCTGCCACCACAGCGCGCCGATCACCAGTGCACCAATCAGCGAGCACAGCAGAAACAACCGCGCGGCGCGGTCGGCCAGGCGCGCCAGGCGCGGCTTTTCCGCCTGGGCGCGTTCCAGCAGGCGCACGATGGCCGACAAGCGGGTGGCCTGGCCGAGCGCCTCGACCTCGATGACCAGGCTGCTTTCCACATTCAGCGTGCCGCCAGTGACACGCTCGCCCTGGCGTCGCGGCAGCGGCAGGTATTCGCCGGTGAGCAGCGATTCGTCGACGCTCGAGCAGCCCTCGACGATGCGTCCATCGGCCGGAATCACCGCCCCTGGCAGCACCTGCAGGCGTTCGCCGACCTGCACTTCGCTGAGCAACACCCGCTGCGCCTCGCCGTCGGCGGTCAGGCGCAGGCACGAGGCCGGCAGCAGGTTGACCAGCTGCGCGGTGGCCGCTGCAGTGCGCTGCCGCGCGCGACGTTCCAGGTAGCGGCCGGTGAGCAGAAACAGCGCGAACATGCCCACGGTGTCGAAATACAGCTCGCCACTGCCGGTTATCGCGGTCCAGATGCCGGCGGCGAAGGCCAGGCCGATGGCCAGCGACACTGAAACGTCCATGGTCAACTGGCCGGTGCGCAGGTCACGGGCAGCGCCCTTGAAGAACGGCGCGCAGCTGTAGAAGACGATCGGTGTGGTCAGAAACAGCGCCACCCAGCGCAGGATGGTGTGCAGTTCAGGGGAAAGGTCGGCGTTGAATTCCGGCCAGGTGGCCATGGTCGCCATCATCGCCTGGAACCATAGCAGCCCAGCGACGCCCAGGCGCCGCAAGGCGCTGCGGTTTTCTGCGGCCAGGCGTTCGCTGGCCTGGTCCGGTTGATAGGGGTGGGCGGCGTAACCGATGCGCCGCAGTTCGCCAAGCACCTGCGACAGCGGCAGTTCGGCATCGGCCCAGCTGATCCGCAGGCGATGGCTGGACAGGTTCAACTGCGCCTCGGCCACTCCCGGCAACTGGCGCAGGCGTTTTTCGATCAGCCAGCCGCAGGCGGCGCAACTGATGCCCTCGACCATCAGCGTGGCCTCGGCCAGCTCGCCGCTGTGGCTGACGAAGCCGCGTTGCACGTCGGCGCGGTCGAACAGGCCAAGTTCATCCTGCAACTGTTGCGCCAGCGCCTGGGGGTTGGCGCTGCTCTGGCTGCGGTGCTGGTAGTAGTGCTCAAGACCGCCGGCGACGATCGACTCGGCCACCGCCTGGCAGCCGGGGCAGCAGAACAGCCGCGGCTCACCCAGAACAGCGGCACTGAAGCGTGCGCCGGCAGGCACCGGCAAGGCGCAGTGGTAGCAGGCGACTGGCGCGCCGGCAGGTTCACTCATGGGCGTTGCTCGGCGCCTTGCAAGGCTTCGTCGCCCAGCTCCAGGGTCACACCGTGGGCGACGTCTTCTTCCTCGAACAGGCGCCAGACCTTGCCATCCTGCTGGCCGAGCAGTTCGACGAAGCGACGGCCCTCGACCTGATCGTCCAGCTGCCCCACATATCGCCCCGGCGCAACCCGGTTGAGCTGCACCTTGCGGTCGCGCTCCGGCTGGGTCGGCGAGATCAGGTTCATCTCAAGGCTCTGCGGGTCGCTTTCGCCGTTCAGGCGCAGGGCCACTTCACCGGTCAGCTCGTCGAGCTCGAAAGCGGCCTTGAGGTTCAGCGACTGGGCCAGCAGCTCGCGGTCCAGCGAGCGGTTGATGCCTTTGCCAGCCTCGTAGTAGTTGTCGTTGACCAGGTCGTCCGGGTTGTTCACGGCGATGCTGACCATGGTCAGGCTCAGCGATACCGAGCAGGTGAGGATGCCAATCAGGATCCACGGCCAGAGGTGCTTGTACCAGGGGCTGGCGGCTGTAGCGGGCATAGCGGGTTCCCTTAACGAATGGCTGGGCCGATGAAGCGGCTCTGGGCGTGGATCTGCGTGTCGCTGTCGTCGGCGCTCTTGAGGGTGAAGGTGATTTCGTTGGTGGTCGAAGGCAGCGCCTCGGGGGCCACCGACAACTGCACCGGCAGGCTGACGATATCGCCCGCGGCGACGGCGATTTCCTGCCGGCCTTCCAGGCGCAGGTCAGGCAGGCCACTGGCATCGAGTACATACACGTGGTCGTGCTGGTCCTTGTTCATGACCTTGAGGCTGTAGACGTTCTCGATTCGCCCCTGGGCGTTCTCGCGGTACAGCACGCGGTCCTTGCTGACGTCCAGGCCCACCAGTGGACGCAGGGCGAAGGCGGTAGCCAGGGCGCCGATCATCACCAGCAGTACCGCGGCGTAGCCGATCAGGCGTGGGCGCAGCATCTGCGTGCGCTGGCCGGACAGGTTGTGTTCGGTGGTGTAGCTGACCAGCCCCTTGGGGTAGTTCATCTTTTCCATCACGTTGTCACAGGCATCGATGCACGCGGCGCAACCGATGCAGTCGATCTGCAGGCCGTCGCGGATGTCGATGCCGGTGGGGCAGACCTGCACGCACAGGGTGCAGTCGATGCATTCGCCCAGGCCCTGGGCTTGATAGTCGCTGCCCTTCTTGCGCGGGCCGCGGGCTTCACCGCGACGCGGGTCGTAGGAAACGATCAGCGTGTCCTTGTCGAACATCACGCTCTGGAAGCGCGAGTACGGGCACATGTGCACGCATACCTGTTCGCGCAGCCAGCCGGCGTTGCCGTAGGTGGCGAGGGTGAAGAAGCCGACCCAGAAGTACGCCCAGCCATCGGCCTGGCCGGTGAACAGTTCGAACACCAGGTCACGGATGGGCGAGAAGTAGCCGACGAAGGTCAGGCCGGTGACGAAGCCGATCAGCAGCCACAGGCTGTGCTTGGCCGACTTGCGCAGCAGCTTGTTGGCGCTCATCGGGGCCTTGTCGAGCTTGATGCGCTGGTTGCGGTCGCCCTCGGTGACCTTTTCGCACCACATGAAGATCCACGTCCACACGCTCTGCGGGCAGGTGTAGCCACACCACACCCGGCCGGCGTACACGGTGATGAAGAACAGGCCGAAGGCGGCGACGATGAGGATGCCCGACAGCAGGATGAAATCCTGCGGCCAGATGGTGGTGCCGAAGATGTAGAACTTGCGCTCGGGCAGGTTCCACCACACCGCCTGGTGGCCGCCCCAGTTCAGCCACACGGTGCCGAAGTAGAGCAGGAACAGGCCTGCGCCGGCGACCATGCGCAGACGGCGGAACAGGCCGGTGAAGGCTCGGGTGTAGATTTTTTCCCGTGAAGCGTAGAGGTCGACCGAGACCGTCCCCTTGGCAGGTGGGGTGACGTCCTGTACTGGAATCTGCTTGCTCATCATCGTGTCCCACGGCGGTGGAATGGGTGCCGCGGCCGGTACCTGCCAGCCGCGGTCGAAATCGCGTGCGCGGAGTTCGAGGTCAAAGTCCGGTGCGCTGCCGGCGACTTTTCGTACAACTCCTGGGGCGCCATGATACTCCCGCGATGACGGTGGATGACGGCGCTGCGACCTTTAGTCGCATTGGGATTAGCCTTTTATCGTGATATGGCGGATGTCAATTGACCCAGGTCAGGAAGCCGCCAGATCAGCCGGATCAGCTACCGGCGGCAACAGCGGCGCAGCCCTGGACACGCGTCTCATTGCCCTTGCTCGCTGGCCTCCGGGGTCGGGTGCGACAGGCTGTAGACGTAGGCCGCAAGCAGATGCACACGGTCGTTGCCCTGCAATTGCGCCTGGGCCGGCATCTCACCCTTGCGTCCGTAACGGATGGTCTGCTGCAACTGGGCGAAGCTCGAACCGTAGATGAACGCCTCAGGGCGGGTCAGGTCAGGCGCGCCCATGATCGGCGTACCTTTGCCCTGGGCACCGTGGCAGGCCACGCAAGTGGTCGCGAACAGCGTGCGGCCGTTGTCGACGTTGGCCTTGCTGTCGCCCGGCAGGGGGCGGCCGGCCAGTTCCTTGAGCACGAACGCCGAGACATCGGCCACGCCTTGCTCGCCGAGCATCTGAGCCCAGCCGGGCATCACCCCCATACGGCCGTTCATGATGCTGGCCTTGATGGTGTCCGGCTCGCCACCCCAGCGCCAGACGTCGTCGGTGAGGTTGGGAAAGCCATAGGCGCCCTTGGCATCCGAGCCGTGACACACCGCGCAGTTGGAGGCGAACAGTCGGCCGCCCATCTTCAGCGCCTTGGGATCCTTGGCCACCTCGGCCACCGGCATCGCCGCGTAGCGGGCGAACAGCGGGCCGTAGCGCGCCTCGGCACGGGCCATTTCCTTTTCCCACTCGTGTACGCCGGTCCAGCCTCGCTCGCCGCTGGCGAACTCGGTTTTGCCGGCGTTATCCAGGTAGTTGTAGCCGGGCAGCAGGCCACGCCATTTGCCCAGCCCCGGGTACAGCGCCAGGTAGCCGACGGCGAACAGCAAGGTGGCGATGAACAGCCAGAACCACCATTTGGGCAGCGGGTTGTCGTATTCCTCGATGCCGTCGAAGGCATGCCCGACGGTCTCCTCGGTGGTATCGCCGCGCTGGCCCTTGCGTGTCGAGAGCAGCAGCCAGGTCAGGGCGATGAGGGTGCCGAGGGTCAGCACGGTGATGTACAGGCTCCAGACGGTGCTCATGGCTGGTCACTCCTCGAACCGTCCTGAGCCTTGCGCTCGCGGGCCTGGTCGTCGTCAGCGAAGGGCAGGCGGGTGGCCTCGTCGAAGTCTTTCTTGCGCTTGGGGCTGAACACCCACAGGGCCAGGCCGATGAAGGCCACCAGCACCACCACGGTGCCCAGGCCACGAATCATTCCGATATCCATAGCGTCACCGTTTGCTCTTGATCAGCGTGCCCAGGCCTTGCAGGTAGGCCACCAGGGCGTCCATTTCGGTCTTGCCCTTGACTGCCGCAGCCGCGCCGGCAATGTCGGCGTCGCTGTAGGGCACGCCGAGGGTGCGCAGCACCTCAAGTTTTTTCGCCGTGTCGCGGCCGTCCAAGGTGTTCTCGACCAGCCACGGGTAGGCCGGCATCTTCGATTCCGGCACCACGTTGCGCGGGTTGTACAGGTGCGCGCGGTGCCAGTCGTCGGAGTAGCGCCCGCCCACTCGAGCAAGGTCGGGCCCGGTGCGTTTCGAGCCCCAGAGGAAGGGGTGATCCCAGACGCTTTCGCCGGCCACCGAATAGTGCCCGTAGCGCTCGGTCTCGGCGCGGAACGGGCGGATCATCTGCGAGTGGCAGCCGACGCAGCCCTCGCGGATGTAGATATCGCGGCCTTCGACTTCCAGCGCCGTGCGCGGCTTCATGCCCTCGACCGGCAGGTTGGTGACGTCCTGAAAGAACAGCGGGACGATCTGCGTCAGCCCGCCAATGCTCACGGCGATGACCATGAACAAGGCCAGCAGGCCGACGTTCTTCTCCAGCACTTCGTGTTTCATCGCTGCGCCCCCACGGTGACGATGTTCGCGGCATCAGCGGCCTGCGCCGGGTTGGCGGCGCGCACGGTGCGCCAGGTGTTCCAGGCCATCAGCAGCATGCCCGAGGCGAAGATCGCCCCACCCAGGGCGCGGACGATGTAGCCCGCATGGCTGGCCTGCAAGGATTCGACGAACGAATAGGTGAGGGTGCCGTCGTCGTTGACCGCCCGCCACATCAGGCCCTGGGTGATGCCGTTGACCCACATCGAGGCGATGTACAGCACGGTGCCGATGGTCGCCAGCCAGAAGTGCGCGTTGATCAGCCCGACGCTGTGCATCTGCTCGCGGCCATACAGGCGCGGCAGCATGTGATAGACCGAGCCGATGGAAATCATCGCCACCCAGCCCAGGGCGCCGGCATGCACGTGGCCGATGGTCCAGTCGGTGTAATGGGAAAGCGCGTTGACGGTCTTGATCGCCATCATCGGGCCTTCGAAGGTCGACATGCCGTAGAAGGCCAGCGAAACCACCAGAAAACGCAGGATCGGGTCGGTGCGCAGCTTATGCCAGGCCCCGGAGAGGGTCATCATGCCGTTGATCATGCCGCCCCAGCTCGGCGCCAGAAGGATGATCGACATGACCATACCCAGCGACTGCGCCCAGTCGGGCAGGGCGGTGTAGTGCAGGTGGTGCGGGCCTGCCCAGATGTACAGGGTGATCAGCGCCCAGAAATGCACGATCGACAGCCGGTAGGAATAGATCGGCCGCTCGGCCTGCTTGGGCACGAAGTAGTACATCATCCCGAGAAAACCGGTGGTGAGGAAAAAGCCCACCGCGTTGTGCCCGTACCACCACTGGATCATCGCGTCGGTGGCGCCGGCATAGGCTGAATACGACTTGAACCAGCTCACCGGCAAGGACGCGTGGTTGACGATGTGCAGCATCGCCGTGACCAGGATGAACGCCCCGTAGAACCAGTTGCCGACATAGATGTGCCGGGTCTTGCGCTTGACCAGCGTGCCGAAGAACACCAGCGCATAGCTGACCCAGACGATAGCCAGCAGCACGGCGATGGGCAGCTCCAGTTCGGCGTATTCCTTGCTGGTGGTGTAGCCCAGCGGCAGGGTGATGAGCGCGCCGAGAATCACCGCCTGCCAGCCCCAGAAGGTGAACGCGGCCAGGCCATCGGACACCAGCCGGGTCTGGCAGGTGCGCTGCACCACGTAGTAGCTGGTGCCGAACAACGCGCATCCGCCGAAGGCGAAGATCACCAGGTTGGTGTGCAACGGGCGCAGGCGGCCGAAGCTCAGCCAGGGCAGGTCGAAGTTGAGCTGGGGCCAGACCAGCTGCGAGGCGATGAAGACGCCCAGGCCCATGCCCAGGATGCCCCAGACCACGGTCATGATGGCGAACTGGCGCACGACCCGGTAGTTATAGGCGGTCGTTGCAGGTGCAGTGCTCATGGCAAGGTTCCACGGTATTGATGTTCTTGTTGGTCGAAAATCGCCGCCAGTATCAGAAACCCATCGGCTTCTGGCAACGCACGCTCACTGGCACCGACCCGTGTCCCGACCCCCACCCAGAACGACTGCACGGGTGCGGGGTGCTGGTGAGTGTACACAAACAAATAGTTGTTATGTGTACCGTTTCTCTGTTTTTTCTGATCGAACGGTCAGTGTTTTATTTCCGCCCGCGGTGAATCGACAGGCGTGCGAAAGCGCTAGGCGACCGAGGCCAAAGTCGCACAGGGGCAGCAAGCGCAGGGAAGGGGTGGTGCGGGGATGCCAGAAGCGGAGCGTTCATGGCTTGAAACACTTCGCGGGTGAACCGGTGTTCCGGTGCACCCGCGAACGACGTGCAGCGGACTCAGCGGGCGCTGGTCGCTTCGTCCTGTTCAGGTTGCGACAGGCTGTACACATAGGCGGCCAGCAGGTGCACCTTGTCGTTGCCCTGGATGTCGTGCTGGGCCGGCATCACGCCCGTACGGCCGTAACGGATGGTCTGCTGCAGCTGAGCGAAGCTCGAGCCGTAGATGAATGCCTGCGGCTCGGTCAGGTCGGGTGCACCGAGCATCGGCGTTCCTTTGCCTTGCGCACCGTGGCAGGCCACGCAGGTGCTGGCGAAGATCTCCTTGCCCTTGGCGACATCGACCTTGGCGGTGTCCGGCAGGCTGCGGCCAGCCAGCTGGGTCAGCACGAAGGCCGAGACATCCGCCACGCCCTGCTCGCCGATGGTCTCGGCCCAAGGCGGCATGACACCGGTACGGCCGTTCATGATCGAAGCCTTGATGGTCTCTGCCTCGCCGCCCCAGCGCCAGCTGTGGTCGGTGAGGTTGGGGAAACCGTACGAACCCTTGGCGTCCGAGCCGTGGCACACCGAGCAGTTGGAGGCGAACAGGCGAGCGCCCATCTTCAACGCCTGTTCGTCCTTGGCCACCTCTTCAACCGGCATCGCGGCGTACTTGGCGAACAGCGGCCCGAACCTGGCATCAGCCTTGTCCATCTCCTTCTGCCATTCGTTGACGCCGGTCCAGCCGTCCTTGTAGCCAGGCAACAGGCCTTTGAAGTTGCCGAGGCCGGGGTAGAGGATCAGATAACCCACCGCGAACACCAGGGTGCCGACGAACAGCCAGAACCACCACTTGGGCAGCGGATTGTCGTACTCCTCGATGCCGTCGAAGCTGTGGCCCATGGTCTGATCGGTGGTGTCGCTCTGGCCCTTGCGGGTCGAGAGCAGCAACCAGGTCAGGCCGATCAGGCTGCCCAAGGTCAGTACGCTGATGTACGTACTCCAGAAAGTGGTCATTGCCCGTTACTCCTCATGGCAGGCTCCTGCACCTCAGGGGGCAGGTTGTCGTCGCCGAAGGGCAGCAGGCGCGCCTCGGCGAAATCACGGTCGCGGCGACGGTTGAACACCCACAGGGTGAGGCCGATGAACGCGATCATCACCACCAGGGTGCCGAGGCCGCGGATCATGCCGATGTCCAGTTCCATCGCGATTACCTCTTGTTCTTGATCGCAGTGCCGAGCACTTGCAGGTAGTCCACCAAGGCGTCCATTTCGCTCTTGCCCTTGACCGCGTCGCGGGCGCCGGCGATGTCGGCATCGGTGTAGGGCACGCCGAGGCTGCGCATGACTTCGAGCTTTTTCGCCGTGTCGCGGCCGTCCAAGGTGTTCTCGACCAGCCACGGGTAGGCCGGCATCTTCGATTCCGGCACCACGTTGCGCGGGTTGTACAAGTGCGCGCGGTGCCAGTCGTCCGAGTAGCGCTTGCCGACCCGGGCCAGGTCCGGCCCGGTGCGCTTGGAGCCCCACAGGAAGGGGTGGTCCCAGACGCTCTCACCGGCCACCGAGTAGTGGCCGTAGCGCTCGGTCTCGGCGCGGAACGGACGAATCATCTGCGAGTGGCAGCCGACGCAGCCTTCGCGGATGTAGATGTCGCGGCCTTCGAGTTGCAGCGCGGTGTAGGGCTTCATGCCTTCGACCGGGGTGTTGGTGACGTCCTGGAAGAACAGCGGGACGATCTGCGTCAGGCCGCCGACGCTCACGGCGAGCACCATCAGCAGGGCCAGCAGGCCAACGTTCTTTTCAATGGCTTCGTGTTTCATCAGGCGGTTCTCCTCAGGCCAGCTGGGCGTTGGCGGTGGCGGCTGCACTGGCCGGGGCGCGCACGGTGCGCCAGGTGTTCCAGGCCATCAGCAGCATGCCGGTGAGGAAGATCGCACCACCGATGAAGCGCACGATGAAGCCAGGGTGGCTGGCGACCAGGGTCTCCACGAACGAGTAGGTCAGCGTGCCGTCGCTGTTGACCGCGCGCCACATCAGGCCCTGGGCGATGCCGTTGACCCACATCGAGGCGATGTACAGCACGGTGCCGATGGTCGCCAGCCAGAAGTGCGCGTTGATCAGGCCGATGCTGTACATGCGCTCTTTGCCGAACACCTTGGGGATGGTGTGGTACATGGCGCCGATGGAGATCATCGCCACCCAGCCCAGCGCACCGGCGTGTACGTGGCCGATGGTCCAGTCGGTGTAGTGGGAAAGCGCGTTGACGGTCTTGATGGCCATCATCGGGCCTTCGAAGGTCGACATGCCGTAGAAGGCCAGCGACACGACGAGGAAGCGCAAGATCGGGTCGCTGCGCAGTTTGTGCCAGGCCCCGGAGAGGGTCATCATGCCGTTGATCATGCCGCCCCAGCTTGGCGCCAGCAGCACCAGCGACATCACCATGCCCAGCGATTGCGCCCAGTCGGGCAGGGCGGTGTAGTGCAGGTGGTGAGGGCCTGCCCAGATGTACAGGGTGATCAGTGCCCAGAAGTGCACGATCGACAGGCGATACGAATACACCGGCCGCTCGGCCTGCTTGGGCACGTAGTAGTACATCATCCCCAGGAAGCCTGCGGTGAGGAAGAAGCCTACGGCGTTGTGGCCGTACCACCACTGCACCATGGCATCGGTGGCGCCGGCGTACACCGAGTACGACTTGGTCAGGCTCACCGGCACTTCCAGGTTGTTGACGATATGCAGAATCGCCACGGTGAGGATGAACGCGCCGAAGAACCAGTTGCCCACGTAGATGTGCTTGGTGTTGCGTTTCATCAGGGTGCCGAAGAAGACGATGGCGTAGGCCACCCAGACGATGGTGATGAGGATGTCGATCGGCCATTCCAGCTCGGCGTATTCCTTGGAGCTGGTGTAGCCAAGCGGCAGCGAGATCGCCGCCAGAAGAATCACCAGCTGCCAGCCCCAGAAGGTGAACGCGGCCAGTTGCGGCGCGAACAGGGTGGTCTGGCAGGTGCGTTGCACCGAGTAGTAGGAGGTGGCGAACAGCGCGCAACCGCCGAAGGCGAAGATCACGGCGTTGGTGTGCAGCGGTCGCAGGCGGCCGAAGCTGGTCCACGGCAGGTCGAAGTTCAGGGCAGGCCAGACGAGCTGGGCGGCGATGAAGACGCCGAGCCCCATCCCGACGATGCCCCACACCACCGTCATGATGGAGAATTGGCGGACCACCTTGTAGTTGTAGGCGGCTCTGAGGGTTGTGTTCATGTATGGGTTCCCATCCACGGTTATAGGCAGGCTAAACAGCGAGGGAAGGATGGAAGATGGGCAATTGGCCGGTATTGACTGGGATCAATGGGCGCAGATCGGAAAAGTCCCAGGCTGGCGCTGCGATGTCCCGCCGTTACAGGGCTGCGGCGAGTTTGCCGGGGCGCTGATTCTGGCCCACGGCGCAGGCGCGCCGATGGACAGCACGTTCATGCAGAGCATGGCGCTAAGGCTGGCAGGGCAAGGGGTGGCGGTGCTGCGCTTCGAGTTCCCCTACATGGCCCAGCGGCGTGTCGACGGCGGCAGGCGACCGCCCAATACGCAGAAGGTTCTGCTGCAACACTGGCGAGAGGTGTATCAGCAGGTGCGACCATTGGTCGCAGGCCGTCTGGCCGTCGGCGGCAAGTCGATGGGCGGGCGCATGGCCAGTTTGCTGGTCGATGAACTGGACGCTGACGCGCTGGTGTGCCTGGGCTACCCGTTCTATGCCGCAGGCAAGCCGGAAAAACCGCGCACCGAGCATCTGGCGACGCTGCACACGCGCAGCCTGATCATCCAGGGGGAGCGTGACGCGCTGGGCAACCGCCAGGCCGTCGAAGGCTATACCCTGGCGCCGGCCATCGAGCTGTGCTGGTTGCAGGCAGCCGATCACGACCTCAAACCGCTGAAAGCGTCAGGCTTTACCCATGAAGGGCATTTGCAGCGGGCGGCAGAGCGGGTGGCGGCATTCTTGCGAGGCTTGCCGTAGCGACAGGGCGGGGGCGTCGAGGTGCCCCCGCGGTGCAGCGATCAGTCGACGTATTCGCACAGGTAGGCGGTATCGACCTTGACCTGCAGCTGGAACTTGCTGTCGGCGGCGACCTGGAACTGGCTGCCTGCCTCGAAGGTTTCCCAGCTGTCGGCGCCTGGCAGCTTGACGGTCAGTGCGCCGGACACCACGTGCATGATTTCGCGCTTGGCGGTGCCGAATTCGTATTCGCCCGCCGCCATGACGCCGACAGTGGCAGGACCACTGGCGCTTTCGAAGGCGATCGACTTGACGGTGCCATCGAAGTACTCGTTGACCTTGAACATGGGGCGACTCCTGGAAGAGGGGGTAGGAAAAATCGGCCCGCCAGTATGCCCAAGGCGCCTGCCAGCGTCATCTGCTTTCAGGCACCCTGCATCGGCAGGCTCAACGGCAGCAGGCGTGCGGTATTGCGCGCATCTTCCAGGGCGCGGTGCTGCTGGCCGCTGAACTGCAGGCCTGCCAGGTGCAGCGCACCATTGAGGCCCATCGGCCGCTGCAACTGTCGGGCCTTGGCGAAGCGCTGCTTGAGGTTGATGTGCGGACGCTCGGTGAGCACGCTGTGAATCGCATGCAGGCGCCATTCCTGCAGCAGCTGCTGACGATCGTAGTCACCCCAGCTGACCCACGCCTGCAAGCGTGCGGCGTGCTGCGCCAGCCACGGTTCGAAGGCTGCCCACACCTGATCGAACGGTGCGGCGCCGTCGACACTGGCCTGGCTGATGTGGGTCAGCTGGCGGCAGAACGGCGTCAATTGCGGACGCCGCCTGGGGCGCACGAAGCGCTGGAAGTGATCGACCTCGCGCCCTTCGCGGGTGACCAGGGTGGCGCCGATCTCGATGATTTCCATATCCGTGACCGGCCAGCCACCTTCGTCGGTGGTGGCCTCCAGGTCGATGACCAACCAATGGCCCATGGCAGGCTCCTTTGAATAATCGCTACAGCGTAGACAAGGTCGGCAGACAAGGCCTTGGTAGTGTTGTGCGGCGACGACAAAGCGCCTAGCGTGGGAGCCTGTGCTTCCGATCATCGCGTTGAGTGCTTCAGCTTGAGTTCATCGTCCCGAGTAAAGACCGCGCTGCATTGCGTATCGTTCGCCCTGTTCTGGGTGCTCGGCGCTGCCTGGGCAGACGAGGCCGTCGAGGTGCGCATCGGCGCGGCGCATTTCCCGCCCTACACTCAGCACCCCGAGCGCGGCGCCGACAGCGGCCTGCTGCAACAGCTGGCGCAGTCACTCAACCAGTGCCAGCAGCGCTTCCGCTTCATTCTGGTCCCCACCTCGATCCCACGGCGCTTCGCCGACTTGCAGCAAGGTCGCACAGACCTCGCGATCTTCGAAAACCCGGCCTGGGGCTGGCAGGAGATCGCCCACCAGCGCGTCGACATGGCCCTGGAAGACGCCGAGGTGTTCGTCGCCCGGCAACTGCCCGGGCGCACTCAGGGCTACTTCGACACCCTGGCCGACAAGCGCCTGGCGCTGTTCAGCGGTTATCACTACGCGTTCGCCGGCTTCAACGCCGAGCGGCGCTACCTGCTGCAACACTTCAACGCCAACCTCAGCTATTCCCACGAGAGCAACCTGGCGATGGTCGAGCGCGGGCGGGTCGATGTCGCCCTGGTGTCGCGCTCGTACCTGAGCGACTACCTGGCGCGCCACCCGCGCAGCGCCGCGCGCCTGCTGGTGTCCGAGCGGGTCGATCAGGTGTATCGGCACTACGCCTTGCTG
The DNA here is from genome assembly GCF_000425745.1 of Pseudomonas cremoricolorata DSM 17059 = NBRC 16634. Lineage (GTDB taxonomy): Bacteria > Pseudomonadota > Gammaproteobacteria > Pseudomonadales > Pseudomonadaceae > Aquipseudomonas > Aquipseudomonas cremoricolorata. The sequence continues at coordinate 272,194 of NZ_AUEA01000002.1, read as the reverse complement.
CGCCCGGCCGCGCCGATCAGCGCGGCGCAGTTCGCCGAGTTGCTCGAGCGCCTGCGCGCCGAGGGCGAACTCACGCGCATCTTCGCCCCGTATCGGATCGCCGTGCTCCCCAGGCCTTAAATTCCCGGGCGCTGGCGACGTTTCTGCAAGGTGTCCTTTTCCTGTCGAGCCTCGAGCATGCCTGCCACCGACCCGTCGCTGTCACTTCACCCGCCCCGTTGGCGCAGCCTGCAAGGGCGCTTGCAGCACGATCGGCTGAGCCTGAGCTGGGAGGGCCGGGCGCTGATCGAGCTGCGCGTGTTGCCGGGCGACATCCCGCAATTGCAGGTGCTGGAACTGTGCCACGAGCGCGCTCAGCACGCGCTGTGGGCGGCCTGCTACTGGATGTTCGCAAGCGATGTGCAGTGCCAGCGTCTGCTCTGGCGCCAGCCGGCCAGCGGCGGGCCGGGCCTGGCGGCGGCGCTCGACAGTGGCTTGCTGCTTGCAACCGAGCAGGCAGAACTGCTGCTGTGCGAGCGCGCGCTGTTCTGGCAATTGCCGCAGCCCTGGCTGGGCGCTGCGCAATGCCCGGCGTTTCCCCAGCAGATGCTGATGAGCGAGGGCAAGCGCCATCCGCGCCGGCCAGGCAAGCCCGTGGGCGAGGTGTATCGACGTTTTGACACGCGCCTGGGCGCCTGGGTGTCGCTGCGCACGCTGGACATCGACCAGGACCTTGCGCGCTTCAACCGTTGGCAGAACAACCCGCGGGTGCTGGCCTTCTGGCAGGAGGGCGGCAGCCTCGAGCAACACCAGCAGTACCTGGCAAGGCTCGCCGCCGATCCCCATGCGCTGACCCTGATCGGCTGCTTCGATGACCAGCCGTTCGCCTATTTCGAAGCCTATTGGGCCAAGGAAGACCGCATCGCCCCGTTCTATGACGCGCACGACTACGACCGCGGCATCCACATGCTGGTCGGCGAAGAGCACCAGCGCGGGCCGCATAAAGTCGCCAGCTGGATGTCGGCGCTGGTGCATTACCTGTTTCTCGATGACCCGCGCACCCAGCGCGTGGTGGCCGAGCCGCGGGCCGACAACCAGCGCATGATCGAGTACATGCAGCGCCAGGGGTTTCACTGCGACAAGGAATTCGATTTCCCGCACAAGCGCGCGGCGTTGATGGTGCTTGGACGCGAGCGCTTCTTCGAGCGCTGCCAGTTGGCGTGAGGCGGGCGGGCAGGGCGCCCGGCGCTGGCCGGGCAAGCCCTTGGCGTTATCAACCTTGGCGGTTGGCGGTCTTGCGGCAGTGGATCAGGGCGTCGCGGATCATGAAGTTGACCAGCGTCGGTGACACCCCCAGTTCCTTGGCGATGTCCTTCTGCGGGACGCCGTGCAGGCGGTACATCTCGAAGGCGTAGCGGGTGCGCTGGGGCAGTTCGTTGAGCGCTTCGGCGATGTGTTCAAGGGTGCTGAAGTTGATGTGGCTGGCTTCGGGCGAGGCATTGAGCAGCACCACGTTGAGGCCTTCTTCCTCGCTGCCGGAGTACTTCTGCTCCATGGCCTGCTTGCGGTAGTGATCGATGGCCAGGTTGCGCACGATCTGGAACAGGTAGCTGAGCTGGGCCTTGAACGACGAGGTGATCTGCGGTGCCGACGCCAGGCGGAAGAATGCGTCCTGCACCACATCTTCGGCGCGCGAGCGGCAGCCGGTGATGCGGGCGGCGATCTTCACCAGAATGTTGCGGTTGTCGACGAAGGCTTGGAGCAGGGGTGAATCGCACTTACTTGTGGATAGTTGTTCCGCCATGGAAATCACCTGGTCTCAAGAAGGAGAAGGACGCGGCATCGATCCGGCGCGTCCCAAGACGGTCGACACGCTATTCAAGATGATAATGATTGTCAATTGCGAAAGTTAATTAGTTTCTAACTTTTTCGTTCTATCGCTCGCGTTCCTGGCTATGAGTCGCCAGCCGGCGCCTGGCCTGGCGCGCCGCCCAGGTAGTAATTTCTGCTCAGGGCCATCCGTTCCTCAGAGTACTTCTCACCGCCGCCCCACGCTGCGCCAGACATGGCGCCCTGGCGCGGCGCGACCTACCCAGACTCTGGCAGGAACATTCCATGATGGACGCCTTCGAACTCCCGCTCACGCTGGTCCAGGCCCTGCGCCAACGCGCTGCGAGCACCCCCGAGCAGGTCGCCTTGCGCTTTCTGGCGGACGATCCCCGCGACCAGGCGGTGCTCAGCTACCGGGATCTCGATCAGCGTGCGCGCAGCATCGCCGCGGCGTTGCAGGCCCGCGCCGGGTTCGGCGAGCGGGCGGTGCTGCTGTTCCCAAGCGGCGCCGATTACGTGGCGGCGTTCTTCGGCTGCCTGTATGCCGGTGTCATCGCCGTGCCGGCCTACCCACCCGAATCTGCCCGCCAGCATCACCAGCAGCGCTTGCTGTCGATCATCGACGATGCCCAGCCGCGCCTGCTGCTGACCGTCGAGGCCCTGGCCAGCAGCCTCGGCGAGCTGGAGGCGCTGACCCGCATCGATGCGCCGCAGCTGCTTTCGGTCGACCACCTCGACCCCGCGCTGGCAGACAACTGGCAGGCGCCAGAGCTGGCGCCGCACGACATCGCCTTCCTGCAATACACCTCTGGCTCCACCGCCTTGCCCAAGGGCGTGCAGGTCAGCCATGGCAACCTGGTGGCCAACGAGCAACTGATTCGCCAGGGCTTTGGCATCGACCTCAACCCCGATGACGTCATCGTCAGCTGGCTGCCGCTGTACCACGACATGGGCCTGATCGGCGGGCTGCTGCAACCGATCTTCAGCGGCGTGCCCTGCGTGCTGATGTCGCCTGGCTATTTCCTCGCACGGCCGCAGCGCTGGTTGCAGGCGATCAGTGAATACGGCGGCACCATCAGCGGCGGCCCGGACTTCGCCTACCGCCTGTGCAGCGAGCGGGTCAGCGACGCCGCTCTGGCCGAGCTCGACCTGAGCCGCTGGCGGGTGGCCTATTCGGGCTCCGAGCCAATCCGCCACGACACCCTCCAAGCCTTTGCCGAGCGCTTCGCCGCCTGCCATTTCGGCGCGTCGAGCTTCTTCGCCAGCTATGGCCTGGCCGAGGCCACGCTGTTCGTCAGTGGCAGCCGGCGCGGCGCGGGTATCGCCGCGCTGGGCATCGAAGCCGAGGCGTTCGCCGCGCACCGGGTGGAGCCTGGCCACGACAGCGTGCTGATGGGCTGCGGCTTCGCCCAGCCAGGGCACGCCGTACAGGTGGTGGACACGCAGAGCCTGCAACCGCTGGCCGACAACCAGGTTGGCGAAATCTGGGCCGCCGGGCCGAGCATTGCCCAAGGCTACTGGCGCAACCCCGAAGCCACTGCGCGGACCTTCGTCGAGCGTGACGGCCAGACCTGGCTGCGCACCGGCGATCTGGGCTTTCTGCGCGGCGGCGAGCTGTTCGTCAGCGGCCGCCTGAAAGACTTGCTCATCGTGCGCGGGCAGAACCTCTACCCGCAGGACCTGGAACTGACCCTCGAGCGCGAAGTGCCGGGCCTGCGCAAGGGCCGGGTGGCGGTGTTCGCTGTCGAGCACGATGGCGCGGAGGGTATCGGCGTGGCTGTGGAGGTGGGCCGAGGGGTGCAGAAGAGCACCCCGGCCGACAGCCTGATCAAGCACATCCGCCAAGTGCTGGCCGAAGCCTGCAACCAGGCCCCGGCGGTGGTGCTGCTGCTCAACCCAGGTGGACTGCCAAAGACCTCCAGCGGCAAGCTGCAACGCTCGGCCTGCCGTCAGCGGCTGGGCGATGGCAGCCTCGATTGCTATGCACGCTTCCCGCTGCCGGCTCAACCTGCCGCGCCAGCAGCCGTAGCTGCCGGTGACTTGCAGCAGCGCATCGCCGCGCTGTGGTGCGAGCAGCTCAAGCTCGAGCGCGTGGCCGCCGATGACCACTTCCTGCTGCTGGGCGGCAACTCCATCGCCGCCGCGCAGCTAACCGCGCGGCTCAGCGATGAACTGGGCGTGGCGTTGAGCCTGCGCACCCTGTTCGAAGCGCCGCTGTTGGCCGATTACAGCGCCGCGGTGGCCGCGCTGCTGGGCGCTGCGCCGTCGACCAGCCCGGCCATGATCCGTCAGCCGCGCGACCGCGCCCTGGCGCAGTCGTTGGCGCAGAATCGCCTGTGGCTGCTGTGGCAACTGCAGCCCGAGTCGGCGGCCTACAACATCCCCGCCGGGCTGAGCCTGCGCGGCGAGCTGGACGTGGCCGCGGTGCAGGCTGCCTTCCAGGTACTGGTCGCGCGTCATGAGGCGTTGCGCACGCTGTTCAGCGAGGTCGACGGCCAGGCCCTGCAACACATCCAGCCGGCGCAGCCGTTCAGCGTGCAGCAGCGCGACTGCCGCGGGCTTGCGCCGCAGCAGGTGCTGGCGCTGCGCGAAGAGGAGGCGCAACAGCCGTTCGACCTGCGCCAGGGCCCGCTGCTGCGGGTGACCCTGGTACGCCTGGACGATGAGCTGCATCAGCTGTGGGTGACCCTGCACCACATCGTCGCTGACGGCTGGTCGCTGAACATCCTGCTCGATGAATTCGCCCGGTTGTACGCCGACCCAGGCGCCACACTACCGGCGCTGGCGCTGGGCAGCGCCGACCACGGCATCTGGCAACGCCAGTGGCTGGCCGAGGGTGAGGGCGCGCGGCAGTTGGCCTACTGGCAACAGCAGTTGGGCGATGCCCTGCCGGTGCTCGACCTGCACCCCGATCACCCGCGCAGTACCCTGCACAGCCAGCGCGCCGCGCGCCTGAGTGTGAAAGTGCCGGCGCCGCTGACCAGCGCCCTGCAGACCCTGGCGCAGGCGCAGCAGGCCAGTCTGTTCATGGTCTTGCTGGCCGGCTGGCAGGCGCTGCTGCACCGCTATACCGGCCAGGCCGACATCCGCGTCGGCGTGCCCAACGCCAACCGACCGCTGTTGGCGACCCAAGGCCTGGTCGGCTTCTTCATCAACACCCAGGTGCTGCGCGCCGAACTCGACCCGCGCCTGCCGTTCGCCGCGCTGCTCGAGCAGGTGCGCCAACGCACCCTCGAGGCCCAGGCCCATCAGGACCTGCCCTTCGAGCAACTGCTCGAGGCGCTGCCCGAGGCCCGCGAGCAGGGGCTGTTCCAGGTCATGTTCAACCATCAGCAGCGCGACCTGTCGGCGCTGCGGCGCTTGCCCGGATTGCTCGCCGAGGAACTGCCCTGGCACAGCCGCCAGGTTAAGTTCGACCTGCAACTGCACAGCGAGGAGGACCACCAGGGCCGCCTGACCCTGGCCTTCGACTACGCCGCCGAGCTGTTCGACGCCAGTACGGTGCAGCGCCTTGGCGCGCACCTGCTGGCCCTGCTGGAGCAGGTGTGTGCCCAGCCGCAGGTGGCCATCGGTGAGGTGCAGTTGCTCGATAGCGACAGCCGCCAGCAGTTGCTGACCTGGGGCCAGGCAGCGGCGACGCCCGCCACGCGCTGGCTGCCCGAACAACTCAACGAGCAGGCGCGGCTGTGTGGCGAGCGCATCGCCCTGCACTGGGACGGCGGTAGCCTGAGCTACGCCAGCCTGCACCAGCAGGCCAACCGTCTGGCGCATTACCTGCGTGACAAAGGCGTCGGCCCCGACACGTGCGTGGCGATTGCCCTGGAGCGTTCGCCGCAGTTGCTGGTCGGCCTGCTGGCGATCGTCAAGGCCGGGGGCGCCTATGTGCCGCTGGATGTCGATTATCCGGCCGAACGTCTGGCCTTCATGCTCAGTGACTGCGGCGCCGCGCTGCTGCTCAGCCACAGCGGCCTGCTGGCGCGCTTGCCGCAGTGCGAAGGGGTCAGCGCCATCGCCCTCGACCAACTGCACCTGGACAACTGGCCGAGCCAGCCGCCGCGGGTGACGCTGCACGGCGACAACCTGGCCTATGTCATCTACACCTCCGGCTCCACAGGCCAGCCCAAAGGCGTCGGCAACACCCATGCGGCAGTGGCCGAACGCTTGCAGTGGATGCAGGCTCACTACGGCCTCAGCGCTGACGATGTACTGTTGCAAAAGGCGCCGATCAGCTTCGACGTTTCGGTCTGGGAATGCTTCTGGCCGCTGCTCAGCGGCTGCTCGCTGGTGCTCGCAGGACCGGGCGAACACCGCGACCCGCAGCGCATCGCGGCGCTGGTGCAGCAGTTCGGCGTGACCACCGTGCACTTCGTGCCGCCCCTGTTGCAGGTGTTCGTGCACGAACCGCTGGCGGCCGCCTGCAGCAGCCTGCGGCGCATCTTCAGCGGCGGCGAGGCGTTGCCCGCGGCGCTGCGCGACCGGGTCTTGCAGCTGTGGCCGCAAGCACTGCTGGACAACCGCTATGGCCCCACCGAAACCGCCATCAACGTCACCCACTGGCGCTGCCAGGCCAGCGACGGTGGGTTGTCGCCGATCGGTCGGCCGCTGGGCAACGTCATCTGCCAGGTGCTCGATGATGAGCTGCAACTGAGCGCCCCGGGTGTGCCCGGCGAGCTGTGCCTGGGTGGCCTGGGCCTGGCCCGCGGTTACCTCGGCCGGCCAGGGCTGACCGCCGAGCGCTTCGTGCCGCGTGCCGATGGCCACGGCGAGCGCCTGTACCGCAGCGGTGACCGCGCCCGCTGGAACGTCCAGCATCAGGCCCTGGAATACCTCGGCCGCCTCGATCAGCAGGTGAAAGTGCGCGGTTTTCGCGTCGAGCCGGAAGAAGTGCAGGCCTGCCTGCTGGCCCAGGAGGGCGTCGAACAGGCCGTGGTGCTGATCCATGTCGATGCCGTGGGCGCGCAGTTGCTGGGTTACTACAGTGGCCGCGAGCAGAGCGAGCGCCTGCTCGCCACCCTGGCCGCGCAATTGCCGGCGTACATGGTGCCGGCGCAACTGCTGCATGTGGCGCAGATGCCGCTGGGGCCGAGCGGCAAGATCGACCGCAGCGCACTGCCGGCACCGACCTGGCAGCAGCGTCAGCACGTTGCTCCGCGCACTGGCCTGGAAATCCAGGTGGCGGCGATCTGGTGCGAGGTGCTGGGCCTGGCGCAGGTCGGCCTGCACGATGATTTCTTCGCCCTGGGCGGGCACTCGCTGCTGGCCACCCAGATCGTCTCGCGCTGCCGTCAGGCCTGTGACGTCGAGCTGCCGCTCAAGGCGCTGTTCGACGCCTGCGAGCTGGGCGCCTTCTGCGCTGAAATCGCCAGGGTCCAGGCCGCCGGTGAGCGCAACCGCCAAGGCCCGATCGCACGCATCGACCGCCGCCAGGCAGTACCGCTGTCGCATTCCCAGCAACGCATGTGGGTGCTCTGGCACATGCAGCCGGACAGCCCGGCGTACAACGTCGGCGGCATGGCCCGGCTGCGCGGTGCGCTGCACGTCGATGCCTTCGAGCGCGCCTTGCAGACGCTGCTGGCACGCCACGAAGCGCTGCGCACCACGTTCCCCAGCATCGACGGCAAGCCGCTGCAATGCGTTGCCGCCGACAGCGGCGTACAGCTGGGCTGGCATGATTTCAGCGCCCTGGCAGCGCCTGCGCGCAGTGAGGCCTTGCAGCGCCTGGCCGATGAACAGGCGCACTTGCCGTTCGACCTTGAGCGCGGGCCGCTGCTGCGCGCCTGCCTGGTCAAGAGCGCCGAGCGCGAGCACCATTTCGTGCTGACCCTGCACCACATCGTCACCGAAGGCTGGGCGATGGACATCTTCGCCCGCGAGCTGGGCGAGCTGTACGAGGCCTTCGTCGACGAGCGCGAATCGCCCCTGCCAGCGCTGGCCGTGCAGTACCTGGACTACAGCGTGTGGCAGCGCCAGTGGCTGGAAAGCGGCGAGGGCCAGCGTCAGCTCGATTACTGGAAGCAGCGCCTGGGCGATGAACACCCGCTGCTGAGCCTGCCCAGCGACCGCCCACGCCCGGCGGTGCAAAGCCACCGCGGCGGGCTGTACCGCTTCGACCTCGACCCGGCGCTGGCTGCCCGCGTGCATGCCTTCAACGCCGAGCACGGCCTGACCCTGTTCATGACCATGACCGCGACCCTGGCGATCTTGCTGCACCGCCACAGCGGGCAGCATGACCTGCGCATCGGCGCGCCGGTGGCCAACCGCATCCGCCCGGAAAGCGAAGGGTTGATCGGCGCCTTCCTCAACACCCAGGTGCTGCGCTGCGAACTGGACGGGCAGATGCCGGCCATGGCGCTGCTCGAGCAAGTACGCCAGACCATCATCGAAGGCCAGTCGCACCAGGACCTGCCCTTCGAGCAGTTGGTCGATGCCCTGCAACCGCCGCGCAGCAGCGCCTACAACCCGCTGTTCCAGGTGATGTGCAACGTGCAGCGCTGGGCCTTCCAGCAGAGCCGCGAGCTGTTGGGCATGCAGGTGGATTACCTGGTCAACGATGCCAGTGCGACCAAGTTCGACCTGTACCTGGAAGTCACCGACCTCGACGGCCGCCTTGGCTGCTGCCTGACCTACAGCCGCGACCTGTTCGACGAGCCGCGCATCGCGCGCATGGCCGAGCACTGGCAACAGTTGCTGGGCGGCCTGCTGGACGCCCCCGGGCAGCGCCTGAGCGAGCTGCCGATGCTCGGCGCCGCTGAGCGACACGCGTTGTTCAGCCAACTGCAAGGCGACCGCGACCTGAGCCTGGAGCACACCGTGCATGGCCTGTTCGCCGCCCAGGCGGCGCGTACCCCGACTGCACGCGCGCTGACCTTCGCCGGCAAGCATCTGAGCTATGCCGAGCTGGACCGAGAGGCCAACCGCCTGGCCCACGCCCTGCGCCAGCGCGGGGTCGGCCCGCAGGTGCGGGTGGGCCTGGCGCTGGAGCGTTCGCTGGAGATGGTGGTGGGCCTGCTGGCGATCCTCAAGGCCGGCGGCGCCTACGTACCGCTCGACCCCGAATACCCGCTGGAGCGCCTGCACTACATGATCGGCGACAGCCGGCTGGGCCTGCTGGTGGCCCAGCGCGCGCTGCTCCAACGCCTTGGCGAGCTGCCGGCAGGTGTCGTTACCTGGAGCCTGGAGGACGACTCCCAGGCGTTGGCCGAGTACAGCAGTGAGGCGCCGCAGGTCGCGAGCCTGGCGCAACATCAGGCGTACCTGATCTACACCTCCGGCTCCACCGGCCAGCCCAAGGGCGTGGTGGTCAGCCATGGCGAAATCGCCATGCACTGCCTGGCGGTGATCGAAGCCTTCGACATGCGCAGCGACGACTGCGAGCTGCATTTCTATTCGATCAACTTCGATGCCGCCAGCGAGCGTCTGCTGGTGCCGCTGCTGTGTGGCGCGCGGGTGGTGCTGCGCGCCCAGGGGCAGTGGGACGCCGAGCAAATCTGCCAACTGGTGCGCGAGCAGCAGGTCAGCGTGCTCGGCTTCACCCCAAGCTATGGCAGCCAGCTGGCGCAGCATCTGCAAAGCCAAGGCGAGCGCTTGCCGGTGCGCCTGGTGATTACCGGCGGTGAAGCGTTGCAGGCTGAACACGTGCAGCGCCTGCGCGAGGCGTTCGCCCCGCAGCAACTGTTCAACGCCTACGGCCCGACCGAAACCGTGGTGATGCCGCTGGCCTGCCGGGTGGCCGATGGCGTGCCTGCGCAGGAATCGAGTGTGCCCATTGGTCGGCTGATCGGCGCGCGCACGGGCTACGTGCTCGATGAAGACCTGGCGCTGTTGCCCCAGGGGGGTATCGGCGAGCTGTACATCGGTGGCGCCGGTCTGGCCCAGGGTTATCACGATCGCCCAGGGCTTAGCGCCGAACGCTTCGTCGCCGACCCGTTCGGCGCCCCCGGCGGGCGCCTGTACCGCACCGGTGACCTGGTGCGCCAGCGCAGCGACGGCCTGGTGGACTATGTTGGCCGCGCCGACCAGCAGGTGAAGATTCGCGGGTTCCGCATCGAACTGGGCGAAATCGAAAGCCGCCTGCAAGCCCATCAGGCGGTGGACGAAGCCGTGGTGCTGGCCCTCGACCTGCCCGGTGGCAAGCAGTTGGTGGGCTACCTGCTGAGCGCGCTGGCCGATGCCGAGCCTGCGGCGCAGCAGGCGCTGCGTGAAGCGGTCAAGGCCCAGGCCCGCCAGCACCTGCCCGACTACATGGTGCCGGCGCACCTGGTGCTGCTGGCGCAGTGGCCGCTGATGGGCAACGGCAAGCTCGACCGCCGCGCCTTGCCGGCACCTGACCTGCAACTGGCTCGCCAGCAGTACCAGGCGCCAGGCAACGCGCTGGAAACGCAGCTGGCGCAGGTCTGGAGCGAGGTGCTGCAAGTGCCGCAGGTGGGCGTGCAGGACAACTTCTTCGAGCTGGGCGGTGACTCGATCCTGTCGATCCAGGTGGTCAGCCGCGCGCGGCAACTGGGCTTGCAGTTCACCCCGCGTGACCTGTTCCAGCACCAGTCGATCCAGACGCTCGCCGCGGTGGTCACCCTGGGCGCTGCGCCGAGCCAGATCGAACAAGGCCCGCGCCAGGGCAGCACTGGCCTGACGCCGATCCAGCAGTGGTTCTTCGACAGCGACGTTCCGGCGCCGCAGCACTGGAACCAGGCGCTGCTGCTGAGCGCCCGCCAGCCGTTGCAGGCCGCGGCGCTGGAGCAGGCGCTGCACGCGCTGCTGGCCCACCACGACAGCCTGGGCCTGCGCTTCACCGCCGAGGGCGGGCGCTGGCAGGCGCACTATGCCGCGCCTGCCGAGCAGCGTGAGCACAGCCTGTTGTGGACGGCCAACGTGGCTGACCTGGACGACTGCCAGGCGCTGTACAGCGACGTGCAGCGCAGCCTCGATCTGGCCCAGGGGCCGCTGCTGCGCGGGCTGCTGGTGAGCGACGCCAGCGGCGCGCAGCGGCTGTTGCTGGCGATTCATCACCTGGTGGTCGATGGGGTGTCGTGGCGCGTGCTGCTGGAAGATTTGCAAACGCTGTACCGCGGCCACAGCCTGAGCGCCAAGACCCACGCCATGGGCGATTGGGCGGCACGCCTGGCGCACTACGCCAGCAGTGATTCGCTGCGTGACGAGGCGGGCTGGTGGCAGCGCGAGCTGAGCGCGGTGAGCCGCGAGCTGCCGTGCGATCACCCCCAGGGCGGCAACTTGCAGCGCCACGCGCGCTCCTTGAGCTGCGAGCTGGGCGTCGAGCACACCCGGCAACTGCTGCAACAGGCGCCGGCGGCCTACCGCACCCAGGTCAACGACCTGCTGCTCACCGCCCTGGCGCGCACCCTGTGCCAGTGGAGCGGCAGCGATGAGGTGCTGGTGCAACTGGAAGGACATGGCCGTGAAGGCCTGTTCGACGACATCGATCTGACCCGCAGCGTCGGCTGGTTCACCAACGCCTACCCGCTGCGCCTGAGCCCAGTGCCAGGCAACGACGCGGCCGCCCGCGGCGATTCGCTCAAACGGATCAAGGAGCACCTGCGCCAGGTGCCGCACAAGGGCCTGGGCTTTGGCGTGCTGCGCTACCTGGCCGAGCCGAGCACCTGCGAGCGCATGGCCGCCTTGCCCCAGGCACGCATCACCTTCAACTACCTGGGCCAGTTCGACCAGCAGTTCGACGACACCGCGCTGTGGCAGCCGGTCGATGGCCCCAGCGGCCTGGCCCATGACCTCGACGCGCCGTTGCCCAACTGGCTGAGCGTCGACGGCCAGGTGTATGGCGGCGCCCTGCAATTGCGCTGGACCTTCAGCACCGAGCGCTACGACGAGGCCACCATCGCCGAGCTGGCGGCGGCCTACCGCAGTGAGCTGCTGGCGCTGATCGAGCACTGCCTGACCCCCGGCAACGGCAGCTTCACGCCGTCGGACTTCCCTCTGGCGCAGCTCAGCCAGGCGCAGATCGAACAGTTGCCGGTGCCCAGCGCCGAGATCGAAGACGTCTACCCGCTGACGCCGATGCAGGAGGGCATGCTCCTGCACACCCTGCTCGAACCGGGCACCGGCCTTTACTACATGCAGGACCGCTACCGCATCGACAGCGCCCTCGACCCGCAGCGCTTCGCCGCCGCCTGGCAGGCCGTGGTGGCCCGGCACGAAGCCTTGCGCGCCTCGTTCAGCTGGAACGCCGGCGAGGCGATGCTGCAGATCATCCACAAACCCGGGCGCATCGAGGTCGACTACCAGGACTGGCGCGGCCTCGATCCGGCCACTCAGGAAGCGCGCCTGCAAGCCCTGCACAAGGCCGAGCGCGAGGCCGGCTTCGCCTTGCTCGAACGGCCACCGTTCCACCTGCGTCTGCTGCGCGTCGATGAGCAGCGTTACTGGTTCATGATGAGCAACCACCACATCCTCATCGATGCCTGGTGCCGTTCGCTGCTGATGAACGACTTCTTCGTGATCTACCAGGCGCTGGCCGAGGGCGCTCAGGCGCAACTGGCGCCGCCGCCGCGCTACCGCGACTACATCGCCTGGCTGCAACGTCAGGGCCTGGACGATGCGCGGCAGTGGTGGCAGCGCAACCTGACCGGCTTCGAGCGCGCCACCGCCATCCCCAGCGACCGCCCGCTGCGCCACGCTCACGCCGGTGACGGCATGCTGGTCGGCGACTGTTACACGCGGCTTGAGGTGGCGCAGGGCGCGCGTCTGCGCGAGCTGGCCCAGGCCCATCAGCTGACCGTCAACACCTTCGCCCAAGCGGCCTGGGCGCTGGTGCTGGCGCGCTACAGCGGTGAGCGCGACGTGCTCTTCGGGGTCACCGTGGCCGGGCGTCCGGTGAGCCTGCCGCAGATGCAGCGCACCGTCGGCCTGTTCATCAACAGCGTCGCCTTGCGCGTGCAACTGCCCGCCGCCGACGAGCGTTGCAGCGTGCGGCAGTGGTTGCGGGGCTTGCTGGAACGCAACATGGAACTGCGCGAGTACGAATACCTGCCGCTGGTGGCGATTCAGGCATGCAGCGAACTGCCCAAGGGCCAGCCGCTGTTCGACAGCCTGTTCGTGTTCGAGAACGCGCCGGTGGAAAGCGCCGTGCTCGACCATGCCCAGCAGTTCAACGCCAGCTCCGACTCCGGGCGTACCCACACCAACTTCCCCCTGACCGCGGTGTGCTACCCAGGCGACGACTTGGGCCTGCACCTGTCGTTCGACCAACGCTATTTCGACACGCCCACCGTCGAGCGTCTGCTGGCCGAATTCAAGCGCCTGCTGCTGGCGCTGGTCGAGCGGTTCGACGGCGATATGGCTGCCTTGCCGCTGCTCGGCGAGCAAGAACGGCGGTTCCTGCTCGATGACTGCAACCGCAGCACCCGCGACTACCCGTTGCAACGAAGCTACGTGGAACTGTTCGAGGCGCAGGTCGCGGCGCATCCGCAGCGCACCGTGGCGCGCTGCCTGGAGGCGAGCTTCGACTACGCCGGGCTCAACCTTGCCGGCAACCGCCTGGGCCATGCCCTGCGCGAGGCGGGGGTACAGCCCGATCAGCCGGTGGCGCTGCTGGCCGAGCGCGGCTTGCCGTTGCTGGGCATGATCGTCGGCAGCTTCAAGGCCGGCGCCGGCTACCTGCCGCTCGACCCGAGCCTGCCGAGTGCGCGACTGCAACGCATCGTCGAGCTCAGCCGCACGCCGCTGCTGGTGTGCACCGCCGCCTGCGCCGCGCAGGCCGAGGCGCTGCTCGACCAACTCGATGCGCTGGTGCGGCCAAGGCTGCTGGTGTGGGAGCAGGTGCAGGCCAGCGCGGTCGCCAGCCATAACCCGGGCATCTACAGCGGCCCGCAGCATTTGGCTTACGTGATCTACACCTCCGGCTCCACCGGCTTGCCCAAAGGGGTGATGGTCGAGCAGCGCGGCATGCTCAACAACCAGCTGAGCAAGGTGCCGTACCTGGCGCTGGACGAGCACGACGTGATCGCCCAGACCGCCTCGCAGAGCTTCGATATTTCCGTCTGGCAGTTCCTTGCCGCGCCGCTGTTCGGTGCCTGCGTGGAAATCGTGCCGAACGCCATCGCCCATGACCCGCAGGCCTTGCTGGCGCATGTCGAGGCCAGTGGTATCAGTGTGCTGGAAAGCGTGCCTTCACTGATTCAAGGCATGCTCGCAGACACCCATCAGGCACTCCCACGCCTGCGCTGGATGTTGCCCACCGGCGAAGCGATGCCGCCGGAGTTGGCGGCGCAATGGTTGCAGCGCTACCCACAGGTAGGCCTGGTGAATGCCTATGGCCCGGCGGAATGCTCGGATGACGTGGCATTCTTCCGCGTCGATGCCGCCTCGACCCAGGGCACTTACCTGCCGATCGGCACACCGACCGACAACAACCGCCTGTACCTGTATGGCGAAGAGCAGCAGCTGGTGCCGCTGGGCAGCGTTGGTGAGCTGTGCGTGGCCGGCACCGGAGTCGGTCGTGGCTATGTCGGTGACCCGCAGCGCACTGCGCTGGCCTTCGTGCCGCATGCCGACGGCGCTCCGGGTGAACGGCTGTACCGTACCGGTGACCTGGCGCGGCGCCGCGCCGATGGCGTACTGGAGTACGTCGGGCGTATCGACCATCAGGTGAAGATCCGCGGTTATCGCATCGAGCTGGGCGAAATCGAAGCGCGCCTGCACGAACAGCCCGAGCTGCGCGATGCCGCGGTTGCGGTGCAGCACGGCGACAACGGTGCGCATCTGGTCGGTTATCTGGTGGCCGCCCAAGGCATCAGCGCCGACGACTCCCTGCTCGATCGACTCAAGCAACGCCTGCGCGCCGAGCTGCCCGAGTACATGGTGCCGCTGCATTTCGCCTGGCTCGAGCAGTTGCCGCACAACGCCAACGGCAAGCTCGACCGCAAGGCGCTGCCGGCCATCGACATCGGCGGCCAGTTGCGTGGCGACTACCTGGCGCCGCGCGATGAGCTGGAGCAGCGCCTGGCCGAGATCTGGGCCGATGTGCTCAGGCTCGAGCGGGTCGGGGTGCGCGACTCGTTCTTCGAACTGGGCGGGCACTCGTTGCTGGCCACGCAGATCGCCTCGCGGGTACACAAGGGCCTGCAGCTCGACCTGCCGCTGCGCGCGATGTTCGAGTGCAGCACGGTGGAGGCGCTGGCCGAGTATGTGCGCGGCCTGCAGGGCAGCGTGCTGGATGACGACAAGGTCGAGCGCCTCAGTGACCTGATGGCCGAGCTGGAGGCGCTGTAACAGGCAAGGGGGGCGTCTAGCGCTTGCCGAGGATGCTTTCCAGCATCTGCGGCTGGGGCGCGCCCTGCTGGCGCTGCATGCGGCCTTGTTCGTCGAGGTAGAAGATCGCCGGGGTGGCTTGCAGGCCCATGCCCTGCATCAAGGCCATGTTGCGGGCCAGTTGCTGCTTGACCGCTTCAGGGATCGGCTCGAGCGCCTTGAGCGAGCTGTCCTTGCCGGCGGCCTCGTGCTGATGCAGGGCCTTGGCCGGGTCCTTGGCCGCCAGCAACGCCGCTGACTTGCCGGGGCTGTCGGCGCGGATGATGCCGACCATGATGTGGCGCAACTGCACCTTGCCCGACTCGACCCAGGGCCGCGCCTGCTCCCAGAACAGGTTGCAGTACGGGCAGTTGGGGTCGCTGAAGACATAGACGATGCGCGGTGCATCGGCCTTGCCGTCGGCGATCCAGGCGCTGTCCTGCAGTTTGCCCCAGAGCACCTTGCTCATCGGCTCATAGACCAGCCGTTGCAGTGGCTCGGCGCTCAAATCCTCGCCTTTGGCATCGAACAGGTTGCCCACCAGCACATGCTTGCCGTCAGCGGTCAGGTACAGCGCCAGGGCATTGCCCTGGTACTCGGCGGCGTAACCGCGCAGGCCGTCGGGGGCATCGAAGCGGCCTTTGATCAGCGCGCCCTTGGCCTCGATCTGTTGGATGGCGGCAGGCAGCGACTCGGCCTGGGCCAGCGGGGCGCCGAACAGCGCCAGTGTGAGCATCAATGCAGCAGAACGCATATCAGTTTCCTTGGGTTGCGGCGGGTGCGTCGAGGGCTTGGAGGGCGTGGCGCAGGCTGGCGCGCGACAGCTCGCCCAGGTGACTGCCGACCAGCCGGCCTTCGGCGGTGTAGAACAGGGTGGTGGGCAGGGCCAGCGAGCCGACCTGCTGGGCCAGGCGACCGCCACTGTCGAACAGCACATGGGACAGGTTCAGCCCGGTGGTGGTCATGAAGGTGCTGACGTTGGCCGCGCTCTCGCCCTGGTTGACGAACAGGAAGGTGACGTCCGGGTAGTCATGCTGGGCCTGCTGCAACACCGGCATTTCCCGCCGGCACGGCGGGCACCAGGTGGCCCACAGGTTGATCACCAGCGGTCGGCCACGGTAGTCGTGCAAGGCCACCGGCTCGCCCTGGCTATCGCGCAGGGTCAGTTCGGGCAGTTCGGTGCCCTTGCTGTACAAGTGGCTACCCAGGCTGGCCAGGCCCCAGAACAGCAGCCCGCAGCCCAGCGCCCAAGCCAGCGGACGGCGCAGGGCAGGGCGCCGGTAGCCCTGCCAGAGCGCGCCTGCGGCGAGGCCGAGCAGGCCGCTCCAGAGCACGAAGCCGCCGTCGCGGATGTCGATGATCTGCAACGGCTCGTTGCGGTACAGCGGCCAGTAGGCCAGCACGAAGCCTGCGCGGGCGCCGAGCAGGCCGAGCAGAAACAGGTTGAACAGCGCAGATTCCGGGTTCTCGCCACCGCGTCGGGCGACCCACCAGCCGACCAGGCTGGCCAGCCCCAGGGCGGTGAGCAGCAGCAGGTGATTGAGGGCCATGGTCAGTGGCCCGAGGGTGACGGTCAGCATCAGCCTTGGCTCCGGGTTGCGCTCCAGTGCTCGAGCAGGGTGGCGGCGTCGACTTCGCCGGTGATGCGCTGGGCGCGGCGCTCGTTGCCGTCAGGGCCGAGCCACAGCAGGCTGGGCGGGCCGGGCACCTGATAGCGTTGCAGCAGCGCGCGGCTGTCAGCCGAATCTGCGCTGACATCCAGACGCAGCAGGCGCACCTCGCTCAGTGCGGCTTGGACGTCAGCGCGGGCGAAGACGTTCTTTTCCATCACCTTGCAGGCCACGCACCACTCGGCAGAATAGTCGAGCATCACCCACTGGCCTGCCTTGCGGGCGGCGTCGAGCTCGCCTTGCAGCGCGGCCGGCGAGCGCACGTCGATAAAACCTGCATCGGTGCTCGCCACCGCTGCCGCGCGGGTGCCGGCAAAGGGCTGCAGAGGCTGCCACGGATCGCTGCCGCCAGCGGCCGCGCCGATCACCATCAAGGTTGCCCACAGCCCTGCGAGCAGCGCCAGCACGCGCAGCCCGGTGTGGCTTGCCAGCGCCCACCAGGCGCTCCAGGCCAGACTTGCCAGCCACGCCCCGGCCAGGCCCAGCAGCAGTGGCGCGGGCAGCAAGGTGCGTGCGATGTACAGCGCCATGCCGAGAAAGACGAAACCGAACAGCGCCTTGATCCGGTTCATCCAGGCGCCGGGGCGTGGCAGGAAGCGGTTGCCCACCGTCACCAGTAACAGCAGCGGCAGGCCCATGCCCAAGCCCAGGCTGAACAACACCAGCGCGCCCTGCAGCACGTCACCACTTTGCGCGATGTACAGCAGCGCACCGGCCAGCGGCGCGGTCATGCATGGGCCGAGCAGCAGCCCCGACAGCGCACCGAGCAGCGCAGCGCCCGGCAGGCTGCCGCCCTGGGTGCCGCGACCAGCGCGGTCAAGGCGATCGCGCAGCGCAGCCGGCAATTGCAGTTCGAAGGCGCCGAACATCGGCAAGGCCAGCAGCACGAACAATCCGGCCAGCGCGGCCAGCAGCCACGGTTGCTGCAACCAGGCCTGCAGACTGCCGCCCAGCAGCGCGGCGAGCACCCCCAGCCCGGCATACACCAGCGCCATGCTCAGCACGTAGCTGCCGGCCAGCAGCCAGCCGCGCCGAGGCGTTGCGCCCTGGCCCAGCACAAGCCCTGCGAGAATCGGCAGCATCGGCAGCGAGCAAGGGGTGAAGGCCAGCAGCAGGCCGAGGCCGAAGAACGCCAGCAGGCTCCAGCCCAGGCTCGCGCCTGCCAGCGAACCTGCCAGGACTTGATCGCTGGCCTGTGCCCCCGCGCCAGGCGCCGGGCCGCCGAGGTCGATCACGCTGGTTTGCGGCGGGTAGCACAACCCAGCGTCGGCGCAGCCCTGCCAGCCCAGGCGTAGTTGCCCTTGGGCGTCGGCAGGGATCAGCAGTTGCAGTTGGTCGCGGTAGATCGGGCTATCACCGAAGAACTCGTCATGATGGTTCAGCGGCGTTGGCAGCACCGGCTGCTGCTCGGCGCTCAGGCCATCGAACTTCAGGCGCTTCTGATACAGGTAGTAACCCGGCTGGATCTGGACATCGATGCGCAACTGACCGTCTTCCAAACGCTCATGGCTGACCCGAAACGCCTCATCCACCGGCAGGAAATCGGCCTTGGCGGCAAACGGGTTGGCGCTGAGCAACGGGCTCAGCAGCAGACTGAAAAACAACAACAGGA
This sequence comes from Pseudomonas cremoricolorata DSM 17059 = NBRC 16634, assembly GCF_000425745.1. Classification (GTDB taxonomy): domain Bacteria; phylum Pseudomonadota; class Gammaproteobacteria; order Pseudomonadales; family Pseudomonadaceae; genus Aquipseudomonas; species Aquipseudomonas cremoricolorata. The sequence continues at coordinate 253,846 of NZ_AUEA01000002.1, read as the reverse complement.
CGCGCATCGACAGGCCTTGGTCAAAGTGAGAGTGCGCGTAGGCTGGCGGGAAGGGATTAACGCGGGGTTAATGGGGGGTTGATGTGGGTCAAGAAGGGGCGGTGCGGCTCAGTTGTTTCACCTACGAAGAACACGCCTACCACTGTCGTGTGGGCTCTCAGTGCCTGACTATCTGACGCAGCGGTTTGGCCGCTGAGTTCTTGATCTTGGTGCTCTTGTACATTGCCCGTCCAGACGACACCGAACGCGACTGTAGCCGGCCGGAGCGCAGGTGTTCGAAGGGGCGTGCGCGTCAGCGCACCCGAGGCGTAGCCGAGGACGCGAGGTGTTAGGGTTGCGCAGCAACCCTTGCCCGCGGCGCCCCGTAGAGCACCGGAGCGCAGGGGACCCGGAACGGAGCGAAGCGCAGTGCAGGGCCGGCTAGTGGAGCATGGGGTTTTGCCCCCTTTTTCCCTAAAAAGGGGGTCGCCGCCAGGCGAAACCAGGCCGTCAGTACATACTCAGCTTTACCGGCCATGCGCGACGTCTAGCAACCACAGGCGAAGCTACACCACCTCACAAATCATCAAAATACCGCTCATGCCAATCCACCAACGGCTGCGGCGAATTGAGCTTCTGCCCATAGATCACCGAGTACGACAGCACGTTCTGCACGTACTGCCGAGTCTCATCGAACGGAATCGACTCCACCCACACATCGAAGCTCAGATGCTTGGCCCCGCGCAGCCACTGCCGCACCCGCCCCGGGCCTGCGTTGTAGGCCGCCGAAGCCAGCACGCGGTTGCCGTTGAACTGGCTGTGCACCTGGCTCAGGTAAGCGGCGCCAAGCTGGATATTGGTGTCGGGGTTGAGCACCTGAGCCGGGGAGGCCAGCGGAATGCTGAACTTGCGTGCAGTTTCCTTGGCCGTGGCCGGCATCAGCTGCATCAGGCCGCTGGCGCCAACACCGGAACGCGCGTCGTCCATGAACGCGCTTTCCTGGCGGGTGATTGCGAACACCCAGCTCGAATGCAGCCCGCGCACCTTGGCTTCACGCACCAGGGTGTCGCGGTGGGCCATGGGGAAGCGAATGTCCAGATCGTCCCAGTACTGCGCCTGGCTGATGGTGCGGATCGCCGGGAAGTACCAGCGCAGTTCATAGGCCAGACGCGCCTGGGCGACCATTTCGTCGCGGTTGAAGTGGCGGCTGACGTGATACCACTCGCGCCGACCGTCGACGATCTGCCCGCGGGCATGGAATTCCAGGGCGCGGCGCACCCCTGGGGTGTTGCGCACCTTGTTGACCAGTTGCTGGCTCAGCACCAGCGGCTTGTTGTTCAGCTGGTACGGGGTCTGCGCCCGGTCGGCGGCGAGGAATCCGTAGAAATCACGCTCGCGGGCCACGGTCTTGTACAGCGCCGGCACTTGCGGGTTGTTCGGCTGGGCCAGCTCCAGGCTGCGCGCCTGCCAGTAGCGCCAGCGGTTGCTGGCGGCCAGTTCCGGCGGCAGGCGGCGGGTCAGGTCGTAGGCCTCCTGCCAGCGGCCCAGGCGCAGCAGCAGGCGCATGCGCCATTCGCTGACCGTATCGTCACGCAGGTCAGGGTCGTAGCCGGTCATCAGTTGCAGCGCGCGTGGATCGTAGCGGCGCGCCAGGGTCAGGCCGATCTCGCGGGCGATGGCGACTTTTTCATCGCGCGAGAAGTGCATGCGCTGGGCGTAGTCGTCGAGCATCGCCATGGCCCGTTCCGGGTCTTGCCGGGCCAGACGGCGCAAGCCAAGGCTGACGATGTCGGACATCGCCTCGGTGGCGGGCATGAAGCGCGAAGGCTGGTTGAGCAACTCGGGCTTCTGCGCCACATCGATCAGCAGCTTGCCCTGGCTGTTGAGGGTAGCAAGGCCATTGACCAGGCTGTTGGCCAGGGCGTAGTTGCGGGTCTGCGCGGCGAGTTTCAGGCGTTCCCAGCGCTTGGCCTCGGTCAGCTGACCTTCGGCGGCCCACATGCCGAACAGCACATCGCAGGCGGCCGGCTGCGACTTGCCGACATGCCAGAGTTTTTCTGCCGTGGCGAAGCCTTCGGCGCGCTGGCCATGGCTGAGCTGGTACTGGCCATTGAGGCAGTCGAGTTCGGTGAAGTTGAGCTTGGGGCTGTAGTAGCGGGCGAAAGTGTCCCATTCGCCACGCTCGGCCAGCCAGCGCAACCAGCGCAGCTTCATCCAGTTGGCCTGGGGCAGGTCGCCGTGGGCGGCGAGGAACGCTTCGATTTCCTGGTTGCTGGCCGATTTCAGCCGCGCGGTCAGTTCGTCGTAGGCCAGGTACGGCGTCAGCGGGTAATCGCTCAGAGCCTGGGCGTAACGCTGGTACGGGCCCTTGTCGCCCTTGGCCAGGGCGCGCTTGGCCTCATCGTAGTACTGGCGCTGCTGGGTGATGTCGGTGGCCTGGGCGGCGCTGGTGGCGGCGGCGCCGAGCAGCAGGCAGGAAATGATCTGGAACAGGCGGCTGCGCATGATACGTCCGTGCAGTTGAACCATGGAAAAGTGGCGGCGTAGCCAGCACTGTGGAGTGACAGGCGCCTAGCTTAGCCGTTTGCCGGGGCTGGGTGAAAGCTCCGCACGGCTGCATCCGGGTTCTGGACGGGCGGTGGGTGCGGCGGGCCGCGACTGCGCGTCTGGCGCGTGCTGCCGGGCGTCAAACCGGGTAGAATGCGCGCCCGTTTTCTGGAGACGCCCATGACCCTTCTCAAATTCAGCGATGTGTCCCTCGCGTTCGGCGCCATGCCGCTGCTCGACAAGGTGTCCTGGCAAATCGCCCGTGGCGAGCGGGTGTGCATCATCGGCCGCAACGGCACCGGCAAATCGAGCATGCTGCGCCTGGTGAAAGGCGAGCAGAAACCCGACGACGGCGAGATCTGGCGTAGCCCGGGGCTCAAGATCGGCGAACTGCCGCAGGAGCTGCCCGTGGCTGACGGGCGTAGCGTGTTCGATGTCGTCGCCGAGGGGCTCGATGGCGTCGGCGCGTTGCTCGCCCAGTACCATCACCTGAGCCAGAACATCCACAGCGACGCCGACCTGGACAAGCTCATGCATGTCCAGCACGAGCTCGAAGCGCGTGATGGCTGGCGTTTGCAGCAATTGGTCGACAGCACCCTGAGCCGTCTGCAACTGCCGGCCGACAAGACCCTCGCCGAGCTCTCCGGGGGCTGGCGGCGTCGCGTGCTGCTGGCCCAGGCGCTGGTGTCCGAACCCGACCTGCTGCTGCTCGACGAGCCGACCAACCACCTCGACATCGGCGCCATCGCCTGGCTCGAAGAAGCCCTCAAAGGCTTCGGCGGCGCCGTGCTGTTCATCACCCACGACCGTTCCTTCCTGCAAAACCTCGCCACCCGCATCCTCGAACTCGACCGCGGTGGGCTGATCGACTGGAACGGCGACTACGCCAGCTTCCTGGTGCACAAGGAAGCCGCGCTGGCCGCCGAGGAAACCGCCAACGCGCTGTTCGACAAGCGCCTGGCCCAGGAAGAGGTGTGGATCCGCCAGGGCATCAAGGCTCGGCGTACCCGTAACGAAGGCCGCGTGCGTGCGCTCAAGGCGCTGCGCGTCGAGCGCGGCGAGCGCCGTGAGCGTCAGGGCAAGGCCAACATCCAGATCGAGGCGGCAGAAAAATCCGGCAAGCAGGTCATGCAGCTGGAAAACGTCAGCTTCGCCCATCCCGGCGGGCCGCTGCTGGTCAAGGACTTCTCGATGGTCCTGCAACGTCAGGACCGCATCGGCCTGCTCGGCGCCAACGGCACCGGCAAGACCACCTTGCTGAAGATGATGCTCGGCGACCTGGAGCCGGTCAGCGGCCGGGTTGATCGCGGTACCAAGCTGGAAGTGGCCTACTTCGACCAGTTGCGCCATCAGCTCGACCTGGAAAAGACCGTCATCGACAACCTTGCCGAAGGCCGCGATTTCATCGAGATCGAAGGGCAGAACCGCCACGTGCTGAGCTACCTGGGCGATTTCCTGTTCAGCCCGCAGCGTGCGCGAACCCCGGTCAAGGCGCTTTCCGGTGGTGAGCGCGCACGTTTGCTGCTGGCCAAGCTGTTCAGCAAGCCGGCCAACCTGCTGGTGCTCGACGAACCGACCAACGACCTCGACGTCGAGACCCTCGAGCTGCTCGAAGAAGTGCTGGCCAACTACAAGGGCACGGTGCTGATGGTCAGCCACGACCGGGCCTTCCTCGACAACGTGGTCACCAGCACCCTGGTGTTCGAAGGCGAGGGGCGTGTACGTGAGTATGTCGGCGGTTATGAAGACTGGATTCGTCAGGGCGGCTCGCCGCGTCTGCTGGGCGTGACCGAGAGCAAGGGCGGCAAGTCCGAGCTCAACAGCGCCGTGGTGGCGAAAGTCGCCGAGGCGGCGCCCGCTGCGGTTGCGGCGGTGGCCGAGGCCGATGGCAGCAAGAAGAAGCTCAGCTACAAGCTGCAGCGCGAGCTTGAGCAGCTGCCGCTGCAGATCGATGCGCTGGAGCAGAAGATGGCAGCCGTGCAGGCCCAGATCGCTGATGCGGGGTTCTACCAGCGGCCAATCGGCGAGACCACCGCGGTGCTGGCGCAACTGGAGCAGTTGCAGGCTGAGCTCGATGGCCTGGTTGAGCGTTGGGCCGAACTGGAAGGGTAGGGCATATTGACGCTGCGGCGCCCGAGGGCGCCGCGTTGCCTGTCAGTCGTCTTTCTTCAGGCGCACGGCCAGCACATCGCACGGTGCACCGTGGAGCACGTCATTGGCGGTAGAGCCCAGCAGCAGTGCCAGGCCATGGCGCCCGTGGCTGCCGACCACGATCAGGTCACAGTGCTCGGTCTTGGCCAGTTCGTGGATTTCCTGGCGCGGCTGACCGTAGACCAGGTGCAGGTCGCCCGGCTCGATGGCGGGTCTGGAGCCGGTGGCGTCGGTCTTGGCCGAATACTTGTCGAGCACCTGCGACATGCGCAGCTTGGCCTGATCGAACTGTTGTTGCTGCAACTGCGACAGGTCCATCGGCACGTCACCGCCGAAGGCCATCGCCATCGGTTCGACAATGTGCACCAGTGACACCTTGGCGCCGGTCGGCCCGGCAATGGCCATGGCGCGTTTGATCACCGGGTCGCACTCTTCCGTCAGATCGACGGCGACCAGAAGATGGGTATAGGACATGAGCGGCGCTCCTGACAGTCGGGGTAATGGAAGTATGGTCGCTTTCGAGCCGCTTGCCGCAACCGGCACTGGCACGCTCATTCGCAACGCTTCAGGGGACGTACAGATATGACTTTCTGGCTAGTGGTGTCAATCCTCGGGCTGATCTTGAGCCCGCTGGCCTGGCTACGCCCTTCGCGCAAGCAGAGCCGGCAGATGGACCTGCGGCTTGAAGGACGGCGGGCGGGTCTGGCCATGCAGCTGGCGCCGCAGCAGTGGCCGCACTGGCTGGACAAGCAACCGCCCAGCCCCTGCCCGCAGTACCACCGTGGACGCCGCGCCGGGCGGCAGGATGCCTGGAGCTACTGGCAAGTCAGCCCCGGCGTGTGGTGGAACCAGTGGCGTGAGGAATGCACCGAGGCGCCACTGCTGAGCGTGTTCGCCAGCCTGCCTGAGAGCGTCTACAAGGTCGAAGCCGACCCGCGCATGATTGCCCTGTACTGGGGCGAGCGCGGCGATGAGGGCGTGGTGGATACCATCAAGCAGGCCCTCGACACTCTCGCCTGAAGTGCCTGGCCTGAAACATCTGGCTACCCAATAGTTCGCATCGTACAACGACATCGCGGGGCCGCAGTGCTCGCCGTCATCGGTCATGGATCGAGACGTGCGAACGCTGCGGCCCCGCGATGCGTTCTGCTTGCGCAGAAAGGCCAGGCAGGCCGGAAGCCTTCAGACTATAGACGTTGTTCGGCGACTGCAGGGTGTCGCTGCAGCGTTTGCCATATAGGCGTGGTCCCATGCCTTGTGTGAATGCCCGGTGATCAGCGTTGCGCAGGCGGGAACCGAACGGCTACAAACTGACTGCAAGGTCGCCATTTCCCCAGCGCTTCGGGCATTTGACAACCCTGCACATTTCGCAGAATCTGTGCGCACCCAAATCAAACGGGCGTATGAATTGAGCGTTTGTCTCTGATGACGCTTCTACAGAATCCCGAACAGCCTGCTGGCGGGTGTGCCTGGTAACGGCGGCGTCATGGCCACGGTTTGCCAGTGACCGGTGGGTACAGTTCAGCTTCCATATCGTGGAGATCAGTTGATGATTTACGAAGGTAAAGCCATCACGGTTAAGGCTCTTGAAAGCGGCATCGTCGAACTGCAGTTCGACCTCAAGGGTGAGTCCGTCAACAAGTTCAACCGTCTCACCCTCGAAGAGTTGCGCCAGGCCATCGAGGCCATCAGTGCCGATGCCTCGGTGAAGGGCGTGATCGTCAGCAGCGGCAAGGACGTGTTCATCGTCGGCGCCGACATCACCGAATTCGTCGACAACTTCAAGCTGCCGGAAGCTGAACTGGTGGCCGGCAGCCTGCAGGCCAATCGCATCTTCAACGCCTTCGAAGACCTCGAAGTACCCACGGTAGCCGCGATCAACGGCATCGCCCTGGGCGGCGGTCTGGAAATGTGCCTGGCCGCCGACTACCGGGTCATGGCCAGCAGCGCCAAGGTTGGCCTGCCGGAAGTCAAGTTGGGCATCTACCCAGGCTTCGGCGGCACCGTGCGCCTGCCGCGCCTGATCGGCCCGGACAACGCCATCGAGTGGATTGCCGCCGGCAAGGAAAACGGCGCAGATGACGCCCTCAAGGTCGGCGCGGTAGACGCTGTGGTAGCGCCCGAGCTGCTCCAGGCTGCGGCCCTCGACCTGGTCAAGCGCGCCATTTCCGGTGAGCTGGACTTCAAGGCCAAGCGTCAGCCCAAGCTCGACAAGCTCAAGCTCAATGCCATCGAGCAGATGATGGCCTTCGAAACCGCCAAGGGCTTCGTCGCAGGCCAGGCCGGGCCGAACTACCCGGCGCCGGTCGAAGCCATCAAGTCGATCCAGAAAGCGGCCAACTTTGGCCGTGACAAGGCCCTGGAAGTCGAAGCCGCAGGCTTCGCCAAGCTGGCCAAGACCTCGGTCGCCGAAAGCCTGATCGGCCTGTTCCTCAACGACCAGGAGCTCAAGCGCAAGGCCAAGGCCCACGACCAGATCGCCCGCGACGTGCAGCAGGCGGCCGTGCTAGGCGCCGGCATCATGGGCGGCGGCATCGCCTACCAGTCGGCGGTCAAGGGTACGCCGATCCTGATGAAGGACATCCGCGAAGAAGCCATCCAGCTGGGGCTCAACGAAGCCTCCAAGCTGCTCGGCAATCGCGTCGAGAAAGGCCGCCTGACCCCGGCGAAAATGGCCGAAGCGCTCAATGCGATTCGCCCGGTGTTGTCCTATGGCGACTTCGCCAATGTCGACATCGTGGTCGAAGCGGTGGTCGAGAACCCCAAGGTCAAGCAGGCCGTGCTGGCCGAGGTCGAAGGGCAGGTTAAGGAAGACGCTATTCTGGCCTCCAACACCTCGACGATCTCCATCAACCTTCTGGCCCAGGCGCTGAAACGGCCGGAAAACTTCGTCGGCATGCACTTCTTCAACCCGGTGCACATGATGCCGCTGGTGGAAGTGATTCGTGGCGAGAAGTCCAGCGATGTGGCGGTCGCCACCACCGTGGCCTACGCCAAGAAAATGGGCAAGAACCCGATCGTGGTCAACGACTGCCCGGGCTTTTTGGTCAACCGCGTGCTGTTCCCTTATTTCGGCGGCTTCGCCCGACTGGTCAGCGCCGGTGTCGACTTCGTGCGCATCGACAAGGTGATGGAGAAGTTCGGCTGGCCCATGGGCCCGGCGTACCTGATGGACGTGGTCGGTATCGACACCGGTCACCATGGCCGCGACGTCATGGCCGAAGGCTTCCCGGACCGCATGAAGGACGAGCGCCGCTCGGCGATTGATGCCTTGTACGAGGCCAAGCGCCTGGGTCAGAAGAACGGCAAGGGCTTCTACGCCTACGAAACCGACAAGCGCGGCAAGCCGAAGAAGGTCGCCGACCCGAGCGTGCTCGATGTGCTCAAGCCGGTGATCTACGAACAGCGCGAGCTGAGCGATGACGACATCGTCAACTGGATGATGATCCCGCTGTGCCTGGAAGTGGTGCGCTGCCTGGAAGACGGCATCGTCGAAACCGCCGCCGAAGCGGACATGGGCCTGGTCTACGGTATTGGCTTCCCTCCCTTCCGCGGCGGTGCGCTGCGCTACATCGACTCGGTCGGTGTTGCCGAATTCGTCGCCCTGGCCGATCGCTACGCCGACCTGGGGCCGCTGTACCACCCGACCGCCAAGCTGCGCGAAATGGCCGCCAGCGGCCAGCGTTTCTTCAACTGAGCGGTCCACAGCTAGAGCGAGAGATTTGATATGAGCCTGAATCCAAGAGACGTGGTGATCGTCGACTTCGGTCGTACGCCCATGGGCCGCTCCAAGGGTGGCATGCACCGCAATACCCGCGCCGAAGACATGTCGGCGCAACTGATCACCAAGGTGCTGGAACGCAACCCCAAGGTCGATCCGAAAGAAGTCGAGGACGTCATCTGGGGCTGCGTCAACCAGACCCTGGAACAGGGCTGGAACATCGCCCGCATGGCCTCGCTGATGACGCCGATTCCGCATACCTCGGCGGCGCAGACCGTCAGCCGTCTGTGCGGCTCGTCGATGAGCGCGCTGCACACCGCCGCCCAGGCCATCATGACTGGCAACGGTGACGTGTTCGTCATCGGCGGTGTCGAGCACATGGGACACGTGAGCATGATGCACGGCGTCGATCCCAACCCGCACCTGTCGCTGCACGCGGCCAAGGCCTCGGGCATGATGGGCCTGACCGCGGAAATGCTCGGCAAGATGCATGGCATCAGCCGCGAGCAGCAAGACCAGTTCGCCCTGCGCTCGCACCAGCTGGCGCACAAGGCAACAGTCGAGGGCAAGTTCAAGGACGAGATCATCCCCATGCAGGGGCATGACGCCGACGGTTTCCTCAAGGTCTTCGACTTCGATGAAACCATTCGTCCGGAAACCACCCTTGAAGGCCTGGCGGCGTTGAAGCCGGCCTTCAACCCCAAGGGTGGCACGGTCACGGCGGGCAGTTCCTCGCAGATCACCGACGGCGCCTCATGCATGATCGTGATGTCCGGCCAGCGCGCCATGGACCTTGGTATCGAGCCGCTGGCGGTACTGCGCTCGATGGCAGTGGCCGGTGTCGACCCGGCGATCATGGGTTACGGCCCGGTGCCTGCGACGCAGAAAGCGCTCAAACGCGCCGGCTTGAGCATTGCCGACATCGACTACTTCGAGCTCAACGAAGCCTTCGCTGCACAGGCCCTGCCGGTGCTGAAAGATTTGAAAGTGCTCGACAAGATGAATGAGAAGGTTAACCTGCACGGCGGCGCAATTGCCTTGGGCCATCCGTTCGGTTGCTCAGGTGCGCGAATTTCCGGCACCTTGCTCAACGTCATGAAGCAGAACGGCGGCACCCTGGGCGTGGCAACCATGTGTATCGGCCTGGGTCAGGGCATCACCACTGTGTTCGAACGCGTCTGATCGCGTCGTTGTCACAGCAGCCGGGGCCAAGTGCCCCGGCTTTTGTTTTTCACGCAGTTACAGCAGGAGTGCGACATGCAGGTGCAACCAGGCATTTATCGTCATTACAAAGGGCCTGAGTACCGCGTATTCGGCACCGCACGGCATTCGGAAAACGAAGAGTGGGTGGTCGTCTACCAGTGCCTGTATGGCGATTTCAGCCTGTGGATACGGCCGCTGGCGATGTTCCTCGAGACCGTCGAGGTTGACGGTGAGCAGGTGCCGCGCTTTGCTTTGCAGACAGCCGAAGCAGGGCGTTTTGATCCGCCGCCTGCGACCGAGGCCTAGACGACTGCGCTTGACCTCACTCTGTCGCCACTATATATAGCGGTGCCGCGTCCGGCACCTGGCGCGTTTTTCATCTTCAGATTCAGGAATATTCCGATCCATGGGCAAATCGCTGGTCATTGTGGAATCCCCGGCCAAGGCCAAGACCATCAACAAGTACTTGGGCAGCCAGTACGTGGTGAAGTCGAGTATCGGCCATATCCGCGACCTCCCCACCAGCGGTTCGGCTAGCGCCTCCAAGGAGCCGGCCGCCAAGCGCGGCAAGGCCGCGCCCGACGCACCGGTACTCACACCGAAGGAAAAGGCCCGTCGCCAGCTGGTGGCGCGCATGGGCGTCGACCCCGAATCGGGCTGGAAGGCCAAGTACGAAATCCTTCCTGGCAAGGAAAAGGTCATCGACGAACTGCGTCGTCTGGCCAAGGATGCCGACACCATCTATCTCGCAACCGACTTGGACCGCGAGGGGGAGGCCATCGCCTGGCACCTGCGCGAGGCCATCGGCGGCGATGACACCCGCTACAAGCGCGTGGTGTTCAACGAAATCACCAAGAAGGCCATTCAGGAAGCGTTCTCGCAACCGGGCGAACTCGACATCGATCGCGTCAATGCCCAGCAGGCGCGGCGCTTCCTCGATCGCGTGGTGGGCTACATGGTCTCGCCGCTGTTGTGGGCCAAGATCGCCCGCGGCCTGTCGGCGGGTCGCGTGCAGTCGGTGGCGGTCAAGCTGGTGGTCGAGCGCGAGCGTGAAATCCGCGCCTTCAACCCTGAGGAATACTGGGAAATCCACGCTGACCTGAGCAGCGCCAAGAACGCCAAGGTGCGCTTCGAAGTGGCGCGGCACAACGGCGAGGCCTTCAAACCGCTGAACCAGGCCCAGGCCATGGCCGCGCTGGACGCCCTCAAGGTGTCCAGCTACAGCGTCAGCAAGCGCGAAGACCGCCCGACCAGCAGCAAGCCGTCGGCGCCATTCATTACCTCGACCCTGCAGCAGGCCGCCAGCAACCGTCTGGGCTTCGGCGTGAAGAAGACCATGATGATGGCACAGCGCCTGTATGAGGCCGGCTACATCACCTACATGCGTACCGACTCGACCAACCTGTCGACCGATGCCGTGGAAATGGCCCGCAGCTACATCGAGCGCGAATTCGGCAGCCAATACCTGCCAGCCGCGCCGATCGTCTATGGCAGCAAGCAGGGTGCCCAGGAGGCGCACGAAGCGATCCGTCCTTCCGAGGTCAATACCCACCCGAGCAAGCTCACTGGCATGGAGCGCGATGCCGAGCGCCTGTACGAGCTGATCTGGCGCCAGTTCCTGGCCTGCCAGATGCCACCGGCGCAGTACCTGTCCACCAGCATCACCGCGGTGGCCGGCGACTTCGAGCTGCGGGCCAAGGGCCGTATTCTCAAGTTCGACGGCTACACCCGTGTGTTGCCGCAACAGAGCAAACCCGGCGAAGACGATGTGTTGCCGGAAATGGCCCAGGGCGAAGCGCTGAAGCTGCTCGAACTCGACCCCAGCCAGCATTTCACCAAGCCGCCGGCGCGCTTCACCGAAGCCAGCCTGGTCAAGGAAATGGAAAAACGCGGCATCGGTCGTCCTTCGACCTATGCGGCGATCATTTCCACCATCCAGGATCGCGGTTACGTCACCCTGCACAACCGCCGCTTCTATTCCGAGAAGATGGGCGATATCGTCACCGAGCGTCTTTCCGAAAGCTTCTCCAACCTGATGGACTATGGCTTCACCGCAGGCATGGAAGAAAACCTCGATGACGTCGCCCATGGCGAGCGCGACTGGAAGAACGTGCTCGACGAGTTCTATGGCGATTTCAGCCAGAAGCTGCTGACCGCTGAAGCCAGCGAGAATGGCATGCGCGCCAATCAGCCAACCCTGACCAACATTGCCTGCAAGGAATGCGGTCGGCCAATGATGATCCGTACCGCGTCCACCGGTGTGTTCCTCGGTTGCTCGGGCTACAGCCTGCCGCCCAAGGAACGCTGCAAGGCCACGGTGAACCTGGTGCCGGGCGACGAGATCGCTGCCGATGACGAGGGCGAGTCCGAGTCGCGGGTGCTGCGCGCCAAGCATCGCTGCCCGATCTGCGCCACGGCCATGGATGCGTATCTGCTCGACGAGAAGCACAAGCTGCATATCTGCGGTAACAACCCGGATTGCCCAGGCTACGAAATCGAGGAAGGCAGCTATCGCATCAAGGGCTATGAAGGCCCGAGCCTGGAATGCGACAAGTGCGGCAGCGAGATGCAGCTGAAAACCGGACGCTTCGGCAAGTTCTTCGGTTGCACCAATCCTGCGTGCAAGAACACCCGCAAGCTGCTCAAGAGCGGCGAAGCGGCGCCGCCGAAGATGGACAAGGTGGAAATGCCCGAGCTTAAGTGCGAGAAGGTCGATGACACCTACGTGCTGCGTGATGGCGCATCCGGGCTGTTCCTGGCCGCGAGTCAGTTCCCCAAGAACCGCGAGACCCGCGCGCCGCTGGTCAAGGAAATCGTGCCGCACAAGGCCGAGATCGACGCCAAGTACCATTTCCTCTGCGATGCACCGCAGCAGGATCCGGAAGGTCGTCCGAGCGTGATTCGCTACAGCCGCAAGACCAAGGAGCAATACGTGCAGACCGAGGTGGAGGGCAAACCGACGGGTTGGAAGGCCTTCTACGACGGCAAGGCGTGGAAGGTAGAAGACAAGCGCTGAGCGTGAGCTGAGCGGTCGAATCGGGGGCAAGCGGGGAAACCTGCTTGCCCCCGATGCGTTTGGGCTTGCCGCGGCCTTGTGATGTCGCTGACACTGCGCTTCTGACCTTATCCACTCAGGGAAACCCATCCATGGCCCAGGAACGCTACACCCGCACCAATCAGAAGCTGTTCTTCGCCGGCCTGGCGCTCGAATCGATGGCCAAGGCTCAGGAAAGCCGCGCGCTGAATGCCCAGGGGCTGATTCAGGCCGAGCGCGAAGCTGCCTTGTTTCACCTCTACGGGGCACTGTTGGGGTTGTGTCACGAGATCGCAGGCTTCTATCGCCTGGAGGAGGGCGGCCGCGACGCGCGAGCGCTGCTCAACGATTCGGCGCTGCGAGACCTGCGCATTCCGGAAATGGCCGAGATGCTCGAATTGGCAGGGCAGAGGGAAACCTGGCTGGCGCGTTTGCTCAGTGCTTATGAAGATTTGTTCCGACCGCCGGTCGCAGTGAAAGTCGCCAAGGGCGACGTCACGCAGCCGCTGATCCAAGCAGTGAATCTCGATGAGCCAGAGTCGCCAGCGCTTTGTCATGAGCAATTGCAGGAGTGGCGCGGTCAGCTCAAGGACGTTGTGCGACGCTTTCGTGACGCGTTGAGTGAGTGCTGATCGCCGCAGTGGCTGTTACAATGCACGCCTTTAGTGGAGAACAGCCCTTTATGTCAACGTCGTTTCTTGAAATTGTCGAGTTGCCGGACGGCCGCATCGAGCTGCGCCGCGCCGAAGATGAAGGGTCTCTGGTGACCTTGAGTTTCTCTGAAGACGCCAAGGTATTCTTGCAAGGACAGCACGTGGAAGTCGCCAAAGCCATGCTCAGCGTAGGCGTGCAGATGGCGGGACGTCTGGTCGAAGGCGACCTCGAGCGCGAAGAAGGCCCTCGCGTACTGCACTGATCGTGCGTACCGCTCAAGGGGCTGCAGAGTGTTTCATTCAGCGAAACAGGCAAAGCCTGGACATCAGCCGATGCGGATGTTCAGGCTTTGTGCGTTTCCGGCACTGGCAGAGCGGATCAGCAATTGCCGGCCACTGGCGTTAAGGCTGCCCAGCCAGCTGACCACGGTGTGGCTGCGGCCCAGGCGCAGCGCTTCTGCGGCCAGGTGCAGCGCGCTTTGATTGCTGCGCGGTTGCAGCAGCAGGATACGTTCGCGATTGAGCCCGGCGTGGCGTAGCCAAGCCTGAGTCAGGCTGGCGGGTGGGGCGATGAGGGTCAGCCAGCGGCTGTGGTCCTCTTCGCTGAGTTCCCTCAGAACCGGCGCCAACAGACTGTGGCAGGGACCCGACGCACCGCGCAGGGTCAGCTCGCTGAACAGGTCGGGTTCGAAATACTGGCCCGCGGGCTCGCGGACCTTGAGTCCGGGCAGCACGGGTTGGGCCAGAAAGGCTTCGAACAATGACAACTGGCTGTGCTCGGGTGCGTGGGTGGACGTATGCATGGGGATTCCTCGATCAGCGGCGAATCACGCCGACACTCAGGCCTTCGATGACCAGTTCCTGATCCTTCAGGTCGACCTCGATGGGCGCAAATTCAGGGTTTTCAGCGATCAGCCAGACCTTGCTGCCTTCACGCTTGAAGCGCTTGACCGTGACTTCGTCGCCAATCCGCGCCACGACGATCTGACCGTTGCGGGCTTCGCGGCAAGTGTGCACGGCGAGCAGGTCGCCATCGAAGATGCCGACGTCCTTCATGCTGGTGCCGTGGACGCGCAGCAGGTAATCGGCCCGAGGATTGAAGAAGTCGGGGCTGATGTTGCACGATTGCTCGATGTGCTGCTCGGCGAGAATCGGCGCACCGGCGGCGACGCGGCCGACGATCGGCAGGCTGGATTCTTCGGGCTTGGCTTCCAGACCCGGAATGCGAATGCCGCGGGATGCGCCAGGGGTCATTTCAATGGCGCCCTTGCGGGCCAGGGCCTTGAGGTGTTCCTCGGCCGCATTGGGCGACTTGAAGCCTAGCTCCTGAGCGATTTCCGCGCGGGTGGGGGGGAAGCCGTTGTCTTCCAGGCAGCGTTTGATGAAAGCGAGGATCTCGGCTTGGCGTGGCGTCAGTTTCAACATGGCGGGCGCTCTGTCTTTTTATCCAGTGACTGGGATTATATACAGTAGTTGGGCGGCTGCAAGCGTCCTGTGCCATCGGCGTGGCACCTCGCGCTATGAAAGCCGGGCAAGTATCGGGCGGACAGGGTAGCGAGCCGGGCGATTACAGGGCTGTCAGATAACGACCGGTCGGTCACTGATCCTTGACAGGGAAAGGACTGAAACGTATGTTTCAAACAACTGTTTGTCTGGCGAGTGGAATCAAGTCATGGCCCAATCCGAAACCGTTGAACGCATTCTCGACGCTGCCGAGCAGTTGTTCGCGGAACGAGGCTTTGCGGAAACCTCGCTGCGGCTGATCACCAGCAAGGCCGGGGTCAACCTGGCGGCGGTAAATTACCACTTCGGCTCGAAGAAAGCGCTGATCCAGGCGGTCTTCTCGCGTTTCCTCGGGCCGTTCTGTGCAAGCCTGGAACGTGAGCTGGAGCGGCGTCAGGCGCGGCCCGAACTCAAGCCGAGCCTTGAGGAGCTGCTGGAAATGCTGGTCGATCAGGCTTTGGCCGTGCAGCCTCGCAGCAACAACGACCTGTCCATCTTCATGCGCCTGCTGGGCCTTGCGTTCAGCGAGAGCCAGGGTCACCTGCGACGTTACCTGGAAGACATGTACGGCAAGGTGTTCCGCCGTTACATGCTGTTGGTCAACGAAGCCGCGCCTCGTATTCCGCCACTGGAGCTGTTCTGGCGCGTGCATTTCATGCTCGGCGCCGCCGCGTTCAGCATGTCCGGAATCAAGGCCTTGCGCGCCATCGCCGAGAACGATTTCGGCATCGATACCTCGATCGAGCAGGTGATGCGCCTGATGGTGCCGTTCCTCGCCGCCGGCATGCGCGCCGATACCGCCGTCAGTGATGCCGCCATGGCCGACGCGCAATTGCGCCCACGCAGCAAACCGCTCACCCCGCCTGCGCCAGCCAAGGCGTAGGCCCCGCGTTTCATTTCTTCCTGTATTCAAGGATTTCCTATGACTGCCCGCCTGCAAGGCTCCCTGATGGTGGATATCGACGGTCACTGGCTGACCGCTGAAGACCGCCACCTGCTTCGTCAGCCGCAAGTGGCCGGCCTGATCATCTTCGCCCGCAATATCGACAGCCCGCGTCAGGTGCGTGAGCTGTGCGCGTCGATTCGCGCCATCCGCCCAGACCTGATTCTGGCGGTGGATCAGGAAGGTGGCCGGGTGCAGCGCCTGCGCCAGGGCTTCGTGCGCCTGCCGGCCATGCGCAGCCTGGCAGAGCATGACAACGCCGAGTACCTGGCCGAGCAGTGCGGCTGGCTGATGGCCACCGAGGTGCTCGCGGTGGGGCTGGACCTTAGCTTCGCGCCGGTGCTCGACCTTGACCATCAGCGCAGCGCGGTGGTCGGCACACGCGCCTTCGAGGGCGATCCGCTGCGCGCCACCGCCCTGGCCGGCGCGTTCATCCGTGGCATGCATGCCGCCGGCATGGCCGCCTGTGGCAAGCACTTTCCCGGCCACGGCTGGGCCGAGGCCGACTCGCATGTCGCCATCCCTACCGACGAGCGCAGTCTCGAGCAACTGCGCCAGGCCGACTTGCTGCCGTTCAAGCACCTGAGCAGCCAACTGGCGGCGGTGATGCCGGCGCATGTCATCTACCCGCAGGTGGACAACCAGCCGGCCGGTTTCTCGCGGCGTTGGCTGCAGGACATCCTGCGCGGTGAGCTGGGCTTTACCGGGGTGATCTTCAGCGATGACCTGTCGATGGCCGGTGCCCATGTGGTCGGCGATGCCGCCAGCCGCATCGAAGCGGCCCTTAGCGCCGGGTGCGACATGGGCCTGGTGTGCAACGACCGCGCCGCCGCCGAACTGGCCCTGAGTGCCGCCCAACGCCTGCACATACAGCCCTCACCACGCATCGCCAGCATGCGCGGTCGCAGCTATCCCCGCACCGACTACCGCGAGCAGCCCCGTTGGCTCCAGGCGTTGGAGGCACTGCGCCGCGCGCAGTGAGCGGCGAACCGTAAGCGGCAAGTGGCAAGCTAAGGTTAGGCTTTGGCTTGCAGCTTGCAGCTTGCAGCTTGCAGCTTGCAGCTTGCAGCTGCGCCTAGCGCGTGCGCCGCGGCGGCAGTGGCGCGAACAGCGCCTCGATATCCTCGTCGCTCATGCGCCATTGCCCGGCCTGTTCGTCACCCAGCAGGCCTGCGGCCAGCGCTGCCTTGTCTTGCTGCAGTTGCTGAATCTTTTCCTCCACCGTGCCGCGGGTGATCAGCTTGAAGACGAACACGGGCTTGTCCTGGCCGATGCGGTAGGCGCGGTCGGTGGCCTGGTTTTCGCTGGCCGGGTTCCACCATGGGTCGTAGTGGATCACCGTGTCGGCAGCGGTCAGGTTCAGTCCGGTGCCCCCGGCCTTGAGGCTGATCAGAAACACCTCGCTGTCGCCGTTCTGGAAGGCCGCCACCGGCGCGCGGCGGTCGCGGGTGTCGCCGGTCAGCAGGCTGTAGCGAATGCCACGTTTGACCAACGCCTGCTCGATCAGCGCGAGCATCGAGGTGAACTGCGAGAACAACAGAATCCGCCGCCCTTCGCGCAGCAGCTCATCGAGCATCTCCAGCAGGCTGCCGAGCTTGCCTTTGTCGTGCTGGCTGCTCTTGACCTCACTGCCTTTGACCAGGCGCAGGTCGCAACACACCTGGCGCAGTTTGAGCAGCGCATCGAGGATGACGATCTGACTGCGCGCCGCACCGTTGCGGGCGATCTCCTCGCGCACTTTCTCGTCCATCGCCACGCGCACCGCTTCATAGGTATCGCGCTGGGCATCGCTGAGCTCGACCCAGTGAATCATCTCGGTCTTGGGCGGCAGGTCGCGGGCCACCTCTTCCTTGGTGCGGCGCAACAGGAACGGTCTGATGCGCCGGGCCAGGTGGGCCATGCGCTCGGTGTCGCCGTGGCGCTCGATGGGCGTACGGTAGTCGCGGTTGAAGCCCTTCTGATCGCCTAGCCAGCCCGGCATGAGGAAGTGAAACAGCGACCACAGCTCACCCAGGTTGTTTTCCACCGGTGTGCCGCTCAGGCAGATACGCTGCTGGGCCTGCAATTCTCGCAGCGCACTGGCGGCCTTGCTGGTGCTGCTCTTGATGTTCTGCGCTTCGTCGAGCACCAGCACATGCCATGGCTGTGCCTGCAGGTGCTCGAGATCGCGCGGCACCAGGGCGTAGGTGGTGAGCACCAGGTCGTATTCGGCAAGTTGGGCGAAATACTTGCTGCGGCCTGGGCCGTGCAGGCTGAGCACGCGCAGGTCGGGGGCGAAGCGCTGCGCTTCGTCGATCCAGTTCGGCACCAGGCTGGTGGGCAGCACCACCAGGGCGGGTCGCTGCAGGCGCCCGGCCTGTTTTTCCAGCAGCAGATGCGCCAGGGTCTGCAAGGTCTTGCCCAGGCCCATGTCATCGCCCAGCACACCGCCGACGCCCAGCTCGCGCAGCACCTGCAGCCAATTGAGCCCCTGCTGTTGGTAAGGCCGCAGGCTGGCCATCAGCCGCTCGGGCGGCGCCACCTGCAACTCACGGGCATCGCGCAGGCGCTGGCCAAGGTGGCGCACCGCCTCGCCGCCTTGCCACTTCAGCGGCAGCGCGTCGAGCTGGTTGAGGCGCGCGGCGTCGGCGCGGTCCAGGCGTAGCTGCGGGTTGCCTGGGTCATCGCTGTGGAACAGATCGCCGAGGGTCGCCATCAACGCGCGCAGGCGGCCGTAGGGCAAGGCCACGCGCAGGGCTGGGCCGTCGGGGCGCTGCTGATTGAGATCGACCAGCAAGTGTTCATCGTCGCCGCGCTTGGCCAGTTCGCCCTGACGCAGCAGTTCTGGGTTGCTGCGCAGCAGGTGCAGAACGATGGGCAGCAGGCTGTGGCGTTGGCCGTCGACCACGATGCCCAGTTCCAGGTCGAACCACTCGCGACCTGCGGCTTCGTCGATATCGGCGTACCAGTCCTCGACGCTGTGCAGGTTGAACGAGAAATCGCGCTGCACGTCGATCACCCAGCCCGCCTCGCGCAGGCGCGGCAGTGCCTCGCGAGATACGCTCAGCCAGGCTTCATCGTCGGGCAACTGCAGCATCTCGCCGGCGCTGTCGGGCAATGCCTTGCTTTGGCGCATGGCGGGCTTGAAACCCAGGTCGCGCAGCACCTTGCGCGCCGCGTTTTCCGCCTTCGGCTGGCGCTCGATGCGCTGGCTGACGGCGTCTTGCAGGCGGGTCAGCGGTTTGTCGCTGCTGCCGCTGGCGCGCACGCCCAGATAGTCGAACGACAGCGCGGCGCGGTGCTGCATCTGTCGCTGCATGCGTCCGGTCTTGGTTGCGTAGGCGCTGAACTCGATGCTGCCCAGGGCCAGGTGCGGCACCGGCTGCACGTCATCGAGGCGCTCACTGCGCACCTGGGTCGGGGTCGGCACCTGACGATTGAGCGCGTTGAGCCGATGGCTCAGCGGCACGACCAGGTGCTCGGGCACGCTCGGCGCCTGGGACAGTTGCGTGGCGATGAACGGGTCGAGTTCATGCTCCAGTTTGCCCAGCAGTCGTTGTTGGCTGTCGAGGTAGAACAATGGCGTCAGTGGCAGGATCTGTTCGAACGCAGCGTCGCCGTCGAACCAGGCGCCGCGGTAGTGCCCGCTGTCGTTGCGCAGCCAGCGAAATTCGCCGCTGCGCAGCGGGCCTGCGCTCAGGGCGGGCAGCTGTTGCGTCCACAGCAGACGCCCGGTTGCCAGGGCGTACTCGAGGATTTCCGCACCTTCGGCGCCATGCAGGGCAATTCTGGACAGCAACGTGCCGTGTGGGCGGTGACTCTCCAGCAGGCGCAGCAGGCGTTTGTCGCCGTCGCTGACGTAGCGCGGCGGATAGTAGACCAGCTCGGGCAACGATTTCACCGGGGTCAGCTCCAGCTCGCCGGCGCTGTCGAGCACGCCCTTGTGCACTTGCAGGTAGCACTGCGGTTCATCGATGCCGACCTGGTAATACAGCGCGCGGCCTTTGCTGTCGGGCTTGTCGGCGCTCGCAGTTGCCGGGTTTTCCAGGCCGCTCATCCAAGAGTTGAGTTCCGGCGGCAGTTGCTGCGAGTGATCATCGCCGGCGCTTGCCTGGGCCTGCTGCTGCAAGGTGTACAGCGCGGCGGCGCTGTGTTTGCAGTTGCCCTGCACCGGGCAACTGCAGCGGCAGATCAACCGCAGGCCAGCGGGCTGGGCGATGAGGTTGATCGACTGCTGGTAGAACTCGGCTCCCGAGCCTTCGCAGCGCGCGATGATCGACAGGTCATCGATCTTCACCAGCCGGGAACGGCCCTGGCGAGCGTACTCGGCGCCGCGCTTCAAGGTCCGCGGATCGAACTGCTCGACCCAGGCGTTGGACTGACGCAACAGGGTCAGGGCGCGCGGTTCGGCCACCGTCACTGCTCCAGCAGTTCAGTGTCGACCGGCGCCGGTTGTCGGCCGCCGACCGGGCTGACCTTGAGCAGCAGCGCCAGATGACCACCGTCGAGGAAGTTGAGCTGGGCGCGTTTGACGTTGGCATTGCTCTGGCGGAACTGTTCGCTTTCGATCACTCGCCCATTGCCGTCGAGCTGGTTGACCCAGAAGCGCGCCTGGGCTGCGATGAAGCGGCCCTCGGTGAGGCTCAGCGTGCCTTCGATGGGGAAGCGACCATAGGTCGACTCACCGCCGCTGAGGGCGATCAGGCTCGGCTGCGGGCCAAGCGACTGCTCCCACGACTTGTGCAGCAGCACGCTGTACTCAGGGTTGCCTTGCAGGCGCTCGAGCTCGCCGTTGAGCCGGGCTGGCCGCTCGGCGTCGGCCGCAAGCGGCGTGGCGCCCTCGCGCCAGTGGGCCGGGGCGGGGGCACTGGCCTGGGCGGGCACGGCATTCTGCCTGATCAGAATCATCTCGACCTGGTACAGGCCGTCAGCGCTGGCGAGGGGGGCAGCGAGGGCCAGCAGCAGGCTCAGGCAATGAATGGCACGCATGGATGTTCCTTCAGGCAGTCGGTGGTGTCAGGCGCTCGAACAGCGCCTCGAGGGTCGAGAAGCGCTCGTCGGCGCGTTCCATCGGAACGAGGAAGCGGAACTGCGTGGCGCCCTCGAACTTGTAGCGCTTGGGCTGGCCCTGAATCAGCTTGATCAGGGTTAGCGGATCGACCGGCGTTTCGGCCTCGAACTCGATCTTGCCGCCATTGGGCCCGGCATCGACTTTCTTGATGCCGAGTTTTTCGGCCTGCAATTTCAGCAGGGTCAGGCGAATCAGGTTCTTGGTCGGCTCCGGCAGCAGGCCAAAGCGGTCGATCATTTCCACCTGCAGGTCTTTGAGGCCTTCCTCGTCGGCGGCCGAGGCGATGCGTTTGTACAGGATCAGCCGGGCATGCACGTCCGGCAGGTAATCCTCGGGGATCAGCGCCGGCAGGCGCAGGTTGATCTCCGGCCCGCCGCCCAGCGGCTGCTCCAGGTTCGGCTGTGTGCCCTTGCGGATAGCCTTGACCGCCCGTTCGAGCATTTCCATGTACAGGGTGAAGCCGACTGCCTGAATCTGCCCGCTCTGGCCTTCGCCGAGCAGCTCGCCGGCGCCACGGATTTCCAGGTCGTTGGTGGCCAGCACGAAACCTGCGCCCAGGTCCTGGGTGTTGGCGATGGCTTCCAGGCGTTTTTCCGCATCGGCGCTGACCTGCTGGCGCGGTGGGGTGAGCAGGTAGGCATAAGCCTGGTGGTGACTGCGCCCGACCCGGCCACGCAACTGGTGCAACTGGGCCAGGCCGAACTTGTCGGCGCGTTCGATGACGATGGTGTTGGCGCTCGGCACGTCGATGCCGGTTTCGATGATGGTCGAGGCCACCAGCACGTTGAAGCGCTTGTGGTAGAAGTCGCTCATCACCTGTTCCAGCTCGCGCTCGCGCATCTGCCCGTGGCCGATGCCGATGCGCGCCTCAGGCACCAGCGCGGCGAGGTCGTTGGCGCATTTCTCGATGCTCTTCACGTCGTTGTGCAGGTAGTACACCTGGCCGCCGCGCAGCAGCTCACGCAGCAACGCTTCCTTGATGGTGCTGTTGTTCTGCTCCATGACGAACGTGCGCACCGACAGGCGCCGCGCCGGCGGAGTGGCGATGATCGACAGGTCGCGCATGCCGGCCACGGCCATGTTCAGCGTGCGCGGAATCGGCGTGGCGGTGAGGGTGAGGATGTCGACCTCGCTGCGCAGCGCCTTGAGCTGTTCCTTCTGGCGCACCCCGAAACGGTGCTCTTCGTCGATGATCACCAGGCCCAGGTCCTTGAAACGCACGTCATCCTGCAGCAGCTTGTGGGTGCCGATGAGGATGTCGATCTTGCCGTCGGCAAGCTCCGCTGCCGCGGCCGACACTTCCTTGGCCGACTTGAAGCGGCTCATGACCTCGACCTTCACCGGCCACTCGGCGAAGCGGTCGCGGAAGCTGTTGTAGTGCTGCTGGGCGAGCAAGGTGGTGGGCACCAGCAGGGCTACCTGTCGGCCACTGTGCACGGCGATGAACGCAGCGCGCATGGCCACTTCGGTCTTGCCGAAGCCGACATCGCCACAGACCAGGCGATCCATGGGCTTGGCGGCCAGCATGTCCTGGCGCACCGCTTCGATGGCCGACTGCTGGTCGGGGGTTTCTTCGAACGGGAAGCCGGCGCTGAAGGTGGCGTAGTCCGCCGCAGGGTCGGCAAAGGCGTGGCCCACCCGCGCCGCGCGGCGGGCGTAGATGTCGAGCAGCTCGGCGGCGACATCGCGGACCTGCTCGGCCGCCTTGCGCTTGGCCTTCTGCCAGGTTTCCGAACCCAGCCGGTGCAACGGCGCCAGAGCGTCGTCGCTGCCGGTGTAGCGGGCGATCAGGTGCAGGTTGGCGACCGGAACATACAGCTTGGCGCCTTCGGCGTATTCCAGCGTGAGGAATTCGGCGGCCTGGTCGTCGATTTCCAGGGTCGCCAGGCCCAGGTAGCGGCCCACACCATGGTCGATGTGCACCACCGGCGCGCCTTCGCGCAGCTCGGTGAGGTTCTTGATCACCGCATCGTTGGCTGCCTCGCCGCGCTTTTCGCGGCGCCGACGCTGCATCACGCGCTGGCCGAACAGCGGGCTTTCGGCGATCAGCGCCAAGTCGGGGTCTTGCAGCTGCAGGCCATCGTCCAGCGGCGCGATGGTGATCGCCAGGCGCGCGGCGCTGCTGACGAACTCGGCCCAGCTCTCGACGTTCTGCGGGCGCAGCTTGAGCCGTTCGAGCAGCTCGAGCAGCACTTCGCGCCGGCCGGCCGATTCGGCGGTGAACAGCACCCGGCCGGGGAACTGCTCGAGGAACTGCGAGAGCGCCGCCAGGGGCTGATTGGCCTTGGCTTCGATGGCAAGATCCGGCAGGCGCTGGGTGGCGAACTGCTGGCGCCCGGTGCCGCTGCCGACATCCTCGCTGCTGACCACCACGCGTGGCCATTGCTTGAGACGGGCGAAGCAGTCTTCCACCGGCAAGAACAGCTCGGCCGGCGGCAGCAGTGGCCGGCTGAGGTCGCCGCGGCGATCTTCATAGCGCCCGCGCACGTCGTTCCAGAAGGTTTCGGCGGCCTGCTCGACGCCTGGCAGGGAAAACACCTGGGTGTCGCCTGGCAGGTAATCGAACAGGGTCGAGGTTTCTTCGAAGAACAGCGGCAGGTAGTACTCGATGCCGGCCGGTACGATTCCGCTGGCCAGGTCCTGGAAGATCGCGCTGCGGCGAAAATCGACGTCGAAACGCTCGCGAAAGCGTGCCTTGAAGCGCGTCACTTCGTCTTTTTGCATCGGGAATTCGCGCGCCGGCAGCAGGCGAATCGATTCGACCTTGTCGATCGAGCGCTGGGTCTCGGGGTCGAAAGTGCGCAGGGTTTCGATCTCGTCATCGAACAGGTCGATGCGGTACGGCTGGCGGCTGCCCATGGGGAACAGGTCGATCAGCGCGCCGCGCACGGCGAACTCGCCGTGTTCGTACACCGTATCGACGCAGCGGTAGCCGCTGGCTTCAAGGCGTGCGCGCATCTGCTCGACGTCGATCTTCTGGCCGACATCCAGCACCAGGCTGCTGCCGAGCAGAAAACGCGTCGGCGCCAGGCGATGCAAAGCCGTGGTGATCGGTACCACGAGGATGCCGTGGTCCAGTTCCGGCAAGCGGTAGAGGCTGGCGATACGCTGGGAAATGATGTCCTGGTGCGGCGAGAACAGGTCGTACGGCAGGGTTTCCCAGTCAGGGAAAGGCAGTACCGGCAACTGCGGGGCGAAGAAGCGCAGTTCCTGTTCCAGACGATCGGCGGCCTGGCTGTCGGCGGTCAGCAGCAAGGTGAAGCGGCCGGCACTGCTGGCCGCCTCGGCAATGGCAAGGCTCAGGGCGGCGCCCTGCAGGTTGCCCCAGGTTTGTTTGCCGGCTGTTGCCGACATTTTCGGGAGGCGCAGAACTGACACGGGAGATCGGACTCCAAGCGTTGCGGCAAAGAGGTCGATTGTACCGGGGGCGGGCATGGCTGTCAGGTTCATGCGGCATTGAATATGCACCACCCCACACGCGTCGCCGATTGCCCGATAGACTCAGGGGCGGCATAATGTAGCCCCTTTTTTTTGTCCCTACATGTGGAAGGTTCCCGTGACTCAGAAGCCCGACCAGTGTCTTGGTGAGTGGATCGATCGTGAAGCGCTTGCCGAAGCGATGATTCCGCTGATTGGTCAGCTCTACCGCAATAACAACGTGGTAAGCTCGATCTATGGCCGCAGCCTGATCAACCGTTCGGTGATCTCGATCCTCAAGGCGCACCGCTTTGCGCGTCATCGTCAGACCGACGAAACCGAGCTGTCCGTGCACGAGACGTTCCCGCTGCTCAAGGCCATGAGCGAGCTGAAACTGGGCGCCGCTTCGGTCGACCTGGGCAAGCTGGCCAACAAGTTCAAGCTCGAAGGCAAGGGCCGTAGCGCCGAAGACTTCGTTCGCGAGGAACTGGCCGATGTAGTGGGTAAGCAAGGCAGCGGCGAGCGCAAGGGCACCGACGTGGTGCTGTACGGCTTTGGCCGTATTGGCCGCCTGCTGGCGCGCATCCTGATCGAGAAAACCGGTGGTGGCGACGGCCTGCGCCTGCGCGCCATCGTCGTGCGCAAGGGTTCGGAAAACGACCTGGTCAAGCGCGCCAGCCTGCTGCGTCGTGATTCGGTGCATGGCCCGTTCGACGGCACCATCGTCATCGACGAAGCCAACAACACCATCACCGCCAACGGCAACCTGATCCAGGTCATCTACGCCAAGAACCCCAGTGAAGTCGACTACACCCAGTACGGCATCAACAATGCCCTGATCGTCGACAACACCGGTGTATGGCGTGATGCCGACGGCCTCGGCCAGCACCTGACCTGCCCTGGCGCAGGCCGCGTGATCCTCACCGCACCGGGCAAGGGCGCGCTGAAGAACGTCGTGCATGGCATCAACCACGGCGACATCACCGCCGACGACAAGATCGTTTCCGCGGCCTCGTGCACCACCAACGCCATCGTGCCGGTGCTCAAGGCGGTCAACGACAAGTACGGCATCATCAACGGTCACGTCGAAACCGTTCACTCGTTCACCAACGACCAGAACCTGATCGACAACTTCCACAAGGGCAGCCGTCGTGGCCGCGCCGCGACGCTGAACATGGTCATCACCGAGACCGGCGCCGCCACCGCTGCGGCCAAGGCGCTGCCGGTGCTCAAGGGCAAGCTGACCGGCAACGCCATTCGCGTGCCGACGCCGAACGTGTCCATGGCCATTCTCAACCTGAACCTGGAAAAGCCGACCTCCCGCGAGGAGATCAACGAGTACCTGCGTCAGACCGCCATGCACTCTGACCTGCACAAGCAGATCGACTACGTCAGCTCGCAGGAAGTGGTCTCCACCGACTTCGTCGGCTCGCGCCACGCAGGCGTGGTGGATGCCGAGGCGACCATCGCCAACGACAACCGCGTCGTGCTGTACGTCTGGTACGACAACGAGTTTGGCTACAGCTGCCAGGTCGTGCGGGTGATGGAAGACATGGCCGGGGTCAACCCACCGGCATTCCCGCGCTGATCGGCGGGTAATGTGCAGGCGAAACGGGAACCTTCGGGTTCCCGTTTTGCGTCTGGCCTGCACAGACTGCGCAAGCGCACGAGCAAGGCGCGCCGAGCGCATGAAACGGCGCCAGCAAGCAAGCAGGCAAGTGACATGTAGTGCAGGCAGAATTGGCCTACGACGCGACCAAGGGTTAATGTGCGCGCCATTGGCGCTTCATTAAACTGCACAAGAATTTTTACATGGCGCTTGGGCGCCATGGCCAAGCCCCGCGGCCAGCTCGGCCGCCGGGCCCGTTCTGAAGGAGTACGCATGGCTGTCTACAACTACGACGTGGTGGTACTGGGTTCCGGCCCTGCCGGAGAAGGCGCGGCGATGAACGCCGCCAAGGCCGGTCGCAAGGTGGCGATGGTCGACACCCGCCGCCAGGTCGGCGGCAACTGCACCCACCTGGGCACCATTCCGTCCAAGGCCCTGCGTCACTCGGTGCGCCAGATCATGCAGTTCAACACCAATCCGATGTTCCGTGCCATCGGCGAGCCGCGCTGGTTCTCATTCCCCGACGTGCTCAAGAGCGCCGAGAAGGTCATCGCCAAGCAGGTCGCCTCGCGCACCGGCTACTACGCGCGCAACCGCGTCGACCTGTTCTTCGGCACCGGCAGCTTCGCCGACGAGCAGACCGTGCAAGTGGTGTGCCCCAACGGCGTGGTAGAGCAGCTGGTGGCCAAGCACATCATCATCGCCACCGGCTCGCGGCCTTATCGCCCGGCCGACATCGACTTCAATCACCCGCGCGTGTACGACAGCGACACCATCCTCAGCCTCAGCCACACCCCGCGCAAACTGATCGTCTACGGCGCCGGCGTGATCGGTTGCGAGTACGCTTCGATCTTCAGCGGCCTGGGCGTGCTGGTCGAGCTGGTGGACAACCGCGGGCAGTTGCTCAGCTTCCTTGACTCGGAAATTTCCCAGGCGCTGAGCTACCACTTCAGCAACAACAACATCACCGTCCGGCATAACGAAGACTACGAGCGCGTCGAAGGGCTCGACAACGGGGTGATCCTGCACCTGAAGTCGGGCAAGAAGATCAAGGCCGACGCCTTGCTCTGGTGCAACGGCCGCACCGGCAACACCGACAAGCTGGGCCTTGAGAACATCGGCATCAAGGTCAACAGCCGTGGCCAGATCGAAGTGGACGAGAACTACCGCACCGACGTCGCCAACATCTATGGCGCAGGCGATGTCATCGGCTGGCCGAGTCTGGCCAGTGCCGCACACGACCAGGGTCGCTCGGCGGCAGGCAGCATCGTCGACAACGGCAGCTGGCGCTTCGTCAACGACGTGCCGACCGGCATCTACACCATTCCGGAGATCAGCTCGATCGGCAAGAACGAACAGGAGCTGACCCAGGCCAAGGTGCCTTACGAAGTGGGCAAGGCCTTCTTCAAGAGCATGGCCCGCGCGCAGATCGCCGGTGAGCCGCAGGGCATGCTGAAGATCCTGTTCCACCGCGAAACCCTGGAAGTGCTTGGCGTGCACTGCTTCGGCTACCAGGCCTCGGAGATCGTGCACATTGGCCAGGCGGTGATGAGCCAGCCCGGCGAGCAGAACAACCTGAAGTACTTCGTCAATACCACCTTCAACTACCCGACCATGGCCGAAGCGTATCGGGTAGCGGCCTACGACGGCCTGAACCGGCTTTTTTGAGCGGCTCCGGCCGGTGGCCTGAGCCGGTCGGGGTGAGTGATTTCAGTCCTTGCCGAGGGTGGTCCTGGCCAAACCGGGAAAGTCTGTAATCAGGCTGTCGACACCAAAATCAGCCAGCCGGTGCATCAGCGCCGGCTCGTTGACCGTCCACACCGACACGTGCAGCCCCTGCGCCTGGGCCTTGCTCAGGCGCTCGGGGGTACACAGCGTCCAGTTCAGTGCGAGCACCTCGCAACCGTAGTTGTGCGCCACCTTCAGCGGATCGAGCCAGGCGTATTCGGCGACCAGGCCGCGCGATACATCCGGAACCAGATCCTGAGCCGCGTCCAGCACTTCCCGAGAGCTGGATGTGATCGTCACCTTGTCGAGCAGGTCGAACTGCTGGGCCAGTTCGCGAATCGCCAGCACCGTGCTGGCGGCGCGGGTGCGCGAAGCGCTTTTGACTTCCAACTGCCAGTGTTCGAAGTCGCATTGCTCGAACAGCGTTTTCAGCGTCGGTATGTGGCAAGGCTGAACCCAGCCTGGACCGCCCTGGCGGGCATCGTAGGTGGCCAGGTCGGCAGCGCTGTGCTCGACCACCTTGCCGCGCCGGCCGGTGGTGCGCTTGAGGGTCGGGTCGTGGATGACCATCAGCTCGTTATCGGCCGACAGGTGCAGGTCCAGCTCGCAGCGGGTCACGCCATGGGACAGGCATTGGCGGAAGCTGGTCAGGGTGTTCTCGGGGGCTTCGCCCTTGGCGCCGCGGTGGCCGTAGATGAGAGTCACGATCGTTCCTTCAGGTCGAGAGAGCAGGGGCTCACGGGGTCGTTGGGTCGTTCTGTTCCAAGGCCTGGCGACGTTGCTGCTGCTGGCGCTGCAGAATGTGCCGGGCCAGCAGCTGGCGCTGGGCATCGGTGAGTTCGGTGAATTCGGTGCTCAGGGCATAGTCACCTTCGGCGCGCGGCTGGCAAGCGCTGATGCGCCCACGCAGCACCAGGCCATGGGCCCTGGGCATGAGCACCATCTGCACGGCAACGCGGGTGCCGGGGGTGATCGGCTGCGCGCTGAGCGAGTCGACGCCATCTTCGGCCAGCATGACGTTCTGCGCGGGGCCGAGCTGCTCGAGCATGCCCTGGGCCACCACCGCGCTGAGCAGATCGATGCGCTTGTTCTGCGCGCGCAGAAAGGCGGCGAGCATGCGGTGCTTGTCGCTGAGCTGGCGCAGCAGGTGCTGGCTTTCGAAGTCGGCCAGGTGCAGCTCACTGAGCAGCGCCACCAGCGCTGAAGCGCCCTGGGTCAGCTCGCTGTCGGCCAGTTCGGCGGCGCTCAGCGGGGTGATTTGCAGTGCCATCCGATCTTCGATGCGGTAGTATCCCCGGCGTTCTTCGTCTGGTGTCGTCATGGTGAACCCATGGTAGCGGCGGTGGTCCGAGTGTAAAGCTGCCTTGCGCACCTCGCCACAAAGACGTTCCCTTTCATCCGAACAAGCCCCGACATGTTCAGACCTCTCTTCGTATTCATTGGTACGCGCTACACCCGTGCCAAGCGTCGCAACCATTTCGTCTCGTTCATTTCCCTGACCTCGATGATCGGCCTCGCCCTGGGCGTGGTGGTGATGATCGTGGTGCTCTCGGTGATGAACGGCTTCGATCACGAGATGCGCACCCGCGTGCTCGGCATGATCCCCCACGCCACCCTCGAATCGGGCGAACCGATCGACAACTGGCCGGCCCTGGCCGAGCGCGTCAAGCAGAACCGCCAGGTGCTGGCGGTGGCGCCCTTCACCCAGATGCAGGGCTTGCTGACCCACGACGGCAAGGTGCAGAAAGTGCTGCTCAACGGTGTCGATCCGGGCCTGGAAAAACAGGTCTCGATCATCGATCGTTTCACCTTGCAGGGCGGCCTGGAACGGCTGGCACCGGGCGAGTGGGGCATCATGATCGGCGACAAGGCCGCCGCCAAGCTGGGCGTAGGCATCGGTGACAAGCTGACCTTCGTCGCCCCCGAGGTCAGCGTGACCCCTGCCGGCATGTTCCCGCGCATGAAGCGCTTCACCGTGGTCGGCACTTTCCATGTCGGCGCGGGCGAGATCGACGGCTACCTGGGCATCACCAACATCACCGACCTGTCGCGCCTGCATCGATGGAAGGCCGATCAGGTGCAGGGTCTGCGCCTGAAGTTCGACGACCTGTTCGAAGCGCCGCGGGTGGCCATGGACATCGCCGAAAGTCTCGATCAACGCTTCTATTCGCGTGACTGGACCCGCACCCATGGCAACCTCTACCAGGCCATTCGCATGGAGAAATCCATGATCGGTCTGCTGTTGCTGCTGATCGTCGCGGTGGCGGCGTTCAACATCATTTCCACCCTGGTGATGGTGGTCAACGACAAGCGCGGCGACATCGCCATCCTGCGTACGCTGGGCGCCACGCCGCGGCAGATCATGGCCATCTTCATGGTCCAGGGTACGGTCATCGGGGTGGTCGGCACGCTGATCGGCGCGGTGGTGGGCATTCTTGCCGCGCTCAACGTCAGCGCCGCGATCGCCGGCATCGAGCGCCTGATCGGGCACAAATTCCTCAATGCCGACGTGTACTTCATCGATTACCTGCCGTCGCAGATCCTCGCCGAAGACGTGTGGATGATCTGCGGTGCGGCGCTGGCCCTGAGTTTCCTCGCCACCCTGTATCCGGCCTGGCGTGCCGCGCGCACCCAGCCTGCAGAGGCGCTACGTTATGAGTGAGTCGCCCATGAGTGATAAAGCCGTATTGAGTTGCCGCAACCTGGGCAAGTCCTACGAAGAGGGTCCTGAGTCGGTCCAGGTGCTGGCGAACCTGCAGCTCGAATTGCTGCCGGGCGAGCGCGTGGCCATCGTCGGCAGTTCCGGTTCGGGCAAAAGTACCTTGCTCAACCTGCTCGGCGGCCTCGACACCCCGAGCCAGGGCAGCGTCTGGCTGGCCGGTGAAGAGCTGTCGGCACTCGGTGAGCGGGCCCGCGGCTTGCTGCGCAACCGGGCACTGGGCTTCGTTTATCAGTTCCACCACCTGCTGGCCGAGTTCACTGCGCTGGAGAACGTCTGCATGCCGCTGCTGATCGGCCGTACACCGATTCCCGAGGCGCGCGAGCGTGCCGAAGCGCTGCTCAAGCGTGTGGGGCTGGGTCATCGGCTCAGCCACAAGCCGGCCGAGCTGTCCGGCGGCGAGCGCCAGCGCGTGGCCATCGCCCGAGCACTGGTCAATCGCCCCGGGCTGGTGATGCTCGATGAGCCGACCGGCAACCTCGACCACCATACCGCACAAGGTATTCAGGAATTGATGCAGGAGCTGTCGAGCGCTTCGCGCACGGCGTTCCTGGTCGTGACCCATGACCTGAACCTGGCGCGGCAGATGGATCGCGTGCTGCGTCTGGAAGACGGTCACCTGGTGCCGATCTGACCCTATCATCCGGGGCCTGGCACAGGCCCCGTCGTCTTTTTCTACTGGGTATCCCTGTCCATGTTCAGACCCTTGCCCCTGTTCCTCGGCGCTCGCTACACCCGCGCCAAGCGGCGCAATCACTTCATCTCGTTCATCTCCATGACCTCGATGATCGGCTTGTCCCTGGGCGTGCTGGCGATGATCGTGGTGCTGTCGGTGATGAACGGCTTCCAGCGCGAGATGAGCTCACGGATTCTGGGCCTGGTGCCGCACGCCAGCCTGCTGGGTTATCAGCCGCTGCAAGACTGGCGCAAAGTCGCCGATGTCGCCCTGCGCAACCCGGCCGTGGTCGCCGCTGCGCCACTCACCGAAATGGAAGGCATGCTCTCGTACAAGGGGGCGATGCAGCCGATTCAGGTCAGCGGCATCGACCCGGCCGAAGAGGGCAAGGTGTCGATCGTCGGTCAGCACATCATCCAGGGCAGCCTGCAAGACCTGGTGCCTGGTGAGTTCGGGGTGGTGATCGGCGAGCTCAGTGCGAGGCGTTTTCGTCTGAACACGGGCGACAAACTGACCCTCATCGTGCCGGAGATCAGCAAGGAGCCGGGGGGCATCACCCCGCGCATGCTCCGCCTGACGGTGGTCGGCATCTTCAAGGTCGGCGCCGAACTGGACGGTGCTCAGGCCTACATCCATGTGGCCGACGCTGCCGAAATGCAGCGCTGGGCGCCGGGCAGCGTGCAAGGGGTGCGCATCAAGCTGCACGATCTGTATGCCGCGCCGCAGGTGTCCAAGGCCATTGCCGCCGAGCTGGGCGAGGGTTACCACGCCGACGATTGGTCGCACACCCAGGGCAGCCTGTTCAGCGCCATGAAGATGGAAAAGACCATGATCGGTCTGCTGTTGATGATGATCATCGCCGTGGCTGCGTTCAACATCATCGCCACCTTGATCATGGTGGTGAACGACAAGGGCGCGGACATCGCCATCCTGCGCACCATCGGTGCCACGCCGGCGCAGATCATGGGCACCTTCATGGTTCAGGGGTCGTTGATCGGTATCGTCGGCACCCTGATCGGTGGCGCACTTGGGGTGGTGGCGGCGCTCAATGTCAGCCAGATCGTCGGCTGGCTCGAGCGGGTCAGCGGGCAGCATATCTTCACCTCTGACGTGTACTTCATCAGCAGCCTGCCGTCGGAGTTGCAGTGGGGGGATGTCGGCATGATCTGCACCGCAGGCCTGGTGATGAGCTTCCTGGCGACGGTGTACCCTGCGTACCGGGCTTCTCAGGTCGAGCCGGCGATGGCCCTGCGTTACGAGTAGGGGCGGGTTCGCCGCAGCGGCACAGCGTCCGCTCCACAGGCGTTGCAGTATCTCCATAAGCACAAAAGCCCCGGCATCGCTGCCGGGGCTTTTGCGTTACAGCCGGTGACTTACGCCTGGACTACCGGAATCTGCGCGGCCTTGGCGGCGTCGCGGAATTCGGCGATCTGGTCGAAGCTCAGGTAGCGGTAGACGTCGGCAGCCATGCTGTCGATGCTCTGCGCGTACTGCATGTACTCCTCGACGGTCGGCAGTTTGCCGATGATCGAGGCCACTGCCGCCAGCTCCGCCGAAGCGAGGTAGACGTTGGTGGCATCGCCCAGACGGTTGGGGAAGTTACGGGTCGAGGTGGAAACCACGGTCGAGCCCGTCTGCACGCGAGCCTGGTTACCCATGCACAGCGAGCAGCCCGGCATTTCCATGCGCGCACCGGCTTTGCCGAAGATGCCGTAGTAGCCTTCTTCGGTCAGCTGGTGAGCGTCCATCTTGGTCGGCGGAGCCAGCCACAGGCGAGTTGGAATACCGCCCTTGACCTTGTCCAGCAGCTTGCCGGCAGCGCGGAAGTGACCGATGTTGGTCATGCACGAGCCGATGAACACTTCGTCGATCTTCTCGCCCTGGACGCTGGACAGCAGGCGGGCGTCGTCCGGGTCGTTCGGCGCGCAGAGCACAGGCTCCTTGACGTCGGCCAGGTCGATTTCGATGATCTCAGCGTATTCGGCATCGGCGTCGGCCGACAGCAGCTCAGGGTTGGCCAGCCAGGCTTCCATGGCTTGCGCACGGCGCTCGAGGGTGCGTGGATCGCCGTAGCCTTCACCGATCATCCAGCGCAGCAGGGTGATATTCGATTGCAGGTACTCGGCGATGGCTTTTTCCGGCAGCTTGATGGTGCAACCGGCAGCCGAGCGCTCGGCCGAGGCGTCGGACAGCTCGAAAGCTTGCTCGACGGTCAGCTCGTCGAGGCCTTCGATTTCCAGGATGCGGCCGGAGAAGGCGTTCTTCTTGCCTTTCTTCTCGACGGTCAGCAGGCCGTTCTGAATGGCGTAGTACGGGATGGCGTGGACCAGGTCACGCAGGGTGATGCCAGGCTGCAGCTTGCCCTTGAAGCGCACCAGGATCGATTCGGGCATGTCCAGCGGCATGACGCCGGTCGCCGCTGCGAAGGCCACCAGGCCGGAACCTGCCGGGAACGAGATGCCGATCGGGAAGCGGGTGTGCGAGTCGCCGCCGGTGCCGACGGTGTCGGGCATCAGCATGCGGTTCAGCCAGCTGTGGATGATGCCATCGCCCGGACGCAGCGACACGCCGCCACGGGTGCGGATGAAGTCGGGCAGGGTGTGGTGGGTGGTGACGTCGATCGGCTTCGGATAGGCCGCGGTGTGGCAGAACGACTGCATCACCAGGTCGGCGGAGAAGCCCAGGCAGGCGAGGTCTTTGAGCTCGTCGCGGGTCATCGGGCCGGTGGTGTCCTGGGAGCCGACGGTGGTCATCTTCGGTTCGCAGTAGGTGCCAGGACGTACGCCCTTGTTGTCCGGCAAGCCGCAGGCGCGGCCGACCATCTTCTGCGCCAGGGTATAACCCTTGCCGGTGTCGACCGGCGCTTCTGGCAGTTTGAACAGGTTGGTGGCGCCCAGACCGAGTTCGGCGCGAGCCTTGTCGGTCAGGCCGCGGCCGACGATCAGTGGGATACGCCCGCCAGCGCGCACTTCATCGAGCAGCACTTCGGTTTTCAGCGCGAAGGTGGTGACCAGCTCGTCGCTTTCGTGACGGCGCACTTCACCTTTGTACGGATAGACGTCGATGACGTCGCCCATGTTCAGGTCGGTGCAGTCGAACTCGATCGGCAAGGCACCGGCATCTTCCATGGTGTTGTAGAAGATTGGCGCGATCTTGGTGCCGAAGCAGAAGCCACCGGCGCGCTTGTTCGGCACGTTGGGGATGTCGTCGCCGAAGAACCACAGCACCGAGTTGGTAGCCGATTTACGCGAGGAGCCAGTACCGACCACGTCACCGACGTAGGCGACCGGGAAGCCTTTGGCGCGCATGTCCTGAATCTGTTTCAGCGGGCCGACCGAACCGGGTTGTTCAGGCTCGATGCCGTCGCGGGTCATCTTCAGCATTGCCAGGGCGTGCAGCGGGATGTCCGGGCGCGACCAGGCGTCTGGCGCCGGGGAGAGGTCGTCGGTGTTGGTTTCGCCAGGCACCTTGAACACGGTCAGGGTGTACTTGTCGGCGATGGCCGCACGCTTGGTGAACCATTCGCCGGCGGCCCAGGATTCCAGCACGGCCTTGGCGTTGGCATTGCCAGCCTTGGCTTTTTCGGCCACGTCGTGGAAGGCGTCGAACATCAGCAAGGTGTGCTTGAGCTGCTCGGCCGCGACGGCGCCGAGGGTGGCGTCATCCAGCAGCTCGACCAGCGTGGCGATGTTGTAGCCGCCCTGCATGGTGCCCAGCAGCTCGGTGGCGCGCTTGCTGTCGATCAGGGGTGAGTTGACTTCGCCTTTCGCGACGGCGGAGAGGAAACCGGCCTTGACGTAGGCCGCTTCGTCGACGCCCGGCGGTACGCGGTCGGTGATCAGTTCAAGGAGGAAGGCTTCTTCGCCGGCCGGTGGATTCTTCAGCAGCTCGACCAGGCCTGCGGTCTGTTCGGCGTTCAACGGCTGGGGCACGATGCCCAGTGCGGCACGCTCTTCGATGTGTTTGCGGTAGGCTTCAAGCACAGTTATTACCCTCATCAGTGGTCCCTAAAGGGAGTCCGGGACGCTTATCCAGCACTTCCGGCACCCAAGCGCCGCAGCGGCTTTTTGAGCCGCCCAGCCAGGGTCGCTGGAAATCCTTGCAGAAGCTGTTTTCAAAGTTTTACGCCTGTAGAACGGAAGGCTGATGAGGGGTTGGTCGGCACATGCGGGGGAGGGCATGCCACCGGCCAACACCGTTCTACCGGATTGACTGTGCTCGTGACGCTTTGAAAACAGCTTCCAACG
The DNA here is from genome assembly GCF_000425745.1 of Pseudomonas cremoricolorata DSM 17059 = NBRC 16634. Classification (GTDB taxonomy): domain Bacteria; phylum Pseudomonadota; class Gammaproteobacteria; order Pseudomonadales; family Pseudomonadaceae; genus Aquipseudomonas; species Aquipseudomonas cremoricolorata. Next base: position 218,666 of record NZ_AUEA01000002.1, on the reverse strand, counting down.
GACATGGTTGCCTTGAAAAGGCGGGGTGATTCTACGGGAAAAACCGGCCGATGGTAAGGCGAGCGAGGCGACTTTAGCGGGTGACCCTGGTTAGACAAAGGGCTAACATGGCCCGGTGTCTGTTTCAGAAGCTGTACCTCTGCCATGTCCAGCAACAATATCAAGACCCCCTGTGTCGGCCTCTGCTCCACGGTCTATGGCGACCTCGTGTGCCGCGGCTGCAAGCGCTTTCACCATGAAGTGATCCACTGGAACAGCTACGACGAGCAGGCCAAGCGCGCCGTCTGGCTGCGCCTGGAGCAACTGCTGGCACAGGTGATGATGGCCAAGCTGGAAGTGTTCGACGCCCAGCGCCTGCGCCAGCAGCTCGAGCAGCGTTCGATTCGCTTTCTCGCCCGGCAGTCGGAATATTGCTGGGCGTACCAGTTGATCGCCCGTGGCGCGCGCATGATCCGTGACCTCGAGGCCTATGGCGTGGCGCTGTTGCCGGAGTTTCGCGATTGGGAGCTGCCGCAGTTGCGCGACGCTATCGACCGGGAGTTCTTCCTGCTCTCCGAAGCCCACTACGAACGTTACATCGCGCCGGGCTTTCTCCAGCAAGGGCTGGATACCGAGCCCGTTTCCCGCTGAAACAATGATTGCCGAGCCATTAGCGTCTGCGTTGCCTATCCAATAGCAACGGAGCACGACAATGGCCGCGTACCAGTTCACCCCCTCCAAGAGCTTCATCGCCAAGCTGTACTGGCAGGACACGCCCATGAGCGCCGAGCAGTGGGATTTTTCACGGGTGCCGCGCATTGGCGGCACGCGCAATGGCGATGCGCCCTGGAGTAGCGAAGGCTGGTTGCACGCCGGTGCGGACGATTACACCGATCACAACGCCGCCGGCTATGTGATATCCCGGCGCAAGTTCGCCACTCAATTCTGGTTCGGCTGTTATGAAAGTGACGGCCAGTACGACTTCGAGATTCGCGCCGCCGGGGTCGACGATGACCACCCGCACTGGTCGTACGCCAACCGGCGTCTGGATATCAGCCGTAATGGCTACCTGGGCCTGTATCAGGCGGCCGAGCCGCCCGGACATCCGGCTGTGGAAAACGCCACCATGCTCTGGCGCTTCGATTCGCTCGCCGTCGACCACCTGGCCGCAGGCAACCTGTATGCCCAGCTGGAGCTGTACAGCCTGCAAGGCCTGAGGGTCAACCGCCACTACGAGGACGGTTTCGCCTACCTCAACGAGCAGCAGGGCGAGCACGGCTGGCTGGCGCTGGAGCTGATCCAGATGGGAGTGGCGCGGCCCTGAGCCGTACGCCCAGATAGCCCCATTTTGCGGGGTCGTGCATCGATGAGGTGCATCTTTCCTGCTGTGAGTGCACTGGTTGCAGGATTACGTTCGCTGCCCACATGTCGCCCATCGAGGAGCAATGAGAATGGCCAAGTACGTATTCAAACCTGAGAAAAGCTTCATTGCCAGAGTGTACTGGCATGGACCGGCCAGGACCGAGCGAGAGCTCGATTCCTCTAACTGGCAGCGTGTTTACGTCACCTATGACCAGGCCCTGCTGGGCAACAGGGGTTGGTTGCATATCGGCCATGTCCTGCCCAACCCTGAGCTGGAACACTACAGCTCCAATGGCGTGGGTGCTGTGCAGTTCTGGTTCGGCTGTTACCAGGGCGGCGAAGACTATCGATTCGAGATCCGCACCGCTGACCTGGAAGACGGTCACCCCTATTGGAACCACTCCAACTGCCGGCTGGACATCAGTCGTAACGGCTATCTCGGGGTTTACGGGGTGTCGGAAAAACCAGGGCATGATTTCGAAGCCAATGGCACCATGACTTGGCGCCTACCGGGGCTGGAACCTACGCGGCTGTCGGTGGATACACCACAAGGTGGGCTCGATCTGCTCACGCCGGACAGCAAATGCATCACGCGCTTGGACGAAGATGATTTTCCCTATCTGAGCACCAGGGCGGGTCAAAGAAGTTGGCTGGGCTTGAAACTCATCAAAATGGGTGTCGCACATCCCTGACGAAAAACGCCCCGGCAGCCGCGATGGCTGGCGGGGCGTTTTCATGTGCGCAGGTTCAGTCGCCGGTGTATTCGCAGCCGCTGGTGCAGGTTTCGTGAATACGCACCTTGGACAGCTCGGGCAGCAACGGCTTGACCTGATCCCAGATCCACTTGGCGATGACTTCGCTGGTGGGGTTTTCCAGGCCGGGGATATCGTTGAGATAGTTGTGGTCGAGCTGCTCATAGATCGGCTTGAACACGGCCTTGATCTCGCTGAAGTCGCGAATCCAACCGGTGTGCGGGTCGAGTGGCCCGGTCAGGTGCAGGGCGACCTTGAACGAATGGCCATGCAAGCGCCCGCATTTGTGTCCAGCCGGGACATTGGGCAGGCGGTGGGCCGATTCGAATGTGAATTCCTTGAAGATTTCCACGCGTAAACACTCTTGAAAACGATGCCGGGCGGCAGTCTACAGCATGTTTGCTTTCGCGGTTGCAGCCGTTGGGCGCTGTGGGCGGTCAAAGCGCAGGCGTGACCGTGGCCGGTGCTGCGGTATCATGCGGCCACCTTTTCAGTTTCAGTTAAGGCCGCGGCGCTAATGTTGTTTGCGTAGACCACTCGTGACCCATTGGAGAACACCTTATGAAAACTTTGACTGCCCTGTTCACCGCCGCCGCCCTGACCTTCGGCAGCGCCGCCGCCTTCGCCAAGGACGTACAGCCCGACGAAGTGGTGAAACTGGTAAACAACAAGACCATCAAGTCGCTCGATGAGCTGAAGAACGCCGCCATCGCCAAGCATCCGGGTTCCACCGTCACCGACAGCGAACTGGAAGACGAATACGGCCGCTACATCTACAAAGTCGAGCTGCGCGATGGCAACAACGTGGAATGGGACGTGGCCCTCGACGCCAAGACCGGTGAAGTGCTGAAGGACGAACAGGACCGCTGATGCGCACCCTGGCCCGGCCCGCACGCTACCTGGCGGTGTCGCTGCTGGTCGTCAGTGCGCTGGCGACCGCTCGCGACCTGGACCAGGACGAAGCGCTCGAACTGCGGCATCGGGGCACCATCATGCCCCTTGAGCAACTGCTCGAAGCAGCCCTGGGGCGACACCCCGGGGCTCGTCTGCTTGAAGCTGAACTCGAGCAGGAAGATGACCGCTACGAGTACGAAGTGGAAATCCTCACGCCCGAAGGCGTGGTGCGTGAAATCAAGTTTGATGCCGCGACTGGTGTGCTGCTCAAAGACGAGGAAGATGACTGAATGCGCCTGTTGCTTGTCGAAGACAACGTTCCGCTGGCCGATGAACTGACCGCCGCGTTGCAGCGCCAGGGCTATGCCGTCGACTGGCTGGCCGATGGCCGCGACGCGGTCTATCAGGGGCAGAGCGAACCTTACGATCTGATCATTCTCGACCTGGGCCTGCCCGGGTTGCCGGGCCTGGAGGTGCTGGCACAGTGGCGTGCTGGCGCTTTGGCGACCCCGGTGCTGATTCTGACCGCGCGCGGCTCATGGGCCGAGCGTATCGAAGGCCTCAAGGCCGGTGCCGACGATTACCTGAGCAAGCCGTTTCACCCCGAAGAACTGCAACTGCGCCTGCAGTCGCTGCTGCGCCGCGCCCGTGGCCTGGCCAATCAGCCGCGTCTGGAAGCGGCGGGGCTGCACTTGGATGAGGGCCGTCAGTGCGTGACTCGCGATGGCGACGACATTCAGCTGACTGCCGCCGAGTTTCGCCTGTTGCGCTATTTCATGCTGCATCCCAGGCAGATTCTGTCCAAGAGTCACCTCGCCGAGCATCTGTACGATGGCGAAACCGAGCGTGATTCCAACGTGCTCGAAGTGCACGTCAACCACCTGCGCCGCAAACTGGGCCGCAGCGTCATCGAAACCCGTCGCGGGCAGGGTTACCTGTATGCCGGGAGCGCTGCTTGAAGTCGATTCAGGGGCGTCTGAGCCTGGGCCTGGTGGCGGTGCTGATGGTCGTCGGGCTGGTGCTTGCGCAGTCGACGCTGTGGCTGTTCGAAGCCGGCTTGCAGCGCTACCTGCAAGCCGGGCTGCGCAAGGAAAGCGAGAACCTGTTGGCCGCGCTGGTGCGTGGTGAGGGCGGTATGCAGCTTGACGAGCGGCGCATCTCGGCGGCCTATCACCGGCCGTTTTCCGGCTACTACTTTCGCATCGACTTCCCTCAAGGCACCTGGCGCTCACGCTCGCTGTGGGACCTAGACATGCCACAGCCTACCAGTGCCGGCCTTGAAAAGAGCGCAGACCTTGGGCCCGATGGGCAGCAGTTGCTGGTGTTTCGCGCCGACTACCGGCGTCTTGGGCAAAACATTTCCATCAGCGTGGCGCAGGACTATTCGCCGGTGCGCGATGGCTTCCGGCGCATGCAGCAGATTGGCCTGGGTTTGGCTGGGGTGGCGCTGCTAGTGATTCTGGTGCTGCAGCGCATTACCGTGACCCGCTCGTTGCGCCCACTCGAGCGCGCGCGCCAACAGATTGCCCAGTTGCAGCAGGGCCAGCGCTCACAGCTCGATACCCAGGTGCCGGTTGAGCTGGAGCCGTTGGTGGCGCAGATCAACCACTTGCTCGCCCATACCGAAGACAGCCTGCGCCGCTCGCGCAACGCGCTGGGCAATCTTGGCCACGCACTGAAAACCCCGTTGGCCGTGCTGGTGAGCCTGGCCAGCAGCCCACAGCTGCGCCAGTTGCCGCAGCTCAGCGCGCAACTGCACGAACAGCTCGAGCAGATCCAGCAGCGCCTGGCGCGCGAGCTGAACCGTGCGCGCCTGGCCGGGGATGCCTTGCCGGGTGCGCAGTTCGACTGCGATGCCGAACTGCCTGGGCTGCTCTCGACCCTGGGCTTGATTCACGGCGAAGGCCTGCTGCTGGCGCGCGACATGCCGGGCGGCCTGCTGCTGCCCTGGGATCGCGAAGACTTGCTCGAGCTGCTCGGCAACCTGCTGGACAACGCCTGCAAATGGGCCGACAGCGAGGTGCGCCTGGGCATTGCCGAACAGCCCGAGGCGTACCAGCTGTGGGTCGACGACGACGGCCCGGGCATTCCCCAGGACGCTCGCGAGCACGTTCTCACCCGTGGTTCGCGGCTCGATGAGCAGGTGGCCGGGCATGGCCTGGGCCTGGGCATCGTGCGCGATATCGTCGACGCCTGGGGTGGGCGCATCGAGCTGCGCCAAAGCCCTCTGGGTGGGCTGCGGGTCAGTCTCGAGCTGCCGCGCAAGGCGCGTTGACCCAGGCGGTCAGCGAGGCTGCAAAAAAACTGCAGCGAGCGCGCCGTTTTTTGAATTGGCCGGATCCTGTGCAGTTGTGGACAATCGCGACCAGCACGTCCGCCCAACTGTGAAGACCCCAACGCCCCATGCCTTCCACCCCACGTCGTCTGCAACGCCTGTTTGCGCCGCCTTTGGCCCTTCCCCCGCAGCAGTGGCTACGCGCCGGTATCGGTGCGCTGGCCGGGCTGTTCCTCTCCGGTTACCTGTGTAGCCTGGCCTTCGGCGCGGGGATCGCCCTGCACCTGCTCGGCCCGTTGGCGGCAACGGCGGTGCTGGTCTTCGCCGTGCATTCAGGGCCATTGGCGCAACCGTGGCCGGTGCTGGGCAGTTACGTCGTGGCGTGCCTGGTCGGCCTGGCGCTGCGCCATTCCCTGGGCGGCACTTTGTGGGTCGCCGCCGCAGCGCTGGCCGCCTCGCTGGTACTGATGTGTGTGCTGCGCTGCCTGCACCCACCTGGTGGCGCCATGGCGGTCACTGCAGTGCTGGCCGACCCTGGTCTGGTTGCGCTGGGCGATCACTTGCTCGAACCTGTGTTGCTCAACGTCGTGGTGCTGCTGGCCGTGGCGATTGCCTATAACCGCCTGACCGGTGTGGCCTATCCCAAGGCTGCGGTGGTGGCCAAGGATGTGCATCACACCCGCGATCCACTGCCCAGCCAGCGCGTCGGCGTCAATGCCGACGACCTCGACCAGGCGCTGCTGGAGCTGGGAGAATTCGTCGACGTTGGCCGCGATGAGCTGCAACGGATCATCCAGGCCACCGAACAGCACGCCTTGCAGCGCAGCCTGGGCGGCATTACCGCAGCGGCGGTGATGGCTCGCGACGTGCAGTTCGCAACCCCGGAAACCACTCTCGAACAGGCCTGGGCGCTGCTCGCCGAGCATCGCCTGAAGACCTTGCCGGTCCTCGATGGCGGCAAGCTGGTGGGCATCGTCAGCCTCAGTGACCTGGTCGCCCCGGCCATGGCCCGTGGACGCCCGACCTGGCGCTCGGTGTTTCGCCGCGCGCCAGTGCGCATGGCCGAGGTGATGAGTCGGCGGGTGATCAGTGTCGGCAGCGAACACCCGTTGCACCGGCTGCTGCCGCTGCTGTGCGAGCAGGGCCTGCATTGCCTGCCGGTGCTCGATGGCGATACGGTGGTCGGGGTCATCACCCAGACCGATCTGATCGCCGGCTTGCAGCGGCAATTGCTCAGCGCCCAGCCGCAGCGCTCAGAGCGACGGGTCCCAGCGCTGTGACCAGTCGCTGGTACCGCCAGCGGCCAGTTCGCGCACGACCTGCAAAGCCTTGTGCAGCGCATCATCGGCAGTTTTGCGCGTGTACACGAGGAAGGTCGGGTAGGTGAATTCCGGCGCTTGCGGCACCCGCTCCAGCACACCGCTGTCCAGGTAAGCCTGCACCACGCGGGTGCGGAAGTAGCCGCTGCCGCCGCGCTCGAGAATGAACTGCAAGGCCAGCGGGCCGAGGTTGAACGACAGCGCCGCGCGCGCGCAGTCGGGTAGGGCTGCGTCATGCTGACGCCGGAACGCCTCGCCCCAGTCGATGTAGATATACGGCTCAGGCTGGCCGACTCGGCGTACGCGCACCAGCTTTTCTTCCAGCAACTGCTCGATCTGCAGCCCGGCAGCGTAATCGGGCTGGTACACCAGCGCCGCCTCGAGCACGCCCATGTCGACCTTGCGCAGCAAGGCCTGACCCTCACCGACCTCGCTGCGAATGCCGTGACTGGGCAGGGCGTCGTGCAGGGCACTGACCCAGTCCAGCAGTAGCGGGTTGCCCAGGCTCACCTCGCTGCCCACCCGCAGCAGTTGCTGGCGTTGGCGCGGCAAGGGCAGCTCACGGCGCGCCGCCTCCCAGGTCTGCACCAGTTGATTGGCATAGCTGACGAACGCCTCGCCATCGGCGGTCAGGCTGACGCCGCCCGGCCCGCGCAGAAACAGCCGGCAATCGAGTTGTCGCTCCAGGCGTTGCACCCGCGCGCTGATGGCGGTCTGCGACACGCACAAGCGCTCGGCTGCCGCCACCAGGCTGCCGCAGCGGATGATTTCCAGAAAGGTTCGGGCCTGATCGATGTCCATGCATGCTCGCTTGAAATAACCACTGCACTAAGTGCCGGCAGATGATACCGCCAACGCGGCGAGTCAGCCGAGCGGTTGCAGTTGGCCAAGGCGGCTGCGGGTTCTCATCAGGTCGGCCAGGCCCCCATGCAGTGACTCGGCCAGGGGCTTGCGGCCGATCACCAGCAGCTCGATGTCCTGGTCATACAGCACGTCCACCAGGTTGACGAAGCGCTGCTGGGCAGCCAGCGAGCATTCACCCAGATCAATCAGGCCGTCGATGATCCAGCGTGGATAGTCACGGGCCAGGGCCAGGTAGTCGATCACCGCCGTGGGCTGTTGGCACAGGTCATCGAAGGCGAACATCACCTGCCCAGGCTCACAGGCGAGCGCCCGCAGCGCACGGCGATTGACCGTCAGCGTGCACGGCGAGGGCTGCGGTATGGCCAGGCGCTGGCGCTGCTCTGGGGTGCCGGGATAAAGATAATGGCCGCGGGTGAAACGCTGGTGCGTTCGGTTGGCCGGCAAGCTGCGAAAATCGGTATCGCCATCGAGTTCGAGCACCTGCATGCGTTCGCCGATCAGCTCGATGACCGGCAGGAAGCGTTCGTGGTACAGCGGGTTGGGCAGCAGTTGGGCGGGGGCGTAGTTGGAGGTCAGGAGCACCAGGATGCTGCGCTCGAACAGGGCACTGAACAGCCGTTTGAGCAACATGGCATCGCCGATATCGTGCACGTGGAACTCATCGAAACACAGCACGCGGCAGTCGCCGATCAGCTCGTCGAGGGTCGCTGCGAGGGCGTCGTCGTGCTCGCGGTGGCGAAACATGCCTTGGTGCAGGCGGGCGAAGAAGTCATGAAAATGCAGGCGACGCTTGGCCGGCTCGGCCAGCGCCTGGAAAAACCCATCGAGCAGCCAGCTCTTGCCGCGCCCGACCGCGCCATGGATATACAAACCCCGTGGCGCGCCTCGATCCAGCTCGGCCACACGCTCAGCCATCGCCTGCACCACCTGCTGCTGGCCGGTGCTCAGGGTGTAGGCGCGGGCCGCGGCCTGAGCCTTGAAGAACTGCAGTAGATTCGGATCAGCGCTACTTGCTGGCTGGGCAAAGCGGTTCAGCGTGTTACGCATCCATTCAGACACGGGCATGGGCTCCTCGAAGACAGCGACCACTTGGCGGGCGCGGAGGGCATTCTGACCAATTGCCACATGCGACGGCAATCCGAGCAGCACATCACTGCACGGTGCCTGGCAAACCTGAGCAGCTCCAGCTCAGGCTTTGCGTTCCAGTTGCTGCTCGATCAGGTACTTCACCGTCAGGCGCTTTTCCTTGAGGTGGAGCAAATCTTCGTCGACGAAGTTGCCTGCAGAAATCGATTCGGCGGCCAGCACCTGATTGTCGATGTCGACGTACTCATCGATCAGGCTGTCGAGCCGTTGGTCCACCTTGCGCCGCTGCTGAACGATTTCGCGAGGGTAGTGCAGATCCTGGTACAGGTCATGTGAGACGGGCATGGCATCCTCCTGATGGGGCACTGGGGCAGTCATGGCGTTGGAATCGGCAAATCGAGCATTGTTAAGCGAAGCGGTGGATAAAAGCGACGAACGGTCATCTGCCCTGGGTCGGTTCGCTGGCCCGTCAGTAACTTGCTGTTTTCTGGAAATATTTTTAGCGTGCGGGGTTCCCAGGTGAATACTTTGTTGATAAAGTGCCGCGCATTCCTCGACAACATCCCCGTTGTCATTCAGCAGGAAGCATCTGGTCGATAGCGCATGCCGCTATCGAATCCGATACAGGGGCGTCGCCAAGCGGTAAGGCAGCAGGTTTTGATCCTGCCATGCGTTGGTTCGAATCCAGCCGCCCCTGCCATTCTTCTCCAATCTCTTGCAATCGATGTTCACCCGGGCTTGCCTGCGGTGGGTTTTCCTGCGTCCGGGTTTTCCCCGTCCGTAGGGCGCGGGCGTGGCGTAAGATAGGCGCTTTTGCCGGAACCGCTGCAATGCCCCTTGACCCGACCTGCCGCTACCAACAGGCCCTGAGCAGCGGCCAGATCGTCGCCGACCCCGCTCAGGCGCGGGCTGTCGAGGTGCTGCAGCGCTGCTTTGCCGCGGTGCATCAAGGCGCTGTCACTGACGGTGTGTACCTGTGGGGTCCGGTTGGCCGCGGCAAGACCTGGCTAATGGAGCTGTTCTACCGCAGCTTGCAGGTCAGTGCGCGGCGCCAGCATTTCCATCACTTCATGGCCTGGGTTCACCAGCGCTTGTTCCAGCTCAGTGGCACGGCCGACCCGCTCAGCGCGCTCGCCCGGCAGTTGGCCGGGGAGATTCGCGTGCTGTGCTTCGATGAACTGTTCGTCAGCGACATCGGTGACGCGATCATTCTCGGCCGGCTGTTCCAGGCCTTGTTCGCCGAAGGGGTGGTGATCGTCGCCACTTCCAACCAGCCGCCGCAGCAGCTCTACGCCGATGGCTTCAACCGCGAGCGCTTCATGCCTGCGATCAGCGCCATCGAGCGCCATATGCAGGTGGTGGCGGTGGCCGGCGAGCAGGATCATCGCCTGCACCCCGGGGTCGCCTGTCAGCGCTACTGGGTTGCAGACCCTCGGCAACCCAGCGCTTTTGCTGCGCTGTTCGAGCGCTTGAGCGAGGGCGCAGCCGCCAGCAGCGAGCCGCTGCACCTGGGCCAGCGCCGGCTGCAGGCCAAGCGGCACAGCGCTCACGTGCTCTGGTGCAGTTTCGCCGAGCTGTGCGAACAGCCGCTGTCGGCGCTGGAATTCATGGCTCTGTGCGATCGCTTCAAGGTGCTGATGCTTGAGGGCGTGCCGCAGCTCGGCGGCGTGCAGCGTGCCGGGCGTATCGCCCGCGGTACCGAAGATGGTGCCTGTCGGGTCGAGGCCGGCGACCGCCAGTTACCGGCGCTGGCGCCCCGGGATGACAGCGTGCGGCGCTTCATCGCCCTGGTCGACGAATGCTACGACCGCCGCGTGGCGTTGTACGTGCAGGCCGAGGTGCCGCTCGAGGCGCTGTACACCGAGGGTTATCTGGCCTTCGCCTACCAGCGCACCCTGAGCCGTCTGCGCGAGATGCAGCTTCAGCGTTTTGCCTGAGGCGCTGCTCAGGCCGCGCTCAAGCCCCCCAGGGTGACTGCCACCAGCACGGCATAGCGACCGGCCTTGGCCAGGGTCACCAGCAACAGGAAGCGCCACAGCGGTTCGCGCATCAGGCCGGCGATCAGGGTCAGAGGGTCGCCGATGATCGGCATCCAGCTCAACAACAGCGACCAGGTGCCCCAGCGGCGGTAGCGCTGCTGGGCGCGTGCCAATTGCGCGGCATTGAACGGAAACCAGCGTCGGTTGCGCAGGCGGTCGATGCCGCGGCCCAACAGCCAGTTGATCAGTGAGCCCAGCACGTTGCCTGCGCTTGCCACCAGCAGCAGGCCTAGCCAGGCCTGGGGTTCGCGCAGCAACAGCGCCACCAGCACCGCTTCCGATTGCATTGGCAGCAAGGTGGCGGCCACCAGGGCACTGAAGAACAGCGCGGTGTAGCCGAGCATCAATACTGGGCGACGACGATGTCCTGACCGTCGTGGGTCAGCCCGATCACCTGGTAGGCGTCCTGGCGCTCACCCATCTCCATGCCCGGCGAGCCGACCGGCATGCCCGGCACGGCAATGCCTTTGAGATCATCGCGGGCGGCTAGGGCGCGGATCTGCTCGGCAGGTACATGGCCTTCGACGAACTTGCCGTCGATCACCCCGGTGTGGCACGAACCGAGCCGCGGCGCCACGCCCAGACGCTGCTTGACCGCGCTCATCTGCGGCTCGATGTGGTCGTTGACGGTGAAACCGTTGTCGCGCAGGTGGCTGATCCATTTTTTGCAGCAGCCGCAGTTGGGGTCGCGGTACACATCGAGGGTGTCGCCGGCATGGGCGAGGCCGGTAACGGCCAGCAGGCTCAGGGGCAACAGGAGTTTGCGTAGCATGCTCGGGGCGCCTCCGGGCGCGGGCAATGGCGAGGGCCCGGGTGGGCGGGAAAGCCGGCGAAACTGGCGCAGCTTAGTGAGCCGCAGGTGGATTGTCACCTGCCCGCGCTGTCAGCCAGCTGAGGGCAAGATGACAGTTTTGTCAGCTCTGCAGGTCGCGCAGCAGCAGGCCGAAGGCCAGCGGCACCTGCTCGGGGATGGGCAGGTACACCACATGTCCGTCGCCAGGCGCGATGTCGAGGGTTCGACGCTGGGCATCGTGCAGCGTGTGCAGGTCGAAGTGGTAATTGCCGCCCGGGGTCATCAGTTCCAGATGATCGCCCACGGCGAAGCGGTTCTTCACCTTGACCTCGGCCAGGCCATCGACGCGCACGCCGGTCAGCTCGCCGACGAATTGCTGACGCTCGGACACCGAATTGCCGCGCTGGTAGTTCTGGTATTCGTCATGCACGTGGCGACGCAGGAAGCCTTCGGTATAACCGCGCTGGGCCAGCGATTCGAGATTGTCCATCAGGCTACGGTCGAACGGCCGGCCGGCTGCAGCATCATCGATCGCCTGGCGGTACGCCTGCACGGTACGGGCGCAATAGAAGTGCGACTTGGTACGCCCTTCTATCTTCAGCGAATGCACGCCCATTTGGGCCAGCCGCGCCACATGCTGCACGGCGCGCAGGTCCTTGGCGTTCATGATGTAGGTGCCGTGTTCATCCTCGAAGGCCGGCATGTCTTGATCGGGTCGCTGGCTCTCCTGCAGCACGAATACCTGGTCGGTGGGCGCACCGATGCCCAAGGTGGGCTCGACCTGGCGCACGATCTCGCCGGTGACATCTTCGCTGGCAGGGCTGGCCTGGTATTTCCAGCGACAGGCATTGGTGCAACTGCCCTGGTTGGCGTCGCGCCGATTGAGGTAGCCCGACAGCAGGCAGCGCCCCGAGTAGGCCATGCACAGCGCACCGTGCACGAACACCTCCAGCTCCATGCCCGGCACCTGCTGGCGAATTTCGGCGATTTCTTCCAGCGACAGCTCGCGCGAGAGAATCACCCGGCTCAGTCCCAGTTGTTGCCAGAACTGCACGCTCGCCCAGTTGACGGTGTTGGCCTGTACCGACAAGTGCACGGGCATGGCGGGGAAGTGCTGGCGCACCAGCATGATCAAGCCGGGATCGGACATGATCAGTGCATCCGGGCCCATGGCGATCACCGGCGCGAGGTCTTTGAGGAAGGTCTTGAGCTTGGCGTTGTGCGGGGCGATGTTGACCACCACGTACAGGCGCTTGCCCAGCGCGTGGGCTTCTTCGATGCCCTGGGCGAGCGTGGCGTGGTCGAAATCGTTGTTGCGTACCCGCAGGCTGTAGCGCGGCTGACCAGCGTAGACCGCATCGGCCCCATAGGCGAAGGCATAGCGCAGGGTCTTCAGGGAACCGGCGGGGGCCAGCAGTTCGGGTTTGCCGAGAAGGTTCATGGGGCACCTGGAAAAGCGGCGGATGCTACGACCTGGCAGGGCGATGAGTATTGATCTGCATCAACGGCACTTTTGCCCCCTCGGTGCGCACTAAGGAGGTGAATTCTCGAGGAAACCCCATGAACGAAACCGTTTTGCAGAACAAGGCGCTCACTGTTTTGCTCGCCGCGGTCACCATCGCTTTCGTCTGGATTCTGCTGCCGTATTACGGCGCGGTGTTCTGGGCGGTGGTTCTGGCGATCATCTTCGCCCCGATGCAACGCAACATGCTCATTCGCTTCGGGCGTCGACGCAACCTGGCGGCAGGTACCACGCTGATGATCTGCCTGACCATCGCCATCTTGCCGGTGATCATCATCAGTGTGCTGCTGGTGCAGGAGGGCGCTTCGCTGTATCAGCGCATCCAGAGCGGTAACCTGGACATTGCTGGCTACATCGAACACGGCAAGAACATGCTGCCGGCCTTCGCGCAGAATGGCCTGGATCGCCTGGGCGTCGGCAACCTCGACGGCTTGCGCCAGAAGATCACCCAGTTCGCAGGCCAAGGTAGCCAATACCTGGCGACCCAGGCGTTCAGCTTCGGTCAGGGCACGTTCGACTTCGTCGTGAGCTTCGGCATCATGCTCTACGTGCTGTTCTTCTTCCTGCGCGAAGGGCCGGAAACCGCACGCAAAGTGCGCCAGGCCGTACCGCTGCCCGAAGAGCAGAAACGCCGTCTGCAACTGAAGTTCAACCGTGTGGTGCGCGCCACGGTCAAGGGCAACCTGCTGGTGGCCATCACCCAAGGCGCATTGGGCGGGATCATCTTCTGGATCCTGGGCATCCCCAGTGCGTTGGTCTGGGCCGTGCTGATGGCCTTCCTCTCGCTGCTGCCTGCGGTAGGTGCCGGGCTCGTCTGGGGGCCGGTGGCGGTGTACTACGTAGCAACTGGGATGTACTGGCAGGGCATCATCCTCACCGCCTATGGGGTGCTGGTGATCGGTCTGGTGGACAACGTGCTGCGCCCCATTCTGGTGGGCAAGGACACGCGCATGCCCGACTACCTGATTCTGGTGTCGACCCTGGGCGGCATGGCGGTGTTCGGCCTCAACGGCTTCGTCATCGGCCCGCTGATCGCCGCGCTGTTCATCTCCAGCTGGGCGATCTTCGCCTCGACCAAGCCCAAGGTGCAGTTGCCCGACTGAGTCGGCGCAACAGCCTCCCGCGCCCTTGCCGGCGCGGGATCGGGCGGGCTTCAGCGCAAGCTGTATGCCACGCCCACATAGGCGGCAAACCCTTCCCCTGGCGTCGAGCGCGCCACATCCTGACCGTTGTCATTGAAGCCTGGAGTCACCGTGGCCGAGTAGCGCTGGTCGGTCAGGTTGCGCAGGTCGAGCCAGGTCTGCCAGTCCTGCTTGGGCGAATTCCACCCCAGCCGTGCCCCGAACGTGGCATAGGCATCGGCATGTCGGCTGTTGGCGTAGTCCACGTTTACCTTGGAGGCCAGCTGCGTGTTCAGCGCTGCGTATACGCCATTGACCCAGTCGTAGCGCACTTCGCCCTGGTAGTAGTGCACCGGCAGGCCCGGCAGGCGGTTACTGCCAAAGCGTGGATCGTTGCGGTAGTGGAAATCGCTGTAGGTATAGGCCTGGCGCAGGCTCAGGCGGCCACCGTCATCGCTGCGCCACAAGGTGCTGTCGAGCCCGGCTTCCAGGCCCTGATGCACGGTGGGACTGGCATTGAATTCGGCGGTACTGATGTTCGGTACCAGCTCGACCGCCAGCAGCTCATGGCGGACCTGGGCGTAGTACCAGGCCAGATTCCATTCACCGACCGGCGAATCGCCGCGGCCACCGACCTCAAGGGTGGTGGCGGTCTGGTTGCGCATTTCGATGGGCTGTATCTGACCGCCGGCCACCGGTGGCGAACTCCAGATCAGCGCCCACGGATGCGGCGGTTCGACCGAACGGCTGAGCGTGCCGTAGACCTGCAGGTCAGGGGTGACGTCGTAACGCAGGCCCAGGTGCGGGGCGTAGTCCCAGTCATGCTGGCTGACCTTTCCGCCTTGCTCGGGGTAGCTGACATCGCTCTCGCGGCGGGTGTAGATCAACGCCAGGCCGCTGGTCAGCCACAGGTCGGGGCTGAGCTCCAGCTGGTTGTTCAGGTGCACCACGGTGTCCGAGCCCTGGTAGCTGAAATCCCGCGTGCGGGTCCCGACCGGGCGCATGCCGTTGGCCGGCTCAGGCACGCGGACGAACTCCGAAGCGCCGGTGTTGGGCAGGTGCTTGGTGGTGCGCCAGCCCAGACTGGTGCGGCTGTCGTGGCCGGCCAGGGTGTCGCGACGCTGGTAGTCGAGGGTGGCACTGACGTCTGCATAGGCCACTTTCAGCCGGTTGGGGCCTTCGCGCAGGTCCATGGGGAAGTCGTGGTAGACCAGCCCGGCGACCAGGGTCGAGTCGTCATCGAGGGTGAAGGTTGTCTTGTTCGCCAGCCAGGTACTGCCCGGCTGCGGGCGGCTGGCGTCGCGGCGCAGGTACACCGCGTTGGCTGCGCGCGGGTCGTGCTTGATCTGCTGCTGGGTCAAGCGTCCGGCCAAGTCGTTGTCGGTTTCCCGGTAGCGCAGGTAGAAACGCGTTTCCAACTGCGGATTGAAGCGGTAGCCCAAGTTGGCCGCCACGCCCTTGGCGCGGCCACTGCTATGGGCCTGATAGCCGTCGTACTCGCTGTCGGTCAGCGCCACGTAGTAATCCAGATCGCCCAGCACCTGCCCGGAACTCACCTGGCGGTGCGCGTAGCCGCGGCTGCCCAACTCGTAGCGTACCTGCAAGGGCGCGGCATCCAAGCCTGTGTGCGTGACATAGTTGACCGCACCGCCCAGCGCCAGCGCGCCGCGCTGCAGGCCACTGGCACCGCGCAGTACTTCCACCCGGCTCAGCCACAGCGGTTCGAGCAGCTCATAGGGCGTACCCCCCGGACCTGTCAGCGGCAGGCCGTCGAACATCGCGTAGACCCCGGAGCCGTGGGCGCCTGGGGCACGGTTGATGCCCGAACCGCGAATGGAAAGCTTGATCCCGTCATTGCCCGCCGACTGGGCGAACACCCCAGGCTGGTAGGCCAGCACGTCCTGACCGCTGGCCACCCGGCCTTGCTCGACCTGGCCCATGTCCACCAGGTTGCTCGCGCCAGCGACTCCCCGCAGGCGCGCCGCAGCCTGTTCCAGTTCGCTGGTCGGCTCGTTGATGAGCAACTGGTCGAGCTCGACGGGTACCGATTCAGCAGCGCCGGCAGGCAACAGCACCAGCAGCGTCATATAGGAAGGAAGGTGTAAAGCGCGACGCATCAAGCTACTCCAGAACTAAGGCAGGCGGGCAATCGCAGTGAGACGCACGAAAGCTCCTACGAAGCACGGGGCATTTCACTGTCATGCAGTTGCCATCTGGGACGTAGTTGTCAGGACGTTCTTTACAAGTTGCGTCGATGGAGAGGGCGGGGCGCTGTTCGTAAGGTGACGGCTCCGGCACTGATCCCTGCATGGGAAGGCCTTTACGCTTGAGGAGCTTAGACAATGAACACAGCAGTGACCTTGCCCCCTGACGCAAAAACCGCGCCGGCTATTCATCTGACTCCGCGAGAGCGGCAAGTCCTGCTGTGGTGTGCCTATGGCAAGACGTCCTGGGAAATTGGACGAATTCTGGAGTGCAAGGAATCAACGGTGAATTTCCACGTTGGCAACATTCTGCGCAAATTCGACGTTGAAACCCGCGTGGCAGCGGTCATCAAGGCCATCCGCTACAACCTGCTGGCCGAGGATGTGTGCCATGCCCAGTGAGCCATTCGCCGAGCACCCTCAGATGGCGCATCTCGATCCTTGCGCCGATTCCCACGACCCCTTCTGGCCGCGGATCAGCCTGAACGATCTGCGCAGCAGGCTGGGTGTGGGCAACGAGGTCAGTGAAGCGCAGCTGCTGGTGGCCGCGCGGGGTGCCGCGATGACCGCCGCGCGTGAGTTCGCGCAGTGGCGGCATTCGCTGCGTGAGCGCGGATTCAGACGGCTGGAGACACTGGCCGGCCACGCCCCTGGCCGAGCCTTGCAACGCTGCTATCTGCGCAGCGTGGAAATGGCCACTCGCCGGGCATTACTCAAAGGCGCCGAGCGCAACCTGCTGCAAAGCGAGGTCAGGTCATGAGCGATGATTCCCTGTTACTGACCTGCCGCAACGCCATAGAGGCGGGGCTGGGCATTGATCCTGAGGTCGTGTTCGGCGCACTGCTGGGTTCGCTGCTGGTCAGTCTGGCCCGAGGGAGAATGAAAGTGTGGCTGATGCTCGGCGCCGATGACCGATTGTCGCTGCGCAAAAGCAGCCTGCTGGTGGTCTTGAGTGCAGGCGTAGGCTGCCTGTTCGAACCGCTGATACTGACGCTCTCCCCGCTACTGTCCAGCGGCATGGCCGCGTTCTCGGCAGCGGTGGTGGTCATCCCGATCAGCCTTAAGATCATGGTCTGGCTCGACGGACTCGACCTGCGCGACCTGTTGCAGCGGCTGCGTCGCCGTGGCTGAAGCCAGGCAGCGCGGTGTTCGCGCTCGCCGGCGGCGCCCATGGATCGAGCGTGTCGCAGGCGCCTTGGAAGCGGACTGGAAAAGAAATGACCGGAGGTGTTGCCCATCAAGCCAATTGGGTAACAGGGTGAGGGGACGCCCGGCCCAGGGGTCAGGCGTGAGGTGCAGGCATCTGGTCGAGCAGTTGCTGAAGTTGGCTTTCAAGTGCTTTTAGACGCTGCCTGTCCTGCACCTGAATCAGGATCGCCTGACGGTCGGAACCTGCCAGTTCACGCAACTGCGCCAGCAGTCCCACTTCCCACTCGCTCAACGCCACGCTCGATCGGTGCTGTTCACCTTCGCCGAGCAACAGCCAGTCAAGGGAGCACAGATGAGCACGCGCGAGTTCTACGCATAATGCGTAGGGAATGCTCTGGCGCACCTTCCAGCTGCTGAGTGTCTGCGGGCTGATATTGAGCGCGCGTGACAGCTCTGCGTCGGACTGCGAATGCGTCAGTTGCTTGAGACGGGTGAGTACCTCACCCAAGGGGTTGTTACTCATTTTGAATATCCATGACTAGTTTACTGCCGTTATCTAAGCGTAAACTACTCGTTACAAATACCGGCCTGTTATTAAATGAGAGCTTCTGCCATGACAGTCAATCAGCTAATTATCGCCTACAAAAGAGTAGATAAGTCTGACACATACTGCGGAAAAAACTTACATAGCATTCGTGCGACACGTGCTAGGTGCTGGCCGTGAGCGCGTACAAACTGGTGTGCCCCCATTGCCACAGTCGCATGCGTATCAGAACGAGCGAGGGGCGTCATATTTTTCTACGCATCGCCTATCTTCAGTGTTGCGCCGAAGCCTGTGGCTGGTCCGTGCGCGCACAGTTCGAAATGACCCATGAATTGTCACCCAGCGGTATGCCCAACCCGGAGGTCAAGTTGCCCAAGGCTGACCGCGCGCTGCGCCAGGCAGCGATGAACAGGGAAGTGGATGAAACGGTTCACAGCGATTGAACGCTGCAGGAAACAAAACACCCCGCCAAGGCGGGGTGTTTTCGTTGCGCGGTACCAGGATCAGCCCAGCAGCGGCAGACCTGCGTGTTGCACCAGATCCAGCAGAGGCTGCGGGTAGACGCCGAGCACGAAGGCAAGAATGGCGATCGCCAGCAGCATGACGCCACCAGTGCGCTGTTCCCACTTCAGCGGCGCATCATGGCGACGCAGGTTCGGTTCGGCCAGGTACAGCGTGACCATCACTCGCAGGTAGTAATACACGCCAATGGCGCTGCCGATCACCAGTGCGCCGACCAGCCACCACAGTTGCGACTCGACGCCGGTGGCGATGATGTAGAACTTGCCGATGAAGCCTGCGGTCAGCGGAATGCCCGCCAGCGACAGCATCATCACGGTCAGCACTGCGGTCAGGTACGGACGACGCCAGAACAGGCCGCGGTACTCGTACAGCGCATCGGCGTCGCGACCGGCGTAAGGCGAGGACATCAGGGTGATGACGCCGAAGGCGCCCAGGCTTGTGATCACGTAAGTGACCAGGTACACGCCCATGGCCTCCATTGCCAGACCTTTGCTCGCCACCAGGGCGATCAGCAGGTAGCCGAAGTGGGCGATCGACGAATAACCCAGCAGACGCTTGAGGTTGCTCTGGGTCAGCGCCAGCAGGTTGCCGACCAGAATCGAGGCTACCGCAATCACTGCCAGGACAGTACTCAGCACGCCGCTGCTGGCCGCAGGGGAGAGCATGAACAGGCGCACGACGACGGCGAACACCGCCACCTTGCTGGCCGTGGCGAGGAACGCCGCCACGGGTGCCGGAGCGCCTTCGTAGACGTCCGGGGTCCACAGGTGGAAGGGCACCAGCGACAGCTTGAAGGCCAGGCCTACCAGCATCATGCCCAGGCCCAGTTGCGCCAGCAGGCTGGGCATGCCGGTGCTGGCCAGGGCCTTGCCGATACCGTCGAAGCTCAGGCTGCCGGCGTCGGCATAGAGCAGCGCCATGCCGAACAGCAGGAAGGCCGAGCCGGCAGCCGACAGCACCATGTACTTGATGCCGGCTTCCAGCGAACGCTTGTTGAAGAAGGCATAGGCCACCAAGCCGTAGACCGGCACCGACAGCAGCTCCAGACCGATGAACAACCCGGCCAGGTGGTTGGCGCTGACCAGCACCAAGCCGCCCAGGGCCGACATCAGCAGCAGCAGGTACAGCTCTTCACGGTTGCCCGGGTAGCCGGTGGCACCTTCGCCAAGATAGGCGTGGGCCAGGGTGACGCACGCAAGCGTCGCCACCAGCATCAGCGCCATGTACAGACAGGCGAAGTAGTCGATGGTGATCAGGCCAGTCACTGCCAGTGGCGCGACCTTCATGGCCGGGATGATCGACAGCAGGGCTAGGTTCAGGCCGATGGTCGAGAGCAGGAAGGTCTGCGAGTGATTGCGCTTCCAGGCGATCGCCAGCATCACCACCACCGTGGTCACGGTGGTGATCAGCATCGGCGCCAGTGCGATGAAGTGTTGAGTGGTGAATTCCATAGCGCTCTTACCGGGCCGAAGCGAGTTGAGTGAAAGCGGAACCGAGCCATTGCTGCACACCGCTCATGGTGGCGGCAGAGGTATCGAGGAACGGCTGTGGGTACACGCCAAGCACGATCAGCAGGACCGCCAGGCCCAGCACCATGGTCAGCTCGCGGCCATCCATGCCGGCCAGAACGGTGTCCGACTTGGCCGGGCCGAAGTAGGCGCGGTGAATCATGATCAGCGAGTACACCGAGCCGAATACCAGGCCGGTGGTGGCAATCACGGTGATCCATGGCACGTGGGCGAAGCTGCCGATCAGGATCAGGAACTCGCCGACGAAGTTGCCGGTGCCCGGCAGACCCAGGGATGCGGCGGCGAAGAACAGGCTGATGGCAGGCAGGTAGGCGATACGGTGCCAGACCCCGCCCATTTGTCGCATGTCACGGGTGTGCAGACGCTCGTACAACTGACCGCTGAGGATGAACAGCGCGGCGGCCGAAACACCGTGGGCGAGCATCTGGATCACCGCGCCTTGCAGGGCCTGCTGGCTGCCGGAGTAGATACCGATCAGCACGAAGCCCATGTGCGAGACGCTGGAGAAGGCGATCAGGCGCTTGATGTCGGTCTGCGCGAAGGCCAGGAAGGCGCCGTAGAAGATGCCGATCAGGCCCAGGGTCATGGCGATCGGCGCGAACTCGGCCGAGGCGTTGGGGAACAGCGGCAGGGCGAAACGCAGCAGGCCGTAGGCGGCGGTTTTCAGCAGGATACCGGCCAGGTCCACGGAGCCGGCAGTGGGCGCCTGGGCGTGGGCATCGGGCAGCCAGGAGTGGAACGGCACCACCGGCAGCTTCACCGCGAAGGCGATGAAGAAGCCCAGCATCAGCAGGTACTCGACACCGGCAGGCAGCTCGGCCTTGAGCAGGTCGCTGTAGTTGAAGGTGATGACCCCGGTGCTGTTGTAGTTGACCAGCACCAGACCCAGGATCGCCACCAGCATGATCAGGCCGCTGGCCTGGGTGAAGATGAAGAACTTGGTCGCCGCATAGATGCGGGTCTTCTTGCCGTCTGCCGAACTGTGACCCCAGAGCGCGATGAGGAAGTACATCGGCACCAGCATCATTTCCCAGAAGAAGAAGAACAGGAACAGGTCCAGGGCCAGGAATACCCCGACCACGCCGCCCAGAATCCACATCAGGTTGAGGTGGAAGAAGCCGACGTGGCGCTGGATCTCGTTCCACGAGCACAGCACCGACAGCACACCGAGCAGGCCGGTGAGCAGGATCATCAGCAGCGACAGGCCGTCGAGGGCCAGGTGCAGGCTGATGCCGAAGCGCTGGATCCACTGGACCTTGAATTCCAGTGCCCAGGCCGGTTCAGCGCCCGGAGCGGGGGCGAGGGTGTAGTCGCCGTGAGCCCACAGCCACAGGCCGATGCCGAGCAGCAGGGACATGGTCAGCAACGCGATCCAGCGTGGCAGGGTGGCGCCGAAGCGCTCGCCCAGCCAGCACAGAAGGCCGCCGATGAAGGGAATCAGGATCAGCCAAGGCAGAATCATGACGGGTTCGTTTCCTTTCGCAGAGTCGCAAGGTTCGCAAGAGTCAGGGTCATACCGCGGCCACCAGGACAGCGCCAAGCACCAGTACGGCGCCCAGGGCGATGGAGGCGGTGTACCAGCGCAGCTGGCCGGTCTCGGTCTTGCTCATGGCCACGTGTCCGCCGCGCGCCAGACGCGGGATCAGACCGATGGTGCGGTCGACCGGGTCCTTGCGCAGGACATGGCAGATCAGCAGGTACGGCTTGACGAACAGCTTGTCGTACAGCCAGTCGAAGCCCCATGCGGCATACCACCAGGCCGACAGGAAGCGGCCGATGCCGCTGTTGGCGATGGCGCTGACCAGACGGCGCTTGCCCAGGAACAGCATCGCCGCCAGCAGGATACCGGCGATGGCGATGGCGCCCGAGGCGATTTCCAGGCTGTGCTGGGCTTCGCCACCGGCGTGCCCGGCGCTTTGTGGCAACACGCCAGCCAGCGGCGGATGGATCCAGGCGCCGATGAAGGTCGACAGCACGATCAGCACGCACAGCGGCAGGCCATGGGCCAGGCCATGGCCGGCGTGGGCTTCGGTCTTGGCTTCGCCGTGGAAGGCGATGAAGATCAGGCGGAAGGTGTACAGCGAGGTCATGAACGCACCGACCAGGCCGGCGTAGAGCAGGTTGCTGTTGCCGCTGGCGAAGGCCTCCCAGAGGATTTCGTCCTTGGAATAGAAGCCCACGGTGATGATCGGCAAGGCCGCCAGCGCCGCGCCACCCACCAGGAAGCTGGCATAGGCCAATGGCAGCTTCTTCCACAGTCCGCCCATCTTGAAGATGTTCTGCTCGTGGTGGCAGGCGTTGATCACCGAACCGGAGGCAAGGAACAGCAGCGCCTTGAAGAAGGCGTGGGTCATCAGGTGGAAGATCGCCGCTTCCCAGGCACCGACGCCCAGGGCCAGGAACATGTAGCCGATCTGGCTCATGGTCGAGTAGGCGAGGATACGCTTGATGTCGGTCTGCACCAGCGCGGCGAAGCCGGCCAGCACCAAGGTCACACCGCCGACCACACCCACCAGGTGAAGGATGTCCGGGGCCAGCAGGAACAGGCCATTGGTGCGCGCGATCAGGTAGACACCGGCGGTGACCATGGTCGCGGCGTGGATCAGTGCCGAAACCGGAGTCGGGCCGGCCATGGCGTCTGCCAGCCAGGTCTGCAGCGGCAGCTGCGCCGACTTACCGACCGCACCGCCCAGCAGCATCAAGGTCGCCAGCACCATCCAGGTATCACCGGCCTGGAATTTCTGCGGCGCCAGTACCAGCAGCTCCTGCACGTTCAAGGTGCCGAGCTGGGCGAACAGAATGAACAGGCCGATGGCCATGAACACGTCGCCGATGCGCGTGACGATGAACGCCTTGAGCGCCGCGTTACCGTTGTTGCGGTTGCTGTAGTAGAAGCCGATCAACAGGTACGAGCACAGGCCCACGCCTTCCCAACCGAAGTAGATGAACAGCAGGTTGTCGCCCAGGATCAGGAACAACATGCTGGCGATGAACAGGTTGGTGTAGGAGAAGAAGCGCGAATAGCCGCTCTCGCCGCGCATGTACCACGAGGCGAACAGGTGAATCAGGAAGCCCACACCGGTGACCACCCCGAGCATGGTGACCGACAGGCCATCCAGGTACAGGGTGAAGCTCGGCGCGAAGCCATCCACCGACATCCACTGCCACAGCACCTGGCTGTACGCACCGCCTTCAGGCGGCGCGATGTTGAACTGCCAGATCACGTAGGCGGCGACGGCGGCCGAAAGACCGACCGAGCCCACGCCGATCAGCGCGGAAAGGTTCTCGGAGAACCGCCCGCGGGAGAACGACAGCAGCAGGAAGCCGATCAGGGGAAAGACGAAAGTCAGGAAGAGAAGGTTCATCCGCGCATCTCACTGGCAGCATCGATGTCGAGAGTGTGGAAGCGGCGATACAGCTGCAGCAGGATCGCCAGGCCGATACTGGCCTCGGCGGCTGCCAGGCTGATCACCAGGATGAACATCACCTGGCCGTCGGGTTGTACCCAACGCGCGCCGGCGACGATGAACGCCAGGGCAGAGGCGTTCATCATGACTTCCAGGCTCATGAGCACGAAGAGAATGTTGCGCCGGACCATGAGGCCGACCAGTCCTAGACAGAACAGGATGCCGGCGACCGCCAGACCATGCTCGAGAGGGATAGCACCCATGATTTACTCCTTCGCCTCGTTGCGGCCCAGGTGGAAGGCGGTGACCGCTGCAGCGAGCAGCAGCATCGAGGCCAGCTCGACCACCAGCAGGTAAGGCCCGAACAGGCTGATGCCCACGGCCTTGGCGTCGACGGTGGTGCCGCTGATGCCGGCACCGCTCGAGGTCGCGAACAGCACGTAGAGCAGTTCGCCGAGCAGCAGTGCCGCGAGCAGCACCGGCCCCGCCCAGATGCCAGGCTTGAGCCAGCCGCGCTCCTGCGCGACCGAGGCCGGGCCCAGGTTGAGCATCATCACCACGAAGACGAACAGCACCATGATGGCGCCGGCGTAGGCGATCACTTCCAAGGCTCCTGCGAACGGGGCGCCGAGGGAGAAGAAAATCATCGCCACGGAGATCAGCGAAATGATCAGGTACAGCAGCGCATGCACGGGGTTGGTCCCGGTCACCACCCGAAGGGTGGAGACCACGGCGATCCCGGATGCGAAGTAGAACGCGAATTCCATCTTTCTGTCCTTATGGGAGCAAGCTCTTCACGTTGATCGGCTCGGCTTCGTTCTGCGCGGCGCCTTTCGGCTTGCCAGCGATCGCCATCCCGGCAACACGGTAGAAGTTGTAGTCAGGGTTCTTGCCTGGGCCGGAGATCAGCAGATCTTCCTTCTCGTACACCAGGTCCTGACGTTTGAACTCGGCCATTTCGAAATCCGGCGTCAGCTGGATCGCGGTGGTCGGGCACGCTTCCTCGCACAGGCCGCAGAAGATGCAGCGTGAGAAGTTGATGCGGAAGAACTCGGGGTACCAGCGACCGTCGTCGGTCTCGGCCTTCTGCAGCGAAATGCAGCCGACCGGACAGGCCACGGCGCACAGGTTGCAGGCCACGCAGCGCTCTTCGCCGTCGGGGTCACGGGTCAGGACGATACGGCCGCGGTAGCGCGGCGGCAGGTACACGGGTTCTTCGGGGTACTGCAGGGTGTCGCGCTTGCGAAACCCGTGGGAGAACACCATCGCCAGGCTGCGCAGCTGGGTGCCGGTGCCCTTAACGATGTGGCCGATATATTTGAACATGGGTCAAATCCTCACTGGGCCGCGACGGCTGGTGTGTTGTAGAGCACGATCGCAGCGGTCACCAGCAAATTGATCAGGGTCAGCGGCAGGCAGAATTTCCAGCTGAAATCCATCACCTGGTCATAGCGCGGGCGCGGAATCGAGGCGCGCAGCAGGATGAACAGCATGATGAAGAACGCGGTCTTCAGCGCGAACCACAGGAACGGCACCTGCGGCAGCAGATCGAACGGGCCATGCCAGCCACCGAAGAACAGCGTCACCAGCAGCGCCGACACCAGGATGATGCCGATGTACTCACCGACGAAGAACATGCCCCACTTCATGCCGGCATACTCGATGTGGTAGCCGTCGGCCAGTTCCTGCTCCGCTTCCGGCTGGTCGAAGGGGTGACGGTGAGTCACGGCGACGCCGGCGATGAAGAAGGTACAGAAGCCGAAGAACTGCGGAATGATGAACCACAGGTTCTGCGCCTGGTACTCGACGATGTCGCGCATGTTGAACGAGCCCACTTGCACCACCACGCCCATCAGTGCAAGACCCAGGAACACTTCGTACGACACGGTCTGCGCCGAAGCCCGCAGGCTGCCGAGCAGGGCGTACTTGTTGTTCGAGGCCCAGCCGGCGAACAGCACCGCGTAGACCGAAAGACCGGCCATGGCGAAGAAGAACAGCAGGCCGATGTTCAGGTCCGCGACGCCCCACAGCGGGGTGATCGGAATCACCGCGAAGGCGATCAGCAGGGCGCTCATCGCCACCACCGGCGCCAGGGTGAAGATGAAGCGGTCGACGAAGGGTGGGTTCCAGTCTTCCTTGAAGAACATCTTCAGCATGTCGGCAGCGATCTGGAACATGCCGAACGGGCCGACCCGGTTCGGGCCGTAGCGGTCTTGCCACCAGCCCAGCAGACGGCGCTCGACGAAGCTGAGCAGCGCGCCGCAGACGACCACGGCGAGCAGCACCACGATGGCCCGGACGACGCTGAGGATCACATCGATCACTTCGGGGGTGAACCAACTCATTGTGCTGCCTCCTGCAGGCCTTCGACGGTGGCGCCGAAGATCGCCGGCGGAATCCCGTCCAGGCCCTTCGGCAGGGCAACCAGGCCAGCGCCCAGCTCAGCAACGATACGCAGCGGCAGGCGCAGCGACTGGCCGCCTGCGGTAAAGCTCAGCAGGGCGCCATCGTTGACCCCGAGGCGGTCGGCTTCGGACTTGGCCAGGGCGACGTAGGCTTGCGGGATGCGCGACTGCACCGGGGCGGCGCGCGAGGAGTTCTCTTCGCTGCCGAACAGGTGGAACAGCGGCACCACTTTCCAGGTGCCACGGGCCGGGTTGTAGGCACCCGGAATGGCGCTGAACCAGCCCAGGCGATCACCCTGGGTTTCGATCAGGCGCACGCCCGGATCGCCGGCACGCAGGTGACCACCGACTTCATCCTGAAACTTGTTCCACGCCTGGGGCGAGTTCCAGCCCGGCGACCAGGCGAACGGCACCTGCTGGCGCGGTTCGGCCGACCCCGAATAGCCTTCCATGGAGAAGGCGAATGCGGTGTCTTTGTCTTGCGGAGTGCGCGGCTCGTGCACGCTGATGTCGGCGCGCATGGCGGTACGCCCGGAATAGCGCAGCGGCTCACGGGCAAGCTTCATGCCCTTGATGCGGAAGGCAGCGCTTGGCGCGGCGTCGACGATGCCAGCCAGTTGCGGCGAAACCTGCGCGCAGGCCTGGGTGACGTGGTCGAGCTGGGTCCAGTCCACCGGCTTGTTCAGCAGCGTGGCGCGAAGGGCATGCAGCCAGCGCCAGCCTTCGTGGATCTGGATGCTGCTGTCCAGGTATTGCGGGTCGAACACCTGGAAGAAGCGTTGCGCGCGGCCTTCCTGGCTGACCAGGGTGCCGTCGCCTTCGGCGAACGAGGCCGCCGGCAATACCAGGTGCGCACGATCGCTGGTGGCGGTCTTGCTGTGGTCGGCAACGATCACCACCTTGGCCGCAGCCAGGGCCGCATCGACCTTGGCCGCCGGCAGGCGGGCGTAGAGGTCGTTCTCCAGCACCACGATGGCGTCGGCCTTGCCGTCGATCACCGCGTCCAGCGCCGCGTCGGCGCTGTCGCCCCCGAACATGGCCATCCCTAAGCTGTTGGCCTCAGGCACCACCAGGCTCAGCGAGCCGTTTTTCTCGCGAAGTTTCAGCGCCTTGGCGATGTTCGCCGCCGCTTCGATCAGTGCCGGATCGGCCAGCGAAGTGCCGGCGACCACCAGGGGACGTTGCGCCGCTACCAACGCGTCGGCGATGCGCTGGGCAAGGGCCTTGGCCTCATCGTCCAGGTTGATCACCGCAGGCGCGCTCGGGTCGATGGCGTGGGCCACGGCAAAGCCCAGGCGGGCGAGGTCGGCCGGTGCTGCATGTACGCATTCTTCGGCGACGTCGTCGAGCTTGGTCTCGGCCAGCGAGGCGATGAACAGCGGGTACAGCGCGTGCTGACCGATGTTCTTCACCGCCGCATCCAGCCACGGCTGGACCTTCATGGCTTCGGCCATGGCCTCGGCCTTGCCTTTGGTGGCCTGGCGCACGGCCAGGGCGACGCGGGCTGCGGTCTGGGTGAGGTCTTCGCCGAGTACGAATACGGCGTCGTGGTCTTCGATGTCGCGCAGGGTCGGCACTGGCAGCGGGCTGTTGTTGAGCACCTCCAGCACCAGGCGCACGCGCGCCAGTTCGCCGGCTTCGATGCCTGAGTAGAAGTACTCGGCGCCGACCAGTTCACGCAGGCCGTAGTTGCTTTCAAGGCTCGCGCGTGGCGAACCGATGCCGACGATGGTGCGACCGCGCAGCAGGTCGGCGGCCTTGTCCAACGCGGCGTCGAGGCCAAGCTTGCTGCCATCGGCCAGCAGCGGCTGGCGCGGACGATCCTTGCGGTTGACGTAGCCATAGCCGAAGCGGCCACGGTCACAGAGGAAATACTGGTTCACCGAACCGTTGAAACGGTTCTCGATGCGCCGCAGCTCGCCGTAGCGCTCGCCGGGGCTGATGTTGCAGCCGCTCGAGCAGCCATGGCAGATGCTTGGGGCGAACTGCATGTCCCACTTGCGGTTGTAGCGCTCGGAGTGGGTCTTGTCGGTGAACACGCCGGTCGGGCAGACCTCGGTGAGGTTGCCGGAGAACTCGCTTTCCAGCACGCCGTCTTCGACGCGGCCGAAGTACACGTTGTCGTGGGCGCCATAGACGCCCAGGTCGGTGCCGCCGGCGTAGTCCTTGTAGTAGCGCACGCAGCGGTAGCAGGCGATGCAGCGGTTCATCTCGTGGGCGATGAACGGGCCGAGGTCCTGGTTCTGGTGGGTGCGTTTGGTGAAGCGATAACGGCGCTCGTTGTGGCCGGTCATCACCGTCATGTCTTGCAGGTGGCAGTGACCGCCTTCCTCGCACACCGGGCAGTCGTGCGGGTGGTTGGTCATCAGCCATTCGACGACGCTGGCGCGAAACGCCTTGGATTCGTCGTCTTCAATGGAGATCCAGGTGCCGTCGGAGGCGGGGGTCATGCACGACATGACGATACGACCGCGGGTGTCGTTCTCGTCGGTGTACTGCTTGACCGCGCACTGGCGGCAGGCGCCGACGCTACCGAGCGCCGGGTGCCAGCAGAAATAAGGGATGTCGAGGCCAAGCGACAGACAGGCCTGTAACAGGTTGTCCGCACCGTTGACTTCGAGCGCTTTGCCGTCTACGTGGATAGTGGCCATGGTTCAAAGTTCTTCGTTGGCCCGCGTGAGCAGGCGTGGCTAATGGAAATCGGTGTGCCTGCGGCCTGCCTCGAGAAGCTCGGGTCGGCCTGCAGGCGAGCGGATGGCACGGACCACCCGCTGTTCATCTTGTTATGCGCCGACCACGACCGGACCGGCCGGCACGGGTTTGGCCAGGTTCGGGCTCAAGGTGGCGCCTGCAGCTGCAGGCGCGACACCGGCCTCGAACTCTTCGCGGAAGTATTTGATCGCACTGCCCAACGGCTCGACGGCACCGGGTGCGTGAGCGCAGAAGGTGCGGCCAGGGCCGAGGAAGTTGACCAGACCCAGCAGGGTCTCGATGTCCTCGGCGCGGCCCTGGCCTTTTTCCAGGGCGCGCAGCATCTTCACGCTCCACGGCAGGCCGTCGCGGCACGGTGTGCACCAGCCGCACGACTCACGGGCGAAGAACTCTTCCATGTTGCGCAGCAGCGAAACCATGTTGATCGAATCATCGACCGCCATCGCCAGGCCCGTACCCATGCGCGTGCCGACCTTGGCGATGCCGCCGGCATACATCTGGGCGTCGAGGTGCTCGGGCAGCAGGAAGCCGGTACCGGCGCCGCCCGGCTGCCAGCACTTGAGCCTGAAGCCATCGCGCATGCCGCCGGCGTAGTCTTCGAACAGCTCGCGGGCGGTGACGCCGAACGGCAGCTCCCACAGGCCAGGGTTCTTCACCTTGCCGGAGAAGCCCATCAGCTTGGTGCCGTGGTCTTCACTGCCGGCGCGGGCCAGGGACTTGTACCAGTCGTTGCCGTTGGCGACGATGGCCGGCACGTTGCACAGGGTCTCGACGTTGTTGACGCAGGTCGGCTTGCCCCACACGCCGACGGCGGCAGGGAAGGGCGGCTTGGAACGCGGGTTGGCGCGGCGGCCTTCGAGGGAGTTGATCAGCGCGGTTTCTTCGCCACAGATGTAGCGACCGGCGCCGGTGTGGACGAACAGCTCGAAGTCAAAGCCCGAACCGAGGATGTTCTTGCCCAGCAGGCCCGCGGCCTTGGCTTCATCGATGGCGCGGTTGAGGTTCTTCGCCGCGGCGGTGTATTCGCCACGCAGGAAGATGTAGCCGCGATAGGCCTTGAGCGCGCGGGCGCTGATCAGCATGCCTTCGATCAGCAGATGGGGCTGTTGCTCCATCAGCATGCGGTCTTTCCAGGTGTTGGGTTCCATTTCATCCGCGTTGCACAGCAGGTAGCGGATGTTCATGGATTCATCTTTGGGCATCAGGCCCCACTTCACGCCAGTGGGGAAGCCTGCGCCGCCACGGCCCTTGAGGCCGGAGTCCTTGACGCTCTGCACGATGTCGTCGGGGGCCATCTGCGCCAGCGCGGTACGCGCGGCGACGTAGCCGTTCTTCGACTCGTACTCGGCAAGCCACACCGGCTCGCCGTCGTCACGCAGGCGCCAGGTCAGCGGATGGGTTTCGGCTGCACGCGCGATACGGTTGGCCGGGCCGAAGGAAGTGATGGTCATGCGTAACCCTCCAGCAGTTTGGCGACGCCGGCAGGTTGCACGTCGCCGAAGGTGTCGTCGTCGATCATCAGCGCCGGGGCCTTGTCGCAGTTGCCCAGGCAGCACACCGGCAGCAGGGTGAAACGCCCGTCTGCGGTGGTCTGGCCCAGGCCGATGCCCAGTTCGCTCTGGATCTGGCCGACCACCGATTCATGGCCGCCGATGTAGCAGACCATGCTGTCGCAGACGCGGATGATGTGGCGACCGACCGGCTGGCGGAAGATCTGGCTGTAGAAGGTGGCGACACCTTCGACGTCGCTGGCCGGAATACCGAGCACCTCGCCGATGGCGTGGATCGCGCCATCGGGCACCCAGCCACGGGCCTTCTGCACGATCTTCAGCGCTTCGATGGAGGCCGCGCGCGGATCTTCGTAGTGGTGCATCTCGTGCTCGATGGCCGAGCGCTCGGCTTCGCTCAGGGCGAAGCGGTCAGTCTGGATAAGCGTGCTGTTCATGCTTAGCGGTCCACGTCAGCCATAACGAAGTCGATACTGCCCAGATACGCAATGAGGTCGGCGACCATGCTGCCTTTGATCACCGAGGGGATCTGCTGCAGGTGCGGGTAGCTCGGGGTGCGGATACGGGTGCGGTAGCTCATGGTGCCGCCGTCGCTCGTCAGGTAGTAACTGTTGATGCCCTTGGTCGCTTCGATCATCTGGAACGACTCGTTGGCCGGCATGACCGGGCCCCACGAGACTTGCAGGAAGTGCGTGATCAAGGTCTCGATGTGCTGCAGGGTGCGCTCTTTGGGCGGCGGCGTGGTCAGCGGGTGGTCCGCCTTGTACGGGCCTTCTGGCATGTTGCGCAGGCACTGGTCGATGATGCGGATGCTCTGGCGCATCTCTTCGACGCGGACCATGCAGCGGTCGTAGGCATCGCCGTTGTGCGCCAGCGGCACTTCGAATTCGAAGTTCTCGTAGCCCGAGTACGGGCGCGCCTTGCGCAGGTCGAAGTCGCAACCGGTGGAGCGCAGGCCGGCACCGGTGGTGCCCCATTCCAGCGCTTCCTTGGTGTTGTAGGCGGCAACGCCGATGGTCCGGCCCTTGAGGATGCTGTTCTGCAGGGCAGCCTTGGTGTACTCGTCGAGGCGCTTGGGCAGCCAGTCGACGAAGTCCTTGACCAGCTTGTCCCAGCCGCGTGGCAGGTCGTGGGCGACGCCGCCGATGCGGTACCAGGCCGGGTGCAGGCGGAAACCGGTGATGGCTTCGATCACGGTGTAGGCGCGCTGACGGTCGGTGAAGGTGAAGAACACCGGGGTCATGGCGCCGACGTCCTGAATATAGGTACCCAGGAACAGCAGGTGGCTGGTGATACGGAAGAATTCGGCGAGCATGATGCGAATCACGTCGACCTTCTGCGGCACCTGGATACCGGCCAGCTTCTCTACCGCCAACACGTACGGCAGGTTGTTCATCACCCCACCGAGGTAGTCGATACGGTCGGTATAGGGAATGAAGCTGTGCCACGACTGGCGCTCGGCCATTTTCTCGGCGCCACGGTGGTGGTAGCCGATGTCGGGCACGCAGTCGACGATCTCTTCGCCGTCCAGTTGCAGCACGATACGGAACGCACCGTGCGCGGACGGGTGGTTGGGGCCCAGGTTGAGGAACATGTAGTCCTCGTTGGCACCCTGGCGCTTCATGCCCCAGGCCTCGGGGTTGAAGCGCGCCGACTCTTCTTCGAGCTGCTGCTTGGCCAGGGTCAGGCTGTAGGGGTCGAACTCGGTGGCGCGCGCCGGGTAGTCCTTGCGCAGCGGGTGACCTTCCCAGGTCGGCGGCATCATGATGCGGCTCAGGTGCGGGTGGCCGGCGAAATCGATGCCGAACATGTCCCACACTTCGCGCTCGTACCAGTTGGCGTTGGGCCAGATGCCGGTCACGGATGGCAGGTTCAGGTCGCCCTCGCTGAGCGAGACCTTGATCATCACGTCGCTGTTACGTTCTACCGAGAGCAGGTGGTAGAACACGCTGAAATCGGCGGCAGGCAGGCCGCGGCGCTGGGTGCGCAGGCGCTCGTCGACGCCGTGCAGGTCGTACAGCATGCTGTAGGGCTTGGCGACATTGCGCAGGAAGCTCAGGATTTCCTTGAGCTGGGCACGCTTGACCCACAGCACCGGCATGCCGGTACGGGTTTCCTGGGCGACGAAGGCGTCGGCGCCAAAGCGATTGTGCAGTTCGACGACCACATCCTGGTCGTCAGCCTTGTAAGGCGGAATGTAAATAGCGGTGTCCGCTGTCATGGTCTCGGTCGCTTTCGGTCAACGTAGAGAATGAAGCCAGGCCGCCGGCTCCAGGGGAGCGGGCGGCAGGTCGCTGGATCAGACTTCGTCGGGGCTGCGCAGGTTGGTTACCGCGATTCGCTGTTCGCGGCGCAGGTCCTTCTGGGCAGGCATCTCGGCACGGTAGATGCCTTGATCGCCCACCACCCAGGACAGCGGGCGACGCTCTTGCCCGATCGACTCCTGCAACAGCATCAGCCCTTGCAGGAAGGCTTCGGGGCGAGGCGGGCAGCCCGGCACGTAGACGTCCACGGGGAGGAACTTGTCGACCCCCTGAACGACCGAGTAGATGTCGTACATGCCGCCGGAATTGGCGCACGAACCCATGGAGATGACCCATTTCGGCTCGAGCATCTGCTCGTACAGGCGCTGGATGATCGGCGCCATCTTGATGAAGCAGGTGCCGGCGATGACCATGAAGTCGGCCTGACGCGGCGAGGCCCGGATGACTTCGGCGCCGAAGCGGGCGATGTCGTGGGGTGCCGTGAAGGCCGTGGTCATTTCCACGTAGCAGCAGGAAAGGCCGAAGTTGTACGGCCACAGGGAGTTCTTGCGACCCCAGTTGACCGCGCCCCGCAGAACATCCTCGAGTTTCCCCATGTAGATGTTCTTGTGGACCTGATCTTCCAGCAGCTGGTCGGTTACGGTTTCCCGCTCGCCGACCGGATACTGCTCGTTAGGCGCGTCCGGATCGATTCTGGTGAGATTGTATTGCATTGCCAAAGCCTCATTGTTTCAGCTTCGCTTGCCGCTTGCGGCGTGCTTCCGGCGCCCAGTCAAGGGCCCCCACACGCCATAGGTAGACAAGACCTGCCAACAGAATTGCTATGAAAACGAGTGCTTCGACGAATCCGGTCCAGCCGCTTTCGCGGACGGACACAGACCAGGCAAAGAGAAAGAGGGCTTCGATGTCGAAGATCACGAACAGCATCGCGACCAGATAGAATTTGGCGGACAGGCGCAGACGGGCGCTGCCGGTGGGCAGCATGCCGGACTCGAACGGCTCGTTCTTGGCCCGGCCCCAGGCCTTGCTGCCCAGCAGGCTGGAAAGACCGAGCATGAAGGCACACAGGCCGACGACACCGAGAAGGAAGATGGCCAGGCCCCAGTTGTGGGCGATCAGTCCTGTCGAATCGGGCATGCTCAAGTCCTTATACAGAGCCCAGGCTCTGCGTTCTGAAAATAATTAAAGCGGCGACGTGGTGTCGCAGGCGCAGTGACCAAATGTCGCAGCTGGATCAATCCGGCTGATTTTATGGGTAAACCCTATGCAAGTAAATTTACCCAGGCAAATTTATTCGTAGGATTAAGAACAAAAATCGCTCTTAACTCGCTGAAGCCCTTGAATTTCGGGCATTCGCGCACTTCTCTCAATTGTGTTTATTGTTTCCGGTAACGTTCGTCTTGTTTGTAATGATAATTACTATCATCTAAATAAGCCTGATCGTTTTAGTTGGTCTTTAATGCACTAACTGCGCATCAACGAGCCTCACGCTGAACGTGCAGGCAGCCGACTGTTGTACGCAAAAATGGGCTGGGGTGCGCGGTGCTGGATCAATGAATCGACGACGGACTGCCGTCTCGGTGCGAAGGGGTGCAGGTGCGCAGGCCAGTGAGCGGGACATGTAACCGTCCTTGCTTCTTTATTGTCTGCCAAGCATAGCCCGTATTTCCCTGTGCGCACGGATCGATTCGGCAAGCCCGAGCGCGTGCGCCGTTGTCGTACGGCCCATGACCTTGCGCACACAGCACGAGGCCCGGAGCGCTGGCGCGGTCCGGGCCTCGATGATTGCCGGGCGAATCAGTGGAACTGTTCTTCCTCGGTCGAGCCGGTGAGGGCGGTGACCGACGATGCGCCACCCTGGATCACGGTGGTCACGTCATCGAAGTAGCCGGTGCCCACCTCCTGCTGGTGGGCGACGAAGGTGTAGCCCTTGCTGGCGTCGGCGAACTCCTGTTCCTGCAGCTTGACGTAGGCGGTCATGTCGTTGCGGGCGTAGTCGTGCGCCAGGTTGAACATGCCGTGCCACATGTTGTGGATGCCGGCCAGGGTGATGAACTGGTGCTTGTAGCCCATCGCCGACAGCTCGCGCTGGAATTTGGCGATGGTGGCGTCGTCGAGGTTCTTCTTCCAGTTGAACGACGGCGAGCAGTTGTACGACAGCAGTTGGTCTGGGTATTCCTTCTTGATCGCCTCGGCGAAGCGACGTGCCTCGTCCAGGTCGGGCTTGGCGGTTTCACACCAGATCAGGTCGGCGTAGGGCGCGTAGGCCAGGCCGCGGGCAATCGCCTGGTCCAGGCCGGCACGTACCTTGTAGAAGCCTTCGCGGGTGCGCTCGCCGATCACGAACGGTTGGTCGTACGGGTCGCAGTCGCTGGTCAGCAGGTCGGCGGCGTTGGCGTCGGTGCGCGCGAGGATGATCGTCGGCGTACCGGCAACGTCGGCTGCAAGGCGCGCGGCGACCAGTTTCTGCACCGCTTCCTGGGTGGGCACCAGAACTTTGCCGCCCATGTGCCCGCATTTTTTCACCGAGGCCAGTTGGTCTTCGAAGTGCACACCGGCAGCGCCGGCCTCGATCATGCTTTTCATCAGTTCATAGGCGTTGAGCACGCCGCCAAAACCGGCTTCGGCGTCGGCGACGATCGGCGCGAAGTAGTCGATGTAGCCGTCGTCACCCGGGTTCTTGCCGGCTTTCCACTGAATCTGGTCGGCGCGGCGGAAGGAGTTGTTGATGCGCTTGACCACCGTCGGCACCGAATCGACCGGGTACAGCGACTGGTCGGGGTACATCGATTCAGCCGAGTTGTTGTCGGCGGCGACCTGCCAGCCCGACAGGTAGATGGCCTGGATGCCGGCCTTGACCTGCTGTACGGCCTGGCCGCCGGTCAGGGCGCCCATGCAGTTGACGAAGTCTTTTTCGGGGCGGAAGGAGGGATGGGCACCTTGGGTGACCAACTTCCAGAGTTTCTCGGCACCGGCGCGGGCCAGGGTGTATTCCGGTTGCAGCGAACCGCGCAGGCGCACGACATCGGCGGCGGTGTAGGTACGGGTCACGCCTTTCCAGCGCGGGTTCTCGGCCCAGTCTTTCTCGAGGGCTGCAATTTGCTGTTCGCGTGTCAGTGCCATGGAAATAACCTCGTCGCATCAGTCGGTGAAGTAGGTGCTGGGCTCGGCGCACGGCTCAGGGGGCGTGGCGGCTGTCCTGCGCGAGGAAGGTGATGCAGCGAAGGGGTGAGGGCGGAAGAAAGCAGGCGCGGTGGACTTGCCGGCAGCGTGGCTCGTGGATGCCGTGCTGCACAGGCGACGTCGGTGGCCGTGGCTGCGGTAAAGCGCTTCCGTCCCTCGGGACAACTTCTTCGTTGCAGTCACCATCGCGTCGCGCTGCCTTTTGGGCTGCATGGACACGGAGCGCCTCCACAGGTGGCGGGAGTGCGCCCCGCAGGCCCGGTCAGGGCCCCTGATCAGCGGGAGCGAGGCAATCATGCCCAGTGCAAAAAGCGCCTGTCAACGACTTTGTAGTGGTTTTATATGCTCACTACATCTTTGGTCTAATACGACTTGTCAGTCAGTTTCGGGGCCTCTGGTCGCAGGCCGGAGGGGTCGATATCAGTCCACCAGGTCGACTTTTACCCGCAGGGTCATGTTCTCGCCCTGCTGGGTGCTGTAGCTGAGCCTTCCGGGAGTCCGGTCTGCCTGACTTTGCTGGTTGAATCCGGCGAGGATGATCCAGGTGCCCAGCTCACCGCTGACTGTCGTGTCGGTGCTCTGAACATTCACTACATCTGCACGTTCACGGCTGATGCGATCATTATTGCTGCTGATTTGCAGCTGAACCGTATTGCCCATTACCTGCGGGGTGACATAGAACCCCTGGGTGACATTGCGATATTCAGTGTCGCTCTGTACGCGCCCATAGCCATCGCTCGAGGTGCTTGTGAACGGAACGCTCTGGCCGACCTGAATCAGTGCCGGCTGCCCTTCGCTGGCGCGGATTTGCTGCAGGCCGCCCTCGCGGTTGCGGGTGCCGTGGCGGATGATCCTGGCGTTGCCGCGGGTGTCCTGGAAGTTGCTGTCCTGGGTGTCGACGCTGATCAGCAAGCGCTTGGGGGCAGTGTCGAGCTGCTGCAGCAGTGTGCGCAGCTCATCGATGCGCGGCTGGCTGGCATCGACCACCAGCTTGTTTTCGAAGGCGCTGACGGTGCCTTCGCTGCCGATGAATGCCTGGGCGGTGGGCAGCAACTGGGCGCTGCTGCGGTGCTCCAGGGGCAGTACGGCGGTGGCTGCCTGGCAGGCGAAGCTGCTGCACAACAACAAGGTGGCGAACGAGGGGCGTAGCGGCATGGCGGCGGTCTCCGCGAGTGGAGTCAGCATGATGGCAAATTTGGCGGCAGTCTGCCGCTTGGTCGGTCCTGGGCTGCGGCTGGTCGGGCGGGCACAAATTCCGTAACATCGCGCCTCTTTTTCCGCTTGCGTCATCCGCTCACTGCTGTTCAAGCACAGCCGAACGCTGGCCTGACCACAGGACCTTCATGAAACCCGTTCGTCTTCGCGCCGACTTGCTGGCCGGCCTGACCACTGCCTTCGCCCTGGTGCCCGAGTGCATCGCCTTTGCCCTGGTGGCCCACCTCAACCCGCTGATGGGCCTGTATGGCGCGTTCATCATCTGCACCCTGACCGCGTTGTTCGGTGGTCGCCCGGGGATGATTTCCGGTGCTGCCGGGTCGATGGCGGTGGTGATCATCGCGCTGGTGGTGCAGCACGGTGTCGAGTATCTGCTGGCGACCGTGCTGCTGGGCGGTGCCTTGATGGTGCTGTTCGGAGTGCTGCGCCTGGGCAAGTTGATTCGTCTGGTGCCGTACCCGGTGATGCTTGGCTTCGTCAACGGTCTGGCCATCGTCATCGCCCTGGCGCAATTGGAGCACTTCAAGCGCGGCGAGCAATGGCTCAGCGGTACGCCGCTGTACGTGATGATTGGCCTGGTGGCGTTGACCATGCTGGTGGTCTACGTACTGCCCAAAATCACCCGCGCCGTGCCGCCGGCACTGGTGGCGATTCTGGGTGTGGGCTTGCTGGTGTATGGCCTGGAGCTGCCGACCCGCACCCTCGGGGACATGGCGCAGATCGCTGGCGGCTTGCCGGCGCTGGCTTGGCCGCAGGTGCCGTGGAGCCTCGAGACCCTGCGCATCATCGCCCCTTACGCGTTGCTTATGGCCATGGTCGGCCTTCTGGAAACCTTGCTGACCCTCAACCTGACCGACGAAATCACTGAGAGCCGCGGCTTTCCGGACCGCGAATGCGTGGCGCTGGGCGCGGCCAACATGGCTTCGGGCCTGTGTGGCGGCATGGGCGGCTGCGCGATGATCGGCCAGACCGTGATCAACCTCAGCTCGGGTGGCCGCGGGCGGCTGTCCGGGGTCACCGCAGGGGTGATGATTCTGCTGTTCGTCCTGTTCCTGTCGCCGCTGATCGAACGCATTCCGCTGGCGGCGCTGGTGGGGGTGATGTTCGTGGTGGCGCAGCAGACCTTCGCCTGGGCCTCGCTGCGGGTGCTGCACAAGGTGCCGGCCAGCGACGTGCTGGCGATCGTCGCGGTGACGGTGGTTACGGTGCTCACCGATCTGGCCGCGGCGGTGCTGTTCGGCATCGTAATCGCCGCGATCAACTTCGCCTGGCAGCACGCCCGCGAGCTGTACGCCGACAGCCGTATGGAAGGCGACGGGCATAAGCATTACCAGGTGCACGGCACGTTGTTCTTCGCCTCGACCACGCCGTTTCTCAACCAGTTCGACCCGGCCGGA
Source organism: Pseudomonas cremoricolorata DSM 17059 = NBRC 16634 (assembly GCF_000425745.1). Taxonomy (GTDB): domain Bacteria; phylum Pseudomonadota; class Gammaproteobacteria; order Pseudomonadales; family Pseudomonadaceae; genus Aquipseudomonas; species Aquipseudomonas cremoricolorata. The sequence goes on along the minus strand of NZ_AUEA01000002.1, from coordinate 180,621 downwards.
GATCCGCCGAGCGTGACCCTGGACTGCCAGCACCTGAGCTTTGTCGATTACTCGGCCATCGCCGCACTGAAAACCCTGCGCGAGCGCTATGCCAAGGCGGGCAAGCATTTGCGCGTGGTGCACCTGTCAGAGCGCTGCAAGAAATTGCTCAAGCGGGCGGGCGAGCAGCATTGAGTGCGCCGGCCTGAGGGCTCAGGCCAGCGCAATCAGGGGCGAGTCGACTCAGTCGGCCAAGGCCTGCAGGTGCCACTGGCCGTCTTCCTCGCGGGCCAGGCCGCTGGCGCCGAGCAGTGCGAACAGGCGCGGGTGCAGGGCGCTGTCGGTGAAGGTCTTGAGGGTGTCGAGGTCGATCACGCCAAGGGTTTGCAGCTCGGCCTGGGTATACGACAACCAGGCCTTCTTGAGCTTTTGCAGAACGTCGCTGGCGGCGGTGCTGGCAAAGCGCCGATGTGCGGGCTTGGCGTCGAACTCGAAGGTGTGCAGGTGGCTGTAGTCGGTCTGATCGCCGCCGCTCTCGGCGCAGCGATAGCAACTGCAAGGGCCGTCGCCGAAGGCGCTGCGCAGGTAGCTGTTGAAGTCGGTGACTGGCTTCAGGCTCAGGCGTTTGTCGACTTCGAACAGGTCGGCGGTCATGGGTTGCTCGGCGCTCACGTTCGGCTCCTGATGTGGTGGGGCGGGCATCGGCGGGCACCCTAACAGATCGGCCCCTTCCAGGCCATCGGTGCGCTAGAGACAAGTGCCTGGCCGTGCCGTACCCTACGCGGCCCTGAAACTGCGAGGTCATCGGCTTGAGCACCTACCCCTACACCGCCACCATCACCGTCAGCACCGAGAACTTCGGCGGCGATGTCGAGGCCACGGAAAACCCAGGCATCCGCGTGGGCCTGGAAGCGGTCACCGAAACCCTGAAGAAAGTGCACTTCGTGCACACCCTGGCGGCCCCGGACGGCGCTACCCATATCTGCGTGACCCTGGACAACGGCCTGAGCTACTACGGCCCGATCGTCAACGGTCACGCCGAGCTCGAAGGCGGCTGGATCGCCTTCGAATGCGACATGCTCACGCCGCAGGAACTGGGGTTGTAGGCATACTTCGTCGAACGCATAGCCTGCGCGGCGTCTGGCGCTCAGCGTAACTGCGCCAGGCAGCGTTCGAGGATATCCAGCCCTTCCTCCAGCACCTGGGCCTCGATGGTCAGCGGTGCCAGCAGGCGCACGATGTGCCGCGCCTTGCCACTGGGCATCAGCAGCAGGCCCTGGGCGCGCGCCGCATCGAGCAGCGCGCTCAATTGCGCCGGGGCAGGGGTGCCGTCCGGGTTGATCAACTCGATGCCGCGCATGGCACCGACGCCGGTCAGGCGGCCGAGGAACGGGCTCAGGCCTGCGGCCTGCCAGCGCGAGTAGCGGGCAAGCAAAGCCTGCTCCTGACGCTCGCCCCAGGTGGCCAGATTGTCGTCGCTCATCTGCGCCAGGCTGGCCAGTGCCGCGGCGCAGGCGATGGGGTTGCCCGAGTAGGTGCCGCCGAGCCCGCCCTTGGGCAGCGCTGACAGCAGCTCGCGGCGACCCACCACCGCGCCCAGCGGCATGCCGCCGGCGATGCTCTTGGCCAGCAGCAGCAGGTCGGGTTCGATGCCCAGTCGCGAGAAGGCGAAACGCTGGCCGGTGCGGCCGAAGCCCGACTGGATTTCATCGACGATCAGCACGATGCCGTGGCTGTCGCAGAAGCGGCGCAAGGCCTGGGCGAAGGTCGGGTCGAGCGCCAGAAAGCCACCTTCGCCCTGCACCGGCTCGATGATGAACGCCGCCACGTCCTCCACTGCCAGCTCGACGCTGAACAGCCGCTCCAGTGCCTTGAGCCCTTCGGCGCAGCTGACGCCGTTGTCGGCGCTGGGGTAGGGCAGGTGATACACCGGGCCGGGCAGCTCGCCCACGCGCTGTTTGTAAGGCGCGACCTTGCCGTTGAGGTTGAGGGTGGCCAGGGTGCGGCCATGGAAGCCCCCGTCGAAGGCGATCACCGCGCGCTTGCCGGTGGCGCCACGGGCGACCTTCAAGGCGTTTTCGGCGGCCTCGGCACCACTGTTGGTGAGCATGCCAGCGATGGGGTAGCTCAGCGGCACGAACTGGCCGAGGCGCTCCATCAACTGCAGGTACGGCGCGTGGGGCGCTGCGTTGAACGCCGAGTGGGTGAGCTGGGTCGCCTGGTTGCAGATCGCCTCGACCACTGCCGGGTTGCAATGGCCCAGGTTGAGCACGCCAATGCCGCCGACGAAGTCGATATAACGGTTGCCGTCGGTGTCCCAGACTTCCGCATTACGGCCGTGGGAAAGTGTAATCGGGTGAACGATGGAAATGGATTGACTGATACTTTCCGGATTCATCTGCTCGCAGGCCTGTGTTCAAGTTTCTTATTATCCAAGCGCTTCGCGCAGCCCATGCGCAAACGAATTATCCGATTGGCTTCATTCCCTCAACTATGGAAGTTACGGCTCACACACCTTCCGCGACCCGCTCGCGTATCCACTGCACGAAGGCGCGCACCTTCGGTACCTGCGCGGCATGCTCGGCGTGTGCCATGAAATGCCGGCCATTGCTGGGCACCGGGTGGTCCCACGCCACCACCAGCTTGCCCTCGGTCAGTTCTTCGGCCACCAGGTAGCGGGGAATCAAGGCGATGCCGCAGCCGGCGATGGCTGCGCGAATGCACAGGTAGAACGTATCGAAGCGGGGGCCGTGGTAGCTGTTGTGGCTGTGCAGGCCCTGACCGAGGAACCACTCGTGCCAGGCCTCGGGGCGCGAGGCGCATTGCAGCAGGCGGTGCTCGATCAGCGCCTCGGTACTGGCGAAACGCTGTTGCTCGAGCAGCTGCGGCGCACACACCGGCAGCACTTCCTCACTGAACAGCTCGATGCACGTGGCCCCGGGCCAGGTGCCCTGGCCGAAGAAGAAGGCGACGTCAGCCTTGGCCTGCACCAGGTCGAAAGGCTCGAGTTCGTTGCGAATGTCCAGGTGAATGCGTGGGAAGCGTTCGCCGAAACCCTTGAGCCGTGGCACCAGCCAGCGTGCGCCGAAGGTCGGCTGGGTGGCGATGCGCAGCACTTCGGTTTCATCGCCATAGCTGAGGATGTAGCGGCTCGAGATGTCGATCTGGGTGAGGATCTTGTTCACCTCGGTCAGGTACAGCGCCCCGGCCGGGGTCAGGTGCAGGCGCCGACGAACGCGCTCGAACAGTGGGTGCGAGAGCATGTCTTCGAGCTGCGCGACCTGCTTGCTGACCGCGCTCTGGGTCAGGTGCAGCTCTTGCGCGGCGCGGGTGAAGCTCAGGTGGCGGGCGGCCGCTTCGAAGCACTGCAGGGCGGTGGTCGAGGGCATCAGGCGTTTGGACATGGCGATGGCGTACCCCGCGAAAAGTCAGGAGTTCATTCTCTAATGGAATCATGTACTGCAAAAAGGTCGTTTGTTGACGACCCGCGGGTAGATTAATACTGACCTGCATCAATGAAGGCAAGCCGGGATTGAACGAGGAGGAAAGTGCGCGTCGCCGGCATCTGCAGAACAACAAAAACATGCATTCGAACTTGAGCTGAATCTGCTCCAACAGTCAGTCGCCCACTGTGCGACAACCCAGTCGAGGGTTTTTCATGGCGTCCCCCCACAATAAAAAACAACGCTCGTTGCAGCATGGCCTGAGCTCGCGTCAGGTCTCGATGATTTCCATTGCCGGCATCATTGGTGCCGGATTGTTCATTGGTTCGTCCAATGCCATCGCCACGGCCGGCCCGGCCATTCTGATTTCCTATGCCATGACCGGGCTGCTGGTGCTGCTGGTCATGCGCATGCTTGGCGAAATGGCCATCGCCAACCCCAACAGCGGCTCGTTTTCCACCTACGCCACCGAGGCCATCGGCCCCTGGGCCGGGTTCACCATCGGCTGGTTGTACTGGTGGTTCTGGGTGCTGATCATTCCGGTCGAGGCCATCGCCGGCGCCGACATTCTTCACGTGTACTTCCCGGCGGTGCCATCCTGGTTGTTCGCGTTCCTGATCATGCTGCTGTTGTCGTGTACCAACCTGGTCAGCGTGCGCAACTTCGGCGCGTTCGAGTACTGGTTCGCGCTGGTCAAGGTGATCGCCATCATCGCCTTCATCGGCATTTGCAGCCTGGCCGTGCTGGGCTTCTGGCCGCTGGCCGAGACCTCCGGGGTCAGCCGTCTGTGGGAAAACGGCGGCTTCATGCCCAATGGCTTCGGCACCGTGCTGGGCGGGGTGCTGATCACCATCTTCTCGTTCTTCGGCGCCGAGATCGTCACCATCGCCGCCGACGAAACCGCCAACCCCAAGGAAAAAATCCGCCGCGCCACCAACCTGGTGGTGTATCGCATCGCCATCTTCTACCTGGCGTCGATCTTTCTGGTGGTGTCGCTGGTCGCCTGGAACGACCCGGCGCTCAAGGAAGTCGGCTCGTTCCAGCGGGTGCTGGACGTGCTGAATGTGCCGGGTGCCAAGTTCGTGGTCGACATGGTGGTGCTGGTGGCCGTGACCAGTTGCATGAACTCGGGCCTGTATACCGCTTCGCGCATGCTGTATTCGCTGGGTGCGCGGGGTGAGGCGCCAGTGATGACCCGGCGTATCTCCGGCGCCGGTGTGCCGACCGTGGCGGTGCTGCTGTCGACCCTGGCCGGGTTCGTCGGCTGCCTGGTCAACTACGTGTTTCCCGGCAAGGTCTTCGGCTTCCTGCTGTCGACCACCGGCGCGATCGCGTTGCTGGTGTACCTGGTCATCGCCGTTTCGCAGTTGCGCATGCGCGCTCGCGCCGACCGTGACGGCACCGTGCTGGAGCTGAAGATGTGGCTGTTCCCCTGGCTCACCTGGCTGGTGATCGGCACCATCGCCCTGGTGCTGGGCTACATGTTGTTCAGCGATGCGTACCGCTACGAGACGCTGATGACCGCTGCGGTGACCTCGATCATTCTGCTGATCTCGCTGAGCCGGCGGCGTGCTGCGGCGAACGCTCTGCAGGCCAGTGTGCAGGGCGGTCAATGACCCACCGAGACTGACGCAACGCCAAGCCCGCGGTACCTGCCGCGGGCTTTTTTCGTCCTCAGGGGGTAGCCGTCTTACGCCGCGGTTGACGGGGTTTGCCGGCAGCTTTGCTGGCGCCTTTGCCGGCGCTCTTGGCCTTGCCTGCGCCGCTGCGCTTGTTTTTCCACGCAGGGGCCTTGTTGCCGCTGCCCAGAGGCGGTCCGCTGATGACCAGGCGCATGCCCGCGCAGCGCTGCACCAGCTTGCTCATCCACGCCGATTGGCGCGCAACGAACTCCTCCAGGCTCATTTCACCGCTTTGCACCATGTCCAGAGCCTGCTCCCAGATCGCCGTGGTGCCGGGGTCGGCGATCGCCCGGGGCACGGCATCGATCAGGCTGAAGGCCGCCGGCGTGGCGGCCAAGGCCTTGCCGTTCTTGCTCAGGTAACCACGGTCGAGCAGGCCCTGGATGATGCTGGCGCGGGTGGCCTCTGTGCCGATGCCGGTGGTGTCCTTGAGTTTTTGTTTGAGCAGTGGGTCTTGCACCAGCTTGGCGACGTTTTTCATCGCCTTGATCAAATCGCCTTCGGTGAAAGGTTTGGGCGGCTGGGTCCACAAGTCTTTCAGGTACACCTGCTCGACGGCGCACAGCTGGCCCTGCTGCAACGCCGGCAGAACCTGTGCCGGTGGCGCCTCGCGGCCTTTGCTTGGGGTCAGCGCTTCGGGCAGTGCGCGGCGCCAGCCCGGTTCGATGATGTGCTTGCCCACCGCCCGCAGGTGTTGGCCGGTGCAGTCGAACTCCGCCTGGGTGCGGTCGAAGCTGTGTGGCGGCAGGAACTGCGCCAGGTAGCGGGCGCGAATCAGGGTGTAGACCGCCTTGTGCTTGCTCGGCAGCCGGCTCGGGTCGCTGGCGGCGAGCGTGGGAATGATGCCGTGGTGAGCACTGACCTTGGCATCGTTCCAGGCCCGCGAGCGGCGACTGGCATCCAGATGCACCTGCAGCGCAGCCAGCGAAGAGTCGGCACGCTGCAGGGCTGCGAGGATGGCGCCAGCTTCGCCGTGCTGGCTGAGCGGCAGGTAGCCGCAGTCGCTGCGCGGGTAGGTGATCAGCTTGTGGGTTTCGTACAGCGCCTGGGCGATGTCGAGGGTTTCCTGGGCGCCCAGGCCGAGCTTCTTCGAGCACAGTTCCTGCAGGGTGCCGAGGTCGAACGGCAGCGGGGCGGCTTCGCGGACGCGCTCGGTTTCAATCTTCAGCAGCACTGCCTGGGCCGCGCTGCGCATGGCCTCGGCTGCCTGTTGCGCCAGCGCTTGCTGCAGGCAGCGGCCTTGGTCGTCGCAGGCATCGTCCGGCGCCCGCCATTGGGCCATGAACGACTGCCCGGCATGGCCGAGTTGAACCTCGATGGCCCAGAACGGCACCGGCACGAAGTCGGCGATGCTGCGGTCGCGGTCGACCACCAGGCGCAGGGTCGGGGTCTGCACGCGGCCGACCGGCAACACGCCTTGATAACCCGATTGCCGGCCCAGCAAGGTGAACAGACGGCTCATGTTCATGCCGATCAGCCAATCGGCCCGTGAACGACCCAGCGCCGAGTGGTAGAGGGTGAAGGTCTGCTGGCCGGGCAGCAGGCGGGCCAGTGCCTTGCGGATCGAGGCGTCGTCCAGTGCCGACAGCCACAGGCGCTGCACCGGGCCGCGGTAGCGGCAGTGTTCGAGCAGCTCACGGGCGATCATTTCCCCCTCACGATCTGCGTCGGTGGCGATCACCAGCTCCCGCGCTTCACCGAGCAGGCGCTTGACCGCCTTGAACTGGCTGGCGGTCTTGGTCTTGACCAGCATCTTCCATTTTTCCGGAATGATCGGCAGGTCATCGAGCGCCCAACGCTTGTAACGGGCGTCGTAGCTGTCGGGCGGAGCGGTTTCCAGCAGGTGACCAATGCACCAGGTGACGCACACGTCGGTGCCTTGCCAGCAGCCATCGCCCTTGCGCGTGGCGCCGAGCACTTTGGCGATGTCTTTGGCCTGGGAGGGTTTTTCGCAGAGAAACAGGCGCATGGCCGGGCACGCTCAAGTCGCAGGTGATGAGCGACAGGATGCGCAAACGAAAGCCTGGAGGCAAGGTTTATCTGGATGGATGTACAGTCTTTCAGGGATTTGCAGGAGCGGACCGCCCGCTCCTGCAACTCGCGCCCCGCAATCGGCGCGCGACAGCGTGGTTACTCGCGAACCATATCCACGTGGGGAATGCCGGCTTCGAGGAATTCCTCGCTGACCACACGAAAGCCCAGGCGCTCGTAGAACGAGGTTGCGTGCACCTGGGCACTGAGCCGCTGCGGCGCGAGCTGGCGGCGCTGGGCTTCGGCGATCACTGCCTGCATGAGCGCGTCGCCGACCTTCAGCCCGCGCCAGTCCTTGAGCACCGAAACACGGCCGATGGTGCCGTCAGCCAGCAGCCGGGCGGTGCCTATCGGGTAGTCGCCTTCCAGGGCCAGAAAGTGCACGGCGTCCTGGTCGTCGGCGTCCCACTCGAGCTCCGCTGGCACCTGCTGCTCGGCGACGAACACCGCCTCGCGGATGCGCCGCAGGTCGGCGTTGTCCTGCTGCCAGTCGGCCAGACGCACACGGATCTTATTCATCGGCGAATCCCAGGCTGCCTTGGGTGACCAGTTGGCAGACCAGCAGCATGGCTTCTTCGTCTTCGAGCCATGCAGCGAGGTTGTCGCTGTGCAGGGCATCGGCGGCGCAGATCAGCTTGAGCAGCTCACGCAGGTGGCCGGAGAGCAGGCGGCTCTGGCCGCTGGCGAACAGCACCAGGTTGTCTTCCATTTCCGACCAGGCCAGCCGCGCGCTCGGGTTGCGAATCAGCAGCGCGCCTTGCTCCAGGCTCTGGCGCAGGTCGTCTTCGCTGAGTTCTTCGCCCGTGACTTGCTCTGGGTAGCGCGGCTCGGTCATGAACTGGCCGAACCAGGTCAGCAGCAGGCGCTCGTCGCCCATGTGCTCGGCCAGCAGCGCCTTCAGGCGATCGAGGGCGTCATGCTGAATCTGATGCGGGTCGCTGACCGGCTGCGCATCGGCGTCGCTGTAGCGCTCTTCGTCGGGCAGGAACTGGCTGAGGAAGTCGGTGAAGTGGGTCAGCACTTCAGCGGCGCTCGGCGCGCGGAAACCGACCGAGTAGGTCAGGCAGGCGTTCTCGGCGATGCCGTAGTGGGCCAGGCGCGGCGGCAGATAGAGCATGTCGCCCGGTTCGAGCACCCACTCTTCACTCTGCTCGAAGTCGGCCAGGATGCGCAGGTCGGCATGGTCGAGCAGGGCGCTGTCGCTGTCGCACATCTGGCCGATTTTCCAGTTGCGCTTGCCGTGGCCTTGCAGCAGGAACACGTCGTAGTTGTCGAAATGCGGACCGACGCTGCCACCTGGGGCTGCGTAGCTGATCATCACGTCATCGATGCGCCAGCTGGGCAGGAAGCGGAAGTTTTCCAGCAGCTCGGCCACTTCGGGTACGAACTGGTCGACGGCCTGCACCAGCAAGGTCCAGTCACGCTCGGGCAGGTCGGCGAAGGCGTCTTCGGCGAACGGGCCGCGGCGCAGTTCCCACGGACGCTCGCCGTGCTCGAGCACCAGGCGCGACTCGACTTCTTCTTCCAGGGCCAGGCCGGCCAGCTCATCCGGGTCGATGGGGCTTTCGAAATCGCTGAACGCCTGGCGCACCAGCAGCGGCTTTTTCTGCCAGTAGTCACGCAGGAATTCACGGGCCGTCAAGCCGCCAAGCAGCTGCAGTGGAGTATCAGGATTCATCTTCAACCTATTGAAAAAATGTAGTTTTCGTCCGCGAATAAAAACGCCCGGCTAAGCCGGGCGTTGGCCGCATGGCATCGATCAGACGCGTTTGGCCTGGGCCACGGCGTTGCCGATGTAGCTGGCAGGGGTCAGTCGCTTGAGCTCGGCCTTGGCCTCGGCCGGCATGTCCAGGCCGTCGATGAAGCTCAGCAGGGCATCGGGGGTGATGCCTTTGCCACGGGTCAGCTCCTTGAGCTTCTCGTAGGGGTTGTCGATGTTGAAACGACGCATGACGGTCTGGATCGGCTCAGCCAGGACTTCCCAGCAGGCGTCCAGATCAGCGGCGATGCGCGCGGTGTTGATTTCCAGCTTGCCGATACCTTTGAGGCTGGCCTCGTAGGCGATCACGCTGTGGGCGAAGCCGACACCGAGGTTGCGCAGCACGGTGGAATCGGTGAGGTCACGCTGCCAGCGCGAGATCGGCAGCTTGCTCGCCAGGTGCTGGAACAGCGCGTTGGCGATGCCCAGGTTGCCTTCGGAGTTTTCGAAGTCGATCGGGTTGACCTTGTGCGGCATGGTCGAGGAGCCGATTTCGCCGGCAACGGTCTTCTGCTTGAAGTAGCCCAGCGAGATGTAGCCCCAGACATCGCGATCGAAGTCGATGAGGATGGTGTTGAAGCGGGCGATGGCATCGAACAGCTCGGCGATGTAGTCGTGCGGCTCGATCTGCGTGGTGTAGGGGTTGAACTGCAGGCCCAGCTCGTCTTCGATGAAGGCGCGGGCGTTGGCTTCCCAGTCGATCTGCGAGTAGGCCGAGAGGTGCGCGTTGTAGTTGCCCACGGCGCCGTTGATCTTGCCCAGCAGCGGCACGGCTGCGACTTGGGCGATCTGCCGCTCGAGGCGGTAGACGACGTTGGCCAGTTCCTTGCCCAGGGTGGTCGGCGAGGCCGGCTGACCGTGGGTGCGCGACAGCATCGGCACGTCGGCGTACTGGTGGGCGAGGGTGCGCAGGGCTTCGGCGATCTGGCGCATCAGCGGCAGCAGCACTTCGTCACGGCCGGCGCGCAGCATCAGCGCGTGGGACAGGTTGTTGATGTCTTCGCTGGTGCAGGCGAAGTGGATGAACTCGCTGACCTTGGCCAGCTCCGGCACGCCTGCGGCCTGCTCCTTGAGCAGGTATTCGATGGCCTTGACGTCGTGGTTGGTGGTGCGCTCGATTTCCTTGACCCGCTCGGCGTGGGCCAGCTGGAAGTCGGTGGCCAGGGTGTCGAGTACCGCATTGGCCTCGGCGGAGAAGGCCGGCACCTCATCGATCTGCGGGTGAGCGGCCAGGCGCTGCAGCCAGCGCACTTCCACCAGGGCGCGGAAACGGATCAGGCCGTATTCGCTGAAAATGGGGCGCAAGGCCTGGGTTTTGCCGGCGTAGCGGCCGTCTACAGGGGAAACCGCAGTGAGCGAGGAGAGCTGCATGGCGTGTTCTCGGACAGTCAGGCTTTTGGGGGCGCGTATCATACACGAAAAAGCAGCTGCGAGCTGCGAGCTCTGAGCTGCAAGCAGTGAGCGTCACGGCAGCACTGCCTGCTCGCCTCAGCCGCGCATCAGGTCGTACAGGGCGTTGAGCAGTTTGCGGCGGCTGAACACCAGCTGCCAGCGATGGCCGCCCAACTGGCGCCACAGGCGTGCCGAACGAATCCCGGCGAGCAGGATGGCGCGGATCTTCGAGGCGTTGTTAGCCTGTTGCAGGAAGCGTGTGTCGCCGTGCACCTGAATGCGTTGGCGGAAGGTACTGAGGGTGTCCTGGTACAGCGCGCCGCACGAGGCGATCACGTTGTCGTGGACCAGGCCGAAATGGTCGGCCTGGGATTGCACTTGCGGCAGGCGCTTGCCGATCACTTCCAACAGGTCGCCGCGCTTGGCCAGTTGCCGCTCCAGGCCCAGCATCGCCAGGGCGTAGCGCAGCGGTTCGCGCTGCAGGATGGCCGGATCGCGCTCCAGTGCACCGACCAGCGCGCGGTAACCGTCGCGCAGTTGCTGGTCGTTGCCGCCGAACACCTCCAGGGTGTCCTTGGGGTCGAGCACCAGCAGGCTGCCGAGCATGCAGCCCAGCGGCGCCTCGCCGACCTGGCCGGTGCGGGCGATCTGATCCACCAGTACGGCGGCCTGGAACACGCCGCCCAGCGCGATCAGCTGATCGTCAAGGTTGCTCATGGACGCGGGCTCCACGCTTCGGCCGCTTCGATGACGCCGCCGCCCAGGCACACCTCACCGTCGTAGAACACCACCGACTGGCCGGGTGTGACAGCGCGTTGCGGCTCATCGAACACCGCGCGGTAGCCGGCTTCGGTGCGCTCCAGCAGGCAGCGCTGATCGCCCTGGCGGTAGCGCACCTTGGCGCTCAGCTGGCGCGGCGCGCCGAGGTCGACCGGGTTGACCCAGAAGATCTCCGAGGCCAGCAGCGCACGCGAGAACAGCCATGGATGCTCATTGCCCTGACCGACCACCAGCACGTTGCGGGCAAGGTCTTTTTCCAGCACGTACCACGGTTCGTCGCCAGCATCCTTGAGGCCGCCGATGCCCAGCCCCTGACGTTGGCCGATGGTGTGGTACATCAGGCCGTGGTGCTGGCCGATCACCTCACCCTCGGTGGTCTGGATTTCACCGGGCTGGGCGGGCAGGTACTGTTTGAGGAAGTCGCTGAAACGGCGCTCGCCAATGAAGCAGATGCCGGTGGAGTCTTTCTTCTTGGCCGTAGCCAGGCCGTGCTTCTCGGCGATGGCGCGCACTTCAGGCTTTTCCAGCTCGCCGACCGGGAACAGCGTACGGGCGATTTCGTTGCCGCCCACGGCATGCAGGAAGTAGCTCTGGTCCTTGTTCGGGTCCAGGCCCTTGAGCAGCTCGGTGCGGCCTTCGGTGTCGCGACGACGCACATAGTGACCGGTGGCGATCAGGTCGGCACCCAGCGACAGGGCGTAGTCGAGGAAGGCTTTGAACTTGATTTCCCGGTTGCAGAGGATGTCCGGGTTGGGCGTGCGCCCGGCTTTATATTCTTCGAGGAAATGTTCGAAGACGTTGTCCCAGTATTCGGCGGCGAAGTTGGCGGTGTGCAGCTTGATGCCAATGCGGTCGCACACGGCCTGGGCGTCGGCGAGGTCCTCGCGGGCGGTGCAGTATTCGGTGCCGTCGTCTTCTTCCCAGTTCTTCATGAACAGCCCTTCCACCTGGTAGCCCTGCTCGAGCAGCAGGACGGCGGAAACGGACGAGTCCACGCCGCCGGACATGCCGACGATGACGCGGGTCTGGGCGGGTGCTTTGAGTGCTGGGTTGGTCATGATTACCGGCGTGTATCAGGGAAAAAACGCCGATTCTATCAGGCTGCTGGCTGCCCGTCAGTCGCGCAGCAACTGCAGGCTGTGCAGCGGGCCTGCCAGATAGTCGTCCAGGCAGCGTGGCACCAGCTCGCTGCGCCAGCGCTGCGGCTCGGCCAGCAGCTGCTCGCGAGTCAGCCACACGGCGCGGGTGATATCGCTGTCCAGGGCGCGATCGGGGTGATGGCGCACAGGCTTTGCGGCAAAGCAGATGCGCTGGTAGGTCACGCCGTTGCTCGGTGCGGTGTACAGGTAAATGCCCACCACGCCGGTGAGTTCGACGTCCCAGGCGGTTTCTTCGAGGGTTTCGCGCAGCGCGGCTTGGCTCAGGGTTTCATGGGCTTCCAGGTGCCCGGCCGGTTGGTTGAAAACCTGGCTGCCAGCCTTGAATTCTTCGACGAAAAGAAACTTGCCATCGTCCTCGACGACGGTGGCGACGGTGATATGCGGTTGCCAGTTCATGGGGACACCTTGGGCGCGTGAGTGTAAGAATCGTGTGCAACGTTCGCGGATAGTGAGCCCATAACGCACGAACCCCGGTGCGTGGCCGGGGTTCGTGGTTGTTGCAGCTCAGGCTTACAGGGCGGCGAGCGCGCTGTTGAAGGTCTGGCTTGGGCGCATCACTTTCTTGGTCAGCTCAGGGCTTGGCGCGTAGTAGCCGCCGATGTCGGCCGGCTTGCCTTGCACGGCGTTGAGCTCGGCGACGATAGCGGCTTCGTTCTCGCCCAGCACCTTGGCCAGCGGAGCGAAGCGCGCTTGCAGGGCGCTGTCGTCGTTTTGAGCTGCCAGGGCCTCGGCCCAGTACAGGGTCAGGTAGAAGTGGCTGCCACGGTTGTCGATGCCGCCGACCTTGCGCGAAGGCGACTTGTTGGTGTCGAGGAACTTGCCGGTGGCCTTGTCCAGGGTGCTGGCCAGCACCTTGGCGCGTGGGTTGTCGTAGACGTTGCCCAGGTGCTCCAGGGAAGCGGCCAGGGCGAGGAATTCACCCAGCGAATCCCAGCGCAGGAAGTTCTCTTCCACCAACTGTTGCACATGCTTGGGCGCCGAACCGCCAGCACCAGTTTCGAACAGACCGCCACCGCTCATCAGCGGCACGATCGACAGCATCTTGGCGCTGGTGCCCAGTTCCATGATCGGGAACAGGTCGGTCAGGTAGTCGCGCAGCACGTTGCCGGTCACCGAAATGGTGTCCTTGCCTTCACGGATACGAGCCAGAGAGAACTTGATCGCTTCGACCGGTTCGAGGATGCGGATGTCCAGGCCGCTGGTGTCGTGGTCCTTGAGGTACTTCTGGACTTTTTCGATCATCACCGCGTCGTGGGCGCGTGCCGGGTCGAGCCAGAACACCGCAGGGGTGTCGCTCAGGCGGGCACGGTTGACGGCCAGCTTGACCCAGTCCTGGATCGGCGCGTCCTTGGTCTGGCACATGCGGAAGATGTCACCGGCTTCGACGTTCTGCTCGAGAATCACCTTACCGCTGGCATCGACCACGCGCACCACGCCGTCGGCCTTGATCTGGAAGGTCTTGTCGTGCGAGCCGTACTCTTCGGCCTTCTGCGCCATCAGGCCGACGTTCGGCACGCTGCCCATGGTGGTCGGGTCGAAGGCGCCGTTGGCCTTGCAGTCTTCGATGGTGGCCTGGTAGATGCCGGCGTAGCAGCGGTCAGGAATGATCGCCTTGGCGTCCTGCAGTTCACCTGCGGCGTTCCACATCTTGCCCGAGTCACGGATCATCGCCGGCATCGAGGCGTCGACGATCACGTCGCTTGGCACATGCAGGTTGGTGATGCCCTTGTCGGAGTTGACCATGGCCAGGGACGGACGGTCGGCGTACAGGGTGTTGATGTCGGCTTCGATCTGCGCTTGCAGCTCGGCCGGAAGCTCTTTGATGCGGGCGTAGAGGTCGCCGATGCCATTGTTCGGGTTGAAACCGACGTCGGTCAGCGACGAGGCGTACTTCTTCAGCACTTCGCCATAGAAGGCTTCGACGATGATGCCGAACATGATCGGGTCGGAGACCTTCATCATGGTCGCCTTCAGGTGCACCGAGAGCAGCACGCCGGCGGCCTTGGCATCGGCGATCTGCTCGACGATGAAGGCTTGCAGGGCCTTGCGGCTCAAGGTGGCGCAGTCGACCACTTCAGCGGCCTTGACGGCGGTTTTTTCTTTCAGGACGGTGGTGTTGCCATCCTTGCCGATCAGTTCGATGCGCAGGCTGCCATCGGCTTCGATCAGCGCAGCTTTTTCGCTGCCGTAGAAGTCGCCGCTGGTCATGTGCGCCACGTGGGACTTCGAATCGGCGCTCCACGCGCCCATCTTGTGCGGGTGCTTGCGGGCGTAGTTCTTCACAGACAGCGGCGCGCGGCGGTCGGAGTTGCCTTCGCGCAGTACCGGGTTGACGGCGCTGCCCTTGATGCGGTCGTAACGGGCGCGCGACTCTTGCTCGGCGTCGGTGGACGGCTCATCGGCATAGTCGGGGATGGCGTAGCCCTGGGCCTGCAGTTCCTTGATCGCAGCCTTGAGCTGCGGAACCGACGCCGAGATGTTCGGCAGCTTGATGATGTTGGCTTCAGGCGTGGTTGCCAGTTGGCCCAGTTCCGCCAGGTGATCGGCTACCTGCTTCTCGGCACCCAGTTGCTCGGGGAACGCCGCGAGAATACGACCGGCCAGGGAGATGTCCCGGGTTTCGACGGCGATATCGGCACACGCCGTGAACGCCTCGATGACGGGCAGCAGTGAGTAGGTGGCGAGGGCGGGGGCTTCGTCGGTGAAGGTATAGATGATCTTGGAACGGGTGGGCATGCGGGTTAACTCTCTGTGTTGCTGCGCGAGCCCGTGTCTCGAAATGCGCTGGGTAGGCGCAGCGCCCAGCAAGGGCGTGGTCGAGCGGCCGCGAGCGGTGATGGTGGATGCATCATTCGAGCGTCAATGCTGGCGTGCGGTAACACGTCAGGCTTGTCCAGGTCAGGCGGCCATTGCCAGCCGGCCCGGGGTGGAGCGAGCCGCATATTCCAAGGGTTCGCCCCGATGACCCTACGGTCAGCGCCGGAGTATATCAAACCCATCGGCGTAATCAGCAAGGCCAAGTGCGATCGGGCTGCATATGCGACCAAAGACTGAGAGACAATGCGGTGCGTTGCCGCAGCGAATGCGCGGGTTCGAAGGGGGGATTTTGCGAAGGCTGGAACTGAACGAGGCGGCGCTCGAGCAGGGGAGTGCGGCGGGGTGACCGGCCAGTGATCGCCACTGGCCAGTCTGGCTAGGCTCACGCCTTGACGGCGTCTTCCTGAGCCCGGGCTTGAGCGCCCACGGCCTGGGTTGCGTTCGCCTCGGACCGGATCGAGCAAGCATGCGGGCCTTTCGGGCCTTCGATGATGTCGAAAAGCACTCGGTCGTTAGCTTTCAGAGATTTGTAACCATCTCCTACGATCTGGCTGTAATGGGCAAATATGTCACCCATTTCCTTGCCATCCGCTATCAGGAAACCAAACCCTTTGGCATTGTTGAACCACTTGACTTTACCGCTCGCCATCCCTACGTACCTCTGCAAAGGACTCCATCACTGGAGTATCATCCCGGTATCCGCCAGCCCATCGGCAAAAAACTGATTGACTGTGCGGAGCTTTTTACACCACGGTGAGTTCATATTGGTTGTAACACCGATTCAGCGTTAGTCAAGGTCACCCGGCGGCGCCTGCGCGGACCGTCTGGGCCGCGGACTCAACCCTCCAACCTGTCGATGTGATGAATTTCTTTCCATGCATGCACACAGCCAGACTCGTCTAACATTCAATCAGGATCCTCCGCACGAGCAGGAAGACGGCGCTTCGGGCCTGGCTGTCGAAGAGGCCAAGCCGATCCTGCAGGCACCACCGATGTACAAGGTGGTCTTGTTCAATGATGACTACACACCAATGGATTTCGTCGTCGAGGTGCTCGAGACGTTCTTCAGTTTGAACCGGGAGTTGGCCACCAAGATAATGCTGACCGTCCATACCGAAGGGCGCGCAGTGTGCGGCTTGTTTACCCGCGATATTGCCGAAACCAAGGCTATGCAGGTCAACCAGTACGCCAGGGAGAGCCAGCATCCGCTACTCTGTGAAATCGAGAAGGACGGTTAATCGCCGACCACTTGGGTATGAGGTGAAGCTATGTTGAACCGCGAACTCGAAGTCACCCTCAATCTGGCCTTCAAGGAGGCCCGCTCGAAACGTCATGAGTTCATGACCGTCGAGCATCTGCTGCTGGCGCTCCTTGACAATGAAGCCGCCGCTACCGTGCTGCGCGCCTGTGGCGCCAATCTGGACAAGCTCAAGCACGACCTGCAAGAGTTCATCGACTCCACCACCCCGCTGATTCCGGTTCACGATGAAGACCGTGAAACGCAACCGACCCTGGGTTTCCAGCGCGTTCTGCAACGCGCCGTGTTCCATGTGCAGAGCTCGGGCAAGCGTGAAGTCACCGGCGCCAACGTGCTGGTAGCGATTTTCAGCGAGCAGGAAAGCCAGGCCGTGTTCTTGCTCAAGCAGCAAAGCGTGGCCCGTATCGATGTGGTCAACTTCATCGCCCACGGCATCTCCAAGGTGCCAGGACACGGCGCCAGTTCCGATGGCGAGCAAGACATGCAGGACGAAGAGAGCGGCGAAGCCAGCTCGTCCAGCAACCCGCTCGATGCCTACGCCAGCAACCTCAACGAGCAGGCTCGTCAGGGGCGCATCGACCCGTTGGTCGGGCGTGAATCGGAAGTCGAGCGCGTCGCGCAGATCCTTGCCCGGCGGCGCAAGAACAACCCGCTGCTGGTCGGTGAGGCCGGTGTTGGCAAGACCGCCATCGCCGAAGGCCTGGCCAAGCGCATCGTCGATGGTCAGGTGCCTGATCTGCTCGCGCAGAGCGTGGTGTATTCGCTCGATCTTGGCGCGCTGCTGGCCGGCACCAAGTACCGCGGCGACTTCGAAAAACGCTTCAAGGCGCTGCTCGGTGAACTGCGCAAGCGGCCCCAGGCGATTTTGTTCATCGACGAGATTCACACCATCATCGGTGCCGGGGCGGCTTCAGGGGGCGTGATGGACGCTTCCAATCTGCTCAAGCCGCTGCTGTCGTCTGGTGAAATCCGCTGCATCGGCTCTACCACCTTCCAGGAGTTTCGCGGCATCTTCGAGAAAGACCGCGCGCTGGCGCGGCGCTTCCAGAAGGTCGACGTTTCCGAACCTTCGGTGGAAGACACCGTGGGCATCCTGCGCGGCCTGAAGGGGCGCTTCGAGAGCCACCACAACATCGAATACAGCGACGAGGCCCTGCGCGCCGCTGCCGAACTCGCTGCCCGTTACATCAACGATCGGCACATGCCCGACAAGGCCATCGACGTCATCGATGAAGCCGGTGCCTATCAGCGTCTACAACCTGAGGCCAATCGGGTCAAGCGCATCGATGTGCCCCAGGTCGAGGACATCGTCGCCAAGATCGCGCGGATTCCGCCAAAGCATGTCAGCAGCTCCGACAAGGAACTGCTGCGTAACCTGGAGCGCGACCTCAAGCTCACGGTGTTCGGTCAGGACCAGGCCATCGATGCCCTGGCAACGGCAATCAAACTGTCGCGGGCTGGCCTCAAGTCGCCTGACAAGCCGGTTGGCTCGTTCCTCTTCGCTGGCCCTACCGGGGTGGGTAAAACCGAGGCGGCGCGGCAGTTGGCCAAGTCGCTTGGGGTCGAGCTGGTGCGTTTCGACATGTCCGAATACATGGAGCGCCACACCGTTTCGCGCCTGATCGGTGCGCCGCCAGGCTACGTCGGTTTCGATCAGGGTGGTCTGCTGACCGAGGCCATCACCAAGCAGCCCCATTGCGTACTGCTGCTCGATGAAATCGAAAAAGCGCATCCGGAAGTCTTCAACCTGCTGCTGCAGGTCATGGACCACGGCACGCTGACCGACAACAACGGGCGCAAGGCCGACTTCCGCAACGTGATTCTGATCATGACCACCAACGCCGGCGCCGAGACCGCAGCGCGCGCCTCGATCGGCTTCACCCATCAGGACCACGCCTCCGATGCCATGGAGGTCATTCGCAAGAGCTTCACGCCGGAATTCCGCAACCGCCTGGATACCATCATCCAGTTCGGTCGTCTCTCCCACGAGACCATCAAGAGCATCGTCGACAAGTTCCTCATCGAGCTTCAGGCGCAGCTGGAAGACAAGCGGGTGCTGCTGGAAGTCAGCGAAGAGGCGCGGGGCTGGCTGGCGAGTTCTGGCTACGATGTGCAGATGGGCGCGCGGCCGATGGGTCGTCTGATTCAGGACAAGATCAAGCGGCCATTGGCCGAAGAGATCCTGTTCGGCGAATTGGCCGAGCATGGGGGTGTGGTTCACGTCGAGCTGCGCGATGGCGAGCTGGTCTTCGATTTCGAAACCACCGCTGAAGTCGCCTGACGTGCTACCGGGGCTCATTGGGCCCCGGTTCAGCCCCTCATCGATGACGCATAAAAAACCCGGCTCGATGGCCGGGTTTTTTCATGGCTTGGCTTAGCGGGCGCGGTAGGTGATGCGGCCCTTGCTCAAGTCGTACGGCGTCAGTTCGACGCGCACTTTGTCGCCAGTAAGAATACGGATGTAGTTCTTGCGCATCTTTCCGGAGATGTGCGCGGTCACGACGTGCCCGTTTTCCAACTCCACGCGGAACATGGTGTTGGGCAGGGTGTCGACGACAGTACCTTCCATTTCGAAGCTGTCTTCTTTCGACATTCAGTAGAGCCCTCGGTATACAGTTGACCGCCCCCTGCATGAAAGGCAGCGGGCAAAAAAGTGGCGTGGATTATGCCCGAAAAGTGCAGGTGCAGCCACTGCTTTCAGTTGACAGTGACCCAGCGCTGGTTGATGAGCAGTTCGATAGGCCGATACTGCGTCTTGTAATTCATCTTCTGGCAGTTCTTGATCCAGTAGCCCAGATAGACCGCTTCCAGGTTTTGCCGCAGGCTTTCGCCGATCTGCCAGAGAATGGCGAAGCGGCCCAGGCTACGGCGTTCCTCACTCGGGTCGTAGAAGGTGTAAACCGCCGACAGCCCATTGGGCAGGACGTCGCAGACCGCGACGGCGACCAGGCGTCCGTTGAGGCGAAACTCGTAAAACCAGCAGAACGGCAGATCGCGCACCAGGAACGTCGAGAATTGCTCACGGCTGGGCGGGAACATGTCGCCATCGGCGTGGCGCTGTTCGATGTAGCGCCGGTACAGCTCGAAATATTCCTCTTTGAAAGCAGGGCGCGTCGCGCGCACGCTGATGTCCTGGTTGCGCTTGAGAATGCGCCGTTGCTGGCGGTTGGGGATGAACCTGGCGGCCGGGATGCGCGCCGGTATGCAGGCATTGCACTGTTGGCAATGCGGCCGGTAGAGGTGATCGCCGCTGCGGCGAAAGCCCATGTCCGACAGATCGGCATAGACATGCACATCCATCGGCTGGCTGGGGTCGAGGAACAGCGTGGTGGCCTGTTGCTCGGGCAGGTAGCTGCAGGAATGAGGTTGAGTGGCATAGAACTTCAAGCGCGCCAGCTCTGTCATGATCTACCCCTCCTGTGTGATGCCGTCGATTAAGTGTATGCCAGTCGCAAGGCGCATGCTCAGACGTGCCAGCGCATGCCGTTGGGCTGGTCGCAGTACTCGCGCAGAGACTGCGCGAACTGGCTGCGGCTGATGGCGCGGGCGCCGAAGCTGTGCAGATGCTGGGAGGGCATCTGGCAGTCGATAAATATGAAACCTGCGGCGCGCAGGTGTTCAACCAAGGTTGCGAAGCCGACCTTGGAGGCGTTGTCGGCGCGGCTGAACATCGATTCGCCGAAGAATAGCCGGCCCATGGCCAGGCCATACAACCCACCGACCAGCTCGCCATCGGCCCAGACCTCGACCGAGTGGGCCACGCCCTGGGCATGCAGCTGGCAATAGGCCGCCTGCATGCCGGCGGTGATCCAGGTGCCATCGGCGTAACTGCGCGGCGCGGCGCAGGCGGCGATGACCGCAGCGAAGTCGTTGTCGAAGGTCACCTGGTAGCGGCCCTGGCGCATGAGCTTGGCCAATGAGCGCGACACGCGCAGCTCGTCGGTGAACAGTACCGTGCGCGGATCGGGCGCCCACCACAGAATCGGCTGGCCATCCTGGTACCAGGGGAAGCAGCCATGTCGGTAGGCCTGGACCAGGCGCTCGGCACTCAGGTCGCCGCCGGCGGCCAGCAAGCCGTTGGGTTCGCGCAGCGCTTTTTCCAGCGGTGGGAAGGTCAGGGAGTCGCGATTGAGCCAGGTCAGCATGATCGTCAGGCGGCAGGGGAGGGGAGAACCCGCAGCATGGCGGCAGCGGCCAAGCAGGTCAACGCCTGAACCAAAGCCTCTGGGCTGGGGTTTATTCCCACTTGACGACGCTAATCGGCACCATCTGCCACATTTGCTGTCACACCTGTGCAAAAACACAGCATAAGCCTTTGTCACGCAAGACAATGCGTGCTCAAATTGGCCCTTATCGGAAATCGTTCACCGTTGATGCCCCGTTGGCGACCTGTCATGGCGGCAGGTGGGCAGTAATGTTAAAAGTAGTGGACATCGGCCAGTGCCCGGCTGAGCACTAGTGAACGCGCAGCCTGCGCAGGAATACACGCGTTTTGAAAAAAACCACCGCAACCCCGACCCCTCTGCCCGTGCCGCTATGGCGCCAGCAGATGCATTACCGGCTCAAGGAAGGTGCACTGATTGCCGTCGGCGCGCTGTGCCTGTACCTGTGGATGGCGCTGCTCACCTACGATGCCGCCGACCCAGGCTTCAGCCACACCAGCAACGTCGACCAGGTGCAGAATGCCGCTGGCCGCGCCGGTGCCTACTTCGCCGATGTGATGTTCATGGTGCTGGGCTATTTCGCCTATATCTTCCCCTTGCTGCTGGCGATCAAGACCCTGCAGATCTTCCGTGACCGCCACCAGCCCTGGCAGTGGAGCGGCTGGCTGTTCTCCTGGCGGCTGATCGGCCTGGTGTTCCTGGTGCTGTCGGGCGCGGCGCTGGCGCACATCCACTTCCACCCAACTGCCAATCTGCCGTTCGCAGCCGGTGGGGCGTTGGGCGAAGGGCTGGGTGAGCTGGCCCGCAGCCTGCTGAACGTGCAGGGCAGCACCCTGATGTTCATCGCACTGTTCCTGTTCGGCCTGACCGTGTTCACCGACCTGTCGTGGTTCAAGGTGATGGACATGACCGGCAAGATCACCCTCGACCTGTTCGAGCTGCTGCAGGGCGCGGCCAGCCGCTGGTGGGAGGCGCGCAACGAGCGCAAGCGTCTGCACGCGCAGTTGCGTGAGGTGGACGAGCCAGTACTGAACACCCCCGCAGAACGCCGTGAGCCGAGCAAGGCACGAGAGCGCGTGGCCGACCGCGAGCCGGTGCCGAGCAAGCCCGTTGCCGCCATCGCCAGCGCCGCTGCCAAGGAAGCGCCGGCGCCCCGCGAGGTGGTGGTGGCGCGCGAGACCGTGGTTGCCCGTGAGCCTGCGCCGGTCGTGGCCCGCGAGAACAAACCGGCACCTGTGATCATCCCGCCGTCGAGCAAGGCGCCCGAGCCGGTCAAGCGTGTGGTGGCCGAGAAGCCCCAGGCGCCGGTGGTCGACACCGCCATGCAAGGCACCTTGCCGCCGATCTCCATCCTCGATCAGGCCGAAGAGAAAAAAATCGAGTACTCGCCCGAGTCGCTGGCAGGCGTGGGCAATCTGCTGGAAATCAAGCTCAAGGAATTCGGTGTCGAGGTCACGGTGGACTCGATCCATCCGGGCCCTGTGATTACCCGCTACGAAATTCAGCCGGCCGCAGGGGTCAAGGTCAGCCGCATCGCAAACCTCGCCAAGGACCTGGCGCGCTCACTGGCAGTGACCAGCGTGCGGGTGGTCGAGGTGATTCCCGGCAAGACCACGGTGGGTATCGAGATTCCCAACGACAACCGGCAGATCGTGCGCTTCTCCGAGGTGCTTTCGTCCAATCTGTTCGATGAGTCGAAATCGCCAGTGGCCCTGGCCCTGGGCCATGACATCGGTGGCAAACCGGTGATCACCGACCTTGCGAAGATGCCGCACCTGCTGGTGGCCGGTACCACAGGCTCCGGTAAATCGGTGGGGGTCAACGCGATGATCCTGTCGATCCTGTTCAAGTCGGGCCCTGAAGATGCGCGGCTGATCATGATCGACCCGAAAATGCTCGAGCTGTCCATCTACGAAGGCATTCCGCACCTGCTGTGCCCGGTGGTCACCGACATGAAGGACGCCGCCAACGCCCTGCGCTGGAGCGTTGCCGAGATGGAGCGCCGCTACAAGCTGATGGCGGCCATGGGCGTGCGCAACCTGGCAGGCTTCAACCGCAAGATCAAAGACGCCGAAGCTGCGGGTGAAATCATCCATGACCCGCTGTATCGCCGCGAAAGCATGGACGATGAACCACCGGCGCTGAAGCCCCTGCCCACCATCGTCGTCGTGGTCGACGAATTCGCCGACATGATGATGATCGTCGGCAAGAAGGTCGAAGAGCTGATTGCGCGCATCGCGCAGAAAGCGCGGGCTGCCGGTATCCACCTGATCCTCGCCACCCAGCGACCGTCGGTGGACGTGATTACCGGCCTGATCAAGGCCAACATCCCCACGCGCATGGCGTTCCAGGTGTCGAGCAAGATCGACTCGCGGACCATCATCGACCAGGGCGGCGCCGAGCAGTTGCTGGGCCACGGTGACATGCTCTACATGCCGCCGGGCACCAGCCTGCCGATTCGGGTGCATGGTGCCTTCGTCTCCGACGATGAGGTGCACCGCGTGGTCGAGGCGTGGAAACAGCGTGGCGCCCCGGATTACAACGACGACATCCTCAACGGCGTCGAGGAGGCCGGCAGCGGCTTCGAAGGCGGCGGCGGTGGCGATGGCGACGATGCCGAAACCGACGCGTTGTACGACGAAGCCGTACAGTTCGTTCTGGAAAGCCGCCGTGCATCGATTTCCGCCGTGCAGCGCAAGCTCAAGATCGGTTACAACCGCGCCGCGCGAATGATCGAATCGATGGAAATGGCCGGCGTGGTCACGCCCATGAACAGCAACGGCTCGCGGGAAGTGATTGCCCCCGGCGGCCCGCGCGATTGATGATCTACCTGCCGGGCGCCCTTCAGGGCCCCGGCCCCTTCACTGTTCGACGAGGATTTCCATGCCCGCGATTCGCATGTTGTTGGTTTCTGCTCTGACTGTAGCCAGCGTATCGGCCATTGCCGGTGAAAAAGACGTATCCCGCCTGACCCAGTTGCTGGAAAAGTCCCAGACCATCGACGCCAGCTTTTCCCAGCTGACCCTCGATGCCAGCGGCACCAGCCTGCAGGAAACCACCGGCAAGATGACGGTCAAGCGCCCGGGCCTGTTCTACTGGCACACCGATGCGCCGCAGGAACAGGTGGTGGTCTCCGATGGCAAGAAGGTCACCCTGTGGGACCCTGACCTGGAGCAGGCCACCATCAAGAAGCTCGACGTGCGTCTGAACCAGACCCCGGCCCTGCTGCTGTCTGGCGATGTGTCGAAAATCAGCCAGAGCTTCGACATCACCTCCAAGGAAGAGGGCGAGGTGATGGACTTCACCCTCAAGCCCAAGACCAAGGACACCTTGTTCGATTCGCTGCGCGTCTCGTTCCGCAAAGGGCTGATCAACGACATGCAACTGATCGACAGCGTCGGCCAGCGCACCAACATTCTGTTCAACGGGGTCAAGGCCAACCAGCCGGTGGCCGCCGACCGTTTCGTGTTCAACGTGCCCAAGGGCGCGGACGTCATTCAGGAGTAACCCGAGCGCGCCATGGACCTGTTTCGAAGCGAACCTGTCGCCCAGCCCCTGGCGGCGCGCCTGCGTGCGTCGAACCTGGATGAGTACGTCGGCCAGGAGCATCTGCTGGCACGCGGCAAGCCGCTGCGTGAAGCGCTGGAACAGGGCGCGCTGCACTCGATGATCTTCTGGGGCCCGCCAGGGGTCGGCAAGACCACCTTGGCGCGGTTGCTGGCGCAATTTTGCGATGCACATTTCGAAACCGTCTCGGCGGTGCTGGCCGGGGTCAAGGAGATTCGCCAGGCCGTCGAGGTGGCGCGGCAGCAGGCGGCACAGTACGGCCGCCGGACCATCCTGTTCGTCGATGAAGTGCACCGTTTCAACAAGTCGCAACAAGACGCCTTTCTGCCGTTCGTCGAGGACGGCACGCTGATCTTCATCGGCGCTACCACCGAGAACCCCTCCTTCGAACTGAACAACGCGTTGCTTTCGCGGGCGCGGGTGTATGTGCTCAAAAGCCTCGACGAGGCTGCCCTGCAGCGCCTGGTGCAGCGCGCCCTGAGCGATGAGCGCGGGCTGGGCAAGCGGCGGTTGCGTGTGAGTGAAGAGGCCATGCAGATGCTCATGGCTGCCGCCGATGGCGATGGTCGGCGCATGCTCAACTTCCTCGAGAACGCTTCGGACCTTGCCGAGGATGGTGATGAGATCGACATCGCCATGTTGCAAAGCCTGCTGGGTGACAGCCGGCGGCGCTTCGACAAGGGCGGCGAGGCGTTCTACGACCAGATATCGGCGCTGCACAAGTCGGTGCGCGGCTCCAACCCAGACGCTGCACTGTACTGGTACGCGCGCATGCTCGATGGTGGCTGTGATCCGCTGTACATCGCCCGGCGCGTGGTGCGCATGGCCAGCGAGGACATCGGCAACGCCGACCCACGGGCGTTGAGCCTGTGTCTCTCGGCCTGGGATGTACAAGAGCGCCTCGGCAGCCCGGAAGGCGAGCTGGCGGTGGCCCAGGCCATTACCTACATCGCCTGTGCGCCGAAGAGCAACGCCGTGTACAGCGGTTTCAAGGCGGCCATGCGCGAGGCCGCCGAGCATGGCTCGCTGGAGGTGCCTCTGCACCTGCGCAACGCGCCGACCAAGCTGATGAAACAGCTCGGCTACGGTGACGAGTACCGCTATGCCCACGATGAGCCCGATGCCTATGCCGCCGGGGAAGACTACTTCCCCGATCAATTGCCACCGCGCCCCTACTATCAGCCCGTGCCACGGGGTCTTGAATTGAAGATCGGCGAGAAGCTGCGGCACCTGGCAGAACTGGACCGCAACAGCCCACGTCAGCGGAGAAAGCCATGATTGCCCTGATTGCAGCGGTTACGGCGGGCGGTATCGCCGGTACACTGTTGCGCTTTGCCACCGGAAACTGGGTGGTGGCGCACTGGCCGAGGCACTTTTATCTCGGCACGCTGGCGGTCAACCTGGTGGGTTGCCTGCTGATCGGCTTTTTGTACGGCCTGTTTCTGCTCAAGCCTTCAGTACCGATCGAGTTGCGTGCCGGGCTGATCGTCGGATTTCTCGGCGGCCTGACCACGTTTTCGTCGTTTTCGCTGGATACCGTGCGCCTGCTGGAAAGCGGGCAAGTTGCGCTGGCCCTGGGTTACACCAGCGCCAGCGTGGTGGGCGGGCTGCTGGCCACCTGGGCTGGCCTGGCCCTGACCCGAATCTGAACCAACCTATTAGATAACGAGAGAACGCTATGCTCGATGCCAAACTGTTACGCGGCCAACTTCAGGAAGTGGCGCAGCGCCTGGCCTCCCGGGGCTTCAGCCTGGATGTCGCGCGCATCGAATCGCTTGAAGAGCGCCGCAAGTCGGTGCAGACCCGTACCGAACAACTGCAGGCCGAGCGCAATGCCCGCTCCAAGTCCATTGGCCACGCCAAGGCCAAGGGCGAAGACATCGCGCCGCTGATGGCCGACGTCGAGCGCATGGCCGCAGAACTGACCGAAGGCAAGGGCGAGCTGGATGCGATCCAGGCCGAGCTGGACGGCATTCTGCTGACCATTCCCAACCTGCCCGATGCCAGCGTGCCGGTCGGCGCCAGTGAAGATGACAACGTCGAAGTACGCCGCTGGGGCACCCCGAGCGAATTCGATTTCGAGGTCAAGGATCACGTCGCGCTGGGTGAAATCAGCGGTGGCCTGGACTTCGAAACTGCCGCCAAGCTCTCTGGTGCGCGCTTTGCCGTGCTGCGTGGGCCGATCGCCCGCCTGCACCGCGCCTTGGCGCAGTTCATGATCAACCTGCATACCAGCGAGCATGGCTACGAAGAAGCCTATACCCCGTACCTGGTACAGGCCCCGGCGCTGCAAGGCACCGGGCAGTTGCCCAAGTTCGAGGAAGATCTGTTCAAGATCAGCCGAGAAGGCGAGGCCGACTTCTACCTGATCCCGACTGCCGAAGTGTCGCTGACCAACCTGGTGGCTGGTGAGATTCTCGACGCCAAGCAGCTGCCGCTCAAGCTGGTGGCGCATACGCCGTGCTTCCGCAGCGAAGCCGGTGCCTCCGGGCGTGACACCCGCGGGATGATCCGTCAGCACCAGTTCGACAAGGTCGAGATGGTCCAGGTGGTGGCGCCAGCCACTTCGATGGAGGCTCTGGATGGCCTCACCGCCAACGCTGAACGCGTGTTGCAGGCGCTCGAGCTGCCGTACCGCGTGCTGGCCCTGTGCACCGGAGACATGGGCTTCAGTGCAGTGAAAACCTTCGACCTGGAAGTCTGGGTGCCGAGCCAGGGCAAGTACCGCGAGATCAGCTCGTGCTCCAACTGCGGCGACTTCCAGGCGCGGCGCATGGGTGCGCGCTGGCGCAACTCGGAAACCGGCAAGCCGGAATTGGTGCATACCCTCAACGGTTCGGGCCTGGCCGTGGGTCGCACCCTGGTCGCGGTACTCGAGAACTACCAGCAGGCCGACGGTTCGATCCGCGTGCCAGAGGTGCTCAAGCCGTACATGGCGGGCGTCGAGGTCATCCGCTAAATGGATTACCTGCCGCTGTTTCACAAGCTGCAGGGCGCGCGCGTGCTGGTGGTGGGTGGGGGCGAGATTGCCTTGCGCAAGGCGCGCCTGCTCAGTGACGCCGGCGCCGAGCTGCGCGTCGTGGCGCCACAGGTCGATGGGCAACTGGTCGAGCTGGTTGCCCAAAGTGGCGGCCAGGTGTTTGGTCGCGGCTACCAGGCCAGTGACCTGACCGGCTGCCGGCTGGTGATCGCCGCCACCGATGATCCGCAGCTCAACGCCCAGGTGTCGAGCGAGGCGCAGGCGCTCAGCGTGCCGGTCAACGTGGTCGATGCCCCGGCGCTGTGCACGGTGATCTTTCCGGCCATCGTCGACCGCTCGCCGTTGGTGGTGGCGGTGTCCAGTGGCGGCGACGCGCCGGTCCTGGCACGCCTGATTCGCGCCAAGCTCGAAGCCTGGATTCCGGCCGCCTACGGTGAGCTGGCTGGGCTGGCGGCGCGGTTTCGGCATCAGGTCAAGGCGCTGTACCCGGACGTCAACCAGCGCCGCGGCTTCTGGGAGGATGTCTTCCAGGGGCCGATCGCCGAGCGCCAGTTGGCGGGGCAGGGCGATGAAGCTGAGCGCCTGCTGCGCGCCAAGGTCGAAGGCGCGCCGGCGCAGCAGGGTGGCGAGGTGTATCTGGTCGGTGCGGGCCCTGGCGACCCCGATCTTCTGACCTTCCGCGCCCTGCGCCTGATGCAGCAGGCCGATGTGGTGCTGTACGACCGCCTGGTGGCGCCGGCGATCATCGACATGTGCCGACGTGACGCCGAGCGTATCTACGTCGGCAAGCGTCGCTCCGAGCATGCCGTGCCGCAAGATCAGATCAACCGCCTGTTGGTCGATCTGGCTCAGCAGGGCAAGCGCGTGCTGCGTCTGAAGGGCGGCGATCCGTTCATCTTCGGCCGTGGCGGGGAAGAGATCGAAGAGCTGGCCGAGCATGGCATCCCCTTCCAGGTGGTGCCGGGCATCACCGCCGCCAGTGGCTGCTCGTCGTATGCCGGCATTCCGCTGACCCACCGCGACCATGCGCAGTCGGTACGCTTCGTGACCGGGCACCTGAAGGATGGCAGCAGCAACCTGCCGTGGCTGGACTTGGTGGCGCCGAACCAGACCCTGGTGTTCTACATGGGCCTGGTGGGGTTGCCGACCATCTGCGCCGAGCTGATCGCCCATGGCCGTGCCAGCGACACCCCGGCAGCCCTGGTGCAACAGGGCACCACGCGCAACCAGCGGGTGTTCACCGGCACCTTGGCCAATCTGCCCGAGCTGGTCGCCCAGCACGAAGTGCACGCGCCAACTCTGGTGATCGTCGGCGAAGTGGTGCAACTGCGCGACAAGCTGGCCTGGTTCGAAGGCGCGCAGCCTTCCTGAATCCGACGCGCTGCTGCGACCGGCTGCTGGTCAGCCGGTCCGCCGCGCTTTGAAACATCACGAATTACCGCCACGCTCCTCTTAACCACTTCACAACGAACCTGTCGGCGTTTCGGCCATCCAAGGCACATGCGCGCGTTTTCGTACATGAGGTGGAGTATGCGTCCTACATTGCCAAGCCTGACCGTCGGCCTGCTGCTGAGCGTGCTGGCCGCCGTCTGCGCAGCTGGCGCCCCGGTTCTTGTGGCCAACGACGGGGTTCGCGCCAACAGCACCAACCCCTATAACAGCCCCATTCAGCGGGCCAATCCCAACAGTCGCCAAGGCAGTATCCCGGCCAGCCCGCCCGTGCGCGGGCCGTCGACCGAACCGATAGTGCGGCCACCGACTTTGGAAAACCGCGGCATCGGCAACGGTGACAACCTGCGCCGGCAACAGCAGGCGCCTGCGCTGGAACCTGCCCGCCCGCCGCGTGACAGTTCGCGCACGCCTTGAATCCTGGCGCTACCGCCAACTCGCCCCTCTCCACATCGAAGGAATCGAGCATGAAGCCACGCCTGCTGCTGAGCACCCTGACCGCCGCTGTGCTATTCCCCTTGCTGGCCCACGCCGCCGATGAGCAACGTCTGCCCAGCGAGGAGGGCGAGCTGACGGTCAGTACCGTGGCCGATGGCTTGCGTTACCCCTGGGGCCTGGCATTTCTGCCTGGCGGCAAGGACATGCTGGTGACCGAGCGACCCGGCAACCTGCGTCTGGTCGGCGCCGATGGCAAGGTCGGCCCGGCGCTGTCCGGCGTACCCAAGGTCTGGGCCGAAGGCCAGGGCGGTCTGCTGGATGTAGCGCTGTCGCCGAGTTTTCCCAACGACCGCACGGTGTACCTGTCGTTCGCCGAAGTCGGTGAAGACGGCAAGGCCGGCACCGCCGTGGGCCGTGGTCAGCTCTCGCAGGATCGCACCCGCCTGGAAAATTTCACGGTGATCTTCCGCCAGCAGCCCAAGCTGTCGGTGGGCAACCACTTCGGTTCGCGCCTGGTGTTCGACCGTGAGGGCTATCTGTTCATCGCCCTGGGCGAGAACAACCAGCGCGCCACGGCCCAGGACCTGGACAAGCTGCAAGGCAAGCTGGTGCGCATCCTGCCGGATGGTGAAGTGCCCAAAGACAACCCCTTTGTCGGGCAGAACAACGTCAAGCCGCAGATCTGGTCGTTCGGTCACCGTAACCAGCAGGGCGCCGCGCTCAATCCGTGGACCGACCAGATCTGGACCCACGAGCACGGCCCGCGTGGCGGCGATGAGATCAACATTCCCCAGGCCGGTAAGAACTACGGCTGGCCGGTGGCGACCCACGGCATCGATTACTCCGGGCAGCCCATCCGCGAGGCCCAGGGCAAGCATGTCGAGGGTATGCAAGACCCCCATCACGTGTGGGAAAAGTCGCCAGGTATCAGCGGCATGGCTTTCTACGACAACCCGACCTTCACCGCCTGGCAGCACAACCTGTTCATTGGCGCACTGGCCAGCAAGGAGCTGATTCGCCTGCAACTGGACGGCGACAAGATCATCCATGAAGAGCGTCTGCTGGGCGAGCTGAAAGCGCGCATACGTGATGTGCGGGTGGGCCCGGATGGCTACCTGTATGTGCTCACCGATGCCAAGGACGGAGCGCTGCTCAAGGTGGGCCTGAGCACCGAGTGAGCCGTAATGGCATGACGCAGGCCGCCTGCCGGCGGCCGCTTCAGGCGCTCAACGATTGCGCGCCACCGAGCAGGTCTTTCAGCGCCTGGGCCAGATGCTGGGGCTGCACAGGCTTTTGCATCACCACGCTGTCGGGCAGATCGAGCCCTTGTAGCTCGGCGTAACCGGTCAGAAACACCACCGGCATGCGTGGGAAACGCTCGCGTACCGCGTTGGCCAGCTGGCCGCCGTTGAATTCCGGCATGGCGAAGTCCGTCAGCAGCAAGTCGATGCCATCGTCCAGCAGCGCCAATGCCTGCTCGCCGCTGTGCGCCTGGCGCACGCGATAGCCGTACTGGCGCAGCACATCGCCGAGCAGGTCGCGCACCAGGTGATCGTCATCGACCAGCAGAATGGTGCGGTCCAGCCCGCTGTCATCCAGGCTCAGCGGCGCGCTGACGGGCGTCGCTTCCACCACCGGCAGCTCGCGTACGGCGGGCAGGTAGACGCTCACCTGCGTGCCCTTGCCAGGTGTGGTGTCGATGCGCACACCGCCGCCGGACTGCTTGGCGAAGCCGAACACCTGGGCCAGGCCCAGGCCTGAACCTTTGCCGATGTCCTTGGTGGTGAAGAATGGCTCGAAGACCTTGGCCAGCACCTCTTCGCTCATGCCACAACCGGTGTCGCGGATGGTCAGCACCACGTAGTCGCCTGGCTCAGGGTCTTCCGGGCGCTGCGCCGGTTCGAGCAGTTGCGTGTTGCGTGTGGTCAGCACCAGCTGGCCGCCATCGGGCATGGCGTCGCGGGCGTTGATCGCAAGGTTGAGAATGATCATCTCGGTCTGGGTCGGGTCGGTCATCGCCTGCCACAGCTGCGGATCGAGGTCCAGACGCACGGCGATGTTGCCGCCCAGGCTGCGCTGCAACAGCTCCTGCACGCCATCGACGGTGCGGTTGAGGTTCAGCGCGACAGGTTCCAGGCGCTGCTTGCGCGAGAACGCGAGCAACTGCGAGGTCAGCTTGGCACCGCGCTCACCGGCTTCGCGAATGTGTTGCAGGCGTGAGCGGGCCTTGGCCAGGTCTTCCTTGTGCAGGTCGCGTTCCAGGAAGCTGGCGCCGGTGATGATCACGGTCAGCAGGTTGTTGAAGTCGTGGGCCACGCCTGCGGTCAGCTGGCCGACCGCTTCCAGGCGCTGCATCTGTTGCAGGGCGGCCTCGATGCGCTCGCGCTCACCGATCTGCTCACGCAGACGGTCGTTGGCCTCGGCCAGGCCGATCGCCGATTCGCGCTCGCTGGTGATGTCACGGGCGACCACATACAGCAGGTTGTCTTCACGCACCACCACCCACGACAGCCAGCGCTGATGACCACTGACATGCTGGATGCGCCCGACGAAGCGGGCACTTGTACGGCCCTGGGTGAGGGCTTTGAGTTCGTCGAGAAAATGCGCCTGTTCGCTACTCGGCACCAGGTGCAGCAGCGAGGTCTGGCTCAGCCGCTCACGGCTGATGCCCAGGGTCGCCTCCCAGGCCGGGTTGAGCGCCACGGGTGTGAGGTCGTTGTTGAGCACGGCGAGCAGGTCGTGGGACAGCTCCCAAGCCCGGTCGCGCTCACGGGTGCGCAGCTCGACTCGCTCACCGAGCAACTCATTGAGGTGCTTGAGCCCTTGAGTGGCCTGGCGCTGCTGATGAATATCCTGCAGCACGCCTGAAAAGCGCACGCACTGGCCGTCGGCGAAACGCGCCTGGCCGGTGCTCAACAGCCAGTGCGGCTCCTGGCCGTCTGCCATGTTGATGCGAAACTCGGCGCGGTAGTGGCCGTCGCCTGTAGGGTCCATGGCCAGGTCGACGGCGGCACGCACCGCTTCGACATCCTCGTGATAGATGCCGGCATAGAACACCTCGAGCGTGACCTCGGCATTGGGCGTCAGGCCGAACAGGGTCTTGCTGCGCTCGTCCCAGTGCAGGGTGCCTTCGACCGGGCGCAGGTCCCAGCTGCCCATGCCGGCGGCATCGATGGCGATGCGTGCACGCGCCTCGACGTCGGCCAGGGCTTCCTCGGCGTGGCGCCGACGCTGGCGTTCCTGCACCTCGGTAAGCGCGCGACGCACGGCCTTGGGCAACACCAGCAGGTTTTTCTTCAGCACATAGTCGGTGGCGCCCAGGCGGATCATCTCCACCGCGTGCTCTTCACCATAGATGCCGGAGAGGAAGATGAACGGCACGTCTGGGGCCAGGCGCTGGGCGACTTCCAGCACTTGCGTGCCCGAAGAGCTGGGCAGCACGCAGTCGCAGAGAATCAGGTCGAACGATTGCGCCGCGAGCGCCTGCTCCACGCCAACATGGTCGAACACCAGGCGCGACTGGATCTGCAAGCCGCTGCGTTCGAGCCGCAGCAGGGTCAGCTCGGCGTCCATCGAGCTGTCTTCCACCATCAGCAGTTTCAGCGGCGTTTGCTGCATCGTGCGCGCCTCAAGAGTTACCGCGACGGTTCAGACGCAGCGAGCCGGGTGGTGGCTCGTTGAGTACCGCCCAGAACACGCCGAGGTCGGAGATGGCGGTGACGAATTCCTTGAACTCCACCGGCTTGACCACGTAGGCGTTGACGCCCAGTTCGTAGGCACGCAGCAGGTCGGGTTCCTCGCGCGAAGAGGTCAGCATCACTGTGGGGATGCTGCGCAGCTCCGGGGTCGAACGCACGGCCTTGAGCACCTCCAGGCCATCGACCTTGGGCAGTTTCAGGTCGAGCAGCAGTACGGCCGGGTTACCGTCGTCACGGTCGCTGTAAGCATTGCGACGCAGCAGGTAGTCCAGTGCGTCGGCGCCATCGCGCAGGATGATGACTTCATTGGCCAGCTGGCTGCGCTCCAGCGCGACGAGGGTCAACTCCAGGTCTTTGGGGTTGTCTTCTACCAACAGGATAGGTTTGAGCATGATCGGTGTGCTTCCCTCAGGATTGCAGGGGGTGTAGGGGGAGGGCGAAGTGGAACGTCGCGCCCTGGTCAATCTCGCCTTCGGCCCAGACTCGGCCCTCGTGTCGCTCGATGATGCGGCGCACGCTGGCAAGGCCAATGCCGGTGCCTTCGAAGTCTTCCATGCGGTGCAAGCGCTGGAACACGCCGAAGAGCTTGTTGGTGTACGCCATGTCGAAGCCCACGCCGTTGTCACGCACGTAGATTTCCACCTCATCGGCATGCTCGCGCGCGCCGATCTCGATGCGCGCAGGTTGCCGGCCACGGGTGTACTTGATGGCGTTGGAAATCAGATTTTGCAGCACCAGGTTGATGAACGCCGGGTCAGCGATGACCTTGGGCAGTTGCTCGACCTGCCAGACGATGTCGCGCCCGGCGTAGTCCGGCGCCGATTCGGCGAGGATAGTGTCGATCAGTGCATTGAGGTCGACGTCCGACATGCGCAGGGCCGAGCGGCCCATCTGCGAAAAATTCAGCAGGTTGTCGACCAGGGTGCCGGCAAAATGCGCGGCTTCCTCGATGTGCTGCAGGAAGCGCTGGCCGCGTTCCGAGAGGTTCTGGCCTTCGATCTCGCCGAGCAGCTCGCTGTAGCCTGCGATGTGCCGCAACGGCGCGCGCAAGTCGTGGGACACGCTGTATGAGAACGCTTCGAGCTCTTTGTTCGAGCGTTTCAGCTCGCCGGCCAGCTGGGCCAGCTCTTCGGCCTTGCGCAGCACGATGCCCAGCACGGAAATCCGCAGCTCCAGCACGCCCTCGATGATCAACGGGTCCCATGGCGTGCAGAAACCGCGGATTTCCTCGTGCCAGCGCTCGAAACTGTGCCGCGGGCTGAGATTGCCGGCGGCGCTGATCTGCTTCTCCGGGCGACCCGCCCAGTTGACCATGCGTGCCTGTTCCGGGCGGAACCACACCAGGTAGTGCGAGTGAATCTGCGAAATCGCCACGGCCAGCACGCCACCGACGTGCTCGGCCAGCTCCGGCAGCAGGGGAATGTCGCGCTCGACGTTGTCGCTGACGAACACGCCTTCTTCATCCTGCTGGCCCAGCCAGTGCACCAGGGCGAGGACCAGCGATTCGGGCGGGGTCTGGCCGATCAGGTCGCAGCGCTCGGCGCTGATGATCGCAGCCCCGCTGGCGCCTGCGAACTCCAGCATCACCTTGGGCAAGGCCAGCAAGCCGTCGCTGACGCTGTCGCGGTCGGCCATGGCGGCGAGCATCTGCACGATGTGCCGGCGCAGGTCGAGGAGCATGCGCGTATTGGTGTGCGATTCGCGCGATTCGATCTGCAACGACAGCACACTGGCCAGCAGCTCGCAGGCGGTGCGGGTCTGGAAGTCGACCGCGCGTGGCACCTCGTGGTGGCAGGAAACCAGGCCCCACAGGCGACCATCGACCACGATCGACAGCGACATCGAACCCAGCGTGCCCATGTTGCGCATGTATTGCAGGTGCACCGGCGAGACGCTGCGCAGCGACGCGAAACTCATGTCCAGGGGTTTGCCGGTGCGCGGGTTGTTGACCGGCAGCAGCGGCGAGGGTTGGTAATTGGCGTCTTCGATCACGCGGATACGGTTGATGCGGTACAGCTCGCGGGCCTGGCGCGGAATGTCGGAGGCCGGAAAGCTCAAGCCCAGGTAGCCGGCATAGCCAGGGTCGGCGGCTTCGGCCATCACCGTGCCATTGCCCTCGGCATCGAAACGGTAGGCTTTGACACGACCGAAGCCGGTCAGGCGCTTGATCTGCAATACCGAGCGCTCGAGCAGCTCTTCGAGGCTGGCGGCATGGTGCAGGCTGCTGACGAAGCCGCGCACCAAGGGGTAGTAATCGGCATGCGCGCCTGAGCGGCACGGCTCGAACTCGGCGATCAGTACCTGGTCGTGGCGGTGTACCAGCAGGCGCAGCGGCTCTTGCCAAGGAGCATCGGCGTGCAGCGTGACGTCACCCAGGTGAAATGGAAAAACGTCTTCTACGGGCAACTGCTGCAAATGCTTGCGCAGGTCGAACGCGCCGCTGACCAGTTCATTGAACGGGCGCTCGAGCAGGCGTTGCGCGCCGACGCCCAGCCAGCGCTGGACATTGTCGCTGGCCTGCACGACACGCAGGTCCTGTTCGTCCAGGACTAGCATGAAGCCGTGGGGCTGGATGCTACCTGGCACCTGAATCGGCTCCTGGGCGCAGCGTTCGACGGCCTGGTCGAAGGCACTCTGGGCAGTTGTCAAGGAACACTCTCCGGTCATGGCCCCGTGGTCAGGCCGCAAGCAGGTGATTAAGAAGGGGATTTAGTTACCCACGTTATCAGAAAAGTGCCAATCCATCGTTGGATTATGGCCTTTTGAGGCCAATTGGCCGGGTAGGTTCTACGCCGAAGGGGGTTTTGTACAACTTTTTTCAATGCTTGGCGTGGATTGCTGAGCACGCGCTCGGCGAACGTTGCCCGCCTCTGCGCCTGCCCATTGCAGGCTGGCGCAGAGGCGAGCCGATCAGCGCAGAGTGGCGGCCATCGTCTGCAAGGTGTCCAGCACCGCTGCAGCGAGGGCCTTGGAGCGATGGCCTGACCAGCCCGTTTCGGCATTGGGCGCATCGTCGTGGTCCTTGAACGGCATCTCCAAGGTCAACGCCAGGCAGTCATGGGTCTGGCCAACCGCATTGCAAGCCAGGGTCATGTTGGCCTGGCCGGGGGCGCTGCGGGTGTAGCCGTGAACCTGCTGGAAGTCGCGGGTCAGGCTGCACAGGGTGTCGCGGAACTGCGCTTCCAGGGCGGCCAGGCGAGGCGTGTAGCCAGGGTTGCCTTCGCAGGCAGCGGTGAACACATGGGGAATTTCTTCATCACCGTGCACATCGATGAACGCGTCGACGCCGTAGCGCTGCATTTGCGTCTGGGCAAAGAACACCTCCGGGCTCAGCTCGACGCTGGCGTCCTGCCAGGCACGGTTGAGGTCCTGACCTTTGAGGTTGGTGCGCAGATGGCCGTGGTAGGCACCATCAGGGTTCATGTTGCAGATCAGGTACAGGTCTGCGAACGCCAGCAGTTGCTGAATCGAGGTGTCGTTGCCTTGCAGGCGGTCGATGACGCCCTCCATGAACCATTCGGCCATGTGCTCGCCAGGGTGCTGTTGAGCGATCAGCCACACTTTGCGTTTACCCGGTGCGCCATCGCCGGCGCGCAGCAGGGGGATTTCCCGGCCTTCGACGCTGCGGCCACTGGCAAGCACGTGCACGCCAGGCAAGTGCCGGGCGCGTTCGATCAACTGGTTGTGGCGCGCGCGCGGGTAGGGCTCGAAGTAGGCGAACCAGGCTTGCGTCTGCTCGGCGTCGAGGCTGAAATGGAGCGCAGCTCCATCGAACTGGCTGGGGACACGGAACCAGCGCTGCTGATCGTAGGACGCCACCGCCTGATAGCCGCTCCAGGCATGGGGATAGGACGATTGCCCGGCGTTCTCGAGACTGAATCGATGGCGCTGCCCGGGAATCAGCCCGCTGCTGCGAAAGTGAAACCACTGAAAGTGCGCGCTGTGTGTGTCGGGGCGAATCGCCAGGCGCACGTTGAACGGGTCGCTCGAGTCGAGCACCTCGATGTTGCCTGAATCGAAATCACAGTCGATGTGTAGCGGGGTTGGCGTCACGGTCATTGCCCGGCTCCTCCGGCATTGTTGTGACGCTACTTTACACCCCTCAGCTCCACAGACCGAACGCCAGCAGCGCAGCCGCGCCAAGCCCCAGGGCCAGCGAGCAGCCACCCATGGAGAAGGCCGCACGACCGGTGCGGTACCAGCCTTGTTCACCCAGTTCGCGTGCCGGTGCCAGCAGGCTGCGCCAGTGCAGTTCGGTGGCGTGAAAGGCTTGCAGGTGGTCGGGTGACGCATCCAGCCAGCGGCGAAAATCGATGCGTTCGCAGGCGCTGGCGGCCGGACTTTGCAGGCGTACGTACCAGCGCGCGGCCTGGGCGTTGAGGGCAGTCGATTCGGCTGAGGTACTGAGCAGGGCTTCGATCATCAACTGCTCGACCCTGGGCAAGGGCAGAGTCAGCCGTGTGGCAATCAGGGCAAACTCCAGTTGGTCGAGGCGATTGAGCAGAAACACCTGTTGCGCCCGGCGCGGCAGGCGTCGCAGGCCATGCAGCAATACCTGGCTGGCAGGTTCATCGACAGCGCGCGGGCCGTGGTCAAGCGGCAGCAGTAGACGGCTCATGGAGATTCCTTGCAGAAGGGTGGGGGCATCTTCCGTGACGCGGCGCCAGCTTAATCTTAACGAGATTGATTCTCAAGTGCTGATTCGGCAAAACCTTGCAATATGCTTTTATCGGGCGATATGGGTTTGCTATCATCGCCGGCATTACAGCGGTAACCCTTCTTCATTAGCCTGAAGAGCCAAAAAAAAGACCCAGCAAAAGCTGGGTCAAAAACCGTGATTAGCCTGATGAGGAGATAGTCTGAAAGCCCGACCTGAGGGCCTTCGGATTATCCAGCGGGTCTCTCGACCTGCTGAGTGCAATAATAATCGTTATCATTTGGCAGTCAAATGATTTTTAGCGATGTGGCGAAAAAAAACGCCTGAGCACTTCCTGATTGCGGTTTTGCACCTTCCTCGCTGCCTGATGGCTGCCCTCGTTATTCACGTCAGTTGCGCATTCTTTTGCTCGAGCAGTGACCTGGCCATGTTGATCATGTGCATCAGGGCGTACATGACCTCCCGCACATTACCTTGCTGATGGCTTGCGCTGTCACAGGCCGTGGCCGCCGCGCTGCGCAGCAGATTCATCACATGGGCATCGACCATCTCGGGCGTCGCATCATCGCGTACCGCCCAGGGCGTGTTGTCTACGCTGGTGCTCGAAGGGGTCGGGTTGAGGTAATAATCCAGGGCGCGGCGGGCAGCCTCGCTGTCGAGATCCTTGTCTGAATATGTCGTGGGTTTCATCCTGTTACCAATCAGTTGTGAGTGAGACATGAATACCACTCGAATAATAGTACATGCCGTACTTGATTGGATGGTCACAAATACTACAATTTGTGTATTGAGCGCCTCGGGGCAGTCCGTATCGTGCGGGCGATGGATAAATGGATCGCGCTGGTAAAGCAAAAACTACGTGAACTCGGCCTTTCGCAGGAGCAGCTCGCCGAACGCATCGGGGTCACCCAAGGCGGTGTCGGGCACTGGCTGCGGGGTACCCGTACCCCCAAGGTCGAAATGATGAACAAGGTGCTGGTGGCCCTGGGCATGCCGCACCTGCAGGTTTCTCTGAAGATCCTGCCGGTGACGGGCGTCGGTGAGCGTGCAGGCACCTATGCCGGTGCGCCGAACGAGTCCGAGGTCGATGACAGCGGGCAGTACATCCTGTCGTTTCGCTACCCCGTGCTGGCCTGGGCTGAACTCGATGGGCCGTTGCCGCTCACCAGTATCGTTACCGAACAGACCGACTACTGCGCCCAGGGCAATGCGTTCTGGTTGCGGGTAGAGGGCGATCTGATGAGTTCGGCCACCGGCCCCAGCGTGCCAGAGAACATGCTGGTGCTGGTCGACCCTGGCGTGCCGGCAGCCCCGGGCAAGCTGGTCATCGCCCGCCAGGCCGGTACCTCGGCGATGTTTCGCCAGTTGGTCGAAGATGGCGGTCAGCGCTACCTGAAACCGCTCAACCCCACCTATCCCAAGCTGCTCTGCGGCGAGGGCTTTGAAGTGCTTGGCGTCGTGGTGCGTTCCCACGGCATGCATTGAGAGACCGCGGCCTGGCCAGGGCCGCGTCTGTTTCAGCTCGGTGTCAGCGCTACCAGCAGCGTGCCTTCACTGACCATGTTGCCTTCCTCACACATCAGCGCGCTGACCGTGCCCGCCTCGGGCGCGCGGATGCTGTGCTCCATCTTCATCGCCTCCAGCACCACCAGCGCGGTGCCGGCTTCTACCGTCTGACCCAACTCGACCAACACCCGCACGATGCTGCCGTTCATTGGTGCACTCAGCCCCCCCACACACGCATCTGCATGGCTTGCAGCCGCTGCCGGGTCGTCCAGCTCCACCTCATGCACTTCACCCTGCCACTGAAGGTACAGCGTATCGCCGTGCAGCTCGGTCAATGGCTGGCGCAGCCAGTCGATCTGGGCGAGCCCTCCACGCGGGTCGTAGTCCAGGCTGACCACCTGCCGTTGATCCTGGCTGCGCAGCGACAGCACGCCGCGTGCTGGCTGACCAAGGCGCAGGCCGCTGGGCTCGGTCCAGGGTGATTGGCCATCGTCGGCGCGGTGGACATAGCCGCGCCAGTGCAGCCAGGCCATGGCGGCGTTCTTCCAGAACTCGCTCGGCAGCGGCCCGCTGGGCGGCGGCAACAGTTCGGCGGCATGCCGGGCGATGAACCCGGTGTCCAGCTCGGCGGCGACGAAGGCGGGGTGGGCAAGAATGTGTCTGAGGAAACGCAGGTTGCTTCTTACCCCGGCGATTGCCATTTCTTCCAGCATCGCGAGCAGACGTTGCCGCGCCTGTTCGCGGTCTTGCCCCCAGGCGATCAGCTTGCCCAGCATCGGGTCGTAGTACGGCGAAACCGTGTCGCCCTGGTCCACGCCGCTGTCGATTCGACGGCCCTCGCCTGGCGCCGGTTCGCGGTACACCACCAGGGTGCCGGTGGAGGGCAGAAAATCCTGCTGCGGGTCTTCGGCATACAGCCGCACTTCAATGGCATGCCCTTGCAGCGGCACTTGAGCCTGGCTGATGGGGAGCGGCTCGCCACGGGCCACTTCGATTTGCCAGGCCACTAGATCGAGGCCGGTGATGGCTTCGGTGACCGGGTGCTCCACTTGCAGGCGGGTGTTCATTTCCATGAAGAAAAAATCGCCCCGGGCGTCGAGCAGGAACTCCACGGTGCCTGCCCCCACGTAGCCAATCGCTTGCGCTGCGCGCACCGCGGCCTCGCCCATGGCCTGGCGCAGGGCAGGGGACAGCCCCGGTGCCGGCGCTTCTTCGACGACTTTCTGATGCCGGCGCTGGATCGAGCAGTCGCGCTCGTGCAGGTACAGGCAATGCCCGTGCTGGTCAGCGAATACCTGGATCTCCACGTGACGCGGTTGCAACAGGTATTTTTCCAGCAGCATGCGCGCGTCACCGAACGCCGATTGCGCCTCGCGCTGCGCCGAGGCCAGGGCTTCGGCCAGTTGGTCTGGTTGCTCGACCACTTTCATGCCTTTGCCGCCGCCGCCGGCACTGGCTTTGAGCAGCAGTGGGTAGCCGATGGCGTCGGCGGCCTGCTGGAAGGCGCGCAGGTCCTGTGCCTCGCCGTGATAGCCGGGCACCAGCGGCACGCCGGCTGCGGCCATCAGCGCCTTGGCCGCCGATTTGCTGCCCATGGCTTCGATGGCGCTCACCGGTGGCCCGATCAGCAGCAGGCCGGCGTCGGCCACGGCTTGGGCGAACTGGGGGTTTTCGGACAAAAAACCGTAGCCAGGGTGAATGGCCTGGGCGCCGCTGCTGCGGGCGGCGTCGAGCAGCTTGGCGATGTCCAGGTAGCTTTCGCTGGCCTTGGCGCCGCCCAGGTCGACGCGCCGGTCGGCTTCGCGCACATGGCGCGCATCACGGTCGACGCTGCTATGCACGGCCACGGTGCTCAGGCCCATGGCCTTGGCGGTGCGCATGATGCGGCAGGCGATTTCGCCACGGTTGGCGACCAGCAGGGTGGTCAGGGTCGGTTGGCTCATGACTGCGGGTCCTGTGCGGTAATGCCGGCCTGCCAGGCCGGAGGGCGTTTTTGCAAAAAGGCCTGCAAGCCTTCCTGGCCTTCGGCGCTGACGCGAAGTTCGGCGATGCAGTGCTGGCAGGCCTGGCGCAGTTCGCTGCTCGGAGCGCCGCCTTCGACCTCGACCAGCAGCGCCTTGCTGGCACGCAGTGCCTGCGGGCTGTTGAGCAGCAGGTTGTCGACCCAGCGCGCCAGTTGTGCTTCCAGCTCGGTGGCCTCACACACTTCACTGAACAGCCCCAGTTGCCCGGCGCGCTCAGCGTCGAAACGCTCGGCGCTGAGGGCGTAGCGGCGCGCCGCGCGGGCGCCGATGGCGCGGGCCACGAACGGGCTGATCACCGCAGGCGCAAGGCCGATGCGCACCTCCGACAGGCACAGCGTGGCGTCACGGCTGCCCAGGGCCATGTCGCAGCAGCTGATCAGCCCCAGCGCACCGCCAAAGGCCGCGCCGTGGACCACGGCCAGGGTCGGCATGGGCAGGCCGTGCAGGCGATACATCACCTCGCCCAGGGCCTGGGCATCGCGCAGGTTGGCTGCGTAATCGAGCTGCGCCGCCGCGCGCATCCATTGCAGGTCGGCGCCGGCGCTGAAGTGCCGGCCGCGGCCGCGCAGCACGACGAACCTCAATGAGGCATCGGCGGCAAGCTGCTCCAGGGCGCGATTGAGCTCGGCGATCATCTGCCCGTCGAAGGCGTTGTGTTTCTCGGCGCGGTTCAGCCACAAGGTGGCGAAGCCGCGTGGGTCGTGAATCAGTTCCAGGGTGTCGAACAGGCTCATGGGCTTACATCCGGAAGATGCCGAAGCGGCTGGGGGCAATCGGGGCGTTGAGCGCGGCGGACAGTGCCAGCGCCAGCACGTCGCGGGTCTGCGCCGGGTCGATGACGCCGTCGTCCCACAGCCGCGCGCTGGAGTAGTAGGGGTGAGCCTGACGTTCGTACTGTTCGACGATCGGCTGGCGCAGCGTGCGTTCATCCTCGTCGCTGAACTCCTTGCCACTGCGCTCGCTCTGCTCGCGCTTGACCTGCACCAGCACGCCTGCAGCCTGTTCGGCGCCCATCACGCCGATGCGCGCGTTGGGCCACATCCACAGAAAGCGTGGGTCGTAGGCTCGGCCACACATGCCGTAGTTGCCGGCGCCGAAGCTGCCGCCGATGATCACCGTGAATTTCGGCACCTGCGCGCAGGCCACTGCGGTGACCAGCTTGGCGCCATGCTTGGCGATACCGCCTTCTTCATACTTCTTGCCGACCATGAAGCCTGTGATGTTCTGCAGGAACAGCAGGGGAATGCCGCGCTGGCACGCCAGCTCGATGAAATGCGCGCCTTTCTGCGCCGCCTCGGCGAACAGGATGCCGTTGTTGGCGAGGATGGCGATCGGGTAGCCGTGCAGGTGGGCGAAGCCGCACACCAGGGTGGTGCCGAACAGCGCCTTGAATTCATCGAACTGCGAGCCGTCCACCAGCCGCGCGATCACCTCGCGCACATCGAACGGCTGCTTGGCATCGCTTGGGATGACCCCGTACAGCTGCTCGGCGTCGTAACGTGGCTTTTGCGGGATCTGCGTGTGCAGTTGCCCGAGCTTGCGCCAGTTGAGGTTGGCGATGCAGCGTCGCGCCAGGGCCAGCGCGTGTTCATCGTTCTCGGCATAGTGGTCGGCCACACCGCTGGTGCGGCAATGCACGTCGGCGCCGCCCAGAGCCTCGGCGCTGACCACCTCGCCGGTGGCGGCCTTGACCAGTGGCGGGCCGGCGAGAAAAATCGTCGCCTGCTCGCGGACCATGATCGCCTCGTCGGCCATGGCCGGCACGTAGGCGCCGCCTGCGGTGCACGAACCCATGACCACCGCGATCTGCGGGATGCCCGCGGCGCTGAGGTTGGCCTGGTTGAAGAAGATCCGCCCGAAGTGCTCGCGGTCGGGGAAGACCTCGTCCTGGCGCGGCAGGTTGGCCCCGCCCGAGTCCACCAGATAGATGCACGGCAGGCGGTTCTGCTCGGCGATGGTCTGTCCGCGCAGGTGCTTTTTCACCGTCAGCGGATAGTACGAGCCACCCTTGACCGTCGCATCGTTGGCGATGATCAGGCATTCGACGCTCTGCACTCGGCCG
Source organism: Pseudomonas cremoricolorata DSM 17059 = NBRC 16634 (assembly GCF_000425745.1). Classification (GTDB taxonomy): domain Bacteria; phylum Pseudomonadota; class Gammaproteobacteria; order Pseudomonadales; family Pseudomonadaceae; genus Aquipseudomonas; species Aquipseudomonas cremoricolorata. Next base: position 137,776 of record NZ_AUEA01000002.1, on the reverse strand, counting down.
ATACCGACGATCAGCCCGGCGGCCGGTACGTCTTCGCCGTAGACCTCATGGGCTGCCAACTGGCCGATTTCGACGAAGGCAGAACCGGGGTCGAGCAGGCGGTCGATGCGCTCGCGCGGCAGCAATTTGCCCCGCGCGCTGTGACGCGCCTGGGCCTGGGCACCGCCGCCCTGGCTGACCTTGCTCAGCAGGGCGCGCAGGTCGTTGACCAAGGCCTGCATGGCGGCGCGGTTGGCCTGGAATTCGGACGATTGCGGGTTCAACTGCGACTTCAGAATCATGGCGTTCCTCTGCGGAGCTGCAAGGGTTGAGCGGCAAGCGGCGAGCTGACCTGCCGCCGGCTGCGAAGCCAGGCGTTCACATGGTCTCGTTGAACAGTTCGCGGCCAATGAGCATGCGGCGGATTTCGCTGGTGCCGGCGCCGATTTCGTACAGCTTGGCGTCGCGCAGCAGACGCCCTGCGGGGAATTCATTGATGTAGCCGTTGCCGCCAAGAATCTGGATCGCCTCCAGCGCCATCTGCGTGGCCCGCTCGGCGCTGTAGAGGATCACTCCAGCGGCGTCCTTGCGCGTGGTCTCGCCACGCTCGCAAGCCTGGGCCACGGCATACAGGTAGGCGCGGCTGGCGTTGAGCTGGGTGTACATGTCGGCGAGCTTGCCCTGGATCAGCTGGAATTCGCCGATGCTCTGGCCGAACTGCTTGCGGTCGTGAACGTAGGGAATGACCAGGTCCAGGCAGGCCTGCATGATGCCGGTCGGCCCGCCGGCGAGCACCACCCGCTCATAGTCCAGGCCGCTCATCAGCACCCGCGCGCCGCCGTCCACCTGGCCGAGTACGTTGTCTTGCGGCACCTCGACATCATCGAAGAACAGTTCACAGGTGTTCGAGCCGCGCATGCCCAGCTTGTCGAACTTCTGGCTGCGGGAAAACCCTTTCCAGTCACGCTCGACGATGAATGCGGTGATGCCTTTGCTGCCGCGTTCCGGGTTGGTCTTGGCGTAGATCACATAGGTATTGGCGTCCGGGCCGTTGGTGATCCAGGTCTTGCTGCCATTGAGCACGTAGCGGTCGCCGCGCTTGTCGGCGCGCAGCTTCATCGACACCACGTCAGAGCCGGCGTTGGGTTCGCTCATGGCCAGGGCGCCGATGTGCTCGCCGCTGATCAGCCGGGGCAGGTAGGTTCGCTTTTGCTGGTCGGTGCCGTTGCGGTTGATCTGGTTCACGCACAGGTTCGAATGGGCACCGTACGACAACGCCACCGATGCCGAGCCGCGGCTGATTTCCTCCATGACCAGCACATGGGCCAGGTAGCCCAGGCCCGCGCCGCCGTACTCCTCCGGCACGGTGATGCCGAGCAGGCCCATGTCACCGAACTTGCGCCACAGATCTGCGGGGAACTGGTTGTCCTGGTCGATCTGCGTGGCGCGCGGCGCCACCTCGGCGGCGACGAACTGGCGCACTTGGTCGCGCAGCATGTCGTGGGTTTCGCCAAGGGCGAAGTTGAGGGTGGGGTAATGCATGGCGGGCACCTTGTTGTTGTTCGGCGGTTGCTCAAAACCCTAGACCAAGATCAGCGCCACCTACCTTGAACGGAAACGGCGGGTGCGTATGGCTGGGATCAATTTCACCTTTACGTTAACGTAAACGTGCCTGCGGGTGCTGTCAAACGCTCAGTCACCTTTACGTAAACGTAAATATGCACCACAGTTATTGCCGCTTGCCTCAGCCATGCCCCGACACAATCACAACAAGGGATCATCATGCGCCAATCCAGTTACGTCCGCGGCCGGCAGGACCGCCCATTGTTGCAGCAGACCATCGGCCAGGCCTTCGATGCCACGCGTGCCCTTCACCCCGAGCGCGATGCCCTGGTGGTGCGGCACCAGAACCTGCGTTACACCTGGCATGAGCTGGGCGAGCAAGTCGACCTGCATGCCCGGGCGCTGCTGGCGCTGGGCATCGAGGTGGGCGAGCGGGTGGGTGTCTGGGCGCCGAACTGCGCCGAGTGGTGCATCCTGCAACTGGCCAGCGCCAAGCTCGGTGCGGTGCTGGTGAACATCAACCCGGCTTATCGGCTGGGTGAGCTGGAGTACGTGCTGCGCCAGTCGGGGTGCGCCTGGCTGGTGTGCGCCGGCGCCTTCAGGCAGTCGGACTATCACGCAATGCTCGGCGAACTCCTGCCGGGCCTGCGCGTGCAAGCGCCCGGCACGTGCCTGAGCGACGCGTTGCCCGAGCTGCGTGGGGTGGTCAGCCTGGCGGCGGCGCCACCTGAGGGCTTCGTGCCCTGGCACACACTGGCGGCCCGCGCCAGCGAGGTCACCGAGGCTGTTTATCAGGCGCGCCAATCCAGCCTCAGTCCCGAGCAGGCGGTGAACATCCAGTACACCTCAGGCACCACAGGCTCGCCCAAGGGCGCCACCCTGAGCCACCACAACATCCTCAACAACGGCTTCATGGTCGGTGCCAGCCTGGGCCTGAGCGCAACTGATCGGCTGGTGATTCCGGTGCCGCTGTACCACTGCTTCGGCATGGTCATGGGCAACCTGGCCTGCGTTGCCCACGGCAGTTGCATGGTTTACCCCAGCGAAGCCTTCGACGCCGAGCAAGCCCTGCGCAGCGTCGCCAACGAGCGTGCGACCGTGCTCTACGGCGTGCCGACCATGTTCATCGCCTTGCTCGACCATCCGCTGCGCACAACATTGGACTTGTCTTCCCTGCGCAGCGGCATCATGGCCGGGGCCACCTGCCCGATCGAGGTCATGCGCCGGGTCATCGAGCAGTTGCACATGCGCGAGGTGCAGATCGCCTATGGCATGACCGAAACCAGCCCGGTGTCATTGCAGACCGCCGCCAGCGACGACCTCGAACACCGCGTCAGCAGTGTCGGGCGCACCCAGCCACACCTGGAAACGCAGTTGCTCGATGAGCGTGGGCAGGTGGTCGCGCGCGGCGAGATTGGCGAGCTGTGCACCCGTGGCTACAGCGTGATGCTCGGCTACTGGGCCAACCCGCAGGCCACGGCCGAAGCGATCGATGCGCAGGGCTGGATGCACAGCGGCGACCTGGCAGTGATGGATGAGCACGGCTACGTGTCGATCGTCGGGCGCAGCAAGGACATGATCATCCGCGGCGGCGAGAACATTTACCCGCGCGAGCTCGAAGAGTTCTTCCACCGCCATCCGGCCGTGGCTGAAGCGCAGGTGGTGGGGATTCCATGTCCGACCTACGGCGAGGAAATCGTCGCCTGGATTCGTCTGCATCCAGGCCATGAAGTCGATGGCGAGACCCTGCGCCAGTGGTGCAAGAGCCACCTGGCGCACTTCAAGGCCCCGCGGCATTTTCGTTTCGTCGACAGCTTTCCGATGACCGTCACCGGCAAGGTGCAGAAATTCAGAATGCGCGAGATCAGTATCGAGGAGCTGGGGCGCGGCTGAAGCGCCGCGCAGTGTCAGCGTCTTGCACCACTGAGGGAGAAGGCCGCACTCACAAAGGAGTGGCCTTCATTGGCGGCTCATCACTGGGCGGATCGCCCACCGTCGGCGGTACGGTCGGCTTTACCGGCAGTTCATCGGGTTCTTCGTCGGGCACCGGCGGCGGCAGGCTGGGGTCGTCGATGTTCGGATCGGGGGTTTCCGGCGGGGTTGGAATGTTCATGACGGCACCTCTGGGTTTGGAGTGGGCGTTGCAGTGAACGGTTGTCTGGGTTAAGACCGACGTGCGGCCTGCCTGGCTCAATGTTTTTTTGAACCACGTGCTGGCCGGCCCGCTCTGAACCTTCACCGCCTCAGTCCCAGGGAGCAAGGTCCGATGTCAGGTAACGCGCCTTTTGAACACGTACCCACGGCCAACGATCACCCCGACCAGGCGATCAGCCTGGCCGAGGCGCTGATGGCGCCGCGGATCGTCATCGAAGATGTCCAGCCGACCCTTGATGGCGGCGCTTTCCCGGCCAAAGCCACCGTCGGCCAGCCGGTATCGGTATCGGCCAAGGTCTACAGCGATGGCCACGACCGTCTGGCCGTGATGCTGCACTGGCGCGCCGGCGGCCAGGGTGACTGGCACAGCACCAGCCTGATCAGCCAGGGCAACGACCTGTGGACGGGCGAGTTCACCCCCGAAGCGCTCGGTCCGCACCAGTTCCACCTGCAAGCCTGGATCGACCCCTACGCGACCTTCTGCTACGACCTGGAAAAGAAATTCCAGGCCGGTGTCGATGTGGCGCTGGAACTCGAAGAAGGCCGCCTGATGCTCGGCCATGCCAGCGAACGCTGCTCGGGCGATGTGCGCCAGCGCCTGGAACAGGTGCAGGCAAGCCTAGCCGGGCGTGAGCCGGTCGAGCAGGTGGCGCTGCTCCTGCAAGCCGACACTGCGCTGGCGATGGCCGACGCCGAGCATCGCAGCTACCTGACCCGCAGCGCCGAACTGCCGCTGGATGTCGACCGTGAGGCGGCGTTGTTCGCCAGCTGGTACGAGCTGTTCCCGCGCTCGATCACCGATGACGCCGAACGCCACGGCACTTTCGACGATGTTCACCAGCGACTGCCGATGATCCGTGACATGGGCTTCGACGTGCTGTACTTCCCGCCGATCCACCCCATCGGCACGCAGCACCGCAAGGGGCGCAACAACGCCCTCAACGCCCAGCCCGGTGACCCCGGCAGCCCGTATGCGATTGGCAGCGAGGACGGTGGCCATGAAGCCATTCACCCGCAATTGGGCAGCCGCGAAGACTTCCGTCGCCTGGTCGCTGCCGCCGCCGAGCATGGCCTGGAAATCGCCCTGGATTTCGCCATCCAGTGCTCCCAGGACCACCCATGGCTGAAACAGCATCCGGGCTGGTTCAGCTGGCGCCCCGACGGCACCATTCGCTATGCCGAGAACCCGCCGAAGAAGTACCAGGACATCGTCAACGTCGACTTCTACGCTGCCGATGCCGTGCCGTCACTGTGGCTGGCGCTGCGTGACGTGATCATCGGCTGGGTCGAGGAGGGCGTGAAGACGTTCCGCGTCGACAACCCGCACACCAAGCCGCTGCCGTTCTGGCAGTGGTTGATCGCCAACGTGCGCAGCCAGTACCCCGAGGTGCTGTTCCTCGCCGAGGCGTTCACCAAGCCGGCGATGATGGCGCGTCTGGGCAAGGTCGGTTATGCGCAGAGCTACACCTACTTCACCTGGCGCAACACCAAGGAAGAACTGCGCGAATACTTCGAGCAGCTCAACCAGCCGCCATGGCGCGATTGCTACCGGCCGAACTTCTTCGTCAATACCCCAGACATCAACCCGTTCTTCCTGCAGCAGTCGGGCCGCGCCGGTTTTCTCATCCGCGCCGCCCTGGCGACCATGGGCTCGGGGCTGTGGGGTATGTATTCAGGCTTCGAGCTGTGCGAGGGCGCCGGGCTGCCCGGCAAAGAGGAATACCTCGACTCGGAAAAGTACGAGATTCGCCCGCGCGATTTCACAGCGCCCGGCAACATCATTGCCGAGATCGCTCAGCTCAACCGCATCCGTCGGCAGAACCGCGCGCTGCAAACGCACCTGGGGGTGACTTTCCTCAACTGCTGGAACGACAACATCCTGTACTTCGCCAAGCGCACGGCAGAACTGGACAACTACATCCTCATCGCCATCAGCCTCGACCCGCACAACGTGCAGGAAGCGCATTTCGAGCTGCCGCTGTGGGAGCTGGGCCTGGATGACGGTGCCGACACCCAAGGCGAAGACCTGATGAACGGCCATCGCTGGACCTGGCATGGCAAGACCCAGTGGATGCGCATCGATCCCAATTACCAACCCTTCGGCATCTGGCGCATCCAAACGCTGGCGTGACCCTTGGCAGCAGGTGAGCCGGCGTGCCGGCCGCCCGCGGTTGCAGGTCGCGAGGATTATCAGAGGAGTCGCACATGGCCAAACGCGCACGCTCGGCAGCTTTCATCGATGATCCGCTGTGGTACAAGGACGCGGTGATCTACCAGTTGCACGTCAAGTCGTTCTTCGATGCCAACGGCGATGGCATCGGTGATTTTGCAGGGCTGATCAGCAAGCTCGACTACATCAGCGAGCTGGGCGTGAACACGCTGTGGCTTCTGCCGTTCTACCCCTCGCCGCGTCGCGACGATGGCTACGACATCGCCGAGTACAAGGCCGTCCACCCCGACTACGGCAACCTGGCCGATGCCAGGCGCTTCATTGCCGAGGCGCACAAGCGCGGCCTGCGGGTGATCACCGAGTTGGTGATCAATCACACCTCCGACCAGCACCCGTGGTTCCAGCGTGCGCGGCATGCCAAGCCGGGCAGCAAGGCCCGCGACTTCTACGTGTGGTCCGACTCGGAGCAGAAGTACGACGGCACGCGAATCATCTTCCTCGACACGGAAAAGTCGAACTGGACCTGGGACCCGGTCGCCGGCCAGTACTTCTGGCACCGCTTCTATTCGCATCAGCCGGACCTTAACTTCGACAACCCGCAGGTGCTCAAGGCGGTGATGGCGGTGATGCGCTTCTGGCTCGACATCGGCGTCGATGGCCTGCGCCTGGACGCCATCCCGTATCTGATCGAGCGCGACGGCACCAACAACGAGAACCTGCCCGAGACCCATCAGGTGCTCAAGGCCATCCGCGCCGAGATCGATGCCAACTACCCCGACCGCATGCTGCTCGCCGAGGCCAACCAATGGCCGGAAGACACCCGCCCGTACTTCGGTGAAGGCGAGGGCGACGAATGCCACATGGCCTTCCACTTCCCGCTGATGCCGCGCATGTACATGGCCCTGGCCATGGAAGACCGCTTCCCGATCACCGACATCCTGCGCCAGACCCCGGAGATTCCGGCCAAGTGCCAGTGGGCGATCTTCCTGCGCAACCACGATGAGCTGACCCTGGAAATGGTCACCGACCGTGAGCGCGACTACCTGTGGAACCACTACGCCGAAGACCGCCGCGCGCGCATCAATCTGGGCATCCGCCGGCGCCTGGCGCCGCTGTTGCAGCGTGACCGCCGACGTATCGAACTGCTCACCAGCCTGCTGCTGTCGATGCCCGGCACCCCGACCCTGTACTACGGCGACGAGCTGGGCATGGGCGACAACATCTATCTCGGCGACCGCGACGGCGTGCGCACGCCCATGCAGTGGTCGCCGGACCGCAACGGCGGCTTCTCGCGGGCCGACCCGCAGCGCCTGGTGCTGCCCCCGGTGATGGACCCGCTGTACGGCTTTCAGACGGTCAACGTCGAGGCGCAGTCCCACGACCCGCACTCGCTGCTCAACTGGAATCGTCGGCTGATTGCCGTGCGCAACCAGCAAAAGGCCTTTGGCCGCGGCACGCTGAAAACGCTGACGCCGAGCAACCGGCGCATCCTTGCCTACCTGCGTGAATACACCGACGACGCCGGCAATCAGGAAATCATCCTTTGCGTGGCCAACGTCTCGCGCACCGCACAGGCGGCCGAGCTCGACCTCTCTGCGTATGTCGACAAAGTACCGGTGGAGATGCTCGGCGGCAGTGCCTTCCCGCCCATCGGCCAACTGCCGTTCCTGCTGACCCTGGCGCCCTATGGCTTTTATTGGTTCCAGCTGGCCAACCGCGAGCGCATGCCCAGCTGGCATCAGGAGCCTGCCGAAGCGCTGCCCGAACTGACCACGCTGGTGCTGCGCCAGCGCATGGAAGAACTGCTGCAAACGCCTGCGCGCGACACCCTGCAACAGGCCATCCTGCCGCAGTACTTGCCCAAGCGGCGCTGGTTCGCTGGCAAGGAAGGGCCGCTCGACGATATCCGCCTGTGCTACGGCGTGCGCTTGGGCACCGCCGAGACGCCGGTGCTGCTGACTGAAATCGAAGTGCTCAGCAATGGCGTCGCCAGCCGCTATCAATTGCCGTTCGGCCTGCTGCGCGAGGAACACATCAGCAGCGCGCTGCCGCAACAACTGGCCTTGTCGCGGGTGCGCCGGGGCAGGGAAGTGGGGTTGATCACCGATGGCTTCGTGCTCGAGCCGTTCATTCGCCAGGTGCTGCTGGCTTGTCAGCAGCAGTCGCGCTTGGCGCTGGAGGACGGCGAGCTGCAATTCCACTGCACCAAGCAACTGGCCGCGCACGGTATCGACGAGCAGACCTCGGTGCGCTACCTCAGCGCCGAGCAGTCCAACAGCTCGGTGGTGGTCGGCGAGAGCCTGGTGCTCAAGCTGATCCGCCGGGTCAACGGTGGTATCCACCCTGAACTGGAAATGAGCGCCTACCTCACCGCTGCAGGCTTTGCCAACATCTCGCCGCTGCTGGCCTGGGTCAGCCGCGTCGATGCCCAAGAGCAACCCCACCTCTTGATGATTGCCCAGGGCTACCTGAGCAACCAGGGCGATGCCTGGGCCTGGACCCAGAACACCCTGGAGCGAGCGATTCGCGATGAGCTGGAGGCCGATCAGCATTTCGAGCAAGGTCATGCCGACGCCCAGGCCGAGCTGGCCGCCTTTGCCGCGCTGTTCGGTCGGCGCCTGGGCGAGATGCACCTGCACCTGGCGGCGCCCAGCGACGACCCAGCGTTCGCCCCGCAGGTGAGCGAGGCGGCCGACAGTCAGCGCTGGGCCACCCAGATCAGCGCTGAACTCAGCCACGCCCTCGACCTGCTCGAACAGCACCGCGACAGCCTCGATGCCGACAGCCAGGCGCTGGTCGATGACCTGCTGCAACAGCGTGGCGGCCTTGCCGAGCAGATCGCGCGCCTGGCCGAACAAGCCCGCGGCGGCGTGCTGATTCGCGTGCACGGCGACCTGCACCTGGGACAGGTGCTGGTGGTGCAGGGAGATGCCTACCTGATCGACTTCGAAGGCGAGCCGTCGCGGCCGCTGGAGGAGCGTCGCGCGCGGCACAGCCCGTTCAAAGATGTCAGCGGCGTACTGCGTTCTTTCGACTATGCTGGCGCCATGATTCTGCGCAGCGCCGCAGCCGGCGAACTCGCCGACAGCGAGCGCCAGGCGCGGCAGCGCGTTGCCCGGCAGTACCTGCACCAGTCGCGACAAGCCTTCATCGATGCCTACAGCCTGGCCACTGCCGATTTGCCCCATGCCTGGGCACAGTCCGGGGGCGAGCGCGCGGCACTGGAGCTGTTCAGCCTGGAGAAGGCTGCCTACGAGATCACTTACGAAGCCGAAAACCGTCCCGCTTGGTTGGCCGTGCCTTTGCATGGCCTGCATGGACTGATCAGTACCTGGGGAGAGTCCTGAATGAATGCGACAACGCGTGACAATGGCGGCTTGCGCCAGCGCGATCTGAACGCCCTGGCGCGCGCCGAGCACGCCGACCCGTTCGCCGTGCTTGGCCCGCACCGCGACGCGAGCGGTGGTATCAGCGTACGGGCTTTCCTGCCCAATGCCCTGCACGCAAAGGTGCTGGCCCGCGACGATGGCCGCGTGCTGGCCGAGATGCAACAAGGCAGCCTGCCCGGCCTGTTCACCGCGCAGTTGCAGCAGTCGCAGCCTTACCTGCTGCAGATCGGCTGGGCCGGCGGCGAGCAAGTCACCGAAGACCCCTACAGTTTCGGCGCGGTACTCGGCGATATCGACCTGCACCTGTTCAATGAAGGCACCCACCGTGACCTGTCGTCGCGCTTTGGCGCGCAGCCGATGCAGGTCGAGGGGGTCGATGGTGTGTGTTTCTCGGTCTGGGCGCCCAACGCCCGGCGCGTTTCGGTGGTTGGGTATTTCAACAACTGGGATGGACGTCGCCACCCGATGCGTCTGCGCCATGGCGCTGGCGTGTGGGAGCTGTTCGTGCCGCGCCTGGGCCCCGGTGAAACCTACAAGTTCGAAGTGCTGGGCGCCGAAGGCGTGCTGCCGCTCAAGGCCGACCCGCTGGCGCGCGCCACCGAGCTGCCGCCGAGCACCGCCTCCAAGGTGGCCGGGCCGCTGGCGCACAGCTGGGGCGATGGTGAATGGATGGCCCAGCGTGACCAGCGCCACGCAGTGAGCGCACCGCTGTCGATCTACGAGCTGCATGCAGGCTCGTGGCGCTGCGAACTGGACGACCTGGGCGACACCGCGCGGCTGTACAACTGGCGCGAGCTGGCCGAGCACCTGGTGCCCTACGTTCAGCAACTGGGCTTCACCCACATCGAGCTGCTGCCGATCATGGAGCACCCCTTCGGCGGTTCCTGGGGCTACCAGCCGTTGTCGATGTTCGCCCCGACGTCGCGCTACGGCAGCGCAGAAGATTTCGCCGCGTTCATCGACGCCTGTCACCAGGGCGGCATCGGCGTGATTCTCGACTGGGTACCGGCGCATTTCCCCACCGACGAGCATGGCCTGGCACGTTTCGATGGCACGGCGCTGTATGAGTACGCCAACCCCCACGAAGGCTTCCACCAGGACTGGAACACGCTGATCTACAACCTGGGCCGCAACGAGGTGCGCGGCTTCATGCTGGCGTCGGCGCTGCACTGGCTCAAGCACTTCCACATCGACGGCCTGCGCGTCGATGCGGTGGCCTCGATGCTCTACCGCGACTACTCGCGCAAGGCCGGCGAATGGGTGCCGAACCGGTACGGCGGGCGCGAGAACCTCGAAGCCATCGAGTTCATCCGCCAGCTCAATAGCGTGGCGGCGCAGGAGGTGCCGGGGGCGTTGATCATCGCTGAAGAGTCCACCGCCTGGCCTGGGGTCAGCCAACCGGTCGAGCAGGGCGGTCTTGGCTTCAACTACAAGTGGAACATGGGCTGGATGCACGACACGCTGCACTACATCCAGAACGACCCGATCCACCGCCCGCATCATCACAATGAGCTGAGTTTCGGCCTGGTGTATGCCTACTCCGAGCGTTTCGTGCTGCCGATTTCCCACGACGAGGTGGTGCACGGCAAGCATTCGCTGATCGACAAGATGCCCGGCGACCGTTGGCAGAAGTTCGCCAACCTGCGCGCTTACCTGGCCTTCATGTGGATGCATCCGGGCAAGAAGCTGCTGTTCATGGGCTGCGAATTCGGCCAGTGGCGTGAGTGGAACCATGACCATCAGCTGGACTGGTACCTGTTGCAGTACGCCGAACACCGTGGCGTGCAGGATCTGGTCAGCGACCTCAACCGTCTGTATCGCGAGCTTCCTGCCCTGCACGAGCAGGACTGCAAGCCGGCCGGCTTCCAGTGGCTGATCGGCGACGACGCGCAGAACAGCGTGTTCGCCTGGCTGCGCTGGGGTCGTACTGGCGAGCCGGTACTGGTGGTCGCCAACTTCACGCCGGTGCCGCGTGAAGGTTATAGGGTAGGCGTGCCGTCGCAAGGTCAATGGCGCGAGCTACTCAACAGCGATGCCGAGCGCTATGCCGGGAGCAACGTCGGCAACGGCGGCGGCGTGAATGCCGAGCCCCTGCCCAGCCATGGACAGGGGTACTCGTTGTCGCTGAACCTGCCGCCGTTGGGTGTGCTGGTGATGCAGCTCGAAGCGTCCACGCAGGCGTAAGCGATTCGGGTTCGTCTCGCGGCCCCATCCTCACAGGCACGGCCCTCGCTCGAGGGTCGGCCCGATGTTTTCCCACACCGCTATGCCTCGCGCAGGCCGCTCGTTCGTTCGAGCGGCAGCGCTGCGCCTTGGCTGGACCTCAACCTTCGACGCCATGGCAGCGGTCATAGCCATTGACCTTGGGCGCGACCCAGCCCTCAGGTCGCTGTGTGGCCGCGTAGATTTCCACCAGCAGCGGGTAACACTTGGCCGAGTCGGACGAGTGCTCGGAAGAGCAATCGCCGCCCGGGCAGGCCGACAGACACCCCAGCAGATCGAGCTCGGCGAAAAACTCCAGAAAGTCCCCCGGCCTTACGGGGCTTGCCTTCATGAAGTACTGCCCGGTATCGCGGGTGAAACCGGTGCACATGAACACATTGAGCACATCGTGCACATGGGGTTCGGCCTGGTGCGGCGTGAGGCCAGTGCCGGCCGACAGCGCGCGGATCAGGTTGGAGTGGCAGCAATGATGGTACTGGCCGCCGTCGCTGAGCAGGTTGTGCGTGTAGGGGTCGCAGCGCGTGCCGATGACATCGTGCACCGAGCCGCCGAAGGCGTCGAAGCCATACCAGTCGAGGGTGTCGTGGGTGATGGTGGCCATCGGCCGCAAGGTCGGAAAGCTGGTGAACAGCTGGTCGCCGACGCCCAGGTGGGTGCCGTTCAGGGCGCGGGTCTTGCCGGTGTAGAAGCGTTCGCTTAGGTCGTGTTGGTTGAACAGGTTGAGGTCGCCGACTTGCGGGCCTTCGGTCGAGACGATGCGAAAGAATCCGCCAGCGGGCACGCGGAAGGTGGCGGCGTCGCGAGCCGGCACCACCACGGTCTCGACCAGCGTGAGCCCTTCGCGTACTGCGCGGTAGGCGTCGATGTCAGGCCGTGGCAGGGTTTGCACCGGGTAGCAGAGCACCGGCGCGATGGCCTTGCGCTGCGCGGCGTCGTCGGGAGCTTGGGTCAGGGCAACGGGTTTCATGGGTATCTCCATAGGCCGGCCAGCACAGGTGCTGGGCTAGGCGCGGGCAGGGTGGCTCAACAGATCGAGCAGGGCATGCTCGGAATCGTCGAGGTAACGGTTCATGGCTTCGGCCGCCGCCTGGCGCTGGCCGGCGGCGAGCAGGTCGTGGATTTCGTGGTCGCGTTCGAGCCACGGGCGCTGGAAGTTCTCTTCATCGGGCGCCACCGCGAACACCAGGCGCATTTGCGCCGCGGTGTTGGTGAAGAAGTCGTCCAGCAAGGGGCTGCGCAGCAAACCGACGATGTGCTGGTGGAAGCGCAGGCTGTGGGTGCCGAAGGCTTGCCAGTCTTCGCGCTCGCGGGCCAGCTCTGCCGCCTCGATGGCTTCGAGCATGCGGTCGGACTGGTACTCACGCAGCGGCTTGCTGCCCAGAATGGCCTGGATCTCCAGCGTGCGCCGCACCAGGAACAGGTCGCGCACCTCGGCGGCGCCGACGCGCCGGACCATCACCCCTTTGTTGCGCACGTAGGTGGCCAGGCCTTCACGACCGAGCCGGTGCAGGGCCTCGCGCACGGTATTGCGCGAGGCGTTGTAGCGGTTCACCAGGTCTGCTTCGACCAGCGCCATGCCCGGCAGCAGGCGCCCGCCGATGATGTCTTCGCGCAGCTCGCAGGCCACTTGGTCGGCCAGTGACAAACCGGTTTCGGTTGGAGTCTTCATGCCAGTTGCACGTCCTTGAGAAAACGCCCCATGCGCTCGCTGCGGTTGTCCAGCAACTGGCGCGGCGAGCCGGCCTGGACGATTTGCCCGCTTTCCATGAACACCACACGGTCCGAGACCTGGAACGCGAACTTCATCTCGTGGGTGACGATGATCATGGTCATGCCCTCGCGTGCCAGCTCCTCGATGACCTTCAGCACGTCGCCCACCAGCTCCGGGTCCAGGGCCGAGGTCGGTTCGTCGAAGAGCATCACCTTGGGCCGCATGGCCAGGGCACGGGCGATCGCCACGCGCTGCTGCTGGCCGCCAGACAGTTGGTGCGGGTATTTGCCGGCATGTTCGCGCAGGCCCACCTTGGCCAGCAGCGCAAGGCCCAGGGCACGCAACTGCTCGGCATCGGCGTGGCCATGGTGGCGCGGGGCGAGCAGCACGTTGTCGAGCACGGTCTGGTGTGGAAACAGGTTGAAGCCTTGGAACACCATGCCGACCTGCACGATGCCGTCCATGTGCCGGCGCGTTCCCAGCGCGCCGCCAGGCTCCTGGGCACCGCGCAGGAAGGCGTGCCCGCACAGCTCGACACTGCCGCGGTCCAGGCTTTCGAGGCCGTTGAGGGTGCGGATCAGGGTGGTCTTGCCCGAGCCGGACGGGCCGATGATCGACACCACTTCGCCGAAGCGCACGTCCAGGTCAATGCCCTTGAGCACTTCGAGCTGGCCATAGTGCTTGCCCGCACCGCGCACGCTGAGCGCCAGCCCGTCTTGCCCGGCGCCTGGCGGCGCCGGCGCTGCGACGTTGGCAGTGCTGTCGGCGACCGCGCGCGGCTTGCGCTGGCTGACGTCCAGGTAACGCTCCAGGCGCTGCAGCAGGAAGCTGAACACGGTGACGATCAGCACGTAGTAGAACGCCACCGCCAGCATGGTCTCCATGACCAGGAAGTTCTGCGTGTACAGCTGTTGGCCGACCAGCAGGATTTCGGCCAGCGAGATCACCGACACCAGCGAGGTCAGCTTGACGATGGTGATGTACTCGTTGGCGAGCGTCGGCAAGGCCACGCGCAGGGCCTGGGGAATGACGATCAGCCGTTGTACGCCGCTGTAGCCGATGCCCAGGGCCTTGCCGGCCTCCAGTTGCCCCTTGGCTACGGCCAGCAGGCCGCCGCGATGGATCTCGGCGATGTAGGCCGCCTCGCTCAGCACCAGGGCGATCAGCCCTGCCGCATAAGGGTTGGAGAGCAGCACGCTGGTGGACGGAAACACCTGCGGCAGGTTGTAGACGAAGATCAGCAGCACCAGCAGCGGCAGGCTGCGGAAGAACCAGATGTACAGCGCCGCGGCGCGGTTGAGCACGCGCCTGGGCGATTGCCGGGCCAGGGCCAGGAGAAAGCCCAGCACGATGCCCAGCACCCAGGTTTCCAGGCTCAGCTCGACCACGGTGCCTACGGCTTTCCAGAAGTCGCCGTTGGTCAAGAGGCCGAGGGCGTAATGCCAGTCGAATTGCATGGGAAGAACTCCGGTCTACTGCGCGGCGGCGGTGGGCTGGCCCAGGGCCTGGGCGATGTCGGCGGCGCTGGGTTCGGCCAGGTTGTACTGGCTGAGCAAGGTCTGGTACTCGCCGCTGGCCTTGAGCGCGCTGAAGCCCTCACGCAGCTCACCGAGCAGCGCCTCGTTGCCCTTGCGCACGGCCAGGCCGATGACCACCGGGTAGATCAGGCTATCGGAACTCAGGGTGACGCGGCCCTTGAGCTTGTCGCTGATGATGCGCGCCACGGCGGCGTCTTCGAATTGCACGTCGATGGCCTTGGACAGCAGGGCCTGGGCCGCTTCCGGCGAGGTGGGGTATTCGCGCGAATCGATCGGCGCCTGGCCGTTGGCCCGGCAGTAGTCCTTCGAAAGCTGGGTCAGCTTGGGAATCCACGAACCGCCCTTGATCGAGCCGACCCGCTTGCCGCACAGGTCTTCGGGGCGCTGCGGGCGGAAACTGTCGTCGGCGCGCACCATCAGCGATGCGCCGCTTTTCAGGTAGGGCAGAAAATCCACCTGGGCTGCGCGCTCCGGGGTGACGTACAGCGCCGAGGCGACCAGATCGAAACGGCGGGCGTTGACGCCCATCACCAGGTTAGCGAAGCGCGTGTCGACGAAGGCCGCTTCCAGCTTCAGGTGCTTGCTCAGCAGGCCCATGAAGGTCGGATCGAAGCCGGCGGGCTTGCCCTGTTCGAGGTAGGCATAGGGTGGGTAGGTGAGGTCGGAGCCGATGCTCAGGCGCTGTGGTTGCAGGGTCGCGTCGGCGGCATGGGCGCCGGCACTGGCGAGCAGGGCGGTGACAAGCAGGGAAAGGGCAGGGCTGGCACGTCGAGACATGGGTGACTCCGGAAGGTGGATTGTTCAACAATCGTTATCCGAATGCATATCAATTGGCGTGCCAAGAATTGCCTGTGTCACGTTTTTAGTGGGCTCGATTCGCTGTATCTTTGGCTGCGACGATTTTGCCAATGCCCAATTTTGGGTTGCCAGCCGGCTACAGTGTTACCCGATGGTGCGTTTTCAGTTCACACGCGCATGCCCTTGGGGCAATCCCGCCGCGTGAGCCGCGGCGGCGATACGCGCCGCATCGACCAGATTCTCGACCCTGTCCAGGCCCGCGCCCACACGCCAGGTGGCGAACATCTGCAGATCCGCAGGCAACGGCTGCACGCGCAGCTGGCACAGACGGCCATTGCGCAGGGCATCGTCGACCAGCGCAGGCGGCAGCGCGGCAATGCCGAAATCTTCGGCCAGCAGCCGTTCGATGGCCGCCACCGAATTGATGCAGCACAAGCGCGGGGCGCGCAGGCCATGGGCGTGGAGCAGGCCGAGCAGGTCCTGGTGCGGGCGCGAATGGCGGGAAAACGTGATCAGGCGCTGCTGCGAAATCTGCGCAAGGTCGGCCGCGGCCCAGGCGCTCGCCGGACGCGCCAGCCAGGCCATGGGGTAGCTCGCCAGGTGGGCGTTGCGCAGGCCCTCGTCGGGCAACGGGTCGGTTTGCAGGATCAGGTCGAGCTGGCCACGGCGCAATTGCTCGGCCAGGTGGCGTGCGGTGTCGGCCTGCAGGTCGAGCTCCAGGGCCGGATACAGGCTGCCGACACGCTGGATGAAGGGTGCCAGCCAGGTGTGGATCACGCTTTCCATCACCCCCACACGCACGCGCCCCGGCTGGTCGGCCACTGCCGCCTGGCGCAGCGCGTGGCTGCTGTCGAGCACCTGTTCGGCATGGCCGAGCAGCGCCTGGCCGCGCGGCGTCAGGGTGGCGCCGCGGGCGTCGCGCTCGAACAGGCGCACGCCCAGGTCCTGTTCCAGCGCGGCGATGCGGTTGGACACCGCGGCCTGGGTGCTGAACAGCTTTTGCGCCGCCAGTCGAAAGCTGCCCAGGCGCGCGACCCAGATGAAGGTTTCCAGGAACTTGAGATTCATGCCGCATGCCTGTGCCAGGGAAAGGTCTCCATCATAGGGTGATCGACTTTACTGTTCACCCCTGGCCGGAATAACCCGTTGGACGGCTGCGCGAGCCGGGCGCGACCATCGAGGCATCGGTCATCTGGAGACGCCCATGAAACGCCCCCTGCTCAATTGCGATATCGGCGAAAGCTTCGGCGCCTGGTCCATGGGGCTGGACGAACAGGTCATGCCCCTGATCGACTGCGCCAACATCGCCTGCGGCTTTCACGCCGGCGACCCTGGGATCATGCGCCGCACTGTGGCCCTGGCCGTGCGCCATGGCGTACGCATCGGCGCGCACCCGGCCTATCCCGACCTGGCAGGCTTCGGCCGGCGCAGCATGGCCTGCTCGGCGCAGGAGATCGAAGACCTGGTGCTGTATCAACTGGGCGCGCTGGAGGCGATGTGCCGAGCCGAGGGGACTCAGGTGCGCTACGTCAAACCCCACGGCGCGCTGTACAACGACATGATGGCCGACCCGCTGCGCCTGGCAGCGGTGATGCGTGCCGTGCGCGCCTATGACGCGCAGTTGCCGCTGATGCTGATGGCCACTGCCGATACCCGCGCCAGCCGCGCCTTGGCTGCCGAACATGGCCTGAACCTCTGGTTCGAAGCGTTCGCCGACCGTGCCTACGAACCCGATGGGCAACTGGTCAGTCGGCGCCTGCCCGGCGCGGTGCACCACGAGCCGGCGCAGGTGGTAGCGCAAGCCCTGGGCCTGGCGCGCGGTGAACCCTTGCTCACCCGCGACGGCAGCGCCTTGCGCTTGCAGGTCGACACCCTCTGCGTGCATGGCGACAACCCGGCATCGGTGGCCGCGGTGCGGCAGATCCGTCAGGCCTTGGACGGTCTGCCGGCATGAACCTGCGCGTGGAACTTGCCGCCATCGACTGCCTGACCCTGCGCCTGTTCGATGCCATCGACGAAGCCAACGTGCCCTGGCTGCTGGCCGCCGCCGAGCGGCTTCGCGCAACGTTCGGTACGGCGCTGGTGGATCTGGTGCCGTCGTACACCACGTTGATGCTGCACTACGACCTGGCGCAACTGGACGATACCCAGGCCCGCGCCCTGTGCCAGCAAGCCTTGAGTGGACTCACCCCAGCGCTGGCCGAGCGGGGCCGCGAAGTGTCGTTGCCGGTGTGGTACCACCCAAGCGTCGGCCCCGACCTGGAACCTCTGGCCCGCCAGCGCGGCCTGGCCGTGGACGAACTGATCGCCCTGCACAGCGGCCGCGCCTATTCGGTGTTCGCCCTGGGCTTTGCGCCCGGCTTCGGCTTCATGGGCCTGGTCGACCCACGGCTTGCCAGCCCGCGCCTGGCTACGCCGCGCAAGGCGGTGGCCGCCGGCAGTGTGGGCATCGCCGAGCGGCAGACGGCGATCTACCCGGCCGTCTCGCCCGGTGGCTGGAACCTGGTGGGGCGCAGCCCGACCCGCTTGTTCGACCCGGCGCTGGAGGGTTTCAGCCTGCTGCGGCCCGGCGACCGGGTGCGCTTCGTGCCGATCGAACGTGACCAATTCCTTCGCCTGGGCGGCGATGCAACGCCGATGGAGGCGCAGCCATGACGGCACTGATCGTGGAAAAGGCCGGCCCGCAAGCCAGCGTGCAGGACGGCGGCCGCAGCGGGGTACGGCACCTGGGCCTGACCCAGGGCGGCGCGCTCGACTGGCTGGCCCAGCACTGGGCCAACTGGATGCTGGGCAACGACCTGAACGCCGCCGTGGTGGAAATCACCCTCGGCGGGCTGCACCTGGAGTGCCAGGGTGAGGGTTGGTTGGCGCTGGCCGGCGCAGACCTCGGCGCGACATTGGATGGGCAGCCGCTTGAGGTATGGCGCCCGTTCAAGGTCGCTCTCGGGCAGCGGCTGCGCTTCGCCAGCCCGCGCCTGGGCGCACGGGCCTACCTGGCGCTACCGGGCGGCGTGCAGGCGCCGCTGCTGGCCGGCAGTTGCGCCACGGTGCAGCGCGAAGGGGTAGGCGGGCTGGATGGCCAGGGCAGCGCCTTGCGTGTGGGCGACCGCCTGGCCTGGATCGATGAGCCGGCTGCCGTGCGCGCCGTGCCGGCGGCGCGGATTCCCGACCTGTTAAGCCCTGCGCGGCTTGAACTGATTCTCGGCGCCCAGGCCGGTGGTTTTACCGGGCAAAGCCTGTTCGATGCCTTCAACCGACCCTGGACCGTGGATGCACGCAGCGACCGCATGGGCCTGCGCCTGACCGGCGAGCCGCTGCGCTATAGCGGGCCGGGCCTGATTTCCGAAGGCATCCCGCTGGGTGCGGTGCAGGTGCCGCCCGATGGTCAGCCGATCATCCTGCTCAACGACCGCCAGACCATCGGCGGGTATCCGCGGCTGGGCGCGTTGAGCCCGTTGGCGGTCGCGCGGTTGGCGCAGTGCCTGCCGGGCGAGACGGTGCAGCTGTGGCCGCAGGTGGCCTATGCGGCGCAGCAGCGCCATCGTCAGGCGGCCGTGAAGGCGGGTTGAACCGCGGCAGGTCAGCCCAGGCAGCGGGTCACATGCTTGACCGACTGGTACGCGCTCAGCCCCCACGGCCCCAGCTCGCGGCCGATACCGCTGGCTTTGCTGCCGCCCCACGACGTTTCGACGAACACCGCTTGCACTGAGTTGATCCACACATGCCCCACCTCCAGCGCCGCAGCCACCCGCTCGGCACGCTGCAGGTCGGCGCTGGCCACGGTGGCGACCAGGCCGAAATGGCTGTCGTTGGCCAGGGCGATGGCCTGTTCCTCGCTGCTGAAGCGCTGCGCGCAGAGCACCGGGCCGAAGATTTCTTCAGTCCACAGACGGCTGTGGCCGGGGACAGCGGCATACAGCGTCGGCGCGACGAACCAGCCCGGGCCGTGCAGTTGCCGCCCACCGGCCAGGCAGCGCAGGCCCTCGTGCTCGGCCACGGCAAAGTACTCGCCCACCTTGTGCCACTGGGCTTGGCTGGTCAGCGGGCCCATATCGATATCCTGCTCCAGCGGATTGCCGACCCGCAGCCCGTCGAGCGCTTCGGCCAGGCGCTGCAACAGCGCATCGGCGATGCCGTCCTGCACCAGCAGGCGCGAGGTGGCCGAGCACATCTGCCCGGCGTTCCAGGCGATGCCGGCGACGATCCAGTCGACGGCTTGGGCGACATCGCAGTCGTCGAAGACGATGATCGCCGACTTGCCGCCCAGCTCCAGGGTCAGCGGCCGGCAGTGTTCGGCGGCGCTGTGCATGACCCGGCTGCCCACCGCGTTGCTGCCGGTGAACGACAGCTTGTCCAGGCCGCGATGGGCGCTGAGCGCCGCGCCCACTTCGGCCTTGCCGGAGGCGATGTTCAGCACCCCTGGCGGCAGGCCGAGTTCATCGGCGATCTGGCCGTAGACGAGCTCGATCAGCGGGGTGACTTCCGAGGGTTTGAGCACCACCGTGCAGCCTGCCGCCAGGGCCGGGGCGATCTTCCAGGCGCTGGTCACCAGCGGGAAGTTCCAGGGCACGATCAGGCCCACCACGCCGATGGCTTCCAGGCGTGTGTGCGAGCTGAAACCCGGCGCGGCCAGGGCGACCGGGTGGTTCTGCCGATCATCCAGGCCCTCGGTCAGCTCGGCGTAGTAGCTGAAGGTGGCGATGGCGTCATCCAGGTCGACTTCGGCTTCATGGCGCGGTTTGCCGTTGTTGCGCATCTGCTGTTCGATCAGCGCCGTGCGGCGTTTGCCAATAGCCTCGGCGAAGCCGCGCAAGTAGCTGGCGCGCTGGCTGGATGAGGTGGTTTTCCAGGCCGGCAGCGCCTGACGTGCTGCCATTACCGCCTGATCGACCTGCTCAGTGCTGGCGGCGCGTAGTTCGGCGTAGGGCTTGGCCGTGGCGGGTTCGAACACGCTGATGATCTCGGCGCCCTGGCCTTGCTGCCAGTGGCCCGCGATGTAGTGGGGGTGGTTCATGAATCTCTCCGATGGCGCTTGTCATGGGCCGTAGCGAATAGAGGGGGAGAAGCGGTGGCGTTAGTTACCCTGTGATCACGGCGCAAAGGGCGGCGCCTCGGCCAGTTCGATCAGCAGGGGTCGGTCATCCGGCGCCTCGCGCAGCAGCGCTTGCAAATGCGCATGGTCGCGGGCGCGCTCGGCCACGCAACCGAAGCCGCGGGCGATGGCGATGAAATCCGGCGTGTAGATGTCGACGCCCACTGGGGTGATGTCGCGCCGCTGCATGTAGCGCTTGATTTCCCCATAGCCCTGGTTGTTCCACAGCAGCACGACCACGCCGACTCGCGCCTCGACCGCACTGGCAAGCTCGGCCAGGGTGAACTGGATACCGCCGTCGCCCATCAGGCTGATCACCGGGCGGCTCGGCTCGGCCAGTTTGGCGCCGATCGCTGCCGGCAGGCCGTAGCCCAGGGTGCCGTAGCCGGTGGATGAGTTGAACCAGCGGCGCGGGCCGTCCAGCTCCAGCAGGTGGTTGCCGCTGTAGACCGTCTGCGTCGAATCACCGACCAGGCGCGCGGTGGGCAGCACCTCGAGGATGGTGTCGAACAGGCGTCGGTAATGCGCCCAGCCGCTGAACTCGGCGGCCAGTTGCCGACGCGCGGCCGCCGCCCGCGCGGCTCCGCCTCGCTCAGCGCTCTGTGGCAGTTGCGCGAGCAGCGCGGCGATGGCCAGGCCCGCGTCGGCCTGGATGGCCAGCGTCGGTGCGTGGTTGCGGGTCAGTTGCGCCGCGTCGATATCGATACGAATCAGCGCGCCGCCGATCTGGAAGTTGCCGTCGAACACCACGTCGTAGTCGGTCTCGCCAAGTTCGGTGCCGATGGCCAGCACCACATCGGCGTCGCGCGCCAACTGCCGCACCGGCGCCAGCGACTGGTTGCTGCCCAGCAGCAACGGGTGATCCGGCGCCAGCAGACCCTTGGCGTTGATGGTCAACGCCGTGGGCGCATCCAGCGCCTCGGCCAGCCGGCGCACGGCATCGGCCTGCGCCACGCAACCGCCGCCGATCAACAGCAGCGGGGCCTGCGCCTGGCGCAAGCGCTGCGCGGCCTGTTCGATCAGCGCAGGGTGCGCAGCCGGCGGTGGGGTGATGACCCGTGGGCGCAGCGGCAGGTGCCCGGCCGCAGCAGTGATCACATCCAGCGGCAGCTCGATGTGTACAGGCCGCGGCCGCTGACTGTCGAAGACCGCGAAGGCGCGGGCCAGCACCTCGGGCAATTGCTCGACCGTCATCACCGTATGACTGAACGCGGCCACCCCGGCGACCAGCGCGCGTTGGTCGGGCAGCTCGTGCAGATACCCCTTGCCCAGGCCCAGACGGTCACGTTCGTTGACGCTGGAGATCACCAGCATCGGGATCGAGTCGGCATAGGCCTGGGCCATGGCGGTGAGGATATTGGTCATTCCGGGCCCGGTGATGATCAAGCACACACCGGGTTTGCCGCTGACCCGCGCGTAACCGTCGGCCATGAACCCTGCGCCCTGCTCGTGGCGTGGGGTGACATGGCGGATGCCGCTGCCCGGCAGGCCGCGATACAGCTCGACGGTGTGCACGCCGGGAATGCCGAACACGGTGTCCACGCCCCAGGCCTGGAGCTGCTGGACGAGAAATTCTCCACAGGTGGTCATGCTGGTTTTCCTTTGAAGTGAGCACGCGGCACCTGTGCTGGCTGGCACCGGTGCAGCGAATCGACGCCAGACCTTAGGCAATGCGCGTGGCGTGCAACTGCGGCCGGGTCAGCAGGCTGCCCAGCACGAAGGCCAGCAGGCCGACGCTCAGGCTGTAGTAGATCGGTGTATTGGCTTCCAGGCCGTCGCGCAGCATGAACACCAGCGCCGTGCCGCAGCCCAGCGCCATGCTCAGAATCGCCCCGGTGGTGGTCGCACGCTTCCAGTAGATGGCGCCGAGCATCGGAATCAGGATGCCGCCGACCAGCAGGTTGTAGGCCAGGGTCAGCGCGCCGATCACATCCGTGACCACCAGGGCGATGCCCAGCACCAGCAAACCGGTGAGGAAGGTGAAGGCGCGGGCCATGCCCAGGCTCGATGCGCGACCGCCGCGCAGCCTGGGCAGCAGGTCTTCGGTGATGGTGGTCGAGGCGGCCAGCAGCCCGGCGCTGGCGGTGGACATCATCGCCGCCAGGGCAGCGGCGATCACCAGGCCGCGAATGCCGTCGGGCAAGGCGCTCTGCACGATCGAGGCGAAGGCGTTGTTGGCGTTGGCAAGGTCGGGCAGCAGCACTTTGGCGCACATGCCGATCAGCGCGCCGACCAAGCCATAGATCACGCAGTACATCCCGGCCAGGCTGCCGGCCACCCGCGCCACGCGTTCGCTGCGTGCGGTGAACACCCGTTGCCAGATGTCCTGGCCGATGAGGATGCCGAAGAAGTAGATCAGGAAGTAGGTGAGGATGGTGTCGTAGCCCAGGGTGGTGAAGCTGAACGCGGCGTCGGGCAATTTCGCTTGCAGGGCCTCCCAGCCGCCGACGCGCCACAGGCAGATCGGCAACAGCACGAACATCAGGCCGACGGTCTTGATCACGAACTGCACGATGTCGGTCAGGGTCAGCGACCACATGCCGCCGATGCTCGAATACACCACCACCACGCCACCGGCCAGCAGAATGGCGGCGACGAAGGGCAGGTCGAACAGCACCTGCAGCACGGTGCCACTGGCCAGGGTGGAGACCACGGCGATCATCAGCGCGTAGGCGAACATCACCACCGCGCTGGCCTGACGCGCCATCGGCGTGTAGCGGCGCTCGAGGATCTGCGTCACGGTGCTGATGCGCAGCCTGAGCAGGGGTTTTGCCAGGAACAGGTTGAGCACGATGATCCCGGCGCCCAGGGCCGCGCACAGCCAGAACCCGGAAATGCCGTGCACATAGCCCAGGCGCACGGTGCCGACGGTCGCCGCACCGCCCAGCACGGTGGCCGCCATGGTGCCCAGATAGAAGGCCGGGCCGAGGTTGCGCCCGGCCACCAGGTAATCTTCCTGGGTGCGTGCGCGGCGCATGCCGTACCAGCCGAGCAGCAGCATGCCGGCGGCGTAAACGATCACTACGGAAATATCCAGGAGCATGGTGTTGTTCTCATTGTTCTGGAAAGGAAGTGGGCCGGGCGCCGCGCGCCCGGTGCACGAAGGCTCAGGCCAGACCCGCGCCCTTCACGGGCAGGCCGGTGGGACTTTTCTGCCGCACCCAGCGCGGGCCGGCAGGCCCATAGACCTCGGCCGGTTCCGGGAACAGGTTGAGCAGCGCCAGGTACAGCAGCGCGGCCAGGCCCAGGGTCACCGGCAGGCTGATGTCGATGCCGCCGGCCAGCGTGCCCAGCGGGCCGACGAACTGACCGGGCAGGTTGACCAGGCACAGGCCCAGCGCCGCGCTCGGCAGCCAGGCGCCCAGTCCACGCCAGTTCCAGCCATGCTCGAACCAGTAGCGCCCGCCGCGCTCACCACGGGTGAACACCTGCAGGTCGTCGGCGTGGTAGACGCCGCGGCGCACGATCAGGCCAAGGATCATGATCACCATCCACGGGCTGGTGCAGGTGACGATCAGCACGGCGAAGGTCGAGACGCTCTGCACCAGGTTGAAGGCGAAGCGGCCGATGAAGATGAACGCGATCGCCGCCACGCCGATCAGAAGCGTTGCCAGCGCGCGGCTGAGCACCCGCGGGAACATGCTCGACATGTCCAGACCCGTGCCATACAGCGCGGTGGTGCCGGTGGACATGCCGCCGATCAGCGCGATCAGGCACACCGGCAGGAAGAACCAGCTCGGCGCGATCGCCAGCAGGCCGCCGACGTAGTTGCTCGCCTCGATGTACTGCGGCGCCTGGGTCGCTACCAGGGTGGCGGTGCACAGGCCGAACAGAAACGGAATCAACGTACCGGCCTGGGCCGCGACCACCGCCAGCATGATCCGGCGCTTGGGGGTGTGGCGCGGGATATAGCGCGACCAGTCGCCGAGAAAGGCGCCGAACGACACCGGGTTGCTCATCGCCAGCAGCGCCGCGCCGATGAACGCCGCCCAGAACCCTGGCTGCTCGACGCTGAGGGTGCCGGCGTAGTTGACGTCGAACGGCCCGGCGAAGGCGACCACACCGAGCAGGAACAGCAGACTCGACGCCCACACCGCGACCTTGTTGACCCACAGCATGATGCGAAAGCCATAGATGCACACTGCCAGCACCAGCACGGCGAACAGCCCATAGGCAAGACCCAGGGTCAGGTCGTTTTCGGGTAGGCCGACCAGGCGCCGGGCGCCGCCGATCAGCGCATCGCCCGAGCTCCACACCGACAGTGAGAAGAACGCCACCGCCGTGAGCAGTGAAAGGAACGAGCCGACGATGCGCCCGTGCACGCCGAAGTGTGCGCCGGAGGAGACCGCGTTGTTGGTGCCGTTGAGCGCGCCGAACAGCCCCATGGGCGCAAGAATCACCGCGCCCACCGCCACGCCGAGAATGATCGCCCAGACCCCGGCCTGGAACGACAGGCCGAACAGCACCGGAAAGCTGCCCAGCACCGCCGTGGCGAAGGTGTTGGCGCCGCCGAAGATCAGTCGGAACAGGTCGGTGGGGGAGGCATTGCGCTGGGCGTCGGGAATCTGCTCGACGCCGAAGGTTTCGATACCCGTGGAGTGACTCATGGTGGTTCTCCGGTGCCTGTCACGGTTCTTGTAAGGTCGGCTCAGGCTCGCCGACCTTTTTATTCACCCCCGGCAAGCGCCGGTGGGCGGTGTTACGGCAATACGGCAAGGCCCTGGATGTGGGGCCACGGCGCGCGCGGGGAGGGTAGCCCCAGGCGCGCCGGCGATCAGCTCAGGCTGGGGGCCGAGAGGTGCTCGTGGCACGCCAGCCAGCGTCCGTCCTCGCGACGAAAGACGATGGTCTCGCGCTCCTGCAAGTGCTGTTCCTGGCCGTCCAGATACAACTGCGTGGCAACGTCATGGATGAAGATCGCTACCTCGCCGTACAAGCTGACGTGCGCTGCGCTGGAGCGACAGCCCAGTACCGCGAAGCCCTCGCTCTGCCACTGCTGCCAGAGCGCTTTGTACGCCTCGAGCGACAGCGGCCGCGGCTGGGTGTGGAAGACGAACGTCGCATCGTCACTGAAACAGGCGAAGTAGCGCGCCGTGTCGTTGCTGGCGAAGGCCTCCACCAGCCGTTCGGCGGCGGCCTGCACCTCGGCTTCGCGGCCGTTCGGTGCACTGTCTGGCAGCGCGGCGCTCATCGGTGCACCACCCCTGGCAGCACGCAGAGCATCTCATACAGCAGGTTGGCGCCCAGCAGCGCGGTGTTGCCGCTGGTGTCGTAGGGCGGGGAGACCTCGACCAGGTCGCAGCCGATCAGATTCAGGCCCTGACAGCCACGGATGATTTCCAGCGCCTGGATGGTGGTCAGCCCGCCGACTTCCGGGGTGCCGGTGCCCGGCGCCCAGGCCGGGTCGATGCCATCGATGTCGAACGACAGGTACACCGGGCCGCCATCGACCTTGGCCCGCACCTCAGCCATCAACGGCGCCAGCGACTGGTGCCAGCACTCTTCGGCCTGCACCACGCGAAAGCCCTGGTTGCGGCTCCAGTTGAAGTCGTCGGCGGTATAGCCCTGGGCGCGCAGGCCGATCTGCACCACGCGCTCGCTGTCGAGCAGGCCTTCCTCCTGGGCGCGGCGGAAAGTGGTGCCGTGGGCGATCTTCTCACCGAACATGTGGTCGTTGACGTCGGCGTGGGCATCGACGTGGACCAGGCCGACCTTGCCGTACTTCTTTTTCATCGCACGCAGAATCGGCAGGGTCAGGGTGTGGTCGCCACCCAGGGTCAGCGGGATGATGCCGTGTTCGAGAATGCCGTCGTAGTGCTGCTCGATGATGCGCACGGTGTCGAGCAGGTTGAAGGTGTTGAGCGCGACGTCGCCGATGTCGGCCACGTTCAGCGAGTCGAACGGCGCCGCACCGGTGGCCATGTTGTAAGGGCGAATCATCACCGACTCGGCGCGAATCTGCCGGGGGCCGAAGCGCGTGCCGGAGCGCAGCGAGGTGCCGATGTCGAGGGGGATGCCGATGAAGGCGGCGTCGAGCCGGGCGAGTTCTTCCGGGGCCTGCACATGGGGCAGGCGCAGCATGGTGGCGATGCCGCCGAAGCGCGGCATCTGGTTGCCGCCCAGGGGTTGGTGGAGGGAGTCGTCCACGGTGGGCCTCACAGATTTTATGGTTGTCGTGGGCCGATTCTGGGCACTGCGCGGGGTGCGACAAATCGCTGCGAGCAAATAATCACTTCAGAGATTTCTGAACTATCGGACGCTAGACTGGCGCTCTCTGTGATCTCTCCCAGGAACGCCGTCATGTCGTCCGCATTGCCCGATCTCAAGCTGCTGCGCATCTTTGCCAGCGTGGTGCGCAACCAGGGGTTTGCCGCCGCCCAGCAAGAGTTGAATCTTTCCACCTCGGCGATCAGTACCTACATGAGCCAGCTGGAGTCGCTGCTCGGGGTTGCCCTGTGCCATCGCGGTCGCGGCGGTTTCAGCCTGACCGGCAAGGGCGAGCTGTTTCATCAGGAGACCTTGCGCATGCTGGCCGAGCTGCACGACTTCGAGCGCTATGCCGCCTCGTTGAAAGGCGAGCTGCGCGGCACGCTCAACCTCGGTGTGCTGGACTCCACCGTCAGCGACCCGGCGCTGCCGCTCGCCGACATCATCGGCGCCTACACCCAGGAGCATCCGGCGGTGCACCTGCACCTGGCGGTGCTCAGCCCGGCCGAACTGCAACTGGGCCTGCTGGACAATCGGCTGGATCTGGCCATCGGCGCCTTCTCGGTGCGCACCAGCGGGCTGGTGTACCAGGCGCTGTACAAGGAGCAGCACTGGTTGTACTGCAGCGACCGCCATCCGCTGTACACGCAGACGCGCATCCCCGCCGAAGTCATCGCCCAACAGCGCATGGTCGGACGCGGCTACTGGAGCCAGTCGGAACTGGCGCGGCACGGGTTCAAGCAAAGCGCCGCCACCGTCGAGTCGATGGAAGCCCAGCTGATTCTGGTGCTGTCAGGTGCCTATATCGGTTATTTGCCCGAGCACCACGCCCAGCACTGGGTCGAGCGCAAGCGCCTGAAGGTCTTGCTGCCCAACACCTTTGGCTATCAGGCGCCCTTCACCACGGCCATACGCCGCGGCCGTTCCCGCGAGCCGCTGATTCAGAGCTTTCGCGATCGCATCAAGGTGCAGGCGGGCAAACAGCCGACGGCGCCCACAGCCCCGGAGAAACCGCCTGCAGCCTAGAACTGCACCTCAACCGTCAATGGCAGATGATCGGACAAATGCGTCCAGGGCCTGTGGCCGAGAATCTTCGGCGCATGGCTCTGGGCATTGCGCAGGTAGATGCGGTCCAGGCGCAGCAGTGGCAGGCGCGCGGGGTAGGTGCGCGCCAGCAGGCCGTGGTGGCGTTCGAAGGCTTCGTGCAGCTCGGCTTCTTCTGCCAGGGTGCGGTTGCCGCGCAGTTGCCAGTCGTTGAAATCGCCAGCGATGATCACCGGTGCCTCCGCGGGCAGTGAGGCGAGCAGCCGGCGCAGCAGTTGCAGCTGCTGCTGGCGGTGGCTTTCCAGCAGCGACAGGTGCACGCAGATGGCATGCACCGGCTGCGGGCCGGGCACATCCAGCACGCAGTGCAGCAGGCCGCGACGCTCGGGGCCGGTGATCGACACATCGAGGTTGCGGTGCTCGAGAATCGGGTATTTGGACAGCAGCGCGTTGCCATGGTGACCGGCCGGGTACACGGCGTTGCGCCCATAGGCGTAGTCGCTCCACATGCTGTCGGCGAGAAATTCGTATTGCGAGGTGGCCGGCCAGCCAGGGTGGCGGGCGGCGTGGCGATCGTGGTTGCCGAGCACTTCCTGAAGGAAGACGATGTCGGCCTGGGTGCTGCGCACCGCATCGCGCAGTTCCGGCAGGATGAAGCGCCGGTTGAATGCAGTGAAGCCCTTGTGGGTGTTGACCGTCAGGACCCGCAGCCGGTGTACGGCTGCGGCCTGGGCGGAAGTGGCGAAACCTTGACCGCCGGCTTCGTGATTCACGCGTCCTCCTGAAACTGCCGTCGGGGCGGGCAGATACTGTCTACGACACAGCCCGCCCCGGCGCGGTTCAGTCCTCCTCGCGCTGCAAGGCGAACAGCAGCAGCGAACGCCCCTTGACCTCGAACTGCGTGTCGAAGGCGTGTTGCTCGCCCTTGCGCAGCTTGGGTCGGTCGGTGTCGATCAGGCAGTTCCATTGATCGCCATCGGGCACCGAAGGCAGGGTGAACGGCACGGTGTCGTGGTGGGCGTTGACGATCAGCAGCAAGCTGGCGTCCTCACCCTTGCGGGCGATGCCGCTGACCTGCGCGCGGCCATCCATGAGCATGCCCAGGCAGCGGCCATTGGCGTCTTCCCACTGCTCGACGTTCATCTCGTTGCCGTCGGGCGCCAGCCAGGTGACGTCCTTGACCCCGGTGGCCTCGTTGAAGTCACCGACCAGGAAGCGCGACCGACGCAGTACCGGGTAGGTCGAGCGCAGGCGGGTCAGGCGCTTGACGAAGGCCAGCAGCTCACTGCCTTCCTCGTCCAGCTCCCAGTTGATCCAGCCGATCTCGCTGTCCTGACAGTAGGCGTTGTTGTTGCCGTGCTGGGTGCGGCTGAACTCGTCGCCGGCAACGATCATTGGTGTGCCCTGGGACAACAGCAGGGTGGCGAAGAAGTTGCGCATCTGGCGCATGCGCAGGGCTTTGATCTCCGGGTTCTCGGTGGGGCCTTCTTCACCGCAGTTCCACGAGATGTTGTTGTTGCTGCCGTCGTTGTTGTCTTCGCCGTTGTCCTCGTTGTGCTTGTCGTTGTACGACACCAGGTCGCGCAGGGTGAAGCCATCGTGGGCGGTGATGAAGTTGACCGAGGCGTAAGGCCTGCGACCACGATTGTTGAACTGATCACCGGAGGCGGTGATGCGCCCGGCGAAATCGGCCAGCTGGCCTTCATCGCCTTTCCAGAAGGCGCGCACGGTGTCGCGGAAGGCGTCGTTCCATTCGGCCCAGCCGGGGGCGAAGTTGCCCACCTGGTAGCCGCCCGGGCCGCAGTCCCACGGCTCTGCAATGAGCTTGACCGATCGCAGCAGCGGGTCCTGGCGGCAGGCGACGAGGAAGCTGTGACGCTCGTTGAAGCCGTCGTGGTAGCGGCCAAGGATGGTCGCCAGGTCGAAGCGGAAGCCGTCGACATGCATCTCGCCGGCCCAGTAGCGCAGCGAATCGGTCACCAGCTGCAACACGCACGGGTGGCTCAGGTCGAGGGTGTTGCCGGTGCCGGAATCGTTGATGTAGTAGCGCTTTTCTTCTGGCATCAGGCGGTAGTACGAGGCGTTGTCGATACCGCGCATCGACAAGGTCGGGCCTTTTTCGTTGCCCTCGGCGGTGTGGTTGTAGACCACATCGAGAATCACCTCCAGGCCCGCGTCATGCAGGTGCGCGACCATCTCCTTGAATTCGGCGATCTTGCCGCTGGCAAGATACGCCGGGTGCGGCGCGAAGAAGGCGATCGAGTTGTAGCCCCAGTAGTTGTTCAAGCCCTTGTCGAGCAAGTGCTGGTCGTTGACGAAGGCATGGATCGGCAGCAGCTCGATGCTCGAGACGCCCAGGTCCTTGATGTGCTTGAGCAGATCATCGTTAGCCAGGCCTGCGAAGGTGCCGCGCAGTTTCTCCGGAACCGAAGGGTGGCGCATGCTGATGCCACGGGTATGGGCTTCGTAGAACACGGTATTTTCCCACGGCACCTGCACGCGCTGGTCTCGGCCCCAGGTGAAAGCGGGGTCGATGACCTTGCACTTGGGCACGAAGGGGGCACTGTCGCGCTCGTCGAACGTGGTGTCCTCTTCACCCAGCACGTAGCCGAACAGCGCAGGGTCCCACTTCAGCTCACCGACCAGCTGCTTGGCGTAGGGGTCGATCAGCAGCTTGTTGTGGTTGAAGCGGTGGCCGTTCTCAGGCTCGTACGGGCCATACACACGGTAGCCGTAGACCAGCCCGGGATGGGCGTCGGGCAGGTAGCCGTGGTAGATCTCGTCGGTGTATTCGGGCAGCTCGATGCGTTCGAGTTCGTTCTCGCCGGAGGAGTCGAAAATGCACAGCTCGACCTTGGTCGCGTTGGCCGAGAACAAGGCGAAGTTGACGCCCAGTCCATCCCAGGTGGCGCCGAGGGGAAAGGGCATGCCTTCACGAATGCGCGAAGGGGCGACAGAGCGGTTTTTCTTCGGTTTACGTTGGGTCATGGCAGTCTCGGATGGCCAAGTGATCGGGGACGGTGAAACGTTTCAGGCCTCCACGCCAACCGGTCCGTTCCCCGTCAGGGGCGGACCGATTCGCAGGTAATGCCGGTACAGGTACAGCGGGGTGAAGGGCGCTGCCGGGCGGCAGCGCGAAAACCGCAAGGGTCAGCCGTCGGTGGCTTTCTTGGCCGCAGTGCGTGGCTTTTTCGCAGCCGTGGTCTTGCCCTGCGGCGAAGGCTCGGCGCCAGGCAGGGCAGCGCTCTTGGCGACGCTGGCGCGCTTGGCCGGGGCGGCGCTGCGGGTAGGGTCTTGGCTGACGTCGGCGCTGGTCTTGCCTTTGGCCGCTGCGCGCTTGCGCGGCGCTGCCTTGGGCGCCAGCGACTCGGCTTCGGCCAGCTTGCGGGCCATGCCCCAGTGGCGCTCTTCCTGGCCTTCTGGCTTACCTTCCGATTCCCAGATCTGGTAGGCGAACTCGCGGATACGTTTATCTTCGACACTCATCGTTATGCTCCTGGATGCGCTTAATCATGTTCGATGAACAGGTTGACCGGAAACTCGGCTAACGCGGCGCTCAACTTCAGCTCCTTAGTAGGGCTGACAGCGGCGTTTGCGAAAAGTCCCGACCATGTGGCAGGGGAGAAGTCGAACGGCAAGATCACCCGGGTGTCGTCCCATGTCTGGGCAGGGATCAACGGCGTCTGCGCCTGCTCACCGAGCAGGCTGGCGGCCAGCCGCGGGAGAATCACGATGGCACGCTCGCCATCAGCGACGCGGGCGAAGGCCATGACCTTGTCGGCATGCCGGCCCTCTACGCTCAGCGGCTGATATTCGCCGCGGCGGAACAGCTCGGGGTGGGCGCGGCGACAGTCGAGCACCCGTGCGATCAGCGTCTGCTTGATACGCCCGTCGCGCCAGTGAGCGAGCAGCTCATCGAGCGCGACGCTGTCATCCAGGCTGCGCCGACGCGCCGGGTAGTCGACCGGGCGGCGGTTGTCCGGGTCGACCAACGACAAGTCCCAGTACTCGTTGCCCTGATACAGGTCAGGCACGCCCGGCACGGTCATGCGCAGCAGGCACTGCGCCAGGCCGGTGAGGGCACCGGGGCAGGCGATGGCGTCGGCTGCCTGGTGCAGCGATTCACGCAGCTCGGCGTGCGCGTCGGCGCTGAGCAGGTCGGCGATATAGGTGGCGCAGACCTGCTCGTAGTCTTGGTTGGGTGCATTCCAGCTGCTGCGCAGTTTGGCCTCGCGCAGGGCTTTTTGCTGCCACTGCTGCAAGCGCTCGATGTAGCTCTTGACCGCGCTGCTGTCGTTGAGATCGAGGTCAAGCGGCCAGCTGCCGAGCAGGGTCTGCAACAGCATCATTTCATCGGCCGGGCTCGGCGCCGGGCCGTCCGCGTCGTCCTTGCGCAGGGGCGCGGCCAGGCTGCGCCAGTGCTCGATGCGCTCGGCCAGCCACGGGCCGCGCTCGCTGAGCACCGCCAGGCGCGCGCGGGTGTCCTCGCCACGTTTGTGGTCGTGGGTGGCGGTGGCCAGCAGGTTGTCGGGGAAGGCGCCAAGGCGGCGCTGCGCCTCGATGTGGAAATCCTCCAGCGGGGCGCTGAAGCGCTCGGCCTCGAAGCCCACATCGTTGCGCGACAGCAGCCGCGCCGAACGGTAGAAGGCGGTGTCTTCCACGGCCTTGGCCGCGCTTGGGGCGGTGAGCTGCTGGAAGCGTACGCAGGCGTGGCGCAATTGCTTGCGCGCCTTGCCCGGCGGCAGGCTGCGCCAGCGTTGCCCGCCCAGCCACACTTGCAGTTGCTCGAGCACCGGCCAGTCTGCTTCGGGCAGTGACTGGCGGGCATCACTCAACGCCTGCTGGAAGAACGACTCGTCCTCGGCCGGGCGGCCCAGGGCGTTGATGTAGGTGCGGTACACCGAATAGTGCTCGACCAGCGCCTGCACGCCGCGGCGGATCGCGCCGAGGGTGATGTCGCGGGTCATCAGGTCGTTGCGCGCCACCTGCAGCAAGGCCTGCGCCACTGACTCGAAGTCGCCGGCAAGGCTGGCATTGAGCACCAGCGCACGGGCCTGGCGCACTTCCTCGGCGAACAGCGGACGTTCGCTCAGGCGCTGCCACAGCTCGGTGAGCGGGGCCTCGCCGGCTGGGTCGTGCAGCACCAGCGACACCTGGTTCATGAATTCATAGCCGGTGGTGCCGTCGGTCAGCCAATCGCGGTGCAGGTGCTCGCCGGTGCCGAGGATCTTCTCGACGTAGATCGGGAAGTGCTCCACAGCGGTGTCCAGCGGACGCGCCGCCAGCAGGCCATCGACCCGGCGGCGCAGTTTGCGGCAATAGCCGCGCGGGTCGGCCAGGCCGTCGATGTGGTCGATGCGCAGGCCATCGACCAGGCCGCGCTCGATCAGCTCGAACAGCTTGGCGTGGGTCGCCTCGAAGACCATCGCGCGCTCGACGCGCAGACCGCCCAGTTCGTTGATGTCGAAGAAGCGCCGCCAGTTGATGTCGTCAGCGGCGGTGCGCCAGCTGGCCAAGCGATAAGCCTGGCGCTCGAGCAGTGCGTGCAGCCGCTTGAGGCCGGCTTCGCTGCGGGCGTCGAAGGCTCGCAGTTGCGCATCGAGGCGCACACCATCGGCATGCAGTTGCGCCAGCTCGCCTTGCAACGCCTGGGCGGCTGCCAGCGGCACGGCGGCATCGCGCAAGGCGCCGAAGCGCGCGGCCAGGGCTTGCAGCTCAGGGCTGTCGCTGCCTTGCAGTACCTGGGCGTAATCGAGCGGGCAGATCGGGAAGCGGTGCTCGTGGTGGGCCACTTCCAGGCGGCCGTGTTCGCCGTCGAAGGTCAGCGGCAGCTCACCGTTCTTCAGCGCGATGCCGTAGTCGTTGCCAAGGAACGGCAGCAGCAACTGGCCGGCCAGCAGCGGGTCGCTGGAGTGCCACTGGATGTCGAAGAACTCGGCATACGGGCTGCGCCGACCCCAGGCCAGCAGGCTCTGCCACCAAGGGTTGTCGGCGCCGCCGACGGCCATGTGGTTGGACACGGTGTCGAGAATGAAGCCCATACCGTGCTGGCGCAGCGCGGCGATCAGCCGTTCCAGTGCGGCTTCGCCGCCCAGCTCAGGGTTGACCTGGGTCGGGTCGACCACGTCATAGCCATGCCGTGAGCCGGCACGGGCCTTGAGGATCGGTGAGGCGTACAGGTGGCTGATGCCCAGCTGGGCAAAGTAGGGCACCAGCGGCACGGCGTCGTCGAGGGTGAAGTCACTGTGAAATTGCAGGCGTACGGTTGCAGTCAATGGCTTCATCGGTCGCGCTCCCACGCGTATTCACGGGCTTGTGCCAGCAGTTCCAGACGCCGGGCGGCGTCGACCTCGTCGAGTAGCTTGGCGGCAGGCGGCGCCAGGCGCCGCTGCCAGTTGGGGTGGCCGTCGGTGGTGCCGGGCATGTTCGGTTGCTCGCTGTTGCCGAGCAGGTCTTCCAGGGGAATCAGCACCAGCGGTGCGCGGGTCTTGCCAAGGAAGGCGATGGCCGCATCGATCACCGCCTCGTCGTCATCCAGCGCGCCGCATGCCTGTTCGAGCAGGGCGCGCAGCCCGGCAGTTTCCTTGTCGCGTTCCTCACGCCAGGACCGTTCGGCGTCGTCGTCGATCAGCTCCAGGCGCTTCTGCCAGTCGATGTCGCGCGCTTGCAGCCAGCCTGCCAGCGGCGCCAGATCATGGGTGCCGGTGGTGGCCAGGGCGTTGTCGGGCCACTGCATCTGCGGGGTGAAATTGCCCGGGCCCTGTTGCTCGAAGGCCAGCACGCGCATACCCAGCACGGCCTTGTCGGCCAGCTGTTCGCGCAGGCCTTCGGGCACGGTGCCGAGGTCTTCACCGAGCATCACCGCCTGATGGCGCACCGATTCCAGGGCCAGCAGGCGCAGCATGTCGTCGAACGGGTAGTGTACGTAGGCACCTTCTTTGGGTGAGGCACCCTTGGGGATCAGCCAAAGCCGGCGCAGGCCCATCACATGGTCGATGCGCAGGCCGCCGGCATGCGCCAGGTTGGCCCGCAGCATTTCGATGAAGGCGCGGAACCCGTTGCGCTTGAGCCCTTCGGGCGAGAAACCGCAGATGCCCCAGTCTTGGCCTGCGCGGTTGATGATGTCTGGCGGGGCGCCGACGGTGAGGTCTGCGAGCAGTTCATCCTGACGGCTCCAGGCCTGGCTGCCGGCACCATCGGCACCGACCGCCAGGTCAGCGATCAACCCCACCTGCATGCCATTGCCCCGGGCCGCCTGTTGCGCCCGTTGCAGGCTGCGGTCGGTCAGCCACTGGCAGAAGGCGCGAAACTCGATGCGCGCCGGGTAGGTACTGGCGAAGGCCTCGACTTCAGCGTGGTAGGGGTCTTGCCAGGCCTTCGGCCAGCGCCGCCAGTCGGCGCCCAGCCCCTGGTCGACCGCTTCGCCTTGCAGCACTTCGAAGCGGCAATGGTGTTCCAGCGCTTCGCCAGCGGCCTCGCGGAAGCTGTCGAAGTCGGCGCGCAATGGGTGCTGGCCCTGGCTGAAGTCCTTGTACAGCGCCTGCAACAGGCGCTCACGCACCTCGGCGGCGCGCGGCCAGTCGACCAACGGTTGGGCTTCCAGGTCTTCGAGAATCTGCCCCAGTCCTTCAGCCTCGATCGCCGCGCGCACTTCACGCTCACCGAGCAAGGCGGCGGGGCTGGCGTAGAGGCTGTTGAGCAGCAGGCGGCTTGACGGTGAGTAGGGGCTGTAGTGCTGTTGTTCGTAGGGCGACAAGGCATGGATCGGGCTGATGGCGATGGCATCGGCGCCGCGTTCGGCCGCGCTGCGCGCCAGATGCTCCAGGGCCAGCAGGTCGCCATAGCCGCCGTCACCGCTGCGGCGCAGGCTGTACAGCTGGGCGGCCAGGCCCCAGCAGCGCGCAGGCGGCTCGCCAACGGCGTCGTCAAGGCTATGGCAGCGCAGCGGCGCGACGGCAACGCTCAGGCTGCGGCCGTCGACGTCGATCTGGTAGTAGCCGATGGGCAGGTCGTTGGGCAGCTCGGCCTGCTCGCCGAGGGTCAACTCGCGGCTGGCGCCGGTCTCATCGGTGCAGCGGGCGGTGCTGCCAGGGCTGAACCACGGTTGCAGCGTCAGCGCCTGACCGACATCGCAGGTGAGTAGTTTGGGCAATGCCTGAAGATCTTGCGCTTGTTCCAGCTCGGCCAGGCTGGCGCTGACCTCACCGGCGTCGGCGGCGGGGTGACCCAGGGCGCCGAGTACACCGCGCAGCACGTCATCGCTGACCTGCTGCGCACGGTTGTTGGCGTCGGTCCAGTCGCGGGCGATGCCGACCCGTGCCGCCAGTTGATGCAGGGGGTTGTCGCTCATGGCGTCTCCGCGGCAGGTGGAGTCAGGCTGACGACGCAGCTGTAGGCCGCCAGCATCGAGTCGGAATGGGCGTTGTCACTGCTGTCGAACAGGCGCTGGGCCGGGGCCGGCAGCTCGACCGCCTGGGGCCGCTCGGCAAGGTTGAGGTCGATGCGCAGCTCGCTGCCATCGCCCAGGCGCCAGCGCGCGGTGAGGGCCTTGTCGCCCAGCACCTGGCTGCCCAGGCTGTGGCTGCCGGGCAGGTGCGGCACGATGCGCTGATGACGCAGCGCCAGCAGCTGTTGGTACAGGCCATGCCAGCCGGCCAGCACGTCGTCGCCGTGAGGCTGGCTGGAGTGGAAGGTGGCAAGGGCGTTGGGGTCGGGGATGTTTTCCCGGGTGTCGGGGTCGGCGAAGGCGGCAAAGTGCGCGAATTCACCGCGGCGGCCTTCGCGCACAGCGTCGGCCAGCTCGTCATGGAAGTCGGTGAAGAACAGGAACGGCGCGCGACTGCCTTCTTCATCGCCCATGAACAGCAACGGGATCATCGGCGACAGCAACAGCAGGCCGGTGGCGGCGCGCAGCGCGGCAGGCGGGCACAGCCGGGTCAGGCGCTCGCCCAGCGCACGGTTGCCGATCTGGTCGTGGTTTTGCAGAAACAGCACGAAGGCGCTCGGCGGCAGGTGCCCGCTCGGCTCGCCGCGCGCTTCGCCGTGGCGGTTTTGCTGGCCCTGGAACACGAAGCCTTCTGCCAGGCAGCGCGCCAGTTGCTCGATGGGGCGGTCCTTGTAGTCGGCGTAATAGCCTTCGGTTTCGCCGGTCAGCAGCACGTGCAGGGCGTTGTGGCCGTCGTCGTTCCACTGCGCGTCGAAATCCTCCTCCAGCAAAAACGCCTGGTTGTGCTCGTTTTCCAGCACCAGCCAGACCTCACGGCCAGCGGTTTGTTCGCGCACGCGCTGCGACAGTTGCTTGAGAAAGTCCGGCGAGTCGATGGCGTGCACGGCGTCCAGGCGCAGGCCGTCGATGCGGTAGTCCTGCAGCCACATCAGGGCGTTCTGCATGAAGAACTCGCGCACCGCCGCCTGCTTGAAGTCGATGGCCGCGCCCCACGGGGTTTTCTTCGCCTCGTTGAAAAAGCTCGGGGCGTATTCATGCAAGTAGTTGCCGTCGGGGCCGAAGTGGTTGTAGACCACATCGAGCATCACCGCCATGCCCAGCCGGTGCGCTTCATCGACCAGTTGGCAGAGCTCTTCGGGGGTGCCGTAGCTGTGCTGCGGGGCGAACGGCAGTACGCCGTCATAGCCCCAGTTGCGCTCACCGGGAAATTGCCCAAGCGGCATCAGCTCGATGGCGGTGATGCCCAGCTTGGCCAGGCGCGGCAACTGCTCGGCGACACCCTTGTAGCCACCGAGCACGCCAACGTGGACTTCCTGAATCACCGCCTCGTGCCAGGGCCGGCCATTGAACGGGTGCTGCCAGGCGAACCATTCGGGTGCAACCACCTCGCTGGGGCCGTTGACACCTTCAGGTTGATAACGCGAAGCGGGGTCGGCGACCTTGAGCTGGCCGTCGATGACGAAGCGATAATGCTGCCCGGCCTGGGCTGGGCCGGTGGCGCTGAACCAGCCATCGGGCTCAGGCTGCAAGGTCAGCGGTGATTGCCCTGCGACTTCCACGCTCACATCGCGTGCGCCAGGCGCCCAGAGGGCGAAGCGCGCGGACGTGGCGTCCACCAGGTGTACGCCGTGTCTGTGCATCTTCAGCTCTCCGAATCAGTAGTGGGCCAGCTGGCTCTGCTTGACCAGGTCCTCGTACAGGCGCGCATAGGGCGTGACCGCCTGGCACCAGTTGAAGGGTTGCGTCATCGACAGGCAGCGCATGGCGTTGAGCAGGTCGGGCTTGCTGTAGATGTAGAAGGCCCGGGCCAGTGCCTCGCGGTAGCTGTCGGCGGTCGATTCGTCGAAGAGAAAGCCTGTGACGCCATTTTCGATGGTGTCGGCCAGCCCGCCGGTATTGCGCGCCACCGGCAGCGAGCCGAAGCGTTGCGCGTACATCTGGCTCAGGCCGCACGGCTCGTAGCGCGAGGGCATCAGCAGGAAATCGCTGCCGGCGAACATGCGCCGCGCATCGGTCTCATTGAAGCCGATGCGTACGCCGATGCGCCCGGGATGGCGCAGCGCCAGCTCGCGCATGGCTTGCTCTTCTTCCGGTTCGCCGCGGCCGATGATCGCGATCTGACCGCCTTGCTCGACGATGAAGTCGGCCACTGCCAGGGTCAGGTCCAGGCCTTTCTGGTAGACCAGACGCGAGACCACGGCGAACAGCGGCCCTTCGCTCGGCTCGAGCTCGAACAGTTCACGCACTTCATCGCCATTGAGCGATTTGCCCTCCCAGTCATTGAGGCTGAAGTTGTGCTGCAGGTGCTGGTCGGTGGCTGCATCCCAGCTTTCATCGATGCCGTTGGGAATGCCGCCGAGCAGGCCCTGCTGGGCTTTGCTGGCGAGAAAACCATCGAGGCCGCAGCCAAATTCGGCAGTGGTGATTTCCTTGGCGTAGGTGGCGCTGACCGTGGTGATGTGGCTGGAGTAGGCGAGGCCGGCCTTGAGGAACGACAGCTTGCCGTAGAACTCCATGCCTTCTTGTTGCAGCGCATGCTCGGGAATCGCCAGCTCCGGGCAGCAGGCCAGGCTGTACACGCCCTGGTAGGCCAGGTTGTGGATGGTGAACAGGGTCGGCGTGCTCAGGCCGCGCCAGTGCATGTAGGCCGGCGCCAGGCCTGCCGGCCAGTCATGGGCGTGAACCAGATCAGGGGTCCAGTGCGCCATGCCTTCACCGGCGGCGATGTCGGCGGCTGCCAGCCCCAAGCGGGCGAAACGAATATGGTTGTCTGGCCAGTCGCGACCATTGTTGGCGCCGTAGGGGGTGCCTTCACGCTCGTACAGTTCGGGGCAGATGAGGACGTAGATGACCAGGCCGTCCGGCAAGTCCATGCGGCCGATCTTGCACGGCGGCAGGGCGGCGTGACCGCTCAGCTCACCGACGATGTGGATCGGGTTGTCGCTGTCCATCACCTGCGGGTAGCCGGGGATCAGCACGCGCACGTCGTGCAGATCGGACATCGCCCGCGGCAGAGCGGCGGACACGTCGCCCAGGCCGCCGGTCTTGACCAGGTCGGCGATTTCCGAGGTCACGAACAGGACCTTGCGCTTGTTCGGGTTGTTCTGGCGCTTGGCGCCCGGTGCCTTGGCTGTCGTGATGAAACTCGGAGTCAGCGGCTCGCGATGCGGCGTGGTGAAGGTGTTTACAGATGGCTCGACAGCGGCACTGATCATTAGTCTCTCTCCGTCCCTATGTTCGGGTGCTGGGACCCGATGCATTTACATCACGTTGATTCTCGCTTGTGCATGTTGCGGTAATGCATATTGCGTTCCGTGCCCCGAGTCATGCACAGCTGCACCGCGCACTGGCCGTCCTGGCCAAAGGCGCTTGAGCTGCTTGGGGTAGGCAGGCGTGGCAGGCGAGTGAAGTAGCCATGGCCTGCTTAGTGATGACTGGCCGCGCTAGAGGAAAGTTCGACTGATTTCAGGCGATTGTTCCGAACGGTGCGCGGGCCGAATTTGAGTGTAGGAGAGAAGGGTGATAAGAGCGTGACCCGTTGGTCACTTTTCGTTATTTAACCGACGGGATGCCTTGGGCAGGCTGTTCGCGGCTTGAGCCGCTACTACAGGACCACCACGTTCCAGGAATGGGTTTAGCCGCGATGGCCTGCGTCGCAGGCCCAGTTCACACGACCACCGTTCACTGATGCCGCTGCAATGGCGCCTCACTCGCACCCCGCTCATCGTTCACTTCAGCTTCCTTGAGCGGCACTTCACCGATCTGCAAGGCACGCTCGATCGACAGGCTGTCGCCCTGGGCCTGCAAGAGGGCCTGCAATCGCTGGAAATCCCCGCACCAGAGGGTTTCGATGTCGCGGTCGCGCTGCCGATCACGTTCGGCGTGCAGAGCCACTGCGCGCACTTGCAGGCGACCGCTTTCGGCCTGTCCGCCGACCTCGACGCCGTAGCCCGGCGTGGCTGGCTTGCGCAGCACCACGCGACCGGTCTGCGCCCAGCCGGTGGCCATGCCTTCACGCACTTCGTAGCCAAGGCTAGCCAAACCTTGCAGCACCGCCTGGCGTCGCGCCTCGGCGGCCAGGGCGTTGGCATGCTCGGCCAGCACCGCCTCGGCGCGCTCGATCAGTGCGTCGAGCTGCGCGGTTTGCGTCTGGTTGGTGCACGCATCCAGTTGCGCCAGCAGCTCGCTTTGGGTGTCAGGCAGCAGTTCGGCGATCTCGCCGCTCAAGGTGTGCAGCTGTTCCAGGCGCTCACGGCGTTGTTCGCCGCTACGGGTGGCGGCGGCCAGGTCGAGCACCAAGCTGTCGAGCAGCAGATTGCGCTGGCCCCCGGCAGGCAACGCCTCGGCGCGCTGCAAAGCGCCGAGGAAGGCCACGGCAGCGTCATCGCCCTGCAGCAGCTGCAGCTCGACGATGTGCCGGTCGATGCGTTGCAGGCGCGGGTCGCGAGCCTCGTCGCTGCCGTGCTCGGCCAGCCACTGGGCATAGCTGGGCTGCTGCTGGCCGTCGTGCAACCGCTCAGCGAGCTGTTGCTGGGCCAGCGACAGCGGGGCCTCGGCTTCAGGCACGGCGAGCAGGGCGAAGGCCTGAGCCAGGCGCTGCTCGGCATCGGCCTGGGCCGGGCGTGCGGCGAGTTCATCGAGGTCACGCAACGCCGCCGCACTGGCAGGCGTCCCCGGCACCGCTGCCAGTGCCTTGTGCAGTACCGCGGCGTTGTCCTGCACCCGGCGTTGCCGCTGGCGCTGCTCGGCGCCGCGCTCGATGGCCTGGGCCTGGCGTTCGCGCAGGTCGCGCTTGAGAAAGGCTTGCTCCACCGCCACGGCGTCCTGCACCTCCCGGAAGCGATCTTGCGCCAGCAGGGCGCGCAGGCGTTGGTCGCGTGCCTCGATCGCGGCGAGCTGAGTGGCGTCGAGCGTACCCAGGCGCTGCGCCTGGGCCTGCCAGCGCGCGGTGGCCTTGTCGAGGCGCTGCAATGCGGTTTCGCACTGGGCGAGGATTTCTTCGCGGGTGACGATGCGCACCACCTTCGGACCACTCATGGCGTCACCTGTGTTGGCGTTTGAGTTTCGGCTGGCGGGGTGCCGGCAGCAGCGGCAAGTGCCTGTTCGATGGCCGCCTGCAAGCGCGCCTGTTCACCTGCCGGGTCG
This sequence comes from Pseudomonas cremoricolorata DSM 17059 = NBRC 16634, assembly GCF_000425745.1. Lineage (GTDB taxonomy): Bacteria > Pseudomonadota > Gammaproteobacteria > Pseudomonadales > Pseudomonadaceae > Aquipseudomonas > Aquipseudomonas cremoricolorata. The sequence goes on along the minus strand of NZ_AUEA01000002.1, from coordinate 96,317 downwards.
TGGTACCAGGCTTGCGAGGACACCCGGTGCAGGTGCGCAATGGCCCGCCCGAGCACCTGCGGGCGCCAGATTTCCCGCGCCCTGGCCCGCGCCAGCAGGCCGTGGCACGGCGCGTCGCACTCGATCCCGATGGCGTACAGGCCGGTGCCGGGGTCTTCGATGGCGAAATCCAGGCCGAAAGCATCGCCTGCACTGGCCGGGGTCGCCAGCCAGCCCTGGGCGGCGATGAACGCCGCCACTTCCCTGACGAAGCCGTCACTGGCACCGGCCTGAGTGCGCGGCGCGGCGCTGCTGCGGTCGGTTTGCAGGCGCTCGAGCAGGCGGGCGCCGTTGTCGAACTCTCCCGCCGAGAGGCTGCGGGCGTACTCTAGATACCCTTGCAGGTAGTCACGCGGGCTGCTCGGTGCACGCTGGGTGTTGAGCATGTCGGAAATGTCGCCAATCGGCATCGAGGTGATCATCACCACCTTGCGCCGGGCGCGGGTCACCGCAACGTTGAGCCGGCGCTCGCCGCCGGTCTGCCCGAGTACGCCGAAGTTGCGCCGGAAGCTGCCCTGGGCATTGCGCCCGAAGGTGGAGGAAAACACGATGATGTCGCGCTCATCGCCCTGGACGTTCTCGACGTTCTTGACGAACACCGCCATGTTCTCGCCGTCTTCGCTGCGTTCGCGTTCCTCGGCGTAGGCGGCGCGGAACGCGGGGTCTTGTTCGGCGCGTTGCTCCAGGCAGTCCTCGATCAGTTCGGCCTGCTTGCGGTTGAAGGTCACCACGCCCACCGAGTCGCGCTCGGCATAGGGGCGCTGCCACAGGGCGGCCAGGTAGTCGACCACCCGTTCGGCTTCGGTCGGGTTGCTCTGGTTCTGGTAGATGCCCTGAACCTGAATCAGCTCAAGCGGCTTGATGCGCAGAATGTTGGCCTGCGGATGACGCACCGGCACGTTCAGGCGGTTGCCATAGAACGAGGCATTGGAGAAGCCGATCAGTTCGCGGTAGGCCGAGCGGTAGTGAATCTGCAAGGTGGTGCTGGGCAGGGCATTGCGCGCCAGTTGCAGCAGGTCTGGGCAGTCTTTGATCTCGCGGCGGTTCCAGGTGTCTTCGAAGGCCTCGCGCTCCTCTTCGTCGGCGTCTTCATCAGGCTCGTCGCCGTCGAACAGCTGCGCTTCGTCGCTTTCCACGCGGCTCGAGAAGAACGCTGTGGGCGGCATTTGCTTCTCGTCGCCGCTGACCACCGTGACCTTGCCGCGGAACAGGGTCGGCAGGGCGAATTCCACCGGCATCTGCGAGGCTTCGTCATAGATCACCGTGTCGAACAGGCCCTGGGTCAGCGGTAGCACGCGGCTGGCGACGTCGGGGTTCATCAGCCAGACCGGGCGCAGCTCCATCAGCCCCAGGCGACTGCCCATTTCGATGAATTCACGCAGGCGCCGCGAGCGCTTGCCGGTCAGCCGGGTGACATCCTCCCACTGCTTGCGGTTGCCCAGGCGGCTGAGGTCGATGCCCTGGCCGAGCAGGCTGCGGTTGAGTTCGCGCATCTGCGCATCGGCTTGGGCCAGGTTGGCGATCTTGGTCTGGGTCTCGGCCTGGCTGAACAGCAGTTCGGGGTTGGCCTGCTCGATGCGGTGCTTCCAGCCCAGGCGTGCTTCACGCTTGAGCAGGCGGCGCACGGCGGCTTCGAGCTGGTCTGCCGGGATGTGCTCGAGCGCGTCCTGACGCTGGCGCAGCAGGGCCAACAGGTGCAGCTCGTCGCTGCCCAGTTGCCCGGCGCGGGCGCGAAAGTGCTGATAGGCCGGTAGGCTCGGCAGCGCCTGTTGCAAGGCGTGAAGGACCGCCTCGTTGCTCTGGTTGTGCGCCAGCGCCGTGGCCAGTTGCGCCTGCAATGGTTCGCTGAGCCATTGGCCGAGAGCCTGCAAGCTGTGCTGGCTGGTTTCCCGCGCGGCCTGGCGCAGCAGCGCAGCGTCGAGGTCATCGAACAGCGCCTGAAGCTGCGCCGGCTCGCCACTGAGCGCGGCGGCATCGCTCTGCGCAGCGCGCGGCGAGGCGGCCAGCGCCGCCGCCAGGCGTTCGACCTGCTGCACCTGGCTGTGCACGCTGTGCACCGCCCCCGGCAACTGCAAGCCGCCCTCGCTGGCTTGCACTGGCAGGCCAAGCTGCTGGCGGATGCTGGTGAACTGGTCGTGCAATGGGTACCAGGCCAGTTGCAACTGCGCGGCACTGGCCAGCGCGGCCAGTTGGGCAGGCTCGGCCTGTTGCCCCTGCTGGCGCAGGAAACCTTGCACGCGGTTGCGCCGCAGCCAGTGCAGCGGGTTGAGCCAGCGCGGCCAGCCAGCAGGGGCGAGCAGTGCCTGGCTGTCGTCCAGCATCTGCCGCAGTTGCCCACGGGGCATGGCGGCCAGGGCCGGGGACACACTGGGCTGGTAGTGCCCGGCGTCCAGCTCGGCCAGTCGCTCTTGCACCTGCTGCAACTGCGCCAGCAGCTGGGCGCCGCGCAGGGGCTGCTCGGCACGCTGCTGACGGAACAACCCCAGCCACTGCGCCAGACGCTCACGGCTGGCGGCATCGAGGCTCAGCAGGCGCTCGGCATGGGCGGTGCGCCAGGCGCGGTAGGGCGCCGGGTCGTCGACCTCGAAGCTGGCCGGGTGTGCCTGCAAGGTCTCCAGCCGCGCCTGCTCTGCGGCGCAGAAGCGCGCCAAGCTGTCAGTAAACGCCTGCACGCTGGCGGCATCGGCGGCGAAGCTGCGCAGTTGGGCGAACGGGCTGCCCTCGAACTGTGCCGGCAACCAGTGGCGAATCAGCGGGGCGCAGTGTTCTTCCAGCTGCGCCAGGCGGCCCACATCGAGCGCACCCAGGCGCTGGCGCAGGGCGGGAAATTCCAGTGGCGCAGGCCCTGCCTGCAAGTCGATGAGCTCACCGAGCAGGGCGCGGTAGCTCAGGCCGGTGGCCGGGTCAGGCTGGTGCAGGCTGTGCTGGAAGCGGTCGAGCTCGCCTTCCAGTGCTTCGATGCGCGCGGCCACTTGCTGGCGCTGATGCTGCACGCTGTGCGGCGCGCCAGCCGGGTCGAGCAGCGCTTCGAGTTGCTCGCGCACGCTGCGGATCACCGGCTCGCGGTCGCGGTTGATGTCGTTGAGCATGACGATGCGCTGGCCCAGCCCCTCGGCCACCAGGCGCTTGTACACCACCTCCAGCGCCGCGTGCTTCTGGCAGACGATCAGCAGGCTGCGTTGGCGGCCGATGGCATCGCCGACCATGTTGACGATGGTCTGGCTCTTGCCGGTGCCGGGCGGACCTTCCACCAGCAGGCCCGGAGCCTGGCGCGCCTGCAGCACCGCCGCTTCCTGCGACGGGTCGCTGGCGACGGTGAAGAAGCGCTGCAGTTCGCCGACCGCCTGCACCTGTGCCGGGGCCTCATCGCTGCGCAGACGCAGGGCGGTTTCCAGGCCCGTGCCGGCCGGCGACAGGCCTTTGAGCAGGCGCAGGTCTTCACCGATCGCCTGGCCCATGAAGGTGACGTGGAACAGCACGGCCGCGCAGGCCAGTTGATCCTGATACGGCGCAAGCTCGACGCTGCTGGCAGGCAACGGGCCGAGGCTGCGCGACAGCGTGCCGGCGAGCAGGCCGAAGGCGTCCAGCACATCGCCTGCGCGCAGCGACGAGCGACCCAGCAGTTCATCGGCGATGCTGCGCCAGCGCTTGCACGCCTCGACCCCGAGCACGCCTTCCAGGGCCGGGTTCAGGCGCACTTCTTCACGTTCACTGTCGAAGGCCAGGGCTGCCTGGCCACGGCGGCCGAGTTCCAGTTGCAGCTTGACCGGCCACAGCAGCAGCGGCATCAGCCGCGGTCGTGCGGTGCCGCGCGGGTCACGGCTGAGCAGGAACGGGAAGCCCAGGTACAGGCCGTCGATGCCGGTATCGCGGCGATACAGCGCACTCTGCCGGTACAGCCCGTGCAGGCGCGACTCCACGGTATCGTTGCTGGCGAAGCATTCCGGGTCGAGGGTCACCTCGCGGGCGTTGCGTTGCAGCAGGTGGTCGAGCAACGCCGCGGCCGGGCGGCGCTCGCTGTGCAGCTCGTTGAGGTCGACCCGCGCGGTGGTCTTGCCGATGCTCATGCGCACCAGCGGCCCGCGCAGCACGGCGTTGACCACCTTCTTTTCGAAGTAATCGAGAATCTGCGCCACGTATTGCTGTTTCTGCGGCTCCAGCCACTGGCTGGAAGGGATCGCCAGCAGCACCAGGGCATTGGCCAGTGGCATGCGCCGCTCGAGGCGGAACTGCTCGGCCCACTCATCGACCGTGCCCACGCCGCAGCGGGCGAAGCCCTGGATGCGCTGGTCGATGGCCCTGAACAGCTCGCTCTGGCCCTGCTGCAACAGCGCGCTGGCAGCCTCGGCCTCGAACCAGCCGACCTCGGCGCTGCGGGCAAGCTCGGCTGCCTCATTGACGATCGACTCGGCCGAGCGGAACTGGCCGAGCTCGGCACTGAGCAGCACGATCAGGTCTTCTTCGGCGATCACCCGGCGCTGTGTCAGTGACACCACACCGGAGTGGTCGCTGTCGGGGAACAGGCGCTGACGGGCCTGCCATTGGCTGGCGAGGTTGGCGCGCGAGGTCGACAGCAGGTAGATACGCAGGGTCTGTTCGTCCAGCTCGATGTGCTGGTGCAAGGCGCGCTGACGCACGTTCTGCGCGCGGGTCTTGAGCCGCGACAGCCAGGTGTCGGTCTGCAAGTGTTCGAGCAGGTCGGGCACCGCGCCGCTGATCAGCCGGTAGCCTTCCAGCGGATGCTGCAGCAGCCAGCCAGGGGTGACGATCTCGCCCTGGTAGATCAGCGGAATCTGCGGGTTGAGCAGTTTCAGCGCCAGCATCAGGCGCAGGTCGTCTTCCAGACCCTCGTGCTGCACCACCTGGCGCAACCCGGCGAGCACCGTCGAGGGCAGGCCCTGTTGTTCTGCCCAGGTCACCAGCACACCGCGCAGCAGGTGATCGAGGGCCTGCGGCCAGTGCTCGGCCTGGGCGGCGGCGAGGGCGAAGATGCGTGGGTTGCGGTACTGCTGCTGACCGAGCTGCACGGTGGCGCCTTCGCGGTCATCGGCCTGTTCACCGGCGCTGGCCGGGGCCTGTACCGGCTCACCGGCCAGCCAGGCACTGACCTGCGGCCATTGCCAGCGCTGGTGGCGGTCGCGTGCGAGCAGGCCGCGCAACAGCAGGTGCAGTTGCGGGTCGAGGTCATCGGGCAGCGGCACACCGTTGGCCAGCACATGAATCAGGTAAGCGTTGGCGTTGATCCCGGCAAAGCACGCGCCGTGGGTCAGCTGTTCGAGCAGGATCATGCCCAGGCTCCACCAGTCCGAGGCCGCCGCCACGCCACCGGCCACAGCTTCCGGGGCCATGTAGCGGCTGGTCTCCAGTGGCGAGACGATGTCCAGGTCGAACTCCGAAAGCCGCGCCGAGCCGAAACCGCTGATGACCATGTCCAGCGGCTCGCGGCTGCGCAGCAACAGGCTGGTGGGACGCAGGTCGCGGTGGCGCAGGCCGGCTTCGTTGAACGCGTGCAGGGCCTGACCCAGCTCGCGCAGCACGTTGCGCACGCTGTCCAGGTCGTCGAGCACGCTGCCCAGGTCCGCCAGGCTGCCGGCCAGCGCTTCGCTGACCTCATAGGCGCGATCGTGCCAGCGGCCGGTGACGAACAACTGCGGCACGTGCTCAAGCGGCAGGCGGCGCAGCACGTCGTAGATGGCCGGGTCCGGCTCGGCGCCGGCGCGGTAGAGGGTCAGCACCGCCTGCTGGCCGGTGTCGCGGTGGCGGGCGTGGTAGCGCTCGCGGATGCCGTCGGTGTTGCTGATCTGCTGCTGCAACTGCCAGCCGTCGATCTCGCTGGCTTCATCTGCGCTGTGCTCGACGGTCGCCGGCTGGATGACAGCGTCGCTGCCGGCAGCGACGCTGGCTGGGGCGGCGGCGCCGGTTTCGATGGCGCTGGCGCCGCAGGTCAGGCACAGCAGGTCACCCGGTTCGAGGGGGTGGCCGTTGCTGCAGGTGGGCGTGGCGGAATCGGCAGCGGCTGGGGCACTTTCAGCTGCGGCGGCCGACGCTGGCGCAGGCGTTTCTTGCGCAGGCGTTGTTTCGCCAGGCGATCCTGCGGCAGGCGATCCTGCGGCAGGCGACCCTGCGGCAGGCGATCCTGCGGCAGGCGACCCTGCGCCAGGCAACCCTGCGCCAGGCGCGGGCGCCGCCGACCTGATCGGTTCGGCAGACAAATCCCAGCCACACGGCTGGCCGTGCACGCTGCCGGCGCAGAACAGCTCGTCGAGGCCGCGCTCGGTGTGGCAATTGGGGCAAAAACGAATCATCGGTGAACTCCACTCAGCGCCGCGGTCGGTGCGCGCTGGTCTGAATCTGGTGGCCCTGGGCTTGCAACAGATCGTGCAGGCGCAGCAGGTCGCCACGTTGGGGTATGCCAGCCATCCACACGCTGCCCGCCTCATCGAACATCACGTCGAGGGCCTTGTCGGCCGCCTGCAAGGGACGCTCGTAGCTGCCCAGACGTTCCCGTCCAAGCGCCGTCAGCAGGCTCAGGCGCTGGTTGTCGCTGCCGCGCAGGGCCAGGGTTTGTGCGCTGTCATTTTGGAATGGGTCGCTGATCAGCGCGTCGATCAGCCCTTGGGCCTGCTGCAACTGCGCCTGCAATTCCTCTAGTGCGTAGCCGCTGTAAACCAGAATGTCGCCGCCGCTGCGCTGGCGCAGGCCGCGCAGCAAGTGCAGCAACGCATCGAACTGCTCGAACGGCTCGCCCCCCGACAGGGTGATGCCGTCGGCCTCGGCCAGCCACGGGCTGATCTGATCGAGCAACGCCTCGACGCTCAGCCAGCGCTGGCCGGCACCCCAGGTGTCGGCGGAAATACAGCCCGGGCAGCGGATGCTGCAGCCTTGCAGCCAGATCCCGACGCGCCTTCCCGGCCCCAGCGTGGTCACCGGAAAGTGCACCCGTGACAGGCTCAGTTGCAGGCTCAAAGACGTTGCACGGTAAGGCCGGCGAGGTCGACGGCGGTGATGCTCAGCGCTTCGCCGGGCTTGATGTCCTGGTCGAACAGCACCCGCGCCAGCGGGTTGAGCAGGCGCGCTTCGAGCTGGTTGCGAATGCCGCGCCCGCCATTGGACAAATCTTCAAGGCACAGCGCGCGCAAGGTCTGCTCGGCCGGCTCGCTGAGGCTCACCTGATAGCCTTGGGCGTGCAGGTCGGCGAAGGTGCCGGCGACCATCTGCTGGAAGATCTGCGCCGCCACATCCTCACGAATGAAGTCGAAGACGATGATGTTCTCGCCGATGCGGTTGAGGATTTCCGGGCGGTTGAGCACCAGTTTGAAATAGCGCTCGATTTCACTGTTGACCTTGTCCTGGACCTGCTCGAACGGCTCGGTGGGCAGCACGTTGGCGACCCGCTCGCCGTTCTCGCCCTGGCGGTATATGCCCAGGTTGGAGGTGAAGACGATCAGCGCTTCGGAAAAGTACACCCGGTCGCCGCGCCCGGAGGTGAGCACGCCGTCGTCGAGAATCTGCAGGAATTTATCGAGGATGCGCGGGTGGGCTTTTTCGATTTCATCGAACAGCACCACGCTGAAGGGTTTTTCGCGGATGGCGTTGGTCAGCTCACCGCCAACGTCGTAGCCGACATAGCCCGGCGGTGCGCCAATAAGGCGCTGGTCGGCGTGCTCGGCACTGAACTCCGACATGTCGAAGCGAATGTAGGCGCTTTCATCGCCGAACAGCAGGCGCGTGATGGTCTTGGCCAGTTCGGTCTTGCCGACCCCGGTGGGGCCGGCGAGGAAGGCCACCCCGCGCGGGCGATTGCCCTTGCGGCTGGCGCCGACGCCGGTGAGCGCGCGCTTGACGATGTCGAGCATGTGCGTCACCGCGTGCTGCTGGCCCTTGACTCGCTGCTGGACGATGCCATGGGCGTCGCGGATGCGCGTGCGGTCCAGCTGCAGCCACGGGTCTTCGGTGACGCCGACCTTGTAGCGGCGCACGGCGTCGGCGATCTGAGTCATGTCCACGCCCTCGACCCGCGCCAGCTGGGCGATGGCGCTGAGGTCAAGCAGCAGCAGCCCTTCGGTGTTCTCGACGAAGGCCTCGACCGCCTGTTGCAGGGCCTCGGGCTCGGCGCCCTGGCTGCCGGCAAGGCCGCGCAGCAACGCCGGAGCCAGGGCGCGGCGGCAGCGCTGGTCGGGCTTGCCCACCGGCACGTGGCGCAGGCGCGGGTTGTCCACCAGCAGCCAGTCGGGCAGATCGCCTTCCTTTTCCACCAGCCACAGCACGCTGTTGAAGAACGGTTTGCGCTGCTCGCCCGCCGGGCGGCTGCGGGCCTGGTGCGATTGCACCAGGGCCTGGGTGAACAGGCGATGCTCGGTGGCGCTGAGGTTGTCGTTGCGCACCGCCAGGCGCGAGGCGAAATCGATGATCAGCGCCACCGGCTCCGCGTTGTGCGCCACCAGGCGGCTGAGGGTCGCGCCGAGCAGGTCGATACCGGCCGGGGCCACGCCATCCACCGGGTTCAGGCCAAAGCCGCGCAGCACGCCATGGCTGGCACTGGGGTCACCGCCGGGGCGGGTCAGGGCGCTGAAACCGGCCACAGGGTCCCACAGCAGGACGTGGCTGTAGCCACTGTCGAGCAGCGCGGTGCACAGGGTCTGGTTGAAGCTCTGCGCGGTGACGGCGCCGGGCGCGACCTCCGAGGCTTGCAGGTCACGGATGTTGCCTGACAGCACGAACTGGCTCTTGAGCGGCAGAAAGCGCAGCAGGTCGCGCAGCCAGCGTGGACGTTCGAATTGGGCAATCCCTGTCATGTGCGTACTCGCAGCGCTGGTCGATAGGGCAGGGTATTGCTGGCAACGCGGATTTTCCAGTGCTGATGTAAGAATGTGTCTTGGTTTTCGTCAGACATATAGCTGGCCGCTGTGCAGCGGGTGCTGGCGCGTACAACGCGACGCTGGCATGCCAGAAGACCATCTACCGCGTGGCTTGCGGCCGATCATCCGATTTCATCCGGCGCGCCTGGCAAGGGCTTGCTTCCCGCTTCGCTTAGGCTACGGTTGCCGATGCGAGATCGGATCAATACGTCTTTAGTCGAAGGAGCGAGCGACATGAGAATCCGTGGTGACCAGTTCTGGTCATGGGCTGACCCCAATCTGCACCATCGCCGGCATGACGAGACCCTGAGCAACGGCACCTGTATCGATGTGCAGGTGCGCCTGTCACGCACCGGCGCCACGCAGTTGTTCCTGGGTATTTACGCGGTGTCCGGCGCGGCCCTGCATGAAGAAGCCTTCGACGCCCGCCCCGGTGAATCGATGACCCGCGCGCTGGCCTGGGGCGTTGCGCGGGCCCGCGCCATCGCCGCCGGCACAGGGCTGGTCGCTGGCGTGGAGAGCCTGCCGGCGCAGCGCCTGCGCGCTGGGTTGCGCTGATTGTGCGAAGGCGCACTGGCCGCGTCAGGTTGTGTCGTTGCCCTCTGCTAGGCTCGGCGGATGTCCGCAGCCAAGGAGTGGCGCATGAAGTATGTGGTCATCAAGGCCCACCGCAGCGAGTACCCGCAGCCGATCTGTTTCGACAAAGGTGCGCTGCTGTCGGTTGGCCAGCGCTTTGAGGGCAACGACGGCTGGCAGGACTGGTTCCTGTGCACCTGCCCGGCCCAGGAGCCGGGCTGGGTCCCGGCGCAGATCATCGAAGCCCTGGGCGTCGGCCAGGGCCGCGCTCGTGAGCAGTACAACGCCCACGAACTGGACGTAGACCCCGGACAACTGATCGAAACCCTGCGCGCGCTCAATGGCTGGTACTGGTGCCGGCGCCTGAGCACCGGCGAGCTCGGCTGGCTGCCGAGTGAGGTGCTGCATTTGCAGGGGTGATCGGCTCAGGCCGTGCTCACCCAGGGCGGCGGGCGAGCGGCTGTCGTTGGCAGTTGCGCAGGCGCCGGCAGCGGTTCATGCAAACCCCGCAGGCCACCTCGAGCTGAGCGAGTCGACTCAGAAATCGTCTTTCGGACTCTTTTTGAAGGTCCAGTCGCTCAGGTTCTTGTTCTTGTCCGCCAGCAGGGCCTGGCAGGCATCCTTGAACTGCTGCTTGTTCGCGTCCTTGGACAAGCTGGCCAAGTGCTGTTCGTACTGATCTGGCGCGCAGGTGACTTCGGTGGCTTGCGGTACTTTTTCTTCCGAGCAACCTGCCAGCAGTACGGCGATGCCCAGCGCCGCGCTCAGTGAAGTCCATTTGCTCAACATGTCTCGTTCCTTCCTCGATGGTTTGGTTGCACAGAGCGGGCTAGGTGGAGCCCGCGCTAGCCTAACGGCGGGCTTAGGAAATTGCCACATGGTGTTACAGCGGCGGCGAGTCACGGCGTATCTGATCTGCTTTTTTTCCACGAACCTGCATCTGTAACCGTATCAGTCACAGGCGGAAAATGCCTACCAGCCCCAGCCATTGATCTCGGCCTGTGCTGGGCAGGTCGCACTGCGCCGCTGGTGGCGCGCGTCGGCCAGGCCGTTCGTTCTCCGCAGAGTAGAGGTTCGCAATGGGCAAGATGGCATGGTTCATAGGTGGTTTTCTCGTGCTGGCAATCGTCGTTGGCCTGCTCGGCACCATCCCGCCGGGTTGAGACCCGCGCTACACGGCCTGCCTCCCTCGCAGGCAGGCCCGCTGCTGCCGTCCTGGCAGCACGCGTGCACCTCGCCCGTGTCAATGGGTTCAGGTCATCACTCTTTCATGTCTGGTCGGTTAACCTGCGCGGCGTTCCAGGTGGGAGGAAGTGCGGGTGATCATGCGACACGATAACGGGATGACGGCCATCGGCCAGTGGCGTAACCGGTTCCTGGGTTTGCCCGGTTTCCACGAAGACGACTACCAGCGCGCCTTGCTGCAGGCGCAGGCGCTCGAGCACGACGGGGTGATCAGCACCCGCGAGTGGATCGAGCTGGTTCGCCAGGCCAACCAAGCGCTGATGACGGTGCGATAAGGCGATCGTTGCCAGGGAAATCTGTCCACAAAAAGCGTGGGTAGGTCTGTGGATAACGCGCTGGATGCCATGATCGCCAAGGCTTGGCGCGGGTTGGACATAATTTGTACAGGTGCCGTTGGCCGTGCACACGGCGCAATAGGCAAAGGCTGCCCGGCGTCGACGGAGCGGTTTTGCAAGGCTGTGAGCTGGAGTTCGCACAAATTGCCAATAGTGGCTGAACATTAGGTTTGGATTGCTGCTTGTGCTCGTTCGCTGGCATAGAAGGCAATTGTTTCGTGTAGCGCCTTTGTATACTGCTGATCCCCTTCAAGGATCAGCCCCATGCAAGCACTGGTCATGGACTACGCCCACGGCGACGCCGTGGCCGAGCACTGTCACAGCGAAGACCAACTGATCTACGCCGCCTGCGGGGTCATGCGCGTGAACACGGCCGCAGGCAGCTGGGTGATCCCGTCAGGCCACGCGCTGTGGATGCCGGCAGGGGTGGAGCATGCGGTCCGCATGGAAGGCTCGGTGGGCATGCGCACCTTGCTGTTGCCCGCGCGCATCGAGCGCTGTGAAGTGATCGTGGTCTCGGGTTTGTTGCACGAACTGGTTCTGGCCGCCTCGCGCTTGCTGGAGCGTGAAGTCAGCGCCTCGGCACGGGCGCTGATCTTCGACGAACTGACCATGGCCCAGCGAATTTGCGCTTTCGTGCCCGTGCCACAGCACCGGCGCCTGCGCGCCTGGTGCGAAACCTTCCTCGACGACCCGGCGCAGGAGGTCAGCCTCGAGCAGTGCGGGGCACGCCTGAACCTCAGCGCGCGTAGCGTCGCCCGTCTATTTCAACGGGAAGTGGGGATGACCTTCGGTGAATGGCGCAGCCATGCGCGGGTCATGCTCAGTCAGCGCTGCCTGGCTGCCGGTCAACCGATCCTCATCGTCGCCCTCGATCATGGCTACCAGAGCGCCAGTGCCTTCGCGGCGATGTTCAAGCGCGTGCTCGGCCATAGCCCGCGGCATTGGCAGTTGAACACCCTGCAACGACGCGGTGGGTTGCGCTGAGCGCCACGCTGTCCATTTCGCGCGCATGCTTGTCCGTCACGCGGCGGCGGCCGCTCGAGCGCCTTGGTTAACCTCGCTTCACCTTCGATGATGCGATGTCGCCATGCCCACAGTTGCCCCCTTCAACGCGATAGTCCTGCGCGCCAGTGCGCTTGCCGCCCTGGCGACGCTGCTCGGCGCCTGCGCCGTCCCCCCAGTGACCGAGCCCACGCAGCCGCTGCTGCAGCTCGAGCGTCCCGCGCAGTTGCCGCCAGGCCTGAGCGAACAGCCGCTGCCTGCGCGCTGGTGGTCGGTGTTCGATGATCCGCAACTGGACCGCTGGGTCGAGCGCGCATTGGCGCACAACCAGCGTTTGGCCGAGGCCGATGCGCATATCCAGGTGCTGCTGGCGGGCCTGGACGCTGAGCAGGCGCGGCGTTTACCGAGTACCGAACTGAGCCTTGCGGCCGACTATGGCAAGCGTGCCGATGAGCAGATCCTGGCGACAGCCGAGGATCGCCACGCCTCCACGCGCTGGCGCTTGAGCCCCGGCCTGGACCTGAGCTATCAGATCGATGTCTGGGGCCAGGTGCGTGCAGCCATCGAGCGCGCCGCCACCCAGGTGCAGGCTGCGCAGGCGGCGCGAGAACTGTTGCGCCTGCAGGTGGCGTTGCAGACCAGCCGCGCTTACCTCGACCAGTGCGCCGCCCAGGCGCGCCTGGAGCAGACCCGTCAAGGTCTGGACAACCTGCAACGCAGCGTGCGTTTGCTCGAGCGCCTGCAACGGGCGGGGGTCGCTGGCGCGCTGGAGGTCGAGCGACTGCTGGCCCTGCGCGACACCCTGCGTGCTCGCCTGCCGCCGTTGCAGGCGGCAGGCCAGGTAGCCGCGTTCGAGTTGAGCCAGTTGAGCGGACACGCGCAGCTCGATGAATCGGCCAGTTGCAGGGCCATTCCCCAGCCAAGCGGCGCATTGCCGCTCGGCGATGGCTGGCCGTTGCTGGCGCGCCGTCCTGACCTGCGCCAGGCCGAACGCGAGCTGCGCGCAGCGAGCCTTGGGGTTCAGGTCGCCACCGCCGACCTGTATCCGCAGGTGCGTTTCGGCGCCGCGCTGGCCGCCAGCGACAGCCACCTCGACGGGCTGGGCAACAGCCGCGCGCTGACCTTCGGCATTGGTCCGCTGATCACCTGGCAGTTCCCCAATCTGCGCGCCAACCGCGCCAGGGTCGACCAGGCCCAGGCCCTGCGCCAGGGGCAGATCGCTCGTTACCACGGCGTGGCCCTGGCAGCGTTGAAGCAGGTGCGCCAGGCCCTGGCCGAATACAGCGCCGCGCAGGAGGCGCTTGATGGCGCCGGCGCTGCGCTCGCACACGGCGAGCAGGCCCAGCGTCTGCTTCGCCATGGGCTGGCGGCCGGCAGTGTCGATGGCCTGACGGTGCTCGACAGCGAGCGGCAACTGCTCGGCCTGCGCGCTCGACAGGTCGACGCCAGGGTGCGCCTGGCTCACGCCCAACTGATGCTGTTGCACGCCCTCGGCGGGCGCTGGCAGCACCACCCCCCTGAAACGGAAAACCCCGCATGAATGTCGCTGACAGCGCCTCGACCGAAGCTGTGCAGAACCCGCCAGCTACCCCAAACCGTCGCCGTATCACGCTGATCAGCGCCGGCCTGGCAGCCTTGCTGGTGTTGGCCGGCTACCTCAGCCATTGGTGGCTGCAGGGACGCTTCGTGCAAAGCACCGACGACGCCTATGTGCAGGCCGACTGGATCGCGCTGAGCCCACGGGTAGCGGGTTATGTCGCCAAGGTGCTGGTGGCCGACGATCAGCCGGTCAAGGCCGGCGACATCGTCGTGCGCCTGCAGCCGCGTGATTATCAGGCGCACCTTGAGCAGGCCCGCGCGGCTGTGGCCCAGGCCGAGGCAGCGCTGGCGGCAGGGGTGGCCGACCAGCAAGTGGCGCAGGCGCACATCCGCCAGCAGCAGGCGGCCATTGACCAGGCGCAGGCCGCGGTGCGCAGCGCGCTGGCCGAGCATCGGCGAAGCCAACTGGACGTGCGGCGCTATCGCGATCTGGTCAGCGATCACGCGGCCAGCGCCCAGCGCCTGGAACGCGTCCACGCCGCCGCCGCTCAGGCTCAAGCGGCGTGGCGGGGTGCCGAGGCAGCGCTGCGCGCACGCCAGGCGCGGGCGGCGATGGTCGAGGCCCAGGCCGAACAGGCCGCCGCGCGCCGGCACCAGCAACAGGCGGCGGTACGCAGTGCACGGGCGCGCCAGGCGCTGGCCGAACACGACGCCGAGGACACCGTGCTGCGCGCACCGGTCGATGGCGTGGTGGGGCAGCGCCGCGTGCGCGCCGGTCAATACGTGGTGCCGGGCCAGCCGCTGCTGGCCGTGGTGCCGTTGCAGCGCACCTACGTGGTCGCCAACTACAAAGAGACCCAGCTGCACGCCATGCACCCTGGCCAGCCCGTGCGGATCGAGGTCGACAGCGTCCCCGGCACGCCGCTGAGTGGACGGGTGGCCAGTGTGTCACCGGCCTCGGGCAACGTGTTCGCGCTGCTGCCGTCGGACAACGCCACCGGCAATTTCACCAAGATCGTCCAGCGTTTTGCCGTGCGCATCGTGCTCGATCCGCTGCCACCGGGCGTGACGCTGCGCCCGGGCATGTCGGTGCTCAGCCAGGTCGACACCCGTCCCGAGGGCGCCGCCCATGCCCGCTGAGACGGTGTCGCCGCGGGCCTGGGTGGCGGTGCTCGGCGGCTTGCTGGGCTGCTTCATGGCGGGCATGAACGTGCATGTCACCAGCGCCGCCTTGCCGGAGATTCGCGGCTCGCTGGGGGCAAGCTTCGAGGAGGGGTCGTGGATTTCCACGGCCTACCTGGTGGCGGAAATCGTCATGATTCCGCTGACTGCCTGGCTGGTGGAGGTGTTCTCGCTGCGCCGGGTGATGTGGAGCGGTTCGCTGATTTTCCTGCTCGCCTCGCTGGCGTGTTCGGCAGCGCCCAACCTGTCGAGCATGATCGTCTTGCGGGTGATCCAGGGCGCGGCGGGTGCGGTGCTGATTCCGCTGTCGTTTCAACTGATCATCACCCAGTTGCCAGCCAGCCGGATGGCCATGGGCATGGCGCTGTTCAGCCTGGCCAACAGCGTCGCCCAGGCCGCCGGGCCGTCGCTCGGCGGTTGGCTCACCGATGCCTATTCATGGCGCTGGATCTTCTACCTGCAAGTGCTGCCCGGGGCGCTGCTGCTGTGGGCCATCGCCTGGTCGATCGATGCCAGGCCGATGCAACTGGCCTTGTTGCGCCGTGGCGACTGGCTAGGCATCACGGCGATGGTGGTGGGCCTGGGCGGCTTGCAGATCGTGTTGGAGGAGGGCGGTCGGCTGGATTGGTTCGAATCAGGGCTGATCGTGGGCCTGAGCCTGCTGGCCGGCATTGCTCTGGTGCTGTTCGTGGTCACGCAACTGTATGGCAGGCGCGCGTTCATCAACCTGCGCTTGCTGGGGCACTACAATTTCGGTGTCGCCAGTGTGGCGATGTTCGTGTTCGGTGCGGCCACCTTTGGCCTGGTGTTCCTGGTGCCCAATTATCTGTCGCAGATTCAGGGCTACAGCGCCCATGACGTCGGCGTGGCGCTGATCGCCTATGGCGTCGTGCAACTGCTGCTGGCGCCCTTGATGCCCACCCTGATGGGCTGGACCAGCGCCAAGTTCATGGTCGCCAGTGGTTTTCTGATCATGGCCCTGGGCTGCTGGCTGGGTGCGAGCCTGAGCGCCGATAGCGCAGCCAATGTCATCATTCCTTCGACCGTGGTGCGCGGCATTGGTCAGCCGTTCATCATGGTCGCGCTGTCGGTGCTGGCCGTGGCCGGGCTGGATAAGGCCCAGGCAGGTTCGGCCTCGGCGCTGTTCTCGATGTTGCGCAATCTGGGTGGCGCCATCGGCACTGCGGCATTGACGCAGATCGTCGCCAGCCGCGAACGATTGCACAGCGCGCGTCTGCACGAACAGCTCAACGCATTCGCCCCGGCCGTGCAGGAACGCCTGGGCGCGAACCCGCCTACCTGGCTGCCCGAGCATCAGCAAAGCTTGGAAGTCATCGCCCGCAGCGTGCGCCAGCAGGCCTACCTGATGGGTTACAGCGACGCCTTCTACCTCGCCTGCCTGGCGTTGCTGGGCTGCGCGTTGGCAGCGTTGTTGTTGCGCGGGCGGCGTGTGGGCTAGGCGCCTGCATCGACCCAGAATCCGGCCGTGCGCTGTGTGCGGCGACAGATGGATACATATCGCGCTACGTGCAAACCCTCAGCAGCAATGGGGGGCATGCTATGATCCGCGCCATCGTTCAGGAGGACTGGCTGGATGAAATCCAGAGTTTTTTTCTCTAACCAATTAGTCTCTGAGGCCAACGCCAAGCTCGCCTCGCGCAGAGAACATACCCATCGCAAATTACCGCTGGAAGTCAACGAGATCATCTCTTGCTCTCGTCGCACGCCCGAGGAAATTCGCTTGGCCCTGGAAGCCGCCTCTGCACGGATGAGGGAGGCCTGAACCCATGCCCAAGGAAGGCTATAACTTCATCTACACGGAGCTCGTCAAGAATCAGGACGATATCCTCGGTGCCATAGCGTATTCACTCTATAAGCGGCAAAAAATCTAGTTCGTCAAAAACTTCCATGACAAGCACGCGCGCAACCCTGTCGATGCAGAACTGATCCAGTTTCATGAAGTCAGTAACTCCGGTTTCCAGCTGCAAGCTTACAGAAATGAAGCGGTGAAACTGGCCCAGGACTTCCTCAATACGTCCTTGGAATCTGAGGCCGAGCGCCTTGATCAGTACTATGAAGCCAAGCTGAATGAGCAACTCAAAGGCTATAGACCTAGCTTCTGGTCAGGTGTGTCTCAAGGCGTGGTTGCCTCGATAATCTTTGTCTTGTTGTTGGGTGTGCTGGTTATCTTTACGTGGAGCCTCAATCAAGGGCCCAGGCAAGTGATCGAACAAATCTTCAATGTCAGAATTCTCGACAACACTGCGACCTCGACAGGCCCCGTGAGGGAGCCCCAGCCCGCTGATTCATAGGTCGGTTTGAAATCTGTACAACCAAGGATTGAGCGGCACCCGTCTCAACGCTCAATGACACCTCTCCTTTATCTCGATCGAACCGCTCCCTGCCGCTGCTTGCCTCACACCACCTCGCGCCGCACCTCATACTGCACCACCCGATTGCGCCCCATGGCCTTGGCCTGGTACAGCGCCTGGTCGGCGTGGGCGAGGAGGATGTCGAGGTGATCGCCCGGCCCGACCAGGCTGGAGCCGGACAACCCGGTACTGACAGTGATGTGCAGGCGCTGGCCCGCGTGCAGCGGGGCCAGTTCTTCGATGGCGCGGCGCAGCCGTTCGGCGATGAAGCTGGCCTGGTACGGGGCGACACCCGACACTACGATGGCGAACTCTTCGCCGCCCAGGCGGGCGAACAGTGCAGCCTCGGGCAGATGTTCCTGCACGGTGCGGGCGAACTGGCGCAGCACCAGATCGCCAACGGCGTGACCGTGGCGGTCGTTGATGGCTTTGAAGTGGTCGATGTCGAGCATCATCAGGGTCAGCGGCACGCGCGCGGCGCGGCATTGCTCGAGCAGGCTGCCGGCCTTGTGGGTAAAGGCGCTACGGCTCAGTGCGCCGGTCAGATGATCGACCGCCGCCTGGTGCTCGAGGCGCCCGAGCAACAGGCGATTGGCCTGGCTGACGCAAGCCACCAGCAACGGGCCGAGCACCAGCATGGCAATGCCCAGGCGCGCCGACATCAGCGCCGTCACCGCCGTTTCGCTCTGCGGCAGGCTGAAGTGCATGACATTCTGCGCGACCGCCACGATCAGCGTACTGCCGGTGCCCAAAGTCAGCAGCGAGAGCAGAAACGGCGAGTAGCTCAGCGCACACCACAGCAGCGCAGCGATGGGGAAGGCGATGGCACCCGGACCGCCCACCAGCAGCCCCAGGCCCAGGGCTGCCAGCAGCACCAGCAACGGCGCCAGGCGAATCGCCTGGCTGCCACTGCGCAGCAACGCGCGCGGTGTGGGGGCGGTGAGCACCAGCGGCAGCACCAGCACGCTGGTCGAGAACTGCTCGCTGAACCAGGCAAGCCAGGTGGTGCGCAGCGACTCTTCGAACCAGGGCGTTGCCACCAGACACGCCAGGCTGGCGGCGACCACCGCGGCCAGGGCGCTGGCGCCAAACAGGTGCAGCACCCCCTGCGCGGTGCGCAAGCGCCGCTGCGCCAACGGCAGGCGGACCATCAGCGACCACAGGGTCAACACCACGCTGAGGTTGCACAGGTTCAGCCACATCGCCGGCTGCCAGGCGCTGCCACAGGCAAGGTCCGCCGTGAGCATGCCCAGGTACACCAGGCCCCAGCCCAGCGGCGTGGCGCGTCGCGGGTGACGCAGCAGCAGGCCGGCAAGCACCGCGTTCACCGGCCAGAACAGCGACAGCGTGGCGAACGGCCGGGCCAGGATGCCGGCCAGCGTGAGCCCCAGCGTCACGCTGAACAGCAGCACATAGACCAGTAGGCGCGACTGGGCCGAAGACACCATGAACAGAACCCACATAACGCGGTGAGGGAAGGCTGCCAGGCGGCCCGGCGGCCAGTTCCCAGCGGCAAATGCGCGCAGTGTGTTGCAACCGAGTAATTGATGTCAAACAGATATCATCGTGTCGACATCGGTGTCGATAGTGCCCATAGCTCAGTACTCATGACAGCTTCATGACAGCGGAAACAGCCACGGCACCATCACCACGGTCACCAGCATCACCAGCAAGGTGAACGGCACGCCGACTTTGACGAAGTCGCCGAAGCGGTACTGGCCAGGGCCGAGTACCAGGGTATTGACCGGTGACGATACCGGGGTCATGAACGCCGCCGACGCGGCCAGTGCCACGGTCATGGCGAACGGGTAGGGCGACAGCCCCAGCTGGCTGGCGGTGCTGATCGCCACCGGCGCCATCAGCACGGCGGTGGCGGTGTTGGAAATGAACAGCCCGATCACTGCGGTGAGGGCGAACAGACAGGCCAGCATCACCTGCGGGCCGGCGCCACCGAGCAGTTGCACCAGCGCGCTCACCACCAGGTCGATGCCGCCGGTCTTCTGCAGAGCCAGGGCGAAGGGCAGCATGCCGACGATCAGCACCAGGCTTGGCCAGTGGATGGCACGGTAGGCGCTATTCATGTCGATGCAGCGTCCGGCGCCCATCAGCAGGCAACCGATCAGCGCGGCCACCACGTTGGGCACCAGGCCGCTGACCATCAGCACCACCATCACCGCCAGACTCAGCAGCGCCTGTGGCGCGCGGCGACGCGCCGGGGCCACCTGGTCGATCTCCGCCGGCAGGCTGAGCACGAGAAAGTCATGCGGCAGGGTCTGCAACTGGCGAATCGACTTCCACGGGCCGACCATCAGCAAGGTGTCGCCCATGCGCAGCGGGGTTTCGATCAGTTGCTCGTCGATGGCGTTCTGCTCGCGGCGCAGGCCCACGACATTGAGCCCGTAGCGACTGCGCAGGGCCAGGCCCAGAACGGTCTGGCCGAGCAGCGCCGAACCCGGCGGCAGCGACACTTCGGCCATGCCCAGCTCCTGCGACTGGTCGATGAAATACGCCGCCTTGAAGCGCAGCGGTTCGAGCTGCATCGACTGACACAGGCTGCGCAGGTTGTCGCCCTCGGCGAACAGGTCGAGCAACAGCACGTCGCCTTGGTGCAGCACGGTCGCCGAGTCCGGGTTGAGTACCCGCGTGGTCAGATGGTGCTGGCGCTCGATGCCGATCACATTGGCGCCGTGGCGGGTGCGTAATTTCAGCTCGCCCAGCGAATGGCCTATAAGCGGTGAGTGCGGGCGGATGCGCAGGCGCCGCTCGCGGCCGCTCAGGCGGTAGTCGAGCACCAGGTCGTGCAAGGTACGGCGGCTCTGCTCGCGGCCCTGATCGCCAGCTTCGCCCCTGAGCCAGGTGCGCGTCAGCAGCATGTAGCCGACGCCCAGCAGCAGGATCACCAGGCCGAACGGGGTGAAGCTGAAGAAGCCGAAACCGCTGCCCAGGTGGCGCACCAGCTCGCTGTGCACGACCACGTTCGGCGGCGTCGCTACCAGGCTCAGCATGCCGCTGATCAGGCCGGCAAAGCTCAGCGGCATCATCAGCCGACCGGGCGCCACCCGCAGGCGCGCGGCGATGCTGAGCACGATGGGAATGAAGATGGCCACCACCCCGGTGGAACTCATCACCGAGCCCAGCAAGGCCACCGCGACCATCAGCAGCACTAGCAGGCGCACCTCGCTGTTGCCGGCGGTCTCGCTCAGCCACTCGCCGATGCGGTAGGCGATGCCCGTGCGCACCAGCCCCTCGCCTATGACGAACAGCGCCGCGATCAGCACCACGTTGGGGTCGCTGAAACCGGCCAGGGCTTGTTCCAGGGTCAGCACCCCGGACAGCGGCAGGGCGAGGATCACCAGCAGGGCGACCACGTCCATGCGCGGACGATTGATGATGAACAGCGCGACGACGATGGCCAGCAGGCCAATCACCCATAACAGCTCGACATTCATGGGGGAGGTGATCCTTCACTTCGGGATACGCGGGGAAAGGTTGCCAGTGTGCCAGCCTGCGCGAGATTGCGGGTTGATGTATTGCAGGCTTTTTCACCGCGCCGTAGAGCATCTGCGCCTGTTGGCTGCTGTTCTGTCCCGTTGGGTCATGGCTGCGCAGCTCGCAGGCCCCGTACACTCGCCCCAGGCCGCAGCGAAGACGGCCATCTGCCACACGGTGAAGAGCATGATTGCCCATACCCCGACGCTGTTCGGTGCGGTTGCCCTGGTGGCGACCATCCTGGCGTTTTGCCTGTTGCTGGTCGGCCGCGTCAATCGCCGCGATCCGCTGATTCTCACCGGCGCCGGCCTGCTGGTGCACGCCCTGGCCTATGTCTGCTACACGCTGTACGGGCAGGTCTCGCTGCTGGTCAGCTATGGCCTGGGCAACAGCCTGCTGTCGCTGGCGGTGGCGTTGTACAGCGCCGGGCTGTTCCGCGTGCGTGAGCAGGCGGTGCCGTGGCGGCGCATCTTCCTGCTGCCGGCGAGCATGCTGGTGGGGCTGATGCTGCTGCTCGACACCCTTGAACCGCGGATGTTGCTGGCCTCGTTACTGCTGATGGCGCAGTGCGCGCTGCTGCTGTACTGGGCCCAGCGCCACCAGCAATGGCAGGGCCGTGCGCACCTGCTGCTGTCGATCGGTGCGGTGATCAGCCTGGTTGGCCTCGGGCTGCGGGTGGTGGCGGTGCTCAGTGGGGGGGCGGCGCAAATGCGCTACGACACCAGTAACCTCAAGCAGACCCTCTCGGTGAGCATCGGCACGGTGACGGTGATGATGTTTTCCATCGGCCTGGTGCTGATGGCCAAGGAGCGTAGCGAATCGCGCTTGCAGCACATGGCCCTGCGCGATGGCCTGACCAGCACCTTCAACCGTCGGGCGATGCTCGCGCGTTTTTCCCAGGAGCTGCAGCGCTCGGCAGGCGGCGGGCACAGCCTGGCGGTCGCGATGATCGACATCGATCACTTCAAGCGCATCAACGATGTTCATGGCCATCAGGCCGGCGATGAGGTGCTGTGCCATTGCGTGCGGCAATTGCAGCAGCGTTTGCGGCGCAGCGATTGCCTGGGCCGCTGGGGAGGCGAGGAGTTTCTGTTGCTGCTGCCAGACACCGACCGCGAAGGGGCGCTGGCGATGCTCGATGACCTGCGCCGCACGCTTTCGAGCAACCCGGCACAGTTTGCTGGCCAGAGCATCGAGGTGCGTTTCAGCGTGGGCTTATGGTGTGGGGTACCGCAGGGGTCAGACAGCACCGCATCGTTGATCGCTCAGGCCGATGCAGCGCTTTACCAGGCCAAGGCCAACGGGCGCAACGCAGTGCACCTGGTGGCCTTGCGTGAGGCAGTGTGAGCCTTCAAACCGTCTCACTTGCCCGAATGGATCGCCAGTACTACGCCGTTGGTGACCTGCACCAGCACGTAGCGCCCACCCATCTTCACCCATTGGCTTTCTTTCTCAGGCTCAGGCAAGCCTTTGGCTTTCCAGTCCTGCACGGCTTCTTCCTTGCGTTTGTACTGGTCAGGGGCTTTGTCGCCGACTTCCAGCTCGCGGTTGTGGGTGTCAGGCGCCTTGACGCTTTCCTGGGTGGATTCGGCGGCGTGGGCCACCACCGGCAGGCCGGCAAGCGAGCCAGTGAACAGCAGGGCGCAGAGCAGAGAGTTGGCTTTCATACCGTCATTCCTTGTAGGGCGGGTGTGCAGATTCGGACACCGGCGGCTACGGACAATTCACTCCAGGTGCGGGCCGGTGCTAGAGTCGCGTTCTTTTTTTCGCGAGGAAGCGAACATGCGAGCACTTGTACCGATGGCTGCCGTGCTGCTGCTGGTGGGCTGCGCCTCATCGACCATGGAGGCCGCGCGCAGCGGCGCACCGACTGCCCAGCTCGAATCGCGCAAGGCCCCCGAGCGGGTCGCCGAGTGCATTCAGTACAGCTGGCAGGATGAAGCGGTGTTCGGCGTCGATGCCAGCGGCTACCTCGACCCGCGCAAGGCAGGTGGTTTCACCGTGTACACCCGCGAGGCGGAGGCGTTCGTCGACGTCTATGCGCAAGGTGCTGGCAGTCACGTCGATTTCTACGCCAAACAGCAGGACGCCAGCGCCCTGCGGCGCAAGGCTGCGGCTGCCACCTGCCTTTGAGGTGGCTTCAGGCCAGATAACCGCCATCGACGTTGAGGCTGGTGCCGGTGGTGTAGCTGGAGGCGGCGCTGGCCAGGTACAGCACAGCGCCGGCCATCTCGCTGGGCGCGGCCACGCGCTTGAGCGGAATATGCTGCAGGGCTGCGTCGAGGATGGTCGGGTTGTTGACCAGCGCCGAGGCGAAGCGGGTGTCGGTCAGACCGGGTAGCAGCGCGTTGCAGCGGATGTTGAACGGCGCGCATTCCTTGGCGAAGGCCTTGGTCATGTTGATCACCGCGGCCTTGGTGACCGAATAGATACCCTGGAAATGCCCGGGGCTGACGCCGTTGATCGAAGCCACGTTGATGATGCTGCCGCCGGCACCTTCGCGCATCAGCTTGCCGGCGGCCACCGACATGAAGAAATAACCGCGAATGTTCACGTCGACCGTCTTCTGGAACGCCGCAGGCTCGGTGTCGAGGATGTTGCAGAACTGCGGGTTGGTGGCAGCGTTGTTGACCAGAATGTCCAATCGTCCGAAGCGTTGGCGGATCTCGGCGAAGGTCTGCTCGATCTGCTCCAGCTCGCCGATATGACACGCCAGCGCGCTGGCCTTGCCACCGGCTGCGGTGATCGCCTCAGCGACCTGCTGGCAGCCGTCGAGCTTGCGGCTGGAGACGATGACATGGGCGCCGTGGGCGGCCAGCAGGTGGGCGATGGCTTCACCGATCCCGCGGCTGGCGCCGGACACCAGGGCGATCTTGCCGTCGAGGTCGAACAGGTTGGGGCTGGGCATGCGGTGCTCCGAAATGGATTTGTCAGAGGGGCGAGCGGGCGATGACCTCGAGGGTCATGCGTTCGAGCAGGCGGTTCATGTCGATGAACGCGGCGAAACGCCGGTCTTTGGTCTGGCCGTGGAAGTAACGGTAATAGATTTGCTGGACGATGCCGGCCAGGCGAAACAGGCCATACACATGGTAGAAGTCGACGTTGTCCAGGCGCAGGCCGCTGCGTTCGGCATAGTGGGCAACGAACTGCTGACGGCTGAGCATGCCGGGGGCGTTGCTCGGTTGCCGGCGCAGTTGCTGAATCGGCGCCGGGTCGTCGGCCTCGATCCAGTAGGCCAGGCTGTTGCCCAGGTCCATCAGCGGGTCACCGACGGTGGCCATTTCCCAGTCCAGCACGCCGATGATGCGGGTGGGCTGCCGCGAATCGAGAATGACGTTGTCGAGGCGGTAGTCGTTGTGGATGATCGCCGGGCGCGGATGATCGGCCGGCTGGTGCTCGCGCAGCCAGGTGATCACCGCCTCCCAGCGCGGCGCATCGGCGGTCAGTGCATCTTCATAGCGCCCGGCCCAGCCCTCGACCTGACGCTGCACGTAGCCCTGCGGCTTGCCCAGGCCGGCCAGGCCACAGGCCTGGTAGTCGACCCGGTGCAGCTCGACCAGGCGCTCGATGAAGTGTTCGCACAGCACTCGGCTGGCGTCGGCATCCAGGCCTGCGGCCTGGGGCAGGTCGGCCCGCAGGATGATGCCCTCGACCCGCTGCATCACGTAGAACTCGCTGCCGATCACCGCCGGATCGGCGCAGTGCAGATACGCCTTGGGGCAGTAGGGGAAACCTGCATTGAGGTGGTTGAGGATATGAAACTCGCGCGCCATGTCGTGGGCGCTCCTGGCCTTGTGGCCGAATGGCGGCCGGCGCAGCACCAGCTCGCGATCGGCGTAGCTCAGCAGGTAGGTGAGGTTCGAGGCGCCACCCGGGAACTGGCGGATCGTCGGCGTGCCGCGCAGATCGGGCAGGTGCGCCTTGAGGTAGGCATCGACCGCCTGGGCGTCGAGTGCTTCGCCGGGGCGTGCCTGGGTCGCTTGATCGGTCAGGGGCATGGCGCTTCCTTGTCGTTCTGGCTGCGGTGGCGCTGTGCCTAAGCTAGACAGCCTGGCCAGCGCGGGCAAGTGCGTGGGGCCTGCATCGACGTGGGTGTTGCCAGGCGATCAGATCCCCTGATGCAGGCCGCAGACGAAAAAAAAACCGAAGCCAGGTGGCTTCGGTTTCTTGGCATGCGATGAGTTCGACCTCAGGCCGGGAACAGTTCGCTGAGTTTCATCGACAGCATCATGTCGCCCTCGACGCGCAGCTTGCCGCCCATGAACGCCTGCATACCGTCGGTTTCGCCACTGACGATACCCTTGAGGGTTTCGCTGTCCATCACCAGGGTGCAGTTGGCGTCCGGGTTCTCGCCTTCCTGCAGTTCGCAGGTGCCGTCCTTGATGATCAGCGCGTAGTGCTTGTCTTCGTCGGTGACGTTGAAGCCGTAGACCAGGTCCAGGCCCTGGGCAGCGGCGGGGTTGAACTTCTCTTGCATTTTCTTGACGGCATCGGCTACGGAGGTCATGGCGTGTTCCTTATTGAGTGAAAGTTGCATCGCGCAGGGTAGAGCGGGC
This sequence comes from Pseudomonas cremoricolorata DSM 17059 = NBRC 16634, assembly GCF_000425745.1. Taxonomy (GTDB): domain Bacteria; phylum Pseudomonadota; class Gammaproteobacteria; order Pseudomonadales; family Pseudomonadaceae; genus Aquipseudomonas; species Aquipseudomonas cremoricolorata. Next base: position 71,121 of record NZ_AUEA01000002.1, on the reverse strand, counting down.
CGGTTCATCGGTAGGTGATGAGCTCCGGGGATTGCAGCAGGCGCACATGGGCCTGGCTGTTGAACGTGCTGAGGCTGACCTCGCGGCCGCGGAATTTCAGGTGGCTGAACGAGGTGTTGATGATCTGCCAGTTGAGCGTGAATGCCTGGGCCGGGGTGATGCCGGTGAACAGGTGCAGCAGCGTCGCAATGCTGCCACCGGAGGTGAATACAGCGATGTCGTCGGCTGGGCTGGCGGCGTCGAGCAGGCGCTGCAAGCCGCGTTCGATGCGTGCGGTGAAGGCTGTCCAGGTTTCCAGGCCCGCGTCGTGTTCGCCTGCGTGCCAGCGCTGCACCATCAGGGCGAACAGGCGCTGGAATTCACTGCGTTGCTCGCGCGGGTCGCGCAGCACCTGCAAGGCGTCGGGTTCATCGCGCAGCAGCGCCGGGGTGAGGCTGCGCACCAGGCCTTCGGCATCGAACTCGTTGAAGTCGGGGTCTGTCTCGATGTCGGGAGCTGCGCAGCCGCTGGCTTGCAGGGCCTCGAGGGTCAGTCGCGCAGTGTCTTGCTGGCGTCGCAGGCTGCCAGCGATGCAGCGGTCCAGGCGCAGGCCCAACTGGCCCAGGTGTACGCCCAGCGCATGGCTTTGACGCGCGCCCAGTTCGGAGAGCACGTCGTAGTCAGCGGCGCCGAACGAGGCCTGGCCATGTCGAATCAGATAGAGGTTGCCCACCGGATTGCCTGCACACACGGGGAAGTGATGCGAGGGTAGGACGCACTCCGCGGGCTGTCAACGAAAAAGCATACAAGCGTTTGAAAAGGGCGTTTGAATGGTAGTCCCCGCTGCGGTTCACCGTGGCAGCGGCCGTTGCGGCGCTGCCACGGCTTGCGCCATCAATGCGCCCCGGCCGCCTTGCTCAGGTCGCTCTCGGCCCATTCGGTGTAGATGCAGGCATCGGCCACTGCCCAGCGCACCTTCACCGTTTCGCCCGGTTGCATCGGCATGCCGGCTGCCGACAGCGCCTTGACCGTCAGCTCGGTGCCGCCGTCGGTGCGCACGTGGCAGGTCTGGCTTTCACCGAGGAACAGCACTTCGCCGACCTTGGCACTGACTTCGTTCCAGCCTGCCGGCAATGGTTCGGCGGCGGCCTGTTGCAGGGTCATGGCCAAGGCTTTTTCCGGGCGCACCATGATCAGCGCTTGGCTGCCGGCATCGAGCCCAGGGGTCAGGCGAATGGCCAGCGGCTGACCTTCGAAGGTGCCGGCGCCGTTGCTCTGGGCAGTGATGCGCAGGAAGTTGGAGTTGCCCAGGAACGAGGCGACGAAGGCATTGGGCGGGTTCTGGTAGAGGTCGTAGCCGGTGCCCAGACCGACGATCTTGCCGTGGCTGAAGATGGCGATGCGCTGCGACAGGCGCATGGCTTCTTCCTGGTCGTGGGTCACGTAGACGATGGTGATGCCCAGGCGCCGGTGTAACTGGCGCAGTTCATCCTGCAGGTCTTCACGCAACTTTTTATCAAGCGCCCCGAGCGGTTCGTCCATCAGCAGAATGCGTGGCTCGTACACCAGTGCGCGGGCAATCGCCACGCGCTGCTGCTGGCCGCCGGACATCTGCGACGGCTTGCGGTGCGCGAACGGCTCGAGCTGCACCAGCTTGAGCATGGCGTCGACGCGCTTGCGGGTTTCAGCCGCGGCCAGTTTGCGGATGGTCAGCGGGAAGGCGATGTTGTCGCGCACGTTCAGGTGCGGGAACAGCGAGTAGCGCTGAAACACCATACCGATGTCGCGCTTGTGCGGTGGCACCTGCACCAACGACTGGCCGTCGACCAGAATCTCGCCGCTGCTGGGGGTTTCGAAGCCTGCGAGCATCGACAAGGTGGTGGATTTGCCCGAGCCGCTGGAGCCGAGGAAGGTGAGGAATTCACCGTCCTGAATGTCCAGATCGAGGTTGTCCACGGCGGTGAAGTCACCGTAATGCTTGTTCAGGCCGCGCAGGCTGACCAGGGTCTTGCCCGGCGCGTTGTCTTGGATCACTGCACTCATTGTTGTTGTCTCCGCAGGGCTCAGGCGTTGGCTTCGGCGCGCCGGCGCAAGGCGGCGGCAATGAACATGACGAACAGCGACAGACCGATCAGCAGCGTCGAGGCGACGGCGATCACCGGGCTCAGGTCCTGACGCAGGGTGGTCCACATTTTCACCGGCAGGGTTTGCAGGTCGGGGCTTGCCATCATCACGCTAAGCACCACTTCATCCCACGAGACCAAGAAGGCGAACAGGCCGCCGGCGATCATCCCCGGGCGTATCGCCGGGAAGGTCACCTTGAAGATCGCCTGCAAGCGCGAGGCGCCGCAGATAACCGCAGCATCCTCGATCGACTGGTCGAACAATTTGAGCGAGTTGATGATCGAGATGATGGTGAACGGCAGGGCGACGATCACATGGCTGACCACGAAGGCGAACAGCGTGCCGGTGTAGCCAAGCTTGAGAAACAGCGCGTAGACCGCCACGGCGATGATCACCAGCGGCACGATCATCGGCAGGGTGAACAGCCCGTAAAGCATCTCGCGACCGGGAAAGCGGCCGCGCACCAGGGCGAAAGCGGTCGGCAGGCCCAGCGCCACGGCGGCGATCGTGGTGAGCACGGCGACCTTGAGGCTGGCCAGAGCCGCGTCCATCCATTCGGGGTTGGAGAAGAACTGGCCGTACCACTTCAGGGTCCAGCCCGGCGGCGGGAACACCAGCCACTGCGACGAGCCGAACGACAGCAGCACGATGAACACCACCGGCAGCAGCAGGAAGGCGGCGATGACCCCGGTGGTCAGGTACAGGCCGGTGCGCAGCGGCCGGCCCATGGCGTTGGGTGAAAGAAGCATGCTGAATTACCTCGCGTTGCCGACCGGGGATTCCGGTTGCAGCTTCAGGTACAGGTAGAAGAGCACCAGGGTGATCGCCACCAGCAGTGCCGCGGCAGCGCTGGCCATGCCCCAGTTGAGGAACGACTGCACCTGCTGAATGATGAACTCAGGCAGCATCATGTTCTGCGCGCCGCCCAGCAGCGCTGGGGTCACGTAGTAGCCCAGCGACATGACGAAGACCATCAAGGCGCCCGAGAACAGCCCCGAGCGGCACAGCGGCAGGAACACCTTCCAGAAATTGGTCCAGGGGCTGGCGCCGCAGATCGAGCCTGCCTGCAGCACCATCGGGTCGATGGCGTGCATGGTCGCCTGCAGCGGCAGCACGATGAACGGAATCATGATGTAGCTCATGCCGATCACCACCCCGGTGAGGTTGTGCACCATTTCAATCGGCGCATCGATGATGCCCAGCGCCATCAACACCTTGTTCACCACCCCGGAGCTTTGCAGCAGCACCAGCCAGGAGTAGGTCCGCGCCAGCAGGCTGGTCCACATCGACAGCAGCACGATGTTCAGCAGCCAGCGGCCCCAGCCGCGTGGCACCAGGGTGATCGCCCAGGCCAGCGGGAAGCCCAGCAGCACACTGATCACCGTCACCAGCCCGGCCACCGAGAAGGTGTTGACCAGCACCCGGGTGTACGCCGAGTTGGCGAACAGCTGCTCGTAGTTGCCCAGCCCCGGCACCGGTTCGAGCACGCCGCGCAGCAGCAGGCCGATCAGTGGCACGAAGAAGAACAGGCCGAGGAACAGCAGGGCAGGCAGCAGGTTGCGGCTGCCTTTCCAGCGCTGGCCGAGACCTGGGCGACGGGCTACGCCGCCTGCTGCCCCAGGGCCCTGGGCGTTTTGCAAGGCGTTGATGGCGACTTTCATTTCACCAACCACTCATTCCAGCGCGCGGCGATGGCCTGACCGTTCTTGGCCCAGTAGGCGAAGTCCAGGGTCACCTGATCGCTGACATGGGCGGTTGGCAGGTTGGGCGCCAGGTCCTTGTCGAGCTTGGCCACGCTGTCGAGGTTGACCGGCGCGTAGGCGGTCTTGTTGGCGAAATCAGCCTGACCCTGGGCGCTGCTGGCATTGGCCAGGAACTTCATGGCCGCGTCCTTGTTCTTCGCGCCTTTGGGGATGACCAGGAAATCGGCCATGACCAGGTTCTGCTTCCAGCTCACGCCGACCGGCGCGCCGTCTTGCTGCAGGGCGTAGACCCGGCCGTTCCAGAACTGGCCCAGCGAGGCTTCACCCGAGGCGAGCAGTTGCTGCGACTGTGCGCCACCGCCCCACCAGACGATGTCTTTCTTGATGGTGTCGAGTTTCTTGAACGCGCGGTCCAGGTCGAGCGGGTAGAGCTTGTCGGGGGCGACGCCGTCGGCCAGCAGGGCCAGTTCCAGCACGCCCGGGCTTGGCCACTTGTACAGCGCGCGCTTGCCGGGGTAGGTCTTGGTGTCGAACAGCGCGCTCCAGTCCACTGGCTTGTTGGCGCCGACCTTGCCGTCGTTGTAACCGAGCACGAAGGAGAAGAAGAACGAACCGACACCGTGGTCGGAGACGAAGCGCGGGTCGATCTTGTCGCGCTGGATGGTGTTGAAGTCCAGCGGCTCGAGCAGCCCTTCACTGGCTGCACGCAGGGCGAAGTCGGCTTCGACATCGACCACGTCCCACTGCACGTTGCCGCTTTCGACCATGGCCTTGAGCTTGCCGTAGTCGGTTGGGCCGTCCTGCACCACTTTGATGTCGGTCTGCTTGCTGAAAGGGATGGCCCAGGCTTCTTTCTGCGCATCCTGGGTAGTGCCACCCCAGCTGACGAAATTGACGCTCTCGGCGGCAGTCGCGGCCTGGCAGGCCAGGGTGAGCAGGCTGGCAGACAGCACTGCGGTGACACGTTTGCTCAACAGCATGGTTACGCCCTCGTTACTTTTGTTATTCGAGGCAGGCTGGAATGTGTGCCCGCCAATCGTGTTCGGGGAGCAGCTTTGCAGCAGGTGCAGCACCGGAATTCCGGGGGTAAGACGGTGGGGCAGTTATTTAGGTCTACGGAATATCATATTATGGTATTCCAAGATTTTGGCAAGTGGGAGCAGGCGACCGGCCCTCACTCGGTGACAACGCGTGATGGCCGGTGGATCGTGGCTATGCCTGTGGCTCGAACGGGATGCTCTGCACCACTTCCAGCTCATAACCGGCCAGGCCTGCGTACTTGAGTGGCGGGCCGAGGTGGCGCAGCTTGCCGACGCCCAGGTCTTGCAGGATCTGTGCGCCGGTGCCAACTTCCGAATACACCTTCGATTGCCCACGCTGATAAGGCCGTGCCGGTTGGGTCAACTGCGGAATGCGTTCGAGCAGGGCCTGGGAGGATTCGTGGTTGGCGAGAATCACCACCACCCCGGTGCCTTCGCTGGCGACCTTCTCCAGTGCCGCCCACAGCGTCCAGTTGGCTGGGCCTGCATATTCGGCGCCGACCAGGTCGCGCAGCGGGTCGATGACGTGCACGCGCACCAGGGTCGGTTGCTCGCGGCGGATGTCGCCCATGACCATCGCCATGTGCACGCCGCCTTCGATGCGGTCTTCATAGCTGACCAGGCGGAAGGTGCCGTGCACGGTGGGCAGCTCGCGCTCGCCGATGCGCTTGATGGTCTGCTCGGTGCTCAGGCGGTAGTGAATGAGGTCGGCGATGGTGCCAATCTTGATGCCGTGGCGCGCGGCGAAGACTTCCAGGTCGGGGCGGCGGGCCATGGTGCCGTCGTCGTTGAGCACCTCGACGATCACCGAGGCCGGGGTGAAACCGGCCAGGCGCGCCAGGTCGCAGCCGGCTTCGGTATGCCCGGCGCGGTTGAGCACCCCGCCTTCACGGGCGCGCAGCGGAAAGATATGCCCGGGTTGCACCAGGTCTTCCGGGCGGGCGTCGACGGCCATCGCGGCGGCGACGGTGCGCGCCCGGTCGGCGGCGGAGATGCCCGTGGTGACGCCGCTGGCCGCTTCGATGGACACCGTGAACGCAGTGCTGAACACGCTGCCGTTGGCCGGCACCATCTGCTCGAGCCCAAGACGCTGGCAGTGATCATCGGTGAGGGTCAGGCAGATCAACCCGCGGGCTTCACGGGCCATGAAATTGATGGCGTGGGCATCACAGCGCTCGGCGGCGATCAGCAGATCGCCTTCGTTTTCCCGGTCTTCATCGTCCACCAGCAGCACCATCTTGCCCTGGCGGTAGTCCTCGAGGAGTTCTTCGATGCTGTTGAAAGCCATGGTGCACACTCACTGTCTAGGGTGATTATTATGGTATACCATCATACACAAATTCCGTTGAAGGAGCGTGCAGATGAAGGCTTACTGGATTGCCCATGTCGATGTCACAGACCCCGAGCAGTACCAGCACTACACCCAGCGTGCGCCGGCCGCGTTCACGCTGTACGGCGGGCGTTTTCTGGCCCGAGGCGGGCGCAGTGAGGCGCTGGAAGGGCGGCCGACGCCGCAACGCAGTGTGGTGATCGAGTTCGATTCGTACGAACAGGCGCTGGCCTGTTATCGCTCTGCCGAGTACCAGGACGCTTGTGGTCATCGCCAGGGTGCAGCGCAGGCCGAGGTGATCATTGTAGAAGGTGTGGCGCCCTGAGCCAGGTGACGGCTCAGTAAACCCACACCTCGACCCGGCGATTGCGCAGGCGGTCTTGCGCCTGCTGATTGCCGGCGACCGGCAACTGTTCGCCCAGGCCGTTGACCTGCAAGGTCTCGACGCCGTGGCGCGCCAGTTCACGGCGCACCGCCAAGGCCCGCAGGCGCGACAGCAGGGCAGCCCGGCCAGGGGTTTCCTTGCGGTCGCCAAACCCCACCAGCACCGCGCGACCGCGCAACTTGCCGGTGCTTTCCAGGTAGCTGGCGATGCGCTGCACATCGCGCAGCGCCTTGTTGTCCAACTGCGCACTGCCGGGCTGAAAGCGCAGGCTCACGCTCAGGCGCCTGGCCTGCTGCGCAAGGTCTGCATAGGCCGGGGGCTGGTCGGCGTGCAGGGCCACGGGCAAGGCCTGGATCTGCTGGGAAACGAAGCCTTGCGCAGCGACGATGGCCTGGCCCGCAGCGCTCTGGGTGAAGTCGACCAGGGCGCGGGCCTCGCTACTGGCAGGCTGGGGTAGATAGAAGTACAAGCGCCGCGCCAGCGGATAGTCTTCGCTGGCCACCAGCGCCCGACTGGGCAGCAGCGCGGGCGCGTCGCCGGCAGCGATCGCCAAGGTCCGCACGCCGTGCACCGAGGCCAGGCCGCTGAAGCCGATCGCCTGGCGGTCGGCCTCCACCTGTGCGGCCAGCTCATCGGCTGACTCGAAACGCCGCGCCGAACTGGCGAGCGGGCGCTGCGCCGGCAGCAGCACCAGGCCATTGAAGGTATCGAAAGTGCCGGAGCGCTCGTCGCGCGTATACAGATGAATCTCGCCACCGCTGACACCTAGCTGCTCCCAGCGCTGCACCTGGCCGGAAAACACCTGGGCCAGTTGCTCGATGCTCAGTCGTGTCAGCGGGTTGTCTGGGTGGGTGATGATCGCCACCGCGTCCAGGCCGATGATCTGCTCGCTCGAGGCCGCGCGCAGATCCCCCCGCGCGCGCAGCGCGTGGGCTTCATCGTCACTGATCGGCCGAGAGGCGCTGACGATGTCGGCGCTGCCCGCTGCCAGGGCGCTGAAGCCGGTGCGCGTGCCATGGGCGCCGATGTCGATCTGCTGCGCCCGACCGGTGCTGTCGCGGGCGCGAATGACCCATTCGTTGGCGCTGTTGCCCTTCGTCTGCTCGATTGCCGTGGCCCCTTGCGCCCGTAACCAAGCCTGCACCAGCGCCGGGGCCAGAGCCGTGCCAATGGTGTTGGAGCCCTGGATACGCAGTTGCGCCGGGTCTGCCACGGCCAGGGCGGGAAGTAACATGCACAGCATGATGAGGCGGCGGAGCATGCCGGTCGGCCTGAAGCGGGAAGGTGCGCCGCAGCCTACGACGGTCACGTGAAGGGCAGGTGACAGGCGCGGCGTGACTGTAGCGCTGCCACAGCGGATAACTGTTGCGGTCGCGGCAACGGCAATCGGTTTATGCTGTTTCGAAATATTTCTATAACCGTTCGTACAAGGAACAGCCTGATGCCGCTCAAGGACCTGCTGATCGCCCTGGTGGTGATCGTTGCATGGGGAGTCAACTTCGTGGTTATCAAGGTGGGGCTGGATGGTCTGCCGCCGATGCTGCTCGGTGCCCTACGGTTTTTGCTGGTGGCCTTTCCCGCGGTGTTGCTGGTCAAGCGCCCCAAGCTGCCATGGCGCTGGCTGATCGCCTACGGCGCGACCATTTCGCTCGGGCAGTTCGCCTTTCTGTTCCAGGCCATGTACAGCGGCATGCCGCCAGGGCTGGCATCGCTGGTGTTGCAGTCGCAAGCGTTCTTCACCCTGGGCTTTGCCGCGCTGTTTCTTGGCGAGCGCTTGCGCGTGGCAAGCGTTTTGGGGCTGCTGGTGGCAGCGGCGGGCCTGGCGGTGATCGGTAGCGAGGACAGCAGCCATGTGCCGCTGATCGCGCTGTTGCTGACCCTGTGCGGCGGGGCGATGTGGGGGCTGGGCAACATCATTACCCGGCGCTTCGGCAAGGTCGACCTGGTGGCGCTGGTGATCTGGGGCGGGCTGATTCCGCCGCTGCCATTTCTGGCGTTGTCGTGGTGGCTGGAAGGTCCCGAGGCCATCAGTCATGCCCTGCTGAACATCTCGCTCAATTCGGTGCTGGCGCTGGCCTACCTGGCGTTCATCGCCACCATGGTCGGCTACAGCCTGTGGAGCACACTGTTGTCGCGCCATCCGGCGGGCAAGGTGGCGCCTTTTTCACTGCTGGTGCCGGTCATCGGCTTGAGCTCTTCGGCGATGTTGCTCGGCGAGCGACTGAGCACACTGCAATGCTGGGGCGCGGCGCTGGTGATGCTGGGGCTGTTGATCAACGTGTTTGGCGCGCGGCTGGGTCAGCGTCTGATCGGCAAGGCCGGGCGCGCAGCGTGATGGGTCGGGCAAGCCTTGCTCGAGTGCTGAGCGGCGGGCTTTTCTGCCGATTGCTTGATCTTGCGCAGCGTATCGGTAGATAGCGCTCGTTGAGCACAGGCTTGTGTGGTCTTCTGTAAGGCATTTCAACAATGCCGAGGGAAAGTGCCATGCGAGTCAGGGAAGATGTCTACTGGCAATGGGCCGACGCCAATCTGCACAGCCGTTGTCACGATGAAGCGCTGAGCGACGGCACATCGTTCGATGTGCAGGTGCGTCTTTCACGTCTGGGCGCCACCCAGCTGTTTCTGGGCCTGTACAGCCGTGAGGGCAGGGCGATCCATGAGGAATACCACCGCCATCGCCCCGGCGAGAGCATGACCCGGGCCATGGTCTGGGGCGTCAACCGTGCGCGTGCTCTGGCCACCGCCGCAGAACCCTTGCCGAGCAAACGCTTGCGCGCCTGAAGGGTTCAAACGACAACGCCCGGCAGGATCGCCGGGCGTTGTGTTCATGCAAGGCAGGTCATTAGATCGGTTCGATCACTTTCACCGCATCACGCTCGCGGGCCGCTGGCCATTCCTGTTGCAGGGTCTGCAGCACCCGGGCGACGAATTCGGTGTCGGCTGCCGCCTTCTTGCCGACAAAGCCCTGGCCGCGGCGGTACACCTTGAAGCGTGCGCGCATGCTCGGCAGATGCTCGAGGCATTCATCGACGGCGGAGTTCGGCGGCAGGCGGTCGAGGCGGACTTCGCCGGACTGGCTGAGCCACAGCAGATGGTCATCCAGGCTGTCCTTGCGCGCGGCGAACAGCTGGGCCAATTGATCGATAGTCGGTTTGTCGTTCAGGTTCATCATAAAGCCCCCATTACCCATTGTCGGTGTCGTTCAGACTTGGCGCCACGTGGTGTAGCGCACTTCCAAAGCTGCTACGCAGCATTGCAACAGGGGCTTTCTCACGCTGTCTTTTGGACAGTTCCCGCTCCAGAGACGGCTTGCGTTACCGCGCAAGCCGTCTGGAATACCCGTGCCACCGTCCCCGATCAGGGAGACGGCCCAATCATGCCCAAGCCCAAAACAGCTCGTCAATAGTTTTGTAGTGGAAATTATTGCCCACTACAAAATCAATGTCGCAGCGCGGCTGGCGCTCGAGACCTGTGAGCGACTGGGGTTTTTCTCAAAGCGGCGTTTATCATTGCGAACCCTCGCCCGCTAAACGGGTCAGGGTTACGCTAGTTTTCATAAAAGCGTCAGCCAGACGCGCAGCAGGAGTTTCACGTGTATGCCGATAAAGCCCGACCAGGAAAAACCCGCCAGCATCAACCCTCCCGTCTTTTGGATCTCGGCTTTTCTGCTGTTGGTGCTGGTGCTCTACGCCAGCGTCTTCCAGACCCACGCCCAGGCGCTGTTCGCCGAGATTCAAGGCTGGATCATCAGCAACGTCAGCTGGTTCTACATTCTTGCGGTGGCGATCATTCTCGGTACGGTGGTGTTTCTCGGCTTCAGTCGCTACGGCGATATCAAGCTCGGGCCTGACCACAGCACCCCCGACTACAGCAGCACCACCTGGTTCGCCATGCTGTTCTCAGCAGGCATGGGCATCGGCCTGATGTTCTTCGGCGTTGCCGAACCTGTGATGCACTTCGCCAAGCCGCCGTTCGGCGACGGCGGTACGGTGCAGGCGGCAGGCGAGGCGATGCGCATCACCTTCTTCCACTGGGGCCTGCATGCCTGGGCCATCTACGCCATCGTGGCGCTGATCCTGGCGTATTTCAGCTTCCGTCATGGCCTGCCGCTGACCTTGCGTTCGGCGCTGTACCCACTGATCGGTGAGCGCATCTACGGCCCTATCGGCCATGCCGTGGACATCTTCGCCATCATCGGTACGGTGTTTGGCGTGGCGACCTCGCTGGGCTTTGGCGTATCGCAGATCAACACTGGCCTGAATGCGTTGTTCGGCGTTCCGGTTTCGATTCCGATCCAGATCGCGCTGATCATCGGTACCACCTTCCTCGCCACGCTGTCGGTGGTATCGGGCCTGGACAAAGGCATCCGTCGCCTGTCCGAGCTCAACCTCGGCCTTGCCGTACTGCTGCTGCTGATGGTCATAGTCCTCGGCCCGACCGTACTGATTCTGCAGACCTTCGTGCAGAACACCGGCGGCTACCTGGGCGAGATCGTCAGCCGCACCATGAACCTCAACGCCTACCAGCAGAGCGACTGGATCGGCGGCTGGACCCTGTTCTACTGGGGCTGGTGGCTGGCCTGGTCGCCCTTCGTCGGCCTGTTCATCGCGCGGATTTCCCGTGGCCGTACCATCCGTGAGTTCGTCACCGGCGTGCTGCTGGTACCCACCGGCTTCACCCTGCTGTGGATGACCGTGTTCGGCAACACCGCGATCCACATGATCCTCGACCAGGGCTTCACCGACCTGGCCCAGGCGGTGGACAAAGACACCTCACTGGCGTTATTCGCCTTCCTCGAGCACTTCCCGTTCTCCAGCGCCATCAGCACGCTGGCGATCGTCATGGTGGTGGTGTTCTTCGTCACCTCGGCTGACTCCGGTGCCATGGTGGTGGACATGCTCGCTTCGGGCGGGCAGGAAAACACCCCGGTTCGTCAGCGCATTTTCTGGGCGTCGAGCATGGGCCTGGTAGCCATCGCACTGTTGCTGGCTGACGGTCTCAAGGCATTGCAGACAGCCACCATCGCCAGTGCCTTGCCGTTCACCATCGCGCTGCTGTTCAGCATGCGCGGGTTGCTCAAGGCGCTGAAACTCGATGCCACCAAGCGCGGCCTACGCCACCAGGCGCTGGCGATCTCGCCGAACTCCTCGCGTGGGGCGAGCAACTGGCAGCGCCGCTTGCGCACCCTGGCGATGTTCCCGCGCCGCTCGCACGTGCTGCGTTTCATCAGCGATGTCGGCCTGCCAGCGTGCCAGTCGGTGGCCGAAGAATGGCGTCGGCAGGGTTATGAATGCAGCGTCGAAGAGGGCGATGATGGCGATGTGACCCTCAAGGTCGGGCCGAGCGACGATACCTTCATCTACCACATCCGCCCTCAGGCCTACGCCATGCCCAGCTTCGTCACCAGCGACGCCGATGGCGACGACCGCAAGTACTTCCGCGCCGAAGTGCATTTGCGTGAAGGCGGCCAGGACCATGACGTGATGGGCTGGTCCAAGGATGAAGTGATTGGCGACATCCTCGACCACTACGAACGCCACCTGCACTTCCTGCATTTGGTGGGGTGACAGGGAGTTCAGTTATACCGCTTTGATTGGGGCCGCCTGGCGGCCCCAATGGCTTGAACCAACAGCACGAGCCGCATGATGCGGCCCTCGGTCACTTGTCGAAATCTGCCGCGCTGTGACGCTCGACCACCTGGGTCGCTTCATCCCCCCAGGGCCGGTTGACCCGGGTGCCGCGCTGCACGGCCGGGCGTTCGGCGATGGCCTTGGCCCAGTGCAGCACATGCGGATATTCCTCGACCGCGAGGAACTCGGCGGCGTCATACACCGTGCCCAGCACCAGTTGCCCGTACCACGACCACACGGCGATATCCGCGATGCTGTAGTCGTCACCCCCCAGATACGGACTCACCGCCAGGCGCCGTTCAAGCACATCCAGTTGCCGCTTGGCCTCCATGGTGAAGCGGTTGATGGCGTACTCGATTTTCTCTGGCGCGTAGACGTAGAAGTGACCAAAGCCGCCGCCCAGATAGGGTGCCGAGCCCATTTGCCAGAACAGCCAGTTCAGGGTTTCCGTGCGAGCGGCGAGGTCTTTGGGCAGCAAGGCACCGAATTTCTCGGCCAGGTGCAGCAGGATCGAACCCGACTCGAACACCCGCAGCGGCGGTTCGACGCTGCGGTCGAGCAGGGCGGGAATCTTCGAGTTGGGGTTGACCTCGACGAAGCCACTGGAGAACTGATCGCCATCGCCGATCTTGATCAACCAGGCGTCGTACTCCGCGCCACTGTGGCCGAGGGCGAGCAGTTCCTCGAGCATGATGGTGACCTTGACCCCGTTGGGCGTGGCCAGCGAGTAGAGCTGCAAGGGCTGTTTGCCGACGGGCAAATCCTGGTCATGGGTGGGGCCAGCCACCGGCCGGTTGGTGCTGGCGAACTTGCCGCCGGAGGCTGCATCGTTGCGCCAGACCTTGGGCGGCACGTAGGGGGAACTGCTCATGGAAATGTCTCCTGAAGGTGGGAAAGGCTGACGAGCAATGGACCGGTTGGCACAGGGGAGGGTTCGATACCCTCGGTCTCGGTGGCCCTCAACTGTAGAAAGATGGCGTCGGCAGCACCCGTTTCAAGGCCCACTCGCCCAGTTCATGCAGTTTGTAGTCGAGCGGGTCGTGCAGGGTTTGCACGCGCAGGTTGCGCCAGTAGCGGTCGAGGCGTAGCGCGGCCTGGGTGGCGCGTGCCCCGGTGACTTCAAAAAGGCGGTTGCAGATGTCCAGCCCGCTGCGGCTGGCCGCGACCTTGGCCGTGGCGATCGACACCGCCAGTTGCCCACGTTGCTCGGCACCGAGCGCCTCACCCTCGGCCCAGGCCTGATCCAGCTGCTGCGCGGCGCGCTGCACCAACAGGCGCACGCCCTCCAGTGCCACCCAGAACTCGCCGTAGTGACGCAGCACGTAGGGGTCATCGCTGGCCTGCTCGACCTTGGCCCGCAGCCAGGGGCGGCTCTGCTGCAAGGTGTACTGGCGGGCCTCTGCCAAAGCACCTTCGGCGATGCCCAGGAACAGGTGGGTGAAGTGCAATTGCGCGATCAGTGGCCGCAGGCAGGCAAACGGCGTGCTCAGCGGACCGGGATCGAGCAGCAGCTCGTGGTCTTCGACGCGCACCGCCTCGAAGCTGGCGCTGCCGCTGTCGGTTTGCCGCTGGCCGATGTTGTCCCAGTCATCATGCAGGGTGATACCGGTGCGCGAGGTGGGAATGGCGGCAATCAGCAAACGCCCGCCCGCAGCGGGGTCGACGGCCGAGGCAATCAGCATCTGTGAGTCGCTGGCACCCGAGCAGAAGCTTTTCTGACCGTTGAAGGTGCGCACCCCGTCGACCACCTCGACCACCGTGCGCTGGTCCAGCGGATTCAGCGCATTGCCCCAGAACAGTTGCTGCTCGGCCGTCTGCGCAAGCCAGGGCCGCCACTGTGCGGGCTGCGCGAACAAGCGCACGGTGGCGAGCATCAGGTGATGAAAGCCGAACACGTGGGCCACTGAGCTGTCGACCGTGGCCAGCTCGCGCACCACATCGAGGGTTTCACTCCAGGTGGCGCCGTGGCCACCGAGCTCACCGGGAATGCTCAAGGCCAGCAGACCGCTGTGGCGCAGTGCGTCGCGCTCAGCCTTCGGCGTTCCCCCGAGCACGTCCCGCTCACGGGCGGTTTCGGCGAACTGTGCAGCGAGCTGACGGGCAGTGGTTATTGCATCGAAGGGGCGGGGCGTGGGCGCTGAAGTCATGCAGGTGTCCAGGGCTGGGGGCTGTGAAGGTGGCGACGTCGAAGGGTGAGCTTCAGGTGATAGCATGCGTCGCTCAACAGCCTAGCAGTGGCGCAGTGCAGCGCACGTCCCAGGAGGTCACCATCAAAGCCTTATCCATCGTCCATCCCGGCGGCATGCGCATCGCGTGTGGCGAGAAAACCCTGGAAATCCGTCGCTGGGCCCCTGAATTGCAGCCCGACGAAGACCTGCTGATCGTGGAAAATCGCCGCTTCCTGCACGTCGATGGCGAGCAAGACGGCGATGGTCGGGCGGTGGCCGTCGTCCGCGTCAAGGCCGTTCGGCCCTTCGTGGAGCAAGACATTGCCGCGGCCTGTGCTAGCTACCATGAGCCGGGCTGGCTGGCTTGGGAACTGAGTGATGTCAGGCCGGTGAGCCATGCCGAGCCGGTACTGGCTGCGCGGGGTATCTATGACGTGCAGCTGGCGCCGCAGCCGCTGCCACTGGACCCCGCTTCGGTCGAGCATCAGGTCCAGGTCGCGCCAATCGTCCGGTAATGCTCAGGGCGTACCGTTTCTGCCGAAGCGCAGAAAGCCTGGGCGTTCGCTCAGTCGCTGGTAGTAGTCCGCCACTGCAGGCAGCCGGGGGTGCTGCAGCGGCGTTTCGAACCAGCGATTGACCGACAGTCCCACGGCAATGTCGGCAAGGCTGAACTGCTGGCCTGCCACGTAGGCGCCGGTACGCGCGAGTTGGCCGTCAAGTACTGCCATGAAGCGCGTCCATTCGCAGAGGCTGGCCGTGACGGCCTGTTGGTCCTGGTGGGCAGGTGACCTGCGCACCAGCGCCATGAAGCTGTAGCTCCAGGCGCGATTGAGGTCGGCCGCTTGCCAGTCGAGCCATTGATCGACCCTGGCGCGTTCTTGCGCTGCCTGCGGGTATAACCTGCCCGCTCCGTAGCGGTTGGCCAGGTAGCGGATGATGCTGTTGGATTCCCATAACGTGAACTCGCCATCTTGCAGCACGGGCACCATGGCATTGGGGTTGAGGTCCACGAACTCAGCGCTTTTCGTCGAAGCAAACGCGCCTCCCCAGTTTTCCTGTTCGATGGCGAGGTCGAGTTCATTGGCTGTCCACAATACTTTGCGCACGTTGATCGAGTCGGTTCTGCCCATTACCCGTAGCATGAAATCATCCTGGTAGTTACAGCGCGGTGAGGCCAATAACATACCTTTACATGAAAGTTCATTCACGCCCTTATCAATCGCGCAATGCGGCCGATACAGGCGGTAAGTGACCCTTGTTGCTGAACTGATTGCGGCTATTACCGAACACCCCCGTCGAAACTACTAAAAAGTCATGTTTTTGACGGCATTAAAATGGCGATAAGCCTTTCGGTAATTGCGCCATTGGTCTGCGTCATCGAGCCATTGCTGACTCGAATCATTGAATCAGGCCTCGATAAAAAATTGTCCGGGAGGTCAGGGAACGTTCACGGAGCGGCCCTGTCTGCTTGCTGGCTCAATGCCATTGATCTGCCACTTTTCGACTGCATGGCGCCAGGCGCTTCGATGTCCTGGCTTGCAATGGCTCAATTCCCTGGCGCGTCACTTTTCATCGAGGACGCCGGATCGAATGTCTTGAACACTGAATTCCGTATTTCCCGTGATACAGCCATTGAAAACATTAATGGCAAAAAGATGGCTAAATGCTGGCACTTTTGTGATGCTCACTGTCAGCACGTCGACGCCTGTCGAAGGGGATCGCGATGAACCTGTTACCGGTTCCTGATAACGAACGAAATCGCCTGGCCCAGGTGATGCAACTGTGTGTGTTTGAGCATCAGGAACATGCCGAACTGCGCGCTCTGGTGGATCTTGCCAGTGCGTGTTTCAGTGTGCCCATGTGCGTGATCTCGATCGTCAGCGAACGCCATCAGTGGTTCATGGCCAAAACCGGTCTGACGGCCAATTCCACGTCGCGGGACGTGTCGTTCTGCGCCCATACCTTGCTCGAAGCGCGGCCTCTGGAAGTCACCAATGCGCTGCTCGATCCGCGCTTTTGCGACAACCCCCTGGTCACCGGCGAGCCGGGCATTCGTTACTACTGCGGTGCTCCGCTGATCATCGAAGGCGACGTGGCCATCGGCAGTTTCTGCATCATCGATACGGTGGCGCGGCCGGCCATGGCGGTCGAGCAACTGGCGATGCTCGATCGCTTCGCGGAACTGGCCATGCGCATCATCACCGGCATCCGCCAGCGCAATTTCCTCGATCACCCCACCGGTTTGCTCAACCGCATCAAGCTCGAATGTGACGTCAAAGACCACCTGGCCAAGCAGCAAGACGTCTCGCTGGTGGCCTTCGATGTGATTCAGGCCGCAAGCCTCAATGATGTGGTCAAGGCGCTGGGCTACAACTTCGCTCACGACCTGACCCTGCAAGTGAAGGATCGCCTGGCCCAGCAGGTCGACGCCGACCTGCAGCTCTATCGCATCAGTCCCACGCGCTTCGGCACGTTGGTGCCAGCCGAATTCGATGTCCAGGCGCTGTGCGCGCGCATGGTCAGCGCACTGCAGGCGCCGGTGACCTGCCACGGCATTCCGGTGCCGCTGGATGTCGGTATCGGCATTTCCCGCATCGACCAGCGCGACGGCGACGGCACTGACCTGGAGTGGCTGCGCCGGGCGGTGGGCGCCGCCGATGCTGCGCGCAGGCAATCGCGGCGCTGCGCCGGCTATCAGCCGGAGGCCGATGCGGCGCAGCGGCGTGCGTTCATCCTGCTGAGTTCGCTGAGCCAGGCCTTGCGCAGCGACGACCAGCTGTCGCTGCACCTGCAACCGCGGGTCGACCTGGCACGCTCGGCCTGCGCCTCGGCCGAAGCGCTGCTGCGCTGGCGGCATCCGACCCTGGGCGACATTTCCCCGGCCGAATTCATTCCGCTGGCGGAAAAGACCGCGCTGATGCCGCTGATCAGCGATTGGGTGATGCACGCGGTGTTCGACGTGCTCGCGCGCACCCGAGGTCTGGATTTCAGTGTGAGCATGAACGTGACCGCCAGCGACCTGGAAAGCCCAGTGTTCATGGATCGCCTGCTCAGCGGTCTTGCCCGCCATGGCCTGAGCAGTTCGCGGATGCAGCTGGAATTCACCGAAAGCATGCTGGTCGAGCGCCTCGATGTGGTTCAGCAGCAATTGCAGCGCGCCCGCGACGCGGACATCGAAATCGCCATCGATGACTTCGGCACCGGCTACAGCAACTGGATCTACCTCAGCCGGATTCCGGCCACCGTGGTCAAGCTCGACCGCCTGCTGGTGCAGAAATCGCGGGAATCGGCCCGCGAGCAGACCCTGGTGCAGACGGTCATCGACCTGGCCATCAAGCTGGGGTATCAGGTCACGGCTGAGGGCGTCGAGACCGCCGAGCAGCTTGCCCACGTGCAGGCGCTGGGCTGCGCAGAGGCGCAAGGGTTTCTGATAGCGCGGCCGATGTCGGTCGCAGCGTTCGAAGCCTGGTTCATCCAGTACGGCAATACCCACGCCGTTGCCTGACGGCTCCTCCACTTTCTCCAAGAAGCAGGTCACTACCATGTTCAATCGGCATCTTAAAGCGATGTTGGCCGACCGCGAGGCCGAACTTGCCCGCGCACAGCAACTCCTGGGCCTGATGGAGCAGGCGGGTATCTTCCTGCGGCTGGACGCCGACTACCGTGTGATCGAATGCAACCCGGCCTTCACCCAGGCGATCGGCAGCGACGCTGCGCAGGTGCTCGGCAAGCGATTGTCCGAACTGGTGCCGGGCTACGTGTCCAAGCTTGCCTGCTTTCGCAATTTCGCCAAAGCAGTGGCCGACGGCGTTGCCGTACGCGACGACTACCGCTTCCTTCGCGCCGGCAACCAACTGGCCTGGCTGCGCCTGACCTGGCATCCGTTGCGCGATGAACGCGGCACTCTGCGTGAGGTGGTCGGCTACGGCTCGGATGTCTCGACCCAGGTGAGCCTGGCGCGGGAAAACCAGGAGCTGCTCGATGCGCTGCTGCGCTCCACCGCAGCGATTCAGTTCGATCTGGCCGGCACTGTGCTCGATGCCAACGAGCAGTTTCTGCACAGCATGGGCTATTCGCTGACTCAGGTGGTCGGCAAGCACCACCGCATGTTCTGCGACCCTGAG
Organism: Pseudomonas cremoricolorata DSM 17059 = NBRC 16634; assembly: GCF_000425745.1. Lineage (GTDB taxonomy): Bacteria > Pseudomonadota > Gammaproteobacteria > Pseudomonadales > Pseudomonadaceae > Aquipseudomonas > Aquipseudomonas cremoricolorata. Next base: position 52,638 of record NZ_AUEA01000002.1, on the reverse strand, counting down.
TACGTGGCAAGCCCTGCCTACAGCGACTTCTGGAAGACCCTCAACAGCGGCCAATACGTGCGCGGGCGCTTCAAGCGCCTCGACAGCCGCGGTCGAGACGTGTGGCTGGAAGCCAGCTACAACCCGGTCAACGACGCCGAAGGCAACCTGATCCGCGTGGTCAAGTTCGCCTCGGTGGTGACCGACCAGGTGCATCGCGAGAACGAAATCAAGCGCGCCGCGCAGATGGCCCTGGAAGTCTCGACCCGCACTGACCTGAGCGCCAGCGAAGGGGCGTCGGTGGTCGACCAGGCGGTGTCGACCATGCAGAACGTGTCGCAGCAAATGCAGTCGGCCTCGGTCACCATCGAGGCGTTGGGCAAGCAGTCGGTGGTGATCAGCTCGATCGTGCAGACCATCGGCGGCATCGCCTCGCAGACCAACCTGCTGGCGCTCAACGCGGCCATCGAGGCTGCGCGCGCAGGCGAGCAGGGTCGCGGCTTTGCGGTGGTGGCGGACGAGGTCAGGCAACTGGCTGCGCGCACCAGCAAGGCCACCGAAGAGATCGTCGGCGTAGTGGCGCAGAACCAGACCCTGGCCAGCCAGGCCATCGTCGATATCGAGAACAGCCAGAGCAGCGCCGCGCTGGGGTTGTCGTACGCGTCGCAGGCCGGGGTTTCGATCAGCGACATCAAGCATGGCGCACGCCAGGTGGTGCAGGCGATCAATCAGGTCAACCAGGACCTGTCGTAACGCTGCGCGGCTGAGCCTCTCGAACTGCGCCTCGGGGCGGTGTAAACCAGCGTCGCACGCGCCAGCAATCAGTGTCTGGCGCGCAGCCGATGTGCAGGCATCATCAGTAGTGAATGAGATCGCCTATCAGTAACATTCTGTTTTATCTTGCCATCGTATAGACTCCCGCCGCTGCGTCCGACGCAGCGGTCGACACGAAGAAAAAAATCAATAATCCGTCGTAGGGGAGTGGCACCTGGTGTTCAAGAAAAATGCAGTTGCATGGCTGGTGGGCTCGGCTGTTTGCGTGACTCATTCCAGTTGGGCGGCGGATCAGGCGATGGAGTTGGCGCCCATCACGGTCACCGGTGAGAAGATCAGCCGCACACTGGAAGAAACCCAATCCAGCGTGGTGGTGGTGACCGAGCAGCAATTGCTCGAGAAGGCCGATAGCAGCCTGGTCGATGTGTTTGCCCGCACGCCGGGGGTGTTCAGCCAGGCGGGCAATGAAAACTGGGGCATCCGTGGCGTGCCGGTGTCCGGTTTCGATGACCAGGGCCCGGCCACCCTCAATGGTGCGGTGTCGGTGTTCGTCGACGGCGCGGTGCAGCCCAACCGCTCCCTGACCTTGAGCCCCATGCCGCTGTGGGATACCGAGCAGGTCGAGGTGTTCCTCGGCCCGCAGTCGACCACCCAGGGGCGTAACTCGCTGGCCGGCGCGGTGGTCATCCAGGCCCGCAACCCGACCTTCGATCCAAGCTTCTCGGCCATGGCCAACACCGGCAGCTACGGCGAGCGCGGTGCGGCAGTGGCCGGAGGCGGCGCGATCATCGACGACAAGGTCGCAGGCCGCATCGCCGTGGATTACCAGCAGGGCGATGGCTACATCGACAACACCTTCCGCAACGACGACGCCAACCCCACCCGCACCAGCAACGTGCGCGGCAAGTTGCTGATCGTGCCCAATGAAGACCTCGACGTGCTGCTGACCTACGCCCACGGCGAGAGCCGCAAGGGCGACATCACCGCGATGCGCGAGAACGACCGCGTGCGCTTCTACAAGATGAGCTCCAACACCCGCGCCTTCGACAAGCTCGATCAGGACACGCTCAGCGCCAAGCTCGATTACCGCCTGGACGATAACTGGTCGATCACAAGCCTCACGGCCAACACCCGCTCCGACTACGACGCGCGCCTGGACTTCGACCAGTCGGCCATGCGTAACCAGGTGGTCTTGCGCACCCAGGAAGGCGACCTGTTCAGCCAGGAGCTGCGCCTGAACTACAGCGCCGACACCCTCAAAGGCTTTGCCGGGATTTACTACGGGCGTAGCACCAACGAGTTCAACGACCGTCTGCTCAACAACAACAGCCTTCTTGCCAGCGTCAAAGGCGACACCACCATCGATAGCCAGGCGCTGTTCGGCGAGCTGAACTGGACCTTCGCACCGCAATGGACGCTCATCACCGGCCTGCGCTACGACCACGAGAGCAACGACACCGACATCCCGGTCGACGATATCTCCAGCCCCGCCAAGGTCAGCAAATCGTTCAGCGCCGTGCTGCCCAAGCTTGGCCTGGACTATGAACTGGTCGAAGGTCAGTTCGTCGGGGTGATGGTGCAGAAGGGCTATCGTGGTGGTGGCGTCAACGTGCGCGCCGGCAGTGGTCACCAGGCCTATGACCCGGAATACACCACCAACTACGAGCTGTCGTACCGTGGCAGCTTCATGGAGCAGACCCTGCGTACCCGCGCCAACCTGTATTACACCGACTGGAAAGACCAGCAGGTCAGCGTGCTCGATCCGCAAAACGAAGTCTTGAACGTGTTCAATGCCGGTCGCAGTGACATCAAGGGGCTGGAAGTCTTCGTCGAGAAAGACTTCGGTGAGCAACTGACCATCAATGCCGGTGCTGCCGTGACCGTGGGCAAATACAAGGAATTTCTCGCCGAGGATGGTCGTGACCGCAGTGGTCAGGACTTCCTCTATTCGCCGCGCTACAAGGCCTCGTTGGGGGCTACCTATCGTTGGGACGAGCGTCTGACGCTCAATACCGATGTGGTGTACCAGAGCACCGCGCCTTCGGAGTATGAGTTCGATGACGCGGGCAAGGTGACCGGTGAGCGGCGCAGCGACAGCTACTGGCTGGCCAACTTCAACGCCGAGTACAAGCTGACCCGCAACGTCGCACTGACGGGCTTTCTCAAGAACGCCTTCAACGAGCACTACATCACCAACAACCGCAGCGGCACCATTCTCGACGTCGGCGCACCGCGCACCTTCGGTGTAGCCGTACGCTACGACCTGTAAACGGCCTGTCCGCGATGGGTCACGCAGCGGCTTCGCAAGGGCCGGCAGCGCAGCCCATCGTGGTCGAACCGGGTCACCGAACCACCGCTGACTGCGGCGGTCTGAGCCACAGCACAATGGCGTAGTGCCCACCGCACCGAGGCTCCATTGACCCAATACCGTGGACTCCTGTTCGAAGACGCGCAGCAAGCCCCAAGCGATGAGGCCATCGCAACGCTCGAAACCCGCCTGGGCGCGCGCCTGCCAGAGGATTACCGTGCTTTTCTGCGCGCCTGCAACGGCGCCACGTTCGAATACGACGTGGTCGCCACCCTGGCCAATGGCGATACAGAAAACCTCAGCTTCACCCTGCATGGTCTGGATCTGCACGAACGCTGCGACTTCAATCCTTACGAGCTGGAGCAACTGCGCGCGGTGGAAGATTTCCCCGCGTCCGGCCTGCTGCCCATTGGCCGTGACGGTGGTGCAAGTGTGCTGCTGCTGGATCTGCGCGACGGGCGTCAGGAGGTTGCGGCAATGGTCGCGGGCCTGCCGGCCTGGACCGGGCGCCGTCAGCAAGGCGATGAATATGTCGTGCTGGCCGACTCGTTCAACGGCTATCTGGACTTGCTGCACGTGTCTGCCGAGAGCATCGAGGATCACATCACGCGCTTTCTCGTCAGCCCCGACTCGATTGCCGCGACCTTGGAGTGGCTGGACCACTGTAGTCCAGGCTGGCGTGAGCGATATCGTGAGCTATGGAATGCGCGTATTCCCCAGGCGCCGATCTGACGAGCGGGGCCAACGAACGAAGCGATGAACAGCGGCCAGGCCGATTGGCCGGTCGCTGTTCGTGTTCAGCCGTTCAGAACCAGCGGTCGTTGCGCTTGCGCCCGCGGGTCAGTGCCGGAAGGATCAGGCCGACCAGCAGGCCGGCGCCGGCGATGCTACCGCCGTAGACCATGTAGCGCATCATCACCTGTTTGTTCTCATCGCCCAGGCGGGCCTGGGTGTCGCGAAGCTGCGACTGGCTCTGTTCGAGCTGCTCGCTCAGGGCGCTGTTGCGGGTCTGCAGTTCGTCGACCAGCGCCTTGCGCGAGTCGAGGGTCTCCTGCATGCCCTGCACGCGGGTCTTCCAGCTGTCATCGATGGTCTTGAGCTTCTCCGACAACTGCGCCACCTCGGCGTCGAGCTGCGGCAGGCGTTCGTTCTGGCCGGGCACGGCTTGCAGGTCGCTGCTCAGAATCCACACCTGATCACCGCTTTCGCCGCGCACCTGGCTGTAGTTGCCCTGGGTGTTGAGCAAGGTGACTTTCTGCCCGGACTTGAGATTGCCGACGATGCGGTGACCGTCGGTGGGGCCGCTGCGTACGTAGGTGGTCAGGCTGTCGCTGACCCAGCGGGCGGTGCTGGCCGGCTCCTCGGCATGGGCCGGCACGGCGAGAAAGGCCAAGGCGGCGAACAGGCCGCCGCGCAGGGCGGGAAGGGCGGAGAAGGCAGGGCGGGAATCAGGCATGTCGATCTTCGCTGGAGCTGGACAAATGAAGGCCCATGGGCAGGGCCGCGATCCGACCGGGGGCTCCGATCGTCAGCGAAAGACTGTTTTTTTCGCGGTCGGTTCACCGCTTGGCGTAGGAAATGTCTGCGGGATGTTGCGAAACGGGCAGCGGCCCTGACCTTTCGACAGGCTCAGGACCGCGCTACCCAGGGCCTCAGGTCACGACCTGATAGCACGGCACGTACGCCGCACCGCCGGGCAGTTTCATCCGGTGTTGATCGACGAATGCCTGCAACAGCCGCCCGAGCGGATCGAGCACGGCATTGTCGCCGCGGATCTGATACGGGCCGTGTTTCTCGATCAGGCGGATGCCGTTGTCCTTGACGTTGCCGGCGACGATGCCAGAGAACGCTCGGCGCAGGTTGGCGGCCAACTGATGCGGGGGCAGTTCGCGGCGCAGGGCCAGATTGGCCATGTTTTCGTGAGTGGGATCGAAGGGGTGCTGGAAGCCCTCGTCGATTTTCAGCAGCCAGTTGAAGTGGAAGGCGTCGTTGCGCTCGCGGCGGAACTGCTTGACCGCCTTGAGCCCTTCGACCATCTGCCGCGCCACTTCGGCCGGGTCGTCGATGATGATCTGATAATGCCGCTGGGCATCTTCGCCCAGGGTCGCGCCGACGAAGTCGTGCAACTGCTGGAGGAACGCTTCGGCGCTGCGCGGGCCGGTGAGCACCACCGGGAACGGCAGCGAGGCGTTGTCCGGGTGCATGAGGATGCCCAGCAGGTAGAGGAACTCCTCGGCCGTACCGGCGCCGCCCGGGAAGATGATGATGCCGTGGCCGACCCGCACGAAGGCCTCTAGGCGTTTTTCGATATCCGGCAGGATCACCAGCTCGTTGACGATCGGGTTCGGCGCCTCGGCGGCGATGATGCCCGGCTCGGTCAGGCCCAGGTAACGGCTGCCCTGCATGCGCTGCTTGGCGTGGGCGATGGTGGCGCCTTTCATTGGCCCCTTCATCACGCCCGGGCCGCAGCCGGTGCAGATATCGAGCTTGCGCAGGCCCAGTTCATGGCCGACTTTCTTGGTGTACTGGTATTCCTCGTTGCTGATCGAGTGACCGCCCCAGCACACCACCATCTTCGGCTCGACGCCGGGGCGCAGGGTACGGGCGTTGCGCAGCAGGTGGAAAACGTAATCGGTGAGGCCTTGCGAGCTGTCCAGGTCGATGCGCTGGCTGTTCAGCTCGCTTTCGGTGTAGACGATGTCGCGCAGGGCGCTGAAGAGCATTTCCCGGGTGCTGGCGATCATTTCGCCGTCGACGAAGGCGTCGGCCGGGGCGTTCAGCAGTTCCAGGCGCACGCCGCGGTCCTGCTGGTGAATGCGCACTTCGAAGTCCTTGTAGGCTTCGAGGATGGTCTTGGCGTTGTCGACATGGGCGCCAGTATTGAGGATGGCCAGGGCGCACTGGCGGAACAGGGTATAGAGGGTACCGGTACCCATTTCACTCAGTTGCTGAACTTCGCGTTGCGACAGCGTCTCGAGGCTGCCTTTGGGGCTGACGGATGCGTTGATGACTTTGCGTTGGGGCATCTAAGTCTTTCCTGTGCATGTAAAACATCCTTCTGTGTCGCCACCATACCGACAAATCGGGGCGGCAACGAGAGGGCAGATGAAAAGCGTTGCCGCGCGGTCCCGCAGGCCATGCACTGGACATGCGCGGACTGCGCGGCCATGCCATCACTGCACCGAGAGGTGCTCATACAAAATGGTCGCGCCGATCAGCATCAGCACCACACCGCCGATGATTTCGGCACGCTTGCCGACCACCGTGCCCAGGGCGCGGCCGAGCATCACGCCGAGGGTCACCATCAGGGTGGTGGCAAGGCCGATGGCCAGCGCCGCGACCAGAATGTTGACGTCGACGAACGCCAGGCCCACGCCCACGGCCAGGGCATCGATGCTGGTGGCGAAGGCGGTGACGGCGAGAATCAGGAAACCATGCTGGTTGGGCTTCTCGGCCTCTTCGTGGTCGTCCTTGAAGCCGTTGTAGATCATGTGCAGGCCGAGCAGCAGCAACAGGGTGAAGGCGATCCAGTGATCCCAGTTCTGCACGTAGTCGGTGGCGGCCTGGCCGATGGCCCAGCCGATCAGCGGGGTGATGGCTTCGATGACGCCGAAGATCAGGCCGGTGCGCAGGGCCTCGCTCAGACGCGGTTTGTGCAGGCTGGCGCCCTTGCCGATGGCCGCGGCGAAGGCGTCGGTGGACATGGCGAAAGCCAGGAAGATGAGGGATATCGGGTTCACGGTGGTTGTCCGGTCGGGCTATGAGTCAACGACGCAACCACACGCCCGACCTTAGGCATGGATGCATCGTTGGTCTCGCCAATCCGGAGATGTTCACGCCACGGCAGCCGCCGAGAATGTTGACATGAACGCGCGTCGGCATGGCCGTGCGCAGGCTACTCCCCAACAAGGGCGGCCATTATGCCTAGCGTCGAGCGGAAACGGAACGCAATTTTTCCCCTGTAACATTCGCTTGCTCACGGGGTGACTGGCATTGCCTGGCCACTGCCGTATGCTGACGCCTTCGTTCAGAAGGAGCCGCGCCATGACCTGGTCCGCTACCCAGTATTCCCGCTTCGAAGACCAGCGCACCCGGCCGGTGCGCGACCTGCTGGCTGCCGTGCCGCCGCGCCCGGTGCGCCAGGCCACCGACCTTGGCTGTGGCCCGGGCAACTCCACCGAGGTCTTGCTGCAGCACTGCAGTCACGCTCAGGTCACCGCCCTGGACAGCGACCCGGACATGCTCGACAAAGCCCGCCAACGCCCGCGCCTGAGCATCCCTCGGCTGCGCATCGAGCAGGCCGACATCGCTCAGTGGCGCGCCCGCGAAGCCCAGGACCTGATCCTCGCCAACGCCTCGCTGCAGTGGCTGGACGATCACGCCACGCTGTATCCGCACTTGCTCGAGCAGCTCAGTGAAGGCGGCAGCCTGGCGGTGCAGACCCCCGATAACGTCGATGAACCGGCGCACCGTCATCTGCGGGCCCTGGCCGCGAGCCCGGCTTGGGCCGATAGGCTCGGCGACCTGCAACTGCCGGCGCGGCATTCTGCCGGCTTCTACTACGACCTGCTGAACCCTCTGTGCACACGGGTCGATGTGTGGCGCACCACCTACCATCACCCCCTCGAAGGCGGTGCACAGGCGGTGCTTGAGTGGTTCAAGGGCTCGGCGCTGCGCCCGTACCTGGCGCGCCTGAATGATGCTGATCAGCAGGCGTTCGAGGCGCAGTACCTGGCCGCGATTACCGCCGACTATCCGCTCGCAGGTGACGGTAAGGTGCTGCTGGCTTTCCCGCGGCTGTTCGTGGTGGCGACCCGCTGAAGCCCTGCGGGCGCGGCGGGTCGGTTGTCGAACCTTCGATGAGGGCGTATAAACTGCACCGCACTTGGCCGGTCGCTTCCAGAACCGGCCACTGAAACATAGAGAGTCGACATGGGCGCACAGTGGAAAGCCAAACACAGAGAAGCCGCGGCGAATGCCAAAGGCAAGGTCATGGGCAAGTTGGCCAAGGAGATTCAGATCGCGGCCAAGTCTGGCGCTGACCCGGACATGAACCCGCGCCTGCGCCTGGCCATCGATCAGGCGAAAAAGGCCTCGATGACCCGCGAGACGCTGGAGCGCGCGATCCGCAAGGGCGCAGGCCTGGATGGCGATGCCGTGCAGTACACCGCGGTCAGCTACGAGGGCTTCGCCCCGCACCAGGTGCCACTGATCGTCGAGTGCCTGACCGACAACGTCAACCGCACCGTGGCTGAAATCCGCGTGGCCTTCCGCAAGGGCCAGCTCGGCGCCAGCGGCTCGGTGGCCTGGGACTTCAACCACGTCGGTCTGATCGAAGCGCTGCCTGAGGGCGATGCCGACCCGGAACTGGCCGCCATCGAAGCCGGTGCGCAGGACTTCGAAGAGGGCGAGGAAGAAGGTTCGACCCTGTTCATCACCGAAACCAGCGACCTGGGCGCGGTACAGAAGGCCCTGCCGGAATTCGGCTTCACCGTGACCTCGGCGAAGATCGGCTACACGCCGAAGAATCCGGTCAGCGCTGCCAGCCTGAGCGCCGATGCACTGGCCGAGGTGGAAGCCTTCCTCGAAGCCATCGATCACCACGACGACGTGCAGAACGTCTATGTCGGCCTGACCGACTGATCCTCCCGGCCGGGAGCGCAAGGCGTTCCCGGCTGCCGGCCCGCGCCCATGAACGCCGCCTTCGCCTCCCTCAGCCTGACTCACCTGCGTACCCTGGAATGCCTGCTGCAGCTGAAGAACCTCAGCCACGCGGCGCAGCGCCTGGGCTGCAGCCAGTCGGCACTCAGCAGACAACTGACCCACCTGCGCCAGGCCTTCGCCGACCCGTTGCTGGTGCGCCAGGGGCGCGGCTATGGCCTGAGCGAAACCGCCGAGCAGTTGTTGCAGCCGTTGCAGGAGGTGCTGCTGGCGCTGCAGGCCTTGCCTCAACCTGCGGCGTTCGATCCGGCGCGCTGCGAGCGGCGCTTTTGCCTGGCGGCTTCCGACTACGTGGCAGAGCACATGCTGCCGCTGCTGGTGGCCGCGCTGGAGCGGGAGGCCCCGGGGGTGTCGCTGGTCTATCGCAGCTGGCAGGCCGGGCAGTATCAGTGGTTGGCCAATGGCGAGGTCGACCTTGCCACGACCCTGTTCGACGAATCGCCCGCCAACCTGCATGGCCGGCTGCTCGGTGAAGACCGCGCTGTGTGCCTGATGCACCGCGAGCATCCACTGGCGGCGGTCGATGCGCTGAGCCAGGACGATTACCTGGCTTACCGCCACGTGCGCATCTGCGCAGGCGGTGACAAGGACAGCTTCGTCGATCGGCACCTGCGCGCCCAGGGCCTGCAACGCAGGGTCAGCCTGGAGGTGCCGTTCTTCAGCGCTGCGGTGCAGGTGGTGGCCAGCAGCCAGGCGCTGGTCACGGTGCCCGAGCACATCGCCAAACAGCTGTGTCAGCGCCATCCGCTGGTCTGGCGTGGCCTGGGCTTCGTTCGCCACAGCCAGCGCTATTGGGTGGTTTGGCATCAACGTTTGCATGGTTCAGCCGAGCACTGTTGGCTGCGCGAGCGGGTGTTCAGCCTGTGGCAGCAATCGCAGTTCAGTGTCCAGGGCGGCTCGCCGCTTTCGACATAGCAGCTATGCGCCCGGCGCGGTTCTTCCCGCCGCGCGCCCAGCCTACACTGCCGGCCTCGCTCCCCCGCTGGCGTCCTCCGCCACGGGCCAGCCTGTGGAGGACCGCCAATGACCCCCGAAGAGTTTCGCCGCCATGGCCACCAACTGATCGACCTGATCGCCGACTACCGCCAGAACGTAGAGCAGCGTCCGGTCATGGCTCAGGTCGCGCCCGGCTACCTGAAAGCCGCACTGCCCAGCGCCGCGCCGCAGCAGGGCGAGGCGTTCGCCAGTTTGCTCGGTGATGTCGAGCGCTTGCTGATGCCGGGTCTGTCGCACTGGCAGCACCCGCAGTTCTATGGCTACTTCCCCTCCAACGCCAGTCTGCCCTCGGTGCTGGGCGACATGCTCAGCACCGGTCTGGGTGTGCTCGGCCTGTCGTGGCAATCCAGCCCGGCCCTTAGCGAGCTGGAAGAAACCACCCTCGACTGGCTGCGCCAACTGTTCGGCCTGTCGAGCCAGTGGAGCGGGGTGATTCAGGACACCGCCTCGACCAGCACCCTGGTGGCGCTGATCTGCGCCCGTGAACGGGCCAGCGGCTACGCCCTGGCGCACGGCGGCCTGCAAGCCCAGGCGGCGCCGCTGATCGTCTATGCCAGCGCCCACGCCCACAGCTCGGTGGACAAGGCCGCGCTGCTGGCAGGTTTTGGTCGCGACAACATTCGCCTGATCGCCACCGACGAACACTTCGCCATGCGTCCCGAGGCCTTGCAGGCGGCAATCGCCGACGACCTCGCCCGAGGCAACCAGCCGTGCGCCATCGTCGCTACCTGCGGTACCACCGCCACCACTGCGCTCGACCCGCTCGCCGCCGTGGGGCAGATCGCCCAGGCCCATGGCCTGTGGCTGCATGTCGATGCGGCGATGGCCGGCTCGGCGATGATCCTGCCTGAATGCCGCTGGATGTGGGAGGGCATCGAGCTGGCCGACTCGCTGGTGGTCAATGCGCACAAGTGGCTGGGCGTAGCTTTCGACTGCTCGCTGTACTACGTGCGCGATCCGCAGCACCTGATTCGGGTGATGAGCACCAACCCCAGCTACCTGCAATCGTCGGTCGACGCCGAGGTGAAGAACCTGCGTGACTGGGGCATTCCCCTGGGCCGGCGTTTCCGCGCCCTGAAGCTGTGGTTCCTGCTGCGCAGCGAAGGCGTCGAGGCGCTGCAGCAACGTTTGCGCCGCGACCTCGACAACGCCCGCTGGCTGGCGGAGCAGGTCGCGGCTAGCCCCGACTGGCAACTGCTGGCCCCGGTGCACTTGCAGACCCTGTGCCTGCGCCATTGCCCGCCTGGCGTCGAAGGCGCGGCGCTGGATCAGCACACGCGCAACTGGGCGCAGCGCCTCAACGACAGTGGCCAGGCCTATGTCACCCCGGCGCAGTTGCAGGGCCAGTGGATGGTTCGGGTGTCCATCGGCGCGTTGCCCACCGAGCGTGAGCATGTCGCGCAGCTGTGGGCGGCCCTGCAGGCGGTGGTGCGCTGACAGAGCCAGGCTATCGCCGCTCAACACTCGCTCTATTAGACCTGCAATGAGCCTCGGCTACGCTCTTCCAAGGGCTGCCGGGTCTGTTATCCGGCAGCCGCGGCCGTGCAGCGACCGCATCGATGAAGGGGGAGGCTGGCACCGTGCGTGCAGCCACCCTGGCAACTGGCGCAGACCGGAATCCAACCAGACCCGAGCCAATGGGAGAGAGAGATGTCTAGCGAATCGAAGTGCCCGTTCCATCAAACCGCAGGCAGCGGCACCAGCAACCGCGACTGGTGGCCTGACCAGCTCAACCTGAGCATCCTCCACCAGCATTCGAACAAGTCCGACCCGCTGGGTGAGGAGTTCGACTACCCCAGTGCCTTTCGCCAGCTCGACTTCCAGGCGCTCAAGCAAGACCTCCACGCGCTGATGACCGATTCCCAGGACTGGTGGCCGGCCGACTTCGGTCACTACGGGCCGTTGTTCGTGCGCATGGCCTGGCACAGCGCCGGCACCTACCGCATCGCCGATGGCCGTGGCGGTGCAGGCTCGGGCCAGCAGCGTTACGCGCCGCTCAACAGCTGGCCGGACAACGTCAGCCTGGACAAGGCCCGGCGCCTGTTGTGGCCGATCAAGCAGAAGTATGGCCAGCGCATCTCCTGGGCCGACCTGATCGTGCTGACCGGCAACGTGGCGCTGGAGTCGATGGGCTTCAAGACCTTTGGCTATTCCGGCGGGCGTGCCGATGTGTGGGAGCCGGACCAGGACGTGTACTGGGGTTCGGAAAAGGTCTGGCTGGGCGGCGATACCCGCTACGGCAAGGCGCAGACCAAGGCTCAGGAACCCGGCCAGGGCGACCTGGTGGCCGAGCCTGAGAAACACGCTGAAGAACAAAGCCGCGATCTGGGCGGTGAACGCAATCTTGAAAACCCGCTGGCGGCGGTGCAGATGGGCCTGATCTACGTTAACCCCGAAGGCCCCGAGGGCCACCCCGACCCGGTCGCCTCAGGCCGTGACATTCGCGAAACCTTCGCCCGTATGGCCATGAACGATGAAGAAACCGTGGCACTGATCGCCGGGGGTCACGCCTTCGGCAAGACCCACGGTGCCGCCCCCGCTGACAACGTCGGCGCCGAGCCGGAAGCGGCCGGCCTCGAAGCTCAGGGCCTGGGCTGGCACAACCGGCATGGCAGCGGGGTTGGCCCAGATGCGATCACCAGCGGCCTGGAAGTGACCTGGACCTCGACCCCCACGCGCTGGAGCAACGAGTACCTGGAAAACCTATTCAACTTCGACTGGGAACTGACCAAGAGTCCCGCCGGCGCGCACCAGTGGCGACCGACCGCAGGGCAGGGCGCCGGGCAAATTCCCGATGCCTTCGATGCCGGCAAGCGCCACGCACCGTCGATGCTCACCTCCGACCTGGCGCTGCGCTTCGACCCGATCTACGAACCCATCGCCCGGCGCTTCAAGGAGCATCCCGAGCAACTGGCCGATGCTTTCGCCCGCGCCTGGTTCAAGCTGATCCACCGTGACATGGGGCCGCTGTCGCGCTACCTCGGCCCGGAATTGCCGCACGAAGAGCTGCTCTGGCAAGACCCGCTGCCCGCGCCGGGCGCCGCCCTGTCGGCCGAAGACATCGCACAGCTCAAAGGCCAACTGCTCGCCTCGGGGCTGACGGTGCCGCAGTTGGTGCGCACCGCCTGGGCCTCGGCCTCGACCTTCCGCGGTTCGGACAAACGCGGCGGTGCCAACGGCGCCCGTGTGCGCCTTGCGCCGCAGGTGGACTGGGCGGCCAACGAGCCGCAGCAGTTGCGGCAGGTGCTGGCGCAGTTGGAGCAGATTCGCAGCCAGTTCAACGCCGGCGGCAAGCAACTGTCGATGGCCGATCTGATCGTGCTGGGTGGTTGCGCGGCGGTCGAGCAAGCGGCCAAGGACGGCGGTCACTCGGTCAGCGTGGCGTTCCACGGCGGGCGCAGCGATGCCAGCCAGGCGCAGACCGATGTCGAGTCGTTCGCCGTGCTCGAACCGCTGCACGACGGCCTGCGCAACTTCAGCAAGGCGCGCTACAGCGTCGCCGCGGAAAAACTGCTGCTCGACCGCGCGCAACTGCTGACCCTCACCGCGCCGGAATTGACCGTGCTGGTCGGCGGCCTGCGTGTGCTGGGCGCCAACCATGGCGATAACCAGCAGGGCGTGTTCACCGACCGCGTCGGGGTGCTGAGCAACGACTTCTTCCGCAACCTGCTCGACATGGGCGTGGTATGGACCCCGGTCAACGGCGACAACGAAGCCTTCGAAGGCCGCGACCGCAGCAGCGGCCAACTGCGCTGGAGCGCCAGCCGGGTCGATCTTGTGTTTGGCTCCCACGCGCAGTTGCGCGCGTTGGCGGAGGTGTACGGCAGCAGTGATGGCAACGAACGCTTCATCGAGGACTTCGTCGCGGCTTGGGAGAAGGTCATGGAGCTCGATCGCTTCGACCTGCGCTAACGGCGGTCAGCCGCACCAGCGCTTGGGTGTGCAGCACGCAACCCTCTACACTGCACCTCTGCAACTCACTCCACGGCAGCCCATCGGCTGCCGTGCTTTTGGAGGTGTCACCTTTGACCGCTGATTCTGACCTTGCCAAGCTGCCGGGCATTGCCGTGAGTGCCGAGGCGCTCGAGGTGCTGGCCGATGCCGCCAGCTACCGCGAAGCACTGCTGCAACGCATCGCCACGGCGACCCGGCGCATCGTGCTGGTGGCGCTGTACCTGCAAGAAGACGAGGCCGGGCAACAGGTGCTCGATGCGCTGTACCGGGCCAAGGCTGCGCGGCCCGAGTTGCAGATCACCGTGGTGGTCGACTGGTTCCGCGCCCGCCGTGGCCTGCTCGGCGGTGGCAAACAGCCGGGCAACGCCGCCTGGTACCAGGCGCAGCGCCAGTTGCATGGCCTGGATGTGGTGATTCACGGCGTGCCGGTGCAGACCCGCGAGCTGTTCGGCGTGCTCCACCTCAAGGGCAGCGTCATCGATGATTGCGTGCTGTACACCGGTGCCAGCCTGAACAACGTCTACCTGCACCGCTTCGATCGCTATCGCCTCGACCGCTACCACCTGCTGCACAGCCCTGAGCTGGCCGACGCCATGGTGGCCCTGGTGCAGCGCATTCTGGCCAGTGACGCGACACCGCGCCTGGACGTGCCCGAAGCGCCCGACCCGCGCAGCCTGCGCGGCAAGATCCGCCGTCTGCGTGGCCACTTGCGCAGTCAGCAGTACGCGCCTGCGGCCCCGGTATTCAGCGGCCTGCGGGTGATCCCGCTGCTGGGCATCGGTCGTGGCAACCTGCTCAACCACACCCTGTGCACGCTGGTGCGCGCCGCGCGTGGCGAGCTGGTGCTGTGTACGCCGTATTTCAACCTGCCGCGCATGCTCCTGCGCGAGGTGCGCCTGGCGCTGGCGCGCGGGGTACAGGTCGAGCTGATCGTCGGCCACCGCACCGCCAATGACTTCTACATCGCCCCCGACCAACCCTTCAGCGCCAGCGGCGTGCTGCCTTACCTCTATGAAGACAACCTCAGGGCTTTCGTCCGCCGCCAGGCCAAGGCCATTGCCCGCAAGCAACTGAAACTGCGTATGTGGAACGACCCAGGTCACACCTTCCACGCTAAAGGCATGTGGGTCGACCAGCGCTACAGCCTGCTGACCGGCAACAACTTCAACCCTCGCGGCTTCAACCTCGACCTGGAAAACGCCCTGCTGATCGACGATCCCGACGGCGCCTGGCTCGAGCCACGGCACCGCGAGCTGGAGGGCATTCGCCGGCACACCGAACTGATCGAGCATCCGGCCGAACTGGGCGAGAAGGGCGATCACCCGAAAAAGGTCCGCACCTTCCTGCGCCGTTTGCGCTATACCCGGCTCGGGCCGTTGATCAAGCGGGTGCTGTAGGGGCGGTCAAAGGCCCCTCGAACGATGTGGCTCTAGGGGTTTCGGCGTCTCAGGACTCCACCTGATCCTGCGCCGCCACCCGCTGGCACAGCTCGATGATCTGCTCGCGCATCCAGCGATTGGCCGGGTCCTGATCGGTGCTTTCGTGCCAGTACAGGTGCGTTTCCAGCGGTGTGACCTCCACCGGCAGGGGCAGGTGGCGCAACTGATGGCGGCGGGCGAAGCGTTCCGGCACGGTCATCACCAGGTCGGACTGCTGCAACACCTGGCAGGCCATCAGGTAGTGCTGCGAGCGCAATACCACCTTGCGCTGAACGCCCATCTTGCCCAGCGCCAGGTCGACGTAACCCAGGCCATTGCGCCGGCTGGAAATATGGATGTGCGCCATCGACAGGTAGCTTTCCAGGGTCAGGCGGCTGTCGGCCAGCGGGTGGCCCTGGCGCAGGGCGCAGACGAAGCGGTCTTCCAGCAGCTTGACGTGGCGTACCTGCGGGTCGGTGTTGAGCGGCGCATCCACGGCGAAGTCCAGGCGCCCGGCGGCCAGCTCCTTGGTGGTCTCGCGACGCTTGCTCAGAAAACTCTCGATCACCACCCCCGGCGCCAGCCGGCGCAGGCGCTGGAACAGCGGTGGCAGGATCACGGCCTCGATCAGGTCGGTCATGCTGATGCGAAAGGTCTTGTTCGCCTCCAGCGGGGTGAAGGTGCGGCTTTCCTGCACCGAGGTGCGCAGCAGGGCCAGTGCGCTGCGCACCGGGCCGATGATGTTCTGCGCCATGGGCGTGGGCACCATGCCGTGGGCAGTGCGCACGAAGAGTGGATCGTTGAAGGTGTCGCGCAACCGCGACAGGGCATTGGACACCGCCGGCTGGGTAATGCCGACGATCTGCCCGGCGCGGGTCAGGTTGGCTTCGGTGTAGATGGCGTCGAAAACGATGAACAGATTGAGGTCGACCTTGCTGAGGTTCATGCGCGTGGCTCGATGGCAGGCAATGCGCTCGATCATATAGCGCTTATGAATGTTAATACACGTTGAAAATAGGCTGGATGGATGCCGCTGCACTGACCTACGCTCGCGCCCATTCGTGCTCATCGCCCCCAGGACGCCACCCATGGATTTCTCCTACACGCCCAAGGTCCAGGCCCTTTGTGAGCGCGTCAGCGCGTTCATGGATGCCTATGTATATCCCGCGGAGGCGCTGTTCGCCCGTCAGGTTGCCGAGGGCGATCGCTGGCAGCCCACCGAGATCGTCGAGGTGCTCAAGCGCCAGGCCCAAACCGAAGGGTTATGGAACCTGTTTCTGCCCGAATCCGAGTACGGCGCAGGCCTGAGCAACCTGGAGTACGCGCCGCTAGCGGAAATCATGGGCCGCTCGCTGCTCGGCCCGGAGCCGTTCAACTGCTCGGCGCCCGACACCGGCAACATGGAAGTGCTGGTGCGCTATGGCAGCGACGAACAGAAACGCCGCTGGCTCGAGCCGCTGCTGCGCGGCGAGATCCGTTCGGCCTTCGCCATGACCGAGCCTGACGTGGCGTCCTCCGATGCCACCAACATGCGCGCCAGCGCGCGCCGCGAAGGCGATCAATGGGTGATCGACGGGCGCAAGTGGTGGACCTCAGGCGCCTGTGACCCGCGCTGCAAAGTGCTGATCTTCATGGGTCTGAGCAACCCTGACGGTGCACGCCATCAGCAGCATTCGATGATCCTGGTGCCAACCGACACGCCGGGGGTGAAGATCATTCGGCCGCTGACGGTGTTCGGCTACGACGATGCGCCCCATGGCCATGCCGAGGTGCTGTTCGAGAATGTGCGGGTGCCCTACGAGAACGTGATTCTTGGCGAGGGTCGCGGCTTCGAGATCGCCCAGGGGCGTCTGGGGCCGGGGCGCATCCATCACTGCATGCGTTCGCTGGGCATGGCTGAGCGGGCGCTCGAACACATGTGCCGGCGCGCCAGCGAGCGGGTAGCGTTCGGCAAACCGCTGGCATACCTGGGCGGCAACCTCGACCGCATCGCCGACTCGCGCATGCAGATCGACATGGCCCGGCTGCTGACCCTCAAGGCTGCGTACATGATGGACACGGTCGGCAACAAGGTGGCGCGCAGCGAGATCGCCCAGATCAAGGTGGTGGCGCCCAACGTTGCGCTGCAGGTGATCGACCACGCCATTCAGTTGCATGGCGGCGCTGGCGTCAGCGATGACTGCCCGCTGGCTTACATGTACGCCATGCAGCGCACTCTGCGCCTGGCCGACGGCCCGGACGAAGTACACCGGGCAGCGGTGGGCAAGTACGAACTGGGCCGCTACCTGCCGCCACGCGCCTGAGGCTCGCTGCGGCTCACAGCACGATCAGCTCGCGCACCTTGGCCACCAGCGCATCGACCGCGAAGGGCTTGGTCAGGATCAGCATGCCCGGTTCCAGCTGCCCGCTGCCGATGGCGGCGCTTTCCGCGTAGCCGGTGATGAACAAGGTTTTCAGCTCCGGGCGCAGGGCGCGCCCGGCATCGGCCAACTGCCGGCCATTGAGGCCGCCGGGCAGGCCGACATCGGTGATCAGCAACTCGATGGCGGTGTCCGAACGCAATACCGCCAGGCCGGCGACGCTGTCGGCAGCGTCGATGATGGTGTAGCCAAGTTCGCTCAGTACATCGTTCAGCAACATGCGCACGGTCGGCTCGTCGTCGACCACCAGCACGGTCTTGCCGGCCTGGATGTGCAGGTCGGTGCTGGCGCTCGGCTCGATGCGCGGCTCGACGCTGTCGTCCTCCGAGCGTGGCAGGTAGATCGACACCGTGGTGCCTTCGTCCAGCTTCGAGTGGATCCGCGCCTGACCGCCGGACTGCTTGGCAAAGCCATAGATCATCGACAGACCAAGGCCGGTGCCTTGGCCGATCGGTTTGGTGGTGAAGAACGGGTCGAAGGCCTTGGCCAGCACCTCAGGGCTCATGCCCATGCCGGTGTCGCTGACGCTCAGCGACAGGTACTGCCCGGCCGGAATGTCCAGCGCCCGCGCCGCATCGGCGTCGATCCAGCGGTTGGCGGTCTCGATGATGATGCGCCCGCCCGCGGGCATGGCGTCGCGGGCGTTGATGCACAGGTTGAGCAGGGCATTTTCCAGCTGACTGGCATCGGCCCGGGCCGGCCAGCTGCCGCTGACACTCACGGTCTCGATGACGATGCTCGGGCCGACGGTGCGCTGGATCAGATCGCTCAGGCCTTCTACCAGGCGGTTGACGTCGATCGGTTGCGGGTCGAGGGTCTGCCTGCGCGAGAACGCCAGCAGGCGGTGGGTCAGGCCCGCAGCGCGCTTGGCGGCGCCTTGCGCGGCGGTCATGTACTTGTCGATGTCCTGCACCCGGCCCTGGCCGATGCGCAGGTTCATCAGCTCGAGCGCGCCTGAGATACCGGCCAGCAGGTTGTTGAAGTCATGGGCCAGGCCGCCGGTAAGCTGGCCGACCGCTTCCATCTTCTGCGACTGACGCAGTTTTTCTTCCGACTGCATCAGCTCCAGGGTGCGTTCGGCGACCCGCTGTTCGAGGGTCTCGGTGAGGTGGCGCAGCGCCTTGAGGGCGTCGTCGCGCTGTTCGCGCACGGCGCGGCGTTCCTCGACATCGATCAGCACGCCGGGAAAATCCAGCGGCGTGCCGTCGGCGGCGTGATCGACCCGGCCATTGGCCTCAATCCAGTAGTAGCGGCCATCGGCGCGGCGCACGCGGTACTGGTGGGCATAGGCGCCGCCGCGCTTGCACGCTTCATCGATGGCGGCGATCAGCCCGGCGCGGTCTTCCGGGTGCACGGTGGCGACCACCTGTTCCAGGCTCAGGCCCACACGCCCCAGCGACGGGTCGAGGCCGAAGGCCAGGGCGAAGGCTTCATCGACGGTGAAACGGTCGTGCACCAGATCCCAGTGCCAAGTGCCGATGATCGCCCCGGCAGCCAGGGCCAGTTGCACGCGCTCGACGTTTTCCCGCGCCAGCTGCTCACTGACGCGCAGCCGTTCCTGGGCCGTACGGCGTTCGGTGACATCGTTGAAGAAGATGCCGATCTGGCGCTTTTCCGGCTCACCGACGCGCACCGCGCGCACATCGAACCAGCGCTCGAAGGCTTCGGCGTAGTTTTCGAAGTGGGTCGACTCGCCCGTCCTGGCCACGTGTCCATAAACCTGGAACCAGAACGGCTCGAGGTCAGGCGCGTATTCGGTGACCCATTTGCCCTGCAGGTTGACCCCGGCCTGGCGCTCGAACGCCGGGTTGACCTCAAGGAAGCGGTAGTCGACCGGCTGGTCCTGGGCGTCGAACTTGACCTCGACGATGGCGAACGCCGTTTCGATGATCTCCAGCATGGTGCGAAAGCGTTCTTCGCTCTTGCGCAGCGCAGCTTCGGCCGAGCGCATGCGGGTCAGGTCGAGCATGGCGCCGATCATGCGCACCGCATTGCCCTCGGCGTCGCGGCTGACGTGGCCGCGGTCGAGCACTTCGGCATACGAGCCGTCGGCGCGCTCGAAGCGGTAGCCATCGCTCCAAGCGGTTTCGGTGCCGTCGATCACCGCCCGCAGCGAGGCATGGATGCGCGCGCGGTCGTCGACATGAATGTGCGATACCCACCATTGGTGGAGCATCTGATTGGGTTCGAGGTGATGGCCATAGGCTTCGTGCAGGGCATCGTTCCACAGCACGTAGTTGCTGCGCAGGTCCCAGTCCCAGATGGCGTCGTTGGTGGCCTTGGCCGCCAGACGGTGGCGCTCCTGCGCTTCGGCCACGGCGCGTCCGGCCAGGTGTTCCTGGGTGCGGTCGCGCAGAATCTTCATGAAACCCAGGTGGACGTCGCTTTCGCTGTACAGCGGCATCATCTCGCCCGAGGCCCAGAACTGCCCGCCGTCCTTGCGCAGATGCCAGCGCTCGTCGGACACCCGACCGTCGCGCAGGGCCAGGCGCATTTCTTCGGCGACCCGGCCGTCGGCACGGTCGCCATGGGTGAAAAAGGCCTCAGCGGTGTGCCCGCACATCTGTTCGGCGCTCCAGCCCATGACATGCACCGCGCCGGAGTTCCAGTCGGTGATCACCCCGTGCTGATCGGTCAGCACAATGGCGAAATCCACTGCGCTCTCGAACGCGGCCCACTGTCGCGCGGCATTGCGCGCGCGGCGCGCATGCTCGGCGCTGGCCGCTGCACGCTGGACGTCACAATGTGGCTCGGCTGGCTGGTCGGGGTCGAGGCCAGCGGCATCGAGCAGCGCGCGTAAACGCAGGATTTCCGCGTGCAGGGCCTGCTGTTCAGCAGCGCCAGAGGAGGGAGACAGCGGGTTCTGGACGGTCATTCTGTTCGGTCACACAGGGCCACGGGGAGGGTGCCTGGAAGGTTGGCAAGGCTTGGACATTGGCCGCTTGGCCGGGGTTGCATGCTGCAGGCGGTAAGCGAGGATTTTTTACCCTGCCAGGGCGCCGCGCAGTATGCCTGAACCCGGGGGGCGGACGTAGTGGGGCATTGCGGGTGTTCATCAGGTCGTGGCGCAAGCTCGCTCGCGGCGCCGCAGAACCCGTGGGAACGGGCTTGCCGGCGAACCCCCTAGCGAGACTCCCCAGGCCGTTTGCCGTCGAACCACTGCGGCCACGAACTGCGATGGCGCGTGCCTACCTCGACGCACTCGATCAGTGTCTGGCTGGCCAGCGCCGCCTGTGGGTCGGCCTTGGCGGTGCGGTAGCGCACGCTATGGATGCATTCGCGGTCGCCGAACTCGCAGCGGTTCAGTTGGGTGCCGCCACACGGCCCGTTGGCCAGGCCCTTGGGGCAGGTCTCCGGGCAAATATACAGGGTCTGCTCCAGGCGGCAGCGGCCGCAGGTGTCGCAACCTACCAGGGGGCGTTTGGCACGGCGCTCCAGCCAGTGCAGCCAGCGCGCGCCGCGCCGGCCTTGCCAGAACGGCCGGCGCACGGCCCAGGCGAAGCCGCGACTGAGCGGGGTGCTGGCGCTGAACAGTTGGTGGTGCAGGCGGCCGAGCAGCTTGACCCGCGCCGCCTCGCGCCACGACGGCTGCACCTGCGATTGGCCCTGGCGCCAGTTGCCCTGCTCGGGATGAAACGTCACCGGCGCGCAGCCGTCGATGTGCCAGGCCTCGTTCCAGGCCGCTTGCCAATCGGCCGGGCTATGGATTTGCGCCTGGCAGGCCTGCACCTCAGCTTCCAGGGCATCCATGTGCTGCGCCTCGTGCAGGCCAGACAGATGCACCCCGGCATAGCCAAGCCGTTGCAGCTCGATGATCTGCAAGGCCAGGCGACGCACACTACGGGCCTGGGCGAAGGCCTTGGACACCGCAGCCTCGGCCTCGAGCATCGCCAGCATCGAGGCCGACACGGTGACCCCGGCCACATGTCCGAGCATCTTCGCCCGACCGTGGGTCAGCGCCAGCAGGCAGGCGATCAGTGGCCGCGGCTGTGGCTGGCGCTGCATCCAGTGCAGCGCCTCGACATGCTTGTCCATGTCGAAACCCAGCTGCAAATCGAGAAAGTCGGCCCCGGCCTGCAGCTTCTTGGCCGCTTTGAAATACTGCGCGCCGCCTTCTTCCTCGCGGTACTTGAACGGGTTCAGCGCAGCACCGAGCAGCCAGTCGGGGCGGGCCTGGCGGATGATGCCCAGCGCCGCCACCGATTCCAGATAGCGCACCGGGCGCTGCCCTGGCTGATGGCCGTGCAGGCGGTCGCCGGTGAGCACCAGCATCTGCGCAAGGCCCGCCGCGTCCATGCGTTGCAACTGCGCCAGCAGCTCGCTGCGCTCGCGGTCCTTGCCGGAGAAGTGCAGCAGCGCCGGCACTGGCTCGGGCAGTGAGTCGAAGGCGTCGAGGGGGGAAAGATCCAGCGCGCTGCCGACCCGGTCGCCGATCGACACGGTCAGCGGCCAGCCACAGAAACCGCCGCGCGCCATCATCGTCGCCACCGCGCTGAAGCGCTGCGCGGACGGCTTGGGCACGAACTCCAGAATGCACACGAACTGGCCTTGCTGCAGAGCGTTCTTGAGGGCGGTCATGACTCGGCTTACCTGGGCGTGAAGACGCCCTCAGTGTGCCCCATTGCGCGCAATCGCGTTGTCTGTGCGCGCAGGCGATGTGGCTGAATCCGACATGTCCGGGAGCCACCGCAGGGCGCCCCGGTACAGTGGCCGGCGCGATCTACAGTGCAGCTGCAGACCACCGGTCGCATGCTGCTGTCGGCCGACCGAACGGTCGCCTTCGGGCGAGGTTCTGGATGTATGGTGCAAGAGGCTGCCTGCCCTGTTTCCAGGCCCGAGCACCTGCCTGTGTTCGCGCCTGCCGCGAGCAGCCCACTTGCTACCCAGAGGGTCGTGACATGTCTCTGATCGGCGTTTCAATGCTTGAAATGCGCCAGATGATCGAACAGGCCTGCCTGCCTGATCGCTGCGAAGTTACCTGCCCGGACGGGGTCTGCCTGACCATCCGCCTTGGCCAGGGCGAGAGCCTGGAATCCTGCGTGCTGCTGACCGGTGTGCCTATCGACAGCCTCAACAGTTGCCGTGATGTGGTGGGGCTGGTCGGCCAGTTGCGCCTGGAGCAGCGGCGTCAGGGGTTGCGCCGGTACGCGTGATTCCTGCGCCGACCATTCGCGGCTGAAGCGGCTCTTACAGGGCCTGTAGGAGCAGCTTTAGCCGCGAATGGCCTTGTGATGCCAAGCAGAACCCACGACCACCCCGCATTCAGCCCAACTGCTCGGCAATGAACCGAGC
Organism: Pseudomonas cremoricolorata DSM 17059 = NBRC 16634; assembly: GCF_000425745.1. GTDB lineage: Bacteria > Pseudomonadota > Gammaproteobacteria > Pseudomonadales > Pseudomonadaceae > Aquipseudomonas > Aquipseudomonas cremoricolorata. The sequence goes on along the minus strand of NZ_AUEA01000002.1, from coordinate 29,776 downwards.
CGTTCGACTGGCCTTGCAGTCTGCCACCTGGCGCGGCGTGCCACTGGCCACCACTGTGCCGCCCGCGTTGCCGGCACCGGGGCCGATGTCGATCACCCAGTCGCTTTGCGCCACAACGCGCATATCGTGTTCCACCACCAGCACGCTGTGTCCGGCCTCCACCAGCCGCTGCAATTGCTGCAGCAGGCGGTCGATGTCGTGGGGGTGCAGGCCGTTGGTGGGTTCGTCCAGCACATACAAACTCGCCCCGCGGGCCTGACGTTGCAGCTCGGTCGCCAGCTTGATGCGCTGCGCTTCGCCGCCCGAAAGCTCGGTGGCCGGCTGGCCCAGGCGCAGGTAACCCAGGCCGATGTCGTGCAGCACGTGCAGGCTGCGGGCGATGGCAGGTTGTTCGGTGAACACCTCCAGCGCCTGCTCGACGGTCAGTTGCAGCACATCGGCAATGCTCAGGCCCTGCCAGGTCACCGCGAGGGTTTCGGGGTTGTAGCGCGCGCCGTGGCAGGCCGGGCAGGGCGCGTAGACGCTGGGCATGAACAGCAATTCGACGCTGACGAAGCCTTCACCCTCGCACTCGCTGCAGCGGCCCTTGGCCACGTTGAAGGAAAAGCGCCCAGCGTCGAAGCCCAGCGCCTTGGCCTGTTCGGTGGCGGCGAACAGCTTGCGCACGTGGTCGAACAGGCCGGTGTAGGTGGCAAGATTCGACCGCGGTGTGCGGCCGATCGGCTTTTGATCGACATTCACCAGACGCTTGATGTGCTCCATCCCGCCACTGATTCGACCCTCACTGCGGATCAGCGCGTCATCTTCAAGGCCCTGCGCCTCGTCTTCTGCCGGGCTATGCCCCAACTGCGCGCCGACCAATTCGAGCAGCGCCTGACTGACCAGGCTGGATTTGCCCGAGCCGCTGATACCGGTCACTGCCGTGAAGCACGCCAGCGGCACTGCGACGCTGAGGTCGACCAGGTTGTTGCGGGTGATGCCGTCGAGCTGCAACCAGTGCCGAGGTTCGCGGGGCGTGCGCGGTGGCGCGGGGTCACGCTCGAACAGGAACGGCCGGGTGCGCGATTCGGCGACCTCGGCCAGCCCCGCCGGCGGCCCGCTGTAGAGAATCCGCCCGCCACCTTCGCCTGCCGCCGGGCCGACATCCACCAGCCAGTCGGCGCGCTGCATGATCGCCAGGTCGTGCTCGACCACGAACACCGAATTACCCGATTGCCTGAGCCGCTCCAGCGCGGCATACAGCGCTTCGCTGTCGGCCGGGTGCAGGCCGGCAGAGGGCTCGTCGAGCACGTAGATCACCCCGAACAACTGCGAGTTGAGCTGGGTCGCCAGACGCAGGCGTTGCAGCTCGCCGGAGGACAGGCTCGGCGTGCTGCGCTCCAGCGCCAGATAGCCCAGGCCAAGGTCGAGCAGGGCGTGCAGGCGCTCGAGCAGTTCTGCGGCGATGCGCTGGGCGGCCAGGCGTTTTTCCACCGACAGCCCGTCGCTGTGCGCGCCTGTGCCGCTGGCCACCGGACGCAGCAGCGCGGCCAGTTCATCCAGGCTCAGGCGCGACAGCTCGGCGATGTCCAGCCCGGCGAAGGTCACGCTCAGCGCTGCTTGCTTGAGGCGTTTGCCTGCACACACCGGGCAGTCGCTGGGCAGCATGAACTGCGCGACGCGCTTGCGCATCTGCGCGCTCTGCGACTGCATGAAGGTGTGTAGCACGTAGCGCCTGGCGCCGCTGAAGGTGCCTTGGTAACTGGGTTCGAGCTTGCGCTTGAGTGCCTCGCGGGTCTGCGCCGGGGTCAGCCCGGCGTACACCGGCACGCTGGGCGTTTCGTCGGTGAACAGAATCCACTGGCGTTGTTCCTGCGGCAGATCGCGCCACGGTACGTCCACGTCATAGCCCAGGGTCACCAGAATGTCGCGCAGGTTCTGCCCTTGCCAGGCCGGTGGCCAGGCGGCGATGGCGCGCTGGCGGATGCTCAGCGACGGGTCCGGAACCAGGCTCGCTTCGTTCACCTCGTACACCCGGCCCAGGCCGTGGCAGTGACTGCACGCACCCTGCGGGGTGTTGGCGGAAAAGTCCTCGGCATAGAGCATCGCTTGCCCAGCCGGGTAGTGCCCGGCGCGCGAATAGAGCATGCGGATCGAGCTGGACAAGGTGGTCACGCTGCCCACCGACGAGCGTGCGCTGGGGGTGCCGCGCTGCTGTTGCAGGGCCACTGCCGGCGGCAGGCCTTCGATGGCGTCCACCTCCGGCACCCCGACCTGATCGATCAGCCGCCGCGCATAGGGCGCCACCGATTCGAAGTAGCGGCGCTGGGCCTCGGCATACACGGTCGAGAACGCCAGCGACGACTTGCCCGAGCCTGAGACGCCGGTGAACACCACCAGGGCGTCACGCGGGATGTCGACATCGACGTTCTGCAAGTTGTGCTCGCGGGCGCCGCGCACCTTGACGAAACCGGAAGGGTTGAACGAAGCGCTGGGCTTGCGAGGCATGGGGCAGGGTCCTGGTTACAGTCCAATCCAGCTAGGACCGCCTGGGCTCAGGAGGCGTTCAGCGCCGTCGCCTGTTGCAGACGCTCGAGCATGGCCGTGCGCAAGGCGTGCGGGCGCTTGACCCTTAACTTGCCAGCATGGGCCAGCAGCCAAGCCATCAGGGCTTTGTCGTCGCGCACGCTGGCCGCGACATGGCCGCCACCGAGCTCGTCACGGCGCATCTGCATGTCGCTGGAAAGGGGCGATTGCAGCAGCTGTTCAGCCAGCTCGGCGTCGACCCACAGGTACAGGTCGAGCATCGCCGTCGCAGTGCTGCCGGCGCCGTCGGCGCAGTGCTCCGGATCGAGCGGGTAGAGGTCGAGTTCAGGCAGCAGGTACCAGCCAAATGGCGTGCCCTGGTCGTTGCGGCGCAGCGGGAACAGTGCCGACAGCTCGTTCAGATCGCGCTCGATGGTGCGCTTGCTGGTGCTGTGGCCGGCTTCGCTCAGCGCCCGGTGCAGGTGCGTGGAGGTGGTGCCGGGGTGTTGCGAAGGCAGCAGCTTGAGCAGCTGCCACTGGCGAGCGATGGTGTGGCGGGTGGAATGGCTGGGCAAGGTCAGGTCCGGTAGTGGCACAAAGCTATGATCGCAGCATAGCGTGCCACACCGGCTCCGCCAAGCGCCGCACGGCGGCCATTGCGGCGTGCCGTGACGGGCGAGGAAGTGCTTAGAAAGTGTACGAGACCCCGGCCTGGACGGTGCGCGGCGCGCCCGGATAGGCATAGGTGAGGAACGAGCCTTCGTCGTAGCCCTTGTTGAACACGTTCTTCAGGTCGAGGTTCAGGCGCACGTGCTCGTTGACCTTGTAGAAGCTCAGCAAGTCGACCACGCTGTAGCGCTCCATGGTGTAGGTCACCGCTTCGGTGGCCGCGTTGCGGTCGTCGACGTACTTGAAGCCGACGCCAAGGCCCAGGCCTTTGGCGAAGCCGTCCTGGAATTCGTAGGTGTTGAGCAGGCTCAGGGTATTGCGCGGGATGTTCGCCAGGCGGGTGCCGGTCGGCACACGGTTGTCCTTGGTCACTTCGGCGTCGACATAGGAATAGCCACCGATCACGCGCCACTCGGGGGTGATGTTGCCTGCCACGTTGAGGTCCAGACCGCGGCTGCGTACCTCGCCGGCTGCCACACTGAAGTTGGCGTTGGCCGGGTCGAGCGTCAGCACGTTTTCTTTCTCGATGTGGTAGATCGCCGCATCGGCGCTGAGCTGGCGGTCCAGCGCTTCCCATTTCAGCCCCAGCTCATACGACTTGCCCTTTTCCGGGTCGAAGCCGCCACCGCCGAAGGCAGCGCCGGTATTGGGCTTGAACGAGCGCGCGGTGTTGGCGTAAACGGCCAGGGTGTCGGTGAGGTCGTAGATCACGCCCAGGCGCGGGGTGACGCTGTTTTCGCCCTTGTCGAAGGTGCGGCTGGCCAACACGTAGTCTTCGTTGTGGTTTTCGAAGCGCTCGAAACGCAGGCCGCCCAGGACCTTGAGGCGTTCGGTGAGCGCCACCTGGTCCTGGATGAAGAAGGCCCAGGTCTTGAGGTTGGACTTGTCGTGGGTCGGGGTGCGGGTCAGGGCCGGGCGCGGCTGGCCGAGCACCGGGTCGTAGATGTCGATCGGGTACTGATCGGCGCCGCTGGCCGAGCGCATGATGATCGACTTGTAGTCGTAGTCTTCGTATTCCACACCGGTCAGCAAGGTGTGGGAGACGTTGCCGGTGTCGAAGTGGCCGGTCAGGTTGAGCTGGTAGTCGCGGTCGGTCCATTCCAGCTTGCGGTAGTTGAAGTTGCGTCCCAGGGTGCGGTTGTCCGCTTGCAGGCCGTTGGCCTCGACTGCATTGCCCTTGAGGCTGCCGTCGAGCCACTGCATGCCGCCGCCCAGGGTCCAGTTGTCGTTGAGGCTGTGCTCGAAGCGCACCTGGGCCATGTTGTTGTCGTTGTGCAGCAGGTTGTCGCTGCCCTTTTCCCACAGGTAGGTGTCGCGCGAGGCGCCAGCGGTCTGCGTGGTGTAGCGGGTCAGGCCGCGGTCGAGCGGGTGGTTGTTGCGCATGAAGTCGCCTTCGAAGACCACCTTGGTGGTCTCGTTGATCTGCCAGCTGATCACCGGCGCGACGTCGTAGCGTTCGGTCTGGACGTCATCGCGAAAGCTCTCGCCGCCTTCGCCGAGGATGTTCAGGCGGTAGGCCAGGCTGCCGTCCTGGTTGAGCGGGCCGGTGGCATCGAGGGTGCCGCGGTGCATGCCGTAGTCATCGAATTGCGTGCCCACGGTGACCTTGGATTCGGCCTGGGGCTGCTTGCTGACCACGTTGAAGGTGCCGCCCGGGTCGCCGCGGCCGTACAGGCTGGTGGCCGGGCCGCGCAGCACTTCCAGGCGCTCGATGGTGTTGGCGTCGGGGGCGTTGGGGTAGCCGCGGTTGATCGGAAAACCGTTGCGGTAGAACTCGCCAGTAGTGAAGCCGCGCACGGTGAAGGTGGTCAGGCCCTGACCGCCGAAGTTGTTCGCCCGACCGACGCCGCCGGCGTAGTCCAGGGCATCCTGCAGGCGCGTGGCGCCGGTGTCCTCGACCACGTCCTTGGGCACCACGCTGACCGACTGCGGGGTTTCGTGCAGGGCCGTGTCGGTGCGCGTGGCGCTGGCCGAACGCGAGGCCTTGTAGCCCACCACCGGGCCGTCGACACGCTCGAATTCGCCGTCGGCGCTGATGTTCACGGCATCGAGCTGAATGTTGCCGACCTCGAGCGGCGGTTGCGCCGCCCAGACCAAGGTGGGCGCGGCGTGAAGCAGGCACAGCGAGACGAACGAGCGACGCATCGAGATCAAGTCCTGAATGAGATGTAAGGCTTTGTAAATGCGGCGCGATAGTATCTGGTAATTATTCGTATTCACAGCGGTTTTTGGTGTGCCAGATACCTGTGCCTTGCCAATGACGCCAACGAACGGGCGTGGTTGTGAGCTGCCGCACAGCCGCGTACCATGCCGGGCAATCCTTCCAATAAAAACTTCGTGCCGGCGCCCCCAAGGGCGGATGGCGTCTAGCCCATTGTCTTGCGGAGCCGATTCTCGCCCATGCACGGTCCCATCCCCCTCACCACGCCAGCGCCCGCCGGCGGCGGCAGTTGGCTGAGCGTCATCGCCCTGGCCCTGGCGGCGTTCATCTTCAACACCACCGAGTTCGTGCCGGTGGCGCTGCTCAGTGACATCGGCGCCAGCTTCAGCATGACCCCGGCGCAAGTCGGCCTGATGCTCACGGTCTATGCCTGGGTAGTGGCGCTGACCTCGCTGCCGATGATGTTGCTGACCCGTAACGTCGAGCGCCGCAAGCTGTTGCTGTGTGTGTTTCTGGTGTTCACCGTCAGCCACGTGCTGTCGTGGATGGCGCAGAGTTTTGCCATGCTGCTGCTCAGCCGGATCGGCATCGCCCTGGCCCACGCGGTGTTCTGGGCCATCACCGCATCGCTTGCGGTGCGCGTGGCGCCGCCTGGGCAGCAGGCCAAGGCGCTGGGGTTGCTGGCCACCGGCACCACCCTGGCCATGGTTCTGGGCATTCCGCTCGGGCGCGTGGTGGGCGAAGCGCTGGGCTGGCGGGTGACGTTCCTGAGCATCGCCGGCGTGGCCCTGGCGACGATGCTCTGCCTGATGAAGTCGCTGCCGCTGCTGCCGAGTCAGAATTCCGGCTCGCTGCGCAGCCTGCCGATTCTGTTCCGCCGCCCGGCGCTGGTGATTACCTATGCACTGGTGACCCTGGTGATCACTGCGCAATTCACCGCCTACAGCTACATCGAGCCCTTCGCCCTGCACGTCGCGCAGATCGGCGGCGAGCGCACCACGCTGCTGCTGCTGCTGTTCGGCGGCGCCGGGGTGATCGGCTCGGTGTTGTTCAGCCGCTACAGCGAGCGTTTCCCGCAGGGCTTCCTGCTCGGCTCGATCGCCAGCCTGGCGCTGTGCCTGCTGTTGCTGCTGCCGCTGTCCGGGCACTTCTATGTGCTGTCGGCGCTGAGCATGCTCTGGGGCATTGCTATCCTCAGCTTCAGCCTGGCCTTGCAGTCCAAGACCCTCAAGCTTGCAAGCGATGCCACCGATGTGGCGATGGCGCTGTTCTCCGGCATCTACAACATCGGCATCGGTGGCGGCGCGCTGCTCGGCAGCATCGTCAGCAGCCAGCTGGGGGTGGCCAACATCGGCCTGGTCGGTGGCAGCGTGGCGCTGCTCGGCCTGCTGCTGGCGCTGCTCGGCACCCGGCGCTTTGCACAGGCCCAGGCACCGCACTGACGGTTTCGCCTACAGCAGGGTCAGCCAGGCCGAGGCCAGCAACAGCCCGGCCAGGCTGCGGTTGAACAGGCGCCGCGCCCCGGGCGCCTGCAGCCAGCGCGCGCTGCTGGCGCCGAGCCAGGCCCAGGCAGCCATGCTCGGCAGTGCCACCAGCAGGAACACCAGCGCCAATTGCCAGACCGGCAGCGCCGGTGTGGCGAACACGCCAATCACCGCCACCGCCATCCACCACACTTTCGGGTTGAGCAATTGCAGCGCCGCCGCGCTGCCAGGGCCAAAGGGCTTGCCCTGGGTCGCCTCGAGCGGCGCGCCGGCACTGCGCAGCATGCACAGCGCCAGCCAGCTCAACCAGGCCACGCCCAGCCAGCTCATCGCCCGCTGCACCTGTGGCTGGCCGAGCAGCCAGTCCCCCAGGCCCAGACCCACCACCCAGACGATCGCCGCAGCCGCCAGGCACGCGGCCAGCACCGGCAGCAGGCTGGCGCGCCAGCCACGGCGGGCGGCGTGGGCGAGGATCAACAGGTTGGTCGGGCCGGGGCTGATACTGGCGGCCAAGGCGAACAGGGTGAAAGGCAGCAGGGTGGGGGACATGGGCGACGCTCCTGACGGTGGAGTCATCATCCTCGCCGCCCGCTGTGCGCTCAGTCTGGAAGGTCTGTGCAGCGCTTGCGGTAGTCGGCTGGGGTCAGCCGGTAGGCGCGGCGGAACCAACGGCCCATATGGCTCTGGTCGGCAAAGCCGAGGCGGGCGGCAACCGCTGCCGGGGTCTGTCCGCGACTGAGCAATTGCCGCGCCTGGGTCAGACGCAGTTGAATCAGATAGGCATGGGGTGCCAGGCCATAGGCGGCCTTGAAGGCGCGGGTCAGGCGGTAGCGGTCGGTGTTGCAGGCGGCGGCCAGTTGCTCCAGGCCGATGTCTTCGGCCACATGTGCATGCAGGTACTCGCGGGCGCGCTGCGCGGTCAGCGGCAGGCGCGGGTCAATCGCCAGGCGCTGGCGCCACTGCAAGTGGCGGGTGACGGCGCAGAGCAGGTCGTCGCTGGCAGTTTCGCGCACGATACGCAGCTCTTTGCCATGCACGGCGTGGAAGGCTCGCACGGTAGCGGCGGCCAGTTGCGGGTCTGCGTTCAGGGTGTCGGCAAACCCCGGCAACGCCTGTTGCGGGGCGTGTTCGAACAGCGCGCGCAACTCGCGCTCCAGCCACTGCGGTGGCAGGTGCAGCATCGAATAGGTGAAGCCGTCTGCGCTGGGCGCATGTCCGTCGTGCAACTCGCCGGGTTCGAGTAGAAACACCTGCCCCGGCGTGCTCTGGTGGCGCTTGCGCCGGCAGTTGAACTGTTGCACGCCTTGCTCGGTGACACCGACCAGAAAGCTGTCGTGCCAGTGCGGGTCGTAGGCGTGGCCGACAAAGTGCGCGCGCAGCGACTCGATACCGGTCTCGGCGTCCTGCTGCAGGTCGATCCAGTTGCTCACGCGCGCCTCCACTGCCGGGCAAAGGGCTCAGGATAATGGCTGGCAAGCGTGAGGGTCTGGAACATCTGTGCAGTCATCCCAACGGTTTGCTTTCATCCAGCGCCAGCGGGTGCAGGGCGCGGAAGCTCTGTGCTTCTTCCACCAGCCAGTCATGCACGGCACGTGCCCCGGGTTGCAACAGGCCGGCCTGGGAATACAACAGCACGTAGCGCTTGTGGTTGGCGATCGGCACGCCGAACGGCACGATCAGCGCGCCGCGCTCCAGCTCGTCGTTGAGCAGGGTGCGCCGGGCAATCGCCACGCCCACCCCGGCGATGGCCGCCTCGATGCTCAGGTGATTGCGGTTGAAGGTGTGGCCGCGGCGCACGTCCAGGCCGTCGGCGCCGATGCCGCGCAGGTAGAACTCCCACTCGGCGTATTCCGAACTGCCGCGCCAGGCGGTGATGTCGTGCAGCAACGGGTAGTGGATCAGATCAGCCGGGCCATGCAGCGGTGGTCGCCCGCGCAGCAGCGCCGGTGAGCACACCGGAAAAATCTGTTCATCGAGCAATGGCGTCGAGAGCATGCCGGGGTAGCTGCCATCGTTGAGGTCGATGGCCAGGTCGAACTCGCTTTCATCCAGCGCCTGACTGCTGTCCTCGGCCACCAGGCGCAGTTCGATGTCCGGGTAGCGCTGCTGAAAGCGTGGCAGGCGCGGCGTCAGCCACTTGGCCAGGAACGAGGGGATCGAGCGCAGGCGCAAGGTGCCGCGGATTTCACCCGCATCCAGGCGCAGCAGTTCAGCTTCGATGCTGGCGTAGGCATCGCTGACGGTCTGTGCCAGCCGTTGGCCCTCTGCCGTCAGCTCGACACCACGCGCGCGGCGCAGGAACAGGCGAAAGCCTAGGCGCTCTTCGAGCTGGCGCATCTGCTGGCTGACCGCGCCGGGGGTGATGTGCAGCTCTTCGGCGCAGCGGGTGAACGACAAATGCCGCGCGGCGCAGGCGAAGACATGCAGCCACACATACACCTGCCCGTTCAATTGCCCTTTCATGGTTTAGTCCTGCTAAAGGCTTGCTTAGGAATTTTCGTTGGTCATTGTAGGCAATGAGGACGACGATAGTCTCCAACAGCAGCACCCATTCATTTTTCGGAGGGGCGGTGCAGCGGCCCAGTGCCGTGGAACCGCCAGGTATTAGCATGGCTATCAGTGTTTTTGATCTCTTCAAGATTGGCATCGGCCCCTCCAGCTCGCATACCGTCGGGCCCATGCGCGCCGCCGCCACCTTCGCCCAGGCCTTGCGCACTGCCGGTGTGCTGGAGCAGGTCAGCCGGGTCGAAGTGCGCCTGTATGGCTCGCTGTCGGCCACAGGCATTGGCCACGCCACCGACCGCGCCTGCCTGCTCGGGCTGATGGGCCAGTGGCCTGATCAGATCGACCCGCACAGCATCGAGCCGCGCATCGCTCAGTTGCTCAAGGAGCAGTGCCTGATTCTCGACGGTCGCCAGCCGGTGCACTTCGAGTACCAACGCGACATGCTGCTGCTCGACGAAGACCTGCCGTACCACCCCAACGCCATGTCGCTGGAAGCCTGGAACGGCGAGCAAAGCCTGCTCAAGCAAACCTACTACTCGGTCGGTGGCGGTTTCATCATCGAAGAAAGCGAGATCGACGCCCCGGCCAGTGACGCTGGGCAGGTCAACCTGCCGTATGAGTTTTCCTCCGGTGCCGAACTGCTGGCATTGTGCAAACGCTACAACCTCAGCGTCAGCCAATTGATGATGGCCAACGAGCGCGCCTGGCGCTGCGACGAGGAAATCCGCTCCGGCCTGCTGAAAATCTGGGCGGCCATGCAGCAGTGCGTGGAAAACGGACTACGCAACGAAGGCACTTTGCCCGGTGGCCTGAACGTCAAGCGCCGCGCTGCCAAGCTGCACCGCAGCCTGCAAGAGCTGGGCAAGCCCAACGTGATCGGCTCGACCCTGAGCGCCATGGAGTGGGTCAACCTGTTCGCCCTGGCGGTCAACGAGGAAAACGCCGCCGGCGGACGCATGGTCACCGCGCCGACCAACGGCGCGGCCGGCATCATCCCCGCGGTGCTGCACTACTACATGAAGTTCAACCCGCAGGTGTCCGACGACGACGTGGTGAACTTCCTCCTCGCCGCCGCAGCGGTGGGCATTCTGTGCAAGAAGAACGCTTCGATCTCCGGTGCCGAAGTGGGCTGCCAGGGTGAAGTCGGCTCGGCCTGCTCGATGGCCGCTGCGGGCTTGGCCGACATCCTCGGCGCCACTCCCGAACAAGTGGAAAATGCTGCGGAAATCGCCCTCGAGCACAACCTTGGCCTGACCTGCGACCCGGTCGGTGGTCTGGTGCAGGTGCCGTGCATCGAGCGCAACGCCATCGCCGCCGTCAAGGCCATCAACGCCGTGCAGATGGCCCTGCGCGGCGACGGCGAACACTTCATCTCGCTCGACCGGGTGATCCGCACCATGCGCGACACCGGTGCGGACATGCACGCCAACTACAAGGAAACCTCGCGCGGCGGGCTGGCGGTGGCGTTCGTCGAGTGTTGAGAGGGTCAGATGCGCGCACGTGGCCAGGCATGCCGGGCGGCAGCGTGTGCGCACCTTCCGGCTTCGTCAGCCAGTGGCAACTTCCTTGATTCGTGACCAATCGCGAGCCACCTCTTCGACGCTGCTACAGGCTACCCGAGCCAGATCCCTGGGGTAGCTCACCCCCGGGTTCTCATCGAACCGGGTGGCCGTGAACTGGCCGTTGCTGGCGCGCAGAATCACTCCGCTGTCCTGGCACAGGCGGCTTGCCAAGTACAGCACGCCGGGCGCGACCCACTCAGGCTTCAGGTCCTGCGGGGGTTGTTCGATACCCCACATGCGCGTCTTGGCCACCGGAGAGATGGCGTTGACCAGAATGCCGTGGGGCGCGCCTTCTGCGCTCAGTGCGTTCATGATGCCCACTTGCGCCATCTTGCCCGCCGCATAGGCGCTCAACCCCGGTTGCGCATAGCACTGATACAGGGCACGGTCCGAAGTGGTCAGCACGATTCGTGGCGCAGGGGCGCCGCGCAGGTGCGGCCAGGCATGCTTGCACAGCCAGATCGGCGCGCGCAGGTTGATGCCGATGGCGCGTTCCAGAAAGGCATCTTCCTGCTCTTCGATGGGTTGGTAACCGACCCAGCCGGCGTTATGAATGACAATGTCCAGCGCGCCGAACTGCGCGATTGTCAGCTCCACAAGCGCCCGACAGCCGGGTTCATCGTCGAGCGCGCCGCTGTGGGTGATGAGTCGGCCATTGGCGTTGGGTACCAGGCGGGCGACTTCGGCGATTCGTTGCGGGTCGTTACCTTCGCCTGAACGATCGGTGCCCAGATCGCTGGCGACGACCTTGGCACCGCGTTCGAGCAATGCCTGCACGTAACACAGGCCCAACCCCTGCGCGGCACCGGTGACTATCGCGACCTTGCCGTCAAACAACGACTCGTCGGTATCAAGTAGAGGGTTCATCGTGGGTCTCTAGAAATGGGCGTTTCACGATGATGAGCAGGATGGGTCGATCCGTAAAATATCTTATCCGTTGCCGATGAAGACCTCCGGAGTATCAATCGGCAGGCGTTCACGTACGCGCTCGATCAGCTGGTCGCGAATCACGCTGGACGTTCGCTCTCGCCAGGCCATCAACAACGGCACGTGGCGCAACTGCTCAGAAGCGTTTACCTCGATCGCCCTGAACACCACATCGTCGCGCGTCGCATCCGCCATCGAGGCGGGCAGCAGCGCGACGCCGAATTCTCCGGCCACCAGCGCCACCAGCGTCTGCAGGAGCCGCGCCTGCTGCACGATACGCGGTGTGTAGCCTGCGGTTTGGCACAGTTGCACGATCTGGTCATGGAAGCCTTGGCCCAGATGCCGTGGCGAAGCGACGAAGTCATCGTCCGCGAGCGCGGCCAGAGGCACAGGATCAGTGTTGGCCAAGCGATGCGAGGCGGGCAGGGCGATGATGATTGGCTCTTCCAGCAGGGTGATCCAGCGCAAACCCGGCGCCGTCCGACCGGGCGGACGCATGAAGGCAAGGTCGGCGCGGCCGTGCTCCAGCGCATCGACCTGCTCCTGGGTGGTGGCCTCCTGCATCGTCAGCGCGACCGCCGGGTAGTCGCTACGAAAGCGCCTGAGCACCTGCAACAGTTGCCCGTAGGGCGCGAGATTGATGAAGGTCAGGGTCAGATGCCCCTCCATGCCCTTGGCGACCCGGCGCGTGTGCTCGACGCCTTGATCGAGGGTTTCCAGCACTGTTCTGGCCCATTGCAGGAACACCGTACCGGCCGATGTCAGCGCAACGCTGCGACTGTTTCGTTCGAGCAACGGCGCGCCAATTTCCTGCTCCAGTCGACGAATCGCCTGACTCAGTGGCGGCTGGGCCATGTGCAAGCGCTGCGCTGCGCGGTTGAAATGCAGCTCCTCGGCGACGGCGATGAATTGCTGCAGCAGGCGGGTTTCAATCACAGGCGTTGCTCCTTGCACTGGCCGCTGGCAAAAAAAATGGCGCCGAAGCGCCATTTTGCAGTACTCGACGAGGCTTAAACCACCACACCCTGGCTGCGCAGGTAGTCGTCGTAGGTGCCGCTGAAGTCGACGACGCCATCGGGCGTGAGTTCCAGAATGCGCGTGGCCAGCGAGGAAACGAATTCACGGTCGTGGCTGACGAACAGCAGCGTGCCCGGGTAGTTCTCCAGCGCCAGGTTCAGCGCCTCGATCGATTCCATGTCCAGGTGGTTGGTCGGTTCGTCCATCACCAGCACGTTGGGCTTTTGCAGGATCAGCTTGCCGAACAGCATGCGGCCTTGCTCACCACCAGAAATCACCTTGACCGACTTGAGGATCTCGTCGTTGGAGAACAGCATGCGCCCCAGGGTGCCGCGAATCACCTGCTCGCCGCTGGTCCACTGACCCATCCAGTCGAACAGGCTGACGTCGTCCTCGAATTCGTGGGCGTGGTCTTGGGCGTAATAGCCGACTTCGGCGCTGTCGGTCCATTTCACCGCGCCGGCGTCGGCTTGCAGTTCACCGACCAGGGTGCGCAGCAGGGTGGTCTTGCCGATGCCGTTGGGGCCGATGATCGCCACGCGCTCGCCGGCTTCGACGGTGAAGCTGAAGTCCTTGAACAGCACCTTTTCGTCGAACGACTTGGCCATTTTCTCCACGGTCACGGCCTGACGGTGAAGCTTTTTGGTCTGCTCGAAACGAATGAACGGGCTGACCCGGCTCGACGGCTTGACCTCGGCCAGTTGGATCTTGTCGATCTGCTTGGCACGCGAGGTGGCCTGCTTGGCCTTCGAGGCGTTGGCCGAGAAGCGGCTGACGAAGGTTTGCAGTTCGGCGATCTGGGCTTTCTTCTTGGCGTTGTCCGACAGCAACTGCTCGCGTGCCTGGGTGGCGGCCATCATGTACTCGTCATAGTTGCCCGGGAACAGGCGCAGCTCGCCGTAGTCCAGGTCAGCCATGTGGGTGCACACGCTGTTGAGGAAGTGCCGGTCGTGGGAAATGATCACCATGGTGCTGTTACGCGCGGTGAGAATCGTCTCCAGCCAGCGGATGGTGTTGATGTCCAGGTGGTTGGTCGGCTCGTCGAGCAGCAGCACGTCCGGATCCGAGAACAGCGCCTGCGCCAGCAGCACCCGCAGCTTCCAGCCCGGCGCCACTTCACTCATCGGCCCGAAATGCTGTTCCAGCGGAATGCCCAGGCCCAGCAGCAGCTCACCGGCACGGGACTCGGCGGTGTAACCGTCCATTTCAGCGAACTCGGTTTCCAGCTCGGCGACGGCCATGCCATCGTCTTCGGTCATTTCCGGCAACGAATAGATGCGATCACGCTCAGCCTTGACCTGCCACAGCTGGCCATGACCCATGATCACCGTGTCGATGACCGAGTACTGCTCATAGGCGAACTGATCCTGGCGCAGCTTACCCAAGCGGGTATTGGGCTCGAGCATGACCTGGCCGCCGGTAGGCTCCAGATCACCACCCAGGATTTTCATGAAGGTGGACTTGCCACAACCGTTGGCGCCGATCAGGCCGTAACGGTTGCCATTGTTGAATTTGACCGAGACGTTTTCGAACAGCGGCTTGGAGCCGAATTGCATGGTGATGTTGGCGGTAGAGATCAAGTGCTTGTCCTGCGGGGGTTCCAGAGGTGTATTGGGTCCCTCTTGTCAGTGATGGGCCATTCTTGGGCCGATCCGACGCGGGGCGATCGCTTCTCCAGCTCCCTCCAGTCCGAGGAGGAGCTGATCCATTTCGCGTAGGTAGAGGGCGACATCTCGACGCGATGTCCGCGCAAGTTGGCGATGAATAGGTAATTCATTCCAGCCATCAGGCACGGTGTTGCGTAGGTGTGGCGGGTGTCGTACTGGCGACGCTCACGGATGTTCAGCGCGCTGGGCGCCGATTTGAAGGGGCGGATTGTAACACTTGCCTCGTTGATCCACAGCCCACCATTGCGTAGCTGCAGGACGAAAGGGCTGGCTGGAGCGCAAGATCAGTCACGACAAACGCAGTGTCTGTTCTTTCGCAGCGCAGGCTGCGCCGTCGAGGGGCGCGAAAACCACACGATCGCGCCCCGACTGTTTGGCATGGTACATCGCCAGGTCTGCTCGTTTGAGTGCGTGGACAAAAAGCTCGTTACTTGCGCGCAGGGCGACGCCGATGCTGAGGGTGACGGGAATAACTGCATTGGCATGCTGAACCGGCGAAGTGCGCGCCGAGTTGCGGATGCGTTCTGCGAGTTCGACGATCTGTTTCTGGCTGGTGATATCGGCGATGATCAGGAACTCTTCTCCGCCCATGCGTATGAGGTGGTCTGTGGGGCGCATGGCGGCATTTATACGCGCCACTAGCTCTCGCAGCACTTCATCTCCGGCATCGTGGCCGTGCTGGTCGTTGATGCGTTTGAAGTTATCGATGTCGATCAGGATCAGCCCGGGTGCTACAGCGTCCTGCGTGATGACAGCCCTTAACCCGGCGCGATTAAGCGCGCCGGTCAACGGGTCGCGGCGCGAGGTCTTGATCAGGTGCTGTAGATCTCGTTGGCCGACCATGGCAATCACCGCGATGGTGAACACGATCGACATCACATGATCGGTCAATATGAAGAGCACTCCGCTCCCTTCGTCTTTAACTGGAGCACCGCTTGAAAAGCTGGTTGCCATGATCGAGCCGATGATCAGGATGACTGCGTAGGCCGAGATCGAGCGTTGGTCGTACCAGGAGTTGCGTCCACGCAGCACATAGACCACCTGGCCGGCGGAGATGGCGCAATAAAGGGCGACGGTAATGTTGTTCGTCACGGTAGTGCTGCTGCCGAGAAAGTCTGCGAGCAGGCAAGCGATCAGCGGCAATGAGGGTAATGCAACGAGCCACAGTGGCAGGGCGCGGACTTTATCGAAGGCTCGGTATCCGGCCCAGAACATGATATTGGCCACCTGCAATGCGGCATAACCAAGGCCCAACCCGAGCACGCCGGCGGGCAAGTAAGGAAACCACGAGGCGGTCAGGCCATAGAGCAGACTGCCCATGCCCCAGAAGGCAAAACAGCGGTCGCGGGGGCGGCTCGCCCAAATCGCGAAGCACATCGCACCACAGGTCAGGTTGACCAGCGCATCGGTAAGATGAAGCGTCGTAAGGTCCATCTGGCGTTCCTCAAATATGGAAAACCCGGCATGTTTTGATGTCTGCCGCTCGCAAGACTCGTGAGGAAACACAAAGGGTCACTGCGCAGAGGTAGCGCTCGATACCTCTTTCGCTGCTATTGATGCCACTGTTTTTGAGACTTTCGGTTGCTGGCATCGTGCCATTAATTATGCGGGCGTCGATATGTCTTACGGTAAGTGGAGAACACAGCGCATGTCGGGTCGCTACGACCCTCTAAGGGAACCCGTTGGGTTTGCCCGTGATTTCGGGCTGGCCTTGGACGACACAGGGAGGGGCGATCAGCCTGATCGGCGGCCAGGGATCGCCCGACCTACGGGTTCTGCGTCCAGTCGAAATCCATCTGTCTGGCAGTGCGCTCTGCCAGCGCGCCGCTGTGCAGGCGCTCGACCAAGTGCAGGCTCATGTCGATGCCGGCGCAGATTCCGGCCGAGGTGACCAGGGCGCCTTGATCGACCCAGCGCACGTTGCTCACTACCTCGAGCGTTGGGAACATCGCCTTCAGCTCGTCGATGTCTTCCCAGTGTGTGGTGGCGCGCAAGCCATCGAGCTTGCCGGCCTTGGCCAGCAAAAAGGCGCCGGTGCAGACCGAGGCGACCACAGGGGTGAGGGCTGCCTGCTGATCGATCCAGCGGATGACGTCCGGCTTTTCCAGCTCGGCGGTAACCACACCGCCCGGGACGATCAGGCAATCGAGGGGCGGATGGCCATGAATGTCGTGGTCGGGGTCGATCTTCAGCCCTGCACGGGCCTTGATCGGGGCAGTGGTGCGGCCAATGGTGAAAACGGTGAACAGAGGTTGCGCACCGGCATCACTGCGCTGCTGCATGCGCGTTGCGGTGGTGAACACTTCGTAAGGTCCGGCGAAGTCGAGCACTTCGACTTCATCGAACACATAGATTCCGACATTCAGCGACATCGATGAGCCTCCAATGCTATGCGCCGAGCAAATGGCTCAGGCAGTCCACTTCAACTGCGACACTATCAGCGCTGCCCCTGTCGGGCCATCCGGGCGAAGTGCGATCAGCGATTACAACTTCGGTTTGTTGTCCTTGGCCTTTTCATCCGATAACTGCTGGTCTTGCGCTGCCTTGGCTTGCGCTTTTTCACCGGTGATCTGGTCGTACATGGCCTTGTAGTCGGTGATCGACAGCTTGTACATCGAGATCATGTTGGCGTCCATGCCGGAGAAATGCGCTTCGATTCGTGTGCCGCATTCGGCTCTGAATTGGTGCGGGTAGCGGATGGTCATCCCGTTGAAGCCGGTCGTGTTGCCATTACCCATGATGCCTGGGCAGGGGCCTTGGGGGATGTTTCCGAAGTACTGTTTGCCACTGCGATCGTACATCCAGAAATAATGCGTGCCTGATAGCGGAACGATCTTGGAGGGTTTGCCGAATTTTTCCACCAACGCAGCTTCAAGGGTTTGCTTGTTGATTCGTTCGCCTTCTGGCAAACGTTGCACGCGGGAGACGAACCAGATTCTTTCGGACTTGTCGGTCAAAGCGAGAAATTCATCGGTAGGGCCGCCGTCATCGGACAGGCCCAGCCCGGGCATGTACACTTCAGTCACTGCCTTGACGCCCACTTCACGCATACCTTCACCCAATAGCGGCGAGATGATGTAGTCGTCGTTGGCATTGCTGACGGCTTGTTTGGCTTGAGCCAGTGAGGCGCCCAGCGAGACGCCGGCGATATCTTCGCCTGCAATCACAGCTGTGCTGGCGAGTGCAGCGAATGCGGCGATCAACGCCGAAGAACGGACAGACATGAACAGCTCCTTGGACACTACGCCCCCTCCATGGCGGGGCGTATTACTTGATGAGTGGGCGCAAGCCCGGCGCCATTCTAGCATGTTGATGGTATGGCCGCGCATTGCGAAGTTGCCTGGCAGGCAGCACCTTCTGGGTACTTACAGCGGATCGGGCCGGCTAGTGGCCCAGGCCAGGAGTTGATGATTTGTTTGTCAGCCCTTGCGCTCGCTAGCGCGTACTCACGCAATCGCCAAGATGCTCATCGATCAACTTCGCGACTGCAATTGCGTGACGGTGTCCAAGGTCATGGCCTGCCTGCGGGAACACTTCCAGCCGGGCATTGGGCAACAGTTGCGCAAGTCGCTCGCCTACTGCGACCGGGCTGATCGGGTCGGCGCCACCCCATAGCAGTAACACCGGTACATGCACTTCGTGCAGACGCTGGGTGAGGTCGGTGCGGTCGTCGAAGAACCAACGTGGCAGATTCGGTCGTTCGGCTTCCAGTTCCGCGCGCCAGTCTGCACCGCCCAACTCGGAAAGGTCGAGACCGCCCGAAGTGACTGCCAGAACCAGGTGGGTCACCAAGTCGGGACGGGTCAGCGCGATGTGCATCGCGACCACGCCGCCCATGGACTGTGCGACCAGCGCGACAGGGCCATCGAGTTGCGCGATAGCCAGTTCAGCGAGGTGCTCCAGGCAGGTGATGTGTGGGTTGGCCGGGGTATCGCCAAAGCCGGGCCAGCCGAGGTGCTGCCGGGCGATGGGCGTATTCAGATGATCGGCGACAGGTTGCCAGAAGTGTATGTTGCCGGAGGCGCCGGGAAGAAAAACGATCTTTTCGGGAGAGGTTGTCATGGCTCTTTCCTTGAGTCAGAAACGCAAGTTGCAGGCTTTGGCACTGCGCTGAAATGCTTGGCTCGTCATCGAGCCTCGCAGGCGTACGGGGCAAAAAAACAGCATATTTTGCAACGACCACCCGCTCTTTGCTATAACGAGCGCCCAACTTTCAAGGAATGATTGTATGTTTGGCAAGACACTGACGGCTTTCTGCGCAGCGCTGTTCTCGGCAACGCTCTTGAGCGCATGCGGTGAGTCAATCGACAAAGCCGCCTATGAAGCGAACGATCAGAACTGTACGCCTGATCACATCAAGTCGCTGCCGGACAGCCCCGATCGCGAAGGGCTGATGGAGAAGTGCATGACTCGCGGTTCTTACCAAAAGTCGGATGCCAAGACCTGGTAGGTTTCAAAGTGCCATCAGGGCTCAGGTTCAGACCTTGAGCCCTGATGGTGTGACGTTGAACGATACTTGTTATGCCCCCGGTCATTTCCCAGCAAGGAACCTCATGAGACACACTGTACTTGGCGCTCTATTACTGGCCTTTACCGCGCTGTCGCTCAGCGGATGTTTTGGGTCTGAACAAGAAAAGCAGGCGCAGCAGGAGTCGAGCGACAATCTGTGGAACATCACGCCACCAGATGAAAGCAAGGATAAAGGTTTCACCCCGTAATACCCCGCCGCCGCTCTCGATAAGCAGCGCCCAAGATTCAATTCCACCCCGCAAGGATCTACAGGTGATAAAAGCACTACTGGCCAGCATGTTCCTGCTGGCCCTACAAGGCTGCGCTCAAATGGGACCCTATTCGAACGTCAAGCCCGAACAGCTCGCTGATACGTCCAGCTACACCATTTTGGAAACTGAAACCTACGCCGGGCAACCGAACCGCAGTTGGGCGGACATGCAGCCGAACCTGGACATCATCCGTATCAACGACAAGAAAGTCGGCGACATTCCTTTCGCCACCTACTACTACAAGAACGGTTCGCCGCAGCGCGCCATGCTCGAACCTGGGCACTACACTGTCCAGCTCAAATACAACGTGCCGGGCAGCTACCTGATGGCAGACTTCGAGTTCGATGCCGAGCCTGGGCAGAAAATCATGGCCCGCACCCGGTACATCGGTCTCAACAGGCTGATCGTCTGGCTCGAAGACGCCAAAACCGAAAAAGCCATCGGCAAGCGCGTGCAGTAGCGGCGCAACCGTCATGAGCGGCTAGACTGCAAGCCTCGCTGTACAGGAACTCGGCCGATGAATGATCAACCCCTTACAGACACCCATCCCGTACTGGACGATCAGGCTGCGCGGGGTGTTGCGCTGATCATTCTGGCGGTATTCCTGCTGGCGATGGCCGATGCGTCGGTCAAGTATTTCAGTCTGCGCATGCCCATTTGGCAGTTGTTCATGGGCGTTTCGTTCATTTCGGTGCCCACCCTCGGTGCCTGGGTGTTCAGGCAAGTGAAGGCCGGGCGCATCCAGATTCGCTCGTTGCGCTGGGCGGCACTGCGAAGTGTGCTGCTGCTGGTGATGTGGGTCACCTATTACGCCGCACTGCCGCTGATTCCTTTATCGGTCGCGGCGGTGGCGATCTACACCGCGCCGCTGTTCATCGCCTTGTTTGCCGCCTGGTGGGGCAACGAGCGGTTGTCGGTGTTGGGCTGGTTGGCAGTGGTGCTCGGCTTTGCCGGTGTCGTCACCGTGCTCGAACCGGGCTCTATCGGCTTCTCGCTGGCTGCGTTGCTGCCGGTGGTTGCGGCGATCTTCTACGCCCTGGCGATGGTCGTCACCCGCAGCCACTGCCGGGGTGAACATCCCGTGGTACTGGCCTTTGCCTTGAACGTGGTGTTTTTCGTCGCAGCCTGTGGCGGGGCGGTGGCCTCGCAGGTGTTCACCCAGGCCGCGGCCAAGGCGCCGTTTCTGTTGGCGCCCTGGCAACCGCTCGGCTGGCATGAAGCGCTGTTCATCAGCGCCTATTCGCTGGTACTGGTGAGCATCAACATCACTACCGCCAGAGCCTACCAGTTGGCACCCGCTGCGCTGGTGGGCACGTTCGACTACGCCTACCTGATCTTCGCCTGCTTCTGGGGCTATTGGCTCTTCGATGAGGTGCCCAATGCCCATACGTGGGTCGGCATGTTGCTGATTCTGCTGGCCGGGCTGCTGGTTGCGCGCAGGCCGGCACGATGAACGCGTGCTGTGACCGCGAGTCAGCCCTGCGATCGATCATCCGTAACGACCCACTGCGTTGGCGATTGCTCGGTGTGGTGAATACACTGCAACTGCCCGACTGCTGGATCGGCGCAGGTTTCGTGCGCAATGCCGTGTGGGATCACCTGCATGGCCGCAGTTCATCGCCGATCGTGACGGATGTCGATGTCATCTGGTTCGATGCCGACGCGTGCAGTGTCGAGACCGATCGAGCGCTTGAGCAGAAGCTCCAAGTGCTCGCGCCAGGCGTGAAGTGGTCGGTGAAGAATCAGGCGCGGATGCACCTCAATAATGGTGACGCTGCGTATTTGAACGCCAACGACGCCATGCGTCATTGGCCCGAGACCGCTACCGCAGTTGCGGTAAGGCAAAGCCAGGAGGGTCACTGCGAGGTGGCAGCGCCGTTGGGTCTGGCTGATTTGTTTGAATTGCGGATCAGGCCTGCGGGGCAGTTCGCCGCAGCCAAGGCGTCGGTTTTTCGCCAGCGCTTGAATGACAAAGGCTGGTTAATCACCTGGCCGCTGCTTAGGGTCTGCGCAGAGAACTCAACCGGGTCGCGCTGATGTCCGTCATTCGCAACACCCTCACATCGTCGTACTAGAACGCAGCCGCTAGGCTCAATCACAGGTTCAGGAGGAACTGCAATGCGTCAGGAAACCAGCAAGCCGTTTTACATGGTGGCTTCACCGTTATTGATTCTGGGCGCGTCATTCGCTGCGGTCGGTGCGTCCGGGCAGTCCACGTTCGGCTACCTGGCAGCAGGATTTCTGGTGCCGGGCCTGGTGCTGCTGTTGGTGGCGTTCAAGCAGCGCGCCAAACGCTAGTCTGCAGCTGATTGCCGCTGCTCCAGAGGCAACAGCGGCAATCGAAACGCCGAAGGGCTACTGCTTCATCAACGCATCACGTCGCTTGCCCACCTCACTTGCCGTCACTTCGCTCGCCGCGTTGCCCCAAGTGTTGCGGATGTAAGTCAGCACCGCGGCGACCTGATCATCCTTGAGGTTCCAGGCGAACGCCGGCATGGCCGGGCCGGTTGGCGCCGCTTCGGTGCTCACCGCTCGGCTGCCAGCCAGCACCACACCGATCAGCGAAGTGGGGTCGTCGGCGTTGACCAGCGGCGCGTTGGCCAGTTTCGGGAACAGCTTGGCGATGCCTTCGCCATTTGGGGTATGACACCCAGAACAGCGGTCTTCGTAGATGGCGCGGCCTACGCTCATGACCGGTTGCTCGGCGGCCAGAGGTTCGGGGCGCTCGTGCTGCTCGCCCAGGTCCTTCAGGTACACCGCCACCGCGCGCAGATCCTGGTCGTGCCAGAACTGGGTGGAGTGCTCGACGGCCTCGGCCATGGGACCGGAGGCAATGTCGTAGCGATTGGCGCCGGTCTTGAGGTACTCGACGATGTCGTCTTCGCTCCAGGCACCAAGGCCGACATGGTCGGTACCGGTGATGTCCGGCGCGGTTACCCCTCCTAAGGCGCCGCCTCTGAGGAAGGCGCTGTCATTGTCGCCGCCGAGCAGGCTTTTCGGCGTGTGGCAGGTGCCGCAGTGGCCCAGACCCTGCACCAGGTAAGCGCCGCGGTTCCACTGCGCACTCTTGTCGGCCTTGGGCTGGTACTCGCCTTCGCTGAAGTTGAGCAGGTTCCACACGCTCATGTTCAGGCGCACGCTGAGCGGGAAGGGCAGTTGGTTGGTCTCTACCTTGTGATGCACCGGTTCGATGGTGCGCAGGTAGGCCCACAGCGCGTAGTTGTCCTCTCGGCTGACCTTGGTGTAGGCGGTGTAGGGCATGGCCGGGTACAGCCGTTTGCCGTTGCGGGCATGGCCGCGCGCCATGGTGTTCTGGAAGTCCTCGAAGCTCCAGCGGCCGATGCCGGTGGTGGTGTCGGGGGTGATGTTGGCGCCGACCAGCTTGCCGAATGGCGTATCGATGCTAACCCCACCCGAGAACAACGGCTGCCCCGGTACCGTGTGGCATGCCGTGCAGTCGCCTAGGGTGGCGATGTAGCGACCCTTGCTGACCAGCTCGTAGGAATCCTGGCCACCTATGGCGTGAGCACCGAGGCTTACGCTGCCGAGCAGGGCGACGCTTGAGAGAATGAGAGCTTTCATACGCTGATCATCTCCCCAGGACGCTTGAGATAGAGCGTACGGATCGCGTGCGCCGCCTTGAATGCCAAAGCTCCGACAGTGCCGGTCGGGTTGTAGCCGGGGTTCTGCGGGAAGGCCGAAGCGCCCACTACGAACAAGTTCGGCACATCCCACACTTGCAAGTGCTTGTTCACCGAACTGGTGGCCGGATCTGCGCCCATGACGAAGCCGCCGACCACGTGGGACGACTGGTACGAGGTGTTGTTCCACGGCGCTTTTCGCGGGCTCTCCACTACTAGCGAAGGGTTCAGCGCGCGGGCGATTTCGGCGGTCTTGCCGGTGACGTACTGGGCCATGCGCAGATCGTTCTCGGTGAAGTCGAAGGTGATGCGCAGCAGTGGCCGGCCATGCGGGTCCTTGTAGGTCGGGTCGAGCGACAGGTAATTGGTGCGCGAGCTGTAGTTGCTCGCCTCGCAGCCGATGGACATGCTCGCCGAGTAGTACTGTGCGGTCGTCTTCTTCCACTGCGAGCCCCAGCGCGGGGTGCCGGGCGGCACTGGACGCGAGGCGATCGGCGCTGCGCCGATAGGCGTGACGCGGGTGCTGCCGCCGCCGACGAAGCCCAGGCCACTGTGGTCGAAGTTGTCGTTGTTGAATTCATCGATGCCCATGCCGATGGCGCCACCGCCGATGAACGGGTTGAAGTTCTTGCCTTCATCGAAGAACAGCTGAACGTTGTTGGCGGTCTGGTAGGCGTAGTTGCGCCCGGTGGTGCCGGTGTTGCTGACCGGGTCGTAGGGTTCACCGATGCCTGAGAGCAACATCAGTCGCACGTTCTCGAAGGTGAACGCGGCCACCACGACGATCTCAGCCGGCTGTTCCCAAGTCTGACCGTTGGCGTCGACATAGACGATGCCGGTGGCACGTTTGCCGGAGCTGTCCTTGCGCACTTCCAGCACTTCACAGTGGGTCTTGGCGGTGAAGTTGGGCATGCGGATCAACGCCGGGAGCACGTTGACGATGGCGCTGGCCTTGGAGTAGTTGGCGCAGCCGTAGTTGGTGCAGAAGCCGCAGAAGGTGCACGGCCCCATGGTCACGCCATAGCTGTTGGTATAGCCTTGGGACGCCAGCGCCGAAGGCACCGGGAAGGGCTTGTAACCCAGGTTGCGGGCGGCCTCGGCGAACAGCGTCGGGGCGAAGGTCTGTTGCGTGGGAGGGTTGGGGTAGTCACGCCGGCGCGGGCCTTCGAATGGGTTGCCGCCCTCGATCAGCGTGCCGCCGATGTTGCCTGCCTTGCCGGAGATCCCGGCAACGCGCTCGAAGGCGTCGTAGAACGGTTCCATTTCCTCCCAGGTGGTGCCCCAGTCCTGCACGCTCAGACCTTCGAGCGCCTGTTTGCCATAGCGATCTTCAAGATGGCTCTTGAGGTGGAATTCGTCGGGCTGGAAGCGGAAGGTGATGCCGGCCCAGTGGTTGCCAGCGCCGCCGGTGCCGTTACCGGGGTGGAACGAGCCCCAGGTGCGCATTGGCAGGGCGGTTTGCGTGACATTGTTGCGTAGCGTGCAGGTGTTCTGCCGGGTGCGCAGCATGAGTTCCTGGCGCTGCACATAGCGCAACTCGTCGGCTGCCGAGGCGATGTTGAAGTCGCTGGCGGTGTCGCGCCAGGCGCCGCGCTCGAAACCGATCACTCGCAGACCCGCATCGGCGAGCTCCTTGGCGACGATGGAACCGGCCCAGCCGAGGCCGACCACCACGACATCGGTTCCTGGCAGTTTCTTGGCTTGGGTCGTCATGCTTTACGACTCCAGGCCGAGCTGCCGATGATCGACAGCGGAATCAGCTCCAGCTTCTGGTTGTGCCGGGCGATGTAGGGCCGGTAGTCGTAGCGTGCGCCAGGGAAACCCAGCATCTTCCAACTGACCATGTCGCGGTTGCCGCCATACACCGGGTCGGCAAAGAAGCCTTCCATGGTGTTTTGCAGCACTTGCTCGAAAAACACCTGCGACTCGATACCGGCGAATTCGATCTTGCCACCCTCCAGTGCTTGCAACACTTCGTCGCGCTGCGCATCGGGCAGCTCGCTGAAATGTTTCTGGTAGCTCTGTTGGCAGTGTTTCTCCAGTTCTTCAAGGCCCAGCCGATAGCGCTCGCGCGGGACATGATCAGACTTGGGCTCGACACCTGCGATGAACGGCCCGTGCTGATACAGACGCTCGTATGTGCCGTACTGGCCTGCCAATTGACGGTCGATGAACACCGCACAGCCGGCCTCTTTGCCGCTCACCGACAGCTCATCGCCCGGAATCAGGCGCTCGACGATGGCTTCGACTTCGCGCAGCTGCTCGGCGCTGAAGAATTGCGGTTGCTGATCCTGGTAATGCAGCGGGCCGTTGTGGTCGAACGGCAGCCAGCTCGGCACGCCCTTGACCGTGGCGGCCTGGGTGTAGGCCGCAGCGCTGGCGGCAACGGTGGTGGCCGAGGCCTTGAGCAGGCTGCGCCGGCTCAGTCCTGCGAGAGGGGGTGTAGTCATATCACGCTCCATTTATGTCCGCGCAAGACAGCTGCACGGCTCAGGCTTTGGTATTGGAGCCACTGCACGACGGCATGCGGATGCACGGACATCCGTGGCTGAGGGCCGCGAAACCTTCGCCGTTGCCTGGACAGGCGACAGCAAGTGCCGGTGCTTGGAGCGCTGTAGTACCTTGCAACAATCCACTGGGCAGCTTTGCGGAACTTCCTCAAAGCAGCTAGACCGCTGGCACAACGATAGCGTTCCGCAATTTTCCTGACGGAGTGAACAGACTGTTTATTGACGAGCGTGTCACAAGGAGGGTAGAGCGAGGCACTGCTGGCGCGAGCAAGTGGTTCAATCACCAGAAACGGTCTGTTACAGTTCGCACCGTGTTCAAATCAGTCGAGAGGGATCTTAAATGCGGCAATTCATTGCGATGACATTCGGCGGCCTGACGCCGGCCTACTACCTGCGCCAGTTGTTTTTCGGCGCATTGTTCGCGGCGCTGTTCATCTGGATGAAGTCCCAGTCAACCCAGGGCCTGGACGTTGCCAGCGTACTGATGGCGGTGGTCAGCACGCTGCTGTACCCCTATTCGCGATTCGTCTACGAGACCGTGATGGGCTTCATCATGGGTGGCAACCTGTTCGTGGTGAACGCCTTGCTGATGCTGTTCGTCAAGTTCATCACCATGATGTTCTGCTGGTTCCTGGCGATCTTCATCGCACCAGTCGGACTCGCCTACCTGTACTGGCATCACCGCCGTCAGCAGGCGTCTTGAATGGCGCCTGCTTGAGCCATTGCGGCTGAGGTTGAGTCGGTTCGAGCCCTGGTAAATGCCAGGGCTTTTTCGTTTTTGTGGTCTTGCATACCGAGTGCCCTTACACGCGCAGACTGTGCCTGATGCGTTACACCTGGCACCCTGCTCAAAGGTGCACTTTGGCATGACAGGCACTGGCGATCAGGCTCGCACCACAGGCCGTCTTCATCCCTTCCAGCGCGACAGGCGTGCCATTGACGCGATAAGTGCTGCTGCCCTCGATAATCGCAAACTCACCCTTGCAGAGTGGGCAAAGAACCCTGTCGCCCTTGCCGGCGATGGGCTTGCCGTTGAGGTGGGTGTGGGAGATGGCGCTGAGCACCACGCCGCCGTGGGAAGTGGTGTCGCCGAGGCGGATGATCTTATTCATGGGGAGGAGTCCTTGTCAGGAAGCGCAGTTTTAGTTGAAGAGTTTCGAGTTTGTGGCTGGATTTGCTGGCGTGTTAGATGGAAAGGGTGTTGCCGGTGAGGATTGAAGATGTAGTGGAGGCTGGGGTGTAGCAGGTAAGACCGCAGCCGAGTGGTTCGGTGCGCTGCACCGTATGGACTCGTTCATTAAAACGTGCTGTAAGATGTTGCGCTGACGAATGATAAGACAACAGCGCTAAGCTCCATAGCTGTGAGTTTAGGTAGGCGGCAAATCCCAATAAAGATCAGCCCGGATCAGGTCGACAACTGAGTTTTAGTTTTCTAATCGTATTTCCTTCAATGCTTTTTCTAGCATGGTCATGTCTGGCGGATTTTTTTTGGAGCTTTTGGAATCACTCCAGGAAGGGACCTTTAGTTTTATTAGGGTCAATCCTTCATCTGTGAAATCGCTAGTCTTAAGATCCATGTCCAAAAGTTCGTTATTGGCATCAGTAATGTTCGTGGCTAACAGGCCTTTATCCAAGAAGAAGCGCCGTAGCGCCTTCAGCGACCGCAACACAATTTCTTGGCTAGGCAGATCCGGCACCAGTTTGCTTTGATCGTCAAAAACCACATGGCGTTGCATTTCAGAGTTTATGTTGGGCCAGACTAGCTTGTCTTTATTCATCGAATGGCTCTCTTGTTGTCACAGATGACCCTGCGGTGAGAATAAGGCGATTAGTGATTCTGTATAGTATAAGTTCTCTTCAGTCGCTATGATTCTCAATCACTTCTAAGTTTCGAGTGCTGGGTTTGTATTGCCAGACCGGGTCACGGCCCGTGCTGTAGTACTCGCCATATTCGGGCCTGTGTATCAGGCTTAGCGGAGTATGGATAAACGTCTAGCGACGGGCACCAATGTCCCGGGTTCACAGACGTAGTGGATGGTACTGATCGCGGTGTACTATTCAACCGTGCGGCAACCATTGCATCGAGGCAGCATTCCTTCCTGTAGTTGATATTTTCAGGACCTCCTCTAGTGATAATGTAAGACTTGTGGGCTTCGAAAATTAACAGCCTACCTGACATTGAAACTATCAAATGGAGAGCCATCCAGGATAACTTCTACGGCTCTGTCTGTTCGAGCTGTAATGTACATTGAATATTAGTGCGCGATCAACGTTATGCTAAGGTGCAGGTTTTTTGTCGTCCGGCGCATAGTCAATTATGCTCTAACGAAGTACCGCGTAAACTCGGACCAATTCCTCGCCGCAAGCCTGATCAAAAAATCGACTCTCATAGAAATCAAAAATTTTGGACAAGTGGCATCCAGCAAATAGGGTCTTGGTGGATTTCAATTCTGTTGATTCAGTTAGGCTGTTTCGAGTTTTTAGTCGATCAAAAAACTGCTTAGTTGTCTCTCCTGAGTATATGAAAAAATTTGGTATCGGAGGTTCTTCGGTGTCTTCGAAATTAAATTCTGTAAAGGTGATCGCAAAAAAACGATCACCACGCTTCGCTTCATCTTCGCGCTTCATGGATATTGCCATCGACAAGATGAAAAAAGCAGTGCCGACCAAGAAGCTTGCCGCGTCTTCAATTTTTAATTTTTTCTTGACGCGAACGAGTCGGCTATATCGAGAGACAAGTGGTATTTCCTCGAATGGATCATACTCATCATAAAATATGCTCAAGTCACACCATGGTTCTCCTTCGAAGGTTTCGTTGAATGCGCCATATATATCTGTCATTTTTTAATCTCCCAGTCGTGATCGTTAAGCCATTCTATCGTTCTTCTTGAAAAGCTTACTTCTCCCTTCCCTTTGTCATGGATGGAACCATCTTGATTGTATCCAGACCCACAGTCACAATGTGCATGCCACTGGCTTTTGGGTACATTCGCTTCGGGCTTGTCAATTCTTTTGATTTCTTCTGGTGCCTGCTGGCGCTCTACCTTTCGTTGAGCTTGTTTGGGTGTCCCGTGTGTCTTGTTTTTGGCGAGACCTAGAGGATCAACCCAATTCCCCGGACTCGGCGCATACTGATAAACATTAACCCCACCCGCAATCCCTGTCGGGTCCTTGCTTATGCACTGCTCCGCCTGCGGGTAGTAGCTTGCTTTTGACTTAGGGGGTGAAGGTCAACTTCCTGAATTGGCTATCCAATGGTACAAGCTTTCTAACAGTTCATTTAGGTTTTCTATCCCCCCGAAAGCAATGGTTTCAAGTCCGGTATCTTTGTTTTCCTCAATCACTGAAACATTATTACTGTCTTCTTCAATGATAATTCTAATGCTATTGCTCGATTTCAAATTCTTTGCCGAAAATATTGGGTTCGCATCACGAAAGGGCTGCCCATTGTTGAATGTCGTCTGATAATAAGGCGTAAGAAAATTCCCGGATAGACCGTCCGCCTCAATGGCTTTCTTGAATGTTCTTGCAAAGCAATCCTCAAGCCTGTGATAGCTGATAGCACTTGTCAAATAGTCTTCATACATACTTTCTATTCCTTGAATGCTACGCCAGTTATGATCTCTACATCGACGCGCTCGCCCTTTGTATCTTTCACCTTAAATGAGCGAGATGTCTGAGCTCTGACTCCCCCGCATCTGCAGGCATCATCTATAAATCGCTCGGCCTTTTCGAAAGCTGTGCGCCTTAGAGTCAGGTCTCGATCAGTAAGTTTTGCTTTTAGTTCGCCCATTAGCCTCTTTCCATCTGCAACGGTAATGGGGTCGTCTTGATTCCAAGAAACAGATTCCTCCAGCTTTGCCCCTTGTGCTTGGAATCTTCCTCTATTTGCTGCTAACCCTAACGGATCAACCCAATTCCCCGGACTCGGCGCATACTGATAAACATTGACCCCGCCCGCAAACCCAATCGGGTCCTTGCCGATAAACCGTCCCACCCGCGGGTCGTAATATCGATACCGGTTGTAGTGCAACCCCGTCTCGACATCGAAGTACTGCCCCTGAAAGCGTAACGCATTGTGGATGTTTTTCCGCTTGGCGGTGTCGCTGCGCTCTTCGGTGGCCTGGCCCCAGGCTTTGTAGTTACCGCGCCAGGCGATCTGGCCGTCGGTATCGGTCAGCTCCATCGGGGTGCCCAGTTGGTCGCACTGGTACCAGGCGAAGGTATCGACGTTCCCCGGAGTCGGTTTGTGTCGCCAGACCGGGTCGCGGGCGGTGCTGTAGTACTCGCCGTAGACGGGTTGGGGGATGAGCTTGAGCGGGGTGTCGATCACCGCTTGGGCGACGG
>NZ_AUEA01000001.1 GCF_000425745.1 Pseudomonas cremoricolorata DSM 17059 = NBRC 16634 | reverse complement strand
CCGAGGAACACGTAGGTGTGGTGGTCGACGATGTCGTGGCCTTGGCGGTTGAACTGGCCAGCCATGACCTTCTCGGCGATGGCGAAGCCGACCGCGTTGGCCAGGCCCTGGCCGAGCGGGCCGGTGGTGGTTTCGACGCCTGCGGTGTAGCCGAATTCCGGGTGGCCCGGGGTTCGGCTGTGCAGTTGGCGGAAGCCCTTGAGGTCATCGATGGACAGGTCGTAGCCGGTCAGGTGCAGCAGCGAGTAGATCAGCATCGAGCCGTGGCCGTTGGACAGCACGAAGCGGTCGCGGTCGGCGAAGTGCGGGTTGCTCGGGTTGTGCTTGAGGTAGTCGCGCCACAGCACTTCGGCGATATCCGCCATGCCCATCGGGGCCCCGGGGTGGCCGCTGTTGGCCTTTTGCACGGCATCCATGCTGAGGGCGCGGATGGCATTGGCACGTTCACGACGGCTGGGCATCGCTGGTCTCCTGAAAGCTTGGAAAAGGGGGGTATCACGGAAAAAGTCCGACATTTTCCCCCACGCGCAGGTATTGGGCAATCACGGATTTCGTGGAGCGGCAAGCTATCAGTTGCAAGCGGCAAGCCAGACCGTGCAACCCGTTAACTTTGTCTGAGCGCGCACGCCGGGCTTGCCGCCTGCCGCTAATAGCTTGCCGCTGGCGCCCCGCGCCAATATCAAAACTTTTTGATATTGCTGTTGCGGGCCACGCCTGCCGTGACTAGACTGCCGCCCCATGAACCTACCCGCGCAGCCTTTCCCCGAGCATTGCAGCGATGACCTGGCCGCCCTGTGCAAGGCCAGCGGCGATGTGCTGCGCCTGAACGTGCTGCGGGTACTGGTCAGCGATTCGTTCGGCGTGCTGGAGCTGGCGCAGATTTTCGATATCGGCCAGTCCGGCATGAGCCACCACCTCAAGGTGCTGGCCCAGGCCGGGTTGGTGGCCACGCGCCGGGAAGGCAACGCAATCTTCTATCGCCGCGCCCTGCCAGATACCGTACGTCTCGGCGGTCGCCTGCATGCGGCCCTGCTAGAGGAGGTCGACGGCCTGGCCCTTGGCGCCGATATCCAGCAACGCATCGTGCAGGTCCAGCAGCGTCGCGCCGCCACCAGCCAGGACTTTTTCCTGCGCGTGGAAGAGAAGTTTCGCGCCCAGCAAGACCTCATTGCCGGCCTGCCGCACTATCGTGAAAGCCTTTTGGCCCTGCTCGACAAACTGAGCTTCGCGCCCCAGGCCACAGCCTTGGAGGTCGGTCCCGGCGATGGCGGCTTTCTGCCCGACCTGGCCCGCCGCTTCGCCCAGGTCACGGCGCTCGACAACAGCCCGACCATGCTCGAACTGGCCCGCCAGTTGTGCCTGCGCGAAGGCCTCGACAACGTCGACCTGCAACTGGCCGACGCCTTGGACAGCAGCCAGGGTCAGGCCGACTGCGTGGTCCTGAACATGGTCCTGCACCACTTCAGCGACCCGGCCCTGGCCTTGCGCCGCCTCGCTTCGCGGGTCAACGCCGGCGGCAGCCTGCTGATCACCGAGCTGTGCAGCCACGATCAGGACTGGGCCCGCGACGCCTGCGGCGACCTGTGGCTGGGGTTCGAACAACACGATCTGGCCCGCTGGGCCAGCGCTGCCGGGCTGACCCCCGGCGAAAGCCTGTACGTGGGCCTGCGTAACGGCTTCCAGATTCAGGTCCGGCATTTCCAGCGGACCACTGCCAACACTTTCATCGGTACTTTCTAGGAACCCTTCGAGATGAGCGAATACTCCCTTTTCACGTCCGAGTCCGTGTCCGAAGGGCACCCGGATAAAATCGCCGACCAGATTTCCGACGCGATCCTCGACGCCATCATCACCCAAGACAAATACGCCCGCGTCGCCTGTGAAACCCTGGTCAAGACTGGCGTGGCGATCATCGCTGGCGAAGTTACCACCTCGGCCTGGGTCGACCTGGAAGACCTGGTGCGTAAAGTCATCGTCGACATCGGCTACAACAGCTCCGAGGTCGGCTTCGATGGCGCAACCTGCGCAGTGATGAACATCATCGGCAAACAGTCGGTGGACATCGCCCAAGGCGTCGACCGTTCCAAGCCCGAAGATCAGGGCGCAGGCGACCAGGGCCTGATGTTCGGCTACGCCAGCAATGAAACAGAAGTGCTGATGCCAGCGCCGATCTGTTTCTCGCACCGTCTGGTCGAGCGCCAGGCCGAAGCGCGCAAATCCGGCTTGCTGCCGTGGCTGCGTCCGGACGCCAAGTCGCAGGTCACCTGCCGCTACGAAGCCGGCAAAGTGGTCGGTATCGATGCGGTGGTGCTGTCGACCCAGCACAACCCGGACGTTTCCTACGCTGACCTGCGCGATGGCGTGATGGAACTGATCGTCAAGCACACGCTGCCGGCCGAGCTGCTGCACAAGGACACCCAGTTCCACATCAACCCGACCGGCAACTTCATCATCGGTGGCCCGGTGGGCGACTGCGGCCTGACCGGGCGCAAGATCATCGTCGACTCCTACGGCGGCATGGCTCGCCACGGTGGCGGCGCGTTCTCCGGTAAAGACCCATCGAAAGTCGACCGTTCCGCCGCCTACGCCGGCCGTTACGTGGCCAAGAACATCGTCGCTGCCGGCCTTGCCGACCGTTGTGAAATCCAGGTGTCGTACGCCATTGGCGTCGCCCAGCCAACGTCGATTTCGATCAACACCTTCGGCACCGGCAAGGTCTCCGACGCTCGTATCGTGCAGTTGGTGCGCGAGTGCTTCGACCTGCGCCCCTACGCCATCACCACCATGCTCGACCTGCTCCACCCGATGTACCAGGAGACCGCTGCCTACGGCCACTTCGGCCGTACCCCGCAGCAGAAGACCGTGGGTGACGACACCTTCACCACCTTCACCTGGGAACGCACCGACCGCGCCGAGCAACTGCGCGTCGCGGCTGGCTTGTAAGCCCAACCTGGGTTTCGCCAAAGCCCCTGCCGAGCGATCGGCGGGGGCTTTTTCATGCCAAACGTTTCGCCAGGCGAGTCCACAACAGCCCATAGACCTCGAATTCGACCGCATCGCTGATGCCGCCCGGCACCGCACAACTACCATGGCGAAGCACGTCGGAACTCAGAAATCCCTCAGGTTTTTCGGCATGCGCGTCGATGTAATGCAATGGAATGAGCCGCTGGGTGTCGTCCAGTGCGCAAAGCCTGAAGCGGCCCGCAACCTGTTCGCTCAGCGCCACCACGTAGATCGCGTAGTACTTGCGCAGTTGTTCCTGCGTGACGAACGGGTCGCCTGACCTGACCTTGTTTTCGGGTTGCAGATGGCTCAGTCCCTGGCCGATCTTCTCCCAATTGGCCCTCAGCCATCGTGGCTCGAAAGCCCGCAGACCCATTGCCTCGAGACGATGATGCATAGCCCTCTACTCCTGTTCGGGTGGTTTGCCGATAGCGCCCTCCTACTGCACCGGTTTCTGCGGCTTTTCCACAACTGGTAAAAATGTCAGGTGGCCCGGCATGGCTGCTCCTCCAGCGAGACAGGCTGGCGATCAGCAGCCTTGGGCAACTTCCGCTGACACTCGCATCCCGGCGGGTTCGCCTGCGCCGACTAGGCTGGCCCTTCCCCTGATGCCTGCAAGGAAGCCGGCCATGTTGCCCAAAGTCTTGATCGTCGTTGCCGTGTTCGCCTGTAGCGCGATCACCCGTGCCGACGATTGCCCCGACTGGTCTGCGCCAAGGGCCGCAAGCGAGGTCAGCGACCTGCGCCAGACCCTCACCCGCTGGGACGATCACTATCACCGCCAGGGCGTCGCCCTGGTCGACGACGAGGTGTACGACCAGGCCCGTCAGCACCTGCGCCACCTGCAACGGTGCTTCGCCCTGCCACAGCAGGACGATCCACTGGCAAGCGCAGGTGGCCCGCGGCCCCATCCCATTCCCCATACCGGCCTTATCAAGCTCGATGACGAGTCGGACGTGCGCCGGTGGCTGGATACCCGACGCGATGTCTGGCTACAGCCCAAGGTCGATGGCGTGGCGGTGACGTTGATCTACCGCGGCGGCACACTCGAGCAGTTGATCAGCCGCGGCAATGGCGTCAGCGGACACGATTGGAGCCGGCACCTGCCGATGCTCGAGGGCATTCATCGGACACTGCCCGAGCCGCTCGATCTGGTGCTGCACGGCGAGCTTTATCAGCGTCTGGATGAACATGTACAGGCCAGGGCGGGTAGCGTTGGCGCGCGTGGGGTGGTCGCCGGCTGGCTGGCGCGCAAACACCTGAGCGCCAGTGACGCGCAGCGCATTGCCCTGTTCGTCTGGGACTGGCCGCAAGGCCCCAACGAGCAGGCCCTGCGCTATCAGCGCCTGGCTGATCTGGGGTTTGTCGACACCCTGCGCTTCAGCGTGCCGGTCACAGGCTTGGATGAGGTCAGCCGCTGGCGCCAGCACTGGTACCGCCGCCCCTTGCCGTTCGCCAGTGACGGCGTGGTGCTGCGCCAGCAACACCGCCCGCCGGCCTCGCGCTGGCAAGCCCGGGCACCTCACTGGGTAGCCGCCTGGAAGTACCCGTTTCGCACGGTACTGGCGCAGGTGCGTGACGTGCGTTTCAGCATCGGTCGCAGTGGCCGCATCACACCGCTGGCGCTGTTGCAGCCGGTCACGCTCGATGATCGTCGCCTCAGCCAGGTCAGCCTCGGCTCACTGGCGCGCTGGCAGGCCCTCGATGTGCGCCCTGGCGATCAGGTGCACATCAGCCTGGCAGGGCTGATCATTCCACGCTTCGAGGGCGTCGTTCTTCGCGCCAGCGAGCGCGTGCCAGTGGTGCAGCCTGACCCTGCACAGTTTCACCCACTCAGTTGCTGGCGGGTCAGCGATACCTGCCGTGAGCAGTTCGTCGCGCGCCTGGCCTGGCTCAGCGGCAAGCAAGGGCTCAACCTGCCCAAGCTGGGTGCGGGCACCTGGCGGCGCCTGGTGGATGCGGGTGCGCTCCACGGGCTGCTCGACTGGCTCGAGCTGGACGAGTCGCGATTGCGGCAGATTCCCGGCATTGGCCTGGCGCGGGCTGCGCACCTTTCCGAAAGCTTTCGCCTGGCGCGCAGCCGCCCATTCGAGCAGTGGCTGCGCGCGCTGGGGGTGCCCGCCAGACCAACACAGGCGCTGCACGCAGACTGGCACAGCTTGGCTGCGCGTACGCTCAGCCAATGGCGGCAACAACCTGGGGTGAGCGCGCAGCGCGCCCGCCAGTTGCATGGGTTTTTCAGCGACGAACAGGTGAACGCACTGGCGCGGCAACTGGCCGATCATCAGGTGGATGGGTTTGGGTCAGTTGCGCTAAGGGCCGCACAATAGCGTTTGGCAACGTTTGGTGTCAGAAAAGCCTGAGTTATGGCCAGAAACCACTATCAAGGGTTTCTTAAAGCACAAAACCAAGGCAGGATTTCCCCCAACTTTTGCTACCCCGCCCCGTAAGGGAGGCTTTACATGAAACCGATATCCTCGCTCGTCCTGCTGACTACCCTCCTTCTCGGTGCCACTGGCGTCCAGGCTGCCCAGCCCGATGCCGGCCTGACCGGCTGCGCCGCCAAGCGCAGCGCTATCGAGAATCAGCTCAAGCAAGCGCGTGATCACGGCAACGCCAACCAGGCCGCCGGCCTGGAAAAGGCGCTCAAGGAAAATACCGACAACTGCACCGACGCCAGCCTGCGCAAAGAGCGCGAGCAAAAGGTGCTCGAGGCCCGCCACGAAGTGGCACAACGCACCAAGGACCTGGACAAGGCGATGAAGAAAGGCGACGCCGAGAAGATCAACAAGCGCAAGGAAAAGCTCGCTGAGTCGAAGAAAGAACTGCAAGACGCTGTCGACCAACTCGAGCGCTAAGGCACCAGACTGACGGCGTACTTCAGTGGTTGCGAAACTCCTGATGGCAGGCCTTGCAGGCCGCCTCGACCGCATCCATGGGCGCCTTCAGGCTGGCAGGTTGCAGTGCCTGCTGCCGGGTCTGCTCGCGCAGCACGGCGGTGCTGGCCTCCAACCGCCGGGCCAGGTCTTCGAATCGCGCCTGGCGCTGCCAGAGTTCGGGCCGGGCGCTGCTGTTGGCGCCTTCGGGCTGTTTGGCGAAATGCTGCCATGGTTCGTGCGCCAAGGTATCGAGCTTGACCGCACCCTCAGCGAAAGCGCCAGCGTCGAACGGCAGGCGGCCGCGCAACATGCCGCCAAGGTTTTCACTGGTGTGCAGCAGCTCTTTGAAAATTGCCTTGCGTTTGGCCACTGGCGAGTCGGGGTCGACTCGGTCGCAACCGGCAGTGATCAGGGTGATACAGAGGATTGCAGTGAAGCGCTTGTACATCCGCGAGCCTCGGGCTGAGAAAAAGGCCCGCCAGTATCACGGCCCACACCGCAAAGACCAATCCCTTACTGATTTCAGGGTCGAATTTCCCATTCACCCGTACAAGGACACCGCCCCATGAGTTCAACCCTGCGCCGCCTCACCGGCACCCTCACGGCCCTGGTACTGCTGGCCGGCTGCAACGGCGGCGACCAGGACAAGCCCGCGCCCCACGCCATCGCCACCTATGCCCCTGCCACCTGGAAAGACTTGCCTGCGGTCAGCGACAGCGACCTGCTGGCCGGCTTCACCACCTGGCGCCAAGGCTGCGAGAAACTCACCCGTGATCCGGCCTGGGCGCCGATCTGCCAGGCGGCCGCCACGCTGCCGAGCGAGCCGCAGGCGGTGCGCAGCTTCTTGCAGGAACACCTTGAGGTGTACGGCCTGCGCTCGGCGCAGAACCAGGCCAACGGCCTGATCACCGGGTACTACGAGCCGGTCTACCGCGGCAGCCTCGAGCAGACAGCCCAAGCCTCGGTGCCGGTGTACGGCATTCCTGACGACATGGTGGTGGTCGACCTCGCCAGTGTTTATCCGGAACTCAAGGGCAAGCGCCTGCGCGGTCGCCTCGAAGGCCGCGTGCTCAAGCCCTACGACACCGCCGAGGTCATCAGCCGCGACGGCGTCAGCGCACCGGTGCTGGCCTGGCTGACCGACCCGATGGACCTGCAATTCCTGCAAATCCAGGGTTCGGGGCGAGTGCAGCTGGAGGACGGCCGGCAACTGCGCCTGGGCTACGCCGACCAGAACGGCCACCCCTATCGTCCCATCGGCCGTTGGCTGGTCGAGCAGGGTGGATTGACCAAGGACCAGGTGAGCATGGGCGCCATTCATGACTGGGCCCAGGCACATCCGCAGCGCGTACCGGAGCTGCTCGCCAGCAACCCCAGCTACGTGTTCTTCAGCGCTCGGCCAGACAGCAACGAAGGCCCTCGCGGCTCGCTCAACGTGCCGCTGACTGCCGGCTACAGCGTGGCCATCGACCGCAAGGTGATTCCGCTGGGCAGCCTGCTGTGGCTGTCGACCACGCGACCCGACGGCAGCCCCGTGGTACGCCCGGTGGGCGCTCAGGATACCGGTGGCGCCATCACCGGCGAAGTGCGTGCCGACCTGTTCTGGGGCACCGGACCCGAAGCCGGCGAGCTGGCCGGCAACATGAAGCAGCAAGGGCAGATCTGGATGCTCTGGCCCAAAGGTCAGCCGCTGCCGGACGTGCCCAAGGTGCCGTGATTCACACCGAGACGACGAAGAAACTGACGGTCAATATCAGGCCTGCGAAGTATGCCAGTGAGCGCAGCGCCGCCAGGTCGGCCATGTAGCAGAGGATGAACAGCAGGCGGCTGGTGATGTACAGCACACCCAGGACATCCTGGGTGACTTGCTCGGCATTGCCGACCACATCGGCCACCAGCACCGCAGCCGCGAACGCCGGGAAGGTCTCGAAGCCGTTCTGCTGCGCCGAGTGCAGACGCCGTGGCAGGCCAGACAATGTGTCGAGAAACGCTCGCGGGTCGTGGTTTTCACGAAAACCAAAACGGCCACTGCTGAGCTTGGCACCCAGTGCACACAGCGGCGGCAAGAACATGGCGAACAGAATGCACCAGAGGGCGACGGTCATAGCGAAAACTCCACGATCAAGGGGTCAGAACTTCATTACCAATACGCCAGCCAGGACCAGCCCGCAGGCCAGAAGTCTAGGGCCGCCGAACGGTTCCTTCAAATAGCGCATACCCAGCAGCACCACCAGAATCACACTCAACTCGCGCAGCGCAGCCGCCTCGGCGATCGAGCCCAGGTGCATGGCCCACAGCACCAGGGCATAGCTGAGCAACACGCATACACCCACTGCCAGCCCCAGCCGCCACTGACTACGCCAGAACGCGGTGAATGCTGTGCGGCGAGTCGACCCGGCAATCAGCGGAAACGGCAGTGAGCAGCATAGCGTCAGCCATACCAGGTAATCCCAAGGCTTGCCCCAGCGCTGCACGGCCTGACCGTCGAACCAGGTGTAGCAGCCGATGCACAAGCCGATCAGCGCCACCACCGGCAGCATCGACCAAGGCAGGCGATCACCGCCACCGCCCTGCCACAACAGGCACGCCATGCCACATGGAATCAGCAGAATGCCGATGATCTGCTGGCCGCTCAGGCTTTCGCCAGCGAACAGCAAGGTCAACGCCAGCACCACCAACGGCGACGTACCGCGCATCAGCGGGTAGATCAGCCCTAGGTCGCCCACCCGATACGCCTGGATCAACAGAATACGGTAGAGCAGCTCGGCCAACGCCGAGGCGGCCAGCCACGACCAGATATCGGCCGGCGGCGGCTCGACCATGGCCAGCAGCGGCAGAGCGAAGATCAGCCCCACCATGTCCATGCAGGCAATCACCAGCCAGCGCTCGCCGCTGAACTTGATCAAGGTGTTCCAGGTGGCATGCAGAACCGCAGCGATCAGTACCAGAGACGTTGCCAACACCGTGCACAGCTCCTTGAACCGTTGAGAAGTAAGCAGATATTTCGAGCGCTACCTTACCGCGACTCACCGCAGGTTGCAGGCGTTATGCCGCCTGCAAACGGAACGATGATGAGTTTTCTGGTCAGAGCATGTGCCCGACCACGCGGTCAGATCATCAAACAACACTCCCGGGACCATTCGGGTTTCGACTTGGAAGCCACTGCCACAGGATTCAGGATGCTTGAACTCGTTGCTGCGTTTATCTGCTTGACCACCCTCCTCACCTATGTGAACTACCGTTTCATCGGCCTGCCCCCGGCCATTGGCGTGATGGTCACCGCCCTGGTGTTCTCGCTGATCATTCAGGGGCTGAGCTTCATCGGCTTCCCTGGCCTGGAAGAACGGGTCGAAGGCCTGATGAACCAGATCGACTTCAACGACCTGCTGATGCACTGGATGCTGTCGTTCCTGCTGTTCGCCGGCGCCCTGCACGTGAACCTCGGCGACCTGCGCAGCTACCGCTGGCCGATCGGCCTGTTGGCAACCGTCGGTGTGTTGATCGCCACGGTGGTGATCGGCCTGCTCGCGCATTGGGTGTTCGCCCTGTTCGGCTGGCAGGTCAGCCTGATCTACTGCCTGCTGTTCGGCGCGCTGATCTCGCCAACCGACCCCATCGCCGTGCTCGGCGCGCTGCGTACCGCCAACGCCCCGAAACCGCTGAAAACCACCATCGTCGGTGAGTCGCTGTTCAATGACGGCACCGCAGTGGTGGTGTTCACCGTGCTGCTGGGCATCGCCCAGCTCGGCGAAACGCCGAGCGTGGCCGATACCGCGATGCTGTTCCTGCGCGAAGCGGTCGGCGGCGCGCTGTTCGGTGGCCTGATCGGTTACGCCACCTACCGCATGATCAAAGGCATCGAGCAGTACCAGGTCGAGGTCATGCTGACACTGGCGCTGGTGATCGGCGGTTCTGTGATGTGCTACGAGCTGCACGTTTCGGCACCGATCGCCATGGTCGTGGCCGGTCTGATCATCGGCAACCTGGGCCGTAACCTGGCGATGAACGACATGACCCGGCGCTACATGGACGGCTTCTGGGAACTGATCGACGACATGCTCAACGCCCTGCTGTTCGCCCTGATCGGCCTGGAGCTGTTGCTGCTGCCGTTCAACTGGCTGCACCTGGCCGCCGGCAGCGTGCTGGCGATCGCGGTACTGGCCTCGCGCCTGCTGACCGTGGCGCCGGCCATTCTGCTGTTGCGCCGCTGGCGCAGCGTGCCCAAGGGCACCATCCGCGTGCTCACCTGGGGCGGCCTGCGCGGCGGTGTTTCGGTAGCCTTGGCGCTGTCGCTGCCAGCCGGCGAAGAACGCGACCTGCTGCTGTCGATCACCTACATCGTGGTGCTGTCGTCGATTCTGATTCAGGGTCTGACGGTGGGCGGCGTGGTGCGCAGGGTGAGCGAACAGCCGTAAAAAAAGGGGCCGCGCAATGCGGCCCCTTCGCTATTCACTCCACCGAACCGTCGGGGAACTGATCTTCCACGTACTTGATGTGCGTACGCCCATGGGCCGCCGGCAGGCCGTCTTCGCCGAGGTTGACGAAGACCATGCGGTCGACGGTGAGGATGCTCTTGCGGGTGATCTTGTTGCGCACTTCACAGCGCAGGGTGATCGAGGTGCGGCCGAACTCGGTGGCGGTGATGCCCAGCTCGATGATGTCGCCCTTGCGCGAGGCGCTGACGAAGTTGATTTCCGACATGTACTTGGTCACCACGCGCTGGTTGCCCAGCTGGACGATGGCGTAGATCGCGGCCTCTTCGTCGATCCAGCGCAGCAGGCTGCCGCCGAACAAGGTGCCGTTGGGGTTGAGGTCTTCGGGCTTTACCCACTTGCGGGTGTGGAAATTCATCGGGACTCCTGAACGCCGAGTTAACGTCGGACCATCATGGCAGAGCGGCTGACGTGACTCCATCGACCCTCGACCATGGTCTCGATCAATTCGACAGAAAACCTTGGGCTAAGTGCTCGGCGCGGCTATAATCTGCGCCGTTTCACATGGTCGCCCACAGCGGCGCCATGCCCGCCACCTGTCCGAGGGGCGCTGCAGCAGGTTCTCCTGTCAGGCTCGGATGGGGCGTTGTCCGCGCATGCGGACGCCAAGGCGCTGAGTGAACGGTCTTGAGCGAAGGTCAGGCAAGGCGAAAACAGCCGAGAACGCGGAATGCACTGAAAGTACATGAGCATTTCGAGGGTGTTTTCAACGCAGCATGACCGAGCCTCGAGGCTGTTCAGGCGGCGCCAAAACGCACAACGGCGCCCATTCGACTATTACGAATGGAGGCTCTTCATGAGCGCTGTAAACACGCCTGCCGGTTTTGCCGATTTCAAGGTCGCCGACATTTCCCTGGCCGATTGGGGCCGCAAGGAAGTCATCATCGCCGAGTCGGAAATGCCCGCGCTGATGGGCCTGCGCCGCAAGTACCAGGCCGAGCAACCGCTCAAGGGCGCGAAGATCATCGGCTGCATCCACATGACCATCCAGACCGCCGTGCTGATCGAAACTCTGGTCGCGCTGGGCGCCGAAGTGCGCTGGTCGTCGTGCAACATCTTCTCCACCCAGGACCAGGCCGCTGCTGCCATCGCCGCTGCCGGTGTTCCGGTGTTCGCCTGGAAAGGCGAGACCGAGCAGGAATACGAGTGGTGCATCGAGCAGACCATCCTCAAGGACGGTCAGCCCTGGGACGCCAACATGGTGCTGGACGACGGCGGTGACCTCACCGAAATCCTGCACAAGAAATACCCGGCCATGCTCGACAAGATCCACGGCGTGACCGAGGAGACCACCACCGGCGTACACCGTCTGCTCGACATGCTGGCCAAGGGCGAGCTGAAAGTCCCGGCGATCAACGTCAACGACTCGGTCACCAAGAGCAAGAACGACAACAAGTACGGCTGCCGTCACAGCCTCAACGACGCCATCAAGCGCGGCACCGACCACCTGCTGTCGGGCAAGCAGGCCCTGGTGATCGGCTACGGCGACGTGGGCAAGGGTTCGGCGCAGTCGCTGCGTCAGGAAGGCATGATCGTCAAGGTCACCGAAGTCGACCCGATCTGCGCCATGCAAGCGTGCATGGACGGTTTCGAGCTGGTCTCGCCGTTCAAGGATGGCATCAACACCGGCACCGAAGCCGGCATCAATGCCGACCTGCTGGGCCGCATCGACCTGATCGTCACCACCACCGGTAACGTCAACGTCTGCGACGCCAACATGCTCAAGGCCCTGAAGAAGCGCGCCGTGGTGTGCAACATCGGCCACTTCGACAACGAAATCGACACCGCCTTCATGCGCAAGAACTGGGCGTGGGAAGAGGTCAAGCCGCAGGTGCACAAGATCCACCGCACCGGCGCCGGCACCTTCGACCCGCAGAACGATGACTACCTGATCCTGCTGGCCGAAGGCCGTCTGGTGAACCTGGGCAATGCCACCGGTCACCCGAGCCGCATCATGGACGGTTCGTTCGCCAACCAGGTCCTGGCTCAGATCTTCCTGTTCGAGCAGAAATATGCCGAACTGGACGCAGGCAAAAAGGCCGAGCGCCTGACCGTCGAAGTACTGCCCAAGAAGCTCGACGAAGAAGTGGCCCTGGAAATGGTCCGCGGCTTCGGCGGCGTGGTCACCCAACTGACCCCGCAGCAGGCCGAATACATCGGCGTCACCGTCGACGGCCCGTTCAAGCCTGACGCTTACCGGTACTAAGCTGCGAGCTTGAAGCTGTAAGCGGCAAGCGAGAGCGCCGCCTGCAGCTTCACCGCCGAAACCTGAACGATGCACAGCCGGATCGCACCACGCCGATCCGGCTTTCACTTGCAGCTTGAAGCTTGAAACTTGTAGCTCCAGAGCCTGCTGCTGGGAGAAGCCCCGATGTCCCAAGAACGCCGCTACAGCTTCGAGTTCTTTCCGACCAAGACCGAAGCCGGCCATGACAAGCTGATCAGCGTTGCCCGTCAGCTGGCCACCTACAACCCCGACTTCTTTTCCTGCACCT
Organism: Pseudomonas cremoricolorata DSM 17059 = NBRC 16634; assembly: GCF_000425745.1. Classification (GTDB taxonomy): domain Bacteria; phylum Pseudomonadota; class Gammaproteobacteria; order Pseudomonadales; family Pseudomonadaceae; genus Aquipseudomonas; species Aquipseudomonas cremoricolorata. The sequence continues at coordinate 548,889 of NZ_AUEA01000001.1, read as the reverse complement.
ACGGCGCAGGCGGTTCGACCCGCGACCGTACGCTGAACACCGTGCTGCAGCTGGAAAGCGAAGTGAAAATTCCCGCCGCCCCGCACCTGTCGTGCGTTGGCGACACCAAAGCCGAACTGCGTGCACTGATCGGCGAGTACAAGGACGCCGGCATCAAGCGCATCGTCGCACTGCGCGGTGACCTGCCCTCGGGCATGGGCATGGCCTCCGGCGAGCTGCGCCATGCCAGCGACCTGGTGCAGTTCATCCGCGAGGAAACCGGTGATCACTTCCACATCGAAGTGGCCGCCTACCCCGAGATGCACCCCCAGGCGCAGAACTTCGAGTCCGACCTGAAGAACTTCGCCACCAAGGTCAAGGCCGGTGCCGACAGCGCCATTACCCAGTATTTCTTCAACCCCGACAGCTATTTCTACTTCGTCGAACGGGTGCAGAAGCTGGGCGTCGACATCCCGCTGGTGCCGGGCATCATGCCGATCACCAACTACAGCAAGCTGGCGCGTTTCTCCGATGCCTGTGGTGCCGAGCTGCCGCGCTGGGTGCGCAAGCAACTGGAAGCCTATGGCGATGACGCCGCAAGCATCCAGGCCTTTGGTGAAGAAGTCATCACCCGCATGTGCGAACAACTGCTGCAAGGCGGCGCACCGGGCCTGCACTTCTACACCCTGAACCAGGCCGAGCCGAGCCTGGCGGTGTGGAACAACCTGCAACTGCCACGCTGACCTCGCCCTGGCACCGCTTGCACCCACCGCAACCGCCCAAGCCCTGGCAGCGGCGGTTGCGGTGCAGGTGTCCGAGGAAAGTGCAGAGCAGTTTTGCATGTGCCTGTTGCGCGCGCCGTCGATGGCCTCGCGCAACATCCCGCGCAATCACCTGGTGACGCTTCTGTTGCGCTGTTCACAGCGCGGGCATCTGCCTTCCGGGCATGGCTGGTCATCGGCAGATGACCCGCGTACTCTGCCGCCATGTCCAAGATCCTCCCCCTGATCGGTATCGTGCTGCTGATCTGCCTGAGCCCGCTGGCCCAGGCAGAACGTTTGCGCATCGTCAGCGATGACTGGGCGCCTTACATCTATCAGGACAACGGCCAGCCCCATGGCCTCCACTTCGAGGTGGCCAGCGAAGTGTTCAAACGCCTGGGCGTGGAGGTCGACTGGGTGTTCATGCCATGGAAGCGCTGCCTGGCGATGGTCGAGCAGGGTCAGGCCGATGGCATTCTCGGGCTGTTCAAGCTGCCCGAGCGTGAGTCGTTCATTCTGTATCCCGATGAGCCGCTGTCGCAGGTCGAATTCGTTCTGTTCCAGTCGCGCGCGCGCCCTCATGAGGTACGTACGCTGGATGACCTCAACGGCCTGACCATCGGCACCTCACCCGGTTACAACTACAGTGCCGAGTTCAACGAGGCCAAGGGCTTTCGCCGTGAGCCGGCGCCTACCCATATGTCGAATTTCGGCAAACTTGCGCTCGGACGCATCGATCTGTTGGTAACCGATCGCCATGTCGGCCAATACCTGCTGCACCAGCTGCAACTCGATGAGCAGATCGAAGCCTTGCCGCTGCTCATCGACAGCAAGCCGCAATACCTGGGCCTGGCGCGCAAACCGGGACGTGAGCAGTTGGCTCAGGCGTTCGCCGAGGCCCTGCAGCGTTTCAAGCAAGAGCCGGCGTATCAGGCGATCGTGCAGCGTTATGCCGACACCCCTGAAAGTTTTCCACGCACCGTTGAGCACCACGAACACGGCACGCGCTGAATGCTCTGTTATACTCGGGCCTTCCCGCCCGGCTCACGCCCGGACGCTCGGCCTCGTAACAGGCATCCCGATCGGCAGTTGCGCACCCCAGGTGCCCCCGCCGCTTCCTCGATGCGCAGTGCATGCCAAGCTGGACCGGACGCGATCGCATTCCCTCAGATGCCCGTCGCGCCAGGCAGATCACCCCATCGGGCCCAGCCCCCACGAGAACAGGATTGCCCATGTCCTTTGCTTCCCTCGGTCTCTCCGAGGCACTTGTCCGCGCTATCGAGGCCGCGGGCTATACCCAGCCAACTCCCGTGCAACAGCGGGCCATTCCCGCCGTGTTGCAAGGCCGCGACCTGATGGTCGCCGCCCAGACGGGTACTGGTAAAACCGGCGGCTTCGCCCTGCCGATCCTCGAGCGCCTGTTTCCAGCAGGTCACCCCGACAAATCCAAGCGCCACGGCCCCCGCCAGCCACGGGTTCTGGTGCTCACCCCGACCCGCGAACTGGCCGCCCAGGTGCACGACAGCTTCAAGCTGTATGCCCGCGACCTGAGCCTGGTCAGTACCTGCATCTTCGGCGGCGTCGGCATGAACCCGCAGGTGCAGGCCATGGCCAAGGGCGTCGACGTGCTGGTGGCCTGCCCCGGTCGTCTGCTCGACCTCGCCGGCCAAGGCAGCGTCGACCTGTCCCATGTGGAAATCCTCGTGCTCGATGAAGCCGACCGCATGCTCGACATGGGCTTCATCCACGACGTCAAGAAGGTCCTGGCCCGCCTGCCGGCCAAGCGCCAGAACCTGCTGTTCTCGGCCACCTTCTCGAAAGACATCACCGACCTGGCCGACAAACTGCTGCACAACCCCGAACGCATCGAGGTCACGCCGCCGAACACCACGGTCGAGCGCATCGAGCAGCGCATCTTCCGCCTGCCGTCGGGCCACAAGCGCGCGCTGCTGGCGCACCTGATCACCCAGGGTGCCTGGGAACAGGTGCTGGTCTTCACCCGTACCAAGCACGGCGCCAACCGCCTGGCCGAGTACCTCGAAAAACACGGCCTGCCGGCTGCCGCGATCCACGGCAACAAGAGCCAGAACGCGCGCACCAAGGCGCTCGCCGACTTCAAGGCCAACAGCGTCCGCGTGCTGGTCGCCACCGATATCGCCGCGCGCGGCCTGGACATCGACCAACTGCCCCACGTGGTCAACTTCGAGCTGCCCAACGTCGAAGAAGACTACGTTCACCGCATCGGCCGTACTGGCCGTGCCGGCCGCTCCGGTGAAGCCATTTCCCTGGTCGCGCCGGACGAAGAAAAACTGCTCAAGAGCATCGAGCGGGTCACCCGGCAGAAGATCGCCGACGGCGACACCATGGGCTTCGATGCCAGCCAGATCGAAGCGGAAAAGCCGGAAGTGCGTGAACGTCCACAGGCCAATGGCCGTGGCGGGCGCAATGGCCAGAGCCGCGGCGATGGCGCCACTGCCAGCAATGGCGGGCGCAAGGACAAAGGCAAGGATAAAGGCAAGGGCCGTCAGCAGTCGGCGGAAAAGCCTGCCGAGAAGGCCAAGTCCGGCGAGCGTCAGGCGCAGCAACCGCGCAAGCCACGCGATGCCAAGACACCCCGCCCGCAGAAGTCGGCCCAGGCCAGCACTTCAGCTGCCGACGGTAACCGCGACCCGGAAGTCTTCCTCGACGATGACATAGACAACTTCGGCAACCGTGCCGACTACGTCAGCCCATACCAGAATGCCAAGAACTCCGGCCGTCAGCGCCGTCCCGGCAGCTCTTCCGGCCAGGGTCAGCAGCAAGGTAGCGGCCAGCCGCGCAACCAGAACGGTGGTCAACCGCGCTCAGGCGGTCAGCGTGGCGCTGGCGGTGCCAACAGCGGGGGCGAAAAACGCCGCAACAACAACGGCGGCGGCGCTGCCCGTGGCCGTCGCGAAGACACCACTCGCCAGGAACCGGCGGTGCGCAACCCGCGTGAGTCGCAGCAACAGCCGGTGATCATCCGCAAGGAATCCAAGCTCGATCGCTACCCCACGCCCGAGCAGCTCGAAGACGCACCAAGCCGCCCACGCGGTGAGCGTCCGGCGCTGCTGACCCGCAAGGGCTAAGCCGCAAGGCCCGATAAAAAAATCCGATGCCAGCAACTGGCATCGGATTTTTTTGTCCGCAGTAGCGGGGTGCAACGGTGCACCCCGCGCTGCGCGCCTTACTTCTGCTTCACACCTTCGACACTGATATCCAGGTCGAGGGTCTGCGAAGTCGGACCTGGACCTTTGATGCCGAAGTCGCTCAGGGTCAGCGTGGTGGTGGCATTGAAGCCGGCACGCTCGCCGCCCCATGGGTCTTTGCCTTCACCGTTGAACACGGCCTTGAAGGTAACCGGCTTGGTCACACCGTGCAGGGTCAGGTCGCCAGTGACGTCGGCGGTCTTGTCGCCGGTGGACTTGACTGCGGTGGAGACGAACTTGGCGTCCGGGTATTTCTTCACGTCGAGGAAGTCGGCGCTGGCGATGTGCTTGTCACGCTCGGCGTGGTTGGACCACAGGCTGGCGGTTTTCAGGTCGACGCTGATCTTGCTCGCCTCGGGCTTGGCGCTGTCCCAGGAGAAGTTACCGTCGAAGTCCTTGAAGGTACCGTGGATGAAGCTGTAACCCAGGTGGCTGATCTTCCAGTCGACGAAGGCGTGCTGGCCTTCCTTGTCGATCTTGTAGTCGGCGGCCATGGCCTGACCCGCAGCGAACAGGGCAGTACCGAGCGCCAGTGCGGCAAACGTCTTTTTCAACATCCTTTGATTCCTTCCGTTGCATTTTTGGGAGTGAGTCACGCTTTGCGGCCCAGCATACGCAGAAGGGTCGCGTCACGGTCGATGAAGTGATGCTTGAGTGCTGCCAGGCCATGCAGGCCGGCGAAGATCACCAACCCCCAGGCCAGGTAGAAATGAACTTCGCCGGCGATGTCCGCCTGATCAGGCAGGTTGCTGACCAGTGCCGGCACATGGAACAGCTCGAACACGGGAATGCCGACACCGTCGGCGGTGGAGATCAGGTAACCGGCGATCATCACCGCGAACAGGCCCACATAGAGAAGTCCGTGTCCCGCCTTGGCCGCCAGCCGGGTGAAGCGGCCGTGACTGGCGGGTGAAGGCGGCGGCGGGCTGATCAGACGCCACACAACCCGCACCAGCATCACCGCCAGCAGCACCAGCCCTATGCTTTTGTGCAGGTCAGGGCCAGCCTTGCGCCACGGGTCGTAGTAGTCGAGACCGACCATCCACAGGCCCAGGCCGAACAGGCTGAAAACCGTCAGCGCCACACCCCAGTGCAGCACGATGCTGATGGCCCCGTAACGCGATGATGAGTTGCGCAGTTGCATGGTGCTGAAATTCCCCGTGAGAGCTGTGCCAAGACTACCGTCAAACGTATCGAATAAAAGCAGAAAAAACTGCTCTGAAATATCGAATAAAACGATAGTAATTGTTCACGGACGTTATTAAGGAAACGTTAACCCTAGACGGATTTTTAGACGGCTGTCGAAAGACGGGTGGCTGGATGGTGGCTGCTGTTTTAAAGCCAGGCTGCAGCCCCGGCTGCGTTCCATCGACAAGATGCCGAGAGATACGCAGCCAGAACCCCGGTATGGCGGCCTCAGCGCGCCGGCTGGGCCTGCTCAGTGGTTGCAGGTTTCTTGGTCGCGGCCGGTTTCTTCGCAGGCGCCGGGTGGTGCGCTGCAGATTTGTGCGCCGCAGGCGCCGGGGCTTTCTTCGCAGCGTGCGGCGCTGGCTTGGCGGCGGGGGCCGGGGCGGGTTTGGCCGGCTCTACCGGCGCTGCCGGAGCGGCTTGCGCAGCGGGCGCGGCGGGTGCTGCCGGGACTGCTGCCGGGGCAGCTGGGGCAGCTGGGGCCGGTTGGGCAGGCTCTGGCTTGTCCTCACCGCCACCGCCGAACAGGCGTGAGAAGAATCCAGGCTTGGCCGCCTCTGGCGCAGCCTTCTGCTCGGTCGAGGCAGGGGTAGCCGCAGGTTGCGCCGCGTCGGATTTATCTGCCCCGCCGCCAAACAGCCGCGAGAAGAAGCCGGGCTTGCTCGCCTCAGGCGCAGCGGCTTTGTCGGCCACGGCTGGGGCAGCAGCAGGCGGGGCCTTGGCCTTGTCGTCGGTACTCCCACCGAACAGCCGCGAGAAGAAACCGCCCTGCTTCGCCGCTGCCGCGCCTGCCACCGCGGCAGTTGCCGCCGCTGGCCCGACCTTGATCGGTTCTAAGGACTTGCCGGCAGCCAGATCCTGCACCTGGATGGCGGCGCGTTGACCACTGCGCAGCGCACCTTCCAGGGTGCCTGGATACAGCGCGTCGGTGTGCTCGCCGGCGAAGGTCATGCGCTGCAGCGGGCGCTCCCACAGACGCCAGTACTTGCTGATCTGCCCCGGGCCATAGGCCAGGTAAGCGCCGCCCATGGCCGAATCGGTGCCATAACGGCGCACCTCATAGCCGGTGAAGGCGCCACGTGCCTTGGGATAGAACGCATGCAGACGAATCAGCACCTGATCGACCATCTGCTTGTCGCCGAACGCCTGCAGCAAGCGGGCGTTGTCACCGGCGAGGTTGATCACCACGTTGGCGCCGCCTTTCAGAGCAGGCTCGATCCACAGCATGCCCAGGCCTGCGTTACTGAAGATTTCCCCGGACATCCGCGCCCGGCTCTCCCACACCGGCTGCTTGAACTTCAGCAGCACCTGGTCGCGCCAGCCGTAGTTGGTGCCCTTGATCGCCGCCACGTGCTGGTTGTCCAGGCTCGGCGTCATCTGAATCTTGGCCAGTGCGCGCAGCGGCACGGCCATCACCAGGTAATCGGCGCTGTAGCCCACGCTTCCGACCTTCACCGTTACGCCATCTTTGTCCTGGATGATGGCGGTGACCGGCGAGTTGCTCTTGATCGCCTTGATCTGCTTGACGAAGGCCTGGGCCAGCACCGGGCTGCCGCCAGGCAGGCGCGCGGCGCGCAGGTCGCGGTCGTCGACACCGCGGTATACGCGGCTTTGCTGGGCGAAGTAGAGCAGCGACAGGCGCGAAGGTTCGTCGTAGCGGCTGCGGATCTGCTGGTTGATCAACTGCCGCGCGGTGGTCGGCAATTGCAGACGGTCGAGCCAGTTGGCGACGTTGATCTGATCGAGGGCGAACAGTGTGTTGTTGGCTGCCGGATTGAGCGGATCGTCGATCGAACGGGCCAGGTCATCGACGGTTTTCTCGTAGCGCTTGAGCGCTTCGGCAGTGGCCGGCTGCTTGGTCGCCAGATCAGCGGCGCTGAAGTAGTCGCCGTCGATCAGGTAGCCGGGGCTGCGCACGAACTCGGGGGCCGGCAAGGTGCTGAGCTTGAACTGTTGCAGGTACTGGTTGAGCACCGGCTGGGCCTTGTCGTTGCCGATCCACTCGCTGGTCGCCAGCCCCGAACGCCCGCCAGGACTGGCCTTGGCCTCAAGCAGGGTCACTTGCCAGCCCTTGTTCTGCAGCTCGTAGGCCGCGGTCAGGCCCGCCAGGCCGCCACCGACGACCAGCGCCGTCGGGGTCTTGCCTTGGGCCTGCGCTGCGGCGCCGGACAAGCCAATCATGATTACCGCGCACACGCGCACCCAAGCAGCAGCCATCGAGGCAGACTCCAGATCAAAAAAAGCGTGAAGAACCCAGAGCGCGAACCGCCCCGGAAAAAAGAGCCGCTAAGAATACGTCAGCCCCGGCTGCCCTGCTAGCACCGTGGCATCGTCCGCTGTCGACAAGCAGCGGTTGCGTACACGCATCTCGGGTTGTTCGACACGGCCGCTTCTCTTAGGCTTACGCGCTCTTTTACCCGTACGCCGCCAGGAGAACCGCCCATGGGGCTCAATCAACAGTGGATGCAACGTGACCTCGAAGTCCTGTGGCACCCCTGCACCCAGATGAAAGATCACGAGCACCTGCCGCTGATCCCGATCAAGCGCGGCGAAGGGGTATGGCTGGAAGACTTCGAAGGCAAGCGCTACCTGGACGCGGTGAGCTCGTGGTGGGTCAATGTGTTTGGCCATGCCAACCCGCGCATCGGCCAGCGCATCAAGGATCAGGTCGACCAGCTCGAGCACGTGATCCTCGCAGGCTTCAGTCACCAGCCGGTGATCGAGCTGTCCGAGCGCCTGGTGGCGCTGACCCCCGAAGGGCTCGACCGGGTGTTCTACGCCGACAACGGCTCGTCGTGCATCGAAGTGGCGCTGAAGATGAGCTTCCACTACTGGCACAACACCGGCCGGCCCGAGAAGAAGCGCTTCGTCACCCTGACCAACAGCTACCACGGCGAAACCATCGCGGCGATGTCGGTGGGCGATGTGCCGCTATTCACCGAAACTTACAAGGCCCTGCTGCTCGACACCCTCAAGGTGCCCAGCCCGGACTGCTACCACCGCCCTGAAGGGGTGAGCTGGGAAGACCACTCGCGAACGATGTTCGCCGCCATGGAGCAGACCCTGGCCGAGCACCACGACAGCATCAGCGCGGTGATCATCGAGCCGCTGATTCAGGGCGCCGGCGGCATGCGCATGTATCACCCGGTGTACCTCAAGCTGCTGCGCGAGGCCTGCGACCGCTACGACGTGCACCTGATCCACGACGAGATCGCCGTCGGCTTCGGCCGCACCGGTACGATGTTCGCCTGCGAGCAGGCCGGTATCCGCCCCGACTTCCTCTGCCTGTCCAAGGCTCTCACCGGTGGCTACCTGCCGCTGGCCGCGTGCCTGACCACCAACAAGGTCTACCAGGCCTTCTACGACGACTACCCGACCCTGCGCGCCTTCCTCCATTCGCACAGCTACACCGGCAACCCGCTGGCCTGCGCGGCGGCCCTGGCGACCCTGGACATCTTTGCCGAAGATCAGGTCATCGAGGCCAACAAGGCCTTGGCTACGCGCATGGCCAGCGCCACCGCGCACCTGGCCGACCACGCCCATGTCGGTGAAATTCGCCAGACCGGCATGGCCCTGGCCATCGAGATGGTCAAGTCGCGCGACGGCAAGGTGGCCTACCCGTGGCAGGAACGGCGTGGCCTGAAAGTCTTCGAACACGCCCTGAGCCGTGGTGCGCTGCTGCGCCCGCTGGGCAGCGTGGTGTATTTCCTGCCGCCGTATGTGATTACCCCGGAGCAGATCGACTTCCTCGCCGAGGTCGCCAGCGAAGGCATCGACATTGCCACCCGCGACAGTGTCAGCGTGGCGGTGCCGGCTGATTTCCATCCGGATTTTCGTGATCCCGGTTGATAGCCCCTGAGTCCTGTGGGGGCGTTGGCGGCCAATCGGAGCGCCGAACCGACCGCTCCCACATGACCGTGTTTCCATCGAGCCACACTTTCCATCGAGCCATACCTTCCATCGAGACAGACCATGCGACTCTCACGCTTTTTCATCGACGCCCCCTTGAGCCTTGGCGAGCACGACCTGCCCGAAGCGCAGGCCCACTACATTGGCCGCGTGTTGCGCATGAACCCAGGCGATGCCGTACAACTGTTCGACGGCAGTGGTCAGGAATTTCTCGGCCAGTTGCTGGAAGTGGGCAAGAAAACCGTACGGGTTGCGCTCGACCAGGCGCTGCCCGGTCAGGCCGACTCGCCGCTGCACATTCACCTGGGCCAGGGGCTGTCGCGCGGCGAGCGCATGGACTGGGCGATCCAGAAGGCCACGGAGCTGGGCGTAACGGCCATCACCCCGATCGTCAGCGAGCGCTGCGAAGTGCGTCTGAAGGACGAGCGCGCCGACAAGCGCCTGGCGCACTGGCGGCAAGTGGCGATCAGCGCCTGCGAGCAATGCGGCCGTTCGACCCTGCCGCAGATCAATCCGCCGCTAACCCTCGCCGAATGGCTCGGCAGCACCGATGCCGACCTGAAGCTGGTGCTGCACCCCGTGGCGGCGCCGCTGACCAGCCATGCCAAACCGGCCCGGCTGGCCTTTCTGATCGGCCCCGAAGGTGGCCTGAGCGACGCGGAAGTGGGCCAGGCCAGTGCCGCCGGCTTCCACCCTGCCCGGCTCGGCCCTCGGGTGCTGCGCACCGAAACGGCACCGGTGGTGGCGTTGGCAGTGGCGCAGCAGCTGTGGGGTGATTTCTAGCGCGCCTAGCGCACGTAGAAGAACACCGCGATGAAGTGCAGCAGGCTGCCGGCGATCACGAACAGGTGCCAGATACCGTGCCAGTGGCGGAAGCGCCGGTCGAAGGCGAAGAAGATGATGCCGACGGTGTAGAAAACTCCGCCTGCGGCCAGCCAGGCAAAGCCTGCCGTGCCCAGGGTAGCGAGCAGCGGCTTGACCGCCACCAGCACGATCCAGCCCATCAGCGCATAGATGACGATCGACAGGATGCGCGCCTCGGAACGCGGCTTGATCTCCTGCAACATGCCGATCGCGGCCAGCCCCCAGACCACGCCGAACAGGCTCCAGCCCCAGGGCCCGCGCAGGCTGACCAGGCAGAATGGCGTGTAGCTGCCGGCGATCAGCAGGTAGATCGACAGATGATCGAGCTTGCGCATGATCACCTTCGCCCGCCCGCGGGTGCTGTGGTAGAGGGTGGAAATGCTGTAGAGCAACAGCAAGGTGAAGCCATAGATGGAAAAGCTGACGATCTTCCACGGGTCGCCTTGCAGGCCCGCCGTGATGATCAACCAGAGTGCACCGATGGCCGCCAGAACGGCGCCGACCAGATGGGTCCAAGCGTTGAAACGTTCACCGTAATACATGCAGGAACAGACCTCCGGTTACTGATCGGGTTCCGTCGACCCGACACGTCCACCACTCGGCGAAGGCTCTGGCGCAAGCCTCTTGCGACCAGCAACCGAAGCCGAACTACATCTTGCGCGGGCGACTTTACAACTGTGCGTCACGCACCAGGCGCTCGAGCGCAGCAAGGTCGGGTACCCGCACCACCTGTTCGGCCACCTGCACTGCAGCCAGTTCCAGCGCGGCCAGCGGCACGTCGACATAATTGAGCTGGCTGTCGAGCTTGCACGAGCGCGGAATGCCTTGCAGCAGCAGCGCCAGGTAGCGCAGGCCGGTGTCGCCCAGTGCATTGAGCACGACGATGCGTGCACGCTCGCCGCAGGGGGTGTGACCGCCACAGGCCGCTTCGAAACCGATCAGTGGCAGCCGCTGCTGGCGCCAGTCGAGCCAGCCCATGTGCCAGTCGAGCGCGCCTTGCTCGCAGCTCAGCTGGCGCTGGCCGACCAGCTCGGCGATGGCCACGTTGGGCAGCAGCAAGGTGCGGTCGCCCAACGGCAACAGCAGCCCGGTGAGGCTGCTGCGCTGGCCGACGATGTGTTCAAGCATGCGGGGCACTCCAGTGGGCGATGCTGTGCAGCAGTTGCGACTCCTGATACGGCTTGCCCAGGTATTCGTTGACGCCGATGGCCATGGCCCGCTCGCGGTGCTTCTGCCCGCTGCGCGAGGTGATCATGATGATCGGCAGGTGCCTGAGGCGCTCATCCTGACGAATCCGCGTGGCCACCTCGAAGCCGTCCATGCGCGGCATTTCGATGTCCAGCAACAGCACGTCGGGGCAATGCTCTTGCAGCAAGGCCATGGCATCGACACCGTCCTTGGCGGTCAGGACACTCATGCCGTGGCGCTCGAGCAGGCGGCTGGTGACCTTGCGCACCGTCACCGAATCGTCCACCACCATCACCAGCAACGAGCGCTGCCGGCTGCTGCCAGGCAGCATGGGCGTGCTACGTGCCGCCGAAGGCAAGCGCGCCAGGCGCCGCTGCTGGCCACGCAACTGGCCGAGCAGGTCGAGAATCAGCACCACCCGGCCATCGCCCAGCAAGGTCGCCCCAGCCAGGCCCGGCACGGCGGCGAATTGCGGGCCAAGGCTCTTGACCACGATCTCGCGGCTCGGCGACAGGCCGTCGACCTGGATGGCGAACGACTGTTCCTGGGAATGCACCAGCAACACCGGCAGCGGCACGCTCTGGCCCAGCAGGTTCGGCTGCGGCGTGCCTTGCAGCAGCTCGCCCAGGTAGCGCAGCTGGTACTGGTAACCGGCATACACGTACTGCGGCGGATCGAGGCGATAGCACGCTTCCAGCTCGGCCGGTGGCACGCGCACCACCCCCTCGATGGTGTTCAGGCCAATGGCGTATTGCTCTTCACCCAGGTGCACCATCAGCGCGCGGTTCAGCGACACGGTGAACGGCAGGCGGATCTGGAAACGTGCGCCCTTGCCAGGACTGGACTCGATACTCATCGAACCGCCCAGTTGCTTGACCTCCTCATGCACCACGTCCATGCCCAGGCCACGCCCGGAAATCTGCGTGATCTTCTCGGCGGTGGAAAAGCCCGGGCGCAGGATGAACTGCAAGACTTCGTGATCGCTGAGGGTCGCCTCAGGGTCGAGCAGGCCGCGCTTGATGGCTTTCTTGCGCACTGCCTCCAGGGGCACCCCGGCGCCGTCATCGCTCATTTCGATGACGATGTCGGCGCCTTCGTGGAGCAGGCCCAGGTGGATGGTGCCCTGCTCCGGCTTGCCCGCCGCGCGCCGGGCGCTGCTGGTTTCCAGGCCGTGGTCGACGGCGTTGCGCAGCATGTGTTCGAGCGGCGCGACCATGCGTTCCAGCACGCTGCGGTCCAGCTCGCCCTCGGCATTGCCCACCACCAGTTCCACCTGCTTGCCCAGTTCGCTGGCGACCTGACGCACCACCCGCTGCAAGCGCGGCACCAGCCGCTCGAACGGCACCATCAGGGTTGCGGTCAGGCCCTCCTGCAACTGGCTGTTGATACGCGCCTGTTGCTGCAACAGGCCGTGGGTATGCTGGGCGCGCTGGGCCAGGGTTTCCTTGAGGTCGAGCAGGTCGGAGGCCGACTCGAACAGTGCCCGCGAGAGCTGCTGCAATTGCGAATGTCGGTCCATTTCCAGCGGGTCGAAGTCGTCGTAGGTATCGCCTTCGGCCTGATGACGGCTGAGCACCCGGCTCTGGGTTTCGTTGTCCAGGCGCAGCAACTGGTCACGCATGCGCTCGAGGGTGGTTTCCATCTCGTTGAGGGCGAACTGGCCATCGTTGACCTGCTGTTCGATGCGCCCGCGGATGATCGAGTGCTCGCTGGCCAGATTGCCAAGCTCGTCGAGCAGTTCGGCATCGACCTTGACCATGTCGCCGGTGGCGCGCTCATGGCTGGCTGCAGGCGCTTCGGCCGGTGCAGCCTCGCTGGGCAGCACCCCGGCCACCGTGTCGTTCAGCGCCGAGCTGGTGAAGTTGCGGATGTAATCGATCAGCGCGGTGGCGGCATGCAGCGGCTGCTCGAGGCGCACCGCATCGAGCATGTGTGCGAGGCGGTCATGGCAGTTCTGCAACAGGCTGAACAGCGCCAGGCTCGGCGGCAGCCGACCGGCGGCGAACAGTTCGTAGAGAAACTCCAGTTCGTGGGCCAGATCGCCGATGGCGCTGATCTCGACCATGCGCGCGCCGCCCTTGAGGGTGTGCAGGTCGCGCAGCAAGGTCTCGACTTCGGCGGTGTTGCGCGGGTCGGCCTGCCAGCGCGCCAGGGCCGCGGCCGAGCTTTCGACGATGTCCGAGCTTTCTTCGAGAAACACCTCCAGCAGCGCCTTGTCGCCCGGCGCTTCGTCCAGTTCCGACAGCGCCTCGAGCTCGCCCTCGGCCGTGTCGCTCGGCGCCACCGGCAGTTCCAGGGCACGCACGCCTTGCGGCCCGACCACACCCAGGCTGGCTGGGTCCAGCGCGCCGTGCAGGTGTTCGTGCAAGCGCGCCAACAGCGCCGGGCGTGGCTCGACGTCCTGTCCGGCGGCGACTTCATCGAGCATGTCGAGCATGCCTTCAAGCCCCTGTGCCAGCAGCGCGAACAGCGTGTCGGTAGCGGCAAGGCTGCCTTCTTCGACGGCGCCGAGCAGGTCGAGCAAGCTCTCGCACAACTGGTCCAGCGACCACAGATCGGCCAGATGCGCGGCATGCCCGAGCGCGGTCAGCTCATCGAGTAGCCCATCGAGCTGATCGCGCTGCGCGGGGGCTGCCTGCCAACGTGCCAACGCGGCCTCGGCTTCGAGCACGTGGTCCATGGCTTCACCCAACAGGCGTGCAGTGGCCTGCGGGTCACGGGCCACGGGCTGTTCGGCGTACGACGGTTGCGCCAGGGCCTGCTGCACGCTCTGTTCGATCTGCTCGATCAGTTCGCCAGCACCGGCGATGGCCGCCAACGGAGCGCTGTCGAGCTGCGCGAGGCCGCGCTGCAACAGGCCGTGGGCGGCCTGCAACTGCTGCAACTGCACCCCACCCAGAAGCAGGCCATGGGCCTTGTGTTCCCGCACCAGACGATCCAGGGCGGTGGCCAGCTGCGCCATGGGCTCGACCCCGGCCATGGCCGCGCTGCCCTTGAGGGTATGCAACGCCCGCTGCAACGCGTCGCTGATGCTCACCTCGCTAGCGCCTGCCTGCTGCAGGAAAGCGTCCAGCGCCTGCAAGTGGCCTGCGGCCTCGCGGGCGAATACACCGAGCAGGTGTGGATCGAGGCCCGCGGTGTCGGCGAGCGCCGGCGCCTGATCCTGCGCCAGGGCGTGCAGATGGTCGGCCAGCGCCTGGTTTTCCGCAGACGACCCCAGTTGCCCTCCGGCGTAATCGGCGAGCAGGTCCGGAAGGCGCACGAACACCTGCTGCAACGCCGCCTGGCCATCCCGGCTCAGGCTGATGCGCCCGTCGAGTACGCGATTGAGCAGGTGCTCGGCGCCCCAGGCCAGGGCCGCCAAGGCCTCGGCATGGACCATGCGGCCACTGCCCTTGAGCGTGTGCAAGGCGCGGCGCAGCTCGCCCAGTGTCGAGTGGGTCTGCTCTGCGCGCCACAGCGACCACTGCCGTTCGATCTCGGCCAGCAGCTCGCCGGCCTCTTCGAGAAACACTTCGCGCAGCCCATCATCCAGGGCCTCGGACGCTACTGCCGTGGAGGCTCGCTGCTGACACGGCACGCCCAGCAGCGCCAGGCTGGCACAGGCCCGCTGCAACAGCGGGCGGGCATCGGCCAGCGGGTCGGCCAATTGCCATTGCAAGTAGAATTCGGCCGCGCACAGGGCCTCGGCGAACGGCTCGAGGGTCGCGGCTTGCGGACGCTGGTCGAGGTCGTTGAGCCAGCCCTGGGTATACGCGGCGCACCCGCCGAGCACCTCGGCGGCCTCTGCCAGCATCAGCATGCTCAACGCGCCGCGCGCCTGTTGCAGCAGCCCGGGCACGCCTTGCAGACGCTGCCACGACCAGTCGTCGTCGAGGCAATCGGCGATCAGCTCCCTGGCCTGTTGCACCACAGACTGACACTCGGCCAACACCTGCTGACGAATCTCCAGCAGATCGGAGCCGGGCAGGCTCGCCGGGTCGTTGTCTTCCAGCGGCCCGACCATGCCGTTGAGGGTTGCCTCGACGTACAACAGTGCGCCGGCCACATCCATCAACAGCGCATCGGCGCCGGCATGGTTGTGCGCCGGCAGGCCCTGCAGCGCCAGCACCTGATCGATGATCACCCGCCGCGGCTGCTGGAAGCCGAGCACCGCCAGGGTATCGGCAATCTGCCGCAGCGGCGCCAGCAGGGTTTCCATCTGGCCGGCGTCGTGGCGATCACTGCGCACGAAGTGGTCGAGCCGCTCCTTGATGCGGATCAGGTCGTCACACAGGGCGATCACCACCGAGCGCAGGGCATCGCGGCCCTGGCCCGCCTGCAGCTGTTCGCGCCAGTTGCCCAGCGACACGTCCAGATCCGCCAAGTCGGCAGCCGCCGCTGCGGGCGCACCGACCTGGTTCAGGCTGCCTTCGGCAAGCGGCTCCAGGCCGCGGCAGTGGCGCAGTTGGTTGAGCAGCGGCAGCATCACCAGCGGCAGGTCGTGGCGGGCGCCGCGCAGCCGTTCGAGGTAGGCCGGCAACTGCTCCAGACCACGGAACAACGCGCCCAGGCACTCACCGCGCGGGCTCTGCTCACTGGCCGCCATGGCCGCACCGAGCAGCTGCATTTCCTCGGCCAGGTGCGCCGCGCCGCGCAGTTCGAGCATGCGCAGGCAGCCCTGTACCTGGTGCAGCTGGCTGACGAACTCGTTCAGTGGCGCCGCCTCGGCCGGCTCACGGGCGAACTGTTCGAGGGCCTGACGGGCCAGTTGCAAGCTGTCGAGAATGGCCGCCTTGCTCCAGGCCAGTCCCACCGTATCGTGGCGTTCCAGGGTCACTGCGGCAGGCGCCATGCGGGCCTCCTCATTGCGGCGGCGTCGTGTTCGGCAGGGTGAAGCCGGACACCGAGCGGCGCATCTCGCTGGCCATGCGCGCCAGATGGCGGATGCTGTCGGCGGTGGCGCCGGAGCCTGCCGAGGTCTGCGCGGTAATTTGCTGAATCACCGACATGGTGTGGGAAATCTGCCCGGCCGATGACGTCTGCAACTGCGCGGCATCGGAAATGCTCAGAATCAACTCGGCGAGGGTCTGCGACACGCCTTCGATCTCTGCCAGCGCCACCCCGGCGTCCTGCGCCAGGCGCGCGCCGCGCACCACTTCGGCGGTGGTCTGCTCCATGGAAATCACCGCCTCGTTGGTGTCGGTCTGGATGGTCCGCACCAGTGCTTCGATCTGCCGGGTGGCCGAGGACGAGCGCTCGGCCAGGCGCTGCACTTCATCGGCGACCACGGCGAAGCCGCGCCCCGCCTCAC
Source organism: Pseudomonas cremoricolorata DSM 17059 = NBRC 16634 (assembly GCF_000425745.1). Classification (GTDB taxonomy): domain Bacteria; phylum Pseudomonadota; class Gammaproteobacteria; order Pseudomonadales; family Pseudomonadaceae; genus Aquipseudomonas; species Aquipseudomonas cremoricolorata. Next base: position 532,480 of record NZ_AUEA01000001.1, on the reverse strand, counting down.
CGGCCAGCGAGGCCTGAATCGCGGCATTGAGGGCGAGGATGTTGGTCTGCTCGGCGATGTCGTCGATCAGGCTGACGATGTCGCCGATTTCCTGCGACGACTCACCCAGACGCTTGATGCGCTTGGCGGTGTCCTGAATCTGCTCGCGGATGTTGTCCATGCCATCGATGGTATTGTGCACCACCTCGTTGCCCTTGTTGGCGATGGCCACCGAACGTTCGGCGACCTTGGCCGACTCGTAGGCGTGGGCCGAAACGCGGTCGATCGACTCGACCATGTCGCCCACCGCCACCGACGCCTCGCTGATCTGCTCGGCCTGATGCTCGGAGGCCTTGGCCAGCTGGCGCGCGGTATTCTGCGTGTCCTGCACGGCGGCGGCGACCTGCTCGGCGCTGTGGTTGATGGTGGTGACCAGCTCGCGCAATTGGTCGACCGAATAGTTGATCGAGTCGGCGATGGCCCCGGTGAAGTCTTCGGTGACTGCCACCGACACGGTCAGGTCGCCATCGGCGAGTTCTTCGATTTCATCGAGCAGGCGCATGATCGCCTGCTGGTTGCGCTCGTTCTTCTGCGCGGTATCGCGCAACTGCCGGCGCGTGGCGCGGACCATGATCGAGCCGATGAGAATGATCGAAGCCAGTGCCAAAAGGCCCAGGGCATAACCGCCGACGGTGTCCAGGGTGCGGCTGCCGGCCAGGTTCTCGAAGCTGTTGGCCAGGTGCGAGGCTTCGTCGAGCAGGGTCTGTGACAGGCTGAAGATATTCCCTGCGGCCTCGCGCACCCGCAGCAGCTCAGGCGAGGTTTCGAGAATTTCATCCACCGAACCTGCGACGAACTGGAACAGCTCGGTAATTTCCCCCAGGCGGTTGCGCGCATCGGCATCCTCGACCCGGCTGATCTCCAGCGCCGCGTCGCCGTTGAGCATGCCTTGCAGGACCTGGCCGAACCGGTTGGCATCGCGGCCGAAGGTGGCAGCGGCCTGGGCGGTAGTGTCGTCGCCGGCAAGCACGGTGTTGACCGAGCCGAGGATACGCTCGGCCAGCAGCAACTGGCGCTGGGCCACCGCCACCTGGCTGGCCGGGGCGCCGCTCTTGAGCAGGATCTCCACCACCTTTTCGTACTCGACCTGCAACTGCGGCACGGTCTCGGCCAAGGTCGCGGCCACCTGGTGCAGCGACAGTACGGTCTGTTCGCTGGAAAGAATGACATCGGTGTTCTTGAGCAAGTTGTCCCAGTCCTGCCCGACGGCGGCCATTTCGTCGCGCACCGCGGCCGGTGCGGCGGGCAGGCCGGTGGCATGGTCGCCGCGGCGCAGGTAGCCCCAACGGCGGTCGAAGTCGTTGCGCGCATCGGACAGCAACTTGAACGCCAGGGCCTTGCCGGCTGCGGCCTCGGTGGCGTTCTTGGCGATGCGCTGCGACAGCACGCGCAATTCACCGGCGTGGCCGATGTACTGCTTGTCGTAGGTCGACTGGGTGTTGAGGTAGGCGAAGTTGGCGAACAGCAGCACGATCGACAGAATCAGCACCACGAACAGCACGGTGATCTGCGCGCTGCTGCGGGTGCGCTGGGTCATCGGCGGCGGAGTGACGCCAGGGGTGGACTTGCTCAAGACAGCATCCTCTACAACGCCACATCGAGAAAACCTGGCGCCTGGGCCAGGGCGAACGGGCTGAAGATCGCCCAGTTGCGTGCGCCGGGGAAATGCCCCTGAACGAAGCGCGCGGCACTGCGCAGCAACGGCTGCGGCGGCGTTGGCTGCAGTTGCTCGAGGTCGAAATGCTGCAGGCCCAGCACCTCGTCGACCAGCAGGCCGACGAACAGATCGTCGTGGTCGAGCACCATCACCCGACGCTGCTTGCCCGGCGCCACCGGGGCGAGACCAAGAAAGCTCGACAGGTCGAGCACCGGCAGCAGGCGCCCGCGCAGGTTGCCGACCCCCACCACCCACGGGCGCACCCCGGGCACGCGGCTGCTGCGCGGTTCACGCAGCACCTCGGCCACCTCGCCCATGGGCGCGACGAACCAGTGGCTGGCGATGCGAAAGCCAATGCCGCTCCAGGCTTGCGCCGGGCTGGGTTCGAAAGGCTGATCGGCCACCAGCAGGCGGCAGCGGCGGTCGATGTCCAGCAGCAGTTCGAAGGCGGTCAGCGACGCGCCTTGCGGCCGGGTGGTCAAGCCTTGAGCACCTCGTCGAGCTTGCTGATCAGCGCCTCTTCGTCGATGGGCTTGGTGAGAAAATCACGCGCACCCTGACGTGTCGCCCAGATACGGTCGGTGTCCTGGTCCTTGGTGGTCACCACCAGCACCGGGATGTCGCGGGTTTCCGGGTCCTTGGACAACTGGCGGGTGGCCTGGAAGCCGTTCATGCCGGGCATGACGATGTCCATCAGTACCGCATCGGGCTTTTCCTGGCGGGCCAGGGCCACGCCGTCGGCGCCATTGCTGGCCTTGATCACCTGGTGACCGTGCTTTTCCAGCCAGTCGGTGAGCTTGTACATCTCGGTCGGCGAGTCGTCGACAATCAGAACTCGGGCCATGCTGTTTCCCCGTCAGGAACTACGACGCCGTGGCCGGCGTCAGGAGGCGTGTTGTGGCTGCTCGACGAAACCCGGCACATGGGCACGGATGGCGTCGAGCAACGCTTGTTTGCTGAATGGTTTGGTCAGGAACTGGTCGGAGCCGACCACCCGGCCGCGGGCCTTGTCGAACACTCCGTCGCGCGACGACAGCAGAATCACCGGCGTGTCCTTGAACGCGCTGTTGTGCTTGATCAGCGCGCAGGTCTGGTAGCCATCGAGGCGCGGCATCAGCACGTCGACGAAGATGATCTGCGGCGCGTGGTCGACGATCTTGGCCAGGGCATCGAAGCCGTCGCTGGCGGTGATCACCTCGCAGCCCGCCTCGCCGAGCAGCAGCTGGGCGGTACGGCGGATGGTGCGCGAATCATCGATCACCATCACCTTCAGGGGCTGTTGCATAAGTTGCGTTACCGTGGCTGCTCACTGGAAGGTCGGCCTGTGCCGGGGCTGGGCGCAGAGCCTGTGCGGCCCTGCGCGCCGGACACGGCTTGCGGCGTGAAGCTGGGGGCATTTTTAGCACACTCCGGGAGCCCGTTCCATCTGCCCACCCCTTGACCGACCGCGCCTGCGGCGCCACCCTGAGCGACTTTTCATTTCGAACCATCGCGGCGCACGCCGCCAAGAGGAATTACCCCATGAGCGTTCGCCTCGGGATTGTCATGGACCCCATCGCGTCCATCTCCTACAAGAAGGACAGTTCGCTGGCCATGCTGCTGGCCGCCCAGGCCCGCGGCTGGAGCCTGTTCTACATGGAGCAGCGTGACCTCTACCAGGGCGAAGGCAAGGCCCGCGCGCGCATGCGCCCGCTGAAGGTATTCGCAGATCCGGCGCACTGGTTCGAACTGAGCGAAGAGCAGGACAGCGCCCTGGCCGAGCTGGATGTCGTGCTGATGCGCAAAGACCCGCCGTTCGACATGGAATTCATCTACAGCACCTACCTGCTCGAGCAGGCCGAGGCCGACGGCGTGCTGGTGGTCAACCGTCCGCAGAGCCTGCGCGACTGCAATGAAAAGCTGTTCGCAACGCTGTTCCCGCAGTGCACCGCGCCGACCCTGGTCAGCCGCCGCGCCGACGTGATTCGCGAATTCGCCGCGCGCCACGGCGATGTCATTCTCAAACCTTTGGACGGCATGGGCGGCGCCTCGGTGTTCCGCCATCGCCAGGGCGACCCGAACCTCTCGGTGATCCTTGAAACCCTGACCCTGCACGGCCAGCAGCAGATCATGGCGCAGGCCTACCTGCCGGCCATCGTCGATGGCGACAAACGCATCCTGATGATCGACGGCGAACCGGTGCCGTATTGCCTTGCGCGCATTCCGGCCAGCGGCGAAACCCGCGGCAACCTGGCCGCCGGTGGTCGTGGCGAAGCGCGTCCACTCACCGAACGCGACCGCTGGATCGCCGCGCAAGTCGGCCCGACCCTGCGCGAGAAAGGCCTGCTGTTCGTCGGCCTGGACGTGATCGGCGACTCGCTGACCGAAATCAACGTCACCAGCCCGACCTGCATCCGCGAGATCGACGCCGCCTTCGGCCTCGACATCGGCGGCCAGTTGATGGACGCCATCGCCCGTCAGCTCGACGCGCGCTGACCACCAGCACGCGGCAAGCCCGCGCAGTGGGGTATGATGCCGGTCCCGTCCGCTGACCTGCCCCACCGCGCCTTTGCTGGATATTCGATGACGCTGTCCGCCAACATCCCGCCCGACCTGCTGCCGCCACGCGTCCGCCCCGTGGACCGGCTGGGCTTTACCCTGTTTCTTGCAGCGCTGCTGCACATCGTGCTGATCCTCGGCGTGAGCTTCAGCGTCAGCACGCCCAAACAAGTGCGCCAGACCCTCGACTTCACCCTGTCGACCTTCCAGAGCGAAAAGCCGCCGGAAAAAGCCGATTTCCTCGCCCAGGACAACCAGCAAGGCAGCGGCACGCTAGAGAAGAAAGCGGTGCCGACCACCACCGAAGTGGCGCCGTTCCAGGACAGCAAGGTCAACAAGATCACCCCGCCGCCGGCCCCGCGCCGTGAAGTGCCGCCGCCGCCGCAGAAGGCCGTGGTGACCACCAAGGCGCCGAAACCGACCAAGGTCGAGCCGCGGCCCAAGGAAAGCAAGCCGCAGCCCAAGCCCACCGCTCCGGCCCCGGATTTCGACAGCTCGCAGCTCTCCAGCCAGATCGCCAGCCTCGAGGCCGAGCTGTCCAACGAACAGCAGCTGTACGCCAAGCGCCCGCGTATCCATCGCCTCAACGCCGCCTCCACGGCCCGCGACAAGGGCGCCTGGTACAAGGAAGACTGGCGCAAGAAGATCGAGCGCATCGGCAACCTCAACTACCCGCAGGAGGCGCGCAGCCAGAAGCTGTACGGCAGCCTGCGGCTGATGGTGTCGATCAACCGCGACGGTTCGCTGCATGAAGTGCTGGTGCTCGAATCGTCCGGCCAGCCGCTACTGGACCAGGCCGCCCAGCGCATCGTGCGCATGTCGGCACCGTTCGCGCCGTTCACCGGCGATCTGGCCGAATTCGACCGCCTGGAGATCGTGCGCACCTGGCGCTTTGCCCGCGGCGACCGTCTGTCTAGCAATTGATCACACATGAGCCTGGCGAGCAGCTTGTCAGCCTCGTCACCTGACGCCACACTACCGACCATGAAAAACCACACACCTACCTATCTCAAGCATCAGTTTCTGATTGCCATGCCGCACATGGCCGATCCGAACTTTGCGCAGACCCTGACCTATATCGTCGAGCACAACGCCAACGGTGCGATGGGCCTGGTGGTGAATCGTCCGCAGGATCTGAGCCTGGCCGACATCCTCGAGCAGCTGCGCCCGGATGAAGAGCCGGCGCCGCGCACGCTGAACGTGCCGATCTACCTCGGCGGCCCGGTGCAGACCGACCGCGGCTTCGTCCTGCACAGCCCCGAATGCAGCTATCAGGCCACCGTCGAACTCGACGGCATGAGCCTGACCACCTCGCAGGACGTGCTGTTCGCCATCGCCGAAGGCCGCGGCCCACAGCAGAGCCTGATCACCCTCGGCTATGCCGGCTGGGAAGCCGGTCAGCTCGAAGAAGAGCTGGCCGATAACGCCTGGCTCAACTGCCCGTTCAGTCCCGAGATTCTGTTCGCCACGCCCAGCGACCTGCGCCGCGAAGCGGCTGCCACCAGCCTGGGCGTCACCCTGAGCCTGCTGACCAGCCAGGCAGGCCACGCCTGATGGCCGAACTGCGCCTGTTGCTGGGCTTCGACTACGGCACCAAGCAGATCGGCGTGGCGGTGGGCCAGGTGATTACCGGCCAGGCCCGTGAGCTGTGCACGCTCAAGGCGCAGAATGGCGTTCCCGACTGGAACCAGGTGGAAAAGCTGATCGGCGAATGGCAACCCGACGCCATCGTCGTCGGCCTGCCGCTGAACATGGACGGCACGCCCAGCGAGATGAGCGCCCGCGCCGAGAAGTTCGCCCGCCGCCTCAACGGCCGCTACAACCTGCCCGTGCACACCCACGACGAACGCCTGACCACTTTCGAGGCCAAGGGCGAACGCCAGGCCCGAGGCGGCCAGCGCGGCAGCTACCGTGACGATCCGGTCGACGCCATTGCCGCGGCGTTGCTGCTGCAAGGCTGGCTGGAAGCCAATACCTAACGCTTTGCCGCCGGCAATACCGGCCCAGCCAAGGAGCACACAATGAGCCTACCCGACCCTTCCGCCCTTATCCGGCAGATGGCCGTCGACCTTCGCGCCCATCTGGCCCGTCGCCAGATCGAGTCGCCGCGTTTCATCGGCATCCGCACCGGTGGCGTGTGGGTCGCGCAGGCGCTGCAGGACGCCCTGCACGACGACAGCCCGCTGGGCACCCTGGATGTGTCGTTCTACCGCGACGATTTCAGCCAGAACGGCCTGCACCCGCAGGTGCGCCCCTCGGAGCTGCCCTTCGAAATCGAAGGCCAGCACCTGGTGCTGATCGACGACGTGCTGATGAGCGGGCGCACCATCCGTGCGGCGCTCAACGAGCTGTTCGACTACGGCCGCCCGGCCAGCGTGACCCTGGTTTGCCTGCTCGACCTGGACGCCGGTGAGCTGCCGATTCGCCCCGACGTGGTCGGCGCCAGCCTGCCACTGGCCGCCGAGCAACGCATCAAACTGACCGGCCCCGCCCCGCTCGCCCTCGAGCGCCAGGACCTGACCACCGCCTCCGCCCACTAAGAGCCCCACCGATGACGCCACTCGACGCCAAGCGCCCGCTGCAGCTCAACGACCAGGGCCAGCTGCGCCACTTCCTCTCGCTGGACGGCCTGCCCCGCGAGCTGCTGACGGAAATCCTCGACACCGCCGACTCGTTCCTCGAAGTCGGTGCCCGCGCGGTGAAGAAAGTCCCGCTGTTGCGTGGCAAGACGGTGTGCAACGTGTTCTTCGAGAACTCCACACGCACGCGCACCACCTTCGAACTGGCCGCCCAGCGGCTGTCGGCCGATGTCATCAGCCTGAATGTGTCGACCTCATCGACCAGCAAGGGCGAGACGCTGTTCGACACCCTGCGCAACCTCGAAGCGATGGCCGCCGACATGTTCGTCGTGCGCCACTCCGACTCGGGCGCCGCGCACTTCATCGCCGAGCACGTGTGCCCGGAGGTGGCGGTGATCAACGGCGGTGACGGCCGCCACGCCCACCCGACCCAGGGCATGCTCGACATGCTCACCATCCGCCGCCACAAGGGCAGCTTCGAGAACCTCTCGGTGGCCATCGTCGGCGACATTCTGCACTCGCGTGTGGCACGTTCCGACATGCTCGCGCTCAAGGCCCTGGGCTGCCCGGACATCCGCGTGATCGGCCCGAAAACCCTCATCCCCGTGGGTATCGAGCAATACGGCGTGAAGGTCTACACCGACCTCAGCGAGGGCCTCAAGGACGTCGATGTAGTGATCATGCTGCGCCTGCAGCGTGAGCGCATGGCCGGTGGCCTGCTGCCCAGCGAGGGCGAGTTCTACCGCCTGTTCGGCCTGACCACGGCACGCCTGGCCGGGGCCAAGCCCGATGCCATCGTCATGCACCCAGGGCCGATCAACCGCGGCGTGGAAATCGAGTCGGCGGTGGCCGACGGCAGTCACTCGGTGATTCTCAACCAGGTCACCTACGGCATCGCCGTGCGCATGGCGGTGCTGTCCATGGCCATGAGCGGGCAGAACACACAACGTCAACTCGACCAGGAGAACGCCCTGTGAGCATCAGTATTCTCGGCGCCCGGGTCATCGATCCGCACAGTGGCCTGGATCAGGTCAGCGACCTGCATATCGAAGCAGGCCGGCTCGTCGCCATCGGCGCCGCGCCGGCCGGCTTCACTGCGCAGCGCAGCATCGAGGCCAGCGGCCTGGTGGCCGCGCCTGGCCTGGTCGACCTCAGCGTTGCCCTGCGTGAGCCGGGTTACAGCCGCAAAGGCACCATCGCCAGCGAAACCCGCGCGGCCGTTGCCGGTGGCGTCACCAGCCTGTGCTGCCCGCCGCAGACGCGCCCGGTGCTCGACACCTCGGCGGTGGCCGAGCTGATCCTCGACCGCGCCCGCGATGCTGGCAACGCCAAGGTCTACCCGATCGGCGCGCTGACCCGTGGCCTTGAAGGCGAGCAACTGGCCGAGCTGATTGCCCTGCGCGACACCGGCTGCGTGGCGTTCGGCAATGGTCTGAAGGAAATCGCCAACAACCGCACCCTGGCCCGCGCGCTGGACTACGCAGCGACCTTCGACCTGACCGTGGTGATTCATTCCCAGGACCATGACCTGGCCCAGGGCGGCCTCGCCCACGAAGGCCCGATGGCCAGTTTCCTCGGCCTGCCGGGGATTCCGGAAACCGCCGAAACCGTGGCCCTGGCGCGCAACCTGCTGCTGGTCGAGCAAACCGGCGTGCGCGCGCACTTCAGCCAGATCACCAGCGCCCGTGGCGCCCAACTGATCGCCCAGGCCCAGGCCCGCGGCCTGCCGGTGACCGCAGATGTGGCGCTGTATCAGCTGATTCTCACTGACCAAGCGCTGCGCGACTTCTCCAGCCTCTACCACGTGCAACCGCCGCTGCGCACCGCAGCCGACCGCGACGGCTTGCGTGAGGCGGTGAAGTCCGGCGTGATCCAGGCCATCTCCAGCCACCACCAACCCCACGAGCGCGACGCCAAGCTGGCCCCGTTCGGCGCCACCGAGCCTGGCATCAGCAGCGTCGAGCTGTTGCTGCCGCTGGCCATGACCCTGGTGCAGGACGGCCTGCTCGACCTGCCCACCCTGCTCGCCCGCCTGACCAACGGCCCAGCCCAGGCCCTGCGCCTGCCGGCAGGCACGCTGAACGTCGGCGGCGCCGCCGACCTGGTACTGCTCGACCCCCAAGCCTCCACCGTGGCGGGCGAGCAGTGGTTCTCGCGCGGGTCCAACTGCCCGTTCGTCGGGCACTGTTTGCCGGGAGCGGTGCGCTACACCCTGGTCGATGGGCAGGTTCGGCACGGCGAGTGATCGTAGTTCGAGGGGCTGTCGTGCAGCCCCTCACCCGATATTAATCGAGGTCGACTGCGGTCGTTTTTCGAGCCGTGTGCGCCTGAGAGGCCAAGCACCGAGGCTGCTCAAGCCTATGCTGCCCCAGCCCTCACATCTCCGGCTCACCTGCCGCTTGCCACTTACCGCTCGCCGCTCGCTGCTTGAAATCCCTCCCCCCACCCCCATATCAGTTTCCATCAGGCATTTTCGCCCTCGCTGCATGGAGACGTTCCCTTGACAACCATCGTTTCAGTCCGCCGCCAAGGCAAAGTCGTCATGGCGGGTGACGGCCAGGTTTCCCTCGGCAACACCGTGATGAAAGGCAATGCGAAAAAGGTTCGTCGCCTGTACCACGGCCAGGTCATTGCCGGCTTCGCGGGCGCTACCGCTGATGCCTTCACCTTGTTCGAGCGTTTCGAAGGGCAGTTGGAAAAGCACCAGGGTCATCTGGTGCGCGCTGCCGTGGAGCTTGCCAAGGAGTGGCGCACCGACCGCTCCCTGAGCCGTCTGGAAGCCATGCTGGCGGTCGCCAACAAGGACGCCTCGCTGATCATCACCGGCAATGGGGATGTGGTCGAACCCGAGGACGGCCTGATCGCCATGGGCTCGGGCGGTGCATTCGCTCAGGCTGCGGCCCGCGCCCTGCTGGACAAGACCGATCTCTCGGCCCGGGAAATCGCCGAAACCGCACTGAACATCGCCGGTGACATCTGCGTGTTCACCAACCACAACCTGACCATCGAGGAGCAGGACCTGGCCGAGTGATCAGCTGTTCTGGCGCCCAGCCCCGGTGGCTGGGCTTTTCCACGCTGAAACACCGCATTCCAGGACCATCATTCTTATGTCCATGACCCCCCGCGAGATCGTTCACGAACTCAACCGCCACATCATCGGCCAGGACGACGCCAAGCGCGCCGTGGCCATCGCTCTGCGCAACCGCTGGCGGCGCATGCAACTGCCGACCGAACTGCGCGCCGAAGTGACGCCGAAGAACATCCTCATGATCGGCCCCACCGGTGTCGGCAAGACCGAAATCGCCCGCCGTCTGGCCAAGCTGGCCAATGCGCCGTTCATCAAGGTCGAAGCCACCAAGTTCACTGAAGTCGGCTATGTCGGCCGTGATGTCGAGTCGATCATCCGTGATCTGGCCGATGCCGCGCTGAAGATGCTGCGTGAACAGGAAATCGTCCGCGTGCGTCACCGCGCTGAAGATGCCGCCGAAGACCGCATTCTCGACGCCCTGCTGCCCCAGGCCCGGCCCAGCAGCTTCAGCGAAGAGGCTGCGCCGTCGAGCAGCGATTCCAACACCCGCCAGCTGTTCCGCAAGCGCCTGCGCCAGGGCGAGTTGGACGATAAAGAGATCGACATCGAAGTGGCCGAGTCGGCCGGCGTGGAAATCGCCGCACCGCCGGGCATGGAAGAAATGACCAACCAGTTGCAGAGCCTGTTCGCCAACATGGGCAAGGGCAAGCGCAAGTCGCGCAAGCTCAAGGTCAAGGAAGCGCTGAAGATGGTCCGCGAGGAAGAAGCCAGCCGCCTGGTCAATGAAGAAGAGCTCAAGGCCAAGGCGCTGGAAGCGGTCGAGCAGCACGGCATCGTCTTCATCGACGAAATCGACAAGGTCGCCAAGCGCGGCAACGTCGGCGGCGCCGATGTGTCCCGTGAAGGCGTGCAGCGCGACCTGCTGCCGCTGATCGAAGGCTGCACCGTCAACACCAAGCTGGGCATGGTCAAGACCGACCACATTCTGTTCATCGCCTCGGGCGCCTTCCACCTGAGCAAGCCGAGCGACCTGGTGCCCGAGCTGCAAGGCCGTCTGCCGATCCGCGTGGAACTCAAAGCCCTCACCCCGGAAGACTTCGAGCGCATCCTCAAGGAGCCGCACGCCTCGCTCACCGAGCAGTACCGCGAGCTGCTCAAGACCGAAGGGCTCAATATCGAGTTCGTCGACGAAGGCATCAAGCGCCTGGCCGAGATCGCCTACCAGGTCAACGAGAAGACCGAGAACATCGGTGCTCGGCGCCTGCATACCCTGCTCGAGCGCCTGCTCGAAGAGGTGTCGTTCGACGCCGGCGACCTGGCCAGCGCACACACCGACACCCCGGTGCGCATCGACGCCGAATACGTCAACGGCCACCTCGGCGAGCTGGCGCAGAACGAAGACCTCTCGCGCTACATCCTGTAACGCCAACACTGTCAACGAGGGCCGCTATCGCGGCCCTCGTCGTTTCCGGCGCATGGTCGGTCGCAGCCACGCTTGAATCTCTGGGCGCGAAGCTCGAAGCTTGGCGCATCCGCCTTCAAGAGACACCCGCCATGCCACGCCTGCCCATCGCCATCAACCTGCACAAAGCCTCGAAAACCCTGGCACTGACCTACGCCCCCGGCGAGGTCTACCACTTGCCGGCGGAGTTTCTGCGGGTGCATTCGCCCTCGGCCGAAGTGCAGGGCCATGGCAATCCGATTCTGCAGGTCGGCAAGATCAACGTTGGCCTCGCAGGCCTCGAGCCGGCCGGGCAGTACGCATTGAAGTTGATCTTCGACGACGGCCACGACAGCGGCCTGTTCACCTGGGAATACCTCGAACAGCTGTGCCAGCGCCAGCAGGCGCTGTGGGAAGACTACCTCGAAGCGCTGCGCCTGGCCGGCAAGAGCCGTGACCCGCAGGAGTCGGTGGTCAAGCTGATGCTCTGACACTGCGCCCGGGCAAACCTCGGTCGATCTGCTTGACTGCTTGATTGACCCTGGGCGCCGCGCTGCTCGCCGGCGCTGCGCCGGCCAGGATGGCCGCCGCTACTCGTCCCAAGACAACGGAGCGTCGTCGATGAGTGACCGCAAGCAACCGCCGCCTGGGCGATCTTTGCCAGGCATGACGCCAATCCTCGGCCTCGCCGGCAAGGACCTGCTCAGCACCGCGCGCACGCTGTTGCGCCAACCGCTGCGCCAGCCGCTGCACAGCTTGAAGCATGCCGCGCAGCTCGGCCAGGCGCTCAAGCAGGTGCTGGCCGGCCATTCACCGTTGCAGCCAGCCCGCGACGACCGCCGTTTCAACGACCCGACCTGGCGAGACAACCCGCTGTACCAGCGCTCTGTGCAAGGCTATCTGGCCTGGCGCGATGAGCTGCAGGCCTGGATCGCCGGCAGCGACCTGTCGGCCGAGGACATCAGCCGCGGCCAGTTTCTCATCGGCCAGTTGACCGACGCCCTGGCACCGAGCAACAGCCCGGCCAATCCGGCAGCGCTCAAGCGCGCCTTCGAAACCGGCGGCAAGAGCCTGCTCGACGGCCTGGCCAATCTGATCCGGGACCTCACCGAAAACGGCGGTATGCCCCGCCAGGTCGACCCCGACGCCTTCACGGTGGGCAAGGATGTCGCCGCCAGCGAGGGCGCGGTGGTGTTTCGCAATGAGCTGCTGGAGCTGATCCAGTACCGCCCGCTGACCGCTCAGGTGCATGCCCGGCCGCTGCTGGTGGTGCCGCCGCAGATCAACAAGTTCTATGTGTTCGACCTCAACCCGGAAAAAAGCGTGATGCGCTTCTGCCTGCAAGCGCAGCAGCAGACCTTCACCCTCAGCTGGCGCAACCCCACCAAGGCGCAACGCGAGTGGGGACTGTCGAGCTACATAGAGGCGCTCAAGCAAGCGGTGGATGCGGTGCTGGCGATTACCGGCAGCGCAGACCTCAACATGCTCGGGGCCTGCTCGGGTGGCATCACCTGCGCGGCGCTGCTGGGCCACTACGCCGCGCTGCAGCAGCACAAGGTGCATTCGCTGACCCTGCTGGTCAGCGTGCTCGACGCCACCCTGGACAATCAACTGGCGCTGTTCATCGACGACCACACCCTGCAGGCGGCCAAGCGCCATTCGTATCAAGCCGGGGTGCTGGAGGGACGCGACATTGCCAGGATCTTCGCCTGGATGCGCCCGAACGATTTGATCTGGAACTACTGGGTCAACAATTACCTGCTCGGCCATGCGCCGCCGGCCTTCGACATTCTGTTCTGGAACAACGACACCACGCGCCTGCCAGCCGCCTTGCATGGCGATCTGATCGAGCTGTTCCGGCACAACCCGCTGACCCGCGCCGGCGCACTGGAGGTGTGCGGTACGCCGGTCGATCTGCGCCAGGTGCGCTGCGATGTCTACAGCGTCGCCGGCAGCGCCGACCACATCACCCCGTGGCCTGCGTGCTACCGCTCGGCGCATCTGTTCGGCGGGCAGGTGCAGTTCGTGCTGTCCAACAGCGGCCATGTCCAGAGCATCCTCAACCCGCCAGGCAATCCCAAGGCACGCTTCCAGACCAGCACCGAGCAGCATGACGACCCGGCGAACTGGCGCGAGCACGCCGGCACGCACGCCGATTCCTGGTGGCTGCACTGGCAGCGCTGGCTGGCCGAGCGGGCCGGCGTGCTACAGGACGCGCCGACGCTGCTCGGCAGCCAAGACCACCCCGCCATCGAGCCGGCGCCTGGCCGTTATGTTCATCAACGTTGAGCCCGCGCAGCGCCGCGTTTAGCGGCACCGGGGTAGCGGTTCCACTCACTTGGGAGAGCGCATGTCTGAGTCCTATCGGTCGAAAACCCTGCAGTTGGACCAGCAGTCGATCCACACCCTGGTGCGTCCCGGCCAGGGTCAACTGACGCCGCTGCTGATCTGCAACGGCATTGGCGCCAACCTGGAATTGCTGCTGCCCTTCATCGAGGCGCTGGACCCTGAAGTGGAGGTGATCGCCTTCGATGTACCCGGGGTTGGCGGCTCGTCGACGCCGCGCACGCCGTACCGGTTCAGCGGGCTGGCGAGCCTGGTGGCGCGCATGCTCGATGCCTTAGGCTACGGCCAGGTGAATGTCCTCGGGGTGTCGTGGGGCGGCGCGCTGGCGCAGCAGTTCGCCCACGATTTTCCCGCGCGCTGCCGCAAGCTGATCCTTGCCGCCACCGCTGCGGGCGGGCCGATGTTGCCGGGCACGCCGAAGGTGCTGTGGGCGATGGCCAGTCGCCGCCGTTACAACGACCCCGACTATGTGATGCGCGTCGCGCCGCAGGTGTATGGCGGCTCGTTCCGTCAGCACCCGGAACAGGCACTGGAATTTGCCGCCAAGGCGCGCTCGGGCAGCAAGCTGGGCTATTACTGGCAGCTGTTCGCAGGGCTGGGCTGGACCAGCTTGCACTGGCTGCACAGGCTGCGCCAGCCGACTCTGGTGCTGGCAGGCGATGACGATCCGCTGATTCCGCTACTGAACATGCGCCTGCTGGCCTGGCGCATCCCCCATGCCGAGCTGCAGATCATCGACGATGGGCACCTGTTGCTGATCACCCGCGCCGAAACCGTGGCGCCGAAGGTAATGGCATTTCTGCGCGAGGAGCGCCAGCCGGCGGTAATCCACCCCCGGCCGGCAGACGCCTGAAGCGCTGGCGAGTCAGGCCAGCGCCTTGTCCAGCGCCCGCTCGATCTCGCCCTCGATGGTGCCGCTCATCATCGACAGCATCATGCCCAGCTTGAGCTCGACGCGAATCAGTTCATCACCGATGTGCACGCTGCCCTTGGCACCACTGCGGGCGATGTCGACCCGATCACCGTCCCAGTTCGCTTCCAGGTCGTACTTCTGGCTGAGCTTGTCGACCAGGGTCTGGGCCTTGGCGCGGGCCGCTTCACGGCCGAGGTTGTGTTTGCGTTCAACGCTGATCTGGGTCATGCAACCGATCCTGACGATAAGACATGCTGAGCATTATGCCCGCCCCTGCCAGACGGCACACCCTGCCAAGACAAATCCGCCGGTTCACTCCAGGGGCTGTTCCCGTTTCATCACAACCGCGCCGACGCCTGTTTTTCCGCCGTTTCGAGTTCAAGACTCGAACGCTTCATACGAAAAAACAGGCACGGCCCTTCGGGTTACGCGCCGAATCGCGCCACCCCGCGTTGAAGGACTTGAAAAGGGAATGACCCTCTCCTGCGTCCTTCGCCTCGGCTGGCACGATTTGGCGCTGTAACGCGGTTTGTGCTGAAACGGGAACAGCCCCTAGAATGGCGGTACTTTTTCCCCGGTGAAGCGATATGAACGACCAGCGCAAAGGCGACCACGCCGAACCCACCACCCATTTCGGCTACAGCGACGTTCCAGAGAGCCAGAAGGCCCGCAAGGTCGCCGAGGTCTTCCACTCCGTCGCCGCCAAGTACGACCTGATGAACGACGTCCTGTCCGGTGGCATGCACCGGCTGTGGAAGCGCTTCACCATCGAACTGTCCGGGGTGCGCAGCGGCAACCGCGTGCTGGATATCGCAGGCGGCACCGGTGATCTGGCGGCCAAGTTCTCGCGCCTGGTCGGCCCGACCGGCCAGGTGGTGCTGGCCGACATCAACGAGTCGATGCTCAAGGTCGGGCGTGACCGTCTGCTCGACCGCGGCGTGGCCGGCAACATCGAGTTCGTCCAGGCCGACGCAGAAAAACTGCCCTTCCCCGACAACCACTTCGATTGCGTGACTATCGCCTTCGGTCTGCGCAACGTCACCCACAAGGACGCCGCCATCAGCTCCATGCTGCGTGTGCTCAAGCCAGGTGGGCGCCTGCTGGTGCTGGAGTTCTCCAAGCCGACCAACAAGCTGATGTCCAGGGCCTACGACGCCTATTCGTTCGCCTTCATGCCGCTGGCCGGCAAGCTGATCACCAACGACTCGGAAAGCTACCGCTACCTGGCCGAGTCGATCCGCATGCACCCCGACCAGGAAACCCTCAAGAGCATGATGGTCGAGGCCGGTTTCGACCGCGTCACCTACCACAACATGACCAGCGGCATCGTCGCCGTGCACCGGGGGATCAAACCCTGATGCTGCTGGCCGGGGTGCTCGCCAGCGTCGAGCATGGCCTGAACCGGGTGCTGCGCATGGACAGCACGGCCTTGCCGCGCCTGGCCGCGCTGGAAGGCAAGGTGATCGCCATCGACTGCGTGCAACCGGCGCTGCGTGTGTACATCCTGCCCGACGAAGACGGCCTGATGCTCGCTGGCCACTGGGAAGGCGATGTGCACTGCACCCTGCGCGCCCCGGCCAGCCACCTGGCTCGCCTGGCCCTGGCCCGCGACAAGACGGCCGTGCTGCATGCCCCGCAGGTGCAGTTGCATGGCGACAGCGCCGCCCTGCTCGACCTGGTCGGCGTTCTGCAGAATCTGGAGCTTGACTGGGAATACGAGCTGTCGCGCTGGCTCGGCCCGGTCGCCACTTCGCTGCTGGCCGGCCACCTGCGCCTGCGCGCACGCTGGACTCGCGAAGGCCTGGCGCGCTTCAGTCAGAACCTGTCCGAGTACCTGGCCGAAGAGTCGCGCACCCTGGTGGGCAAGCGTGAAGCTGAAGCGGCGTTCAGCGAGCTCGACGCGCTGAAGGTCGATATCGAACGTCTCGAGGCGCGCATCCGTCGCCTTTCCCAGTCCCTTGATGCCAGCGATAACGCATGAAGCTGCTTGCCGTCCGCCGTCTGTTCCGTATTCAGCGAGTGGTGATCCGCTACCGTCTCGATGACCTGCTGTTCGCCATGCCGCTGCCCTGGTGGCTGATGAGCCTGCGCCTGCTGATGCCCTGGCGCTGGCTGCCGCGCAAAGCCCAGGAAGCGTCACGCGGGGCGCGTCTGCGCATGGCCCTGCAAGACCTCGGGCCGATCTTCATCAAGTTCGGCCAACTGTTGTCGACCCGTCGCGACCTGCTGCCGGCCGACGTCGCCGACGAACTGATGCTGCTGCAGGACCGCGTGCCGCCGTTCGATCCGAAACGCGCAGTGGAGCTTATCGAGGCTCAGTTGGGGGCCAAGGTCAGCGAGGTGTTCAGCCGCTTCGACGTCGAGCCACTGGCCTCGGCCTCGGTGGCCCAGGTGCACGCTGCCAAGCTCAAGAGCGGCGAAGAAGTGGTGGTCAAGGTGGTGCGTCCGGGCTTGAAGCCGGTCATCGCCCAAGACCTGGCCTGGCTGTTCCTCATCGCCAAGGCCGCCGAGCGGCTGTCGGCCGATGCCCGGCGCCTGCACCCGGTCGAGGTGGTCGGCGACTACGAAAAGACCATCTACGACGAGCTCGACCTACTCCGCGAAGCGGCCAACTCGAGCCAGTTGCGCCGCAACTTCGAAGGTTCGGAACTGATGTACGTGCCCCAGGTGTACTGGGACTACTGCCGGCCCAAGGTGCTGGTGATGGAGCGCATCTACGGCGTGCCGGTCACCGACATGGCGACCCTGGCCGACCAGCGCACCGACATGAAGCTGCTCGCCGAACGAGGCGTGGAAGTGTTCTTCACCCAGGTGTTCCGTGACAGCTTCTTCCACGCCGACATGCACCCCGGCAACATCTTCGTCAGCACGGTCAACCCGTGGAGCCCGAAGTACATCGCCATCGACTGCGGCATCGTCGGCAGCCTCACCGACGAAGACCAGGACTATCTCGCGCGCAACCTGATCGCCTTCTTCAAGCGCGACTACCGCCGCGTGGCGCAGTTGCACATCGATTCGGGCTGGGTGCCGGCGCATACCAAGGTCAACGAATTCGAAGCGGCGATTCGCACCGTGTGCGAGCCGATCTTCGAAAAGCCGCTCAAGGACATCTCTTTCGGCCAGGTGCTGATGCGCCTGTTCCAGACTGCGCGGCGCTTCAACATGGAAGTGCAGCCGCAACTGGTGCTGCTGCAAAAGACCCTGCTCAACATCGAAGGCCTGGGGCGCCAGCTGTACCCGGACCTCGACCTGTGGAGCACCGCCAAGCCCTACCTGGAACGCTGGATGCGCGAGCGCATGAGCCCCAAGGCGGTGCTGAGCAACATTCACAGCCAGGTCGAGCAACTGCCGCACCTGGCCGACATGACCCGTGACCTGCTCGAACGCCTGTCGCAACCGCACCTGGACGACCCGCGCCTGCCGCGCCAGCGCCAGGACGACCACTGGGCGTTGCGTCTGCTCGGAGCCGGCCTGCTCGGCGGCGGCGCCACGCTGGCCGCCGGTGCCGCCAGCCTCACCGCGCCGGCAGTGTGGCCGGCCTACCTGATGCTGGCCGCGGGGCTGTACCTGATCGTGCGTCGATAGCCACACCTGGCCACGGCTGGCACACTAGCGCACCTGGTTCGGCACTGACGCGGGCCTGGTTCTGGAGCGAAACATGAAAGACTGGCTGGACGAGATCAACTGGAACAGCGACGGCCTGGTACCGGCCATCGCCCAGGATCACAAGACGGGCCGCGTGCTGATGATGGCCTGGATGAACCGCGAGGCCCTGGCGCTGACTGCCGCCGAGCAGCGCGCCATCTATTGGTCGCGCTCGCGTGGCAAGCTGTGGCGCAAGGGCGAGGAGTCCGGGCATGTGCAGAAGCTGCATGAAATGCGCCTGGACTGCGACGCCGACGTGATCATCCTGATGGTCGAGCAGCTCGGCGACATCGCCTGCCACACCGGCCGCCAGAGCTGTTTCTACCGGGTGCACGAAGAGGGCCAGTGGCGCACGGTCGACCCGGTCATCAAGGACCCGAACGCCATCTACAGCGCAGGACACTGACATGAGTGACACCCTCACCCGCCTGGCCGAAGTGCTCGAAGCGCGCAAGCATGCCGCACCCGACAGCTCGTACGTGGCCAGCCTGCACCACAAGGGCCTGAACAAGATTCTGGAAAAGCTCGGCGAAGAATCGGTGGAAACCATCATCGCCGCCAAGGACGCCGCCCTCAGCCACGACTGCAGCGACGTCATCTACGAAACCGCCGACCTGTGGTTCCACAGCCTGGTCATGCTCAGCGCCCTGGGCCAGCACCCTCAGGCGGTGCTCGATGAGCTGGAGCGGCGTTTCGGCCTTTCCGGCCACGATGAAAAGGCCGCCCGGCAACCGTCGGCCTGAGTGCTGGCGGCCAGCGGGTACTGAACCACACGGCGCGGGTTGCGTGCCGTGAGTCGTTGAACAATCGATACGCCTGTCTCTGGAGTACGCAATGGGTATTTTTGACTGGAAACACTGGATCGTCCTCTTGGTGGTGGTGGTGCTGGTATTCGGTACCAAGAAGCTGAAGAACCTCGGCAGCGATCTGGGTGAATCGATCAAGGGCTTTCGCAAGGCCATGAGCGACGAAGAAGCCAAGCCGGCCGAGCCGACCACGCCACCGCCTGCGCCTCCCGTGCAGCCGGTACAGACCGCCCAGCCCGTGCCACCGGCCCAGCCACAGGCACCGCTCACCCCGGGCCACACCCTCGAGGGCCAGGCCACGCCGGTCCAAGAGCCGCAGCGGAAAGACTGACCCATGTTCGGCATCAGCTTCGGCGAACTTCTGCTGGTGGGCCTGGTGGCCCTGCTGGTCCTCGGCCCCGAGCGCCTGCCGGGCGCCGCGCGCACCGCAGGCCTCTGGGTCGGCCGGCTCAAGCGCAGCTTCAACAGCATCAAGATGGAAGTGGAGCGGGAAATCGGCGCTGACGAAATCCGTCGGCAGTTGCATAACGAGCACATCCTCTCGATGGAAGAAGAAGCCCGGCGCCTGCTCGACCCCAAGACTCAGGCATCCACCGCGCCAGCGCCAGCCGATGCGCCACCTGCGGCGCCTGCCGATGCCACCCCTGCGCCTGCCGAGCCGCCAGCAGCGGTAGCTACCCCGAGCGCCGCCACGCCTTCGACCCCTTCTGAACCGCCACAGCCGCCGCGAGCCCCATGAGCGAACTTCCCGATCACGACCAGCCCATGCCGCTGGTGTCGCACCTGACCGAACTGCGCACGCGCCTGCTCCGCTGCGTCGCGGTGATCTTCGCCATCTTCATCGGCCTGTTCTCGTTCGCCCAGCAGATCTACACCCTGGTCTCGGCCCCGCTGCGTGACCATCTGCCGGCCAACGCGACGATGATCGCCACCGACGTCGCCTCGCCGTTCCTCACCCCGTTCAAGCTGACCATGATCGTCTCGCTGTTCCTGGCGATGCCGTTCATTCTGCAGCAGGTCTGGGGCTTCATCGCGCCGGGGCTGTACCGCCATGAAAAGCGCGTGGCGATTCCGCTGTTGGTGTCGAGCATCGTGCTGTTCTACGCCGGCATGGCCTTCGCCTACTTCCTGGTCTTCCCACTGATCTTCGGCTTCTTCGCCGCCGCTACCCCCGAAGGCGTGTCGATGATGACCGACATCGCCAACTACCTCGATTTCGTCATGACGCTGTTCTTCGCCTTCGGCGTGGCCTTCGAGATTCCGGTGGCCGTGGTGCTGCTGGTGTGGATCGGCATCGTCGATGTGAAGTACCTGAAGAAGATCCGTCCCTACGTGATCATCGGCTGCTTCGTGGTCGGCATGGTACTGACTCCGCCAGACATCTTCTCGCAGACCCTGCTCGCCGTGCCGATGTGGTTGCTGTTCGAAGTCGGGGTGCTGTTCGGCAGCCTGATCCGCAAGCGTCGCCAGGAAGACGACGTCGCCGACGATGCACCCAACCCGCCGCCAGCGTCGCAACCGTGAACCTGCTGCTGCTCGAAGAGGCCGACTTCGTTGCGCCCGACCGCGTGGTGCTGAGCGACCGACGCCTGACCCACATGCAGGAGATTCACCGCGCCGAAGTCGGTGACAACCTGCGCGTGGGGCGCATCGGCGGGCTGATGGGCAGCGCCACGCTGCTGCGCCTGGACGCAGGCGAGGCCGAGTTGCAGGTGCGTTTCGAACACGCGCCGCCAGCCAAGCTGCCGCTGACCCTGGTGCTGGCCGTGCCGCGGCCGAAAATGCTCCGCCGGTTGTTTCAGACCGTCGCCACCCTGGGGGTGCCGCGGCTGATCCTGCTCAACAGCTACAAGGTGGAAAAGAGCTTCTGGCAAACGCCCTTCCTGCAACCGGCGAGCATCCGCGAGAACCTAATCCTGGGCCTTGAGCAGGCACGTGACACGGTGCTGCCCGAGGTGATCATCGAGAAACGCTTCAAGCCCTTCGTCGAAGACCGCCTGCCGGCCATCGCCGCCGGCACCCTCGGCCTGGTCGGCCACCCCGGCAACTACCCCGCCTGCCCCCGCGGGGTGAGCGAACCGGTGACCTTGGCGATTGGCCCGGAAGGTGGCTGGATTCCCTATGAAGTCGAGCTGCTGGGCAAGGCCGGGCTCAACCCGGTGCAGTTGGGCGAGCGCATCTTGCGGGTCGAAACGGCTGTAACGGCGCTGCTCTCACGCCTTTTCTGAACGACCGTTCAGCACTCGGTCATAAAGTTTACCTCCCTAACGCCGATGACCTCGTCAGTAGCAAGGACAGGCGGCCATCACCAGGGAGGTACCGACCATGAACCGCGGTTTCAGTCATTTTCTCAGCAATATCAGCGTCAATTTCAAGCTGGCCCTGGGCTTCGGCCTGGTCCTGCTGCTGACGCTGGCCATCACCATCACCGGCTGGAGCGGTCTGGCCAGTGTTATCGAACGCGGCGACAAGCTGGGCAACCTCTCGCAGGTGCTGCAACTGACCCAGGACCTGCGCATCGCCCGCCAGCAGTACCAACGCAAGAACAACGAAGACGCCATCACCCAGATGGACAAGACCCTCGACGAGCTGGAACGCCAGTTGCAGTCGGTGGCCGAGCGGCTGGCGGTGCCCGGTGATCTACAGCGGGTCGAGCAGCAGCACGAAGCCGTGCGCCAGTACCGACTCGCCTTCACCCAGCTCAAGGACGCCGCACAACAGCGCGACAGCAGCCGCAAACGCCTGGGCGACAGTGCCGATCAGGCCGCCGACTTGCTCGCCAGCCTCGAACAGCGCCTGCAACAGAACGGCAGCATCAGCCAGTACGCCAGCGCCGTCATGGCCGGCCAGGAACTGCAACGGGCGCGCTTCGAAGTGCGCGGCTACACCTACAGCGGTGAAGCCGAGCGGCAACAGACCGCGCTGGCGGCCATCGACAAGGCTATCAGCGAACTCACCGCAGCCACTGCGCAGTTGCCGGCCGAGTACGCCACTGCCCTGCAAGCCGCTCGCCAGGCCTTGAACGGCTACCGCGAGGCGGTGAACCAGGTCGCTGCCGCGCAGACTGCCAGCGAAAATGCCTTGCAGCACATGGCCGAGCAGGGTCAGGTGATGTTCGAGAACAGCAAGGTGCTCACCACCACCCAGACCGAGGCCCGCGACCACGACGCTCGCCAGGCGCAGATCATGCTGGCCGGCGCCACCCTGGTGGCGATCGTGCTGGGCATTCTTGCGGCCTGGGCCATCACCCGGCAGATCATCGTGCCACTGCGCCAGACCCTCGATGCGGCCGAGCGGGTGGCCAATGGCGACCTCAGCCAGACCTTGCAGGTCGACCGCCGCGATGAGCTCGGCCAGTTGCAGGCCAGCATGCAGCACATGACCCAGGGCCTGCGTCAGTTGATCGGTGGCATCGGCGACGGCGTCACGCAGATCGCCAGCGCCGCCGAGGAACTGTCGGCGGTGACCGGGCAAACCAGCGCGGGGGTCAACAGCCAGAAGGTCGAGACCGATCAGGTGGCCACCGCCATGAATGAAATGGCCGCCACCGTGCAGGAAGTGGCACGCAACGCCGAGCAGGCCTCCGAGGCGGCGCTGATGGCCGATCAGCAGGCGCGGCAAGGCGATCAGGTGGTCGGCGAAGCCATCGCGCAGATCGAGCGGCTTGCCAGCGAAGTGCTCAACTCCAGCGAGGCGATGAACGAACTCAAGAGCGAGAGCGAGAAGATCGGCAGCGTGCTGGATGTGATCAAGTCGGTCGCCCAGCAAACCAACCTGCTGGCGCTCAACGCCGCCATCGAAGCGGCCCGTGCCGGTGAGGCCGGGCGAGGCTTTGCCGTGGTCGCCGATGAAGTGCGCAGCCTGGCCCAGCGCACCCAGCAGTCCACCGAGGAGATCGAAGAGCTGATCGCCAGCCTGCAGCACGGCACGCAGCGTGTGGCGGGAGTGATGGACGCCAGCCGCGGCCTGACCGACAGCAGCGTCGAGCTGACCCGGCGTGCCGGCGGCTCGCTGGAGACCATCACCCGCACCGTGTCGTCGATTCAGGCCATGAACCAGCAGATCGCCACCGCGGCAGAACAGCAGAGCGCAGTGGCCGAAGAGATCAACCGCAGCGTGATGAACGTGCGCGACATCTCTGACCAGACCGCCGCAGCCAGCGAGCAGACCGCCAGTTCAAGCGTCGAACTGGCGCGCCTGGGTTCGCATTTGCAGGGGCTGGTGGCGCGTTTCCGGCTTTAAGTCGCACACCGGGCTGCGTGGGCAGCCCGGTGGTGCCTGTGCGGTTACAGCACCTGACGCAGGAAGGCTTGTGCCCGAGGGTCGTTCGGCGCGCTGAAGAACGCGCTGGGCGCTGCGTCTTCGAGCAGCTTGCCGTGGTCGAAGAACAGCACGCGGTCGGCCACTTCCCGGGCAAAGCCCATTTCGTGCGTGACGCAGACCATGGTCATGCCTTCCAGGGCCAAGGTCTTCATCACATCCAGCACCTCGCCGACCATTTCCGGATCGAGCGCCGAGGTCGGTTCGTCGAACAGCATCACCTTCGGCTCCATCGCCAGGGCGCGGGCGATGGCGACCCGTTGCTGCTGACCGCCCGAGAGCCGCGACGGGTACTCGTTGGCCTTCTCGCTGATACCGACTTTCTTCAACAGCGCCTGAGCCTTGGCTTCACGCTCGGCCTTGCCGCGCTTGCGCACCACTTTCTGCGCCAGGCACAGGTTCTCCAGCACGGTCATGTGCGGGAACAGGTTGAAGTGCTGGAACACCATGCCGACTTCGCGGCGATAGGCGTTGATGTCGGTCTTGGGGTCATCCAGTGCCAGGCCATTGATAGAGACATGCCCGGCGTCGAAGTTTTCCAGGCCGTTGAGGCAGCGCAGGAAGGTCGATTTGCCCGAGCCCGACGGCCCCAGCACCACCACCACTTCGCCTTTGCTCACTTGGGTGGTGACGTTGTCCACCGCACGCACCACCTGGCCGCGGGTGTCGAACACTTTCAGCAGGTCACGGACTTCAATCACTTTGCGCAAGCCTCCGCTCGAGCCGGCTGGCCAGGTGCGACAGCGGCAGGTTGATCAGCAGGTACAGGCCCGCCACGCAGAACCAGATCTCGAAGGTCGAGAACGAGGTGGTGATGGCTTCGCGACCGCTCTTGGTCAGCTCGGTGATGGCGATCACCGACACCAGCGAGGTGTCCTTGACCAGGCTGATGAACTGCCCGGCCAAAGGGGGCAGCACGCGCTTGAATGCCTGCGGCAGGATCACATGGCGCATCGACTGGCTGGCATTGAGGCCCAGCGAACGCGCCGCCTCGTTCTGCCCCTTGGCGATCGACTGCACGCCAGCGCGGACGATCTCCGCCACATAGGCGCCGGTAAACAGCGCCAGCGCCGCGACCCCGGCGAACTCACGGGAAAGGTTCAGCACCGTGCCGATGAAGAAGTAGAAGATGAAGATCTGCACCAGCAACGGTGTACCGCGCACCAGCTCGACATACACCGTGGACAGATCGCGCAGGGTCGGGTTGCTCGACAGGCGACACAATCCGGCAACCAGGCCAATCAGCAGCCCCGCCGCGCCGGACACCACCGACAGCCACAACGTGGTCCACAGGCCCCAGGCCAATGGCCCCGCGGCCCAGTGCCGGGTCACGCCGATGGCATCGCCCTCGGCCACATCGTCGCCGCGACTCAGTTGCAGGCTGTCGGCATCGACCTCGAGGGTCTGCGCATCGCCGCTTTCGCTGCTCAACGTCACCGTCGCCGTGCTGCCGGAGACGACGATCTCCTGCACCGAGCCGTAGTCGATGGCGCGTTGGGTTTCCTCGGCCTGATAGGCGAAATACTGCGGCACCCGATTCCAGCGCCATTCATAGGCCATCATCGAGGTCGACAAATACAGGCTGATCGCCAGTCCCACCAGCACCAGCGCGGTCAGCGCGTGCCAGGGCCACTGGGCTTTCTTGTGCTTGATCACAGCGTGCTCCGCGAAGCGCATAGCCCCAGGCGGCAAGCTGCAAGCCTCAAGCGGCAAGAAGAGGCAGCGTATCAGCGCCCAGCATCCTCTTGCCGCTTGCAGCTCGCAGCTTGCCGCTCAAAGCTTGCAGCTATCTCTTATTCCATTTCCTTGAGCCAGTCTTTGTTCTTGAACCACTTATCGTGAATACGATCGTAGGTCCCGTCATGCTTGATCTGGTGCAGGAAGTTGTTGATGAAGTTGATGCTGTCGTAGTCGCCTTTCTTCAGACCGAAGGCCAGCGGCTCGAAGGTGAAGGGTTCATCGAGGAACAGCAGCTTGCCAGCGCCGGCCTTCTCAACCGCCACGACGTTGTACGGAGCGTCGTAGACGAAGGCGTCGGCCTTGCCGTTGACCACATCCATGACCGCTTCCTGCTCGTTGTCATAGCCGTGGTACTTGGCCTTGCTGATCAGCTTCTTGGCGATCATCTCGCCGGTGGTGCCAAGCTTGGAGGTGATGCGGTACTTGTCACTGTTGAGGTCTTTGTAGCTCTTGATCTCGCCTTGCAGCTCCTTGCGAATCAGCAGGGTCTGGCCCACGACGATGAACGGTTCGCTGAAGTTCAGGCGCAGGTTGCGTTCCTGGGTCAGGGTCATGCCGCTGCCGATCATGTCGAACTTGTCGGTGAGCAGGGCCGGAATGATGCCGTCGTAGGCGGTGGAAACGGTTTCCAGCTTGACGCCCATGGACTTGGCCATGGCCTTGAGGATATCGACCTCGAAGCCGATGATCTCGCCGCGCTTGTTGGTCATCTGGAACGGCATGTAGGTCGGGTCCATGCCCACTCGCAACGTGCCGCGCTTGACCGCGTCATCGATGGCACCGGCCTGCGCGCAGGCTACTGCCGCGAGCGCAGTGACGCCCACCAGCAACCGCGAAAGGTATTTCTTCATCATCACCAAGTCCCCTAGCTGTAAAGGAGCGAATCTTATCGTTGGCTCGGCCCCAGGGGCTG
The DNA here is from genome assembly GCF_000425745.1 of Pseudomonas cremoricolorata DSM 17059 = NBRC 16634. Classification (GTDB taxonomy): domain Bacteria; phylum Pseudomonadota; class Gammaproteobacteria; order Pseudomonadales; family Pseudomonadaceae; genus Aquipseudomonas; species Aquipseudomonas cremoricolorata. The sequence goes on along the minus strand of NZ_AUEA01000001.1, from coordinate 506,515 downwards.
TTGCCGTTTCAGCGCAAGCCGCGTTACTGCGCCAAATCTTGCCAGCCGAGGCGAAGGACGCAGAAAAGGGTCATTCCCTTTTCAAGTCCTTCAACGTTGGATGGCGCGATTTGGCGCGTAACCCGAAGGGCCGTGCCTGTTTTTTCGCACCTACCTCTCAAGCCGTGAGCGTGAGACGACGAAAAACAGGCGTCGGCGCGGTTGTGATGAAACGGCAACAGCCCCTAGATCGCCGGCGTGGCATTGCGGGGACGGATGCTAACGCATGGCGGCGCCAGCACCTAGCGCCGCTGGGGAGTTTACCGGGGCAGAAATGAATCGCGGGCGAATCGATCACTCGATTCACCCGCGAAAACTGTCGCAGAGCGGCGCAGCTCAGACGCCAACCAGACCTGCCGGCGCCAGAGGCTGGGGCTGCAACGGCAACAGCGGCGCGTGCGGATCGTTGCCGACCGAACTGCGCCAGGCCTCGAGCCAGCCCTCGTGCTGCTCGGTCCAGACTCGCTCGTGCAGACGCGACAGCGCCACCGGATCGCTCAGCAAGGCCAGGCGAGTGGCCAGGTCGATGCCCTCGGGGCCAACCTCCAGCGCCTTGGCGATACGCTCGCCACGCAACTGCTCGATGGCACCTGACTGACCGTGGCGCGCGGTGCCCATGGCACAGGCCAGAGCGTTCTGACGCGGGTCGACCACGGCGCGGACGAAACCGTCGCGCAAGGCGTGCCAGCGGTTTTCGTGGGCGTACTGGTCGGTCGCCAGCAGTTCGTGCGGCGTGGCGTATTCCTCGGGAATGAGGAACAGCTTCTCGTCCTTGGCCCGCAGGCCCAGGCGCACGCGGCTGGAAATCACCGACACCGGAATAGACAGCACCAACGAACCGACGATAGGCGCCAGCCACCACAGGAAGCTTGGATTCAGCCATGCCACCAGCCCGGCCCAGGCAAAGCCCAGCAGGGTCTGTGGACCATGGCGGCGCACCGCTTCGCTCCAGGGCGTGGAGTCATCGTCACGCTGCGGCGAGTTCCAGGTCGCTGCCCAGCCGAGGAACGCGGCGAGCACGAAGCGCGTGTGGAAGATCATGCGCACCGGCGCCAACAGCATGGAGAACAGCATCTCCAGCAGCATCGACAGGGTGACCTTGATGCGCCCACCGAACTCGGTGGCGCCCTTGGCCCAGATCAGGATGACGCTGAGCAGCTTGGGCAGGAACAACAGCACCACGGTGGTGGAGAACAGCGCAATGGCTTTCTCCGGGTGCCACTGCGGCCACAGCGGGTAGAGCTGGAACGGTTCGAGGAAGTACTGCGGCTCCATCAGCGTGTTGGTCGCCAGCAAGGCGGTCGACAGCACCAGGAAGAAGAACCACAACGGCGCCGACAGGTACGACATGACCCCGGTGAGGAACACCGCACGGTGCACCGGGTGCATGCCCTTGACCAGGAACAGGCGGAAGTTCATCAGGTTGCCGTGGCACCAGCGTCGGTCACGCTTGAGTTCGTCGAGCAGGTTCGGCGGCAGTTCTTCGTAGCTGCCCGGCAGGTCGTAGGCGATCCACACGCCCCAGCCGGCGCGGCGCATCAGCGCAGCTTCGACGAAGTCGTGAGAAAGAATCGCACCGGCGAAGGCACCCTTGCCCGGCAGCGGCGCCAGGGCGCAATGCTCGATGAAGGGCTTCATACGGATGATCGCGTTGTGCCCCCAGTAGTGCGATTCGCCCAACTGCCAGAAGTGCAGCCCGGCGGTGAACAACGGGCCGTACACGCGGGTGGCGAACTGCTGCATGCGCGCATACAGCGTGTCCATGCCCGAGGCACGTGGAGCCGACTGGATGATGCCGGCGTCCGGGTTGGCCTCCATCAGGCGCACCAGGCTGGTCAGGCATTCACCACTCATGACGCTGTCGGCGTCGAGCACGACCATGTACTTGTACTCGCCACCCCAGCGACGGCAGAAGTCGTCGAGGTTGCCGCTCTTGCGTTTGACCCGGCGCCGCCGACGACGGTAGAAGATGCGCCCGAAGCCCTTGGCTTCGCGGCACACTTCCAGCCACGCCTGTTGCTCGGCAACGGCGATGTCGGTGTCGTTGGTGTCGCTGAGCACGAAGAAGTCGAAGCGATCCAGCTCACCGCTGGCCGCCACCGACTCGAAGGTGGCGCGCAGGCCGGCGAACACCCGCGGTACGTCTTCGTTGCAGATCGGCATGACGATGGCGGTACGCGCATCGGACGCGATCGGCTCATTACCGGCACTGCTGCCGGAAATCTTGTACTTGTCACGCCCGGTGAGCAGCTCGAGGAAGCCCATCAACGCGGTCCAGAAGCCGGCCGAAACCCAACAGAAGAGGATGCCGAACAGAATCAGGATGGAGGTCTGCAAGGCATACGGCCAGACCTGCACGACGGTGTCCCACACCGGCTGCGAGGTGATCTCGTCGAGGTCGACGAACGACCAGCCCTGATACGGCAGGATGCCCTTCATGTACCAACCGGCGACCAGGGTCTGGCCGATCATCAAGGTCAGCAGGATGTAACGACGGATCGAGCCGACGGTCCGCCAGCGCGCCTTGGGCAGCTCGCGCTGCTCGGGTTGCGGGGCGTTGGTGCGGCCAGTCATGCGCCGCCAGATGCGCACCAGGATATTGGTGCGCCATGGTTCGGGCAGCACCAAGGTGCGCTTGATCGGCGGCGCCACCTTGAGGTTGAGCCGGCCATTGTCGTCGACGCCGAGCATCTCGGCGTCTTCCAGTTCGCTGGCACTGCCGATGTTCAGGCGTGTGCCGACCGATGCCTGCACGGCATCGGTGTCGGCACCGGCCGGTTGCCCGGCCAGGTGCTGGTGCAGCTCGCTGAACGAGGTGCAGTGGGCCAGCTCGGCGCGCTGCTGGTCGCTCAGCGGGAGGTGGGCCAGGTACTCGGCGAGCGAGACTGGCCGTGCGGTAGAGTTACTCATCGGCAGGCAACTGATAGCTCCAGGTCTCGGTCAGCACCTTCTCGGTGGTGGCCGGAGCCGGTGGGGTGGATGCTGCATCGGCAGCGGGTTGCTCGGCCGGCGCGGCAGCCTTGGCCTGTTTGGTCGCAGCCTTGTCGTGCTTGGTGTTTTTCTCGTGCTTGCTGTCGGCAGCCGGCTTGGCGGCCTCTACCGGCACGTCCTGCACCAGGGCGGCGCGCATCTCGGTGGATTTGCTCGCGTCCTTGACCTTCAAGCGCAGGGTCAGGCGCCAGCCCTTGGTTTCCGGGTTGTAGCGCAGGTTGTTCTCGACCACCTCGGCGTTGTCGCCGACGCTGACCTGACTGCGCACGGCGCTGTCTTCGGGCAAGCCCGCCAGTGCCGGACCTGCGAAGTCGACCAGGAAGGCCACGCTGCCGTCGGGCTGACGGATCAGGTTGGACTGCTTGACGTCACCGGTCGAACGCATGGTCTGGTTGACCCAGCCCAGGTCCTGAGCCTGGAACTTCGGCTCATCGATGGTGAAGTGCAGGCGGTAGTCGTAGTCGGCCGACTTGCCCGGTTCAGGCATGGTTTCGGGGCTCCAGAAGGCCACGATGTTGTCGTTGGTCTCGTCGGCGGTGGGGATTTCCACCAGATCGACGGTGCCCTTGCCCCAGTCGCCCTTCGGCTCGATCCAGGTGCTTGGACGCTTCTGGTAGTTGTCGTCGAGGTCTTCGTAGTCCTTGAAGTCGCGGTGACGCTGCATCAGACCAAAGCCACGCGGGTTCTCGACGCTGAAGTTGCTGACCGCCAGGTGTTTGGGGTTGTTCAGCGGGCGCCACAGCCACTCACCGTTACCACCATGAATCGACAGACCCTCGGAGTCGTGCAGGGCCGGACGGTAGTTGAGCACCTTCGACGGCTGGTTCGGGCCGAACAGGTACATGCTGGTCAGCGGCGCAACGCCCAGGCGGTTGACGTGGTCACGCAGGAACACCCGCGACTTGACGTCGACGATGGTGTCGTTGCCCGGACGCAGGATCAGCTTGTAGGCGCCGGTGGCACGCGGGGAATCGAGCAGCGCGTAGATCACCAGGTGCTTGTCGGTAGGCTTGGGTTTTTCCACCCAGAACTCGGTGAAGCGCGGGAATTCTTCACCCGATGGCAGCGCGGTGTCGATCGCCAGGCCACGGGCGGAAAGGCCGTATGCCTGGTCCTTGCCGACCACGCGGAAATAGCTCGCGCCAAGCAGGGTCATGATTTCATCCTGCTTGTCGGCCTTGTTGATCGGGTAAAGCACGCGGAAACCGGCGTAGCCGAGGTTTTCCGTGGCCTTGGCATCGTGCGGCACGTCGCCGAAGTCGAAGCGGCTCGGGTCGTACTTGATTTCCTCGACCTTGCTGGCGGTGACTTCGTTGATCTTCACCGGCGTGTCGAAGTGCATGCCCTGGTGATAGAACGACAGCTTGAACGGCGTCTTGTCGGCGCTCCATTCAGCCTTTTCCTGGAGGAAACGGATCTTCTGGTAGTCAGCGAATTTCATGTCACGGAACACCGCAGGCAGATTGCTCTTGGGTGCTTCGTACTTCTGGCCGGCCAGATCCTTCGCCTTGCTGGCAACGTCGTCAAGGTTGAATGCCCACAGCTGACCAGCGCTCATCAGGCCGACCAGGGCTACGCCTGCCAGGACTGCCTTGCGCAGCCGTTTCGCGGGAATTCTTGGTGCATTACAGGGACTTACGATCACGAGCAACCCTCGCCGAAAACAGATCATGAAACCAACGGCCAGCGACAATTGCCGGGTTGGCGAGCACTGTTCGGACCCCGTAAGGGCGTAATGATTCCCCAAACGGCTCCAGACAGTCCTCGAGTCAGAGTTAAACCGGCCTGCGGACGCAAGCCTTCGCAGCGCGCGATTATCCAGCAGGCCGCGTTACAACGCATCAGGGTGCCAGCACTATTTATCGTGAAAAATAGCGCTGAACCGGGATAACGAAAGGTTTTTTCGCTCAGATTTGTAACAGGAATGTTACAGGGCCATCATTGACCAGATGAACCTGCATATCGGCACCGAATCGGCCGGTGGCAACGCCCTCGTGTCGGGCCCGTGCCTGGGCCACCAGGTAGTCGAACAATTCGGCGCCCAGCGCCGGCGGCGCGGCAGTCGAGAAGCTTGGGCGCAGGCCGCTGCGGGTGTCGGCAGCGAGGGTGAACTGCGAGACCAGCAGCAGGCCACCGGCAACATCGCTGAGCGACAGGTTCATCTTGCCCTGGGGGTCGCTGAAGACCCGGTAATTGAGCAGTTTGTGCAGCAGCTTGTCGGCATGCTCGCGGGTATCGCCCGGCTCGACGGCGACCAGCACCAGCAAGCCCTGATCGACCGCACCGACCACCTCCCCGTCCACCTCGACACGCGCCTCGCGGACCCGCTGCAGCAAGCCCCTCATGCTTCTTCCAGAGGCAAATCGAGCAAGCGTCGGGCCATCTGGTCGGCGGCGCGTACCAGGGCGTCAGTGATGCCCGGCTCCGAAGCGGCGTGGCCGGCATCACGGATGACTTTCAGCTCGCTGTTCGGCCAGGCCTGGTGCAAGGCCCAGGCGTTGTCCAGCGGGCATATCACATCGTAGCGGCCATGCACGATCACCGCCGGCAGGTGGGCGATGCGCGGCAGGTCGCGAATCAGCTGGTCGGGTTCGAGGAAGGCATCGTTCATGAAGTAGTGGCATTCGATGCGGGCGATGGACAACGCGCGCTGCGGCTCGGCGAAGCGGTCGACCACCAGCGGGTTGGGACGCAGCGTGGCAGTGCGCCCTTCCCAGGTCGACCAGGCCTTGGCGGCGTGCATCTGGGCGATCTGGTCGTTACCGGTCAGGCGCTTGTGGAAGGCCTTGACCAGGTCATCGCGCTCTTCGAGGGGAATCGGCGCGATGTAATCCTGCCAGTAGTCAGGGAACAGGCGGCTGGCGCCTTCCTGATAGAACCACTGAATTTCCTGCGGGCGGCAGAGGAAGATGCCACGCAGGATCAGCCCATGGACACGCTCAGGGTGGGTTTGCGCATAGGCCAGCGCCAGGGTCGACCCCCACGAACCGCCGAACAGCACCCACTTTTCGATGCCCAAGTGCTCACGGATGCGCTCCATGTCGGCGACCAGATCCCAGGTGGTGTTGTTCTCGAGGCTGGCGTGTGGCGTGGAGCGCCCACAGCCACGCTGGTCGAAGGTGACGATGCGGTACAGATTGGGATCGAAGTAGCAACGGCTCTGGGCATCGCAACCGGCGCCCGGCCCGCCGTGAATGAACAGCACCGGCAAACCCTCGGGCGAGCCACTTTCATCGACATACAACACATGCGGCGCTTGCACGGCCAGATCGTGCCGGGCGTAGGGTTTGATCTGCGGGTACAGGGTCTGCATTGCGCACTCCGTGTGAGGATTTGGTCTGCCGGCGGCAATCATAAACCCGAATCGTCACTTTGAGCAGGCTGTCTGTAGCGTGCCGCGGGCGATCGCGCAGGGATATCGACCTGCGAGTCGCACCCTCAATGCATCATGGCGATATCACGATCGGCCGTGCGCCAGATCAGGCGCTTGGTGTCGTAGCCCTGCTGGCGGGCCTTGGCCAGCAGGTGCTCACGCTCCCAGGCCGGTACGTTGGCCGTGCGCGAGAGAATCCACAGGTACTTGCGATCGGGGCTGCCGACCAGCGCCGTGCGGTAGCGCTCATCGACGTAGAGAATCCAGTAGTTGGCGCGGGTCAGACCCGGCAGCAGGCGGCTCAGGCCATTGTCGAACTCCACCCACAGCTTGTCGCTGTGGCCTGCCGTTTGCGGGTCGGCATGGCCTTCGACGCGCAGCCATTCATCACCCAGGGTGCGGCAGCGGTTGAGCACATCGAGGCTGCCGTCGGGTTTCAAGTTGTAATGCGCCTCCGATTGCACGCAGGCGTCCTGAAAACGCATGGGCAGCCGCGCCAGCTCGAACCATTTGCCTTGGTAGCGCTTGAGGTCGACATTGCCTGCGGTATTCGGCGCCAGGGTGTCGCCGACTGGCGTGGCGCAGGCGCTCAGCAGCCCGAGCAGACAAGCCCCTGCCAGCAGTGGCAACGGCCTCACTGCAGGCCCTGCCCGGAATACATCAGTACCTTGTCGGCGGCGTACTGCACGCTGATGAAGCTCTGCTGATCGCCCCACGTGCAGCTGGTCATGCCCAGCGCGCCGGAACATTCGGTCGGTGTGCCCAACAGCTGTTCGACTTCAGCCTTGCTCATGCCGGACTTGAGCCGGGAATAGTTTTCCTGGTTGATCTTGCTGCAGGCCGCGAGGACGACGCACAGGGTCAGCAAGGCGAGAGAACGCAACGACATGGGGGAACACTCCTGGACACGGGACTCAGGCTGTAAGCCTGCAGCGTCCTTGGAGGGTGAAAATGCGTTCCGGTTCCGCGACCAACGGGGAATCCGGGCGTGCCATTGGTCGGATTGGCAGCGACGTAGCAAGACACCGGCCCGGCGACGCACCATGGCGTCGCCGGGCGGCAGCGCAAGGTCAGAAGCGCGAGCCTGGCTCGAGCAGGAAATCCATTTCCTCGCTGGTGCTCGGGCGCTCGAGCAGCAGGTTGCGGTGCGGGAAGCGACCGAAACGCTCGATGATGCGCTGATGCTGCTCGGCGTAGTCGAGGAACCCCTCGAACAGACGCCGGTTGGCCTCGGGCTGTTCTTCTAGCAGGGCCTGATAGCGCTCGACGCTGAGGTTCTGCCAGTCGAGCACCTCGGCATGTTCCAGCACCAGCAGCACGAACACCCGCTGGATCGGCAGCAGCTGGTAATCCCAGCCCTTCTGCAGACCCTGCATGGCCACCACCTGTGCGCGCCGGTCGCCGTCGAAGGCACGCGGCGTTTCGCGATAGAGCATGCGCGGCAACTGGTCGAGCAGCAGGATCAGCCCCAGCCAGCCTTGCGGGCTTTGCTGCCACTCATCCAGGCCACCGGCCAGCGCCTGCTCGACCAGCGGCTCGAACAGCGCGCGGGCGTCTTCGTCATGCTGCTTGCCGAACCACACGGTGCTCTTTTCGTCGGCGACGGCCTGGGCACTGCTGCCCCAACCGAACCACCACTCCAGCAACGGCTGCCAAGGTGCGAGCATGACTTACTCCTTGTGATACGCGGTAACGCGCTCGACCTCTTGCTTCGAGCCGAGAATCACCGACACGCGCTGGTGCAGGCTTTCAGGCTTGATGTCGAGGATGCGCTCGTAGCCGTTGGTGGAGGCACCACCGGCCTGTTCGATGATGAAGGACATCGGGTTGGCTTCGTACATCAGGCGCAGCTTGCCCGGCTTGCTCGGCTCGCGCGAATCACGCGGGTACATGAACAGGCCGCCACGGGTGAGGATGCGGTGCACGTCGGCCACCATCGAGGCGATCCAGCGCATGTTGTAGTTCTTTTTCAACGGGCCGGTCTCGCCTTCCAGCAGCTCGCCCACATAGCGCTGCACCGGGGCTTCCCAGTGACGCTGGTTGGACATGTTGATGGCGAATTCTGCGGTGGCTTCCGGCACCTTGATGTCTTCGTGGGTGAGCACGAAGCTGCCCAGTTCACGGTCGAGGGTGAAGCCCTTGACGCCGTTGCCCAGGGTCAGCACCAGCATGGTCTGCGGACCATAGATGGCGTAGCCGGCAGCGACCTGCTCGGTGCCCGGCTGGAGGAAGGCGTTTTCGTTGAGGGTTTCGTTCTGGCTCAGGTACTCGTGCGGGCAGCGCAGTACCGAGAAGATGGTGCCGACCGAGACGTTGACGTCGATGTTCGACGAGCCGTCCAGCGGGTCGAAGACCAGCAGGTAGGCGCCTTTGGGGTAGCGCCCGGGAATCTGGTAGGCGTTGTCCATTTCCTCGGAAGCCATGCCGGCCAGGTGGCCGCCCCACTCGTTGGCTTCGAGCAGGATGTCGTTGGAAATGACGTCGAGCTTCTTCTGCACTTCGCCCTGCACGTTTTCGGTGCCCATGCTGCCCAGTACGCCGCCTAGGGCGCCTTTGGACACGTGGTGGCTGATTTCCTTGCACGCACGCGCCACCACTTCGATCAGGAAGCGCAGATCGGCAGGGGTGTTGTTGCTACGGGTCTGCTCAATCAAATAGCGACTCAGGGTAACGCGAGACATGTATGGCTCCGACAGGATTGGGGGAGAAAAACCCCCGCAGTTTACAGGGTGAACAGCAAGCTAGCGAGCAATGCCCGTTGCCTGGCCGATCTGACGAAGAAAAGCCCGGGGAGTTCACCCCACCGGGCGGATATCGCCAAGGCCGCACGCTGCACGCGGGCGCGTGATGGGCACGGCTCAGTCGAGCGCGTTCCAGATTTCACCGGCGTATTCGGCGATGGTCCGATCGGACGAGAACCAGCCCATCCGCGCGGTGTTGAGTACCGCCATGCGCCACCACTGATCCGGCTGATTCCACAGCTCGTCGACACGTTGCTGAGCATCCCAGTAGGCATCGAAATCGGCGCAGACCAGGAAGCGGTCGTAGCCGACCAGGGCATCCATAAAGCCGCTGTAGCGCGACGGATCATCGGGCGAGAACACCCCGCCGCGAATGGCCTGGAACACGTCGTTGAGCCGGTGCGAGGCGCTCAACGCCGCGCTGGCGCCGAAATCGTCGGCACGTTTGCGCGCCTGCACCTGCTGCGCGGTCAGGCCGAAGATGAACATGTTGTCGGCACCGACCTGCTCGCACATCTCCACGTTGGCGCCATCCAGGGTGCCGATGGTCAGCGCGCCGTTGAGGCCGAACTTCATGTTGCTGGTGCCCGAGGCCTCGTAGCCGGCAGTGGAAATCTGCTCGGACAGATCTGCCGCCGGAATGATGCTCTCGGCCAGGCTGACGTTGTAGTTGGGCAGGAACACCACTTTCAGCAGGCCGCGCACGGTGGGGTCGTTGTTGACCACCCGGGCGATGTCGTTGGTCAGCTTGATGATCAACTTGGCCTGGTGATAGCTGGCCGCTGCCTTCCCGGCAAAGATCTTCACCCGCGGCGCCCAGTTGCCGCTCGGCTGGGAACGAATCGCCTGGTACAGCGCCACGGTGTGCAACAGGTTGAGCAACTGGCGCTTGTACTCATGGATGCGCTTGACCTGCACATCGAACATCGCCTCGGGATTGACCGTCACCCCAACCCGTTCCTGAATGATGCTGGCCAGGGCCTTCTTGCTGTGCAGGCGCTGGGCGGCGAACCGCTGGCGAAAGTCCTCGCGCTCGGCGAACGGTTCGAGGTTCTTCAGCAGCGTCTGCGGGCTATCGAGCAACTGCTCGCCGAGGTTGTCGGTGAGCATGCGCGTGAGCATGGGGTTGGCCTGGAACAGCCAGCGGCGGAAGGTGATGCCGTTGGTCTTGTTGTTGATGCGCTGCGGGTAGAGCTTGTGCAATTCGGCGAACACCGTGCTCTTCATCAGCTTGCTGTGCAGCGCCGACACGCCGTTGACGCTGTGCGAGCCGAGAAACGCCAGGTTGCCCATGCGCACGCGGCGGCCGTTGTCTTCCTCGATCAGCGACACCGCGCGCAGCACGTCGAAGTCGTGCTGGCCCTGGGCGCGCAGCGAATCGATGTGGTAGGCGTTGATCAGGTAGATGATCTGCATGTGCCGCGGCAACATGCGCTCCATCAGCGCTACCGGCCAGGTTTCCAGAGCCTCGGGCAGCAGCGTGTGGTTGGTGTAGGCCAGGGTGCCGACGGTGATTTCCCAGGCCCTGTCCCATGGAATCTCGTGTTGGTCGACCAGCAGGCGCATCAGCTCGGCGACGGCAATCGAGGGGTGCGTGTCGTTGAGCTGGATGGCCGCCGCATCGGGCAGGTTGAGCAGGCTGTCGTGCATGTTCAGGTGCCGACGCAGCAGGTCTTGCAGGGAGGCGCAGACGAAGAAGTATTCCTGGCGCAGGCGCAGTTCCTGACCGGCCTCGGTGCTGTCGGCCGGGTACAGCACCCGCGAGATGCTCTCGGCACGCGCCACTTCCGCCACTGCCCCAAGGTGGTCACCGGCGTTGAAGCGCTCCAGATGCAGCTCTTCCAGCGCGCGAGCGCGCCACAGGCGCAAGGTGTTGACGCTGGAGCCGCGCCAGCCCACCACCGGCGTGTCGTAGGCGACAGCCCGCACGGTTTCACCCGGCGTCCACACCTGACGCTGCTCGCCGTTGCTGTCGGTGAGCGTCTCGACCCCACCACCGAAGCTGATCGGGTAGATCACCTCGGGGCGCTCGAACTCCCACGGGTTGCCGAAGTCCAGCCAGTTCTCGGTCTGCTCCTGCTGCCAGCCATCGACCAGAGCCTGACGGAACAGTCCGTGCTCGTAGCGGATGCCATAGCCGTGGGCGGCGATGCCGAGGGTCGACATGCTCTCCATGAAGCACGCAGCCAGACGCCCGAGGCCGCCGTTGCCCAAGGCAGCGTCGGGTTCCAGCAGGCGAATGCGCTCAAGATCCACACCCAGGTCGGCGATGGCCTCGCGGGCGATATCCAGCAGGCCGAGGTTGCTCAGGCTGTCGTACAGCAGCCGACCGATGAGAAATTCCAGAGAGAGGTAGTAGACCCGCTTCTGGCTGCGCCGATAGGCGCGGCGGGTGTGATCCATCCAGTGCTCGACCATGTGGTCGCGGGCGGCCAGGGCCACGGCCTCGAACCAGTCGTGCTCGAAGGCGTGCTCAGGGTCCTTGCCGACCGAATAGGTCAGCTTGGCCAGCACTGCGGCACGAAACTCGGCTACCTCAGCGTCACGCACGTTGGATTCCTGGGTCATACGACATCCTCAGAGAAATTGACGGAAGCAGGGGGAGAAGTTGCAGACTAGACCCTTCTGACCGAAGGACCGTGGCTCGGTTCGAGGTTTTTTCCCACGCAGCGCCTTTGGGCAAATGGTTGTTCACATTTTGAGCAACTCGCGTATGATCGCGCGCCTCCGGACCGTGATCCGCCTGACCGTACCTTTATAACGATGAAAACCACCCTGATTGCCGCGGCCGAAGTCGACCGCCTGGAAACCTGGCAACGCTATGCCAGCCACATGTGCGGCGGCTGCCATTCGACGTGCTGCACCCTGCCTGTGGAAGTGAAGATCAACGACCTGATCCGCATCGGCGTGGTCGACGAATTCGAAAAATCCGAACCGCCGAAGTCTATCGCCAAGCGATTGCAGAAAGACGGCATCGTCGAGCGCTTCAACCAGAAGTCGGGCATCTTCACCCTGACCCGCATGAGCAACGACGACTGCCTGTACCTGGATCGCAAGAGCCGCCTGTGCACCATCTACGACAAACGCCCCGACACTTGCCGCAATCACCCACGGGTTGGGCCACGGCCGGGCTATTGCGCCTACAAGCCCAAGAAAGCCTGAAGTTGTGAGCTGCAAGCTGCAAGAACGAGCAAGAGCCTCGTAAGCCTTGCCAACACCGACCCACTCGAAGCTTGCAGCTTAAAACTCGAAGCTAAAAAAAAGCCCACCTTGCGGTGGGCTTTTTTCGTACTTCCGTACGACCCTCGGCGAAATCAATTCTGTAACAGATTCGACCCCTGACCGAGTGGTTAGTGGACAAAGTCTATGGCTATAGTCGCAGCCTCGTCAACTCTGGCTCGGTCCAATGTCATTCACTTCACCCGATCTGGCAAAGCAGATCGCCCTGTCTACGCCTCGCATAGATACCTATCTGGCTGCCTGTGGCGACGCCCTTTCCCCGCTTGGCGCAGCAATCGAGCTTTACGCCTGGAATTCGGCAGTCGCCGCCGCCTTCATGCATCCGCTGCAGTTCTGCGAGATCGTGGTGCGCAACGCGGTCGCCGAAGCGTTGGCATCCGCCTACGGTGATCGGTGGCCCTGGAGCCAAGGATTCTTCCTGAGCCTGCCCGACCCGAAGGGTAAAGCGTTCAAGCCACGCCAGGCGCTACTGGCCGCGCGGCTTAAAGCCGAAATGAGTGCAAAGGATGGTCAAGGATCGACAGACAAGGTCATCGCCGAGATGAGCTTCGCATTCTGGGAGTCGTTGTTCACCGCGCGTTTCGATGACGGGCTCTGGAACAAACACATCAAGCGCCTGTTTCCGAATGCACCGGCAACCCTCCCTTATCACAAGCTGCGCGCAGAAATCAGAGCAGCTGACCTCCAGCCTTGCCAACACCGGCCGACCTTGAAGCTTGCAGCTCAAAACTCGAAGCTAAAAAAAACGCCCCAGGTCGCAAGACCCGGGGCGTTTTTTTCACGCTATCTGAGCTAACTCAGTTCTTGGCTTTCTTGGCAGCGCGGGTACGCTCGCCTTCGTCCAGGATCTTCTTGCGCAGACGGATCGACTTCGGCGTCACTTCGCACAGCTCGTCGTCCTGGATGAATTCCAGGGCCTGTTCGAGGGTGTGACGAACTGGCGGTACCAGGGCGATGACTTCGTCTTTGCCCGAAGCACGCATGTTGTCGAGCTTCTTGCCTTTGGTTGGGTTGACGCCCAGGTCGTTGTCACGGCTGTTCAGGCCGATGATCTGACCACCGTAGATTTCCTGGCCGTGCTCGACGAACAGCTTGCCGCGCGCCTGCAGGGTTTCCAGCGAGTAGGTCAGCGCCTTGCCGGTTTCGACCGATACCAGTACACCGTTCAGACGGCCCGACATGTGGCCCGGCTTCATGGTCGCGTAGCGATCGAAGATCGAGGTCAGGATGCCCGCGCCGTTGGTCAGGGTCAGGAACTGGTTACGGAAACCGATCAGGCCACGGGCCGGGATGTTGTACTCAAGGCGCACACGGCCCTTGCCATCCGGAACCATGTTGGTCAGGTCGCCCTTACGCAGGCCCATCTCTTCCATCACCTTGCCCTGGGATTCCTCAGGGATGTCGATGGTGACGTTCTCGAACGGTTCCTGCTTGACGCCGTCCACTTCGCGGATGATCACTTCAGGACGGCCAACGGCCATCTCGAAGCCTTCACGGCGCATGGTTTCGATCAGTACCGACAGGTGCAGCTCACCACGGCCCGAGACCTTGAACTTGTCTGGGGAATCGGTTTCCTGAACGCGCAGGGCCACGTTGTACAGCAGCTCTTTGTCCAGACGGTCCTTGATGTTACGGCTGGTGACGAACTTGCCTTCCTTGCCGCAGAACGGCGAGTCGTTGACCTGGAAGGTCATCGAAACGGTCGGCTCGTCGACGGTCAGCGGCTTCATCGCCTCGACGGCAGTCGGGTCGCACAGGGTGTCGGAGATGAACAGCTCGTCGAAACCGCTGATGCAGACGATGTCGCCAGCCTGGGCTTCTTCGACGTCGACGCGGTGCAGGCCATGGTGGCCCATCAGCTTGAGGATACGGCCGTTGCGTTTCTTGCCGTCGGTGTCGATGGCGACGACCGGGGTGTTCGGCTTGACGCGGCCACGGGCGATACGGCCAACGCCGATGACGCCGAGGAAGCTGTTGTAGTCCAGTGCCGAGATCTGCATCTGGAACGGACCTTCACGGTCGACCGACGGCGCAGGTACGTTGTCGACGATCGACTGGTACAGCGGGGTCATGTCTTCGGCCATGGCGGTGTGGTCGAGACCGGCGATGCCGTTCAGGGCCGAGGCGTAGACGACCTGGAAGTCCAGCTGGTCGTCGGTGGCGCCGAGGTTGTCGAACAGGTCGAAGATCTGGTCCAGAACCCAGTCAGGACGCGCGCCCGGACGGTCGACCTTGTTGATCACGACGATCGGCTTCAGACCGGCTTCGAAGGCCTTCTTGGTCACGAAGCGGGTTTGCGGCATCGGGCCGTCTTGTGCGTCGACCAGCAGCAGCACGGAGTCGACCATCGACATCACACGCTCAACCTCGCCACCGAAGTCGGCGTGGCCGGGGGTGTCGACGATGTTGATGTGGTAGCCGTTCCAGTTGATGGCGGTGTTCTTCGCCAGAATGGTAATGCCGCGCTCTTTTTCCTGGTCGTTGGAGTCCATCACGCGCTCGTCGTTGAGCTCGTTGCGCTCAAGGGTGCCGGACTGACGCAGGAGTTTGTCTACCAGGGTGGTTTTGCCATGGTCGACGTGGGCGATGATGGCGATGTTACGCAGATTTTCGATCACAAGTGCATCTCGAGCAGAGGATTCGGTTGCCGTCAGTGTGGACGGCCAATATGAAGGTATCAGGCTCAGCGGGGCCGAAGGTCGGGAGGGCGATGGCGGATACTGCCGCCATACAGCCCCGGCGTCTTATGTCGGACGATAAACACGCACATTGGCATGTCCCTCACTGAGCAGGTGGTGTGCGTGCAAACGGCTCATCACACCCTTGTCGCAATAAAGCAGGTACTGACGGGTGTCATCGAGCTGCTTGAAGCGACTGTTGATTGCGTAGAACGGCAGGGTCTGGACTTCGATGCCGGCGATTTCCAGCGGCGCATCTTCCTGGGCGTCAGGATGGCGGATGTCGATGACGATCTGCCCGGGCAGCACCTGGGCCACCTCTTCGATCTCGATGTCCTTGCCCAGCTCGTCGATGACGTTGTCGATAGAGATGAAGCGCGCGCGCTCGAGGGCGCGCTCCAGCACGGCCATGTCGAACTGCTGTTCTTCATGGACCACCCGGTGCGGCTTGGCGCAGGTGGTCGGGTTGACCGAAATCACGCCGCAGTATTCTGGCATGTGCCGAGCGAACTCGGCGGTGCCGATCTGATAGGCGGTGTCGATGATGTCTTGCTTGTGGCTGGCCAGCAGCGGACGCAGGACCAGCTTGTCGGTGGCCTGGTCGATCACCGAAAGGTTCGGCAGGGTCTGGCTGGAAACCTGGGAAATCGCTTCACCGGTGACCAGTGCATCGATTTCCAGACGCTCGGCGACCTTGGTCGAGGCGCGCAGCATCATGCGCTTGAGGGTCACGCCCATGTAGCGGTCATCGACCTTGCCGAGAATCTCGCCGACCACTTCTTCGAACGGCACGCTGATGAACAGCACGCGCTGGCTGCTGCCGAATTTCTTCCACAGGTAGTGGGCGACTTCCATCACCCCCAGCTCGTGGGCGCGGCCGCCCAGGTTGAAGAAGCAGAAATGCGTGACCAGCCCGCGGCGCATCATCTGGTAGGCGGCGACGGTGGAGTCGAAACCACCGGACATCAGCACCAGGGTCTGCTCCAGCGCCCCCAGCGGATAGCCGCCGATGCCCTGATGCTGACCATGGATGACGTACAGACGCTGGTTGCGGATTTCGATGCGTACCAGCACCTCGGGGTTCTTCAGGTCGATACCGGCGGCGCCACACTGCTGACGCAGCTGGCTGCCGACGTAGCGGTCGACGTCCATCGAGGTGAAGTCGTGGTGGCCGCCGCGCTTGCAACGCACGGCGAAGCGCTTGCCGGCCAGCAGGTGACCGAAGTGCTCGCGGCATTTGTCGACGATGTCGTCGAAATCGCCCAGCGGGTACTCCTCGATGCGCAGCAGGTGGGCGATGCCCGGCGTGCAGGTCAGGCGCTCGATCATTTCGCGCTGAAGCTTTTCGTCTTCGACGCGGGTGACCACCTCGAGGTTATCCCAGACACCGTCCACTACCAGCTCAGGATCGAGGTCCTTGAGTACGGCGCGCACGTTCTTGCCGAGCTGACGGATGAAGCGCTTGCGCACTGGCCGGCTCTTGATGGTGATTTCTGGGAAGACTTTGACGATCAGTTTCATGGTCACAGCGCGCGATGGGCTCACCGAAAAATGAGGGGCGCGGATTATATCGGAAATTGATCGAAGGTTGAGCAACTTTTGTACAGAAGGTTGAATTCGCCCCTACAGCCCCAAAAGGAGGCACCGATAGATATTGATGCACCGCGATGGTGCGAACATCTCTCCAACAGCCTTCATTACGTGCAGCTTTCGCCCAGCGCACGCGGATAATCGCCCAGAAACGACGCCTTTTTTCCCGCCCTCGCCATAATCGGGCACTGGCATGCAATTTGCTCCCTTGTGAGGCAGGTACGCTTGGCCGACTATCCGCGCCCGGCAACACCCTTTTCCAGGGCCGCGGCCAACCGCGCTCTAGACCATCCGGAGGACAACATGTCGAAGTCGGTTCAACTCATCAAAGATCATGACGTCAAGTGGATTGATCTGCGTTTCACGGACACCAAAGGCAAACAGCACCACGTCACCATGCCCGCTCGCGATGCGCTGGAAGACGACTTCTTCGAAGCTGGCAAGATGTTCGACGGCTCGTCGATCGAAGGCTGGAAAGGCATCGAAGCCTCCGACATGATCCTGCTGCCCGACGACAGCTCGGCAGTACTGGACCCGTTCACCGAAGAGCCGACCCTGATCCTGGTCTGCGACGTGATCGAGCCGTCCACCATGCAAGGCTACGGCCGCGACCCGCGCGCCATCGCCAAACGTGCCGAAGAGTTCCTCAAGTCGACCGGCATCGGTGACACCGTGTTCGTTGGCCCTGAGCCTGAGTTCTTCATCTTCGACCAGGTCAAGTTCAAGTCGGACATCTCCGGCTCGATGTTCAAGATCTACTCCGAGCAAGGCTCGTGGATGACCGACCAAGACGTCGAAGGCGGCAACAAGGGCCACCGCCCTGCCGTCAAAGGCGGTTACTTCCCGGTTCCGCCGTGCGACCACGACCACGAAATCCGTACTGCCATGTGCAACGCCATGGAAGAAATGGGCCTGGTCGTCGAAGTGCACCACCACGAAGTGGCCACCGCTGGCCAGAACGAGATCGGCGTCAAGTTCAACACCCTGGTCACCAAGGCTGACGAAGTTCAGACCCTGAAGTACTGCGTACACAACGTCGCCGACGCCTACGGCAAGACCGCTACCTTCATGCCCAAGCCTCTGTACGGCGACAACGGCTCGGGCATGCACGTGCACATGTCGATCTCCAAGGAAGGCAAGAACACCTTCTCTGGCGAAGGCTATGCCGGTCTGTCCGACACCGCCCTGTACTTCATCGGCGGCATCATCAAGCACGGCAAGGCACTGAACGGCTTCACCAACCCGGCCACCAACTCCTACAAGCGTCTGGTACCTGGCTTCGAAGCGCCGGTGATGCTGGCCTACTCGGCTCGCAACCGCTCGGCCTCGATCCGTATTCCTTACGTGTCCAGCCCGAAAGCTCGCCGCATCGAAGCGCGCTTCCCCGACCCGGCTGCCAACCCGTACCTGTGCTTCGCCGCACTGCTGATGGCTGGCCTGGACGGCATCCAGAACAAGATCCACCCAGGCGATGCTGCCGACAAGAACCTGTACGACCTGCCGCCTGAAGAGGCCAAGGAAATCCCGCAGGTCTGCGGCAGCCTGAAAGAAGCCCTGGAAGAGCTGGACAAGGGCCGTGCCTTCCTGACCAAGGGCGGCGTGTTCTCCGACGACTTCATCGATGCCTACATCGAGCTGAAGTCGGAAGAAGAGATCAAGGTGCGCACCTTCGTTCACCCACTGGAGTACGACCTGTACTACAGCGTGTGATGTAAGCGACGCCTGTCGTCGCTTGCGCTACCCACAACGGCCTTCTTCGGAAGGCCGTTGCCGTTTCAGCCGTCAGCGAAATCGGAGACCTCCTACACATCAGCGCTTGCCGCAGGCGGCACACTTTCCTGCCCACATTTCGAGGACAGGCCCATGTACCCCATCATCCCCACCCTGCTGCTTTCCCTCTGCCTATCCGCCTGCACCGCAGCGCGCAAACCCGATACCGCTCTCGATACCTTGCTCGACACCGTCGAACGTCGACTGGCCCTGGCCAATGGCGTGGCCTTGCTCAAGTGGGACCAGAACATGCCGGTGCAGGCCGTGGCCCGCGAGCGGCAGATTCTCGATCGCGTCGCCGAAGCTGCAGCCGATCATCAACTCGAACCACGGCGCGCCACCGGCTTCTTCGCCGACCAGATCGAGGCCAGCAAACTGGTGCAGTACGCCCTGCTCAACCGCTGGCAACTCAAGCAGCAGGCGCCCGACACTCCGCGCCTGGACCTCAAGACCGCCCTGCGCCCGCAACTCGACGCCCTGCAGCACCAGTTGCTGAGCGACCTGCAACGCTTCGAACGCGAGCGCCCCGACGACTGCGCGCGTGCGCTGGCCAACGCCATTGCCGAGCGCGCTCGCGACCCCTTGCACGAACTGGCACTGCAACGCGCCACAGGACGCATCTGCGACGCCCTCTGAGCGCAATGCTCTATATTGGTGCACTGGAGCGCTGTGCGAGGGAGTGCACAGCCCACTTTGATTCATCCCCAGCCGCTCAGTGAGCCCTGATCGCGCAGTCACACGCAGGCAGCGCTGAATTTTGCTTCTTTTCAGAGCCTTGGTTTGTTTCTTGCAGTTTCCGTGGATCACGTTGATCGGATCACGCCGACACCGGCCGCCGCGTTTCAGGGCACCGACCGAGTCCTCGCGCTCAGCGCGCCGTCATGCGACTTATATGAGGTCACCCCAGATCATGACCATCAGCGACGCACAGCACAGGCTGCTGCTGGACAACCTGACCACCGCCACACTGCTGCTCAACGCCGAACTGCGCCTGGAGTACATGAATCCGGCGGCGGAAATGCTCCTGGCCATCAGCGGCCAGCGCAGCCATGGGCAGTTCATCAGCGAACTGTTCACCGAGTCGGTCGAAGCCCTCAGCTCGCTGCGCCAGGCCGTGCAACAGGCGCACCCGTTCACCAAGCGCGAGGCGCTGCTGACCTCGCTGGGCGGCCAGAGCATCACCGTCGACTATGCCGTGACGCCAATCCTGCACCAGGGCAGCACCTTGCTGCTGCTCGAAGTCCACCCGCGTGATCGCCTGCTGCGCATCACCAAGGAAGAGGCGCAGCTGAGCAAGCAGGAGACCACCAAGATGCTGGTGCGTGGTCTGGCCCACGAAATCAAG
This sequence comes from Pseudomonas cremoricolorata DSM 17059 = NBRC 16634, assembly GCF_000425745.1. Taxonomy (GTDB): domain Bacteria; phylum Pseudomonadota; class Gammaproteobacteria; order Pseudomonadales; family Pseudomonadaceae; genus Aquipseudomonas; species Aquipseudomonas cremoricolorata. Next base: position 486,748 of record NZ_AUEA01000001.1, on the reverse strand, counting down.
AACCCGCTGGGCGGGATTCGTGGCGCTGCGCAGTTGCTGGCGCGCGAACTGCCCGAAGATGGCCTGCGCGACTACACCAACGTGATCATCGAAGAGGCCGACCGCCTGCGCAATCTGGTCGACCGCATGCTTGGCTCGAACAAGCTGCCGTCGCTGGCCATGACCAACATCCATGAAGTGCTGGAGCACGTCTGCAGCCTGGTGGAAGCAGAAAGCCAGGGCAGCATCACCTTGGTGCGCGACTACGACCCGAGCCTGCCCGACGTGCTGATCGACCGCGAGCAGATGATCCAGGCGGTGCTCAACATCGTGCGCAACGCCATGCAGGCGATCGGCGGGCAAAACGCCCTGCGCCTGGGCCGCATCAGCCTGCGCAGCCGCGCCGTGCGCCAGTTCACCATCGGCCACATCCGTCACCGTCTGGTGGCGCGGGTCGAAATCAGCGACAACGGCCCCGGTATTCCGGCCGAACTGCAAGACACGCTGTTCTATCCGATGGTCAGCGGACGCCCCGATGGTACCGGCCTGGGCCTTGCCATCACCCAGAACATCATCAGCCAGCACCAAGGGCTGATCGAGTGTGAGAGCCACCCCGGCCACACCACCTTTTCGATATTCCTGCCGCTGGAACAAGGAGCCCCCGTCTCATGAGCCGAAGTGAAACCGTCTGGATCGTCGACGATGATCGCTCCATCCGCTGGGTGCTGGAAAAAGCCCTGCAACAGGAAGGCATGACCACCCAGAGCTTCGACAGCGCCGAGGGCGTGATGGGCCGCCTGGCACGCCAGCAACCGGACGTGATCATTTCCGATATCCGCATGCCGGGCACCAGTGGCCTCGACCTGCTGGCACAGATTCGCGAGCAGCACCCGCGCCTGCCGGTGATCATCATGACCGCCCATTCCGACCTGGACAGCGCCGTGGCTTCTTACCAGGGCGGCGCCTTCGAATACCTGCCCAAGCCGTTCGACGTCGATGAGGCGGTCGCGCTGGTCAAGCGCGCCAACCAGCACGCCCAGGAACAGCAAGGCCTGGCCGTGCCACAGGCACTGGCGCGCACACCGGAGATCATCGGCGAGGCGCCGGCGATGCAGGAGGTGTTCCGCGCCATCGGCCGCCTCAGCCACTCCAACATCACCGTGCTGATCAACGGCGAGTCGGGCACCGGCAAGGAGCTGGTGGCCCACGCCCTGCACCGCCACAGCCCGCGCGCGTCATCGCCGTTCATCGCGCTGAACATGGCCGCCATCCCCAAGGACCTGATGGAGTCGGAGCTGTTCGGCCACGAAAAAGGTGCCTTCACCGGCGCGGCCAACCTGCGCCGCGGGCGCTTCGAGCAGGCCGATGGCGGCACGCTGTTCCTCGACGAGATCGGCGACATGCCCGCCGATACCCAGACCCGTCTGCTGCGGGTGCTGGCCGATGGCGAGTTCTATCGGGTCGGCGGGCACATTCCGGTCAAGGTCGATGTGCGCATCATCGCCGCCACCCACCAGAACCTGGAATCGCTGGTGCAGGCAGGCAAGTTCCGTGAAGACCTGTTCCACAGGCTCAACGTCATCCGCATCCACATTCCGCGCCTGGCCGACCGCCGTGAAGACATTCCGGCCCTGGCCCGGCACTTCCTCGCCCGTGCGGCGCAGGAGCTGTCGGTCGAGCCCAAGCTGCTCAAGCCGGAAACCGAGACCTTCATGCGCAACCTGCCGTGGCCAGGCAACGTGCGGCAGATGGAAAACACCTGCCGCTGGATCACCGTGATGGCCTCCAGCCGTGAGGTGCTGATCGGCGACCTGCCGCCCGAGCTGCTCAACCTGCCGCAAGACGCCACACCGGTGACCAACTGGGAGCAGGCCCTGCGCCAGTGGGCCGACCAGGCCCTGGCCCGCGGCCAGACCAATCTGCTCGACAGCGCAGTGCCCAGCTTCGAGCGGATCATGATCGAGACCGCCCTCAAGCACACCGTCGGCCGCCGCCGTGACGCGGCGCTGTTGCTCGGCTGGGGCCGCAACACCCTGACGCGCAAGATCAAGGAACTGGGCATGAACGTCGCCGGCAGCGATGACGACGACAGCGAAGAACATTGACCACCCCTGCGGATTTCCCCGGTGTGGCGCTGCTGATGCGCTAGCATGACGCCTCCACCGAGGAGGCCCCATGCCTGACGCCACCCGCTCGCTGCGCCTTGCCAACGGCCTGCACCTGCTGTTGCGCCACAGCCCGCGCCTGAATCGCGCCGCGGCAGCGTTGCGGGTGCGCGCCGGGAGTCACGATGCCGCGCCGCGCTGGCCGGGGCTGGCGCACTTTCTCGAACACCTGCTGTTTCTCGGCACGGCGCGTTTCCCCCTCGACGACGGCCTGATGCGCTTCGTCCAGGGCGCCGGTGGCCAGGTCAACGCCAGCACCCGTGAACGCACCACCGACTTTTTCTTCGAAGTGCCCTGTGCAGCTTTTGCCGGTGGCCTCGAGCGCCTGTGCCAGATGCTCGCCGAGCCGCTGCTGGATATCGCCCGGCAGCAGCGCGAGCGCGAAGTGATCCACGCCGAGTTCATCGCCTGGTCACGCGATGCCCAGGCCCGAGGCGAATTCGCGTTGCTGCAAGCGGTGTCGCCGCGCCATCCCCTGAGCGGCTTCCATGCCGGCAACCGCTTCAGCCTGGCGCTGCATGACCCGGCCTTCCAGCACGCCCTGCGCGAATTTCACCAGCGCTTCTACTGCGGCGGGCAGATGACCCTGAGCCTGTGCGGACCGCAGCCGCTGGAGCAGCTAGAGGCGCTGGGCCGGCGCTACGCCGCGCAGTTGCCGGCAGGCACAGCCGCAGCGCAGGCGCCGCCACCACCGCTACTCGATGGCGCGCCGCTGCGTTCGAGCGAGCTGCTGTTCGCCCATGAATACCTCCCAGCCGGGGCTGAACGGGCGCTGCAACTGCTCGCTGAGCACATCACCGACCCACGCCCCGGCAGTTGGCTGCACACCGCCCAGCAGCGCCAGTGGGCGAGCGCTTGCCGGGTGCGAACGCTGTATGCATTCGCCGGCCAGGCGCTGTGGCACGTGAAGATGCTCGGCAGCGACGCCAGCCGTGCTGCCGAGCTGCGCACGCTGCTGTATCAGTGGTTCGACGCCCTGCGTCAGGCCCCGGCAGAGCAGCTCGACGAGCATTTCAGCCGCGTGCAGAAGCGTCGCGCCGACACTGCCAGCGCCGTGCAACTGGCCCGTGCCGACTGCGCCGGTCTGCCGTTGAGCGGGCTGGATCAACAGGCGCAGCACGCACTTGCAGCGCTGCTCGACTCGTTGCCCAGCGCAGGCCACGCGCACTGGCCGCTGCCGGCTGCCGAAGCGCTGCTACTCGATACGCTGCCGGCCAGTGACGGTGCGGTGTTGCCGGCTGCGGTGGATGTCGCGCAGAGCCTGCCCAGCCTCGGCCACACGGCCAGCTTCACCCTGCGCTGGCGCTTGCCGACCGCAGCCCCGACTGCGCTGCTGCAGGCCTTGCAGCCCTTGCAGGCACGGGCCAGTCAGGCCTCGCTGCATCTACAGCTCGACCATCCTGGGTGCTTTTTGCAACTTCAGTGCCGCGGCCCGCAAGCGGCGGTGATTCGCACGGTGGCGCTGGCCATTGAACACCTGCGTGACGTTTCCAGTGCCACGGCGCTCAGTGAGCAGGCCAGCGCGCCCGTCACGATGCCGATCCGCGCCTTGCTGGCGCATCTGCCCGAGGCCCTGGTGAAGCAAGCGCCCGGCGCGGCGCGCATGCTGATCAGTGACGATGCGCTGTGCGCAGATGCGCAGTGGCAGGCCCAGGCCAACGGTTTCGACGCGGCCGGTTTGCAGGCGCTGGCCACGGCCATGCGGGCCGTGCCCGGCCAACCCGCAGCCGACGGCTTTGCCCGGCCGGCGCAGTCGCGGCGCTGGCAGCGCGTGGAAACCTCAGGCAGTGAACACGCACTGTTGCTGTTCTGTCCGTTGCTGCCCAGCCAACAGGCGGCCGGTCGCCTGCTTGCGCAGCTGCTGCAAGGCCCGGTCTACCAACGCCTGCGCGTCGAGCTGCAACTGGGCTATGCGGTGTTCAGCGCCTTTCGTCAGGTCGAAGGCATCGGCGGGCTGTTGTTCGGCGTGCAATCGCCCCACACCCCTGCGCCGCGCATTCTCCAACACCTGCACGGCATTCTGGCGGCGGCTGTCGAGCTGACGCCCCAGGCGCAGCAGGCCCTGACCGAACAGTTCGAGCAGGCCAACATGGACCCGGCAGACATCGCCCACTGGGCCTGGCAGAACCGCTTGGCGGGCAACCCCGGCAGCCTGCAGACCCTGCGCGAGGCGCTGGGTGACGTACGCCATGCCGACCTGCAACGCTTGCAGACAGCGTTGCTTGCCGCAGACGCGCCCTGGCTGTGCCTGGCCAATAGCGCGGAGCCGGCGACACCATGGCCTCCTTCAAATGAATTGTTACCGGAACGGCAATAGGGTTTATCGGATGATTCATCAGCCGATTCCATACACTTCTTGTACGATATTGCCCGATCACTCGATTGAACCCCCTCCCTCGCTTGCCACCAAATGACTAGCGACATCCCTTCAACCCCCTTCGCAAGGAGTACGGCCATGTGGACCAAACCTGCTTACACTGATCTGCGCATTGGCTTCGAAGTCACCATGTACTTCGCCAACCGCTAAGGCCAGCGCTGTTCAACGCCTCGGCTCGCCGGGGCGTTTTGCTTTTTGCCCACGGAGTCGCCATGTACGTCCAGATTCTCGGTTCCGCCGCCGGTGGCGGTTTCCCGCAGTGGAACTGCAACTGCGCCAACTGCACGGGTTTTCGCGATGGCAGCCTGAAGGCCAAGGCGCGCACGCAGTCGTCGATCGCCTTGTCCGACGATGGCGAGCACTGGATTCTGTGCAATGCCTCGCCCGACATCCGCGCACAACTGCAAGGTTTCGCGCCGATGCAGCCGGCGCGCGCCCTGCGCGACACCGGCATCGATGCCATCGTTTTGCTCGACAGCCAGATCGACCACACCACCGGCCTGCTCAGCCTGCGCGAAGGCTGCCCGCACCAGGTCTGGTGCACCGACATGGTCCATCAGGACTTGAGCACCGGCTTCCCGCTGTTCAACATGCTCAGCCACTGGAACGGCGGCCTGGTGTGGAATCGCATTGCCCTGGAAGGCAGCTTCGTCATCCCGGCCTGCCCGAACCTGCGCTTCACCCCATTCCCGCTGCGCAGCGCCGCGCCGCCCTACTCGCCGCACCGTTTCGACCCGCACCCAGGTGACAACCTCGGCCTATTGGTGCAAGACACCCGCACCGGCGGCACGCTGTTCTACGCCCCAGGGCTGGGCCAGTTCGATGACGCCTTGCTCGACATGATGGGCAGCGCCGACTGCCTGCTGGTCGACGGCACCCTGTGGACCGACGATGAAATGCAGCGCCGCGGCGTCGGCACCCGCACCGGTACCGAGATGGGCCACCTCGCCCAGCACGGCCCAGGCGGCATGCTCGAAGTGCTAGAAGGCTTCCCGCGCCAGCGCAAGGTGCTTATCCACATCAACAACACCAACCCGATTCTCGACGAAGACTCCGCCGAACACGCCGAGGTCCTGCGCCGCGGCGTGGAAGTGGCGTTCGACGGCATGAGCCTCGAACTGTGACGGTCGACCCAGGAGTTTCGATGCGCGATCAACCGGCGATGTCGCCTGCCGAATTCGAGCAGGCCCTGCGCGCCAAAGGCGCCTACTACCACATCCACCACCCCTTTCATGTGGCCATGTACCAGGGCCGCGCCACCCGCGAGCAGATCCAGGGCTGGGTCGCCAATCGGTTCTATTACCAGGTCAACATCCCGCTCAAGGACGCGGCGATTCTCGCCAACTGCCCCGACCGGGAAATCCGCCGTGAATGGATTCAACGCCTGCTCGACCACGACGGCGCGCCGGGTGAAGACGGCGGTATCGAAGCCTGGCTGCGCCTGGGCCAGGCGGTGGGCCTGGACCCTGAGCAACTGCGCTCGCAGGAGCTGGTGCTGCCGGGGGTACGTTTCGCCGTCGACGCCTACGTCAACTTCGCCCGTCGCGCCAGTTGGCAGGAAGCGGCCAGCAGCTCGCTGACCGAGCTGTTCGCGCCACAGATTCACCAGTCGCGGCTCGACAGCTGGCCACAGCATTACCCATGGATCGACCCGGATGGCTACGCCTACTTCCGCACCCGCCTTGGGCAGGCCCGGCGCGATGTCGAACATGGCCTGGCGATCACCTTGCAGCACTACACCACCTATGCCGGCCAACAGCGCATGCTGGAAATTCTTCAGTTCAAGCTGGACATCCTCTGGAGCATGCTCGACGCCATGAGCATGGCCTACGAGCTGGACCGCCCGCCGTACCACTGCGTGACCCGCGAGCGGGTCTGGCACAAGGGAATCACGTTATGAGCCTGGACCTCAGTCACATCCCGCGCTGGCGCCCGGGCTATCGCTTTCAGTACGAGCCGGCGCAGCAGGGCCACGTGCTGCTGTATCCCGAAGGCATGATCAAGCTCAACGAAAGCGCGGCGCTGATCGGTGGCCTGATCGACGGCCAGCGCAGCGTGGCGCAGATCATCGGCGAACTCGAGCAGCAGTTCCCCGGCATCCCCGAGGTGGCCGTGGACATCGAGCAGTTCATGGAGGTGGCCCGTGCCGAACACTGGATCATCCTCGCCTGAGCCGGCGGGAAAACCGCCGGTAGGCCTGCCGCTGTGGCTGCTCGCCGAGCTGACCTACCGTTGCCCGCTGCAATGCCCGTATTGCTCCAATCCGCTGGACTTCGCCCGTCAGGGCGAAGAACTGAGCACCGAGCAGTGGTTCAAGGTGATGGCCGAGGCGCGGCAGATGGGCGCCGCGCAAATCGGCTTCTCCGGCGGCGAGCCGCTGGTGCGCCAGGACCTTGCCGAACTGATCGGCGAAGCGCGGCGGCTGGGCTACTACACCAACCTGATCACCTCAGGCATCGGCCTCACCGAAGCGAAGATCGCGGCCTTCCGCAAGGCCGGTCTCGACCATATCCAGATCAGCTTCCAGGCCAGCGACGAACAGGTGAACAACCTGCTCGCCGGCTCGAAGAAGGCCTTCGCGCAGAAACTGGAAATGGCCCGCGCGGTGAAGGCCCATGGCTACCCGATGGTGCTGAACTTCGTCACCCACCGGCACAACATCGATCACATCGCGCGCATCATCGACCTGTGCCTGGCCCTGGAGGCCGACTTCGTCGAGCTGGCCACCTGCCAGTTCTATGGCTGGGCCGAACTCAACCGCCTCGGCCTGCTGCCGACCCAGGCGCAATTGCAACGGGCCGAACGCATCACCAACGAGTACCGCGAGCGGCTCAAGGCGCAGGATCATCCGTGCAAGCTGATCTTCGTCACCCCGGATTATTACGAAGAGCGCCCCAAACCGTGCATGAACGGCTGGGGCAGCCTGTTTCTCACCGTCACCCCCGACGGCACCGCCCTGCCCTGCCACGGCGCGCGCCAGTTGCCGGTGCAGTTTCCCAACGTGCGCGACCACGACCTGCGGCATATCTGGTACGACTCGTTCGGCTTCAACCGCTACCGCGGCTTCGACTGGATGCCCGAGCCGTGCCGCAGTTGCGATGAAAAGGAAAAGGACTTCGGCGGCTGCCGTTGTCAGGCCTTCATGCTCACCGGCGACGCCAGCAAGGCCGACCCGGTGTGCGGCAAGTCGCCGGACCACGGCATCATCCTCAAGGCCCGCGAAGAGTCCGAGCACAGCGCCGTGAACATCGAGCAGCTGACCTTTCGCAATGAACGCAACTCGCGGGTGATCGCCCGTGGCTGAGTTCAGCGCGGCCCAGGCGGTGGCCGCCGGCACCGATTTCGCCGAATTGCGCGTAAGCGATGCGGGGTTGTTGTGGAATGAACTGCGCCCCGCCGATGGCGCGTGTCGTCTCTGGCTGTGGCGCGATGAGCAGGCCCATTGCCTGACCCCGGACGGTTTCAGCGTGCGCAGCCGGGTGTATGAATATGGCGGTGGCAGCTTCTGCGTCGGCGCTGGCGAGGTGCTGTTCGTCAACGAGGCTGACCAACAGATCTACCGCCAAGCGCTGCAAGGCGGCGCGCCGCAGCGGGTCAGCCAGGATGCGAGCAGTCGCTACGGCGACCTGCACTGGCACGCCGGCCTGTTGCTGGCGGTGGAAGAACACCACGCTGAACAGGTGGTGCATCGCCTGGTGGCCTTCGCCGACAGCCAGCGCCAGGTGCTGGCCGAAGGCGCGGATTTCTACGCGGCGCCAACCTTGAGCGGCGATGCCCAGCGGCTGGCCTGGATCGAATGGTCGCGCCCGGCGCAGCCCTGGAGCCACACCCGCTTGATGAGTGCTCAGCGCGGCGCCGATGGCCGCTGGCATACGCCGCGCTGCGTGGCCGGAGCCGAGCTGCCGCAGGCCTTGCAGCAACCACGCTTCGATGCTGCCGGGCGCCTGCTGTGCCTGAGCGACCTGAATGGCTTCTGGCAGCCCTGGGGCGAGTGCGCTGAGCGCTGGCAAGCCTTGCCGGCCCTGGCTGCCGACCACGCCGCGGCGCCCTGGCAACTGGGCGCCTGCACCTGGTTGCCGCTGGCCGACGAGGGCTTTCTGGCCACCTGGTTCGAGGACGGCTTCGGTCATCTGGGCGTGCAGCGGGCGGGGCACACCGAGCAGCACTTGGCCAGCGCCTACAGCCGCTTTCGCAGCCTGGCGCTGGACGCGCAGTACCTCTACGCGATTGCCGCATCGCCTACCCAGTTGCCCTGCGTGTTGCGCATCCGCCGCGCTGATGGCGCGCTCACGGTGCTGGCCGGAGGAGGCAGCCCACTTGCCGCGCAACAGATCAGCCAGCCGCAGCCGCTGACGTACCCCAGTGGCGGAGCTACCGCCCACGGCTTCTTCTACCCGCCGAGCCAGGCGCAGGGCGCGGCGCCGCTGCTGGTGTTCGTGCATGGCGGGCCGACCTCGGCCTGCTACCCGGTGCTCGACCCCCGCATCCAGTTCTGGACCCAGCGCGGCTTTGCCGTGGCCGACCTCAACTACCGCGGCAGCACCGGCTATGGCCGCGCCTACCGGCAGGCTTTGCACCTGCGCTGGGGTGACAGCGACGTCGAAGACGCCTGCGCCGCCGTGGCGCACCTGGCCGCGCGCGGGGTGATCGACCCCACCCGGGCATTCATTCGTGGCGGCAGTTCCGGGGGCTACACCACCCTCTGCGCGCTGGCGTTCAGCAAGGTCTTTCGCGGCGGCGCCAGTTGGTACGGGGTCAGCGACCCGCTGGCACTGGGGCGCGTGACGCACAAGTTCGAAGGCGATTACCTGGACTGGCTGATCGGTGACCCGCACGCCGACGCCGAGCGCTATCGGCAGCGCACACCGCTGCTGCACGCCAGCGACATCGAGGTGCCGGTGATCTTCTTCCAAGGGGAGCTGGATGCGGTGGTGGTGCCGCAGCAGACGCGCAGCATGCTGGATGCGCTGCGCGCCAACGGCGTCGACGCCGAGGGGCATTTCTACCCTGGGGAACGCCATGGCCTGCGCCGGGCGGCGAACCTGGCCCATGCCCTGGAGGCGGAATGGCGATTCTATTGCCAGATTCTGGCAGAGCGACCATGAGGGGCGCCGGGCGCCCCCACGTCAGCGTTTGGCGATGATGTACACCGCGTGGACGATGCCTGGGATGTAGCCAAGCAGGGTCAGCAAGATGTTCAGCCAGAACGCACCGGCGAAACCGACCTGCAGGAACACGCCCAGCGGGGGCAGCAGAATGGCGATGATGATGCGGATGAAGTCCATGCGTGATTCTCCGTGAAGGGGTTTCAACACAGACTCGCGCGGCTTGGCGGAGGTTCAACGCAAGCTACGCCCCAGAGCGGCGCAGGCGCCCGGGTTAAATCGCGCGCACAGAGAAAACCCCGCATAAGCGGGGCTTTCAGACTGTTTCCCTGACATCCATATCGCTCACCATCCTGGTGAGAACTCCTGCGTAGTCCCTGTTCTGTCCTTTGCGCTTCCTGCGCTACGTCCTTGAAACAAAGATTACGCCGGTAACAAATCTGAGAGAAGTGGCGAAAAGTCACCACGTCATGTAGGAAATAACTTACAAGCGAGGTCCATTCCCATTTCCGTCCGTCAGACCCGCCGCCTCAGAACTGCTCGGCACTCAACAAATACAGCGACTCACTGCCGGCCTTGACCGAGGCAATCAACGAATCCAGGCGCGGCAGCAGGCGGGCGAAATAGAAGCGTGCGGTGCCCAGTTTTGCCGAATCGAACGCAGCATCGCCACTACCAACCTGGGCAGCGCCGGCCATGCGCGCCCACATGTAGGCGTAGGCGACATAGCCGAAGGCATGCAGGTATTCCACCGAAGCCGCGCCGATCTGCGTGGGGTCGGCCTTGGCCTGTTGCAGGACCCAATCGGTCAGGTCGTTCAGGCGTTCGAGGGCGTCAGCCAAGGGCCGGGTGAATTCATCCAGCTCGCTGCCTGCGCCATCGATAAAGCCTTGTACTTCTTCCGAGAACACCCGGTAGAACGCGCCACCGCTGCCGACCACTTTACGGCCCATCAGGTCGAGCGCCTGAATGCCGTTGGTGCCTTCGTAGATCTGCGTGATCCGCACGTCACGCACCAGTTGCTCCTGGCCCCATTCACGAATGTAGCCATGACCACCGAACACCTGCTGGCCGTGCACGGTGCATTCCAGGCCCAGGTCGGTGAGGAAGGCCTTGGCCACTGGGGTCAGCAGCGCGACCAGCGCTTCACTACGCTGCACCACGGCAGGGTCCTGGCTGTACTTGGCGTTGTCCAGTTGCAGCGCCACGTACGTCGAGAACGCTCGGCCGCCCTCGATCAGGGCCTTCATGGTCAGCAGCATGCGCCGCACATCGGGGTGGACGATGATCGGATCGGCCAGTTTGTCCTTGGCCTGGGCACCGCTCGGCGAGCGGCTTTGCAGGCGCTCGCGAGCATATTCCACGGCGTTCTGGTAAGAGCGCTCGGCCGAGGCCAGGCCCTGGATGCCGACCCCGAGACGTTCGTAGTTCATCATGGTGAACATCGCCGCCAGGCCCTTGTTGGCCTCGCCGACCAGGTAACCGGTGGCGCCGTCGAAGTTCATCACGCAGGTGGCCGAGGCCTGGATGCCCATCTTGTGCTCGATGGAGCCGCAACTGACCGCGTTGCGCGCACCCAGGCTGCCGTCGGCATTGACCAGGAATTTGGGCACCAGCAACAGGGAAATGCCTTTCGGGCCAGCGGGGGCGTCGGGCAGTTTCGCCAGCACCAGGTGGATGATGTTTTCGGTCAGGTCGTGCTCGCCGCCGGTGATGAAGATCTTCGTGCCGCTGACCTTGAAACTGCCATCGGCCTGGGGTTCGGCGCGGGTGCGGATCAGCCCCAGGTCGGTGCCGGCGTGCGATTCGGTGAGGCACATGGAGCCGGCCCAGACGCCTGCGTACATGTTCGGCAGATACGCCTGCTTGAGCGCTTCGCTGGCATGCGCATGGATCGCCAGGCAGGCGCCTGCGGTGAGCATCGGGTACAGGCCGAACGACAGGCTGGCGGCATTGACCATTTCCTCGACCTGGGCCGAGACCACTTTGGGCATGCCCATGCCGGCGAACGCCGGATCACCGCCCACCCCAACCCAGCCGCCTTCGGCGTAGGTGCGGTAGGCGTCGATGAAGCCTGCCGGTGTACGCACCGCACCGTCCTGCCAATGGCAACCCTCTTCGTCGGCCGCGCGGCTGAGCGGGGCGATGCTGCGCCCGGCGACCTTGCCGGCTTCTTCCAGCACCGCCAGCGCCGTGTCGATATCGACCAGCTCGGCCAGTGCCGGCAGCTCGGCCCAGCGTTGCGCCACGCCGAACACGTCGTTGAGAAGGAACTGCATATCACGCAGGGGCGCTTTGTATTCAGCCATGACAACCTCTCGCGGTAGGGATCGAGCGCGGCCTGACGGGCCGCCGCACAGAATTGCTCGGAGTGTAACGTAACAACATCTAGGGTACATGCGGTCGCAGAGAGACTGAAGAGTCAGTTCCGGTCACCACTGCCTACCCGTTTCGCAGACAAAAAAACGCCTGCCGCAAGGGCAGGCGCAGGCAGGGCGCAGGTCGATCAGATCGACAGGCCGAAGGCTTCCTCGTCCATCGCCATCAGGTTGTCGGCACCGGACAGCATCGCTGCCACGTGGCTGCGGGTGCGCGGCAGGATGCGCTGGAAGTAGAAGCGCGCGGTTTGCAGCTTGGCGGTGTAGAACGCCTCTTCGCTGGTGCCGGCAGCGAGTTTTTCCGCAGCCAGACGGGCGATGTCGGCCCAGAAATAGGCCAGGCAGGCATAGCCGGAGTACATGACGTAATCCACCGAAGCCGCGCCGACTTCTTCGCGGTTCTTCATGGCGGCCATGCCGATCTTCATGGTCAGCTCGCCCCATTCCTTGTTCAGCGCTGCCAGCGGAGTGACAAACTCCTGCACCGCTTCGTTGCCTTCCTGAGCCTGGCAGAACTTGTGCACGATCTTGGTGAAGCTCTTGAGCGCCTCGCCCTGGGTCATCAGCACCTTGCGCCCGAGCAGGTCGAGGGCCTGGATGCCGGTTGTGCCCTCATAGAGCATGGAGATGCGGCTGTCGCGCACGTTCTGCTCCATGCCCCACTCGGCGATGAAGCCGTGACCGCCGTAGATCTGCACCCCATGGTTGGCGGATTCGAAGCCCACTTCGGTCATGAACGCCTTGGCGATCGGGGTCATGAAGGCGAGCAAGGCGTCGGCTTTCTTGCGCGCTTCTTCATCTTCGCTGTACTTGAGGATGTCGACCTGCTGAGCGGTGAAATACACCATGGCGCGGTTGCCTTCGGCGAACGCCTTCATGGTCAGCAGCATGCGCCGCACATCGGGGTGAACGATGATCGGGTCGGCGCCTTTCTCAGGGGCTTTCGGGCCGGTCAGCGAACGCATCTGCAGACGATCACGGGCATACTTCAGGCCGCCCTGGAAGGCCACTTCAGCGTGGGCCAGGCCCTGCAGGGCAGTGCCCAGACGCGCGGTGTTCATGAAGGTGAACATGCAGTTCAGGCCCTTGTTGGCCGGCCCGATCAGGTAGCCGGTGGCGCCGTCGAAGTTCATCACGCAGGTGGCGTTACCGTGGATGCCCATCTTGTGCTCCAGCGAGCCGCACTGCACGGCGTTGCGCTCACCGACGCCGCCTTCGGCGTTGGGCAGGAACTTGGGCACGATGAACAGCGAGATGCCTTTGGTGCCGGCAGGGGCGTCGGGCAGGCGCGCCAGGACGATGTGCACGATGTTCTCGGCCATGTCGTGTTCACCGGCAGAGATGAAGATCTTGGTGCCAGTGACTTTGTAGCTGCCATCGGCCTGCGGCTCGGCGCGGGTGCGCAGCATGCCCAGATCGGTGCCGCAATGGGATTCGGTGAGGCACATGGTGCCGGTCCATTCGCCGGTGACCAGTTTGCTCAGGTAGGTGTGCTGCTGCTCGGCGGTGCCGTGGGCCGACAGGGTGTTCATCGCGCCGTGGGACAGGCCGGGGTACATGCCCCACGACCAGTTGGCCTCACCGACCATTTCGCTGACCGCAAGACCCAGCGATTCCGGCAAGCCCTGGCCGCCATGTTCGACGTCATGGGCCAGGCTCGGCCAGCCGCCTTCGACGAACTGCTGGTAAGCCTGCTTGAAACCGGTGGGGGTCTTCACTCCGGTTTCGCTCCAGGTGCAGCCTTCCTGATCGCCCACGCGGTTCAGCGGCGCCAGCACCTGCTCGCAGAACTTGGCGCCCTCTTCGAGAATCGCGTCGACCATGTCAGGGGTGGCGTCCTGACAGCCTGGCAGGCTCTGGTAGTGCGCCTCATAACCCAGCAATTCGTCGCGGACGAAGCGGATATCACGCAAGGGGGCTTTGTAGTCAGGCATGGCGATAAACCTCTAGTTATGAGTTTGGCGGGAAGCCCGCTGGCACCGAAACGCAGCGAATGGCTTTCGGTCAAACAAGTGTTTGAAACTTACGTTTAGAGGGAAGCGTTGTCAAGGCAGGACGATGGTGCCATTTCTGCCGTGAAACAGGGTGGTTTGGTCGTGGGGTTGGGCGGGGCGGGATAGAGTGTCGAATGTAGGCCGGCTTTGCCGGCCTTCGCGTTTAACCGCGAAAATCGAGAGGCAATAAGGAGTCTTGCAGAAAAAGGAACTGCCGATTCACGCCCAGGTATCGATGATCCGCCCAAGCATTTCGTCGGAGGCTTTGGCCACTTTGGCGCCCAGTTCGACCTGATGCGCTGCCAGCGCCTGCTCGACCGAAGCGGTGGCAAGATCCAGTTGCTGGCTGCGGTCGACACTGCGCAGGCGCTCGGCCTGGAAGTCGCTGGACTGGCTGGTGGCGGCGCGCTCGGCGCTGAGGTTGGCGACCTGGCTGGCGGCCTGATCGAAGCGGTTCTGGCCGTTCTGAATGGCGCCAAGGCCGGCGTAGAACGCGGAATTTCCAGTGATTTCCATGTCAGGCCTCCAAGGGCTCGGATTCAGCGGCAAAAACAGCACCGTGCTGATTGAAGCAGCACTGCGCAAACCATACGCCTGTAGACCATTAGTAGCCTAGTGCCATCCGACAGACGCAACCTGCTGCAAGCTCAGCGCAACCGGTGCAGATGCAGGTGCTGCGCCACGTGCTGCGCAGTGGCCTGTTCAAGCGTGGGAACATGGCCCAGGCAGGGTGCCGATAACCGTTCACTCAAGCTCGCCAGGTTCTCGTCCAGGCGCGAGGTCTGCGGCTCGATGATGTTGGCCACCCAGCCGGCCAGTTGCAGGCCATCGGCAGCGATGGCTTCAGCGCTGAGCACAGCGTGGTTGATGCAGCCCAGGCGCACCCCCACCACCAGAATCACCGGCAAGCCCAATGCTACCGCCAGGTCAGACAAATTCGCCTTGCCGCAAAGCGGCACCCGCCAGCCCCCAGCGCCTTCGATCAGGGTGAAATCGGCCTGCTGGGCCAGCACCCGCTGCATCGCGGCATGCAGCTGTTCGACACTCAACACCACCCCCGCCTCCAGCGCCGCCACATGCGGGGCGATGGCCGGTTCGAAGGCGAAAGGGTTGACCTGCTCGTAGGGCAAACGCAGCGAGCTTTGTGCGATCAACGCTTCGGCATCGCTGTTGCGCAGCCCCTCGGCGGTGATCCGGCAACCCGAGGCCACCGGTTTGGCGCCGAGCGTGCTCAGCCCCTGCGCCTGCGCTGCATACAAAAGGCCGGCAGCGACCGTGGTCTTGCCGACATCGGTGTCGGTGCCGGCAATGAAATACGCCTGATTCATTTCAATCCTCGCCCATCAGCGGTTTGCGCAGCACGCCGTACACCACTTGGTAGGTCGCCGGCAGCCCTTGCGTGTCGCGGAAACGTTCGTAGGCGCGCAGCAGGCCGTCGATTCGCGCTCGACCGGTAAGCCCGGTAGGCCGGCCAGGGTTGAGGTTGTGGGCACCCAGCGCCTTGAGCTCGTGGGTCAGTCTGCGCACGTCGGGGTAATGCAGCACATGGGCCTGGCGCTGCACATCGAGCACCTGCAAAGGGCTGGCAGCGGTCAGGCGCTGGTAGTCGTCGAAGTGGCGGAAGCGATTGACGTGCACCTGGCCGTCGACCGCCTGCCAACTGGCACGCAGTTCATCGAGGGTGCCGACGCACAAGCTGCTGAATGCGAACACCCCGCCTGGACGCAGTACCCGCGCCGCCTCGTCGAGCACCGCAGAAAACTGCCCACACCATTGCAGCGCCAGGCTGCTGAAGATCAGATCGAAACAGCCGTCCTGCAACGGCAGACGTTCCGCGTCGCCAGCCACATGGTGACGCGCGCCACCCTGCTGCCGGGCGTGGTCGAGCATGCCCTCGGCCAGATCCACGGCAACGCCATCCTCGCCATGACGCTCGGCAAGAATGCGACTGAAAAAGCCGGTGCCGCTGCCCAGGTCCAGCCAGCGCGGCGCCGTCAGCGGCTGCGGCAGGCGTCCGAGCAAGTTGTGCCCCACCGCACGCTGCAACGCGGCAACGCTGTCATAGCTGGCGGCCGCACGGGAAAACGACGCCGCCACCTGACGTTTGTCCGGCAATGTACCGGGCAGGTTGGGCTGGGATAGATCAGTCATCACCACTCTCATGCAGGAAACTCTTGATGCCTTCGGCCAGATCCTGCGGGTACTCCAGCAGGAAGGCATGGGAACTCTCTTCGACCAGGCCGACCTCGACGTCAGGCAGCAGCTCGCTCAGGGCCTGCGCCGCTTCGGCCGGCACCAGCGCGTCGCTGCCGGCGAACAGGTGCAGTTGCGGGCCGCTGTAGCGCTGCAAAGCCTCGCGTGTATCGAGCTGGGCCAATACCTTGAGACCGTTGGCCAGATACAGCGGGTCGGTGTCGGGCACGCCGATGCCCAGTTGTCGAAGCAAGGTGCGCGGCTGTTGGGCGCCCTCGCTGCACAGGCTGCGAAAGCGCTTGAGGGTCACCTGGGTGTGGTTCTGGCAGCCGTCGAGGAAGGTGCCGAAGGTGTCGGCGGCCATGCCATGGGGCCAGTCCGCGCGGGCGACGAAGCTGGGGTTGCTACCCAAGGTCAGCAGCCCGCAGCAGTGATCGCCACGGCGCTCGGCCAGGGCGCTGGCGAGCATGCCGCCCAGCGACCAGCCGCCGAGCCAGACATCCTTGGGCAGGCGCCGGTCGAGGTAGTCCAGCCACACCTCCAGCGCGCTGTCGGCCAGCTCTGGCAACGGCGCCAGTTCGACGTGCAGACGTGGGTCCTGGGCCCGCAGGCTGGCGGCCAGGGGTTCGAGGGACGCGGTGCCCAGCCCCCAGCCGGGAAGAAGAATCAGTCGGTCACGCATCGGCAGGCTCCAGTTGTGGATAACAATCGGCCAATACGTCCAACAATAGCTGCACCTGCGCCTCGCTGTGCGCCGCGCTGAGGGTGACCCGCAGCCGCGCGCTGCCCGCCGGCACCGTGGGCGGACGAATCGCAGTGACCAACAGCCCGCGCGCGCGCAGCCGGCGCGACAGCTCGATGGCCCGGGCACTGTCACCGATGACGATCGGCTGGATCGGCGTGATGCTGTCCATCAGTTGCAGGCCAATGTCTGCCGCGCCCTGGCGGAACTGCGCGATCAGCCCATCGAGGTGTTCACGGCGCCAGCTTTCCCGGCGCAGCAGCTCCAGGCTTTTCAGCGTGGCGCAGGCCAGTGCCGGCGGTTGGCTGGTGGTGTAGATGTAAGGCCGGGCGAACTGCACCAGCGCCTCGATCAGCTCTTCACTGCCGGCCACGAATGCCCCGGCGGTGCCACAGGCTTTGCCCAGGGTGCCGATCAGCACCGGCACTTGATCCACACCCAGGCCGAAATGCTCGACCACCCCGCCGCCCTGGGCGCCCAGGGTGCCCAGGCCATGGGCGTCGTCGACCATCAGCCAGGCGCCGCGGGCCTTGGCCACTGCGGCCAGCGCCGGCAGGTCGGCCATGTCGCCGTCCATGCTGAACACCCCGTCGGTGACCACCAGGCAGTCGCCCACGGCCTTGTCCAGACGGCTGGCCAGGCTCTGCGCATCGTTGTGCAGGTAGCGGCTGAAGCGCGCGCCACTGAGCAGGCCGCCGTCGAGCAGCGAGGCGTGGTTGAGGCGATCCTGCAGCACCGAATCGCCCTGCCCGACCAGCGCGGTGATGGCGCCGAGGTTGGCCATGTAGCCGGTGGAAAACAGCAGCGCACGCGGGCGCCCAGTCAGATCGGCCAGGGCTTCTTCCAGCTCATGGTGCGGGGTGCTGTGGCCGATCACCAGGTGCGAGGCACCGCCACCGACGCCCCAGCGCTCGGCACCGGCGCGCCAGGCGGCGATCACCTCCGGGTGGTTGGCCAGGCCAAGGTAGTCGTTGTTGCAGAAGGCCAGCAGTGGCTGGCCGTCGACCACCACCTGCGGGCCTTGCGGGCTCTGCAACAGCGGGCGCTGGCGATACAGGTCAGCGGCGCGCCGCTGGGACAGGCGCGCCGTGAGATCGAACGCCACTTCAGGCCGACGCTGCGTCGTAGAACAGTTCGCTGCTGCGCTGCTCGACCAGCGCCTGCTCGATGGCCGCCTGATGCACCTCGTCGGCGTGCTCTTCACGCGCTTCAGGCTTGATGCCGAGGCGGGCGAACAGTTGCATGTCCTTGTCGGCCTGCGGGTTGCCGGTGGTCAGCAGTTTTTCACCGTAGAAGATCGAGTTGGCCCCGGCCATGAACGCCAGTGCCTGCATCTGTTCGTTCATGGCTTCGCGGCCTGCCGACAGGCGCACATGGGACTTGGGCATCAACAGCCGCGCCACGGCCAGCATGCGGATGAAATCGAACGGGTCGACATCGTCTTCATTTGCCAGTGGCGTGCCTTCGACCTTGACCAGCATGTTGATCGGCACCGACTCGGGGTGCTCCAGCAGGTTGGCCAGCTGGATCAGCAGGCCGGCGCGGTCGTCGAGCGATTCGCCCATGCCAAGAATGCCGCCCGAGCAGATCTTCATGCCGGCATCGCGCACGTAGGCCAGGGTCTGCAAACGCTCGCTGTAGGTACGGGTGGTGATGATGCTGCCGTAGAACTCCGGCGAGGTGTCGAGGTTGTGGTTGTAGTAGTCCAGGCCCGCCTGGGCCAGGGCGCTGGTCTGCTCCTGATCGAGCTTGCCGAGGGTCATGCAGGTTTCCAGGCCCATGGCCTTGACCCCTTTGACCATCTCCAGCACGTAGGGCATGTCCTTGGCCGACGGATGCTTCCAGGCCGCGCCCATGCAGAAGCGGGTCGAGCCGATGGCCTTGGCCCGTGCGGCTTCTTCCAGCACCTTCTGCACTTCCATCAGCTTCTGTTTTTCCAGCCCGGTGTTGTAGTGGCCAGACTGCGGGCAGTACTTGCAGTCTTCCGGGCAGGCGCCGGTCTTGATCGACAGCAAGGTCGAGACCTGCACTTGGTTGGGGTCGAAATGCGCACGGTGGACGGTCTGCGCCTGAAACAACAGGTCGTTGAACGGTTGTTGGAACAGGGCCTTGACCTCAGCCAGGGACCAGTCGTGACGTGTTGTTGCAGTTGTGCTCGCGCTCATCGGCGTTTCCTTGTTTAGGCTGTTGCTGCGCCGCGACAGGGAGCCCCCGCCAGCGCCTCACGGATAGCCCGCATACTCACGGAAGGCCCATGAACTGTCAACTTGCGTTAAAAGCACTGGTCAACAACTGGTTAAATAGCGAGCAAACCTGCTCACTGTGCAGCGAGCCGGCCGAGCAACCCTACCCGCTTTGTCACCCCTGCGAGAACGAACTGCCCTGGCTGATCGACGCCTGCCAGCGCTGCGCCCTGCCGTTGCCCGCAGCCAACCTCACCTGTGCGGCCTGCCTGCGCCGGGCGCCGGCCTTCACCTCGGTGGTCGCGCCCTGGCGCTACGGCTTCCCGCTCGATAGCGTCATCAGCCGCTTCAAGCACCATCGCCAGTGGCCGCTGGGGCGCGTGCTGGCGCTGCTGCTCAGCCACGACCTGCGCCACCGCTTCGAAGAAGGCTTGCCGCGTCCGCACCTGTTGTTGCCCGTGCCACTGGCCAGGCGACGCCTGCGTGTGCGCGGCTTCAACCAGGCGGCGATGCTCGCCCGCTGGCTGTCGGCCGAGCTGCAGCTGCCGTGCAGCGAAGGCTGGCTGACGCGCTGCCGCGACACGCCTGCGCAGCAAACCCTCAGCGCCCGCGCGCGACGACGCAACCTGCGCGACGCCTTCAGCCTGACGCCAGCGGCGCAACCTGCCGGCCTGCACCTGGCGATCATCGATGACGTGCTCACCACCGGCAGCACCGCGCAGACCCTGGCAGCCCTGCTGCGCCGGGCCGGGGCGCAGCGAGTCGACGTCTATTGCCTGGCGCGCACGCCGAGCCCAGCGCAGGCTTGACTTGCACCGGGGGCAGAGGCAACGTCGCGGCTATCTCTCCTTCCGCTACCGTCCTGGAACCTCCACCCTGCCCATGCCCTTGCCTACCTTGCTCACCCAGCACATCGCCCGCCGCCCGCAGCGCATCGCCCTGCTCCAGCATGTCGCCGAGCAAGGCTCGATCACCCGCGCGGCGAAAGCCGCCGGCATCAGCTACAAGGCCGCCTGGGACGCCATCGACGAACTCAACAACCTGGCGGCCAGCCCGTTGGTCGAGCGCAGTACCGGTGGTCGTGGCGGCGGTGGCGCAAAACTGTCGAACGAGGGCCAGCGGGTGCTCGATCTGTACCTGCGCCTGCAAGCGCTGCAAGCCCAGGTGCTGCAAGCCGAACAGGCCAGCGACCTCGACCTGCTCGGACGCCTGATGCTGCGCACCAGCGCGCGCAATCAACTGTCCGGCACGGTCAGCCTGCTGCAACGCGAAGGACGCCACGACCGCATTGGCCTGACCCTGGCCGGGGGCGCGCAGATCACCGCGCTGATCACCCCGGACAGCACCGAACGCCTCGACCTGGCCCTGGGCGATACCGTGGTCGCGCTGCTCAAGGCTGGCTGGGTGCGGCTGTCGCTGGGCGACGAAGCGCTCGACCCCGACGACAACTGCCTGCAGGCGCAGGTCAGCGAATGCCTGGCCGGGGATGACGGGCAAAGTGAGGTGCGCCTGCAACTGGGCAACGGCCAGAGCCTGTGCGCCATCGCCGACAGCGCCTGGCTGCAGCGCCATGGCATCGGCCCGGGCAGCGCCATCGAAGCGTTGTTCCACCCCTCCTACGTGCTGATTGGCACGCCGTTGTAAGGGTTGCGCTACCATGGGCGACTGTTCAGGCCCTGCGGAGCGCCCATGTCTCATCCATTCGACACCCTCACCCCTGATCTGGTCCTGGACGCCGTAGAGAGCGTCGGTCTACTCAGCGACGCTCGGGTGCTGGCGCTCAACAGCTATGAAAACCGGGTATACCAGGTGGGCATCGAAGGCGAGCAGCCACTGATCGCCAAGTTCTACCGGCCCGATCGCTGGAGCGACGCGGCGATTCTCGAAGAGCACCGTTTCAGCGCCGAGCTGGCCGAGTGCGAGGTGCCGGTGGTGGCGCCGCTGCAGTTCGACCAGCGCAGCCTGTTCAGCCATCAGGGCTTTCGCTTCACCCTGTTTCCGCGGCGCGGCGGCCATGCCCCTGAGCCGGGCAACCTCGACCAGCTCTACCGCCTCGGCCAGTTGCTCGGACGCCTGCATGCGGTGGGCGCCACGCGGCCCTTCGAGCACCGCGAGACGCTCACCGTGTCAGCCTTCGGCCACGCCTCGCTGCGCACCTTGCTCGACGGCGATTACGTGCCCAGGGAACTGCTGCCGGCGTTCGAGTCGGTGGCCCGTGACGTGCTCGACCGGGTCGAGAAGATCTACGCCCGTACCCCGCATCAGGTCATTCGCCTGCATGGCGACTGCCACCCCGGCAACCTCATGCACCGCGACGACACCTACCATATCGTCGACCTCGATGACTGCCGCATGGGTCCTGCGGTTCAGGATCTGTGGATGATGCTGGCCGGCAGCCGTGAGGAACGCCTCGGGCAACTGGCCGAGCTGATCGACGGCTATAACGAATTCCACGACTTCGACCCGCGCCAACTGGTCTTGATCGAGCCGTTGCGCGCGCTGCGTCAGTTGCATTACAGCGCCTGGCTGGCGCGGCGCTGGGACGACCCGGCGTTCCCGCACAGCTTCCCCTGGTTTGGCCAGCCGCGTTACTGGGGCGATCAGATCCTCGCCCTGCGTGAACAGTGCGCCGCGCTGGATGAAGCGCCGCTGAAATTGTTCTGAATCCGCCAGGCGGGTTGTCTACACTACCCGCCGCTTCACCCTCACACAGCAAGGAACGTTCATGCACGCCGCCAACCCGCGACGCGGGTATCTGCTGGGCCTGTCGGCCTACGTCATCTGGGGCTTGTTCCCGCTCTACTTCAAGGCCATCCAAAGCGTGCCGGCGCTGGAGATCATCCTGCACCGGGTGCTCTGGTCGGCGCTGTTCGGTGGCCTGATGCTGCTGGTGTGGAAGCACCCCGGCTGGTGGCGCGACCTGCGCCAGAACCCGCAACGCCTGGCGGTATTGGCCCTGAGCGGCAGTCTTATCGCGCTGAACTGGCTGGTGTATGTCTGGGCGGTGAACAGCGGGCGCATGCTCGAAGCCAGCCTTGGCTACTACATCAACCCGCTGGTCAACGTGCTGCTGGGCATGCTGTTGCTCGGTGAACGCCTGCGCCGCCTGCAATGGCTGGCGGTGGGCCTGGCCTGCGTCGGTGTAGCGCAGCAGGTATGGCAGGTCGGCAGCCTGCCTTGGGTGTCGCTGGCCCTGGCGCTGACCTTCGGCTTCTACGGCCTGATTCGCAAGAAAGCCCCGGTGGCGGCCTTGCCCGGCCTGGTCGTGGAAACCTGGATGCTGCTGCCGCTGGCCTTGGGCTGGCTGCTGCTGCACCCCGGCATGGGCAGCGCGCAACCGGGCTTCTACCTCACTACCGAGGCGCTGTGGTTGATGGCGGCAGGCCCGGTGACGCTGGTGCCGTTGCTGTGTTTCAACGCCGCTGCGCGGCATTTGCCCTACACCACGCTGGGCTTTCTGCAATACCTGGCACCGACGCTGGTGCTGGCCCAGGCGGTCTGGCTGTTCGACGAGCACCTGTCGTCCAGCAGCCTGGTGGCGTTCATGTTCATCTGGGCTGGGCTGCTGGTCTACAGCGTCGACACCTGGCTGATTCTGCGCAAACGCTGATCATTTTATGATCGAACCTCTGCAGGCCTTATGGCACAAGGCCTGCAGCGTTATCTCCAGAGCTTATCCACAGCCCCATCCCCGCCGTTTGTGCACAAGCAGCGTCGCTCTGTACATTTTCTGATCAAACTTCTACAAGCCACGCGCTACAAGGCCTACAGCTCTATCCCCCCAGCTTATCCACAAGGCAATCCCCGCCAACTCTGCATAACTTTGCCTGTGCATAACGACTGTGGAAAACCGCCCTAGGCCTCGGCGCGAACGGTCAGTTCCACCATCAGCTCATCGGCCAGGCCTTCCAGGCGCTGTTGCAGGCGCTCGAGCGACAGCTCGGCCGGCAGCGCCAGCACCGCTTCGGCGCGAAACAGCGGCTCGTTGCTCATGGGCGCGGGCTGTACCTGGGTACTGAGCCGTTCCACGTTCACCGCCAGTTGCGCCAGCACCCGGCTGATGTCACGGACGATCCCGGGCCGGTCGTTACCCACCAGTTCCATCGTCACCGCCTGACGCACTGCGCTCGGCTCGCCGCCGCTTTCGGCGATCTGCACGCGAATGCCCTGGCTGGACAGCGCTTGCAGCGAGGTCAGCAGACGGCCTTGCTCGGCGCTGGGCACTGCCACGCTGACGATGCCGGCAAATTGCCCGGCCATGCGCGACATGCGACTTTCCAGCCAATTGCCCTGATGCTCGCTGATGCAGCGCGCGATGCGTTCGACCAGGCCCGCCTGATCGGCGGCGATGACAGTTATGACCAGATGCTCCACAGCACGCTCCTCATGGCAGACAGGCGAACTCCGAGTATAGGCAACGCGCGGCAACCTGCCGCAGCGAGGTTCGCGACAATGATCGTGTACTGTTTGGAGATTTATCTGGAACAATCCACTTGGTTTTTGCGAACATGCGCTTTCCCAGCGTGACCTTGTGCGACCAAATGGTCGCCGAGCGACGCTTTTAGTCTGATGTTCACCGGCGAGCGGCTTCATGTAGTATTCGCCGAACCGGACTACAAGATGTCCTCCGGTTGTCTGCCGAGGCGCCTGTACGCCGCCCCTGTGGCGGATTTCACTGCCGCTTCCCGCCGCCTCAGGGCATGTCCGGGAGCCTTGCGGAAGGTGCGTTACAGGCTTTTTACGATGAGCGAAACAGCTGAGCAGAGTGAGGCAAGCAATGACTGAACACGTTCGAGTCGGTGGCCTTCAGGTCGCCAAGGTCCTGTATGACTTCGTCAACGACGAGGCCATTCCCGGGACCGGCATCGTCGCCACGCAGTTCTGGGACGGTGCTGGAAAGATCATCAACGACCTCGCTGCAAAGAACAAAGCACTGCTCGCCAAACGCGACGCACTGCAAGCGCAAATCGACGCCTGGCACCAGGCGCGCCAAGGCCAGGCGCACGACGCCGCCGCCTACAAAGCTTTCCTCCAGGAGATCGGCTACCTGCTGCCACAAGCAGACGATTTCCACGCCAGCACCCAGAACGTCGATGAAGAAATCGCCCATATGGCCGGCCCGCAACTGGTGGTGCCGGTGATGAATGCGCGCTTCGCCTTGAACGCCGCCAACGCCCGCTGGGGCTCGCTGTACGACGCGCTGTATGGCACCGACGCCATCAGCGAGGAAGGCGGCGCGGAGAAAGGCCAGGGCTACAACAAGGTTCGCGGTGACAAGGTCATCGCCTTCGCCCGCGCCTTCCTCGACCAGGCGGCGCCGCTGAGCGCCGGCTCCCATGCCGATGCCGTGGCCTACCGGGTCGAGGCCGGCAAGCTGGTGGTCGCACTCAAGGGCGGCAGCAACAGCGGCCTGCGTGACGATGCGCAACTGATCGGCCTGCACGGCGACGGCGCCGCGCCTACCGCGCTGCTGCTCAAGCACAACGGCCTGCACTTCGAGATTCAGATCGACGCCAGCACCCCGGTGGGCAGCACCGACGCCGCCGGCGTCAAAGACATCCTCATGGAGTCGGCGCTGACCACCATCATGGACTGCGAAGACTCGGTCGCCGCAGTCGATGCCGACGACAAGGTGCTGGTCTACCGCAACTGGCTGGGCCTGATGAAGGGCGACCTGGCGGAAAGTATCAGCAAGGGTGGCAAGACCTTCACCCGTACCCTGAACGCCGACCGCGAGTACGCCACGCCCAACGGCGGCAGCGTGACCCTGCACGGCCGTTCGCTGCTGTTCGTGCGCAACGTCGGCCACCTGATGACCAACCCGGCGATTCTCGACGCCCAGGGCGAAGAAATTCCCGAAGGCATTCAGGATGCGCTGTTCACCGTGCTGGCTGCGGTGCACAACCTCAACGGCAACACCCAGCGCAAGAACACCCGCAGCGGCAGTGTGTACATCGTCAAACCGAAGATGCACGGCCCGGAAGAAGTGGCCTTCGCCGCAGAACTGTTCGCCCGCGTCGAGCAACTGCTGGGCCTGCCGGCCAACACCCTGAAGGTCGGCATCATGGACGAGGAGCGCCGCACCACGGTCAACCTCAAGGCCTGCATCAAGGCGGCGGCCGAGCGCGTGGTGTTCATCAACACCGGCTTCCTCGACCGCACCGGCGATGAAATCCATACCTCCATGGAAGCCGGCGCGGTGGTGCGCAAGGGCGCCATGAAGAACCAGAAATGGATTGCCGCCTACGAAGACAACAACGTCGACGTGGGTCTTGCCACCGGCCTGCAAGGCCGCGCGCAGATCGGCAAGGGCATGTGGGCCATGCCTGACCTGATGGCGGCCATGCTGGAGCAGAAGATCGCTCACCCGCTGGCCGGCGCCAACACCGCCTGGGTACCCTCGCCGACCGCCGCCACCTTGCACGCGCTGCACTACCACAAGGTCGATGTGCAGGCGCGCCAGGCCGAACTGGCCCAGCGTACCCCGGCATCGGTCGACGACATCCTGAGCATTCCGCTGGCCGCTGACACCAACTGGTCGGCCGAGGAAATCCGCAACGAACTGGACAACAACGCCCAGGGCATCCTCGGTTACGTGGTGCGCTGGATCGACCAGGGCGTGGGCTGCTCGAAGGTGCCGGATATCAATGACGTCGGCCTCATGGAAGACCGCGCCACCTTGCGCATCTCCAGCCAGTTGCTGGCCAACTGGCTGCGCCATGGCGTGGTCAGCCAGGATCAGGTGATGGAAAGCCTCAAGCGCATGGCTGCGGTGGTCGACCGGCAGAACGCCGGTGACGCGCTGTACCGTCCGCTGGCGCCGAACTTCGACGACAACATCGCCTTCCAGGCCGCGGTGGAGCTGGTCATCGAAGGCGCCAAACAGCCCAACGGCTACACCGAGCCGGTGCTGCACCGCCGCCGCCGCGAGTTCAAGGCGCGGCACGGGCGCTGAGTCAGCCTGCCAATCGGGGCCGCTGTGCGGCCCCCATCACCACCCTCGAAAATGACAAGCGACAGCCCTAGGCTCTGCCTGACAAGCCCTGATACTTGGTGATCCTGCGTTGAAAACAGCCTCGGAATGCTCATTTACAACTAGTAAACTCCGCTTCCTCGGCTGTTTTCGCCTTGTCTCCCCGGCGTCTCAGAACTTTTCAGACAGAGCCTAGCCCCGCGCCCCTCCCTCCAGCTTCAACTCAGTGCTCACCAGCTCCAGCAACCGCCCCAGATCCACCGGCTTGAGCAGCACATCCAGCACCCCAAGGTGCATCGCCTCGACCGCCTCCTGCACGTCGGTATCCCCCGACACCACGATGATCGGCAGCTCTGCCCGTTGCGACAGGCGCACCTGGCGAATCAGCGCCAGGCCATCGTCCGGGGCCATGCGCAAGTCGGTGACCATCAGGCCAATGCGCGGATGCGCGCCGAGCTGACTGAGCGCCTGGCGCGCGCCATCGGCCACGCAGGTGTCGATACTGCGGCTGCGCAGGTAGGCCGCCAACGCCTCGCGGTTGACCGGATTGTCATCCACCACCAGCACCGCAGGCGCCGGCTCATCGGGTGCAACCACCCCAGCCAGAGCCTCGCGTTCAGCGTCGCTGAGGATGTCGTCGTGCTCAGTCATGCTCTTCTCGTCAAAAAACTTTCTTTCGCTCAGTTCAGACCGCAACTGACGCGTATACATACTGCCTTTCGTCGGCAATTTGACACCTTGCCCGTTAACCGGCCCTCCTAGACTTACGTCCAATGGGCAGCACCTGCCCAGCGGCCGACCATGGCCCGACAACAACGAGGCCCGCGCCACCTGCGCGGGCCAAGCATGCGGTCAGTGCGATGAGCAAACAGGACGCCTTCGATCAGGCAGGCAGAACAGCGGTGCTGCAGAACATTCAGGGCACGCTGCAGTTCCTGCAACGCTTCCCGCCGTTCAACCAGATGGAGCACAGCCATCTGGCCTACCTGGTGGAACAGTGCCAACTGCGCTTTTATGCCAGTGGTGAAAGCATCGTCAAGCCTGCTGACGGGCCTGTCACGCATTTCTTCATCGTCAAACAAGGCCGGGTGGTGGGCGAGCGGCAGTCGGCCACCGGTGCCGATACCCACGCCACCTTCGAAATCACCAGCGGTGAATGCTTCCCCCTGGCTGCGCTGCTCGGCGAACGTGCCACCCGCACCGAGCACCTGGCCGGCGAAGACACCTTCTGCCTGCAACTGAACAAAGCCGCGTTCATCCGCGTGTTCTCGCTGTCGGAAGTGTTCCGCGACTTCGCCCTGCGTGGGGTCAGCAGCCTGCTCGACCAGGTCAACCAGCAGGTGCGTCAGCGCGCCGTGCATACCCTGGGCAATCAGTACTCGCTCAACACGCCTCTGGGCGAACTGGCCATGCGTCATCCGGTGGTGTGCGCTGCCGACATGCCGCTGCGCGAGGCGGTCGGGCTGATGCACCAGCAGCAAGTCGGCAGCATCGTCATCGTCGATGCACAGCGCTTCCCGACCGGCATCTTCACCCTGCGCGACCTGCGCCAGGTGGTGGCCGATGCCAGCACCGACCTCAGCGCACCGATCGCCCGCCACATGACCGCCCGGCCGTTCTACCTCAGCCCCCAGGCCACCGCCTTCGATGCCGCCCTGGCGATGACCGAGCGACACATCGCCCATGTCTGCCTGGTGGATGAGCAGCGCCTGTGCGGGGTGGTCTCCGAGCGCGACCTGTTTTCCCTGCAACGGGTCGACCTGGTGCACCTGGCCCGCACCATTCGCCACGCCGCCCGCGTGGAAACCCTGGTGTCGCTGCGCGGCGAGATCGGCCAGCTGGTGGAACGCATGCTGGCCCACGGCGCGTCGTCGTCGCAGATCACCCAGCTCATCACTCTGCTCAACGATCACACCGTGTGTCGGGTCATCGAGCTGAGCCTGGCCGAACTGGGCGACCCGGGCATCGCCTTCACCTGGCTGTGCTTTGGCAGCGAAGGCAGACGTGAGCAGACCCTGCACACCGATCAGGACAACGGCATTCTGTTCGAGGCCGCCAACGCCATCGAGGCCGAGGCCATTCGCCAGCGCCTGCTGCCGCTGGCGCAACACATCAACCGCAGCCTGGCGCTGTGCGGTTTCACCCTGTGCACCGGCAATATCATGGCCGGCAACCCGCAGCTGTGCCTGTCGCGCAGTGAGTGGGCACTGCGCTTCGCCGGTTTCATCCGCGAGGCCAGCCCGGAGAACCTGCTCGGTTCGAGCATCTATTTCGACCTGCGCGCGGTATGGGGCGACGAACAGGGCTGTGAACACCTGCGCCAGGGCATCCTCGCCCAGGTCGCCGACAACCGCCTGTTCCAACGCATGCTGGCCGAGAATGCCTTGCGTCAGCGCCCGCCGGTCGGGCGTCTGCGCGAGTTCGTGCTGACCCGCCAGGGCAACGACAAGGCCGCCACCCTCGACCTCAAGGTGCAGGGCCTCACGCCCTTCGTCGATGGCGCCCGGCTGCTGGCGCTGGCCCATGGCATCGCCGCCAACAATACCGTCGAACGCCTGCGCCAGCTGGCACGGCGTGAAATCATCGACGCGCTCGACGCTGCCGCCTTCGAGGAGGCCTACCACTTCATTCAGCAGACCCGCATGCAGCAGCACCAGCGCCAGACCCGCGACAACCAGCCCTACAGCAACCGCCTCGACCCGGACAGCCTCAATCAGCTCGACCGACGCATCCTGCGCGAGTCGCTGCGTCAGGCCCAGCGCCTGCAAAGCAGCCTGGCGCTGCGCTACCAGCTATGAGCCTGCTGAGCTGGCTGCGCGCCCCCGCGCCGACCCTGAGCGAGGCGCTCAAGCAGCGTCTGGCGCAGTTGCCCGGCCCTGCGCCGTGGCGCGACTGCAGCCTGCGCGAGCAGCGCTGGGTGGTGCTCGACCTCGAGACCAGTGGCCTGAACGTCAACCGTGACCAAGTGCTGTCGATCGGGGCGGTGGTGATCGACGATGGCGCCATCGACTTCGCCCAGCAGTTCGAACGGACCCTGCACCGACCTGCACAGAAGACCACCTCCAGCGTGTTGATCCACGGCCTTGGGCCCAGCGCTTTGGCCGCCGGCTGCGATCCGGCCGAGGCCTTGCTGGAGTTGCTCGAATTCATTGGTGACAGCCCGCTGCTGGCATTCCACGCACCGTTCGACCAACGCATGCTGACCCGGGCGTTGAAAGACAGCCTGGGTCATCGCCTGCAGCATCCGTTTCTGGATGTCGCCGAGCTGGCGCCGATGCTCAACCCCGACACCGTGCTGCGCGAAGCCGGCCTGGACGACTGGATCGCCCGCTTCGGCCTGCACGTGCAGGAACGCCATCACGCCAGCGCCGATGCCCAGGTCACCGCGGAACTGATGCTCATCCTGCTCAGCCAGGCGCGCCGACAGCAGTTGGACAGTCCACGGCTGCTGGAACAGCAACTGAGCGCCTGGCGCCGACGCACGGCCCATCACCCCAGCCTTTGAGCAATGCTTGGGCAGGCGCGGCGCCCTGCCCGGCAAGCGGTAGCTCGCTACTACCGCTAACGGCTGCACAGGCGCCAGCGTTCACGGCTCCCTCACCACCGAGCCAGCACCATGACCCTGGAACAGTTCAAAGCCTTCGACCTGCAACTGAGCGCCCTGCTCGCTTCGCCGCCGCACGCCAACCCTGAGTTGCCCCTGGCCCGCGCACGCCACGACTATTTCGCAGCGCTGGCCGACTATTGGCTGGCCGACCCGCAGGCTGCAGGCAATCGCCGCCAGCGCCTGAGCGCGATCATGCGCCAGCAACTGCTGGCGCAGATCGACCTGCGCAGCGGCGACCACACCTTAGGCTCCGGGCACGCCGAGCTGATCCGCACGTGCCTGACCTCGCCGCTGCCCTCACAGCGCCAGCCGTTGCCCGCGGCGCAACGCCCGCAGATCTACCGACCGCTGCTGGACATCACCACGCCCAACTGGCGCAGCGCTTTGCACGGCGCCTTCGTGATCGTCGAAGGCGGCCCGCAAGGCAGCATGGCCGACCCTGGCCAGCCCAGCGGATACGCGCTGCTGTACAGCCTCTCGCATGGCATCGAAGCCTTCCATGACCTGGCCGATCTGCACATCGAGCTGTGCGAGCGCCTGGATGATCCACAGCAGAGCCGGCCGCTGCTGCATCTGCTCGACAGCCCGGCAGACCGCGACCGGGCGCACAACGCCGAGCGGCTGCGCTACGAGTGGTTCAACGATGACCTGGTGCAGGCCCAGGCACAGGCGCTGATCGACGCGCAGTACCACGCCCTGACGCAGGTCTGGCAAGCAGCTGCCGAACAGTCAGAAGTGAACTGGCCGGCCCTGCAAGCGCGTCTGCAACACACCGCCGAACTGCTGCCATGGCTCGACAGCCGCTGCGCCCTGCAAACCCGCTACGGCCTGCTGCTGGAACGCAACTCGCCGGCCTGGCTGAAAAACGCCTCCGCCGAGGGCCTGACTCACATCATGCAGACCATGCAGGAACTGGTCATCGCCATCGACCACGCAGCGGCACCGGGTGTGCTCAGCCATACCCAGTTCAACGAGCGCAACGGCCTGCTGGCCTGGACCCGCGAGCGTCTGCGAAGCGAGTTGCGCCAGCGTCATCAGCTCGATCTGGACCCACTTGCGGTGTATATCAGCGTGACCCTGGCGCGCCAGCGTGGCCCGGTGACCCACCCCGGCATAAGCACCGGCTGGATTCCGGTCGCCGCCCGGCCCCAGGTGGGCGACACCATCGAGCTGGTCACCCAGACCTATCGCCTCGATGAGCTGGCGCTGCTCAACGTCGGCCTGCTCGACATCGATTACTGGCTGACCGCTCGGATTCACGATGAGCAGGGCAAAACCGTGACAGGCATCAGCCCGACTCAGGTCAAGCGCATGGTGCGCGCGCTGAATGTCGGCGAACGGTACAGCCAGTACCTGCGCACCCACTTGCTCACCTCCCTGGAAGCGCAGTGGCGCCGGGACCAGTACGTGGCGATCAGTCGCGCACGCATGCGCGCCGAGGCGGCCAAGGCGCGCTATGCCGGACACTTTCTCGAAGACCCGTTCGAAAGGGGCTACAACTGGGCAACCCTGGCCATCGATCACCCCGACAGCCAGGCGCGCGAGACGCTCGATGCTGCGAAAATCAGCGTGCGCCAAGTGCTGATCGCCGGCCACACGCTGCACGATGTGATGTTGATCACCCCCGACGCCCCCACCAGCACGCGGCTGCTGGCCTACACCCCGGACGCCCCTGATCGACGTGCCTGGCGCGAGTTTCGCAACGCGCGGCACATGCTGCGCTCTCTGCGCGAAAAACCGCACCTGCGCGAGTACGTTCAGGACCGTCTGCCGATGCTTGACCGCGAGCAGGTCGAGCGCTGGCTGACCAGAGGCGGCCTGGGCGCCATCGCCCTGCGCCCGGCGATCACCGGCAACTTCCAGCAGGCCCGCTACCGCGCCGAGGTCAATGCCCTGCTTGCCGCCGTCGACGCCAGCACGCACACCCGCCTGGAACTGCTCGGCGAGTTCAGCCTGCATGCGTTTTCGGTACTGCTCGATCTGGTGAGCCTGGTACTACCGACGCGGGGCCTGACCGCCCTGGCGGTGGCTCGCTCGCTGCTGTCGGTGATCGATACCGAAAAGGCCTTCGGCAAAGATGATCGGGTCGGGGTGCTCAAACACCTGGTGGAGGCGTTCACCCACGCCAGCGACGCGGTCAACAGCATTGGCGGCACCACGGTGATTCGCCGGGCGATCCGCGCGCTACCGCCGACACCTCCGCTGAAACTGCCGACTTCGGCGGCGGTGCGGGTCAATGCCGATCGCCTGCACTACCGGGTCGATGGCATTCATAAGGAAGGCATCTACGAACAACGCTCGCCCTATCCGGGCCTGAGTCTGTACTTCATCAGAGATGCCTCGGGCACCCACTATCAGGTGGCCTTCGATGGCTATCGCTGGCGGGTGGTCGACCCGCGCATGCCGGACGCCTACGTCAAGGTGCCGGTCAAGCGCCGCGCCGATGGCGAGTGGGTGGTGGATTCACCGGTGCTGTGGTTCGACGGCCTGCCCGACCTGCCCGCGCTGATCGAGCGGTGCCGGCTCAGCGCCGTGCCGACAGAGGGCCAGGCACAAGCGGCAGACGGCCTGTACGAAATCGACCAGCAGTTGTACCTGCTGGCCGGGGCGCGCGCCCTGCCGCTGCGCCGGCACCTGCTGGAGAACCACTACCATCTGCTGATTCCCGAGCAGTCGGTACAAGGCGCCACGGCCTGGGCGATCCTGCGCTGGCAGCACGAGCAGTGGCGCATTCGCGTGCGCCAGCCTGGCCGCAGCAGCGACTGGCTGGCGTTGCCTGAGGCTTACGCGGTGAGACGCGGCAGCGCGGCGTCGAGCCGCTGATGCAAGGCACTGCCGCTCGGCCAGTTGCGCAGCAGGCGGGCGCGGTCACGCCCGTAGGCGCTGGCGAAGCTGAGCTGGGTGGCGTGCTGGCACATGGCGTCGAGGTCGATCAGCGACCACTGGCCGTCCTGCCAGAACAGGTTGTGACCCTTCATGTCGCCGTGGCTGATGCGCGCGGCGATCAGCTGCTGCATCAACTGCACCAGGGCATGCACTTGCTCGTCCGGGGCTGCGCCGCTGTCGACGTAGGGCGCGAAGCTGGCCGTAAGGTCAGGGCCATCGGCATAGTCGGTGAGCAAATAGGCGCGGCTACGCAGGCCCAGTACGCGCTGTTCGAGCACCGCCAGCGGGCGCGGCGTGGCGATGCCCAGGCACTCCAGGCGATGCCCCTCAATCCATGAATGCCAGGCCCGGCTCGGGCGCCAGAAGCGCTTGAACCAGTGCGCGGTGTTCTTGATGTTGTAGCGCTTGAGCACCAGTGGCCGACCGCCGACCTCGATGCGCGCCACGCTGGCAGCGCCACCGGTCTTGTACAAGTGGCCCTGGTCGAGCAGCGCGTCGGCCTGCGCCAGCACCGGGGCCAGCGCTGCGACTTCGTTGCGGCGAATGGCCTGCAAGCCCGACAGCGAGCGCTCGACGCTGAACAGCGTGCAGTCGCGCCCGGCCTTGTCGAGGTAGTCCTTGAGCCGCCAGCTACGCACCTTGTCGATCTGCTTTTGCAGCGCTTCGAGCGGCAAGGCGTGCTCGGCATTGCTGAGCAGGTAATGCACCAGCAGCTCTTCGAGAAATGGCTCGAGGCGCTTGGGCAACTGGGCGAAGAACACCCCGAGGTTTTCCAGCACACGCTGACGGGACAACGGCTGCCCGGGGGTTTCAGCTTTGACCCCGCCGCCGTCGATCAGGTACAGCTCACCGCCCTGGCGCAGCAGGTTGTCCAGGTGCAGGTCGTCCTGCCACAGCCCCACCGCATGCATCTGCGCCACCGCAGCCAGGGCCTCACCGAGCACCTGCTGCTGCGCGTCGGCCAGCGGCGTCAGGTGCTGCACGTCTTGCCAGGCCTGGCCCAGGCTTTGCGCATCGTCGAGAAACTCGAACAGCAGCCAGCCGCCTTCATGATCGACCAGGCCATCGGCCAGCAGCGTTGGCGTCTTCAGCCCTTGCGCGGCCAAAAGGCGTGCGCCTTCGAGTTCGCGCTGGAAGTGCCGCGCCGCGTTGCTGCCGACCAGCAGCTTGGCCAGCACCGGCGTGCCGCGCCAGGTGGCGGCGCCGACATAGCGCTGCCCCGGCAGCACGCGCAACAGCCGATGCACAAGCAAGTCGCTGGGCCCGGCGGCGTCTTCCAGCCGAATGTTCAAGGGCAGGCTCGGGCTGCGCCCGGCCTGGGTCAGTTCGGACAAACGCATCAACGGGCCTCTTTGTCGTGGCGGCGGCGGGTCAGGCGTTGCAGCCAGTCGCCGACCAGGGCGCTGTCGGCAGGCTGGGCCAGGTAGGCGCCAAGCAGGCTGCGCACGTCTCCCTCGCTCCAGACCCGGGCGCGGCGCAGCAGCGGCTCCAGGTCCTTGAGG
This sequence comes from Pseudomonas cremoricolorata DSM 17059 = NBRC 16634, assembly GCF_000425745.1. Lineage (GTDB taxonomy): Bacteria > Pseudomonadota > Gammaproteobacteria > Pseudomonadales > Pseudomonadaceae > Aquipseudomonas > Aquipseudomonas cremoricolorata. The sequence goes on along the minus strand of NZ_AUEA01000001.1, from coordinate 452,664 downwards.
CGGTCGCGCTGGCCGAGCAGCAACGGCCGGGTCTTTTCCAGGTCGATCAACTGCGCAAGCCAGCCATCACGGCGCTCACGCAGAAAAATATGCTTGGGGTAGAAGCAGCCATGCACCTGACCGGCAGCGTGCAGGGTGCGCGCCAGTTCGCCACAGGCGCGCAGGATGCCGGCGCGACGGTCGGCGGGCAGTTGTGGCCATTGGCCGAGCAGGCTGTCGAGGTCTTGCCAGTCGTCCAGCGCGCGGGTCAGCAGAATGGCACGGTGCCCGTCCTTGCCCTTGCGCTGACCGAAGAACACCGCTTGCAGCGCCGGAATCGCCAGCTTCTGGTAGCGGCTGATGTTGCGAAACTCGCGGGCGAAGGTCGGCTCGCCGAGCGGCGCGTGCAGGGTGCGGGTGAAGTAGTCGCGCTGGCGCTTGAGGTAGTAGCCCTTGCCTTCGAGCTCCAGGCGATAGACGCTGCTCCAGCCGCCGCGGCCGGTGTTCGGTTCGTCGACGGCATCGAGCTGCAAGGCCCACAGCGCCTCGAAATCATTCAGGCCATGACGCTGCAACAGGGCAAGGTCACTGCTGGCCAGGTAATCGGTCATTCCCGTCCCTCGAAAAAGCTCAGCACCTGGCGCACCCGCTGCTTGTCGTGGGCGTTGAGGCGCTGGTGGCCACGGTACTGCAGGTAGAAGCGCAGGCGCTGGGTCGCCGACAGGTGATACTTGGCCACCTTGTCCAGGCAGGCCAGATCCTTGATGACGCGGTGGCGGAGCATGAAGCCGCGCCAGAAATCCCCGGTCGGACAGTCGATGAAATACACCGTGGCCTGGTCGTCGACCAGCAGGTTGCGCCACTTCAGGTCGTTGTGGGTGAAGTGGTGATCGTGCATCACCCGCGTATGCCGGGCCAGTTGCCGGCTGATGTGATCGACCCAGGCGCGGTCGGCCAGGCGCGCATCGTTGCGCTCGGCCAGCACCGAGAGGTCTTCGGTGCGCGGCAGTTCGCGGGTGATCATCGCGCCACGGCCAAAGCCCAGGCCATTGCGTTCCAGGCCCCAGGCCACCACCTCGGCAGTGGGGATGCCCCACTTGGCGAACTGCTTGAGGTTCTGCCACTCGGCCTTGATGCGCGGGCGCCCCAGGTAGCGGCGCAGGCCCTTGCCGGCGCCGGTGTAGCGCTTGACGTAGTAATTGACGCCCTCGCGCTCGATGCGTACCACTTCGCTGAGCGGGTCACGGGTGAGGCGTTCGCCGTGCAGGGCGAACACCGCATCGAGGCTGCCGAAGTCGGCTGCCAGGCGCGCGTAGTCTGGCGCCAATGTCCAACCGGCCATCAGAGTGCATCCCCATAGCGCTGCTTGCGTGCGTAGAGTTTCTGCGCCTTGCGCTCGAGGAACGCCAGCAACGCCGCTTCATCACGCAGCACGTCGCGCAGCGGGCGCTGGAAGTAGCCATGCAGGAAACGCAGCTTGTCGCGCCGGGTCAGGCCGATGTCCAGGGCCGAGAAATACAGCGCGGCGAGGTCTTTGTCGCGCCAGCGGCGGCTGATGCGGGCGCGGGTCTGCGCGCGGTGCAGGTCGATCAGCGACAGTTTCAACTGCCCGGGCGCTATCGGCCGGTCGGTGTGCAGCAGGAAGTGGCAGATGTAGCAGTCGCGGTGGTTGACCCCGGCGCGGTGCATGGTGCCGGTCATCTTCGCCACCTCGGCGATCAACGCGTGCTTGAGCCGCGGCGCCGGCGGGCGTTGCCGCCAGTCGAGACTGAAGTCTTCCAGGCTGATGGTCGGCGCCAATTCTTCGGTGACGATGAACGAGTGCTGGGTGGCCGGGTTGCTGCCGCGCTCGCCGAAAGCCACCGCAGTCATGGTCGGCACACCGGCCTGGTGCAGGCGCTCCAGAGCACGCCATTCCTGGCCGGCACCGAGCACCGGCAGCTTGGCGCTGAACAGGTTCTTGAAGATCTCCCCCCAGCCGATGCCGCGGTGAATCTTCACGAAGTAACCGTCGCCAGCCACCTCCGTGCGCAGCGTGCGCCGGCCTTCGAGTTCGCGGTACACCTCACCGTCGAGTGCTTCGACGGCGTCGAACGGGTCGCGCCCGGCCCACAGGCGCTTGAACGGCTCGGCCAGTATCAGCTTCATGGGCGCTCCTCGCCGAGAATCACGTCGGCGGCATGCTGCGGCATGCTGTAGAGGTCGGCGCTGTCTGCGAAGGCCAGGCCATTGCGTGCCCACTCGGCGCGCGCTTCGGGGCGTTCGAGCATGTCTTGCAGGTAGCCATTGAGCTGCTCCTGGGCGAAGGGCTCATCGAGCACCCGGCCGGCATCGGCCTCTTCGATATAGTGGGCATAGCCGCAGACCCGCGACACCAGCACCGGCAAACCGGCGACCAGCGCCTCGAGCAGCACGGTCCCGGTGTTCTCGTTGTAGGCCGGGTGAATCAACAGGTCGGCGCCGAGCAGAAAGCGCGGAATATCGCTGCGGCCTTTAAGGAACTGCACCTGCTCGCCCAGGCCCAGGGTGGCGCTCTGCAGCTGGAACACCTTGGGGTCGTCCTGGCCGATGACCATCAATCGGGTGCGCTTGCGCAGCTCGGCCGGCAATGCCGCAAGGGCCTTGAGGCTGCGGTCCAGGCCTTTGGTCTTGAAGCCCGAGCCGATCTGCACCAGCAGCAGGTCGTTATCGCCCAAGGCGAATTCCTGACGAAACGCCGCGCGAATTTCAGCGGCGTTGTCTGGCGCACGGCGGTCGTGGGAAATCCCCGGCGGCAGCAGGTGGAAGCGTTCGGCGGGGGTGTTGTAATGCTTGACGAACAGCGGCTGCTGAACCTCGGAAATCATCAGAATTTGCGTGGCCGAATCCTCGGCGAACACCGCCCGCTCGTACTCGGCAAAATGCCGGTAGCGGCCCCAGCGCCGGTACAGGTTGCCGCGCAGGGTCTGCGCCTTGTCTTCGAAGCAGCCGTCGGCAGCGTAGTAGACATCAAGGCCCGGCATCTTGTTGAAGCCGATCAGGCGGTCGACCGGGCGCTTGGCCAGATCAGCCTCCATCCAGGCGCTGAGTTTTTCATTGCGGCGGTGGTTGAACAGCGCCTTGACCGGCGCCACCTGCACCTCGAAGCCCGGCGGAATGTCGCCTTCCCAGATCAGCGTGTAGACCCGGATCCGATGCCCACGGCGCTGGCACTCCAGGGCAATGCGCATGAAGTCGCGTTGCAGGCCGCCAAAGGGGAAATACTTGTAGAGCACGAAAGCCAATTGCATCAACGGACATCCTCAGCCAGCAGCAGCGCGCTCAGGCGGCTCGCCACATGCTCGGGATTCAGGCGAGTGAAGCACAGCGGCCACTCGCGTTTGAGATCGAACCGGCGCAGGTCCTCGGCGCTCGGTCGGTAAGTGCATTTCTTTTGCAGGCACGGCGCACAGGGAAAATCACTGCCCTGGTGCACCTGGCTGCGCCCGTAGGCGCCGGTCAGGCCCGGATTGGTCGGGCCGAACAACGAGATGGTCGGCACATCCAGTGCCGCCGCCAGGTGGCCAAGACCGGTGTCCACGGCGATGCAGGCCTTGGCCGCCGCCAGTACCCGGGCCACACCCACCAGGTTCAGGCGCGGTAGCACCTGGCAGTGCGCGAGGCCCGCGGCGATGCGCTCGGCGCGGGCCTTTTCCTCGGCGTTGCCCCACGGCAGGCAGACCTGCAGCTTGCGCGGCCCCATGCGCTCGGCCAGCTCTCGCCAGTAGGCTTCGGGCCAGTGCTTGGTGGCCCAGGTGGTGCCATGCAGAAACACCACGTAGGGGGCGGTCGGCGGCAGTTGCAGGCGCGCCCGATCGAGGCCGTAGTCACCCAGCCCTTCAGGCAGGTCGTAGGCCAGGGCCAGGGCGAACAACTGGCGCACCCGCTCTACGGCATGCTGGCCGACGGCGACCGACAGGCGCCGATCGTAGAAGCGGCTCGACAGCCCTTCGCGGGCCGAATAACGGTCGAGCCCGGCCACCGGCGCCTTGACCAGGCGGGTCAGCCAGGCTGATTTGAGCAGGCCCTGGGCGTCGATCACCAGGTCGTAGCGGTGGGCGCGCAGGCGCTGCTTGAAGGCTTTCCACTCGCCGCTCTTGAGGGTTTGCCAGAGGTTCTTGCGCCAGCGGCGGATGGCCACCGGAATGACCTGGTCGACTGCCGGGTGCCAGGCCGGAATCTCGGCGAAGCCCTCCTCCACCACCCAGTCGAAGCGGATGCCGGGCAAGGCCTTGGCGGCGTCGGTGAGCGCCGGCAGGGTGTGGATCACATCGCCAAGCGATGAGGTCTTGATGATCAGTACCCGCACTTAGTCGACCTCGGCCATGACATCGATCAGCTGGCCGCCGTCGAGGCGTTGCAGGGCAGCGATCACCGCCTGTGGCTCCAGCAGGCGCAAACAGTTGTAGTGGCCGAAGCGGCAGGTGCGGTCGAAGCAGGGGCTGCACTCCAGGCCCAGGCGCACCACCTCGACCTGCTCGGCCAGTGGCGGCGTGAAGCCCGGCGAAGTCGAGCCGTACACCGCCACCAGCGGGCGGTTGAGGGCGGCGGCAACGTGCATCAGCCCGGAGTCGTTGGAGACCACCGCCGCTGCGCAGGACATCAGGTCGATGGCCTCGGCCAGGGAAGTTTCGCCCGCCAGGTTGACCGACTCTTCACGCAGACCGGGAATCAGCCGCGCGCGAATCGACTCGCCCACCGGATGGTCATTCTTCGAACCGAACAGCCACACCTGCCAGCCTTGGCGCACCAGCGCATCGGCGACCTCGGCGTAGTGCTCGGCCGGCCAGCGCTTGGCCTCACCGAATTCGGCACCCGGACACAGCGCCAGCACTGGCCGGTCGAGGCTCAGGCCGAACTTGCCCAGCGCGGCCTCGCGGCTGCCGGCTTCGATACGCAGTTCGGGGCGTGGGTAGGGTTGCGGCAGCTCGGCGCCCGGCTCGTAGGCCAGCGCCATGAAGCGCTCGATCATCAGCGGGTAGCGGGCCTTGTCGAGCTTGCGCACGTCGTTGAGCAGGCCCCAGCGCATTTCGCCGCGCCAGCCGGTGCGCTGACGAATACCCGCGAAGAACGGCACCAGCGCCGACTTCATCGAGTTGGGCAGCAGGATGGCCTGGTCGTACTGGCCAGCCAGGGATTTGCCGATGCGCCGGCGCGTGCCGAGCTCCAGCGCGCCATGGCCGAGCGGGAAGCTCAAGGCCTGGCGCACTTCGGGCATGCGCTCGAGGATCGGCCGGCTCCAATCGGGCGCCAGCACGTCGATGACGCAGTCGGGATGACGCTGTTTCAGGCACTGGAACAGTGTCTGGGCCATCACCATGTCGCCGACCCAGCTCGGGCCAATGATCAGTATTCTCATGCTTAGTCCAGAAACGCGCGGGAAGGCTCGGTGCAGGTCAAGACCGAGTCCGGCACGGCCGCCCCTCTTTATAGTCAGGCTCAATGGCGCACAGTGTACCACCCACACCCCGGGAGGCGATTCCCTGAGCGCTACCCTGCCGGGGCACGCTGAGGGAATGCTGGAGGCGCCGCCTCTGCCGCCCTACAGTCCCAACTGCGCCCAGATCCGCTGCACCTCCCGACGCTCGTCGACGAACTGGCTGGCGTCGATGACCCCGGCCTGCTTTTGCAGGGCCTGGCGGTGCGAAGCCGAGCGGAAGGCCTTGTACACCTCGCGCAGCAGCTCAGCGTCGGCCGCCGGCAGCAGCCCGGCCTGCTGCAGCTCTTCGAGAATGCGGATGTTATCGGTCCAGCGCAGCAGCGCCGGGTGATCGTGCGACCAGGCCAGGGCGGCATACTGCACCATGAACTCGATGTCGACGATGCCGCCGGCATCCTGCTTGAGGTCGAACGGCACCCCGGCGTCGAAGGCATTGGCCGCCGTGCCGGCAGCGCTGATTTTACTGCCCAGGCTGGCGCGCATCTTGGCGCGCATGTCGCTGACCTCGCTGCGCAGGGTGTCGAGGTTACGCGCCTTGCCCAGCACCTTGGCACGCACCGCCTCGAAGGCGCTGCCCACCTGCGGGCTGCCCACCAGCACCCGCGCGCGTACCAGCGCCTGGTGCTCCCAGGTCCAGGCTTCGTTCTGTTGATAGCGCTCGAAGGCGCCCAGCGAACTGACCAGCAAACCCGAGGCCCCCGAGGGCCGCAGGCGCATGTCGACGTCGTAGAGTTGCCCGGAGTTGGTCTGGGTGGTCAGCAGGTGAATGATGCGCTGGCCCAGGCGGGTGAAGAACTGCGCGCTGTCGATGGGCTTGGCGCCATCGGTTTCGGCGTTCGGGTCGCCGTCATGGATGAACACCAGGTCCAGGTCAGAGCCATGCCCCAGCTCGATGCCGCCAACCTTGCCGTAGCCGACGATGATGAAGCCCGGATCACACAGCGCGCCGTCATTGCCCATGGGCTGCCCGTGACGGGCGACGGTCTGGCGCCAGGCCAGGGCCAGCACCTGGTCGAGAATCGCCTCGGCCAGCCAGGTCAGGTAGTCGCTGACTTTCATCAGCGGCAGGTTGCCGGTGATTTCCGATGCCGCCACGCGCAGGCTGTGGGCCAGCTTGAAGTGGCGCAGCGCCTCCATTTGCTGTTCCAGATCATCCTCTGGAATCCGCATCAGCCGCTCGCGCAGCTCGCTGGCCAGCTCCGGCGCCAGCGGCGGGCTGAACAGCCGACCTTCGTTGAGCAGCTCATCGAGCAGCAACGGGAAGCGGGTGATCTGCTCGGCGATCCACGGGCTGGCCGCGCACAGGGTCAGCAGACGGCGCAGCGCGCCCGGATTTTCCGTCAGCAGCACCAGGTAGGCCGAGCGCCGGGCGACGGCTTCGACCAGCGGCAGTACCCGTTCCAGCACCAGGTCTGGGTCGTCGTGCTCCACCGCCTGGGCCAGCAGCCGCGGAATGAAGGCATCCAAGCGCTCACGGCCAATGCGCTGCATCGAACGCAGCGACGGGCTGGTACGCAACCCGGTGAGCCGGCGCAGCGCCTCGGCTGGCTGACGCAGGCCGGCTTCCTGCAACTGACGGCAGGCCGCCTCTTCATCCTGGGCCTGCTCCCACAAGGGCGACCACTCGCCGCCCACCACCAGTTCACCTTCGGCCTCGTCTTCGTCGGGGTCGGCGATCACCTGGCGGAAATGCCAGTCAATGCGACCGCGCCAGTGCATCAGCTGGCTGTGGAACTGCGCCCAGTCGGCGAAGCCGAGCAGATAGGCGACCCGCTCACGGTCCTGCTCGTCGTCCGGCAGCATCTGCGTCTGGCGGTCGGCGATGGCCTGGATGGCGTGTTCGGTGTAACGCAGAAACTCATAGCCGTCGCGCAGCTCGGCAACCACCGCGCCTGGCAGATAGCCCTGGCCTTCGAGGGTCGCCAGCACCTTGAGCAACGGCCGCTGTTGCAGGCTAAGGTCGCGCCCACCGTGAATCAGCTGAAAGGCCTGGGCGATGAATTCCACCTCGCGGATGCCACCGGCACCGAGCTTGATGTTGTCGGCCATGCCCTTGCGCCGCACTTCCTGCTGAATCAGCTGCTTCATGGTGCGCAGCGCTTCGATGGCCGAAAAATCCAGGTAACGCCGGTACACGAACGGGCGCAGCATCTCTTGCAACTGCGCACCGGCAGCTTGATCGCCCGCCACAACGCGGGCCTTGATCATGGCGTAGCGTTCCCAGTCGCGGCCCTGGTCCTGGTAATACTGCTCGAGGGCATTGAAGCTCAGCACCAGCGCGCCGGACGAGCCATACGGGCGCAAACGCATGTCGACGCGGAACACGAAGCCATCGACGGTCACCGGGTCCAGCGCCTTGATCAGCCGCTGGCCTAGACGGGTGAAGAACTCCTGGTTGTCCAGCGGGCGCTTGACCCCTTCGGTTTCGCCGCCTTCGGGGAAGGCGAAGATCAGGTCGATGTCCGACGACAGGTTCAGCTCCCCGGCGCCGAGCTTGCCCATGCCCAGCACCACCATGTGCTGTGCCAGGCCGCTGCGCCGACCGAGCGGGGTACCGAACTGCTGGCAATGGCGCGGGTACAGCCATTGGTAGGCCTGGTCGATGCAGGCGTCGGCAAGGTCGGAGAGATCACGGCAGGTTTCGCCAAGCGCCGCCTGGCGGGTGATGTCGCGCCAGATGATCCGCACCTGCTGACGGTTGCGCTCGCGGCGCAGGCTGCGCGCCAGTTCATCCTCGCTCTGCGCCGCCTGGGCCACGGCGCTGATGCGCGCGCGCAGTTCACCGGCGGCATAGGCGCGTGCCAGCGCGCCGCTTTCGAGCAGCTCGAAGAGCATGCCTGGCTCGCGCTGGAGCTGCTGCATGACGAAATCGCTGGCCGCAGCGACCTGATCGAACTGCTGGCGCTGCTCGGCGCTCAGGCGTTGCAGATCGAGTTCGGGATGGGCAGTGATGGCTTCTTCGAGGAACTGTTGGTTACGCACGACCAGCGGTCGGAGAGTGGCAGGCAGATCGAGCGGCAAAGGCTGGCGCATGGTCTATCCTAGATCGGCATTTGAGAAGGGTGAGCGCTCGGCCAGGGATAAACGCGGCCGAACGAAATTGTATACAAAAGTTGTAAATAGCTTAAAAGGCAAAAATATCGGCAGGAAAACTCAAAAACCTGCCCCTTGAAAGAAGTTTTTGGGTTACGGGAACGATTTTTCCCACAAGCGAAGGTGCGACCGAACGTCGCTTCTCTGTAGTTTTACTACTACCCCTTCTCTGCAAAAGCATGAAATCCGAAAGCATTTGTAGTAAAACTACACGCCGCCGAAAGACACTACGGCAATCCAAGAATTCACGACGTCTGCCCATAAGGCCAGTCGCAAACTCAGGCTTCCGATTCTGGTTGCCTTTCCGCCCTGGAGCAAGCCATGCAAGACCTCGATCCAATCGAAACCCAGGAATGGCTGGATGCCCTGGAGTCGGTCCTCGACAAAGAAGGCGAAGACCGCGCTCATTACCTGATGACCCGCATGGGCGAGCTGGCCACCCGCAGTGGCTCTCAGCTGCCGTACGCGATCACCACGCCATACCGCAACACCATCCCTGTCACCCACGAAGCACGCATGCCTGGCGACCTGTTCATGGAACGCCGCATTCGCTCGCTGGTGCGTTGGAATGCTCTGGCCATGGTGGTGCGCACCAACCTGAAAGACTCGGACCTGGGCGGCCACATCTCCAGCTTCGCCTCCAGTGCCACGCTGTACGACATCGGCTTCAACTACTTCTTCCAGGCCCCGACCGAAGAACACGGCGGCGACCTGATCTTCTATCAAGGCCACGCTTCGCCCGGCATCTATGCCCGTGCCTTCATGGAAGGTCGCATCAGCGAAGAGCAGATGAACAACTTCCGTCAGGAAGTCGACGGCAAAGGCCTGTCCTCGTACCCGCACCCGTGGCTGATGCCTGACTTCTGGCAGTTCCCCACCGTGTCCATGGGCCTTGGCCCGATCCAGGCGATCTACCAGGCGCGCTTCATGAAGTATCTGGAAGCGCGCGGCTACATCCCGGCCGGCAAGCAGAAAGTCTGGTGCTTCATGGGCGACGGCGAGTGCGACGAGCCGGAATCGCTTGGCGCGATCTCGCTGGCCGGCCGCGAGAAGCTCGACAACCTGATCTTCGTCATCAACTGCAACCTGCAGCGCCTCGACGGCCCGGTTCGCGGCAACGGCAAGATCATCCAGGAACTCGAAGGCGTGTTCCGTGGCGGTGGCTGGAACGTCAACAAAGTGGTCTGGGGCCGTTTCTGGGACCCACTGCTGGCCAAGGACACCGACGGCATCCTGCAACGTCGCATGGACGAAGTCATCGACGGCGAGTACCAGAACTACAAGGCCAAGGACGGCGCGTACGTCCGTGAGCACTTCTTCAACACCCCGGAACTCAAGGCCATGGTCGAGCACCTGTCCGACGATGAGATCTGGAAGCTCAATCGTGGTGGCCACGACCCGTACAAGGTCTACGCGGCCTACCATCAGGCGGTGAACCACAAGGAACAGCCGACCGTCATCCTGGCCAAGACCATCAAGGGTTATGGCACCGGTGCCGGCGAAGCCAAGAACACCGCGCACAACACCAAGAAGGTCGACGTCGACAGCCTGCGTCACTTCCGCGACCGCTTCGACATTCCGGTCAAGGACGACGAGCTGGAGAACCTGCCGTTCTTCAAACCCGAGCCTGACAGCGCCGAAGCCAAGTACCTGGCCAAGCGTCGTGAAGCCCTGGGCGGCTGCGTGCCTCAGCGCCGCGCCAAGAGCTTCAGCATCCCGACCCCGCCGCTCGATACCCTCAAGGCTATCCTCGATGGCTCGGGCGACCGTGAAATCTCCACCACCATGGCCTTCGTGCGCATCCTCGCGCAGCTGGTCAAGGACAAGGAGATCGGCCCGCGCATCGTTCCGATCATCCCGGACGAAGCCCGTACCTTCGGTATGGAAGGCATGTTCCGCCAGCTGGGCATCTACTCGTCGGTCGGTCAGCTCTACGAGCCTGTCGACAAAGACCAGGTGATGTTCTACCGCGAAGACAAGAAAGGTCAGATTCTCGAAGAAGGCATCAACGAAGCCGGCGCCATGTCGTCGTTCATCGCTGCCGGTACTTCGTACTCCAACCACAACCAGCCGATGCTGCCGTTCTACATCTTCTACTCGATGTTCGGCTTCCAGCGTATCGGTGACCTGGCCTGGGCCGCTGGCGACAGCCGCACCCGTGGCTTCCTGATCGGCGGCACCGCCGGGCGTACCACCCTCAACGGTGAAGGCCTGCAGCACGAAGACGGTCACAGCCACCTGCTGGCCGGGACCATCCCGAACTGCCGCACCTACGATCCGACCTACGGCTACGAGCTGGCGGTGATCATTCAGGACGGCATGAAGAAGATGACCGAAGAGCAACAGGACATCTTCTACTACATCACCGTGATGAACGAGTCGTACCAGCAGCCTGCAATGCCGGCTGGTGCCGAGGAAGGCATCGTCAAGGGCATGTACCTGCTCGAGGAAGACACCCGCGATGCGGCGCACCACGTCCAGCTGATGGGCTCGGGCACCATCCTGCGTGAAGTCCGCGAAGCGGCGAAGATCCTGCGTGACGAGTACAACGTCGGCGCCGACGTATGGAGCGTCACCAGCTTCAACGAGCTGCGTCGCGACGGCCTGGCCGTTGAACGCGCCAACCGCCTCAAGCCTGGCCAGAAGCCACAGCAGACCTACGTCGAGCAGTGCCTGAGCGGTCGCAAAGGCCCGGTGGTGGCGTCTACCGACTACATGAAGATCTTTGCCGAGCAGATCCGTCAGTGGGTGCCGAGCAAAGAGTTCAAGGTCCTGGGTACCGATGGCTTCGGTCGCAGCGACAGCCGCAAGAAGCTGCGTCACTTCTTCGAAGTCGACCGCAACTTCGTGGTGCTGGCTGCCCTGGAAGCCCTGGCTGACCGTGGCGAGATCGAACCGAAAGTGGTGGCCGATGCCATCGCCAAGTTCGGCATCGACCCGGACAAGCGCAACCCACTGGACTGCTGAGGAGTATTTTTAAGTGAGCGAACTCATTCGCGTACCTGACATCGGCAGCGGTGAAGGTGAAATCATCGAGCTGTTCGTCAAGGTCGGCGACCGCATCGAGGCCGACCAAAGCCTGCTGACCCTGGAGTCCGACAAGGCTTCCATGGAGATTCCGGCGCCCAAGGCCGGTGTCGTCAAGGAACTGAAGGTCAAGCTGGGCGACCGCCTGAAAGAAGGCGACGAACTGCTGGTGCTGGAAGCCGAGGGCGCTGAAGCGTCCGAGGCACCCGCCGCCGAGGAAAAACCGGCTGCCGCCCCCGCTGCTGCCGAAAAACCGGCCGAGCAGGAAGCTGCTGCGCCGGCTGCCGCACCTGCCGCTGCCAGCGTGCAGGACATCCACGTGCCGGACATCGGCTCGTCGGGCAAAGCCAAGATCATCGAAGTGCTGGTCAAGGCCGGCGACACCGTCGAAGCCGACCAGTCGCTGATCACCCTGGAGTCCGACAAGGCCTCCATGGAAATTCCTTCGCCCGCCGCTGGCGTGGTCAAGGAAGTGATCGCCAAGCTCGACGACGAAGTGGGCACCGGTGACCTGATTCTCAAGCTGGAAATCGCTGGCGCCGCGCCGGCAGCAGCCCCTGCCAAAGCTGAGGCCGCCCCGGCCAAGGCCGAGGCTCAAGCTGCGCCGAAAGAAGCCGCTGCCAAGCCGGCTGCGGCTGCCGAGGCGCCTGCTGCTGCCCCTGCGGCCGCCAGCAACGCCAAGGTCCACGCAGGCCCTGCCGTGCGCCAGCTGGCCCGTGAATTCGGTGTCGAGCTGGGCGCAGTCAGCGCCAGCGGCCCGCATGGTCGCATCCTCAAGGAAGACGTGCAGGCGTACGTCAAGGCCATGATGCAGAAGGCCAAGGAAGCGCCGGCAGCAGCCGGTGCGACCGGTGGCGCCGGCATCCCGCCGATTCCGACCGTGGACTTCAGCAAGTTCGGTGAAGTCGAGGAAGTCGCCCTCACCCGTCTGATGCAGGTCGGCGCCGCCAACCTGCACCGCAGCTGGCTGAACGTGCCGCACGTCACCCAGTTCGACTCGGCCGACATCACCGAGCTGGAAGCCTTCCGCGTCGCGCAGAAAGCCGTCGCCGAGAAAGCCGGCGTCAAGCTCACCGTGCTGCCACTGCTGCTTAAGGCCAGCGCCTTCCTGCTCAAGGAAATGCCTGACTTCAACAGCTCGCTGGCACCGAGCGGCAAGGCCATCATCCGCAAGAAATACGTCAACATCGGCTTCGCCGTGGACACTCCGGATGGCCTGCTGGTACCGGTGATCAAGAACGTCGACCAGAAGAGCCTGCTGCAACTGGCAGCCGAAGCCGCGGCACTGGCTGAAAAAGCCCGTACCAAGAAGCTTTCGGCCGATGACATGCAGGGCGCCTGCTTCACCATCTCCAGCCTCGGTCACATTGGCGGCACCGGCTTCACGCCGATCGTCAACGCGCCGGAAGTGGCGATCCTCGGTGTTTCCAAGGCGACCATGCAACCGGTGTGGGACGGCAAGGCCTTCCAGCCCAAGCTGATGCTGCCGCTGTCGCTGTCCTACGATCACCGGGTGATCAACGGCGCCGCTGCTGCACGCTTCACCAAGCGCCTGGGCGACGTGCTGGCCGATATCCGCACGCTGCTGCTGTAACCCTGTCAGCGGGCTGTCCGACCTGATCGGCCAGCCCGCCGGCAATGTTTTTACGAGCTGCCACGCTCGCACCTCAACCCCGCCCCTGGCGGGGATTTTTTTGTCTGCGGGGAAGTGCGAGCGAGAATCTGGCGGACATGCGACTGCCAGCCTTCAGCCCCACCGCCAGCTGCCGATAACCTGTATTGGACCCTGACACATGGCCGCTTGCCAGCCTCGGACGCATGATGCAACCTTGCCCAACGCGCCGCCGCCCAGGCAGCACCCTTTTGCTCAAGCGAGTCGTCGATGAAAAGCCTACCTGATGCCACCAGCCGTCCGGTGGCCGAGGTCGTCACGCAACTGCCCGTGCCCTCGCGGCTGGGCATGTTGCGTTTCGAGCGGCTGAACGAGGCCAGTTGGGCCCTGCTCTACCTGGACCCTGCCTGCGAACGGCAACTGGGCCTTAGCGCCGCCGAGCTGTGCGCGATGATCGGCTCGCCGTTCGCCAGCTTCATGGAGCCCGAGGCACGCTACCGGCTGCACGACGAAATCCAGCTGCAACTGAGCGGTCGCCCTCATTACCGGGTGCGCTACACCCTGCACACCAGCGCCGCGCCGCTGCGGGTGCTGGAGATCGGCGAAGTCTACAAACAGCACAACCGCCAGTTGCTGCGCGGCTACCTGACCGTGCTCGACGACCAGGAAGATCAACCCGACCTCGGCGCCCAGGCTCTGGAAACGCGCAACAATCGCCTGCAACTGGCGCTGCAGCTCAACCAGCGGGCGCAACAGGAACAACTGCAGCAGCTCGAGCGGGTGCGCGCCCAGCAAGACCTCATTCTGCGCCTGGCGCGCCAGCGCTACAGTGCCGGCAATTCGCTGCTCGAAGCGGCCGAGCTGATTACCCGCACCGCCTGTGAAATCTACAAGGTCGACTCGGCAAGCATCTGGCACCTGAACGAGCAACGCCTGGAGCCGATCAGCGCCTGGCGCCACGCCGACGCCGAGCACCGCCTACTCGATGTCATCGACGCCAGCGGTTTTCCCGACTACCTCGAAGCCCTGCACACCAGCCGCGCCATCGATGCTCACAACGCCAGCCACGACCCGCGCACCCGTGACCTGGCCGAGAGCCTGTACCCAGACAACAACGCCATGCTCGACGCGAGCATCCGCGTCGACGGCCAGGTGGTCGGCGTGCTGTGCCTGGAGCAGACCGAGCCACGCACCTGGCAGGCCGATGAAATCGCCTTTGCCGGCGAGCTGGCCGATCAGTTCGCGCAGGTGGTCACCAACCACAAGCGGCGCACCGCCGCCAGCGCCCTGCACCTGTTCCAGCGCGCCGTCGAGCAAAGCGCCAGCGCCTTTCTGCTGGTCAACCGTGAAGGTGTGGTGGAGTACGTCAACCCAAGCTTCACCGCCATCACCCAGTACAGCACCGACGAAGTCCAGGGCCATCCGCTGGGCGAGCTGCCGGCCCTCGAGAACCTCAGCGAAATCCTCTTCGCCTCGCCCTCGAGCCTGGACATCGGCAACAGCTGGCAAGGCGAATTCAAGAGCCGGCGCAAGAACCTCGAACCCTACTGGGGGCAGTTGTCGATCTCCAAGGTGTACGGCGACAACCGCGAGCTGACCCATTACATCGGCATCTACGAAGACATCACCGAAAGCAAGCTCGCCCAGCAGCGCATCGAGCGCCTCGCCTACACCGACAACCTCACCGGCCTTGGCAACCGCGCTGCGTTCATTCGCAGCCTCGATCAGCGCCTGGGCGCCGACGACGCCAGCCCCATCTGCCTGCTGCTGGTGGACATCGACAACTTCAAGCGGATCAACGACAGCCTCGGCCACTCCACCGGCGACAAACTGCTGATGAGCCTGGCCAGACGCCTGCGCAACAGCCTGAGCAGCGGCAGCAGCCTGGCCCGCCTGGCCAGCAACGAGTTCGCCGTGCTGCTCGACGACACCAGCGTCGAGGCCGGCCAGAGCGTGACCCAGCAGTTGTTGCTGACCTTGGAAAAGCCAATGTTCGTCGACAACCAGCTGATCAACGTCACCGCATCAGGTGGCCTGGCCTGTGCGCCGCTGCACGGCAGCGATCCGCAGACGCTGATGCGTAACGCGGGCCTGGCCCTGCACAAGGCCAAGGCCAACGGCAAGCATCAGGCGCAGGTATTCACCGAGGTACTCAATGCCGAGGCCAGCTACAAGCTGTTCGTCGAGAACAACCTGCGCCGCGCCCTGACGCAGAACGAGCTGGAGGTGTTCTACCAGCCCAAGCTGTGCCTGCGCAGCGGGCGTCTGCTGGGCCTGGAAGCGCTGCTGCGCTGGAACCACCCCGAGCGCGGCATGATCCGCCCCGACCAGTTCATCAGCGTCGCCGAAGAGACCGGGCTGATCATTCCCATCGGCAAGTGGGTGGTGCGTGAATCGTGCCGGATGATTCGCCAGTTGCAACAGGCCGGTCTGGGCAGTCTGCACGTGGCGATCAACCTGTCGCCCAAGCAGTTCTCCGACCCCGAGCTGGTGAGCTCGATTGCCGCGATTCTCGAGCAGGAGGCGCTGCCGGCGCAGTTGCTCGAGCTGGAGCTGACCGAAGGGCTGCTGCTGGAGGCCACCGAAAGCACCCGGCGACAGCTCGCCGAACTCAAGCAATTGGGCCTGACCCTGGCCATGGACGATTTCGGCACCGGTTATTCTTCGCTCAGCTACTTGAAAAAATTCCCCATCGACATCATCAAGATCGATCGCAGCTTCATCAACGAAATCCCCGACAACCAGGACGACATGGAAATCACCTCGGCGGTGGTGGCCATGGCCCACAACCTCAAGCTCAAGGTGGTCGCCGAGGGCATCGAGACCGCCGCGCAGCTGGCGTTTCTGCGCAGGCATCGCTGCGATGTCGGCCAAGGGTATCTGTTCGACCGGCCGATTCCCGGGCGCGAACTGGTCGAGCGACTGCAACGTTATCCCCGAGGCCCGGCGGCCTGACAGCGCCTTCGCGCTCGGGCACTATGGCAGGCATGAGCCTTGCCCTTGCACAGGTGCCGCTGGCGCTGCGCAACCCCTCTTCAACCTCACGACACAGAGGAACCATCATGGTTTTGCGTTCGGAAATTCTGGTGAACAAAAACGTCCTGCCCACCGCAGAGCAAGCCCTGCCCGGTCGCGAAGCGCCGATGAGCCTGCCCGAGCTGCACTATGTGTTCAAGGAAACCCCGCTGCTCGGCCCGTTCTTCGAAGATGTCGACTTCGCCATCTTCGCCCTGGGCTGCTTCTGGGGTGCTGAACGGCGCTTCTGGCAGCGCGAAGGCGTAGTCAGCACGGTGGTTGGCTATGCCGGCGGCATCACCCCCAACCCGACCTACGAAGAAGTCTGCTCGGGCCTGACCGGCCACACCGAAGTCGTGCTGGTGGTGTTCGACAAGGCCAAGGTCAGCTACGGCGAGCTGCTGGCGATGTTCTGGGAACTGCACAACCCGACCCAAGGCATGCGCCAAGGCAACGATGTCGGCACCCAGTACCGCTCGGCCATTTACTGCACCAGCCCCGAGCAACTGCAACAGGCCGAGGCGAGCAAGGCTGCCTACCAGGCTGAACTGGACAAGGCCGGCTTCGGCGCAATCACCACCGAAATCGAGCAAGCGCCGACCGTGTACTTCGCCGAGGCCTACCACCAGCAGTACTTGGCGAAAAACCCTAACGGCTACTGCGGCATCGGCGGCACCGGTGTCTGCCTGCCGCCCAGCCTGCAGGGCAACTGAGCCATGGCCAGCATGACGCTCTTCCATTCGCCGCTCTCGCCGTTCGTGCGCAAGGTCATGGTGGTGCTGCACGAAACCGCGCAGCTCGATCGGGTGACCCTGCAAGGGGTGGACATCAGCCCGGTCAAGCTCGATGCATCGCTCAACCAGGGCAACCCCATCGGCAAGATTCCCGCCCTGCGCCTGGCTGATGGCACGGTGCTGCACGACAGCCGAGTGATCTGCGAATACCTCGACCAACAGCACGTCGGCCTGCCGCTGCTGCCCCGTGAAGGCTCGGCGCGCTGGCGCCGCCTGACGCTGATGTCGCAGGCCGATGCCATTCTCGATGCAGCAGTGTCGAGCCGCTACGAAGTGGCCGTACGGCCCGCCGACAAGCGCTGGGACGGCTGGCTCGATGCGCAGAGCGAAAAGATTCGCCGCAGCCTGGCTGATCTTGAGCAGCGGCACTTGGCCGAAATCGCCTCAGGCTTCGACCTGGCGGCCATTGGTCTGGCCTGCGCCTTGGGCTACCTCGACCTGCGCCAGCCTGAGTTCGGCTGGCGCGAACGTCAGCCAGGGCTGGCCGCATGGTATGCCGAAGTGGCCAAGCGACCGTCGATGCTGGCGACAGCACCAACAGCTTGAGCAGGCAGGTTCGCCCAGGCTGTTAATCAGAGCTACCGGGGCCGCTCGCTTGGCGGCCCATCGCGGCTGAAGCCGCTTCTGGAAGATTTGCGAAACCTTCAGGAGCTGCTTCAGAAGCAATCCCAATCAGCAATCGGGCTTGCCAGCGGTGTATTTCTTCGACGGGTCGATGGCGGCCTTGAACTCACGCAGTGCCTTGGCGCCAATCAGCAGCGGGTAGTTGAAACTGCTGCGGTCTACCAGGTTCACCTCGACGGTGCGTTTTACATCACCCAGGCACAGCTCCAGGTCGACCACCGGGCGGCTGGAGGTTTCCGCTGCGTCGTCATCGCCTTCCTCGGCGCGGTTCTTGATGTTGCTGATGCGCGCCACCTTGTGTTCGTAGACCTTGCTGCCAGCATCGGGGGTCGCCAGGCGGAAGCGTACCCAATCGTCGCCATCACGCTTGAAGCGCTCGATGTCCTTGGCCGACAGCGAGGCGGTGTAGGCACCGGTATCCATCTTGGCCTTGAAGGTCTGGCCGATGTCGACCACGGTGATGTTCTCGTAACGGCCATAGAGATTCGGGTCGGCAGCCATTACCGGCAAAGCGACGAGCGACAGCAGGGCAAGCAGAGGTTTCACAGGGCAGGCTCCTAATAGGGGGTCGATGCTTAGAGTGCGCGCTGGGCAGAGGTTCGCCCCAGTGCAGTGAAAAACACAATCCGAAACATTTGCCGGCATTCCAGCCGGCTAGACATTTGGCGTCGCGCGCCGCGCTGCTTATCATTGCGCCCTGACTATCTTGTGCAAGGTTCTACTATGCGCCGCCTGCTCACTGGCACCCTCGTCGCCCTTCTGCTGCTGCTCAACACCCTGGTGCTGATCGGCCCGTTGCTGGTCTGCGCGCTGATCAAGCTGGTGCTGCCAGGGCGCTACCGCGACTACGCCTCGGCTGGCGTGATGTGGTTCGCAGAGACCTGGGCGGAAATCGACAAATTCATCTTTGCCAGTTGCGTGCGTACGCAGTGGGAGATCCGCGGCGCTGAAAACCTGCGCCGCGACACCTCCTACCTGACCATCAGCAACCACCAGAGCTGGGTCGACATTCCCGCGTTGATGGAAGCGCTCAACCGGCGTACGCCGTTCTTCAAGTTCTTCCTCAAGAAAGAACTGATCTGGGTGCCGCTGTTGGGCCTGGCCTGGTGGGGCCTGGACTACCCGTTCATGAAGCGCTATAGCAAAGCGTTTCTGGACAAGCACCCGGAGCTGAAAGGCAAGGACCTGGAAATCACCAAGGCCGCGTGCGAGCTGTACAAGCGCCAACCGGTCAACGTCGTCAACTACCTCGAAGGCACCCGCTTCACCCCCGCCAAGCACGCCGAGCAACAGTCACCCTACCGCTACCTGCTCAAACCCAAGGCCGGCGGCGTCGCCTTCGTACTCGCCGCCATGGGCGAGCAGCTCGATGCCCTGCTGGATGTGACCATCGTCTATCCAGGCGACAAGGCCCCAGGATTCTGGGACCTGGTCAACGGCAGCATCAGCCGGGTGATCGTCGACATCCAGGTACGCGAACTCGACCCGGTGCTGTGGAGCGGGGATTACGAGAATGATCCTGAGTTTCGCAAGGTGGTGCAGGGGTGGGTGAACCAGGTATGGGTGGAGAAGGATCAGCGCATCGGGCTGTTACGGGGGGAGATGCGTTGATCTCAGTTGCCGCTGGAGAACCTGTGGTGAGTAATCGAAGAGTTGCAAAAGCTCTTTATAAAGACCAAAGTATTGACCTTTAAATAGGGCTTTATCATGCAAAATATTTTCGCCAGCATCGCTGTCAGCGTGTCAGAGTTGAAGAAAAACCCTTCCAGTATCTTGTCCAGCGCAGACGGCATGCCGGTCGCCGTACTCAATCATAATCGCGTGATGGGCTATATGGTTCCTGCCGAACTATACGAAGCGATGATGGAGCGTCTGGACGATCTCGAGCTGATCGAAATCGCCAAAGCACGCTCCAACGGACCTTCGGTACAGGTAGATCTGGATGACCTATAACCTTAGGTTTCACTGCGCTGCGCTAAAGGAATGGGAAAAACTGGGGCATACCGTCCGCGAACAATTCAAGAAAAAGCTCCGCGAGCGTCTCGAGCTCCCGCACGTGCCGAAGGATGCGTTACGCGGGTTGACGGACCACTACAAGATCAAATTGAAGGCTTCGGGCTATCGACTAGTGTACCGAGTGGAAGCAGACCACGTGGCAGTGCTGGTGCTTTCAGTGGGTAAGCGAGAGCGTGGCGAAGCCTACGAAATGGCCAGCAAACGCTGAGTTTTTCAGTGCTGGACGCGCCTCCAAGATAGCCTGCGCACCTGCCATTTATGTCAGTATTCAACGCCCGTTGTCTCCATCATCATCAGGCTACAAGCACGTACGGAGCGGCAGATGAATGCTGCCCCTACAACGACGTAGCCATTTGATCTGGAGTCATCCCATGAAGAAACACACGCCAGGTGCACTCTACTTCTACCAGAATCGTAGACTTCAAACGTTGAAAACCCCTGAAGCGACACGAACGCTTCACTGGATCGACGGCATTCCTCTAGTGCAAAACAGCCCAGGATCGAAACAGTCGCTAATGGTCAGCGACCGATTGGGCTCTGTTTTACATATTGCCGCTGCCGAGCAAAGCGAGGCGCAGGCGCTCAATTACTCGCCCTACGGCTATTGCGACCTGCCCTCTTCCAGTCAGCCGATGGCCGCATTCAACGCTGAGCGGCCCGAGTCGTTCGGCATCGACTACCTGTTAGGCAATGGCTATAGATCGTTCAACACTCGTTTGATGCGTTTTGCATCGGCTGACAGTGCCAGTCCATTCGATGAAGGAGGGATTAATGCGTACTGTTATTGCGGTGGCGATCCTGTCAACAATATAGACCCTACTGGCCACTTCAAAGTATGGTTCCCACTTCGAACGCTCTTCAGATCCAAACAGAGCATTATCGATTCATCAACACAAAGACTCAATCACTACACTAATAAAAGATATGAAGCCCAGCAGCAATTCATGGAGAATCGCAAGGGTGCCCTCGACCTTCAGAGGCAAGCTAAAAACTCTGCCATTCAAGCAAACATCAAGGGGATGCAATCTCATATTTCAAAACATGAATCACGGATAACACGCAATGGCGGGCAGTTGCCCAAACTGGCGCAAAATTCTAATCGGATGAATCGAGCTTACCTAAACGCCGAGCCCCAGAAATACACCTCAAACCCATCAACAACAGTGCTATCTCGCGAACAACAGAAAGCCAGGGAGATTGAATACTCGGGATTAACCCAACAGGAATGGTATGGCGACGCACGCCTTCGGACTCCCAAAATAAAAACTGGTTCAGCTAATAGTACTTCTCTTTCTGGAGGCTTGTTAAGCGGGCAAGCCGCGGACGCCATGATATCTTTAAGAGGCGCGGTATCTTAGGCCCTGTGCGAAACTTCTTGAAAAAGAAGTCAGTCAGGGTTGCTGGCGGCCAGGCGAAAACAGTCGCGGACATAGAGCGGGGCGGTGGCGAGTAGCCATACCACCGCCCCCGCCAGGAGTAGCTCCGCCACACCAGTCATCACAAATGCCCGAAGCACCCACCGCCCGCTCCTACCCGGCTCGGACCTCAATATCGTTCATGAGCGTATTGGCCAGTTCGCTCAAGTAACCCGCAGCGCCGAGCAACTTGTGATCATCATCTGCGTCTCCCTGGTGGATGAGATGGGTGATGTAGCCGAGCAGGATGGAGACGTGTTCGTGGGCGAGTTCTGGGGGTATTCCGGGGGTTAGTCGGAATAGTGGAGGCTGGCGCTCGATAGGTTTGCTGGTATTCGTGATTGAGAGAGCAGAAGGCGAATCGGGGATCGGTTTACTCATAAAACACCTGAATGCAGGTTTCTGCCGCACCTTTCGCTTCCACACAATGGGTGGCGGCTGGACGCGGGGTGGAAGCCCGAGCGCATTCAGGAGAACTCGGTAGGCACGAGGCCTCCCGCGTTCAGCCGCCATGACGACAACACCTGAATGCTCTCGCGGGCTTCCACACCCCATCGCTGAACCACTCAGCGACGCGGTGAGCCTAGAGGCCACGGATCCCCGGAGCAATCAGACGGCGTTCGACACGCGGCGTAGGGTATTTCCCGAAGTGCTAAATAACTAGATAAAACGCGTAGGTCTATTCTCGGGAAAACGTAGGAAATGGCCGTGAATTTGCTGAACAGGACGTTCGCAGGGTCAAACGTAGCGCCGGTTCCGGCTGGGGCCCTCAACAGCGATCCCTCTGCCACCGTCAGGCACATCGATAACAGCGCAGCCGAAAGAGCGATCAAGCCTTTTGCCATAGGGCGCAAGGCCCAGGGGTTCAGCGACACCGTCAATGGCGCCAGTGCCAGCGCGGAGATCTATAGCTTGGTCGAGACCGCTAAAATCAACGGCCAAGAATCGTATACGTATTTGCGCCACGTACTGGAGCGGCTGCAGCGCGCCTCGTCAGTAGCAGACTACCCAGCTCTGATGCCCTGGGACTGCTCGCCTGAGATGCCACGGTAAACCCGTGCAACATGGTTGCGTAGGTGGGACTTATGGGTCGCAACCGCATGAGCAGCGGACTGATGCCAGAGTTTTCCCAGGTCGATGCGGGAAACAAGACTGGCTTGTGGCTCAACATTGGCTTATCCCATAGCCCCAGCCGTTCGCAGAGCTATTATTTCTACCAGTTTCATTATTTGACCGACTACTTAAGATATTCATCTGCGCCATCATGCATCGCGGAGCCATATATGGGCTTTAAGTCATTCTTCTATCAAGACGGCCGGCTCTCCAGCGCTACGCAACGCCACCATTGCCGACGAATACTGCGCGCCGGTGATGTTGCCGTGGCAGAACGACAAACGGGGAGTATCCACTTCACTGGTTTCCTCGCGACAGATAATGCAGGCACCATCCTCCACCTACGAGAAAGCGAACGGGGGGAGTCTCATATCTATACCGCTTACGGACATGATCCTTTACTGCCATCCTCCAGTACATTACTCGGATTCAACGGAGAACCTCAGCATTCAGAATTGCTCGGTGCACTGCTAGGCAATGGCTATCGCGCCTATTCGTCAACATTGATGCGTTTTTGCTCAGCTGATAGCTGGAGCCCATTTGCACTGGGAGGGCTGAACGCCTATTGCTATTGTTTGGGCGACCCCGTCAATCGATCTGATAGAACGGGCCATCTCAGTTTTGGTGTTTTGGCCAAAGCAATCTTGAAGTTCAGGAGGCCGCCTCCCCGCCCTGTTCCCCATACGGGCTGCACGGGACTAATGTTCATAACCGCGCCAAGGCCTGCGAAAGTAAACAGGCCAGAAGCACGCGTTGCTCCCAATCCCAGACCCTCGACTCCCAGTCCATCAACTGTTGAAGCTGTTAACGATTCAGCGCGGTATGTGGGACTACCCGACAGAGTTTTCGCTCAGGCACCCACCGCGTGGCCGCATGGCAGCACAAGTGGTTTGATGGAGATAACCTCGCCAGATCCAACCCAGCGCCGCGTTTCCGCGAGCGTGCCGTCTACGGATACATCCAGAGATTCGACCCCTGCGAGCAGTCGCTCTCCAAGCCCTGTTCGTCGCTCCATGTCAGACTTCGTGGAGCATGCCCATAACCTCCGGCAAAGCAATTACTACAGTAGACGCCAAGACCCGCCATGAAAAAAAAAGCCCCTCGCAAGAGGGGCTTCGTTCAACGAACTTGCCTTACGCCGCACTGAACGTCTTGTGCGGATCGATCACAAACTTCTTCGGCACACCGGCATCGAACTCGCTGTAGCCGCGTGGGGCGTCGTCGAGGCTGATGACTTGCACGCCGACCACTTCGGCGATGTTGATGCGGTCCCACATGATCGCCTGCATCAGCTGGCGGTTGTACTTCATGGTCGGGGTCTGGCCGGTGTGGAAGCTGTGCGACTTGGCCCAGCCGAGGCCGAAGCGAACGCTCAGTGCACCGCTCTTGGCAGCGGCATCGACCGCGCCTGGGTCTTCTGTGACGTACAGGCCCGGAATACCGATCTTGCCAGCAACGCGCACCACCTGCATCAGCGAGTTGAGCACGGTAGCCGGGGCTTCGTGCTTGGCGCCTTCATGACCGTGGCCGCGGGCTTCGAAGCCGACGGCGTCGATGGCGCAGTCCACTTCCGGCTCGCCGAGAATCGCGGCGATCTGCTCGTGCAGCGGGGTGTCCAGCGACAGGTTGACCACTTCGAAGCCTTGCTTCTTGGCGTGGTCCAGGCGGGCTTGGTTGAGGTCGCCGACGATAACGCAGGCAGCGCCCAGCAGGCGCGCCGAAGCGGCAGCGGCCAGGCCGACCGGGCCGGCACCGGCAACGTAGACGGTGCTGCCTGGGCCGACGCCGGCAGTGACGGCGCCGTGGTAGCCGGTGGGCAGGATGTCGGACAGGCAGGTCAGGTCACGGATCTTTTCCATGGCCTTGTCGGTGTCAGGCAGTTTCAGCAGGTTGAAGTCGGCGTACGGCACCAGCACGTATTCGGCCTGGCCGCCGGTCCAGTCGCCCATGTCGACGTAACCGTAGGCGCCGCCTGGACGGGCCGGGTTGACGGTCAGGCAGACACCGGTGTGCATCTCTTTGCACGAGCGGCAGCGGCCGCAGGCAACGTTGAACGGTACAGAGACCAGGTCGCCGATCTGCATGCGCTCGACGTCGCTGCCCTTCTCGACGATCTGACCGGTGATTTCATGACCCAGCACCAGACCCAGCTGGGCGGTGGTACGGCCACGGACCATGTGCTGGTCGGAGCCGCAGATGTTGGTGGAGACCACCTTGAGGATGACGCCGTGCTCGATCTTCTTGCCGCGCGGGTCTTGCATCTTGGGGTAGTCAATCGTCCGTACTTCGACCTTGCCGGGTTCGATGTACACCACTCCACGGTTACCAGACATGCTCTTACCTCGCTTGATTTGTACTTATGCAGCGTTGGGTAGCACCGTCCCTCGTGGACGGCATGTGTTACGCGAAAGATCGGGGCCAGGCAGCCCCTGCAACTGAGTTCGATTGTGGTCTTGTCTTGGGGGGTGGCCCTGACTGGAAGCGACAGGGGGATGTCTTTTTACGTCAGAGGGTGATTGGCCGGATGTGCGAAGGGGTTTGGCCTGCTTGGCAGGCCATTGGCGAGCAAGCCAGAGTGTCGGCTTGCCCGCGAAGATGCCGCTGCAGGCGACTAGAGAACCACCGTCCGATTGGCGTTGAGGAACACCCGCCGCTCGAGGTGATAGCCCACGGCGCGGGCCAAGGTCAGGCATTCGATGTCGCGACCCTTGGCGATCAGGTCGTCGGGATAGTAGGTGTGATCCACCACCTCCACGCCCTGGGCGATGATCGGGCCTTCGTCGAGGTCGTTGTTGATGTAGTGCGCGGTGGCACCGACCATCTTCACGCCCTTGTTGTAGGCCTGGTGATACGGCTTGGCGCCCTTGAAACCGGGCAGCAGGGAGTGGTGGATATTGATCGCCCAGCCGTCCAGGCGGCGGCACAACTCGGGCGACAGCACCTGCATGTAGCGCGCCAGCACCACCAGCTCGGCGCCGCTGTCCTCGATCACCTGCAACACCTTGCGCTCTTGGCCAGGCTTGTCTTTGGGATCAAGGGGGAAATGGTAGTAGGGAATCTTGTGCCACTGCGCCAGTGGCTCGAGGTCGGGGTGGTTGGACACCACCGCGACGATGTCCATGCCCAACTGGCCGATGCGCTGGCGATATAACAGGTCGTTCAGGCAGTGGTCGGCCTTGGAGACCATGATCACCACCTTGGGGCGGTGATTGGGTGCGGTCAGCTCGAAGGCCATGCCGAACGGCTCGCTGCGTTCGGCGAAGGCTGCACGGAAGGCCTGTTCATCGAAGTCGTCCGGCTGGCGGAATTCGACGCGGATGAAGAAGCGTCCCGACAGCCGATCATCGAAGGAATGGTGCTCGGTGACGTAGCAGCGCTGCTCGAACAGCAGCCGTGTCACGACATCGACGGTGCCGAGCATGCTCGGGCAATCGGCGGTGAGAATCCAGGTATCCGGTGCCCGACTCATGCTGATGCTCCTTTAGGCTTCGATCGCCAGACCATACTCCGCCGAAGCGTCCTGCAGCCACAGCCACCAGTAGTCGGAGAAGCTGCGACGGATGACCAGTTCCCAGGTCTCTTCGCCGGTGCGACGAATCACCAGTTGCGACTTGGCGAACACCGTACCAACCGCTTTGCCGACCGGGAAATTGTTCGGATGCACGTCGTAGCTGGTCGATTTCATCAGCACCTGGCGCACGTTCGGGCCACGCAGTTCCAGCAGGCTCTGCCCGCCGCTGACGTTGACCACCTGGATGTGCAGGCCGGCAGCGGCGTCGCGCAGTTTCTGCTCGACTTCCACTTCCTGGCCGCCAGGGACGATCAGCAGCCACTCATCGGGGCCGACCCATTGCAGCGAGGTGTCGCCGCTGGAAACCAGCTGCAAGGCGCCAGGCAGCTCCAGGCCCAGGGCCTTCTGCACGGCACTGGCGAAGGCCTCGTCGTGGCCGTCGCCACGCAGGGTCAAGTGACCGAGGAATTTGTGCTCACGCAGGGTCACGCCTGCGTTCTGACGGCCCTTGCCGACCAGGCTGCGCAGGTCGGCGTGGTGCAGCGGCGACTCGGCCCGGGCGTTGCCGCTGGGGTTTTGCTCGAAGACGTTGATAGCGCTCATGTGTTACCTGCCTTGAATTCTGTAGTGCGCATGGGGTGTGAGAGCCGATACCAGCCCCCCACACCCTGCGGTCCGGGGTATCAGACGTTCTGCTGTTCACCCTTCGGATCGAAGAACACCGAAGACACGATTTCTGCCTCGATCACGCTACCGTCAGCCTGCGGCGAGTAAACCCGCTCGCCCATGCGCTTCAGGCCGCCTTTGACCACGCCCATGGCGAACGAGTAGCCCAGGGAGTTGAAGGCGTAGCTGGAGGTGACGTGACCGACCATGTCCATCGGAATCGGCTGGTTCGGGTCGTTGACCAACTGGGCGCCTTCGGGCAGCCACTTCTTCGGATCGACCGGCTTGAGGCCCACCAGCTGTTTGCGGTCTTCGCGCAGGCAGTCTTCGCGGTTCATGCCACGCAGGCCGATCCACGAGAACGGCTTGTTGCGGCCGACGCACCAGCTCATGTTCAGGTCGTCCGGGTTCATCGAGCCGTCGGTGTCCTGACCGACGATGATGAAGCCCTTCTCGGCGCGCAATACGTGCATGGTCTCGGTGCCGTACGGGGTCAGGTTGTACTTCTTGCCGGCCTCGACGATCTTTTCCAGCACGCCCATGGCGTAGTTGGCCTGCACGTTGACTTCGTACGACAGCTCACCGGTGAACGAGATCCGGAACACACGGGCCGGCACGCCGCCCACATTGCCTTCCTTCCAGGTCATGAACGGGAAGGCGTCCTTGTCCAGGTCGATGTCGGTGACTTCGGCCAGCAGCTTGCGGCTGTTGGGACCCGACAGCGTCATGGTCGCCCAGTGGTCGGTGACCGAGGTGAAGTACACCTTCAGCTCAGGCCATTCGGTCTGGTGGTACAGCTCCAGCCACTGCAGCACGCGAGCCGCGCCGCCGGTGGTGGTGGTCATGATGAAGTGGTTGTCGGCGACGCAGGCGGTGACGCCGTCGTCGAAGACCATGCCGTCTTCCTTGCACATCAGGCCGTAACGCGCCTTGCCCACATCGAGCTTGGTCCAGGCGTTGGTGTACACGCGGTTGAGGAACTCGCGGGCATCCGGGCCCTGGATATCGATCTTGCCCAGGGTCGAGGCATCCAGCAGACCGACGCTTGCACGTACGGCCTTGCACTCACGCTCGACGGCGGTGTGCAGGTCTTCACCTGGTTTTGGGAAGTACCACGGACGCTTCCACTGGCCGACGTCTTCGAACTCGGCGTTATTCTTCAGGTGCCAGCTGTGCAGCGCAGTGAAGCGCACCGGCTCGAAGATGTGGCCGCAGTGACGACCGGCAACAGCACCGAAAGTAACCGGGGTGTAGTTGGGGCGGAACATCGTGGTGCCCATCTGCGGGATGGTGATACCCATCGAGCGCGCAGCGATGGCCAGGCCATTGATGTTGCCCAGTTTGCCCTGGTCGGTACCGAAGCCCAGCGCGGTGTAGCGCTTGACGTGCTCGACCGACTCGAAGCCTTCGCGGGTCGCCAGTTCGATGGCGGCAGCGGTGACGTCGTTCTGCTGGTCGACGAACTGCTTCGGCGCACGGGCAGTGCCCTTGTCGTGCGGCACCTGGAACAGCGCCACACTGGCCTCTTCCTTGCGTGCCACGGTTTTCGGCAGGCTGCCGGTGGTGGGCTGGAAGCCGGCTTCGGTAGCTGCGCGCACGCCGCCTTCGAAACCATCGGCCAGCGCATCGCCCAGGGCGTAGACGCCGTTGATGCCACCGACGCAAACACGTTTCTGCGGTGCATCGCCCGGTACGAAGCCGAGGATGTCGTCACGCCAGACCGGACGCCCGCCCAAGTGCGAAGCCAGGTGAACGATCGGGCTGTAGCCGCCAGAGGTGCCGATCAGGTCGCACTCGAGCCATTCGCCCGGGCTGGTGACCTTGTGCGCCACGGTGTCGATGGCAGCCACGCGGGCGCCAGTGACGTGCTTGGTGCCACGCGATTCGATGATGGCGCTGGAGGTGAGGATGCGAATGCCCTTGGCACGCGCTTCTTCGACCAGCGAGCCACGTGGGTTGTGACGGGCATCGGCGATGGCCACCACTTGCAGGCCGGCGTCGTGCCAGTCCAGCGCCGCGCGGTAGGCGTGGTCGTTGTTGGTCGACAGCACCAGCTTGCGGCCAGGCGCCACGCCGTAGCGGCGCACGTAGACCGAAATGGCGCCGGCCAGCATGTTGCCCGGCACGTCGTTGTTGCCGTACACCAGCGGACGCTCGTGGGCGCCGGTGGCCAGCACCACACGTTTGGCGCGTACACGGTGCACGCGGTGACGCACCTGACCCAGCGGCGCGTGGTCACCGAGGTGGTCGGTGAGGCGCTCGTGGATGGTCAGGAAGTTGTGGTCGTGGTAGCCGTTGACGGTGGCACGCGGCAGCAGGGTCACTTCCGGCATGGCCTGCAGCTCGGCGATGACGCTGGCGACCCAGTCGGCGGCAGGCTTGCCATCGAGGGTTTCGCGGGTGTCGAGCAGGCTGCCACCGAACTCTTCCTGTTCGTCGGCCAGAATCACCCGGGCGCCGCTACGGCCAGCGGCCAGGGCAGCGGCCAGGCCGGCAGGGCCGGAACCGACGATCAGCACGTCGCAGTGCTGGTTCATGTAGTCGTAGCTGTCCGGGTCGTTCTGCAGCGGCGAGCGACCCAGGCCTGCGGCCTTGCGGATGTACTTCTCGTACGTCATCCAGAAGGATTTGGGGTACATGAAGGTTTTGTAGTAGAAGCCCGGCGGCATCATGCTGCCGCCGACCTTGCCGAGGATGCCCATGACGTCGGTGTTGACGTTCGGCCAGCCGTTGGTGCTGGTGGCGACCAGGCCGGAGTACAGCGGCTGCTGGGTGGCACGCACGTTGGGGATCTGCGTGGCTTCGGTGGCGCCCAGCTGCAGGATGGCGTTCGGCTCTTCGGTGCCCGAGGCGATGATGCCGCGCGGACGCGAGTACTTGAAGCTGCGACCGACGATGTCGACGCCGTTGGCCAGCAGGGCTGCGGCCAGGCTGTCGCCGGCATAGCCCTGGTAGCTCTTGCCGTTGAAGGTGAAGTTCAGCACCTTGCTGCGGTCGACGCGGCCAC
This sequence comes from Pseudomonas cremoricolorata DSM 17059 = NBRC 16634, assembly GCF_000425745.1. Lineage (GTDB taxonomy): Bacteria > Pseudomonadota > Gammaproteobacteria > Pseudomonadales > Pseudomonadaceae > Aquipseudomonas > Aquipseudomonas cremoricolorata. The sequence goes on along the minus strand of NZ_AUEA01000001.1, from coordinate 423,334 downwards.
CGCTGGAGAGGCGATAGGTCTGGCTCATACGTTTTCTCCCCGTTCGTTGACGGCCGCCGATGTCGCGGGTGTGTTTTCACGAGCCGTCACCTTCGGCTGCTCGCCGATCTTGTAGGTTTCGAGGATCTCGTAGGTCTCGGTGTTACGGGTGACGTTGAAGTACTGGCGGCAGCCGGCAACGTGGTCCCACAGCTCATGGTGAATCCCGCGCAGGTTGTCGCGGAAGAACATGTAGGTGCCCCACTCCTCGTCAGTGCAGGAATTTGGGTCCAGAGGACGGGCGATGTGCGCCTGGCCGGAAGCGTGGAACTCTTCTTCGGAGCGCAGCTCGCCGCAATGGGGACAGAAAATATGCAACATGAAGGTTGTCTCCGATTAGTGGGCGACGGCTGCGGCGCCGTGTTCGTCGATCAGCGCACCGTTGTAGAAACGGTCGATGGAGAACGGTGCGGCCAGCGGGTGCATCTCGCCTTTGGCAAGGCTCGCGGCGAAGACGTTGCCCGAACCCGGGGTCGCCTTGAAGCCGCCGGTGCCCCAGCCGCAGTTGAAGAACAGGTTCTTGACCGGGGTTTTGGAGATGATCGGGCACGCATCCGGGCAGGTGTCGACGATGCCGCCCCACTGACGGTTCATGCGCACGCGCGACAGAATCGGGAACATCTCGACGATCGCCTGCATGGTGTGCTCGATGATCGGGTACGAACCGCGCTGGCCGTAGCCGACCCAGCTGTCGATACCGGCGCCGATGACCAGGTCGCCTTTGTCGGACTGACTGATGTATCCGTGTACGGCGTTGGACATGATCACGCTGTCGATGATCGGCTTGATCGGCTCGGAAACCAGCGCTTGCAGCGGGTGCGATTCGAGCGGCAGGCGGAAGCCGGCCAGACGCGCCATGTGCCCGGAGTTACCGGCAGTGACCACGCCGACGCGCTTGGCACCGATGAAGCCCTTGTTGGTTTCCACGCCAATCACCGCGCCGTTTTCCTTGCGGAAACCGATCACTTCGGTTTGCTGGATCAGGTCGACGCCCAGGGCGTCGGCGGCACGGGCGTAACCCCAGGCCACGGCATCGTGACGGGCCACGCCGCCACGGCGCTGGATGGTCGCGCCGAGGATCGGGTAGCGGGTGTTCTTCGAGCAGTCCAGGTACGGAATCTCGGCCGCGACCTGCTCGGTATTGAGCAGCTCGCCATCGACGCCATTGAGGCGGTTGGCGTTGACGCGACGCTCGGAGTCACGGATGTCCTGCAGGGTGTGGCACAGGTTGTACACGCCGCGCTGGGAGAACATCACGTTGTAGTTGATGTCCTGAGACAGCCCTTCCCACAGCTTCATGGCGTGCTCGTAGAGCTTGGCCGATTCGTCCCACAGGTAGTTGGAACGCACGATGGTGGTGTTACGGGCGGTGTTGCCGCCGCCCAGGTAACCCTTCTCGATCACTGCAACGTTGGTGATGCCGTGCTCTTTGGCTAGGTAGTAGGCCGTGGCCAAGCCATGGCCGCCACCGCCAACGATGACCACGTCGTAGACCTTTTTAGGGGTCGGCGTGCGCCACATGCGCTGCCAGTTTTCGTGGTGGCTGAGAGAGTGTTTGAAGAGGCCGAAGCCTGAATAGCGTTTCATCTAGGGTTACTCCCTCAGCGGTAAACCGGGTAATCGGCGCACAGGGCGGAGACATTCTTCGCCACGTCGGCTTCGACGTCAGCGTCGCCGAGGTTGTCGAGGATGTCGCAGATCCATCCAGCCAAGGTCACGCACTGGGCGACCTTGAAGCCGCGGGTGGTGACGGCCGGGGTGCCGATGCGCAGGCCCGAGGTCACGAACGGCGATTGTGGATCGTTGGGTACGGCGTTCTTGTTGACGGTGATGTGCGCGCGGCCCAGGGCGGCGTCGGCATCTTTGCCAGTCAGGCCCTGACGGATCAGGCTGACCAGGAACAGGTGGTTGTCGGTACCACCGGAGACCACGTCGTAGCCGCGGTCGATGAACACCTGGGCCATGGCCTGGGCGTTGTCGATCACTTGCTGCTGGTAGGCCTTGAAGCCTGGCTCCAGCGCTTCCTTGAAGCACACGGCCTTGCCGGCGATGACGTGCATCAGCGGGCCGCCCTGGGCGCCCGGGAAGACCGCAGCGTTGAGCTTCTTCTCGATCTCTTCGTTGGCCTTGGCCAGGATCAGACCGCCACGTGGACCGCGCAAGGTCTTGTGGGTGGTGGTGGTGACCACGTCAGCGAACGGAATCGGGTTGGGGTACAGGCCGGCAGCGACCAGACCCGCGACGTGGGCCATGTCGACGAACAGCAGTGCACCGACCTTGTCGGCGATGGCGCGGAAGCGTGGGAAGTCGAGGGTCTTGGAGTAGGCCGAGAAGCCGGCAACGATCATCTTCGGCTTGTGCTCGACGGCCAGGCGCTCGACTTCGTCGTAGTCGATCAGGCCGGTGTCGGTGTCGATGCCGTACTGCACAGCGTTGTACAGCTTGCCCGAGGACGACACTTTGGCGCCGTGGGTCAGGTGACCGCCGTGGGCCAGGCTCATGCCCAGGATGGTGTCGCCGGCTTGCAGCAGGGCCAGGTAAACGGCGCTGTTGGCCGAGGAACCGGAATGCGGCTGGACGTTGGCGTAGTCGGCACCGAACAGCTGCTTGGCGCGCTCGATGGCCAGCGCCTCGACCTTGTCGACGTGCTCGCAACCACCGTAGTAACGCTTGCCTGGATAGCCTTCGGCGTACTTGTTGGTCAGGCCGCTGCCCTGGGCCTGCATCACGCGCTTGCTGGTGTAGTTTTCCGAGGCGATCAGTTCGATGTGATCTTCCTGACGCTGTTCCTCGGCATTCATCGCCGCCAGCAGTGCGTCGTCATAACCTTGGATTTGGTCTTGCTTGCTGAACATCGTGTATCTCCCGGCAGCGATCATTTTTTGTCTGGAGGGTTCAATGACCCTTTGTGGCGATGGTAGGGCTGCCGGGGGGCAGTCAGATGCCTGCGCACGCCTTGCAATGGCGCGTTTACGACATTGCCCACATCAAGCCCCTTGCCGACGAACCGCCCGCCGGAGCATCCATCCGCAAGCACCCGTCAGCCGCGATAGCCTGCAAGGCAGGCCGGATCCGGATCAGCGAAACCGACTGTCCCCTCCGCGCCCCGCCCAACTGGGCCGTAGGGCAAACCATCGCAACTCAGTTGCGGTGCCGAAAGTCTGCATCTGCACAGCACCCTCAGGATGCCTTCGGTGCTACGGATTGATAAGTTGACCGCCTAGCACTTCTATCAGTTTTGATCTCAAGCACTTCAGATTAACCTCACATCCATCACTGAAATCTACGGAGTCGGTGGCATGGGTATGAATAAACGATCGCCACATCAGCAAGGCAACTCTTCAGCTCTGCGATCCCCTGTGACGCCCCGACGTACAGTACACGTCCAGTTGAGCAGTTATTCGCCCTACGGTGTTGGGAATCAATCAATCGACCCGACTGGAACTGTGAGTTTCAATGGTCAGTTTCTTCTGTCTGCGACGCAATGCTATGCCCTCGGAAACGGGCATAGGCTCTACAATCCGCGCCTGATGCGATTCATCAGTCCAGACACCTTAAGCCCCTTTCAACGAGGTGGCACAAACGCCTACGTGTACTGTTTCAGTGACCCGGTGAATGCACAGGACCCCAGCGGAAAAGTCCCGATTCGAACACTGCTCAAAAGCGCGCGACCGTTTATCGATGCCGTTACAAACGCATTCGCTCCTTCCGCCAATAATACGTTGACCAATCGCGGAGCCTTCGAACTCGGGCCGGAAGTTCTGAAGGCAAAGAAGTTGATAAAGTCTGCAACCATGACCTACAGAATCGTTAAGAGCAAAAATGGCGTCGAGCAGATCGAGCCTGCCCTGACGAACAAATATGTATTGACGGACGACCTCAAGCTGGCCATCGGCAGCGCCCCGTCTGACGATAAGTTACCGTCGCATGCCAGCATCGCCGAGCTTACCGACTCGCATCCTGGCGCCAGCGACAGAGTGATCATGGCAGGCTACATTTTCAGAAGAGATGGTCAGGTTTACGTGGACAACTATTCTGGGCACTACCAGCCCCCTCACTATCGTCTGGATCTCATCGCGAAGCACCTCAAGTCGCTCGAGATCGAGGCAGTCACGATCCGCACGGACACGAACCTGGACTATTGATGAGTCGCCAGCGCGATGCTCGCCAACTTAGGCATGCGCCGGCAATGGGTGAAGCTCGTGATGTGCTCCGATCATTCACTCAAGCCGTCGCATGGCTAGCCAGGAATGACGTTATAGGCGTACGCGACCGGTCAGCTTGATCTCGATGACTTGAGCTGGGTCCGCTTTGCAGGCCGCTGTGGCCAACGCTGCTCCAGGTTGTCGGTGTGATGGTTTAGAGTGCTGGTCTGCGTCGACCACAGGACAGCGTCATGCCAGACAACACACAACAATTCGCCAGCGACAACTACTCCGGTATCTGCCCCGAAGCCTGGGCGGCCATGGACCGCGCCAACCGCGGTCACGAGCGCGCCTATGGCGACGACCAATGGACGCAACAGGCCGCCGATCACTTCCGCCGCCTGTTCGAAACCGACTGCGAGGTGTTCTTCGCCTTCAACGGCACCGCCGCCAACTCACTGGCCCTGGCCTCGCTGTGCCAGAGCTTTCACAGCGTCATCTGCTCGGAAACCGCCCACGTCGAAACCGACGAATGCGGTGCGCCGGAGTTCTTTTCCAACGGCTCGAAACTGCTTACCGCACGCACCCACGAGGGCAAGCTGACACCCGAGTCGATTCGTGAGATCGCCCTCAAGCGCCAAGATATCCACTACCCCAAACCGCGCGTAGTGACCCTTACCCAGGCCACCGAAGTCGGCACGGTGTACCGCCCCGACGAGCTCGAGGCGATCAGCGCTACCTGCAAGGAGCTGGGCCTGCACCTGCACATGGACGGCGCGCGCTTCACCAACGCCTGCGCCTTCCTCGGCTGCTCGCCGGCGGAGCTGACCTGGAAGGCCGGGGTCGATGTCCTGTGCTTTGGCGGCACCAAGAACGGCATGGCGGTCGGCGAGGCGATTCTGTTCTTCAACCACGAACTGGCGCGCGACTTCGACTACCGCTGCAAGCAGGCCGGGCAACTGGCCTCGAAAATGCGTTTTCTGTCCGCGCCCTGGGTCGGGCTGCTGGAAGATGGCGCCTGGCTGCGCCACGGCACCCATGCCAACCACTGCGCGCAGTTGCTGGCGTCGCTGGTCAGCGACCTGTCGGGCGTTGAACTGATGTTCCCGGTCGAAGCCAACGGGGTGTTCCTGCAAATGCCGGAGGCGGCACTCGAAGCCTTGCGCAACAAGGGCTGGCGCTTCTACACCTTCATCGGTAGCGGCGGCGCGCGGTTCATGTGTTCGTGGGATACCGAAGAGGCGCGGGTGCGCGCGCTGGCGGCGGATATCCGCGCGATCATCGAGGCCTGAGCGGCCTGCAGGGGAGGAAGGTGGGCGGGGGCGCAATGCCCCCGCTTCGAACATCGGGGGCTCAGGGCTGGCCGATGGTCCGGGCAATGGCATCGACAGTTGCGTCGATTTGCGCCTGGGTGCGCGCCAGGGTCTGCTGGTGCTCGTTCTGCAAGGCGATCTGCCGCGAGCACAAGTTCAGCGCGGCCAGCACCAGCAACTTGTCGCCGATCAGGGTCGGGTACTGGCGCTTGGTGTCATTCAGGCTGGTGTTGAGCATGCGCACCGCAGCGGCAAGGGTTTCTTCCTGGCCGTCCGGTGCCTTGATCGAGTAATCGGTGCCCAGAATCGACACGACCTTGATCGGCTGCGCGTGCAGGCTCATGCGCCCACGGTACCGGCGCCGGCGCGCTCGAGCAGCGCTTGCAGACGTGCAGCGGTGCTGCCCTGCTTCTCTTCCTGCTCCATCAGCGACAGTTGCAGGGTTTCGTTCTCTTCCTTGGCCTGAGCCAGTTCCTGACCCAGCGCAGCGTTCTGCTCGGTCAGTTGGGTGTTCTTCTGCATCAGGTCGGTGACCAGTTGCTCGATTTGATTAAGGGAGGCTTCCAGCATGGCTCTATCTCGGGTTGTTGCAGGGGGCGCACACGATAAAGAAAAGTGCAGGCTCCCGCCAATTAATATCAGGACATCAGCAGCGAACGCCCCATTGACCCACCAATACCCCTCATGTTCCCGAAAAACCCACCACCGATCAGAATCCCTGCCCCATACGAAAACAGGCCCATCACGGGCCTGTTCTCACTTGCAGCTTGCAGCTCACGGCGTGCCGTTTGCCTCAATAGTCGATACGCACATCGCCCTTGGGAACGCTGCAGCACGACAGAATGTAGCCTTCGGCTTCGTCTTCCTCGGTGATCCCGCCGTTGTGCTCCATGTCCACTTCGCCGCCGAGCTTGAGCACCTTGCAGGTGCCGCAGATACCCATGCCGCACGCCTTGGGGATCATCAGGCCGACTTTGGCAGCCGCCGCGTGCACGGTTTCGCCCGGGGCGATACGGATGCTCTTCTCGCTGCCGATGAACTCCACCAGGTTGAGGTCGGATTCATCGATTTCCGGGGCTTCGGCGGCCTGCTCGGCGTGCTCGACCGCGTTGGCCTTGTCTTCGGCAGGCGTGGCACCGAACGACTCTTCGTGGTAGCGGCTCATGTCGAAACCGACACCTTCGAGCATGCGCTTGACCGCAGTCATGTATGGCGTCGGGCCGCAGCAGAAGACTTCGCGCTCCATGTAGTCAGGGGCGATCAGCTCCATCAGGCGCTGGTTCAGGTAACCGCGATAACCGGCCCACGGCTCGCCCAGGCCGTGCTTCTCGCAAATGATGTGCAGGCCGAAGTTGGGAATCCGCGAAGCCATCTGCTCGAGTTCGCGGTGGTAGATGATGTCCTTGGGCGTACGCGCACTGTGCACGAAGACCATGTCGACGTTGGCGTTGGTGTCGTAGAACCAACGCGCCATGGACATCACCGGAGTGATACCGACACCGCCGGAGAGGTACAGCACCTTGCTGGCCGGGAAGTCGATGGCGTTGAACAGACCGACCGGGCCGTGCACGGCCAGTTCCTGACCTTCATGCAGGGTGTCGTGCAGGTGGTTGGAAACATGACCGCCCGGCACACGCTTGACGGTGATGGAGAAACTGTACGGAACCGATGGCGAGCTCGAGATGGTGTACGAGCGCATGACCTGCTTGCCGTCGATCTCAAGCTCGAGGGTGACGAACTGTCCTGGCTTGAAGAAGAACATGATCGGCGCGTCGGCCATGAAGCAGAAGGTGCGCACGTCCCAGGTCTCCTGGATGACCTTGACGCAGCGCACGGTGTGCCGGCCATTGACCCAGGTCTGAGTGGTGACCGGATTGAGGAAGGTTTCGGACATGATCATCTCCAGCGGCCGACTACCGGCCTTTTTATGGTTGCGATTCTGCTCAAGCCCGAAGGGTCGCACTTTCCTATCTGCGACATCGGCGTGCTTATCGCGACCAGCCCCGTCAGACAAGGGTTGCGGCGTCGGAATCGGATTCGGCCATGTCGCCCATGGATACGGTTGACGCCCACAGTAATCGCACACTCCACCGCAAATACACTTGCTGTTTTTAAGTGAATGGCAACGCCGCACCACAACAACGATTAGCCACCTTTCGCCGGCCGTTGAAGGCCTTGAGGAACTACACGATGGACGTCACCGCAACTCTGAGTCTGGGCGATCCACTTGAACCTGCACGCAAGGCTACCGCCGAGATGCTGCAGAACCGCGAGCGCACCTACTCGCTGCCCCAGCCTTTCTACACCGACGAGCGTCTGTTCCAGATCGACATGCAGGAGATCTTCCACAAAGAGTGGCTGATCGCCGGCATGACCTGCGAGATTCCGGCCAAGGGCAACTACCTGACCCTTGAGATCGGCAAGAACCCGATCATCGTGGTGCGCGGCACCGAAGGCAAAGTGCATGCCTTCCACAACGTCTGCCGCCACCGCGGTTCACGCCTGTGCGTGAGCGACAAAGGCAAGGTGGCCAAGCTGGTCTGCCCGTACCACCAGTGGACCTACGAGCTGGACGGCCGCCTGCTGTTCGCCGGCACCGAAATGGGCACTGACTTCGACATGAAGCAGTACGGCCTCAAGCCGGTCAACGTGAAGACCGCTGGTGGCTACATCTTCATCAGCCTGGCGGAGAACCCGCCTGCCATCGACGAGTTCCTGGCCACTCTGGACCACTACATGGAACCGTACGACATGGAGAACACCAAGGTCGCGGTGCAGACCCAACTGTTCGAAAAGGCCAACTGGAAGCTGGTGCTGGAAAACAACCGCGAGTGCTACCACTGCAACGGCTCGCACCCTGAGCTGCTGCAAACCCTGCTGGAGTTCGACGACACCAACGATCCACGCGCCAGCCAGGAATTCAAGGACCAGGTCGCGGCCTGCTCCGCTGCCTGGGAAGCCGAGAAGATCCCTTACCTGCACAAGAGCCATGGCCTGCGTAACCGTATCGTGCGCATGCCGCTGCTCAAGGGCACCGTTTCCATGACCATGGACGGCAAGCCGGCGTGCAAGAAGCTGATGGGCCGCATCCAGAACCCGGACCTCGGCTCAATGCGTATCCTGCACCTGCCGCACGCCTGGAACCACTGCATGGGCGACCACATGATCGTCTTCACCGTGTGGCCGATCAGCGCTCAGGAATCGATGGTCACCACCAAGTGGCTGGTACACAAGGATGCCGTTGAAGGCGTCGACTACGACCCGGCCAACATGCGCAAAGTGTGGGACGCCACCAACGACCAGGACCGCCGTCTGGCCGAAGAGAACCAGCGCGGTATCAACTCCACCGCCTACCAGCCAGGCCCGTACTCCAAGACCTACGAGTTCGGCGTGGTCAACTTCATCGACTGGTACAGCCAGCGCGTGCTGAACAACCTCGGTGCCGAGCCTGCGCCTTATCTGAAGGAAATCAAGGCGCAGTGATGCGCTGACAGCGCGGAAGATCGAATAGCGGCCTAGGCCGCTATTCTACTTTCTACGTAGCGTTGATCCGGCTTCGCTCACGCTTACGCGTGGTGGCGCATTTCCTGTCGAGGCTTCCGGCGCCGGCGATGTAGCACGGGACGCGCTGAACCGCCCTACGGTGTTGAGCTGGATCATCTCGGCTTGCCATGGCTTGCTGAGTGCCATCCTCCAGGCTTCGACTCCTGTGGTCACCAGCGAAATGCTTGTCAGGGCCGTCAGCGCCCAGGTCTGCCAATCATTATCAGGATCGACGGTTCTCATCACCCCCACGGTCAACCCAGCGACAGCCGACGCCGCACTGACGCTCGACAGCACCCAGTCACTGCGCTCAGGCGGTTGCACTAGCGGATTTGGGTACGCCACTTGGCTTCTTCGTGCCGCGGCTATGGACCGTTTGTAGAACGAGCGAAAACGCAGCCCACTGACGAAAAGTCCCAGCGCGTTGGTGAGAATGCTGAGCGCCGGCAGCAGGTAATCTTCGGCTTCACCGCCGGTAGGATCTATGTGATTCACCGGATCACCCAGGCAATAGGCATAGGCGTTGAGCCCTCCCGCGCCGAAAGGACTCAGCCGATCGGCAGAGTGAAAACGCATCAGTTGCGGGCTATAGGCTCGGTGACCATTGCCCAGAAGGTAGGCACCGGCAATGCCATCCAGGCGCTCGGCGCAGAATGCAAGCGTCTGCGCCGGCCGAGAGGCGAGGTGACCGTAAGGTGTGTAGTTGCGTCGCTCGAGCCGCTGCCGCTCAAGCGCCTTGATCAGTTTCATAGGCCAATCCCAAGTGTTTGGGACGAACCATACGCCGACGTCAGGTGGCGGGATATTGACAGAACTATCAGGTCCACGGCCTGAGCACACGCCGTGGACCCGTCAGTACACGTCCTTCATCTGGACGCCTTCAGCGCAAAACCCCCTCCTCGACCAGCAACTTGACGATCGCATCGGCGCCTTCCTGGGCAGTGACATCCTTCATCACCTTGCCACCGCCACCACTGGCCTTGGCCGTGGCGGCCTTCATGCGATCGGCACCGCTCTTGGCCTTGATCACCTTGAGGCGCTTGGGCCGTGGCCGGGCCGGTTGCAGTTGCGCATCGGCCAGCAGTTCGTCGTCCACCACCGCCACGTCCTGGGCCGCCAGTACGCCGCGGCGGGCCGGGCCGAAGGCGCTTTGGCGTGGCGTCGGTGCAGCGTTGTCGACGGTCGCCAGCAACGGCAGACGCACCTTCAGCCGCCGCCGCTGACCGCGTGGCAGGGCTTGCAGCACCTGGGCGGTGCCGTTGTCGATCGACTCGACTTCAGCCAGCCCGACGATCAGCGGCCAGCCGAGCTGTTCGGCCAGCAGGAACGGCAACATCCCTGAGCCTTCGCCGGTCTCGGCCTGGCTGCCGGTGAGCACCAGTTGCGCACCGGCATCGCGCAGGTAATCGCCGAGCACACCGAGCACATCGGCGCCTGCCGGCTGCTCGAGCACATCGAGGTGGTCCAGGCCCATGCCCAGGTAAGCACGCAGGGCTTCTTCGCGGTGATCGCCGGCGTGCACCACCTGCAGGTGTTCGCCGGCCAGTTGCAGGCCCAGCTCCACGGCGCGCGCATCCTGCTCGGCGCGCCGGGTGCGCCCCGAGCTTGGGTGGGCGCCGATTGAAACCAGGCTGATGACTTTCGTACTCATGCTCGTGCCCTCACGCCGCGTCACGCTGGCCGCCGCTGCGGAAGTTTTCCACCGCCTCGATCAGGGCCTGAAGAATTGCCGTGCTGTCGCCAATGATCGACAGGTCGGCACGTTTGATCATGTCGCAGCCCGGGTCCATGTTCACCGCGATCACCTTGTCGCAGGCACCGATGCCCTGCAGGTGCTGAATGGCGCCGGAAATACCGACGGCCATGTACACCCGTGCGGTAACCCAGGTACCGGTGGCACCGACCTGGCGATTACGCGGCATGTGGCCGTCGTCCACCGCCACCCGCGAAGCACCTTCGGTGGCGCCCAGGGCCGCCGTGGCCTTGTGGTACAAGTCCCAGTCCTTGATGCCGTTGCCGCCCGAGACGATGAACTCGGCTTCGGCCATGGCGATGGCTGCCGGGTCGACCGCCACCGAACCGAGGTCTTCGATGCGCGACAGGCTGCGCGCGACCGGCGCCGACAACTCCACCGGCAACGCTTCGTGACGGGTATCGCTGACCGGGTCGGCACATTCCGAGGACGCCAGGATCAGGCGTGCCAACGGCCGGTGCAGGTCTTGCTGACCGGCACCGGCGCGGCCGATGCATTCCTCGTCCTTGACCTGCCACACACGGGTCGCCGGACGCTCGCCCATGGCTGCGGCCAGACGCCGGCCCAACTCGCCGCCACCGGCGCGGCTGTCGGGCAGCAGCCAGTGACGCGGGGCGAACTGGTTGTCCACGGCGCGCAGACCCTGCACCAGCTGCTCGGGGGCGTAGCCTTTGTAGGCATCGCCTTCGATGACCAGCAGGCGGTCGACGCCAGCGGTGTCGAAGGCGCTTTCCTTATGCTCACCGAAGACGATGGCCAGCACTGCCCCGTCCTTGCCGGCCAGGCTGTGGGCAAGGCCCAGCAGGTCTTTGTCGTGGGCGCCGAGACGCCCACCGACCATGTCCGGCACCACGGCGATGTAGAACGCCGGATCGACCACCTGATGCAGCGGCAGCTGCACTTCGGCGGCAGCGCTGCGCCGGCCACCGGCGGCGGTGCCCTGCTGGGCACCGCTGCGGTCGATACGCTTGATGCCGTTGGGGCCCATGAAGCCTGCGGCAATCGCATGGGTGTTCTTGCGCATCAGGCCGTTGGGGCCCATCCAGCTGGTCTGTTGCGTCTGCATCGCTGCGTGCAACGGATGCAGGCGGTTACGGGCAATCCACTCGACACGTGGATCGCGGCGGATGAGGTCGCTCATCAGTGCACCTCCGCAGGTTCACGTTTGGCCGCTGGCGCTTTGGCCGCAGCAGGGGCTGGCTCTTCCAGCAGAACGTCGGCCACCAGTTCGGCAAGATCCTTGATCAGCGGACGCGGTTCGACCACACCTTCGAGCATCGCCGTGCACTGTGGGCAACCGACGGCCACCACCTCCGCTTCGGTGCTGCGGATGTCGTCCATGCGCATGTCGGGAATCCGCTGCTTGCCAGGGATGTCGGTGATCGGCGCGCCGCCACCGCCGCCGCAGCAGCGCGAGCGGAAGCCGGAGCGTTCCATTTCCCGAACCTCGATGCCCAGGGCCTTGAGCACGTCACGCGGGGCTTCGTACTCACCGTTGTAGCGGCCCAGGTAGCACGGGTCGTGATAGGTGACGCTGCCGCCCTTGTGCTGGCCGAGGTTGAGCTTGTTCTGCGCGATCAGCTCGGCGATGTAGGTACTGTGGTGCTGCACCAGGTACTCGCCGCCCAGCGCGCCGTACTCGTTCTTGAGCACATGGAAGCTGTGCGGATCGCAGGTCACGATACGCTTGAAGGCGTATTTGCCGAGGGTCTGGATGTTGCGCTTGGCAAGCAGCTGGAAGGTCGCTTCATCGCCCAGACGACGCGCCACGTCACCGCTGTCGCGTTCTTCCAGGCCGAGCACGGCAAAGTCCACACCCGAGGCCTTGAGCACTTTGACGAACGCACGCAGGGTGCGCTGGTTACGCATGTCGAAGGCACCGTCGCCAACCCAGAACAGCACCTCGGTGCTCTTCACTTCGCTGAGCAGCTTGAGGTTGAGGTCGGCCGCCCAGTTCATCCGCCCGCCGGGGTTGAAGCCGCCGGGGTTGTCGGTGGCGATCAGGTTGTCGAGCACCTCGGCGCCCTTGTTCGGGGTCGCGCCTTTTTCCAGGGTCAGGTGACGGCGCATGTCGACGATGGCATCGACGTGCTCGATCATCATCGGGCATTCCTCGACGCAGGCGCGGCAGGTGGTGCACGACCACAGCGTCTCGGCATCGACCAGGCCGTTGACGATGGGCTGGTGCGGGTGACCGCCGTGCTCGCCGATTGGCTTGCCTGGGTAAGGGCTACCGGCGAACTTGGCATCGGTGCCACCGGCCAGGCCAACGACCATGTCCTGAATCAGTTTTTTCGGGTTCAGCGGCTGGCCGGCCGCGAACGCCGGGCACATGGCCTCGCATTTGCCGCACTGCACGCAGGCATCGAAGCCGAGCAGTTGGTTCCAGGTGAAGTCAGCAGGTTTTTCCACGCCCAGCGGCGCTTTGGGGTCTTCCAGGTCGAGGGGTTTGAGGCCCGTCGAACGGCCACCGCCGAAGCGTTCGCTGCGCCGGTGCCAGGCCAGGTGCAGGGCACCGGCGAAGGCGTGCTTCATCGGCCCGCCCCAGGTCATGCCGAAGAACAACTCGGACACGCCCCACAGCACGCCCAGCCCGAGCACCGCGACCATCACCCAGCCGCCAGTGTTGGCAGGCAGGATGCCGGCCACCGGCAAGGTGGCGATGAAGAAGCTCGCGGCGAATACCAAGAGGCTTTTCGGCAGGCGCATCCACGGCCCTTTGGACAGGCGCGAAGGTGGGTTGAGCCGGCGTTTGAAGACGAAGATGGCACCGCTGAACATGATCACCGTAGCGACCAGCAAGGCGTAGCCGAGAATCTTGTTCTGCAGACCGAAGCCATGCACCAGAATCGCCAGCGCCGCCGACAGGACGAAACCGCCCGCAGTGGCCACGTGGGTATTGGACATGTACTTGTCGCGCTCGACCACGTGGTGCAGATCGACCAGGTAGCGACGCGGCATGGCCAGCAGCCCACCGATCAGATTGACCTTCGACGGACGGCCACGGCGCCACATGCGCACACGGCGCAGCGCGCCGAGCACCGCCAGGGCAAGGGCAGTGAACAGCAGGATGGGTAGAAGGGTGTTCAACATGGCAGGCACCTTTGAGCTGCAAGCTGCAAGCTACGAGCGGCAAGAAGAAGCGGCGTCGCCCCTGCTTCATGCGTGTAGCCTGCAGTCCACCGCTGCGTTACAGAGTCATTGCAAAGCAACTCCTAAAAGCTGAGCTGCAAGCGAAGCCGACACCGGGCGCTTCTGCTTGCAGCTTGCAGCTTGAAGCTTGCCGCTGCCTTAGAAGTCCTTGCACAGACGCAAGGCATCGTAGATCGCGGCATGCACGTTACGCTGAGCCACGCAGTCGCCGATGCGATACAGCAGGTAACCGTCGCCGGCCTGGCTGAGGATCGGCTGCGGCTTGATCGCGAACAGCGCTTCGACGTCGATCTGACCCTTGTTGCGCGAGCCTTCCTTGAGCGAGTAGTACAGCTCTTCGTCGGGACGCACACCGTTCTCGATCACCACCTGGTCGACCACACGCTCTTCCTTGGCGCCGGTGTACTCGTTCTCGAGCACCGCCACCAGCTTGTCGCCTTCGCGGTAAACCTTCTCCAGCATCAGGTCGCCGGTCATGATCACTTCTTTGGGGTACATCGAGCGGTAGTAGGTCGGGAAGGTGGTACCGCCCATCGCGACCCCAGGCTTGATGTCGTCGGTGACGATCTCGACCTGGCTGCCCTTGTCGGCGATGAAGTCCGCCACCGACATACCGGTGAACTCGCAGATGGTGTCGTAGACCAGCACGTTCTTGCCCGGCGCGACCTTGCCGTCGAGCACGTCCCAGCTGCTCACCACCAAGCCTTCATCAGCGCCCCAGTGCTCGTTCTGCTCGACGAACGGATGACCGCCCACTGCCAGCACGATGATGTCCGGACGCAGGTCCTGGATGGTCGCTACGTCGGCAGCGGTGCCCAGGCGCAGATCGACCTTCAGACGGGCGAACTCCAGCTGGTACCAGCGGGTAATACCGGCGATCTGGTCACGCTGCGGCGCCTTGGCTGCGGTGATGATCTGGCCGCCGATCTGTTCTTTCTTCTCGAACACGGTCACGTCGTGGCCACGTTCGGCGGCAACGCGGGCCGCTTCCATACCGGCAGGACCGGCACCGACCACCACCACCTTGCGTTTCGGCCCGGTGGATTTCTCGATGATGTGCGGCACGCCCATGTATTCACGGGAGGTCGCGGCGTTCTGGATGCACAGTACATCCAGACCCTGGTACTGACGGTCGATGCAGTAGTTGGCACCGACGCACTGCTTGATCTGGTCGACCTGGCCCATCTTGATCTTGGCGATCAGGTGCGGGTCGGCCATGTGCGCGCGGGTCATGCCGACCATGTCGACATAGCCACCTTCGAGGATGCGCTGGGCCTGGTTCGGGTCTTTGATGTTCTGCGCGTGCAGCACCGGAACCTTGACCACTTCCTTGATGCCGGCTGCCAGGTGCAGGAACGGCTCAGGCGGGTAGCTCATGTTCGGGATGACGTTGGCCAGGGTGTTGTGGGTGTCGCAACCCGAGCCGATCACGCCGAAGAAGTCGACCATGCCGGTGGCATCGTAGTACGCGGCGATCTGCTTCATGTCCTCGTGGCTGAGGCCATCGGGGTGGAACTCGTCACCACAGATACGCATGCCCACGCAGAAGTCGTCACCGACCTCGGCGCGCACGGCCTTGAGCACTTCCAGGCCGAACTTCATGCGCCCTTCGAAGCTGCCGCCCCATTCGTCGGTACGCTTGTTGACCCGTGGGCTCCAGAACTGGTCGATCATGTGCTGGTGCACGGCCGACAGTTCGACGCCATCCAGGCCACCTTCTTTCGCCCGGCGCGCGGCCTGGGCGTAGTTACCGATGACCCGCCAGATCTCTTCGACCTCGATGGTCTTGCAGGTGGCGCGGTGCACGGGTTCACGGATACCGGACGGCGACATCAGGGTCGGCCAGTTGAAGCCGTCCCAACGCGAGCGACGGCCCATGTGGGTAATCTGGATCATGATCTTGGCGCCATGCTTGTGCATGGCGTCAGCCAGATTCTGGAAGTGCGGGATGATGCGGTCGGTCGACAGGTTGACCGAAGCCCACCATTCCTGCGGGCTGTCGATGGCGACCACCGACGAGCCACCGCAGATCGCCATGCCAATACCGCCCTTGGCCTTCTCTTCGTAGTACTTGACGTAACGATCGGTGGTCATCCCGCCGTCGGTGGCATACACCTCGGCGTGAGCGGTACTGAGCACACGGTTACGGATGGTCAGTTTGCCGATTTGAATCGGCTGGAACATTGCTTCGAAGGCCATGACGGTTTCTCCGGCTTACAACGGCTTTGTGACGAACAGGCCATCTTCGTGGCCTTCTTCGGATCCGCCGTAGACCTGTTCGGCCACGGTGCGGATGTTGCTGCCACGGGCAGCGAGGATCTGGTCCATGGCACCGGCGAACCAGCCAGTGAACATGTAATCGACCTTGCGGCCGCACTTGCCATACACGTAGACGAAGGCAGAGTGCTTGAGCTTGACTTCGCAGGTGCCTTTGTCGAGGTCGATGGCCTGGATTTCGAACAGGCCCCAGCCGCGCTGGCTCAGGCGCTTCATGTAATGCTCGAACACCGCGACGCCTTCCAGGCCATGGCACTCGGCTTCTTTTTCACACCAGTGCCAGGCGGACTTGTAGCCGGCCTTGTAGAGAATCTCGGCGTACTTGTCGGCGCCCAGCACTTCTTCGATACCGATGTGGTTGTTGACGAAGAAGTGACGCGGCACGTACAGCATCGGCAAGGCGTCGCTGGTCCAGACACCGGTCTCGCTGTCGACTTCGATTGGCAATTGCGGGGCGATCTTGGCCATGGAAACTCAACTCCAGAAATTTTTATTGGGATGCAAAAGCCGGTGGGGCTTTTGGTGTTGATCAGGTGGCGGTGGGGTGGGCCTGCTTTGCAGGCCATCGCGACTTGCGTCGCTCCTACAGAGGTGTGTAGGAGCGGACGGTCCGCCGCTGCGGTTCACCCGCAATGGGCGGCAAAGCCGCCCCAATACGCCCTTACTCCCCCCACACATCCTTCAGAACGTTCACCCAGTTCTCACCCATGATCTTGCGCACCACGCGCTCGGAGTGGCCGCGCTTGAGCAGGGTTTCGGTGAGGTTGGGGAACTCGCCCACGGTGCGGATGCCCAGCGGGTTGATGATCTTGCCGAAGTTGGTCAGGCGGCGGGCGTAGCCCTTGTCGTGGGTCAGGTACTCGAAGAATTCCTTGCCATGGCCCTGGGTGAAGTCGGTACCGATACCGATCGCGTCTTCACCGACGATGTTCATGGTGTACTCGATGGCTTCGGCGTAGTCGTCGATGGTCGAGTCGATGCCCTTGGCCAGGAACGGCGCGAACATGGTCACGCCGACGAAGCCGCCGTGGTCGGCGATGAACTTCAGCTCTTCATCGGACTTGTTGCGCGGGTGCTCTTTCAGACCCGACGGCAGGCAGTGCGAGTAGCACACCGGCTTCTTCGATTCGAGGATGACTTCTTCGGAAGTCTTGGAACCGACGTGGGACAGGTCGCACATGATGCCGACGCGGTTCATCTCGGCGACGATCTCGCGACCGAAGCCCGACAGCCCGCCGTCACGCTCGTAGCAGCCGGTGCCGACCAGGTTCTGGGTGTTGTAGCACATCTGCACGATGCCAACGCCGAGCTGCTTGAAGATCTCCACGTAGGCGATCTGGTCTTCGAAGGCATGGGCGTTCTGGAAGCCGAAGAGGATGCCGGTCTTGCCCTGCTCCTTGGCCTTGCGGATGTCGGCTGTGGTACGCACGGGGATGACCAGGTCGCTGTTCTCGCGGATCAGCTTCTGGCTGGCGGCGATGCTGTCGACGGTTGCCTTGAAGCCTTCCCAGACCGATACCGTGCAGTTGGCTGCCGTCAGACCGCCTTTGCGCATGTCTTCGAACAGTTCACGGTTCCACTTGGCGATGATCAGGCCGTCAATGATGATGCTGTCGGCGTGAAGTTCGGCTGGGCTCATCAGGCTGTCCCCTTTTATATAGTGAGCTCGCGCCAAACTGTCTGCCGGCGCTTTGGGGCCAGCATATGCCTGTCACTTGCGACGCCCCGATACAAAAACGACAGGGGGTTTGCCGAAAGCGTCAATGCCCGACAAAGGGCGCTCTGGCGCGGCCTGGGGCGATGAGAGCCAGTCTCGATAACGCCGCTGGAGGTCGCTTTTGATGAACATTCGCCGCCATGGGTTTCGCCGCCGCCACCCCTCTGCGAGAATCCCCGGTCGAAGGCCGGGATGGCGTTGGAGAAAGTCGATGAAAGCAATGGTATGGCTGGTTCTACTGGGGGTGATGACAGGCGCCCAGGCCGGCGAAGAAGACAGCACTCCGTGCGACAACGTCGACACCGAGCAACAGACGTACGCCTGCGCCGCATTCAACCGGCAAACCGCCGAGCGTGAATTGAAGTCGGCGTTCGATGACTTGCTGCAGCGCCTGCGCGAGCAGTACCCCAATCAAAGCAGCAAGGTCAGCGACCTCAGCGCCCGCCTGCAAGCCGCGCAAACCCAGTGGATGCAACTGCGCGATGCCGACTGCAAGCTGGAAACCTTCGCCGAGCAACCCGGCAGCAAGGCCTATGAAGCGGCGCTGAACACCTGCCTGGCGCTGCGCAGCGACGACCGCTCGGAATACCTGCAGTCGCTCGCCCAGCAATAACGCCCCTGCCCGCTCGCCGCCGACTCAGGCACCGAGCGCGCTACGCCGCGCCTCGCGCGGGCAGTGGCCAAAGCGGCGCTTGTAGCAGCGGGTGAAATACGACGCCAGTTCGAAGCCGCAGGCCAGGCTGACCTGGGTCACGCTGAGGTCGCTCTGGCTGAGCAACTGGCGCGCCTTGTCGAGGCGGATGTTCAGGTACAGGCCGCTCGGTGTCTGCTTGAGGTGCAGTTGGCACAGCCGCTCCAACTGGCGCCGCGTCACCCCCGCGGCATCGGCCAGGGCCTGGATATCCAGCGGCGTTTCAGTGTGCCTTTCCATCGCGCCAATCACCTGCACCAGCTTCTTGTTGCGCAGCCCGTAGCGGGCGGCGATTTCCATGCGCTGGTGATCCTGGCGCGGACGAATCCGACCAAGCACGAACTGCTCTGACACCTGCACGGCCAGGTCGCTGCCGTGGGCCTGGGCGATCAGGTCGAGCATCAGGTCGATCGAGGCCGTACCACCGGCGCAGGTGATACGCCGGCGGTCGATCTCGAACAGCTCCTGGGTCGGCTGCAAGCGCGGATAGCGCTCCTTGAATGCCTCCAACGCTTCCCAGTGCACGGTGGCGCGGTAGCCGTCGAGCAGGCCGGCTTCGGCCAGAAGCATCGCCCCGGTATCGATACCGCCCAACACCACCCCGGCATGGTCGAGGCGGCGCAGCGCCTGTTGCAGCGCTGGGGTGAAACTGCGCAGCGGCTCGAAGCCTGCGACCACCAGCAGCAACCGCGCCGACTCGCCCTGCCCCAGCGCCTGTTCGGCATTCACCGACATGCCGCTGCTGGC
Source organism: Pseudomonas cremoricolorata DSM 17059 = NBRC 16634 (assembly GCF_000425745.1). Lineage (GTDB taxonomy): Bacteria > Pseudomonadota > Gammaproteobacteria > Pseudomonadales > Pseudomonadaceae > Aquipseudomonas > Aquipseudomonas cremoricolorata. The sequence goes on along the minus strand of NZ_AUEA01000001.1, from coordinate 403,956 downwards.
CTGCACCGCGCCACCATCGAGGCTGAGCACCCGCCAGCGGTACAGCTCGCCACGAAAGCGGTTGGCCACCCGCAGCGGCTCGATGGCGCTGATAAAGCCCATGGCCGAGAAGCCCGGCACTAACAGCAAGTCGATGATTTCAGCCATCACGGCCTCCGCGACGCAGCTGGTCGCTCCAGTGCAAATGTTGGTCGCCAGGGTGCGATTTCCCCGCCAGCGGCCAGCGTAGCGTGTATTCACGGTCCACAGAGGCCGAACTACAAGAATTCAGCCCTGCCGATGGAGAGCCACCATGCCTCGCCCGATCAGCCGCAGTCTGTTGTCCCTTGCCGTGAGCACCCTGCTCGTTACCCCGCTGTACGCCGCCGAACCCGCCGTGTGCAAGAACGTGCGCCTGGGCGTGGTCAACTGGACCGACGTCATCGCCACCAGCGCCATGGCCAACGTTCTGCTCGATGACCTGGGCTACAGCACCAAGCAGACCAGCGCCTCGCAGCAGATCATCTTCGCCGGCATCCGCGACCAGCGCCTGGACATGTTCCTGGGCTACTGGAACCCGATCATGACCCAGACCATCACCCCGTTCGTCGATGCCGGGCAGGTCAAGGTGCTGGAAAAACCCAGCCTGGAAGACGCCCGCGCCACCCTCGCCGTGCCCCAGTACCTGGCCGACAAGGGCCTGAAAACCTTCGCCGATATCCACAAGTTCGAGAAGGAACTGGGCGGCAAGATCTACGGCATCGAGCCAGGCTCCGGCGCCAATACCCAGATCAAGGCAATGATCGACAAGAACCAGTTCGGCCTGGGCAAGTTCCAGCTGGTCGAATCCAGCGAGGCCGGCATGCTCGCTGCCGTCGACCGCGCGGTACGGCGCAACGAGCCGGTGGTGTTCTTCGGCTGGAAGCCGCACCCGATGAACGTCAACGTCAAGGGCGGCATGGTCTACCTGTCAGGCAGCGAAGACGCCCTTGGCCCGGACGAAGGCCGCGCCACGGTGTGGACCGTCACCGCCCCCGACTACGCCCAGCGCTGCCCTAATGCCTACCGCCTGCTGAGCAACCTGACCTTCAGCGCCGAGGATGAGAGCCGCATGATGCAGCCGCTGCTCGAGCGCAAGAATCCCCTCGAATCGGCCCGCCAGTGGCTCAAGGATCACCCTCAGGACAAAGCCCGCTGGCTCGAAGGCGTGACCACCTTCGATGGCAAGCCGGCGACCTGAATTCACCCTTCGGCAACGACGCGACTACCGCTCTTACCCCGCCCCATCAGGACACCTCCATGAACCACGACATCATCCTCACCTGCGCCCTGACCGGCGCGGGCGACACCGCGAGCAAGAGTCATCTGGTACCCGTGACCCCCGAACAGATCGCCGCCGCTGCCGTGGAGGCGGCCAAGGCCGGCGCCACGGTGGTCCACTGCCACGTGCGCGACCCGCAGACCGGGCGTTTCAGCCGCGATGTGGCGCTGTACCGCGAAGTGATGGAACGCATCCGCGAGGCCGATGTGGACATCATCGTCAACCTCACTGCCGGCATGGGCGGCGACCTGGAAATCGGCCCAGGGGAAACACCGATGGAATTCGGCGCCGGCACCGATCTGATCGGCCCGCTGGAGCGCCTGGCCCATGTCGAAGCGCTGCTGCCGGAAATCTGCACCCTCGACTGCGGCACGCTCAACTTCGGCGACGGCAACTCGATCTACGTGTCCACCCCGGCGCAACTGCGCGCGGGCGCCAAGCGCATCACCGAGCTTGGGGTGAAGGCCGAGCTGGAAATCTTCGACACCGGGCATTTGTGGTTCGCCAAGCAGATGATCAAGGAAGGCCTGCTGCATGACCCGCTGTTCCAACTGTGCCTGGGCATTCCCTGGGGGGCGCCTGCCGACACCGCGACCATGAAGGCGATGGTCGACAACCTGCCTACCGGCGCCACCTGGGCAGGCTTCGGCATCGGCCGCATGCAGATGCCCATGGCCGCCCAGGCAGTGCTGCTCGGCGGCAACGTGCGGGTGGGGCTGGAAGACAACCTGTACCTGGACCGCGGCGTGCTGGCCAGCAACGGCCAGTTGGTGGAGCGCGCCGTAGAGATCATCAGCCGCCTCGGCGCCCGCGTGCTCACCCCTGCTGAAGGCCGCCAGAAGATGAACTTGAAGGCCCACAGCTCCGTGTAGGAGCGCCGGACCGTCCGCTCCTATAGACCCACACCCCCGAGGATTCGTTATGCCCTTCATCACCCACATCAAAACCTTCGCCGCACTGGGTAGCGGCGTGATCGGCAGCGGCTGGGTCGCCCGCGCTCTGGCCCATGGCCTGGACGTAATCGCCTGGGACCCAGCCCCCGGCGCCGAGCAGGCCCTGCGCCAACGCGTGGCAAACGCCTGGCCAGCGCTGGAAAAACAAGGCCTGGCAGCTGGCGCTGCGCAACACCGTCTGAGCTTCGTAAGCTCCATCGAGGAATGCGTGCGCGACGCCGACTTCATCCAGGAAAGCGCCCCGGAACGCCTCGATCTGAAGCTCGACCTGCACGCAAAAATCAGCGCCGCCGCCAAGCCCGACGCGATCATCGCCAGCAGCACGTCCGGGCTGCTGCCGAGCGAGTTCTACGAGTCGTCCAGCCACCCCGAGCGCTGCGTGGTCGGCCATCCGTTCAACCCGGTGTACCTGTTGCCGCTAGTGGAAATCGTCGGCGGCCAGCGCACCGCGCCCGAGGCCATCGAGGCGGCGAAAGGCATCTACACCGAGCTGGGCATGCGCCCGCTGCATGTGCGCAAGGAAGTCCCCGGCTTCATCGCCGATCGTCTGCTCGAAGCGCTCTGGCGCGAGGCGCTGCACTTGGTCAACGACGGAGTCGCAACCACCGGTGAAATCGACGACGCGATCCGCTTCGGCGCCGGCCTGCGCTGGTCGTTCATGGGCACCTTCCTCACCTACACCCTGGCCGGTGGCGATGCCGGCATGCGCCATTTCATGCAGCAGTTCGGCCCGGCACTGAAGCTGCCGTGGACCTATCTGCCGGCGCCGGAACTGACCGAGCGGTTGATCGACGAGGTGGTCGACGGCACCGCAGCGCAAGTGGGCGAACGCAGCATCGCCGAGCTCGAACGCTACCGCGACGACACCTTGCTGGCCGTGCTGGAGGCGATCGGCACCAGCAAGGCCAGGCACGGCATGACCTTCAGCGAATGAGGAACACTCGATGCCCGCACTGATCACCTACCGCACCGAGGTTCAGGCCGACTGGGTCGACTACAACGGTCACCTGCGCGATGCCTACTACCTGCTGATCTTCAGCTACGCCACCGACGCCCTGATGGAGCGCATCGGCCTGGACGCCGACAGCCGCGGGCAGAGCGGCCACTCGCTGTTCACCCTGGAAGCGCACATCAACTACCTGCACGAAGTGAAGCTCGGCACCGAGGTGTGGGTGGAAACGCAAATCGTCGGCTTCGATCACAAACGCGTGCAGGTCTACCACAGCCTGCACCGCGCAGGCTTCGACGAGGCGCTGGCGGCCAGCGAGCAGATGCTCTTGCATGTGCAACTGACCGGGCCGAAAGCGGCGCCGTTCGAGGCGCACAGCGTCAATGCGTTGCAGGCGCTGGAAGGCGGACAACACGACGCGCCGCACCCGGTTCACAGGGCCCGCGCGCTCGCCTTGCCGGACCGGCGCTAACCGCTTGCCACTTGCCACTTGCCGCTAAAAAAATAACCCCGGAAAGCCGTGAGCATCCGGGGCCAAGAGCGAGCATCCACTGTGTGCGAAGGCGGGTGACCAAACCCGCCGGAAACCGTGAATGGGTTCAGTGTGCTGATTTGCGTGAGGGGGCAGTTAGCCGTAAACGACCTGTTCTTAGCCAAAGCTGCCACGCACGCATTCTGCCCTTGCTGTGCTCCCGGGCAGGTCACAGAATCGGCTCACCGCTCACTGCCAGAGGACGACACCCATGATGCATACCGACTTGATCGACCAGGACGACCTGCTCGGCCACCTGCGCGCACTGGGCTTCAGCATTCCCGCCGACGCCACGGCCGACGAGGCCTGCGCCAAAGCCGTTGGCGGATTGAACGAACCCAACGCCCGCGCACTGCGCGGCATGGTCGAGGACATGTACAAGGGTGGCGCGACCATCCTGCCAGCGGTGCGCCAGGCCATAGACAAACAATTGCTGCCCGCCCTGGCGCAATTTCAGCAGCGCGGCTGAGGCTGTCGAGTGTGGCGCCGACACGTGTGTGAGCGGCGCCTGCAGGTGTTCGTGGCGAATCGCGGTAGCGGCGGGCCGTCCGCTCCCACAGGGTACTGAGCAGCGCTCAAACCCCTGTGCAGGCGCAGCGTTCTGCCCGCGCTGTCAGAGCCTCACGCTGGCAAAGGTCGACTCGTTGCGCGCTTGGCTCAGCGCCGCCATTGGCCCGCTGTGCGGGGACAACACCATGGCCTGAGGAATCGGCATCATCGCCACCTGCTGGGTGGTGTTGGAGCCGACGCGCTCGTCACGCGGCGGAATGCCGAAGTATTCGCGGTAGCACTTGGAGAAGTGCGGGGTGGAAACGAAACCGCATACCGAGGCCACTTCGATGATCGACATCGGCGTCTGCTTGAGCAACTGTCGGGCGCGGATCAGGCGCAGCTTCAGGTAGTAGCGCGACGGCGAGCAATGCAGGTACTTCTGGAACAGCCGTTCGAGCTGACGACGCGACACCGACACGTACACCGCCAGTTCGTCGAGGTCGATCGGCTCTTCCAGGTTGGCTTCCATCAGCGCGACGATTTCCTGCAACTTCGGCTGGTTGGTGCCGAGCATGTGCTTGAGCGGCACGCGCTGGTGATCCTGTTCGTTACGAATACGCTCGTAGACGAACATTTCCGAGATCGCCGCCGACAGTTCACGGCCGTGATCGCGACTGATCAGGTGCAGCATCATGTCCAGCGGCGCGGTGCCACCCGAGCTGGTAAAACGGTTACGGTCGAGAGTGAACAGGCGCGTGCTCATGTTGACCCGCGGGAAGGCCTCTTGCATCGAAGCCAGACATTCCCAGTGCACGCTGCAATCGAAGCCGTCGAGCAAACCGGCACAGGCCAGCGCCCAGCTGCCGGTGCACACCGCACCCAGGCGGCGCGACTGGCGGGCCTGGGCCTGCAGCCAGGTGACGTGCTCGCGTGTGACGGTGCGTTGGATGCCGACGCCACCACAGACAATCACCGTATCCATCGTCGGCGCGGCATGCATGGCCGCATCCGGGGTGATCTGCAGGCCATCGCTGGCCCACACCTGGCCGCCATCGAGGGTCAGGGTGTGCCAGCGATACAGTTCACGGCCCGACAGCTGGTTGGCCATGCGCAGCGGCTCGACCGCCGAGGCCAGGGAAATGAGGGTGAAGTTGTCCAGCAGGAGAAACCCGATGGATTGGGGTGTTGTGCGGTTCTGGGACTGGGTCCCGGAGGTGGACGACGACATCGTGATTCTCCTCACACAAATACAGGGTGTGCCTCAGGCGGGCACTGTTTCTTGTAATGGCCCCGGTTCGTTTGCGGGGCTTTTGCCAATTGCAACGCAATTGGCATGCCTGTTTTGGATGTTCGTTCAACAAAGCCCAAAAACGACCTCAACGTCAGTCAATATGGACTTTTCTTATAAGCTTGTAAGAAAAGGTAAAGCAGCGTCCTAGCGCGTTTGCTTCTATGCACTGAGCATTTCGGTAGCACTCGTGGGAAACATGTCCAGAAACGACATCATCGAGTGTCACCGGCCAGTGCGCCGGCAGCGGTAACAGATACCGGCCGGCGCGTTACTGGCGTGTTCCAGATTGGGGCAATCAGACCCGTTTGGCGTCAAATCCGGGCATCAGCATTCGATGGCGCTGACGGCCAGGCCGCCGCGAGAGGTCTCTTTGTACTTGTCGTGCATGTCGGCGCCGGTGTCACGCATGGTGCGGATCACCTGGTCGAGGGAAATGAAGTGTTCGCCGTCGCCGCGCAAGGCCATTTGCACGGCGTTGATCGCCTTCACCGCAGCGATGGCGTTGCGCTCGATGCACGGCACCTGAACCAGACCACCGACCGGGTCGCAGGTCAGGCCGAGGTTATGTTCCAGGGCAATCTCGGCCGCATTCTCGACTTGCGGCGGGGTGCCGCCAAGGATGTCTGCCAGACCCGCAGCGGCCATCGCGCAGGCAGAACCGACCTCGCCCTGGCAACCGACTTCGGCACCGGAAATCGACGCATTCTTCTTGCACAGGATGCCCACCGCAGCGGCGGCCAGCAGGTAGTCGACCACGTTGCTTTCGTCGACCACGTCGGAGAAGCGCATGTAGTAATGCAGCACCGCCGGAATGATGCCCGCCGCGCCGTTGGTGGGCGCCGTGACCATGCGCCCGCCAGCGGCGTTCTCTTCATTGACCGCCAGGGCGAACAGGTTGACCCACTCCATGGCGCTCATGGTCGAGCCGATGACGTTGGGCTTGCCGATTTCCTGCAGGTTGCGGTGCAGCTTGGCCGCACGGCGGCGCACGTTGAGCCCGCCAGGCAGCGTGCCTTCGTACTTCAGGCCGTTGTTCACGCATTCCTGCATGGCGCGCCAGAGTTTCAGCAGGCCGGCGCGGATGTCTGCCTCGCTGCGCCAGGTCAGCTCGTTGGCCATCATCAATTGCGACACGCGCATGTCGTTTTTCTTGCACAGCTCGAGCAGCTCGGCGGCACTGTTGAAATCGTACGGCAGCACCGTCTGGTCGGCGTCAAGCACACCGCTTGCAGCCTGCGCGGCATCGACCACGAAGCCACCGCCAACCGAGTAGTAGGTGTCTTCATGCAGCAGATCACCGTCCTGGGCGTAGGCGACCAGGGTCATGGCGTTGGGGTGGTAGGGCAGGTTCTCGTCGAGCAGCAGCATGTCGCGCTCCCAGCGGAACTCGATGGGCAGGCGACCATCGAGCTGCAGGGTGTTGGTTTCCCGCAGTTCGCTGATGCGTGGGCCGATCAGGGTCGGGTCGATCTGGTCGGGCCATTCGCCCATCAGGCCCATGATGGTGGCGTTGTCGGTGCCGTGGCCGACGCCGGTGGCCGACAGCGAGCCATACAGGCGCACCTCGATCCGGCTGACCTGCTCCAGCTCGTTGCGTTCGCGCAGACCCTGCACGAACAGCGCGCCGGCGCGCATGGGGCCGACGGTGTGGGAGCTGGACGGCCCCACACCAATCTTGAACAGGTCGAACACGCTGATGGCCATTGTCGAATCACCTCTTGATGGGCTTGTCTGCACGCGTCGTTGCGTGCCGTGATGCGTCCGCCAGGCTGCGGCCGACCACTGTGAATGCGCGCATCATCGGGCTTTTGTCCTACAGTTCGCCGTCTGCAACGGACGTACTTTTGTCAACCAGCGCCCCGGCAACACGCCGTTGCAAGCCCCTGGCACGGGCGTTTTCAAAGCGCCGGATGCCGCAAAACCGGCGCTCGGCGGGCAGAACAATCTCTAAGCGACATTGCACATACTGGATACGACCTGTGCTGCACTGGATACGACCCTGGCAGTAGGCGAATGCCGAACGCTGGAGGATTATCGAAAGCGACTCGTATTGCACGGCCCCGCAACCTGCCCTCTGCAGGCCTGGACGATCGAAGCCCGAAGAAGGCTCGGCGACCCCGCGAACCCGAAGACAAAATTAATGGAGTCCACCCATGAAAGCCTCACCCTCGCTGTTGCTGGCCGCGTTGTTAGCCACACCGCTGCTGGCCCAGGCCGCCGAACCCGAACAGTGCCAGACGGTACGCTTTTCGGACGTAGGCTGGACTGACATCACCGTCACCACCGCTGTCACCAGCGCCGTTCTCGAAGCCTTGGGCTACAAGACCAAGACCACGATGATTTCGGTACCCGTCACCTACAAATCCCTCGCTTCCGGCAAAGACCTCGACGTATTCCTCGGCAACTGGATGCCGACCATGGAAAACGACATCAAGGCCTATCGCGATGCCGGCACCGTCGAAACCCTGCGTCCCAACCTGGAAAACGCCAAGTACACCCTCGCCGTCTCGCAGTCGCTGTACGACAAGGGTCTCAAGGACTTTTCCGATATCGCCAAATTCAAGAACGAGCTGGGCGCCAAGCTGTATGGCATCGAACCTGGCAACGACGGCAACCGCACCATCCAGAGCATGATCGACAAGAACGCCTTCGGCCTGAAGGACGCCGGCTTCAAGCTGGTGCAATCCAGCGAAGCGGGCATGCTGACGGCCGTCGAACGAGCCAAGCGGCAGAACGAAGGCGTGGTGTTCCTTGGCTGGGAACCGCACCCGATGAACAAGCGCTTCCAGATGCAGTATCTGACTGGCGGCGACGACTTCTTCGGCCCTGACTTCGGCAAGGCCACCGTCTATACCAATACCCGCAAGGGCTATGCACAGGAGTGCAGCAACGTCGGGCAACTGTTGAAGAACCTGTCGTTCACCCTGGACATGGAAAGCACGCTGATGGGCAAGGTGCTGGACGACAAGATGAAACCCAGCGCCGCTGCGCAAGCGTGGCTGAAGAACAACCCTCAAGTACTCGACACCTGGCTGGCCGGGGTGACGACCGTCGATGGCAAACCGGGGCTGGAGGCGGCCAAGGCCAAGCTGACGCAATAACGAAAGTCGCAATAGCAGGCGGTCTGCCCAGGCCGCCAGGCACTACCGCGGGGCGGGACCGTGCCCTCCCCGGACTGATTTCAATCTTTGCAGGTGGAAGCTCGCTATCATGCTCATCGATCAGAAAATACCGCTAGGCCAGTACATGGCAACCTTCGTCGAGTGGCTGACGCAAATCGGCGCCAACTATTTCGACGCTATCGCCAAAGGCCTGGAATTCATGATTTACGGGGTCACCAGCGCCCTGACCTGGTTCAACCCTTTCGTGCTCATCGCTATCTTCGCCGCGCTCGCGCACCTGATTCAGCGCCGGGTCGCCCTCACCGTCTTCGTTGCCCTCTCGTTCCTGCTGATCCTCAACCTGGGGTACTGGCAGGAAACCATGGAGACCCTCGCCCAGGTCACCTTCGCCACCGTGGTGTGTGTCGCCATCGGCGTACCGCTGGGTATCGTCGCTGCGCACAAACCGATGTTCTACACCGCCCTGCGCCCGGTCCTCGACCTGATGCAGACCGTGCCGACCTTCGTCTACCTGATCCCCACCCTGACCCTGTTCGGTCTGGGCGTGGTACCGGGGCTGATCTCTACCGTGGTGTTCGCCATCGCCGCGCCGATCCGCCTGACCTACCTGGGCATCTGCGACGTGCCGCAGGAACTGATGGACGCCGGCAAGGCCTTCGGCTGCTCGCGCCGTCAACTGCTGACCCGCATCGAACTGCCCCACGCCATGCCAAGCATCGCGGCCGGCGTGACCCAATGCATCATGCTGTCGCTGTCGATGGTAGTGATTGCCGCGCTGGTCGGTGCCGACGGCCTCGGCAAGCCGGTGGTCAACGCGCTGAACACCGCCGACATTTCCCTGGGCTTCGAAGCGGGCCTGGCGATCGTCCTGCTGGCGATCATGCTCGACCGTATCTGCAAGCAACCGGAGCTGCCGGCTAGGAGTGAAGCATGAGCATCATTCGATTCGAAGACGTCGACGTCATCTTCTCCAACAAGCCGCGCGAAGCGCTGTCGCTGCTCGACCAGGGCAAGACCCGCGAACAGATTCTCAAGCAGACGGGCCTTGTGGTCGGTGTCGAAAAAGCCAACCTGGATATCAACAAGGGCGAGATCTGCGTACTGATGGGCCTGTCCGGCTCGGGCAAGTCGAGCCTGCTGCGCTGCATCAACGGCCTCAACACCGTCAGCCGCGGCAAGCTGTTCGTCGAGCATGAAGGCAACCACATCGACATCGCCCACTGCTCGGCTGCCGAGCTGAAGATGATGCGCACCAAGCGTATCGCCATGGTGTTCCAGAAGTTCGCCCTGATGCCGTGGCTGACCGTGCGCGAGAACATCAGCTTCGGCCTGGAAATGCAGGGCCGCCCCGAGAAGGACCGGCGCAAGCTGGTCGATGAAAAGCTCGAGCTGGTGGGCCTGACGCAGTGGCGCAACAAGAAGCCCGACGAGCTCTCCGGCGGCATGCAGCAGCGTGTGGGCCTGGCCCGGGCGCTGGCGATGGACGCCGACATCCTGCTGATGGACGAACCGTTCTCGGCCCTCGACCCGCTGATCCGCCAGGGCCTGCAAGACGAGCTGCTGGAGCTGCAACGCAAGCTCAACAAGACCATCGTCTTCGTCAGCCACGACCTGGACGAAGCGCTCAAGCTCGGCACGCGGATCGCCATCATGAAAGACGGGCGGATCATCCAGTACAGCAAGCCGGAAGAGATCGTGCTCAATCCGGCCGACGAATACGTGCGTACCTTCGTCGCCCACACCAACCCGCTCAACGTGCTGTGCGGCCGCAGCCTGATGCGCACCGTCGATCAGTGCAAACGCATCAACGGCTCGGTGTGCCTCGACCCTGGCGAAGATGCCTGGCTCGACTTGGGTGAAGGCGGCTCGCTGCAACGCGCCCGCCAAGGCCAGAATGGCCTGGACATGCAGCACTGGGCACCGGGGCAGGATGTCGAAACCCTCGGCCGCCGCCCGACCGTGGTGCACGCCGACATCGGCATGCGCGAAGCCCTGCAGATCCGTTACCACACGGGTAACAAGCTGGTCCTGCAAGACAACGACCGCGTGGTGGGGATTCTCGGGGATACCGAGCTGTATCACGCGCTGCTGGGCAAGAACCACGGTTGATCTTCATGACCTGAAGAGCTTCGCGGCCTACGCCGCTCCTACAGCCCATGTAGGAGCGGTCGGTCCGCCGCTGCGGTTAGCCGCGATAGGGCCGCAAAGCGGCCCCCCACCTCGCCTCCCCCCGGTAACATCCCGTAACCCCCACGCCCTCCCCCCCAATCCCCGCGAACACCGCGAACTAGAGCGGCTGCCACCAAGCAGCTCTCCGACACAAATTTTTATATAAATTTCTTGAAACTCAATAACTTACGAATAGATCACGAAACGTTCTCATTTTCACTAACATCCCGGCCGACTTCCTGACTTACGAAGGATTGGCCTGCAATGAACCCTCCCGCTTTACCCCTCGGTCTGCTCGCTGTTGCCCTCTTCACCCCCCTCGCCCACGCCACGGACGCCGACGCCCAAAAGCCGCCAGACAAGGCCGTCGCTGAACTGGAAATGTCGTTCATCACCGCCAGTGGCAGCGGCACCGACCTGCGCGATGCGCCGGCCAGCGTCAGCGTCATTACCCGTGAAGAGATCGAGCGCCAGCCAGTGCATGACCTCAATGCCCTGTTGCGCCGCCTGCCCGGTGTCACAGGCGGGTTCGGGCCGGTGGGCGAGCAATCGAAAATCAAGCTGCGCGGGCTGGACGACAAGTACACGCTGATTCTGGTGGACGGCAAGCGCATGGGCAGTTCAGCCGATACCCACTACCGCCGCGACCTCGGGCGCCAGGACCTGAACTGGATTTCGCCCAACATGATCGAGCGCATCGAGGTGGTGCGCGGCCCGATGTCCTCGCTGTATGGCTCGGATGCCATGGGCGGGGTGATCAATATCATCACGCGCAAGGTGTCACGCACCTGGAGTGGCTCGCTGGAGGCCAATGCCACAGTCCCGCAGAACTCCGATCGCGGACAGACCCAGCAGACCAGCGTCAACCTCTCGGGGCCGCTCAGTGAATCGATCGGCCTGCGCCTGGGCGGCAACGTCACTCGCCGCGCCAGCGATGAGGTACGACCGCGGCTGGACGCGCTGGGCGAGCCGCTGCCCAACGATGGCGCCGGCGGCGCGAAAGACCGTAGCGCCAACGCCTTGCTCGACTGGCGTGTGAATCAGGACCACAGCGTCTCGTTCGAGGTCAGCCAGGGGGTCGAACAGGCCTGGGCGTCGGATATGCCTGAGTCGCAGATCAGCGCGTTCGGGGCCGGGCAGTTGACCCGCGAAAGCTACTCGACCTCCTACAACGGTGACCTGGGGTTCGCTACGGCACGGGTCGATGCCTACCTGAACCGCTTCAAGAACAAGATCAGCGCAGAAAAAGCCGACTCTGAGGAAAAGATCGTCGAGGGCAGCCTGACGATGCCCCTGGAGTGGCAGTTCAACCAGCGCCTGACCGTGGGCAGCCAATGGATGCGCGAGTCGCTGACCAACACCCGAACCCTCGGCACCGTGCCCGTCGACTACCAGGGCCAGCCGGTTGCAGGTTCCAGCTACCAACGCACCACCTGGGCCGCGTTCATCGAGAACGAGATATTCCTGCTCGATAACCTTTCACTGACGCTGGGCAATCGTTTCGATCACAACGACACCTATGGCAATCACCACAGCCCGCGGGCCTATGTGGTCTACCACCCGCACCCTGACTGGACGCTTCGCGGCGGCATTTCAAAAGGCTTTCGTGCACCCAATCTGAAGGAGGGCAGCGCGGGCGCAGCCACGTTTTCGAAAGGTCGCGGCTGCACATCGTTGCAGCCGTTGGGTTATGTCACGGGCGGTTGCTGGATGGCCGGCAACCCCAACCTGCGTCCGGAAACCAGCATCAGCAAGGAAATGGGCGTGGCCTATGACTTCGACGACTGGCAGGCAGGCCTGACCTACTTCCACACCGACTTCCGGAACAAGATCGAGTACGCGCCCAAAGGGTTCCATGAAGGCCGCTGGTGGACCGTGCTGGAGAACGCCGAGAAGGCTCGCACCCGGGGCTGGGAAGGCTCGTTCAGCGTGCCGGTGATCGCTGATCGCGTGACCTGGCGCAGCAATGCCACCTACCTGCTGGAAAGCCGCAACCTTTCCACCGGCAAAGACCTGATCAGCGCCCCGAAGCTGTCGCTGTACAGCGCCCTCGACTGGCAGATCAACCAGCGTTTCAACGCCGAACTGGCCGCGCAGCACGTCGGCAAGCAGCGCGGAGTGGCCACCGACTTCATCAAGTCATACACCACCTATGACCTGGCCGGCGTGTGGACGGCCAGCGACTGGCTGACGGTCAAGGCCGGTATCCAGAACCTGCTCGATGAAGACGCGCGAGACGGCGCCACGCGGTTTTATGTACCGGGCCGGGCCTACTTCGTGGGGGCAACGACGCAGTTCTGAACGCCGAAAGCCGGCCCGTGCCGGGTGGCACGGGCTTGGGCTGTAGTGGCAGGAGGTGCAAGGCGGTAGACGCAGGCGACGCCGGCCCGCTCGACCATTTAGCGTACGACGATGCCGCGCGCAGCCATGTAGGCCTTGGCTTCAGGCACGGTGTATTCGCCGAAGTGGAAGATGCTCGCCGCCAGCACCGCGCTGGCGTGGCCTTCGGTGATGCCATCGGCCAGGTGTTGCAGGTTGCCGACACCGCCCGAGGCGATCACCGGAATGCCCAGCGCATCGCTGATGGCACGGGTCACACCTAGGTCGAAGCCACTCTTCATGCCATCCTGGTCCATGCTGGTCAGCAGAATCTCGCCCGCTCCCAGCGCTTCCATCTTCTTCGCCCACTCAACCGCATCCAGCCCGGTCGGTTTGCGCCCGCCATGGGTGAAGATTTCCCAGCGCGGCGCCTCGCCGGCGCCACTGACCTTCTTGGCATCGATGGCAACGACGATGCACTGCGAGCCGAAGCGCTCGGCCGCCTCACCGACGAACTCGGGGTTGAACACTGCGGCGGTATTGATCGACACCTTGTCGGCGCCGGCGTTGAGCAGGTTGCGGATGTCCTGCACGCTGCGCACGCCACCGCCGACGGTCAGCGGAATGAACACCTGGCTGGCCATGCGCTCGACGGTATGCAGCGTGGTGTCACGGCCATCGACGCTGGCGGTGATGTCGAGGAAGGTGATTTCGTCGGCGCCCTGCTCGTTGTAGCGGCGGGCGATTTCAACCGGGTCACCGGCATCACGGATGTTCTCGAACTTGACGCCCTTGACCACCCGGCCGTTGTCCACGTCCAGGCAAGGGATGATGCGTTTCGCTAAAGCCATCGGGGGGGCTCCTGGGGGAGCAGCTACGAGCTGTTAGCTACAAGCTGCAAGCCAAAGCGCTACGGTGCTCGCTTGTTCTTGTCGCTTGCCGCTTACAGCTCGCCGCTGCCCTTTAGAATTGATCGCAGAAGGCCTGGGCTTCGGCGACGTCGAGGGTGCCTTCGTAGATCGCGCGGCCGGTGATGGCGCCGATGATGCCGGGGGCCTTGGCGTCCAGCAGGGCTTGGATGTCGCCCAGGTTATGAATGCCGCCCGAGGCGATCACTGGAATGCGCGTGGCTTCGGCCAGGGCCTTGGTGAAGGGCACGTTGCAGCCCTGCATCATGCCGTCTTTGGCGATGTCGGTGTAGACGATGGCCGAGACGCCATCGGCTTCGAAGCGCTTGGCCAGGTCGATCACCTGCACCGTGCTGACTTCGGCCCAGCCGTCGGTGGCGACGAAGCCGTCCTTGGCATCCAGGCCGACGATGACCTTGCCTGGGAAGGCCTTGCACGCTTCGGCGACGAACTCGGGCTGCTTGACCGCCTTGGTGCCGATGATCACGTAGCTGACGCCGGCCTTGACGTAGTGCTCGATGGTTTCCAGCGAACGGATGCCGCCGCCGATCTGGATCGGCAGGTTCGGGTAGCGCTGGGCGATCGCCGTGACCACTTCACCGTTGACCGGCTGGCCTTCGAAGGCGCCGTTGAGGTCGACCAGGTGCAGGCGACGGCAACCGCCCTCGACCCACTTGGCGGCCATGCTCACCGGGTCATCAGAGAACACCGTGGAATCTTCCATACGGCCCTGGCGCAGACGCACGCATGCGCCGTCCTTCAAATCGATAGCGGGAATAATCAGCATGCTCTTTCCTTTGGAGCGGCAAGCTGCAAGCGACAAGCTGCAAGCAGTGCGCACTGTATTTCAGATCAGTGATCGAGCTTCAGCTTCAAGCGTGCAGCTCTCAGTTCTTTTCCAACGCCCAAACGTCGCTTTCGATGCTCTCGAAGCGCTCCTTCAAGTGCAGCTGAACATCGGCAATGGCACGGTTGTAGTAATGCGGCGCGATGTCCTTGCTGAACACCTCGAGCAGCTCGGCCACCTCGAACGAACCCAGCTCGAGCTCGAAACGGTCTTCGACGAAGCGCTTGAGCGTGTCGAGCGCTTCACGCTCCTGCTCGGGCGCCAAGGTCAGTATCGGTGCCTTGTTGCGCGCGCCAGCCATTACCAGCGGCCGTCCCAGGCGATGAAGTTCTGCAGCAGTTGCAGGCCATGGGTGTGGCTTTTCTCGGGGTGGAACTGCACGGCGAAGCGCGAACCATCGGCCAGCGCGGCGGCGAAATCGACGCCGTAGTGACCACGGCCGACCACCTGGCCTGGCTTGCCGGCATCGATGTAATAGCTGTGCACGAAGTAGAAACGCGCCTGGTCGGGAATGTCGTGCCACAGCGGGTGGGCCATGGCCTGGCTGACTTCGTTCCAGCCCATGTGCGGCACCTTGAGGTGCTCGCCGTGCTCCTGGGTCGATTTGTCGAACAGTTTCACTTGGCCTGGGAACAGGCCGATGCAGTCGACGCCGTGGTTCTCTTCGCTGTGGTCGAGCAGTGCCTGCATGCCGACGCAGATGCCGAGGAACGGCCGGTCGACGCTGACTTCACGCACCAGGCTGTCGAAGCCCAGGCGACGAATTTCCGCCATGCAGTCGCGGATCGCGCCGACGCCTGGGAACACCACGCGGTCGGCCTCGCGAATCACCGCTGCATCACTGGTGACCAGCACCTTGCCGGCACCGACGTGCTCCAGCGCCTTGGCCACCGAGTGCAGGTTGCCCATGCCATAGTCGATTACCGCTACCGTCTGCATTTACAGGCATCCCTTGGTCGATGGCATCTGCCCGGCCATGCGCGCGTCCTGCTCGACGGCCATGCGCAGCGCACGGCCGAAGGCCTTGAACACTGTTTCGATCTGGTGGTGGGTGTTGTGCCCGCGCAGGTTATCGATGTGCAGGGTCACCAGGGCGTGGTTGACGAAGCCCTGGAAGAACTCCTGGAACAGGTCGACATCGAAGCCGCCGACGCTGGCGCGGGTGTAGGGCACGTGCATCTGCAGGCCGGGACGGCCGGAGAAGTCGATGACCACGCGCGACAGCGCTTCATCGAGCGGCACATAGGCGTGGCCGTAGCGGTAGATACCTTTCTTGTCGCCGATGGCCTTGGCGAAAGCCTGGCCGAGGGTGATGCCGACGTCTTCGACGGTGTGGTGATCGTCGATATGCAGGTCGCCCTTGCACTCGATGTCGAGGTCGATCAGCCCATGGCGGGCGATCTGGTCGAGCATGTGTTCAAGGAACGGCACGCCGATATCGAATCGGGCCTTGCCCGTACCATCCAGGTTGATCGAGGCCTTGACCTGGGTTTCCAGGGTGTTGCGCTCGACCGAAGCGATACGTTCAACCATCACCAGCTCCGCAAAATCATTGGGCGAAAGGGCGCCATTATAGGCCCAGATCGTGCTGGCTTGGAACGCGAATGACATATGGTGCGTTGCGCACCGGCGGGAACGAGTGGGTGGGGGCGGACGGTCGAGCCCGCCCCCACTCTCAGGCGACGATCAGTGGAACAGCACCGCCGTCTTCTGCAGGGTGATCCACACACCCCAGGCCAGTGGAATCACCACCACGGCCCAGGCCAGAATTACCAGCGGCGCGCTGCCGGAAGCGGCTTTCCATTCCAGCGACTGCGCGCCATCGGCGCCTTTGTCGTGGCTCAGGGCGCGCTCGGCGGCAAGCTCTGCGTCGGTCATGAAGTGCTTGTCGGCCACTGGGCGAATCAGCGCGTTGCAGAAGAAGCCCAGCACCAGCAGACCGGCGAGGATGTACAAGGTCATGTCATAGGCCGCAGCCCGCTCGACACCGGCCGCCAGCTGCGACTCGCGCAGGTAGGTGATCAGCACCGGGCCCAACACCCCGGCAGCTGCCCAGGCAGTCAGCAGACGCCCGTGGATCGCACCGACCATCTGCGTGCCGAACAGGTCGGCCAGATATGCCGGCACGGTGGCGAAACCGCCGCCGTACATCGACAGGATGATGCAGAACGCCGCCACGAACAGCGCCACGTTACCGATGTGGCCCATGTTCGGCACCAGGCTGTACAGCGCAACGCCCAGGGCGAAGAAGGCGAAGTAGGTGTTCTTGCGGCCGATGTAGTCAGAGAACGACGCCCAGAAGAAGCGCC
Organism: Pseudomonas cremoricolorata DSM 17059 = NBRC 16634; assembly: GCF_000425745.1. Classification (GTDB taxonomy): domain Bacteria; phylum Pseudomonadota; class Gammaproteobacteria; order Pseudomonadales; family Pseudomonadaceae; genus Aquipseudomonas; species Aquipseudomonas cremoricolorata. Next base: position 386,765 of record NZ_AUEA01000001.1, on the reverse strand, counting down.
CGCCGATGTTGAACAGGCTGAGCAGGCCGGTGAAACCTGCGGCAATCGCAGCGATCTGCGCCAGTTGCGCGGCATCCAGTTCGCTGAAGCTCAGGCCGTTGCCCAGCAGCTTGCCGGCGAACACTTCCTGCAACAGCGGCGAGGCCATGCCGATGATGCCGATGCCGGCCGACACGTTCAGGCACAGCACCAGCCATACCAGGGCGAACTGCGGGGTTTTCCACGCCACGCTGACATGCACGTGACGGTCGGTGACCATGGTGTTGCCGGCTTTCTTCGCAGGTGGCACCCAGCCCTCAGGCTTCCAGCCGGTCGGCGGTACGCGGTAGGTCAGCGCGCCGGCGACCATGAACACGAAGTAGATCGCCGCCATGACCATGAAGCTCTGCCAGACACCAACGTCCTGACCGTTGGCAAAATGCCCCATCAGTGCAGTGGCCAGAGGCGCACCGACCATCGCACCGCCGCCAAAGCCCATGATCGCCATGCCAGTGGCCATGCCGCGTTTGTCCGGGAACCACTTGATCAGGGTCGAGACCGGCGAAATGTAGCCCAGGCCCAGACCGATACCGCCAATCACCCCCGAGCCCAGCCACATCAGCCACAGCTGGTGAGTTTTCACGCCGATCGCCGAGATCAGCATGCCGCCGCACCAGCACAGCGCCGACACCAGGCCAGCCTTGCGCGGGCCGGCGTGTTCCAGCCAGCCGCCGAGCACGGCGGCCGAGCAGCCGAGGAAGACGAAGAACAGGGTGTAGATCCAGCTCAGCATCGAGATCGGCCAGTCACACTCGGTGGTGAACAGCTTGGCGACGAAGCTCATGTCCGGCGAGCAGACGATCGGCGCGGTAATGCCCAGCGACTGCGACAGCGGCAGCCAGAACACCGAGAAGCCGTAGGCCATGCCGATACACAGGTGGATGGCCAGGGCTGCTGGCGGCACCAGCCAGCGGTTGAAGCCGGGACGCGCGATGATGCGCTCCTTGGACAGGAAGCTCGGCGCAGAGGCCGGGCGTCCCGCAGTCGTGCTGCTAGACATAGGTCGTTCCTTTTATAGTTGGCTGCATTCGCCGATTGAATGCCCGGCTCTGGGTGGCTGCACGCGGGGTGCCACCGGCCGTTTAAGACAACGCCCGCGACAAAGCGTCGCGGGCGCTACGAACACGCTGCAAGGGTAGCAGTTGCGGGGGCCGATGGAATCATCCTGCCATCGTTATTTCTGACCAATCTGCACTGCAACTGAACTGCACTGGGGCAGACTGTCGAACTGGCCAGGGGCAAACATCCCGACGAGGGATCGCTTTTGCGCCAGACAGACAGGGAAGCCCAGCACGGCGCTATACTCTGCGGTTCGAATTTTCCAACACTGAACTACAAGGACTTGCCCATGAAAGCGTTCGGCAAAATCCTGGGACTGGGGCTTCTCGGGTTGCTGCTGATCATCGTGGCGCTGGGCTTCGCCCTGACCCACCTGTTCGATCCCAACGACTACAAGGACGAAATCCGCCAGCTGGCCCGGGACAAGGCGCACATCGAGCTGACCCTCAATGGCGATATTGGCTGGAGCCTGTTCCCTTGGCTGGGCCTTGAGCTGCACGACGCCAGCATCGCCACCTTGAATGCGCCGAAAGCACCGTTCGCCGACCTGCAGATGCTCGGCCTGTCGGTGCGCGTGCTGCCGCTGCTGCGCAAGGAAGTGCAGATGAGCGACGTGCGCGTCGAGGGCCTTAACCTGACCCTGACCCGCGATGCCGACGGCCATGGCAATTGGGAAGACATCGGCAAGCCGCTGCCGAGCGATCAAACGGGCGCCAGCACCACGCCCGGCGATTCGAGCGCCGGCAAGCCCGAAACCTCCGGCACCGAAGACGGCAACGAGCGTCCGGTGAAACTCGACATCGACAGCCTCACGGTGAACAACGCCCGCGTGCAGTACAGCGATGCCAAGAGCGGCCAGACCCTCAACGCCGAGAGCATTCAGCTGAGCACCGGCGCCGTGCACCAGGGCGCGACCATTCCGCTCAAGGCGAGCGGCTTCGTCAGCATCGGCCAGCCGAACCTGAAAGTGCGCAGCGAACTGGCAGGCGACCTGCGTTTCGACCGCAAGGCCAAGCGCTACAACCTCGATGACATGCGCCTTTCAGGTGAAACCTCGGGCGAGCCGCTGGGCGGCAAGACCCTGACCTACGCCGCTCAAGGCCAGGTCATGGTCGACTTGGCGCAGAACGTCGCCGAATGGACGGGCCTGAAGATTTCCGCCAACCAGCTGCGCGCCTTGGGCGAGCTGAGCGCGCGCGATCTGGACAGCACCCCGCAGGTGTCCGGCGGGCTGTCCATCGCCCAGTTCGACCTGCGCACCTTCCTCGACGGTATCGGCCACCCGCTGCCGGCCACTGCCGACCCTGCGGTATTCGCCAAACTGGAAGTGGTCAGCCGTCTGCAAGCCAGCCCCAGCAGCCTGAGCCTGGACGACCTCACGGTAAAACTCGACGACAGCACCTTCAGCGGCCGCGTGGCCGTGGAAGACTTCGCCCGCCAGGCCCTGCGCCTGAACCTCAAGGCCGACACCTTCGACGCCGACCGCTACCTGCCGGCCAAGAGCGACGAAGCCAAGGGCGCCAAGGCCGCGCGTCAGGCCGAGGTGAAACAGGAAGAAGACGGCGCGGTGGCCGGCGCCGGCACCACACCGCTGCCCAACGCCCCGAGCCAGGTGGCCTGGAGCAACGACAAACTGCTGCCGGTCGACCGCCTGCGCGCCCTCGACGTGCAGGCCGAGCTGGCCTTCGACGCCCTGACCCTCGACAAACTGCCGATCAAGCAGGCGCAACTGCAAGCCCAGGGCCAGGGCGGCATGCTCACCCTGCAAAGCCTGCGCGGCGCGCTGTACAACGGCAGCTTCGAAGCCCGCGGCAACCTCGACGTGCGGCCTGCGGTGCCGCAACTGGGCGTCAACACCAAGATCAACCGCGTGCCGGTCGAGCACTTCATCAAGACGCAAAGCCCCGACAAGGCGCCACCGGTCAAAGGCCTGCTGACCCTGAGCAGCGACCTCACCGCCACCGGCAACAGCCAGAAGGCGCTGATCGATACCCTCAACGGCACTGCCAACTTCACCATCAACGACGGTGTGCTGGTCAACGCCAACATCGAACAGCAGCTGTGCCAGGCCATCGCCACCCTCAACCGCAAGCAACTGAGCGGCGAGCCGCGCGGCAAGGACACGCCGTTCCAGGAACTGCGCGGCAGTCTGGTGGTGCGCAATGGCGTGGCCAGCAACCCAGACCTGAAAGTGCGCATTCCCGGCCTGACCCTCAATGGCAATGGCGACCTCGACCTGCGCGTGCTGGGCATGGATTACCGCGTCGGCGTGATCGTCGAAGGCGACCAGCGCGCCATGCCTGACCCGGCCTGCCAGGTCAACGAGCGCTACGTGGGCGTGGAACTGCCACTGCGCTGCCGCGGCCCGCTGGAGCTGGGCGCCAAGGCCTGCCGCCTCGACCAGGATGGCCTGGGCCAGGTCGCGGCCAAGCTTGCCGGCAACCGCATCAAAGACAAGCTGGACGAAAAACTCGATGAAAAACTGGGAGACAAAGTGAGTCCTGAACTCAAAGACGCGCTCAAGGGGCTGTTCAAGCGATGACCCCCGCGCAGTTCTCCAGCGCCGTGCTGGACTGGTTCGACCGCCATGGTCGGCATGACCTGCCCTGGCAACAGGGCATCAACCCGTACCGGGTGTGGGTCTCGGAAATCATGCTGCAGCAGACCCAGGTGAGCACCGTGCTCAACTACTTCGAGCGCTTCATGCAGGCCCTGCCCACTGTGCAGGCGCTGGCCGAGGCGCCCGAAGACGAAGTGCTGCACCTGTGGACCGGGCTGGGTTACTACACCCGCGCGCGCAACCTGCAAAAGGCCGCGAAGATCGTCGTCGAGCAGCATGGCGGCGAATTTCCGCGCAGCGTCGAGCAGCTCACCGAGTTGCCCGGCATCGGCCGCTCCACCGCCGGTGCCATCGCCAGTATCAGCATGAACATTCGCGCGCCGATTCTCGATGGCAACGTCAAGCGCGTGCTGGCCCGCTACACCGCCCAGGCCGGCTACCCCGGCGAGCCGAAGGTGGCCAACGCGCTGTGGGCCACCGCCGAGCGCTACACGCCGATGACCCGGGTCAACCACTACACCCAGGCGATGATGGACTTGGGCGCCACGCTGTGTACCCGCAGCAAGCCCAGTTGCCTGATCTGCCCGCTGCAACGCGGCTGCGAAGCGCACCTGCTCGGCCAGCAAAGTCACTACCCCGAACCCAAGCCACGCAAGACCCTGCCGCAGCGACGCACGCTGATGCCGATGCTGGCCAACGAGGACGGCGCCATTCTGCTCTACCGGCGCCCCTCCACGGGCCTGTGGGGCGGTTTGTGGAGCCTGCCGCAGCTGGATGATCTGACCCAGCTCGACGACCTCGCCGCGCAGCACGGCCTGCGCCTGGCCGAGCGCCACGCCCTGGACGGCCTGACCCACACCTTCAGCCACTTTCAGCTGGCCATCGAGCCGTGGCTGATCCGCGTCGAGCCGCTGGGCGCTCACGTGGCCGAGGCCGACTGGCTCTGGTATAACCTCGCCACCCCGCCGCGCCTGGGCCTTGCCGCCCCGGTGAAGAAACTGCTCAAACGCGCGGCCGACGAACTGACCGCAGGAGATGCCCCATGACCCGCACCGTGAAGTGCCGCAAGCTCAATCAGGAACTGCCCGGCCTCGACCGCCCGCCCTACCCCGGCGCCAAGGGTCAGGACATCTTCGACAACATCTCGCGCCAGGCCTGGGAAGATTGGCAAAAGCACCAGACCATGCTGATCAACGAGAAGCGCCTGAACATGATGAACGGCGACGACCGCAAGTTCCTGCAAACGGAAATGGACAAGTTCTTCGCCGGCGAAGACTACGCCCAGGCCGAAGGCTACGTTCCGCCCAGCGCGTGACGGAAAAATCGTAAGCGACGGAATTAATTTAAAAAATTTTCAAAAAGTCGTTGACGCAAGATCTGAAAACCTTTTTAATTCGCCCCGTCGCCCAGATAGCTCAGTCGGTAGAGCAGAGGATTGAAAATCCTCGTGTCGGCGGTTCGACTCCGTCTCTGGGCACCACCTTCAGCTTCTGGTGGTTGCAAAGTTACCCGAAGCGACACAAGAAACCCGCCCAGTGCGGGTTTTTTGTTGCCTGCGATTTACTTGAACACCCGCAGACGCCCGCGCTTCAATACGCCTCTCAGCCCGCTCCCAAGGACTCGCACCAAATGGCCACCAGCAGCAAACAACAGAAACGCGCCAAGCGCGCCGCCAGCAAGGCCAAGCAGAACCGCATGGTGCGCAGCGGCCAGGCAGTCAAAGCCAGCGCCGGAGACAGCGCCAGCGTCGAGCAGGTGTACACCAAGGCGATGGACTCGGGCAGCTACGACGCCCTGTTCGTGAAAATGAAAGAAGCCCAGGAAGGCGGGTTGGTGCCGATGATCTCGGTGTTCCTGGTCGACCCGCTGCTGGCGCTGGTACTCAAGGGGCACAAGGAAGAGCACGCCACCGACTACATCGTCATGGTCTTCACCGCCTACCGCGACTGGCTCGACGGCACCGACGCCGACACCACCATGGCCTGGCTGGAAAGCGACGAATTCCAGAGCGCCTACATCGAAGCCTCCGAAGTGGTGGCGCGCCAGCAGCAACAGCAGAAGCAGTACGGCTGAAGCCCGGCTTCACCGCCAAACAAAAAAGGCCGCACCCCTCACAGGGCTCGGCCTTCGTCATTCAACCCGCTCAATCAATGATCGAGCACAGCCTTGCCCGCCGCACCACGCTTGCGATGCACCAGCAGGCCCGTGGCGACCACGCCAATGCTCAGCAACGCGGTGGCGATGATCTCGGCGCGGTGGCCTTCGCCCAGCGCCATCACCGTCAACACCGCGATGATGAAGCCGATGGTCAGCCACGTCAGACCCGGGAACAGCCACATCTTGAAGGCGATCTGCTCACCGCGGGCCTCACGCTGACTGCGCATGCGCAACTGCGAAACCGCGATCACCAGATACACCAGCAGGGCGATGGCGCCAGAGCTTGCCAGCAGGAACTCGAACACCGCAGCCGGGGCGACGAAGTTGGCGAACACGGTGAGGAACGCCGCAGCGGTCGACAGCAGCACCGCCCAGTACGGCGTACCGGCCTTGGAGGTGCGCTGGGCGACTGCCGGGGCATCACCGCGCTTGCTCAGCGAGAACAGCATGCGCGACGAGGTGTACAGCGCCGAGTTCAGGCAGCTGGTAACCGCGATCAGCACCACGATGTCGACGATCAGCTTGGCGTTCGGTACACCGATACGCGCCAGCACTGTCTGGTAGGAACCGATTTCCGCCAGCGCCGGGTCGTTCCACGGCACCAGGGCCACGACCAGGAAGATCGACACCAGGTAGAACAGGCAGATCCGCCAGATCACCGAGTTGGTGGCGCGGGTGATCTGCCTGCCCGGGTCTTTCGATTCCGCCGCCGCGATGGTGACGATTTCCGTGCCCATGAACGAGAACATGGTGGTCAGCATCGCCGCCAGCACCGCGCCCAAACCATTGGGCATGAAGCCCTGGGTGTCGAACAGGTGGCTGGCACCGCTGACCTGGCTGCCCGGCACCAGGCCGAACATGGCCACGCAGGCCACGACGATGAAGGCGATGATCGCCAGCACCTTGAGCAGCGCGAACCAGAACTCGAACTCACCGTAGTTCTTCACGCTGAACAGGTTGGTGCCGGTCAGCGCCAGGGTGATCAACAGGGAAAACGCCCACAGATCAACGGCCGGGAACCAGGCATGCAGGATCGCCGCAGCCGCGTTGGCCTCGAGCGGAATCACCAGCACCCAGAACCACCAGTACAGCCAACCGATGGTAAAGCCTGCCCAACGGCCAATGGCGCGGTCGGCATAAGTGGAGAACGACCCGGTGTCAGGCGAGGCGATGGCCATCTCGCCCAGCATGCGCATCACCAGAATCACCAGCGTGCCGGCTGCGGCGTAGGCCAGCAGGACGGCCGGCCCGGCGGCGGCGATGGCGTGGCCGGAGCCAACGAACAGGCCGGCACCGATGACGCCAGCGATGGACAGCATGGTGACATGCCGTTGTTTGAGCCCCTGAGCGAGGTCATTGGAATTGTGCTTACCGCTCATAAACCTACCTTTGTAAGGAGTGGACCAACTCGAACCCAATGAACGTCATGCGTTCTGCGATGTTTAGCCGCAGACAGGGCCGATGTGGTGCATAGGGCAATAAGCGGGCCAGATGAGAATGGCTGCACCATGAAACATCTGGAAATCAATACCGATGCGGGGTGCCGGCGTTCGGCCATGGGCTGACCGAAAGGTCATCAAATCCCTGCAATTTCACTGGATTACAGAAATACTCACTTACATGTGTCCCGATAGTGCGCCTCGGTAACACCGCGCACGAAAATGGGGCAGAAAAGGAGCAACCCACAGTTGCACCTATTTCCGTCATGCTCTGCAACCTTGGTAGCACCTAGGCATAAACGGCTTCCCTCGGCGGGGTAAAACTGGCACCATCGCGCCTTTTTTTCATCAAGGCTCAGGCGCCGGCCGCCCCCATGCGGTCATCCTCGCGACAGTCCACTGCATCGATGCGACAAACTGTCCCGGCAACGCGCCATGTCCCCTGCATCCCGGTTGGCTGTCATAGCGCCACATGCTAGCGTTGCGCAGGCCCGGAAGGCCGCCAAACAGCTGGGAATGCACCCGAATACATGAGGACCGCACATGGCTCAGGCCACGCCCGCGCTGGAAATCCGCAATTTGCACAAACGCTACGGTGAGCAAGAGATCCTCAAAGGCATCTCGCTGACCGCCCGCGATGGCGACGTGATCTCGATTCTCGGCTCGTCCGGTTCCGGCAAGTCGACGCTGCTGCGCTGCATCAACCTGCTCGAGCACCCGCACAAGGGTGAAATCCTCCTGGCCGGTGAATCGCTCAAGCTCAAGCCTGCCAAGAACGGCGACCTGATCGCCGCCGACAACCGCCAGATCAACCGTCTGCGCAGCGAAATCGGCTTCGTCTTCCAGAATTTCAATCTATGGCCGCACATGTCGGTGCTCGACAACATCATCGAGGCACCGCGCCGGGTGCTCGGCCAGAGCAAGGCTGAAGCCATCGAAGCCGCCGAAGCCCTGCTCAACAAGGTCGGCATCTACGACAAGCGCCACGCCTACCCGGCGCAGCTCTCAGGTGGCCAGCAGCAGCGCGCCGCCATCGCCCGCACCCTGGCGATGAAGCCTAAAGTCATCCTGTTCGATGAACCGACTTCGGCCCTCGACCCGGAAATGGTCCAGGAAGTGCTTAATGTCATCCGCGCGCTGGCCGAAGAAGGCCGCACCATGCTGTTGGTGACCCACGAAATGAATTTTGCCCGCCAGGTGTCCAGCGAAGTGATCTTCCTGCACCAGGGCCTGGTAGAAGAGCAAGGATCGCCGCAGCAGGTCTTCGAAAACCCGACCTCGGCGCGTTGCAAGCAATTCATGTCCAGCCACCGCTAACGGAGCAACACATGCAGACCTATAAGAAATTCCTCCTGGCAGCTGCCGCCACGCTGGTCTTCTCCGCCAACGCCCTGGCCGCAGAAAAACTGCGCATGGGTATCGAAGCGGCCTACCCGCCGTTCAACAACAAGGACGCCAGCGGCAACGTGGTGGGCTTCGACAAGGACATCGGCGACGCCCTGTGCGCCAAGATGAAGGTCGAGTGCTCGGTCGTCACCTCCGACTGGGATGGCATCATCCCGGCCCTGAACGCCAAGAAGTTCGACTTCCTGGTGTCGTCGCTGTCGATCACCGACGAGCGCAAGCAGGCGGTCGACTTCACCGACCCCTACTACTCCAACAAGCTGCAGTTCATCGCCAAGAAAGGCACCGAGTTCAAGACCGACAAAGACTCGCTCAAAGGCAAGGTGATCGGCACCCAGCGCGCCACCCTGGCCGGTAGCTGGCTGGAAGACCACTACGGCAGCGATGTCGACGTGAAGCTCTACGACACCCAGGAAAACGCCTACCTCGACCTGGTCGCCGGGCGCATCGACGGCATCCTCGCCGACAAGTACGTGCAGTACGAGTGGCTCAAGAGCAAGGAAGGCCAGGACTTCGAGTTCAAGGGCGAGCCTGTGGAGGAAAGCGACAAGATCGGCATCGCCGTGCGCAAGGGTGACGACAAACTGCGCAACGACCTGAACGCCGCGCTGAAAGAAATCAAGGCCGACGGCACCTACAAGAAGATCAACGACAAGTACTTCCCGTTCAGCATCGAATGATCCGCCCCGACTTGCGCGCCTGAGGGCGCGCAGGTTCCTGGAACGCACCTGCCCATGACTATCGACCTCCACGGATTCGGCCCGGCGCTGCTCGCCGGCATGCTGATGACCGTCAAACTCGCGCTGTGCGCGCTGCTGCTGGGCCTGGTGCTCGGGCTGCTCGGCGCACTGGCCAAGACCTCGCCGAACAAGCCTCTGCAATGGCTGGGCGGCACCTATTCGACCCTGGTTCGCGGCGTGCCCGAACTGCTCTGGGTGCTGCTGATCTACTTCGGCACCGTCAGCCTGGTCAACCGCATCGGCGAAGCCCTGAATATCCCGGGTCTCGAGCTGAGCGCCTTCGCCGCCGGGGTCATCGCCCTGGGGCTGTGCTTCGGCGCCTACGCCACCGAGGTGTTCCGCGGCGCCATTCTGGCGATTCCCAAAGGCCACCGCGAAGCGGGCCTGGCGCTGGGGCTGTCGCGCGGGCGCATTCTTTCGCGGATCATCCTGCCGCAGATGTGGCGCATCGCCCTGCCGGGCCTGGGCAACCTGTTCATGATTCTGATGAAGGACACCGCCCTGGTGTCGGTGATCGGCCTCGAGGAAATCATGCGCCACGCGCAGATCGGCGTGACCGTGACCAAGCAACCGTTCACCTTCTACATGGTCGCCGCCATCATGTACCTGGCCCTGACCGTGATCGCCATGACCGGCATGTACTTTTTGGAACGACGCGCCGCACGCGGCTTCGTGAGGGCCGGGGAATGAACTGGGACGTCATCATCAAGTACCTGCCGCGGCTCGCCGACGGCGCCATCCTCACCCTGGAGCTGGTGGCCATCGCGGTGATCGCCGGGCTGATTCTGGCCATCCCCATGGGCATCGCCCGCGCCTCGCGCAACCCGTGGCTGCGCGCCGTGCCCTATGGCTACATCTTCTTCTTCCGCGGCACGCCGCTGCTGGTGCAGCTGTTTCTGGTGTACTACGGCCTGGCCCAGTTCGACGCCGTGCGCAACAGCAGCCTGTGGCCGTACCTGCGCGATCCGTTCTGGTGCACCGTGCTGACCATGACCCTGCACACCGCCGCCTACATCGCCGAGATCCTGCGCGGCGCCCTGCAAGCCATTCCCCGTGGCGAAGTGGAAGCGGCGCGAGCGCTGGGCATGTCCAAGGGCAAGGCGCTGTACTACATCCTGCTGCCGCGCGCCGCACGCATCGGCCTGCCGGCCTACAGCAACGAAGTGATCCTGATGCTCAAGGCCAGCGCCCTGGCGAGCACCGTGACCCTGCTGGAACTGACCGGCATGGCCCGCACGATCATCGCCCGCACCTACCTGCCCGTAGAAATCTTCTTCGCCGCCGGCGTGTTCTACCTGCTGATCTCTTTCGTGCTGGTGCAAGGCTTCAAACTGCTGGAACGCTGGTTGCGGGTGGATGCGTGTCAGGGGCGTTAAAGCGGTACGTCTCCTGCTTGTAGGAGCGGGCTGTCCGCCGCTGCGGTTCAGCCGCGAAGGGCCGCAACGCGGCCCCCTTCCCCCCCCCCGATAACACCGCCCAGCCGATGACTCACCAAGAACCCCTCCAAGGCCCCCGCCTCCTGACCCGCTTCCAGGCCCTGGACCACTTCCTCACCCACCACCAACCCCTCTGGCGCCCCCGCCCTTTCCATCACCTGCACCTGCCCTGGGAAACCGACCACCCAGCGCTGTCCACCTGGCTGCGCCAACAAACCCTGGAACAGGCAGAAGCCGCCGAGCACAGCGACGAAGCCCAAGCCCCACCCGCGCCGTTCGCAACCTGGGCCACCCAGGCCCAACACCTGGCCCACACCCACGAACTGCCCCCCATCGACCTGCACCCCGCCGCCCCACGCCTCGACGTCAACGTCCCCGGCCGCAAGTGGCAACAGATCGAAGCCTTCGGCCGCCGCCTCGACTTCCAGGCCCCACCCCGGCACTGGATCGACTGGTGCGCCGGCAAAGGCCACCTCGGCCGCCGCCTGCTGCAACCCGGCCAGCAGCTGACCTGCCTGGAATACGACCCCACCCTGGTCGACGCCGGCGCCGCCCTCAGCCAGCACCACCACCTGCCCGCCCAACACCTGTGCCAGGACGTGCTGGAAAGCGACTGCGAGCGCCACCTCGATGCCCACAGCAGCGTGGTTGCCCTGCACGCCTGCGGCGACCTGCACGTGCGCCTGCTGCAGCTGGCCAGCAGTAAAGCCTGCGCGCAAATCGCCCTCGCCCCCTGCTGCTACAACCGCATCGCCGGCCAGCGCTACCAGCCCCTCTCGGCCGCCGCCAAGGCAAGCCCCTTGCGGTTGTCACTCGACGACCTCGGCCTGCCACTGAGCGAAACCGTCACCGCCAGCGCCCGCACCCGCCGCCAGCGCGACCTGTCGATGAGCCGCCGGCTGGGCTTCGACCTGCTGCAACGCCAGCAACGGCAAACCGACGACTACCTGCCCACCCCATCGCTGCCCGTCGACTGGCTGCACAAACCCTTCGCCGACTACTGTCAGGACCTCGCCACCCTCAAAGGCCTGACCCTCAGCGGCAATATCGATTGGAGTGAATGGGAAGCCCGCGGCTGGCAGCGCCTGGCCGAAGTGCGCAACCTCGAACGGGTACGCAACCTGTTCCGCCGCCCGCTGGAACTGTGGCTGGTGTTGGACCGCGCACTGTTCCTCCAGCAACACGACTACGACGTGCGCCTCGGACATTTCTGCGAACACACCCTGACCCCACGCAACCTACTGTTGCTGGCCGAACACAACAGTGGAAAAACCTGTGGATAAGTCTGTGAACAAGCTTGTGATGAAATGCGCCAGACGCATCTGAAATGCCGCCCTTGAGCCCTCTACCACCCCTTCAGGTAAATGCGCAAGCCAGCAAAATCAGGCATTTGCAGCAAGCCCCTACACCGCGACCAACGGTCGCGCCTGTGCGTAAGGTTGGCACGCCCGTTGTGCATAACGACTTTGCGCAATAGCACTAAAGCGTCGTATCGGCGGCCAAAACACCCCCGGAAAATACACAAATAGCCTCACACTTTGGCACGCCACCGCTTCAGCCCAACCCCCACACCCGGTAGAATCCCCGCCCCGCCCAGCACCGCTCACAAGACCCGAACATGACCACCGCCCATCGCCTGACCCTGCTCCTCTGCGCCGCCCTGCTCACCGCCTGCAGCCACAGCCCAAGCGCCCCTTCCAGCAACTGGCCAATGCCGGCCATGGAACTGGGCAGCGAACGCGGCCTGCCCATGGGCACCAGCCGCTGCCCCGACAGCGGCTGCAGCCAGCAAAGCGTCTTCTTCAAGACCGCCCAGCACCAACCCGGCAACCCCCGCACCTACCGCGGCTGGTAAGGAAATTCTCCTTTCGTCACGGGGATTTAGCTTTATCGCGGCCTAAAGCAACGAAGAGGTTTACAGCCGCCCCGCGATAGCTATAATGACGCCCCATTGCCGGTATAGCTCAGCTGGTAGAGCAACTGACTTGTAATCAGTAGGTCCCGGGTTCGATTCCTGGTGCCGGCACCATGACCTAGCGAAAAAGGCTCACCGAAAGGTGGGCCTTTTTTGTTTGTGCCGTATTCTGCTCAGCTTCATCGACCCATCACGAAACGGATAAGCCCTATGCTACGGAAAGCCAGCAAACGATTGTTTCTCTTCGCGTCCATCGCCCTCTCCCTCAGCCTGTTGAGCGGCTGCTACGCCTCGCGCTACTACGGCAAAACCCCACCCGAACCAGGCAAGGCCATCATCGTCGGCGCGATCACCGAAGCCTTCCTCAGCCAGCCCCACGGCCTGATCGTCGACATCGAACAGCAAGGCGAGCCAGACACCCATCTGCGCCTGACCACCCTAGCCAACGAAGACGACCAGCCCTCGCCCAACTTGTTGGGCCACCTCTACATGTATGAAGTACCGCCCGGAAACTACGCGTTCACCACCTGGAACTACGAGTATTTCGCCGGCCACTCCATGGCACGGGCAACACCCGTGGTCTTCACCGTGCAGGCCGGAGAAGTCGCCTACATCGGGGACCAACGCGCCGACGACCTCAACCTCTGCCTGTCCAATCTGGACAAAGCCGAAGGCACCTTGCAGGCGCTCAAGCGCAAGTACCCGATACTCAATGGCCGCACGATCGTGAACCTGACCGACAAAACCGCGTTCCAGGACTGGCCAAGCTCGGACGCCAAAGACAACGGCAAAGGCCTCTGCGCCTTCTGGGGCAACCTTACCACTGCCCCAGCGAAGCAGTAACCACTCCGCTTCATCGCGCGCAAGGAATCACCCCCATGAAACGCCCCGCCCTACTCTGGCTATCCCTGCTAACAATCCTCACCCTGCTGACAGCCTGCACCAGCGGCCCCGACCTCAAAGGCCAACCCTTCTTCACCCCCCCAGCAGAATCCAGCCCCGACCAAGCCACCCTCTACTTCTACCGCACCGCCGCCAGCATCGGCGCCGGAGTTGCGCCAACCATCAAGATCGACGGCACCGCCGTCAGCAGCTTGCCCTCCGGTGGCTACTTCAAAGTCACCCTTCCCGCCGGCACACACACTATCGAGTCGACCTCACCGCCATTCATAAGCGGCAAAGTGAACAAACGATTCGACCTCGCGGTGGAAAATGGGAACGTGTATTTCATTGCCGATCAGGTTAGCGATTCCGACTATAAAGACGGGCAGACCCTGGATGGCGTGGACGAGGCCAGCTTTGGGCTTATGCCGTTTTACTTCAGGTATGCGCTGGTGCCGACTGAAGAGGCGTTGCGGGCGATTAAGTGGTGTCAGCGGGTGCCGGTTGGGGGGCGGTGATGGCCTAGCCGAAGCTAAGCCTTTTTAGAGTCGGGGTTGGGAAACCATTATTCTGAATCGGCTGGCTTTGTATCAATGACCACAACGTTCGTAGATGCTTTAAGCAACTTCTCGACCTCTGAAGCTGAATATCCTTTGGCGTGAAAAGTCTTGCCCTCGTCCATGTAAATGATGATTTCACGACTCTTTCGCGCCTCAATCCACGCAGTCATCACCTTCGCAATGCTATTCCATGGCATTGCATCGGCTAGAGCCGAGACACCTTCGAAAAATCCCGAGGCCTGAGGGCCAGCGGAGTACATGTGAATTGGGCTATGCGAGATACCCGCATTATCTAGCGCAGCTAAAAAGGACTTAGCACTGTGCTTGAAAAGAGTAAAGCGCACCAAGGCGCATTGCTGTGTGCTCATCCTGTCCTGACCCTTCAATTCCTAAGTGCGATCAATAAAGCCCACATTCTAAAGATGGGGCGTCGGTTTACCGTGGCATCTCTGGCAAGCAGTTCCACGGCAGCAGCGCTTCGTAGTCCGCCACTGTCAAGACATGCGGCACCCGCTCGAGTACGAGGCGCAGCCAAGTATAAGGCTCCTGGCCGTCGCCTTTGGCGGTCTCGACCAGGCGATAGATCTGCGCACTGGTCGTGGCGCCCTTGGACGTATCACTGAATAGCCGTGCCTTGCGCTCGATGACAAACGGATTGATCGCACGCTCCGCCAATTGTGGTCGATTGATAGATGGCCGCCCTCGACATAGCGTTCCAACCGACTCCAGTTGTTCGCCAGATGATGCACCTACTTGCCCAGCACACTTTGCGGTGTGACCTGCCAGTGCGTCTTGTCCTGCCAGCTATTCAACTGGCCGAGGATCGGCAAGCTACGCTCCTGACGACCGATGAAGCGCTGTTCGTCGCCGAGCGGTCAATGCTGTACAACTTGTTGATCACCGCCAACGCTACATCGGCGCGGCCCGTCTCGCCGTTGGGTTGGATTTTCTGCGCTTCGATGAACTTACCTCGGGCTTGGGCCATGCACGCCAGTCGCTCCATACCGGGCGGCCCCAGCAATCCCCGATCAATGCATGGGCCAGCCTTCTCAGGCCGCCTTATGCTCCAGACTCTCCCACCCCAGGCAAGCCAGTGCCAGCGTGCGCGGAACCACTTCCCGACCACTGCTATAACGACTGATGCTCCGAGGACTCACACCCAATGCCTCGGCAGCCTGATCGAGCGTCATCCGATGACGCAAACGCCAGCGGATGAACACACGGGTATTTTCATCAGGTGCGTTCTGCGCAAGCGCGTCCAGCAGCAGCGTATCGGCACCGATCTGAATATCCAGCTCCGGCCACTCCACCGACCACCCCCCATCGCCCAGTACGGCCCCTGCAAAAGCCTTTGGCTTGGACAGTGGCGCCAATCCGGGGTAGGCCTTGAGCGCGTCGCTCATATCTAGGGTGTAATGCTGACCACTGGTAAAAGTGAGCTCAAGACGGGCGCTCGATCGCGGCTGCACAGCCTTGAGACGAGGACGTTTCATCGATGCCATTTGATCCACTCCTTCAATAAATCGGCTTGATTAGCCTGGACCCAAGCGATGGCCTCTTGAATCACCTTGGCAGGTGCCCTGCCCTGTGTGACCGTCACGGATTCAAGACTGATCACTACGTCTACACCACCACCTGTAAGGTGAACGTGAGGAGGCAGGTAATCCCTTTCCCTTAGCTCGATTCGGTATTTTTCGCGAAAGCGGTGTTTGGTAAACGCACGCGGGACAGTATCGCCAATTTGGCGAAGCAACAATGCGTTGAGTCGCTGGGGGGGTAGACGCGAGGTTACCGCAGGACCTTTCCAGAGATCAGCCAAGCTACTGTCGCTCACCGATCAGATCGTCGCGCGTAACGGACGTGGACTCTATCTGACTGACAGTCAGGCATGCCCCGGTCATCGCATTGCTGCGTTTAGCCGGCTCGGGATCTTCAGGCGCTGGTTTAGTCAGCCAGCGCTGCCTCCACCCGCCCACCGGTAACGGTGCTCAGGAGGCCAGATCATGAGATGCCCTTGCTCCCGGACGTAAGGAGCCGCCAGTCCCGCGTAGAGGACACTCCCCACAGGTCGCAGGGGCCTTGATCCCTGATAACACTCAACATTCTTGGCGGGATGACGTGGGGACTACTCTAGATCTAGCTGCTAAAGGCTATTTCTAATAGCGTTGATTGAACGTCACGGTGAATTTGTGACGGGCAGCTGTGCCGTCCCGAGAACACTACCCCGTACTGTCAATTTTCGTAATCGATTCAGTCGGACCCACTGCAGGCTGGAAAATGCATATCAGGCCCGGCCAAGCTGGCCGGCCAATGGTCAACCTTGGCCCTGATACGAAGGCCCGCCAACCCAATATAGAAATCCTTATATTTCAATTAGTTAATTACATTATTGAGTTTTTAGATGACACTCGACATCTGGAGTGCAAGAAAACTACTTTCATCCACAACCTCATAAAAAACAGCACGCGAAGACACCACCATAGTTTTTAAGTCGATAGGCCGAATTACCAATTAGTCATTACCGTCACAGGCTACCGCTACCATTGGCCTGTGTGGCGACTAAACAGGGGTTGTCAAAGCTAGCAGATTGAAGCAATATCAATGAATAGAGGCTGATAGCCACTACACTAAATTTAGGGAAGACGCGATGCCAGGGAAAAAATATCGCCATCTGAATATTTTCTTGAAAAAACCCGAAGTCACCTACAATGGCTTTGCTGATCTTCTCGCTGCGGACAAAGACGTAGTGGGATATGAGACCGCCTCAAACCTTGATCTTAATGGCGTGTTATACGTAAAGCGTGCAACTGAAAAAAAGCCAAATTGGTCAGACATAGCTGACGAAATTGCTGGACAAACCGTTGCGGATATCGGTAACAAATCCAGTTCCGCGGTTCTATTCATAAGGGTTGATAATGATGTATTTGCAGTAGCCTTCGGTTATGGCAGGCACTTAATAGATCTATCATTTTTTGTCCAGGACTTTGGGCTTAAAACAGCATTAAATACTCTTGATCATGAAAGCCTTCGAAGTGTTGATATACATACCCTTGACGATCAGCCTGTGCAGAAAAAGTCACAAGCCACCCGAGATTCTGAAATAAGTGTTTTTGGCATCGATATTTCTAAAGACATTTTGCGAGCGGTCACAGGCACTCCAAAAACCGGCGTCGAATTTAAGAATATATCGGGTGGTGACGCTATGTTTTCTTTCGGGATAGAAATGGAGATAGGCGATCTAACCGATATAGCTAGGACGCTGAAATCTCAATATCAAAAAAATGACTACAAAGCTAACTTTCTATGGGTTGACAACGTCAGAAAAGTCAAGGAAAAGTCTCAAATAGATCATTTTGATGCTATTCTATTGGCAGCCATTAAGGCTCGCGACTCAAATTTAGTTTTAACTTTGCCTGAAATTGAAAAGTGGGATTCAATCGCGGGGTTCAGCTTTACACGCACAAAATCAAATCAAACGCCCACAATTTCCACCGACCTATACTTGGCTAATATCGACGCCTCTAAGGTCTCAATCGAATCAATTAAACGGGACCAGCTACACGTTTTTGACATACACGACAATGAGTTTAGCCACTCGATTTACAAATGCATATACTACGAAGTTTCTGAAGCAAACAAAACCACAATAATTTTTGGTGGGACGTGGTATGAAATTGACAACTCGTTCATGGGAAGAACGAATGCAAGCTTGACGCAGATCGCCGTTTCACCTCTTCGATTCCCGCAAATTCATACATGGGAAGAAAGCAATAAATCCAAAATTGAAGCAGAGGGCGACTATAACATCAGAGCGGCTCAAGCGCATAGCTATTACTTACTAGATAAAAGACTTATTAAAAGTAACAAATCAACAAGCTCCGTTGAGCTATGCGACCTGCTCACATCAGCAAAACAGTTTATCCATGTAAAGCATAGAAAAGGTGGTTCAGCCGGACTGAGTCATCTTTTTGCTCAAGGCAGTGTCGCTGCAGAAATATTGCTCGGAGACCGTGACTTTAGAAAATCAGCCAGGAAAGTTCTTGGCACGCTCGGTAATGCCGCTCGAGACCTCATACCAATTGATAATTTTAAGAGCTCGGATTACGAGGTAGTATTTTTAATACTTGGAGATGAGCCAACCATGGTAAAAGATAACTTACCTTTTTTTAGCAAGGTAAATTTAGTGCGCGCCTACGACAATCTTTCCCAGCGCGGTTATACTGTATCCATTTCAGCCGCATCAAAAATAGAAAGACCTCAGACCAACCCATGATTTATAAGTAGAGCCTTACACCTCATCAAGCCAGCGTGGCTGCCCGTGTAAACACTGTAAACGGTTGCTTGCCTATGAGGTTAGACGCTAATGATGAGGCGTAATAAGGGCTACAAAAAATCGCAAGCAGGCAGGCAGGCCAGCAACCATACTGATAAGAGCAATTGATGCTGGCGCCCCTACAATATTACTTTGGAGGAAGTCTCCTTCGGCGATGGCTCAGCTTGAAGCCCTCAGGTAGTGGCTTGAATAAATCATCGCTTTGAGGCCATCTTTTTGCCCGGCTTTGGAACGCTCGAAGTGCGTCTATATCCAAAGTTGCCGCAATGATAAAATCATTATCGCCACCACGTACGCGAGCCAACTCTCGCATATGGGGCTGTTTAGAAGGCGCCCTCACGCGACTATCCCCATACTTCCTGTTGTTAGCCAAAATAGTATATGCATGGACATCTAGAGCAGCCGACTCTATAAGTGCCGAAAAAGTCTCAAGATCCTTATTCCAGCTCAACACCATAAGAGCATCAATCTTGCCTTGAAAGTCTACTCTCGCCTTACTATTTTGCAGTTCCGAACAAACCATAACTCCAAAACAAGCGCCATTGTGAATATAAACTGGCTTGCTCGAAATTTTTTTCAGTTTTCCGTAAGCCCAGTACTTACCATAAATTGCAGTAAGCTGCTGATCCTCACCTACGGCAGGTTGAAGCTTAGGCTGCCTAATTATAACGGAGGCAGGGAAGCCAAGGCGATTGTCAGCTAGGACAAGATATGCCTCACTAATCACTATGTTCTTTGGATAATGCCGATACTCAGTGCCGGCTACCAAACTAATTCCTACAGCGCTAAGTCTCCCCGCTATACTATCAACCCACCTCAACGGTACAGAAAGTTCTGGAAAAAGCACGTAGTCTGGCTTTGGGCTAAGCTGAATAGCTTGATTAACAAGTTCGGCAATTCTGCTGTATCTTTCCAACGAGAGATTTGGCTTATCACAAGCCGTAGCCGCCCAGGAACTATCATCTGTTTTAATGTTAGTTAAAGCCACTACAACTTTTGACTTTCGCTTAGTCCCTATATGCAAATAATTTCCTACATCTGTTGCTTCGCTCTTCCCCTCCTGCTCTAACGCTAGCAATGTAGGCTGTATCCAAACTCCTCTTAGAGCCTGCACGTATTTCGCCCAAATAGCCGCCGGACTTTCTGTGAACATCTCACTACTATTCCCCGGGAGACCTACACATTCAGGGGCAAGTTCTGCAATTTCAGCTGGCGTAAGTGGCCTTGTTGGAAATAGATAAGGCATTAAGCTCTCTTGTTTGCGTGCCGCCGCCGTTACCTTGTGGAGCCGAGATCGTCTGGTTGACTTCAAAAACAGCTTCAAAGCATCAACATCAATTAGTTCAGAACTTGCCAGTAAACTAGAAATTAATTTTTCATCATTCCCTGAATTCCCAACCACTAAATCTTGGACTGACCGAATATTTAGAACACGCTTATAAGGCTCTTTAGCGAGATCAGTCATAGCAATTAGAGGCGCTTTCTTATAAAAATCTTCTGAGCCTATTCGAAAATCCAATATATCTCCGAAATCAGTCAACGCCTCAATAATCACTTGTAAAAACAATTCAGCTAAACGTGCCTCCTTCTTTGGACGATCTTGATTTAGTAGCTTCTTGGGATCGTAGTAACGAGCAGCCGCGTCGACAAACATCCAAGCGAGCGTTCCTTTTACATAACGCCAGAGCTCATTACCTGCTTTTGCTTCAGTGCCATTTAAACCAATTAACTTACCCGGCTTAACATGTGCCGCCAACTGGTCAATCGCGGAAAATGCGCGTACTACAATCTGCTCTGCGTGCTCCCATTCATTTAAACTAATTGCAAAACCAAGGAGCCTAGGCAAGTAGACAAAGTGAGCAAAAATATTCTCAGGCCGTACAATATGATTGTGTGCGAACTGATAAAATTCCTCGCGCTGTTTCACCCACTCATTTGGAGGTAAATCTCTCGCCAGCGTCTCTACATGGCGCAATTGCAAAGACCAGCTCAGCCTCCGAATTGTCAGCCCATCTGCTCTTCGCAGAGTGTCTGCCTGATCACCCACACTCCCTGCTGCTGAAAGCACTCGAGCTGCTGTAGAATCCTCCAGCTGATCTGGAGAAGGCATCAAGCGATGCTCGCTAGACAGCTCGTAAATCTCTTTCTCTATGCTATCTAGCAAATCAAGTCCAGCTCGACCATGCAGGACAAATAGCTTCTGTTTCTCTGCCTGCAGCTTGATCTTAGTTTTCTTTTGCAACTCCTCCCCTTGCTGAATTTCCCACAATTTTTCGTCTTTATTTCGTTGCCTTCCCTCGTCGTCCGATTCTTGAAAAATGCAGTCCTCACCTAATCGGCTCTGCAAAAAGAACATGAACTCTTTAGCACTGGTAATATTCCCTGTATCATGTAGCACGATAAACATATCATCTACATACCTACCATAATGGATAGGAGCAATTTCTTCTCTTATCAATCTATCCCAGTGGCTCAACAATACATTAGATATTATTCGAGTTGCCGTCAAACCAATCACCAGTCCACCTGGGATCTCAACAGCTTCTTTAACTAGTTTTTCGCTAAAATCCTGCGCGCCCTTTGACCAGTTCGACAGAAACTGCGCCAACATTTTGGTAAACTGTTGTTCATCCCTTGAAAGTTCGATCCCTAATTTTTTCTGTAGCTCCGGAGCAGCAATTGCAAGTGGATCTACAAAATGATAGTAACTTTTCAGGTCCAAGGACACAGCAATCACATCTCGATCTTTCTCAAGCTCGTATCGAATTGCTCTCAAGCCATCATTACGCCATTTTTGGTAAGGTTGGAAGTATGGAGTAAATGAACCAACTGCTCGCACATGAAATGGTTTATGGGAATTTTTATCTAAACTTTCGTCATCCCTAACGCGTTTCAGGCGGGCTCCATAGCAATCTTGACCTAGACAAGCATCAAACTTGTGGCCCACCATGTTTATCCAAAGTGCAGAGACCACATGCGCATCTACTGGAAAATCGCCAACGATCCGAAACTCCGGAGTTACATCACTATTGCTTTTTATATGTTCAAACGCTCTCACTGGGCAAGAAAAATGAATATGCCCCTTAGACCCATTTCGCTTAGGATAAATGCTAAGTTTTTTGGGGAGAATTCGATATTCACCTAGCATTCTATCGTCATCAAAAAAGCCAGACTTTGAGCTCAATCTTTCCAACAATAAATTGAGATTACCAAGTAAGTCTTGCTCATACTCTGCAAATTTAATGGCAGCCGGAAATGTATTCTCAAAAAAACAGTCAGCCTTTGCTTTTCTATAGGCAACTAGTAAATCTTCAATTGTTAGCTTGCCCCAACCTTTAAAAACCGCCGCATACCCCATACGTTCTTCCTTGCAACAAGACTCTTGTGATAGCTGTGAGTTTAATGCAGAGCACCCCTCTAAACAAGCTCACAAGCTATCGCCTAATAGATCCCAAAATTAATAAGTAAAAAATCAGCAGCCATTCAGAGATGCCCAACTTATTTCGGCAATTCCGCATGGCCAGTTGAAGCTGAGTCGCAGCAGCTAATAAATCCCCCCCCCCAACGCAGGCGAGACCTGACCCCTTCGCGAGATTACTGATTCGTAAGGGTATTTTTAGCGATAGTTTTTTGAATCGGACCTAATAATACTCATGAAAATCAATAAGTTGCCTCATGTTTCGATTCCTGGTGCCGCACGCCGTCTGTCACCGCTCCCATGCACAACGCATTAAGCAACCAATAGACCTTAGCTTTACCCCTCAGCCTATTTGCTGAGGCACACCAATCCGGAAGCATCCACCTTCCGCCGGAAACCTCCTACATGGTCACAACTCTAGGGCAATGTGGCAGTAACTCAAAACCCCAGATCATCACTGAGATGACGGCTACGGCTATGATGAGTGAACTGGGCTCAGAGCAGTATTGTCACTTCACTGATTTCTACGTTTGCGCAGCGGATAACCCCTCCTACTCCATAGATGGACTCAAATTCCACTTCGATTGATGGGTTCTCCAATCGGCTGAACTTTATCGAATTAATGACATTCTGGTGATTGAATTCTTCAAGAGAGAGAAATTTAAGATCCGTGAACAAAAACTCGATCAGCACGCTTTTACAGCAGACTATTTCGTAATCTGCAGTGCCGATCCCGACCTCCTTGTATTGACAAACGTTAACACAAAGGCGAGCGGAGGTTTTGCCTGCCTGGCCCGGCGCAGCACGAGCGGCTGAAAACGAAATGACTTCAGCGTCATGAAAACTAGGCCAGTAGCCAAGCGCATCAGTCACTTTCTCGGTATTGCAGATATAGGTTGGGCATTCCATGCTTAGCTTTCCTTGCTGAACAGTGACACTCAGGCATACCACATTACCACTTGGCATCCGATAACTTAACCCTGATCAGTACGGTAATTCTGAGGTGTCGAGCGTGGGAAGGGCAGCTTCGAGACATTTTGTGCCCCTCCCCGGCTAGTATTCGAAAGCGTTGATCTCACTGAAGCTTTCAAGATGTCTTCCGCAGCAGACGTCCTCTTGCATAGCAGCAATCGATAGGAACTCAAAATTCCCGATTCGATTCCACAGAAGGCCATAACTAGCTGATTTTTTATAGATACCCTTTGAGGTACGTCGAAAAATCCACCAAATTCCAGTCCCGCCAAAATCGGGGCCTCACGGCCAACGACCGTTCGTCTGGTGCCGCACACCGCCTATCAACGCCCCCATGTACAGCGCATTAACCAACCAACAGACCTTAGCTTCGCCCCTCTACCTATTTGCTCATGCGCAACAATCCGAATGCATCCACCTCAGCCCGGAAACCTCCTACATGGTCTGTCGACCACCGTCCGATTGCCCCCCTAACATTTCTCCCCCTACCATCCACCCGCCGCTGAACTTTCAGCGACCAGGGTGTGGAAACCCTGCTTTCATCGATCGAGCATTGTTCTGGCAGCCACGCGCGGTATGGCCATCGGCCTACCCGTTAGCTTCCATGACGTAATCGAGCCGACTCATGAAAAAATTGTCCCAACCGCACCTCACTCCGATCCACACCCCATCCCTACCCGCCGATCTGATCCCATCCGACGCCCTCGCCGTCGCTAACGACCTTCTTCTTTCCATCCAGCAGACCCTCAACGACTACTGCCCGACCTACCCCACAGCCCCATCCCTGAATACCCTGCGCAACACATCCCACAGCGCCAACACCGCCACCGCCCTCATCACCCACGCGCTCACCGGCATGTGATATGGCCAAGAAGGGAGGTTCAGGTATGAACGAAGAACACCAACCAAACGTAACCGTCGGCGTCCAACCTTTCTGCGAACTCGACGAAAACCCAGCGCATCTGTTCCGGGTCATGCCCGGCATTCCCTTCGAACAGGCGTACGAGCAGGTCTCGGTGCTGCTGGGCTATATCCGGCATCTGCTTCATGAGGGGGATCTGACCGATGACCATAAGTTGCTGGGGGCTGCGGGCTACTTGAGCAGCTTGGCCAAGGCGGTCATGGATGACATCGAGGTTGCCCGCGCAGGCCACCCTTAAGGCTTACGAGCCCCTACGTAAATAGGGGCGATTCACCATTTAAGGCATCACTGCCCCCGGCATCGTTTACCACCGAAACTACCCTGGCATAATGCCGCTCAGTTAAGCCTTTGAAGGACAGGCTTCTCGACCAATTCGATCGCTTCAATAACAGCACAGGAATGGACTCTATGGCTTTTCGCCTGCTAGGCCTCACGGCAATACTTCTAATGACATCGGCTTGTTCGAACCATCAGTACAAGACCTATGTCGGCAGCCTGGACGACCCGGCGATTCAGGTTCTGGATTTATCCGAGGGCGCAGCTAATGCGCCAATTCTCTACTTCGACACGCGGCAGTTCCGAGAGCTAGGCGTGCCCTTTCACCGTCTGCTGCTCGCCGTGCGCGTGGATGGCAAACAGCTCCCTGATGCGGGCAAGCATTCCATTCTCAATTACTCGGGCTACCAGGCACTGCGTCTAGCGCCAGGCGAACACTCGGTGGAGTGGTGCTGGGTGTCGATGAACAAGCTGGGCACGGGCGGTGGCAAGTGCGGCTTTGGTGCTCCGGCTCTCAACTTGGAAGCCGGTAAGCACTATCTTGCGACGTGGTCTTCATCTACCTCGGTCACCGGACTCAGGGGCCGTGAGCAGATGGAGATCAGCGTCTCCTCTTATGTGCTGGAGCAAGGGACTAAGAAGCAGGTATTTCCCTGATCACCCGGTAGTCGAATCACTGGCAAACCTTGTTGGCAAAGGCCCAACGCGACACGCGGGTCGAGGCTGGGGTGACGCGGACAGTTCAACTTTCCACAGCGCATTCCAGCATCAATCAATCGGCACCTTTTTATCCCTGATTGGCGATACATCAAAAGGGAGCTGATCTATTAGATTCGCGTGTGCAACTCTCGAGTTAATAGATCTCTCCCCTTTTCCCCGCGATCTGCGCAACGCAGCCCACAGAGCTCACTTTCTCGCTACACACCAACGCGGCCGCAGAACGGTCGAGGTCGTTTGCGGGAGTCGCGGCTGTCACGGGGTAGCCGCTATGCTTGGCGAAGTCCTGAAGTTGGGCGGCGTAGCGGCGAGACGTGCGTATGAAGTGTTTTCCTCAGTCAAGTCGTTGGATGCGCTGGGGCCTGCCGGCGCTGGCCTCGGGGGTGTTCTTTGCCATTGCGTGGAGTCTGTTGCAGCGTTTCGATGAGGATGCGCGGCATATCGAGCGGGTGCGCACCGGTGAGGTGGCGATGTCGTTCGCGGTGTCGGTGGAGAAGGTGCTGGAGCGGGCGCTGACGGCCAATCGCACGTTGGCGGTGATGGTCTATCAGGGGCATGGCGAGGTGCCGGACTTCACGGCGTTGGCGAGTTTTCTGTTGCCGCTGTACAAGGGCGCGTATGCGTTGTCGCTGGCGCCGCAGGGCATCATTCGGCAGATCGAGCCGTTGGATCGCAATCTGCTGGTGCGTGACCATGATCTGCTCGAGCATGTGGACCGTGCCGAGGTGCTCGGCGCGCTCGATCCGGCCGAGACGGTCATTCAGTTTTCCGGGCCGTTCGAACTGATCCAGGGGCCAATCGGTGGCATCGGCATGCTGCCGGTGTTTCTGCCAGATGCTGAGGGCACGCCGCGTTTCTGGGGGTATACCGTGGTCACGTTGATGCTGCCCGAGGCCCTGGAAGACGCCAACCTGCCGGCCATCGAGGCGCAGGGTTATGCCTATGCGCTGGTCGGTGACGACGCAGAGACGGGTGAGCCGCGGGTGTTGCAGCGCTCGCAGGCGGCGCTGGCCGATGAGCTGTGCCGGGCTGTGCAGGTGGGTCAGACGCGCTGGAAGCTGTGCGTGGCGCCGCTCAAGCCGTGGCGCAGTCAGGCCCGGCACTATTTCGAGATCGGCCTGACCTTGCTCGGCAGTGGCCTGATCGGCTGGCTGGTGTATGCGCTGTTGAGCCTGCGCCAGCGCCGCGAAGAACTGCAGCAGCAGGCGTTGATCGACCCGCTGACGGGCCTGGCCAATCGCCGCCTGATGCTGCAACGCCTGACCCAGGCGCAGGAGCGCGCTCGCCGCAAGGGCACATGCTTCGCCCTGGCGTTGCTCGATCTGGATGGTTTCAAGGGGGTCAACGACCGCTTTGGCCATGCCCACGGCGACGAAGTGCTGATCAACACGGCCCAGCGGGTGCTGGGCACCATCCGCGTGTCAGACACGTTGGCGCGTCTGGGCGGTGATGAGTTCGTGCTGATCATGGAGGACGTCAGCGGGCGTGAGGAGTGCCAGTGGGTACTCGACCGAATCGTCAGCGCCGTGCGTGAGCCGCACCGCTTCGCCACCGGCACCGCGCAGGTGCAGGCCAGTGTCGGTGTAGTGATCAGCGATGGCGGCGCGGCCAGCGACAGCGACCGCCTGCTGCGCCTGGCCGACGCCGCCATGTACGAGGCCAAGGCGCTGGGCAAGAACCGTTATGTGTTCGCCGAAGACAGCCCGTTGCGCGAGCCGCTCATCACCTCTTGATTGAAGGCTTGCAAGCCACTCAGTACTTCCAGCTCACCGAACCCATCATTGACTTGATAGGCATACAGAGGACGCATCAGACACCCGGTTTTCTGGAATCACTTGGTTCTTCTGCTTTTTAGGGCACTGATGCCTACCGCCCCTGGATCCTCACGAGCAGGGGCTTGGCATGAAGGGACGGAAACGAGTGAAGCCCCAGATTCGACAACGCTTGGACGGGCGTCCGGAGCAATACTCACTTCATCGGGATAGTCGGCCGTTCACCCGCAATCAGCGTCTTTTCCAGCTTCTTGTTATCGCGGGTAATGACCAACTTCAGCGCCTGGCCGGGTACGTAGGGATAATCCTCGAACACGTAAGGGCTGGTGACGGTTTTGCCATCTACCGATTCGATGATGTCGTTTTCCCGCAGATCCGCCCGGTCAGCCGGGCTGTCATAGATCACCATGTCGATCCGCGCACCATTCGCTGTTTCAGGAGTCTTCGCCAGCGTTGGCGAAAGCCTCGTGAGTTGAACACCTAGGCCCGTATTGGTGCGTATCCAGTAGAAGGCACCGTAGTCATAAATGTCGACCGTGCTGGATACGTATCGAGTCTCGTACAGCACCGTCTTGGTGGTCGCGGTCTCGCCCGTAGCGCGGCCCTTTTCGTCTCTGACCGTCGTAACGGACTCGCTATTGCCTACGGGCTCCGACACCTCTCGGGTTCTCGTATAGCTACGGGCAAGCTCATGATCGATGATCACCACGAGATCGGCACCGATGCTTTTCGCCTGCTCGACGGCCATCGAGTCTGCTGCATCATCTTCAGTTTTGAATGATGAGTAGCCCAGCGATTGAAAACCTCTACGGCGCAGACTCTCATTGGTCGATTCCAGTTCGGAGTAGACTATCCGACTGATATCTGGCTGTTCTGGCGCAGGTGCCACGCGATTGGTGCGAATGTCGTAGCCATAGTTGTTCGCTACATAAGATCGCGAATAAGGGTTCCCAGTGCAGCCCGAAAGCGCAATCAACGCCAGCACACCCGCCAGACCTGACCTGAAATCCATTCCACTTGCTCCTTGGGCGATGTGTGGGTCCTATGATAGGTAGCACTTTAACATCATCGCCGAGGGTGTAGACCTTTCGCCCCGTCACTCGCCCTCTTCTCACCTGCCCGCCCCAGCCATCACCTCCTGAGCGAACTCCGGCCACAACACCCACAGCCCCAGGCCAATCAACGCCGAGCCGATCACCCGGTCGAGCATGCGCTGGCGCGCCAGCAATCGCTGCCGTACCCCCGGCGCCGAGAAGAACACCGCCACCAGGCTGAACCACAGCCAGTGCGCCGCAGACATGAACAGGCCATAGCCGATACTGCTCGCCCAACTGCTGCCGGCCTGCACCACCTGGCTGTACACGGCGACGACGAAGAGCATGGTCTTGGGGTTCAGGGCGTTGGTGAGAAAGCCCTGGGTGAAGGCCTTGCCGGTGGACAGTGCCGGGCCGCTGGCGGCATCGATGTCGAGGGTCGAGGTGCTGGTCAGGGATTTCCAGCCCAGGTAGATCAGGTATCCGGCGCCAAGCAGTTTCATGGCCAGGAACAGCAGCGGCGAGTGGGTGATGATCAGCGCGATGCCGAACACGGCGTAGCACACATGTACCTGTACGCCGCAGGCGATGCCGAGGGCGGCCAGCAGTCCGTGGCGGCGGCCGTAGGCGTAGCTGGTGCGGGTGACCATGGCAAAATCAGGGCCGGGGCTGATGACGGCGAGCACAGTGATGGCGGCGACGGCGATGAGTTCGTTCATTGGCCGTCTCCATCGACGATGCTTTTGCACAGATGATTCGCAACATCACACTGAGCACGCTGCCGCTGTGGGGATTTTCGCAATTCAACGTGAAACATTGGGCAGCCAGGCAGTGCGCCGGCGGATGCCGCTATAGATGGGCCGAACATGGTTATCCACAACCTCGTCATCCTTCCGTAGACTCATCGCAAGCCCGGTCGCGACACAGCATGCCCGGCTACCCTGTGGATAAAAATCGATTTATCGTCGCGCGTATCTGTGAGTAATCATCGCCCATGAAGCTCCCACCGCTTGCCGCCCTACAGTTCTTCAACTTCGCCGCCCAGACCGAGAGCTTCGTCCAGGCCGGGCGCTTGCTGCATGTCACCCACGGCGCGGTGAGTCGCCAGGTGCGCCAGTTGGAAGAGAGCCTCGGCGTGACGCTGTTCGAGCGGCGTAATCGGGCGATCTTTCTCAATGAGTCCGGGCGCAGGCTGTATCAGCTGACCGCGCCGTTTTTCGAGGACCTGCGCCAGACCGTGCTCGATCTGCAACAGCCGAGTCGTGACGAGGTGCTGGTGGTGTCGTGCGAACCGACCATCGCGATGAAATGGCTGATCCCGCGCCTGGCGGATTTCCACAGCCAGCACCCTGGCATTCAGGTGCAACTGCTCACCGCAGGCGGCGCAGTGAACTTTGCCCGTACGGGGGTCGATGTGGCGGTGCGGCGCGATGACTTCTACTGGGGCGAGGGCATTCACAGCGCCACTCTGTGCGAAGAATGGGTCGGCCCGCTGTGCACGCCTGGGCTGTGGCACGGCCAAGAAGCGCTGGATGGCCTGTGCCTGCTGCACAGCCGCACCCGCCCACAGGCCTGGGACCACTGGCTGCGCCTGCGCGGCATCACGCTGGCTCAGTCAACGGGCCAGGACTTCGAGCACTTCTACCTCTCGACCCAGGCAGCGGCTGCCGGGCTGGGCGTGTGCCTGGCTTCAGCGTTGATGGTGGAAGATGAGTTGCGCGCTGGGCAGCTGCTCGCGCCGCTGGGTTTCGACAAGGATGGTTCGCGCTATTGCCTGCTGGCTGCCAGGCCGTTTGCCGACAGCGCCAAGGCGACGGCCTTCCTGCACTGGATCACGGCGCAGATGCAGGCCAGCACCCAGCGCTTGCTGGGACCGTGAACGCGCCCTACCCCACGGCCTCATCGAGCAGCCCCTGGCTGCGCAGCGCCTGCAACGCGGCCTCAAGGGTCTGCATGCCGGCGCCGGCGCCGGTTTGCAGGGTCGAGTGCAGTTGTGCCAGGCGCCCTTCGCGAATCAGGTTCTGCACTGCGGGCGTGCCCACCAGCACTTCGCGGGCCGCCACGCGTCCGCCGCCCTTGCGCTTTACCAGCACCTGCGCCAGCACCAGGCGCAGCGACTGCGCGAGCATGGCCCGCACCAGCGGTTTTTCCTCGGCGGCGAACACCTCTACCAGGCGCTCGATGCTGCTCACCGCCGAACGGGTGTGCACGGTGCCCAGCACCAGATGCCCGGTTTCTGCGGCGCGCAGGGCCAGGCGGATGGTCTCGAGATCGCGCAGTTCGCCGAGCATGATGATGTCCGGGTCTTGCCGCAGGGCGCTGCGCAAGGCCTGGGCGAAGTCGCGGCTGTGGCGGCCGATCTCGCGCTGGTTGATCAGGCTGCGCTGACTGCGGTGAAGGATTTCCACTGGGTCTTCGAGGGTGATGATATGCAGGGCGCGGTCGCGGTTGAGCTGGTCGAGCAAGGCCGCGAGGGTGCTGGACTTGCCACTGCCGGTCGGCCCGCCGACCAGCACCAGGCCGTCGCGCAGCCCTGCCAGCAGCGGGTAGATCGGCTGCAAGGCAAGCGCCTCGAGGCTCGGTACAGCATCTGCCAGCAGGCGCAGGCTGGCCGCAGGACCCTGCTGCTGGCGAAACAGATTGAGGCGCACCCGGCCGCGCTCGGGGATGGCCAAGGCCAGGTCGAGTTCATCGCCGCTGGCCCACTGCCGTTGCTGCTCGGCGTCGAGGAACTGGCCAAGCCCGGTGAACAGTGCGTCGGCGCTCAGCACCGGTAAATCCAGGCGCTGCAACTCGCCATCGATGCGCAGCAGCGGCGCTTCGCCTGCTGCCAGGTGCAGGTCGGAGGCCCGCGCATGGAGGGCGCGGGCCAGCAGGTCGGTCACGTCCATGAGACTCCCCAAAGGCCATAGAGCAGGTAGAATGCCGCGACCACTGAGCCGCCGGCGATCAACCATGTCCACAGTAGCAGCCAACTTGCAGGCCCTCGCCGCCCGTATCAACAGTGCCGCCGAGGCAGCCGGACGCGCACCGTCCAGCGTGCGCCTGCTGGCGGTGAGCAAAACCAAGCCGGCCAGCGCCGTGCGTGAGCTGTACGCCGCCGGGGTCAGCGATGTGGGGGAAAATTACCTACAGGAAGCGCTGAACAAACAGCAGGAACTTGCCGACCTGCCCTTGACCTGGCACTTCATTGGCCCCATCCAGTCGAACAAGACCCGCGCCATTGCCGAGCACTTCGATTGGGTACATTCCGTAGACCGCCTGAAAATCGCCCAGCGTTTGTCCGAGCAGCGTCCGGCCGGGCTGGCCCCGCTCAACGTCTGCCTGCAAGTGAACGTCAGCGGCGAGGACAGCAAGTCGGGCTGCGCGCCGGCCGACCTGCCGGCGCTGGCCGCCGCCGTGGCGGCCCTGCCCGGGCTGCGCCTGCGGGGGCTGATGGCGATTCCCGCACCAAGCGACGAACGCGCCGCGCAGGAACGCCCGTTCGCCCAGTTGCGCGAACTGCTGGCCCAGCTCGAACCCGGCCTCGATACCCTGTCGATGGGCATGAGTCACGACCTCGAGGCGGCCATCGCCCAGGGCGCGACCTGGGTGCGCATCGGCACCGCCTTGTTCGGCGCGCGTGACTATGGCGCCGTCTGAATCCATGTTTCACTCACCCTTTCCCGCAAGGACCTGACATGAGCAAGACACGTATTGCCTTCATCGGCGCCGGCAACATGGCCGCCAGCCTGATCGGCGGTCTGCGCGCCCAGGGCCTGGACGCCGCGCAGATCCGCGCCAGCGACCCCGGTGCCGAGACCCGCAGCCGCGTCCAGGCCGAGCACGGCATCGAGGTGTTCGAAGACAACGCCCAGGCCGTGGCCGACGCCGACGTGGTGGTGCTGTCGGTCAAGCCGCAGGTGATGAAAGCGGTGTGCGAGGCCCTGGCGCCGTCGCTCGCACCGGGCCAACTGGTGGTGTCCATCGCCGCCGGCATCACTTGCGCCAGCCTGCAAAGCTGGCTGGGCGAGCGCCCGCTGGTGCGCTGCATGCCCAACACCCCGGCGCTGCTGCGCAAGGGCGCCAGCGGCCTGTACGCCAATGCGCAGGTCTCGGCCGAACAGCACCAGCAGGCCGAAACCCTGCTGGGCGCGGTCGGCACCGTGCTGTGGCTCGATGAAGAGCGACAGATCGATGCTGTCACTGCGGTGTCGGGCAGCGGCCCGGCGTATTTCTTCCTGCTGATCGAGGCCATGACCGCCGCTGGCGAGAAACTCGGCCTGCCCCGCGAAACCGCTTCGCAACTGACCTTGCAGACCGCCCTGGGCGCTGCGCACATGGCTGCGGCCAGCGACTTCGACGCCGCCGAGCTGCGCCGCCGCGTCACCTCGCCCGGTGGCACCACCGAGGCGGCCATCACCTCATTCCAGAACAACGGTTTCCAGACACTGGTCGAGCACGCCCTGGAGGCTGCCGCGCAGCGCTCCGCTGCGCTGGCCGAACAACTGGGCAAATAAGGAGCTGTCGATGAATGCACTGTCCGGCGCCGCGATTTTCGTGGTGCAAACCCTGGTCAGCCTGTACCTGGTGATC
The DNA here is from genome assembly GCF_000425745.1 of Pseudomonas cremoricolorata DSM 17059 = NBRC 16634. Lineage (GTDB taxonomy): Bacteria > Pseudomonadota > Gammaproteobacteria > Pseudomonadales > Pseudomonadaceae > Aquipseudomonas > Aquipseudomonas cremoricolorata. Next base: position 354,555 of record NZ_AUEA01000001.1, on the reverse strand, counting down.
GTCCTGCTGCGCTTCGTGCTGCAACTGGTGAAAGCCGATTTCTACAACCCGCTGTGTCAGTTCGCGGTGCGCGCCACGCAGCCGCTGCTCAAGCCGATTCGCCGCATCATCCCCAGCATCGGCGGCATGGACACCTCGTCCCTGTTGCTGGCGGTGGTGTTGCAGGCGCTGCTGATGGCCTTCGTGCTGATGGTCACCTACGGCACCTTCGGCGACGTCCTGCACCTGCTGATGTGGGCGCTGCTGGGCGTGGCTTCACTGTTCCTGAAGATTTTCTGGGTGGCGATGATCGTCATGGTGATCGTCTCGTGGATCGCACCGAACACCCACAACCCGGCCGCCGAGCTGGCCTACCAGATCGCTGAACCGGTGCTGGCGCCGTTCCGGCGTATCGTGCCGAACCTCGGCGGGCTGGATATTTCGCCGATCTTCGCCTTCATCGCCATCCAGGTGATCCAGTCGTTCGTGCTGCCCCCGATCGCCGCGCAAATCGGCATGCCGCAAGAACTGTTCCGCATGATCTGACCCCTTGCCGCCCCCGGTGGTAGCTGTTGCTTGCCGCTGGGGGTAGCGCTCTTTAGACTTACGCCTCATTCACGCGTGAGCTGGGTCGATGTCCACTGTCTTTGCCGAAGATTCCGTCGGTCTGGTAACCCCTGTGGTTGCCCGATTCGATGAGCCGCTGCCGCTGGCCTGTGGCCGTTCCCTGGCCAGCTATGAACTGATCTACGAAACCTATGGCACGCTCAACGCCACGGCCAGCAATGCCGTGCTGATCTGCCATGCGCTGTCGGGCCACCATCATGCGGCGGGCTTTCACAGCGCCGATGACCGTAAGCCGGGCTGGTGGGACAGCTGCATCGGCCCAGGTAAGCCAATCGACACCAACCGCTTCTTCGTGGTCAGCCTGAACAACCTTGGCGGCTGCAATGGCAGCACCGGCCCGAGCAGCCTCAACCCCGCCACCGGCAAGCCCTACGGCGCCGATTTCCCGATTCTCACCGTCGAAGACTGGGTGCACAGCCAGGCGCGCCTGGCCGACCGCTTGGGCATCGCGCAGTGGGCGGCAGTGGTCGGTGGCAGTCTGGGTGGCATGCAGGCGCTGCAATGGTCGATCACCTACCCAGAGCGCATCCGCCACTGTGTCGACATCGCCTCGGCGCCCAAGCTGTCGGCGCAGAACATCGCCTTCAACGAAGTCGCCCGCCAGGCCATTCTCACCGACCCGGAGTTCCACGGCGGCTCGTTCCAGGACCAGGGCGTGATTCCCAAGCGTGGCCTGATGCTGGCGCGCATGGTCGGCCATATCACCTACCTGTCGGACGATTCGATGGGCGAGAAATTCGGCCGTGAACTCAAGAGCGACAAGCTCAACTACGACTTCCACAGCGTCGAATTCCAGGTCGAGAGCTACCTGCGCTACCAGGGCGAAGAGTTTTCCGGGCGCTTCGACGCCAACACCTACCTGTTGATGACCAAGGCGCTGGACTATTTCGACCCGGCCGCCGCGCACAACGGTGACCTGGCCGCGACCCTGGCCGGCGCCAAGGCGGATTTCTGCATCATGTCGTTCACCACCGACTGGCGCTTCTCGCCGGCCCGCTCGCGGGAAATGGTCGATGCCCTGCTGGCGGCGCGCAAGAACGTCTGCTACCTGGACATCGATTCGCCCTACGGCCACGACGCCTTCCTCATCCCTACACCGCGCTACATGCAGGGGTTTACCAACTACATGAACCGCATCGCGATCTGAGGACAGCATGAGAGCCGACCTGGAAATCATCCACGACTGGATCCCCGCCGGTAGCCGCGTGCTCGACCTGGGCTGCGGCAACGGTGAACTGCTGGCCTCGCTACGCGACCGCAAGCAGGTGCACGGCTATGGCCTGGAAATCGACCCCGACAACATTGCCGAATGCGTGGCAAGGGGCGTCAACGTCATCGAACAAGACCTCGACAAGGGCCTGGGCAACTTCGCCAGCGACAGCTTCGACATTGTGGTCATGACCCAAGCCCTGCAAGCCGTGGAATACCCCGACCGCATTCTCGAAGAGATGCTGCGGGTAGGCCGCGAGTGCATCATCACCTTCCCCAACTTCGGTCACTGGCGCTGCCGCTGGTACCTGGCGAGCAAAGGCCGCATGCCGGTATCGGACTTCATGCCCTATACCTGGTACAACACTCCGAACATCCACTTCTGCACCTTCGCCGATTTCGAACAGCTGTGCCACGAGCGCCACGCCAAGGTGCTCGATCGCCTGGCGGTCGACCGTCTGCACCGCAACGGCCTGGGTGGCCGGCTGTGGCCTAACCTGCTCGGGGAAATCGGCATCTACCGGGTCAGCAGCCCGAGCCTGGCCGAACATAAGGTCGCGGTCTGAACCTATGCGCCACTGGCGGTGGCGCGCTCGTCAAAGGGAGTAACTGCTCATGCGTGGTTTCGCCGCATTTCTGTTCAGCCTGTGCCTGGCGCTGCCGGCACTGGCTGCCGATGCCGCCCGTCCCGAACGTCAGCAGACCTTCGGCGACGTCACCGTGCACTACAACGCCTTCTCGTCCAGCAGCCTGCCGCCGGCGGTGGCCGCCTCCACCGGCCTGCTGCGCAGCAAAGAGCTGGGCGTGCTGACCGTGGCGGTCCGCCAGGCCGATGCCCCAGGCCTGGCGACGGTCAAGGGTACGGTCAAGGACCTCACCGGGCGCAGCAGCCCGCTGAGCTTCAAGGCCATCAGCAGTCAGGGCGCGGTGTCGTACGTGGCGCAGTTCAAGGTCGAGCAGGCGCAACTGCTGACCTTCACCCTCGACATCGATACCGGCGGCGAACGCCATACTCTCAGCTTCAACCAGGAAGTGTTCCCAGGCCAATGATCAATCTTCAGCAGCTCGTCCTCGCCAGCCACAACGCCGGCAAACTCAAAGAACTCCAGGCCATGCTCGGCGAATCGGTACACCTGCGTTCGATCGGCGAATTCAGCCAGGTCGAACCGGAAGAAACCGGTCTGTCGTTCGTGGAAAACGCCATCCTCAAGGCGCGCAACGCTGCGCGCATTTCCGGCCTGCCAGCGCTGGCCGACGATTCCGGGCTGGCGGTGGATTTTCTCGGCGGTGCGCCGGGTATCTATTCGGCGCGCTATGCCGATGGCCAGGGCGATGCGGCGAACAACGCCAAGCTGCTCGAGGCCCTCAAGGATGTGCCGGCCGAGCAACGCGGCGCGCAGTTCGTCTGTGTGCTGGCGCTGGTGCGGCACGCCGATGACCCGCTGCCGATTCTGTGTGAAGGGCTGTGGCACGGGCGCATCCTCACCGCCGCCAGCGGCGAGCATGGCTTTGGCTACGATCCGCTGTTCTGGGTGCCTGAGCGCGACTGCTCGAGCGCCGAGCTGGCGCCGCTGGAGAAAAACCAACTGAGCCACCGCGCCCGCGCCATGGCCTTGCTGCGCCAACGTCTGGGCCTGGCATGACCGACCAGCCGTCCTCGCTGTTGCTGTATCCCGCAGCAACGGCCATCGCCCTACCGCAATTGCCGCCGCTGGCGCTGTACATCCACATCCCCTGGTGCGTGCGCAAATGCCCTTACTGCGACTTCAATTCGCACCAGGCCGGCCCGGAGCTGCCTGAGGCCGAGTACGTCGATGCATTGCTCGCCGACCTCGACCAAGACCTGTTCGCCGTGCAGGGTCGGGTGTTGAGTTCGATCTTCTTCGGTGGCGGCACGCCGAGCCTGTTCAGCGCCGAACAGCTGGGCCGCCTGCTGCGTGGCGTCGAACAGCGTATCGCCTTCGCCAGTGACATCGAGATCACCCTGGAAGCCAACCCCGGCACCTTCGAGCAGGACAAGTTCAAGGCCTACCGCCAGCAGGGCATCAATCGCCTGTCGATTGGCGTGCAGAGCTTCCAGCCGGCCAAGCTGGAGCGCCTCGGGCGCATCCACAACGGCGATGAAGCGGTGCGCGCCGCGGCCATGGCACGCAACGCAGGCTTCGACAATTTCAACATGGACCTGATGCACGGCCTACCCGAGCAGTCGCTGGACGATGCCCTGGGCGATCTGCGCCAGGCCATCGAGCTGGGGCCGACGCATCTGTCGTGGTACCAGCTCACCGTCGAGCCGAACACAGTGTTCTGGAACCAGCCGCCGGAGCTGCCGGAGGACGACATCCTCTGGGATATTCAGGAAGCCGGCCAGGCGCTGCTCGCCGAACAGGGTTTCGCCCAGTACGAGGTGTCGGCCTACGCCCAGCCGGGGCGTGCAGCGCGGCATAACCTCAATTACTGGCGCTTCGGTGACTTCATCGGTATCGGTGCCGGCGCCCACGGCAAGCTGTCGCTGCCCGACGGGCGCATCGTGCGCACCTGGAAGACCCGCCTGCCGAAGGACTACCTCAACCCGAGCAAGCCCTTCAAGGCCGGGGAAAAGGTCCTGCCGCTGGATGAGCTGCCGTTCGAGTTCCTCATCAATGCCCTGCGCCTGACCGATGGCGTTGAGGCCGAGCTGTTCACCCAACGCACCGGCCAGCCCCTGGCACAGCTGGCCCAGGCCCGTCGCATGGCCGAACAAAAAGGCCTTTTGCAGGTCGAACCGGATCGACTGGCCGCCACTGCGCGCGGCCAACTGTTCCTCAATGACCTGCTGCAGTACTTCTTGACCTGAGGATGAAGCATGGACGTGGTACTTGACCTGCTGGCCACCGTTTCGCGCTGGAGCCGGAGCCACCTTTCGGAAATCTCGTTGGCCTTCGTCGGCTGTCTGCTGGTGCTGTTCGGCACCGACATCAAGGCCTGGGCCGAGCAGCGTCTGGGCAGCGTAGCGGGCGCCCTGCGCGTACCGGCCATGGCCTTGCTGGTGATGATCGGCAGCGGCGCTGCACTGATCTATGCAACGCCGTGGGTGATGAAGGGGCTGAGCCAGTTCAACAACTACGCGCTGGCGCCGGTGTTGCTGGTGGTGATCGCGTTGATTGGGGTGGTGGCTGATCGGCGGGGGTAAACCGCAGTGGCCGGCACCGCCGGCCCAACTCAGGTTATCCCCATCCTCAGCCGAGCAGGCTCGAACTCACGCCAGCTTTTCGAACTTCAAATCCCAAACCCCATGCCCCAGCCGTTCGCCGCGGCGTTCGAACTTGGTGATCGGGCGTTCTTCCGGGCGCGGCACGTAAGTGCCATCGGCGGCCTGGTTGCGGTAACCAGGCGCTGCGCTCATCACTTCCAGCATGTATTCGGCATACGGCTGCCAGTCGGTGGCCATGTGGAACACGCCGCCGGGCTTGAGCTTGCGCCTTACCAGTTCAGCGAACTCCAGCTGCACGATGCGGCGCTTGTGGTGCCGCGCCTTGTGCCACGGGTCGGGGAAGAACAGCATCAGGCGGTCGAGGCTGTTGTCGGCGACGCAGCGGTTGAGCACCTCGATGGCATCGCAGTCATACACCCGCAGGTTCTTCAGGCCTTCGGTCAGCACGCCATTGAGCAGCGCACCGACACCTGGGCGGTGCACTTCCACGCCGATGAAGTCCTGCTCAGGCGCGGCAGCAGCCATTTCCAGCAGGGAATGACCCATGCCGAAGCCGATCTCCAGGGTGCGCGGGGCGCTACGACCGAACACCTGGTCGTAGTCCACCGGGGCATCGGCCAGCGGCAGGATGAACTGCGGGCCACCCACTTCCAGGCCACGTTGCTGGCCTTCGGTCATGCGTCCGGCGCGCATCACGAAGCTCTTGATGCGGCGGTGCGGGCGCTCTTCGCCCTCGGGGGTCACGGGCGTTTCTTGCGATTCAGTCATCAGGGGCTCTTACTTGATCAGACCATCCAGCGGCGACGAGGCGCTGGCATAGAGTTTTTTCGGCATGCGCCCGGCAAGGTAAGCCAGACGACCGGCGACGATGGCGTGCTTCATGGCCTCGGCCATCATCACCGGCTGCTGGGCGTGGGCGATGGCCGAGTTCATCAGCACCGCTTCGCAGCCCATTTCCATGGCGATGGTGGCATCGGATGCAGTGCCGACACCGGCATCGACCAGCACCGGCACTTTCGATTCTTCGAGAATGATCTGCAGGTTGTAGGGGTTGCAGATGCCCAGCCCGGTGCCGATCAGGCCGGCCAGCGGCATGACCGCGATGCAGCCGATTTCCGCGAGCTGGCGGGCGATGATCGGGTCATCGCTGGTGTAGACCATGACATCGAAGCCTTCCTTGACCAGCACTTCAGCGGCCTTGAGGGTTTCGATGACATTGGGGAACAGGGTTTTCTGGTCGGCCAGTACTTCCAGCTTCACCAGGTTGTGGCCATTGAGTAGCTCACGGGCCAGGCGGCAGGTACGCACGGCCTCGACCGCGTCATAGCAGCCGGCGGTGTTGGGCAGGATGGTGTAGCGGTCGGGTGGCAGCACGTCGAGCAGGTTCGGTTCGCCCGGGTTCTGTCCCAGATTGGTACGGCGCACGGCAACGGTGACGATCTCGGCGCCCGAGGCCTCGATGGCCTGGCGGGTTTCTTCCATGTCACGGTACTTGCCAGTGCCCACCAGCAGGCGCGACTGGAAGGTGCGGCCAGCCAGGATGAAGGGCTTGTCACTGCGAACGTTGCTCATCGGGATTCCTCGGGACAGGGTACGGGACGTGCGGGTGAAATGCCGGGGCGGCTAGCCGCCACCGATGGCATGCACCACCTCTACCTGGTCGCCCTCGTTGAGTAGCGTGCTGTCGTGCAGGCTGCGCGGCACGATATCCAGGTTCAGTTCCACGGCAACGCGGCGCCCAGCCAGCTCAAGACGAGTCAGCAAGGCCGCGACGCTCTCGCCAGCGGGCAATTCGTAAGGTTCACCGTTCAGTTGAATGCGCATGCGCACGGCCACCATTGTGCATTGGGGGCCGGCATTCTAGCCCCTGTAGGGCGTATTTCCCAAGCCTGCCGACCAGCGCTCAGCCCAATGGCGGCAGCTTTTCAGCCCAGCCGCCAGGCCGCAAGCCCCAGGCACAGCCAGCCGGCGAGGAAGCACACACCGCCGATCGGGGTGATGATGCCCAGCTTGCCCAGGCCGCTCAGGGTCAACGCATAGAGGCTGCCGGAGAACAGCACGATGCCCAGCGCGAACAGCCCGCCTGCCCAGCCGATCAAGCGTCCCGGCAGGTGCACCGCAAGCACGGCCACGGCCAGAATCGCCAGGGCATGCACCAGTTGATAGGTGACGCCGGTGTGGAAAATCGCCAGGTATTCGGCGCTCAGGCGGCTCTTCAGGCCATGGGCGGCAAAGGCGCCGAGGGCAACGCCGGTGAAGCCGAAAAAGGCGGCGAGCATCAGGAAGCTGCGAAGCATGGGACGACTCCTGGAAATGGCTCTGTATAATGGCCGCTTCCCTCGGTCCGGCCAAGCCATCGTCATGCTGTCATCGCTCATCCGCCGCCTTACCCGTGCTCTGTTGTGGTTCATCGCTGGCAGCATCGTGCTGGTGCTGATCTTTCGCTGGATACCGCCGCCCGGCACCGCGCTGATGGTCGAGCGCAAGGTGCAGTCGTGGGTCAACGGCGAACCCATCGACCTGCAACGTGAATGGCAGCCCTGGGAGCGCATCTCGAATGACCTCAAGCTGGCGGTGATTGCCGGTGAAGATCAGAAGTTCGCCAGTCACTGGGGCTTCGACGTTCCCGCCATTCAGGCCGCCTTCGCCAACAACGAGCGCGGTGGCAATTTGCGCGGCGCCAGCACGCTGACCCAGCAGGTGGCGAAGAACCTGTTCCTGTGGTCGGGGCGCAGTTGGCTGCGTAAAGGCCTGGAGGCCTGGTTCACCGGGCTGATGGAGCTGTTCTGGTCGAAAGAACGAATTCTTGAGGTGTACCTCAACAGCGCCGAATGGGGTGAAGGGGTGTTCGGCGCCCAGGCCGCAGCGCGCTACCACTTCGGCGTCGACGCCAGTCAGCTGAGCCGCCAGCAGGCCGCACAGCTCGCCGCCGTGCTGCCTAGCCCGCTGAAATGGAGCGCAGGGCATCCGAGCACATACGTGGCAGGCCGTGCCAGCTGGATCAGTCGGCAGATCAGCCAGCTGGGGGGCGATGCCTACCTGCGTCAGCTCGAGGGCGGCGCACGCTTCTGAATCGCGGACACGAAAAAGCCGCTGACCCAATGGGCAGCGGCTTTTTCGTGGGCGGTGAGGTGATCAGGCGGCGATCAGTGCCTTGACCTTGTTCATCGCGTTCTTCTCCAACTGACGAATACGCTCGGCCGAGACGCTGTACTTGTCTGCCAGCTCATGCAAGGTGGCCTTTTCTTCGGCCAGCCAGCGCTGGTAGAGGATGTCGCGGCTACGATCGTCCAGACCGCTCAGGGCCTGGTGCAGGTTGCTCGCCGAGTTGTCGCTCCAGTCGGCGTCTTCGAGCTGCAGTGCCGGGTCGTAGCGGTGGTCTTCCAGGTAATGCGCGGGCGACTGGAAGGCGCTGTCGTCGTCGGCCTCGGCGGCCGGATCGAAGGCCATGTCATGGCCGCTCAGACGGCTTTCCATCTCGCGCACTTCCCGAGGTTCGACCCCCAGGCTTTCGGCGACGCGATGCACTTCGTCGTTGTTCAGCCAGGCCAGGCGTTTCTTCTGGCTGCGCAGGTTGAAGAACAGCTTGCGCTGCGCCTTGGTGGTCGCCACCTTGACGATGCGCCAGTTGCGCAGGATGAACTCGTGAATCTCGGCCTTGATCCAGTGCACGGCGAACGACACCAGGCGCACACCCATTTCCGGGTTGAAACGCTTGACCGCCTTCATCAGGCCGACGTTGCCTTCCTGGATCAGGTCTGCCTGCGCCAGGCCGTAACCGGCATAGCTGCGGGCAATATGAACCACGAAACGCAGGTGCGCCATCACCATCTGGCGAGCGGCTTCGACATCCTGCTGATAGTAGAGACGCTCGCCCAGATCACGCTCCTGCTCGACCGACAGCAACGGAATGCTGTTGACCGTGTGCACGTAGGCTTCCAGGTTTGCACCGGGAACCAGGGCATAGGCAGGTTGCAACGATGTGGTCATTCAAGAACCTCCAGCTTTCAAGATGTGTGCCTTGTGAGCACTGCCAACATTGACCGGGAAACCCGTACGCAAGTTCCAGGATGAAGAAAATGCAACGTTGGCGATTAACGCTAGCGCGGTGCCAGCTCTCGCAAATGGCGAGCGACCGCAATCCACGCACCGATATACCCTAACAGTACAGCACCGATCAAGAGCGAAAGTCCATCCGACCCTGGCACACCTGCGAGGGCGAAATCGCTGCCATACAGGCCGGAAAGCCCGACCACCGCGTCGTTCAGCCAGTTCAGGCCGAAGGCCAGAATGCCCCACGCCAGCACCCCGGCGCCCAGGCCGTAGAGGGCACCCATGTAGAGGAAGGGCCGCCGTACATAGCTGTCGGTACCGCCCACCAGCTTGATCACTTCGATCTCGGTGCGGCGGTTCTCGATATGTAGACGAATTGTGTTACCGATTACTAACAACAAGGCTGAAATCAGCATCACCGCCATGCCGAAGACGAAGCGGTCACCCAGTTTGAGGATGGCTGCCAGACGCTCGACCCAGAGCAAGTCGAGCTGCGCCACTTCGACCTTGGGCAGTTCGGACAGACGCTGACGCAAGGCTTCCAGCGCGGGCTTGTCGACCTCGGTCGGAGTCACCACCACCACGCCAGGCAGCGGGTTTTCCGGCAGTTCGCGAATCGCCTCCCCTAGCCCGGACTGCTTCTTGAACTCCTCCAGCGCCTGCTCACGGCTGATGTACTGCGCCTGGGCCACGCCGGGCATGTTCTTGATTTCGTCACGCAGGGCCTCGCCCTCGCGGCTGCTGGCGTCCATTTTCAGGTACAGGGAAATCTGCGCCGCGCGCTGCCACGAGCCGCCGAGCACTTCGACATTCTTCAGCAGCAGCGACAGGCCCATGGGCATGCTCAGCGCCACGGCCATCACCAGGCAGGTAAAGAAACTACCGATGGGCTGCTTGCCCAGACGGCGCAGGCTGTCCGCAAGGCTGGCGCGGTGACTTTCCAGCCAGGCGCGCATCAGCGTGCGCAGGTCCGGGCCGTCGTCGTCGTGATTGCCGGGCTTTTTCTTGACTTGGTCGGCCGCCTTCGGCGCCACGCGCTCGGAGACTTTGGATGTACGGTTGTTGCTCATTGCCCGGCCTCCCCATCGCCGATCAGTCGCCCACGCTGCAAGGTCAGCATGCGGTGGCGCATGCGCGCGATCAGCGCCAGGTCGTGACTGGCGATCAGCACGGTGGTGCCGAGGCGGTTGATGTCTTCGAACACGCCCATGATCTCGGCGGCCAGGCGTGGGTCGAGGTTACCGGTCGGTTCGTCCGCCAGCAGCAGGGCCGGTTGGTGGACGATGGCGCGGGCGATGCCGACGCGCTGCTGCTGGCCGGTGGAAAGGTCGGCGGGGAACAGCTCGCCTTTGTCGGACAGCGAAACCCGCTCCAGCGCCGAGTCGACGCGCTTGGCGATTTCGGGCTTGGACAGGCCGAGAATCTGCAACGGCAAGGCGATGTTGTTGAACACGGTACGGTCGAACAACAGCTGGTGGTTCTGGAACACCACACCGATCTGCCGGCGCAGGAACGGAATCTGCGCGGTGCTGATCTGCCCAAGGTCCTGCCCGGCCAGCAGCAGCTTGCCGCTGGTCGGTCGTTCCATGGCCAGCAGCAGGCGCAGCAAGGTGCTCTTGCCGGCGCCGGAATGGCCGGTCACGAACAGGAATTCGCCCCGGCGCGCCCGGAAACTCAACTCGTGCAGGCCGATATGGCCGTTGGGGTAGCGCTTGGCGACCTGTTCGAAGCGGATCATGGGGCGTCCCGTTCGGCAAACAGGGCTTTGACGAACGGCTCGGCCTCGAAGGTGCGCAGGTCGTCGATGCCCTCGCCGACCCCGATGAAGCGGATCGGCAGGTTGAATTGCTTGGCAAGGGCGAAGATCACCCCACCCTTGGCCGTGCCATCGAGCTTGGTCAGCGCAAGGCCGGTCAGCTCGACGCTCTGGTGGAAGTACTTGGCCTGGCTGATGGCGTTCTGACCGGTGCCGGCATCGAGCACCAGCAACACTTCGTGGGGCGCGTCGGCATCGAGTTTGCCAATCACCCGGCGTACCTTCTTCAGCTCTTCCATCAAGTTGTCTTTGGTGTGCAGACGCCCGGCGGTGTCGGCGATCAGCACGTCGGCGCCGCGGGCCTTGGCCGCCTGCACGGCGTCGAAGATCACCGAGGCCGAGTCGGCGCCGGTGTGCTGGGCGATCACCGGAATGTGGTTACGCTCGCCCCAGACCTGCAACTGCTCGACAGCCGCGGCACGGAAGGTATCGCCAGCTGCCAGCATCACCTTCTTGCCTTCGAGTTGCAGCTTCTTCGCCAGCTTGCCGATGGTGGTGGTCTTGCCGGCGCCGTTCACGCCCACCACGAGGATGACGTAGGGCTTGCTCTGGGAGGCGATCTTCAGCGGCTGCTCGACCGGGCGCAGCATGGCGGCCAGTTCATCCTGCAGCGACTTGTACAACGCCTCGGCGTCGGTCAGCTGCTTGCGCGCGACCTTCTGCGTGAGGTTCTGCACGATGGTGGAGGTGGCTTCGACGCCGACGTCGGCGGTGAGCAGGCGGGTTTCGATTTCATCGAGCAGGTCATCGTCGATGACCTTCTTGCCGAGGAACAGGCTGGCCATGCCCTCGCCGATGCTGGCGCTGGTCTTCGACAGACCCTGCTTGAGACGGGCGAAGAAGCCGGGCTTGGATGGCTCGGCGGCGGCCACCGGTTGCGGCTCGGGTTCAGGCGCGGCTTCGGGCTCAACGACCACGACTGGCTCGACGATGGCCGGCGGTGCGGCGGCGGGGGTCAGTGCCACCGCTACCGGCGTCGGTTCAGGCTCAGGCTCGGCCGCAGGTGCCAGCTCTGCCTGCTCCAGCGGCGCGCGCTCGGGAATGACCGGTGGCGCCTTCGGCTCCAGGTCAGGCACCAGCGCCACGGGCTCTTCGGCCACCGGCAACACCAGGTTGCTGACCGGTGTTTCGGCACTCGGCGCCAGCGGCGCAGCAGCGACGGGGGCTGGCTCGATGACCGGCGGTATCTGCTCGATGACCGGCACCGGGGCAGGCTGGGCAACGTCGGCCACCACCTGCGGCGCTTGAACAGGCGCTGGGGCCGGTTGTTCGGCCTCGAGGGCGGGCGTTACCGCAGGCAGCTCCGGCTCGACGGCAGGCTGCTCGGCGGCAGGCTGCTCGGGAGCCGGTTGTTCGGGAGCCGGTTGCTGGGGCTTCTTGCGAAACCAGCTGAACAGGCCTTTCTTCTCACCAGCATCGGCCGGCGCTTTCTTGTCGTCGTTGGAACCAAACATGGAGACGGCTATCTCAAGGCAGCGATGGGCCAGCAGTGGCGCATCAGGAATTCAATAGACGCAGAACAGACTCTCATCGATGCGACTGGTTCATGCGTAACGTTTTGTCTTAAGGGCCCGCGGGCCAGAACGGCGACAGGCATGGCCGCCAGGCGACCGGATCAGTATCCTAGCACCTCCAGGCCCGCCGACGCTAAACCCAAGCGGGCCGCCGAACAGGTTGAACCCCCCTTATGAAAGCTCTCGCCCGCCGCGCTGCCGGCCTGCTGCTCGGCACCTTGTGTCTGCCACTGGCCGCCATGGCCGCCGATACCCAACCGACCCATGAATTCACCCTCGACAACGGCCTGAAAGTGGTCGTGCGCGAAGACCACCGCGCCCCGGTGGTGGTCTCGCAGATCTGGTACAAGGTCGGCTCCAGCTACGAGACCCCAGGGCAGACCGGCCTGTCCCATGCCCTGGAACACATGATGTTCAAAGGCAGCGCCAAGGTCGGCCCTGGCGAAGGCTCGCGCATCCTGCGCGACCTCGGCGCCGAGGAAAACGCCTTCACCAGCGACGACTACACCGCGTACTACCAGGTGCTGGCCCGTGACCGCCTGCCGGTGGCCTTCGAGCTTGAAGCCGACCGCATGGCCAGCCTGCGCCTGCCGCCCGAGGAGTTCGCCCGGGAAATCGAAGTCATCAAGGAAGAGCGCCGCCTGCGCACCGATGACAAGCCCAACGCCAAGGCCTTCGAGCTGTTCAGCGCCATGGCCTACCCAGCCAGCGGCTACCACACCCCCACCATCGGCTGGATGGCCGACCTCGAACGCATGAAGGTCGAGGAGCTGCGCCACTGGTACGAAGCCTGGTACACGCCGAACAACGCCACTCTCGTGGTGGTCGGTGATGTTACTGTCGACGAGGTCAAAGGCCTGGCGCAGAAATACTTCGGCGCCATCCCCAAGCGCGCCACACCGCCGGCCAAACTGCCGCTGGAGCTGGCTGAGCCTGGCCAGCGTCAGTTGACCTTGCATGTCGCCACGCAACTGCCCAGCCTGATCTACGGCTTCAACGTGCCGGGTCTGGCGACTGCGCAAAACCCACGTAGCGTGCATGCCCTGCGGCTGATTTCGGCCCTGCTCGATGGCGGCTACAGTGCGCGTTTGCCATCGCGTCTGGAGCGTGGCCAGGAGCTGGTGGCCGGTGCATCGTCCGGCTATGACGCCTTCACCCGCGGCGACAGCCTGTTCCTGATTTCCGCTACCCCCAACGTGCAGCAGCACAAGACCCTGGCCGACGTGGAAAAAGGCCTGTGGGAACAGCTCGACGAGCTCAAGAGCACCCCGCCCAGCGCGGCAGAACTGGAACGCGTGCGCGCTCAGGTCATCGCCGGCCTGGTGTACGACCGCGACTCCATCAGCAGCCAGGCCACCACCATCGGCCAGCTGGAAACCGTCGGCCTTTCCTGGAAGCTGATCGACCGCGAACTGGACGAACTCAAGCAAGTGACGCCCAAGGATATCCAGGACGCCGCCCGCACCTACTTCACCCGTGAACGCCTGAGCGTTGCCCACGTACTGCCCGAGGAGTCCGCTCATGAGTGATCGCCGCGCACCGCGCCAGACCTTCGTTGGCGCCGGCCTGTTCGCCCTGGCGCTGTCGGCCTGCACGCTGCTGTCGGCGCCGGCACACGCTGCCGACGCTGGCAAACCTGCCAACACCCTGCAATCGCTGGCCGAACTCGATGGCAAGGCACCCAGCCGCCGCCAGCTGAACGTGCAGAGCTGGAAAACCGCCGAGGGCGCCCGAGTACTGTTCGTCGAGGCCCACGAGCTGCCGATGTTCGACCTGCGCCTGACCTTCGCCGCCGGCAGCAGCCAGGACGGCGGCACCCAGGGCCTGTCCACCCTGACCAACGCCATGCTCAACGAAGGCGTGGCCGGCAAGGACGTCACTGCCATCGCCCAGGGCTTCGAAGGGCTGGGCGCCGACTTTGGCAACGGCTCGTACCGCGACATGGCGGTCGCCAGCCTGCGCAGCCTGAGCGCGGCGGACAAACGCCAACCGGCGCTGAAGCTGTTCGCTGATGTGGTCGGCAAACCGACCTTCCCCGAGGACTCGCTCAAGCGCATCAAGAACCAGATGCTCGCAGGCTTCGAGTACGACAAGCAGAACCCGGCCAAGCTGGGCGCCAATGCCTTGTCCGCCAAACTGTATGGCAGCCACCCTTACGCCTTCCCCAGCGACGGCAACGCCAAGAGCATTCCGGGCATCACCCAGGCGCAACTGCGCGCCTTTCACGCCAAGGCCTACGCCGCGGGCAACACGGTCATCGCCCTGGTCGGCGACCTTAGCCGCAGCGACGCCGAAGCCATCGCTGCGCAGGTCTCGGCCGCGCTGCCCAAAGGTCCGGCGCTGCCGGCCCCGGCGCAGCCGAGCGAGCCCAAGCCTGGCATCACCCACATCGACTACGCCTCCAAGCAGACCCACTTGATGCTGGCCGAGCTGGGCATCGACCGTAACGACCCGGACTGGGCCGCGCTGTCGATGGGCAACCAGATTCTCGGCGGTGGCGCCTTCGGCACCCGGCTGATGAGCGAGGTGCGGGAAAAACGCGGCCTGACCTACGGCGTGTATTCCTCGTTCACCCCCATGCAGGTGCGCGGCCCCTTCACCATCAACCTGCAGACCCGTGCCGAACTCAGCGAGGGCACCTTGAAACTGGTGCAGGACCTGCTGGCCGACTACCTCAAGACCGGCCCGACCCAGCAGGAACTGGACGACGCCAAGCGTGAGCTGGCCGGCAGCTTCCCGCTGTCGACCGCAAGCAACGCCAGCATCGTCGGACAACTGGGGGCGATCGGCTTCTACAACCTGCCGCTGACCTGGCTGGAAGACTTCATGCAGCAGTCGCAGGCGCTGACCGTCGAGCAGGTGAAGGCCGCCATGAACAAACACCTGGCAGCAGACAAACTGGTGATCGTCACGGTCGGCCCGAAAGTGCCGCAAAAGCCGCTGCCGCCACCCACCGAAAAACCTGCCGATCAGCCGCTCGGCGTACCGGAGCACTAATGGCCAGAGCAACCCCCTCCCCCCGTCCCGCCGCCAGCAAGGGCCAAGGCCACCTGCGCATCATCGCCGGCGAATGGCGCAGCCGGCGCCTGCCGGTGCCCGAGAGCGATGGCCTGCGGCCTACCCCAGACCGGGTGCGGGAAACCGTGTTCAACTGGTTGGCGCCGTACATCGAAGGCGCCCAGGTGCTGGACGCCTTCACCGGCAGCGGCGCGTTGGTGCTCGAGGCGCTGTCGCGTGGCGCACAGGATGCGGTGGCCCTGGACAGCAATCCGGCAGCCATCGCCAACCTGAAGAACAACCTCGAACTGCTGCGCTGCCCGCGCGGGCAGATTCTGCAAACCGACGCCGTGCGCTACCTGCAAGGGCCGGCCAAGCAACAGTTCGACGTGGTGTTTCTCGACCCGCCCTTCCACCAGGACCTGCTCGCCAACACCTGCCAACTGCTCGAGCAACAGCAGTGGCTGCGTGAACGCGCATGGGTCTACACGGAAAGTGAAGCCGTGCCTTCGAGCCTCGGCATGCCCGCCAACTGGCGCCTGCACCGCGAGAAGAAAACCGGCCAGGTGCATTACGCGCTGTGGCAACGGGAGTAACCGGTTACTACCTGCGTACTTAGTTAACGCAGCCGCACGGCTGCATTGACCGAAGCTGCTCCGGCCATCGCCATCCAAGGAGCCTCTTCGATCATGCAGCCCTCATTCCAGACGAGCAGCCGCCTGGGCCGCTCGTCCTCGCCGCTCGCCCACTTCACTCTCGACAACGGCCTCAGGGTCATCCTCGTGCAAGACCACCGCGTGCCGCTGGTCAGCGCGCAGTTGTGGTATCACGTCGGCGCCAGTCATGAACCGCACGGGCAAAGTGGCCTGTCTCACGCACTTGAACACTGGGTGTTCGAGGGCAGCAGCAAGCTCGCGCCCGGGCAGTACGCCAAGGTGCTCGCCCGTCTGGGTGCCAAGCCGCTGGCCTTCACCCTCGACGAAGCCACGCTGTACGTCGCCAGCGTGCCGGCCAATCGCCTCGAGATCGTGCTGGAAGCTCAGGCCGACATCATGTCCAGCGCTACGCTCGCGGAGCAGGACTTCGTCAGTTGCCGCGATGCGCTGATCAACGAGCATCGCTTGCGTGTCGAAAGCTCAGCCGATGAGCAGGCCAGCCGCCTGCACCTGCAACTGGCCCATGGCGCCAGTCCCTACGCCCATTCACGCTATGACCACCTCGATGACCTGCAAGGCCTTGGCGCGGATGCGGTGAGGGCCTGGTACGCCAAGCATTACCACCCCAGCAACGCCACTCTGGTGGTGGCCGGCGACATCCGGATGCCCGCTTTGCGCGAGCAGGTCGAGCGCCATTTCGATGCACTGCCGACACGCCCGAAGCACACCGACCCTGGCTTCAGGCAAACCGACACACTGTTCGGACGCGAGCAGACGGTGCGACTCCCGGCGCTGCGCCAAGGCGTGATTCTCAGCTTCAACACGCCCAGCCTGGGCAGCACTCAGTCGCCGGCCGAGGTGATTGCCCTGCAAGTGGCTGCAGCGCTGCTCAGCAATGGTGCCAGCTCGCGACTTTACGCAGCACTGGTGCGAGACCAGCCCTTGCTGCGCGGCATTCGCAGCGAATTCGACGTTCATCTGCGCGGCGACACGCTGATGACCTGGCATAGCTTGCTCAGCCCTGGGCGAACCAGTCCTGAGCAGGCCAGCGCACGCATGCTGGCAGTGATCGATACGCTGTCCCATACACCGGTATCGACCGTCGAATTGCAACGGGCCAAGACCAAGCTGCTGGCGCAGTTGATCTATCAACGCGACGCGTTGCAGGACCACGCTTATCACATCGGGCGCCATGCGCTGAGCGGCGCCGACCTCGACCTGCTCGAACGAACCCCTGAGCTGATCCAGTCCGTCACCGCCGATGCGGTGCACGAGGTTGCCAGACGCTACTTCACAGCGAACCGCCTGACCGTGACCTACACCCAGCCTGAGGAGGCCGCGCAATGATCCACTCGTTTCTCAATGCCGGAACGCACTGCGCCGACTTCGCAGCGAGTGAAGACGCCTTCGACTTCGGTGGGCTGACCAGCGCCACGGACCTTGACCTGAGCGACCTGCCGACCGTGCAGCGCACGCCGCTGGACTGGCACACCGCCCAGGGCAGCCGAGTGCGTTTCATCGAATCCCGCGAGCTGGCGGTCGTCGACATCGTGCTGCGCTTCACTGCCGGCAGCAGCCTGGATGGCGACCTGCCTGGCCTGGCGGCGGCCACCCTGTACATGCTCGACCAGGGCGCAGACGATCTCGACGCTCAGGGCCTTGCCACCGCCCTGGAAGATCTGGGTGCCGAGCTGCGCAAGCAGCTGGAGGTGGATCACGCCAGCCTGTCGCTGCGCTGCCTGAGTGCCGTGGACGTATGCGCTCAGGCCCTGCAACTGCTGACCGCAGTGGTGGCGCGGCCGCGCTTCGAAGTGGCTGCCCTGGAGAAGATCAGGAGCCGCTTGCTCAGTCATCTGGCGCTGTCCGAGCACAACCCCAACCGCCTGTTGCAACGCGCCGTGCTCAGCGAGCTGTTCGTCGATCACCCCTACGGTGACTACGTCAACGGCAGCCAGGCGGGCGTTAGCGCGCTGAGCGTCGAGCATCTGCGCGCCTTCCACCAGCGCGCCTACAGCGCCAACAACCTTGAGATCGCCATCGTCGGCGACCTGTCGAGCAATCAAGCCCGGGCACTGGCCGAAGCCATCAGCGCCGCCCTGCCCCAGCACTGGGCCGCCGCAGCACTGCCCCCCGCGCCGGCACCAGGAGCGACCCGCCGCGAACTGACGTTTCCCGGTACCGGTGCCAGTATCGCGCTGGCGCTGCCCTTGCACCTCACACCGCAACACGAAGACTACACGGCCGTGCTGCTGGGCTGCGCGGTGCTAGGCTCTGGGGCCAGTTCGCGGTTGATGGAGCAACTGCGCCAGCGCCGCAATCTAACCTACGACATCCGCGTCACACCCACCCTCTGGAAGGCCGGTGGGCTGCTCACGGTTCGCTGGGAAATCGCCGCTCACTACGCCGAAGCCTCACGCCAATTGGTGCTGGCGACCATCGCCTGCTTCGTCGAGCATGGCCCCACTCACGCAGAGCTGGAGCGAGCCGCGAACCAGCACGCAGGCGCATTGCTGCTGGAGGCGGCACGCAATGATCAGGCGGCTGCGCTGCTGGCTCAGCACAGCCAGCACGGTCTGCCCGCACGCTACCTCACCGACTTCATCGAGCAACTGCGTCGCGTGACGCCCGAGCAGGTACGCCAGGCATTGCAGCGCTGGATCGATGTTCGCGGCATCAGCTTCTTCAGCATCGGCCCAAGGCAGCCGCAACAGCATCTGCCGGACTGGCCAGAAGCGTGAGTGCCAGGGGCAGCGCTGAATCCGCAAGCGCTGTCCCGCCCCTCCCTGGGCGAGCCGTTCCGTGGCAAGCTGTGCCGGCTTACCGGAGCCCTCGTTCATGTCCACACCCGCTTTCCACCCCGCCCGGGGTCTGTCCAATCCGCACCTGCAAACCTTATGGGGGCCGCTATGGCGCAAGCTGGCGCCGCTGTCGCGGCAGCGCGAGCGAGTGTGGCTGGCAGATGGCGATTTCATCGACCTCGACTGGTTCGGCCCGCACGAAGCAGACGCGCCGCTGGTGCTGGTGCTGCACGGGCTGACGGGTTCATCCGATTCGCCCTACGTGAAGGGTCTGCAACTGGCGCTGCGCGAGCAAGGCTGGGCCAGTGTCGCGGTGAACTGGCGCGGCTGCTCGGGCGAGCCGAACCTATTGCCGCGCAGCTACCATTCCGGCGCCAGCGCAGACCTGGCCGAAACCATCGCTCATTTGCGCGCGCAGCGGCCATTGGCGCCGCTGTATGCGGTGGGGTATTCGCTGGGCGGCAACGTGCTGCTCAAGTACCTGGGCGAGAGCGGGCAGCACAGCCACCTTCAGGCTGCGGTGGCGGTGTCGGTGCCGTTTCGCCTCGATCAGTGCGCCGACCGTATCGGCCTGGGCTTTTCCAAGGTGTATCAGGCACATTTCATGCGCGAAATGCTCGCCTATGTGCAGAACAAGCAGCGCCATTTTCGCGCAGGCGGTCAACAGGATGCCGTCGACACCCTCGAACGCCTGGGCTCGCTGAGCAAGCTGCGTACCTTCTGGGACTTCGATGGCAAGGTCACCGCGCCGCTCAACGGGTTTCGTGACGTGCACGACTATTACCGCCAGTCGTCCAGCCGCTATTACCTGGGGCAGAACCAGACCCCGACGCTGATCATCCACGCCGAAGACGACCCGTTCGTGTTCAGGCACAGCTTGCCGGAAGCCGCCGAGCTGCCCGCGCAGACCCACTTCGAGCTGCACCGGCGCGGCGGTCATGTGGGTTTCGTCGAAGGTAGCGTGCGGGCGCCGCGATACTACCTTGAGCGGCGCATCCCGCAGTGGCTGATCAGCGGCCAGTGAGGGCCGCCGGCAGGGTCAGTCGCCGGTGGCGACTTCATGGCTCGGGTCGGTGATCCACTCACTCCACGAACCTGGGTACAGACGGCCCAGGGGGTAACCGGCCAGGGCCAGGGCGAACAGATTGTGACAGGCGGTCACGCCCGAGCCGCAGTAGGAAACCAACTGCTGGGCCGAGCGCTCGCCCAGCGCCTGGGCGAAGCGCTGACGCAACTGCTCGGGCGGCAGGAAACGCCCGTCCGGCCCGAGGTTTTCACTGGAGGCCAGGCACTTCGCACCTGGGATGTGCCCGGCGACCGGGTCGATCGGTTCCATCTCGCCGCGAAAGCGCGGCAGCGCGCGGGCATCGATCAGCGTCAGCTCGGGGCTGTCGAGGCGCTTGAGCAACTGCTCGGCATCGACCACCAGCCGCGAATTGGCCACGCCAGTGAACGAGCCGCTGCGCTTGGCCGGTGGATCGAGGCTCAGCGGCAGGTGCGCGGCATGCCAGGCTTTCAGGCCACCATCGAGAATCGACACCCCACTGCATTTGCCCAGCCAGGCCAGCAACCACCAGGCGCGCGCGGCAAAGGCGCCGGGGCCATCGTCGTAGAGCACGATCTGGCTGTCTGCATCCACCCCCCACTCGCGCAGACGCTCGGCCAGTTGCGCGGGCTCGGGCAGCGGATGCCGGCCAGTCTGGCCCTTGTGCACCGGGCCGCTGAGGTCGCGCTCGAGGTCAGCGAAATGTGCGCCGGCAATATGCCCTTCGGCATAGCTGCGCTGGCCGTAGTCGGCATCTTCCAGGGCGAAACGACAATCGAGGATCACCAGCCCGGGCGCATCCAGACGCTCGGCCAACTGTTGCGGGGTGATCAATTGCGCAAGGGGCATGACGAACTCCTTATCGAGGGCGGTATCGGTGCATCTTACGGCCATCCAAGCGCGCCTGTGTAGCCGCCCGCGGCCCCGCTGGGTGCAGGGCCGACATGCCGCGTCGTGGTCCGTGCGGATGCTGCACGGGCAATACCCACACGTCGCAAGGTGCCATCATTTGCCCGCGCGACTTGCCCGGGCGCAGTCGCTGCGCTACCATCCGACTCCCCAACGCCCTCCTGCCAGGACCAAGCGATGAACCGAGTGTTGTACCCGGGCACCTTCGACCCGATTACCAAGGGCCATGGCGATCTGGTCGAGCGCGCTTCACGGCTGTTCGACCACGTGATCATCGCCGTGGCCGCCAGCCCGAAGAAAAACCCGCTGTTCCCGCTGGAGCAACGCGTCGAGCTGGCCCAGGAGGTCACCCGCCATCTGCCCAACGTCACCGTGCTCGGGTTCTCCACGCTGCTGGCCGCGTTCGCCAAGGAGCAAGGCGCCAACGTGCTGCTGCGCGGGCTGCGGGCGGTGTCGGATTTCGAGTATGAATTCCAGCTGGCGAACATGAACCGGCAACTGGCCCCTGACGTCGAGAGCCTGTTCCTCACCCCGTCGGAGCGCTACTCGTTCATCTCCTCGACCCTGGTGCGCGAAATCGCAGCGCTGGGCGGCGATATCAGCAAGTTCGTCCACCCCGCCGTGGCCGATGCGCTGACCGAGCGCTTCAACCGAAAATAACCCCACGTCGGCAGCACGCGCGCCCGCGTGCACTGCGGGCGTGAATACGGCACAATTGCGCCCATTGCTTAGCTACATGCCCGGGCGCGACGCCCCGGCCGGAGTCTCCATGTCCCTGATCATCACCGACGATTGCATCAACTGCGACGTCTGCGAACCCGAGTGTCCGAACGCTGCGATCTCTCAAGGCGAAGAGATCTACGTGATCGACCCGAACCTGTGCACCCAGTGCGTGGGCCACTACGACGAGCCGCAGTGCCAGCAGGTCTGCCCGGTCGACTGCATCCCGCTGGATGAAGCCCACCCGGAAAGCGAAGAACAACTGATGGCCAAGTACCGCCGCATTACCGGCAAGGCCTGAGCCCCTTCAGGCCTTGCGCCTCGCTCAGCGCTGGCAGCGCAGGCAATAGACGCTTGCCCGCTGGCCCAGCTTGACCTCGCGCAGGGTCGTTCCGCAGACCTTGCAGGGCTGGCCAGCCCGACCATACGCAAACAGTTCCTGCTGAAAATACCCCGGCTGACCATCGCCGCCGATGAAGTCACGCAGGGTCGTGCCGCCGCGCTCGATGGCCGCGGCCAGCACCCGTTTTATCTCAACCGACAGGCGCAGGTAACGCGCCCGTGAGATACCACCGGCCTCGCGCCGCGGATCGATGCCCGCGGCGAACAGCGCCTCGGTGGCGTAGATGTTGCCCACCCCGACCACCACGGCGTTGTCCATGATGAACGGCTTGACCGCCATGCTGCGCCCGCGCGACAGCTGGAACAGGCGCTCGCCATCGAACAGCTCGGTCAACGGCTCAGGCCCCAGGCGCAGCAGCAGTTCATGGTTATGCGGGTCCTGGCTCCAGAGCATCGCCCCGAAACGCCGCGGGTCGGTGTAGCGCAGCATCAGCCCCGACTCCAGTTCGATGTCGACGTGCTCGTGCTTGCCCGGCTCCAGGCCCATCTCGACCAGACGCAGATTGCCCGACATGCCCAAGTGGCTGATCAGCGTGCCGACTTCGGCATTGATCAGCAGGTACTTGGCGCGCCGCTGCACGGTGACGATGCGCTGCCCGGAGAGCCTCACGTCGAGGTCTTCAGGGATCGGCCAGCGCAATCGCCGGTCACGCACGACCACGCGGCTGACGCGCTGGCCTTCCAGGAAGGGCGCGATTCCGCGCCGGGTGGTTTCGACTTCTGGCAATTCCGGCATGAATCAGTGCCCGCTCGCTTCTCGGAGGTTTTGCTTGAGGCTCTCGAAGTCGTATTCCGACAGCCCGATGTAGTCCAGCACCAGCGGCGCGATGGCGTCCCATTCGTGGTCGACGTTCTGGTCGCCCAACACCCGGTACGACGCGCAGATGTGCTCGGCCATCTTGAGCACCGCCAGCAGATTCTTCAACTGCGGGTGCGCGCTGTGCGACGAGTCGTCGCTGAACACCGCCAGGGCGTTGTGGTGGTTGGCGATGGCCGCGCTCAGGTGCTCGGGCAGGCGCCAGGACTTGGCCGTGTAGTAACCGACCACCGAGTGGTTGGTGTTGAGCGCACGGTTTTCCGTGTCGACCACCCGCCAGCCTGGGCCGGCCTGGGCGTAGGCCTCGACCAGCACGTCCATGTAATTGGGAAAGCGCTTGAGCATCAGCGGCACGCCGCAATCGTGGAACAGGCCCAAGGTATAGGCTTCGTCCACGGCCTGGATGCCGGTGCGCTTGGCCAGGGTCAGGCAGGTGTTGGCGACGTCCTGGGCGGTGTCCCAGAAGCGGTTGAGGGTGACGATGGTTTCGTCGCTCATCTCGCCCTTGATCGACTGCGCGTTGATCAGGTTGATGATCGAGCGGCTGCCGAGCAAATCGACCGCGCGCTGGATCGAGCCGATCTTGTTGCTCAGGCCGAACTGCGCCGAGTTGACCAGCTTGAGCAAGGCCCCGGAAAGACCGGGGTCCTGGGCGATCAGCCGGGCGATGGTGCCCAGGTCCGGATCAGGCATGTACTGCTCGAACTGCAAATCGACGAGGATCTGCGGTTGCGGGGGAATGGTGATGCCTTGCAAGGCTTGCCGGATCTGCTCCGGGGTGAGTTCGAGGGACATGACTACATACTCGCTGAGGACGGCAGATTCTACCTGTCTGGCGCGCGATCGTTGAGCACAAGTTGGGACGATGAAGCATCATTCATGGCGCATAGCCAGCACCGCTTTATGGGCAAGCCTTACGCTATAATCCCGCTCTTTTTTCCGGAGCGACGTCATGTCCCTGCCCAGCCTACGCCTCAAAGCCAACGCCGACCGCCGCCTGCGCGCCGGCCACCTGTGGATCTACAGCAACGAGATCGACGTGGCTGCGACCCCGCTGCAGGGCCTGGGCGCCGGTCAGCAGGCGATTCTCGAAAGCGCCAGCGGCAAGCCTTTGGGCGTGGTCGCGGTCAGCCCGAACAACCTGATCTGCGCACGCCTGCTGTCGCGCGACGCCAAGCTGATGCTCGACAAGTCCCTGCTGGTGCACCGCCTCAACGTGGCCCTGTCGCTGCGCGAACGGCTGTTCGACAAGCCCTGCTACCGCCTGGTGTATGGCGATTCCGACCTGCTCCCAGGGCTGGTAGTCGACCGCTTCTTCGACATCCTCGTGGTGCAACTGGCCTCGGCCACCATGGAGCAGCACAAGGATGAAGTCATCGCCGCCCTGGTGCAGGTGCTCAAGCCCAGCGGCATCCTGTTCAAGAACGACTCCGCCGCGCGCGACGCCGAGGGCTTGGGCCGTTACGTCGAGACCGTCTACGGCGAAGTGCCGGACTGGGTCGCCCTGGAAGAGAACGGCGTCAAGTTCGAAGCCCCGGTGCGCGAAGGCCAGAAGACCGGCTGGTTCTACGACCACCGCATGAACCGCGCGCGCCTGGCGCCCTATGTTGCCGGCAAGCGCGTGCTCGACCTGTTCAGCTACATCGGTGGCTGGGGCGTGCAGGCCGGTGCTTTCGGCGCCAGCGAAGTGTTCTGCGTGGACGCTTCGGGCTTCGCTCTGGACGGCGTCGAGCGTAACGCAGCGCTCAACGGCATCAGCGAAAAACTCACCTGCATCGAAGGCGACGTGTTCGAAGCGCTCAAGGAGCTGAAAGCCGCCGAAGAACGCTTCGATGTAGTCATCGCCGACCCACCCGCCTTCATCAAGCGCAAGAAAGACTTGAAGAACGGCGAAGGCGCCTACCGCCGCCTCAATGAACAGGCCATGCGCCTGCTCAACAAGGACGGCATCCTGGTCAGCGCCTCGTGCTCGATGCACCTGCCCGAAGACGACCTCAACGGCATCCTCCTGACCAGCGCCCGCCACCTGGACCGCAACCTGCAGCTGCTCGAACGCGGCGGCCAGGGCCCGGACCACCCGGTACACCCGGCAATTCCCGAGACGCGCTATATCAAGAGCATTACCTGCCGGTTGTTGCCCAACAGCTGATCAGGCGATTGTCGAAGCATCCCAAGCCGATGCCCCGAACAGGGCGTCGGCTTTTTTACGGCTTGTTGCTGGCATCTCCTATCCAGGACGTTGCCTACGCCACACCAGGAAGTTTCCAAGCCCCACATCCCTTGCCCTGATCCCGTGGCCCTCTAGCCTGTTCGACTCGCGCAAATGCGACAGGCCGATGGCCGCCCGATAATCAGACAAGAGGATAAAAACCGTGGACCACGCTCTGCGCAGCAACGTCTGCCGGCTCTCGACAGCGTTGCTGATTCTGATGAGCCTGCTCAGTGTATTTCCGGTGGACGTCATCCTGCCGTCCTTCCCTGCACTGTCGGAGACGTTCGGGGTTGCAGGCAAGGACATCGCCTACTCCATGAGTGCGTTCGCCGTGGCAGTGGCATTTTCCCAGTGTTTCATTGGCCCACTTTCTGACCGTGTTGGCCGGCAGAAGCTGTTGCTGGCGGGATTACTGATAGCCATGGCCGGCGCCATTGGCTGCACGATAGCTCCCAACTACGCAGTGTTCATGGTCTTTCGCGCGATCCAAGCCATCGGCTGCGGCTGTTTCGTGCTGTGCCAGGCGCTGGTGCAAGACCTTTACCCCGCACATCGACGCAATGCGATGCGCATCTTACTGACCACCACCAGCGGATTGTTCATTTCCATTTCGCCACTGGCCGGCACTGTCTTGCAGCACCTCTGGGGATGGCCGGGCAGCTTCCATGTCTTCGTCGGCTTATGTGTGCTGGGCATCGTGCTGGTGTATGCAATGCCCGCTGAACGTCGGAGCGAGCCAAGCGCACAGGGCAGTGTGCGCAACTATGGGGTGCTGCTGCGCGATGCGGCGTTTGTGTTGTATTCGCTGATCGCGGCGCTGGCCTTTACCTGCCACTTCACCTTCGTGGTGGTTTCGCCGCTGTTGTTCATCGACCGGCTGGGATTCTCGGCCGAAGCGTTCGCCTGGGTGTTCGTCGTCTACGGCATGGCCTATCTGTTGGGCGGCTTGTTTGCCGCTCGAGTCAATCGCCTGCTCAGGCCACAGGTGCAGATCGCCCTGGGCCTGGCACTGATCGCCGCCGCGGGCGTGATCATGCTGGGCACGCTGTGGCTGGGCGGCCTTTCGGCCTTTGCGCTGCTGCTGCCAATGATCATTTGCACTGCCGGCACCACGGTGGCGCGTCCGGCGGCGATGTCGTGTGCGCTGGAGCGGCATCCGGGTTGCGCGGGCACGGCGGCGGCGTTGAGCAGCACGCTGCTGTTCATGCTGGGCGGGGTGCTCAGTGGGCTGATTGCAGTCGCTGAACACGGCTTGCCAGAACGCCTGGCCCTGGCGCTGATTGCCGTTGGCCTGTGTGCCGGCCTGATGCTGAAAGCGATCAGCGTTGCCAGCAAAAGGCGCCGAGTGACATGACAGCCAGGCCCCGACCGCGCAATGGGGTTCGGGGCCTGGATCGACGCAGCTTACGGTTCGCGCTGGAGCATCAACTCCTGCCCGTCGACTTGGAAGGTCTTGTAGCGGGGTGTGACCGGCTTCAGTTCGCCGGCCTGAATGCGTTTGACGAAGTCGTTCACGGCAGGCCGTGCGTAGTTCCAGGTGTAGACGCCTGCGCGTTTCCAGGCGCCGTCCTGCCAGGCGAACATCGTCACGCTCGGGGCATAGCGCTGGCGCGGAATGAGCAGTACTTCATCCTGGCCGTCGCCGTCCATGTCCTGCGCCCAGAGGTAGCAGCCTTGGGTGCATTCGTAGTCTGAATTGACCACCTCAGTGAAGGCTTCGGCATGCTTGGGTTTAGCGCCCAGCCACTCCAGCACGGGCTGTGCCGGGCTCGAGACAGCGCCCATTTCGCGGGTGTCGTCCAGGCGCTGACGCAGGGTTTCTCGCTCGGTCGGGGCAAGCACCGTGCCCGCCTCAACCTGTTTCGACAGGGCCTCGAAGGCTTGTCGACCCGGCTCGCCCCAGCCGAAGTACAGGGTATTGGCGTCAAACGAATCCACCGGTGTGCGTCCGTCGAGCAGGCGCGCCACCTGATTGCGTGCGCTGAGCCCAAGGGGGTCGAGCAGCGGTGACTGGTAGGCGACGATCAGCAACGCCGTGAGCAACGCGATCCACGGGTTGCTGCGGCGCAGGCCATGCAACCACGCGCCATGCCGGGGCAGTACCGCCCCGGCCGCCGCCAGCGCATGCACCAGCATCACGCCAATCAACAGCGCCGCCTGGATACGGCTGGGGGTCAGCCCGTACTGAGCGATGCGCAAGCCACTGGCCCATGCGGCCAGGGCCACCAGGACCGGCAGGCACAGCAGGCTGGCATTGACCAGCATGCGCAGTCCTCGCGGATACGCCTCGCCGTGTTCGCCATCCTGAAACACGCCATTGACCAGGAACAGGTTGAAGGCGCTGAGCAGCAGCAGAATCGCGGTGGCTTGCCCGGTGGCCCAGATCGGCTGTACCCCGGTGAACGGCAGCACGCAGGTGAATACCACGGCGATCGCAGCGCTCAAGGGCAGCAGTAAACGGCACAGCGACAACAACATGCCGCGCAGCAGGCCGATGACTTTCTCGTTCTGCAAACCGATACGCATACCCAGCGCGAACACCACCGGCAGTACCACATAGAGCAATGCGTGGTTCTCCAGCAACGCCTTGATCTGGCTGATGCCCACCACCTCGAACAGCGTGCCGCACAACCACAGCAACCAGAAGAACACCCCCATCAGCCCCAACGCCAGCAGGACGATGAAGACAGTGCTCCAGGCATGTCGGAACAGGTCCGAATAGCGCGGACGCAGGCCCTGCCGGTTGGGCCAGGCGAGGATGAACGCGGTGGCGATGTAACTGAGCACCACAATCGCCAGCCAGGCGGTGTCACGCACGGCGGCATTGTCCATCGAGGAGCGGTCATAGGCACTGAGCCCGGCCACCAGCAGGCCGAGGCCGAGGGCCATGAACAGCGTGCCGCGCTGCACGCCTTGGGGCCCCAGCAGTTGCAGCACGACAGCGCAGACCGTCACCCCGGCGCAGGCCGCGTAGATGAACGCCGACTGCGGCGGGCCGGCCAGGTCCAAGCCCATCAGCACCAGGCCGTGGATCAGGCCGATGATCAGGTAGAACGGCAGCGGGCGTTGCGACTCAGGCATGGGAAGTCCTTTTGGTGATGCGGCGAAGGGGGTGAAGTCTAGCGCCGTCCAGCCACGTCGGCATTCCCTCCAAACCCCAGCGGTGTAGAATCGGCCTATTCATCGCCAGTCATCCCCCGGCGGGTTTATGAGCTCTGGTCGAGCCTGCGGCGATCCCGCGCGGACTTCGTCCCAACATCCTTGCCAATGGCAACCGGCCTTCGGCGTATTAGGACAAGAGAAGCTCACTCCCTACTTTGACGTGATTTAGCCGCCAGGAGCGCTCCATGCCTGATTATCGTTCCAAGACCTCCACCCACGGCCGCAACATGGCCGGCGCCCGCGCCCTGTGGCGCGCCACCGGGATGAAGGACGAAGACTTCAAGAAACCGATCATCGCCATCGCCAACTCGTTCACCCAGTTCGTCCCAGGCCATGTGCACCTGAAGGACCTGGGCCAGCTGGTCGCCCGCGAGATCGAGCGCGCCGGTGGCGTGGCCAAGGAATTCAACACCATCGCGGTCGATGACGGCATCGCCATGGGCCACGACGGCATGCTTTATTCGCTGCCCAGCCGCGAGATCATCGCCGACGCCGTCGAATACATGGTCAACGCCCACTGCGCCGACGCCATCGTGTGCATCTCCAACTGCGACAAGATCACCCCCGGCATGCTCATGGCCGCGCTGCGCCTGAACGTTCCGGTGATCTTCGTTTCCGGCGGGCCTATGGAAGCCGGCAAGACCAAGCTGGCCAGCCACGGCCTGGACCTGGTCGATGCCATGGTCATTGCCGCCGACAGCTCGGCCTCCGACGAGAAAGTCGCCGAATACGAGCGCAGCGCCTGCCCGACGTGCGGCTCCTGCTCGGGCATGTTCACCGCCAACTCGATGAACTGCCTCACCGAAGCCCTGGGCCTGGCCCTGCCGGGCAACGGCTCGACCCTGGCCACCCACTCCGACCGCGAGCAACTGTTCCTCACCGCCGGGCGCACCATCGTCGAGTTGTGCAAGCGCTACTACGGCGAGGGTGACGCGTCGGTGCTGCCGCGTAGCATCGCCAACTTCAAGGCGTTCGAGAACGCCATGATGCTGGACATCGCCATGGGCGGCTCGACCAACACCATCCTCCACCTGTTGGCGGCCGCGCAGGAAGCGGAGGTGCAGTTCGACCTGCGTGACATCGATCGCCTGTCGCGCCTGGTGCCGCAGCTGTGCAAAGTGGCGCCGAACATCCAGAAGTACCACATGGAGGATGTGCACCGCGCCGGCGGTATCTTCAGCATCCTCGGCTCGCTGGCCCGTGGCGGCCTGCTGCACACCGACCTGCCGACCGTGCACTCGCCGAGCATGGAAGAGGCCATCGCCAAATGGGACATCACCCAAACCGACGATGAAGCCGTGCACACCTTCTTCAAGGCAGGCCCGGCCGGCATCCCTACGCAAACCGCATTCAGCCAGTCGACCCGTTGGGACACCCTCGACGACGACCGCGAGAACGGCTGCATCCGCAGCTTCGAGCATGCCTACTCGCAAGAAGGCGGCCTGGCCGTGCTGTACGGCAACATCGCCCTCGATGGCTGCGTGGTGAAGACCGCCGGTGTCGATGAGTCGATTCACGTGTTCGAAGGCAATGCCAAGATCTTCGAAAGCCAGGACAGCGCCGTGCGCGGCATCCTCGCCGACGAAGTGAAGGCGGGCGACATCGTCATCATCCGCTACGAAGGCCCGAAAGGCGGCCCAGGTATGCAGGAAATGCTCTACCCGACCTCGTACCTCAAGTCCAAGGGCCTGGGCAAAGCTTGCGCACTGCTCACCGACGGTCGCTTCTCCGGCGGCACCTCGGGCCTGTCCATCGGCCACGCCTCCCCTGAGGCTGCCGCTGGCGGCGCCATCGGCCTGGTGCAGGACGGCGACAAAGTGCTGATCGACATCCCCAACCGGTCCATCAACCTGCTGGTCAGCGACGAAGAACTGGCCCACCGCCGCATCGAGCAGGACAAGAAAGGCTGGAAGCCGGTGGAAGTGCGCCCACGCAAAGTGACCACCGCCCTCAAGGCCTACGCCCTGCTGGCGACCAGCGCCGACAAAGGGGCTGTGCGTAACAAGGCGATGCTCGACGGGCTTTGATTCTGTGCTGGCTTGAATTAAAACCGGCGTCTTGGGCGCCGGTTTTCTTGGGTAGGCTATTGAAGCGAAACAATCGCTTTCGACTGAAATGACGAAAGCTTATCCAGCGCAATCCCGATCGCTTGATCGTCGAACAACTTGCTCTTTCGCGCCGCACTGGCGGCGGGTCCAGACCAATGCGCGAGCCGCTCTCGAACCGCTGCAACGTCGGGTTCGATCGCCTCTCTGTAAAGTAGCCAGTCGACAGTAGCCAAGAGCTCCATGCCGAAGGGTGATTCGAAGCCATCGATCAAATCGGCAGTGAACTCCAAGGCAGGAAGGTAAGCTTTCGCCTGGCTATTCAAATAGGTTTGCACATACGTTTTACGGCTCTCGTCAAACCAGATCACATCTGATGGCTCCGCATCGCTGATGCGCTTGGCGCAATGTAAATAGCTGCCGTCGAGATTATCGAGCAGGTGCTCAAGCCGGTTGGCATAGGGGCCGTACTTATGCGCGATAAACTTGAGCTGTAACGGGTTATCCCCAGGAATGAATCGTTCGATGGCGCGCTCGAGAAACCATGCCAGTTTCTGAATCTCAAGCAAACTGCACTCCATGCCCAATACCCAGTAACGACGCACCAGCTCTGCAATGAGTGCACGCGCGGGAGTCAGTTCTTCTACACCACTGCGTTTGGAAACATTCTGATAGTGGGTAGTAGGCTCGAACACCAGGATATCCGCCTGCAAATCGCCAAGCACAGCTTCAATCTGGTCGCGTACAACAGCCCATGGCAGGCCACCGTTCCCAGCACCCAGAGGCGGAATGGCAATCGATTCCAGCCCTTGTTCGATGATAAAGCCACGCAGGTCATGCAATCCGTCGGTGATCCAGTCGATTTGCGATGGCGAACGCCAATGGCGCTTGGTGGGAAAATTCACGATCCAGCGAGGCCCGCCCAACTCATTCACCGCAGTTACGAACATCTTGCCGGTCACCACCTCTTTTGCCTGACACGCGGCCCTGTACAGTGAGTAGTTTTCGGCGAAGCGCTCCTTGAACATCAGTGCAATACCCTTGCCCATCACCCCGACGGTGTTGACTGTATTGACCAGCGCCTCGGCCTCAGCCTCGAGCAGGTTACCTTGAACAAATCGGATCATTGGAAATACCACCCAGGGCGAGCATGGACAGGAATGCTCAGCTGACGCTGCTGAACCTCACCGTCGACACGTCTCTTCGAAGCGTCGTTGTAGCAAATAATTCCAAGCAGGCCGGTCACCGGGACATGCTCATGGATGAGTGCCTCAGCCTGATAGCGTTCCATCTTTCGAGGATCATCTGGGTCGCGTTTGAAATCCCTACGCTGCAGGATCTCCCAATCGATGTTGTCCAACTGACTGAGATCACTGTAGTAGCCAGACCAATACGGATAGGCATGAGCGTCGGTGAACACAAACCGCAGGTTAAGCGACCGGGCATGGTACAGGCTGGAGACAAGAATCACGATTTCTTCGTTGCGTCGCTGCTGCACACCCCAAATTGTTCTGCTTCGCATGCGCTCTAGTCACGGCTATCAGCACGAAATGCTCATCTGGCCGATCCCTGTGCACCCTGCCATCGAAAGGATTTTTGGCAAACCAGTGAAACGGTACAAATTGTTCCAGCGCCGCACGCCGCCTGCCCTCGATGATCTGCTGATCCGCGATGTCAGCGAAGCCCGCTCCCAGCAGTGATCTGGGAAGCAAGCCGCGCTGCAATATGGATCGAACATTCCGCAGGCTGGTGAGGTGGTAGATGAATTTCTGATCACGAATAGCCAAGGCAAGCTCCTGCAACAGATGATATCCATATGCCATCAACCATAGATGCCGGATAATCTTTGCAAGGACCAAGGGTTCTAACCAACGCCTACTGAATTTGTTCAGGCGTCACGATCACCCAGTTCTTGTCCGCCGTCACCGGCAGCCCTTCTTTGGCTTGTGCAGCAGCATTCTTGGCGATCATGGCGTTGAGCTGGTCCATGTACTTGGGCTTGCGGTTGATCCACAGGTGGATGCCGCCTTTGTCGACATCGA
Organism: Pseudomonas cremoricolorata DSM 17059 = NBRC 16634; assembly: GCF_000425745.1. GTDB lineage: Bacteria > Pseudomonadota > Gammaproteobacteria > Pseudomonadales > Pseudomonadaceae > Aquipseudomonas > Aquipseudomonas cremoricolorata. Next base: position 322,362 of record NZ_AUEA01000001.1, on the reverse strand, counting down.
CGCCGTGGAACAGCATGTAGCCATCACTGGTGGGGGTGTCGCCGCCGACCAGCACCGGGCGTTTCCATTCATCGATGTAAGTGAGAATGGCCGCCTGCTTGCCGGCCATCCAGGTGGCTGGAGTCCACAGGTAGGGGGTCAGTTCGAGGTTCTCGTTGGCCTTGGGATCGTAGTGCCCGGCGCTGATCTGCTTGCGCGCGGTGGTGAGTTGGCCATTGCTGCGGTCCTTGAGCAGTTGGGTGACGCCAATCACGTTCTGCGGTTTGACGTTGTAGCCGTACTTGGGATCGGAGGCCACCATGCGTACCAGCTCTTCGCCCGCTGCGGTGATCACGTAGACCTCGATGCCATTCTCCATCAGCTTGTTGTACAGCTCGGTCTGGCCGACGAAGACCTTGGGCGGTTGTACCTCGGTGGTCTTGAGCTGATCGCCTTCGAAGTAGGTCGCAGGAATGGGTTTGCCCGAGGCCATCAGCTCATCGACCTGAACCTTCAGCTCCTTGAGGGTAAAGCCTGAAAACACTTGGGCGATCCACGGGTAGCAGACCATGTCGTCGAGTTCGCACAGCCGGTAGTAGTAGCTGAACAGGCTTTCCTTGTGCTCGGCTGTGTCCTTGAACGGCATCAGCTTGAGCGACGGGTCGAGTTTGTCGCGGGTCAGCAGGCCCTTGTTCTCCATGAATGGCAGCAGCGATTCTTCAAGGTCGTAGCGGTAACTGGTGTTGTCCATGTCGAACACCGCGTAGTTACCCTTGTTGGCGTTGGCGGCAATCATGCTGTCGAGCTGCTTGGCGGCGTCGGCCGGCCAATGCTTGAGTTCGGTCGCCGAGGCGTGAACGCTGAACAACAGGGACAACGCGACGGCAGCTGCTTTGGGTGCGAACTTCATGCAGGCATCTCCTGAAATGACCTGAACAAACTAGTCGACGAATCCTGCCCGCGCTGTATGACAACGACCCATTCGATGCTGAAAGCGCCTACTGCATATCCGCTGGCGACCCGTGCATATTCCAGAAACGACTATGCACATTCGATTTGGGTATAAATTGCTTGGCTTTCAGGCTGTTAGCATTTCCGGTTGGCAATCGCGCAATACCCTCGATGCCCCCTGCTTCTTCGTTCTGGAGCTTCAATGAACCTGCCGCTGTCCCTCAATCTTCTGGCGTTCCTGGCCCTGCTACTGGGCCTGGCGCAAACCCGGCGTACCGACTGGAGCCTGGCGAAAAAAGTCTTGCTCGGCCTGGTGCTTGGCGTGTTGTTCGGCCTGGTGCTGCACACCCTGTACGGCGCCGGGCACCCGGTGCTCAAGGCCACCATCGGCTGGCTCGACCTGGTCGGCAACGGCTATGTCGGGCTGTTGCAGATGATCGTCATGCCGCTGATCTTCGCCTCGATCCTCAGCGCCGTGGCGCGTCTGCACAACGCCTCCTCCCTGGGCCGCATCAGCGTGCTGAGCATCGGCACGCTGCTGATCACCACCGCCATCGCCGCGCTGATCGGCATCCTGCTGACCAACCTGTTCGGCCTCAGCGCCGAGGGGCTGATCGCTGGCGTGCAGGAAAGCGCTCGGTTGCAGGCTATCCACGCCGACTACGCCGGCAAGGTCGCCGACCTCAACGTGCCGCAATTGCTGCTGTCGTTCATCCCAAGCAACCCGGTCGGTGATCTGGCGCGGGCCAAACCGACCTCGATCATCAGCGTGGTGATCTTCGCGGTGTTCCTCGGCATGGCGGCGCTGCAGTTGGTGCGCGACGATGCCGAAAAGGGCAACCGCGCGCTGTCGGCCATCGACACCCTGCAAGCCTGGGTCATGCGCCTGGTGCGCCTGGTGATGAAGCTCACCCCCTACGGCGTGTTGGCGCTGATGGCGAAAGTGGTGGCCAGCTCCAACCTCGACGACATCCTCAAGCTGGGCAGCTTCGTGGTGGTGTCGTACCTGGGCCTTGGGCTGATGTTCGTGGTCCATGGGCTGATCCTCAGCGCCATCGGCGTCAGCCCGCTGCGCTTCCTGCGCAAGGTCTGGCCGGTGCTGACCTTCGCTTTCACCAGCCGCTCCAGTGCCGCCAGCATTCCGCTGAACATCGAAGCGCAGACCCTGCGCCTGGGCGTGCCGCAGTCGATCGCAAGCTTCAGCGCGTCGTTCGGCACCACCATTGGCCAGAACGGCTGCGCGGGCCTGTACCCGGCGATGCTGGCGGTGATGGTCGCCCCCACCGTGGGCATCGACCCGTTCGACCCGCTGTGGATCGCCACCTTGGTGGCGATCGTCACCCTCAGCTCGGTAGGCGTCGCAGGCGTCGGTGGCGGCGCCACGTTTGCCGCTTTGATCGTGCTGCCGGCCATGGGCCTGCCGGTTGAACTGGTGGCGTTGCTGATCTCGGTCGAGCCGCTGATCGACATGGGCCGCACGGCGCTCAACGTCAACGGTTCGATGACCGCCGGCATGGTCACCAGTCAGTTGCTCAAGCAGACCGACGCCCAGGTCTTGGCTGCCGACGAGCACGTGCAGCTCAAGCACACCTGAGTCAGCGCGCGCCTTCCACCAGCAATTCGGCAAAGGCCCGGGCCATTGCCGAATTGCCATGCTGACGCTGCACCAGCCACACCGCGGTGATGGCGTCTTCGTCGAGCAGGGTGCGATACACCACCCCTTCGATGCGCATGCGCTGGTAAGACGCCGGCAGCACCGACACCCCCAGCCCCGCCGATACCAGGCCGATGATGGTCATGGCTTCGCCGACTTCCTGAGTGAAGTGCGGGGTGAAGCCGGCCTGTCGTGCCAGGCTCAGTAACTGCGCGTGCAGACCGCTGCCATAGCTGCGTGGGAAAAACACGAATGGCTCGTCGGCCAACTGCGCCATGTACAGGCCGGCTTCGCTGCCCTGCGCCAGCGCGTGCGAGGCATTGAGCACCGCCACCAGCGGTTCGCGCAGCAACTCGGTGACCACCAGCCCTTCAGGCAGCGGCATGGGCCGCATCAGGCCGACCTCGATCGACTCATCGAACACCCCGGCCGCCACATCGCGGCTGCTCATCTCCTTGAGGTCCAGGTGCACGGCGGGGAAGCGCTGGCGGAAGGCATACAGGGCCTTGGGAATCTTCGAGGTGAACGGCGCCGATGAGGTGAAGCCGATCTTCATTTCGCCCAGCTCGCCCAATTGCGCCCGGCGCGCCACATCGGCGGCTTTTTCCACCTGTGCCAGCACCTGGCGCGCTTCATCGAGAAACAGCCTGCCAGCCTCACTCAACTCGACCCGGCGGTTGGTGCGCTCGAACAGCCGTGCGCCGAGCTCGTGCTCCAGCGCCTGAATCTGCTGGCTCAGCGGCGGCTGGGAAATGCCCAGTTGCTGCGCGGCGCGGCCGAAGTGCAGTTCCTCGGCCACGGCAATGAAATAACGCAAATGGCGCAGCTCCATGGCAACTCCTCAATAGGTCGTGAAAGCTCTCAAATAGGTCGAACAATATATTGGAACTAATCATTAGCCAGCTATATGATTTTTTCCATTGCCTGCATGCCGCCCCACCCGAGGTAGACTTCGTGAAATCCGCTGTAGCCCCATTGCCTTCCCCTGCTGCGCCTGCCCTGGCCGCCTCGGTGACCGATATCTGGATCGAGAAAGGATCGCCAGCGTTCATGAAGACCGTGCTGGCACTGTTCAGCGGCGGCTTCGCAACCTTTGCCCTGCTCTACTGCGTGCAGCCGATGATGCCGCTGCTGTCGCACGAGTTCGCCATCAATGCTGCGCAGAGCAGCCTGGTGCTGTCGGTGTCCACGGCGATGCTGGCCATCGGGCTGCTGATCACCGGGCCGATTTCCGACCGTATCGGACGCAAGCCGGTAATGGTCTTCGCGCTGCTCTGCGCCGCGCTTGCGACCCTCGCCAGCGCGGTCATGCCAACTTGGGAAACGGTCCTCGTCAGTCGCGCCTTGGTAGGTCTTTCGCTGAGCGGTCTGGCGGCAGTGGCGATGACTTACCTGAGCGAAGAAATCGCCCCGCAGCACATCGGCCTGGCGATGGGCCTGTACATCGGCGGCAACGCCATCGGCGGTATGTGCGGGCGGCTGATCAGCGGCGTGCTGATCGATTTCGTCAGTTGGCACACGGCATTGCTGGTCATGGGCGGTCTGGCGTTGGTGGCGGCGCTGGTGTTCTGGAAGGTGCTGCCCGAATCACGCAATTTCCGCCCGCAATCGTTGCGTCCACGGCGCCTGCTCGATGGCTTCGTGCTGCACTTCAAGGATGCCGGGCTGCCGTGGCTGTTCCTCGAAGCGTTCCTGCTCATGGGCGCGTTCGTCACGCTGTTCAACTACATCGGCTACCGCTTGCTGGACGGGCCGTATCACATGAATCAGGCGCTGGTCGGCCTGCTGTCGATCGTCTACCTGTCGGGCATCTACAGCTCGGCGCAGGTCGGCGCGCTGGCCGACAAACTCGGTCGACGCCGGGTGTTCTGGGCCAGCATCGTGGTGATGGCCAGCGGTATGCTGCTGACCATGGCTACGCCGCTGCCGCTGATCATCGTCGGCATGCTGGTGTTCACCTTCGGTTTCTTCGGCGCGCACTCGGTGGCCAGCAGCTGGATCGGCCGCCGTGCGCTCACCGCCAAGGGCCAGGCATCATCGCTGTACCTGTTCAGCTACTACGCAGGGTCGAGTGTGGCCGGGACGGCCGGTGGGGTGTTCTGGCATCTGGGCGGCTGGAACGGCATCGGCCTGTTCATCGGCGGCCTGTTAGCCATCGCTTTGCTGATCGCCCTGCACCTGAGCCGACTGCCGACCAAGACCGCCTGATCGACAGTGGACAACGGGCCAGGCCGTTGCGGCCCGGCCAACGCCCGCTAATTCAGCCGTGGTACTGCGCCGACAGCTCGTGCACGGCATTGATGAATACGCCGGCATTGGCCGGGTCGACCTCCGGGGTGATGCCGTGGCCGAGGTTGAACACATGGCCGCTGCCTGAGCCATAGCTGGCGAGAATGCGCGCCACTTCCTTGCGGATCGCCGCAGGGTTGGCATACAGCACGGTAGGGTCCATGTTGCCTTGCAGGGCCACTTTGCCACCGACGCGCTGACGTGCTTCGCCGATGTCGCAGGTCCAGTCCAGGCCCAGCGCATCGGCCCCGGCATCGGCGATGCTTTCCAGCCACAGGCCGCCGTTCTTGGTGAACAGAATCACCGGTACCTTGCGCCCTTCATGCTCGCGAATCAGGCCGCTGACGATCTTGCGCATGTAGGCCAGGGAGAATTCCTGATACGCCGCCGACGACAGGTTGCCGCCCCAGGTATCGAAGATCTGCACCGCCTGCGCCCCGGCCAGAATCTGCCCATTGAGGTAGCTGGTGACCGACTGCGCCAGCTTGTCGAGCAGCATGTGCAGGGCTTGCGGGGTGTCGTAGGCCATGGCCTTGATCTTGCGGAAGTCTTTCGACGAGCCGCCTTCGACCATGTAGGTGGCCAGGGTCCAGGGGCTGCCGGAGAAGCCGATCAGCGGCACACGACCATTGAGTTCGCGGCGAATGGTGCTGACCGCGTCCATGACGTAGCCGAGGTCTTTCTGCGCATCGGGCACCGGCAGCGCCTCGATGTCGGCCAGGTTGCTGACCACCTTCTTGAAACGCGGGCCTTCGCCGGTTTCGAAGTACAGGCCCTGGCCCATGGCATCGGGGATGGTGAGGATGTCGGAGAACAGGATCGCCGCGTCGAGCGGGTAGCGCTCCAGCGGTTGCAGGGTGACCTCGCAGGCGAACTGCGGGTTCTTGCACAGGCTCATGAAGTCGCCGGCCTTGGCACGGCTGGCGCGGTATTCAGGCAAATAGCGACCGGCCTGGCGCATCATCCAGACAGGCGTGACGTCTACGGGTTGCTTGAGCAGTGCGCGCAGGAAACGATCGTTCTTCAGGGCAGTCATGTCGGCATCCGGCAAAAAAGTGCCGGCATTTTCTCAGACCCCGAAGGAAAAGGCACGGACGATGCCTCTCGTTCTGCCCGATGGGTGCTTTGGGTCAAGATTGTCGGGAGCTGGCGCGGTGCAGACGCGACCGCTGTGGCCGCGCCTGCACCCTCGATCAGACCTCGAGGTAATCCAGAATCCCTTCAGCCGCGGTGCGGCCTTCGAAGATCGCGGTCACCACCAGGTCCGAACCGCGCACCATGTCGCCGCCGGCGAAGATCTTCGGGTGGCTGGTCTGGTGCTTGAACACGCCTTTTTCCGGGGCCACGACACGGCCCTGGCTGTCGGTGTCGATGCCGAACTGCTCGAACCATGGCGCCGGGCTTGGACGGAAGCCGAAAGCGATCACCACGGCATCGGCCGGCAGGATCTGCTCGGAACCTGGAATCGGCTCGGGGCTGCGACGGCCACGGGCATCGGGTTCGCCAAGACGGGTTTCCACCACCTTGACGCCCTCGACCTTGTCTTCACCGACGATGGCGATGGGCTGGCGGTTGTAGAGGAACTTGACCCCTTCTTCCTTGGCGTTCTTCACCTCTTTGCGCGAACCGGGCATGTTCGCCTCGTCGCGCCGGTAGGCGCAGGTGACGCTGGCCGCGCCCTGGCGGATCGAGGTGCGGTTGCAGTCCATCGCCGTGTCGCCACCACCGAGCACGACCACGGTCTTGCCCTGCATGTCGACGAAGTCTTCCGGGTTCTTTTCGAAGCCCAGGTTGCGATTGACGTTGGCGATGAGGAAGTCCAGCGCATCGTGCACGCCAGGCAGCTCTTCACCGGGGAAGCCGCCCTTCATGTAGGTGTAGGTGCCCATGCCCATGAACACCGCATCGTAGTCGGCCAGCAACTGCTCGAGGGTGACGTCGCGGCCGACCTCGGTGTTGAGGCGAAACTCGATGCCCATGCCGCTGAAGACTTCGCGGCGATTGCTCAGCACGCTCTTTTCCAGCTTGAACTCAGGGATGCCGAAGGTCAGCAGGCCGCCGATTTCCGGGTTGCGGTCGAACACCACCGGCGTTACCCCGGCACGCACCAGTACGTCGGCACAGCCCAGACCGGCAGGGCCCGCGCCGATGATGGCAACGCGTTTCCCGGTCGGCTTGACCTTGGACATGTCCGGACGCCAGCCCATGGCGAAGGCGGTGTCGGTGATGTACTTCTCCACCGAACCGATGGTCACTGCGCCGAAGCCATCATTGAGGGTGCACGCCCCTTCGCAGAGACGGTCTTGCGGGCATACGCGACCGCACACCTCCGGCAGGGTGTTGGTCTGGTGCGACAGTTCGGCAGCGGCCAGGATGTTGCCTTCCGACACCAGCTTCAGCCAGTTGGGAATGAAGTTGTGCACCGGGCACTTCCATTCGCAGTACGGGTTGCCGCAACCCAGGCAGCGGTGGGCCTGTTCGACCGACTGCTGGGGTTTGAAGGGCTCGTAGATCTCGACGAACTCTTTCTTGCGCTGGCGCAGCAGCTTTTTCTTGGGGTCTTTGCGCCCCACTTCGATGAACTGGAAGTCGTTACTCAGACGTTCAGCCATTTTTCAAAACCTCTCAACAGCAGCTGCAAGCCATTAGCCGCAAGCTGCAAGACGATCACGTAAGCCGAGCGAGCTGCGCTGCCTGTACTTGCAGCTTGCAGCTCGCCACTTGCAGCTGTAGTTACTGCGGATTGGCGCGGGTGCTGGACAGCAGTTGCTTGAGATTGGCCGCCTTGGGCTTGACCAACCAGAAGCGACGCACGTAGTCGTCCAGGTTCTCCGAGAGCTCACGCCCCCATTCGCTGCCGGTTTCATCGACGTATTCGGCAAGGACCCGCGCCAGGTGGGTGCGGTACGCCTCCATCGCTTCGCCGCTGATGCGCTGGATTTCCACCAGTTCATGGTTGAGCTTGTCGACGAACGAGTTGTCCATGTCGAGCACGTAGGCGAAGCCGCCCGTCATGCCAGAACCGAAGTTGTAACCGGTCTTGCCCAGCACGCAGACAAAGCCGCCGGTCATGTATTCACAGCAGTGATCACCGGTGCCCTCGACCACGGTGTGGGCGCCGGAGTTACGCACAGCGAAACGCTCGCCGGCGGTGCCTGCGGCGAACAGCTTGCCGCCGGTGGCGCCGTACAGGCAGGTGTTGCCGACAATGGCACTGTGCTGGGTTTCGAACGGGCTGCCGGCAGGCGGCACGATGGTCAGCTTGCCACCGGTCATGCCCTTGCCGACGTAGTCGTTGGCATCGCCTTCCAGGTGCATGTGCAGGCCGCCGGCGTTCCACACCCCGAAGCTCTGCCCGGCAGTGCCCTTGAAGCGGAAGGTGATCGGCTTGGCCGCCATGCCCTGGTTGCCGTACAGGCGGGCGATTTCGCCGGATACCCGCGCGCCGATGGAACGGTCGCAGTTGCAGATGTCCACGGCGAACTCGCCACCGGCCTGGTCACGAATCGCCGGCAGGGCCATCTCGACCATGCGCTCGGCCAGCTCGCCTTTGTCGAACGGCGGGTTCTTCTCGACTTCGCAGAACTGCGGCTTGTCGGCCGGGATATGCGAACTGCCCAGCAGCGGGGTGAGGTCGAGGTGGTGCTGGCGCTCGGTGTCACCCGGCAGCACGTCGAGCAGATCGGTGCGTCCGATCAACTCACCGAGGCTGCGCACGCCAAGCTTGGCCAGCCACTCGCGGGTCTCTTCGGCAACGAACTTGAAGAAGTTGATCACCATGTCGACGGTGCCGATGTAGTGATCCTTGCGCAGTTTTTCGTTCTGCGTCGCAACACCGGTGGCGCAGTTGTTCAGGTGGCAGATGCGCAGGTACTTGCAGCCCAGGGCGATCATCGGCGCGGTGCCGAAACCGAAGCTTTCGGCGCCGAGGATCGCCGCCTTGATGACGTCCAGGCCGGTCTTCAGGCCGCCGTCGGTCTGCACTCGCACCTTGCCGCGCAAGTCGTTGCCGCGCAGGGTCTGGTGGGTTTCGGCCAGGCCCAGTTCCCACGGCGCCCCGGCGTACTTGATCGAAGTCAGCGGCGAAGCGCCGGTGCCGCCGTCGTAGCCGGAAATGGTGATCAGGTCGGCATAGGCCTTGGCCACGCCGGCCGCGATGGTGCCCACACCCGCTTCGGCCACCAGTTTGACCGAGACCAGCGCCTGCGGATTGACCTGCTTGAGGTCGTAGATCAGCTGCGAAAGGTCTTCGATGGAGTAGATGTCGTGGTGCGGCGGCGGCGAGATCAACGTCACGCCTGGCACCGCGTAGCGCAGCTTGGCGATCAGACCGTTGACCTTGCCGCCTGGCAACTGGCCGCCCTCACCGGGCTTGGCGCCCTGTGCCACCTTGATTTGCAGCACCTCGGCGTTGACCAGATATTCCGGGGTCACGCCGAAACGGCCAGTGGCCACCTGCTTGATCTTCGAGCTGCGCACGGTGCCGTAACGCGACGGGTCTTCACCGCCCTCACCGGAGTTGGAGCGTGCGCCCAGGCGGTTCATCGCCTCGGCCAGCGCCTCGTGGGCTTCGGGCGACAAGGCGCCGAGCGAGATACCCGCCGAGTCGAAGCGCTGCAGAATCGCCTCGAGCGGCTCGACCTCGGCCAGCTCCAGTGGCTGCTCGGCGACCTTGACCTTGAGCAGGTCGCGGATCATCGACACCGGGCGCTGATCGACCAGCGCGGTGTATTCCTTGAAGCGGCTGTAATCGCCCTGCTGCACCGCCGCCTGCAGGGTATTGACCACATCCGGGTTGTAGGCGTGGTACTCGCCGCCATGCACGAACTTCAGCAGGCCACCTTGCTGGATCGGCTTGCGCGCGCTCCAGGCTTCGGCGGCGAGCAGCTTCTGGTCGCTTTCCAGGTCGACGAAACGCGCGCCCTGGATTCGGCTCGGCACACCTTTGAAGCTCAGGTCGACCACTTCGGACGACAGGCCGATGGCTTCGAACAGCTGGGCGCCGCGGTAGGAACCGACGGTGGAAATGCCCATCTTCGAGAGGATTTTCAGCAGGCCCTTGGAGATGCCCTTGCGGTAGTACTTGAACACCTCGTCCAGATCGCCCAGCACTTCACCGGTGCGGATCAGGTCGGCCAATACTTCGTAGGCCAGGTACGGGTACACCGCCGAGGCGCCGAAGCCCAGCAACACGGCAAAGTGGTGCGGGTCACGGGCAGTGGCGGTTTCGACCAGGATGTTGCTGTCGCAGCGCAGGCCCTGCTCGGTCAGGCGGTGGTGCACGGCGCCAACGGCCAGCGAGGCATGCACCGGCAGACGGCCCGGGGCGATCAGACGGTCGCTCAGCACCAGTTGCGTCTTGCCCGCGCGCACCGCTTCTTCAGCCTGATCGGCGATGTTGCGCACCGCCGCTTCCAGGCCGAGGCTCTGCTCGTAGTTGAGGTCGATCAGCTGACGGTCGAAGCCTTCGCGCTCCAGGTTCATCAGCGTGCGCCATTTCGCAGGCGAGATCACCGGCGAGCTGAGGATCACCCGCGAAGCGTGCTCAGGCGACTCCTGGAAGATGTTGCGCTCGGCGCCCAGGCAGATTTCCAGAGACATGACGATCGCTTCGCGCAGCGGGTCGATCGGCGGGTTGGTGACCTGGGCGAACTGCTGGCGGAAGAAGTCGTACGGCGAGCGCACGCGCTGCGAGAGCACCGCCATCGGCGTGTCGTCGCCCATCGAGCCGACCGCTTCCTGGCCCTGCTCGCCGAGCGGGCGCAGCACCTGGTCACGCTCCTCGAAGGTGACCTGGAACATCTTCATGTACTGCTTGAGCTGGTCAGCGTCATAGCTGGCCACGCCCTCATCGCCCTCCAGGGTTCCCTGGATGCGCGTGGCGTGCTGACGCAGCCAGCGCTTGTACGGGTGGCGCGACTTGAGGCGGTTGTCGATGGCGTCGGTGTCGAGAATCTGCCCGGTTTCGGTGTCGACCGCGAAGATCTGCCCCGGGCCGACCCGGCCTTTGGCTAGAACGTCTTCGGGCTGGTAGTTCCACACGCCGATTTCCGAAGCGAGGGTGATGTAGCCGTTCTTGGTGGTCACCCAGCGCGCCGGACGCAGGCCGTTGCGGTCGAGCAGGCACACCGCGTGGCGGCCTTCGGTCATGACGATACCGGCCGGGCCATCCCACGCTTCCATGTGCATGGAGTTGTATTCGTAGAAGGCGCGCAGGTCGGCGTCCATGGTCTCGACGTTCTGCCAGGCCGGCGGCACCAGCATGCGCACGCCGCGGAAAAGGTCGATGCCACCGGTGACCATCAGCTCGAGCATGTTGTCCATGCTCGAGGAGTCCGAGCCCACGCGGTTGACCAGCGGGCCGAGCTCGTCGAGGTCGGGGATCAGGTCATTGGCGAACTTGGTGCGACGGGCCATGGCCCAGTTGCGGTTGCCGGTGATGGTGTTGATTTCGCCGTTGTGGGCGAGGAAGCGGAATGGCTGGGCCAGCGGCCATTTCGGCAGGGTGTTGGTGGAGAAGCGCTGGTGGAACACGCAAATAGCGGTTTGCAGACGCTCATCGCCCAGGTCTGGATAGAACGCCGCCAGGTCGCGCGGCATCATCAGGCCTTTGTAGATGATGGTCTTGTGGGAAAAGCTGCAGATGTAGTGGTCGCTGTCGTGGGCGTTGGCGACCGACGAGCGGCGGCGGGCGCTGAACAGCTTGATGGCGAAGTCCTGATCGCTCAGGCCTTCACCACCGATGAACACCTGCTCGATCTGCGGCAGGCGCTCGAGGGCCAGACGGCCGAGCACGCTGGTATCGATCGGCACCTTGCGCCAGCCGACCAGGCTCAGGCCTGCGGCGAGAATTTCACGGTCCATGTTGTCCCGAGCGGCTTGAGCCTTGATCGGGTCCTGATTGAAGAAAACCATGCCCACGGCGTACTGCTTGGGCAGCGCGGTGGAGAAGTGCTCCTGGGCCACGGCACGCAGGAACTGATCGGGCTTCTGCATGAGCAGGCCGCAACCGTCGCCGGTCTTGCCGTCGGCATTGATGCCGCCGCGGTGGGTCATGCAGGTCAGCGCCTGCATGGCGGTTTGCAGAAGGTGGTGACTGGGCTCGCCCGTCATATGGGCGATCAGGCCAAAACCACAGTTATCCTTGAATTCTTCGGGGTGGTACAGACCTGTTTTCATAGACACTTTCTCACCAGGTTCGCCTCTCGACGAAGGCTAAACTCTTTTTAGAACAGACACTTGACGCCCACACTGGTCGATTGCCAGTTTTTTTGTGGGGTGAAGGAATTCCATTGTTGCACAGGGGCAGCGACGCCCACAAATTTTCATGACGCATCATTGAAAATTTATGTCGCTATTTTGAATGTTTTAGCACGCACCGCCGTGGTCAGGCCTGTGCCGTGTGAAACGCTTCAGCCAGAACTGCATGGAGGGGGCTTTTGGCCGGCAGTCTGGGACAGAAAAGCCTGCCGCATCGGTGTGCAGCAGGCTCTCGGAGTGTCGGGAATCGCTCAGCAACTGGGCGGCGGGGTGATGCCGCCCGGAAGGATCAGCGGGCCGAGGCCAGCTCTTGTTGGACGCTGGCGACGGTTCGTGGCCAAGGTTTACCAGCCTGAACCTTCTCTGGCAAGTTCTTGATGGCCGCAATAGCAGCGTCACGGCTGGCGAAGTTACCGTAGGTCACCACGTACAGCGGCTTGCCCTGCAAGGATTTCTTGAAGTAGCGGTACTCGCCGCCCTGGGCTTTGACGAATGCCTGGGCCGAGGCCTCGGAGCTGGTGCCGAGAATCTGCACCACGTAGTTGCCCGCTTTCTGGCTGCTGTACCAACCGCTGTTGCCGCTGCCGCCGGTGGCTGCTGCCGGTTTTTCCGCAGGCTTGACAGCCGGCGCGGCCTTGGCGACCTGGGTAGGGGTCGAAGGCTGTGCAGGCGCGGGTTTGGCGGCGGGCGTTGCCGGTTTGGCCGGCTGGGTGGCCGCAGGCTTTTGCGCAGGTGCCTGAGCAATGGGCTGAGCGGGCGTGGGCGCCGGACCTGCCGAGACGCCTTCGGGCGGCGCGGTGGTGGTCACGGTCGGCGGATTGGACGGTTGCAGCGTGGTATTGCTGGCCGGACCGTTTTCCTCGCCATCGCCCATCCCTGCGGCTTCGGCCAACGGTTCGCGCACGACGGGCTGTTGCCCGCCAAGCGGCAGCGGCTTGGTGGTGCCGGAGAACTCGATGGCTGGGCTGCCATCGTTGGTCTGACCCTGCTGACTCTGCGTGACAGGCTCCTGGGCAGGCTTGTCACCTTTCTTGGGCATCAGCACCGCAGCGGCGACGGCCACCACGATGACTGCGGACAACGCCAGTACATGTTTCTTCGGCATAGTGAACCCCATGGTTGGTCGCTTGGCCGTGGTGCGGCTGGCGATCATGGCTTCGATCAATGTATCGCGGGCAACCTGGTTGATGATTCCAGGCCAGCCGTCGGAGTTTTCGTGGATGTCGGCCAGTTGCTCCCGGGTGAACAGGTCGATACCACGCCCTGCCCCTTCCAGGCGCTGTTCCAGGTATTCGCGCGTTTCGTCCTCGGTATAGGGCTCAAGCTCGATGACATGGAACCGCTCTTCGTCCGCACTGAACGCGTCCAGCCGAGCGATCAGCGACGGCTCACCGAACAGGAACACATGGGGGCGACCCTCAGCCACCCCGGCAGCCAACTCCAGCAACGCTTGGAGTGCCGACTCCTCGAGTTGTTCCGCATCGTCCACCAACAGATAGACTTCCTGGCCGGTCAGCGCCAACTGCACGACCTGGGAAAGAATGGCCTGCATTTCCGCCTTGGCGACGTTGAGCGACTGCGCCACCTGGCCCAGTACGCTGGCCGCATCCGCAGCTCCGCGGGCAGAAACCACCACGCTTTGCACCGACTGCTTGTTGGTGCTGGCCACCAGCGCCTGACGCAGCAGCGTCTTGCCGCTGCCCAATGGTCCTGTGACCACCAGCATCAGGTGGCTGTAGCGCGCCAGGTGGTGCAGCTGGCCCAACACCGGCTTGCGCTGGGCGGGAAAGAATTTGAACCCTGGCACCCGTGGGGCGAAAGGGTCGTGGCTCAACTCGTAATGGTCGAGGAAGGCCTCGTCGGCATGCAAACTGGTCATCGCGCTGTCACAACCTCAAAGCTGGGCCACGATGGCGCGGTAATCCGCCGCCAGCGTCGCCTGGAGAATCTGTGTCGGATAGTCGTCAGTGACGATGGCCTCGCCCATCTGGCGCAGCAGCACCAGACGCAGACGCCCATCGAGTACCTTCTTGTCGACTGCCATGTGTTCCATGAAGTGTGCCGGGGTCATTTCCGTCGGCGGTACCACCGGCAGGCCGGCAGCCTGCAACAGGCGGATGCCCCGGTCACGCTCGGCCTGATCGATCCAGCCCAGGCGCATGGACATTTCCAGCGCCATGACCGTACCCGCAGACACCGCCTCGCCATGCAGCCAGACGCCATAACCCATGTGCGTCTCGATGGCGTGGCCGAAGGTGTGACCGAGGTTGAGCGTGGCGCGCACGCCAGACTCGCGCTCATCGGCGCCCACCACCGCAGCCTTGGCCGCGCAGGAGCGGGCGATGGCTTCGGTGAGGGCGGCTGAATCGAGCCGGCGCAGGGCCGGCATCGTCTCTTCGAGCCAGGCGAGGAAGGGCTTGTCGCAGATCAGGCCGTACTTGATGACCTCGGCCAGCCCCGCCGACAGCTCGCGGGCCGGCAAGGTGCCAAGACTGGTGGTGTCGATCAGCACGGCATTGGGCTGATAGAACGCGCCGACCATGTTCTTGCCCAATGGATGATTGATGCCGGTCTTGCCGCCGACCGAGGAATCGACCTGGGACAACAGCGTGGTCGGCACCTGGATGAAGTCGACACCGCGCTGGTAGCACGCCGCTGCGAAACCGGCCATGTCGCCGATCACGCCACCGCCCAGGGCGATCACCGTGGTGCGACGGTCATGTCGGGCGCTGAGCAGCGCGTCGAAGATCAGTTGCAGGGTTTCCCAGTTCTTGTATGCCTCACCGTCGGGCAGTACCACCGGCAGCACCTTGTAGGCGCCGAGGGTGTGACTCAGGCGTTGCAGATACAAGGGGGCGACGGTTTCGTTGGACACGATTGCGACTTGCCGCCCGGTGATGTGCGGCGCCAGCAGTTCAGCCTGGTCCAGCAGGCCTTCGCCAATGTAGATGGGGTAGCTACGCTCGCCCAGATCGACTTTCAGTGTCTGCATGTATCCCCACGATGTACTGGAGCACGGGATCGTCGCAGCGACCCGCGCGAAAACGTTGAACGCGTCTCGGCAGTGGTCGCCGAGAATAGACGCGGCTTACCGGGGCGGCAACTGCTCGAGCCGTTCGAGAATGTCGAGTACCACCATACGCGGCGGGCGCTCGTCGGTCTCCACCACCAGGTCGGCAATTTCGCGGTAGAGCGGGTCGCGCAGTTCGAGCAGCGCGCGCAGCGTGGCTTCAGGGTTGGCCGTGCGCAGCAACGGGCGGTTTCTGTCACGGGCGGTGCGCCCGACCTGCTGCTCCACCGAAGCGTGCAGGTAGATCACCCGCCCACCCTGGCGCAGGGCCTGACGATTGGCCTCACGCATGACAACGCCGCCGCCGGTGGCCAGTACCACGCCTTGAAGTTCGCACAGCTCGCCGATCATGGCCTGTTCGCGGTCGCGAAAGCCTGGCTCGCCTTCCTTGTCGAAGATCCACGGGATATTGGCGCCCGTGCGCAGTTCGATTTCCTTGTCGGAATCCTTGAACAGCAAACGCAGCTCTTTGGCCAGCAAGCGGCCGATGGTGCTTTTACCCGCGCCCATCGGCCCCACAAGTATCATATTTCGCACAGAATCAACGACTCACAGCTATCGCCTGGTCTCCCATGATACGCGGAGTCAGAAAGACCAAAAGCTCGGATTTTTTCTCTTGTAATGCATCGCGTCGAAACAGCCGCCCAACATACGGCAGATCACCGAGAAATGGCACCTTGTCGGACACTTTGTTTTGCGACGTCGAATACACGCCGCCAATCACAATGGTATCGCCATTGGCCACGCGGACCTTGGCGTTGACCTCGTTCTTTCGGATCGGCGGTACGTCGTTCAGGGCGTTGAGGTAGTCGGGTTCGTCCTTGGTCACGCGCACGGTCATGATGACATCGCCATCCGGGGTGATCTGTGGGGTGACTTCCAGTGACAGCGAGGCCTCGCGGAACGAGGTCGAGGTCGCACCGCTCTTGCTGGTCTCCTGGTACGGCACCTCGGTGCCCTTGAGAATCCTTGCGGTTTCCTTGTCGGCCGTGAACACCTTGGGCTGGGAGATGATCTCGCCGTTGCCGGTCTTTTCCATGGCGCTCAGCTCCAGGTCGAGCAGCACCTCGCTGCGCAGCAGGCCCAGGCCAATCACCGCCCCTGCGCGCTCCACGCCCAGGTCGACGAACAGCTCCTTGCCGGCGCGCGCGCCCTCCTCGTACAGGCCACTGCCCCAGCGTACCCCCAGCCCCTGCTGGTAATCGACATTCACCTCGACGATACGCGCCTCGATCATCACCTGACGCACCGGCACATCCAGTTGCCGGACCAGCGTGCGCAGTTCTTGCAGACGCTGCGCCGGCTGGCTGACGATCAAGGTGTTGGTGCGCACATCCACGCTCAGCCCACCGCGGGTGGCAAAACCCGGTTCATCGCCCAGCGCGGTGAGCAGCAAGTCGGCCAGCTGCGCAGCATTGGCGTGGTGGATGGGCAAAAGCTCGCGCTGCAGCGGCTGTTGCTGCGCTTCGTGCACATCCCCCAGCCGCGCCTGCGCAGCCTGCTCGACCAGCTCCGAAGTGGGTGCAACCAGCAGCACGTTGCCTTCCTGGCGCCGGCTCAGGCCTTTGCTGCGCAAGACCAGGTCCAGGGCCTGCTGCCAGCCGACTTGCTCGAGCCGCAAGGTGACCCGCCCTTGAACCGTATCGCTGGCCACCAGGTTGACTCCGGCGTGTTCGGCCAGCACCTGCAGCACCGCACGTACCTCGACATCCTGAAAATTCAACGACAGCCGTTCATCCTCGCTCGCCTGCGCCTGCATCGGCAGCCACATCAGCATCAGCGACACCAGAATCGGCAACACCGCCCAGCACCCTCGCCTCCTTGCCGTCTCGCTCATCTGCACCTCGATTACCCACGCTGTTTCCAAGCCACAACGTCCTGTTGTGCTCCTGCCACATGTCGCCAAGGAAAATGCGTTCCTGTACCCGCACCTGCCCGGCTTCGACTGCCACCACCTTGCCCTGATAACGCCCCAGGGCGTCACCGACCCGCACCCGATGAATACGCCCGGCAGCGGCGATCAGCGCCTGCCGTCGCTGCGCACTGAACAGGCTGCCGACCATTTTCAACTGTTCCAGCGGCACACCGCGCAGATCGCCGGCCACCCGCTGCGTCGACCACGGGCGAAACAGATCGACCTCAAGCGCAGGCGCGCGGCCACGGGCGGGCTGTTCGGCCAGTGACACCGGCGCAGCCAGGACCTCACCAGGGTGGTAGGCGGTGACGCGCAGGTGTGCCTGAACGCGCCCGGCATCGGTCGAGGACTGGGTCAAGCGCAGCTCGCCAACACGCAGCAGGCGCATCTGCCCCAGCCAGTCATCGAGCCACTGGCGTAATGCCGGGTAGCTGCCGCCGGCCTGAATCTGCAGGGTCGAGGGGCGGAAATCGGCTTGCGCAGGCTCTGCGGCAATCGCCACCTGCTCGAAGGCCAGGCCATGGGCATGCCCTGCCCGGCTCAGTTGATCGAGCAGATCGCTGCTGTCTTCGCCGGCCGCCAGCCGCCAGCGGCTGTCGAGCAAGCGCGCGCTGGCCTGCGCCACTGCCTCGCGCTCGGCCTGCACATGTTCGGCCTGTGTGCGCAACTGGGCGTGGAGGGTGCGCAGCTGCTGGGCCTGGGCCAAGGCCTGCTCGAGCGCGTGTTGCGAGGCCTGCACGCGCACCCAGTAACCTACTGCGACCACCGCCGACATCAGCAGCAGCACCAGCAGCAGCCTCTGTAACCAGTGCCGCGCCGCCATCGCCTGCCAGTCGAGCCATAACAGCGCCTTCATGACCAGCGCGCTGGCAGCCTGGCGAGCAGTTCGAACGCCTCGCCATCGACGCTGTTGCGAATCGCACTGATCTCGACATCGCTCAGCATCCCCAACTGCTGCAACTCGCGCACCCACTGGGCGACCAGGGCAGGCGATGCGGCCAGGCCGATCAGCACCACCCGTTCACCGTCAAGGCGCAGTTCGGTGAGCTGCAGGCCGCTGGGCATGGCCTGCTCAAGACCGGCGAGCATGCTCGGCAGCAGCGCTTGATCGCTTCTCAGGCGAGTCAGCACGCGCTGGCGCAGCTCCAGTGCAGCCCGCGCCGCACGCAGCTCATCGAGTGTCTGCACATCGGTTTGCAGGCGTTCGACCTGACGCTGCGCGTCAGCATTGGCCAGACGCTGCTCGCGCACACGCGACTGCGCCAACTGATCGATCACCGTCACCAGCGCCAACGCGCCCACCGTGCCGGCCACGAGTGTGGCCTGAAAGCGCCGTACCGCGGCGTGGCGGCGCTGCTCGCGCCAAGGCAGCAAGTTCAGCCGAATCATCAGCGCAGCCCTCCCAACGCCAGGCCATGGGCCAACGCCAGCCGGCCAACCTGGCTGCGCAGTTGCTCGTCGATCGGCGCGCCGGGCTGCATCGACTCCAGCGGCGTCCACACTGCGCAGGCCAGGCCCAGTTGCGCAGACAGCACCTGAGCCAACGCCTCGCTGGCGCGCGCGCCGGTCAACGACAACTGCGTGGGAGGGCCAAGCGCTGAAGCCTCTTGCCACAGCCCGCGGAGCCAGTCGACGCAGGCCAGTGGATCGCTGCCGGGAAGTTCTGGCGCTCGTTGCTGCAGCGCCAGGTGCCGGGCGCCCCAGCGGTGCAACAGCACTTCGTTCGCCTCCACCTGCAACAACGCCGCGCCCTCGGCAGCGCCACCGCGTAGCAGTCGCAACAGGGCAAAGCTGTCTACCTCGATGCCGACCAGTTGCAACCCGGCCTCGGCACAGAGTTGCTCGTAGGGATCTATCAGGCTCTGTCGGCACGCGGCCACCAGCACCTCGACCTGGCCCGGCTGGGCTGCAGGGCCGAGCACCTGAAAGTCCAGGGCAAGATCATCCAGCGGAAAAGGCAACAACTGCTCGGCCTGACGCAACAGCTGCTGCTCTAGCTGGGTGTCGACAAGACCGGCCGGCAGCGCGCAGGTCTTGCAGATCACCTGGGCGGCCGGCAACGCCAGAACGACCTTGCGCTGACGGCTGGCGCAGCGCTGCACGGCCCGGCGCAACGGCTGGCACAACCCTGGCAGCGGTGTACTGCGCTCGAGCATTTCCACCGCCCACGCGCTGATGCGGGGCCGGCCGCGGCGGCGGTTCAATTGCACGATTCGAATGGAGTCGGCGGCGATTTCCACCGCCAGAGGTGAACTGGCATCCCTGCCTATGCGTCCAAGCACTGGTTTTTCCTTTTCTGCGGGTGGCGATACCCCGGCTCCAGAGGTCGATCAAGCCGTTCACTGACAGTCGGCGGACTGCCCGGACGGTGACCCAGTCAAGCGAAAAGTGCTTATAATGCCGGCGATTTTTCCCAGTCCCCGGACGCGTGCAATCCACTTCCCAACCTGGACACCCAAAAGCCTTGATACGCCTGTTGAAATTCTGCTGGTGGTCTTTCGTTGCAGTCATCTGCTCGCTCGTACTCGGTCTGAGCGGCGCGTTTCTGTATCTTAGTCCCAACCTCCCGTCGGTCGACTCGCTCAGAAGCATCCAGTTGCAGATACCCCTGAGGGTGTATAGCAGCGACGGCAAGCTGATCGCCGAATTCGGCGAGATGCGGCGCTCTCCCATCCGTTTCGAGGAAATTCCCCCACAGTTCATCCAGGCGCTTCTGTCAGCCGAGGACGACAATTTCCTCAATCACTACGGTGTCGACCCGGGCAGCCTGATGCGCGCGGCGACGCAGCTGGTGAAAACCGGCCACATCCAGACCGGCGGCAGTACCATCACCATGCAGGTGGCGAAGAACTTCTTCCTCACCAGCGAGCGCAGTTTCTCGCGCAAGACCAACGAAATTCTCCTGGCGCTGCAAATCGAACGCGAGCTGACCAAGGACGAAATCCTCGAGCTGTACGTCAACAAGATCTACCTGGGTAACCGCGCCTACGGCATCGATGCCGCCGCGCAGGTGTACTACGGCAAATCGATCCGTGACGTCAGCCTGGCGCAGATGGCGATGATTGCCGGCCTGCCCAAGGCGCCCTCGCGCTTCAACCCGCTGGCCAACCCAGTGCGCGCCAAAGAGCGTCGCGACTGGATCCTGGGGCGCATGTATCGCCTCGGCAAGATCGATCAGGCCAGCTACCAGAACGCCCTGGCCGAGCCGCTCAACGCCAGCTATCACGTGCCGACCCCTGAGGTGTACGCGCCTTACGTGGCAGAGATGGCCCGCGCCGAGATGGTCGGGCGTTATGGCAGCGATGCCTACACCGAAGGCTTCCGCGTCACCACCAGCGTGCCCAGCGATCTCCAGGAAATGGCCAACACCGCGGTGCTCAAAGGCCTCAGCGAGTACGACGAGCGCCATGGCTATCGCGGCCCGCTGGCGCGCTTCCCGGGCAAGAGCCGCAGCGAATGGCTGGCCGAGCTGAGCAAGCAGCGCACCCTCGGCGGCCTGGAGCCGGCCATCGTCACCCAAGTCGAGAAGACCGGCATCAGCGTGCTGACCCGCAGCGGCCAGGATCAGCAGATTGCCTGGGACTCGATGAAATGGGCGCGTCCGTTCATCAACACCAACGCCCAGGGCCGCGCGCCGCAGTCGCCGGCAGACGTCGCTCAGGTGGGCGACCTGGTGCGGGTCCAGCGCCTGGCCGACGGCACCTTGAAATTCAGCCAGGTGCCCGCAGCGCAAAGCGCCCTGGTCTCGCTAGACCCCACCAGCGGCGCGATCCGCGCGTTGGTCGGCGGCTTCTCGTTCGAGCAGAGCAACTACAACCGCGCCACCCAGGCCAAGCGCCAGCCCGGTTCGAGCTTCAAGCCGTTCGTGTACAGCGCGGCCCTGGACAGCGGCTACACCGCCGCCAGCCTGGTCAACGATGCACCGATCGTGTTCGCCGACCCCAACGTCGACAAGGTCTGGCGTCCGAAGAACGACACCAACACCTTCCTCGGCCCGATCCGCATGCGCGAAGCGCTGTACAAGTCGCGCAACCTGGTGTCGATCCGCTTGCTGCAAGCCATGGGTGTAGGCCGCACGGTCGACTACATCGCCCGCTTCGGCTTCAACAAGCAGGACCTGCCCTACAACCTGTCGCTGGCCCTGGGCACCGCCACCCTGACGCCCATGGAGATCGCCGCAGGCTGGAGCACCTTCGCCAACGGCGGCTACAAGATCAGCCCGTATCTGATCGAGCGCATCGAAAGCCGCAGTGGCGAGACACTCTTCACCGCCAACCCGCCACGCGTGCCACAAGGCGCCGAGGATCAGGCCGGTATCGCCGCACCGGAACAGCCGATCAGCACCGGCGGCCTGCCCGGCGAAGCGCCCAACGCCATCGACCAGGCCTTCGCCGCCACCCAGCCACCGGCGGTGGCCGAGCGTATCGTCGACGGTCGCACCACCTACATCCTCACCAGCATGTTGCAGGACGTGATCAAGCGCGGCACCGGACGCCGGGCGCTGGCCCTGGGCCGTAACGACCTGGCGGGCAAGACCGGCACCACCAACGAGTCCAAGGACGCCTGGTTCTCTGGCTACAACGCCGACTTCATGACCACCGTCTGGGTTGGTTTCGATCAGCCGGAAAGCCTCGGCCGCCGCGAATACGGCGGTACTGCGGCGCTGCCGATCTGGATGAACTACATGGGCGCTGCGCTGAAGGACAAGCCCAGCCACCCACCGGCTCAACCCCAGGGCATCCTCAGCCTGCGCGTCGACCCAATCAGTGGCCGCGCCGCAACGCCGAGCACACCCAACGCCTACTTCGAGCTGTTCAAGGCCGAAGACTCACCGCCCAATGGCGATGAGCTGGGCAACGGTGTAGCGCCAGGCAGCCCACTGCCGGCCGACGAATCGGCGCCCATGGACCTGTTCTAAGCGGCAAGCTTTAAGCGGCAAGCGGCAAGATGGATTGCGTCAGGGCGAGCCTGACGCGATCTATCACGGCACACCGCTCAGCTTGCGGCTTGCGACTTCAAGCTCGCAGCTGCCCCATAAAAAAACCCGCTCACCAGGAGCGGGTTTTTCATGCAAGGCCGCTTAGCCGTTGAAGACGTCATCCACACCCTTGAGCGGGTAGTGCTTCGGATACGGCAGGGTGGCGACGCCGGACTCGATGGCGGCCTTGGCCACGGCATCGGAGACCAGCGTGATCAGGCGTGGGTCCATCGGCTTGGGAATGATGTACTCACGACCGAACTCCAAGGCCTGAACGCCGTAGGCGTCGCAGACTTCCTGAGGCACAGGCTGCTTGGCCAGGTCTTTCAGGGCGATGGCGGCGGCGATCTTCATTTCTTCGTTGATGCGCTTGGCACGTACGTCCAGAGCGCCACGGAAGATGAAGGGGAAGCCCAGCACGTTGTTGACCTGGTTCGGGTAGTCGGAACGACCGGTGGCCATGATCACGTCGCTGCGGGTTTCATGGGCCAGTTCCGGCTTGATTTCCGGATCAGGGTTGGAGCAGGCGAAGACGATCGGGTTCGGCGCCATCGACTTCAGGCCTTCGGCGCTGAGCAGGTTCGGGCCGGACAGGCCAACGAACACGTCGGCACCGTTCAGGGCGTCGGCCAGGGTGCGCTTGTCGGTGGCGTGGGCGAACTGCGCCTTGTACTGGTTGAGGTCGTCACGGCCAGCGTGGATCACGCCGCTGCGGTCGATCATGAAGATGTTTTCGACCTTGGCACCCATGCTCACCAGCAGCTTCATGCAGGAGATGGCCGCAGCACCGGCACCGAGACAGACGATCTGCGCTTCAGGCAGGGTCTTGCCGGCGATCTCCAGGGCGTTGATCATGCCGGCCGCGGTGACGATGGCGGTGCCGTGCTGGTCATCGTGGAACACCGGGATGTCGCACTGCTCGATCAGCGTACGCTCGATCTCGAAGCACTCAGGGGCCTTGATGTCTTCGAGGTTGATGCCACCGAAGGTGATGGAAATGCGACGCACGGTGTCGATGAAGGCCTGCGGGCTTTCCGACTCGACTTCGATGT
The DNA here is from genome assembly GCF_000425745.1 of Pseudomonas cremoricolorata DSM 17059 = NBRC 16634. Lineage (GTDB taxonomy): Bacteria > Pseudomonadota > Gammaproteobacteria > Pseudomonadales > Pseudomonadaceae > Aquipseudomonas > Aquipseudomonas cremoricolorata. The sequence goes on along the minus strand of NZ_AUEA01000001.1, from coordinate 299,214 downwards.
CGAACACATCGATACCGGCGAAGCGCTTGAACAGAACGCCTTTGCCTTCCATGACCGGCTTGGACGCCAGTGGGCCGAGGTCACCCAGACCGAGAATGGCGGTGCCGTCGGAAATCACTGCGACCAGGTTGCCCTTGCCGGTGTACTTGTAAGCCAGCTCTGGGTCACGGCCGATTTCACGCACCGGCTCAGCAACGCCCGGGCTGTAGGCCAGGGCCAGGTCGCGCGCGGTGGCGGTAGGCTTGGTGAGCTCGACGCTCAGTTTCCCCGGACGAGGCTGAGCGTGGTAGTCGAGAGCGGCAGTTTTGAGATCTGACATGGTAGGCATTCCGCTTTTTACTGTTCTGACGGGCCGCCGAGGATACGCAATGTGCCGGGGAGCGACAAGACTGCCCGGTCACAACTGTCAAGGCCCTTGGTCTACGACTTTGCGCTAGGACCTACGGTGGCGTGGAAAAGCCAGTGTGTACAATCAGCGATGATAGTGTCTACAACTTTCTATCCAGCTGGCCCTCTGAGCATGCTTGGGTGGCTCAGTTGCAGCTGCCAGCGCAGTGAGCGCGGCGTGGCGGCACGCGCACCTGAACGGCTGACGATCCAGCCCCGCACTTCCACCGTTCGCCCTTTGAGGGTATCCGCGAATGCCGCGGGATAACTGCGCAGCAGACGAGCGGGAAGGCGTACTCGCAGCACGCCATCGACATCCAGCAACAGCGCACCATTGCGCCGCTGCATACGCGTGACCTGGCCGCTGACCACAGCGAAACCGGAGTGTTTCAGCGTGCGCGCGCGTTGCACGGGTTGACCCTGCCAGAGCCCGAGACGGGCCGTACGTGCAGCCTGCTCTGCCTCGCCCTGACAGATCGCCAGACGCGTGTTGGGGGCGATTGCGCTGTGGTAGCCCAGCCCCTCACGCAGCAGTTGTGCAGCCAGATTGTCGCCAGTTCGCGCGTAGCCATAGGCGAGGATGCGGCCATAGCGGTCGTTGGACTCCGCCCCGCGGACGAGATGGATACGCCCGCCACTGGCCTCGACCAGCGCCTGCAAGCGCTGCCGCGCGGCGATGGCGTAGGGTTCACTGGCGCGCTTGCCGCGACCGACTTCCGGGGCGTTGATGCCGATCAGCCGAACGCTGCGGCCGTTGCCCAGGCGCAGGGTATCGCCATCGACCACCTCAGCGACCGCAACCGTCGCCTTGGGCAGCGGCAATGGGCACAGCGCTGCGGCCGAAAGGTGCCAGAAGACGCCCACAAAAAAGGCGCCCACCAGGGACGCCTTTTTTTGCAACAGTACGAACTCCGAAGAATTCGCCATGCGCAGTCTTACTTCTTGGCACCGAACATGCCGAAGCGATCTGCGAACTTCTGTACGCGACCACCGGTGTCGAGAACTTTTTGCTTACCGGTGTAGAACGGGTGGCACAGCGAGCAAACGTCGATCGACAGAGGCTTGGCCAGGGTCGAACGGGTTTCGAACTGAGCGCCACAGCTGCAGGTGACTGCAACTGCTTCGTAATTCGGATGGATATTGTCTTTCATCGTCATTTCCTCGAGCTGCGTGCCGCCACCCAACACCATTGTTGAATACCGCACGTAATTAGGCGGCGAATAATACCAGAGCGCGTCCTGAGCGCAAGTTGTCGCTTGCACCGACTGTCGTCTGCTAGGCTCGTCGCATTCTGAAACACCCTCCAGAGACCTCCCGCGTGTCCGACGTCATCCTGCGCCTCGCCCTGCCCTCGCCCTTGCGTCGCCTGTTCGATTACCGCGCACCGGCAGGCCTGGCAGGCCGCACGCTGACGCCGGGGATGCGCGTGCGCGTGCCGTTCGGCCGCCGCGAGATGATCGGCGTGCTGGTGCAGGTCGACGACCGCAGCGAGGTGCCGGACGACAAGCTAAAGCCTGCCCGCGCGCTGCTCGATGAGGTCTCGCCGCTGCCCCCGGCGCTGTTCAAGCTGTGCCTGTGGACCGCGCAGTATTACCAGCACAGCCTGGGCGACACCCTGAGCTGGGCCTTGCCCAACCTGCTGCGCCAGGGCGAGCTGGCCGAGGCGCGCCAGGAGCGCTACTGGCACGCGGCAGACGGCGCGAGCCTGAGTGACCCGCGCATCGCTCGCGCGCCGCGCCAGCGTGAAGCCTTGCAGACCTTGGCCCAGCACCCGCATGGGGTGGCCCACAGCCTGCTGAGCAAGCTGCAACTGAACAAGGACAGCCTCGACCTGCTGCTGGCCAAGGGCCTGGTGAACGTGGAGGTGCGGCGGCAACTGCCGGCGCCGCGCCATGAGCACTGGCTGGCGCAGCCGGAACTGACCCTCAACGACGAACAGCAAGCGGCGTTCGCCGCCGTGCGCTCAGGCTTCGGTGCCTTTCACGCCTTTCTGCTGGCCGGGGTGACCGGCAGCGGCAAGACCGAGGTGTACCTGCAACTGATCCGCGAAGCGTTGCAAGCCGGCAAGCAGGCGCTGATTCTGATTCCCGAGATCAACCTCGGCCCGCAGACCGTGGCGCGCTTCGAGCAACGCTTCAACGCGCGCATCGCCCTGCTGCATTCTGGCCTGAGCGACCGCGAGCGCCTGGACGCCTGGATAGCCGCCCGAGACGGCGAAGCCGACATCATCATCGGCACCCGCTCGGCGCTGTTCACGCCCATGAAGCACCCCGGGCTGATCATCATCGACGAGGAACACGACGGCTCCTATAAACAGCAGGAAGGCCTGCGTTACCACGCCCGCGACCTGGCGGTGGTGCGCGCCCATCAGGAGCAGATTCCGATTCTGCTCGGCTCGGCCACGCCCTCGCTGGAAAGCCTGCACAACGCCCACACCGGCCGCTACGGCCTGCTGCGCATGCATCAGCGTGCTGGCGGCGCGCAGCCGCCGCGGCTGCTGCGCCTGGACGTGCGCAGCCTGCCGCTGGACAGCGGCATCAGCGGGCCGTTGCAGCAGGCCATCCGCCAGACCCTGGAAGCGGGCCAGCAAGTGCTGGTGTTCCTCAACCGCCGTGGCTTCGCGCCGACACTGCTGTGCCACGACTGCGGCTGGTTGTCGGGCTGCCCGCGCTGCGACGCGCGGATGACCGTACACCAGCGCTCGGGCCTGCTGCGCTGCCACCACTGCGGCCATGAAGAACGCCTGCCGCAGCAATGCCCGCAATGCGATCACGTCGACCTGCGCCCCATCGGCGCCGGCACCGAGCGCGCCGAAGAACGTCTCAAGCTGCTGTTCCCCGATTACCCGGTACTGCGCGTCGACCGCGACAGCACCTCGCGCAAAGACGCCATGCACACGCTGTTCACCACCATCCAGCGCGGCCAGCCGAGCATCCTGGTCGGCACCCAGATGCTCGCCAAAGGGCACCACTTCCCCAGGGTGACCCTGGTCGCCGTGCTGAACGCCGACGGCGGGCTGTTCTCCGGCGATTTCCGCGCCAGCGAGCACATGGCGCAGTTGATCATGCAGGTCGCCGGTCGCGCGGGACGTGCCGAAGAGCCGGGCAAGGTGATCATCCAGACCCACCTGGCCGAGCATCCGCTACTGGTGCAGTTGACCGAGCAGGGCTACTTCGCCTTCGCCGAACAGGCCCTGAGCGAGCGTCGCAGCGCCGGCCTGCCGCCGTTCTCGCACCTGGCGCTGTTGCGTGCCGAGGCGCACAAGCCGGGGCAGGCCGAGGCGTTTCTCGACCTGGCGTGCTCGGCCGCCGAAGCCTGGCTGGCGGAATTTCCGCAGACCGGCATCGAGCTGCTTGGCCCGGTGCCAGCCCCGATGGAACGCCGCGCCGGGCGTTTCCGCGCGCAGTTGCTGGTGCAGGCCAGTGGCCGGGCGGCGCTGCACCGGCTGCTCAGCGCCTGGCTGGTGCAGCTGGAGCAATTGCCTAGCGGCCGACAGGTGCGCTGGTCGCTGGACGTCGATCCGGTCGACCTGTATTGAGTCACGCCCGCTGGCGGCGCGGTGTGCACGACCATTGGCCGTGAAAGGTTGGCAACCCGCTTCCGGCCACGGATAATGTGCAGTTTTTCCACCAGCGCATCGAAGCGCCCCGCCGCGCTTGCGGTCGAAAAGAGAACCTGATGAAAGACACCATTCGCCAGCTGGTCCAGCAAGCCCTCACCCAACTCGTCACCGACGGTGTGCTGCCTGAGGGTCTGTCGCCTGCGATCCAGGTGGAAAACGCCCGCGACAAGACCCACGGTGACTTCGCCAGCAACATCGCCATGATGCTGGCCAAGCCGGCCGGTATGAAGCCACGCGACCTGGCGGAAAAACTCATCCAGGCCCTGCCAGCCAGCGACGACATCAGCAAGGTGGAAATCGCCGGCCCCGGCTTTCTCAACTTCTTCCAGAACACCGCGGCCCTGGCCAGCCGCCTCGACGCCGCGCTCGCCGATGCACGCCTCGGCGTGCGCAAGGCCGGTGCCGCGGAAAAGGTGGTGGTCGACCTGTCGGCGCCGAACCTGGCCAAGGAAATGCACGTCGGCCACCTGCGCTCGACCATCATCGGCGACAGCGTGGCGCGCATTCTGGAGTTCCTCGGTGACGAGGTGATCCGGCAGAACCACGTCGGCGACTGGGGCACCCAGTTCGGCATGCTGCTGGCCTACCTGGAAGAAAACCCCATCACCAGCGACGAGCTGTCCGACCTGGAAAACTTCTACCGCGCGGCGAAGAAGCGCTTCGACGAATCCGAAGCCTTCGCCACCCGCGCGCGCAGCCTGGTGGTCAAGTTGCAGGCCGGCGATCCGGAGTGCATGGCGCTGTGGACGCGCTTCAAGGACATCTCGCTGTCGCACTGCCAGAAGACCTACGAGCAGCTCAACGTCAAGCTGAGCATGGCCGACGTGATGGGCGAAAGCGCCTACAACGATGATCTTGCCAACGTCGTCAGCGACCTCAAGCACAGCGGCCTGCTGGTCGAGAACCAGGGCGCGCAGTGCGTGTTCCTCGACGAGTTCAAGAATGCCGAAGGCGACCCGCTGCCGGTGATCGTGCAGAAGGCCGACGGCGGCTACCTGTACGCCACCACCGACCTGGCCGCCGTGCGCTACCGCAGCAACGTGCTCAAGGCCGACCGTGCGCTGTACTTCGTCGACCAGCGTCAGGCGCTGCACTTCAACCAAGTGTTCGAAGTGGCCCGCCGCGCCGGTTTCGTCGGTCACCCGATGCGCATGGAGCACATGGGCTTCGGCACCATGAACGGCGCCGATGGCCGCCCGTTCAAGACCCGCGACGGCGGCACGGTCAAGCTGATTGACCTGCTCAACGAAGCCAAGGAGCGGGCCTACACGCTGGTCAAGGAAAAGAACGCAGGCCTGGGTGAAGAGGAACTGCGCCGTATCGGCGAAGTGGTGGGCATCGGTGCGGTGAAATACGCCGACCTGTCCAAGCACCGCACCAGCGACTACAGCTTCAACTTCGAGCTGATGCTCAACTTCGACGGCAACACCGCGCCCTACCTGCTGTATGCCTACACCCGGGTTGCCAGCGTGTTCCGCAAGCTGGGCAAGGGCTTCGAGCAGGTCGAGGGCAGCATCGTGCTGCAGGCGGCCCACGAGCAGGAGCTGGCCGCGCGCCTGGCGCAGTTCGGCGAAGTGCTTAACAGCGTCGCCGAGAAAGGCACGCCGCATGTGCTGTGCAGCTACCTCTACGACATCGCTGGGCTGTTCTCCAGCTTCTACGAGAACTGCCCGATCCTTGCCGCCGAAACGCCGGAGTTGCAGCAGAGCCGTCTGCGCCTGGCCGCGCTGACCGGCCGTACTCTCAAACAGGGCCTGGAACTGCTTGGCCTGGAAACCCTGGAGCGCATGTAACTTGGCCGCCAAGAAAAAACCTGCCCCCAAGCGCGGCGCCAGCCGCCAGCAAGCCCCCAGCAAGAAGCCGATTCCGGGGTGGATCTGGCTGGCGGTGGGCCTTACCGTGGGCGCCTTCGTGGTGTTTCTGATGAAGCTCGAACCGGGTTCGGGCGACATCCAGCGCGCCAAGCCCGAGAAGCAGGCGCCGGGCAAAGTCGCAGAGGCCAACAAGACCGCGCCGTCGCCGCAGCAGCCGGTCAAGCCCAAGTACGACTTCTACACCCTGCTGCCGGAATCGGAAGTCATCGTGCCGCCTGAAGCGGTGCCGGAGAAAACCCCGCCGGTGCCTGCGCAGCCGGTCACCCCGGTGACCCCTGCCGAAGCCGCGAAAATCGACACCGCTCGCGCTCAGGCAGCGCTGCTCGGCCAGACCCCGCCACCCGCCCCGCCGGTGATCAAACCTGCGGCCACCACGCAGTTCTTCCTGCAGGCCGGCTCGTTCCGCAAGCAGGCCGATGCCGACAAGGTGCGCGCGCAGATCATCCTGCTCGGACAGACGGTCAAGGTCGAGTCGGGCACGGTGAAAGAGGAAACCTGGTACCGCGTGCTGGTCGGTCCGTTCAGCAACCGTGAACAGCTCACCGTGGCGCAGAAACAACTGGCCGGGGCAGGTTTCAGCAACCTGCTGCTGCAACAGCGACAAACCCGTCAGTAACGGAAAAGGCCCTGCCAGCGATGCTGACAGGGCCTTTTTTCCAGCTCAGCGGCGGCCGGCGTTGACCTCGGAGATCTGCCGATTGAGGGTCCAGAAGTCGTACAGCACACCGAGCAGGAACAGCCCACCGGTGCACAGGTAGATCAGCGCGGAAATCCACTTGCCCTGGTACAGCCGGTGCAGGCCGAACACGCCGAGGAAGGTCAGCAGAATCCACGCCAGGCTGTAGTCCACCCGCCCCGGCTGGAAACGCGCATCGGCCTCGCGGTCCATGGCCGGAATCAGAAACAGGTCGATCAACCAGCCGATGCCTAGCAGGCCCAGGGTGAAGAACCAGATCGTGCCGGTGATCGGCTTGCCGTAGTAGAACCGGTGTGAGCCGGTGAAGCCGAAGATCCACAGCAGATACCCCAGCACTTTGCTGTGGGTGTCGTGCAATGGCTGACTTTGACCATAACCATTCATTGAGTAATCCTCGCCGCTTATACAGAAAATTTTCTAAAAAAAGTTGTGACTTTTTTCAAGATGGCCGACGGGCGGTAGCCTCGCAATCGACCAACGGATCAGGAGTTGATCAAAAAGCTGTTATAAAGTTGCGCGCCAAACACACAACTTTCATAAGAGCTTCATCTATGCCGCCTCTGTTCAAGACATGGCTGACCCTCTGTCTATTATTGCCACTGGCCGCCCACGCCACCAATCGTGAGCAACGTCTTCCCAACGGCTTCACTGGCCAGACCGTGCACAGCGCCTCGGTCAAGCGTCCACAAGTCAAGCACCTCAACGTTCTGCGCGCAGTTCCGGTCAGCAGCAAAGCGCACAACTTGCCCACCGCCGCAGTCCCGGCCAAGCAAAGCAACGCCGTGCTCAGCCGCGCCGTAAACATGCTCGGTACGCCCTATCGTTGGGGCGGCACTAGCCCGAAAAAAGGCTTCGATTGCAGTGGTCTGGTGCAGTACGCCTTCAATGACGTCGCCAACGTCGACCTGCCGCGCACCTCCAGCGCCATGGCCGCCGGTCACGGCGTCAAGGTCGCCAAGACTGACCTGAAGCCGGGCGACCTGATCTTCTTCAACATCAAGAGCCGCCGGGTCAACCACGTGGCCATCTACCTGGGCAACGATCGCTTCATCCACGCGCCACGGCGTGGCAAGAAGGTCAGCATCGACACCCTGAAGAAACCCTACTGGCAGCAGCATTACGTGGTCGCCAAACGCGTGCTGCCCAAAGAGCCGCTCAATGCGCAGGACCTGAAGATCGCCAAGCGCTGAGGCACTAGTCCCTGCATTGAGTGGAAAAACAAAACGGCCCGCATCTGCGGGCCGTTTTTCGTTGCGTCAGAAGACGGTGTTCACCGTCAGCGACAGGCTGCGTGGGTCGCCGTAAATGGCGCCGGCGTAGAAGCCGTAGCGGGTGTAGTAGTGCTTGTCGAACAGGTTGTTGGCATTGAGGGTGACGCTGGTGTCGTCGGTCACCTGGTACTTGGCCAGCGCGTTCCAGATCGCGTAACCCGACCAGTTCACATCGCTCGGGCCGGTGCTGATGCCATTGCTCGGCTGACCGGCAGGCGAAGACACGGCGCGGATGTTGGTTTGCGCGGTGACGCCGGCACCCAGGGTCAGGCGATCCAGCGCGCCCGACAGGCGATAGGTGGTCGAGGCCTTGAACAGGTGCGACGGGTCTTGCCGGCCATCGCTGTCGACGCGACGGAAGTGCAGGTAGGTGTAGCCGGCGTAGACGTTCCAGTCCGGGGTCAGGGCGCCGGCCAGCTCCAGGTCGATGCCGTCGGTTTCCTGGCCAGTGCCGGCTTTGTAAGCCGAGTTGCCGGTCGGCGTGGTGAGGTCACCGTCGAGCACCGCCTTGTTGTCCTGCTTGGTGCGGAAGTACGCCGCCGAGGCGTTCAGCCGACCATCGAACCACTCACCCTTGATACCGGTTTCGTAGCTCTGGCCACGGATCGGCTCTACTGTGCCGCCGCTGACGGTCTGCTGGGTCTGCGGGGTGAAGATGTCGGTATAGCTGGCGTACAGCGAGTAGTTGTCGTCCAGATCGTACACAGCGCCCAGGTAAGGGGTGACCACACCATTATTGTGTTGGCTGGTGCGACTGCCATCGACGCCACGGGTGATGGCCGAGTAGTTGCTGCTGCGGGCGCCGACGATCACCGACAGTGGCTCGGTAATGCTCAGGCGGGTCGCAGCGTACATGCCTTGCAGGCGGGTGGTGACCTTGCTGTGCAGGCCGGTCTTGGAGGCCAGCATGTTCAGGTCGTCGTCCACGCCGTCGAGCCAGTTGCTGATCGGCAGGCCATTGTTGGCGCGGAACAGGCAACCGGTCACTGGCCCCGAGCTTTGCCCGTTACCGACCATGGTGCAGCTGTACTGCGGCGACCAGGCCACGGTGCGGCTGTCGCTGTAGCCAACCATTGCCTGGTGGGTACGCCCCAGCAGTTGGAACGGGCCGGACAAATCGATCTGTGCCGACTGCTGGGTGGTGTCGGTGGACTGGTGCAGGCCGTTGAGAATCGCCCCGCCGCCTTCCTGATCCCAATACCCGCCGTACACACCACGGCGGACCGAGTTGACCTTGGCCAGGCCGCGGTGGCTCAGGGCATCGATAGTGCTTTGAGAACCCTTCAGGTCCAGTTCCCAATCATTCTCGAAGCGGTGCTGCAAGCCCGCGAACACGGTTTGCGTCTCGGTTTCGCCGAAGCTCCAGCTTGGAGCCAGGTTGCTGCTGCGCGGCAGGTTGGTCTTGCTGCCATCGGCGAACCAGATAGGAATGTTGGCACCCCAGCCACCGCCGGCGGTCTTGCTGTATTCGTATTGGTAGCCGGCGTTGAAGGTGGTGGCATCGCTCAGGTCGAAGGCGAAGTTGGCCAATGCGGCGCGGGAGCGCTCGGACTGGTTGTCGCGGAACGAGTTGGCGTCCTGCTGGGTGACCACAAAACGCGAGCGCAGGCGACCGTCTTCGGACAGTGGCACGTTGAGGTCGGCGCCCAGGCGGCGTTTATCCCAGCTGCCGTAAGTGGCGTAGGCGCTGCCGCCGAAGGTCTTGGTCGGCGCCTTGCGGATCAGGTTGACGGTGGCCGACGGATCGCCGGTGCCGCCGAGCAGGCCGTTGGCACCGCGCACGATGTCGACACGCTCGTACATGTCCATGTTCAGCGCCGCGCCACCACCGCTGAAGTCGGTGCTACCGGGGTATTGCAGGCCATCGATCTTCCAGTTGCTGATGCCGTAGCCGCGCGCGCGGAACTCGGTACGCCCGCCAACTTCCATTTTGCTGGCGGTCACGCCTGGTGCGGTCTCCAGCGCCTGCTCGATGCTGTGGATATCACGATCCTGCATCTGCTGACGGGTAATGGTGGTGACCGACTGCGGGGTCTGGCGTGGGCTGAGTTTCATCCCGGTGGCGCTACGGGTGCTCTCGACGGTGTACCCTAGCTGGCCGGTTTCATCAGCGCCCAGGCTGCTGTCTTCGATCGTGGTGGCGTCGAGTTCCAGCGCGCCGCCATCGGCGGCGTGGGCGCTGGCGCCAAGACTGAGGGTGACGGCCAGGGCCAGGGGGGTGAGGCGCAAGCCGCCTCGGGCTGAGGAAGTAGAGGGGATCATGATGCTCTTCTGGATCATTTGGGAAAGCGTCTTATTCGCAGATGGTTTTTTGTTAGCATTTTAGGGTTCGGCCTGCGCCACTCCATGGCCGGCATGTACGCGCATGTAATCGAATGTAATGAGCGGCCTGGGCGCCGCTTCACACAGGTAAAGGCTCGATGGCTACCACCTTGCTTGTCGTCGACGACGACGACGAGATCCGCGAACTGCTTTGCGACTACCTCAGCGATGCCGGGTATCAGGTTCTGGCTGCGGCCAACGGCGATGAGATGCGTCAGCAACTGGCCAGCCACCCGGTGCGCCTGGTGGTGCTCGACCTGATGCTGCCCGGCGAAGATGGCCTGAGCCTGTGCCGGCAATTGCAGGCCCATGCCGGGCTGGCGGTGATCATGCTGTCCGCCAAAGGCAGCGCCTTCGACCGCATCATTGGCCTGGAGGTAGGCGCCGACGACTACCTCGGCAAGCCCTTCGAACCCCGCGAGCTGATCGCCCGGATCAAGGCCGTGCTGCGCCGCCCGCAGCGCCTGGAGCTGCAGGAAGAAACGCAGGTCAGCGCCGTGCATGATTTCGCAGGCTTCAGCCTCGACCACGTCAAGCGCTTGCTGACCAGCCCCGACGGCGACACCCTGACCCTGCCACGCTCCGACTACCGGGTGCTGCGCGAACTGCTCGAGGCGAACAACCGCGTGGTCTCGCGCGATCACCTCACGCGCAGCGCCTTCAGCCGCGATCACCTGCCTGACGACCGCTCGGTGGACATGTGCATCAGCCGCCTGCGCCAGCACCTGCGCAAGGCCCCCGCGGCCTCGGCGCAAATCCTCACCATCCGCAACGAAGGCTACCTGCTGAGCATCGAGCCGCACGGTGCGGACGCCTGACGTGCGCCTGCCTCGGCCTGTGCGCTGGCTGTGGCCGGGCACGCTGTTCGGCCAACTGCTGTTGATCATGGTCAGCGGTACGCTGCTGGTGCAGGCGGTGTCGAGCAGTATCTGGTTCGATGTGCGCTTCGCCCAGGTGCTGGAAGCGCCAGTGCGGCTGATGGCGGCGCGCAGCGCCCCGCTGATCGCCCAGGCCCAGTGCCACGCCAGCCGCCCGGCCTTGCCGCGCAACTACCATTTGCGCTGCACCGAACAGGCGCCACCGGCCTTCAGCGACGAACGCCCGGGCCGCCGGCGCATCGAGCTGCTGCTGCACCAGGCGCTCACCGCCGAGCTGGGCCACACGCAAAATGCCCGGGTGCTCAAGGTGCAACTGACCGACGAACTCGGCCAACCGCTGCTCTGGCGCAGCCTGTTCGGCCTGCGCACGGCGCAGGCGCACATTCGCTTCGCCGTACCCCTGACCGACGGCCACTGGCTGACCATCGACGGCGAGGAAATGCAGGGCTGGAGTGGCGAATCGGCCTGGGTGCTGATCAGCGACTACCTGCTGCGGGTCTACGCCCTGCGCATCGTCGCGGTGCTGCTGGTGTGCCTGGTAGCCGTGCGCCTGTGCCTGCGCCCGCTGCGCCGCCTGGCCGACGCCGCGCGCGGGCTAGGCAACGACCTCGGACAGGCGCCGCTGCCGCTGGACGGCCCCCAGGAAGTGCGCCAGGCCGCGCAGGCCTTCAACGCCATGCAGCAGCGGCTGATCGCCATGGTCAACGACAAGGCCTACTTCCTCGCCGCCGTGTCCCACGACCTGCGCACGCCGCTGACGCGCATGCGCCTGCGTCTGGAACGCTTGCCGGAAGGGGAAGACAAACAGCGTCTGCGGCAGAACATCGCGCAGATGGACGACATGATCAGCCAGGTGCTCGACTATTTGCGTGCAGGCGAACAGCAGAACCTGCAAAGCGTCGACCTCGACCGCCTGGTGGCGCGGCAGTGCAGCGAGCTTGCCAGCGCCGAGGAACCGCTGCCGATCCTCGGCCAGGCCGGTAGCGTGCAGGCCGATGCGCTGATGCTGCAGCGCTGCCTGCAAAACCTTCTGGTCAATGCCCTGCGCTATGCCCGACGGGTGTCGGTGCACCTGGAGCGCACGGCCAACGCAGCCTATATCCATGTCGAAGACCACGGCCCAGGCATCGCTCCCGAGCTGCTGGCAACCATCACCGACCCGTTCGTGCGCGGCGAAGCGTCGCGAAGCCAGGCCTCCGGTGGCTACGGCCTGGGCCTGAGCATCGTCCAGCGCATCGCCAGCAGCCACGGTGGCGGGCTGCTGCTGGGCAATCGTGCCGATGGGGGGTTGCGCGTCAGCCTGTGGTTGCCGGTCGGCCAGCCGCTATGAACCGCGACGCTCGATCGCCAGGGCGATCAGGTAGGCGCGCATCTCGCGATGGCGAGAGCTATTGAGCACAAGCAGCGACACCAGCAACAGCAATAGGCTAGCGCCCACCAGCACGGCCGGCATCCTCGAACCGAGCAGGCTCATGCCCATCAGAAGGCCGATACCCAGTACCGCCCAGATTACCCCCAGTCCCCAGCGGCGACCGCGGATCATGACGAAATGCCCGAGGCTGAGCAGCAGGGCCAGACCGGCGCCGAGCAAGGTGCTGTATTGCGCATTGTCGCTGGGGTTGCGCCATTGCAGGTCGCTCCATAGCGCGACCGCGATCGACAGACCGAACACTGCACTGAAGAACCCCAGCAAAAATGTGGGGAAGAATCGCGACATGAATTGAGAGTAGGCCTGCGGTTTCATTCCAACTCCTCATACAAACCCACCGCGACGCTCTGCACCCGAGCATTGCCAACGAAACCGAACACCGCGCTGACCGAGTCCTTGATCAACGTCCGCGTAGCGTGGCTGACCTGGGTTGGGGTATAGCGCTTGGTCAGGTTGCTGGCCGCCTGTTCCAGCTTGAGTTGTTTGGCGGTCAACGCAGGATGCTTGAGCGAGAGCAATTCGTCGGTCAGCGCCTTGCGCTGCTGACGGCTCAGGGTCTTGCCCAGTTCGTACCAGCTGCGGCCCGTACGTGCCTTGACCACTTGCAGGTACTTGATGGTCGTCAGTGCCGAAGCCCCAACGCCCAACAGCGACACACCATCGAGCACCAGTGACGCTGCCTGATACCAGGGATCGCTGTCGAGAGCGTCGTTGGCGGCCGGGTTGGTCACCTCACGGACGGTGCGTATTCCGCCGATCAGACACTGCGCGCCGCTGGCCGCTGCCGCAGCGCCGCCGATGTAGGTCAGTACCAGGCTGGTGCCGGCCGTGAACGGCGCGGCGATGGTGCCGCTGCATACCACGATCCAGCCCAGCACCGCACCGGCGCACGCCAGGCTGGTATTGACCGCTTCCTGGATGAGCTTGGACTCACGGGCGCTGTTCTGCAGCACCTCGGTGTACTGTTCGGGGGTCTGATATTTCTCGATTTCACGCAGAATCACCCGTTTCGGACGGATGCTGCAGATCGGCTGGAACTCGCGCAGAGTGACAATGTTGAGCGTGCTATCGATATACACCACGCCGGCCCCAACGATGTTCGGATCGGCATCGATGGCGGAAAACAGCTTGGGCAGGTTGACCATGCCCTCGATGCGCTGGCGCGCCATGAATTGCGAATGATTGCCCAGTGCCGGGGGCAGAAGACTGTTCAAGGGGAAGATCCTCGCAAGGGTTCAGGCCAGCGCGGGGTGCTGGCCTCTGGCCCGGTCGGAACCGACATGCCGGTTCCGACCCTGGAACATGCGCCGCCCGCAGGCGGCCACGCAGCCCTTACACGTTCGGGCAAGGTACCGGTGCCCAGTCGCCGACGTCGGCGCTGCGGCACATGCCTTCGACCTTGCTCTGGCCGGTCTTGGCCACGGCAGCGGCCTGGGCCTTCTTGGTGTTGGCCAGTTGCAGGGTCTTCTCGGTGTTCACCGCTTCGGTCGGAATCGCCTTGGCCTTGGCCGTGGTGGCCTTGGCGGTCTTGGCCACCTGGGCGACTTCGGTGCGCTGCACGCCGACCTGCTTGAGGTCCTGCTCGTAAGCCTGGGTGTAGTTGTTCAGGTCTTCACCGACACGGCCGTTGACCGCTGCCAGGAGGTTGTTCGACTCCTGCAGGCCGGAGACGATTTCGGCCAGGCGCTTGCGGCCTTCGGCGGCGTCGATGCGGTTTGCCTTGCGGCCGTCGATCAGCTGGGTGAACTCGCGCTGGTAGCAGGTCTGCGAGGCCTGGGCGTAGGCGCTGGTGCGGTCCAGGTCGGCGCTGCTCTTGTCGATGTCCACGGCGTACGAGGCGATGCGCTGCTTGTCGTCGCTGATCTGCTTCTGGCGTTCGGTGTAGTAACCGGCCGCGCCGCCGACCAACGCACCACCGGCCGCACCGATGGCGGCATTACGGCCACGGTGTTCCTTGTCGGTCAGGGCGCCGGTCAGGGCGCCGCCGAGTGCGCCCAGCGCCGCGCCGGTGGCGACCGACTTGGTCATGTCACCGTCGGTGGCGCGCAGGTGCTGCACCGGCTCGTAGCAGCTCGGGTAGTACTCGACCTTGGTGGTCGCGCCGACCTTGTCCGAGGCCGAAGTGGCGCAGCCAGTCAACAGCACGGTGCTGAAACCTGCGGCCAGCAGCAGTGCGCTGCGCGCATGGGTGGCGGTGAACAGTGGGTTGCGTTTGAAAAGCATGGTCAGTTCTCTCTTGGTGTGATGACGACCGCTCAGCCTCATGCCGGGCGGATTTCCTTTCGGTGAAACAATCCATCGGGCTCAACGAGCCGCTGCGGCGAGCAGCTCCTTGAGAATGGTGGCCGGGTCGGCACGGCGGTTCTGGCGGTATTGGCCGACGTGCCTGACGAACAGCGTCGCGCGCGCGGTGAGGCTCTTGCCCAGCACCGGGTTGCGATTGAGTTCGGTCTTGACCCGCTGAAACTGCGCCTGGATCACGGCATCGGTGTAGCGCGTGCCGCTGGCCAGGTTGTCGATGTAGATCGCCACGGCGCCGTTGAGTGCGGTCTGGCCGTTGCCAATGGCCGCACCGAACATGCGCGCGGTGGCCGGATCGCCGGAGGCCTTGGCGTCGGCCTGGCTCTTGCGCAGGTTGCTCAGGCGGATGTTGTAGTTGTTGATGGTCTCGGCCACCAGGGCCGCCGACTGGATCAGGTTGCCGGCCGCTTCCTCACGCTGGCGGGCGATCAGCGACACGGTGCGCTTGAGCTCTTCGTTGACCACGCCCAGCTCGGCCTGCAAACGCGGGTCGGTGGTGCTGGCGATGACGCTGTCCAGGCGTTGGGTCGGGTCTTCGGCGGCCTGGATGTCGTCGGTCAGGCTGGCCAGACGCCCCTCCTTCTGCCACTGCTCGAACAGTTCCTGGTAGCGCGAGCGGGGCGCCGACAGCGCGCCGATGGCCACGCGGAACCCGGTGGTCTCGTTGTGCTGCTCGCGGCCGTCGGCGGCGAACAACGGATACTCGCGGCGCATGCCGGTGAACAGCGTGCCCTCGCCTTCCAGGTAGTTGCCGCCCTTGACCACGAAGCCGCCGTAGGCGCCTTGGCGGCGTCCGGCATGCACCAGCTGGAACGACTCCTGGACCATTTCCGCAGCGTTGCCGATGACGTCGAACAGCCCCAGCGGATTGGGCTGCTTGGTGCCGATCGGCATCAGCCGCGGTGCCTGCCCGGTGCCACCGGCGACCTGGTTGAACACCGCCCAGTCGGCCAGCGGCCCGTCGCTGTCACTGCCTTCGCGCAGGCGCGGGAACAGTCGGCCTTCGAGGTCCTGACGACTGACCGCCGAGCCGCCACGGGCGGCGAATTCCCACTCCACTTCAGTAGGCAGGCGCACGAAGCCGATACCGCCGTCTTCATCCTGCTTGCCGCGCCCGCTGACCGGCAGCAGCTCGCGGTGATGTTTCATCAGCCAGGCGCTGTACACCGCCGAGAAACGCTCGGCCTCGAAGCGCGACAGGTCGACCTTCGGCAGACGCCCGCTCATGCCGGCGTCGCCTGCGCAGGCCGGCGGCGCCTCGCCAGTGCTCAGCGACTGCGCCTGGGCCATGACCTGGGCGTACTGCCGCGCGGTCACCTCGTACTTGCCGATGAAATACATCATCGGCTTGAGCGGGCTGTCTTTCTCCAGCGTCGGCAAGCTGCCGGCGATGCGCTTTTGCCACTGCGGGGCGAGGTCGGCGAGGCTGAACTGGCCGTTGATGAAGTCGCGCCGGTAGCCAGAGATGAACGACTGTTTGTAGCCCGGTTCGCCTTCACTGAACGGGTAGCCGAGGCTGACTTCGCGGTCGTCGAGGCTGCCCTGGGCCAGCACGTAGACGTGGCGAAACACCATCTGCCCGCCACAGGGCAACGGCAGGGCGATGTCGTCGGGCAGCGGTTTGGGGTTGTCCAGTTGTTCATCAGGCACGCTGGCGGACGCATGCGCGCCCCCTTCTTGAGCGGCCTTGCCGGCAGGCGCCGCCGGCTCATCGCCCGGCGAACAGGCAGCCAGGCTCAACAGGGTCAGCAGCAGGGCCGAAGCCCGCAGGCGGCAGTCAGACATCTCGGATTCCTTGGGAGGGGTCGATACGCACCACGCGCCAGCCGCCGACGGCCGCCGCGCTGGCAGCGGCCAGCAGCGTTGTGCCGAGGGCCACGAGGTAGTGCACGGGCAGCAGACGGCTGGCGTGTTCGCCGGGCGTGTGCACGAACAAACGGTTCAGGGCATATTCGGCGCCCTGGTACAGCAACGCCGCCAGCGACGCTGCGAACAGCGCGCTGTACAGCGCCTGCAAAACGCCGAACAGCAACAGCGCAGCGCTGCCAAACCCCAGCAGGCGCAGCACCGAAAGCTCGCGCTGCTTGCGCTCGACCGCCGCCAGCGTGCCCGCCGCCACCGCCGCAAGCGCCCCGACCACCGCCAACGCCGCCACCAGCCAGAACACCAGATCGAGATTGCGCCGAAGCGACTGCACCTGGGCGATCTGCGCGGCCTGGGTCGACACCAGCAACTGCCGCTCGGCGAACCACTGGCGCAGCGGCTCGACGTCATCCAGCGCCTGGGCATACAAGCGAAATGCCGGGTAGACACGTTTGGCATCGGCCTTGCGCTGCGCGCCGGGCCAGCCCAGCGCCGGTACGGCGAAACCGTCGCGGTAGTCCTCGACCGCTTCGAGCAAGGCCAACGGGGCGAACAGTGCGTCGCGCTCGAACGCGCTGAGCGGCAGCACCGCCTGCACCTGCAAGGCGCTGTGCTGCCAGTGCAACTCGCCGTCGCGCTGGCGGGAGAAGCTGGCCTGCACCTGGTCGCCAGCCTGCACGCCGAGTTTTTCCGCTGCGGTGTGGCTGAGCACCACCTGCCCCGCCGCGGTGGGCGCCGGGATGTCTTGCAGCAGTGGATCGCCAACTGCGGTCGGCAGCATTTCGACGCTGACCCGGCGCTCGCCAGCGGGACGCAGCAGTTCTGCGGTGGCGGCGATCTGCCGAGTACGCGGGAGGGCGAAGGCCACGTCGCTGCGCTGCGCCAGCGCGGCGATGAACGCGGCATCGAAGCGCCCGCCGCCCAACGGAATGATTTCGCGCACCGATGGCTCGCGTTGCAGGCGCTCGGTGAGGCTGCCGATCAGGCCGAACTTGAGCCCGAACAGCACCAGCAACGGCGTGATGACCGCCACAAGGGCCAGTACGCTGCACGCGGACAAACGCCCATCACGGCAGTAATCCTGCCAGGCCAGCCTGGCGATCAGAGGTGCGCGCATCAGTGCCCGGCCTCCAGTACAGAGGTCACCCCGCCGTCGCCATCGCGCCGGCAGCCCATGCGCAGCACTGGCACACCGACCGCGCGCAACAAAGGCTCGTCGTGACTGGCGATGACGCAGGCCGCACCGGCCTGGCGCACCTGGGCCAGCAGCAGACTCATGACCCGCTCGGCGTTGAGCGGATCGAGGGCCGCGGTCGGCTCGTCGGCCAGCAGCAGTTGCGGGGCGTGCACCAGCGCGCGAGCGCAGCCGACCCGCTGGCGCTGGCCCACCGACAGCTCGGCCGGGTAGCGGCGCAGGTGTTCATCCAGTTCCAGTGCCGTGGCCAGGCGCTCGACGCTGCCATCATCCGGCAGATCGAGCAGTTGCCGGGGCAAGGCGATGTTGTCGTGCACATCGAGAAAGCCCAGCAACCCGCCGGTTTGCAGCACGTAGCCAATCTGCCGGCTGCGCAGCGCGGCCAACTGGTCGCGGCGCGCGTTGCGCCACAACTGCGCCAGGTCGTGCTCACCGCCTTCGGCGTGCAGGCTGAAGCGCTCGGCCTGATCCGGGGCCAGGGTGAGCGCCAGCAGGTCGAGCACGGTGCTCTTGCCGCAGCCGCTCGGCCCGACCAACCCCAGCACTTGCCCGGCGCGCAGATGCAGCCGCTCGATCTCCAGGCTGAACCGCTGGCTGGCACTGCCGCGGCGTTTGCTCACTGCCTGCAAGCGCATCATGGCAAGGTCGACAGCGGTACGCGGTACAAGGCATCGCCCGGTTCGGCATTGCCGAAGCGCACCCAGTTACCGAGGTCGTTGTGGAAGGTTTCGTAGAGGCTGATCTTCGACTCCAACTCGTCGATGAAGTCTTCCTGCTCGGCCACCGACAGCGACAGCCACAGGTCCTGGGTCATGCTCAGCGACTTGCTGCGGTACGGCAGCCCGTCGAGGTATTCACCCAGCACACCACTGGCCGCCAGGTTGGCGCCGTCGCGCAGGGCGCCAGGGTCGCGGCTCATGTAGGCGCTGGCGCTGGCGATCTCGTTGAAAAAGTCGGCCGGTGAGCTGCGCGTCTTGCGCGCGGCATCGACGATCAGCTTGAGCGACTGCTGCAGGTCGTTGAGTTGCAACTTGGTGAGCATCACGCACACCTGCAACGCCGGCAGCGCGGGGTTGCTCAGGTCGCGGTCGGCGGTCCAGGCACTGACCAGTTGCGGCGCCTGGCTGGCCTGCTGGCGCCCGAGAAAATCCATGTGCATGGCATAGCCGATGGCCGCCGACTTGGCCGCCAGGCTCGGCGCTGCATCGAGCACCGGGGTCGCTTGCGGCTGGCGCTCGCGCACCTGTTGCGCCAGCTCGGCGAAGGTCGTGCCGATCTCGCGCACGCGCTCACCGAACAGCTTCACGTCACCACCAGGCACCGACACGTAGAGGTCGCCGATCTGCGGGTTGCTGTCGGCAGTCAGCACGCGGTACTGCGCCTCGGCGCTGGCATGGTTGTGCTGCCCGGCCGGGGTGCGCAGGTGCAGGGCGTAGATCTTGATCTGCTTGCTCAGCGCCGCCTGGCGCACTTCGGCTTCGTTCATCTGCGTGCTGCTGGCCGGGTCGCTCTTGCGCAGCGCGCCGGCATCGCTGACCAGCAGCACGATGCGCCCGCCATAGCCCGACCAGTCCATGCCTTCGACCGCCTGCATCACGCCGGCGAAAGCATCTTCGTTGAAGGCATGACTGGACACCGTGGTGGCCTTGACCTCGCGGGCTGCACGCAGGAAGCGCGCCGGGTCGCGGCCCTGCTGCAGATCGACCAAAGTCTTGCTCAGGTACTGCAACCCCGGCGTGCGCTTGACGCTGTTGCGAAAGCCCACCAGGCCAAAGCTGACGTTGTCCAGCTCGCCGCGGGCCTGCAACTGTGCCTGCAACTCGCTGACCACCTGCTGCACTCGGTCTATGTAAGGCTGCATCGACACCGAGGTGTCGACCACCAGCACGATGCCGGTGCGGAAGGCGTTGTCTGCCGCAGGCGTCTGCGGTTTTTTTGCCGCAGGCGGTTCGGCGCGGGTGCCAGGGTCGATGGAGGCGATGTTGAGCAACTGCACCGGCTGGCCGCTGGCATCGAAGCTTTCGCGGTAATCGAAGATCGGCATCAGGTAGAACTGACTGGCGGCCACGGCCTGCCCGGCCGGCTCCAGCGCCATCACCTGGGGCACTTGCTCGGGCGCGGTTTGCGCGCTGTGCAGCACCTTCTGCGCCTGGGCCGGGTCATCCAGCAGCTGCTGCACGTCATCAGGCTGGCGCAGAAACATCAGCGGCGCTCGCCCGGAGCGCTCGGTGAAGGTCAGCACCAGGCTCTGCTTCCAGTCGCTGAGCTGCGCGCCGGCGATCCAGCCTTCGCGCTGACCGTCACTGGCGGCGCCGACTTGCAGCCAGGGTTGCCCGTCGACGTTCTTGCGCTGGTACACGTACAGCACCGAGAACGCCGGCACGGCCTTGCCGTCACCCGCCTCGGGGCTGCTCAGCAGCTGTGCGCCGGGCTTGCTCAGCACGCGCTGGAACAGGGTCTGCTTGCCAGCCATCAGCAGCGGCCGATCACCTTCGGCATTGGCCTCGGCAATCACCGGCGACGTTACATGGTCACTGTCAGGACTCACCTGCCCCGCCAGCGGCGACCCAGGCTGCAGCCACCAGTAGGTACCGCCGGCCAGGCCCAGCACCGTCGCCACGGCCAGTGCCAGCAAGGCCTTGCGCGGGGTGCGGGTGGTGGCTGCGGGGGTTGCCGCCAGCGCAGGCGCGGGCTTGATCGGAGTCGGCGCTGAGGCCGGGCTGACGCTGGCTGGCGTCGGCTCAGCGAGTTCTGCGGCCACCCCGGCCGGGGTCAGTGGCGTCAGCGCTTCACCGCCGAGCAATGGACGAAAAACCGTGGCGTCGTCGTCCTGCAACGGCAGGCGGTCGAGCGCCGCCAGCAAGGCGGCGGCATCGCTGAAGCGTTCATCGGCGGATTTGGCCAGCAGGCCGCTGAGAATGGCCTGGTAGCGACCATGCTCGAGCGGCAGCGCAGGCAGTGGCTCGGTCAGGTGCGCCAGCGCGGTCGACAGGGCGTCGGTGCCGTTGTAGGGCAGCTCGCCGACGAGGATTTCGTACAGCACCACGCCCAGTGCGTAGAGGTCGGCGCGGCCGTCGATCTCCTGCCCGCGCGCCTGCTCGGGGCTCATATAGCTGGGGGTGCCGACGGCAAAACCGGCCTGGGTGAATTGCGTGCGGTCGTCCAGCGACTTGGCGATGCCAAAGTCGGACAGCACCGCCGTACCGTCGGCGCGGAAGAGAATGTTGGCCGGTTTGACGTCGCGGTGCACCAGCCCCTGAGCATGGGCATAGCCCAGCGCCTGGGCGATCTGGCGCACGTACAGCAGGCCCTGTTCGGGGTCGAGTCCGGCGGCGATGCGCTCCTTGAGCGTGCCGTTGGGCAGGTACTCCATGGCCATGTAGTACAGCGCGTCGACGTTGCCGATGTCGTGGATGGTGGCAATGTGGGGGTGCGCCAGCCGAGCCAGGGTGCGGCCCTCACGCAGGAAGCGCTCGCAGAAGGTCGGGTCCTGGGCCAGGCTTGCGGCCATCACCTTCAGCGCCACCTTGCGCTGCAACGAGCGCTGGGTCGCCAGGTAGACGCTGGCCATGGCGCCTTGGCCGATCTCGCCGTCGATGTCGAAGCCTGGAATGTGCATGTCGGCGCTCATCGTGGTTCACCGGCCTTGATCACGATGGCGGTGATGTTGTCCGGTGCACCGCGGGTCAGCCCAAGGTGCACCAGGCTGCGCACTACCTGGTACGGGTCGGGGTGCACCAGCACGTCGGCGATCTCGTGGTCTTCGGCGGTCTTGGTCAGGCCGTCGCTGCACAGCAGATAGGTGTCACCGGGCTGCACGGCGATCTCGACCGCCTGCAAGTCCAACTGCGCCTGCACGCCAATCGCTCGGGTGATGATGTTGCCGCGCGGGTGCTCGCGGGCTTCGGCCTCGTTGAGCAGGCCGCTGTCCTGCAGCTCCTGCACGTAGCTATGATCGTGGGTCAGACGGGTCAGGCGCGCGCCGCGCAAGCGGTACAGGCGGCTGTCGCCAGCCCACAGCGCCAGGGCCTGATCGTCACAGGCGGTCATCACCACCACGGTGCTGCCCATCAGGCTCACGCCGCGACGCAGGGTTTCCTCGCGCACCGCCTGGTTGACCTGAGCGAGCCGACTGCGCAGCGCGGCGCTGCGCTCGGCAAGGCTCTGGCACGCCGGCAGACGGCGCAGGCTGTCGACGGTCAGGCTGCTGACGTAATCACCCGCCGCATGCCCGCCCATGCCGTCGGCCACCGCCCACAGGCCCTCGGCGGTCAGCTCCAGGCAAGCGTCCTCGTTGATCCGGCGCACCATGCCGGTGTGGCTGTAACTGGCCGCGGTGTACTGCATGGCGGTCATCTGCACGGGGCCTCTTTACCCAGAATGAAGGCGGCGAATGCGTCACTGCGCGGCAGTCCCTGGCAGCGCAGCAAGCCCGGAGCGATCTGCGCCGAGCCTTTGCCCCACCACAGGCTCATGCCTGCACAAGCACTGTCGGCCAGAGCCCGAAGACGGTCGTCGGCGTAGTCTTCGGTCAGCCGCTGCAAGCCGCCGAGGCTGGCATGGGCAGGCAGCGCGGCAGGTATTTCGAGCGGCGCCAGGGCGCTGACCGCAGCGTCGAAGTCCTCGAAGCTCGCCTGGGCTTCGAGGCTTGCCAGCAGCAGGCTTTCTGCGGCTTCGAACCAGTCATCTGGCGCGCCGAGCACGGCTGCCAGCGAGGTACCGGCCGGCAATGGCTGAGCCAGGGTCAGGGGGAAATAACGCCCGACCCGGTCGATGCTCGGCATCAGCACGCCGACCATCGCCTGCGGCCCGCACAGGCCCGGCGCCAGGGCGAAACGCCACAGCGGGCTGACCAGATACGCCGGCAACCAGGCCTCGCCCAACTGGCGCTGGCTGGCTTGCACGCCGGCTGCCAGCCACTGGTCCCACGGTTGTACGAAACTGCCCGGCAGACCGCGGCTGACGAAATCCCCGCGGCAGGCCAGCTTGCCGTAGAAGCCCACGCTGTTCATAACCGCTCCGGCAGGCTGAAGCCGTTGAGCACACGGCTGCGGAACGGGTTGAAGGCACTGCTGGCGCGCAGTTCGTACGACACGCTGAGGCCCTCGACACGCAGGCGCAGGTTGAAGCGCTCCGGCGAGTTGCCGGCGACCAGGTCGGCCTGGTCGAGCAGGCGGAACCACGCCCACGGCCCTTCCACGGTCATCCCCGAACGGCCACTGGCCGCCGGCGGGGTGATCGCCAGGCGCACCACGCCAATGCTGTTGTTGTTCGGCCACTGCACCGCCACCGGGCGGCTGGGGCCGTGGTCATAGCTGACCTGCTGGCCATCGAGGTCGAGCAGGAACTGTGTGATCGAGGCGTCCATCGCCACCGGCTTGAGCTCGAAGCGCACCAGCGGCTGAGTGCTGCCAGTGTTGCGGAAGAACGCATCGCGGATGCTCGCGGCGCGCTGGAACGTGCTCAGCACCGAGGCGTTGATACCCAGTTTCTGCGCCGCGCCCGGCTGCCAGCTCCAGGGGTTGGAGCTGGTATTGACGTAGGGTTGCAGGTACTTGCGGAAGTAGTTGTCCATCACCCCGCCGACCCCGAAGAACTGCCCGAAGTCTTCCAGGGTGGCGTCTTGCGCGCTGCCACGGGCCAGCGGGTAACGCCCGCCCAGCGACTGCCGATAGACCGTCACCACCTCGCTTTTCCACGCTGCATTGAGCTGGTTGCGCACCCCGCCCATGACCACCGCGTTGGTCGAGCCGACCAGCGAGCCGAGCATGTCCTGCACCAACTGCGGCTGGCGCGCGGCGCCGAGGGTGACCCGCTGCGCCGCCGCCTGGGCCTGGTTCTTCGCCTCACCGAGCAGGGCATCGCCACTGGCCCCGACCATCGCGCTGACTTGCACGTAGAGGCTGTTGAGGTCACTGAGCAGACCGTCGATGGGCAGCGCTTCGCCCTCACCGCCCTGTACCAGCGCGGCCAGTGGAGCGAAATGTTCGGTGACCGGGTCGCGGGACGCCGCGCGCTCGGCACCAGCCGACACCGGCGTATCGCCGAGCAGGCCGCCGAGGCGCTGGCGCAGTTGATCGACGCCGCTGTCCTCGACCTTGGCCTTGACCGCATCGAGCTCGCTGGGCTGTTGCAGGTCGGTTTCCCGCGCCACGCTCTGCAACAGTTTCTTCAACGGTGACGCGGGGCCTGAGAGCACTCGCAGCACGTCGGCGGCCTGGCCGACACTGGTCACCGGCGCCACATCGAGGTCGGCCAGCAGCGCATCCCAGTGACGAATGTAATCCTGGAAGTACAGGTCGCGTACGTCATCGGCCAGGCGCTTGGCATCGCCTGCATCGCCCATCTCACGGCCCAGTACCCAGCGTTCTTCGGCAAGGGTGGTGGCCTGGGCCAGGCTCGCGGCGAGAAACGCCTTGCGGTAACCCTGCACGGTGAACAGGCCCGGCAATGGCTCGCTCAACGCTTTGCCGCTCTTGCGCCGCAGCACCAGAGCGGCATCGCGCCCGGCCGCTTCGCTGAGGCTGAGGTCACTGACCCCGGCCGGCAGCGGCTGGCGCTTGACCCGGTCGTAGACACGCTGGGCCACCGGCAATTGCTGCAACTGCTGACGCATGTCGTCGATCAGGCGTTGGTCGAGACGGGCATTGGGCGGGCGGCGTTCGAACAACGCGTCCAAGTGCTGTTCCAAGGCCGCGCGCTGTTCCGGGGCGAGGTCGCGGGGCAGCGCGCGCTCCCAGTCAAGCAGTACCCAGGCCTTGATGAAGGCCGGATCGTAATGATCGGTGTCAGCCAGCATCAGGTAGGCCTTGAGGCCTTCGTAGAGGTAATCGGAAGAACCGCCGGCATACAGCTGTTCTTCGATGCGGGTGACCAGGCGCGGGGCGAACACCGCGATCAACAGCTTGCGGTAGACGCTGGACGATTCGCTTTCCAGCATGTCGCCTTGGTACAGCCCCCAGCCCTCTGCCCAGGACGGCGGGTCGTCAGCCAGGTGGCGCACGGCATCGAGCAGCGGCAACACGTCGAGCACGCTGCGCTGCGCCGGGCTCAGGGTCTGCACGCTTTTCCCGGCTGGCTCCAGACGCTGCTCGACCTCGGCGATGTAGGCCTGGTTGGCGCGGTAGCTCAGCGCCCACACGCTGCCCACCAGCAGCACCAGCGCCACGCTCAGGCCCAGTGCAGCGCGGGTCAGCCAGCGCTGGCGGCGTTCGACCTTGGGGTTGCTGCCGGCCAGGCCGCGCTCGGCGAAGGCCACGTCGCTGAACAGTCGCTGGATGAAATAGCTGCGCCCACTGCCGCTCTGGCGCGCCAGCTGCGCGCGATCCAGGCCCATGCTTTGCGCCATGCTGCCGATCAGCCGGTCGATGGGGCTGCCTTCCTGGGTGCCGCTGGTGAAGTACACGCCCCGCAGCAGCGCGCGGGCCTCGAAGGCATTGGGCTTGAACAGCGCCTCGAGGAACTGCTCGAGGTTGCTGCGCAAGGCGGCGAACTGCTGCACGAAGCCGTACACCAGATCGCGCCGCGCCGGGTCGCGCTCGTGTTGCAGGCGCTCGATAAGGCGCTGATTCAGGCGCTGTTCCAGCAGGCTGAATTCACTGCCGAAGCTGCCCAGGGGGCCGGCACCCTGCTCGCCGTCGTCGAGGGCGAAGGTCATGCCCCAGACCTGCGCACGTTCCTCTTTGCCCAGGTTGTCGAAGAACTCCATGAAGCCCGGCACCAGGTCGAGCTTGGTCAGCATCAGGTAGATCGGGAAGCGCACGCCAAGGCGTTCGTACAACTCCTGAATGCGGCTGCGAATGGCTGCGGCGTGGGCCGCGCGTTCGGCCTCGCTGCCCAGCAGCAGGTCGGCCAGGCTGATGGCGATGAAGGCACCGTCGATGGGCCGCCGCGAGCGCTGATTGCGCAGCAGGTCGAGAAAGCCCAGCCAGGCGGCTTTGTCGACCTGGGCGTGGCTGTCCTGGATGGTGTAGCGCCCGGCGGTGTCGAGCAGCACCGCCTGGTCGGTGAACCACCAGTCGCAGTTGCGCGTGCCGCCGACACCGCGCACTGCGCCCTCGCCCAGCTGCGCGGCGAGCGGGAAGTGCAGCCCGGAGTTGACCAGCGCGGTGGTCTTGCCCGACCCCGGTGGACCGATGATCACGTACCACGGCAGTTGGTACAGGTTGCGCCGCTCGTCGCCGCCCAGGCGCGCCTTCTTCAGCAGCGCAACCGCCTCGGCCATGCGCTGGCGCAACGCGCTCAGCTCTTCGGCGGTGGCGACACTGGCAGGGTCCGGCGGGGTATCGGCGGCCAGGCTGTCGAGCACCTTGGCGGCCTGACGGCGCGCCTGCACCACCTGGTAGAGACGCCAGGCCAGCCACAACGCGAACAGCAGGGCAATCAGCACCGCGCGCCGCAGCGGGCTGAGCAGCGCATCGAGCAGCGGGCCGACGAACCAGATGATCAGACTCAGCGCCAGCAGGCCCAGCAACGGCACCAGCCATCGCGTTACCCATCCCAGGAACGACTTCACTCGGCACCCTCCGCCAGAACAGTGATTTCCACCCGACGGTTTTTCGCCCGGCCTTGCGCGGTGGTGTTGGACGCCAGCGGTTCGGTGTCGCTCAGGCCTTGCGCGGTGAAGCGCTGGGCCTGCCCGGTGCGTGCCGCGAGCAGTTCACGCACCTGTTCGGCGCGGGCCTGGGACAACGCCCAGTTGGAGGGGAAGCGCAGTGTGGCGATGGGCTGGTTGTCACTGTGACCGGTGATACGCACCTCGCCCTTGACCTTGCCGATGGCCTCGGCGATACGCGTCATCAGCGGCTGGAAATCGCCCTTAATGCTGGCACTGGCGCTGGCGAACAGCTCATCGCCGCGGATGGTCACCACCGAGCGGTCGACGGCATCTTCCACCGCGACCCGCCCGGCCTTGATGTCTTCGGCGAGGAAACCGGCCAGGCGCGGACGCTCGACCGCCTTGGGCTGCACCACCGGACGGTCCATGGCCTGCACCGGAATCTCGCCCAGGGCATGGATGCCGCGAAACACTGGTTCGGCATCGCTGGCCAGTTTCAGGCGCAGGCCGAACAGCGCCAGCAGCAGCAACGCCAGGGCCACTGCCAGGGCGACCCAGGCCGGCAGCCAACGCCCCAGGCGATCGCCTTTGGCGGTCACCCCCCGCCAGTGCGGCGACAGCTCGCGCTCGGCCTCGCCACGGGCGCTGCGAATAGCCGCCGCGGTGCGCTCACGCAGGGCTTCGAGCTGCGCCCGGCCGCCGTTGATGACGCGGTAGCGCCCCTCGAAACCGAGGCTGGTGCACAGGTACAGCAGCTCCAGCAGGTTGAGCCGCTCGCGCGGGCTTTGCAGGCAGTGTTCGAGCAGTTGGAAGACCTTTTCGCCGCCCCAGGCCTCGTTGTGCACGGTGATCAGCAGGCTCTGCTTGCCCCAGTCACTGGCGCTGCCCCACGGCGTGCTCAGCACGGCTTCATCGAGCGCGGTACACAGCGCGTAGCGCGCCAGCAGCACCTCGTTGCGCGGTACCCCGGTCGCCTCGGCCTGGGCTTCGAACTGGCGCAGGTAAGCCAGCAACTGCGCGCGCAGGCTGGCCGGCGCCGGATGGGCCAGGGTGTTGCGCAGCCGCGTGAGCAGGCTCAGCAACGGCGCGGCTGCCTGCTCCAGCGGGTTCAGGCCTTGGCCCTGACCGGGCGCCAGCGGCTCGCCGGGCATGCTCAGCGGCGCTGCCGGCGCGGCAGCCGGGGCCGGCGCAGGGCGCCCACCGGGGCGCGGCATGAATTGCGTACGGTCGTTGGCCGCAGGATCGTCAGGCTGCATCGGCGGTCATCCTCGAATGGCCCAGAAGGCCAGTTCCAGGCCAGGGAACTCGCCGGCCACGTAGAAGGCGAAGCCGCCCGAGCTTTGCAGCATCTGCCACTGCTCGCTGCCGCGGTCGAGTTCGAAGTAGGTCGAGCCGGCGTGGAACGGAATCTGCCGCGGCGCCACCGGCAATGGCAGCAGGCCAATGCCTGGCAGTTGCAGATTGACCAGGTCGCGGATGCGTTCCACCGAGCCGATCTTGCTCTGCTGGCCGAAGCGGCTGCGCAGGGTTTCGCTGGGCACATCGGCGCGCACCACCAGAATGAAACTGGCGCTGTCGAGCAGACTGCGGTCAGCGAGCATCGCCACATGGATGCCGTAGGCCTTCTCGACGATGGGAATCGCCACCGCCTTGCTGTCGATCAGCATCGACAGCGCCTCACGCAGCGCCGCAGTGACCGGCGCGAAGGTCGCGGCCAGGTCGTCGTGCTGGTACATGGGAAAGCTTTGCGGGCGGCGCGCTTCGCTGCAGAAGGTGGCGAACTCACCGGCAAGGGTCAGCAGCTCGCTGTACAGGCGCTCGGGGTGCAGCGGGCTGAGCTGGTTGAGGTGTTCGATCAGCGGCTGGGCGCGGTTGACCAGTTGCAGGAGCATGAAGTCAGCGATTTCCGAGGCGCCACCGTTGGCCGAGGCCACCACGCGCCCGGCCAGGGCTTCGCCGCGCTGATGCAGCAGGCCCAGCAGTTCACTGCGAAAGCTCGACAGCGCCGGGTTGGCGGCAACGTCCAGCAGCGGCGGGATGTAGCTGTCATCCAGGGATAGGGCACGATCGGCGCGGCGCTCGCGAATCCGCACCACACCGAGGGCTGCGTGATCGCTCAGGCCATCCTCGGCGCGCAACAGGCGCAGGGCACGGCTGCCCAGGGCCAGCGGCGCACGGTTTTCGAAAGCGGCATTGTCGTCGCGCACTTCGCTGACCCTGCTGACATAGCGCGCGCCCTCCTGCGCCTGGCCCTCATCGACGGTGTCGCGGGCACCGGCGCGCTTGAGCGCCAGGCCCAGGTAGATGACGCCGTCGCGCAGGTCTTCGGGAATTTCCAGCGGCGGCGGCGGCAGGTCGTCACGGGGAATGTCGAACGGTGTGCCATCGGGCAGCAGACCACGGGCGGAGAGGATCGCCAGCTTGCCCTGGCTGAGCAGGCCCTGATCGATCAGCAGCTCGGAAAAACCCCAGGCCGCAGCGTGCAGCGGGCGGCTGCGGGCGTCGATGAGGTTTTCCAGATAGCGGTCTTGCTGCTGGAAATGCTGGGTGGTGAGGAACATCCCTTCCGACCAGACGACACGATTGTTCCAGGACATGGGAGCTCCGGTGGCCTAGCGGGCAGGCGCAGGTTGAGGGGTGGCCACGGCGCTGCGCACGGCGCGCACATCGAGGCTGATCTGGTAATCACGCGGCGGCACCGCCAGCACGGCGCGCCATTGCGCGCGGTCGATCTCGCGATAGCCGACCACCAGGCCGATCTGCCGGGTCGATGGGTCCAGTGCACGTTGCACCGGCAGTTGCTGGCCAGGGCGCAGCAGCACTTCGTCCTGATCGATCAGGTCGCTGCCCAGGGTTTGCTGGGCGCGTTCGGCCAGGGCGAAATAATCGGCGCGGGCAAAGGCCGCGGCGTTCTTCAATTCGAAGATGCGCACGCGCACCGGCGCCGCCTCTCCACTGGCGCCGGGGTTGAGCCCGGCTGCCGCGCTGAAATACAACTGCAGCGCATGCTCGGCCGGGGCCTGGGGCGTGGCGTCCTTGCTACAGGCACTGAGCAGGATCAGGGCCGCAGCAGCGACCAGCCTGGTGATTGTCATCCGTGTTCTCGTGATCAAGGGTGCGGTTCCTGGTCGGCGGGGTCGCTCAGTGGCGTGGGCTGCGGGTGCTGTGGGCCTGGTAGGCACGGCTGAATTCGCGGCCGAACAGGTCGTGGAAATCGTCTTCGGCCTCACGGGAGATCTGCCCGAACAACTCGGTGAACTGCTGCCAGCAGTGGGCCTGACGGGAATTGCCGAACAGCTTGGCCAGGCCACTGGCCGGGGCCAGACGGGCTTCCAGCCGGCCCGGCTCGAAGCGCGCCAGCAGGTGCTTGATGGCGGCTTCGACCCCGGCCATCACCGCCATCTGGTGGGCACGCAGATCATCGAAGCTGTCCTGCACGGCTTGGTCAGGCGCCATGAACGCCTGATTGCCGTGGCGCAGCAGCAACAGCAGCGCTTCATCGGCATTGGGGGCGAATTTGAGCGGGTTGTTCTGCAACGGCGCGATGCTGGTCTGCTGCATGCGGAACTCGCCCTTCAAGCTGCTGCGCGCGCGCAGCACGTCGATCAGCCCTTCGACCATCAGCCGGTAGCTGCGCCCGAGCGCCTCCATCTGCGCCTGGGCCTGCTCGGCGTCGACGCGCAGGTGCTCGATGCCGGCGCCACGCAGGAAGGCGTCGAGCAGGTTCTGCTGCTCGGTTCTGCTCGGCGTTTCGACAGGTGCCGGGCTGAGCGCTTCGGCGTCAGGCCGCAGCGCTGCGACCGCGACCGCGACCGGCGCAGGCGGCACGTTCGGCGCCGCAGGCGCCTCGGCGACTGGAGGCACAGGCGCTGCGGGCGCCGGAATCGCCACGGGGGCATCCCAATCGGCCGGAATCAGGCCCGCCGCCGCGCTCGGCAACGGCGGCTCTGGCGCAGGCTCTGGCGGGGCTGGGGCGATGGCCGCGGGTGGACGAAAATCGTGCTGTTGGGCCGGCACATGGTCGGGCTGACTGGGCGGCGGCACGCTGGAGGGTCCGAGGAAATCGAACAGGTCCGGCAGCGTCTGATGGCTTGGAACACCCTGCAGCAGCGCCGCTGACTGCGGCTGCAGCGCCTGCGCAGGTGCCGCTTGCTGGTTGGCCATCAGCGCTTCGAAACTGGCGGGTTCGAGCTGCCCGGCGATACCTTGAGCCAGCGCTGAATCGATTCTTGCGTGAATTTCGTACTCGCCGATACGGATAACTTCGCCGTCCAACAACGGCTCGCTATTGCCGCGTCTTAGTTTTACCCCGGCCTGCACTAGCTCGACTCCGTTGGTACTACTGTCGGTCAAGTAATAGTGCCCATCACGGTACTGAATAATGCAATGTTTCGCTGACACCAGTCGTTCCGGGTCTGGCAATACCCAATCATTATCGGGGTTTCTGCCAATGCTGATGGCACCCTCACCCACCACGAACTCCGGGGCCTGTCCCGGGGTTATCTTGTGGTAACTGGTGATGGTAAGGCAAAGTGCCATCGCGCCTCCTGCGTTGAATTCAAGCCTGTCTGCCTGCGCACCGCAAAGGCCGCAGAACACCTGAAAAGTCCTGGTTCAAGCATCTGATTTCATTGGATAAACCCCTGAACCAAATGCTCTTTGTGCTGTCTCTCGGATCACCGAACGCTGATTTAGTTGCGCGTGCTGGCGTATTAAATGGGCCAACTCCCGATGGCAAACGGCCGCTAGCTTACCTTGACAGCTTTTACGAAATAAACCATAAATGCGCAACTTCGTGACACCACAATGATATCACTGCGATATTGCTTTCGAGCTAATTAAGCAGTTTGTGCACTCGATCACAAAATGCAGTTTCGCTTCATCAAACCTTCATCATGGACAGACAAGGACAGCCTTCTTCGGTGAATAACTCGCAGCTCTTGGCGCCTGTTTCCGACGACTTTCCGTGCGGAACAGACCTCGAATACGACGCGAAATTCCTTCAGCTCGAACGGGATGCCCAAGGCCGTCCGGAACGGGTCATGGGCGATGCCGTGCAGCCGGCAGAAGCGCCGGACTGGCGGGCCCTGGAGCAGGCCAGTGAAGCCTTGCTGCACGACAGCAAAGACCTGCGTATCACCCATTTCCTCAGCCAGGCTCGACTGGCCTTGCACGGCCTGCCTGGCCTTGCCGCGAGCCTCGCGCTGATCGACGCGCTGCTCGCCGAGTACTGGCTGCACCTGCATCCGCAACTCGACGCCGCCGACGACAACGACCCCACCGTTCGCCTCAATGCCCTGGCCGGACTGACCAGCGAGACCACCATCAACCTGCTGCGCGATGCCGTGCTGGCACGCTCGCGCACGTTTGGCCAGGTCAGCCTGCGCGGCGCCTTGCAGGCAGCCGGGCTGGCCTCGGGGCCCGGCACCCTGGGCAGCGAAGAGCTGGCAGCGGCGCTGCGTGACACCGACGCCACACTGCTCGAAGACACCCGCCAGGCCCTGGAACAGGCGCTCGAACACTGCGCGGCCATCGAACGGCGGGTCAATGAGCAGGTCGGCTCGGCCCGCGGTGTCGATCTTGGTGCGCTGAGCCAGCCGCTGCGCCAGGCACGGCAAGTGCTGGCCGAGCATGCGCCGCAACCGAGCGAAGCCACTGCCGCTGCCAGCCTCGATGAGCCCGCAGAAGCTGCGCAGCCTGCCGTCGCCCAAGCCTCGCCAGCGCGTCCGGCGCCCCGCCCCGGTGAGATCAACAGCCGCCAGGAGGTGCGCGCCAGCCTCGAGCGGCTGTTGCAGTACTACGCCCGTCATGAACCATCCAGCCCGCTGCCGGTGCTGCTGCGCCGTGCGCAGAACCTGGTCGAGGCGGACTTTGCCACCATCGTCCGCGACCTGATCCCAGATGGCCTGTCGCAATTCGAGAATCTTCGTGGCCCGGAGAGCGACTGACGCCTCCGGCTGCGCCCCATAACGCCCGCAACGAAACACAGCGCCTCAACGGCGACCAGGAGGAACAACGTGGCGAAAGACAGCTCCCAGAAATTCATCGCGCGCAACCGCGCGCCACGGGTGCAGATCGAATACGACGTCGAGCTGTACGGTGCCGAGAAGAAGGTCCAGCTGCCGTTCGTCATGGGCGTGCTGGCCGACCTCGCCGGCAAGCCCGCCGAGCCGCTGCCGGCGGTGGCCGAGCGCAAGTTCCTCGAAGTCGATGTGGACAACTTCGACTCGCGCCTCAAGGCCATGCAGCCGCGGGTGGCGTTCAACGTGCCCAACGAGCTGACCGGCGAAGGCAACCTGAGCCTGGACCTGACCTTCGAGAGCATGGACGACTTCAGCCCAGCCGCCGTGGCACGCAAGATCGACGCGCTCAACCAGTTGCTCGAAGCGCGCACCCAGTTGGCCAACCTGCTGACCTACATGGACGGCAAGACCGGCGCCGAAGACATCATCCTGAAAGCCATCAAGGACCCTGCCCTGTTGCAGGCCCTGGCCAGCGCGCCAAAGCCCGCTGACAACGAGCCGAGCGCCTGAGGAGCCTGCCCATGACCGATTCACTGCGCGACACCCAGGCCCAGCCGGCCGCCAGCCACGAGCAGACCAGCGAGTTCGCGGCGCTGCTGTTGCAGGAGTTCAAACCCAAGACCGAGCGCGCCAAGGAAGCCGTCGAGAGCGCCGTGCGCACGCTCGCCGAGCAGGCCCTGGCGCAGACCAGCCTGGTCTCCGACGATGCCATCGGCTCGATCGAGCAGATCATCGCCGCCATCGACGCCAAGCTCACCGCCCAGGTCAACCAGGTCATCCACCACCCCGACTTCCAGCAGCTGGAAAGCGCCTGGCGTGGCCTGCATTACCTGGTGACCAACACCGAGAGCGACGAACAACTGAAGATTCGTGTGCTCAACGTGTCGAAGAACGACCTGCACAAGACCCTGAAGAAATTCAAGGGCACCGCCTGGGACCAGAGCCCGGTATTCAAGAAGCTCTACGAAGAGGAATACGGCCAGTTCGGCGGCGAGCCGTACGGCTGCCTGGTCGGCGACTACTACTTCGACCAGTCGCCACCGGACGTCGAGCTGCTTGGCGAGATGGCCAAGGTCTGCGCGTCGATGCACGCGCCGTTCATTGCCGCCGCTTCGCCAACCGTGATGGGCATGGGCTCATGGCAGGAGCTGTCCAACCCGCGTGACCTGAGCAAGATCTTCACCACCCCGGAATACGCCGGCTGGCGTTCGCTGCGCGAATCGGAAGATGCCCGCTACATCGGCCTGACCATGCCGCGCTTCCTGGCCCGCCTGCCGTACGGCGCCAAGACCGACCCGGTCGAGGCCTTCGCCTTCGAGGAAGACACCGACGGCGCCGACAGCAGCAAGTACACCTGGGCCAACGCCGCCTATGCCATGGCGGTGAACATCAACCGCTCGTTCAAGCACTACGGCTGGTGCTCGCGCATTCGCGGCGTGGAATCGGGCGGTGAAGTGCAGGGCCTGCCGGCGCACACCTTCCCTACCGACGACGGTGGCGTGGACATGAAGTGCCCGACCGAAATCGCCATTTCCGATCGCCGCGAGGCGGAGCTGGCGAAGAACGGCTTCATGCCGCTGCTGCACAAGAAGAACACCGACTTCGCTGCCTTCATCGGCGCCCAGTCGCTGCAAAAGCCCGCCGAATACGACGACCCGGACGCCACCGCCAACGCCAACCTGGCCGCGCGCCTGCCGTACCTGTTCGCCACCTGCCGCTTCGCCCACTACCTCAAGTGCATCGTGCGCGACAAGGTCGGCTCGTTCAAAGAGAAGGACGAGATGCAGCGCTGGCTGCAGGACTGGATTCTCAACTACGTCGACGGCGACCCGGCGCACTCCACCGAGACCACCAAGGCCCAGCATCCGCTGGCCGCCGCCGAGGTGGTGGTGGAAGACGTCGAAGGCAGCCCGGGCTATTACAACTCGCGCTTCTACCTGCGCCCGCACTACCAGCTCGAAGGGCTGACCGTGTCGCTGCGCCTGGTATCGAAGCTGCCCTCGGCGAAGAACGCGTAATCCACTCAGACCCGACAATTCGGAGACATCATGGCTGTAGACATCTTCATCAAGATCGGCGACATCAAGGGCGAGTCCATGGACAAGGCCCACAAGGACGAGATCGACGTGCTCAACTGGAGCTGGGGCATGGCGCAGTCCGGCAACATGCACATGGGCGGCGGCGGCGGTGCCGGCAAGGTCAATATCCAGGACATGGCGATCACCAAGTACGTCGACAAGTCCAGCCCCAACCTGATGGCTCACTGCTCCAGCGGCAAGCACATCGACAAGGTCAAGCTGACCGTGCGCAAGGCCGGCGGCGAAAGCCAGGTCGAGTACCTGATCATCAACCTCGAAGAAGTGCTGATCAGCTCGCTGAGCACCGGCGGCTCGGGCCACGATGATCGCCTGACCGAAAACATCTCGCTGAACTTCGCCAAGGTCACCGTCGACTATCAGCCACAGAAGGCCGATGGCAGCAAGGACGGCGGCGCGATCAAGTACGGCTGGAACGTGCGCCAGAACGTCAAGATCTGACGCAGTCCCGCAGCAGCGGCCAGCCGGCCGCTCCTGCAGGTTCCTCTACCGAATTCGAAGGAATGCCCCGTGGTAGCCGACATCGCCGCCCGTGACCGCCTGCAACCCTCGCTGCTCGATCGTCTGACCGACGATGACCCCGGCAACCCGCAGGAAGCTCCGGACAAGCGCGTGCTGTCGCTGCAACAGCTCAAGGCCTCGGTGCTGCGCGACCTCACCTGGCTGCTCAACACCACCGCCCTGCTCGACGCCGACGCCACCCTGCGCACCCCGGCGGGCGTGTCGGTGCTCAACTACGGCCTGCCGGCTCTGGCTGGCAACAGTGCCTCGAACATCGATATCGGCCTGCTGGAGCAGATCATCCACCAGGCCATCGTCAACTTCGAACCGCGCATCCTCGCCCACACCCTGAAGGTGCGCGCACAAAGCGCCCCTGGCGAGATGAACGCCAACGCCCTGAGTTTCGAGATCGAAGGCGACCTGTGGGCGCAGCCCGCCGCCCTGCCGCTGTTGCTGCAGACCGACCTGGACCTGGAATCAGGGCAGGTGCGGGTGGCGCCGCTGCTGCGCCGGAGGCGCCCATGAACCCGCGTCTGCTGGAGCTGTATAACCAAGAGCTGCAACACATCCGCGAGGGCGCTGCGGAGTTCGCCAAGGAATACCCCAAGATCGCCGGGCGCCTGACCCTGTCGGGCATCGACTGCGCCGACCCGTACGTCGAACGCCTGCTCGAAGGCTTCGCCTACTTGACCGCGCGGGTGCAGCTCAAGCTCGATGCCGAGTACCCGACCTTCACCCACAACCTGCTGGAAATCGCCTACCCGCACTACCTGGCACCGACCCCGTCGATGACCGTGGTGCAGCTTCAGACCGACCCCAACGAAGGCTCGCTGAGCGAAGGTTTCTGCCTGCCACGGGGCAGTACCCTGCGCGCCAACCTGGGCCGCGAGTCGCAGACACCGTGCGAGTTTCGCAGCACCCAGGACGTGACCCTGTGGCCGCTGGAAGTGACCCGTGCGCAGTACTTCGGCAACCCCGGCGCCGTGCTCGGACGCCTCGCGGCCAGCGAACCCAAGGCCCGCGCCGGGCTGCGTCTGACCCTGCGCAGCGGCGCGCAAATGCCCTTCTGCCAGTTGCCGCTCAAGCACCTGCCGCTGTACCTCAACGGCAGCGACGAAACCCCGTATCGGCTGTACGAGCAACTGCTGGGCAGTGCCTGCGCGGTGTTCGTGCGCCAGCCGGGGGCCGACTGGGTCGAGCGCATTGCACTGGAGCACGCCCTGCGTCCGTGCGGCTTCGATGACCGCGACGCAGCATTGCCGGTGGTGCCGCAGGCGTTCCAGGGCTATCGGCTGTTGCAGGAATACTTCGCCCTGCCGCAGCGTTATCTGTTCGTCGACTTCGCCGGGCTCGAACGCGCCGTACAGCGCTGCGACGGCCACGAGCTGGAACTGCTGGTGCTGTTCGAGCGGTTCGAGAGCAGCCTGGAAGGCAGCGTCGGCGCCCAGCAGTTCGTGCCTTTCTGCACACCGGCAATCAATCTGTTCCCGCGCCGGGTCGACCGCATCCACCTCAGCGACAAGGTCAACGAACACCATGTGATCGCCGACCGCACGCGCCCGCTGGACTTCGAAATCCATTCGCTGCAACAGGTCAGCGGCCATGGCACCGGCCCCGACCAGCCGTTCCTGCCGTTCTATGCCGTGCGTGATCCATCGCGCTATGGCCGCGACCAGGCCTACTACAGCGTGCGTCGCGAACCCCGCGTGCTGTCCAGCGAACAGCGGCGCAATGGCAATCGCTCAAGCTATATCGGCAGCGAAACCTTCATCAGCCTGGTCGATGGCCAGCAGGCCCCGTACCGTCACGACCTGCGCCAGCTCGGCATCAGCGCGCTGTGCAGCAACCGCGACCTGCCGCTGTTCATGAGCGTGGGCGATGCGCGCAGCGACTTCAGCCTGGCCGACAGCGCGCCGGTCAGTGCCGTGCGCTGCCTGGCCGGGCCAAGCCGGCCACGCCCCAGCCATGCCCACGACAACCGCGCCTGGCGGCTGATCAGCCAGCTGTCGCTGAACTACCTGTCGCTGACTGAACAGGGCCAGGGCGCCGCCGCCCTGCGCGAGCTGCTGCGGCTGTACGGCGACAGCCACGACAGCGCCTTGCAGTTGCAGATCGACGGCCTGCGCGAGGTCAGCTGCACACCGTGCACGCGGCGCCTGCCGATGCCCGGGCCGATCGTCTTCGGCCGCGGTCTGGAGATCACCCTGACCTTCGACGAGAACGCCTTCCGCGGCACTGGCGTGTTTCTGCTGGGCGCGGTGTTCGAGCGCTTCTTGACCCGCTACGTGTCGATCAACAGCTTCACCGAAACCGTGCTGCGCACCACCGAGCGTGGCGAGATCATGCGATGGACAGCCAAACCTGGACGCAGGCCGACCCTGTGAACATCCTCGAGGCGATGCAGGCCGAGCCCTGGCAGTACGACTTCTTCCAGGCCCTGCGCCGGCTCGAAGCCGAACACCCTGAAGTGCCGCGCTTCGGCCATTCGCTGCGCCTGAGCGATGAACCGGTACGCCTCGGCCAGCGCCTGGACAGCGCCTTCGCCCCGGCCACCTTGGCCTCGGTGACGCCGGCCGATGAGCATGCTCCGGCGCGTCTGGAGCAGTTCTTCTTCGGCCTCGGCGGGCCCAACGGGCCGCTGCCGCTGCACCTCACCGAATACGCCCGCGAGCGCCAGCGCAACCACGCCGACACCACCAGCAAGCGCTTCCTCGATGTCTTCCACCATCGCCTGCTGAGCCTGTTCTACCGGGCCTGGGCCGAAGCAAGGCCAACGGTCAGCCACGACCGCCCCGGCGACGATTACTGGGCCGGGCGCCTGGCCGCCCTCAGTGGCCGCGGCCAACCGGCCTTGCAAGGCCAGGGGCCGCTGCCCGACACCGCCAAGCTGCACTACTCCGGCCACCTCGCTGCGCAGACCCGTTACCCCGATGGCCTGTGCGGCATTCTCGCCAGTTATTTCGGCGTGCCGGTGAGCCTGGAGGAATACGTCGGGCAATGGCTCGAGCTGCCCGAACGCAGCCAGCTCGGCGTGCGTGCCAACCGCCTGGGCGTGGATATGTGTCTGGGTCGGCATGTGTGGGATCGCCAGCACAAGTTCCGCCTGCGCCTGGGCCCGCTCAGTCTCGACCAGTACCACGCACTGCTGCCCGGGGGCCAAGCCTTCAGCGAACTGGCCGCCTGGGTCGCCGAGTACCTGGGCCACGAGCTGGACTGGGAGGTGCAACTGATTCTGCGCCGCGAACAGGTGCCGGCCCTGCAACCCGGTACTGGCCGGCGCCTGGGTTTCGACACCTGGCTCGGCAGCCCCGAGCACGATGCCAGCGACCTCAAGCTGGCCCACCACTACGCCACGCTGTCCCGCACAGCTTCCAGGAGCCCGGACCATGGGTGAAATCAGCCGCGCCGCACTGTTCGGCAAACTCAACAGCCTGGCCTATCAGGCCATCGAAGCCGCCACGGTGTTCTGCAAGCTGCGCGGCAATCCCTATGTGGAACTGGCGCACTGGCTGCACCAACTGCTGCAACTGCCCGACAGCGATCTGCAGCGCATCCTGCGCCAGTTCAACGTCGAGCCGGCGCGCCTGGCGGCCGACCTCACTGCCGCGCTGGACCGCCTGCCACGCGGCTCGACCTCGATCACCGACCTGTCTTCGCAGGTCGAGGATGCCGTGGAGCGTGGCTGGGTCTACGGCAGCCTGATGTTCGGCGCCAGTCAGGTGCGCAGCGGTTATCTGCTGGTCGGCATTCTCAAGACCCCGAGCCTGCGCAACGCGCTGCTGGGGCTGTCGGGCGAGTTCGCCAAGCTGCGCATCGAAGCCTTGAGCGAGCGCTTCGACGAGTACGTCGGTGACTCGCCGGAGAACGCCCTCGGCGCCAGCGACGGCTTCAGCGCCGGGGTGCCGGGTCAAGCCAGTGGCGCGGTGGCGCCGGCGGCGCTGGGCAAGCAGGAGGCATTGCAGCGCTTTACCGTCGACCTCACCGAGCAGGCCCGCAGCGGCAAGCTCGACCCCATCGTTGGCCGCGATGAGGAGATTCGCCAACTGGTCGACATCCTCATGCGCCGGCGCCAGAACAACCCGATCCTCACCGGTGAGGCCGGGGTGGGCAAGACTGCCGTGGTCGAAGGTTTCGCCCTGCGCATCGTCGCCGGTGACGTGCCGCCGGCGCTCAAGGACGTCGAACTGCGCAGCCTCGATGTCGGCCTGCTGCAGGCCGGGGCGAGCATGAAAGGCGAGTTCGAACAGCGCCTGCGCCAGGTCATCGAAGACGTCCAGGCCTCACCGCGGCCGATCATTCTGTTCATCGATGAAGCCCACACCCTGGTCGGTGCCGGCGGCGCCGCGGGCACGGGCGACGCCGCCAACCTGCTCAAGCCGGCCCTTGCCCGTGGCAGCCTGCGCACGGTGGCCGCCACCACTTGGGCCGAGTACAAGAAACACATCGAAAAGGACCCGGCCCTGACCCGACGTTTCCAGGTGGTGCAGGTGGCCGAGCCGAGTGAAGCCAAGGCCCTGCTGATGATGCGCGGCGTGGCCTCGACCATGGAGCAGCACCACCAGGTGCAGATTCTCGATGAAGCGCTGGAGGCGGCGGTGAAGCTGTCGCACCGCTACATTCCGGCGCGGCAGTTGCCCGACAAGTCGGTGAGCCTGCTCGACACCGCCTGCGCCCGCGTGGCAATCAGCCTGCATGCGGTGCCGGCAGAGGTTGACGACAGCCGCCGGCGGATCGAAGCGTTGCAGGTCGAGTTGCAGATCATCGCTCGCGAAGCGGCCATTGGCGTGGCCATCGGTCAACGTCAGGTGCAGGCCGAGCAGGCCCTGGCCGCCGAGCAGACGCGCCTGGAAACCCTGGAAGTGCGCTGGGCCGAAGAAAAGGCACTGGTCGACGAACTGCTCGCCACCCGCGCGCAACTGCGTGAAAGCGGCGCCAGCGTCGATCAGGGCGACAATCCACTGCGCGCCATCGTGCTCGACCTGCAAGCGCGCCTGGCCGCAGTGCAGGGTGAGACGCCGTTGATCCTGCCCACGGTCGACTACCAGGCGGTGGCCGCGGTGGTGGCCGACTGGACCGGCATCCCGGTCGGGCGCATGGCACGCAATGAAATCGAGACCGTGCTCAACCTCGACCAGCACCTGGGCAAACGCATCATCGGCCAGGACCACGCCTTGCAGATGATCGCCAAACGCATCCAGACGTCGCGCGCCGGCCTCGACAACCCGAACAAGCCGGTCGGCGTGTTCATGCTCGCCGGCACCTCCGGGGTGGGCAAGACCGAAACCGCCCTGGCCCTGGCCGAGGCGCTGTATGGCGGTGAGCAGAACCTCATCACCATCAACATGAGCGAGTTCCAGGAAGCCCACACCGTGTCGACCCTCAAGGGCGCACCGCCGGGCTATGTCGGCTATGGCGAAGGCGGTGTCCTGACCGAAGCCGTGCGCCGCCGGCCCTACAGCGTGGTGCTGCTCGACGAGGTGGAAAAGGCCCACCCGGACGTACACGAGATCTTCTTCCAGGTGTTCGACAAAGGGGTGATGGAGGACGGCGAAGGGCGCCAGATCGATTTTCGCAACACGCTGATTCTGCTGACCACCAACGCCGGCACCGACCTGCTCGCAGCGTTGTGCCAGAACGCCAGCGCACTGCCGTCACCCGAGGCGGTCGCCACGCAGTTGCGCGGTCCGCTGCTGGAGATTTTCCCCCCAGCGCTGCTCGGACGCCTGGTGACCATCCCCTACTACCCGCTCAGCGACGTCATGCTCAAGGCCATCACGCGCTTGCAGCTCGAACGCATCCGCCGCCGAGTCGAGCACACGCACAAGGTCGGCTTCAGCTATGACGATGCGGTAGTGGACCTGATCGTCTCGCGCTGCACGCAAAGCGAAAGCGGCGGGCGCATGATCGACGCCATTCTCACCAATGGCCTGCTGCCGGACATGAGCCGCGAGTTCCTCACCCGCCTGCTCGAAGGCCGGCCGCTGGCGAGCGTGCACATCAGTCGCCAGCACAACGACCTGCATTACGCCTTCGCCACTGCCGACTGACAGGACCTGCCATGCTGTTCTCGCAACTCACCCGCCTTGCGCAGATCACCAGCCCGCTGCCACCCAATACCCTGCTGCTCAGTGAAATGAGCGGCAGTGACGAGCTGGGTCGGCTGTTCGAATACGAGCTGCAACTGACCAGCCAGGATTCGGCCATCGACCTCAACCAACTGCTGGGCAAGCCGATGTGCCTGAGCCTGCAGATGGGCCTGGGCACGCAACGCCATTTCCACGGCATCGTCGCCCGCTGCAGCCAGTCGGTGGATCGCGGCCAGTTCGCCAGCTACCGGGTAACGCTGCGTCCCTGGCTGTGGCTGCTGACCCGCACCAGCGACTGCCGGATCTTCCAGAACCAGAGCGCCCCGCAGATCGTCAAGCAGGTGTTTCGAGACCTCGGTTTTTCGGACTTCGAGGAACAGCTAAGCCGCAGTTACCGCGAGCGCGAATACTGCGTGCAGTACCGCGAAACCAGCTTCGAATTCATCAGCCGTCTGCTCGAAGAAGAAGGCATCTACTACTACTTCCGCCACGAGCAGGAGCGCCACGTACTGGTGCTGGCCGACGCCTACGGTGCGCACCACAGCGTGGCCGGCTATGAGAGCGTGCCGTTCTACCCACCCGACGGCCAGCATCGCGAGCGCGACCACATCAACGACTGGTACCTGGCGCAAGAGGTGCAGCCCGGCTCGCTGGAACTCAACGATTACGACTTCCAGCGCCCCGGCGCGCGCATCAACGTGCGTTCGGCCATGCCACGCCCGCACCAGGCTGGCGACTACCCGCTGTTCGACTACCCCGGCGAATACCAGCACAGCGAGCACGGCGAGCACTACGCCCGTACCCGCCTGGAAGCGCTGCAAACCCAGCACGAACGGGTCGAGCTCAGTGGCAACGCCCGTGGCCTTGGCAGCGGTCATCTGTTCAGCCTGAGCGGCTTCACCCGCGCCGACCAGAACCGCGAATACCTGATCGTCGCCGCCCGCTATCACGTGGTGCAGGAGCGTCTGGAAAGTGGCGGCGGCAATGCCAGCGCACAGTTTCATGGCAACCTCAGTTGCATCGACGCGCAGCAGAGCTTCCGCCCGCTGGCCAGCACCCAGCGACCCCTGGTCAAGGGGCCGCAGACCGCCGTGGTAGTGGGCCCCGCCGGCGAAGAGATCTGGACCGACCAGTACGGCCGGGTCAAGGTGCACTTCCATTGGGACCGCCACGACCAGTCCAACGAAAACAGCTCGTGCTGGATTCGCGTTTCGCAGGCCTGGGCCGGCAAGAACTGGGGGTCGATGCAGGTGCCGCGCATTGGTCAGGAAGTCATCGTCAGCTTCCTCGAAGGCGACCCGGATCAGCCGATCATCACCGGTCGGGTGTACAACGCCGAGCAGACCGTGCCCTACGACCTGCCCGCCAGCGCCACTCAGAGCGGCATCAAGAGCCGCTCCAGCAAGGGCGGTTCGCCGGCCAACTTCAACGAAATCCGCATGGAAGACAAAAAGGGCGAAGAGCAGCTCTACGTGCACGCCGAGCGCAACCTCGACACCGTGGTCGAGCAGGACGAAACCCTTTCGGTGGGCGCCAACCGCACTCAGTCGGTCGGCCAGATGGAGCAGATCACCATCGGCGCCAGTCGCCTGCGGGCGGTGCGTTTCGACGACGTGGTGATGGTCGGTGCCAGCAAGTCCGACAGCATCGGCGCCAGCTACCTGCTGGAAGTGGGCAACGTGCTGCGCCTGGTATGCGGCAAGAGCGTCATCGAGCTCAACGCCAGCGGGCAGATCAACATCAGCTGCGAGCAGTTCAGCTTCCACGCCAGGCAGGATGCCGAAATCAACACAGGCGGCACCCTCGACCTCAACCTGGGCGGCGGCGCGCAGACCTCAGCCGATGGCCAGGGTATTCAGAAAGACATTCAGGACGCGGTCGAGGGCCTGTTCCCCGACGCGAACACGTGACGAGACCTTCATGACCTACCGCCTCAACGAATTCCGTTTCGCCCTGCCGGATGCGGGCGTCACCGACACCAGCATCAACATCCTGCGCTTCGACGCGCTGGGCACCTCGCTGATCGTCAGCCGCAGCCTGCTGGCCGAAGGCGAAACCCTGCAGAGCAACTTCGACGGCCAATTTCAGCGCTTGCAGCAGCAGGTCAAGGACCTGCATTTCGTGCCGGCCAGCGCAGTCAAGGTCGGTGCCGCGCAGGACATCGACGCCATCGAGCTGAGCAGCCAGTTCAGCAAGGGCCAGGACAAGGTCTATCAGTACCAGCTGGCGTTGCTGCTGCCGGGCACGCGCAAGATGTTCGCGCTCAGCTATGTCAAGCCGCAGCCCCTGGGCGCGGCCGAGGCGGCGCACTGGGCGCAGCTCAAGCAATCGCTCGACTTCGACAACCTCGGCTGAGCGGACGCGGCGATGTCTGACGCATTCTGGGCCGCCCGCGAAGGCGATGCGCTGCTGCACACCTCGATGCTGGCCGACATCGTCGGCGGCGTGCTGGAGGTGGCCGCCACCGTGGCCATCGGCGCGCTGGCCACCGCCGCGGTGGCGGCGGCCTTCGGCATCACCGTGGCCACGGGCGGGCTGGGCTGCTTCGTGCTCGGCGCAGCGGTCGGCCTGGTGGTCGGTGTGGCGATGGCAAAGACCGGCGCCGACACCGGGCTCAGTCGATTATGCGAGGGCATCGGCAATGCCCTCTCGCCGCCCACCGTACAAGCCACCATCGCCAGCGGCTCCAGCGACACCCACATCAACGGCAAGCCCGCCGCCCGCGC
The DNA here is from genome assembly GCF_000425745.1 of Pseudomonas cremoricolorata DSM 17059 = NBRC 16634. GTDB lineage: Bacteria > Pseudomonadota > Gammaproteobacteria > Pseudomonadales > Pseudomonadaceae > Aquipseudomonas > Aquipseudomonas cremoricolorata. Next base: position 255,386 of record NZ_AUEA01000001.1, on the reverse strand, counting down.
CGCCGGTATCGTGCTGGCGCCCCTGTCGCCGCTGGAGGCAGAACAGGTCGCCGCCGACGCGCAGGCCGAGGAACAAACCTTCCTCGACATGGCCAAGGGCTTCTTCTCGCAGATGTGGCGCCCGACCGTCGCCAGTCCCGCGCCGAATACCCAGGAAGCCAACGACGACAAGATCCTCTGCAGCAAGCACCCGGCCATGCCGCCGCAGTACCTGGCCGAAGGCTCGAGCAAGGTCATGATCAACGGCCACCCCGCCGTGCGCAGCGGCGACCGCAGCACCTGCGAAGCGGTGGTGGTCGATGGCGGCGAGGTGTCGAGCGACGTACGTATCGGCGGCGAGCCGATCGTGGTACGCGAGATTCGCAGCGGCAAGACGCCGGGCATCGGTTTGGCGATTTCGGCGTTGATGCTGCTGCGCGGGCGTGGTGGCAAGTTCTACAGCAAGCTGGGCTGCATGCTGCTGGGCGGCGCCACCAGCTACGCCACCAGTGCCGTCAGCGGCGCGCTGATTCGCGCCACCAGCGCCTCACCGAACCCGGTGCATGCCGCTACCGGGGCCAAGGTGCTGTGCGGCGAAGACGACCTCGACTTCAGCGTGCAGGCAATGCTGGCCATCGACTGGCAGCGTTTCTACAGCAGCCGTGACGAGCGCCGGCACACGTTGTTCGGGCCGGGCTGGAGCACGGCTTTCGAGGTCAGTGTAAGCCTCGTTGCAGACGCCGATGGCAGCGAGCGGCTGTGGCTGTACGACGAACAGGCGCGGGCCGTGGACATGGGCTGCATCGCCCTGGGCGAGGCGGTGTTCAGTGTCGGTGAAGGCCTGAGCATTCGTCGCGCAGCCAATGGAGAACTGCTGAGCGAGAGCCGTGAGGGCCAGTACCGGTTGTTCCAGCCCACGCCAGGACGCCCCGAGCACCTGCGCCTGAGCCAGTTGGGCGATCGCAACGACAACCGCATCTACCTGGACTACGACGCCCAAGGCCGCCTCAGCCAATTGCGCGACACCTTCGACAGCGTCTGCCTGCACCTGCACTACAACGAGCACTGGCCGCAGCGCGTCAGCCATATCGAGCAGCGTGATGCCGATGGCCACAACGCAGTGCGCGCGCACTATCACTACGATGCCCGCGGCCTGCTGGTCGAGGTTCGTGACGGCCAGCAGCGCCTGCTGCGCAGCTTTGCCTACGACGCCGCCGAACGCCTGTGCCAGCACCAGACCCGCAGCGGCCTGCGCTGCTTCTACGAGTGGGCCGAGATCGGCGACGCTGCGCGGGTGATACGGCACTGGACCGATGCCGGCGACAGCTACCAGTTCGACTACGACCTCGAAGCCGGCATCACCCGCGTCACCGACAGCCTGCAACGGGTCAACCTGCATGCCTGGAACGCGCAGTTGCAGATCACCCGGCACAGCGATCCGCTGGGCCAGACCTGGCAGTTCGAGTGGGATGACGAACGCCAACTGCTCGGCGCCACCGATCCTGCCGGTGGCCAGTGGCGGTTTCTCTACGATGCCTCGGGCAACCTGGTGGAAACGCTCGACCCGCTGGGCCGACGGGAATCCACCAGTTGGCTCGAACACTGGTCACTACCAACGGCGCAGACCGATGCCGCCGGTCAGCGTTGGCAATACCGCTACGACCCACGCGGCAACTGCATCAGCGAGACCGATCCGCTGGGCGGCATCACCCGCTACCGCTACGACGCCCACGGTTGTCCGTGCGAGATCATCGATGCCGCCGGCACCCGTCGCACCCTGCAATGGAGCCTGCGCGGCTTGCTGCTGCGCCAGACCGATTGCACCGATGCCGTCACCCGGCTGACCTACGACGCCCATGGCCACCTAAGCAGCCTGAGCAACGCCCTGGGCGAAGTCACCGACTACCAGCACGACCTCGATGGCCGTTTGCTGCAAGTGACCCAGCCTGACGGGCGCATCGAGCAGTACCGCTACGACGAGCGCGGCTTGCTGGTGGGCTACCTAGATCCGGCCGGGCATGTCACCGAGCTGGGCTACAACAGTCGCGGTCAGCTGACCACCCGGCGCGATGCCTTTGGCCGCAGCGTCAGCTACCTGCACGACCCCTATGGGCGGCTGACCGGCATGCGCAATGCCAACGGTGAACTGCACAGTTTCACCTGGGACGCCGCCGACCGGCTGGTGGCCGAGTGCAACCTCGATGGCAGCACCCGCCACTATCGCTACGATGCCGGCGATAACCTCTGCGAGGTGCAGTTCGTGCCCACCGCAGGCAGCGACGAAGCGCCGATCGTTCATCAGATGCAGCACGATGCCGTTGGCCGTCTGTTGATTCGCACCACCCGCGATGGGTGCACCCGCTACCGCTACGACGCGGTCGATCAGTTGCTGGACATGACCTTCGATGGGGTCGACGGACGCAGTCAATCGCTGGGCTTTGCCTACGACGCACTCGGCCAGTTGCTCGAAGAACGCAGCGCCAGCGGTAGCCTGCGTCATGAATATGACCCACTCGGCAACCTGACCCGCACTCGTGTGGCCGATGGCCGCTGGATCAATCGCCTGTACTACGGCAGTGGTCACCTGCATCAGGTCAACGTCGACGGCCGGCTGGTCAGCGACTTCCAGCGCGACCGCCTGCACCGCGAAGTGCTGCGCAGCCAGGGGCAGTTGCTGACCCGCAGCGAGTACGACCGTGCCGGGCACCTGCGTGCGCGGTTGAGGCGCTCAGCGAGCCAGGCGCAACAAGTGCCCGCCAGCGATCAACTGCGCTTTGCCTACGACCTGCTCGACAACCTCGCCAGCCGCTATGTGCAGCGCCCCGACCTGCAGGGTTGGCAGACCTTCAACCACGACGCCAGCGGACGTATCGCCGCCGTCGATGCGCCCAGCCAGGGCCTGCATGAACAGTTCCACTACGACCCGGCCGGCAACCTGCTCGATCCACACCCCTCTGGCGCGGGACTGGTCAAGCATGATCGGCTGCTGACCTTCGAAGACAAGCGCTACACCTACGACGGATTTGGGCGGCTCAAGGAAAAGCGCAGCCGTCGCCATGGCACGCAACGCTTCGTGTATGACGCCGAACACCGCCTGATCGAAGTGCACACCCTGCAGCCCGGGCGCGAGCGGGTTCTGCACATGACCTACGACCCGATGGGACGGCGCATTGGCAAACGCGAGACCACCCTCGGCGGTGTGCTGCTGGGGCAGACCGAGTTCACCTGGGATGGCTTGCGCCTGAGCGGCGAGCGTCGCGATGGCCGGCAGACGTTGTACCTGTACCTGGATGACGGCCACGAGCCACTGGCGCGCATCGACGGTGAAGGCGACTACCAGCACCTGCGCCACTACCACAACGACCTCAACGGCCTGCCTGAACAACTCAGCGACGACAACGGTGAGCTGTGCTGGAGTGCGCGCTACTCGACCTGGGGCCAGACCCGCCAGGAATACGCCAGCAGCGACTTCGCTGCACAGCAGAACCTGCGCTTCCAGGGCCAGTACCTGGACCGCGAGAGCGGCCTGCACTACAACCTGTTCCGCTTCTACGACCCGGACATCGGACGCTTCACCCAGCCCGATCCAATCGGTATATCGGGCGGTCTGAATCACTATGCGTATGCGCCGAATCCCTTTACCTGGATCGATCCGTGGGGGTTGTTGAATGAAGGCGAGGTCGCAGGCTACGGCGCCGAGGTGCACAAGAACGATGGCCGCGAGGCCCACGAAGTGGTGCGCAACAAATTCCTCCAGGACAAAGGTATCGCCAGCAATGGCCAGCGCCTGCGTGGCAACCCGTCCATCGCCCTGAGCCCGACCAACCACCGCGCCGTGCACCGCGAGGAAAGGCGACTGCGTAAACAGCTGGGTCTGAAAGGCAATCAGATGCTGCGCAGCGGCCGCCTGGAGATCAAGCTGATGTCCAAGGCAATCTACAACTCCATGGTGGTGAAGGGCGAGATGACCATTCAACAACTGCGAACCGCACGGCGCTATGCCAAGTCGTTCGCCAAGAGCAAGGGATGTTACTGACCATGAGCTCGAACAAGATCGTGTTTTCCGACCAGGACGCAGGGCTCGGCCAGGTCGGCGGCGGGGCTTTCCTGCCCGATATGGAGCTGTGGCCACGGGCCCCGGATTCCGGCGAACTGCTAACCCCACTGCTGACCCTCACCGAGCGTTTCCTGCCGGTGACCTTCATCCCCGAGGGCATGGCGCTGACCGTGTTCATCGCAGTCAAGCAACGCGACGGTGAGTTCAACGAAGCGACCCAACGCCGCTACACCGTCAATCAGCAAAGCGAGCTGGAAACCGTGCGCAACGCAGGTTACGCCCGGGTCCTGCTGCACCGCCTGAGCGACCAGCCCCTGTCGCCGACGCCGGGCACGCTGCTGCTGCCAAGCGCGTTCATCCACTTTCAGGCGATGAGCGACGAAGAGCTCGAGCAGGAGTTGGAAGATGACGACAACGGGCTGGAAGTGAGCAAGCCGGTCGGTCGGCCGTCGTGGCTGCAAGACCCGATCTACGAGCCGAACCGTTATCTGTTTCTGCTGCAATTGAGGGACTACGACATCGCCCAATGGAGCCCCGAGCATGAGGGTCTGCTCGCAGAAGGAATCGGCTACGTCTACGTCGACCGTCAGGCGCGGCGCGGCAAGGAGGGGGATGAAGGGGGATACTTCTTCATTCAGTCCACCTGAACATCGAAGCGGCGTTGAAACGAAACAGCCCCGGCATTCACCGAGGCTGTTGGACTACCGCGCAGCGATCGATCAGAAGATGCTGATCGGGTACTCGACGAATACGCGGACTTCGTTGCCGTCGTCGTTGTAGCCGTTCTGGCGCACGCTTTCGGAGGTGCGCAGGTACGAGCTGCGCAGCTTGACCGAGAGGTCCTTGGCCGGGCCTTCCTGCACGACGTAGCGCACTTGGTTGAAGATCTCGCGCTCTTTGCCTTCGCCGAAGCCGTGGGTGTTGATGTTGTCACCGCGTACGTAGGCGACCTTGTAGGTCAGGCCTGGAACGCCGAAGCCGGCGAAGTCGAGGTCGTAGGCGATCTGCCAGGAACGCTCGTCTTCGGCGTTGAAGTCGGACCAGTAGGAGTTGGCCAGGAAGATGCTCGAGCCGCCATCGCCGACGCCGCCACGGTTCTGGTACCAGCCGTAGTTGTAACCGGTGCTGCCGGTGCTGCGCTGGTGCGCCAGGGTCAGCGCGTGCGGGCCGAAGGCGTAGGTCGCCGCCAGGCTCCAGATGGTGTTGCGATCGCCCGTCAGGTCAGCGGCCTTGACGTACTTGTTGTTGATTTCGGTCTTGTAGCCGTTGAAGTCCAGGGTCAGCGATTGGTCGTCGGCGATGGCATGGACGTAGTTCAGGCCCAGGTAGTGCTTTTGCAGCACGTCTTCGACCTGCGAGGTGTACAGCGAGCCGCTGAAGCTGTCAGTGAAGTGGTAGCTGCCGCCGAGCACGTTGATCGACTTCAGACCGCCGCTGTCGCGGCCTTCGGCGCTCTTGCGCGCTTCCTGGGTGAAGCGGCCGGCGTTCAGTTCCAGGCCCTTGATCTCCTTGGAGGTGATCAGCGTGCCGGTGAAGCTCTCGGGCAGCAGGCGGGCGTCGTCGTGTTGCAGCACGGGCAGCGACGGCATCTGGTCGCCGTACTTGAGCACGGTGTTGGAGATACGGAACTTCACCGCTGCACCGGCGCGGGCGAGGTTGTGCGGGGAGTTGGCTGGCGCGGTATCGCTGGGCTTGAAGAAGTCGATGCCGGCTCCGCCGTTACGGCCCTTGCCGCCATCCAGACGCAGCGCATACAGGCCGAAGGCATCGACGCCGACGCCGACCGTGCCCTGGGTGAAGCCGGAGCTGAACTTGCCGATGAACGCCTGGCCCCACTCGGCCTGGTCGGAATTACCGTGCTTCTTGTCACGGTTGATGTAGGCGTTGCGCAGCAGCACGTTGGCGTGGCTGTCTTCGACGAAGCCTTTGCTTTGGGCCTGCTCATTGGCCTGGGCCTGGCTCGCGGCAATCAATGCCAGTGCGACGAGGCTGATCCTGGTGTTCAACATTGGGGCGTTTTCCTTATCACGACATCAACAAGCGCTGTGAGCGATCCACGGCACCTGGCAGCAGACTGACCCAAGCCGGGCCAGCGAAGAGGGATCGAATCCTAGCTGCGACTTGACGAAAATGTCAAAAAATCGTGAAAAGAATAAGGTTATAACCAGATTTCGCCGCTTCAGCAGCAAATTTGAAGGGTCATTTCGAGCAGAACTGGTGAATTATTCTGTAGGAAGAGTCGCAATGTGTGAGCGCTTTTGCAGCGCCCACACTACAACACGGCACCGATCAGCCGTGCACAGGCGCCGGCTGCTGCTGGGTCAGGCAGTGGATGTTGCCGCCGCCAAGCAGCAGTTCGCGGCCCGGAATCATCACCACTTCGTGGTCCGGGAACAGCGCCGCCAGAATGTCGCGGGCCTGGGCGTCCATCGGGTCATCGAAGCTAGGGGCGATGATGCCGCCGTTGACGATGAGGAAGTTGACATAGGAACCGGCCAGACGCACCGACGGATCACGCGGCTGACTGCCGGCCACCTGATCGACGCCTGCGCATTCCTCTTCGGTGGCGAACAACGGCCCTGGGATCGGCATCTTGTGCACGGTCAGCGCACGGCCCTTGGCGTCACGGCTGCTCTCCAGCACCTGCATCGCCGCCTGGCAGCGTGGGTAGTTGGGGTTTTGCGGATCGTCGGTCCAGGCAAGCAGCACCTCGCCCGGGCGCACGTAGCAGCAGAAGTTATCCACATGGCCGTCGGTTTCATCGTTGAACAGGCCATCCGGCAGCCAGATGACCTTCTCCACCGCCAACTGCTCGGCCAGCACCTGCTCGATCTGCTCACGGCTCAGGTGCGGGTTGCGGTTACGGTTGAGCAGGCATTCTTCGGTGGTGATCAGGGTGCCTTCACCATCGACATGAATCGAGCCGCCTTCGAGCACGAAGCCTTCGGTGTGGTAGCGCTGGCAGCGCTCCATTTCCAACACCTTGGCCGCCAGTTCCGCGTCGCGGTTCCAGGGCGAGTACAGGCCGCCGTCGAAGCCGCCCCAGGCGTTGAAGGCCCAATCGACGCCGCGCACTTCGCCGCTGGCGTTGATCACGAAGGTCGGCCCGGTGTCACGCACCCAGGCGTCGTCGCTGCTGATTTCCACCACGCGGATGTTGGGCAGGTCGAGCTGGCGACGAGCGTTCTCGTACTGGCCGGCCGAGGCGGCCACGGTGACCGGTTCGAAGCGGGCGATGGCTTTGGCCAAGGTAACGTGTGCAGCCTGCGCCGGCTTGCCGCCCAAGCGCCAGTTGTCCGAGCGCTCTGGCCAGACCATCCAGACCTGGGTCTGCGGCGCCCATTCGGCGGGCATGTGGAAACCATCGGCGCGCGGAGTCGAAGTGAGGGTTTTCATGAATGACCTCTGTGGGGGCCAGACGCGCGTGCGCCATGGCGTGGTGGGAATTTTGGATAACTTATAGCCGATAATTATCTGACTTTAAAGCCTGTGCTAGTTGAGAGCTTGGCGGGTGAAGCCGCTCTAACAGGGATCGCAAACCTTGCATGAGCGGCTTCAGCCGCGAACCAAGGTAAGCCTTGGCAACCTTAGTAACGCCTCGAAAAAGCCGATCATTATCGACTTAAATCCGACGAACACCTCCTCTAGAGCCCCTCCCCCAGGATTCGATCCACACAATTCACGAAATAATCCACGCTGGCGCGGGTGGTGACCATCGGCGGTTTGATCTTGAGAATGTTCAGGTAGTCGCCGGTCGGCTGCATGAAAATCCCCAGCTCACGCAGGCGCTCGCACAAGTAGTGGGTTTCGCCGCTGGCCGGTTCCTGGGTGATGCGGTCACGTACCAGTTCCAGCCCCAGGTAGAACCCGGAGCCATGTACGGCACCGGCCAGCGGATGTTTGTCCACAAGGTCTTGCAGTCGCGCCTTGAAGTAGCCGCCCACCTCGCGAGCGTTCTGCACCAGTCGCTCGTCTTCCATCACCTCCAGCACCGCCAGGCCGATGCGGCAACTCACCGGGCTGCCGCCGGCCGAGGAGAAGAAATAGCCCTCGGCTTCCAGCGCCTCGGCGATTTCGCGGCGGGTGATCACCGCGCCCAACGGCTGGCCATTGCCCATGCCTTTGGCCATGGTGATGATGTCCGGCACCACGCCCTGTTCTTCGAAGCCCCAGAAGTGCTCACCCAAACGGCCATAGCCGACCTGCACCTCATCGGCGATGCACACCCCGCCGCGCTCGCGGACTTTGGCATAGGCCTGTTGCAGATAGCCGCGCGGCAGGGCGATACCCCCGGCATTGCCATACACCGGCTCGCAGATGAACCCCGCCAGTTGCCGCCCCTGGGCGTCGAGCGTGGCGAGCTTGGCGTCGACGTCGCGCAGGTACTGCGCCGCGCTGTCGGCGCCGCGATAGCGCCCGCGAAAGGTGTTCGGCGCCTGCACCGCATGCACCCACTCAGGGCGCGTCTGCAAGGCTTGCGGGTTGTCGGCGATGGAGGTGGAAATGGCATCGGTCGCCACCGACCAGCCGTGGTAGGCCTCCAGCACGCTGAGCAGGTCACGCCCGCCGCTGTAGGCCCAGGCCAGGCGAATCGCCAGGTCGTTGGCCTCGGTGCCGCTATTGACCAGAAACACCCGGTCGAAGCCCGGCGGCGCCAGCGCCAGCAGGCGCTCGGAAAACTCGGCGATGGCGGCGTAGTGGAAGCGTGAGTTGGTGTTGAGCAGCGACCACTGCCGGGCCGATTCAGCGGCCATGCGCGGGTGGCCGTGGCCGAGCACCGCGACGTTGTTGAGCATGTCCAGGTACGAACGGCCCTGCATGTCGATCAGGTAGTTGCGCCAGCCGCGCTCGATCTGTGGCGGCTGCTGGTAGTAGTGCTTCTGCGAGCGGGCAAAGCTTGCATCGCGGCGTGCCAGCAGCGCCTGGGCATCGACCAGCGGCGGCGCCTCGCAAGCAAAACCGAGCAGCGCGCCTGGTGAGGGGCACAGCACCAGCCACGCAGACGCCTCGCTGGGCCTGGCGAACAGCGGCGGACGCAGGTCTGCCGTGCGGCACAACTGCACACTGAGCCAACCGCTGCTGCTGCCCAGAGCATCGCCCCGAGCCAGCCGCTGACCCTCGGCCGGCGCCTGCTGCAAGCCACTTATCCACAAGCTGCATGAGGCCATGCGCAGGCAGCCCTGGTCGTCGCCATGGCGCTGCCAGATGCCTTCGAGCGGCGCGACCAGTTCGCTGCCCGGCGTCAGCTTGAGCTGTACGCCGAGAGCACAGGTGGCCGGCTCGTCGGCGCGGTCGATGTGCGTTTGCGACAGGCGGTATTGCCCGTGCAGGGTGCAGGCTGCGCCCGGTTGCGCCTCGAGTACCTTGCGGTCGAAATCGGCCTGCTGCCAGTTGCCGGCCTCGCAGTGCGGGCTGAGTACACCGAGGTCGACACCCATAGGCGGCTGGGAGGCCAGCGCTGGCAGCAGCGGCGCGCAGCCATCGAGCGGCAGAAAGAGCGGCGAACAGCCGCCAGCGTCGAGGAACGCCGCTTCCATCAGCGCGGCAGGCGCCGCCGCCGCGACATCGAAGATGCCCCATTCACAGGCGAGATTGGCGCGGATATACGCGTTGTGCGGGTCGTGCTGCAGATGATGGGCGCTGCTCAGCACCAGCACTGCGGCGCGCAGCACGATCAGCGGCCACAGCGCGCGCAGCTCGGCTTCATGCAGCGGATTGACCGCGTGGTAGGCGCGCACCGCTGCAGCGATGCGCAGCGGGTCGTCGGGCAGTTGATGCAACAGGCCGGCGCAGGTGACCGACAGCTCGGCGATGCGCCAGGTGTGCAGCAGATCGCCGAAATCGATCACCCCTTGCAGCTGCCACTGGCGCTGTTCATCGCGGGCCCAGACAGTGTTGTCGTCGGTGATGTCCAGGTGCACGGCTTGCAGCGGCAGGTGCTCGACCAGCGCTTGCAGGCGCTCGGCGGCAGCGGCGCAAACCTGGCGCACCTGGGCCTGGCGCTCGGCGTTGGGCAGGGCCGGCAGCAGTTGCTCGATCAACGCCACGGCGTGGCGCGGGTCCCATTGCAAGGTGCGTTGCAGGCCGGGGTGATGAAACTCGGCCAGGGCCAGGTCGACCCGTCCGCACAGCGTGCCGAGCTCGGCGATCAGCCGTGTGGGCAGGTGCTGCAGGTCGCCGAGCGGCTGGCCTTCGATGTAGTCGAGCAGACGCGCGCGCAGGGGCTGCCCGTCGGCCTCGATGCCGAGCAGCGTGCTGCCATCGACGGCGGGCTGCACCGCCGGCACCGGCAGGCCGTGCGCGCGCAAATGCGCCAGTGCAGCGTGCTGCGCGTGCAATTCCTGCTCGGCATAGCTGGCGTGGCAGACCTTGAGCACATAGCGCGCCTGGCCAGTGTCCAGGCGCAGGTTGAGGTCCTGCTGGCTGCCCAGCGACTTCAGCGTGCCGTGCAGCCCATAGTGGCGCCGCAGTAAGGCCTCGGCCTGAAGCGGGTCGAGTACGGGATTGGGCAGGCTGGAACGCTGCATCAGGGTGCTCAGGGACATGGCAAGGCCTCGATTTTTTGCCGCCTATATCGCCACTGCGTCCAGCGATATTCAAGGGGCAAGGCGAAGTAGCGCATAATTACCGCCTCTTTGACTGGCGCGACAGGCGATGACCCCGACTCCGACTCCACCCCGACGCCCCCGCTGGCGCAGCCTGGCCCTGCTGGCGCTGTGCCTGGCGCCGCTGTTGTGGCCGCTGCATCACCTGGCCGAGCGCTACTACCAGGATCAACTGGCCTCGCAAAACCGTCAGACCCTCGACCTGTACGTCGCCAACCTGCTCGGCACCCTGCACCGCTACGAAACCCTGCCGCAGATTCTCGGCGAACTGCCAGCGCTGCGCGGTGTGCTGAAAGACCCGTTCCGCCTGGAAGCGGTGACCAACGCCAACCGTCTGCTCAAGGACATTTCCCAGCAGACCGGCGCCGAGGTGATGTACCTGATGGACGTCAGCGGCAACACCCTGGCCGGCTCCAACTGGGACAAGCACGATTCTTTCGTCGGTCGCAACTTCGCCTTCCGCCCATATTTCATCGAAGCCATGCAGGGCAATCTGGGGCGCTTCTTCGGCCAGGGCACCACCTCGGCCAAGCGCGGCTACTTCTTCGCCGCCGCCGTGCGCGATGCCGGCAAGGTGATCGGCGTGCTGGTGGTCAAGGTCGACCTCGACCACACCGAAACGCTGTGGGGACGCACCCCGGAACAACTGCTGCTGACCGACCAGAATGGCGTGGTGGTGCTCACCTCGCGGCCCGACTGGCGCTTCCGCGCGACCCGCCCGCTGAGCGCCGCCGAGCGTCAGGCGATCATCGCCATCCAGCCCTACCCGACCCAGGCGCCACAGCCGCTGACCCTCAACCCCGACGCCTGGATCACCCAGACCCGCGACATCCGCGAAACCGGCTGGCAGGTGAGCATCCTCGCCCCGCGCATCCTCCTCGACCGCTCGGTGCAAACGGTCACCGCCATCGGCGCCGGTGCGCTGCTGGTGCTGATGCTGCTGGCCGGGCTGGTGATGCAGCGCCGGCGCCATTACATCGACCGCATTCGCTTCGAGGCGCGTGGCCGGCAAGACCTGGAAAAACGCGTGATCGAGCGCACCGCTGCACTGGAAGGCCTCAACACCCGCCTCAAGAGCGCGGTGCTGGAGCGGGAAAACGCCCAGCAGGAACTGGTGCGCGCCCAGGACGAACTGGTGCAGGCCGGCAAGCTGTCGGTGCTCGGCACCATGTCGGCGAGCATCAGCCATGAGCTCAACCAGCCGCTGGCGGCGATCCGCAGCTATGCCGAGAACGCCGAGGTGCTGCTCGACCACCAGCGCACCGAAGATGCCCGTGGCAACCTCAAGCAGATCGGCGAGCTGACCGGGCGCATGGCCTCGATCATCGCCCACCTGCGCGCCTTCGCCCGGCGCGACCGCCATGCCCCGGAAAGCGTGGCCCTGCAACCGGCACTGGAAGACGCCCTGGCCTTGCTGGCCAAGCGCCGGCGCGCCATGGCCGTGGAGTTGGTGCGCGACATTCCCGATGCCACCTTGTGGGTGCAGGCCGGTGAAACCCGCCTGCGCCAGGTGCTCGGCAACCTGCTGGCCAACGCCCTCGATGCCCTCACCGAGAAAGCCAATCCGCGCACGCTGTGGCTGAGTGCGGAAAAACGCGACGACCATGTGTATCTGCTGATTCGCGATAATGGCCCAGGCTTCAGCAGCCAGGCCCTGGCCCACGCCCGCGAACCGTTCTTCACCACCAAGACCCGCACCCAGGGGCTGGGCCTGGGCCTGGCCATCTGCGACAGCCTGATGCGCACCCTGGGCGGCGAACTGCTGCTGGGCAACCACCCCGAAGGCGGCGCCTTGCTGACCTTGCGCCTGCGCGTGGCCAGCGGCGGCGCCAACCTGAAACCTTCTGAGGACCCCTCGGCATGACCTTTCTGATCGACAGCCCGACCCAGGTCATCCTGGTCGACGACGACCCGCACCTGCGCCAGGCCCTGAGCCAGACCCTGGATCTGGCCGGGCTCAAGGTCATGGCGCTGAGCGATGCCCAGGGCCTGGCCGAGCGCATCGGCGAAGACTGGCCGGGGGTGGTGGTCAGTGACATCCGCATGCCCGGCATCGACGGTCTGCAACTGCTCGAGCAACTGCATGGCCGCGACCCGGAGCTGCCGGTGCTGTTGATCACCGGCCACGGCGATGTGCCGCTGGCGGTACAGGCGATGCGCGCCGGCGCCTACGATTTTCTGGAAAAGCCGTTCGCCAGCGACGCACTGCTCGACAGCGTGCGCCGCGCCCTCGCCTTGCGCCGCCTGGTGCTGGATAACCGCAGCCTGCGCCTAGCCCTGAGCGACCGCCAGCAACTGGCCACCCGCCTGGTGGGGCAATCGCCGTCGATGCTGCGTCTGCACGAGCAGATCGGCGCCCTAGCCGGCACCCGCGCTGACGTGCTGATCCTGGGCGAGACCGGCGCCGGGAAGGAAGTGGTGGCGCGCGCCCTGCACGACCTGTCGAGCCGCCGCGACGGTCCGTTCGTGGCGATCAACGCCGGGGCGCTGGCCGAATCGGTGGTCGAAAGCGAGCTGTTCGGCCACGAACCGGGGGCCTTCACCGGGGCCCAGAAGCGGCGCATCGGCAAGTTCGAATTCGCCAATGGCGGCACGCTGTTCCTCGATGAAATCGAAAGCATGAGCCTGGATGTGCAGGTCAAGCTGCTGCGCCTGTTGCAGGAGCGGGTGGTGGAACGCCTGGGCGGCAACCAGCTGATTCCGCTGGACATCCGGATCGTCGCCGCTACCAAGGAAGACCTGCGCCAGGCCGCCGACCAGGGCCGCTTCCGCGCCGACTTGTACTACCGGCTGAACGTGGCTTCGCTGCGTATACCGGCGCTGCGCGAGCGCGGCGATGACATTCTGGTGCTGTTTCAGCATTTTGCCGATGCCGCCAGCCAGCGCCATGGCCTGCCCCCGCACAGCCTGCAACCGGCGCAGCGCGCGTTACTGCTGCGCCACGACTGGCCGGGTAACGTGCGTGAACTGCAAAACGCTGCCGAACGCTTCGCCCTGGGCCTGGAACTGGCTCTGGACACCCCACCGCCGGCTACCAGCGCCACCGCCCCGGTGGCGCGCAGCGGCAGCCTCAGCGAACAGGTCGAACAGTTCGAACGCTCGCTGATCGCCGCAGAACTGAGCCAGCCACACAGTTCGATGCGCAGCCTCGCCGAAGCCCTGGGCATGCCGCGCAAGACCCTGCACGACAAACTGCGCAAGCATGGCCTGAGTTTCGAGGGTAGCAGCGGGCATGATGAGCATGAGGACGGGCGGGGGTAGGTGGGGAGGGTCTTGTATGGTTGGTTTTGGGCCGGCTTTGCCGGCCGTTCGCGGCTGAAGCCGCGAATGGCCCAAGATCAACCGCAGCCGCCTCAAACCGCCGAAGCCAACCGCATCAAAGCATCGCGCCAGCTGGCGGTAGCCGGCAGGGCGAGGAAGAACGGGTTGAGCAGCGATTCGCGCGGCGGGTACTGCAATGCCTGGCCATCGAGGCCAAGTACCGCGCCGCCGGCGCCTTCCAGCACGCCTTGCGCAGCGGCGGTGTCCCATTGCGAGGTCGGGGCCAGGCGCGGATAACAATCGGCGCTGCCTTCGGCCAGCAGGCAGAACTTCAGCGAGCTACCGATGTTCGCCAGGGTCAGCTCGCCGACCGCCGCCGACAGCCCTTCGAGCAACAGTTCCTGGGCCGGGCTGGTGTGCCGGCGACTGGCGACCACGGTGAAGCGCTCACCGGCGCCAGGCTGGCTGCGCACCGCGATCGCCTCGGGCGCAGCGCCGGCTTCGGCACGCCAGGCTCCCAATGCACGGCCACCGAAGTAGCAGCGGCCATTGATCGGCATCGACACCACACCGAACACCACTTCACCGCGCTCGATCAGGGCGATGTTGACGGTGAATTCTTCGCTACCAGCGATGAACTCCTTGGTGCCATCCAGCGGATCGACCAGCCACCAGCGCTGCCAGCTCTGACGCTGCTCCAGGGCGATGCCGCAGTCTTCCTCCGAGAGCACCGGAATGTCCGGGGTCAGGGCCTGCAGGCCGGCGACGATGACGTGGTGCGCGGCCAGATCAGCGGCGGTTACCGGCGAATCATCGGCCTTGGCGGTGACCGCCACATCGGCGCGCCAGAACGGCAGAATCGCCTCGCCGGCACGTTGTGCGAGGGTCACCACCTCGGCGAGTAGTCGTTGCTGATTCATGCGCTGAGCAGGCCTCGTTGAGTGAGCAGATCACGCACCAGGTACAGCGCCGCCAGGGCACGGCCTTCGGAGAACTGCGGGTGGGTGGCGAGGGCGGACAGCTCGCGTAGATTGACCGTGTCGACGCGCATCGGCTCGGGCTCATCGCCCTCCAGGCGTTCTTCGTACAGGTCTGTAGCCAGCACCACCTGAATTTTCTGGCTCATGTAGCCAGGCGACAACGACAGCTCGGTCAGGTGTTCCAGCTCGCGGGCACCATAACCGGCTTCCTCCTTGAGCTCACGGTTGGCGGCGGCCAGCACGTCTTCACCCGGCTCGATCAGGCCCTTGGGCAGCGACAGCTCGTAGGCATCGGTGCCGCCGCAATATTCCTCGACCAGCAACGCCCGTTCGCCATCGAGCATCGCCACGATCATCACGGCGCCATGCCCGGTGCCGCGTCCGACCAGACGCTCGTAGGTGCGCTCGGTGCCGTTGCTGAAGCGCAACTGCACCGCTTCGACGCGAAACAGATGACTGCTGGCGACGATCTCGCGGCTCAGGACGGTGGGTTTCTCGCGCATGGCAGGCTCCTAGACGTGAACGGGTTACTATACCGTGGCTTGCTGACTGAACGAGAGTTTCCCATGGCACTTCTTCCCTGGTCCGAGATCGATACCGTCCTGCTCGACATGGACGGCACCCTGCTCGATCTGCACTACGACAACCAGTTCTGGATGCAGCACCTGCCCCAGCGCTACGCTGAACTGCACGGCGTCAGCCGGGCGATGGCCGAGCTGGAGCTGCAACCGTTGTTCGAGCGCAATGCCGGCACGCTGAACTGGTACTGCCTGGATTTCTGGAGCCGCGAACTGCGCCTGCCGATTCGCGAACTCAAACAGGAGCTGGCCGAGCTGATCGCCCTGCGCCCGGATGCCGGGCCGTTTCTGACGGCGATCCGCGACGCCGGCAAGCGCGTGGTACTGATCACCAACGCGCACCGCGACTCGCTGTCGCTGAAGCTTGAGCGGGTGGAGCTGGCGCCGTATTTCGAGCGGCTGATCAGCTCACATGACTACGGCTTCCCCAAGGAAAGCCCGCAGTTCTGGGATGCGCTGCACGCCGACATCGGCTTCGAGCCTTCGCGCAGCCTGTTCATCGACGACACCCTGGCGATTCTGCGCAGCGCCCGGCGCTTCGGTGTCGCTCACCTGCTGGCGGTTCTTCAACCGGACAGCAAGGCGGCGATCAGAGATACCCAGGAGTTCGATGCGGTGGATGACTACCGCACGCTTCTGGATGGACTTTAAGCGGCGCTACTTGCGCAGCAAGCGCAACCCGTTGAACACCACCAGCAAGCTCACGCCCATGTCGGCGAACACCGCCATCCACATGGTGGCCAGGCCGGCGAAGGTGATAGCGAGGAAGATCGCCTTGATGCCCAGGGCCAGCACGATGTTCTGGGTGAGAATCGCCGCTGTCTGCCGTGACAGGCGCACGAACGCCGGAATCTTGCGCAGGTCGTCGTCCATCAGCGCCACGTCGGCGGTCTCGATGGCGGTGTCGGTGCCGGCTGCGGCCATGGCGAAGCCGATCTCGGCACGTGCCAGCGCCGGGGCGTCGTTGATGCCGTCACCGACCATCCCGGCGCGATGGCCTTGTGCGTACAGCGCCTCGATGGCGGCGAGCTTGTCGGCCGGCAGCAGATTGCCCTCGGCGCGGTCGATGCCCACCTGGGCGGCGATGGCCTGCGCAGTGTGCGGGTTGTCGCCGGTGAGCATGAGGGTCTTGATACCCAGCTCGTGCAGCTCGGCAATCGCCTGACGGCTGCTTTCCTTGACCGTATCGGCCACGGCGAACAGCGCCAGTGGGCCGCTGTCATCGAGCAGCAGCACCACGGTCTTGCCCTGACGCTCGAGGCCATCGAGCCGGGCTTCGAGCTCGGGTGAGCACAGCCCCAGCTCTTCCACCAGGCGGTGGTTGCCCAAGTGATAGCGCACGCCGTCGATCTCGCCGCGCACGCCCCGCCCGGCCAGCGCGGCGAAATCCTGCACCTCACTCAGTGGCTGATTCGGCTCGCGGGCGAACTGGGCGATGGCGCGAGATACCGGATGGTCGGAGCGCTCGCCCAGGCTTGCGCCCAGCGCCTGAGCGCGGCCTTCGAAACGCGAGTCGAGCAGGTGGAAGTCGGTCTGTACCGGCCTGCCGTGGGTGATCGTGCCGGTCTTGTCCAGTGCCAGGAAATCGAGCTTGCGCCCGCCTTCCAGGTACACCCCGCCCTTGACCAGAATGCCCTTGCGCGCCGCAGCCGCCAGGCCACTGACGATGGTCACCGGGGTGGAAATCACCAGCGCGCAGGGGCACGCCACCACCAGCAGCACCAGGGCGCGGTAGATCCAGTCGAACCACGCGCCGGCGCCGAACAGCGGTGGCAGCACGGCGATCGCCAGGGCCACGGCGAACACCGCCGGGGTGTAGATGCGTGAGAAGCGGTCGACGAAGCGCTGGGTCGGCGCGCGGCTGCCCTGGGCTTCTTCCACCGCCTTGATGATCCGTGCCAGGGTCGACTGCCCGGCCGCTGCGGTGACGCGATACTCCAGCGCCCCGGCCTGGTTGATGGTGCCGGCGAACAGCTTGTCGCCGACGGTCTTTTCCACCGGCAGGCTTTCGCCGGTGATCGGCGCCTGATCGACACTCGATTGCCCGCTGAGCACCTCGCCGTCCAGGCCAATGCGCTCGCCTGGCTTGACCCGCACCACTGCGCCGACAGCGACTTCACGCACGTCCACTTCGCGCCACTGGCCGTCGGCCTCACGCACGGTGGCAAGGTCGGGGCTTAGCTGCATCAGCCCACCGATGGCGTTACGCGCGCGGTCCAGCGAGCGCGCTTCGATCAGCTCGGCAACGCTGAACAGCACCATGACCATGGCCGCTTCCGGCCACTGGCCGATCAGCACCGCGCCGGTCACGGCGATGCTCATCAGCGCGTTGATGTTGAGGTTGCGGTTCTTCAGGGCGATCCAGCCCTTTTTATAGGTGCCCAGGCCGCAGCCGAGAATCGCCGCCAGCGCCAGGGCGGCCACCAGCCACTCGGGGGCAAGCCCGGTGAAATGCACCACTTCGGCAGCCAGCGCCGCCAGGCCAGACAACGCCAGCGGCCACCAGCGCGTGGGCGCGGCTACCGCAGCGCCGACCTCGGCGTCGCCTTCCAGCGGCTCGGCATGCATGCCCAGGCTGGCGATGGCCTGCTCAATCGGCTCGGTGCCGGCCAAGGTGTGGCGCACGCCAAGCACGCGGTTGATCAGGTTGAATTCCAGCTGCTCGATGCCCGGCTGCTTGCTGAGTTTGTCCTGGATCAGCGTCTGCTCGGTCGGGCAGTCCATGGCCTCGATGCGAAAGCGGCTGAGCCGGGCGTCAGCGCTGCTGTGCGCGATGAGCTGCACCTGCGCAGGCGCGGCGGCGGCGCTGCAGCAACTGCCGGCGGCGTGGGCGTGGGCATGCCCGGTATGCGCCTGCTCGGGCGCATGGGCGTGATCGTGATCGTGATCGTGATCGTGATCGTGATCGTGATCGTGATCGTGTTGGGTCGGCGGGCTGACAGGCTGGTTCATGGACGCGTCCTTAATGTGCACCTGTTGCCAAGTGAACACCCTGTAGCCACTATAGGGTCAAGCCTTCCTGTGGAGATCAGCGATGAAGATTGGCGAACTGGCCAAGGCCACCGACTGCGCCGTCGAGACCATCCGGTACTACGAGCGCGAACGCCTGCTGCCGGAACCGGCGCGCAGCGACGGCAACTACCGGCTCTACACCCAGGCGCATGTCGAGCGGCTGACCTTCATCCGCAACTGCCGCACCCTGGACATGACCCTCGACGAAATCCGCAGCCTGCTCAACCTGCGCGACCGCCCCGAAGGTCAGTGCGGCAGCGTCAACGCGCTGATCGATGAGCATATCGAGCATGTCCAGGCGCGCATCGACGGCCTGGTGGCGCTGCAACGGCAATTGGTCGAGCTGCGTCAGCGCTGCAGCCAGCAAGGCGCCGAATGCGCCATCCTGCAACAGCTGGAGGTCAACGGCGCGGTTACAGCGACCGACACCGAACACTCCCACGTCGGGCGCAGCCACGGGCACTGAGCCCGTACCCACCATCACTTCAGCGACAAGGAGCGAGCGATGTTCAGCCATATCCAACTCGGCGCGAAAGACCTCTCCGGCATGACGGCCTTCTACGATGCCGTGCTGGCACCGCTCGGGCTCGAGCGCATCGAAGAGCCCCACGATGGCGGCCCGACCGGCGCGGGCTGGCATGACAAGGCCGTGGCCTGGCGCAGGTTCTATATCCAGCTGCCGATCAACGGCCTGCCCGCGACCTGGGGCAATGGCACCCAAGTCAGCTTCCTGGCGAGTTCCAGCGAAGCGGTCGATCAGGCGTGGGCCACCGCCCTGGCCCTGGGCGGTATCGACGAAGGCGCGCCCGGGCTCCGGCCGCACTACGCCGAGGACTACTACGGCGCCTACTGCCGCGACCCCGAGGGCAACAAGCTGTGCTTCGTCTGCTACACCGCGCACCCCGAGATCACCGCGCAGGGCTGACGCACCTGCGCGCTAACGCGCGACCTCAGACCGCCATCGGCGCCGTCAGCGGCGGGTGATGCTCGTAACCTTCCAGGGTGAAATCGCTGGGTTCGATCAGCTCCAGCCATTCGGGCTGGTACTGGCCGGTCTTGGCGAATTCGGGCACGCGCTCACTGATCACCAGCTTCGGCGCCGCCATGGGCGTGCGGCTGAACTGCTCGTTGAGCATGTCGAGGTGGTTTTCATAGACGTGCGCATCACCGATGAAATAGGTGAACCAGCGCGGCGTGTAGCCGGTGAGGCGGGCGAACAGCGACAGCAGCGCAGCGCCCTCGGTGAGGTTGAACGGGGTGCCGAGGCCCAGGTCGTTGGAGCGGATGTACAAGGTCAGCGACAGCTCGCGTTTGCTTGCGTCGGCGTGGAACTGGTACAGCAGGTGGCACGGCGGCAGGGCCATTTCGTCGAGCTGCGCGCAATTCCAGCCGTGGAACAGGATGCGGCGGCTGCCGGGGTCGTTGACGATGGTATCCAGGCACTGGCGCACCTGATCGATGGCCTTGTACAGAATGACGAAGCCCTGGCCGTCTTCTTCATCGCGGGCAATGCTGCGATAGCCTTGCTGCTCGGCCATGGCGATGGCGGCCGGGTTGCTCAGCGCGATGCGCTTGTAGCCCGGCCATTTGCGCCACTGCACGCCGTAGATTTCGCCGAGGTCGTCTTCGCCCTGACGGAACGGGTTGGCCAGCCACTGGGCATTTTCGTTGGCGTTCTGGTCCCAGACCTTGCAGCCCAGCTCGCGGAAGCGCGCGGCGTTGTTCACTCCGCGCAGGAAGCCGACCATCTCGCCGATCGCCGACTTGAACGCCAGCCGGCGCGTGGTGATGGCCGGAAAACCTTGCTGCAGGTCGAAGCGCAGCATGGCGCCGGGCCGGCTTATGGTGCGGATGCCGGTGCGGTTTTCCTGAAGCGTGCCGTTGTCGATCACGTCACGGACCAGGTCTAGATACTGTTTCATGGCCTACCTGTAGCGAAGCGGCAGAGGGATCACCCCTGCCGTGTGGATCAATGGGCGGATGTTGCCGTGGGCTTGCGATTATAGGCCCACCAGATCATGGCAAGGCCGGCGACGATCATTGGCACGCAGAGCAACTGACCCATGGTCAGCCAGCCGAACGCCAGATAGCCGAGCTGCGCATCCGGCACCCGGTAGAACTCGACGATGAAGCGGAAGATGCCGTAGAACAGCGCGAACATGCCGGACACTGCCATGGTCGGGCGCGGTTTGCGCGAGTAGAACCACAGCACCAGGAACAGCGCTACGCCTTCGAGGGCGAACTGGTACAGCTGCGAAGGGTGGCGCGGCAACTGCGCCGGATCGCTGAACGGCGGGAAGATCATCGCCCACGGCACGTCGGTCGGCTTGCCCCACAGTTCGGCATTGATGAAGTTGCCGATGCGCCCGGCGCCCAGACCGATCGGCACCATCGGTGCGACGAAGTCCATCAGCTCGAAGAACGACTTGTTGTTGCGTTTGCCGAACCACAGCGCCGCCAGCATCACCCCGATGAACCCGCCGTGGAACGACATGCCGCCCTTCCATACCTCGAAGATCAACGTCGGATTGCTCAGGTAGGCGTGCAGGTCATAGAACAGCACATAGCCCAGGCGCCCGCCGACGATCACCCCCATCGACAGCCAGAACACCAGGTCGGAGAGTTTCTCGCGGCTCCAGGTCGGATCGAAGCGGTTGAGCCGGCGCGAGGCGAGCAGCCAGGCACCGCCAATGCCGACCAGGTACATCAGGCCGTACCAGTGAATTTTCAGCGGCCCGATGGCCAGAGCCACGGGGTCGATCTGCGGGTAAGGCAGCATGGTGATTCCTTATGGTTCACATCACAGAACTGAGGCCGCCTGCGAACGAATGCGTGGGCCGGCATTGAGACGAACGCTAAGCCGTCCCTGGGAAAATCAGTTGGGCATGGTAACGGAAGCAAAGGCTGAGGCTCTAGTGAAGTCTTTGGCCAACGCCGCTACAGTGGCAGTAATCGGAGACCTTCGAATGTGCCTGATCGTTTTTGCCTGGCAGCCGGGCCATGCCCTGCCGCTGATCGTCGCGGCCAACCGTGACGAGTTCTACGCCCGCCCTACCCAGCCCCTGGCGGCCTGGGACGATGCCCCCGGCGTGCATGCCGGGCGCGACCTGCAAGCAGGCGGCAGCTGGCTCGGCGTCGCGGCCGGGGGGCGCTTTGCCGCCCTCACCAACATCCGCGACCCGCACCTCGCCACTGGCCTGCGCTCGCGTGGCGAGCTGGTGGCGGGCTTTCTGCGCGGGCAGCTCAGCGCCGCGCAGTACCTGAACGCGCTAGCGCCGCGGGCCGGCGAGTATGCAGGGTTCAACCTGCTGGTCGGCGATGGCCAGCACCTGGGCTACCTCAATGCGCTCGAGGCACAGCCGCGCCTGCTCGAACCGGGTGTGTATGGCTTGAGCAACGCAGCGCTCGATACGCCGTGGCCGAAATTGCACAAGGCTCGGGAAGGGCTGCGCGCCGAGTTGGCGGCGCCGCACGCCGATCGCCTGCTGGCGCTGCTGAGCGACGACCAACGCCCCGCCGACAGTGCACTGCCTGACACCGGCGTGGGCCGCGAAACCGAGCGCTTGTTGTCGAGCGTGTTCATCGCCAGCCCGCACTACGGCACCCGTGCCAGTACCGTGCTGCTGTGCGATGCCCACGGCAATCGCCAACTGATAGAGCGCAGTTTCGGCCCGCATGGCGGGCACTTGGGTGAGGTGGCGCTGGCCCTGAAACCTGGAAATTAAAGCGACTTGTTGGCGCCGGGGGCGATCATCCGCGCCAGGCCGAGGTTCTTCAACGCCAGTTGCAGCGCACTGTGGATAAGTTGCGGGCTGTCATGGCTCATGGCGTCGGCGAGCAGCTCGTGGGCCTTGCTCATGTTGACCTGGCGCAGCATCCACTTGACCTTGGGCAGGTTGGTGGCGTTCATCGACAGGCTGTCGAAGCCCATGGCCATGAGCAAGATCGCAGCCGCCGGGTCACCGGCCATCTCGCCGCAGATGCTCACCGGCTTGCCTTCGCCGTGGGCATCGCGCACCACCGTCTGCAAGGCTTGCAACACCGCCGGGTGCATATAGTCGTAAAGGTCGGCGACCCGCGGGTTGTTGCGATCGACCGCCAGCAGGTACTGGGTCAGGTCGTTGGAGCCCACCGAGAGGAAATCGACCTGACGCGCCAGTTCGCGGGTCTGGTACACCGCCGCTGGAATTTCCACCATTACCCCCACCGGCGGCATCGGCACGTCGGTGCCTTCGTCGCGCACCTCGCCCCAGGCGCGGTGGATCAGGTGCAGCGCTTCTTCGAGTTCGTGGATGCCGGAAATCATTGGCAGCAGGATGCGCAGGTTGTTCAGGCCCTCGCTGGCCTTGAGCATGGCGCGGGTCTGCACCAGGAAGATTTCCGGGTGATCGAGGGTGACGCGGATGCCGCGCCAGCCGAGGAAGGGGTTTTCTTCCTTGATCGGGAAGTAAGACAGCGCCTTGTCACCGCCGATATCCAGGGTACGCATGGTCACCGGCAGCGGGTGGAAGGCCTGCAACTGTTCGCGGTAGATCGCCAGCTGTTCCTTCTCGCTAGGGAAGCGCTGGTTGATCATGAACGGCACTTCGGTACGGTACAGCCCGACCCCCTCGGCCCCGCGCTGCTGGGCGCGGGCGACATCGGCGAGCAGCCCGGTGTTGACCCACAGCGGCATGCGGTGGCCATCCGGGGTTACGCAGGGCAATTCGCGCAGGGCATCGAGGCCCTGGGCCAGCTGGCGCTCTTCCTCCACCACATCGCCGTACTGCTTGCGCAGCACTTCGCTGGGGTTGGTGAAGACTTCGCCCTTGTAGCCGTCGACGATCAGCTCGATGCCATCGACCTTGGAATACGGCAGATCGACCAGGCCCATGACCGTGGGAATGCCCATGGCACGGGCCAGGATCGCCACATGCGAGTTACCCGACCCCAGCACCGAGACCAGCCCGACCAGCTTGCCCTCGGGCACTTCGCCGAGCATGGCAGGGGTCAGCTCTTCGCTGACCAGAATGGTGTTGTCGGCGTACACCAGCGCCATCGAACGCGCTTCCTGCAAATAGGCGAGCAGGCGGCGGCCGAGGTCCTTGACGTCGGAGGCGCGCTCGCGCAGGTAGTCGTCGTCCATCAGTTCGAAGCGGTTGACGTGCTCGCTGACCACCTGGCGCAAGGCGCCCTGGGCCCACTGGCCGGTCTTGATCACCGCCACCACTTCACCGCCGAGGGCGGCGTCTTCGAGCATCATCAGGTAGACGTCGAACAGCGCGCGCTCTTCGGGGCGCAACTGGGTCGCCAGCTTGGCCGAGAGCTTGCGCATGTCGGCGCGTACGCCTTCCAGGGCCGCGCTGAACAGCAGCAGCTCGGCGTCGATGTCCTCGACGGTCTTGTCGGGCACCACATCGAGATCGGCAGGCGGCAGCATCACCACGGCGCGGCCGACGGCGGCACCGGGCGAGCCCGGCACACCGACGAAGCGCGCTTCCTGAATACCCTTGCCCTGGCGGTTTAGGCCGCGAATCGAGCCGGTGGCCTCGGCATGGGCGATGACCCCGGCGAGTTGCGCGCTCATGGTCACCAGGAAGGCTTCTTCGCCTTCGTCGAACTGGCGGCGTTCTTTCTGCTGGATGACCAGCACGCCGACCACACGGCGGTGGTGGATGATCGGCGCGCCGAGGAAGGAGGCGTAACGTTCTTCACCGGTTTCGGCGAAGTAGCGATAGCGCGGGTGGGCGGCGGCGTCTTCCAGGTTGAGCGGCTCCTCGCGGGTGCCGACCAGACCGACCAGGCCCTCGTTGGGGGCCATGCTGACCTTGCCGATGGAGCGTTTGTTGAGGCCCTCGGACGCCATCAGTACGAAGCGGTTGGTTTCAGGGTCGAGCAGATAGACCGAGCAGACCTGGCTGGCCATGGCCTCTTTGACGCGCAAGACGATGATACCCAGCGCCGTCTTGAGATCTTTGGCGGAGTTCACTTCCTGGACGATCTTGCGCAGCGTATTGAGCATGGCTCGGGGTCGGACTCCGTGGTCAGTCGCGCATCAGCAAGCGCGGGGCAAGCTCTTTGAGCGCGCGGCGATAGACCTCGCGCTTGAATGTCACCACCTGGCCCAACGGATACCAGTAGCTGACCCAGCGCCAGCCATCGAACTCCGGTTTTCCGGTCAGGTCCATACGTACCCGCTGCTCATTGGTGACCAAGCGCAGCAGAAACCATTTTTGCTTCTGGCCGATACACAGCGGCTGGCTGTGGGTGCGGACCAGACGCTGGGGTAGACGATAACGCAACCAGCCGCGCGTGCAGGCAAGAATTTCCACGTCATCGCGCTCCAGCCCCACTTCTTCATTCAGCTCGCGGTACAGGGCATCTTCCGGCGTTTCATCAGGGTTGATTCCGCCCTGGGGAAACTGCCAGGCATCCTGGTTGATCCGCCGAGCCCATAACACCTGTCCGACATCATTCGTAAGAATGATCCCGACATTGGGGCGAAAACCATCCGGGTCGATCACGGCCGCAACCTCGAAAACGCATGTCGCCGCATTGTTCCACAAAGCTTGCGAGCGCAGCAACGCGCCCGCAGCGCTTATCTGCTGCGAGTCTGGCAGGGCGTGAGCGCGCGGTATTGACCGGCGTCGTGGAACGGGTGAACGACGCTTGCCTGATCGAGGGTAAAGGGCCGTGTCAGGTATATACCGCCACGCCATGACCGGGCGATGACGCTGCCGATCAGACCGGCTTGGCACCCATCAGCGCGGCGATCAGCACCAGGCACAACGTGCTGAGCAGCGCCAGGGCCAACGTCAGGCGCGGTCGCTGCACGCCACCGCGGCGTTGACGGTAGAGCCGCAGCAGCAGCCAGCTGGTGCTCGCCGCAGCGATGCCATACAGCGAGCTGGACGCCAGCAGCCAGGTCTGGCCGAGCGGCCAGCCGATCAGGTGCACCAGCCACCAGCCGCTGAACGGCATGCTCAACAGGCTCAACGCCAGCAACAGCCAGACGCCCAGCAGCGGCCCGCGCAGCAGCTCGCCAGCGACGGCCGCGCCGGCCAGGCGCCGCGCCCGCCAGGCCCACAGCGCCAGGCCTAGGGCACTGCCCAAGGCCAGCACGGTGGCGGTGATGTGCACGGTCTTGAGCGTGGTCAGCAGGTCCATGGGTCAGCTCCGCAGAATGAGGCCAGCCTAGCCGAGGAACATCTGGTATGCCGGGTTATCGGTTTCATCCCAGTACGGGTAGCCGATCTTGGCCAGCGCCGCCGGCACCAGGTGACGCTCGTCCTCCGGCACCTGCAGCCCGGCGACCACTCGGCCATCGGCCGCGCCGTGGTTGCGGTAGTGGAACATGGAAATGTTCCAGCGCCCGCCGAGCTTGTCGAGGAAGTTGAACAGCGCGCCCGGACGCTCGGGGAACTCGAAACGCAGCACGATCTCGTCGTGGGCCTTGGCTGAATGGCCGCCGACCATGTGGCGGATATGCAGCTTGGCCAGCTCGTTGTCGGTCAGGTCGATGACCGGGAAGCCCTGGTCAGACAACTGCTGGACCAGCGCCGCGCGCGGGTCGTTGTCAGGGTGGGTCTGCACGCCGACGAAGATGTGCGCCTCGTCCGCGGTGTGCTTGCGGTAGTTGAATTCGGTGATCTGGCGCTTGCCCACCGCTTCGCAGAACGCTTTGAAGCTGCCGGGCCGCTCGGGGATGGTCACGGCGATGATCGCTTCGCGCTTTTCGCCGAGCTCGGCACGTTCGGCCACGTGGCGCAGGCGGTCGAAGTTGACGTTGGCCCCCGAATCGATGGCGACGAAGGTGTGGCCAGTGAGGCCGGTGCGCTCGACGTACTTCTTGATTCCGGCCACGCCCAGTGCACCGGCCGGCTCGGTGATCGAGCGGGTATCGTCGTAGATGTCCTTGATCGCCGCGCAGATTTCATCGGTGCTGACCGTGATCACTTCATCGACATGCAGACGGCAGATGTCGAAGGTGTGCTGGCCGATCTGCGCCACCGCAACGCCGTCGGCGAACAGCCCGACCTGCGGCAACACCACGCGCTCGCCGGCGGCCATGGCCGCTTGCAGGCAGTTGGAGTCGTCCGGTTCGACACCGATGACCTTGATGTCCGGACGCAGGTACTTGACGTAGGCAGCGATGCCGGCGATCAACCCGCCGCCGCCGACCGGCACGAAGATGGCGTCCAGCCGGCCCTGGTGCTGGCGCAGGATTTCCATGGCCACGGTGCCCTGGCCGGCGATGGTGTGCGGGTCATCGTAGGGATGGATGTAGACCAGCCCGCGCTCATCGACCAGCTTCAGTGAGTAGGCCAGCGCTTCGGGGAACGAGTCGCCGTGCAGCACCACTTTGCCACCGCGCGAACGCACGCCTTCGATCTTGATCTCGGGGGTGGTCTTGGGCATGACGATGGTCGCCTTGATACCCATCTCGCGCGCCGCCAGGGCCAGGCCCTGGGCATGGTTGCCGGCCGAGGCGGTGACCACGCCACGGGCCAGTTCCTCGGCGCTCAGCTGCGCCAGCTTGTTGTAGGCCCCGCGAATCTTGAACGAGAACACCGGCTGCAAGTCTTCGCGCTTGAGCAGAATCTGATTGCCCAGGCGCCGGCTCAGTTGCCCGGCACTGTGCAGCGGGGTTTCGACGGCAACGTCGTAGACGCGCGAGGTGAGGATCTTCTTGACGTACTGTTCGAGCATCGGGGAAGCACACTGGGCCGCGGGACAAGGCCTGGAAGTCTACCCCAGCGTCCCGTCGGGCGACCACAGCAATGCCGCGCGAGTCGCTATACTGGCCGCTTTTGAATCCATCGCCCCTTTTTGGAGCCCGCATGACCCAGGACCAACTCAAACAGGCCGTCGCCCAGGCTGCCGTCGACCTCATCCTGCCGAAACTCGACAGGGACAGCGTGGTTGGCGTCGGCACAGGCTCCACGGCCAACTTCTTCATCGATGCCCTGGCTCAGCACAAGACCGCCTTCGACGGCGCCGTCGCCAGCTCCGAAGCCACGGCGGCGCGGCTCAAGGGCCATGGCATCGCCGTGTATGAGCTCAACAGTGTCAACCAGCTGGAGTTCTACGTCGACGGCGCCGACGAGAGCGATGCGCACCTGAACCTGATCAAGGGTGGTGGCGCCGCGCTGACCCGCGAGAAGATCGTCGCGGCCGTGGCGCACACCTTCATCTGCATCGCCGACGCCAGCAAGCTGGTGCCGGTGCTGGGCGCCTTCCCGCTGCCGGTGGAGGTCATCCCGATGGCGCGCAGCTACGTCGCCCGCGAGCTGGTCAAGCTCGGTGGCGACCCGGTCTACCGTGAAGGCGTGGTGACCGACAACGGCAACATCATCCTCGATGTGTACAACCTGCAGATCACCGACCCGCGCCTGCTGGAAAGCCAGATCAACGCCATCGTCGGCGTGGTCACCAACGGCCTGTTCGCCGCGCGCCCGGCCGACATGCTGCTGCTCGGCACCGCTGAAGGCGTGCAGACCCTCAAGGCCAACTGAGCCGCATCAGGGCTGCTGCGGCTTGAACACGTAGAACAGGTTCGGCTCGCTGACCAGGTACAGCGTGCCAGCCTCGTCCATCGCCAGACCCTCCGCCTGCGGCACGGTACGCTGCAGGCCTTGGTAGCCCTTGCGCAGCGACAGGGTACTGAGCGGTTTGCCCTCCACGCTCAGCTCGACGATCAGCCGCGACTCATCGGACAGCGCCAGCAAATGCCCGCTGCGCTCATCGAACTGCAAGCTCGACAGGTCGCGCACGAACAACCGTGAGTCACGCTCGCGGTCCTGCACCACGTGCACAGCGAAGGGTGCGTCTGGCTGTTCGTTGGGGAAGCCGCGCACCTCGTAGATCATCATTGGGTCACGCTCCTTGGCGACGAACAGGCGCTTGCCCTGCGAATCGTAGGCCAGCCCCTCGAAACCCTTGTTGCCGTTCAGGCCGATGCCCAAGGTCAGCTGCTGCGCAGCACTGGCATCCAGGGCGGTGGTGCTGTCATCCAGTTGCACCTTGATCAACCGCTGCTGACGCTCGTCGGTGATGACGTAGCTGCCGGGGCCGACGTACTCGACCGCCTCCGGATCGCCGAAGCCGGTCAGCGCCACGCGGCGCAGGATGCGCCCATCCAGCGACAGTTCGATCAGTTCAGGGCGGGCGTTGGTGACGGTGAACAGGGTCTTGCGGTCCGGATCGTAGGTCAGCGCCGAGACGTCGTCCTCCAGGCCGTCGATCACCTTCGCCTCGATGCTCACCTGGTAATCCTGCAAGGCGATGCCCTGCTGCGCCGGCTGCCACCAGGTCTTGACGTTGAACCAGGCCCGCTCGAACAGGCGAAACTCCTGCGCCGCAACGGCGAGCAACAGCAGACACAGACCCAGCATCGACAGCAACAGCGGCAGGCGGAAAACACGGCGCATGGAAGAACGACTCGGCAATCAAGGGTGGCGCATCTAAGCACGAATAGCTGAAGCGCCGCTTAACGAGCCGGCGCTGTCGATGGTTTTTTCTTGAAGCGGTAGAACAGGTCTGGCTCGCTGACCACGTACAGCGTGCCCTGGTCATCCATGGCCACCCCTTCGGCCCGGGGAATGTGCGCCGAGAGGCCGTTGAAGCCACCGAGCAAGGCCATGAAGCTGACCTGCCGACCCTGTTCATCCAGTTCCAGCAGCAGGTGCGAGTCAGCCGACAGCGCCAGCAGGTGACCGCTGCGCGGGTCGACGGTCAGCGCAGACAAATTGCGCAGGTCGAGCTGGTCGCTGGGCAGGTGGCGCTTGTCGCCGGTGAGCGGGCCGTGGCCGCTGGCGGCCCAGCTGTAGAGTTTCGGCGGACGCTCCTGGCCGATCAGCAGGCGCTGGCGGTGCGGGTCCCAGGCGATGGCTTCGAAGCCTTTGTTTTCCTCAGGCGAGGTGCCGAGGTCGTAGGTGGTGAAGTCAGCGCGATTGAGCGCGGTGGTCTCGGCATCGAGCTTGACCAGCACCAGGTCGTGCTTGCGCTCGTCTACGATGGCGATCTGGCCATCGGGCATCACCGCCACGCCTTCGGGGTTGTCCCAGCCGAGCAGGCGAATCTTGCGCAAGACCTCGCCATCGAGGCTCAGCTCGACCAGAAACGGGTGCTTGCCCATCACCGAAAACAGCGTGCGGGTCTGCGGGCTGAAGGCCAGATCGGAGGCTTCATCGTCGCCGATACCGGCCATCTGCTTGGCGTCGATGTCGACGCTGTAGTCGGGCAGCCAGACGCTTTCCAGGCGCGTGCCGGGGCTTTGCTGGCTTTCCTTGAGCCACAGCAGCCCGCGGTCGTCCCAGTGCATGAGCACGGCAACGCCATAGAAAGTCACCGCCAGCAGCGCCAGCCACACTGGCCAGCGGCGCAGGGCAGAACGTTTCGGCGGCGTGGCCAATGAGGAGGAAGAAGAACGGGGCATCGTGCGGGTCACCTGAATCATGGGCAGCCAGCGCGATGCCTGGGGCCGACCTGCAGCCCCGGTCATGCGCCTGTACCCGGGAAAAGACCCGGCGATTATCCACATGGGTTGTGAAAAAAGGGTAAAGCCTGGGCCGCTGGCCGCTGCGGCGACTTACAGCACCCGGCTGTCGAAACGGCTGACGCCCGGCAGCTCCAGCACCAGCTCGTCACCGGAGTGGAACGGGCCAACGCCGGCCGGGGTGCCAGTGAGAATGACGTCACCTGCCTGCAGCGAGAACTGCGCGGCCATGTGCTGGATGATCGGCACGATGGGGTTGAGCATCATTGCGCTGTTGCCATCCTGGCGTACTTCACCATTGATGGTCAGGCGAATCGGGATGTCGTTGACGTCGGCGAAGGCGTCGGCGGACACGAACGGCGGCAGCACGCAGGCACCGTCGAAGCACTTGGCAATTTCCCACGGCAGGCCCTTCTCGCGCAGGTTGCTCTGCACATCGCGCAGGGTCAGGTCGAGCGCCGGGGCGAAGCCGGAAATGGCGTCGCGCACGTCTTCTTCGCTGGCCTGGGCCGACAGCGGCTTGCCCAGCAGCACGGCGATTTCCGCCTCGAAGTGCACCGAGCCACGATCGCCTGGGATGTTGAACCCACCTTCGGCAGGCACCACACAACTGCCCGGCTTGATGAACAGCAGCGGTTCGGTCGGAATGGGGTTGTTCAGCTCTTTGGCATGTTCGGCGTAGTTACGCCCCACGCACACCACCTTGCCCAGCGGAAAGTGGATGCGCGTGCCGTCTACGTATTGGTGCTGGTAACTCATGGCCGATTCCTTTGCTGACTAGGGTTCAGGGGCGAAGATCTTACCCGGATTGAGGATGCCATTCGGGTCGAACACCGCCTTGATCGCTTTCATGCAGGCGATTTCCGCCGGCGAGCGACTGTAATGCAGATAGTCGCGTTTGGTCATGCCCACGCCATGTTCGGCGGAGATCGAGCCCTGGTAGCGCTCGACGATCTCGAACACCCACTGGTTGACCGTGGCGCAGCGGGCGAAGAACGCCGCCTTGTCGAGGTGGGCCGGCTTGAGGATGTTCAGGTGCAGGTTGCCATCACCGATATGGCCGTACCAGACCACCTCGAAGTCCGGGTAATGCTGGCTGACCACCGCATCGATCTCACGCAGGAACGCCGGCACCTTGGCCACGGTGACCGAGATGTCGTTCTTGTACGGGGTGAAGTGGGAAATGGTTTCCGACAGGTACTCGCGCAGTTTCCACAGGTTCCTGAGCTGGGTTTCGCTCTGACTCATCACCCCATCGAGCACCCAGCCTTGTTCCACGCAGCGCTCGAAGGTGGCCAGAGCCTGCTCGGCGACCTCGTCGTTGAGCGCTTCGAATTCGAGCAGGGCGTAGAACGGGCATGGCGTCTCGAACGGGGCCGGAACGTCGCCACGGGCGAGGATGTGCGCCAGTCCCTTGTCGGAAAAGAACTCGAAGGCGGTGAGGTCGAGCTGCCCCTGGAAGGCATGCAGCACCGGCATGATCGAATCGAAGTCAGGCGTGCCGAGCACCATCGCCGTGAGGTTGCGCGGGGCGCGCTCCAACCGCATGGTGGCCTCGACCACGAAGCCCAGGGTGCCCTCGGCACCGATGAACAACTGGCGCAGGTCGTAGCCGGTGGCGTTCTTCACCAGGCCCTTGTTCAGTTCGAGCAATTCTCCCGTGCCGGTGACCACTTTCAGCCCGGCGACCCAGTTGCGCGTCATGCCGTAGCGGATCACCTTGATGCCGCCGGCGTTGGTGCCGATATTGCCGCCCACCTGGCTGGAACCGGACGAAGCGAAGTCGACCGGGTAATACAGGCCGTTCTCTTCGGCGAAGGCCTGCAACTGCCGGGTGATGACCCCAGGCTGGCAGACCACGCTGCGATCGACCGCGTCGAAGCCGAGGATCTGGTTCATCTGGTCGAACGCCACCACCACTTCGCCCAAGGCCGCCACCGCCGCCCCCGACAGCCCGGTACGTCCGCCCGAAGGCACCAGCGCAACTTGGTGGCGGTTGGCCCAACGGACGATGGCCTGGACCTGCTCGATGGTTCTGGGCAGCACCACGGCACTGGGTGCCGGCGGGTACTGGCGGGTCCAGTCGGTGCCGTAGGCCTGCAGCGAGGCGGGGTCGGTCAGCACCTTGGCGGGTGCGACCAGCGTCATGAGTTCAGCGAGTACCGCGGTGTCGGTCATGGCAGGAACACTCGGACTATTCATGGTCAGCCTGAACAGGCTTCATGTGGCGGAATCAGCGCAGATTGCGTCGCGCATGGTAGCATATCGCCCCCGTTGTTCGTGCTAGGCACCCTCGCCGCGCCGCTGCAACTTCTCGCCATTTTTCTCCGGGATACAGGTTTACGCAGATGAGCAAGACTTCTCTCGAAAAGAGCAAGATCAGGTTCCTTCTCCTTGAAGGTGTGCACCAGAACGCTGTCGATACCCTCACGTCAGCCGGTTACACCAATATCGAGTACCTCACTGGTTCGTTGCCCGAAGCCGAGCTGAAAGAAAAGATCGCCGATGCCCACTTCATCGGTATCCGCTCACGCACCCAGTTGACCGAAGAAATCTTCGACTGTGCGAAGAAACTGGTCGCGGTCGGCTGCTTCTGCATCGGCACCAACCAGGTCGACCTCAATGCCGCCCGCCAGCGCGGCATCGCCGTATTCAACGCGCCGTACTCCAACACCCGTTCGGTCGCCGAACTGGTGCTGGCCGAAGCCATCCTGCTGCTGCGCGGCATCCCCGAGAAAAACGCTTCGTGCCATCGCGGTGGCTGGATCAAGAGCGCTGCCAACTCCTTCGAGATTCGTGGCAAGAAGCTCGGCATCGTCGGCTACGGCTCGATTGGTACCCAGCTGTCGGTACTGGCCGAGAGCCTGGGCATGCAGGTCTACTTCTATGACCCGCTGACCAAACTGCCGCTGGGCAACGCCACCCAGGTCGCCAACCTGCACGAACTTCTGGGCCTGGCCGACATCGTGTCGCTGCACGTGCCTGAGCTGCCGTCCACCCAGTGGATGATCGGCGAGAAAGAAATCCGCGCCATGAAGAAAGGCTCGATCCTGATCAACGCCGCCCGCGGCACCGTGGTCGAGCTCGATCACCTGGCCGCCGCGATCAAGGACAAGCACCTGATCGGCGCCGCCATCGACGTCTTCCCGGTCGAGCCGCGCTCCAACGACGAAGAGTTCGAAAGCCCGCTGCGCGGCCTGGACAACGTCATTCTCACCCCGCACATCGGTGGCTCCACCGCCGAAGCACAGGCCAACATCGGCCTGGAAGTGGCCGAGAAGCTGGTCAAGTACAGCGATAACGGCACCACCGTTTCCTCGGTCAACTTCCCTGAAGTGGCGCTGCCGGCGCACCCTGGCAAGCACCGTCTGCTGCACATTCACGAGAACATCCCGGGCGTGCTCAGCGAAATCAACAACGTGTTCGCGGAAAACGGCATCAACATCTCCGGCCAGTTCCTGCAGACCGACGACAAGGTTGGCTACGTGGTCATCGACGTCGATGCCGAGTATTCCGACCTGGCGCAGGAAAAACTCCAGCACGTCAAAGGCACCATCCGCTCGCGCGTATTGTTCTGATACGTCGCGCTCGCCCGCATACGGCCTGTTCTGCCAGGCCGTATGCGGGCGCGCCGTACCGGCCCGGATCATCATGACTGGGCCAATCAACCCCTTCTGCATTACTCTGCCCGTCTGGCCTGCCCATCTGGCCTGCCCGTCTGGCGCGGGAAAAAATTCACCCTTTGGCAAACATTCCCCGCCGCGCACGGTCATAGCCTGCGCTTCACCGGCCAGGAGCAGCGCCGGCGAACGCCATTCACCTGCCAGACACAAAAAAAGGGACACCCATGCGTTTAACCATTGGCGTACTGCTTGCAGTACTGATCAGTCCATTGGCCCAGGCCGAGCTGCTGGATGAAGTCAACGACCGGGGCGAACTGCGCATTGCCGTACTGGCCGACACGCCGCCCTACACCTTCAAGGACGGCGAGCACCTGGCAGGCTACGACGTGGAACTGGGTCAGGCCCTGGCCGATGAACTGGATGTACGCGCCGCCTTCGTCGAGGCGCCGGCCTCGGAACTGGTGCCGGGCCTGGAAAGCGGGCGCTATGACATCGCGCTGAATGATCTGAAGGCGCCCGCCCAGGCCGAGATCGACACCAGCCAACCGTTCAGCAGCGAAACACGGGTGATTCCCTTCCAGAAAGACAACCCGGCCTTCCAGAGCGCGGTGAACAACGCCTTGCAGCGCCTGAGCGAAGCGGGTCGCCTGGCCGAACTGGAAGCCAAGTGGCTGAAACCTGCCGAGCAACCTACCGCGGCGCACTAGGCACTGCGATTCGCCCGAGGGCCTGGCTGGCCTGCTCCAGCTCGAGCTCGCTGAACACCTGCACGCCCTCGCGGCGCAACAGTGCAGCAGTGACGCCCTCGCCGCTCACCTTGACCCCGCTGAAACTGCCGTCATAGGTCAGGCGATTGCCGCACGACGGGCTGCCTGATTTCAGCACCGCCACAGCGATGGCGTGTTGCCGCACCAGCGCCAGTGCCTGCTGCGCACCACGCACGAAGGCCTGGGTGACATCTTCGCCGTCAAGGGTCAACACCTGAACCTGGTCATCGAGCACCTGCCCGCCCTGCCCACCGGGAATCTCTGCCGCTGGGCGCGGCGTGGGCAAGCCACCGGCCACCTCTGGGCACAGCGCAACCACCCGACCCTCGGCCTGCCAACCGCGCAATACATCCGGATGGCCACTGGCGCGACCGTCATAGCGCACCGGCTGGCCGAGCAGGCAGGCGCTGACCAGCACCTTGGGCAGCTCAGAAAGGGTCATTGCCGCGGCGCCTGAACCAGCCGGTGAGCGACAGCCGATCACGGCTGGCCGGCAGCACTTCATGGGCTACATCGCCCGACAGAAACACCACCAGCGAGGCCGCCTGCGGGGGCACATCGTGCTCGCCCTCGCGCAAATACATGCGCAGCTCCCCGCCTTGCCCGGCTTGCCAGTCTTCGTTGAGGTACAGCACCGCTGAGACCATGCGCCGGTCGTCATCCTGGAAGCGATCGAGGTGCCGCCGGTAGAACGCACCCGGGGGGTACAGGGCGAAATGGCACTCGAAATCTTCAAGGCCCAGGAACAGTTCGCGATTGATGGTCTGGCGCAAGCCATCCATCACCTCCAGGTAACGGTCGCAGCAGTCTGCGTCACCCGGCTCGATCCACTGGATGCGGTCACCTCGGATCGCCTCGCGGATGGTCTGGGCATCGCCTCGGCCGATCGCCGCCGGCTCCAGCTCGCCTTCCGCCGAACGGCGGCGACACTCGCCCGCCAGCGCGCGGATCAGCTCGCCGGGCAAGAACAGGGCCTGCTGCGACCAGCCACGGGCGGCTAGATCGTCGACGATGGCCGACAACATCGGGTGTACGGAAGGTAGGGTCATGGCCGGCATCATAGCGGTAACCCGAGCGCACAAATAGTAGGCTTCGCTGGCGGTACGCGCGTACCACCTGACGGGCAGCGGCCTTTGGGTTCTCGACAAATCAGGCCGGTGCCTAGGACAATGGCGCCCTGCCGACAGGAGTCCTGAATGCGCCGTCCGTTTTCCCTGCTTGTGCTGATGATCTGCGCCATGCCTGTCTGGGCAGACAGTCTCGATCAACTGTACAAAGCCGCTGGCTGGGCCGACCAACGCGCCCACTTCACCGATGCCGTGAGCGCCGCCCAGCAGCGCTACCGCAACAGCCTGCCGCCTGCGGTGTTCCAGGCCCTGGTCAACAACAGTAACCAGCGCTTCCAGGCCCAGGCCATGGATCGCCGCGCCCAGAGCCAACTGCGCGCCACCCTGCCTGACCCCGCTGCAGCGCTGACCTTCTTCCAGTCGCCGCTGGGGCGCAAGGTGGTCGCCGCCGAACTGCTGGCCACGCGCAAGGACCAACTGGCGAAAAACGCCGAAGGGCTGCCGAAGATTCAGGCCAGCGACAACCGCCTGCTGCTCATCGACCACCTGGCGCGGGCCTTGCCTGCGCGCGAAGCCGGGGCGGAGGTGAGCCTGGCCATCGCCGGTGTCGCCGCCGACAGCTTGAGCTCGATGCTGCCTGGCCTGTTCGGCGGTGGGCAGGCGCAGGGCATGCTCGACGGCCAGCGGCAACGGCTGATGCAGCAGATCGGCAGCGACCTGAACAACACCTTGCTGTATGTCTATCGCGAATTGTCTGACACCGAGCTGGAAGAATTCGCCACCTTCGCCGAGTCCGCCGAGGGCAAGGCCTATTACCAGGCCGCGCTGGCTGCCGTGCGCGCCGGCCTGGCCGTGGGCCAGAGCGGCGCCGACCTGAACTGATCAGCCCAAGTGCTGACCGAGAAACGTGAAGTACTGCTGGCGCACATCAGGCAACTCGTTGGCCAGGTGATGGCGCGCCTGGGGCAGCATGAGAATCTGCGGCTTGGCGAACTTGTCCTGCAGCACCCGCAGGTTGTGCTGCCAGTCCACCGTCCCGTCGGCCTCGCCCTGCACGATCAGTAACGGCCGATTGCTGCGCGGCGCCGCTTCGATGTGCTTGACCCACTGCACCAGCGCACCGACCCAGGCGGTCGGTAGACGCCGCGGCTGCAAAGGGTCTGCCTGCAGAAACGGCAGGAAGGCCGGGTCGCTGCTGTTGTCGGTGAAGCGCCGCTCGATACCACTGACGAAATGCCGCAGCACGCTATAGCTGAGCTTCGAGCGGCCCCAGGCGCGCGGCCGCACCAGCGGCGCCAGCAACACCACCTGGCCTTGCGCGGGGCTCTGTTCGGCGCAGTGCAACAGGTGATCGACGACGATGGCGCCACCGGTGCTCTGCCCGCACAGGTGCCAGGGTTGTGGCAGCTCGAGGGCCTGGGCCTGGATGAACAGCGCATCGAGCACCTGCTGATACACCGCGAAATCATCGATGCTGGCCCGCGGCCCACTCGACAGCCCGTGCCCCGGCAAGTCGCAGCTGAGCACCGCATAGCCCTTGCCCAGCGCCCATTCGATGACGTGACGGAACAGCCCCATGTGGTCATAGAAGCCATGCAGCAGGAACAGCGTCGCCACCGGCTGCGCTGGCAGCCATGCCTGTCCGACCACCTCGAAGCCGGCCACCTCGAACTTGCCCAGGCTGCTCGGGGTGGGCAAGTCGAGGCCGTAGAAGCGCTGGTAGAGCACGCCTTGCTCACTCAGCACGGCGCGCGCGTTCAGTGGTGCGAGGCTTTCGCGCAACAGGTCGGGGTGAAAACTGGCAGGCATGGGGCAAGTCCGAATCAAGCAAGCATTGACCTGCGATATTCAGCTCTGGCTCACGCCGTGGCAAGCTGGGCGACTCGTTCATCGCCAGCGCCGCAGCGCGACATCCGTGGATCGCCCATGTCCAGCCCTTCTCGCTCCACCCTGTCGCTCGTCCTGCTGGCGCTGCTCGGCGCCGCCGTGGCCTGGTTCGCTTACGAGCGTTTCCAGGCCCGCTACCTGCGCACGTTCGATCATCAGGCCACCCTGT
The DNA here is from genome assembly GCF_000425745.1 of Pseudomonas cremoricolorata DSM 17059 = NBRC 16634. Classification (GTDB taxonomy): domain Bacteria; phylum Pseudomonadota; class Gammaproteobacteria; order Pseudomonadales; family Pseudomonadaceae; genus Aquipseudomonas; species Aquipseudomonas cremoricolorata. The sequence goes on along the minus strand of NZ_AUEA01000001.1, from coordinate 217,925 downwards.
TCGACGGCAGCCTGTTGCGGCTGCCGGCCGAAATCGCCGGCCCCGGGGCGATTCGCGTGGTGCACTTCTGGGACCCAACCTGCCCCTGCAACGTCGGTAACCAGCAGCACCTGAGCGAGCTGGTGCAACGCTTCGCCGGCGACGACGTGCAGTTCTATACCGTGCGCAAACCCGGCAGCCACGGGCAGCTGCCGCAGCCTCTGGCAAGCTTGCCGGAACTGCCAGCGCTGCCCGGCAGCGCGCAATTACCGGCAAGCCCCGCCGTGGCGATCTGGGATCGACACGGCACACTGGTGTACTTCGGGCCGTGGAGCGAAGGCGCGGTGTGCAATGCCGGCAACAGTTTCGTCGAGCCCATCCTCGAGGCCCTGCACGGCGGACGTACGGTGGCGGCGACCAACACCCTGGCGGTGGGCTGCTACTGTCCATGGTCAACCGCCGAGGCCCCTCGATGAAAACCCGTCTGAGCCTGCTGGCGCTGAGCGTGGTGCTCGCCTTGGCCACCTGCGTTGGCGTCTATCTGTACCAGAAGCAGCCACAACGCCACGGCGAGCTACGCCTGGCCGGGTTGCAGGCGCCGGTGCAGGTCGACTACGACGCCCGCGGCGTGCCGCATATCCAGGCGCAGAACGAGGCCGACCTGTACCGGGCACTTGGCTATGTGCACGCCCAGGACCGCCTGTTCCAGATGGAGCTCATGCGTCGCCTGGCCCGCGGCGAACTGGCCGAAGTACTCGGCAAGGCCCTGGTGCCGACCGATGCGCTGTTTCGCAGCCTGCGCATCACCGAACGCGCCACGCGCATGGCGCAACGTCACGACCACCAGAGCCCCACCTGGCAGGCGCTTCAGGCCTACCTCCAGGGCGTCAACGCCTGGCAGGCCGAACATCGGCCGATGGAGTTCGACCTGCTCGGCATCACCCCGCGCCCATTCACCGCCGAAGACACCTTCAGCATTGCTGGCTACCTGGCCTACAGCTTCGCCGCAGCGTTTCGCACCGAACCTGCGCTGACCTACATTCGCGACCAACTGGGCGCTGACTACCTGGGTGTGTTCGACCTCGACTGGCAGCCCGCCGGCAGCGTCGCCGCGCCCCTGAGCGCTGCCGACTGGCGCGGCCTCGAGCATCTGGCGCAGACCAGCCACGACGCCCTGCAGCTCACCGGCATCGCCCAGTTCGAGGGCAGCAACGCCTGGGCGGTGTCTGGCAGCCATACCCGCAGTGGCAAGCCGCTGCTGGCCGGCGACCCGCACATCAGCTTCGCCGTGCCGTCGGTGTGGTACGAAGCCGAGCTGAGCGCGCCAGGTTTCAACCTCTATGGCCATCACCTGGCGCTGACCCCGTTCGCCCTGCTCGGGCACAACGCCGAGTTCGCCTGGAGCCTGACCATGTTCCAGAACGATGACGTCGACCTTGTCCGCGAGCAGGTCAATCCGGCCAACAGTGAGCAGGTGCTGATCGACGGGCGCTGGCAAACCCTCGAACGCCGCGCCGAATCGATTGCCGTCAAAGGTGAGCCGGCGCAGGTGATCGAACTGCGCCACTCGGCCCACGGCCCGATCGTCAATCGCGTGCTCGGCGACAGCGCAGGCGATGCGCCGATTGCCCTGTGGTGGGCGTTTCTGCAAACCGAAAACCCTATCCTCGACGGTTTCTACCAGATCAACCGCGCCGCCTCGCTGGCGCAGATGCGCGAAGCGGCGAGCAAGATCCACGCTCCGGGGCTGAATCTGGTGTGGGCCAACGCCGCCGGCGACATCGGCTGGTGGGCCGCGGCGCAGTTGCCGATTCGCCCCGATGGCGTCAATCCTGCGTTCCTCCTCGACGGCAGCAGCCACGCCGCCGACAAGCTGGGCTTTCGCCCCTTCAGCGACAACCCGCAGGAGGAAAACCCAGCACGCGGCTACGTGGTCTCGGCCAACGCACAGCCGCCAGGCGAGGTCGCCATTCCTGGCTACTACAACCTTGCCGACCGCGGCCGCCGCCTCGACCAGCGTCTGCGCGAAGGCGGCACGCAGTGGGACACCGCGCGCAGCCAGGCGCTGCAACACGAGGTCGGCAGCGACTACGGCCCGCGCACGCTGGCACCGCTGCTGCCGACCTTGCGCCGGGTGGCCGAGGGCGAGCGGCAACAGGCACTGGTTCAGGCCCTGGCAGACTGGCAAGGCGACTACCCACTGGAGTCTACGGCGGCCACGCTGTTCAACCAGTTCCTCTATGAGCTGGCCTTCGCCGCCCTGCATGACGAGCTGGGCGACACTTGGTTCGAGGTGCTGCTGGGCACCCGCGCCATCGATGCCGCGCTGCCGCGCCTGGCCGCCGATGCCGGCTCACCCTGGTGGAAAAACCGCCATGAGCCATCGGCAAGTGGGCGCGAGGCGGTGGTGCGCCTGGCCTGGCAACGCAGCCTGAGCCACCTGCAAGCGCTATACGGTGAAGATCCGGCGGACTGGCGCTGGGGCCAGGCACACACCCTCACCCATCACCACCCGCTGGGAGCGAAAAAACCGCTGAACCTGCTGCTGGACGTAGGCCCGTTCGAAGCACCGGGCAGCCACGAAGTGCCGAACAACCTGTCGGCAAAAATCGGCCCGGCGCCCTGGCCCGTCACCTATGGCCCCTCGACGCGACGGGTGATCGACTTCGCCCACCCGCAACTGGCACGCACCCTCAACCCGGTCGGGCAGAGCGGCGTGCCCTTCGACCGTCACTACGCCGACCAGGCCCAGGCATACATAACTGGACAAGATTTCCCGGCGCAGCCGCCCACGGAGGATGGTCGCAGCACGCTACGCTTGCTGCCCGCCAATCCTACTCAAAAGGAATAGCCCGCCATGGACAAACACTTCATCGACATCGATGGCGCACGCCTGAGCTACGTCGACCAAGGCCAGGGGCCGGTCGTGCTGCTGGGCCACAGCTACCTGTGGTCTGCCGAAATGTGGGCGCCGCAGGTCGAGGCCCTGTCGAGCCGCTACCGGGTGATCGTCCCTGAACTGTGGGGCCACGGCGACTCGGCGGCGCCGCCACCCGGCACCACAGACATGGCCGCCCTGACGCGCCAGTACCTGCAACTGCTCGACGCCCTGAACATCAGCCGCTGCCATGTCGTGGGGTTGTCGGTGGGCGGGATGTGGGGCGTGCACCTGGCCCTTGCGCACCCGTCGCGAGTCGACCGCCTGGTGCTGATGGACACCTACCTGGGTGCTGAACCCGATGCCACCCGCGAGCGCTATTTCGCCCTGCTCGACGCCGCTTCACAAGCCGGTGAGTTCACCGAGCCGTTGCTGGACATCATCGTGCCGATCTTCTTCCACGCCGGTGGGGCCACCGTACCGGAAGTACGCGAGCGCTTTCGCAACGACCTGAAAGCCTTCAGCGCCGAGACCATTCGCAACAGCATCGACCCTTTGGGCCGGCTGATCTTCGGTCGGGAAAACCTGCTCGAACAGCTCGGCCAACTGCCTGCCGAGCGCAGCATCGTCCTGGGGGGCGATCAGGACATCCCGCGTCCGCCCGCCGAAGCCACTGAAATGTCCCGGCTGATCGGCTGCCTGGCGGCGCAGATCCCCGATGCCGGGCACATCTCCAGCCTGGAGAACCCCAAGGTGATCAATGAGTTTCTGCTGAACTGGCTGCCGCGCGCGGCGGGCTGAGTGGCGGCAGACACCCCACAGGTGCCATGCACACGCTGTGGGGGGCCGCTTGCGTTCGCTGCGGGTGCAGCGAAGCGGTGGCATCAGAACGCTGGCAGTACCGCGCCCTGGTATTTCTTCTCGATGAAGGCTTTCACCTCAGGGCTGGTCAGGGCCTTGGCCAGTTTCTGTATGGCATCGCTGTCCTTGTTGTCTGGACGAGCCACCAGGAAGTTCACGTATGGCGAGTCGCTGCCTTCGATGACCAGCGCATCCTTGGCCGGGTTCAGGCCGGCTTCCAGGGCATAGTTGGTGTTGATCATGTCCAGGTCGACCTGGTCGAGAACGCGCGGCAGCATGGCCGATTCCAGTTCACGGAATTTCAGCTTCTTGTCGTTCTTGACGATGTCCTTGGGAGTCGCCAGGGCATTGTTCGGGTCTTTCAGGGTGATCAACCCGGCTTTTTGCAGCAGCAGCAAGGCGCGGCCGCTGTTGCTGCCCTCGTTGGGAATGGCGACGGTCGCGCCTTGCTTGAGCTCGTCGAGGCTCTTGACCTTCTTCGAGTAGCCGCCGAACGGCTCGACGTGCACGCCGACCACGGTCACCAGGTTGGTGCCTTTGCCTTCGTTGAAGTTCTTCAGGTATGGCAGGGTCTGGAAGTAGTTGGCATCCAGACGCTTCTGGTCGACCTGTACGTTGGGCTGCACGTAATCGGTGAAGACCTTGATTTCCAGGTCCACACCTTCCTTGGCCAAGGTCGGCTTGATCAGCTCGAGGATCTCGGCATGCGGCACCGGGGTGGCAGCCACCACCAGTTTTTCAGCCGCCGAAGCCAGGCCAGTGAATGCAAGGGCAGCGGCCAGGGCCGTGGTCAGCAACGTCTTCTTCATGATGTTCCTTGAAAGTGTGCGAGTACGGGGTCGACAAGGTGCGGCCGAGCACAGCGATGGGCCGGCGTGAGGCGGACAATACCGGTAATACTTATGCCTTAACAATATCTTTTGATTTGCTTCTTATTCCAAATTGATCAGTCGTTATTCCCGTTGTTTCTGCTCCCCACAACGCCCTGCCCCGACTCGCCGGATTCCAGCTGCGCCAGGGCCTGACGCAGGGTGTCGCGCAGTCGTGCCAGTGTCTGCGGCTCGCGGCTGGCACCGAGTTGCGCCACCTTGGCGGCCAGCTGTTCGATGGGGTCGGCAGGTGGCAACCCGAGGTGTTCAGGCAGCACTTCAGGTCCGTGGCTGACCAACAGGGCAAAGTGGATGACGTTTTCCAGCTCGCGGGTATTACCCGGCCAGTCGTGCCCTTCCAAGGCCAGTTGCGCCGCCTCGCTGAGCAACGGCACGGGGCGGTCCAGCCGGGCGCTGTAGATGCCCACGAAGTACTCGGCAAGCGGCAGGATGTCACCCACGCGTGCGCGCAACGCCGGCAACAGCAGTTCGCCCTCGTGCAAGTAGTGGTACAGCCGCTCGTTGAACAGCCCTGCGCGCACCGCATCGGCAAGGTCGATGCTCGACGCTGCTACCAGGCGCACATCCACTGCCTGCGGCCGCTGCGCGCCGACGCGGGTCACTTCGCGGTTTTCCAGCGCTGCCAGCAACTTGCCCTGGATCGCCAGCGGCAGGTCAGCGATTTCATCCAGATACAGCGTGCCGCCGTTGGCCGAGCCAAACCAGCCTGCGCGGCCGCTGGCCGTGCCGCCATGGCTGCCGGCGCTGTAGCCGAAAAGCTCGGCATCGGCATAGGTCGGACTGATCGCCGCGCAATTGACCGAAACGAACAGCCCGACCCGATCGCTGGCCCGGTGGATCTGTCGCGCCAGCAGTTCCTTGCCGCTACCGGTCTCGCCGCGAATCAGCACGGGCAAGGGTTGCGGCGCCAGGCGTTCGAGCTCGTCGCGCAACTGCTGCGAGCGCGGATCGACGAACACCAGCGCCTTGGCGCGAATGCTCAGCGGGCTTTTGTCCAGCTCGGGGAAGGTCAGCAGCGGCTGGCCGAAGGTGTCGTGCAACGTCATGTGAACACTCCCACCACGGCATCGGTGGCCCTGGCGTGTACGCGGAAAACGGTGATGGCAGAGGCGCGTCAGGCGCGGCGCAAGCTGCGCTGTTCGGCCCGGCCCTGCAATCGATAAAGGTAGGCGAAGCCCTGCTCCCAGCGCTCGTGCCCGGACTTGACGTTGATATGCCCGGCGCTGGCCAGCAAGCCCACCTCGGCACCCCAGTCCTGGGCCAGGCACATCGCCCGTGGCACGCTGACGGCGGGGTCGTTATCGGAACTCACCACATGGGTGGCGAACGGCAGGCGCTGCCTGGGAATCGGTGCGAAGTTGCGCAGCGCAGCCGCGCAGCCAGGGCGCTCGACGTCGGCAGGCGCCACCAACAATGCCGCGCGCACCCGGCGCAGCAGGGTCGGGCTGGCCTGTGCGGCCCAGTGCGCCACGGTGACGCAACCCAGGCTATGGGCCACCAGAATCACCGGCGAGCACTCGGCGGCAATCGCCTGCTCCAGCGCCGACACCCAGTCCTCGCGCTGCGGGGTGAACCAGTCGAGCTGCTCGACCCGCGCGCTGTTGGGCAGTGTGCGCTGCCAGTGACTCTGCCAATGGTTGTCTGGCGATCCTTGCCAGCCCGGCACGATCAGATAGCGGATCGACTCATTGCGCATGGGTACGCCTCCCTAACGTGTGCATTGATGTGGCCGATTATAAGGGTGGTGTTATATGCGTAAAGGAATAAGAAGCTATTTGTTAATAACCATAAATCCAGATCAAAAAAAGGGTCGACCTCTGCCAAGAGACCGACCCTGAAGGCTTGCCTGATTCCACTCACACTCAGCGCGCGGTGATCACCGCCAGCTTGCTGATTCCCGCGCGCTCGATCGCCGCCATCGCCCGCGCCACCTCGCCGTAGTTCACGCTATCATCGGCCTGCAGTTGCACGCGCACCTCTGGGTCGTCGAGCTTGGCGCGCTTGAGCCGCGCCTCCAGGCCGTCGGACGGCAGTTCGTCCTTGTTGATGAACAGCTTGCCCGAGCCATCGATGCTGACCACCAGCGGGTCTTTCTGCTCGACCGGCGCCACCGCCTCGGTCTTGGGCAGGTTGATGGGAATGGCGTTGGTCAGCAGCGGCGCGGTGACGATGAACACCACCAGCAGCACCAGCATGACGTCTACCAGCGGCGTGACGTTGATTTCACTGAGGACCTCGTCGCTGTCCTGGGTCGAAAAAGCCATGTCAGGACGCCTCCTTCACGGCAACCGCTGGGCCAGCCTGGTGCTTGTGCAAGGCCGGGTGCAGCAGCACGCGGAACGCGCTCTTCTGCGCCAGGCTATAGAAGTCGTGGGCGAAATCATCGAGGTCGGCCGTGGTCAGCTTGAGCCGACGCAGGAAGTAGTTGTAAACCAGCACCGCCGGCACGGCGACGGCAATGCCGACCCCGGTGGCCACCAGGGCAGCGCCAATGGGCCCTGCCACGGTTTCAAGGCTGGCCGAGCCTGCGGCGCTGATGCCCTTGAGCGCTTCCATGATGCCCCACACCGTACCGAACAGGCCGATGAACGGCGACGTGGTACCGATACTGGCAACCACCGCCAAGCCACTTTCCAGCGAACGTCGTTCACGCACGATCTGCTGGCGCAAGGCGCGTTCGAGGCGGTCCTGGTGGTTGATGGCGTGGCTCAGGTCACTGCTCTGGCCCGGCTCGGCCACGGCGATGGCTGCGTAACCTGCCTGGGCAACACGTGCGGCGGGGCCTGGCTGGGTCTGGCTGAACTCAGCCGCAGAGTCGAGGCTGGAGGCAGCCCAGAAGTGGCTGTGGAAACGTTTGTCCTGACGTTTCAGGCGTATGAACTGCGTGATCTTGATCAGCGCCAGCGCCCAGGTGGCGACGGAGAAACCAACCAGCAGCCAGATGACTGCACTTTCAACGGATTCGAGGGGGGATGCCAACACGCTCATGATAGGGCCTTCCTATGTTCGGTCGATGGACGCCGGTTAACGAAGTTTGAAATCGATCGGGACGCTGACCCAGCCCGCCTGGGCCACGTCGCCTTGCTTGGCCGGCACGAAGCTCCAGCGCTTGACCGCGGCGATGGCGGCAGCATCCAGGGCATCGCGGCCACTGGTCTTCTGCAGCTGAATCTGTCCGGGTTTGCCGCTGGGCAAGACCTCCACGCGAAGCAGCACGGTGCCTTCCCAGCCGCGACGCTGGGCCAGCTGCGGGTATTCGGGTGCCGGATTCTTCAGGTAGGCGGCATTGGCCGAAGGCGGAGTGACCGGTGCAGGCTTGGGTGCCGGCGGAGCTGGCGCGGCCGCCGCTGCCGGCGGTGGTGCTTGAACCGGCTCTGGCTGTGGCTGCGGCTTGGGCACGGGCTTGGCGACTGGCTTGGGCAGCGGTTTGGGCTTGGGCTTGGGTACCGGCTTGGGCGCAGGCTTGGCAGCCAGTTCATCCACCACCGGCGGTGGCGGTGGCTCGACCACTGGCGGAGCAGGCGCAGGCGGCGGCGGTTCGACCACCGGTGGCGCCGGGGCGGCGAACTCGATGGTCATCGGCGGAATCTGCGGCGGCACCACCGGCAGTGCCGGCGTCGGCGCCTGGCTGATCCAGTAGGCAGCCGCGCCATGCAGTGCCACCACCAGCAAACCCAGCAGCAGCTTGTCACGGCCCTTGAGGCCGCTGAACGGCGTGCGTTGTAGACGTAGTTGAGCCAGCGGCACGCGTAGCGTGCGTCCAAGCTCGACCAGATCACCCGGCGCCGGGCGCCATGGCAGGTCGTAAGCCTTGACGGCCGTCTGGACATTACCCATTGAACGAGCTCCTGGGGGCGTTGATTCGAAACAGCGCGCCACGGGGCACCCTGTGAGCGAATCATCGACAGCCAGGCTTATCGCATAAAGTAATGTTTAAAATTAAAGTTATAACTAAAGCTGATATTTAGCGTGATCGCAGCGCCCGAAGTCGCGGATCTTCAGGGCTGCAAAGCAAAGCCATTGCATGGCATGCCTGAGCGGCATTGAAAATATACCTGACAGGCATCGTCCGGCAGCCAGCCGCTTGCCCCATGGAAACGAAAAAGCCGCCCATGGGGGCGGCTTTCGGTCAGCGGCAATGGCTTACAGCTGAGGACCTGCGGCAACGATGGCCTCGGACACTTCGAACTTCTTGAAGTTTTCCGTGAACAGTTTGGCCAGGCCTTTGGCGGCTTCGTCGTAAGCGGCTTTGTCAGCCCAGGTGTTGCGCGGATTGAGCAGCTCGGTATCGACGCCCGGAACGGCTTTAGGCACATCCAGGTTGATAGTGGCGACGTGCTCGGTTTCAGCACCGATCAGCGCGCCGCTCTGGATCGCCGCGATCACCGCACGGGTGGTGGGGATGTTGAAGCGCTTGCCGACGCCGTAGCCACCGCCGGTCCAGCCGGTGTTGACCAGGTACACCTTGGAGCCGAAAGCGTTGATACGCTTGATCAGCAGCTCGGCGTACTCGCCTGCCGGACGCGGGAAGAACGGCGCGCCGAAGCAGGTCGAGAAGGTCGACTTGATGCCGCTGCCCGAACCCATTTCGGTAGAGCCGACCAGTGCGGTGTAGCCGGACAGGAAGTGGTAGGCCGCCTGCTCGTTGTTGAGGATCGACACCGGAGGCAGTACGCCAGTCAGGTCGCAGGTCAGGAAGATCACCGCGTTGGGCTCGCCACCCAGGTTCGCTTCCGAACGCTTGGCAACGTGCTCCAGTGGGTAGGCCGCGCGGCTGTTCTGGGTCAGGCTGACGTCGCTGTAGTCGGCGTGCTTGGCGTCATCGATGATGACGTTTTCCAGCACCGAACCATGCTTGATGGCTTTCCAGATGACCGGCTCGTTCTTCTCGGACAGGTCGATGCACTTGGCATAGCAACCGCCTTCCATGTTGAACACCACGCCCTCGCCCCAGCCGTGCTCGTCGTCACCGATCAGGTAACGGCTTTCGTCGGCCGAGAGGGTGGTCTTGCCGGTGCCGGACAGGCCGAAGAACAAGGTCACGTCGCCGTCTTCACCGATGTTGGCGGCGCAGTGCATCGGCAGTACGTCGGCAGCCGGCAGCAGGAAGTTCTGCACCGAGAACATGGCTTTTTTCATTTCACCGGCGTAACGCATGCCGGCGATCAGCACTTTCTTCTGTGCGAAGTTGATGATCACGCAGCCATCGGAGTTGGTGCCGTCACGCTCGGGCACACACTCGAAGTTGGCAACGTTGAGCACTTGCCATTCGCCACGGCCAGCCGGGTTGTACTGTTCGGGATTGATGAACAGGCAACGGCCGAACAGGTTCTGCCAGGCGGTCTGGGTGGTCATCTTGACGGGCAGGTAGTGTGCGTCGGCGGCCCCTACGTGAACGTAGGAAACGAAGTGATCCTGGGCATCGTTGAAGGCTTGTACGCGGTCCCACAGGGCATCGAACTTGTCGGCCGGGAACTTGCGGTTGATCGGGCCCCAGGCAATGGCGTCCTGAGTGGTAGGTTCTTCGACGATGAAACGGTCAGCCGGCGAACGGCCAGTACGGTGGCCGGTTTCAACTACCAGCGCACCTGTATCGGCCAGCACGCCTTCACCGCGGGACAGCGCTTCTTTTACCAGTTCATCGACGCTCAGGTCGTTGTACACGGTGTTGTTGGCTTGCGTCATGAGAGATCCTCATCCGGCCCGAGGCCGAGTGCTCCAAACGTTTTGTAGTGGTCGGTATAAAACTACTACAGCGAAAAAAGTGGCCGGATTATGCCAGAAAAGCCCAAAAAAAGTAGGCCCCTCCTGTCAGAACTGCGGATTTGCGCAATTCGACAGGAGAATATCTTGGGCTTAAACGATTCAGTGGCGAGTTTCTGAGGGGGCGTCCGTACCACCGCCGTTGAACAGTTGTTCAACATCGCTGGCATCGAAGAAATACCGTTCATTGCAGAACTGGCAATCGATCTCGATCTGCCCATCACACTCTTCCACCAGCGCCTTGGCATCGGCTTCGCCAAGACTGACAAGCGCATTGCCCGATCGTTCGCGAGAGCAGCTGCAATGGAAGCGCAGAGGGTTAGCGTCGAACAGGCGCACGGCGTCTTCATGGTAGAGGCGGTGCAGCAGGGTTTCGTTGTCCTGCGCCCATTCGTCCGCTTTCAAGGTGCTGGCCAGGGCCAGTACATGCTGCCAGCTGTCTTCGCGCTCATCGGCATCGGGTTCGCGGTCGACCGGCAATTGCTGCAACAGCAGACCACGGGCCTTGCCATCGCTGGCATCGAGCCAGAAACGCGTATTCAACTGCTGCGACTGCAGGAAGTAGTTGGTGAAGCACTGCGCCAGATCGACACCGTCCAGCTCGACCGTACCTTGATAGCGCTGGCCTTTGACCGGATCGATGGTCAGGGTCAGGTGGCCGTTGGGCATCAGCTCGGCCAGGGTCGCGTCGGCAGCGATCTGCTCGGCTTCGTAGCGGGCCACGCCGCGGATTTCACGCTCGCCTGAGCACTCGACCATCAGCAGAGGAATCGGCCCCTGCGAGCGTGCCTGAAGAATCAGCAAACCGTCGAACTTGAGCGCGCCGACCAGCAAGGCGGTGGCCGCCATCAGTTCGCCGAGCAGGGTCGCGACCGGCGCAGGATACGGATGCCGGGCCAATACCTCGGCATAGCTGTGTTCGAGCGACACCCACTCGCCGCGCACGTCGCGGTCGTCGAAGATGAAGCGTTGGGTGAAATCGGTGTCAGGCAAGTCGCTCATAGGTTCTGGCTATCTGAAAATAATGACAAAATGATATTCGGGAAGTGAAAACCCGCTGCCGAGTGCGCGTTGACGCACTGAAATTTCGCTGGTGATAAAGGTATCTTATGGACAATCAACCCTTGTTCCAAGCCAGATGGGCTTGGGGGCCGCTGGCGGTGTGCACCTTGCTGCCCATTGCTCTGCTGTGTTTCTGGTTATGGCCTATTGGCCACCAACTGTGTCTGACTTTCGACGAGTGGTTGTTCCATACCCTCAATGCGCCGCTGGCCGAAAGCACGACCTGGCGTTACATCTGGACGGTGGGCAGCCTGCGCCCATTCGACATCGTCGTGGGCCTGATCATGCTCGGCCTGCTGATTCGCGGAAACTGGGTGTTCAGTGCATTCCAGGTGCGCGCGGCGTTCTTCGGGTTTCTGGTCACGCTGTTGCTGTTAGTGGTGATTCGCGCGCTGTTTTCCAAGTGGGTGGACGCCATGGGCTGGCAACATTCCAGCCCGTCGATGAACTTCCCGAGCGCCATCCACCTCAGCGACTACTACCCCACGCTGGAACAGTCCTGGGAATTGAAAGACCGCTCCAGCAAGAGCTTCCCGGGCGATCATGCCTCGGTCTTGCTGGTCTGGGCGCTGTTCATGAGCCTGTTCAGCCGCCGCACCTGGCAACATGTGGTGATCTGGAGCCTGGCGGTGATCTTCATGCTGCCACGCCTGGTGGCCGGCGCGCACTGGGGCCAGGACGACTACATCGGTGGCCTGCTGATGGCGATTCTGGCGCTGGGCTGGAGCTGCTACACGCCGCTGGCGGCCAAGGCCAGCTCCGCCCTGGTGCGCTGGACCACACCGTTGTTCACGCTGCTGCAGAAACTGCCGCTGATCAACCGGATGAGCATCGTGCGCCGCGCCTGATGGCGCGCGCCGAGGCCCTGTCGCTCAGCCGAAATGGCCGTGCAGTTGATGAATCTGCCGGCGCTGTTTCTTGTTCGGCCGACCATCGGTGGTGACACCGGTGGCGCCGGCCTTGCGTAGCTCGACGGCCTGCTCGCGGCGGCGGATGCTGTCTTCGGTCTCTTCGTACAGCAACTGCGCCTCAGGCGCTCCGCGACGCACGGCAGAGAGTGCCTTGACCACCACGGTCTTCTCATCGAATCCCATGCGCAATACGAAGCTGTCGCCTACGCGGGGTTCCTTGCCCGGTTTGCAGCGTTCGCCGCGGCAATGCACCTTGCCACTCTCGATGGCCGCCTTGGCCAGCGCCCGGGTTTTATAGAAACGCGCTGCCCACAGCCATTTATCCAGGCGGACCTTGTCGTCATCTTCGCCTTTGGCGGTCATCCCGATTCCTCGAATTCAGTCGTTCACGGAACTGTACTACCTTCACTGACGGATGCAAAAAGTCCGCGTGGTGCTTACAGTTCACCCCCTTATCCACAAGGCGTGTTATGTGAAGACATTTGACCATCTGAGTGTGATCGGCCTGCGCGAATGGGTCGCCTTGCCCGACCTGGGCGTTGCCAACCTGCGCGCCAAGATCGACACCGGCGCCAGCACTTCCAGTTTGCACGCCACCGAGATCACACCATTCGAGCGCAATGGTGAGCCCTGGGTACGCTTCATCGCACATCTGGGCAGCCTCAAACAGCTGCGCGCCCACCCCTGCGAAGCGCCGCTGGTGAGCATGCGCCTGATCAGAAGCTCCAACGGCCACGAGCAGATGCGTTACGTCATTCGCACCACCCTGGCACTGGGTGACCGGCGCTGGGAGGTGGAATTTACCCTGGCCTGTCGCAAGCGCATGCGATATCGCCTTTTGATTGGCTCGAAAGCGTTGGTTCACGGTCAATTGGTAGTGAACCCCGGTTTGAAATACGTTCAGGACAAGCCGGCCTACCCGGCAACTACCTTTCCTGCCACAGGTGCCGCATGAAGATCGCAGTGCTGTCGCGTAATCCGCGTCTGTATTCCACCCGTCGTCTGGTCGAGGCCGGTACCCAACGTGGCCATGAAGTCGTCGTCATCGACACCCTTCGGGCATACATGAACATCGCCAGCCACAAGCCGCAGATCCACTACCGCGGTAAACCGTTGCAAGGGTTCGATGCGGTGATTCCACGCATTGGCGCCTCGGTGACGTTCTACGGCTGCGCCGTGTTGCGCCAATTCGAGATGATGGGCGTCTACCCGCTCAACGAATCGGTGGCCATCGCCCGCTCGCGCGACAAACTACGCTCGCTGCAGTTGCTGTCGCGGCGCGGCATCGGCCTGCCGGTCACAGGTTTCGCCCACTCCCCTGACGACATTCCCGACCTGATCCAGATGGTCAACGGCGCGCCATTGGTGATCAAGGTGCTGGAAGGTACACAGGGCATCGGTGTGGTGCTGTGCGAGACCACCAAGGCGGCCGAGTCGGTGATCGAAGCGTTCATGGGCCTGAAGCAGAACATCATGGTTCAGGAATACATCAAGGAAGCCGGCGGCGCCGACATTCGCTGCTTCGTGGTCGGCGACAAGGTCATCGCCTCGATGAAGCGTCAGGCCAAGCCCGGCGAGTTTCGCTCCAACCTGCACCGCGGCGGTGTGGCCAGCCTGATCAAGATCACCCCGGAAGAACGCATGACGGCCATACGCGCGGCCAAGGTCATGGGCCTGAGCGTGGCCGGGGTCGACATCCTGCGCTCCAACCACGGCCCGCTGGTGATGGAGGTCAACTCCTCGCCAGGCCTTGAGGGCATCGAGGTCACCACCGGCAAGGACGTGGCCGGGATGATCATCGAGCACCTGGAAAAGAACGGCGGCCCGAACCAGACCCGCACCAAGGGCAAAGGCTGACACCCGCGCCGGCTGCGCCCTGCTGGCGCAGCGAGCGCGGGCGGCTCAGACCGCGTTGCGCGGCAGCAGCAGCCCGAGTGGCAGCCTTACCCGCGCTTCGATACCGCCGCCTGAGCGGTTGCGCAGCTCAACGTTGCCGCCATGCTGGGCGGCGATACGCTTGACGATGGCCAGGCCCAGGCCGGTGCCCTTGCCGCCACGGGCACGGTCGCCGCGAATGAACGGGTTGAAGATGCTCTGCAGCTCCGACTCGTCGATGCCGGCGCCGCGGTCGAGCACACTGAGCACCACGTAGGGCGCGCTGTGGTCGCCCGACACATAAGCCGCCACCTCCACCGCCTGTCCGCCGTGATGCAAGGCGTTACCGATCAGGTTGCCGAGCATGCGCTTGAGCGACACACGCCGCAGCGGGAAGGGCGGGATCGGCTCGAGGCACAGGCGCACCTGCTCTTCGGGCTGGTTGTACGGGGCCACCACTTCACGGATCAGGTGATTGAGGTCGACCTCCTCCACCGGCTCGTCACGCCCATCGCGAATGAAGGCGAGGAACTGGTCGAGAATGGCGTCCATGTCTTCGATGTCACGGACCATGTCGTCGGTGAGGTCGTGCTCGGCGTCCATCAGCGACAACGACAGCCGCAGGCGCGTCAGCGGCGTGCGCAAGTCGTGGGAAACCCCAGCGAGCATCAGCTCGCGCTCGCGCCCGGCCTGCTCGACGTCTTCCGCCATCTGGTTGAACGAGCGGTACACCTCGGTCATCTCGCTCGGGGTATCGCTGATCGGCAACCGCACGCTGCGGCCCTGACCCAGTTGCCGCGCGGCGAACACCAGGCGCTTGAGCGGCTGGTTCAACTGACGCACGAAAATCCACGCCGAGGCCGTGGACAGCAGCCCGATGGCGAGGAACCAGCCCAGCACGTTCCAGATCTTCTGGCCGCGCAGCGGGTGTGGGTAAAGCGGGACTTTCAGCCAGCCCGGCCCAAGACTCGGTGCGTTGACCCACAGCGCGGGCGGCGCATGGATGCGCAGGCGCACTTCGGTGTCTTCGCCCAGCTCGGCCTGCATCTGCCGTTGGTAGATTTCGCTGTAGGGCCAGTGCTGCTCGCCTTCCGGCACGCCGGCGCCGGTGACGCGGATCAGCCCGGCTGCCTCGGCGATCTGATCACGGTTTTCTTCATCGGCCGCCCAGTACGCGCGCAGCGTCAGGGCCACGCCGTGGCTGTACTGACGGTCGACCAGTACGTCCTCGTTCATCAGCAGGTAGACCAGGGTCAACGCCTTGGAGAACAGCACGACGATCAGCACCAGCCACAGGGTGCGAGAGAAGAAGCTTTGCGGGAACCAGAGAGGCGTTTTCATCGGACCAACTGCTGAATGACAGGGGCGCAGCGATGCCGCTGGCCGAACGCGAACGCAAACAGGGCGATCACCGAGGATCGCCCTGCTGCATCAGGGAGCGCCCGCGAACGGGGCTTCATTTACTGGCGTTGCCGTCCGGTACGAACACGTAGCCGACGCCCCATACCGTCTGGATGTAGCGCGGTTTGGAAGGGTCGGGCTCGATCATGCGGCGCAGGCGGGAAATCTGCACGTCGATGGAGCGCTCCAGCGCATCCCACTCGCGGCCGCGGGCCAGGTTCATCAGCTTGTCGCGGGTCAGCGGCTCGCGGGCATGCATGACCAGCGCCTTGAGCACGGCGAACTCACCGGTGGTGAGCATGTGGACCTCGTTGCCGCGCTTGAGCTCGCGGGTGGCCAGCGACAGCTCGTAGTCGCCGAAGGTGACGGTTTCGTCTTCGCTGCCCGGGGCGCCGGGAACGCTTGGCGACTGCCGGCGCAGTACCGCTTTCACCCGCGCCACCAGCTCGTCGGGGTTGAACGGCTTGGCCAGGTAATCGTCGGCACCCAGCTCCAGGCCCTTGATGCGGCTGAGCTCATCACCTTTGGCGGTGAGCATGATGATCGGGATCTGGTTGTTCGCGCTGCGCAGCCGGCGGCAGGCGGACAGGCCGTCCTCGCCAGGGAGCATGAGATCGAGCACGACGAGGTTGAATACCTCGCGCGCCAGCAGGCGATCCATCTGTTCGACATTGGGCACGGCGCGGGCACGGTAGCCTTTGCTGGTGAAGAAACGCTCAAGCAGACTGCTCAGCCCCGGATCGTCATCGACGATGAGAATCTTTTCACCTTCAGCGTTGTTTGCAGTGCCACTCATGAATAACTCCTCTGATGTCGGCCGGCATTATGGCGTAGCCGCTGTAGCCCGTGCCGTGTGCATTGTTAGCAGATTTTTCCCGGGGCGCCACTTCCCTGCTGCGCAGGCTGGCCGGGGGCCATCACCGCAAGCTGGATGCGATGCGTATAATGCCCGGCCTTGACCGAGCAGCGCCGGGCTTGTCGCCCGCCCGCGGCCTACGCATTCACCCATTGTCAGGTAGTTCTCATGGACAGCATCAACAGCCGTATCGCCGAGGAACTGGGCGTTCGCCCGCAGCAGGTCGCGGCGGCCGTAGCCTTGTTGGACGAAGGCTCGACGGTGCCTTTCATCGCCCGTTACCGCAAAGAGGTCACCGGCAGCCTGGACGACACCCAACTGCGCCACCTCGACGAGCGCCTGCGCTACCTGCGCGAACTCGACGAGCGCCGCGCCAGCATCCTCGCCAGCATCCAGGAGCAGGGCAAGCTGACTCCGGAGCTGAGCCGCGACATCCAGCTCGCCGATACCAAGACGCGCCTCGAAGACCTCTACCTGCCCTACAAGCAAAAGCGCCGCACCAAGGGCCAGATCGCTCTGGAAGCAGGCCTCGGCGAGTTGGCCGATGCGCTGTTCGGCGATGCGCAGCTGGCGCCGGAAACCGAGGCTGCACGCTTCGTCGATGCCGACAAGGGCGTGGCCGACGTCAAGGCCGCGCTGGAAGGCGCCAAGTACATCCTCATGGAGCGCTTCGCCGAAGACGCCGGCCTGCTCGAGAAACTGCGCACCTTCCTCAAGCACGAAGCGGTGCTCAGTGCCCGACTGGTGCCGGGCAAGGAAGAGGAAGGCGCCAAGTTCCGCGACTACTTCGCCCACGACGAACTGCTGCGCAGCGTGCCGTCGCACCGCGCCCTGGCGATCTTCCGTGGCCGCAACGAAGGCATGCTCAGCGCGTCACTGAAAGTCGGCGACGAGCTGCCCGGCACCTTGCACCCGTGCGAGCTGATGATCGGCGAGCACGTGGGTATCGAGAACCGTGGCCGGGCCGCCGACAAATGGCTGGGCGAAGTGGTGCGCTGGACCTGGAAGGTCAAGCTCTACACCCACCTGGAAACCGACCTGCTCGGCGAACTGCGTGACAGCGCCGAGAGCGAGGCGATCAACGTCTTCGCGCACAACCTGCACGACCTGCTGCTGGCCGCCCCCGCCGGCCCGCGCACCACCCTGGGCCTGGACCCGGGCCTGCGCACCGGCTGCAAGGTAGCGGTGGTCGATGCCACCGGCAAGCTGCTCGACACCGCTACCGTGTACCCGCACGCGCCGCGTAACGACTGGGACCGCACCCTGGCCGTGCTCGCCGCGCTGTGCGCCAAGCATTCGGTGGAGCTGATCGCCATCGGCAACGGCACTGCCAGCCGCGAAACCGACAAGCTCGCCGCCGACCTGATCAAGCAGTACCCGGCGCTGAAGATGACCAAGGTCATGGTCTCGGAAGCCGGCGCCTCGGTGTACTCCGCATCCGAGCTGGCCGCTCGTGAATTCCCTGATCTGGACGTGTCGATCCGCGGCGCGGTATCGATCGCCCGACGCCTGCAGGACCCGCTGGCCGAACTGGTGAAGATCGAGCCGAAATCCATTGGCGTTGGCCAGTACCAGCACGATGTGTCGCAGGTGAAGCTGGCGCGCGGCCTGGACGCGGTGGTCGAAGACTGCGTGAACGCGGTCGGCGTCGACGTCAACACCGCGTCGGTGGCGCTGCTCACGCGCATCTCCGGCCTCAACGCGACCCTGGCGCAGAACATCGTCGCCCACCGCGATGCCAACGGCCCGTTCGCCACCCGTGCGGCGCTGAAGAAAGTCAGCCGCCTGGGCGAAAAAACCTTCGAACAGGCCGCAGGCTTCCTGCGCGTGATGAACGGCGACAACCCGCTGGACGCCTCCGCCGTGCACCCGGAAGCCTACCCGTTGGTGCAGCGCATCGCCGCCGGCACCGAGCGCGACATCCGTTCGCTGATCGGCGACAGCAGCTTCCTCAAGCGTCTCGACCCCAAGGGCTTCACCGACGAAACCTTCGGTTTGCCGACGGTCACCGACATCCTCCAGGAACTGGACAAACCCGGCCGCGACCCGCGCCCCGAGTTCAAGACCGCGACCTTCCAGGACGGCGTCGAGAACCTCAAGGACCTCGAGCCGGGGATGATTCTCGAGGGCGTGGTCACCAACGTCACCAACTTTGGCGCGTTCGTCGACATCGGCGTGCACCAGGACGGCCTGGTGCACATCTCGGCGCTGTCGGAGAAGTTCGTCAAGGACCCACGTGAAGCGGTCAAGGCCGGCGACGTGGTCAAGGTGAAGGTGATGGAGGTAGACATCCCGCGCAAACGTGTCGGCCTGTCGATGCGCATGGGCGACACGCCGGGCGAGAAGGTCGACGGCCAGCGCGGCGGCGGCCGTGGTGCTGCGGGCAATCGCCCGGCGCAGGCACCGCGCCAGCGCGAAACGCCAGCGGCAGCGCCGGCCAACAACGCCATGGCGGCGCTGTTCGCCAATGCCCGGCAGTTGAAGAAGAAGTGAGGTTGACGCCCTGATGCCAGTGGGTCAGGGCGTACACTCAACCGGGCTGCTTCGCAGCCCGACACCGACACGCCCGAAGACGACAGCCAGCTCGGCAATGTCCAAGGAACCTTCTCCCCGGTCTAGCTCACCAATTGGTATCTGCGGTATTTTCGGCAGTGCTGTGGCACTGCTGGAACCGCGTAAACCAGGCGACAACGCCAGTTCCTTTTTTCCTACCCTTGTAGACCGTCTTTTCCACCCCCATATTGGGGCGACTGACGCGTGAAGGAATACATCTTGAGCGACCTCCTCAACAGCCGCCTGAGCCTGCTCAGCGCTAATCTTCCCCTGCTCGCGCAGTGCCTGCACGGCATTGAACGTGAATGCCTTCGCGTCACCGCCGAAGGTCGCCTGGCCCAGACCCCGCATCCGCATACGCTGGGTTCGGCACTGACCAACGAGCAGATCACCACCGACTATTCCGAATCGCTGCTGGAGTTCATCACCCCGGCGCTGACCGACCCGGCCCAAGTGCTGGAAAACCTCGAAGACATCCATCGTTTCGTCTACACAGGGCTTGGCGACGAGTACCTGTGGAGTCCATCGATGCCGTGCGCGTTGCCGGCCGAGGAAGACATTCCCATCGCCGAATACGGCACCTCGAACATCGGCAAGCTCAAGCACGTGTACCGCAAGGGCTTGGCCCTGCGCTACGGGCGCACCATGCAGTGCATCGCCGGTATTCACTACAACTTTTCCCTGCCTGAAGCCCTGTGGCCGCTGCTGCGCGCCGCCGAGGGCAGCCAGGAGAGCGACCGCGACTTCCAGTCCCGCACCTACATCGGGCTGATCCGCAACTTCCGCCGCTACAGCTGGCTGCTGATGTACCTGTTCGGCGCCTCGCCGGCGCTGGATGCAGGCTTTCTGCGCGGCCGTGCGCACCAGCTCGAACAGCTCGACGCCACCACCCTGTACCTGCCCTACGCCACCAGCCTGCGCATGAGCGACCTGGGTTACCAGAGCAATGCCCAGGCCGGCCTGACGCCGTGCTACAACGACCTGCAGAGCTACACCGACAGCCTGCGCCGAGCGGTGGCAACGCCCTACCCGGCCTATGTCGAAGTGGGTACGCACAAGGATGGCGAATGGGTGCAGCTCAACACCAACGTGCTGCAGATCGAAAACGAGTACTACTCCAACATTCGCCCCAAGCGCGTCACCTACACCGGCGAACGGCCGATCCAGGCGCTGGTCGCGCGCGGCGTGCAGTACGTCGAAGTGCGCTGTCTGGACATCAACCCGTACCTGCCAGTGGGCATCGATCTGCCGCAATCGCGCTTCCTCGATGCCTTCCTGCTGCTCTGCGCTCTGGACGACAGTCCACAGCTGGACAACGCCGAGTGCCGCCAGTGCAGCGACAACTTCCTCAGTGTGGTCAAGGAAGGTCGGCGTCCGGGTCTGGAACTTAGCCGTGATGGCCAGGCGATTCCCCTCACCACCTGGGCCAACGAACTGCTTGAACGCATCCGGCCACTGGCCGAACTGCTCGACCAGGCCAATGACAGCGACGAACACGTCAACGCATTGGGTGTGCAGCAAGCCAAGGTCGATGATCCTTCGCAGACTCCGTCTGCGCGAGTGCTGGCCAGCATGCAGCAGCACAACGAAAGCTTCGCGGCGTTCTCCATGCGCCAGAGCCTGGCCCACGCCGAGACCCTGCGCAGCCAGCCATTATCCAGCGAGCGGCAACAAGCGTTCGAAGCCATGGCGCGGGATTCGCTGGTGGAGCAGACCCGTCTCGAGCAGCAGGAAGTGGGTGATTTCGACCTGTTCGTCGGCGCCTATCAGGCCAGCATCCTGGCCATCAGCAACTGATGAGCCGCGCGTTCGCCCCGCGCCGGCCGCGCGCCAGCAGCCAGGCGCGGATCGCAGCGATCCTCGCCGCCGCCCGCGACCTGCTGCCCGAGCAGGGCGTGGCCGGTCTGTCGATCTACAGCGTGGCCGAACGCGCGCAGATTCCGCCGTCGTCGGTGTATCACTTCTTCGCCAGCGTCCCGGCATTGCTCGAAGCGCTGACTGGCGACATTCACCACGCCTTCCGCCAGGCGCTGCTCGCGCCTATTGACAGCAGCGCCTTGCACACCTGGCATGACCTGGCGCGCCTGCTGGAACAGCGCATGCTGACGGTGTATCACCACGATGCCGCGGCACGTCAGCTGATTCTCGCCCAGCACGGGCTGAGCGAAGTCAGCCAGGCCGACCGCCAGCACGACCTCGAACTGGACAGGCTGATGCACCAGCTGTTCGAGCAGCACTTCCAGTTGCCGGCTCTGCCTGACGATGTCGAGGTATTCGCCCTGGCCCTGGCCTTGAGCGACCGCGTCTACGCCCGCTCGATCCAGCAGCACGAGGTGATCACCCCGCGCATGGCCGAGGAAGGCATGCGCGTGTTCGAGGCGTATCTGGGGATTTATCTGCCGGCGTATCTGCAAAAGAACGTGGCGGAGTGAGCGTCGCGGCCCATCGCGGCTAAAGCCGCTTCTACAGGGTCCGCGGCCTTGTAGGAGCGGCGTCAGCCGCGAATGCTCCTTGGGTTGCGCCCTTCAGAACTGATAACTCACCGTCGCATTCACGTTGCGCTCTTCACCCATGTAGCAAAAGCTCAGGCTCGCACACGACGCTACATAGGATTCGTTGGTCAGGTTGTTGGCATTGAGCCGCACATCCACGCCCTTAAGCCCCACCTTGCCCAGGTCATAGCCCACCGAGGCGTCGAACAGCGTGTAAGACGGCACCTTCATGGTGTTCTCGGCGTCGGCCCAGCTATACCCGACGTAACGCACCCCGCCACCTACCCGCAGGCCGTCCAGCGCACCGCTGTTGAACGCGTAGTCGCCCCACAACGACGCCATGTGCTTGGGCGCCTGAGTCGGTGAGTTGCCTTTGTTGTCGATGACATTGCCTGGCGTGCTCAAGGTGCTCGGCATCGTCTTCGAGTATTCGATGTCGGTCAGGGTGTAGCTGCCCAGCAACTTGAAGTTGTCGGTCAGTTGCAGGTGCGCTTCGAGCTCAAGACCCTGCGAGCGCACCGCGCCGACGGGCCGGTAGAAGTTCTCCTGCGGCAGCTTGGAGGCGAGGTTTTCCTGCTCGATATGGAACACCGAGGCGGTGAACAGATTGTCCGTGCCCGGCGGCTGGTACTTGATGCCAGCCTCCCACTGGGTGCCGTCGGTGGGCGCCAGCGGGTTGCCGGCGCTGTCGGAATAGGAGTTGGGGTTGAACGATTGCGAATAGCTCAGGTACGGCGCAATGCCGTTTTCGAACAGATACAGCACGCCGGCACGGCCGGTGGTCTTGGTGCGCTTGTCTTCGATCTCGGTGCCTAGTGGGCGCGCGGCCTCGGCGATGCGGTTCTCGTCCGAGGTGGTGACCCAGTCGTGGCGCAGGCCCAGCGAGAAGCGCCATTGATCCCACTCGATCAAGTCCTGGGCATAGACCCCGGTTTGCTCCAGGCGCCGCAGGTAGCTGGTGGGGCTGTAGTAGTCGATCGCGTCGTTGCCATAGGCAGGCTCGAACGCATCGAGCGGGGCCACGGCGCCGCTGGTCCAGTCGACCACGGTCTTGCGCCGCTGGTAATCGGCGCCCAGCAGCAACGTGTGCTTGGCGCTGCCGGTGAAGACGTCGGCTTGCAGCATGTTGTCGATGATGAAGGCATGCAGGCGCTCGTCGCCGCCGGTGTAGTAGCGGTTCAGCTCGTTGCTGGTCGGGGTGGTCCAGCCGTAGCTGTAGATCTGGTCGATCTTGACCTTCGAGTCCTGGTAACGGAAGTTCTGCCGCGCCGTGAAGACATCATTGAAGCGATGCTCGAACTGATAGCTGAACGACTTCTGATCACGGCTATAGCCGTCGACATTCGGCTCGCCGTCGAAGAAATGCTCGGAAATCCGTCGGCCGTTGCGCTTGTGCAGGGCGCCATCTGCCGGCACGCCGCCGTGATAGCCGCCTTCTGGATCGTGCTGCAGGTAGGCCTGAAGGGTAAGCGAGGTGTCCTCGGAAAAGTCGATGCTGACCGTCGGCGAAATCGCGTAGCGCTTTTCTTCGGCATGGTCGAATTGCGTGTCGGATTTGTCGGCAAGGCCGATCAACCGGTAAGCGATGCGTTCGTCGTCATCGACCGGCCCGCTGAAATCGAAGGCCACGCCACGTTGGCCCTGGGTGCCGACGGTGGCCTGGATCTGGTGGTAGGGGGTGTACAGCGGCTTCTTGCTGGTCAGCGCCACCAGGCCACCGGGAGAACTACGGCCGTAGAGCACCGATGAAGGGCCTTTGAGAATATCCACGCGCTCGAGGAAGTACGGGTCGACCTGCATGGTGCTGAAGGTGCCGCTGTCGCCCATCGACTTCAGGCCGTCGAGGTAGATGTTATCCACCGCGCCGTCATTGAAGCCGCGCATGGCGACGTAGTCGTAGCGGTGGGTGGCGCCATAGGGGTTGGTCAGCACACCAGGGGTGTAGCGCATGGCCTGGGCGACGGTCTGCGCGCCCTGATCATCCATCTGCTGACGGGTCACCACCGACACCGACTGCGAGGTTTCCAGCAATGCGGTGCTGGTCTTGGTCGCGATCTGGCTGTGCGACGCGTTGTAGCCCTCGGTGCTGCCCAGCGCATTGCCCAAGGTGAAGCTGCGGATGTCGGTCGCAGACAACGACAGCGCCTCGGTTTCGGCGCTGCGCACCACGTAACTGCCGCTGTCGGTGGCCACCGCCTGCAAACCACTGGCTCCGAGCAGCATCGCCAAACCTTGCTCGACCGAGTATTGGCCCTGCAAACCGGCAGACTGCACGCCGGCCGTTTGCTGGGGCGTGACCGACAGGGTGATGCCGGCTTGGCGGGCAAACTGGTTCAGCGCCTGATCCAAGGGGGCTGGCGCAATTGCATAGGCGCGGGTGCTGGCGGCCACCGCTGCGGTTTCCTCGGCCAGGCTCAGCATGGGTAAAGCGGTGATGCCCAACGCAGTGGTCAAGGTCGCGAGCCTGATCGCGCTGCCTAGCCGGGTGCGTGGTGCACGAACGCAAGCGACGGACGAATGCGCGTGAGAAGGGGTCAGTTGCCGGGTCATCGGGGGTTCCATGAAAGACGGGATCGAGGTGGGAATTGCTCTATAGCCGGACCACCTGGGAAAACCCGCCAAAAAATCACGCGTGCCGGCGCAAGGTCACCCACCAACGTGTGCGGTACTCGACCCGCACGGGCAAGGTCTGCGGCAGAACGGCCAGCAGTTTGTCGGTGTCTTGCAGACGAAACACGCCCGACAACCGCAAGTCGGCGATATCGTCGGCGCACACCACACG
Organism: Pseudomonas cremoricolorata DSM 17059 = NBRC 16634; assembly: GCF_000425745.1. Taxonomy (GTDB): domain Bacteria; phylum Pseudomonadota; class Gammaproteobacteria; order Pseudomonadales; family Pseudomonadaceae; genus Aquipseudomonas; species Aquipseudomonas cremoricolorata. The sequence goes on along the minus strand of NZ_AUEA01000001.1, from coordinate 193,622 downwards.
CCCCCTGCGATAACGCGCCACTTCCGCGAGGAAGTCGTGCAGGCGCATGCCGCGGGTGACGATCAGCCCGTCGATCCATGCACTGGCGTCCATGTCCGGGTCAGCCACCAGGTGTGCCTGGTTGGCGCTTACCCGGTAGTCCTGGCCGGGGCGCGCCTGCACCGGGCGCCCATTCAAAGGACGCACCAGCACCTCACCGGTGATTACGCTCAGGCGGGTCTGAAGCTCGTCGCGACGCACCACGAAGCGCCCGGCCAAGGTTTCGAACACGCCATGGTCGCTATGAACCTGCAGAACCGGCCGGCCCTCGGTCGGGTGCGAAGTGGCGGTATCGAGCAGAATTTCCCCACGGGTGAGGATGATCGAGCGGCGACGCTCGTCGACATCGTGCTGCACCGCGCTGTCGGTGTTCAGTTGCAGCGACGTGCCATCGGCCAGGTGGAAAGTGCTGCGCTGCGCAATGCCGGTGGCGTAGTCGGCGCGCCACTGCTGCAAGGGTGCCAAGTCACGGGCGAACCAGCCGGCGCAGCCCAGTACCGCCACGCCCGAGAGCAGCTTCAAGGCTTGGCGCCGCTGCAATCGTTGCTGGCTCTGCTCCAGCGCTTCGATCGCAACGCCGGTGGCGGGCAGCGCCGCGAACTGCTCACTCAATTCGCCGCTCAACGCCTGCACCCGTTGCCAGGCACGCTCATGCTCGGCGGCCAGGCCTCGCCAGCGCTGGCATTGCTCGTACAGGCGTGAATCACGTGGATGCACCTGCAAGCGCAACGACCATTCGATCGCTTGCCGGACCACCGCCTCGCAAGGCGGCTGCAGCGCCTGTGCGCGGCTCACGCGCCGTATCGCAACAGGTAGCAGTGGTACAGCGCATCGGCCACGTAGCGCTCGACCGAGCGCAGCGAAATGCCCATGCGCGCAGCGACCTGCGGGTGGCTCAAGCCCTCGCATTGCGCCAGCAGAAAGGCCTGGCGGACCTTGGGTTTCAAGCCATCGAGCATGCGCGCGATGCGCTCAAGCAGTTCGAACACCAACTCGCGGGATTCAGGTGAGGGCGATTCCAGATCAGGACGCTGGGCCAGCGCTTCCAGATAGGCACGCTCGATTTCGCCACGCCGCCAGTGATCGATGACCAGGCCCTTGGCCACCGTGCGCAGAAACGCCCGCGGGGTTTTCAGCTCGAGCCGCTCGCGGCGGTTGAGCAGGCGAACGAAGGTTTCCTGAACCAGATCGGCCGCGTCCGCGGCATTGCCCAGCCTGCCGTGCAACCAAGCGTGCAGCCAACGATGATGGTCGAGGTAGAGCGTAGTCACGCCCTGGTTGTGAGAAGGCATAGAGCGCGTCCGGACGCAGCGTAAATGATAACCGGTCGCATTGTGGGCAAGTGGTGGGGGATTTGCAATTGGGCTGGGGGCGGAAGTGTCGAGGCAGGAAGCAATAGCTCTCAGACGAATGTCGTCGCTGTGCTACACGCCTGCCTGTCTTCTGCAACACCCGCGCGAATAGCTATACGCCCGCCCCAGGACAACCCCCAGCCACGCAATCACCCTCCACGTGACTGAACATCTTCCTGCAGCGGACGTCGCGCACGATGCTCTGCCAGTTGTCACAGCTTAGCGATCGACACCTCGGTCGATTTCACGAAGGCAATCACTTCGCTGCCTACCTGCAACTCCAGCTCGCGCACCGAGCGGGTGGTGATGACTGAGGTGACGACGCCGGAGGCGGTCTGCACGTCGATTTCCGACAACACCGGGCCTTCGAGGATTTCTTTCACGGTGCCTTTGAACTGATTACGGACGTTGATCGCTTTGATGGTCATGGCTATTTCCTTCGAGAGTGGTTGGATGCGGTACTTCAGGGTTTCAGGGTTAGTGCGCCCAACGCAGTTGCGTCGGCAGGGGGGCTACGGGGTCGGGTTCGGGCTGGGCGCCCGGCACCGACATGACACGGTTGAGCACTTCGCTTTCCAGTGCCGCCAGGCGGTGTGAGCCGCGTGCGCGGGGCCGAGGCAGATCGACTTCAAGGTCCAGGCCGATTTCGCCGTCTTCGATGAGAATCACCCGGTCGGCCACCGCCACCGCTTCGCTGACATCGTGGGTCACCAGCAGCACGGTGAAACCGTGCTGGCGCCAGAGTCGCTCGATCAGCTGTTGCATCTCGATGCGGGTCAGCGCATCGAGCGCGCCAAGGGGTTCGTCGAGCAGCAGCAGGCGCGGTTTGTGGATCAGCGCACGGGCCAGCGCCACCCGCTGTTTCTGCCCGCCCGACAACGCTGCCGGCCACTCATTGGCGCGGTCGATCAGGCCGACCGCATCCAGCGCCTGCAACGCCTGTTCACGCCAGTTACCCGAAAGGCCCAGGCCGACGTTGTCGATGACCTTCTTCCACGGCAGCAGCCGGGCATCCTGGAACATCAGGCGGGTTTCCTCGCGGGCATCGGCCAGAGGCGCCGCGCCGGCCAGCAACTGCCCCTGGCTGGGCAGGTCGAGGCCGGCCAGCAGGCGCAGCAAGGTGCTCTTGCCGCAGCCACTACGCCCGACGATGGCGACGAACTGCCCGGCCGGAATGTGCAGGTCGATGCCGCGCAGCACCTCGCGCTTGCCGAAGGTCTTGCGCAGGTCGCGGGTCGCCAGCGGGATGCCGCGCAGCAGGTGCGGGGGTTGTTGCTTGAGCACAGTCATGCGCCCTCCTTCTTCGCCACTTGGTAGGCCGGGTGCCAGCGCAGCCAGGCGCGTTCCAGCCCCCGTGCGGCCAGGTCGGCCAGTTTGCCGAGCACCGCGTACAGCACGATTGCCAGCACTACCACGTCGGTTTGCAGAAATTCCCGGGCGTTCATCGCCAGGTAGCCAATGCCGGCATTGGCGGAAATGGTTTCGGCGACGATCAGGGTCAGCCACATGAAGCCCAGGGCGAAGCGCACACCGACCAGAATCGACGGCAGTGCGCCGGGCAGGATCACCTGGCGGAACAGGGCGAAGCCCGACAGGCCGTAGCTGCGTGCCATCTCCACCAGCGCCGGGTCGACGTTGCGGATGCCGTGGTAGGTGTTCAGGTAGATCGGGAACAAGGTGCCCAGGGCGACCAGGAAAATCTTCGCCGACTCATCGATGCCGAACCACAAAATCACCAGCGGAATCAGCGCCAGGTGCGGCACGTTGCGGATCATCTGCACGGAGCTGTCGAGCAGGCGCTCGCCCCAGTTCGACAGCCCGGTGATGAAGCCCAGGACCAGGCCGATGCTGCCGCCGATGGCGAAGCCCAGACCTGCGCGCCAGCCGCTGATCGCCAGGTGCGTCCAGATTTCGCCACTGCGCACCAGCTCGACGCCGGCACTGATGACCGCGCTGGGTGCCGGCAGAATGCGCGTGGACAGCCAGCCGGCGCTGACCGCCAGTTGCCACAGTGCCAGCAGCAGAACTGGCAAGGCCCAGGGCGCCAGGCGCTTGGCCAGGGTGTTGGATGATGTCGTGCTCATGATCGCCCCTCAGCTCTGCGACGCGGCTTTGGGCAGGATATCGTTGGCCACCATCTCGCCGAACGGGCTCACATAACCGCAGCTTGTAGGCTGCTCGGGGCGCTGCACGTCCAAGTGCGGGAACAGCAGTTCAGCCACCCGGTAGGATTCTTCCAGGTGCGGGTAGCCGGAGAAGATGAAGGTGTCGATGCCCAGCGCTGCGTATTCCTTGACCCGCGCCGCCACGGTCGGACCATCGCCGACCAGCGCGGTACCGGCGCCACCGCGTACCAGGCCTACCCCGGCCCACAGATTGGGGCTGACTTCGAGCTGGTCACGCTTGCCGCCATGCAGGGCGGCCATGCGCTGTTGCCCAACGGAATCGAAACGCGCCAGCGAGGCCTGGGCGCGGGCGATGGTGTCGTCGTCGAGGTGCGAAATCAGCCGGTCAGCGGCAGCCCAGGCTTCTTCGTTGGTCTCGCGTACGATCACGTGCAGACGAATACCGAAGCGCACTTCCCTGCCCTGCGCGGCAGCTTTCTCACGCACTGCGGCGATTTTCTCGGCAACCGCTGCTGGTGGCTCGCCCCAGGTCAGGTACAGCTCGACCTGCTCGGCGGCCAAATCCTGCGCCGCTTCCGAGGAGCCGCCGAAATACAGCGGCGGACGAGGCTGCTGCACCGGGGGATAGAGCAGCTTGGCGCCCTTGACCTGCAAATGCTTGCCGTCGTAGTCGACCGTTTCGCCCTCCAGCACCTTGCGCCAGATGCGGGTGAATTCCACCGAGGCTTCGTAGCGCTCCTGGTGGTTCAGGTGCAGGCCGTCGCCGGCCAGTTCGTCGGGGTCACCGCCGGTGACCAGGTTGAACAGTGCGCGGCCATTGGACAGGCGGTCCAACGTCGCGGCCTGACGCGCCGCGACGGTCGGGGAAATGATCCCCGGGCGCAGCGCGACAAGAAACTTCAGCCGCTCGGTGACCGGAATCAGCGAGGCGGCCACCAGCCAGGAGTCCTCGCAGGAGCGTCCGGTGGGTATCAGTACCCCGCCAAAGCCAAGGCGGTCGGCAGCCTGGGCGATCTGTTGCAGGTAGCCATGGTCGACCGCCCGAGCGCCTTCGGCGGTGCCGAGGTACTTGCCATCGCCGTGGGTGGGAAGGAACCAGAAAATGTTCAGGCTCATTGGAGTTGTCTCCTCAAGGGTTGCAGCGCCGGCACCGAGCCGCCGCTGGCGAATCGGTCAAGGCGCGCTGGCGACCTTGGCAGGTGGGGTCCAGATCACGTCCTTGATGCTCAAGGGCTTGGGAATCAACTTGAGCACCTGGAAGGTGTCGGCGATCTTCTGCTGCGCGGCGACCACCTCTGGGGTGAGCGGCGCGGCGCCATAGCCCTGGCGCTTGACCGAGGTCAGCGTGATGTCGGCGGGCAGCCCGAGCAGCGGCGCGACCTGGTCGGTGACCTGCTGCGGATTGGCCTTGGACCACTCGCCCACGGTGCGCACTTCTTCGATCAGGGCGCTGATCACTGCAGGGTGCTGGGTGGCGTAATTGCGGGTGGCCAGATAGAACTGATGGTTGTCGACCAGGTTTTCGCCGTCGCGCAGGGTGCGCGCCTGCAACTGCTGCTCGGCAGCGGCCTGGTACGGGTCCCAGATCACCCAGGCATCGACGCTGCCGCGCTCGAAGGCGGCGCGCGCATCGGAAGGCGGCAGGTAGACCGGTTGAATGTCGCTGTATTGCAGGCCGGCGTCTTGCAGTGCACGCACCAGCAGGTAATGCACGTTGGAGCCTTTGTTCAGGGCGACTTTCTTGCCCTTGAGGTCTTTCACCGCCTGGATGTCCGAGCCTTTCGGCACCAGGATCGCCTCGCTATGCGGCGCAGGCGGCTCGTAGGCGACATACAGCAGGTCGGCGCCGGCGGCCTGGGCGAACACCGGTGGGGTTTCGCCGGTGACGCCGAAGTCGATCGAGCCAACGTTCAGCCCTTCGAGCAACTGCGGGCCACCGGGGAATTCGGTCCATTGCACCTTGATGCCCTGCTCGGCCAGCCGTTTTTCCAGCGAGCCTTTGGCCTTGAGCAGCACCAGCGTGCCGTATTTCTGATAGCCGATGCGCAGGGTTTCAGCCTGGGCCTGGGTGATGACGCCGAAGGACACGGCCGCCGCAAACAGGGCGACCAGACCACGACGCAAGAAGACTGTGCGCATAGCGCTCTCCTGTACGAATGAGGTTCGGGTTGCACCTGCTTGCCCGTTGGCGGGCCAGTAAGGTGGAAAAGCATTACCGCGGTGAAACCGATCAGATACTCCAGCGAGCGCTGATCAGCCGTTCGTTGAGCACCCCTGGCGCCACTGCCTGCGGGCGACGGGCCAGGGCCAGGTGAAACGTCTGCAGCGAGTCGAGCAAGCGTTCGTGCAGTGCCGGGGCCAACTGCGCCGGGGTGTTGCCTTGGGCATAGCTGATCTGGCTGTCGTCGGCGAAGATCCCGTGCAGGGTCTCTTGCGCCTTCAGCGCAGCCAGTACCGGCTTGAGTGCATAGTCCACGGCCAGCATGTGGGCGATGCTGCCGCCGGTGGCGATCGGCAGCACGATGCGGTGTTCCAGAGCCCGTTCAGGCAGCAGGTCGAGCAAGGTCTTCAGCGCCCCGGAAAACGACGCCTTGTACACCGGGGTGGCAACGATCAGCCCATCGGCCTGGGCCACCAGGTCCTGGAAGTGCTTGACCTGGGGGCTGTCGAAGCGCGCGTGGAGCAGGTCTTCGGCGGCAAAGTCACGCACCTGGAAACTCACCACTTCCACGCCACGCTCCTGCAGCCACTGCCGCGAATGATCGAGCAACACGCCTGAGCGCGAACGAGGACTGGGGCTTCCACCGATTGAGACGACCAGCATCACGACGTTTCCTTGTGTTCAGTTGGGGTGACGTTACCAGCACTTACATATAGCTAGAAATCATATTTTTTCATTTGCTTATTCCATTATTAATTAATGGGAGCGGCGTCTCCGCGACCTATCGGCAAGGCAAAAAAAAGGCCGTCGAAACGGCCCGAAAATCCCTGCTAGGTAAGAGCGTGGCAATGAATGAGAGTCAGCGATTGGGTTGCGGAGTCAGGCGCAGGTACGGCTTCACGGCGCGGTAGCCTTTGGGGAAGCGCCGTTTGATCTCGTCTTCGTCCTTGAGCGACGGCACGATCACCACATCATCGCCGTCCTGCCAGTTGCCAGGCGTTGCCACCTTGTGGCTGTCGGTCAGTTGCAGCGAGTCGATCACCCGCAGAATCTCGTTGAAGTTGCGCCCTGTGCTGGCCGGGTAGGTGATGGTCAGGCGCACCTTCTTGTGCGGGTCGATGACGAACAGTGAGCGCACCGTGAGGGTGTCGCTGGCGTTGGGGTGGATCAGGTCGTAGAGGTCGGAGACCTTGCGGTCGGCGTCGGCGATGATGGGGAAATTCACCACGGTGTTCTGGGTTTCGTTGATGTCGTCAATCCAGCGGTGATGGGATTCGACCGGGTCGACCGACAGCGCGATGGCCTTGACCCCGCGCTGGGCGAATTCGTCCTTGAGCTTGGCGGTCAGCCCCAGTTCGGTGGTGCACACCGGGGTGAAGTCGGCTGGGTGGGAAAACAACACCCCCCAGCTGTCACCCAGCCACTGGTGAAAGCGCAGCGTACCGACGCTGGAGTCCTGTTCGAAATCGGGGGCGATATCGCCAAGTTTGAGGCTCATGGGGTGCGGCTCCTATGCTGAGTCAGGCCTGATGTCAGCAATGTGCCTGTGCCACCGATAATTTAAAAAGAATAAATATCGATTTATTTATATGTTTTCGGAATATTAAATTCGGAACACAAAAAACCCTGCCGCAAGGGACAGGGTTTTCAGGTTTAGGGCCTCGAGCGCGATATCGACTCGCGAAAGCCCCGCTCCAGCTACGCCTTACAGGAAGTTGTAGGTGTAGTTGAAGATCAGACGGGTCTGATCCTGGTCAGCCAGCGAGCTGGTGCCCGACCCACGGTACACGCCATGACGCAGGCTGGTGCCCAGGCCTTTGAGCGGGCCTTCCTGGATCACGTAGTCGATGCGCGCATCGCGCTCCCACTCGTTGAAGGTACCGTTGCCGTTGGCGTTCTTGCCGTCTTCACCGCGCAGGTACGATACCGACGCCTTCAGGCCCGGTACGCCGAGGCTGGCGAAGTCGTACGAGTACTGACCGAAGGTGGTGTTTTCACCGGCCTTGGCGAACTGGTTGAGCATGCTGTCGGTGAACAGGTAGAAGCTTGCGCCCGCTGCACCTTCGTTGACCAGGCTGCCCTGGTTCAGCCAGACGAAACCACCGTCATCGCTGACGCGCTGGTGGCCGACCAACAGGGCATGACTGCCGAGGGTGTAGGTGAACATGGCCGACCAGGTCTTGTTGTCGACCTTGCCTGGGTTCTTGGCGTAGCCGCCGTTGTTGTTGAAGCGGTAGCCGGCTTCACCGTTCTTGCCGTCGCTGCTGCTGTCGAAGAAGCGCAGGTCGGTCTTGAACGACTGATCCTTGTCGATCTGGAACAGGTGGGTCGCGCCCAGGAAGTGCTGTTTGTAGAAGTCTTCCAGGTTCGAGTAGTAGTACTGCAGGGTCAGGTCTTTGGTGAGCTTGTAGTCCAGACCACCGTAGCGGAACTTGTTGCTTTCCTCGGTACCACCGGCAACCGACAGGCCAGTACGGTTGCTCGACGCACGGCCCATGGCGTGGGTCAGCTGACCGGCGTTGATGGTCAGGTTGTCGATTTCCTTCGACTGGATGGTGCCGCCTTCGAAGGTCTGTGGCAGCAGACGACCGTCGTTGGAAACCAGGATCGGCAGGTTCGGCGCCAACGCGCTACCGAAGTGCGCTTCGGTCTTGGAGAAGCGTGCCTTGGCGTTGGCGCCCAGACGTGCCCACTGGTTGGCAGAGCCATCACCATCGTTGGGGAAGAAGCCCGACTTGTGATAGCCGCGGCCGCCATCGAGGTGAATACCCCACAGGGCCTGGGCGTCTACACCAAAGCCTACGGTGCCTTGGGTGAAGCCGGAAATGTAGTCGAGCTTGAAGCCTTGACCCGATTCGCGCTGGTCAGGGCGCGGGTCGCTGTGGACTTCACGGTTATTGTTGTCGAAGTACATGGTGCGCGAGCTGAGCGACAGCTTGCTGTCTTCAACGAAACCGGCAGCTGCTGCTTGTTGGGCGAAAACCCCCAGTGCCACGGCCAGAGCCAGGCTGGACTTGTACATGATGTGCTCCTCTACGTTCTAATTTTTGTGCGTCTGCAGTGGCCTGGTCTGGTGCCGTGCTCACCGTGGATTGGCGATTAGCGCCAAAGCGTCATCGCGAAGTCAATCGTTACAGTTCGTTTCGCGACTTTGGTCTAATACGCGAATCGGGCTACAGAATAATGACAATCTGATAAATCAAGAATGATTGTTTTCTAAATTTGTAAGATTTTTGCGGAATAACCTTGAGCTTTTTGAAGCTAACAGGTCTAAGCGCACAGCTTTTTATTCCCGTACATCACACGCAACCCGCGCCGCACGGGCGGGTCCGGCTGATCTCCAAGCCGTGACGGCGAGCCAATACCAGCCGACCAACGGCGCTCGCCTAAGCTAATTCCTAAACGTTATTTATTTTTGTTTTTTTAGATCATTTAGCCTTCTCAGCATTCGCCCATCCCTGATCGTCTGCCGAGGAATGCTTCATGATCGTCCACGCTCCGTTGCGCCTGTTCGCCGCCATCGCCCTCGCCAGCGCCAGTTGGGCTGCCCAGGCCGCCGACCTGACCGTGGCCTACCAGACCACCGTCGACCCCGCTAAGGTGGCCCAGGCCGATGGCGCCTACGAGCAATCGAGCAAGGCCAGCATCGACTGGCGCAAGTTCGACAATGGCGCCGATGTGATCACCGCCGTGGCCTCGGGCGACGTCCAGATCGGGTATCTGGGCTCCAGCCCCCTGGCCGCGGCGGCCACCCGCAAGCTGCCGATCGAGACCTTCCTCATCGCCACCCAGATCGGCGCCGGTGAAGCCCTGGTGGCGCGCAACGGCATCGATACCCCACAAGACCTGATCGGCAAGAAAGTCGCCGTACCGTTCGTGTCCACCGGTCACTACAGCCTGCTGGCAGCACTCAAGCAGTGGAACATCGACCCGGCCAAGGTGCAGATTCTCAACCTCGCGCCGCCGGCGATCATCGCCGCCTGGAAGCGTGGCGACATCGACGCCACCTATGTCTGGGACCCGGCCCTGGGCGTTGCCAAGGAAACCGGCAAGGTGCTGATCACCTCGGGCGAGCTGGCCAGCGAAGGCGCGCCGACCTTCGATGCCTGGATCGTGCGCAAAGACTTCGCGGCCAAGCACCCGGAGGTGGTCAAGGCCTTCGCCAAAACCACCCTGGATGCCTACGCCGACTACCGCCACGACCCCAAGGCGTGGCTGGCCAAGGCCGACAACATCAGCAAGGTAGCGCGCCTGTCGGGGGCCAAACCCGCAGACATCCCGTTGCTGCTGCAAGGCAACGTCTATCCGCTGGCCGCCGATCAACGTACCGCCCTCGGCGCGCCGACCACCCAGGCGCTGACCGACACCGCCACCTTCCTCAAGGAGCAAGGCAAGGTCGAAGCGGTGCTGCCGGACTACGCGCCCTATGTCAGCGCCCAGTACATCCCCCAGTGATTCGCCATTGACCGGAGCCAGCCATGGCCTTGCTTGAACTGCAGCGCATCAGCGCACAGTACCCCGGCGCCGCCAGCCCGGTGCTGGCCGACATCGACCTGAGCCTGGGCCCACGCCAGTTGCTGGTGGCGCTGGGCCCCTCGGGCAGCGGCAAGACCTCGCTGCTCAACCTCATCGCCGGTTTCGTCGCCCCCAGCGCCGGACACATCACCCTCGATGGCGTGCCGATCAGCGGCCCGGGCGCCGAGCGCGGCGTGGTGTTTCAGGATGACGCGTTGCTGCCGTGGCAAACCGTGCTGGGCAACGTCGCCTTCGGCCTGGCCCTGGCCGGTGTGCCCAAGGCGGAACGCGAAGCCCGCGCACGCGAGATGCTGGCGCTGGTCGACCTCGCCGGTTTCGCCGAGCGGCGTATCTGGCAGTTGTCGGGTGGACAGAAACAGCGCGTGGGCCTGGCCCGGGCGCTGGCTGCCGAACCGCGGCTGCTGCTGATGGACGAGCCGTTCGGCGCCCTCGACGCCTTCACCCGCGAACAGATGCAGGAATTGCTACTGCGCGTCTGGCAACGCAGCGCCAAGCCGGTGTTGCTGATCACCCACGACATCGAAGAGGCGGTGTTCCTCGCCACCGACCTGGTGCTGCTGGCGCCTGACCCAGGACGCATCGTCGAACGCCTGCAACTGGACTTCGGCCACCGTTATGCGGCCGGCGAGTCGGCGCGGGCGATCAAGTCGGACCCAGCCTTCATCGCAACCCGCGAACATGTGCTGGCGCGGGTCTTCGAGCAACGCAAGAGCACGCGGCGGGAAACAGCATGAGCAGTCTGCCAGTGCCACTGCAGGCGCAATCCCAACCTGCCGCCGCGGCAGCGCGCCCACCACGGCGGGCCCTTTCGACCCGCTGGATCAGCACCCTGACCGTACTCACCTTGCTTGCCCTGTGGTGGCTGGTGACCGCAGCCGGCTGGGTCGAACCACTGTTTCTGCCCTCGCCCGGCGATATCGTGCGCAAGGCCGCGAGCCTGCTCAGCCAGGGCTACATGGACGCCAGCCTGTGGCAGCACCTGGGCGCGAGCCTGGGGCGGATCGGCGTGGCCTTGCTGGCGGCGGTGGTGACGGCCATTCCGCTGGGCATCGCCATCGGCTGCAATCGCGTGGCGCGGGGCATCTTCGACCCGTTGATCGAGTTCTACCGGCCGATCCCGCCGCTGGCGTACCTGCCGTTGATCGTGATCTGGTGCGGCATCGGCGAGCTGTCCAAGGTGCTGCTGATCTACCTGGCGATCTTCGCCCCGGTGGCCATCGCCACGGCCACTGCGGTGCGTACCGTCGATCCGGTCAAACTGCGCGCGGCGCAGTCGCTGGGCGCCAGTCGGACGCAGTTGATTGCCCACGTCATCGTGCCCAGCGCCTTGCCGGAGATGCTCACCGGCATCCGCATTGGCCTGGGCGTCGGCTGGTCGACCCTGGTGGCTGCCGAGTTGATCGCCGCCACCCGCGGCCTGGGCTTCATGGTGCAGTCCGCGGCGCAGTTTCTGGTCACCGATGTGGTGGTGCTGGGCATCGTGCTGATCGCGCTGATCGCCTTCGCCCTTGAGATGGGCCTGCGCGCCCTGCAACGCAAGCTGGTGCCGTGGCACGGCAAGAGCTACTGAACCCGCCTTTTTGCCGAACCCGGAGAGCGACATGAGCCTGACCGTTCAACCCCTTGGCCCCACCCTCGGCGCGCAGCTCAGCGGTATCGACCTGACCCGCCCGCTGGACGCCGCACATCGCGACGCCATCGAGCAGGCATTGCTCGAACACCACGTGCTGTTCTTCCGTGATCAGCCGATCAGCCCACAGCAGCAGGCGCACTTCGCCGCGCAGTTCGGCGACCTGCACATTCACCCGATCTACCCCAAGGTGGCCGATGTGCCGCAGGTGCTGGTGCTCGACACCGCGGTGACCGACGTGCGCGACAACGCCATCTGGCACACCGACGTGACCTTCCTGCCCACCCCGGCGCTGGGCGCGGTGCTCAGCGCCAAGCAGTTGCCGGCCTACGGCGGCGATACCCTGTGGGCCAGCGGTATCGCTGCCTTCGAGGCGCTGTCGGCGCCACTGCGCGGTCTGCTCGATGGCCTGACCGCCACCCATGATTTCACCCGCTCGTTCCCACTCGAGCGCTTCGGCAGCACCGCCGAAGACCTGGCGCGCTGGGAAGCCACGCGCCGTGAGCACCCGCCGCTGTCGCATCCGCTGGTGCGCACCCATCCGCAGAGCGGGCGCAAGGCACTGTTCGTCAATGAGGGGTTCACGACACGGATCAATGAGCTGGAAGCGCACGAGAGCGACGCCTTGCTCAAACTGCTGTTCGCCCATGCCACCCGCCCGGAGTTCAGCATCCGCTGGCGTTGGCAGGAGAATGACGTGGCGTTCTGGGACAACCGCGTGACCCAGCATTACGCGGTGGACGACTACCGTCCACAGCGGCGGGTGATGCACCGGGCGACGATTCTGGGGGATGTGCCGTTCTGAAGGCCGGGCCGCAACGCGGCCCAGCCTTCATCACTCACCTACCTGACCATGTGCAGGAACTGCATGTGCCGTTCGTACTGGTCGAGGATGTCGTTGATGATCTGCTCCTTGCTGTAGCCCACCAGGTCGTAGTCCTGGCTGCCCTCTGACAGATGCACCTCGGCGCGATAGTAGCGGCGGTTGTTCAGCGATTGCGAGCCGAGTCCGCCGAGGGCGAACGAGGGCGTGAAGTAACCACGCATCTGCACCTGGTAGATGAACGGCTGTTCTTCACCATGGCCGACCTTGAGGCTGACGTTGTCGTGCGCAGGGTCGTCCTGGGTGATCAACACCAGGCCCTTCTGCTCGAACATTTCGGTGACGTCCTTGATCGCCGGGCGCACCACGTCATCCATGAACCGGTACACCTCGTCGCGCGATGGGAAATGCACCACCTGACTCAGGCGCTGACGCCAGCCACCCCGCCCCCGACGAGACTGAGCGAACGGTGCCAACGAATGAGTCCGCGCGATCAACCGCTGCGACTCCATATGGAAGGCCTTGTGCAGCCCCCACATCATGCACAGCAGAATCAGCGAGAACGGCAGCGAGGTCAGCACTACCGCTGATTTCAGCGAATCGATGCTGCCGGCGAACAGCAGGCTGCTGGTCACCAGTGCCGTCATCGCGCCCCAGAAAATGCGCAACCAGTTCGGGCCATCTTCATCGGCCTGCCCACCTTTGGCCGACAACGTCGACAGCACCACGGTGCCAGAGTCGGCCGAGGTGACGAAGAACACGAAGCTGATGAACACCGTGACGGCGATCACCGTCTTGCTCCAGGGGTAGGTTTCCAGCAGCAGGTAGAGGCTCATGGACGGGTTGTCCAGGGCCGACTGGCCCAGCGCGGTCATGCCATGGTTGATCACCTGGTCGAGCGCGCTGTTGCCGAAGATCGACATCCACGCCAGGGTGAAGCCCAGCGGAATCAGCAGCACGCCGAAGACGAACTCGCGGATGGTCCGGCCACGGGAAATACGCGCGATGAACAGGCCCACGAACGGCGACCAGGCAATCCACCAGGCCCAGTAGAACACCGTCCAGCCGCCCAGCCAGTCGCGGTTTTCACCGTAGGCATAGACATCGAAGCTCTTGCGCGGCAACGCGCCGAGGTAGTCCCCCAGGTTTTGGATCAGGGTGTTGAACAGGTGCTGGGTGGGGCCTGCGAACAGTACGAACAGCAGCAGCGCGCAGGCCAGGAACAGGTTGACGTCGGACATCACCCGCACGCCTTTCTCGACCCCGGCGACCGCCACGGCCACCGCCGCGCCCATCATCAACGCCACCAGCAGCACCTGCACCCACTGGCTGTGGCTGACGCCGAACAGGTAGTCCAGCCCGGAGTTCAGGTGCAGCACGCCAAAGCCCATGTCGGCGCCCAGGCCGAACACCGTGGCGATGATGCCGAAGCCATCGACCGCGTAACCGATGGGGCCGTTGATGCGCTTGCCGATCAGCGGGTACAGCGCCGAGCGCAGCGCCAGCGGCAGGTTATGCCGGTAGGCGAAGTACGCCAGCGCCATGCCGACGAAGGCGAATACGCCCCAGCCGTGCAGGCCCCAGTGCAGGAACAGAATCTGCATCGCCTGGCGCCCTGCCTCGACCGTACCGGACTCGCCCTGGGGCGGCTGCAGCATGTGGGTCAGCGGTTCGGACACGCAGAAGAAGAACAGCGTGATGCTGATGCCGGCGGCGAACAGCATCCCGGCCCATGACAGGTAACTGAATTCGGGTTCGTCGTGGTCGGCACCGAGCTTGATCTTGCCGTAGCCAGACAAGGCGGTGACCACCACGAAGACCAGATACAGGGTCATCGCCAGCATGTAGTACCAGCCAACAGTGTTGGCGGCCCAGTTCTGCGCAGCCAGCAGCCACTGGCCGGCAGCTTCGGGGAAACAGATGACAGTGAGGCCGAAGAGCAATATGAAACTCGCCGCAAAGTAGAACACTGGCGGGTTCATGCGGATCTTGTCAGGGACCTGCTCGGGAGCGGAAGAAGCGCTGGAAGCACTCATGGGACGAGTACCTCGCAAGGGTTCGAAATGTTCGGATTGAACGGGTTCAGCAAAGGGAATCCTCCTGTTGAACACCGGCAACGGACCAGCGTTTTTAAATTGAACAAGCGTTCAAGTTAACCACGGATCGTCGGCCATGGCGACCCGCTCGGGCCGAACGGACATGGCAGGGTCGTTCTCGGTGTCTGACTCAGAGAGGGCTTTGCCGAGGCAAGTTCCGCACCTGCAACCGGCGATTCACAGGGGTATCGGGGCAGTGGCCAAGGTGTCCAACGGCGGGCATGGGTCGCTGCACCCTGCCGCCGTTGCGGGCATCACGTGGCTCAGTTCTTGTCCTGGCAATCGAGCTGCAGGTTGGCCTGGGTGATGTTGCTCTGCGCCGGCACGCTACGGGTCAGCCAGACGTTGCCGCCGATGGTCGAGCCCTGGCCGATGGTGATGCGTCCAAGGATGGTGGCGCCGGCGTAGATCACCACGTCGTCTTCGACGATCGGGTGGCGTGGCTGGCCCTTGTGCAGCGTGCCCGACTCATCGGCCGGGAAGCGCTTGGCGCCCAGCGTCACTGCCTGATAGATGCGCACCCGTTCACCGATGATGGCGGTCTCGCCGATCACCACGCCTGTGCCATGGTCGATGAAGAAGCCCGGGCCGATCTGTGCGCCGGGGTGAATGTCGATGCCGGTGGCCGAGTGCGCCAGCTCCGAGCCGATCCGCGCCAGCAGCGGCAGCCCGGCGCGGTACAGGTGGTGCGCCAGGCGGTGGTGGATGATCGCCAGCACGCCGGGGTAGCACAGCAGCACTTCATCGACGCTACGCGCCGCTGGGTCGCCGTGGTAGGCGGCCAGCACATCGGTGT
Source organism: Pseudomonas cremoricolorata DSM 17059 = NBRC 16634 (assembly GCF_000425745.1). Taxonomy (GTDB): domain Bacteria; phylum Pseudomonadota; class Gammaproteobacteria; order Pseudomonadales; family Pseudomonadaceae; genus Aquipseudomonas; species Aquipseudomonas cremoricolorata. The sequence continues at coordinate 178,063 of NZ_AUEA01000001.1, read as the reverse complement.
CGAGCAGCACGCGCAGGTGCGGCAAGGCGGCGGCGAAATCCTGGATGACACCCAGCGCCCGGGCATCGCTGTCGGCGACGTCGGCGTTGTCGTGGCGCGCGGCATAGCGCAGTTCCAGGCGCGCCTGGGTCAGCAGCGAGGTCAAGGCGGTATCGAGGGTGTGCCCAACGTAGAAATCTTCGCTTTCCTCGCGCAGGTCGACCGGGCCCAGGCGCATGGGAAACAGCGCACCGCAGAGCTGCTCGAACACCTGACCGATGGCTTCGCGCGAGGGCAGTTCGCGCCCACCCTGCTCGCCGCTGCTGCGCCCATTGCGCGTACGCCACTGTTCACGGGCGCTGCGCAAGCCGCTGACGATGGCCGGAAGCTGCCACTGGCTGGTGGAGGTTGGTTGGCTCACGGTGTTCTCCTGCAACGGATTCTGATTCGAAATGTAACCCTGGCAAGGACCTACTCTACGGGAATCCTGCTCCTGCAAAAAACACCGCTTTGGTCCCAATGGCCGATCATGAACTACCGTCGACTCACGCGTTGGCATTTCCTGGCCTAACCTAATAGCCAGAGGTGCTGAGCAAGCCAATGCCTGGAATAACAAAATGCTTTTTTATTATTTCCTGCACTAAAAGCCTCGCCCCTATAGTCGCCACCCACATCCCCACATTCAGCAGGCTCACCATGATCAAGCTCGCCAAACCGCTTCTCACCGCCGGTCTCGCCCTGCTGTTGGGCGCAGGTGTGCTGGGCCAGGCCTCGGCCGGAGAACAACTCAAGACCATCCAGGAAAAAGGCGTGCTCAACGTCGGCCTGGAAGGCACCTACCCGCCGTTCAGCTTCGTCGACGAGAGCGGCAAGCTCACAGGTTTCGAGGTGGAGCTGTCCGAAGCGCTGGCCAGGCAACTGGGGGTCAAGGTCAAGCTGCAACCAACGCCGTGGGACGGCATTCTCGCTGCGCTGCAATCGAAACGCCTCGACGTGGTGGTCAATCAGGTGACCATTTCCGATGAGCGCAAGAAAGCCTACGACTTCTCGACGCCCTACACGGTCTCGGGCATCCAGGCGCTGGTGCTGAAGAAGAATCTCGACACACTGGCGATCAAGGGCGCGGCCGATCTGGACGGCAAGAAAGTCGGGGTGGGCCTCGGCACCAACTACGAGCAATGGGTGAGAAAGGAAGTACCGGGCGCCGATGTGCGCACCTACAACGATGACCCAGCGAAATTCCAGGACCTGCGCGTAGGCCGCATCGACGCCATTCTCATCGACCGTCTGGCCGCCCTGGAATATGCCAAGAAAGCCCAGGACACCGCGTTGGCCGGCGAGGCGTTCTCGCGTCTGGAGTCGGGTATCGCGGTGCGCAAGAACGAGCCTGAACTGCTCGAAGCCCTGAACAAGGCGCTGGCGGCACTCAAGGCCGACGGCACCTTGGGCAAACTGTCCGAAAAATACTTCGGCGCTGACGTCACGCAATGATCGAAGAAAGCCTGCAACTGGCGCTGGACTCGGCGCCCTTTCTGCTCAAGGGCGCCTACTTCACCATCGTGCTCAGCGTCGGCGGCATGTTCTTCGGCCTGATTCTAGGCTTCGCCCTGGCGCTGATGCGTTTGTCACGGCTGTTGCCGGTGAGCTGGCTGGCGCGCATCTACGTGTCGTTCTTTCGCGGCACACCGCTGTTGGTGCAACTGTTCGTCATCTACTACGGCCTGCCCCAGGTCGGGCTGGAGCTCGACCCGCTGCCCGCCGCGCTGATCGGCTTTTCCCTGAACATGGCGGCCTATACCTGCGAGATCCTCCGCGCGGCGATCTCCTCGATCGACAAGGGCCAGTGGGAAGCCTGCGCCAGCATCGGCATGACCCGCGCCCAGGCGCTGCGCCGGGCGATCCTGCCGCAGGCCATGCGCACGGCCCTGCCGCCGCTGGGCAACAGTTTCATTTCGCTGGTCAAGGACACGGCGCTGGCCGCCACCATCCAGGTGCCGGAGCTGTTCCGCCAGGCCCAGTTGATCACTGCGCGCACCTTCGAGGTCTTCACCATGTACCTGGCGGCGGCGCTGATCTACTGGGTGCTGGCCAGCATTTTGGCGCATCTGCAGAATCGCCTCGAAGCGCGGGTCAACCGCCATGATCAGGAGCACTGAGGCATGATCGCCGTCAAAGGGCTGAGCAAACGCTTCAACGGCCAGACCGTACTGGACAACATCGACCTGCAGGTCAGCACCGGTGAGGTCATCGCCATCATCGGCCCCAGCGGTTCGGGCAAGACCACCTTCCTGCGCTGCCTGAACCTGCTGGAAACCCCAGACAGCGGCAGCATTCGCATCGGCCAGATCAGCATCGACGCCAATCGCCCGCTGGGCAGCCAGCAGGGTGCAATCCGCCGTCTGCGCCAGCAGGCCGGTTTCGTCTTCCAGAACTTCAACCTGTTCCCCCACCGCACCGCCTTGGAAAACGTCATCGAGGGGCCGCTGGTGGTGAAGAAAACGCCACGCGAGCAGGCCTTGGCACTGGGCCGGCAGTTGCTGGCCAAGGTCGGCCTGGCCGGCAAGGAAGATGCCTACCCGCGGAGGTTGTCCGGTGGCCAGCAACAGCGCGTAGCCATTGCCCGGGCCTTGGCGATGGAGCCACAGGTGATGCTGTTCGATGAGCCCACCTCGGCGCTCGACCCGGAACTGGTCGGTGAGGTACTTGCGACGATCCGCAGCCTGGCCGAAGAGCAACGCACGCTGATCATCGTCACCCACGAAATGAGCTTCGCCCGCGATGTCGCCCACCGGGTGATCTTCTTCGACAAGGGGGTGATCGTCGAGCAGGGTGAGCCGCGCGCGCTGTTCGCCAACCCGCAACACGAACGCACCCGGCAGTTCCTGCGCAAATTCATCGGCACTGCGGCGCAAGGCTAGCGTTCAGGCGCCTCTCGCCTGCGAGGTCAGCGCAGGCGCCGCCCGTGTCGTTCAGACACCCCGTTCGCCGCCTCCACCAGTTCATGCGCCGGCACTGGCCGACCGAACCAGTAGCCCTGCCCCAGCTGGCACTCCAGGTTGAGCAGCAACTGCGCCTGCTGCGCGTGCTCGATGCCCTCGGCATGTACCTGCATGCCCATGCTGCGGGCCAGAGCGATGATCACGCGGACGATGGCGATGTCGTCTTCGTCATCCGGCAGGCCGGCGACGAAGCCCTGGTCGATCTTGAGCTTCTGCACCGGCAGACGCTTGAGCCGCAGCAGCGATGAGTAACCAGTGCCGAAGTCGTCGATGGCCAGGCGCAGGCCCAGTTCGCGCAGACGGTGCAGTTGCTCGAGCGACACTTCCGGATCATCCATCACCGCGCTCTCGGTGACTTCGACTTCCAGCAACGCCGGGTTCATGCCGGTTTCATCGAGCACCTTGGCCACTTCCCGGTACAGGCTGCGTTGGCTGAACAAGCGGCTAGAGATGTTCACCGCGACGAACTCCAGTGCGCGCCCCTCGGCCTGCCAGCGCACCATCTGCAGGCAGGCCTGGCGCAGCACCCAGGTGTCGATTTCGGCGATCAGCCCGCTGCGCTCGGCAATCGGGATGAACTCACCCGGGGCCACCAGGCCGCGTTGCGGGTGCTGCCAGCGCACCAGGGTCTCGACCCCGACCATGGCGCCCGAGGCCAGGTCGTGCACCGGCTGGAAGTACGCTTGCAGCTCGTCGTGCTCGAGCGCACGGCGCAGCTCACCGGCGGTTTCCACGCGGTGCTGGGCGTGGGCGGTGAGCTCTTCGGTGTACAAGGCGTAGCCCGCACGGCCAGAGGTCTTGGCCTTGAACAGCGCCGAGTCGGCATTGCGCAGCAACTGCTCGGCCGTCAGCGCATCGTGGGGGAACAGGCTGATGCCGATGCTGACGCTGATGAACAGCCGGTGGCCGTTGAAGTTGAACGGGGTCTTCATGCGCTCGATGACGGTGCGCGCCACACTGGCCGCCTCGCCGACCTGCTCGCAGCCTTCGAGCAACACGCCAAACTCATCACCCCCCAGGCGCGCCAGGGTCAAGCCGCTATCGAGCACCTCGCTCAAACGCTCGGCCACGCGCTTGAGCAACTGATCACCGATGGGATGACCCAGGCCATCGTTGATGCTCTGGAAATGATCGAGGTCCATCAGCAACAAGGCGCAGCCGCGCTTGTGCGCCTGGGCGGCGCTCAGGGCCTGTTCGGCGCGGTCGCTGAACAATAGGCGGTTGGGCAGGCTGGTCAGCGGGTCGTGGTGCACCAGGTGCGCCAGCTCCTGCTCGGAGTGCTTGATCGCGCTGATATCGCTGAACACCGCAACGAAGTGACTGACCGCACCGTGGTCGTCGCGAATGGCGCGGATGGTCTGCCACTGCGGGTAGATTTCCCCGCTCTTGCGGCGGTTCCAGATTTCCCCACTCCACTCGCCCTTGCTCGACAGCGTGGCGTAGATCTGCTGGTAGAAGGCCGAGCCGTGGTGGCCGGACTTGAACTTGTTCGGCCGCTGGCCAAGCACTTCATCTTCCTGGTACCCGGTGATGCGCATGAAGGCGCGATTGACGTGCACGATCAGGCCCTTGCTGTCGGTCACCAGTACCCCCTCAAGGGTGGTGTCGAACACCGCTGCGGCCATGCGCAGCCGCTCACGGTCCTCGCGGCGCAAGCGCGCGCCCAGGCCGATGTAGCTGAGCAGGCGGGCACGGCTGACGAACATCAGCAGGCTGCTGGCAATCACCCAGACCAGCACGCTGGGGTGGCCGCCAAGGGCGTGCCAGCGCGGGTTTTCGATCAGGTCGTCGAGCACCTGCCCGGCGACCGCCAACCAGACTATCGAGAGCACCAGGTACAGCGCGGCCATGCGCAAGGCGTCGCGAACGGAAACAGACATAACGGGTTGGGTCAGCCCATGAAAAATGAACCGCAAGTATAAGGGCACGATGCCGCCATGGCTGCCCGTCAGCGTCGTGCAGCGGTTTTTTTTCCGACGCCTGAACGCGCGACAAGCGGCGGGCGATGGGTGAACTTAATCCCAGTAATTTGCTCATATATGGCATATCGCTCGCGTGGCGGGCCGGCCGTACCACACGCCTACCGCAAACCGACGATCCTTGCCGATGCCGAAGAAACTCGACCCCCCTGCCTACCAAGCGCCCCCTTCAGATACTGCCCAGACCCTGCTCGCCCTATTCCATGCACAAGCCGAAGTCTCGCGCCTGGGCGAGCGTGAACAGCTGTTCAGTTCTCTGCTGGAAAGCGTCAATGCAGTGCTGTGGGCGTTCGACTGGGAAACGCGCCAGGTGCTGTATGTCAGCCCGGCGTTCGAGCGCATCTTCGGACGTCAGCCCGCGCTGGTGCTGTCGGACTACAACGAATGGCGCAATGCCGTGTATCCCGACGACCTCGCCCACGCTGAGCGCAGCATGGCCGATGTGCTGGTCAACGGCGCCGTGGAAGATCGCGAGTACCGCATCATCAACGCCGCGGGCGAAGTGCGCTGGCTCAGCGACAAGTGCTACCTCAAGCACAGTCGCGAAGACGACAACCGAGTCATCATCGTGGGCATCGCCGAGGACATCACCGAGAAGAAACAGCTCGAACGCGAGCTGCAGCGCCTTGCCACCACCGATGTGCTGACGCAGAGCAGCAACCGCCGGCATTTCTTCGAATGTGCCCGCCAGGCCTTCGCCGAGGCGCGCAGCGAGGGCACGCCGTTGTCGTTTCTGTTGCTCGACATCGACGACTTCAAGCAGATCAACGACAACTATGGCCACCAGCAGGGCGACCAGGTGCTGCAACGCATCGCCGACAGCGGCAAGAGCGCGTTGCGCCGGGGCGATTTGTTCGGTCGGGTCGGCGGCGAGGAGTTCGCCGCGGTGTTTCCCGGCTGTACCTCGCAGGTGGCCGAGCAGATTGCCGAGCGCCTGCAGCGGGAAATCCAGCGTCTGAGCTTCAGCCATGGCCAGCAACCTTACCGGGTGACCGTCAGCCAGGGCCTGACCAGCCTGGACGATGGCGATGAAGGCCTGGAAAGCCTGTTCGCCCGGGCCGACGAAGCGATGTACCAGGCCAAGCGTCAGGGCAAGAATCAGATCGTGCTGGGCTGAGCCCAGGCAGAAATCCTGGCAGACAACAAAAAACCCGCCGAGGCGGGTTTTTCGTGAAGCATGCAGCGGTATCAGCCCAGTTCAGCGAAGCACTCTTCGATGATCGCCAGGCCTTTGTCGAGCAGCGCGTCTTCGGCGGTCAGCGGAACCAGAATCCGCAGGACGTTGCCGTAGGTGCCGCACGACAGCAGGATCAGGCCCTTGTCGCGGGCCTTGGCAACCACCTGTGCAACGGCAGCGGCGTTTGGCGTGTGGGTGCCCTTCTCGAACACTTCCACGGCAATCATCGAGCCCAGGCCGCGCACATCACCGATGATCGGGTGCTTCTGCTGGATGGCGCGCAGGCCAGCGGTCAGGTGCTCACCGACCGCCTGGCTGCGCTCGAGCAGTTTTTCTTCCTCGAACACTTCGATCACGGCCAGGGCCGCAGCACAGGCAATCGGCGAGCCGGCGTAGGTGCCGCCCAGACCGCCCGGGGCGATGGCGTCCATGTACTCGGCCTTGCCGCACACACCGGCCAGCGGGAAGCCGCCAGCGATGGATTTGGCGAAGGTGGTCAGGTCAGGCGCGACGCCCATCTGTTCCATGGCGAAGAAGGTGCCAGTACGGCCAGCGCCGGTCTGCACTTCGTCGGCGATCAGCAGGATGCCGTGCTGGTCGCACAGGGCGCGCAGGCGCTTCATCAGTTCTTTCGGTGCTGGCAGGAAACCGCCCTCGCCCTGTACTGGCTCGAGGATGATCGCGGCGATGTCTTTAGGCTCGGCATCGTTCTTGAAGATGCGCTCGACCGAAGCGATGGCTTCATCGACGCTGACACCGTGCAGTTCGTTGGGGAACAGCGCACGGAACACGCCGCCTGGCATCAGGCCCATGCCTGCGGAGTACGGCACGACCTTGCCGGTCAGGCCCAGGGTCATCATGGTGCGACCGTGGTAGGCGCCGGTGAAGGCGATCACGCCGGCACGGCCAGTGGCAGCACGGGCGATCTTCACGGCGTTCTCGACCGCTTCAGAGCCGGTCGACACCAGCAGGGTCTTCTTGGCGAAGTCGCCAGGAACCAGGGCGTTGATCTTTTCGCAAACTTCGACGTACGGCTCGTAGGCCAGTACCTGGAAGCAGGTGTGGCTGACCTTGGTCAGCTGTTCCTGAACGGCGGCGACCACTTTAGGGTGCAGGTGGCCGGTGTTGAGTACGGCGATGCCGCCGGCGAAGTCGATCAGTTCGCGGCCTTCAACGTCGATCACGGTGGCGTTCTTCGCTTTCTCGACGAAGATCGGGTGGATCTGGCCGACGCCACGTGGAACGGCGGCGACACGACGTTGCATCAAGGATTCGTTGGTCTTGCTCATGGTGCCCTCTTTGGCGCCGATTCAGATGGCGCGCTTATCGGGGGTGGCTGGGTGCGCCGCGGACAGTATTCGTTGATCGACTGCCGCGCGCGTCCTGGCCACCAGGTACTGCGCTGTAAAAAAGGCCAGCGAGACGTCGCTCTCGCGCCCCGCTGGCAGAGGTAAAGCCTGTCAGCGCATCAGACGCTGATGCACAGGTATTTGATTTCGAGGTAGTCCTCGATGCCGTACTTGGAGCCTTCACGGCCCAGGCCCGAGGCCTTGATGCCGCCGAACGGCGCCACTTCGTTGGAGATCAGGCCGGTGTTGATACCCACCATGCCGTACTCCAGCGCCTCGGCAACGCGGAACACGCGGCTCATGTCACGGGCATAGAAGTACGAGGCCAGGCCGAACTCGGTGTCGTTGGACATGGCGATGACTTCGGCCTCGTCCTTGAAGCGGAACAGCGGCGCCAGTGGGCCGAAGGTTTCTTCCTTGGCCACGGCAGCGGTTTTCGGCACGTCGACCAGAATGGTCGGCTCGAAGAAGTTGCCTTCGATCAGCTTGCCGCCAGACAGCACCTTGGCACCCTTGGAGACCGCATCTTCGATGTGCTCCTGGACCTTGGCCACCGCCTTGTTGTCGATCAGCGGGCCGGTAGTGGTGCCTTCTTCCAGACCGTTGCCGATCTTGAGCTTGGCGACCGCCGCCTTGAGCTTCTCGGCGAAGGCATCGTAGACGCCGTCCTGAACGTAGATACGGTTGGCGCAGACGCAGGTCTGACCGTTGTTGCGGTACTTGGAGATGATCGCGCCTTCGACGGCCTTATCCAGGTCGGCGTCGTCGAACACGATGAACGGCGCGTTGCCGCCCAGCTCCAGCGAGACCTTCTTGATGTCCTTGGCGCATTCCTGCATCAGCTGACGGCCGATTTCGGTCGAGCCGGTGAACGACAGCTTGCGCACCAGCGAGTTGCCGGTCAGCTCGCCGCCGACTTCGCCGGCGCTGCCGGTGACGACGCTGAGCACACCTTCCGGAATGCCGGCACGGGTGGCCAGCTCGACCAGGGCCAGGGCGGAGTACGGGGTCTGCGAAGCAGGCTTGACCACCATGGTGCAACCGGCGGCCAGGGCCGGGCCGGCTTTACGGGTGATCATCGCGGCAGGGAAGTTCCACGGGGTGATGGCCGCGGTGACGCCGATGGGCTGCTTGATGACGATCAGGCGCTTGTCTGGCTGGTGGCCTGGGATGGTGTCACCGTAGACGCGCTTGGCTTCTTCGGCGAACCACTCGATGAACGAGGCGGCGTAGGCGATTTCGCCCTTGGCTTCGGCCAGCGGCTTGCCCTGCTCGGTGGTCATCAGGCGGGCCAGGTCGTCCTGGTGCTCGATCATCAGTTCGAACCAGCGACGCAGCTTGGTGGAACGCTCTTTTGCGGTCAGCGCACGCCAGGCCGGCAGGGCCTTGTCGGCCGCCTCGATGGCGCGGCGGGTTTCGGCGGTGCCCATCTTCGGGACGGTACCGATGACTTCACCGGTAGCCGGGTTGGTCACGTTGATGGTCTGGCCGCTGTCCGCATCCAGCCACTCACCGTTGATGAAGGCTTGCTGGCGGAACAACTGAGCGTCTTTGAGCTGCATGTCGGCTTCCCGAATTGTGGATTGTTGAAAAGCGCCCGACACAGGGCATCGAGCGTTTGAAATCTCAAACGAATGCTAAGCGTCTGCTGGGGTGTAGGACAATAGGCCGTTCAGAAAAAAGAACGAATGGTCGTTTTGTTTTACAGCCGCACAGGCTGTTCGAGGGGCAGCGGCCTCGGCAGGTTCGCCTTGGCCGCCGTGCATCACTCGCCGATGGCAGCCCGGTAGCCTGCCGCGTCCAGCAGTTTGCTCAGCTCGCTGGCATCGCTTGGCTTGAGCTTGAAGATCCACGCCTCGTAAGGCGTATCGTTGAGCTGCTCGGGGCTGTCGGCCAGCGCCTCGTTGACCGCGATCACCTCACCGCTGACCGGCGAGTAGATGTCGGACGCCGCCTTGACCGACTCGACCACGCCCGCCGCATCGCCAGCGGCGAACACCTTGCCCACTTCCGCCAACTCGACGTACACCACATCGCCCAGCGCTTCCTGGGCATGGTCACTGATGCCCACGGTAACCGAGCCGTCAGTTTCCAAGCGGGCCCACTCATGACTTTCGGCGAAACGCAGCTCAGCGGGGATGTTGCTCATGTCGTGTTTTCCTCGATCAGGTTCAGCGGTCGATCCGCCGTTGGTGTGTTCAGATCAGAATCTTGCCGTGGCGCACGAAGGTCGGCCTGACCACGCGCACCGGGTACCACTTGCCGCGGATTTCCACCTCGGCGCGCTCGCCCGTGGCGATCGGCAACCTTGCCAGGGCAATCGACTTGCTCAGCGTAGGGGAGAAACTACCACTGGTGATCTCCCCTTCGCCAATCCCTGCCACCCGCACCACCTGACGCGCACGCAGCACACCACGTTCTTCGAGCACCAGGCCCACCAGTTTTTCCTGGACGCCATGTTCGATTTCCGCCAGCAACCCGCTGCGCCCAAGGAAATCCCGGCTGGCCGGCTCCCAGGCGATGCAGGTGTCGAGGTTGGACGTCAGCGGCGTGTGCGCTTCGTCGATGTCCTGGCCGTACAGGTTCATGCCGGCCTCCAGGCGCAGCGTGTCACGTGCACCCAGACCACTTGGGGCGATGCCGGCACCGACCAGGTCATAGAAGAACCCCGGCGCCTGAGAGCCAGGCAACATGATCTCCAGGCCGTCTTCGCCGGTGTAGCCGGTGCGCGCGATGAACCAGTCGCCGTCGGCCACGCCTTCGAACGGACGCAGCCGGCGAATCAGCGCAGCGCGTGAATGGCTCACCAGTTCAGCGACCTTCTCGCGCGCGTGGGGCCCCTGGATGGCCAGGCTGGCCAGCTGTGGGCGAGGCGTCACGCTGATTTCGAAACCGCTGCCGCGCTGTTTGAGCCAACCGAGCACGCGATCACGGGTCGGCGCGCTGGCCACAAGGCGGTAGCCGGTTTCGGTGCGATACACCACCAGGTCATCGATGACCTTGCCTTGTTCGTTGAGCATCGGGCTGCAGTGCCCCTTGCCGACCTCGTCCAGCTGGGCCACATCGTTGGCCATCAGATGCTGCAGGTAGGCGGTGGCATCGACACCGTCGAGGTCGAAGACGGTCATGTGCGATACATCGAAGACGCCGCAGTCAGCGCGCACCTGATGGTGCTCCTCGACCTGCGAGCCATAGTGCAAAGGCATGTCCCAGCCACCGAAGTCGACCATCTTGGCGCCAAGCGCCAAGTGCAGGTCATACAGGGGCGTACGCTGTCCCATGGGTTTCTCCTTCCGGGCGTGGCGAAGCAACGACGCCCGATGACGTTTAATCGTCAGTGAATGCTGTAGGACGCGTCGTTGCGAATGCCGCGCATTGTAGCCGCAAGGACGACCCCTGGCACGCTCAGTGGCCCTGCCCCAGACTCCGCGCCGAGCGCCGAATCAGACCGATCACCGGCACCAGGCCGACCGCCACCAGAGTCAGCGCCGGCAGCGAGGCACGCGCCCACTCACCTTCGCTGGTCATCTCGAAGACCCGCACGGCCAGGGTGTCCCACCCGAACGGGCGCATCAGCAGGGTGGCCGGCATCTCTTTGATGACATCGACGAACACCAGCAGCGCAGCGCTGAGAGTGCCGGGCAGCAGCAGGGGCAGATAGACCCTGCGCAACAGCTTCACCCCGCCCACGCCGAGGCTGCGCGAGGCTTCCGGCAGCGACGGACGAATGCGCGCCAGGGTGCTTTCCAACGGGCCGTAGGCGACTGCCATGAAGCGCACCAGATACGCCAGCAACAGCGCCCACAGGCTGCCGAGCAACAACGGTTTGCCTGCCCCGCCGAGCCACTGCGACAGCGGAATCACCAGCTGGTTGTCCAGATAGCTGAACGCCAGCATCAGGGAAACGGCCAGTACCGAGCCGGGCAAGGCGTAGCCCAGGTTGGCCAGAGCCACACCGCTGCGGATGGCCGAGGTTGGCGCCTGACGCCGGGCGAAGGCCAGCACCAGGGCCACGCTGACGGTGATCACCGCCGCGCCCAGGCCGAGCGACACGGTGTGGGTCACCAGGCCCAGGTAACGCTCGTCGAGGTCGTGACGGCCGCGCTGCCAGAACCAGGCCAGCAGTTGCAGCAACGGAATGACGAAGGCGCAGGCGAACACCAGCACGCACCAGCTGCTGGCTGCCAGCGCCTTGACCCCGCGCAGGCGGTACAGCGGCTGCACCCGCGCACGCTCGTTGCCGGTGCGCCCTGCCCCGCGCGCGCGGCGCTCGGCGTACAGCACCAGCATCACGAACAGCAACAGCAGGCTGGCCAGTTGCGCGGCGCTGGACAGGCTGAAGAAGCCGTACCAGGTCTTGTAGATGGCGGTGGTGAACGTGTCGAAGTTGAACACTGCCACCGCGCCGAAATCGGCCAGGGTTTCCATCAGCGCCAGCGCCACGCCGGCACCGATGGCCGGCCGCGCCATCGGCAGGGCCACCCGCCAGAACGCCTGCAGTGGCGTAAGGCCCAGCACCCGCGCCGCTTCCATCAGGCCCTTGCCCTGGGCCAGAAAAGCGCTGCGCGCAAGCAGGTAGACATAGGGATAGAACACCAGCACCAGGACGATGATCACGCCACCGGTAGAGCGCACTCGCGGCAGGCGCATTGGGCCGAACACTTCGCGCAGGGCGCTCTGCACCGGGCCTGCGAAGTCCAGCAGGCCGACGAAGACGAACGCCAGCACATAGGCCGGAATGGCGAACGGCAGCATCAAGGCCCAGTCGAGCCAGCGCCGGCCCGGGAACTCGCAGAGGGTGGTGAGCCAGGCCAGGCTGACCCCGAGCACGGTGACACCCAGACCCACCCCGGCGACCAGGGTCAGGGTGTTGCCCAGCAGGCGGCGCATCTGCGTGTCGAGCAGGTGCGACCAGATCTGCATGTCGATGCTGTGCCACGACAGCACCAGCACGCTCAGCGGCAGGATCACCAGGGCAGCAGTCAGGCCGACGGGCAGGTACCAGCGGCGTTGCGGAGCGTGGGACACGGCAGGGTCTCGATCACTTGATGAAAAGCAGATGGCACAACGCCGTGGCAGGTCCACGGCGTCATGGGTTGGGCTGGGTAAGCGGCGACGTCAGTTCCAGCCGGCGCGATCCATCAGGCGAATCGCCTCGGCCTGGCGCTTGCCGGCCACTTCCACCGGAATGCTGTCGGCCTTGAACTCGCCCCAGGCCGCCACTTCATCCGAAGGCTTGACCTTGGGATTGGCCGGGAACTCCTGATTGAGGTCGGCGAACAGTTTCTGCGCTTGCTCGCCGGTCATCCATTCCACCAGCTTGATGGCCGCTTCCGGGTGCGGTGCATGTTTGGTCAGGCCAATGCCGGAGAGGTTGACGTGCACGCCACGGTCGCCTTGGTTGGGCCAGAACAGCTTGAGCGGCAGCTTCGGGTCGGCCTTGTGCATGCGCCCGAAGTAGTAGGTGTTGACCACGCCGACATCGCACTGCCCGGCGGCGATGGCCTGGAGCACCGCGTTATCGTCGGAGAAGACGTCGGTAGAGAGGTTGTCGACCCAGCCCTTGACGATTTCCTCGGTCTTGGCCGGGCCGTGGTTTTCGATCAGCGTGGCGGTCAGCGACTGGTTGTAGACCTTCTTCGCCGTGCGCAGGCACAGGCGGCCTTCCCAGTGCTTGTCGGCCAGCGCCTCGTAGGTGCTGAGCTCTTCGGGTTTGACCCGATCGGTAGCGTAGACGATGGTGCGCGCGCGCAGGCTCAGGCCGGTCCAGTCATGGGACGAGGCGCGGTACTGGGCAGGGATGTTCTGATCGATCACCGCCGACTTGATCGGCTGAAGAATGCCCATCTGCTCGGCCTGCCAGAGGTTGCCGGCATCGACGGTCAGCAGCAGGTCGGCCACGCCGTTCTGCCCTTCGGCCTTGATGCGCTGCATCAGCGGCGCTTCCTTGTCGGTGATGAACTTGACCTTGACGCCGGTCTCGGCGGTGTAGGCGTCGAACACCGGCTTGATCAGCTCGTCGATGCGCGAGGAGTACACCACCACTTCGTCCGCCGCCTGGGCAGTGCCGCCGAACAGAACAAGGGCCAGGGCGGCCAACAGGGGCTTGCGTGACAACATGGAAAGCGCTCCTCGCTAAATGAGAGGCGCAAAGGGTAGTGGTTCTTATTTGCTGACTCACCCACCCAGGCGTTACCGAATGTTGCGATGGTAGTTTGCCGCGGGGTGGGGGTCGGTCACGGACGCGCCAGTTCCGGCAGGTCACCGCTCAGGCCCAGGGCCTGGCGAACGAACAACGCCTTGGCTTCGGGCAGTTGCTCGACCACCTTCAGGCCGCTGTTGCGCAACCAGCGCAGCGGCAGTGGATCGGCCTGGAACAGCCGCTCGAAGCCTTCCATGGCGGCCATCAACGCCAGGTTGTGCGGCATGCGCCGGCGCTCGAAGCGGCTCAGCACCTTGAGGTCGGCCAGGCGCTCGCCACGGGCGGCAGCGTGTTGCAGCTCCTCGGCGAGCACGGCGGCGTCGAGAAAGCCAAGGTTCACGCCCTGCCCGGCCAACGGGTGGATGGTGTGGGCGGCATCGCCGATCAGCGCCAGACCGCCCTCCACGTAACGCTTGGCATGTCGCTGACGCAGCGGGACACAAAGCCTCGGGTCGGCCTGCAGCACCTCGCCCAGACGCCCTTCGAAGGCCTGCTCCAGGGCCTTGCAGAACGCCTGGTCATCGAGCCCCATCGCCCATTCGGCGCGTTCCGGGGTGATCGACCAGACGATCGAGCACCAGTGCTGGTTGCCGTCGCGGGCCAGCGGCAGAAACGCCAGCGGGCCTTCATCGGTGAAGCGTTGCCAGGCCGTGCGCTGGTGCGGCTGGCTGCAGCGCACACTGGTGACGATGGCGTGGTGCAGGTAATCCCACTCGCGGGTGGCGCTGCCGGTGAGGCGGCGCACCGCTGAGTGGGCGCCATCGGCGGCTACCACCAATGGCGCGCGCAGGCTACGGCCATCGGCCAGGGTCAGCAGCCAGTCGTCGCCGGAGTGACGCATCTGTTCCAGGCGCGCGCCGGGCAGCAGGCCGATGTCGCTGTCGTGCAGGCATTCGATCAGGGCATCCTGGACTACGCGGTTCTCCACGATGTGGCCCAGCACCTGGGCATGCACGCTGGCCGCAGAGAAGTGGATTTCGCCGGTGCCGGTGCCGTCCCACACGTGCATGTCCGAGTACGGCGACAGCCGCCTGCGGGCGATGCCGTCCCAGGCCCCGAGGCGTTCGAGGATGCGCTGGCTGGCCGCCGACAATGCACTGACCCGTGGCTCGAACGGCGCCGCGGCATCGAACGGCTCGACCGCCAGTGGCCCACCGTCGACCAGCAGCACCTGCAGGCCGCTGTGGCGCAAGGCCAGCGCCAGGGCACTGCCGACCATACCGGCGCCGACAATCAACAGATCTGCATGCAATTGCTTCACCTACGCCTGCCTCGCTTGCGGTTTGAGCCGCACATATAGGGTTTTGTCGACCCGCGCCACCAGCTCGCCGGCGTCATCGCGGATGTCGACCTGAAGCCTGGGCAGGTACTTCTTGCCCCCGGCGGTCTGCTGGCGAATGTCGTCCAGCAAGGCGTCATCGATTTCGAACTCGGCGTGCACCGGGCCTTTGCCCGGACTGACGAAATCGATGCTCGCCGCCTTGTCCCAGACGATGTACTCGCTGCCCAACTGCTCGATCAGCAGCAGCATGTAGAAGGGATCGACCATCGAATACAGGCTGCCGCCGAACTGGGTGCCGACGTAGTTGCGATTCCACCGCGTGAGCTTCATGCGCACCTTGATGCGCCGCATGTCCGGGCTGATCGACTGCACGCGAATGCCTGCACCCAGGTAAGGCGGGTAGCAATTGAGCAGCCAGCGCAGCATGCGGGCCCGCCGGGCCAGCCTGCGCACGTCGCTCATAGTCCGCCCCGGGCGGCAGGGCGTGTACCCAGGCCCATCGCCTGGCGGGCGAACCAGCGCTTGGCCGGAGGCAGCAGGTCGAGGCCGAGCAGGCCCAGGTTGCGTGCGTTGGCGAGCAGCGGCTGGCTGCTGCCAAACAGCCGGGTGACCTGATCGGAGAAGCCCACGGTAAGCGTCTGGTCGAGGCGCTGGCGCTGCTGGTACGCCTGCAGGGTGGCCAGATCACCGGGTTGCGCCGGGCCGCTGAGCAGGGCTTCGGCCAGCGCCTGCACGTCGCGCAGCGACAGGTTGAAACCTTGCCCGGCAATCGGGTGCAGACTGTGCGCAGCGTTGCCCAGCACCACCAGGTGCGGGCGCACTTGCTCCTGGGCTTCGACCAGCGCCAGTGGATACAGATGCCGAGCGCCGACCTGGCGCAAGGCGCCGAGGCGATAGCCGAACGCGTCTTGCAGCTCACGCAGGAAGTGACGTTCGTCGATTTCGGCCAAGCGTTGCGCGTCCATGCCCTGCCGGGTCCAGACCAGCGCACACCGGTTTTCCGGCAGCGGCAGCAGGGCCATCGGACCTTGCTCGGTGAAGCGCTCGAAGGCTTGCCCGGCATGCCGCTCGCCGGGGGTGATGTTGGCGATCAGCGCGCTCTGCGCATAGGGCCGCCGGCGCACATGAATACCCAACTGCTCGCGCAGGCCCGAGCGGCCACCATCGGCGAGCACGGCCAGGTCGCAGTCCAGTTGGGTGTCGTCGTCCAGGCACAGCCGGTAGCCGTGTTCGATCGGTTGCAGCGAGGTGACCTCGGCCGGGCAGCGCCAGCTGACCACTTCCGGGTCGAGCGCCTGCCACAGACACTGCCCGAGCCAGGCGTTCTCGACCACATAGCCCAGTGCCGGCACGCCTTCGTCGCTGGCCGCAAGGCGGGTAGCGCCAAAACGGCCGCGGTCGGACACCTGAATCTGCAGGATCGGCTCGCCGCGTCGTTCGATCTGCGACCATACGCCGAGCTGCTGGTAGATTTGCCGGGTGCCGTACGACAGCGCAGAAGAACGCGCGTCATAGCTGGGCTGGAAGCTGTCACCCGGGGCGAACGGCTCGATCAGCAGGATCTTCCAGCCGCGCGCCTTGGCCCCAGCTTGCAGTGCCAGGGCCAGGCTGGCACCGACCAGGCCGCCGCCGATGATCGCCAGGTTGACCCGGCTCATGCCGCCACCCCACGGGCGGCGGCCATCAGGGCCTCGATTTCGCTGACGCTCTTGGGCACGCCACCGCTGAGAATCTCGCAGCCTTGGCGGGTCACCACCACATCGTCCTCGATACGCACGCCGATACCGCGCCACTTCTTGGCCACCGACTTGTCGTCGGCACCGATGTAGATGCCTGGCTCGACGGTCAGCGCCATGCCCACTTCCAGCACCCGCCACTGGCCACCGACCTTGTAGTCGCCGACGTCGTGCACATCCATGCCCAGCCAGTGGCCAGCGCGGTGCATGTAGAAGGCGCGGTACGCCTCGCTGTCGATCAATGCCTGTACCTCGCCCTTGAGCAGGCCCAGTTCGACCAGGCCTTCGGTGATGACGCGAACGGTGGCCTCGTGGGCGTGGTTCCAGTGCTTGCCCGGGGCAATCTCGGCGAATGCGGCCTCCTGGGCCTTGAGCACCAACTCGTAGATGGCTTTCTGCTCAGGCGAGAAGGTGCCGCTGACCGGGAAGGTGCGGGTGATGTCGCTGGCGTAGCAGTCGATTTCGCAGCCGGCGTCGATCAGCACCAGATCACCGTCCTTGAGCGCAGCGTCGTTCTCCTGGTAATGGAGGATGCAGGCGTTGCGTCCGGCGGCGACGATCGAACCGTATGCCGGCATTTTCGCCCCGCCCTGGCGGAATATGTAGTCCAGCTCGGCCTCCAGGCTGTACTCATGCAGGCCGGCACGGCAGGCCTGCATGGCGCGCACATGGGCGCGCGCGGAAATCGCTGCGGCCAGGCGCATCACCTTCACTTCTGCGGCGGATTTATACAGGCGCATGTCGTGCAGCAGGTGATCCAGGGCAACGAACTCGTTCGGCGGCTGCGCACCGAGCCGGGCCTTGGAGCGGATCACGTTGATCCAGTCCATCAGCCTGCGGTCGAATTCGGGGTTGCTGCCCATGGCGCTGTAGACGCGCTCGCGGCCTTCGATCAGGCCGGGAAGGATTTCGTCGATGTCGGCGATGGGAAACGCATCGTCTGCGCCGTGCACCTTGATCGCGCCTTCCTGGCCCGCGCGCAGGCCGTCCCATTGCTCGCGTTCCGGGTTGCGCTCACGGCAGAACAGCACGTACTCGCCGTGCTCGCGGCCGGGAATGAGGGCGATTACCGCCTCAGGTTCGGCAAAGCCGCTGAGGTACTGGAAATCGCTGTCCTGGCGGTAGACATGCTCGACGTCACGGTTGCGGATGGCGACCGCGGCCGCCGGCAGGATGGCGATGCTGTTGGGGACCATCTGCGCCATCAGCGCCTTGCGCCGACGGGCGTACTCCGCCTTGGGTATGTGGCTCATGGGCAAAACGACCCCCGAATGATCAGTGCAGCGAAGGCTTGGGCTCAGGCGCGGCCGGCTTGGCCAGTTCGGTGAACAGCAGCAGCGGCGCCACACGCAGGTACTCCATGACCTCCATGTAGTCGTTCTCGCCGTCTTCGGACTCTTCCAGCGCTTCCTGTACCTGGGAAATGGCCACCAGGTCCTGCAGCACTTCCTTGGCGTCGCTGCTCAGGTCGAGGCCGCCCGAGTGCTGGCCGAAGCCTGCGAGGAAGCCCTGGCACCACTGCCCCAGCGCCACGGCGCGGTCGAGCAGCGCCGCGTCGTCGCCCGGCAGCAGCAGAACCAGCGCGATGTCTTCGCCGGTGAGCTCACCCTTGACCATTTCCTGCAGGCCGATCAGGGCATTGCGAACCGGGTCGGACGGCTCGTTTTCCAGCAACTGCGCCGCATCGGCCAGCCAGGCCTCGGCATCGAAGCCGGCACCGGCGCAGCAGCGGCCGAGCAGCAGGCCGTGCAGTTCGGCGGGAGAGACAGGGTGCCCGTTGCTGGAAAGCAGCGTAGCGAACGCGGTGTACGGCGAATTGGTATTAGGCATGGGCAACTAGGCGCCAGACGGCGCGATGACTAGAATGAAGGGCTTGTATCCTAGCACCGGCAGACGCGCCAAGACCATCGGCACTGGCCGCCGGGGCAGGCACCGAGGCATGATCGTCTGGCGAGTCAACGATGGAGCGAAGCGAGTGCAACCCACGCAAGAGAACGACCTGCAAACGCTCATGAGCCGGTTCGAGATACTGATCGAGCGGGTCGAGCAACTAAAACGGCGAAATGCACTCCTAATGGCTCAGGAAAAATCCTGGCGCGAGGAGCGCGCCCACCTCATCGACAAGAACGAGATCGCCAGGCGCAAGGTCGAATCGATGATCGTGCGTCTCAAGGCCCTGGAGCAAGACTCATGAGTTCACCCAACAGCGTCACCGTGCAGATTCTCGACAAAGAATATTCGATCATCTGTCCGCCGGAAGAACGCAGCAATCTGGTCGGTGCCGCGCGCTACCTCGACGGCAAGATGCGCGAGATCCGCAGCAGTGGCAAAGTCATTGGCGCCGACCGTATCGCGGTCATGGCCGCGCTCAACATCACCCATGAACTGCTGCACCGCCAGGAAACCCCAGACACTCCGCCGGCCATCACCAGCCGCGAGCAGGTACGCGAATTGCTCGAGCGCGTCGATCAGGCGCTGTCCGACGACGTGGGTAGCAAAATCGACTGACGTGGGTATACTGGCGCCACTCCCTGGTGGATGCGCCAGTCGGTTATGTCCCTGAGCCGATACGCACAACCACGGGGGTTGCACGCTGAGGCAGGTGTGCATGTCCGCCTGACGGAAAGCCTTAATGCCTCCTGCAATCTCCACCTTGAACTTTCGGGTTCAAGGGCTACACCGATAGCGGTCTTATCGGGGAGCCTGAATTCTCTTGCCCGCCTTCATTGGCGGGCAATTTGTCTGGGCCGCACACGCTGGCCTGCCGTCTCGAGACCGCCTGTGCCATGACCGACACCGCGCCGCTCACCCGCCCCCAGCTTCGTCGCCTGCTGCGCAATGCCCGCCGCGCCCTCACCCCGTTGCAACAGCTGCGGGCTGCACGTGGGCTGTACCGGCAACTGGCACAGCATCCGCTGTTTCGCCGCGCCCGGCACATCGCCCTGTACCTGCCCAACGATGGTGAAATCGATCCGCGCCTGCTGCTGCGTGAAGCCCAGCGCCGCGGCAAGCGCACCTACCTGCCGGTGTTGCATGCCTGGCCGCGCACGCACATGGTGTTCCAGCGTTTCGACGCCCACGAGCGCCTGCGCCGCAACCGGTTCGGCATCGCCGAGCCGGTGGTCAATCGCAAGCGGCAACGGCCGGTGTGGGCGCTGGACCTGATTCTGCTGCCGCTGGTCGGGTTCGACGAGGTAGGTGGCCGGCTGGGCATGGGCGGCGGCTTCTACGACCGCAGCCTGGCGTACCAGTCACGGCGCAAAAGCTGGAAGAAACCGCTGCTGCTGGGCCTTGCCCACGAGTGCCAGAAGGTCGAGCGGCTGACCCAGGCCAGCTGGGATGTGCCGCTGAAGGGAACGGTATCGGACGGGGGGTGGTACATGGCCTCGAACCCACAGGCCGGTGCCTGCGTCTAGCGTATCGACTGAACCTGAACGACCGGAGCCTGGTACGCCGCGTCGAGCTTGCGTTCCCAGAAGCTTTGCGCGTAACCGGTAGTGACCACACCAAGACCGAAAATGAAGACCAGGATCCATAGCAGATCCGGTTTGCGTTTGTTCATCGATTGCCCCCCAGGCAAACAGATAAGCCCCGTCCGCACACCGGTGCTGACAGGGCAACTAGCTTTAAAAGCGCGCGCATTCTGCGACAACCCGGGTCGCGGCGCAAATGCTGTTAATCACCGCTGGTCGGTTAGATGAAACACTTTATTTCACCGAATGTCAGGAGCAGCTTGCATGGCCTATTGGCTGATGAAATCCGAACCCGAAGAGCTGTCCATCGAGGAGTTGAGCCGGTTGAGCCAGGCCCGCTGGGATGGCGTGCGCAACTACCAGGCGCGCAACTTCCTGAGGGCCATGAGCGTAGGCGATGAATGCTTTTTCTACCACTCCAGCTGCCCACAGCCAGGCATCGCCGGGGTGGCGCGAATCATTGCCGCAGCCTACCCCGACCCCACGGCACTGGACCCGAGCAGCCCCTATCACGACCCCAAGGCCAGCGCAGACAAGAACCCCTGGAGCGCGGTAGACGTCGCTCACGTACAGACTTTCCGCCACGTGCTCTCGCTCGGCCTGCTCAAGCAGCAGGCGGCGCTGGCCGAACTGCCTCTGGTACAAAAGGGCAGCCGGCTGTCGGTGATGCCGGTGAGCGAGGCGCAGTGGACGGCGATCATGGCGCTTAGCGCCTGATACGACGAGCAAGCCATGTGGCCTGCTCGATAGTGTCTATGGCGGGATGTGCTACTGCACGATCAGATTGTTGAACAGCAGGTCTTCGACGACAGGCTTGCCCTCTTCGCTTTCCAGTACCTGCTGGACTTGTTTCAAGGCCTCCTGGCGCAGGCGCTCCTTGGCCTCGACGTTGCTCATCCCGTCGAGGGTCTGCTGGGCGAACAGGGCAACCAGCTGGTTGCGAATCAGCGGCTCGTGCAGCTTCACCGCAGCGGCAGCCTCGGCGCCGGTCACGCGCAGGGCGACATCGGCCTTGTATACATGCAGCTTGGGGCTGCCATCGAGGGCGTAGTTGCCTACGAACGGCGGCGTCAGGCTGTAGTAGGAAACCTTGGCCTCCCCTTCCTTGGCTTCTTCCTCGGCCAGTGCCGCCATAGGCATCAGCAAGGCCAGCACCATCAAGATCCACGCTTTCACGGCTCAGCTCCTTTCAATAATGGCCGCCAGCTTAACCAGCGAATGCAGCAAACCCAAGCGCGTCGATACGCACTCGGGTACTGCTCAAGGTATCGGCCAACACCGGCAAAGAAATAGGCTGATGAACGCGCTGTGCTGCGAGGTCAAGCCTGACGCAGGCCATGACAGCGTCTGACCCGCGCCTCCAGGTTGCGATCGGGCATCTGGTGATGGCGCAGGGCATGCAAGGTCTGCTCGACGTAATCGCGAGTGCTGCCGAAGCGCCCCTGCGCTGTTTCGAGGATTTCGCCGAGCAACGTGTCCGGCAGATTGCCGGCGTAGCAGGGCAAGTGCCGCTCGAGAACGAAGCCCAATGCCTGCACCTTGCTGCCATCGTCCAATCGGCAGTTCAACCAGTGCGGACGGTAGGCCGGAAACGGCATTTCGCGTTGCCACAAGGCCATCAGCGAGTCTTCCAGGCTGCCTTCATCGAGCCGATAGGCGAAGCCACTGCACGAGCCGCCACGGTCAAGCCCGAACACCAGGCCAGGGGTCTGCGGGGTGCCACGATGCTCGTGCGACCACAGGTACAGACCGCGGTGATAGCCATGCACCCTGGCCCGCTGCCGCTCCAGGGCAGTGCCCTCCGGACGCCAGATCAGCGAGCCGTAGGCGAACAGCCAGACCGGGCCACCAGAGTGGCGAGACATGGTCGAACTCATCGAGTTGAGTAGTTGTTCCTGGCTCAATTGCGGGCCGAAATCGAGCCGTGGAGGATAGGAGACTTTCCAGGACGCAGGTTCACTTGCCGACATAATGTGCCGCCACTGTTTCTCATAAACGACTAGAGCATCTGACTGTAACTGAATGATGCTGCGATGGACTTACCGTACGGCAGATCGCCGACCGCTTTCAACCCTGAAGCCCGCGCATTCAGGCAGTTTCACCAACTTTCGCGGCATAACCACCTGCGTTAGTCGTCTATCGGCGGCCCCATCGAATCAACGGCGTGCCCTTGCGGCACGCCATTGCGATCACCCGCGCGGCGCGTACGCGAAGACATCGGCGCGCATCTGATGCGCGTCCATCCCCGCCTCGACCAAGGCATCCAGGGTGGCGTAGACCATGGCCGGCGAACCGCTGGCATAGACGTGAACGTCGGCAAGTTCTGCGATGTCTTCGCACACCGCTTCGTGCAACAGCCCGCAGCGCCCGTCCCAGCCGCACAGATCGCTGACCACCTTGTGCAGGAACAGGTTGGGACGTTGCGCCCACTCGTCCCAGTGCTCGATCTCGTAGAAATCTTCGGGCCGGCGCACGCCCCAGTAAAGGTGCACCGGGTGCGTGAAGTCCTGCGCCCGGCAGTGCTCCAGCAAGCTGTGCATCTGCGCCATTCCGGTGCCGGCAGCGATCAGCACCAGCGGGCCGTCGGGCAGCTCGGCCAGGTGCGCGTCGCCGAACGGCAGCTCCAGGCGCGCCAGTCGCTCACGCTGCAACTGCTCGATCAGCAGCCGGGCGCCGCCTTCACGGGCCAGAATGTGCATTTCCAGATCGCGCCCGCTGTGGGGCGCCGAGGCCAGGGAAAATGCCGCCTTGCTCGCGCCTTCGCGCTCGATCATCAGGTATTGCCCGGCGTGATAGCGCAGCGGCTTGCCGGCAGGAGCACGCAGACGCACGCGCCAGACATCACCGCCCACCTCGATGCACTCGCTGAGGGTGCAGGCCAACGTGCGCACTGGCAGCTCGCCCAGCGCAAGGACGCCGTCCCACAGCAGCACGCAATCCTCCAGCGGCTCGGCGATGCAGGTGAACAGCTCACCATGGTCACGCACTTCGCCGTCCTGGCGCACCCGTCCTTCCACCAGCAACGCCGCGCAGACGTGGCAATTGCCATTGCGGCAGCTGTTGGGGCAGTCATAGCCCAAGCGCCGCGCCGCATCCAGAATCCGCTCTCCGGGCTCGAGTGCAAGCACTGCCCCGGATGGCTGCAAGGTCACCTGCATCACACTATTCCCAACTGATCCCACAGCTCATCGATACGCCGGGTCACGGCCTCGTCCTTGACGATGACACGCCCCCACTCACGCGTGGTTTCGCCTGGCCACTTGTGGGTGGCATCCAGGCCCATTTTCGATCCAAGTCCCGACACGGGTGAGGCGAAATCAAGGTAGTCGATCGGCGTGTTGTCGATCATTACCGTGTCGCGCTTGGGGTCCATCCGCGTGGTGACGGCCCAGATCACGTCGTTCCAGTCGCGGGCATTGATATCGTCGTCGGTGACGATAACGAACTTGGTGTACATGAACTGTCGCAGGAACGACCACACACCGAGCATCACGCGCTTGGCATGGCCGGGGTACTGCTTCTTGATGGTGACCACCGCCATGCGGTACGAGCAACCTTCGGGCGGCAGGTAGAAATCGACGATCTCGGGAAACTGCTTTTGCAGAATCGGCACGAACACTTCGTTCAGTGCTACGCCGAGGATCGCCGGTTCATCCGGCGGACGTCCGGTGTAGGTGCTGTGGTAGATCGGCTGGCGGCGGTGGGTGATGCGCTCGACGGTGAACACCGGGAAGCTGTCCACTTCGTTGTAGTAGCCGGTATGGTCGCCGTAAGGCCCTTCGGGGGCCATTTCGCCTGGGTGGATGACCCCTTCGAGAATGATTTCCGCGGTGGCCGGCACCTGCAGGTTGCTGCCCCGGCACTTGACCAGTTCGGTGCGGTTGCCGCGCAACAGCCCGGCGAAGGCGTACTCCGACAGCGTGTCGGGCACAGGCGTCACCGCGCCGAGGATGGTAGCCGGGTCGGCGCCCAGGGCGACAGCCACGGGGAATGGCTCGCCAGGATGCTTCTCGCACCACTCGCGGTAGTCCAGTGCGCCGCCGCGGTGGCTGAGCCAGCGCATGATGACCTTGTTGCGGCCAATCAACTGCTGACGGTAGATACCCAGGTTCTGGCGTTCCTTGTTCGGCCCGCGAGTGACGGTCAGGCCCCAGGTGATCAGCGGCGCCACATCGCCTGGCCAGCAATGCTGGATCGGCAGCTGGTTGAGGTCGACATCATCACCCTCCACCACCACCTCCTGGCACAGCGCATCCTTGACCACCTTTGGCGCCATGGACACGACCTTCTTGAAGATCGGCAGTTTCGACCAGGCATCCTTCAGACCCTTGGGCGGCTCTGGCTCTTTGAGAAATGCCAGCAGCTTGCCGATTTCGCGCAGTTCCTCGACCGACTCGGCACCCATGCCCATGGCCACCCGCTCGGGGGTGCCGAACAGGTTGCCGAGCACCGGCATATCGAAGCCGGTGGGCTTTTCGAAGAGCAGGGCCGGGCCCTTGGCCCGCAGGGTGCGGTCACAGACCTCGGTCATCTCCAGCACGGGGGAAATCGGAACCTGGATGCGCTTGAGCTCGCCGCGCTGCTCCAGGCCTCGAATGAAGTCGCGTAGGTCGCGATACTGCATGCGTGAGCCTCGTATTGGCCGTATCGGTCGGTTAAGGGGGAGCACAATGCATTGAGGCCGCGTCGCCTCCTTTCGCGGGTGAACCCGCTCCTACAGATTGCGCACCTGTGGAAGCGGGTTCACCCGCGAAAGGCTGCGAAGCGGCCCCAGTCATGCCGGATCGATCGCGCTTACTTGCGCTTCATCGACAAGAAGAACTCGTCGTTGGTTTTGGTCTGCTTGAGCTTGTCGGTGAGGAACTCGATCGCGGCGATCTCGTCCATCGGGTGCAGCAGCTTGCGCAGAATCCACATGCGCTGCAGCTCGTCGTCGGCGGTCAGCAACTCTTCACGGCGGGTGCCGGAGCGGTTGATGTTGATGGCCGGGAACACACGTTTTTCAGCGATACGACGGTCAAGGGGCAGTTCCATGTTGCCGGTACCCTTGAACTCTTCGTAGATGACTTCATCCATCTTCGAGCCGGTTTCCACCAGCGCCGTGGCGATGATGGTCAGCGAACCGCCTTCCTCGATGTTGCGCGCAGCGCCGAAGAAACGCTTGGGTTTCTCGAGAGCGTGGGCATCGACACCACCGGTGAGGACCTTGCCGGAGCTCGGGATCACGGTGTTGTAGGCGCGCGCCAGACGGGTGATGGAGTCGAGCAGAATGACCACGTCCTTCTTGTGCTCGACCAGACGCTTGGCCTTCTCGATGACCATTTCAGCAACCTGTACGTGACGGGTCGGTGGCTCATCGAAGGTCGAGGCGACCACTTCGCCGCGCACGGTGCGCTGCATCTCGGTCACTTCTTCCGGGCGCTCGTCGATCAGCAGGACGATCAGGTGGCACTCGGGGTTGTTGCGGGTGATGTTGGCCGCGATGTTCTGCAGCATGATGGTCTTGCCCGCCTTCGGCGGAGCGACGATCAGACCGCGCTGGCCTTTGCCGATCGGGGCGCACAAGTCGATGACGCGGCCGGTCAGGTCTTCGGTGGAACCGTTGCCGGCTTCCATCTTCAGGCGCTTGTTGGGGAACAGCGGCGTCAAGTTCTCGAAGAGAATCTTGTTCTTGGCGTTTTCCGGACGGTCGAAGTTGATGGTATCGACCTTGAGCAGCGCGAAGTAGCGTTCCCCTTCCTTCGGTGGGCGGATCTTGCCAACGATGGTGTCGCCGGTGCGCAGGTTGAAGCGGCGGATCTGGCTGGGCGAAACATAGATATCGTCAGGGCCGGCCAGATACGAAGCATCTGCCGAACGCAGGAAACCGAATCCATCCTGGAGAATCTCCAGCACGCCGTCACCCGAGATCTCTTCGCCGCTTTTCGCGTGTTTCTTCAACAGGGCGAAGATCACGTCCTGCTTGCGCGAGCGGGCCATGTTTTCGATGCCCATCTGCTCGGCCATTTCCAGCAGATCGGTAATCGGCTTTTGCTTGAGTTCTGTCAGGTTCATAAGGGGAGTGACGTAATCATGTAAGAAGGGAGAATTAAGCTTCTGGCTTAATGAAGCCGCGCCGCTAGATTGGCGACAGGATCGCGTACTGATTCGAATTAGGGATGCGTCGGCGACGGCGTGCAGAGGGCACTGAAGAAGCAGTGCGGGGCCGAATGTAACACTTGCTTTTTTCGGCGTCTAGTGGGCTAAAAAAGAAAAGCCCCGGATTTCCGGGGGCTTTCGCAGATCAGATATTGGCGTCGAGAAACGCAGCCAGTTGCGACTTGGACAAGGCGCCGACCTTGGTGGCCTCGACAGCGCCGTTCTTGAACAGCATCAGCGTCGGGATACCGCGCACGCTGTGCTTGGCCGGGGTTTCCTGGTTTTCGTCGATGTTCAGCTTGGCGACGATCAACTTGCCTTCGTATTCGGCGGCGAGGGCGTCCAGCACCGGAGCGATCATTTTGCAAGGGCCACACCATTCAGCCCAGTAGTCAACCAGCACGGGCTTGTCGGCCTTGAGCACTTCTGCCTCGAACGTGGCGTCGGTGACGTGTTTGATAAGATCGCTGCTCATGGATATCTCCAGGTCATAAGGCAAAATCGACGCTCATCATAGCCGTCCCTTCGTTCTACAGGAAGCCGGAGCCGATTGACTGTCGCTATGAAGGGGCAAGACCCGACGAATCGAAACGGTCATATACCTGTCATAGGATGGACGACGGGTCCGCTCATGCATCACCGGCAGGCGCCGGCGCCTTTCGCCAGCTAATGTGATGAACGATTGCCGCCCATCGAGCCCTTGTCCTGCATCAAGGCCCGGCCCTTCGCGCGTTGGCGTAGGCCAACGATCGTGTCACGATTGCCGGGTTATCGACCGAGAACTACCAGACCATGCCGCATAAAACCGCGAAGAACCTGTCTCTGATCGCCGCTATCGACCTCGGCTCCAACAGCTTCCACATGGTCGTCGCCAAGGCCCATCACACCGAGATCCGCATCCTCGAACGCCTGGGCGAAAAGGTCCAGCTGGCCGCCGGCATCGATGAAGACCGCCTGCTCAGCGAAGAAGCCATGGCCCGTGGCCTGGAGTGCCTCAAGCGCTTCGCCCAGTTGATCAACGGCATGCCGCCGGGCGCGGTGCGCATCGTTGGCACCAACGCCCTGCGCGAAGCGCGCAACCGGGCAGTGTTCATTCAGCGTGCCGAGGCCATCCTCGGGCACCCGGTGGAAGTCATTTCCGGCCGTGAAGAGGCGCGCCTGATCTACCTCGGCGTGTCGCACACCCTGGCCGATACCCCCGGCAAACGTCTGGTGGCCGACATTGGCGGCGGCAGCACCGAGTTCATCATCGGCCAGCGTTTCGAACCGCTGCTGCGTGAAAGCCTGCAGATGGGTTGCGTCAGCTTCACTCAGCGCTATTTCCGTGACGGCAAGATCACCCCGGCACGCTACGCCCAGGCCTACACCGCTGCGCGCCTTGAGCTGATGAGCATCGAAAATGCACTGCACCGCCTGACCTGGGACGAAGCCATCGGCTCGTCCGGCACCATCCGCGCCATCGGCGCGGCGATCAAGGCCGGCGGCCTGGGCAATGGCGAAGTCAACGCCGAAGGCCTTGCCTGGGCCAAGCGCAAGCTGTTCAAGATGGGCGAAACCGACCGTATCGACTTCGAAGGGGTAAAACCTGACCGCCGCGCGATCTTCCCGGCAGGCTTGGCGATTCTGGAAGCGATTTTCGACGCCCTGGAACTGGCACGCATGGACCATTGCGACGGTGCCCTGCGCGAAGGCGTGCTGTTCGACCTGCTGGGCCGTCATCACCACGAAGACGTGCGCGAACGCACCCTCAACTCACTGATGGAGCGCTACCACGTCGATCAGGGCCAGGCTGCCCGGGTCGAGCGCAAGGCGCTGCATGCCTTCGACCAGGTCGCTGCAGCCTGGCAGCTCGACGACGGCAACTGGCGCGACCTGCTGGGCTGGGCGGCGAAAGTCCATGAAGTGGGGCTGGACATCGCCCACTACCACTACCACAAGCACGGCGCCTACCTGCTGGAACACTCCGACCTGGCCGGGTTTTCCCGCGAAGACCAGCAGATGATCGCGCTGCTGGTGCGCGGCCATCGGCGCAACATTCCCAAGGAACGCTTCGCCGAATTCGCTGAAGAAAGCGTGCAACTGCTGCGCCTGTGCGTGCTGCTGCGCTTCGCCATCCTCTTCCATCACATCCGCGGCACTCAAGAGATGCCCACGGTGCAGTTGCAGGCAGGCGCCAATAGCCTGGATGTGATCTTCCCTGACGGCTGGCTGGAACGACACCCGCTGACCCAGGCCGACTTCGCCAACGAGGCGGAGTGGCTGACCCGGGTCAACTTCGTCCTCAGCGTACGTTGAGCACCGGGTTGCTCAGGCGCTCCAGCAGTTGCGCCTGGGCATTGCGCGAGTTCTGGTTGCCGGTCGGGGTGCTGCGCACGTAGCGGCCATCAGACTGCAAGGTCCAGGCGTGGGTGTTGTCGGTAAGGTAGCTTTCCAGCTCTTTCTTGACCCGCAGCAGCAGCTTCTTGCCTTCGACCGGGAAGCAGGTCTCGACGCGCTTGTCGAGATTGCGCTCCATCCAGTCGGCGCTCGAGAGGTAGATCTGCTCTTCGCCGCCATTGAGGAAGTAGAACACCCGGGTGTGCTCGAGGAAGCGGCCGATGATCGAGCGCACGTTGATGTTGTGCGACACGCCGGCGATGCCGGGACGCAAGCAGCACATGCCGCGCACCACCAGATCGATACGCACGCCGGACTGACTGGCCTTGTACAACGCCTTGATCACCTTGGCGTCGGTCAGTGAGTTGAACTTGGCGATAATGTGCGCCGGCTTGCCATCCAGGGCGAACTGGGTCTCCCGGGCGATCATGTCGAGCATGCCCTTCTTCAGCGTGAACGGCGCATGCAGCAGCTTTTTCATGCGCAGCGTCTTGCCCATGCCGATCAACTGACTGAACAGTTTGCCAACGTCTTCGGTCAGCGCCGCATCGGAGGTGAGCATGCTGTAGTCGGTGTACAGGCGCGCGTTGCCGGCGTGGTAGTTGCCGGTGCCGAGGTGGGCGTAGCGAACGATCTCGCCCTGCTCGCGGCGCAGAATCAGCATCATCTTGGCGTGGGTCTTGAAGCCCACCACGCCGTAGATCACCACCGCACCTGCCGCTTGCAGACGGCTGGCCATCTGCAAGTTGGACTCTTCATCGAAGCGCGCGCGCAGTTCGATGACCGCAGTCACTTCCTTGCCGTTGCGCGCCGCATCGACCAGCGCATCGACGATCTCGGAGTTGGCGCCACTGCGGTAGAGGGTCTGCCTCACCGCAAGAACGTGCGGGTCCTTGGCCGCCTGGCGCAGCAGGTCGACCACCGGGGTGAACGACTCGAACGGGTGCATCAGCAGCACGTCCTGCTTGCTGATCACGCTGAAGATGTTGTCGCCGTTCTGCAGCAACTTGGGAATCGCCGGGGTGAACGGCGTGTATTGCAGCTCGGGGTGACTGTCCAGGCCGGTGATGCTGAACAGTCGGGTCAGGTTGACCGGCCCATTGACCTGGTACAGCTCGCTCTCGCTGAGGTTGAACTGCTTGAGCAGGTAATCGGACAGGTGCTTGGGGCAGGTATCGGCCACTTCCAGGCGCACGGCATCGCCATAACGGCGCGAGAACAGCTCACCGCGCAGGGCGCGGGCAAGGTCTTCGACGTCTTCGGAGTCGAGTGCCAGGTCGGCGTTTCGGGTCAGGCGGAACTGATAGCAGCCCTTGACCTTCATGCCCTGGAACAGGTCATCGGCGTGTGCGTGGATCATCGACGACAGGAACACATGGTTGGCGCCCGGGCCACCGACCTCTTCCGGCACGCGAATCACGCGCGGCAACAGACGTGGCGCGGGGATGATCGCCAGACCCGAATCGCGCCCGAAGGCATCGACGCCCTCCAGCTCGACGATGAAGTTCAGGCTCTTGTTGACCAGCAGCGGGAACGGGTGGGTCGGATCGAGGCCGATCGGGGTGATGATCGGCGCGATTTCGTCGCGGAAGAAGCGCCGCACCCAGGTCTTGAGCTTGGGCGTCCAGTAACGCCTGCGAATGAAGCGAATCTGGTGTTTTTCCAGCTCCGGCAGCAGCACATCGTTGAGGATCGCGTACTGGCGGTCGACCTCGATGTGTACCAGCTCGCTGATCCGCGCCAGCGCCTGGTGCGGCTGCAGGCCATCGGCACCGGCCAGTTCGCGGGCGAAGGTGATCTGCTTCTTCAGCCCGGCGACGCGGATTTCGAAGAACTCATCCAGGTTGCTGGAGAAGATCAACAGGAATTTCAGACGTTCGAGCAGCGGGTAGCTCTCGTCCAGCGCCTGTTCCAGCACGCGGATATTGAACTGCAACTGCGACAGCTCGCGATGAATGTACAGGCTGCTGTCGTCCAGGCTCGGCACGTTGATCACCGGGGCCGGGGGCGCCGGCGGCGCCTCGACCACAGGTTCGGCTGGCGGGGCCAGGTCCGGTGGTGTTTGCACCAGTTCTTCGGGCACGACTTGGGCATCCTTGAGATCGACAGCGGTCAGCACTTCATTATTCATCGGACATTCCTGTAAGACAGGCCTGACAGAACGTGCCCGTTTGGGACAGGTCTGTCAGGACGTGCTCGGAGGCATCACTGCGCTCTGAGCATCTGTGCGGCTCGCACCGCGAAATAGGTCAGGACCCCATCGGCCCCTGCCCGTTTGAAAGCTGTCAACGACTCGAGAATCACCGCCTCACTGAGCCAGCCATTCTGAATGGCGGCCATGTGCATGGCGTACTCGCCGCTGACCTGGTAAACGAAAGTCGGAACCTTGAACTCGCTTTTGACCCGGTGAACGATATCCAGGTAGGGCATGCCCGGCTTGACCATGACCATGTCGGCACCTTCGGCCAGGTCGGTGGCCACTTCGTGCAAGGCCTCGTCACTGTTGGCCGGGTCCATCTGGTAGGACGCCTTGTTGGCCTTGCCCAGGTTCAGCGCCGAGCCGACCGCATCACGGAACGGGCCGTAGTAGGCGCTGGCGTATTTGGCCGAGTAGGCCATGATGCGCACGTTGACGTGACCGGCCACTTCCAGCGCTTCGCGGATCGCGCCCAGACGGCCATCCATCATGTCCGACGGCGCCACTACCTGGGCACCGGCTTCGGCATGGGACAGCGCCTGGCGCACCAGCGCATCGACGGTGATGTCGTTCTGTACGTAGCCTTCCTCGTCGAGAATGCCGTCCTGCCCGTGGGTGGTGAACGGGTCAAGCGCCACGTCGGTGATTACCCCAAGTTCTGGGAAGCGCTCGCGCAGGGCGCGGGTGGCGCGCTGGGCGATGCCGTCGGGGTTCCAGCCTTCTGCGCCATCGAGCGATTTCTTCTCGACCGGGGTGACCGGGAACAGCGCCAGCGCCGGAATGCCCAGCTCGACCCACTGCTCTGCAGCTTTTAGTAGCAGATCGATGGACAGGCGCTCGACGCCCGGCATCGACGGCACTTCTTCGCGGCGATTTTCGCCATCGAGGACGAACACCGGGTAGATCAGGTCATCGACGGTCAGAACGTTTTCGCGCACCAGCCGCCGGGAAAAATCGTCCCGACGATTGCGGCGCAAACGGGTGGCAGGAAACATGCGATTGGCGGGGGTAAAGCTCACGGCAGACTCCTGAGCCCGCGCAGGCGGGCGAGCGCGACAGTTATAAGCGCCCATTATGACCCCTGTGTGACAGGGAAGGACAACCCTGCGACTTGCGGCCGCAGGCATTCTCGCCGTAGGAAATGTTCACGTCGAGACACATTTGGACACTTTCCCCCACGCTCACTAAGGGGTAGGCTGCGCGTTCATTTCGCCACCACCCCTACACCATGCTTCAACAATTCCTGCACGATTTTGGCTACTTTGCCCTTTTTCTCGGCACGTTTTTTGAAGGTGAGACCATTCTGGTACTCGCGGGCTTTCTTGCGTTCCGCGGTTACATGGACATCAGTCTGGTGGTGGTGGTCGCGTTCTTCGGCAGCTACGCCGGGGATCAGCTCTGGTACTTCATGGGCCGCCGTCATGGCCGCGCGATTCTGGCGCGCAAACCGCGCTGGCAGGCCATGGGCGACAAGGCGCTGGACCACATCCGCCGTCACCCCGACATCTGGGTACTGAGCTTCCGCTTCGTCTATGGCCTGCGCACGGTGATGCCGGTAGCGATCGGTCTTTCCGGTTACCCGCCACGGCGTTATCTGATCCTCAACGGCATCGGCGCTGCGGTGTGGGCCTTGGCGCTGGGCGCTGCCGCCTACCACTTCGGCGCCATCCTCGAAGGCCTGCTGGGCAATGTGAAGCGCTACGAGCTGTGGGTGCTGGGCACCTTGCTGGTGATCGGCATCTTGCTGTGGGTCCGCCGCTACCTGCGCAACCGCCGTGCCGAGCGCGCCGAACGCGCCGCGGCACTTGCCCACGCCGAAGACACCCGGCCCAAGCGCCCCGAGCCTGAAGCCGGGCGCGAACACCCCTGAGCCGAGGCCGACTGAACACGCTTCGCTGTTTGTGTTCCAACTGAGTACAGTCAGCGCCTCGACTCTGGAGTAACCCTATGACAAAAAAAGTTGCAGTGATCCTGTCCGGCTGCGGCGTCTATGACGGCGCGGAAATCCACGAAAGCGTCATCACCCTGCTGCGCCTCGATCAACGCGGTGCGCAGGTGCAGTGCTTCGCGCCGAATGTCGAGCAGTTGCACGTGATCGATCACCTGACCGGTGAAGAAACTCAGGAAAAGCGCAACGTACTGGTCGAGTCGGCACGCATCGCGCGGGGTCAGGTCAAGGATGTGCGTGAAGCCAAGGTCGAAGACTTCGACGCGCTGATCGTGCCGGGCGGCTTTGGCGCCGCGAAGAATCTGTCCGACTTCGCCAGCAAAGGTACCGACTGCACCGTGCAGGCCGATGTGTTGCGTCTGGCCGAAGGCTTCGCCGCGGCCAACAAGCCGGTCGGGCTGATCTGCATTTCGCCGGCCCTGGCGGCGAAAATCTACGGCCCCGGTGTGGTCTGCACCATCGGCAACGATGCCGACACCAGCGACGCAATGACCAAGATGGGCGCTACTCACGAAGAGTGCGATGTGCACGACATCGTCGAAGATACCCAGCGCCGACTGGTCAGCACCCCGGCCTACATGCTGGCGGAAAACATCAGCGATGCCGCCGGCGGTATCTACAAACTGGTCGACCGCATCCTCGAGCTGACCCACGAAGACGATCAGTAACCCTGCCCGGGCCTGCCTTGCAGGCCCTTGCCGCCTTAGGCCTTGGTCAAGCGCGTGAGGATTCGATCCAGCGCATTGGCGAACGCCTGTTTTTCCCGCTCGCCATAGGGCGCCTGCCCTCCCCCGACCTGGCCCTGCTCACGCAGCTCGGTGAACAAGTTACGCACCGCCAGACGATCACCCATATTGCGCTCATCGAACTCCTTGCCCCGTGGGTCGAGCGCGGCGACGCCCTTCTTCACCAGGCGGTCGGCCAGCGGCACATCGCTGCAGATCACCAGCTCACCCGGCAGAGCGTGCTCGACCAGATAGTCGTCGGCCGCGTCCGGCCCACTGGGCACCACGATCAGTTGCACCACGGCGAACGCCGGCTTGGCCACCGCCTGCCCAGCGACCATGATCACCGCCAGTTTGCGCTTGAGGGCGAACTTGACTACCAGATCGCGGGCAGGGCGTGGGCAGGCATCGGCGTCGATCCAGATACGCATGGGGCGGTTCTTCTTCAGCGAGAGCGGGCAGGCATTATGGCCGGCTGGCGCATGCGTCACAAATCAGCATGAGGGCCAGCGCGGCGCTGCTCCAGCCTGTCCAGCGCGTGAAGGATCAACGTGGCGGCGATCACCGCAGAGTCCAGTACGGCATCGAGCGGTTCACCAGGCTGCGTGCGCTGGTAAGCCTCGGTGGTCTGGTAGATATCCTTTAGCAGCGTGTCGACGCAGACCAGCGCTTCGCGTGCGCTGAGGTGTGTGGGCAGGGAGATAGGGGATGAGGGGAAAGCGGCGGGTCGGAGACGATTTTCTTCATTGCGTAACTCCACGTTAGTCAATGGAGCCACCGCCTCGCTTTCTCACAAGACGAGGGTGGCAGCTGTACGCGGGGTGAGAACCGAGAACGTGGAACCCGGTCAGACCGAGGTCTGCCCGCGCACAGCCGCCATGACAACAGCTGCCTTTCCAGTTATCGGGTTCTCACACCCGGTCGTCATATGGACGACCGAGGGAAATTAGCCCTCCGAGAACTCTTCACGCAATCGGAAACAGAGGCAGCCCCTGCAGGATAATTCCCAAACCCTATAAATCCGAGACATTTTGGGCATCTCGTTTCGCATCAAATAGCTGAGCAAGCGTGCTACCTGACAAATCTGCCAGTTGTGCGAAACGCAACGTGGTCGACAAGCTCCAGCAGGGCAACCGTTCAGGTGAGCCCGTATTTCGGAGGGTAACCGCATGAATCAAGACTTAGCCACGACTCGGCGTTTCTATCAGCACGACCAACTCCACACCGTGCTCAGCGCCAGTGCCAATCGGTACGTGTTTCGCATGCAACAACTACCGCTTGCAGAACATCAGGGGGGCGGCCCCAGTGCTGTAACGCTACTTGCAACCGACAGCCTCGACTCGATCTCACTGATAACAGACCAGCAATCAGCATCGCCAGTGAGCTACACGCCTTACGGCCACATCGCAGAGAATGGACTTGAAACGCTTTTGGGTTTCACGGGACAGGCACGAGATTCATACACCCCTTTTTATCTACTCGGTAACGGCTATCGGGCATTCAATCCAGCGCTGTTGCGTTTCAACTCTCCGGACAGTTACAGCCCTTTTGAGGAGGGAGGTCTCAATTGCTATGTGTATTGCGCTGATGATCCCGTGAACTTCAGCGACCGCACAGGACATATGTTTACCCCAAGGCGTAAACCGATCTATAGCCGAGGCGTTGCGACAATCCCACCGGACCTGACTAGACAAAGTGGCAGTCAGGCAGCCCCGCTGGACCTGACTAGACAAAGTGGCAGTCAGGCAGCCCCGCTGGATCTTACTAAACCAAAAAGCTCGCCCCCCCAAAGCAGACATAACCCGCTGTCCCAGCGCAATCGCACAAGGCGCTCTGCGTCCCGGGCGACAATTCGGCCTGACACCCCTATTGCAAGCAACGTCGTGGTCGCATCACCTTCGACGAGTAGCACTGCCCCGACTCAACGTAGAGAAGAAGCGCCTGCTGTTATGAGATCAATAGCTGACAGGATGTTGAACGGCGAGGACAAACTGAGCCATGGTAATTACAAGGAATTTATAAAACTTTCGGTAGAAAAACTCGTGGCATTGGAACAGCAGCAGGAGGCTGATGCAGCCCGAGAACAGTTCATCAGCGGACTTCCTGGCATACTTTCTGACAAGGCCTACGAAGCAATTAAAAGAAAAGTTTCAGCTATCCGACGCAAACAATACTAGGCGGACCAGATTCAACCCAAGCGGCAGTCCATTAACCGTGAGGTTATCTCGCGGCCATCGCGACTCGCGTCGCTCCTACAGCCACCCCCCACCCAACGCCAAAAACACCCCCACCTGCCCCATCGCCACCTGACTGTTCGCCGCCGCCAACTGCGCACGCATATCAGTGTAGGTGCGGGTCGCTTGCAGGTCGGCAAGGAACGACGCTCTGCCTGCCTGATAAAACCGGTGAGTCTGATCAGCAGCATCCTTTGCCGAACGTTCAGCGTCCACCAGTGCCTCACGGCGTTCAAGCAAGGCGCTGTATTGCGCAAGCCTGGTCTGGGTTTCGCGTACGGCGTTGAGCACCACGCCATCGAAATGGGCCAGCGCGCCCTGAGTCGAAGCTTCGGCCTCGCGGATGCGTGCGCGGGTGGCGTTGGTGGGGATGCTCCAGCTGATCTGCGGGCCGAAGCCCCAGCGGTTGGTCGCGGGTTTGCCGAGGTTGTCGACGATGCCGATGGTGCCGATCTGCGCGCCAATACTGATGTCCGGGTACAGCGCGCCAGTGGCCACGCCGATGTTGGCGGTGGCCGCGGCCAG
Source organism: Pseudomonas cremoricolorata DSM 17059 = NBRC 16634 (assembly GCF_000425745.1). Classification (GTDB taxonomy): domain Bacteria; phylum Pseudomonadota; class Gammaproteobacteria; order Pseudomonadales; family Pseudomonadaceae; genus Aquipseudomonas; species Aquipseudomonas cremoricolorata. Next base: position 141,744 of record NZ_AUEA01000001.1, on the reverse strand, counting down.
CTGCCGCTCGGCCTGGCGCACGTCGGGGCGGCGCTTGAGCAGCGCGGCGCCATCACCCACCGGAATTAGCTGGGTCAGTTGCGGCAGCTCGGCACAGTCGGCAACGCCCGCAGGAAGCTGATCGACAGGCTTGGCCAGCAACGCGGCCAGGGTGTACAGGCCGGTCTCGCGCTCGGCCTCGAACCGCGGCAGCTCGGCACGCAGCGATTTGAACTGGGTCTGCGAGCGGGTCACTTGCGTTTCATCGCCACGCCCGGCATCGCGCAGGCGCTGGTTGAGCTGCACGCTCTGTTCCTGCAAGTCGAGCGACTGGCGGGCGATGTGGTATTCCTCGTTGGCCGAACAGACCTGGGTGTAGGCCTTGACCACATCCGCCACCAGGGTGATGCGGGCAGTGTCGGCAGCCGCCTGCACCGCATCGGCATTGGCCTGGGCCGCTTCGGTGCCGCGCTTGAGCGTGCCCCACAGGTCGAACTGGTAGGAGACGCTGGCGATGGCCTCGCCGACGTTGGCCACCGGTACTTTGTCGGGTTTCAAGAATGCCTCGCCCGATTCCTGCAAACGCTGCGCCCCCACCTTCACCCCACCCTGGAAACCGCCCTGGCTCTCAGCGACCTCAACCTGCGCGCGAGCCTTGGCGATGTTCGCAGCGGCGACGCACAGCTCGGTGTTGGCGGCCAAGGCCTGGCGCACCAGGGCGTCCAGCCTTGGGTCCTGATACAGCCGCCACCAGTCCTGGGGCACCGGTGCCGAGACCACGCTGCTCGCGTCTTGGCGCAGTGCGCCGTTGAGGTCGCTGCGCTGCACGGCGGCTTCAGGCGGTACGTTGTAGTCCGGGCCGACCGTCGAGCAGCCGACCACGGCCAGGGCGAGTCCCAGCAACAGCGTGCGCTTCATGGCCGCTGCCCCTCGATGATCGACACCGTGGCGGTGCGCCCGGCGATCATGCGAAAGTCCGCCGGCACCTCATCGAAAGCAATACGCACCGGAATGCGTTGCGCCAGGCGAACCCAGCTGAACGCCGGGTTGACGTTGGGCAGCAGATTGGCGCCGCTGCTGCGGTCGCGGTCTTCGATACCGGCGGCGAAGCTTTGCACACGGCCGCGCAGCGGGGTGTCGTCGCCCATCACGCGGATATCCACGGCATCACCGATATGAATGCCGCCAAGTTTGGTTTCCTCGAAGTAGCCATCAACGTGATACGAGGCGCTGTCGACCACCGCCAGCACCGGTCGGCCTGCGGCGACGAACTCGTGATTGCGCGGCGCGCGGTCGTTCAGATAACCATCCACCGGACTGCGCACCACCGAGCGATCGAGGTTCAGTTGCGCCGAATCCACCGCCACTTGGGCTTCGTTCATTGCCGAGCGGGCGCGGGCTTCGCGGGACTGGCTTTCCTCCAGTTGCTCGGCCGCCACCAGGTTGCCGAGCTTGCGATTGCGGCGGGTTTCCCGCGCCGCCTGGGCCAGGGTCTCCTGGCGCTCGGCAAGGGTTGCCTGGGCTTGGCGCAAGGCCAGGCGGAAACGGTCCTGGTCGATGGTGAACAGCACATCGCCGCGCTTGATGACCTGGTTGTCACGCACCTCGACGTGCTGGATCAGGCCTGAGACGTCGGGGGCGATCTGGATCACGTCGGCGCGGATATGGCCGTCGCGGGTCCAGGGGGCGAACAGGTAGTAGCCCACCATCTGCCATACCAGCACGACGGCGAAGCTCACCACCAACAGGGTCAGGACCACACGGCCCAGGGTCAACATAGGTTTTTTCATGGCAGCATCAGGCTTCGGCAAAAATGGTCGACCGCGCTCAGCAGCACGGCATACAAGGCAACGTTGAACAGCGCCCGGTGCCAGACCAGACGGTAGAAATGCACGCGCACCAGCACCGCGTGCAGCCCCAGAAACAGCACATAGGTGAACACCATCATCACCAGCAGCGTGGGCAGGAACACCCCGCTGACATCCACATCACCAATCACAATGGCGCTCCATCAAGCCCTGCGGGCAATTGCAGTTGTTCGCTCGGCTCGAGCATCACCTCCACCCCCGGCAGCAGTGCCAGGCGCAGGCCGCTCAGGGCATGCAGCAAGTGCGTGCGCGCCTCGCCACGGTCGTCCCCGCTGTCGACGACCAGGGCGCGGCGGGCACGCTCCATGTTGCGCAGCAGCAGCGGCGGCGCCGGCAGTCGTTCGCCCGCGTGCAGGCAATTGGCGTAGTGCCCGCCGACTTCATCGATCACCGTCTGCAACTGCTGCCTGGCCTCGACACCGACCCGCGGCAGGTACGCATGCAGGTCGAGCAGGTTGAGCCCGACTCGCACGTCGCGCAGCGCCACGCCACTGTCCTGACCGGTCTGCGACAGGCGCGGCAAGTGTTGCATCAGGCGGTCGAGCATCTGCACGCCCACCTTGCGCTGCTCGGCCAGCGGCGCCGGGGCGCTCATTTCGACGATGTCGCGCCAGGTGAAGCGGGTCATGCGCTTGGCCGCCAGCTCGACGCCGAACGGGCGCAGCAGCAGGGTCCAGATGAAGGCGAACAACAGCCCCACCGGCCCGGCAAGGTTGGCGTTGATGAAGGTCAGGAAGTCGGCGTCGTAGGCGCCCTGGATGCTGATGAAGGTGGCGGTGTTGACGATTGTCAGCAAGGTGCCGAGGAAGAACCGCGGCTGCACCGTGAGGGTGCCGACGCAAATGAACGGCACGGCGAAGGCCAGCACCAGCATGGGAAAGTCGTGCAGGTTCGGCAGCACCAGGAACAGGTACAGGCTGGAGAAGATCACCGACATCAGCGTCCAGAAGAAGAACCGGTAGATCTGCGGCGCGGGGTCGTCCATGGCGGCGAAGAAACTGCACGCCACTGCGGCGAGAATCACCGCGCTGCCGCCATCGTGCCAGCCCAGCAGAATCCACAAAGCGCAGGCGACGATGATCGCCGTCACTGTGGAAAACACCGAGTAGAACATCAGCCCACGGTCGAAGAACGGCGTCAGCCGGCCCAGCCGCCAGTGCCGGTACACGGCGCGCCAGGGGCTGGCATCGTCGTTGCGCAGGGCGTGTTGCAGGGTGCAGCAGTCTTGCCAGAGGTCGATCCATTCGCGCAGACGGTACAGGGCGTTGGACAACAGCAGGCGTTCGCGCTCGGCGAGCGTGCCGGCATCCGGCTGTAGAGCGGTGAGGCGGCTGCGCAGGGCCTGCCAGCCGGCGCTGTCGGGGCGCTCGGTGCTGCGCTGCAGCCAGTCGCGGGCGTCGTGCAATACAGGTTGCAACTCGGCGAAGCGCGCTGGGGCACGGCCTTCGAGGGCCAGCAGCGCGTCGTCGAGGGCGTCGATCACCGGCAGCAGGTGAATCATGCGTCCGCGCAGTTCGCGCAGGTTTTTCAGGGTCTGGCGCCCTACCCCTTCGTGGCCGAGCTGGCCGATCATCACTTCCAGGCTGTTGAACGTGCTGACCATGGTCGCGCGCATGCCGGCGATCTGCTCGCCACTGGCGGTACGCGCCAGGTAATGCTCGCAATAGCGCGCAGCTTCGGCGAACCAGTTACCGCTGGCGCCGACCACCACCGGTGCCAGTCGCCGTGGCCAGAAGATCGCGCCGACCACCGCCGCGCAGACGATGCCCAGGCAGATTTCCTGCGCCCGCGATGAGGCCACATCGAATACTGCCGTGGGATTGTCGACCACCGCCAGGGCGATCATCGGCAAGGTGTAGCCGGCCAGCATCAGCACGTAGTTGTTGGCCGTGCGCAGGTTCAGCGACAGGTACAGCAAGGTGCCGGTCCACAGCGCCACCGCCACGCTCAACAGCGGCGGCGACTGCACCAGTGGCGGCACCAGCAACACCGCACCGCCCGCACCGAGCAAGGTGCCGAGCGCACGGTACAGCGCTTTGGAACTGGTAGGCCCGACGAACGGGCTGGAGACGATGTACACCGTGGCCATGGCCCAGTAAGGGCGCGGCAACTGCATCCACAAGGCGATGTACAGGGCGATCATCGAGGCGGCGAAGGTGCGCACGCCGTAGAACCAGTCGCGGGCCGGTGGCACCGAGCTGAAAAAGTCCTTCATGCCGGGCCTCCTGCCGCCTCGAAGGCGCGAATGACCCGCAAGGTGGCTTCCAGGTCGGCCTGGTCGATGCCCTGCAGCACTTCATGGCGCAGGCGCACTAGTTCGTTTTCAATGGATTCGGCGAGGATGCGCCCTTGCGCGGTCAGGCTCAGGGCCTTGGCGCGGCGATCATGGGGGTCGGCACTGCGGCAGACCAGACCGGCCTTGCACAGCTGATCGAGCAGGCGCACCAGCGAAGGCCCCTCCAGACCGGCCGCCTGGGCCACCGCCACCTGGTGTACGCCGTCGCCCAGGCGCACGATCATCAGCAGCGGCACGGCGCAGGCTTCGGAAATGCCATAGCCGGTGAGCGCGGCGTGGCACAGCCGCCGCCAGTGGCGAGCGGCAACCACCATGCCGCTGCTGATTTTCAGGTGCAGGGTCTCGAGGGTCATGGGAAAGGTCGACTAATTCATAGTTTGCTAACTATCTATGTTACGCCCCTCCTCCCCCCCATCGTCAACCGCCAGGTGCCAGGCGGCATTCGCGCCCAGATGCCAATACGGCGGCGTTCAGGAGCTCAGCTGGTCGTCGTTGCGGGTACGACCGAGGTGGCCGCCGCCAAGTTCAAGAGCTTGCTCGCGCCAATGCCTTGCCCGCGCGGCGTTGTGCTGGCGAAAGTGCAGCGCCAGTTCTTCGGCGGCCTGCACCACCCCGGCCGCGCTGGCCAGTTCCAGCCAGTGCAGCGCGCCGCGGGCATCGGCCTCGATGTGCAGACCGTGCAGCAGGCGATATCCCACCTCGAAGCGGCAGCGGGCTTCGCCCTGTTCGGCGCCGCGCAGGAACCATTGGTAGGCCACGTGCGAATCGACGTTCCAGTCTTGCTCGCCATCGCAGACTTCTTCTTCATAAAGATCGCCCAGCGCCGCAGCCGCATGCCCCATGCCGCGTTCGAATGCCTGCCGGTAATAGCCCGCGGCGATGGCGTAGGAAATCTCCACGCCCTTGCCGAAGTAATACTGCTGACCGAGGTTGTACCAGGCGGTGGCACTGCCCTGCTGCGCCGCCATGCGTAGCAGGTGCCCGGCCAGCAGCGGATCGGCCCGCCAATAACGGCCATTGAGCCAGATCCAGCCCAGATCATTGAGTGCTGCAGGCTCGCCTCGCAGGGCGCGCTGGCGCAGCTCGGCGTACAGTGCATGGGGCTGGTCGGCCAGCTCCAGGCGCTCGACCAATGCACTGTCGTCGTCCTGACTGGGCAGACCGACGCCATTGAACAGCCGTTGACGCCGACCGAAGCGCGCCGGTGCCGGGCTGACGGCAGGCGGCAGCACGCGCTCTAGCAGTGAATGGATATTGCTGGCAGTCGCCATGTTCATCCCCATTGAACAGACCGCAACCGCGACCTCGACCGCGATAGCCCGATGATTCTTGCGCGACCTCACGACAAAACCCGTCGCGAACGATCCGGTTTCAGGCAACCAAATGCGGGTTCCTTGATCTCACCGACACGTGGCTAATTGCCATGCCTTCCCGCTGCCGCCATGCTATGTCTGCAAGCCTAGACAAGGACGTTTCAATTTGCCGTTTGCCACTACCCGCGCCACCCTCAGTCGCCAATGGGCGCTGTTGCGCCAACTGCCGAGTCGTTCACCGGGAACCACCAGCGCAGAGCTGGTCTGGAGTCTGCGCGATGTCGGATTCAGCGTCAGCAAACGGACAGTGGAACGCGACCTCAACGAACTGTCGCTGATCTTCCCGATCGAGCGCAACGACAAGAGCATTCCGTTTGGCTGGCATTGGTCGGCGACTGCCGGCGGCGAGCTGCGCGGCAGCTTCGACCTGCAAGGCTACCTGCGCGCCGACGGCCTGCAGGCAAGCCCCGGCAGTGGTCTGGAATTGCAGGCGTTGATCAGCGATGCCCTGGCGCGGCAACTGCGTGAAGCGCCGCTGAGTGCCGACATGCAGTTGACCGCCCTGGAGCAGGGCCACCGCCTGCGAGCCACGGTGTGTGATGGTCTGCCGCTGCGCTGGTGGCTGCTCAGCCAGGGCGTTGGCTTGCTGGTGGAGCAACCGCTGTCGCTGCGCGAAGAGATCGCCCACACCCTGAGCAGCGCCGCCGCGCGTTACCTCCCCTGACGCCCCGCTTATCGAGCCTTGCGCACGCCAGGCTGACGCCCCTCAGCGCTGCATGCCCCAACGCCGTACGGTCAGGCGTTCGAGGGTATTGAACACCAGCCCCTCCACCAGCAGACCGATGAGAATCACCACTGCCAGGCCGGCGAACACCTTGTCGGTGTACAGCTCGTTGCGGTTCTGGAAGATGTACCAGCCCAGCCCGCCCTTGCCACTGCTGGCGCCAAACACCAGCTCGGCGGCGATCAGCGTGCGCCAGGCGAACGCCCAGCCGATCTTCAGCCCCGACAGAATCGAGGGCAGCGCCGCCGGCACCAGAATGTGCAGCACCAGGCGCAGCCCGCGCAGGCCGTAGTTGCGCCCGGCCATGCGCAGGGTCTCGGAGACCCCGAGAAACCCGGCATAGGTGTTCAGCGCAAGCGCCCACAGCACTGAGTGCACGAGGACGAAGATCAGGCTGTTGTCACCCAGGCCGAACCACAGCAGCGCCAGCGGCAACAGGGCAATCGCCGGCAGCGGGTTGAACATCGAGGTCAGGCTGCCGAGCAGGTCGCGGCCCAGTTGCGTCGACACCGCCAGGCTGGTCAGGGCGAAAGCCAGGACGATGCCGATCACATAGCCCTTGAGCAGCACCACCATCGACACCGCGACCTTGGCCGGCAGCTCGCCACTGAGCATGCCGTCGAGGAAGGCGCTGGCGGTTTGCAGGAAGCTGGGCAGCAGCAGGTCGTTGTCGGTGTAACGCGCCAGCGCTTCCCAGAGCACCGCCAGTACGGCGAGGATCAGCGCCTTGCGCAGCCAGCCGTGCTGCCACAGGCGCTGGGTCAGCGGCAGACGACGTTCCAGTGGCACGCTCTGCAAGGGTTGCAGGACGTGTTCGAATTCCTGTCGGACAGGCGTGGTGGTCATGGCGTCGCTCCTGTCAGTAGGCAATGCGAATGTCGTTGAAGCCCAGTTCGGTGACCGGCGCCGGGCTATCGCCCTCATCGAACAGCAGGCGATGGATGCGCCGCGCGCTTGCCTGGAACTCGGCACCGCCGAGGCTGCCCTGGTCGTACTGATGGCTGTGCACCTCGGCGCGCACCCGGCCCGGGTGTGGCGAGAGCAGCAGAATGCGGTTGCCCACCACCAGTGCTTCCTCGATGGAGTGGGTCACGAACAGCAGGGTGAAGCGCACCTCTTCCCACAGCAGCAGCAGTTCTTCCTGCATCTTGCGCCGGGTCAGGGCGTCGAGGGCGGCGAACGGCTCGTCCATCAGCAGAATTTTCGGCTGCGTGGCCAGCGCCCGGGCGATCGCCACCCGCGCCTTCATGCCCCCCGACAGCGTGTGCGGGTAGGCGTCGGCGAAGGCTGCCAGGCCCACTTTGTCGAGGTAGTGCAGGGCCCGCTGTTCGGCCTCTTTGCGCGGAAGCTGGCCAGACACCAGCAAGGGAAACATGACGTTCTGCTTCACCGTCTTCCAGGGCGGCAGTTGGTCGAACTCCTGAAACACCACGATGCGGTCCGGCCCTGGCCCGCGCACCGGCACGCCCTGCAGCAGAATCTGCCCCTCCTGCGGGGCGAGAAACCCGGCCACAGCCTTGAGCAGGCTCGACTTGCCGCAGCCTGAAGGGCCGAGCAGGACGAAGCGGTCGGCCTGGTCGACCTCGAAACTGACCTGGTGGGTGGCCCGCACCACGTGCTGGGCGCTGCGGTATTCAAGGCTCAGGTGGTCCACCGCCAACAGCGGTGCAGCCTGTGGATTGCGGCTCTGCGTGCTGGCCGCGTGGCCTGGCAACGGCGCGTTCATGGCGGTTCAGCTCCCTTGCAGTGGCTGCTCGTCCTGGAAGAAGTAGTCCTTCCACGACTCAGGCTTGTGCTTGATGGCGCCGACCCGGTACAGGAATTCGGCCAGTGGGTAGGTGTTCTTCGGGGTGATGGTGAATTCGTACTGCGGGTTGTCGATCAGGCGAATCAGCGCGTCGCGGTCGATCTTGGCCTTGGTCACGCGGATGTAGGTGTCGGCAGCGGCGGCCTTGTCGTTCTGCGCAAAGCTCGCCGCCTCGGCCAGGGCCTGGAGGAAGGCCTTGTAGGTCTTGGGGTTGTCCTTGCGGAATTTTTCCGTGGCGAACAGCAGGGTCGGCGAATTGGGCCCGAGCAGGTCGTAGCTGTTAAGCACGATGTGCACGTCTTTGTTGGCCAGTGCCTGCTCCTGGAACGGCGGGTTGGAGAAATGCGCGTTCAGCTCGGTGCCGCCGGCCAGCAGGGCGGCGGTGGCATCGGGGTGCGGCACCGCCAGGGTGTACTTGTCGAGGCGGTTGTATTCCTTGTCGCCCCACTGCTTGGCGGCGGCGTATTGCAGGAAGCGCGATTGCACCGACACGCCCACCGCCGGCACGGCGATGCGGTCCTTGGCGCTGAAGTCAGCGATGGTCTTGACGTTGGGGTTGCTGCTCAGCAGGTAGGTGGGGAAGTTGCCGAGCGAGGCCACCGCCTTGACGTTCTGCCGACCGTAGGTGCGGTCCCACACGGTCAGCAGCGGCCCGATGCCGGCGCCAGCGATATCCACCGAGCCGGACAGCAAGGCATCGTTGATCGCCGAGCCGCCCGAGAGCTGCGCCCAGTCCACTTCGATATCGATGCCCTGCTCTTTGCCGTACTTCTCGATCAGTTGCTGGTCACGCACCACGTTGAGCAGCAGGTAGACGATGCCGAACTGCTCGGCGATGCGAATCTTGCCTTCGGCCTGGGCCACGGCGGGGGCAGCCAGGCTGCCGACGACCAGGCTGACGCCCAGGCCGATGCTGGCCGTCAGGCGGCTTAGGGTTCTACGCATGATGGGTTTTCCTTGAAAGTCAGAACGGGGCATCGCCCTGGATAGTGGTGCGGTACAGCTTGCGGCGCAGCTGCGGCGGGCAGCCGGCGGCCAGGTGGATCAGCGAGCGGTTATCCCAGAACACCAGGTCGTGGGGCTGCCACTGATGGCGGTAGACGTTGTCGTCCAGCACGCTCAGCGCATACAGCTGCTGCAGCACGTCGCGGCTTTCGTCTTCCGGCAGGCCGACGATGCGGGTGGTGAAGCCTTCGCTGACGAACAGCGCCTGGCGGCCGTTCTCCGGGTGGGTACGCACCACCGGGTGAATCACTTCCTTGACCTGCGCCAGTTGCTCGGCTGAAAGCGTCGGGCGCCAGTTGCCTTCGAACTTGGTCTCGGCATAGCGCGCGGTGTAGGAATGCGCCGCGTCGCGGCCCTTGACGATTCGGCGCAGCTCGCCGGGCACCGCCTCCCAGGCCCGGTGCATGTCGGCGAACAGGGTGTCGCCGCCTTCACTGGGCAATTCCTGGGCATGCAGCATCGAGCCGAGGCTCGGCAGCTCTTTGTACGAAAGGTCGGAATGCCAGAACTTGCCAGCATCGCCCAGGCCGATGTTGCGGCCGTCCTCGACGATGTTGGAAACGATGAGGATTTCCGGATGGTGTTCGAGCAGGAACTGCTTGAGCACATGAATCTGCAAAGTGCCGAAGCGTCGGCTGAAGGCGATGTGCTGTTCGGGGGTGATGCGCTGGTCACGGAACACCAGCACATGGTGATCGAGGTGGGCGCGATGGATGCGCCGGAAATCGTCAGCACTCACTGGCCGGGCCAGGTCGAGGCCAATGACCTCTGCGCCGACGGCCCCGTCCAAGGGTACGATCTCAAAGGCTTGTGCTGCGGTACTGTGCCCGAACGGCACGGCGCTGATGGCGGCTGACATGTTTCACTCCCACGCAGTGCGCGACCCAACGGCGCGCATCGATCCAAAACGCACGGGGGTTGCCCGTGTGGGTTCAAGTTCGTGCGGCGCGCCGATTGGTCGGCAGGTACGCAGTGGGACTGACTATAAAGGTATAAAAATAATTATTTAAATACCTTTGGGGAATATCCATATGTTTGTGGGCCGGCTGATCGATTGCACTACATGTGAGAGCGGGCGGTCCGCCACTGCGGTTCACCCGCGAAAGGCCCAGCGCTCCCCTACAACACCACACGCAAACACTGCCCGGCGTGATACAGCGAAAACCCCGACTCATAGAACGCGGTGCGCAGTGCCGGCGCACGCACCGGCTGTTCGGGACTGAAGGGAATCGGCAAGTCGTCCGCCGTGCCGCCGTTGAGGAACTGCGCCAGGGCCTGGCCGACCACCGTGCCGGTGGTGTTCCCACGGCCGTTGTAGCCGGTCACCGACACCAGCCCGGGGGCCGGCTCGAACAGGCGCATCAGGTGATCGGGGGTGAAGTCGATGCAGCCGGTCCAGTGCATGTCCCAGTCGACCTTGCCCAGCTCCGGATAGTAGTGCTGCTGGATGCGGTCGGCCCAGCGGCGGATGAACCAGGCGGGCTTGTTGTCGACCCGGCCCAGGCTGCCAAGCAGCAGGCGGCCCTGGTCGTCACGGCGAATGCTGCTGAGCACCGTGCGCGTGTCCCATGAGCCTTGGCCGTGGGGCAGCACGCGCTCGGCAGCAGCGCCGTGCAACGGCTTGGACGCTACCTGATAGTAGTAACCGCGGAAGAACTGCTTGCTCAGCGCGCTCCAGTCGCCCTCGGTGTAGGCACCGGTGGAAATCACCACCTGACCGGCTTGCACGGCGCCACGGGCGGTGCTGACGCGCCAGCCGTCACCACTGCGCGCCAGGCCAGTCACCGCCGACTGCTGGAACACCCGCCCGCCCAGGCGCAGCACCGCTGCCGCCAGGCCCTGGGTGTAGCCCATCGGGTTGATGGTGCCGGCGCGATGGTCGAGCAGCGCGGCGGCGATCTGCCGGGTGCCGCAGTACTCCTCGCAGCGCGCCCCGGTAAGCAGCTCGACCTGGGCGCCACGCCGACGCCACTGCTCATGGCGCGCCTGGAGGTCGGCGATGCCTGCGGCGTTGTGGGCCATGTGCAGGGTGCCTTTGTGCTGCGCCTGGCAATCGATGCCCAGACGCTCGATCAGCGCGAAGACCTGCGCCGGCGCCTCGCCCAGCACCGTATTGAGCCGCCCGCCGTGCTTGGCGCCGAGCGTGCTTTCAACGTCGTCCGGACGAATCCAGGTGCCGGCATTGACCAGGCCGACGTTGCGTCCGGAGCCGCCATGCCCGATGCCGTGCGCCTCCAGCAGCACGACCGAACGGCCTTGCTCGAGCAGGTGGATGGCGGCTACCAGGCCGGTGATACCGCCACCGATCACGCACACGTCCGCCTTGTGCTCCCCGGCCAGGGCCTGAGCGGTGGCGGTCGGTTTGGTGACGAATTCCCACAGACATTCTTGACGCAATTCGGACATGGCCGGCTCCAGCACTGTTGTTCTTATAGCGGATCGATCGTGCAGGCCCCCGCCCGCACGGCGCTGAGGCCAGCGCCGGAGGAACAGGGGCCTGTGTGGCGGGAACGGCGTGCCCCGCCGGGGCAATCAGTCGAAGACGATGCCCTGCGCCAGCGGCAGCTCGCGCGAGTAGTTGACGGTGTTGGTCTGGCGGCGCATGTAGCCTTTCCAGGCATCGGAGCCCGACTCACGGCCACCGCCGGTTTCCTTCTCGCCACCGAACGCGCCGCCGATCTCGGCGCCGCTGGTGCCGATGTTGACGTTGGCGATGCCGCAATCACTGCCCGAGGCGCTCTGGAAGCGCTCGGCCTCACGCACGTCGGTGGTGAAGATGCACGACGACAGCCCCTGCGGTACTTCGTTGTTCAGGCGCAGGGCCTCTTCGAAGTCGTCATAGGCCAGCACGTAGAGGATCGGCGCGAAGGTCTCGTGGCGCACCACGTCGCTCTGCGCCGGCATCTCGGCGATGGCGGGCGAGACGTAGTAGGCGTTGGGGAACTGCTCGGCCAGTTGACGCTCACCGCCGAACACCTGCCCGCCTTCGTCGCGGGCCTTGGCCAGCGCGCCTTGCATGGCGTCGAACGACTGCTTGTCGATCAGCGGGCCGACCAGGTTGTCCTGGCGCGGGTCACCGATGCGCACCTTGGCGTAGGCGGCTTTGACCCGGGCGACCACATCGTCCTTGATCGAGCGATGGACGATCAGCCGGCGCAGAGTGGTGCAGCGCTGCCCCGCGGTGCCGACCGCCGAGAACAGAATGCCGCGCACTGCGAGGTCCAGATCAGCGCTTGGCGCCAGGATCATCGCGTTGTTGCCGCCCAGCTCGAGGATGCTACGGCCAAAGCGTGCGGCCACCCGAGGGCCGACTTCACGGCCCATGCGCGTGCTGCCGGTGGCGCTGACCAGTGCCACGCGGGGGTCGTCGACCAGTGCCTCACCGGCTTCACGGCCGCCAATCACCAGTTGCGCCAGGCCCTGCGGCGCGTCGCCGAAGGCCTTCAGGGCTTTTTCGAACAGCGCCTGGCAGGCCAGAGCGGTCAGCGGGGTTTTTTCCGATGGTTTCCACACCACCGCGTTGCCGGCCACCAGCGCCAGCGTGGTGTTCCACGCCCACACCGCCACCGGGAAGTTGAAGGCGCTGATCACACCGACCACACCCAGTGGATGCCAGCTTTCGCGCATGTGGTGGCCAGGGCGCTCGGAGGCGATGGTCAGGCCGTACAGCTGACGCGACAGGCCCACGGCGAAGTCGCAGATGTCGATCATTTCCTGCACTTCACCCAGGCCTTCCTGGGTGATCTTGCCGGCTTCGATCGAGACCAGCTCGCCAAGCTCGGCCTTGTGTGCACGCAGCACCTCACCGAACAGACGCACCAGCTCGCCACGGCGCGGTGCCGGTACGCTGCGCCAGCTTTCGAAGGCGCTGTGGGCCTGATCGATGCTGGCCGTGGTGGCGGCCTTGCCGAGCAGCGTCACCGCGGCGATCTGGCTGCCGTCGATCGGCGTGTGGACCGGGTAATCACCCTGGGTGTGGTCCTGGGCGGCGACGCCCAGGCGCTCGAGCAGTGCAGCGACCATTGTGCTTCTCCTACATCGGTAAACGGGTTGAAAAATGCTGTGGATCAGTATTAATCCGATGGCTGCGGGGCAACAAACGACCTTTATTCCGCTTATCATTCCGCCGGGGAATGCCACCTACCGTCGAGAACCTTATGTCCAAACGCCTGGCGCCGACCATGACCGCCCTGCAGTGCTTCGAGGCCGCAGCCCGTCACCTGAGCTTCACCCGAGCCGCCGAAGAGCTGCACCTGACCCAGAGCGCGGTGAGCAAGCAGGTGGCGCAGCTCGAGGAAATGCTCCATCACCATTTGTTCCTGCGCATCCGCCGGCGTCTGCAACTGACCCCGGCCGGCAGCCTGTACCTGGCAGAAGTGAACAAGATTCTGATCCAGATCGACATGTCCAGCCGCTACGTGCTGACCTACGGTCAACAGACCGAGGTGCTCAAGGTCGCGACCCAGCCCAGCTTCGGCGTGCGCTGGCTGATTCCGCACCTCAAGGGTTTTGGCCGCGAGCACCCCAACATCCACCTCGACATCCGCAACGAGATGGAGCCGTTCATGCTGCTGCAGGGCTCGGCAGATGTGGTGTTCTTCTTCGGCCGCGGCACCTGGCCCGGGGCGACCTGCGTGGAGCTGTTCCGCGAGCAGGTGGTGCCGTTGTGCGCACCGGAGCTACTTGAAGGGGGCCGGCTTGAAGGCGCCGAGGCGCTGGCCGACTGGGTGCTGCTGCAAAGCACATCGCGGCCCGAGGCCTGGCACGAGTGGTTCCTCGAGCAAGGCTTGCAGTCGGCCAACAGTTATCAGGGTCCGCGCTTCGACACCTTCTATATGGCCTTGAGCGCGGCGCAGTCAGGCTGCGGCGTGGCGCTGGTGCCGCGCTACCTAGCCGAGCGCGAGCTGCGCGAAGGCAGCCTGGTGATTCCCTGGGAGCACGCCATGGCCAGCAACGGCGCGCACTACCTGGCCTTCGCCGAACATGCCGCCGAGGTGCCCAAGGTGCGGGCGCTGGTGGCGTGGATTGAAGCCCAGTTGGAGGCCGGGAATCACGCCTGAGGTCGATCAAAAAAGGAATGACTCACGCACTTTTTTTCGCTTGTAGGCAAAGTGCATTCCCAGTTTTCATGTAAGGGTATTCATTTCCTCAGGAAGGTTGCGATGCCCGCCCACGATTTCGTCAGCCCCGACAGCATCCGCGCGCAGTTCTCTGCGGCGATGTCGCTCATGTACAAACAGGAAGTGCCGCTGTACGGCACGCTGCTGGCGCTGGTGAGCGAAATCAACCAGCAGGTGCTGGGGCAACGTCCCGAGGTGGCCGAGGCGCTGCGCTGGACCGGCGAACTGGAGCGCCTCGACCAGGAGCGCCACGGCGCCATCCGCGTCGGCACGGCTGAAGAACTGGCGACCATCGCCCGGCTGTTCGCGGTCATGGGCATGCAGCCGGTGGGTTACTACGACCTCAGCTCGGCGGGCGTGCCGGTGCATTCCACCGCCTTCCGCGCAGTGCATGAACAATCGCTGCACATCAGCCCGTTCCGCGTGTTCACCTCGCTGCTGCGCCTGGAACTGATCGACAACCCGCAACTGCGCGAACTGGCCCAGGGCATTCTCGCCAAGCGGCGGATCTTCACCGACGGCGCGCTGCAACTGATCGAGCAGTGCGAACGCGACGGCGGCCTCAGCGCCGCCGACGCCGAGCGTTTCGTCGAAGAGGCGCTGCATACCTTCCGCTGGCACCGCGAGGCCACCGTCAGTGCCGAGCAGTACCAGCAGTTGCACGATCAGCACCGGCTGATCGCCGACGTGGTGGCCTTCAAGGGCCCGCACATCAATCACCTGACCCCGCGCACCTTGGACATCGACGCCATTCAGCAGGGCATGCCGGGCAAAGGCATTCCGCCCAAAGCCGTGGTCGAGGGCCCGCCCACCCGCCGCCATCCGATTCTGTTGCGCCAGACCAGCTTCAAGGCTTTGCAGGAAACCGTGGCGTTCCGCGGCCAGCACGGCAGCGAGGGCAGCCACACCGCGCGCTTCGGTGAAATCGAACAGCGCGGCGCGGCGCTCACGCCCAAGGGCCGCCAGTTGTACGACACCCTCCTCGACGCCACCCGCGCCGCTCTCGGCGGGGTGCCGGCCGAAGCCAATGCCGAGCGCTACCGCAGCCTGCTCGCCGAAACCTTCGCCGCTTTCCCCGATGACCTGGCGCAGATGCGTGAACAAGGCCTGGCGTACTTCCGCTACTTCGCCACGGAAAAAGGCCTGGCCGCACGCGCAGAGCCCGCGCGCCCACGCACCTTGGCAGCGCTGATCGACGCCGGGCATGTGCATTTCGAGGCGCTGGTGTACGAGGATTTCCTGCCGGTCAGCGCCGCGGGCATCTTCCAGTCCAACCTGGGTGACGACAGCCATGCCGAATACGGCAGCAACGCCAACCGCGACGCTTTCGAAGCCGCCTTGCAGATGACCGTGCAGGACGAACTGGCGCTGTACGCGCAGAGCGAACGGCGCTCGTTGCAGGCGTGTGCGCAGGCGCTTGGTCTGGAGGTGATTCAGATTCTGTAGGAGAGCCCTGACACTCGAGCACCAACAGCCTGTGGCGTGCCCTCAGGCTGAGAGCCTCTGGGTAGATACGTCCCGCTGGGCTACCGTCTTGTGTCAACTTCTTCGCTTCATCCAAAGCTCTATGATCGGCTAATAGAATCTCGGCGTGGAACATCCTGTTCATGGGTCATCGAGGCGTGTCGCTTTTTGGCTGGGATGAGGTCATTGAAATAAAGAACGACCTCCTCAAGCGTCCATCCATGGGCCATGCAAGCCTTGGGAAATAGACTATGACTTGTCAGTCCTGGAAGAGTATTTAACTCAATCAGATAAGGTACGTCATTATGTATGATCACGTCTGCCCGAAAGTAATCAAGCCCAAGGACTTGAGCAAGCCGTGCGCAGTCCTGCTGGAGCACTTCTAGAGTTGAAGGCTTAAGGTTAGCGAGAGCTGAAGTCGTATCGGGTGATGAAAATTTGGCTTCATGGGAAAAGAAAGGCGTTTGAAAATCCAGCTTAAATGGGGGCAAAAGCTCGCCTGCGAGAAAACATACTGACAACTCAGGACCGGTTATGTACTCCTCGACGACGACGCCCGCATGGTAGCCAAGAGCATGTTGTCTGGCTTCATCAAAAGCGGCAGGATCATTTTCAATTAACGAAACCCCGAAGCTGCACCCCTCTTTAACGGGCTTAACCACTAAATGCACTCCTAGCTCGGCTTCCACGTCTCGGTACGAGACCGGAGCATCGCTCAAATCAATGTGACGCGGAACGTTAATGCCGAGGCCTCTAGCAACAAGTTTGGTCAGTATCTTATCCATACAGATAGCGCTTGCAGTCGGCGGCGGGCCATTATATGAGATGTTCCGGAAATCCAAATATGACTGTGCTCGACCGTCCTCGCCAAACCCCCCGTGCAAAGCGAGAAAGACCCGGGTAAAGGGTACCAAATCAAGCAGATAGAGCTCGTTGATGTCGGCGATATTGAATACCTGATACTGAATATCATGTGCTGATAGACATGTAGCCACAGTTTTTGCGGTCTGTTCAGCCACCTCGCGCTCCGATGAGTCACCACCCGTTATAATTGCAATATTCTCACTCATGTCCGGTCACTCCTGAGTCAGTGCGATCAAAGAACTTAAAGCATTAACAATCTCTTCCACTGCAGCATGTAACTCAATGTTATCAATATCGTAGGGAAAGGAGATTCGGATAGCGCATTCAGCGCGATTTTTAGAATAGCCAAGTCCTGTAATGACATGTGACGGCGCAAGGTCCTGCGCATTACATGCAGATCCAGAAGACACGCACACATTTGAGAGACAGCTCATCAGTGTTTCTGAGCGCACACCAGGAATTGATAAATTGAGAATGTGAGGCACACAATAGTTGGATGGTGAGTTGATTTGGTACGGGATACCTTGTTTGGAAAACATCTCAAGGATCATGCTCCGCTTTTTCGCTGCAGACTTCCAAGATGAACGAAGATCCTGTTCGCTGATCAGTTTAGCCGCAGCTCCGAACCCCACAATTAACGGAGTAGGAAGGGTGCCGCTACGTAACGCAGATTGCCCGCCGCCGAAGGTTATTGGGCGTAGTTTATTCATCGACTGCGCACGCGCATACAAAACTCCGACCCCCTTGGGACCGCCAATCTTGTGCGCGGAAAAAGATGCAAAGTCGATGCCGTGGCGCCTGACATCAATGGGTAACTTCCCCAATGCTTGAGAAGCGTCAACATGAATCAAAGCATCACTATTGCCCAGCGCCTGCCGAACTGAAGTGATGCTTTGATAAGTTCCGATTTCAGAGTTGACATAGCAAAACGACACCAAGCCGGTAGAAGAGTCAACGAGTTGCCGGAGATGATTAACATCAATCCGCCCCCGTGAATCTACCCTCATACGCCTAACCTCAACGCCTCTTGATCTCATTTCTTCAGCAGACGCCAATACAGACTTGTGATCTATGGGACTTATGATCATATTGCCACCCGGCTGAACGCTGCCTAGAACCACCAAATTATTACTCTCGGTCGCACCAGCCGTATAAATCAGTTCAGACTCAGAGCAGTTGATGAGCTTTGCTATGTGACGCGTAGCGTCCTGAATGGCTATTTTCGCACGCCTGCCGAAAACGTGAGCTGAAGAGGGGTTGCCAAAATGCTCCGAGTAATAGGGCTTCATTGCTATCATCACATCACTTGAGCATGGCGTTGTCGCAGCTGCATCAAGGTAAACGACGTGTTTATCACTCATTGCTAGCACCTACGGTTGAGTAAATTGCGAGATGAACGCCGCGACGGTAAATCTCTTCAATGGTACTTTCACCACCCCCTCCCAGGTCAGCAACCAACACTTTCATTGGTTCGAAATCGTATAAGCTCAATGCGATCTCGACACCTTTGCGGATGGCGTGGTGACATTCAGCAGGCGCCAATAAAATAAGCATACGAGCGCCGTTTTTATACACCTCAGAAATCATCTCTGTTATCTCCCCGGCGCACGCTGTCATGCCGCATGACACGAGCGGCATTTCGTGACCTGTCGAGTCAATGAAAGAGACCTCGGACATATTAGGTTTTTCTGGAAGATATCGGCTTTGAAGCTTTCCTTTTTTGACTAAGCGCGAGGCTTCATTTTGAAAGCGGTTCTTCAACCATGTCTCAGGGAAGCACAGAGGGTGCTTGTGACTAGCGCATATCTTCCGAAGTGGGGTGAATGAAGCGCGCTTGAGCTCATCAGCGTATCGCTCAGGGAGAGCAAAAGATGAGTAGTAGCTCGATCGCAAGTATTCGGAACCGTCGAGCGATGGAGTATATTGCCAGTCGTTTATCAATAAAATCAGGCTTGCAGGTCGGCGGTTTAAATCGATGTATGCATCTGCAATTTTGACCCCCAAGCCCCAAGAATATGATGGAAATATTCCTACCCGCTTTTTGACAATTACTCTGAGGGACTCGTTTGCGATGTCTTCGAACACTCCAGGTATAAGCCGATTCGTGCTGGCATCAAAAAAAAGCATGAAATGTCCACACATCAGGTACAGGCTTGGAAATCCAGGATCGTTAGTGAATCTACAGACTTCATTCAGGAGCTCATGCTCGGAAAAAATATAGCGCTCGTCTACGTGAATTGCGTTCATCACTATTCCGCCTATTCTAAAATGGTGACGCATCGAAAAAAGCGTTCTGCAAGTCTGAAATAATATCTCCGGGATCCTCAAGTCCGATGTAGACCCGTAAGCATGTTCCGGTTACATCCATGCGTGCTGCGGACGGATTGCTATCAAGGCACACTGGAGTTACAAGGCTCACTGTGCCGCCCCACCCATGCCCAATTTTTATTATGCGAAGCCGACCAAGTTTTTTCATGAGTGTTTGGCCTGCATATGAAAATTTGACAGTAATGAGACTGTTACAACCTTTAATAGATTTATTTTGTAGCTCTGATTCTGATTGCTGTGCCAAAGGGTGCAGTAGTCTTATGACCTGTGGCTGCGCCTTGAGATATTTCATGATGAGCACAACTGAGCGCTGTTGAGTCTCGAGTCGGGCTCCCAACGTGCTAATTGAGCGTAGGACTGCCGCGCAGCTATGTGAACTTACATGGCAACCTGTCAGGGCAGCGATTTGCTTTAAAACTTTGAAAACGCTTGGTTGGCGAGTGACCAGAGCACCGAGTGATACACCTTCCACTGCTGCATGAGACTTGCTAAGTGACAGAACACAGATATCCGCCTTGTTTTCCAAAGGAAATGAAAAAGTGGAAGCAGACCATGTGTTATCTATAACCACCAGTGCTGGATGGTGCGTACACGCTTCAATGATCGTCGCGGAGTCTATCAATTCATATGTGAACGATCCTAACGTCTCCCACAACACGAGGCGTGTATTATCTCTTAGTCGTCCACCAATCCTATTTGCTTCATGGGGTGCAAAGTATTCCACTTCCACTCCTCGCCCTCCAAAATATTCGAGGAGCCATCGAGTTGTGTAAATTACAGAATCGCCTACAAGTACGTGGTCACCCGATTTCGTCATAGCTAGCAGTAACAGGTGTAGTGCGCTTTGCCCAGAGGGCGTAAGCACGGCATAATTACCTTTTTCCAGCAATGCAATCTGTCGGGCGGCTTGCCGGGTCGTGGGGGTGTCGATCCCCCCATAGTAAAGCCCGTCGAAAGGGGATTCGCTAGAGGGCTGCAAGCTATCAGGATCAATAGGCAACAGGTGATTCGGAATATTGGCGATGTAGGTAGTGGCGTCCATGGAGGGAGTTTGGAGCGAGTACAATTCGCCCACAGGAAAAATCCCGACTTGCGCCAAAGCGGTTGGGCCATTATTTTTCATCGAGAGCCTCAAATGCATCCAATCGCTCGATAATCCTTGTCACTTCATCTACCTGCGGCGGTGCTATGCCATGAAGTGGATACCTGGCCGATGCCTCACCGAACCTATGGAAGAGCTCTAGAAGCCGGCCTTCTGGTGTGCCCCACTGTAAATAATCATGATCTGCACTTTCCAAACAGTTTTTTAGCGGATGTTGAACTGCCCAGTTAGCACTCAGGGTCACAGGCTGCCCGGTTGTCCGTCTGAGTTTGATGAGTAAACTGAGGAGATGCTCGCGACTGAACTGACTTTCACCAAGGCCGAATAAAAGTGCACAACCGCAAGATATTCGCAGGCTAATTAATGTACTCAGCGCCTCATGAAATCGCTTCTGCCATGACGCATGTGCGCTACCGATGTCTTTACTCATTCCGCCAATTGCCTCAGGCTCCAGTGTTTCCAAGCCAAGGAATACGTAGCGCAGTCCATTACTGGCGAGTCGTTCGATCAGGCTTCGACGCTGGATAACCAAGTCAACTGTGAACTGCCCTCCAAATATCAATTCAAGCGGCTTTTGCTCGAGCAGTTCACACAGGACATTTATCTGACTCGGGCTCCCATTGAGAAAAATTGAGTCCTCGACAAACGCACTTGCTTTGCGGGCGTTCGGGTTCTCATTGCTAATTGAAATGGTTTCTTGAAATTGTCTATAGACCCTAGCGGGGGCGCCATGAGCGTCATAGATACCTCCTGCAACGCTTCGGCGCTCGCTGCAAAATGCACAATCGTAGAAACATCCGCGTCCAGTGTAGCTAAACACGTGAGATGTTAGCCGACCCCTAAATATGTCAAACGAACTCTGAACTCCAAATGCCTTGATCGCTGATGGCAGTTGGTTCTGATCTAGGCGGATGCCGGAGCTGACGTGTGTCGTGTCCATTCCAGGAAAATCTGCAATCCATAAACCTGGGATTGTGAGACTCAAGAATTCGGAAATATTTTTTAGATTCAGTTCTTTGGACTGCGCAAGCCCCTCACCAATGGCGCTAATGACCATTTCTGCTTCACCCGAAATAATAATATCGAACAGAGGAGAAATTGTTCGATCCCTGATGAGCCTGCCAGGTGAGGCTTTGTGATGCCTTACAGAACTCACCTCTCTTCGTTTTTCATCTTCCAGATAGAGGGTTTCGTTAACATGGCGCCCACCGAGAACTATCACAGCGCTATCACCCAGGAGCCTCCTGACTCGCTTGGCACATTCCACCGCGCCTGGCATGCATAGTGTCATGGCACCAATCAAAACAACGTTTGGTCTTTGCGAGACTAACAGCGCCTCGAATGCGGGGATGTCATCTAGCGAATACATCAGCATGAAATGTTTTCTTACATCACTGCGTTTCGCGGCCCACGTGCTGGATGCCCAAGGGTTTCCTTCGGTTTGCGCAAGACAGGCGGCATGCCGGCAGGCATTGAAGAGGCTTACGGGATCGCAGCTATTCAAAGCGCGGCTGGATTTCGCACCTTCGAGGCATTCAGGTGCTGATACGGCGATGGCGCGGATCTGACGGTAGGTTTCAGATCCAGATCGTCGACTTACCGGCCTAGCTAAAGCGCTGGCTACAGGGGGAAAAATAGGCATTGACGTTCCATTTCGTTATGAAAGGCATCCATGCCATTGCGTTTATTTTTGGATATTGGATACAGTAGCCAAGGATAGAAAATGGAGGATGTAGAAAGTGAGACAAAATGTTATTGCACTGATTTTTGGCGGTAGGAGCACCGAGCATGCTGTCTCACTCATGTCGGCACGCAGCCTTCATCAGGCTTTATGCACATTGGGTCACTCTGTTCATTGCGTAGGGATCGATAGCAGTGGGGCGTGGCACTACCAGGGCTCACCCTGCACATTCCCAGACAAGGTGGACACCTCTGCGCCTCTGGTGACTCTCCAGCCTGGTAGGCGGTCCTTTATCTTTTCAAGACCCGAATCGGCTCCAGTCGAAATCACTGTCGATATGATTTTCCCCGCGCTCCACGGGCTCTATGGAGAGGATGGCGCGCTACAGGGACTAAGTGCGATGTGTGGGATTCCGTGCGTAGGATCTGGAATACTGGGTTCCGCAGTGGCGATGGACAAAGACGTCACCAAGCGACTCGTGGGCGCAGCCGGCATTGCCGTGGCACCATGGATCGCATCCTTCGAGATGCCGACTTGGGAGCACGTTGTAGCATCGCTGGGTGGCGGGGCGCTTTTCGTCAAACCCGCTTGTTCAGGCTCTTCAATTGGCGTAGCCCGGGTTACTTGCGAATCTGAATACCGTGAAGCATATGCAATCGCCCAACGCCTCGATCAGAAGGTGCTTGTCGAGAAGGAAATCAAGGGCAGAGAGATAGAGTGCGGTATCTTGGAATGCAACGGGCAAGTTATTGCATCTCAGCCAGGGGAAGTCTTACCCTCCAAAGATCATGTTTTTTATAGCTACGATGCAAAATATGCCACGCAAGAGGACTCGACGCTCTTGGTGCCTAGCGCTATTTCTCCAACGCTTGCGCTGCACGTTCAGAATTTGTCTTTGGACATATTTCGATGCCTGGAATTAAAGGGCTTGGCCCGAATTGACTTTTTCCTTCGCGACGATGATGAGGTCATCCTAAACGAAGTGAATACGCTGCCCGGCTTCACCAATGCCAGCATGTATCCCAAGATGCTCGAGTTTTCCGGGTATTCCCTCGAACTTATCGTCGACGCGCTGGTGAGGACTGCTCTCACGGCTCCACTGGAAACGTAACGACTACGACGTGGAGCGCTGTTGGTTTTTCAGAAAGCTAACGATATGATCTCGTCCAGCCTCCAGATGCTTTCGCAAAATATCTTTTGCCAAAGCTCGGTTACCGGCTCGGCACGCGTTTAGCATAGCTCGATGATCTTCTTCGGATTTCTTGTGGTATTCCAGATTGGTCAGCAAAAACCGTAGATGCCTGTCGACTGCTTGGTGAAGTGACTTTATAAGAGCCAACAAACGAGGGCGATTGGACCGCGCATAGAGAAAGTCGTGGAATCGCTCATTCAGCTCGCCCAGTGCATGGGGATCCCGATTCGCCGCCATGTTTTCGATGAGCGTCTCCATTTCAAATACATCTTCGTCCGAGATATCACCAAAGCCGAAATCCAATGCCGTCGTTTCTGCCATGATGCGCATGTCGTAAATCTCCACGACATCGTCAATCGTCATAACGCATACGAAGGCACCCTTGTGGCGCTCGGAGGTGACAAGCCCTTCCGCTTCAAGTTGTCTTATTGCATCCCTGACAGGCATGCGGCTAACCCCGAATTTGCCAGCCAGCTCATCCTGGCGTAACGGGGTACCCTCTGGAATCATGCCCGAAAGAATACCGTCGCGAAGGGAATCAACGACGAAGGCCATGGCAGACTTGTGCTGATACCCTGTTGTAACAGTGAAGCTGTCGGGAAGCGAAGGCACTCTATATCTCCAGGCTAATTGCGCGCACGTGTCGAAGGTAGCATAAGGCTCAGCGGGCAATCGTTCCAAGCTCTGCATGAAGAGCCTCGGATGCGATCCCTGAGGATAATTACAAACTTGGCGCTCCCAGCTCGACAACCAGCTGTTCACAGGGCGGATCATCGGCCCCGCCTGGTACTCTTCGTGGCCTCTTGGTACATCACCCGACACCACCCCTCGGCTAATCCTTTTGTAGAACGCCGAGCAAAGTTGCACACTCGCGTCCTGCCCCTGAAGGATGACCCCATGCACGTCGCGCCCACCACCGAACTCAAGGCCCTGCTGCGTCTGGCCGGGCCGTTGATCGCCTCGCAGTTGGCGCACATGCTGATGGTACTCACCGACACTTTGATGATGGCGCGCATCAGCCCGCAGGCGCTGGCCGGTGGTGGCCTGGGCGCGGCCAGCTATTCGTTCGTGTCGATTCTGTGCCTGGGCATCATCGCTGCGGTCGGCACCCTGGTGGCGATCCGCAAGGGCGCCGGCGACATCGCCGGGGCTACGCGCCTGGCGCAGAACGGCCTGTGGCTGGCCTGGGGCCTGGCGCTGCTTGCCGCGTTGGCCCTGTGGAACCTCGCGCCGCTGCTGCGGCTGTTCGGCCAGGATGCGCAGAACATCGACGGCGCCATGCAGTTCATGACCCTGCTGCCGCTGGCCCTGCCCGGCTACCTGACCTTCATGGCCTTGCGCGGTTTCACCAGCGCCCTGGGCCATTCGACCCCGGTGATGGTCATCAGCCTGGTCGGCACCGTGCTCAACTACCTGTTCAACCATGCGCTGATCGAAGGCTGGATGGGCCTGCCGAAACTGGGCCTGCTGGGCATAGGCCTGGTCACCGCGCTGGTCTCGCTGGGTATGGCCGTGGCCCTGGCGCTGTATATCCGCTGGCACCGGGTGTACGACGCCTATCCACTGCGCAAAGGGCTGAGCCGGCCTTCGCTGGGTGCATTGCGCGAACTGCTGCGCCTGGGCCTGCCGATCGGTGGCACCTACATGGTCGAAATCGGCCTGTTCGCCTTCGCCGCGCTGTGCATGGGCGTGCTGGGCAGCACCGAGCTGGCCGCGCACCAGGTTGCCCTGCAACTGGTGTCGACCGCGTTCATGGTGCCGACCGGGCTTTCCTATGCGGTGACCATGCGCGTGGGGCTGTACTTCGGCGCCGGGCAGATTCTTGCCGCGCGCAGCGCCGGGCGCGTCGGCATCGCCTTCGGCGCCGTGCTGATGTTCGGGTTCGCGGCGCTGTTCTGGCTGTGCCCGGAAGCCTTGGTCGGCATTTTCATCGACCGCAACGACCCGGCCTTCGCGGCGATTTTCCAACTGGCCGTGTCGCTGCTGCTGGTGGCGGCCTGGTTCGAGCTGTTCGACGGCGTACAGACCATCGCCATGGGCTCGATTCGCGGCCTGAAGGATGCCAAGACCACCTTCGTCATCGGCCTGCTCTGCTACTGGCTGGTCGGCGCACCGAGTGCCTGGCTGTTCGCCTTCACCCTCGGTTTCGGCGCACCGGGCATCTGGTGGGGCCTGGCGCTGGGCCTGGCCTGCGCCTCGGTGGCGATGACCTACGGCTTCGAGTGGCGCGTGCGACAGAAGCTGGCACGCTAAGGCGGCCTACCAGCGCTCGCGCAGGGCCGGGCTGGCGCCGCTGCCCAGGTAGGCCACCAGCGCCTCCACCGGCAACGGCCGGCTGACCAGAAAGCCCTGTACCTGGTCGCAGCCAAAGCTGCGCAGCAGCCCCAGTTGCTCGGCGCTTTCGACGCCTTCGGCGACCACCTCGAGGTTGAGGTTATGCGCCAGGTTGATCATCGCGTGCACCAGCTTGCGGTTCTCTTCGCGCTGCTCCATGCCGGCGACGAAGCTGCGGTCGACCTTGAGCAGGGTGATCGGCAGGCTGTTGAGGTGGACGAACGACGAGAAACCGGTGCCGAAGTCATCCAGGGAAAAACGCACGCCCAGCCGGCCCAGGGCATCCATGGTCTGGCGCACCTGTTCGTTGCGGCGCATCACCGCCGTTTCGGTCAGCTCGAACTCCAGCCAGCGGGCATCGACGCCATGCTCGATGATCAGCCGGCTCAGGGTCGGCAGCAGCTGGCTGTCCTGGAACTGGCGAAAGCTCAGGTTCACCGCCATGTGCAACGGCGCCACGCCACGCTCGCTCAGCCGCTGCATGTCACGCAGGGCACGGGAAATCACCCAGTAGCCCAGCGGCACGATCAAGCCACTCTGCTCGGCCAGCGGCACGAATTCGCCAGGCGGCAACAGGCCACGCTCGGGGTGGCGCCAGCGCACCAACGCTTCGAGGCCGACAATGCGCCCATCGGCCAGGCTCAGGCGGGGCTGGTAATGCAGCTCCAGCTCGTCACGGCGCAAGGCCCGGCGCAGCTCGCTTTCGAGGTCGGCCAGGCTGCGCGCATTGCGGTTGATCCGCTCGTTGAACACATGGAAGGTACAGCCCTGCACCGCCTTGGCCTGGCGCATGGCGATGTGTGCGTGCCACATCAGCGGGTCGGCGCCGGCCTGGGCGCGGGCGTGGGCCAGGCCCAGGCTGCAGCCGAGCAGCAGGCTTTCGCCATCGATCCAGTAGGGCTCGGCCAGGGCTTCGGTGATGCGCTCGGCCACCCACTGCGCGCGGCTGGGGTCGCGCTGGGTGTCGATCAGCAGGGCGAACTCGTCGCCGCCCAGACGTGCCAGTTGGTCGCCCGCCTCCAGTTGCTGTTGCAGGCGCGCCACCACTTGCAGAATCAGGCGGTCGCCGCCCTGATGGCCGAGGGCGTCGTTGGCATGGCGGAAGTTGTCCAGATCCAGATGGCCCAAGGCCACGCCACGGCCGTCGTGCTGGGCCAGGCGGGCGCTGAGCAGCGCCTGAAAACCTTGGCGATTGGCGATCCCGGTGAGTGGGTCCTGCTCGGCCAGGCGTTGCAGGGTGGCCACCAGTACGCTGCGCTCGCGAACATGGCGCAAGGAGCGGCGCAGGGCATCTTCATTGAGCTGGCCGCGCACCAGCCAGTCGCTGACCCCGTTCGGCGCAGCCGCAGGTTCGGCATCGAGCAGCAGGATGGTCGGCAACGCACAGCGCCCGGGGGCCGGCTGCAAATCGGGGGTTGCCAGCACCACAGCTTGACGGTCGTCACAGAATAGAGTGTCGACGGCTTCCCAATTTGGCGCCGTCAGCAATACTGCCGAGCCACCCAGCGTTTGCAGGCAAGCGCGCAATTGCGTGGCCCATTCCGGCTCTTCGGCCAGCAACAGCAGACGCAAGGGTTGGGCAGGCGTGGGCACGCAGGCTCCTTAGGCATGAAGACCATGGCGGTGGACGGCGGTATGCTACCCCACAAGTGGAAATGATTCTCACCTGAATAGAGGCAAAGTGCCTTATAGCACGACACATTTTGTCGTGCATCCTGCGCCAACCGTCCTGCTTCGGCAAATGTGATTTACCTCGGACTTCGCGGCGGACGGTCGCGCCACAAGCCTTGCAGGCCTGATAGAATGCGCGGCTATTTTCTGGCCACCCCCGGTTTCCCCGCATGTCCCGACTCAACCCCCGGCAACAGGAAGCCTGCGATTACGTCGGCGGCCCTCTCCTGGTGCTCGCCGGTGCCGGCTCGGGCAAGACCAGCGTGATCACACGCAAGATTGCTCACCTGATCCAGAACTGCGGCATCCGCGCCCAGTACATCGTCGCCATGACCTTCACCAACAAGGCCGCGCGCGAGATGAAAGAGCGTGTCGCGACCCTGTTGCGGCCCGGCGAAGGCCGCGGCCTGACGGTGTGCACCTTCCACAACCTGGGTCTGAACATCATCCGCAAGGAACACGCGCGGCTGGGTTACAAGCCGGGGTTCTCGATCTTCGACGAGACCGACATCAAGGCCTTGCTGTCGGACATCATGCAAAAGGAATACTCCGGCGACGACGGCCTCGACGAGGTCAAGAACATGATCGGTTCGTGGAAGAACGACCTGATCCTGCCCGCCGAAGCCCTGGAGAAAGCCCGCAACCCGCGCGAGCAGACCGCAGCCATCGTCTATACCCACTACCAGCGCACGCTCAGGGCATACAACGCGGTGGACTTCGACGACCTCATCCTGCTGCCGGTCAAGCTGTTCGAAGAGCACGCCGATGTGCTGGAGCGCTGGCAGAACCGCGTGCGCTACCTGCTGGTGGACGAATACCAGGACACCAACGCCAGCCAGTACCTGCTGGTGAAGATGCTCATCGGCATGCGCAACCAGTTCACCGTGGTCGGTGACGACGACCAGTCGATCTACGCCTGGCGCGGCGCGCGACCGGAAAACCTGATGCTGCTCAAGGACGACTACCCCTCGCTCAAGGTGGTCATGCTCGAGCAGAACTACCGCTCCACCAGCCGCATTCTGCGCTGCGCCAACGTGCTCATCGCCAACAACCCCCATGCCTTCGAAAAGCAACTGTGGAGCGAGATGGGCGTGGGCGACGAGATCCGCGTGATCCGCTGCAAGAACGAGGACACCGAGGCCGAACGCGTGGCCATGGAAATCCTCACCCTGCACCTGCGCACCGACCGCCCGTACAGCGATTTCGCCATCCTCTACCGGGGCAACTACCAGGCCAAGCTGATCGAGCTGAAGCTGCAGCATCACCAGGTACCGTATCGCCTGTCGGGCGGCAACAGCTTCTTCGGCCGCCAGGAAGTCAAAGACCTCATGGCCTACCTGCGCCTGCTGGTCAACCCGGACGACGACAACGCCTACCTGCGGGTGATCAACGTGCCGCGCCGGGAAATAGGCTCGACCACCCTGGAAAAACTCGGCAACTATGCCACCGAGCGTGGTGTGTCGATGTATGCCGCCAGCGAGGAAATGGGCCTGGGCGAGCACCTCGATGCGCGCTACACCGAGCGCCTGCAACGCTTCAAGCACTGGCTCGACGGCGTGCGCCACAAGGTCGCCCTGGACGACCCGATCGCGGCCCTGCACGAAATGGTCCGCGACATCGACTACGAGAACTGGATTCGCCAGAACACCGCCAGCGACAAGGCCGCCGATTTTCGCATCAGCAACGTGTGGTTCCTCATCGATGCGCTGAAGAACACCCTCGAGAAAGACGAAGAGGGTGACATGACCATCGAAGACGCCATCGGCAAGCTGGTGCTGCGCGACATGCTCGAGCGCCAGCAGGAAGAAGAAGACAACGCCGAAGGCGTACAGCTGATGACCCTGCACGCCTCCAAGGGCCTGGAATTTCCCTACGTGTTCATCATGGGCATGGAAGAGGAAATCCTCCCGCACCGCTCGAGCATCGAGGCCGACACCATCGAGGAAGAGCGGCGCCTGGCCTACGTCGGCATCACCCGAGCGCGGCAGACCCTGGCGTTCACCTTCGCCGCCAAGCGCAAGCAGTACGGGGAAATCATCGACTGCACGCCGAGCCGCTTCCTCGACGAACTGCCACCCGACGACCTGGCCTGGGAAGGCCTGGACGACGCCCCGGTCGAAGTCAAGGCAGCGCGCGGCAACAACGCGCTGGCCGACATCCGGGCCATGCTCAAACGCTGAGCAGCCCTTACCCTTTAACTGTGCACCGGCCATGTGGGCCGGGGCCCTTTTCGTTACATCGAGGACACCACCGTGCAAGCACTGCAGCAGAAGATTCGCGAAGAAGGCATCGTGCTTTCCGATCAGGTTCTCAAGGTCGATGCGTTTCTCAACCACCAGATCGACCCTGCGCTGATGCAGTTGATCGGTGACGAGTTCGCCCGTCTGTTCGCCGATGCCGGCATCACCAAGATCGTCACCATCGAGGCCTCCGGCATCGCCCCTGCGGTGATGACCGGCCTGCGCCTGGGCGTGCCGGTGATCTTCGCCCGCAAGCACCAGTCGCTGACCCTGACCGAGAACCTGCTGACCGCCTCGGTGTACTCGTTCACCAAGCAGACCGAAAACACCGTGGCGATCTCGCCGCGCCACCTGAGCAGCAGCGACCGCGTGCTGGTGATCGACGACTTCCTAGCCAACGGCAAGGCTTCGCAGGCGCTGATCTCGATCATCAAGCAGGCCGGCGCAACCGTGGCCGGCATCGGCATCGTCATCGAGAAGTCGTTCCAGGGCGGCCGCGCCGAACTGGACAGCCAGGGCTACCGCGTTGAATCCCTGGCCCGGGTCAAGTCGCTGGAAGGTGGTGTGGTCAGCTTTATCTGAGGTCTTTGTATTGGTGCTGGGCCTGCTCGCGGCTGAACCGCAGCGCCTGTAAGAGCGAACGGTCCGCCGCTGCGGTTCACTCACGAAGGCGTGCGAAGCGCACCCAAGGAAAGCCACCCGGTTCCACCAAGCGGCTTCGATTGCCTGAGATGGATCAGCACCCATCACCCGCTATGAACGGTCGCCTGCAACGCCGCCAACAGCAGGCGCTGGTACAGCTCTTCCTTGAGCCCATCCGGCGCGTGCAGTTGCATGCGCTGCAGGTGCCGCGGGTAGGCTTCAGGCTCAGGTGCGTCCAGCGCGGCCTTGCCCAGCTCCAGCGCCTCGCTGAGCTTGAATTTGCGCTTGAGCCAGTCCAGTGCACGCACCAGGTCACGTTCTTCGTCGGTAAAGTCGCTGCCCAGCGGGTATTCGGGGAAGAACGCTGGGTGTTCGGCGCGTAGCGCTTCCAGGCGCTCGGGTGTGTTGTCGGTGAAGCGCGGCGCCAGTTCGAAGTCCTCGGCCAGCTTGCCGGCCTTTTTCGCCTGGGCCATCAGCTCGGGCTGGAAGCGCGAGTCGCACACTGCCAGCAGGCGGGCGATCACTTCGCTGTCGCTCTGCCCGCGCAGGTCGGCGATGCCGTACTCGGTCACCACGATGTCGCGCAGGTGCCGGGGAATGGTGCAGTGCCCATATTCCCAGTACAGGTTCGAGCTGACTTTCCCCGCCGCCTCACGCCAGCTGCGCAACAGCAGAATCGAGCGTCCGCCGTCCAGCGCATGGGCCTGGGCGACGAAGTTGTACTGCCCACCGACGCCGCTCAGCACCCGGCCATCTTCCAGTTGGTCGGCCACCGCCGCGCCGAGCAAGGTACAGGCGAACACCGTGTTGACGAAGCGCGCATCCTGGCGCTCGCGGCGCTTGCGCGGCTCATCGCCATACAGTTCGTTGATGTAGCTGATGGCGGTCATGGCGAACTGGCTGCGCTGCGCCAGCGGCATCTCGCGCAGGCGTTGGTAGAAGCTGCGTGGGCCGAGGAAAAACCCGCCATGCACCAGCACCCCGTGCTCGTCGGCCGGGCGGCGGATGACCCCGGCTTCGACCAGCGCCAGCAGCCCGTTAACGAACATTTCGCTGCAGCCATACAAGCCCTGCTCGAACGCCTCCAAGCCGCCCTCGCCCGCCACCAGACGCTGCCAGGGGCTCAGATCCAGCGCCTCGAGCAGGCTGCGGTAGCCGGCATTGTCGCGATGCCGGGCCAGCAGCGCCGAAGCCACGGCATCGCCCATCGCACCGATGCCGATCTGCAAGGTGCCGCCATCGCGCACCAGCGCACTAACGTGCAGGCCGATGCAGTGGTCCTGGGTGGTCACCGGCATGTTCGGTGTGGAGAACAGTCGGCGCCGCTCGGGGGTGTCGATCAGCAGGTCGAACTGCGCCTCGCCGAGTTCGGCATCGCCGGGCATGTAAGGCAGCTCTTCATGCACCTGGCCGAGCACCAGAATGGTCTCGCCGGCTTCGCGGCGCCGGGCGATCATCGGCAACAGGTCGAGGGTGATGTCCGGGTTGCAGGCCAGGCTCAGTTGCCCGGGCCGCTCGGGGGTCGCCGCCACCAGCTGCGCGATCAGGTTCAGGCCCTTGGCGTTGATGTCACGCGCGGCATGGCTGTAGTTGCTGCTGACGTAGTCCTGCTGGGCCGCCGCGCTGTGCAGCAGGCTGCCGGGCTGCATGAAGAACTGCTCGACGCGGATGTTCGGCGGCAGGCTGTCGCTCCGCAGGTCGGCGAGGTACTGCAGCTCTTCGTAGTCGGCGAACACCCGCTCGACGAAGGGTTCGAGAAAGCGCCGCTGCAAGCCATCGCCCAGCGGCGGGCGGCCGAGGCTCAGTGCGGTGTACAGGGTCAGGCGGCGTTCGGGCAGGTCGCGGATGCGCGCGTACAGCGCATTGACGAAGGCATTGGGCTTGCCCAGGCCCAGCGGCATGCCCATGTGAATATGCGCCGGCAATTGCGCCAGCACCTGGTCTACCGCCTGATCGAGAGAGCAATGCCGGGCCATCGTGGCCTCCGTCAACGTCCGAGGGTGCGGACGTTGGACCGGTGCCGGAAGAGTTTTGCTGCATCGCTGCACGGCGTCAGGGCCGTGCCACTGGATACACCGCTTACAGCCCGGACATCTTCTTGATGGCCTGTTTCAGGTCGTCGTCGGAGCAGTCGGCGCAGGTGCCTTTGGGCGGCATGGCGTTGATGCCGGTGATGGCCTTGGCGAGGATGCCGTCGAGGCCGCCCTGGTGGTCGGCACGCTCTTTCCAGGCGGCCGTGTCACCCACCTTCGGCGCCCCCAGCAGGCCGGTGGCATGGCAGGCGTTGCAATGCTTGGCGATGACATCGTCGACGTTCTTCGCCGCCCCGCCACTGGCGCTGACGGCCACTGCCATGCCCTTGCACTCCTGGCCCTGGATACACACCTGGCCGACCGGTGCCAGGCGCTTGGCGATGTCGTCGCTGGTCGCTGCCTGGGCGTTGAGCGCCCACAGGGCGAAAAGAGCTGCTGGCAGGGCCAGCCACTGGTTGA
Organism: Pseudomonas cremoricolorata DSM 17059 = NBRC 16634; assembly: GCF_000425745.1. Classification (GTDB taxonomy): domain Bacteria; phylum Pseudomonadota; class Gammaproteobacteria; order Pseudomonadales; family Pseudomonadaceae; genus Aquipseudomonas; species Aquipseudomonas cremoricolorata. The sequence continues at coordinate 109,562 of NZ_AUEA01000001.1, read as the reverse complement.
TCTGGTTCACGCTTACACCCTCATGGTGGCTGATCACGCCCACGGCCACGGTTTACGCGGGCGGCAAAAAGTATATCGGGAAGGCCTACCCTGCGGAACGACCCCACATTGGAAAGGGGTATTGCCGAGACATTTGCCTGCGCCAGATCAAAAATTCGAGGGGGTAGCGGCGCTGATCAGCCGTGCGGGCTTGTCGAACGGGTTGCGAAAACGGTGCGGGCGGGTGCTTTCGAAGTAGTAGCTGTCGCCGGCTTCGAGGATGAACGTTTCGTTGCCCACCACCAGCTCCAGCTGGCCTTCGAGGAGGATGCCGGTTTCCTCGCCATCGTGGGTGAGCATTTCGACCCCGGTGTCGGCACCGGGCGGATACACCTCGTTGAGAAAGGCGATGGCGCGGTTGGGGTGCGACTTGCCGACCAGCTTCATGGTCACCGCGCCGTCGGAGATGTCGATGAGTTCATCGGCCTTGTAGACGATCTGGGTCGTGCCTGCGGTTTCAAGTTCCACGGAAAAGAACTCGACCATCGACATGGGAATGCCACTTAGCACCTTGCGCAACGAACTGATCGAGGGGCTGACGCTGTTCTTCTCGATCATCGAAATGGTGCTGTTGGTCACCCCTGCGCGCTTGGCCAGTTCACGCTGGGACAGGCCCTTGAGCTTACGGATGGCCTGCAGTCGTTCGCCGACGTCCAAAGCTGAGCCTCCTGAAACGGTCGCGGGGGGAATGTGGCCGATATGATGGCAACCGCGTTCAGAATTTACAACACTCAAGGGTCGGGCCGTTCGGGCTCAGGCGTCCACGTACTCCAGCGGCACGCGCTTGAGGTTGCAGAAGATCTGGTAAGGAATGGTGCCTGCCTGGGCGGCGACGTCACTGGCCAGCACCTGCTTGCCCCACAGCTCCACCGGGCTGCCGACCACGGCCTGCGGCACGTCTGTGAGATCGACACAGAGCATGTCCATCGACACCCGGCCGATCAGCTGGGTGCGCTGCCCGGCAACCACCACTGGCGTACCGGTGGGTGCCTGACGCGGATAGCCATCGGCGTAGCCCATGGCGACCACGCCGACCCGCGAGGTCCGCGCGGTGGTGTACAGGCCGCCATAACCCACCGGCTCGCCGGCCGGCAGTTCGCGCACACTGATCAGCCGCGATTGCAGGGTCATCACCGGCTGCAAGCGTGAGGCTTGGGCCTGCGCCACGTCGAACGGGGTCGCGCCGTAGAGCATGATGCCTGGGCGGACCCAGTCACTAGGGATCTGCGGCCAGCCCAGCAGCGCCGGTGAGTTGCGCAGGCTGCATTCTGCCGCCAACCCCTCGCGGGCAGCCAGGAACACCGCCAGCTGGCGCTCGGTGGTGCTGGCGTCGAGTTCGTCGGCGCGGGCGAAGTGGCTCATCAGCACCACGCGGGCCACCTTGCCGCTGGCCAGCAGGCGCTGATAAGCGTTCTGGTATTCATCGGGGTGCAGGCCTGCGCGGTGCATGCCGGTGTCGAGCTTGAGCCAGACCTTCAGCGTCTTGTGCAGCGGCGTCTGCTCGATTGCTTGCAGCTGCCACGGCGAATGCACCACGCACCACAGGTCATGCTCAGCGATCAGCGCCAGTTCGCTGGCCTCGAAAAAACCTTCCAGCAGCAACACCGGCGCCTTGATGCCGGCAGCACGCAGTTCCAGCGCCTCTTCGATGCAGGCCACGGCGAAGCCATCGGCCTCAGGCTCCAGGGCCAGCGCGCAGCGCACGGCACCATGTCCGTAGGCATCGGCCTTGATCACCGCCAGCGCCTTGGCGCCGGACAGCTCACGGGCCAGGCGGTAGTTGTGGCGCAGGGCCTGGAGATCGATGAGGGCACGGGCAGGACGCATGACTACAGCCTTCTGGCAGTTCGTTGAGAAAGTGAAAACGCCGCGCGTCAGAGGCGCGGCGGACAACCTGGACGCTACGCCGCCCGCAGCGTCTAGCGGTGAGCCGGCGCCGGGTGGCCGTGGCGGGCCACGTCCTGGACATTGCCATAGCGCGAGATGTCCAGCCCGGCAGCGCTGATCTGCGGCGTCTTGCGCGCGATCAGATCGGCCAGCAGGCGTCCCGAGCCACAGGCCATGGTCCAGCCCAAGGTGCCATGCCCGGTATTGAGGAACAGGTTGCTCAGGCGCGTGGCACCGACGATCGGCGTGCCATCGGGTGTGGCCGGGCGCAGACCGGTCCAGAACTCCGCCTGGCGCAGATCGCCGCCGCGAGGATAGAGATCATTGACGATCATCTCCAGCGTTTCGCGCCGACGCGGGTTGAGGCTGAGGTCGAAGCCGGCGATCTCCGCCATGCCGCCGACACGAATGCGGTTGTCGAATCGGGTAATGGCGACCTTGTAGGTTTCATCGAGAATGGTCGAGGTTGGCGCCATGCCCGGATCGGTGATCGGCACGGTCAACGAGTAGCCCTTGAGCGGGTACACCGGGGCCTTGATGCCCAGCGGCTTGAGCAGTTGCGGCGAGTAGCTGCCCAGGGCCAGCACGTAACGGTCGGCAGTTTCCAGCTTGCCGTCGATCCACACGCCCTCGAGGCGATCACCATTGGCATGGAGGCGCTGAATATCCTGACCGAACCGAAACTCCACACCCAGCTCGGCGGCCATGTCGGCCAGACGCGTGGTGAACAGTTGGCAGTCGCCGGTCTGGTCGTTGGGCAGGCGCAGGGCACCGGCGAGCAGGTGCTTGGCCCCGGCCAGCGCCGGCTCGACGCGGGCAATGGCGTCGCGGTCGAGCAGTTCGTAGGGCACGCCGGACTGCTCGAGCACGGCGATGTCCTTGGCCGCGGCATCGACCTGCGCCTGGGTGCGGAACAACTGCGTGGTGCCCAGCGTGCGGCTTTCATAGGCGATGCCGGTTTCGGCGCGCAGCTCGTCGAGGCAGTCACGGCTGTACTCGGACAAGCGCACCATGCGCTCCTTGTTCACCGCATAGCGATTGGCCGTGCAGTTGCGCAGCATCTGCGCCATCCACAGGTACTGGTCGATATCACCGGTGAGCTTGATCGCCAGCGGCGCGTGGCGCTCGAGCAGCCATTTGATGGCCTTGAGCGGTACACCCGGGGCAGCCCACGGCGAGGCGTAGCCCGGCGAGATCTGGCCGGCATTGGCAAAGCTGGTTTCCATGGCCACCGCAGGCTGGCGGTCGACCACCGTCACTTGAAAACCTTGTCGGGCCAGGTAGTAAGCGCTGACGGTTCCAATGACACCGCCACCCAATACCAGAACTCGCATTGTCGCTCCCTCTCGCGCGGCCAGCCGCGGGCGTTTGTTGAGATGTATCGAATGGCCGCAGTATAAAAACTACCGCTCAGTGCTTTTCACTATATAAAAGCCTATATTTGGCGACAATTCTCGGCACTTTGGCCTTTCACGGAGGGGCATCCCCTATGAGAACCCAGCATCAAAGCAAGCGCGAACTGGACAAGATCGACCGCAATATCCTGCGTATCCTGCAGAATGACGGACGTATCTCGTTCACCGAGCTGGGGGAAAAGGTCGGCCTTTCAACCACCCCGTGCACCGAGCGCGTTCGCCGCCTGGAACGCGAAGGCATCATCATGGGCTACAACGCGCGGCTCAATCCGCAGCACTTGAAGGGTAGCCTGCTGGTGTTCGTGGAAATCGGCCTGGACTACAAATCCGGCGACACCTTCGAAGAATTCCGCCGCGCCGTGCTCAAGCTGCCGCATGTGCTGGAATGCCATTTGGTTTCGGGTGATTTCGACTACCTGGTGAAGGCGCGGATTTCCGAGATGGCCTCCTACCGCAAGCTACTCGGCGACATCCTGCTCAAGCTGCCGCACGTGCGTGAGTCGAAAAGCTACATCGTCATGGAAGAAGTCAAAGAGAGCCTGTGCCTGCCGATTCCCGACTGAAGCTCGCTGGCGTTCAGACCAGCACTTGCCGAGTCGTGGCGATGAACTGATGCACCAGGTGCTCGGCCTCGGGCTCGATCGGGGTCGCCGGCCCTCGCCCCCGTGGGCAGGCCATGCGCGGCGTGGTGCCGAACAGGCGGCAGATCAGCGGTCGGTCGGCGTAGACCGTGCAGCCCTGCGGCCCCAGGTGCACGCAGTCGAGGCGCTCCAGCGCTGCGGCCTGTTGCGCCGCCGAAGTGCGCGGCAGGCAGGCCATTTCTTCGGCAGATGTGGTCACCGGCCCACAGCAATCGTGACAGCCGGGCTCGCATTCGAAGCTTGGGATCAGTTCACGCAGGAAGTGGATCTTGTGGCGGTTATCAGACATGTGCCCAGCAGGTTGTAAGAAGGGCCGCGCAGTGTAAGGCAAACCGCAGCGCTGGCCCAATCACCGAGACCCGCGCTTGCCCGGCCCGGAAACCAGCGCTTATCCTCGCCTGCTCGCGCCCACGCCAGGATTCGCTCATGTCGCATACCGCCTCTTATTACGCTGCCAGCCGCAACGCCTCGCTCACATTGCCCGCCTTGCAAGGCACGCAGCGAGCCGATGTATGCGTCGTCGGCGGGGGGTTCTCGGGGCTGAACACCGCCATCGAACTGGCCCAGCGCGGGCTTTCGGTGATTGTCCTGGAAGCGCAGCAAATCGGTTGGGGCGCCAGCGGGCGCAACGGCGGACAGCTGATTCGCGGGGTTGGCCATGGCCTCGAGCAATTTCGCTCGGTGATTGGCGAAGACGGCGTGCGCAGCCTGCAACTGATGGGCCTGGAGGCGGTGGATATCGTTCGGCAACGGATCGAGGGCAATGCCATCGCCTGCGACTTGACCTGGGGTTACTGCGACCTGGCGAACAAACCCGGCGAGCTGGACGGGTTCGCCGAAGAGGCCGAGCACCTGCGCAGCCTGGGCTATCCGCATGAACTGAAACTGGTGGCCAAGGCCGACATGCACAGCGTGGTGGGCAGCGAGCGTTACGTCGGCGGCCTGATCGACATGGGCTCGGGCCACCTGCACCCGCTCAATCTGGCGCTGGGCGAAGCCGCACTGGCGCAGCGCCTGGGCGTGCAGTTGCACGAGCAGTCTGCGGTCACGCGCATCGACTACGGGCCGCAGGTGGCGGTGCACACGGCAACGGGCAAGGTCCAGGCCGACACCCTGGTGCTGTGCTGCAATGCCTACCTCAATGGCCTGAATGCAGAACTCGGTGGCAAGGTGCTGCCGGCCGGCAGCTACATCATCGCCACCGAGCCGCTCGGCGCCGAGCGCGCCAGGCAGTTGCTGCCGCGCAACATGGCAGTGTGCGACCAGCGCGTCGCCCTCGATTACTACCGACTGTCTGCCGACAACCGCCTGCTGTTCGGCGGCGCCTGCCACTACTCCGGGCGCGACCCGCAGGACATCGCCGGGTACATGCGGCCGAAGATGCTTAAGGTCTTCCCGCACCTGGCCGACGTGCGCATCGACTATCAATGGGGCGGCATGATCGGCATCGGCGCCAACCGCCTGCCCCAGATCGGCCGGCTCGCCAGCCAGCCCAACGTCTATTACGCCCAGGCTTATTCAGGCCATGGCGTCAACGCCACGCACCTGGCCGGACGCCTGCTCGGCGAAGCCATCAGCGGCCAGGCCAGCGGCCGCTTCGACCTGTTCGCCAAGGTCCCGCACATGACCTTCCCCGGCGGTAAATACCTGCGCTCTCCGCTGTTGGCCATGGGCATGCTCTGGCATCGACTCAAAGAGCTGGTCTGATCAGGCCTTCCAGAACGGTTTCGAACCTTCGGCGATGGCCTGCTCGCGGCTCAAGCCAATGTCGCGCAGGTGCTGATCGCTCAGGGCCAGCAGCGCTCGCCGGGTTCTCCAGCGCTGAACCAGGTATCCGTAGCGGCCCAGGCCGACAGCCGTCGGCTGGCCCGCCTGGGGCGTCTTGGCACGCTGCTGGGTCGCTGCACCGGTATCGCTCACTCCATTCATTGCCGTGTCTCCTGCTCACTGAACCGTGAACACAGCATCGCGCAGCCGTGGATGCTCAATACAGACGCAAACAATCTTTATTAAAACCATACAGAAATGCCCGAAACGGCCATGAATGCTGTATTTTTGCCCGATCTGTACCGGTCGTAAGCAGCTAGAGCTGCGGGAGTATGGGATGACGCTGTACATGAATCTTGCCCAATTGCTCGGCGCGCGGATCGAGCAAGGCCTGTACCGGCCCGGCCAGCGCCTGCCTTCGGTGCGCTCGTTGAGCGTCGAGCACGGCGTCAGCCTGAGCACCGTACAGCAGGCGTATCGCCTGCTCGAAGACAACGGTCTGGTCTCGCCGCGGGCCAAGTCGGGCTACTTCGTCAACGAAGGCCGCAGCCAGCCTGCCCTGCCGGCGATCAGCCGCCCCGTGCAGCGGCCTGTGGATATCTCGCAGTGGGAGCAAGTACTCGAGCTGGTGCGCAGTACCCCCAGCCCCGAGGTCATCCAGCTCGGCCGTGGCATGCCCGATGTCGACACCCCGACCCTCAAGCCGCTGCTGCGCAGCCTGGCGCAGCTGAGCCGGCGCCAGGACATGCCTGGCCTGTATTACGACACCATCCAGGGCAACCTGCACCTGCGCGAACAGATCGCCCGGCTGATGCTCGACTCAGGCTGCCAGCTGGGGCCTGCCGACCTCGTGGTCACCACCGGCTGCCACGAAGCGCTGTCGTGCAGCATCCGCGCCGTGTGCGAGCCGGGCGACATCGTCGCGGTCGACTCGCCGAGCTTCCACGGGGCCATGCAGACCCTCAAGGGTCTGGGCATGAAGGCGCTGGAAATCCCCACCGACCCGCTCACCGGAATCAGCCTGGAGGCCCTGGAACTGGCCTTGGAACAGTGGCCGATCAAGCTGATTCAGATCACCCCCAACTGCAACAATCCGCTGGGCTACATCATGCCCGAGGCGCGCAAGAAGGCTCTGCTGAACCTGGCGCAGCGTTTCGACGTGGCGATTCTTGAAGACGATGTGTATGGCGATCTGGCCTACACCTACCCGCGGCCACGCACCCTCAAGTCCTTCGACGATGACGGCCGGGTGCTGCTGTGCAGCTCGTTCTCCAAAACCCTGGCCCCGGGGCTGCGGGTCGGCTGGGTGGCGCCAGGGCGCTATCTGGAGCGGGTGCTGCACATGAAGTTCATCGGCACCGGCAGCACCGCCGTACAACCGCAACTGGCGATTGCCGACTTCATCGCCGGCGGTCACTACCAGCCGCACCTGCGGCGCATGCGTAGCCAGTACCAGCGCGGCCGCGACGTGATGAGTGACTGGGTGGCGCGCTACTTTCCGCCCGGTACCCGGGTCAGCCGCCCGCAGGGCGGTTTCGTGCTGTGGGTGGAACTGCCGGAAAGCTTCGATACCCTGCGCCTGAACCGCATCTTGCTCGAACAAGGGGTACAGATTGCCGTGGGCAGTATCTTCTCGGCCTCAGGCAAGTACCGGCACTGCCTGCGCATGAACTACGCGGGCCGGCCCTCGGCGCAGATCGAGGCGGCGGTGCGCACGGTCGGTGAAAGCGCACAGCGCCTGCTGGCCGAGCAGGCCAACCCGGCGTAACGTGCGCAGGTAACTTTGTCCCTCAAGGAAGGGTCATACCTGCAGCCTCCCGTACAGGACGATCCATTTCTTGAACCTCCAGCGCGCTTTGCCTCTTCTGCTGGCCCTGCTGCTTGGCCTCGGCGGCTGTGCCAGCGTCAGTCCTCCGCGCGAGATCAGCCACACGCTACCGGCCGAACAGTCGGCGTTCGGCCGCTCGGTCCAGCACCAGGCGGCCGAGCACGAGGGGCGATCGGGCTTTCGCCTGCTGCCCAACAGCACCGAAGCCTTCCACGCCCGCGCCGAGCTGCTGCGCCATGCCCAGACCAGCATCGACCTGCAGTACTACATCGTCCACGACGGCCTCAGCACCCGCGCACTGGTGCATGAGCTGCTCCAGGCCGCCGACCGTGGCGTGCGCGTGCGCGTGCTGCTCGACGACACCACCAGCGACGGCCTGGACACGCTGATCGGCACCCTGGCGGCGCACCCGAACATTCAGATTCGCCTGTTCAACCCGCTGCACCTGGGCCGCAGCACCGGCGTGACCCGCGCCGCCGGGCGCCTGTTCAACCTGTCGCTGCAACACCGGCGCATGCACAACAAGCTGTTCCTGGTGGACAACAGCATGGCCATCGTCGGCGGTCGCAATCTGGGCGATGAGTACTTCGATGCCGAGCCCAACCTCAATTTCACCGACATCGACATGCTCAGCGTCGGCCCCGTCGCCGAGCAGCTGGGGCACAGCTTCGACCAGTACTGGAACAGCGCCCTGAGCCGGCCAATCGGCGATTTTCTCTGGCAGCAACCCGATGCCCGCGACCTTGTGGCCAGCCGCCGCAGCCTGGACGCCTGGCTGGGCGACGCGCGCACCAAGCGTCACGTGCTATACGACCGGCTGATGGAATGGCAGCGCAAGCCGCGCCTGGACAAATGGCGCAATGAACTGATCTGGGCCCATGCGCAAGCGTTGTGGGACGCGCCGAGCAAGGTGCTGGCCAAGAACGAGCCAGATCCGCAGTTGCTCATGACCCGGCAACTGGCCCCAGACCTCAAGCACGTCGAGCACGAGCTGATTCTGGTCTCAGCCTATTTCGTCCCTGGCGAGACCGGCTTGCTCTACCTCACCGGGCGCGCCGATGCCGGGGTGACGGTAAAACTGCTGACCAACTCGCTGGAGGCCACCGACGTGCCAGCCGTGCACGGCGGCTATGCGCCCTACCGCCGCGCCCTGCTCGAGCATGGCGTGCAGTTGTTCGAGCTGCGCCGCCAGCCGGGCGACCCCAGCTCGACCCGTGGCCTGAATTTCCGTGGCAGTTCCGATTCGAGCCTGCACAGCAAAGCCATGGTGTTCGACGGCAAGAAGACCTTCGTCGGCTCGTTCAACTTCGACCCGCGCTCGGTGCTGTGGAACACCGAAGTGGGCATTCTGGTCGACAGCCCCAAGCTTGCCGCCTACACCCGCGAACTGGCCTTGCAGGGTATGGCCCCTGCGGTCAGCTACAGGCCGACCTTGCAGGGCGACAAACTGGTGTGGATCACCGAAGACAACGGCCAACTGCACACGCTGGAGCACGAGCCAGGCGGCCTGTGGCGGCGTTTCAACGCCTGGGTGGCAAAGGCGGTGGGCCTGGAACGCATGCTCTGAGCGGGCACCTCAGGCCGCGGCCGGCTCGAAGGCACCGCGGCGCTGGGTCAGCCATACCAGTCCGGCGGCACCCGCAGCCATCAGCCATAGCAGCGCGTGACCGCTCACCCACTGGCTGCCAGCCCCGGCCAGCAGCGGCCCGAGCAGGCAGCCGATGCCCCACAGCTGCGCCACGTGAGCATTGGCCCGCACCAGCGCATCATCCCGGTAGCGCTCGCCGATCAGCACCAGCGACAAGGTGAACAACCCGCCTGCGCTGGCACCGAACAGCACCCACAACGGCCACACCAGCGGCGTGTGCAGCAGAAACGGAATGGCCAGGCTGGACACCAGCAAGCTCAGCGCACAGGCGGTGAACAACAGGCGCCGCGAGACGCGGTCAGCCAGCGCACCGATGGGCAACTGCAGCACGGCATCGCCGACCACCACGGTACTGACCATGAACAGCGCCACTTCCGCGGTGAAGCCCTGTTGCAGGCAATACACCGGCAGCAGCGTCAGAATCATCGCCTCGAAGGCGGCGAACAACGCAATCGCCCAGGCGATCACCGGCAGGCGACGACAGAACCCCACCAGGTCCATCAGGCTGACGCTGCACGCTTCGGTGCTGGGCGCACCGCCACGGCCAATCAGTACCAGGGGCGCGATCAGCAACAGGCCGGTAGCTGCCCAGAAGCCGAAATCGTCGTCCGTGCCGAGCACACCCAGCAACAGCGGGCCGGCCAGTTGGCTCAGGGCATAGCTGCTGCCATACAGCGCCACCAGGCGGCCGCGCCACTGCTCGACCACCAGTTGGTTGATCCAGCTTTCGCCGAGGATGAACACCACGGTCAGGGCCATGCCAATCAACAGCCGCAGGCCCAGCCACAGCGGATAACTGTGCAGCACCGCCAACAGCCCGATCGACAGTGCCCCGCTCCACAGGCACACGCGCATGGCCGCCGGCACGCCAAGCCAGCCCGCCAGACGGCTGGACAGGCTCGCGCCCAGCAACACCCCCAGCGCCGGCATCGCCGCCATTACGCCAATGGCGAAGCCACCGTAGCCTTGCTGCTCCAGGCGCAGCGACACCAACGGCATGCTCACGCCCAGCGCCAGGCCGACACTGAGCACCGCCGCAAGCACGGCGAAATAAGTACCCCAACGCATGCAGCCCTCCCCGGCCCGGCATGATCAATGGCAGAAACGAAGCAGCCGGGTCGACCTGCGTCGACCCGGCTGCTGATGGCGGACGCCGTCCGCGGCGGTTACAGCTTGACCCAGGTGGCCTTCAGCTCGGTGTACTTCTCAAGCGCGTGCAGCGACTTGTCACGGCCGTTGCCCGACTGTTTGAAGCCGCCGAACGGCGCGGTCATGTCACCGCCGTCGTACTGGTTGACCCAGACGCTGCCGGCGCGCACCGCGCGGGCGGTCTTGTGCGCCTTGGAGATGTCTGCCGTCCAGATGCCTGCCGCCAGGCCATACGGCGTGTCGTTGGCAATGGCAATCGCTTCCTCGGCACTGTCGAAGGTGATCACCGACAACACCGGGCCGAAGATCTCTTCCTGGGCGATCTTCATGGCGTTGGTAACGCCGTCGAAGATGGTCGGCTCGACATAGGTGCCGCCGGTCTCTTCCAGGATGCGCTTGCCGCCAGTGAGCAGCGTGGCGCCGTCCTGATGGCCGGCCTCGATGTACGACAGCACCGTGTTCATCTGCTGAGTGTCGACCAGCGCACCAACGGTGGTCGCAGGGTCCAGCGGATTGCCTGGCTTCCAGGCCTTGAGCGCCTCGACTACACGCGGCAGGAACTGGTCGCGGATCGAGCGCTCCACCAGCAGACGCGAACCTGCGGTGCACACTTCGCCCTGGTTGAAGGCGATGGCGCTGGCGGCGGCCTGCGCGGCGGCTTCCAAGTCAGGCGCATCGGCGAAGACGATGTTCGGGCTCTTGCCGCCTGCCTCGAGCCACACGCGCTTCATGTTCGATTCGCCCGCGTAGATCATCAACTGCTTGGCGATGCGGCTGGAGCCGGTGAACACCAGGGTATCGACGTCCATGTGCAGGGCCAGCGCCTTGCCCACGGTGTGGCCGTAACCGGGCAGCACGTTGAGCACACCGGCAGGAATGCCAGCCTCGACTGCCAGTTGCGCGATCCGGATGGCCGTCAGCGGGGATTTTTCCGACGGCTTGAGCACCACCGAGTTACCGGTCGCCAACGCCGGGCCGAGTTTCCAGCAGGCCATCAGCAACGGGAAGTTCCACGGCACGATGGCCGCGACCACTCCGACCGGCTCGCGGGTCACCAGGCCCAGTTGGTCGTGCGGGGTCGGTGCGACTTCGTCGTAGACCTTGTCGATGGCCTCGGCAGTCCACTGGATGGCATTGGCCGCACCGGGTATGTCGATGCTGGAGGAATCGCCGATCGGCTTGCCCATGTCGAGGGTTTCCAGCAATGCCAGCTCCTCGACATTCGCACGCATCAGCTCGGCGAAGCGAATCAGGCGAGCCTTGCGCTTGGCCGGCGCCAGCGCCGACCAGACGCCGGAGGCGAAGGTGGCACGGGCGTTTTCCACCGCCAGGTTGGCATCGGCCAGGTCACAGCTGGCGACTTTGGCGAGGAAGCGACCGTCCACTGGGCTGAGGCAATCGAAGGTCTGGGCGGAACTGGCGTGGGTATACTCGCCATTGATGAAGGCGCGGCCTTCGATCTTCAGCTGTTGTGCACGTTGTTCCCAATCCGCACGCGTCAGGGTAGTCATACCAAACTCCTCCTCTTGTGTAGGTGCAACGCCGCACCGAGGACTTCTCGGCGTTGTCTGAAATACTGGCCGGGTACGCTATGCACACGGGCTGCGACACCCTAAACCAGGGCGGTCAGACTATCAATATATTTGACATTAAAGCCAGAAAAGCCCTTCTATGTTCATTTTATTAAACGGTCAAAGGGGTTAATCATGAGTATTGCCACCATCATAGACTTCGCCCAGGCGCTTACCGAGGCCGAAAGCTACCGACCCGCCGCGCAGAAGATCATCAAGGGCGAGCCCGATCAGTTGATCTACAACCACTACGCCAGCCCGTGCGGTCAGTTCGCTGCAGGCGTGTGGGAGGGTGCCGTAGGCCAATGGCAAGTGCATTACACCGAGCACGAATACTGCGAAATCGTTCAAGGCGTTTCGGTGTTGCGCGATGAGGCAGGCGAAGCCAAGACCTTGCGTGCGGGTGATCGCTTCGTGATTCCGGCAGGGTTCAAGGGCACTTGGGAAGTGCTCGAGCCGTGCCGCAAGATTTACGCGCTGTTCGAGTCCAAGTAGCGGCCAGCTTACCGTCCGGCAATCATGGCCTTGCAAGCAGCAGTGCGGCCTGGAGTTCGGACGGTTTCCAATGCAGGTCAGCACTGCCTTGGTGCAACATGGCAGCACTATCTACCGTTTTTTCTCGGCTCACCCGCGTCACCTTTGTACGACCCAATAAAGGGTGACCAACGAGGAAAGATCATGCAACCGTGCAAAGAAAGCATTGGCGACGTTAAACATCTGGTGGGTACGTCTTTCGTCCCCAGCGTCGTGGCCTACATTCAGGAAATGACTGGTATCTCGCGAGTCGAGAAGCTCAGGCCAACACGCGAAGCGCGCTTCTGCGAAGTTGAATATGAAGTCAAGGACGGCATCATCGTCAATATCTACGTCGCTCGCCACGCAAACCCCCATAGGGTGTGGATCGCGCCTGCGGAACGCGAGTGACGAGACCTGGAGTAATCCACTTCTTGCTGCGTAGAAGCAAAAAAAACCCGCCTCCTTTCGGACGCGGGTTTTTTCGGGTCGCTAGATCAATTACTTGATCTTGGCTTCCTTGTAGGTCACGTGCTTGCGAACAACCGGATCGTATTTCTTGATCTCGATTTTGTCCGGGGTAGTACGCTTGTTCTTGTCGGTGGTATAGAAGTGGCCAGTGCCAGCGCTCGATACCAGACGGATCAATTCACGCATGATGCTCTCCTTAAACCTTGTTGCCAGCGCGGCGAATGTCGACCAGAACGGCATCGATGCCGCGCTTGTCGATGATACGCATGCCCTTGGCGGAAACGCGCAGACGCACGAAACGCTTCTCGGACTCAACCCAGAAACGGTGGTGCTGCAGGTTCGGCAGGAAACGACGACGGGTTTTGTTGTTTGCGTGGGAAATGTTGTTCCCGGTTACCGGACCCTTACCGGTAACTTGACAGACTCTCGACATGCCTCAGCCCTCTAAAACCACATGCCCAACCCGGCATGGGTTGGCCGCTTAATCTCTCAGTCTTGGCGCCAGGCGCCGTATTTCAGGGGTCTTACACGACCGGGTCCGTTTGCACGGCAGGCCGAGCCCCTAGAAAAGAGCGCTGCTTTATACCAGAAAGAGTTCTTCGCAACAACAGATTATGCGCAGGAAGCTCAGGCCATACGCGGCCGACCAGCATAGCGACAGGGGCGCAGGGGTGTCGACCGTTTGTCGACGAATTTATCGTCACAGCGGTGGTCATTTGGAAACGTCGCCACTAGTGTGGTGGTCTTTTCCAGACTGCACCGGCAGATGGCTATCTGATCCTACCGAGGAGCCCACATGCGTGCCGCCACCCTTTGCTTCGCGTTGTCTTCCCTGTTCGCCGCGGGCCTTGCCCAGGCCGCGCCGCTGGTGGTGTGCACCGAGGCCAGCCCTGAAGGCTTCGATGTGGTTCAGTACAACTCGCTGACCACCACCAATGCCTCGGCCGACGTGCTGATGAACCGCCTGGTCGAATTCGACGCGGCGCAGGGCAAGGTGATTCCCAGCCTGGCCGAACAGTGGAAAGTTTCGGCCGATGGCCTGACCTACGATTTCACCTTGCGCAAAGGGGTGAAGTTCCACAGCACGGCCTACTTCAAGCCCACCCGCGAGCTACAGACCGACGACGTACTGTTCAGCTTCCAGCGCATGCTCTACCCGGCCCACGCGTGGTACAAAAGCGCACCCGGTGGCTACCCGCATGCCCAGTCGCTGCAACTGGCCAGCCTGATCAAGTCGATCGAGGCGCCCACCCCAGACACCGTACGCTTCACCCTCGACCACCCGGACGCCACCTTCCTGGCGACCTTGAGCATGGGCTTCGCGTCGATCTATTCCGCCGAATATGCCGACAAACTGCTCAAGGCCGGCGCCCAGGACAAGCTCAACAGCCAGCCGATCGGCACCGGGCCGTTCGTCTTCCAGCGTTTCCAGAAAGACGCCCTGGTACGCTACCGCGCCAACCCCGACTACTTCGCCGGCAAACCGGCAGTCGACCCGCTGATCTACTCGATCACCCCGGACGCCACCGTGCGCTTGCAAAAGCTCAAGCGCAACGAGTGCCAGGTGGCGCTTTCACCCAAGCCGCTGGACATCGCCGAAGCCAAGCAGGATGACACCCTGCAGGTCGCCAGCACGCCTGCGTTCATGACCGCCTTCGTCGCCATCAACAGCCAGCACCCGCCGCTGGACAAACCCGAGGTGCGCCAGGCGATCAACCTGGCCTTCGACAAGAACAGTTACCTGCAAGCGGTGTTCGAGAACACCGGCACTGCCGCCAATGGCCCGTACCCGCCGACCACCTGGGGCTATGCCAAGAATCTGCCCGGCTACCCGACCGACGTGGACAAGGCCAAGGCGCTGATGGCCAAGGCGGGCCTGGCGGATGGCTTCAGCACCACCATCTGGACGCGTCCGTCCGGCAGCCTGCTCAACCCCAACCCCAGCCTGGGCGCACAAATGCTTCAGGCCGACCTGAAGAAGATCGGCATCAAGGCTGAAATCCGCGTGATCGAATGGGGCGAGCTGATCCGCCGCGCCAAGACCGGCGAGCACGACCTGCTGTTCATGGGCTGGGCCGGTGACAATGGTGACCCGGACAACTTCCTCACCCCGCAGTTTTCCTGCGCCGCGGTGCAGTCGGGCACCAACTTCGCCCGCTTCTGCGACCCGCGCCTGGACCAGTTGATCACCGCCGGGCGCACCACCGCCGACCAGAGCGTGCGCAGCCGCCTGTACCAGCAGGCGCAGACCCTGATCCAGCAGCAGGCGCTGTGGCTGCCACTGGCCCACCCCACCGCCTCGACGTTGCTGCGCAAGGGTGTCGAGGGGTATCAGGTGAGCCCGTTCGGACGCCTGGACTTCGCCGGCACCTCGGCGCCGCGCTGATCGGCCTCAGGCGCTGAACCAACCGTGCTCGACCATCGACAACGGCTCGCCGTCGCCGACGATGATGTGATCGAGCACGCGCACGTCCACCAGCTTCAGCGCGGTCTTGAGGGTAAGGGTCAGGTGCAGGTCGTCGGGACTGGGCTCACACACCCCTGAAGGATGGTTATGACACAGGATCGCCGCAGCGGCGTTGCGCGCCAGTGCCCGTCGCACCACTTCGCGCGGGAACACACTGGCACGGTCGATGGTGCCGCGAAACAGCACTTCGAAGGCCAGCGGCCGATGCCGGCTGTCCAGGAACAGGCAGGCGAAGACCTCGCTGGCTTCATGGCGCATCATTGCCTTCAGGTAACGCCTGACCTGCTGCGGCGACTCCAGCGCCGGCTCGCGGGCGATGGACTCGGCCAGATGACGCCTGCCGATTTCCAACAGGGCCTGCAACTGCGCATAACGCACCGGCCCCAGCCCCGCTTCGCCGAGAAACGTCGCCTTGTCGGCCTCCAGCACCTGCCGCAGACCACCGAAGCGGGCAAGCAGCCCGCGGGCCAGATCGACCACGTTACGCCCGCGCACGCCCGAGCCGAGCAACACGGCCAACAGCTCGGCATCCGACAGGCCGGCAGCACCTTGCTCGAGCAACTTTTCCCGTGGCCGTTCGGCCAAAGGCCATTCCCTGATGTTCATCGACGCTCCTTGTGTGGTACTGCGGCGCATTTGGGCGCTGTGTTAACCTAGTTCGTCCCGTAGATGCGACGATCCGCCGCAGGCAGGTTCGTCGCCGCACGCTCTCTCTGGAAAAAGGCCTTTCTATGCAGCGGCTGTATCGCAAGCGCATCGTGCTCGGCGTAGGAGGCGGTATTGCCGCCTACAAAAGCGCCGAGCTGATTCGCCGGCTCCTGGAACATGGCGCGCAGGTGCGCGTCGTCATGACCCGTGGCGGTGCCGAGTTCATCACCCCGCTGACCTTGCAGGCGCTGTCCGGACACCCGGTACACCTGGATCTGCTCGACCCGGCCGCCGAAGCCGCCATGGGCCATATCGAACTGGCCAAATGGGCCGACCTGGTGCTCATCGCCCCGGCCACCGCCGACCTCATGGCACGCCTGGCCCAGGGCATGGCCGATGATCTGCTGACCACCCTGGTGTTGGCGACCGATGCCACTGTCGCCGTCGCGCCAGCGATGAACCAGGCCATGTGGCGCGACCCGGCCACCCAGGCCAACCTGCAACTGCTGCAACAGCGCGGTATTCAGGTATTCGGCCCGGCCTCGGGCAGCCAGGCCTGCGGCGACGTCGGCCTGGGCCGCATGCTCGAAGCCAGCGACCTGGCCTGGTGCGCGGCCGAGAGCTTCAAGCGCCAGTCGCTGACCGGCAAGCACGTGCTGATCACCGCAGGTCCGACCCAGGAAAACATCGATCCGGTGCGCTACATCACCAATCATAGCTCCGGGAAGATGGGCTTCGCCCTGGCCGAAGCGGCCGCCGAGGCCGGGGCTCGGGTGACCCTCGTGACCGGCCCGGTGCACTTGCCAACGCCCGACCGGGTGACGCGAATCGACGTGGTCAGCGCGCGAGACATGCTCGCCGCCTGCGAAGCGGCCATGCCCTGTGATCTGTTGATCGCCTCGGCGGCGGTTGCAGACTACCGCCCAGAAGTCGTTGCCTCGCAGAAGCTGAAGAAAGATCCCACGACCGGTGACGGCATGCTGCTGCAGATGGTGCGCAATCCGGATATCCTTGCCACCCTCGCTGGCCGTCACGACCGTCCGTTCAGCGTGGGCTTCGCCGCCGAAACCGAGCACCTGCTCGACTACGCCACGCGCAAGCTCAAGGACAAGAACCTCGACCTGATCGTCGCCAATGACGTGGCCAACCCCAGCATTGGCTTCAACAGCGAGGAAAACGCCTTGACGGTGATCGACCGCCAGCAGCAGCAAACCCTCTTCGCGCAGACCAGCAAGGGCAAGATCGCCCGGCAACTGGTCAGCTTCATCGCCGAACGTCTCAATCAGGTTCAATAAGTCAGATGCACGCTCTTCAAGCCAAGATCCTCGACCCTCGTCTGGGCAGCCAATTCCCCCTCCCGCAGTACGCCACCCCAGGCTCGGCAGGCCTCGACCTGCGCGCCCTGCTGCAACACGACACCGTGCTCGAACCGGGCCAGACCGTGCTGATTCCCACTGGCCTGTCGATCCATGTCGCCGACCCGGGGCTGGCGGCGCTGATCTTGCCGCGCTCAGGCCTGGGGCATAAGCACGGCATCGTGCTTGGCAACCTGGTCGGGTTGATCGACTCCGATTACCAGGGCGAGTTGATGGTGTCGTGCTGGAACCGTGGCAGCACGTCGTTCACCATCACCGTAGGCGAGCGCATCGCGCAGTTGGTGCTGGTGCCGGTGGTGCAGGCGCAGTTCGAGATCGTCGAGCACTTCGACGCCTCGCAGCGTGGCGAAGGTGGCTTCGGTCACTCCGGCAGCCAGTGAACCTTTAACGCCAAGAACTACTGTGACCCACAGGTTGGGCACCTCTCCAGACCCAGAGGCACCTTGCATGGACGAACAGGTTCCTACGCTGCCGGCGAGCATCTTCCGCGCTTACGACATCCGTGGCGTGGTCGGAAAAACCCTGGACGCCGATGCTGCCTACTGGATCGGCCGCGCCATCGGCGCCGAAAGCCTGGCCCAGGGCGAGGCGCAGGTGGCCGTGGGTCGCGACGGGCGTCTGTCCGGCCCGTCGCTGGTCGCGCGCCTGATCGAGGGTCTGGTGGACGCCGGCTGCCAGGTCAGTGACGTCGGCATGCTACCGACGCCGGCCTTGTACTACGCCGCGCATACCTTGCCGGGACGCTCGGCAGTGATGCTCACCGGCAGCCACAACCCGCCGGACTACAACGGTTTCAAGGTCATCATCGCCGGCGACACCTTGGCCAACGAGCAGATTCTCGGCCTGCTGGCGCGGCTCAACGAGGGCCGCCTCAGCCGCGGCCAGGGCCAGGTCGAGCGGCTCGATATCCTCCAGCGCTACCAGCAGCGCATTCTGGCCGACATTCGCCTGGCCCGGCCGCTCAAGGTAGTGGTCGATTGCGGCAATGGCGTCGGCGGCGTGGTGGCGCCCCAGTTGATCGGGGCACTGGGCTGTGAAGTCGTGCCGCTGTTCTGCGAGGTCGACGGCAACTTCCCCAATCATCACCCTGACCCGGGCAAGCCGGCGAATCTACAGGCACTGATCGCCAAGGTGCAGGAAACCGGCGCCGACCTGGGCCTGGCTTTCGATGGCGATGCCGACCGGGTCGGGGTGGTCACCAACGCCGGCACCATCATCTACCCAGACCGCCTGCTGATGCTGTTCGCCCAGGACGTGCTGGCGCGAAACCCCGGCGCCCTGGTGCTGTTCGACGCCAAGTGCACCCGCCGCCTGCCGGCGCTGATCGCCGCGCACGGCGGCACCAGCCTGATGTGGAAGACCGGCCATTCGTTGATGAAGAAGAAAATCAGGGAAACCGGGGCCCTGCTGGCCGGCGAGATGAGCGGCCATCTTTTCATTCAGGAGCGCTGGTACGGCTTCGATGATGGCATCTACGTCGGCGCGCGCCTGCTGGAGATCCTCAGCCGCAGCGACGCGGACGCCGAGTCGGTGTTCGCCGCCTTCCCGGATGATATTTCCACACCGGAAATCAACATTGATGTGACCGACGAAGGTAAATTCAGCATCATTGCAGCGCTGAATCGCGATGCCGAATGGGGCGATGCCGACTTGACCACCGTCGATGGCGTACGCGTCGACTACCCCCGCGGCTGGGGCCTGGTGCGCGCCTCCAATACCACGCCGGTGCTGGTGCTGCGCTTCGAGGCCGATGATCAGGCCGAACTGCAACGTATTCAGCGTATTTTCCGCACGCAGTTGCTCCGGGTTGCCCCCGAACTGCAACTGCCGTTCTGACCGACCCTCTGTTTTCACTGGAGTCCCGCATGACCCTCGAACGCGATGCCGCTTCCCAAGTCGCCAAGGTACTGTCCGAAGCGCTGCCCTACATCCGCCGCTTTGTCGGCAAGACCCTGGTGATCAAGTACGGCGGCAACGCGATGGAGAGCGAAGAGCTCAAGACCGGCTTTGCCCGCGACATCGTGCTGATGAAGGCGGTGGGCATCAACCCGGTGGTGGTCCACGGCGGCGGCCCGCAGATCGGCGATCTGCTCAAGCGCCTGTCGATCGAAAGCCACTTCATCGATGGCATGCGCGTCACCGACGCGGCGACCATGGACGTGGTGGAAATGGTGCTGGGCGGCCAGGTCAACAAGGACATCGTCAACCTGATCAACCGCCATGGCGGCAGCGCCATTGGCCTGACCGGCAAGGACGCCGAGCTGATTCGCGCCAAGAAGCTCAAGGTCAGCCGTCAGACCCCAGAAATGACCACGCCCGAGATCATCGACATCGGCCACGTCGGCGAGGTGGTCGGGGTCAATACCGACCTGCTCAACATGCTGGTCAAAGGCGACTTCATTCCGGTGATCGCGCCAATCGGTGTTGGCGCCGACGGTGAGTCGTACAACATCAACGCCGACCTGGTCGCCGGCAAGGTGGCCGAGGCGCTGAAAGCCGAGAAGCTGATGCTGCTGACCAACATCGCCGGCCTGATGGACAAGCAAGGCCAGGTACTCACCGGCCTGACCACCGAGCAGGTCAACGAGCTGATCGCCGACGGCACCATCTACGGCGGCATGCTGCCGAAAATCAAGTGCGCCCTGGAAGCGGTGCAAGGCGGCGTCAACAGCTCGCACATCATCGATGGGCGCGTGCCCAACGCCGTACTGCTGGAGATTTTCACCGACAGCGGCGTCGGCACCCTGATCACCAACAAGAAACGCGCCCTGATCAACTGATTCACCTGGGGGCGGCACCTGCCGCCCCATTCGTTCCTATCCCTTCTGGAGAAACCGCGTGAAATACGCATCACATGGACTCGTGCTGGCTGCCGCCATCGCTTTCGGGTCACTCGCTGGCTGCGCCACTGAAACCTCTAGAGCCGTTGCCGTGCAACAGGTCGAAAGCGTCAACCGCCCCTACACCGGCCAGCGCTCGCCGATTGCCGTCGGCAAGTTCGACAACCGCTCCAGCTACATGCGCGGCATCTTCTCCGATGGCGTCGACCGCCTCGGCGGCCAGGCCAAGACCATCCTCATCACCCACCTGCAGCAGACCAACCGTTTCAGCGTGCTGGACCGCGACAACATGAGCGAAATCCAGCAGGAAGCGGCGATCAAGGGTCAGGCCCAGCGCCTGCGCGGTGCCGACTACGTGGTGACCGGCGACGTCACCGAGTTCGGCCGCAAGGAAGTCGGCGATCACCAACTGTTCGGCATCCTCGGCCGCGGCAAGACGCAGATCGCCTACGCCAAGGTGGCGTTGAACATCGTCAACATCAGCACCTCGGAAGTGGTCTATTCGACCCAGGGCGCCGGTGAGTACGCCCTGTCCAATCGCGAGATCGTCGGCTTCGGCGGCACTGCCAGCTACGACTCCACACTCAACGGCAAGGTGCTTGACCTGGCCATGCGCGAAGCGGTCAACAAACTGGTCAACGCCGTAGACAACGGGCAATGGAATCCCCAGGCCAAATAATCGGCCCGCACGACAAGGAAACAGTTTCGATGAGCATTACCCTACCGGCCTGGCGCACTGGCGCCGGGCTGCTGCTGGGCAGTCTGCTGCTGGCCGGCTGCAACATGCCCAAGCCGCTGTATCAGTGGGAAAGTTACCAGCCGCAGGTCTATGAGTACTTCAATGGCCAGTCCAAGGAAGAACAGGCCATCGCCCTGGAGCGCGACCTGGAGAAGATCAAGGCGAAGAATGGCGCCGTACCGCCGGGCTACCATGCCCAGCTGGGCCTGCTGTATTCGGAGCTGGGTCGTGACGACCAGATGGTTCAGCAGTTCAACACCGAGAAGGCGCTGTTCCCTGAATCAGCCGCCTACATGGACTTTCTGCTGAGCAACGCCGGGCAAGGAGCCAAACGATGATCAAGCGACTGACTCAACTGGTACTGGGTGCCTGCATCGTGGCCCTGTTCAGCGGCTGCGCCGAGCGCCAGACGGTGGACTATTCGGCGTACAAGCAAGCGCGGCCCAAGTCGATTCTGATCATGCCGCCGCTGAACCAGTCGCCGGATGTGAAGGCGACCTACAGCATGCTCTCGCAGGTCACCTATCCGCTGGCCGAGGCGGGCTACTACGTGATGCCGGTGGCCTTGGTGGCACAGACGTTCAACCAGAACGGCCTGACCCAGCCCGAGGACATCCATCAGTTGCCGCCACAGAAGCTGCGCGAGATTTTCGGCGCGGATGCCGGGCTGTACGTGACCGTCAGCGATTACGGCACCCGCTACATGGTCCTCGCCAGTGCGACCATCGTCACCGCCAGCGCCAAGCTGGTCGACCTGAAGACCGGCAGCACTCTGTGGACCGGCAGTGCCACGGCCTCGAGCCAGGAAAACCAGCAGAACCAGGGTGGCTTGATCGGCATGCTGGTGGTCGCGGCGCTGAACCAGATCATCAGCAGTGCCCAGGACGACGCCGGCTACCCGATCGCCGGAATCACCAGCGCCCGCCTGCTGACGCCCTACCCCAACGGCGGCATCCTCTACGGACCACGTTCACCGAAGTACGGCACCGACTGAGGCAAAGCCGCTCCTATACACGACCGCGTAGGAGCGGCCGGTCGGCGCTCCGGTTTAGCCGCGATGGCCGGCCGCGCCGGCCCAGTTCACGCGATCAAATACCGTACTGCGCCCGGTAGGCTTCGACGGCGGGAAGATGCTGCTTGAGTTGCGGGTCGTCGGCGAGGAATTCCAGCACTTGGGTCAGCGAAACGATGCTGACCACCGGAATGGCGAAGTCGCGCTCGACTTCCTGGATGGCGGACAGCTCGCCATTGCCACGCTCTTCGCGGTTCAGCGCGATCAACACGCCGGCCGCCTTGGCCTGCTGCGCCTCGATGATCTGCATCACTTCACGAATGGCTGTACCGGCGGTGATCACGTCATCGATGATCAGCACCTCACCGGCCAGTGGCGCGCCAACCAGGCTACCGCCTTCGCCGTGGGCCTTGGCTTCCTTGCGATTGAAGCACCAGGGCATGTCGAGCTGATGCTGTTCGGCCAGGGCGACCGCCGTGGCAGCAGCCAGCGGAATACCTTTGTAGGCAGGGCCGAACAACACATCGAAGGGGATCTTGCTGTCGACAATGGCCGCGGCATAGCAGCGACCCAGTTGCGCCAGCGCCGAGCCGGTATTGAACAGGCCGGCATTGAAGAAATAAGGGCTGGTACGCCCCGATTTCAACGTGAACTCACCGAAGCGCAGAACGCCGCGGTCGATGGCAAAACGAATGAAGTCACGCTGATACGGCTGCATGTAAAGTCCCGAATACCACGGATTTAGCTAAATGAGTTGAGCTCGGGTATCATACACGCACGAGATTTTTGGGGCCATTTATGCGGATCATCAGTGTGAACGTCAATGGCATTCAGGCAGCGGCCGAGCGTGGATTGCTCAGCTGGCTTCAAGCCCAGAATGCCGACGTCATCTGCCTCCAGGACACCCGCGCCTCGGCCTTTGAACTCGATGACCCAGCTTTCCAGCTCGATGGCTATTTCCTTTATGCCTGCGAAGCGGAGGTGCCCGCCCAAGGTGGCGTTGCGCTCTACTCGCGGATGCAGCCCAAGGCAGTCATCACCGGCCTGGGCTTCGAGACGGTCGACCGTTACGGGCGTTACCTGCAAGCAGATTTCGACAAAGTCAGTATTGCCAGCCTGTTGCTGCCTTCGGGCATGAACGGCGATG
Organism: Pseudomonas cremoricolorata DSM 17059 = NBRC 16634; assembly: GCF_000425745.1. Taxonomy (GTDB): domain Bacteria; phylum Pseudomonadota; class Gammaproteobacteria; order Pseudomonadales; family Pseudomonadaceae; genus Aquipseudomonas; species Aquipseudomonas cremoricolorata. Next base: position 86,404 of record NZ_AUEA01000001.1, on the reverse strand, counting down.
AAGACTTGAACCAGAAGTTCAAGTTGATGGACGACTTCGGCAAGTACCTGGACAAACAACGGCGCAAACGCCGTGAATATATCTACTGCGGCTCACTGTATGTAGCGCAGCAGAAACTGGACATCAAGAACTGGCGCGACAGTCAGCAATCGCCTGGTTTCCTGCCACCTGAACGTGCCTGGCTCGATTCGGTGGTTGGCGACATGGGCTATGTCGACGCACTGCGCGAAGTCAGCCGCGAGGGCGATCAGTACAGCTGGTGGCCCGATAACGAACAAGCCGAAATGCTCAACCTCGGCTATCGCTTCGACTATCAGTTGCTGACCCCCGGCCTGCGCCGCTTCGTTCGCAATGCCCGTCTGCCACGCCAGCCGCGCTTCTCGCAACACGCGCCGCTGATCGTCGATTACGACTGGACGCTGACCATCTAAGCGCCCTGGCGAACACAAAAAAGCCGACTTCAACGTCGGCTTTTTCGTGTCTGCCCAGCTGTCAGTCGACCAGCGCGGCCTTCTGCAACTCGAAAATCTCGTCCATGCCCTTCTGCGCCAGCGCCAGCATGGCGTTGAAGTCTTCCGGCTGGAACGGCGCACCTTCGGCAGTGCCCTGCACTTCGATGAAACCACCCGCGCTGGTCATCACCACGTTGAGGTCGGTTTCGGCAGCGGAGTCTTCCAGGTAGTCGAGGTCGAGTACCGCTTCGCCTTTGTACATGCCCACCGATACCGCGGCGATCATGTGCTTGAGCGGATCACCGCCCTTCAGGCCGCCGCGCTTCTTGATCACGCGCAAGGCATCGACCAGCGCGACCATGGCACCGGTGATGGACGCCGTGCGGGTGCCGCCATCGGCCTGGATCACATCGCAGTCGACGTACAGGGTGATGTCGCCCAGCTTGCTCATGTCCAGCGCGGCGCGCAGCGAGCGGCCGATCAGGCGCTGGATTTCCAGGGTGCGGCCGCCTTGCTTGCCACGGCTTGCCTCACGCTGGTTACGTTCACCGGTCGAGCGCGGCAGCATGCCGTACTCGGCAGTCAGCCAGCCCTGGCCTTGCCCCTTGAGGAAGCGCGGCACACCGTTCTCGACGCTGACGGTGCAGATGACCTTGGTGTCACCGAACTCGACCAGAACCGACCCCTCGGCGTGCTTGGTGTAATTGCGGGTGATGCGGATCGAGCGGAGTTGGTCGGCAGCGCGACCACTTGGACGTTTCATCTGGAATACCTGTACCGGGTTCGAATCTGCCGGGCAGTATAAAGCCGGGGCTGCGACGAGGACATGCCTATCGTCGCGGGGAGTGGATTGGGCGGCGCTGCCGCACTGCGCTACAATCCTGCGCCTTGCAGCCGCATGGCTGATCTTCAACTCATCACCGTTCGCGAGGTCGTCCCCATGGTGCACAGCATGACCGCTTTTGCTCGCGTCGAGCGCGCCGGCAGCCAAGGCACCCTGGCCTGGGAGCTGCGCTCGGTCAATCACCGCTACCTCGAGCCGCACCTGCGCCTGCCCGAAGCGCTGCGCGACCTCGAAGGCGCGGTTCGCGAAGGCCTGCGTCAGGGCCTGTCGCGGGGCAAGGTCGAATGCACCTTGCGCCTGGCCGAAGACAGCACCGGCAAGCCGCTGCAGGTCGACCGCGAGCGCGCAGCGCAACTGGTGGCCGCCGCCGAGACCGTGGCCAGCCTGATCCAGCAGCCGGCCCCGCTCAATCCGCTGGAAGTACTGGCCTGGCCCGGTGTGCTGGTGGCCGATGCCAGCGACCCGCAGGCGCTCAACGCCGAGGCCATGAGCCTGTTCGACGAGGCCCTCAAGGAGCTGGTTGCCGGCCGTCTGCGCGAAGGCCAGGAGCTGGCCCGTCTGATCAACGAGCGCCTCGACAGCATGGCCCGCGAGGTCACCACCCTGCGCGAGCTGGTGCCGCAGATGCTCGCCGCCCAGCGGCAGAAGGTGCTCGACCGCTTCCGCGACATGCAGGCCGAACTCGACCCGCAGCGCCTGGAGCAGGAAATGGTCCTGCTGGCGCAGAAAAGTGACGTTGCCGAAGAGCTGGATCGTCTCGACACCCACATTGGCGAAGTTCGCCGGGTATTGAAGTCGGCCGGCGCTGCTGGTCGGCGCCTGGATTTTTTGATGCAGGAACTCAACCGCGAAGCCAACACCCTCGGTTCCAAGGCCTTCGACCCGCGCAGCACCCAGGCGGCGGTCAACCTCAAGGTGTTGATCGAACAGATGCGTGAACAAGTACAGAACATCGAGTAAGGCCATTCCCACCATGAATCACTGCAGCGGCACCCTCTATATCGTTTCGGCGCCCTCCGGCGCCGGCAAGACCAGCCTGGTCACGGCGCTCACCGCCCGCGACAGCGCCGACAGCAAGATCCGCGTGTCGGTCTCGCACACCACCCGCGCCATGCGCCCAGGCGAAGTCGATGGGGTGAACTACCACTTCGTCAGCCAGGCGCAGTTCAAGGAACTGATCGCCCAGGGCGACTTTCTCGAGCATGCCGAAGTGTTCGGCAACCACTACGGCACCTCGCGCAGCGCGATCCAGCAGACCCTCGATGAAGGTTTCGACCTGATTCTGGAAATCGACTGGCAGGGCGCGCAGCAGGTGCGCGAATTGATGCCGGACGTTCGCTCGATCTTCATCATGCCGCCCAGCAAAGAGGCGCTGCGTCATCGTCTGGACGGCCGCGGCCAGGACAGCGAGGCGATCATCGCCGCACGCATGAGCGAAGCGGTCAGCGAGATGCAGCACTATCAGGAATTCGACTACGTCATCGTCAACGATGACTTCGAACTGGCCTTGCAGGACCTGCGCGCGGTGTTCCTGGCCAACCGCGTACTGCTGAGCAAACAGCGCCTGCGCCATGCCGCGCTGTTCGAACAACTGATCGCTTGAAGCAAGGGCCCGTTCACGGGCCCTTTTTCTTAGTCGCGCAGTTGCAAGGTCGCCTGCTGCTGCAGCGTGGCGCCGAGAAAGAACGCCGGCGCCCGCAGCCGTGACAGCACCATCAACACGATGCCCAGCACAGAGATGATCGCGGCGATCACGAACACCAGCCCGAGCCCGCCAACATGCGAACCGCTGCCGAAATCCGGCGAGGCGCTGTCGATGGCGGTACGCACGAAGATCACCGAAAGAATCACGCCACCCACCAGCGGGCACAGTCCGCGCATCAGCAGATGCCGCAGGCTGCTGAACAGGCTATGGCGGAAGTACCAGACGCAGGCGAACGCCGTCAGCGAGTAATAGAAGCAGATCATCATGCCCAGCGCGGTGATGGTGTCGGCCAGCACGTTCTCGCTGAGGGTGCGCATGGTGACGTAGAACACCGCCGCCGCAATTCCTGCACAGATGGTTGCGTAGCGGGGGGTCTGCGAGCGCGGGCAGACCCGGGCAAAACGCTGCGGCACCGCGCCGTAATAGCCCATGGCGAGCAGGGTGCGCGCTGGCGAAACGAAGGTCGATTGCAGTGAGGCTGCGGTACTGGCGAGCACGGCGATCGACATCAGGATCGCCAGTGGCCCCATCACCGGCCCGGCCAGGTGGGCGAACACGTTTTCCTGAATGCGCGGATTGCCCAGGCCCAGGCCCTCTTCGCTGATGCCAGCGAATTGCAGGGTGGCGATGCCGGTCAGCAAGTACAGACAGAGAATCAGCAGCACCGTCCAGGTCGCAGCCTTGCCCGGGACCTCCTCGCTGCCGATGGATTCCTCGCTGACCGTCAGGCACACATCCCAGCCCCAGAAGATGAAGATCGACAATGACAGCCCGGCGGCGAAGGCCGAGAACGACTCGACCCCGAACGGGTTGAACCACGACAGATCGAACGCTAGCGGCGGTGGCGCCGTAGTTTCACCGAAGGCGGCGAAAGCGAAGCCGATCAACACCAAAAGCTGCAAGGCCACCAGGGCGTACTGCACGGTCATGGTGGTGCCCATGCCGCGGCAACAGATCCACACCGCCAGGGCGATGAACACGCAACAGGTGGTGATGTTGATCAGCAGGTTGTCGGCCAGCCCGGCAAGGCTCTGCTCGCCGGTGATCTGCCCGATGAACAGGTAGAAGAAGTCGACCGCGACCCCGGCGAGGTTGGACAACACGATGGTGGTCGCCACCACCAGGCCCCAGCCGCCGATCCAACCGATCATCGGCCCGAAGGCGCGGGCCGACCAGGTGAACGAGGTGCCGCTGTCGGGTTCGGCGGCATTCAGCTCGCGGTAACCCAGCGCGACCAGCAGCATCGGCAGGAAGCCGACGATGAACACCGCCGGCAGGTGCGCACCGACTTCACGGACAGTCGGCCCCAGCGCGCCAGTCAGGGTGTAGACCGGGGCGATGGTGGAAATGCCCAGCACCACGCTGGCCAGCAACCCAAGGCGGCCTTTGGCCAGGCCTTTGCTGGCGGTCTTGCCTGGCGCTGCCGACTCAGCCAGGCCATCGGGAGGGCGGCCGGCTTCTGTGTATTCGCTCATGAGTATTTGCCATCGCTATTGATATTGTTTTCGCAGACCTTGCATACAAGGGCTACTCGGACTCATTGCACGCTGGCTGACACGACCGCACGCTCGCCGCTGCCAGTCATGTTCGCTACAGGCTCTGGCGGATGTCCTCCAGCCAGTACTCGGTATCGATTCGGGGGGCGCCATTGTAATGACGACGTTGCAGATTTGAAGGGGGCAGGCACAAAAGGCTGCCGTCACCGTCACGCAGTGGCCATGGGAGGTACGCGGTGGCAACGTTCATGGGCAACGATCGGTTGCGGCAAAGCGGGTGGAAAGCTGAAGCGTCATGGCTGTGCATCCTGTGCGGCGGAGCAGCAATGCTGGAAACAGCGGCTTACGCCTGGAGCAGGCGATGTACGCGGGCGTTGTTATTGTTCAGGCCCCATCGATGGGGCAAAGGCCGGTGGCCTGCACGTTGATTCCCGGGTGCCGTTTCACTATAAAATGGCCCTCACGCAACAGACACTGGCATTCTGGCAAGCAGAGCGTGCACCCATGCAATATCAGATCACCCATGCCGACCTGACGCTGGTCCTCGCGCTGGACCGCGGACGCTCCCTGGCCAAGGCGGCCGAACTGCTCAAGGTCGACGTTTCCACGGTGTTTCGTTCGATTCGCCGGCTCGAATCTGCCCTGGGCAGCGCGTTGTTCGTGAAAAGCCGCAAGGGCTATCTGCCCACCGATACCGCGCAGGCCCTGGCCGAGCAGGCCGAGCGCGCCGAACTGGCGCTGGAAGCTGCGCGAATCGCCCTGACCAGTGGTGAGCAGGTGGTCAGCGGCACGGTTCGCCTGACCTGCACCGAAGCGGTGTTGCACGGCCTGCTGCTGCCGGCGCTGGCAGACTTCATGCCTGCGTATCCTGCGCTGTCGCTGGAACTGGGCACCTCCAACACCTTCGCCAACCTCAGCCGGCGCGATGCCGACATCGCCCTGCGCCTGACCAACACACCGCCGGAGCATCTGGTCGGCCGCTGCCTGGGCTCGACCTCCTACGTGCTGTGCGGCCGCCCCGAGCTGCGCGAAGCCCTGCAGCAGGGCGTGCACAACGTGGCCTGGATTACCCCGGACGATTCCATGGCCGATCACCCCACGGTGGTCTGGCGCAACCAGCATCACCCCGAGCTGATCCCGCGTTACCAGTGCAGCGGGATGTCCACCGTGGCGCAGTTGGTCGCCAGCGGCATGGGCGTGGCGGCGCTGGCCGACTACATGGTGCCGACCTTGCCTGGCGTCGAGGCCCTGAGCGGGCCGCTGCCGGGGTGCGACACTCAGCTCTGGCTACTGACTCGCCCCGACTGCCGCGCCCTGCGCTCGGTGCAGACGCTGTTCGAAGAACTGACCCCACGGCTGCGCGGGGCGCTGCAACGTTGAGTGGGCCACCGGGGCCCGGCGACAAAACAGCGCTTCCCTATTGGCTGGTGATTTTTTAAACTATCGAGTCCGCCCGCCCATTCTGGGCACGCTCACCGATTTTGCTACCGAGGAACACCATGGCCCGCGTAACCGTCGAAGATTGCCTTGAACACGTGGACAACCGCTTTGAGCTGGTAATGCTGTCCACCAAACGCGCGCGTCAGCTGGCCACCGGTGGCAAAGAGCCGCGCGTGGCGTGGGAAAACGACAAACCCACCGTCGTTGCCTTGCGCGAAATCGCCGAAGGCATCATCACTGAAGAATTCCTTGCCGCCGAAGAAATCGTCACCGAAGATCCGGTCTTCGCCGCCTTCGAGGACGAGTCCAACGAGGCCGTCTGATTGCAGCCAGGTCGACGTCGTAGGGTCTCAGAGGTGAACTCATGCCGAGCATAGACGCTCTCGCCGAACGGCTGTCGACCTACCTCGGCCCCGACCAGGTCAACCTGGTGCGGCGCGCCTATTTCTACGCCGAACAGGCGCACGACGGCCAACGCCGGCGCAGCGGCGAGCCCTACGTGACCCACCCGCTGGCGGTGGCGAACATTCTTGCCGACATGCACATGGACCATCAGAGCCTGATGGCCGCCATGCTGCACGACGTCATCGAAGACACCGGTATCGCCAAGGAAGCGCTCTGCCAGCAGTTCGGCGAGACCGTCGCCGAGCTGGTCGACGGGGTCAGCAAGCTGACCCAGATGAATTTCGAGACCAAGGCAGAGGCTCAGGCCGAGAACTTCCAGAAAATGGCCATGGCCATGGCCCGCGATATTCGCGTGATTCTGGTCAAGCTGGCCGACCGCCTGCACAACATGCGCACCTTGGAAGTGCTGTCGGGGGAAAAGCGCCGCCGCATCGCCAAGGAAACCCTGGAAATCTACGCGCCCATCGCCAACCGGCTGGGCATGCACACCGTGCGCGTGGAATTCGAAGACCTCGGCTTCAAGGCCATGCACCCGATGCGCTCGTCGCTGATCAATCGGGCGGTCAAGAGCGCACGCGGCAATCGCAAGGAAATCGTCGCCAAGATCGAGCATTCGCTGGCCAACTGCCTGGCCGCCGATGGCATCGAAGGCGACGTCAGCGGCCGGCAGAAGCACCTCTATGGCATCTACAAGAAGATGCGCGGCAAACGCCGTGCCTTCACCGAGATCATGGACGTGTACGCCTTCCGCATCGTCGTCGACAAGGTCGACACCTGCTACCGCGTGTTGGGCGCCGTGCACAACCTGTACAAGCCATTGCCCGGGCGCTTCAAGGACTACATCGCGATCCCCAAGGCCAACGGCTACCAGTCGCTGCACACCACTTTGTTCGGCATGCACGGGGTGCCCATCGAAATTCAGATTCGCACCCGCGAAATGGAAGAGATGGCCAACAACGGCATCGCCGCCCATTGGCTGTACAAGTCCAATGGCGATGAACAGCCCAAAGGCAACCACGCCCGGGCCAGGCAGTGGGTCAAGGGCATTCTCGAATTGCAGCAGCGCGCCGGCAACTCGCTGGAGTTCATCGAGAGCGTGAAGATCGACCTGTTCCCGGACGAGGTCTACGTCTTCACCCCCAAGGGTCGCATCATGGAGCTGCCCAAAGGCTCCACCGCGGTCGATTTCGCTTATGCCGTGCACACCGACGTCGGCAACAGCTGCATCGCCTGCCGCATCAATCGCCGCCTGGCGCCGTTGTCCGAGCCACTGCAAAGCGGCTCGACGGTGGAAATTGTCAGCGCACCCGGCGCACGACCGAACCCGGCCTGGCTCAACTTCGTGGTCACCGGCAAGGCGCGCACGCACATTCGTCACGCGCTCAAGCAGCAGCGCCGGTCCGAGTCGATCAACCTCGGCGAGCGCCTGCTCAACAAGGTGCTGACCGGCTTCGACAGCAGCCTCGAGCAGATCGCCGCCGAACGCATCCAGCCGATCCTCGACGAATACCGCCTGGAACTGCTCGAAGACCTGCTCGAGGACATCGGCCTGGGCAACCGCATGGCCTACGTCGTCGCCCGTCGCCTGCTCTCGGCGGAAAGCGAGCAACTGCCTGCACCTGAAGGCCCGCTGGCGATCCGCGGCACCGAGGGCCTGGTACTGAGCTACGCCAAATGCTGCACACCGATTCCAGGCGACCCGATCGTCGGCCACCTGTCGGCGGGCAAAGGCATGGTCGTGCACCTGGAAGACTGCCGGAACATCAGCGAAATTCGCCATAACCCGGAAAAGTGCCTGCAACTGTCGTGGGCCAAGGACGTCACCGGCGAATTCAATGTCGAGCTGCGGGTCGAGCTGGAACATCAACGCGGCCTGATCGCCTTGCTGGCCAGCAGCGTCAATGCCGCCGACGGCAACATCGAAAAAATCAGCATGGACGAACGCGACGGCCGTATCAGCGTGGTCCAGTTGGTGGTCAGCGTGCACGACCGCGTGCACCTGGCTCGTGTGATCAAGAAGCTGCGCACCTTGACCGGCGTGGTCCGCATCACCCGTATGCGTGCGTAGTCCGTCAACCGCAAGGAGTCATCATGAGCAAGACTGTCATCAACAGCGACAAGGCCCCGGCCGCCATCGGAACCTATTCCCAGGCGATCAAGGCTGGCAACACCGTTTACATGTCAGGCCAGATTCCCCTCGATCCCAAGACCATGGAACTGGTCGAAGGCTTCGAAGCGCAGACCGTACAAGTGTTCGAGAACCTCAAGGCTGTCGCTGAAGCGGCTGGCGGTTCGTTCAAGGACATCGTCAAGCTGAACATCTTCCTCACCGACCTCAGCCACTTCGCCAAGGTCAACGAGGTCATGGGCCGTTACTTCGAACAGCCCTACCCGGCCCGCGCCGCCATCGGCGTAGCTGCCCTGCCCAAGGGCGCCCAGGTCGAGATGGACGCCATCCTCGTCATCGAGTGATGCCCGCGTGACGGGCCCTGCGGCCCGTCACCTCCCCTGCATAAGGTTCCTACCATGCGTCAAGCCCTTTCCCTTGCACTGGCAGCCCTGCTCCTCGGCGGTTGCGCCAGCCACAAACCTGAAGATTTCAACGGCACCTGGATCAACCAGCGCGCCATCGATGCCGCCAGCAAAGGCACCAGCCTGCGTCAGGCCATTGCCGACAATGGTCCGGTTCTGGAATGGAAGATCGACACCAGCAAGCAACAGGCGACGCTAAGCAACGGCTTCGAAGCCGCCGACGGCCAACTGCTGGCCAACAAGAACGACTGGCAGGTCAATTTCCAGAGCGGCCAGAGCGAGCAGCTCAGCCTCGACGGCAAGTCGCTGGTTCAAGCCCCAGGCCAACTCGGCAAGGAGCAGGTGTTCAGCCGTACCAACCCGCCGGCCAATACGCCGCTGGGTGGCGCCTTCGAGAAGGCGCTGTACCAGGCGTATCTGGGCGGCAACTGGAAAATCGTCGAAGGTCCGGGCCAGGGCGGCGTCGCTCACTTCCGCGAAAACGGCAGTGTCGATGGCCTGCCCGGCCCTGATCGTTACGCCCTGTGCCTGGCCGGCGACTGCGCCACCATGGGCGGCGAGCACGACAGCCTGTGGCTGGAGCGCGAACAGCGCGGTTCGCCGTGGATCTTCACGCGTAACGGCAACCGGATGGAAATCTTCCAGGCCATGAACCGCGCGCAGCCTGACCAAATGCCGCTGCTGGCCCCGGCTGCACGTCGCTGGGTGCTGGAAAAGCAGTAACCCCACTCGCCCTCAGCCCTTCAAGGCTGCGCGAGAATCGCCGCATACCCCTGTTTGTAACTGGGGTACTGCGGCGCCCAGCCCAACGCCCTCGCCCGGGCGTTGCTGCATCGCTTGCTGCCAGTGCGGCGCACGCGCTGCTCATCGGACCAGTGCGTCACCCCCATGTACTCACGCAACCAGGCCACCACCTCGGACAACGCCGCCGGGTCGTCGTCGACGCCGAGGTAGCAGTCATCCAGCCCTACGCCGCGCGAGTCGCTTTCCAGTAAAAAGGCCATCAGCCCTGCCGCATCCTCGGCATGAATGCGGTTGCCATACAGCGGCGGCTGCGCGGCCACGCGGTAGCCCTGGCGCACCTGGCTGAGCAGCCATTCCCGCCCCGGCCCATAGATACCGGTGAGGCGCACAACGCTGGCGGCCAGACCGCTGTCCAGGACCAGTCGCTCGGCAGCCAGCATGATCCGTCCGGAATAACCGTGCGGCTCGGTGGGCGCCGTTTCATCGACCCACTCGCCCTGCTGCTGGGCGTACACGCTGCTGCTGGAAACTAACAACAGCCGCCGCGGGCGTTGTCCGTTTTGCGCCAGCCAGCCGAGAACACGGCGCAGACCGTCGACATAAGCCGCCTGGTAACCCGCCTCGTCATGCTGATCGGCAGCGACGCAATACACCAGGTAGTCAGGGCTACGTGAAGGCCATGCGGGCGGCAGATGGTCCTGGCCCAGATCGGCGCAAATCGGTGTAACCCCCGCCGGCAGATGCTCCACCGAGCGACGCAAGCCACTGACCTCCCAACCTTTTTTCAGCAACTGAAGGGCCAATCGCCCCCCAATATCGCCGCACCCCACAATCATCGCGGACAGTTCTGACATCACCTAACTCCCGATCTGTAAATCAACGCCCTAGACAGACCTGACGGTCAACGGCTAGGAAACGAATAAAAAAAGTTACTCTATTACTTCTGTTAACAAGAATTAATTGCAATAATGGCGCCCTCTCTGTTCTCGGCCTTACACGGGGCCGTGGTGACGTCAACTCTTTTCTTCATCAGGTCCGGCCAGCATGACACGCATCCAACCCTCCGCCTCGCCAACCCCGTCGCGCGCCTGGCGCGCCATTGCCGCGCTGCTGTTCAGCCTGGCACTGGCTCCCGCAGCCATGGCCGATGAACCCAACGCCACCACCCCCGCGCCTGCCGCCGCCGCTGCTCCAGCGCCAGCCACCACCAGCGAAACCCCGGCCACGCCAGCCGACAGCGTTCCGGCCAGCGACGCTGCCGCCGACGAAAACGTCCAGGCGCTGGTCGAGGACACCAGCCTGGGCATGGCCCACGACCTCTCGCCGTGGGGCATGTACAAGAACGCCGACATCGTGGTGAAAATCGTCATGATCGGCCTGGCCATCGCCTCGATCATCACCTGGACCATCTGGATCGCCAAAGGCTTCGAGCTGATGGGCGCCAAGCGTCGCCTGCGCGGTGAAATCGCTGCGCTGAAGAAGTCGGCAAGCCTCAAGGAAGCCAGCGACGTTTCCAACAAGCAAGGCACCCTGGCCCATACCCTGGTGCACGACGCTCTCGAAGAGATGCGCCTGTCGGCCAATACCCGCGAGAAGGAAGGCATCAAGGAACGCGTCAGCTTCCGCCTCGAGCGCCTGGTCGCTGCCAGCGGCCGCACCATGAGCAGCGGCACCGGCGTGCTCGCCACCATCGGTTCGACCGCACCGTTCGTGGGTCTGTTCGGCACCGTGTGGGGCATCATGAACAGCTTCATCGGCATCGCCAAAACCCAGACCACCAACCTCGCCGTCGTTGCTCCGGGTATCGCCGAAGCCCTGCTGGCAACTGCCCTGGGTCTGGTCGCGGCGATCCCTGCGGTGGTCATCTACAACGTCTTCGCCCGTTCCATCGCCGGCTACAAGGCGCAGGTCTCCGACGCTTCGGCGCAGGTGCTGCTGCTGGTCAGCCGTGACCTCGACCACCAGGGCGGCGACCGCAGCGCCCCACACATGGTGAAAGTGGGGTAAGCCATGGGCCTGCATCTGAATGAAGGTGGCGACGACCTCGCCGAAAACCACGAAATCAACGTCACGCCGTTCATCGACGTGATGTTGGTCCTGCTGATCATCTTCATGGTCGCTGCGCCCCTGGCCACCGTCGACATCAAGGTCGATCTGCCTGCCTCGACTGCCAAGCCGGCGCCAAGGCCGGAGAAACCGGTGTTCGTCAGCGTCAAGGCCGACCAGAAGCTCTACGTCGGCGACGATCAGGTGCCCACCAACGCTCAGCTCGGCGCCATGCTCGACGCCAAGACCAAGGGCGACAAGGAGACCACCATCTTCTTCCAGGCCGATAAAGGCGTGGATTACGGTGACCTGATGGAAGTGATGAACACCATGCGCGCGGCCGGCTACCTGAAAGTCGGTCTGGTAGGGCTTGAGACGGCAGCGAAAAAATGACGAAGACGCGGCGAACCCTGGCGCGTTACAGCACCAGCCTGGGCATCGTGCTCGGCCTGCATGCCGCCGCTGTGCTGCTCATGCTCGACTGGTCGGTGCCGCAAGCCATCGAACTGCCTCCGGCAGCGATGATGGTCGAGCTGGCACCGCTGCCTGAGCCTGCGCCACCACCACCTCCCAAGGTGGTGCCTCAACCACCGGCTCCGGTCGAAGAACCGCCGTTGCCGAAACTGGTCGAAGCACCGAAACCGAAAATCGCGATTCCAAAACCGCCCAAGCCCAAGGCCAAGCCGCAACCGCCCAAGCCTGAGAAAAAGCCTGAGCCGCCACGCGAGGAACCGCCCCAGGAGCAGGTAGCCGATACCCCGCCCAGCACCGAACCGCCGAAGAAGTCGGCAGCCCCGGCGCCGAGCATCGCTTCCAACAGCAAAGCATTGCCCACCTGGCAGAGCGACCTGCTGCGCCACCTGGCCAAGTACAAGCGCTACCCGGAAGACGCGCGTCGTCGCGGCCTGCAGGGTATCAACCGGCTGCGTTTCGTCGTCGATGCCAACGGCAAGGTGTTGTCGTTCGAAATGGCCGGAGGCTCAGGCAGTGCGGCGCTGGACCGCGCCACCCTGGAAATGATCCGCCGTGCGCAACCGCTGCCCAAGCCGCCAGCCGAAGTGCTGAACAACGGCAGCATCGAAGTGGTCGCCCCGTTCGTCTACTCGCTGGATAAACGCTAGACCGTTGTTTCTGTCACACATGCGCACGTCTGATAACGTGCGTCTATCGATTGCAGCCGCTATGCTGGGCCCGCAACTTCATGGACGCACGTTATGACCCTCACTGAACTCCGCTACATCGTCACTCTCGCCCAGGAACAGCACTTCGGCCACGCCGCCGAGCGCTGCCACGTCAGCCAGCCAACCTTGTCGGTGGGCGTGAAGAAGCTCGAAGACGAGCTTGGCGTGCTGATCTTCGAGCGCAGCAAGAGCGCAGTTCGCCTGACACCCGTCGGTGAAGGCATCGTCGCCCAGGCGCAGAAGGTGCTGGAACAGGCTCAGGGCATTCGCGAACTGGCCCAGGCCGGCAAGAACCAGCTCACCGCCCCGCTCAAGGTCGGCGCCATCTACACCGTTGGCCCGTACCTGTTCCCGCACCTGATTCCGCAGTTGCATCGGGTCGCGCCGCAGATGCCGCTGTACATCGAAGAAAACTTCACCCATGTGCTGCGCGACAAACTGCGCAATGGCGAACTCGACGCGGTGATCATCGCCCTGCCGTTCAACGAGGCCGACGTGCTCACCCTGCCGCTGTACGACGAGCCGTTCTGTGCGCTGATGCCCAGCGGGCACCCGTGGACCGCACGCGAAACCATCGATACCGCCTTGCTCAACGACAAGAGCCTGCTGCTGCTCGGCGAGGGCCACTGCTTCCGTGACCAGGTGCTGGAAGCCTGCCCGACGCTGAGCAAGAACAGCGATTCGCGGCACACCACCGTCGAGTCCAGCTCGCTGGAAACCATCCGCCACATGGTCGCCTCCGGCCTCGGGGTGTCGATCCTGCCGCTGTCGGCGGTGCACAGCCACCACTACGCGCCGGGCGTCATCGAAGTGCGCCCGCTGACTCCGCCCGCGCCGTTCCGCACCGTTGCCATCGCCTGGCGGGCCAGTTTCCCGCGGCCCAAGGCGATCGAGATCCTCGCCGATTCGATCCGCCTGTGCTCGGTGGTCCCTAACCGCACGGAACAGCCGACCTGAACCATGACCGAGCTGTCGAATGTGCCGGTCACGGCGCTCAAAGGGGTCGGCGAGGCGATGGCCGAGAAGCTTGCCAAGGTCGGCCTGGAAACGGTCCAGGACGTGCTGTTCCACCTGCCCGCGCGCTACCAGGACCGCACTCGCGTGGTGCCCATCGGCGAGCTGCGCCCTGGCCAGGATGCGGTGATCGAAGGGGTGGTCAGCGGCACTGACGTGAGCATGGGCAAGCGCCGCAGCCTGGTGGTGCGGCTCAACGATGGCAGCGGCACCCTGACCCTGCGCTTCTATCACTTCAGCAATGCGCAAAAAGAAGGGCTCAAGCGTGGCACGCAACTGCGGTGTTATGGCGAAGCCCGGCCCGGCGCCTCGGGGCTGGAGATCTACCACCCCGAATACCGCGCGCTCAATGGCAGCGAGCCGGCCCCTGCGGTCGAGCAGACCCTGACGCCGATCTACCCCACCACCGAAGGCCTGACCCAGCAACGTCTGCGCCTGCTCTGCCAGCAAAGCCTGAGCCTGCTCGGGCCGCGCAGCCTGCCAGACTGGCTGCCGGCCGAACTGATCGGTGAGTACCAGCTGGCGTCGCTCGACGACGCCATTCGCTACCTGCACAACCCGCCTGCCGACGCCGATGTCGATGAACTCGCCGAAGGCCATCACTGGGCGCAACATCGCCTGGCCTTCGAAGAGCTGCTGACCCACCAGCTGTCGCAGCAGCGCCTGCGCGAAAGCCTGCGCAGCTTGCGCGCACCCGTGCTGCCCAAGGCCACGCACCTGCCGGCGCAGTACCTGGCCAACCTCGGTTTCGCCCCGACCGGCGCGCAACAGCGGGTCGGCAACGAAATTGCCTACGATCTGAGCCTGCACGAGCCGATGATGCGCCTGGTGCAGGGCGACGTCGGCGCGGGCAAGACCGTGGTGGCTGCCCTCGCCGCCTTGCAGGCGCTGGAAGCCGGCTATCAGGTGGCGCTGATGGCGCCCACCGAGATTCTCGCCGAACAGCATTACCTGACCTTCAAACGCTGGCTCGAGCCACTGGGCCTGGAAGTCGCCTGGCTGGCCGGCAAACTCAAGGGCAAGGCCCGGGTCAGCGCGCTCGAGCAGATCGCCAGCGGCGCACCGATGGTGGTAGGTACCCACGCCCTGTTCCAGGAAGAAGTGCATTTCAAGCACCTTGCCCTGGCCATCATCGACGAGCAGCACCGCTTCGGCGTGCAGCAGCGCCTGGCACTGCGCAAGAAGGGCGTGGCCGGCGAGCTGTGCCCGCACCAGCTGATCATGACCGCCACGCCGATCCCACGGACCCTGGCCATGAGCGCCTACGCCGACCTCGACACCTCGGTACTCGACGAGCTGCCACCGGGGCGGACCCCGGTCAACACCGTGCTGGTGGCCGACAGCCGGCGTTTCGAGGTGGTCGAGCGCGTGCGTGCAGCCTGCGCCGAAGGGCGTCAGGCGTATTGGGTGTGTACGCTGATCGAAGAATCCGAGGAACTGACCTGCCAGGCTGCGCAGAGCACCTTCGAGGACCTGGGCAGCGCCCTTGGCGAGCTCAGCGTCGGCCTGATCCATGGCCGTATGAAGCCGGCCGACAAGGCCGCGGTCATGGCCGAATTCAAAGAGGGGCGGCTGCAACTGCTGGTGGCAACCACCGTGATCGAGGTCGGGGTGGACGTGCCCAATGCCAGCTTGATGATCATCGAGAACCCCGAACGCCTGGGCCTGGCGCAGTTGCACCAGCTGCGTGGACGGGTCGGGCGCGGCAGCGCCGCCAGCCATTGCGTGCTGCTGTACCACCCGCCGCTGTCGCAGATCGGCCGAGAGCGGTTGGGCATCATGCGCGAGACCAACGACGGCTTCGTCATCGCTGAAAAAGACCTGGAACTGCGCGGCCCCGGCGAGATGCTCGGAACCCGCCAGACCGGGCTGTTACAGTTCAAGGTCGCCGACCTGATGCGCGATGCCGACCTCCTGCCGGCCGTGCGCGACGCGGCCCAGGCATTGCTGGCACGCTGGCCCGCTCACGTCAGCCCACTGCTGGACCGCTGGTTGCGCCATGGCCAGCAATATGGCCAGGTGTGATGCCGGTCTCACAATCAGCTCGGCGAGGACAGCCGGCTGATTATACTTTCGCGATTGCAAGGAGAACCTGGACCAGACCATGACTGAAGTTGCCCTGGACACCGCAACCCCACACGCACCGTCTGTAATCCGGCTGCTGCTCGACAAACTCGGCGTGGCCTATCGCGAAGTGCCGGACCACCCGGCCCTGGCTGCCGGTGCCAAGGTGCAGGCGATTCTGCTCGACGACGAAGTCGGCGCGTTGATGGTGCTGTTCCCGCAGAGCCAGTTGCTCGACCTCAAGCGCCTCGAAGAACTCACCGGGCGAACCTTGGTGGCCGTGCGCGGCGTGCGCCTGAAAAGCATGCTCGACAAGCACGGCCTCAAGGCGCTACCCGGCATCCCGGCCCTGACCAGCTCGCCCTGCCTGTACGAGCAGAGCCTGCTTGCGCTCGACTCGGTATTGCTGCAGTCCGGCGAAACCGGTTTGTGGCTGGAGCTCGAGCGCGACGTCTTCAAGCGCCTGCTGAGCAAGGCCAGCGCCGGCAGCTTCGGCGAGAACCTGCAGCTGATACAGCCCAATTTCGATCGTCCCAACGACGACACCCGGGAAATCTCTCACGCGGTGCAGGTGTTCACCGCACGGCGCATCCAGCAGCGGCTGGAGCAGACCATCGAGATTCCGCCGCTGGCCGATACCGCGCAGAAGATCATCAAGCTGCGGGTAGACCCCAACGCCAGTGTCGATGACATCACCGGCGTGGTGGAAACCGATCCTGCGCTGGCAGCGCAGGTGGTGAGCTGGGCGGCCTCGCCCTACTACGCCTCGCCCGGCAAGATCCGCTCGGTGGAAGATGCCATCGTGCGGGTCCTGGGTTTTGACCTCGTCATCAACCTGGCCCTGGGCCTGGCCCTGGGCAAGACCATGAGCCTGCCCAAGGACCAGCCACAACACATGACGCCGTACTGGCAACAGGCGATCTACACCGCGGCGGTCATTGAAGGTCTGACCCGGGCGATGCCGCGCACCTCGCGCCCGGAAGCCGGCCTCACCTACCTGGCCGGCCTGCTGCACAACTTCGGGTATCTGCTGCTGGCCCATGTGTTTCCACCGCATTTCTCGCTGATCTGCCGGCATCTGGAGGTCAACCCGCACCTGAGCCACACCTATGTGGAACAGCATCTGCTGGGTATCAACCGCGAACAGATCGGCGCGTGGCTGATGAAACTGTGGGATATGCCGGAAGAAATCTGCGCCGCGCTGCGCTTCCAGCACGATGCCAGCTACGACGGCGAGTATGCCGCCTATCCGAACCTGGTCTGCCTGGCCAATCGCCTGCTGCGCACCCGAGGCATCGGCGCTGGGCCGCACAAGCCGATTCCCGACGAACTGCTGGAGCGCCTGGGCCTTTCGCGAGAAAAGGCCGATGACGTGGTAAGCAAGGTGCTCGACGCCGAAGCGCTGCTGCGCGAGCTGGCCTCGCAGTTCAACACGCCGTGACCTCAGAGCCGTGCATGCTCAGGCTTTCTTGCGCGGCTTGAGGTACTTCATCAGGTTCTGGAACCACATCACCAGCGCCGGATTGCCCTTGATCTGGATGTGCTTGTCCTGAATGCCCTGCATGAATGCCAGCTGCTTGTTGCTGGCTTGCAGGGTGGCGTAACCATAGGCCGCATCCTTGAAGGCGATGGCGAACGCTGGCTGCGGATGCACGCCTGCCTTGCTGCTCACGCGCTGGTCGCGAACGAAGAAATGCCGAGCGATCTTGCCATCGAGGGTTTGCATCTGGAACACCAGATCCTTGTCAGCCAACTGCTGCTGAAAAGCAGGATTGTTACGGCTGGCCCTGGCCATCAACAGGCCCATGGCCCAGAGCAGAAAACGAAACTTCATCAAGGCTTCTCGGCTTCAAAGTGACTGAAACCGCGATTCTATCCGCAAAACTGAATGTGTATAGGGCCTTTCGCTCCAGCGGCAGCGCATGAACACAAAGGGCGCCCAAGGCGCCCGTTTGCTGACTGGGAAAATCTGACGATAACTACTTGGCGGATTTGCCAGTCTTGCCTGCGGCGCCTTTCGCGCGCGACGCGCTGGCAGTGTCCTGCGCTGGCAAGCCGACCGTGCCCTTGAGCAGCTTTCCGGGTTTGAAAGCAACGGTATTGGTGGCTCTGATCTGTACCGGCTCGCCGGTCTGAGGATTCTTGCCCGTGCGTGCGCCGCGGTGACGTTTCTCGAACGTCCCGAACCCAACCAGGGTGACCGACTGCGTTTCGACTGCAGAGGCGATCGAGTCAAGAATAACGTTGAGCACATGATTGCTCATGTCTTTTGTGAGATCGGTTTTCTCCGCGATGGCGGCGGCCAAATCGGGTTTACGCATAGTGATGCCTCGTAGACGGGTTATTGTTGTTATGCCGTGCTGCCAGCAACGCGACGCCGACAGCGCCGACAGGCTCTAGCCTGCGGTGGGCGGTTTTGAGAATGGCACGCCCTCCAGCACCGCGCCAGTGGCCGCCGGGGCCTTGTCGCTTACAGGCAATGGCATAGGTGCCATACACGGCAGTTTTTCCGCCAAGCCGGGGTTCAGCAGCTGCACTCATGCAATCGAGAAGCGTGCTCGACGCGGGTCCGGGGTCGGGAATGAAGAGCGAACATGCTAAGCTCGCCGCCTCTCTGGCCTGTATCAGCGTACCGACGTGCCCGACGACATTTCACAAGTAGCCCCCCCTCAGTGGCTGGCGCCCTCACAGCTGGCAAGCGACCTCGAACCGTACCTGCTCGACTGGCTGTTCGATGAGGGCTCGCTCACCCGTCGCCTGACCCAGCTCGCCGACCAGCAGTTTTCCGTTACCCCCCTGTGTGAAGGCTGGCAAACCCTGCGCGCCGACGAACGCTCAGCTCTGGGCATTGGCCCAGGTGCCGAGGGTTGGGTGCGCGAGGTCTACCTGCGCGGCCACGGCCAGCCTTGGGTGTTCGCCCGCAGCGTGGCGGCGCGCAGCGCGCTGGAACGCGGCGGGCTCGACCTGCAGGCGCTGGGCACGCGCTCGCTGGGCGAGCTGTTGTTCTGTGATCAGGCATTCGTGCGCCATCCGCTGCAGGCGTGCCAGTACCCACCCGCCTGGCTGCCTGCCGATGCGCCCCGACAACGCCTGTGGGCACGCCGGTCGCGCTTCGAGCGCGAGGGCCTGAGCCTGCTGGTGGCCGAAATCTTCCTGCCCGCCCTGTGGCGCGCGGCCGACAAGGACGTTCGTTGATGTACGTGCAACTGCTCAAGTCGCTCAATCGTCTGCACCCGCGTGCCTGGGATTTCATTCAACTAAGCCGCATGGATCGCCCGATCGGCATCTACCTGCTGCTGTGGCCAACCCTGTCGGCGGTGTGGATCGCCGGTAACGGCGCACCCACCCTGGCCAACGTGCTGATCTTCGGCCTTGGGGTGGTGCTGATGCGCGCCGCCGGTTGCTGCATCAACGACTTCGCCGACCGCAAGGTCGACGGCCACGTCAAGCGCACCGCCGACCGCCCTCTGGCGGCCGGGCGCATTCGTTCGCGCGAAGCGCTGGCGCTGTTCGCCGCGCTGGTGACGCTGAGCTTCGTGCTGGTGCTGTGCACCAATGCCACCACCGTCGGGCTGTCGTTCGGCGCGCTGGCCCTGGCGGCGTGCTACCCGTTCATGAAGCGCTACACCTATTACCCGCAGGTGGTGCTCGGCGCTGCGTACTCGTGGGGTATCCCCATGGCCTTCACCGCCGCCACCGGCACGCTGCCGGCCAGCGCCTGGCTGCTGTACATCGCCAACGTGCTGTGGACGGTCGGATACGACACGTACTACGCCATGGTCGATCGAGACGACGACCTGAAAATCGGCGTGAAGTCGACCGCGATTCTGTTCGGTGAGGCCGATCGAGTGATCATCCTCAGCCTGCAACTGCTGTCGCTGGGCTGTCTGCTGCTGGCCGGCAATCGTTTCGAGCTGGGCGGCTGGTTCCAGTTGGGCATCCTCGCTGCGGCGCTGTGCTTCGTCTGGGAGTTCTGGACGACCCGCAGCCTGGCTCGGGACGCCTGTTTCAAAGCCTTCCTGCACAACCATTGGGCCGGACTGCTGGTGTTCGTCGGTGTGGTCCTGGACTACGCCATGCGCTAAGCGCAAGACAACTGCCTGTCACACAGCTGCAATAATTCCGTTATCTAATGCGCTGCATGAAACGGTTAGCCCAGGAGAGGTTGTGAGCATGGTTGGCAGAAGCATTCTGATCGTCGACGACGAAGCGCCCATTCGCGAGATGATCGCCGTCGCGCTGGAAATGGCCGGCTATGACTGCCTGGAAGCCGAGAATTCGCAGCAGGCCCACGCCATCATCGTCGACCGCAAGCCTGACCTGATCCTGCTCGACTGGATGCTTCCGGGCACCTCCGGCATCGAGCTCGCCCGGCGCCTGAAGCGCGATGAGCTGACCGGCAGCATTCCGATCATCATGCTTACCGCCAAGGGTGAGGAAGACAACAAGATCCAGGGCCTGGAAGTCGGCGCCGATGACTACATCACCAAGCCGTTCTCGCCCCGTGAACTGGTGGCGCGACTCAAGGCCGTGCTGCGCCGCACCGGCCCGGCCGACAGCGAAGCACCCATCGAGATCGGTGGCCTGCTGCTCGACCCCATCAGTCATCGCGTCACCATCGACGGCAAACCCGCCGAGATGGGCCCCACCGAATACCGTCTGCTGCAGTTCTTCATGACCCACCAGGAACGAGCCTATACCCGCGGGCAATTGCTCGATCAGGTCTGGGGCGGCAACGTCTATGTCGAAGAACGCACCGTCGATGTGCACATCCGTCGCCTGCGCAAAGCGCTGGGTGAGGCCTACGAGAATCTGGTACAAACCGTTCGCGGCACCGGTTATCGCTTCTCCACCAAGAGCTGAAGCGGCAGCGCCACGCCTCTAGTCCCATGCTGCTCGCGGCAGGGCTGAACAAAGGACGTCACAGCACCACCGATCCGCTCCCGCTCGCAGCGCCTTGCCTGCGGCGGGCTGCCGGATCCGAAGGATTTCCACGTGAACCAGAACTGGCATGCGACCCTGATTCGCCACCTGTTGCTGCTGATCACTCTCTGCCTGCTCGGCGGCCTGATCAGCGGGCACTATGGCTGGAGCCTGACTATCGGGCTGGCGCTGTACCTGGGCTGGACCCTCAAGCAACTGCTGCGCCTGCATGACTGGCTGAGCCATCACAAGCCCGATGAAGCACCACCCGATGGCTACGGCCTGTGGGGCGAGGTGTTCGACAGCATCTACCACTTGCAACGCCGTGATCAGCGCGTGCGCGGTCGCCTGCAAGCGGTGATCGACCGGGTGCAGGAGTCCACCGCCGCGCTACGCGATGCGGTGATCATGCTCGACAGCGACGGCAACCTGGAATGGTGGAACCGTGCAGCGGAAACCCTGCTCGGCCTGAAGACGCCTCAGGATGGTGGTCAGGCCGTGACCAACCTGGTGCGCCACCCGCGCTTCAAAGAGTATTTCGAGGCAGAAAACTACGCCGAACCGCTGGAAATCCCCTCGCCGATCAACGACCGCCTGCGCATTCAGCTCAACATCACCCGCTACGGCAACAACGAGCACCTGATGCTGGTGCGCGACGTCACCCGCATCCATCAGCTCGAACAGATGCGCAAGGACTTCGTCGCCAACGTTTCCCACGAATTGCGCACGCCACTGACGGTGATCGCCGGCTATCTGGAAACCCTGCTCGACAACGTCGACGAGGTGAATCCGCGCTGGGCCCGCGCCCTGCAGCAGATGAGCCAGCAAGGCTCACGCATGCAGGCACTGCTCAACGACCTGCTGCTGCTGGCCAAACTGGAAGCCACCGACTACCCCTCGGACAACCAGCCGGTGGCGGTCGAGGCGATGCTCAAGACCATTCAGGCCGACGCCCTGGCGCTGTCCGGGCCGCGCCAGCAACAGATCAGCCTCGAAGCGCAACCCGGCGTGCGCCTCAAGGGCAGCGAATCGGAGCTGCGCAGCGCTTTCTCCAACCTGGTATTCAACGCCGTGAAGTACACCCAGGATTCGGGCAACATTCGCATTCGCTGGTGGAGCGATGAGCATGGCGCGCACCTGAGCGTGCAGGACACCGGCCCCGGCATCGAGGCCAAGCACCTGCCGCGGCTGACCGAACGCTTCTATCGGGTCGATTCGAGCCGCGCGTCCAACACCGGCGGCACCGGGCTGGGCCTGGCCATCGTCAAACACGTGTTGCTGCGCCATCGCGGGCGCCTGGAGATCAGCAGCGTGCTGGGTCACGGCAGCACCTTCACCTGCCACTTCCTCCCCTCGCAGGTGGCCGCACCCAACCGCTGAGAACCACGGTGCAGCACTGTGCTTTGCTTTTATGGTCTCAACCGCTACATTGGATCGCTTGTGCCAGCATCCGCTGGCACTTTTTTCCCTACTCAACAACTGACGGACCCCGTAAAAAATCCATCATGGACCCTTCCCCTGCGTTTAGCCTCACCTCGCTGTTTGCCGATTTCGGCATGATTCTCTTCGCGCTGTTCCTGGTCTTGCTCAACGGCTTCTTCGTCGCCGCCGAGTTCGCCATGGTCAAACTGCGCTCGACCCGCGTCGAATCCATCGCCGAACTGCATGGCTGGCGCGGCGGCATCCTGCGCAAGGTACACAGCCAGCTGGATGCCTACCTGTCGGCCTGCCAGCTGGGTATCACCCTGGCGTCGCTGGGTCTGGGCTGGGTCGGTGAACCGGCGTTCGCCCACCTGCTCGAACCGCTGCTGGCCTACCTGGGCGTCGACAGCCCCGAGCTGATCAAGGGCATTTCGTTCTTCGTCGCGTTCTTCGTGATTTCCTACCTGCACATCGTGGTCGGTGAGCTGGCGCCCAAGTCGTGGGCGATCCGCAAGCCCGAGCTGCTGTCGCTGTGGACGGCCGTGCCGCTGTACCTGTTCTACTGGGCCATGTACCCGGCCATCTACCTGCTCAATGCCAGTGCCAATACCATTCTGCGCATTGCCGGCCAGGGCGAACCTGGCCCGCACCACGAGCACCATTACAGCCGTGAAGAACTCAAGCTGATCCTGCACTCCAGCCGTGGCCAGGACCCCAGCGACCAAGGCATGCGCGTGCTGGCGTCGGCGGTGGAAATGGGCGAGCTGGAGGTGGTCGACTGGGCCAACTCGCGCGAGGACATGATCAGCCTCGACTCACGCGCCCCACTCAAGGAAATCCTGGCGATGTTCCGTCGCCACAAGTTCAGCCGCTATCCGGTGTACGACCACGAGCGTGAAGAATTCACCGGCCTGTTGCACATCAAGGACCTGCTGCTGGAACTGGCCGAGCCCGACCACCTGCCCGGCACACTCGACCTCGAAGACCTGATCCGCCCGCTGGAGCGTGTGTCGCGGCACATGCCGCTGTCGCAGTTGCTGGAGCAGTTCCGCAAGGGCGGTGCGCATTTCGTGCTGGTGGAAGAGGCCGATGGCAAGGTGATCGGCTACCTGACCATGGAAGACGTGCTGGAAGTGCTGGTCGGTGACATCCAGGACGAACACCGCAAGACCGAACGCGGCATCCTCGCCTATCAGCCCGGCAAGCTGCTGGTGCGCGGCGACACGCCACTGTTCAAGGTCGAGCGCCTGCTCGGTGTCGACCTCGACCACATCGAGGCCGAAACCCTCGCGGGCCTGGTCTACGAGACCCTCAAGCGCGTTCCGGAAGAGGAAGAGCTGCTGGAGGTCGAAGGCCTGCGCATCAACATCAAGAAGATGAAAGGCCCGAAGATCGTCCTGGCCAAGGTGCTCAAGCTCGACTGAGCACCCAGCGGGGCTGGCAACAGCCCCAGCGTCAGGCGCCTGGGGTGAAGTGTTTCTGCGCGGTACCCCGGGCGATCAGCCGCGACAGGTAGTCGAGCTTCTGCGCATCCTGATCGACGAACTTGAACGTCAGCTGCAGCCAGTCGCTGTCCGGCCGCTGCTCCAGTGCGGCGATGGCGTGCAGGTAGCCGTTGAGCCGCGCCACCTCTGCCTGCTCGCCCTGCTCCAGGTCTAATACCGCACTTTCCAGAATCTGCGGCAGCGCGTCGCTGCGGCGGATGACCAGCAGCGCCTCCTTGAGGCTCAGCGCCTTGATCACACAGCCCTGCACCGCGCCACTGGCCAGACGCAACTGGCCCTGGCCACGACCGGCCGGCGCGGGGGCCGCAGCGGCAGTCGGCGGTGCTGCCACAGGCGCACGCTGTACTGCGCTGGCCGGCGCCGCCATGGCCGCTGCCGGAGCCTGAGCGGTTTGCGGGCGGCCACCGGTAAGGGCATTCAGCGAATCATTGGCGAATGCCGAGGTAGCACGCGCCGGCACGCCACTGAGCAATACCTCGAGCTTGCCGGTCTTGCCCAAGGCCTTCTTCACCTTGGTCAGCAGTTGCTCGTTGGTGAACGGCTTGCCAACGAAGTCCGAGACGCCCGCCTGAATCGCCTGAATGACGTTTTCCTTGTCGCCGCGACTGGTCACCATGATGAATGGCAGACCCTTGAGCTGTGGCTGCTGGCGGCACCACTCGAGCAGCTCCAGGCCGCTCATTTCCGGCATCTCCCAGTCGCACAGCACCAGGTCGAACGGCTCTTTGCTCAACATCGCCATGGCCTTGCGGCCGTTGATGGCATCTTCCACAGCGATGCCGGGGAAGGCGCTGCGCAGGGCTTTTCTGACCAGATCGCGAATGAACGAGGCGTCGTCCACCACCAGCACTTTGACTTTACTCATCGATATTCCTCATCTATGCCGGCCAGCATACCGCCGACTAGTGGCATTTTGCCAAAAAGCCGTGCCAGCCGCGCTCATCGCAGGCGCCCCCTGAAAACGACGACGCCCGGCACTGGCCGGGCGTCTTGGCGAACGCGCAGTACTAGTTATCGTCAGGCGACGGCGGAACATTAGCCAGCAGTGCGTCATCCAGGCTCTTGCCCTGCACTTCGGCCTGCATGCGTTTGAGGCCCATGTGCCGCACATCGGTGCCACGCACCAGGTAGATGACCAGCTCGGAGATATTGCGCGCATGGTCGCCGATACGCTCCAGCGAACGCAGCGCCCAGATCACGCTGAGTACCCGCGAGATCGAGCGCGGGTCTTCCATCATGTAGGTCACCAGTTCACGCAGGGCGGTCTTGTACTCACGGTCGATGGTCTTGTCGTACTGCGCCACCGACAAGGCCAGGTCGGCATCGAAACGGGCGAAGGCGTCGAGGGCATCGCGGACCATGTTGCGCACCTGGTCACCGATGTGTCGCACCTCGACATAGCCACGCGGCGACTCGCCTTCTTCGCACAGCTGGATGGCACGGCGGGCAATCTTGGTCGACTCGTCGCCGATGCGCTCGAGGTCGATCACCGACTTGGAGATGCTGATGATCAGGCGCAAGTCCGAAGCCGCCGGCTGACGCCGGGCGAGAATGCGCACGCATTCCTCGTCGATGTTGCGCTCCATCTGGTTGATCTGCTCGTCGACCTCGCGCACCTGCTGGGCCAACCCCGAGTCGGCCTCGATCAGCGCGGTGACCGCGTCGTTCACCTGCTTCTCGACCAGCCCGCCCATGGCCAGCAGATGGCTGCGCACCTCCTCCAGCTCGGCGTTGAATTGCTGGGAAATGTGGTGGGTGAGGCTTTCTTTGTTGATCATGCTGTCGCTCCGCGATCGCGCCTGTGGCGGCGAGCTGCAAGCTCTGAGCTGCACGCTTCAAGCTGCACGTGTGGGTTTCATACATTGGGAACAGGCTCAGCGACTTGCTTACAGCTTGCCGCTAGCAGCTTGCCGCTGCCGCTAGCCATAGCGGCCGGTAATGTAGTCTTCGGTCTGCTTCTTCGCCGGGTTGGTGAACAGCGTATCGGTATCACCGAATTCCACCAGTTTGCCCATGTACATGAACGCGGTGTAGTCCGACACCCGCGCCGCCTGCTGCATGTTGTGGGTGACGATGACGATGGTGTACTTGGATTTGAGCTCGTAGATCAGCTCTTCGACCTTCAGCGTCGAGATCGGGTCGAGGGCCGAGCACGGTTCGTCGAGCAACAGCACTTCCGGCTCGACGGCGATGGTGCGGGCGATCACCAGGCGCTGCTGCTGACCGCCAGAGAGCCCCAGTGCCGACTCGTGCAGTCGGTCCTTGACCTCATCCCACAGCGCCGCGCCCTTGAGCGCCCACTCCACGGCTTCGTCGAGCACACGCTTCTTGTTGATGCCCTGAATGCGCAGGCCATACACGACGTTCTCGTAGATGGTCTTGGGGAACGGGTTGGGCTTCTGGAACACCATGCCGACACGGCGGCGCAGCTCGGCCACTTCCTCGCCCTTGCGGTAGATGTTGTTACCGTACAGGTTGACCTCGCCGACTACGCGGCAACCGTCGACCAGGTCGTTCATGCGGTTGAAGGTGCGCAGCAGGGTCGACTTGCCGCAGCCCGACGGGCCGATGAAGGCAGTCACGCGCTGCTTGGGGATGTTCAGCTTGACGTCGAACAGCGCCTGTTTGTCGCCGTAGAACAGCGACAGGCCAGGCACTTCGATGGCCACGGTCTCTTCGGCCAGGCGCAGGCTCTGTTTGTCACGACCCAGGGCAGACATGTCGATGCTGCGGGTGTGGGAATCATGTTGCATGGTCACACTCCTTCGGGAGCTGCAGGCTGTGAGCTGCAAGCTGCAAGTTGAGGCACAGCGGCGAACGGCTTGCCGCTTGTAGCTTGGCGCATGGCGCTGCTGTCAGCTGTCCAGGGCCTTGTATTTTTCCCGCAGGTGGTTACGAATCCACACTGCCGAGAGGTTGAGCGTGGCGATCACCAGCACCAGCAGCAAGGCGGTCGCGTACACCAGCGGCCGCGCAGCTTCGACGTTGGGGCTCTGGAACCCGACATCGTAGATGTGGAAGCCCAGGTGCATGATCTTCTGATCCAGGTGCAGGTACGGGTAGTTGCCGTCCAGCGGCAACGAGGGTGCCAGCTTGACCACCCCGACCAACATCAGCGGCGCCACCTCGCCCGCGGCGCGCGCCACCGCCAGGATCATCCCGGTCATCATCGCCGGGCTGGCCATGGGAATGACGATCTTCCACAGGGTCTCCGCCTTGGTCGCACCGAGCGCCAGCGAGCCTTCACGCACCGTGCGCGGAATGCGCGCCAGGCCCTCTTCGGTGGCCACGATCACCACCGGCACGGCCAGCAGCGCCAGGGTCAGCGAGGCCCACAACAGCCCTGGCGTACCCAGGGTCGGCGCCGGCAGTGACTCGGGGAAGAACAGCCGGTCGATCGAGCCCCCCAGCACATAGACGAAAAAGCCCAGGCCGAAGACGCCGTAGACGATCGCCGGCACCCCGGCGAGGTTGTTCACGGCGATGCGGATCAGGCGGGTCACTGGGCCTTGCCGGGCGTATTCGCGCAGGTACACCGCCGCCAGCACGCCGAACGGGGTGACGATCACCGCCATGATCAGGGTCATCATCACCGTGCCGAAGATGGCCGGGAAGATGCCGCCTTCGGTGTTGGCTTCGCGCGGGTCATCGCTGAGGAATTCCCACACCTTGGCGAAATAGGTGCTCAGCTTGGTCAGGGTCGACATGCCGTTGGGCTGGATCGCATGCACCACCTTGCTCAGGTTGATCTCCACCTGCCGGCCGTTGCCATCGCGGGCCACCAGGCTGTCGCGGGCGAAGGCCTGGTGCAGGCTGCTCAGGCGCTGCTCGATGGCCTTGTAGCGGTTGTTCAGCTCGGCGCGGTCAGCGTCCAGATCAGCCTGCGCGGCAGCATCGAGCTTGCCTTCGAGTTCCAGCTTGCGGCCTTGCAGACGCAGGCGCTCGAGGCCGTGGTTGATGGCGCCGATGTCTTTCTTTTCCAGGTTCTGCAACTCGGCGTTGAGCTTGCTGGCGCGCTTGAGCCGTGCCTGCAGCTCGGCCCAGGCGGCTGGCCCCTGGGCCACCACCCGGTCGCCTTCCTTGACGCTGACCAGGTAGCCATAGAAGTTGCCCCACTCGCGGCGCTCCAGCGCCATCAGCTCGGCGGGGCGCTGCAGGTTGACCAGCCAGTCGCCGATCACCCAGCTGAAATCGTTGCCGTTGAGGTCACGGTTGCCGACCTTGAGCAGCTCGCGGGTCATGAATTCCGGGCCTTGGTCGGGCACCGGCAAGCCTGCGCTCTTGAGCCGCGCACGGGGCACCTGCTCGCTCTGGACCACTTCGCCGATGACGATCTGCTCGGGTTGCCCAGGCACCTGGTAGCTGGCCTGCACCAGGTCGGCCGGCCAGAAGTGGCCAAGGCCACGCACGGCGATGACCGAGAGCAGGCCGATGGTCATGATCACCGCGATGGCGACCGCGCCACCGCTGATCCATACACCGGGCGCGCCGCTCTTGAACCAGCCTTTGAGGGAATCCTGTTTCACGGATCTCTACCTTTCTATCAAAGCGACGAGTATTTCTTGCGCAGACGCTGGCGAATCAGCTCGGCCAAGGTGTTCATGATGAAGGTGAACACCAGCAGCACCAGCGCGGCGAGGAACAGCACGCGGTAATGGCTGCCGCCCACCTCCGATTCGGGCATTTCCACCGCCACGTTGGCGGCCAGGGTGCGCATGCCTTCGAACAGGTTCATCTCCATCACCGGCGTGTTGCCGGTGGCCATCAGCACGATCATGGTTTCACCCACGGCGCGGCCCATGCCGATCATCAGCGCCGAGAAGATGCCCGGGCTGGCGGTGAGGATGACCACGCGGGTCAGGGTCTGCCAGGGCGTCGCGCCCAGGGCCAGCGAGCCCAGCGTCAGGCTGCGCGGCACGCTGAACACGGCGTCTTCGGCGATGGAGTAGATGTTCGGGATCACCGCGAAGCCCATGGCGATACCCACGACCAGGGCATTGCGCTGGTCATAGGTGATGCCCAGGTCGTTGCTGATCCACAGGCGCATGTCGCCGCCGAAGAACCAGCTTTCCACCTGCGGGCTGATGCTCAGGGCGAACCAGCCGATGGCCAGGATCACCGGAATCAGAATCGCCGCTTCCCAGCCATCAGGCACGCGCAGACGAATCGATTCGGGCAGCCGGCTCCAGGCGAAACCGGTCAGCAGAATCCCCAGCGGCAGCACCAGGAACAGGCTGAACACACCGGGCAGATGGCCTTCCAGATACGGCGCGAGGAACAGCCCGGCGAAGAAGCCGAGGATCACCGTCGGCATCGCTTCCATCAGCTCGATCACCGGCTTGACCTTGCGGCGCATGCCCGGCGCCATGAAGTAGGCGGTGTAGATCGCAGCAGCGATGGCCAGGGGCGCAGCCAGGATCATGGCGTAAAACGCTGCCTTGAGGGTGCCGAAGGTCAGCGGCGAGAGGCTCAGCTTGGGCTCGAAGTCGGTGTTGGAGGCAGTGGACTGCCAGACATACTGCGGCGCGTCGTAGTTTTCGTACCAGACCTTGCCCCACAGCGCGCTCAGCGACACTTCCGGGTGCGGGTTGCGCAGGCTCAGCGGCAGCAGTTGGCCGTTGCGCTCGATGATCAGCCGGTTGGCGCGCGGCGACAATGCAAGAATCCCGGCACCGTCAGCCACCGGCTCGACCAGCAAGGTGCGGTGCGCAGTGCTGTGGAACACCCCCAACTGGCCTTCGCTGTCGAGGGCGGTGAAGCCTTTGCGGCGCTCTTCGGCATCGATCTGCACGACGGGCGCCTTGCCCAGCTGGAAGCTGCGAATGTGTTTCAGGCGCTGCTCGCCATCGGCGTCGCGGGCCATGAACCACTGGCTCAAGCCGCCCTTGGAATCACCGAAGATCAGCGAAATCCCGCCGACCAGCTGGCCACTGGCAGTCACCTCGGCGTTGCCGTCTTCGAGCAGCTTGTAGCGGCCGTTGAGGCTGTTGTCGCGCAGGCTGAAGACGTCTGCCGTGGCCCGGCCATTGATCACGTACAACCATTGCTGGCGTGGGTCGACATAGATCGCCTTGACCGGCTCGATCATCTGCGGCAGCACGATACGGCTCTGCTCGCGGGTTTGCTCGCCGGTCATCATGTTTTCTTCGCGGGTGATCTTCATCACCTGCAACTGCGCGCCGACCGAACCGGCCAGCAGCAGGCTGTCGCCGTTGCGGTTGAGGCTGACGTGGTCGAGCGCGCGGCCTTGCTCGTCGAGCACGAACGGCTGCTCGCCGTAGGGGAAATCCAGGCCAGGGGTGATGGTTTTCTTGTTCTCGGGGTAGGTGATCTTGTAGGTGTGCTGAAACACCAGCGCCTGGCCGTTGGACAGGCCCAGGGTGATCAGCGCACTGCCCGGCTGGTCACCGCCGATGGCGGTCACCTGGCTGCCCGCCGGCAGCGGCAGGTCGACGCGCTTGAGTTCGGCGCCGGTCTTTGTGTCGAAGAACAGGACCTGGCCGCGGTCGGAAACACGCATGCCGACCAGGTTCTGCTCTTCCAAGGCGATCATCAGCGGCTTGCCGGCATCGTGCTGTAGCCAGGCAGGCGTCAGCGCCGGCTTGCGCGTCAGCTCCGCGCCCTGGAACAACGGCAGCACCACATAGGCCAGGTAGAAGAAGATCAGGGTGATCGCAGCCAGCACGGCCAGCCCGCCAACCAGCACATACCAGCGGGTGATGCGGTCCTTCAAGGCACGCAGGCGGCGCTTGCGCTGCATCTCTGGGGTATTGAAATCGATCCGCGCAGAGGAGGAATTTTGAGTCATGGAGGCCTTGACCAGATCATTCATGCGCACACCCTAGCCGCGACATATGACAGAAACGTTACAACCGCGTGACGCAAAAAGGCCCGCAGCCCAGAGTCTGTGCCACGGACCGGAAACAGGATGGGCGTCATCGGCCAGGCCGATGCGCCCTGCTCGCGGTTACTGCTTGGCGACGTTGCCCGCGTGGGACAAGCCCAGGTCAGC
This sequence comes from Pseudomonas cremoricolorata DSM 17059 = NBRC 16634, assembly GCF_000425745.1. GTDB lineage: Bacteria > Pseudomonadota > Gammaproteobacteria > Pseudomonadales > Pseudomonadaceae > Aquipseudomonas > Aquipseudomonas cremoricolorata. The sequence continues at coordinate 55,619 of NZ_AUEA01000001.1, read as the reverse complement.
CAAGGTCTTTTCCACCACTTTGGCCGGCAGCGGGATGTAACCGTCTTTCACCACAACCTGCTGGCCCGACTGCGACAGCACCAGCTTGATGAACTCGGCATCGAGCGGCGCCAGCGGCTTGTTCGGCGCCTTGTTGACGTACACGTAGAGGAAGCGCGACAGCGGGTAGGTGCCGTTCAGCGCGTTGGCTTCGTTGTCCTCGACGAACTCGCCACCTTCCTTCTTCGCCAGCGGCACGGTCTTGACGCTGGCAGTCTTGTAGCCGATGCCCGAATAGCCGATGGAGTTCAGCGAGCTGCTGATCGACTGCACCACCGAGGCCGAGCCAGGCTGCTCGTTGACGTTGGGCTTGAAGTCACCTTTGCACAGGGCCTCTTCCTTGAAGTAGCCGTAGGTGCCCGACACCGAGTTACGACCGAACAGCTGCACTGGCTTGTTCGCCAGATCGCCCGTTACACCGACATCGCCCCAGGTCTTGACTTCGGTCTTGGCGCCACACAGGCGGGTCGAAGAGAAGATCGCATCGACCTGCGCCATGGTCAGGCCCTTGATCGGGTTGTCCTTGTGCACGAACACCGCCAGCGCATCGACTGCGACCGGAATGGCGGTGGGCTTGTAGCCGTACTTCTGCTCGAAGGCCTGCAGCTCGACGTCTTTCATCTTGCGGCTCATTGGCCCGAGGTTGGCAGTGCCCTCGGTCAGCGCAGGTGGCGCCGTGGATGAACCGGCCGCCTGAATCTGGATGTTGACGTTCGGGTATTCCTTTTTATAGGCCTCGGCCCACAAGGTCATGAGGTTCGCCAGGGTGTCGGAGCCGACGCTGGAGAGGTTGCCCGAAACACCGGTGGTCTTGGTGTAGGTCGGAATCGAGGGATCGACAGCAGCAACCGCATTGGCGGTGGCAACGCCAGCGGCGACGAATGTCAGGGCCGCCATCAAACGCTTGAGTTTCATGCCTTGCTCCTAGCAGGAATTCGGGGGTCGGAAGAGAGCGGGCCAAGTATCGAAAGACCGTGTGAAGACTCTATGTACGGATTGTGACAATTGGATGAAAGGCCATCATGGGTGATGGCCTTTCATCCGCTCTGTGAGTCGCTCAGCGCTTGTTGACCAGCAGATACCCCCCAATCACCAACCCCAACCCACACAACCCCGCCACGTAATACCCCGGCGCCAGCGGGCTGAACTTGAGCAGTGCGGTGACCACCATCGGTGTCAAGCCGCCGAAGATCGCGTAGGCCACGTTGTAGGAGAACGACAGACCGGTGAAGCGCACTACTGCCGGGAAGGCCTTGACCATCACGAACGGCACTGCGCCGATGGTGCCGACGCACAGGCCAGTGGCGGCGTAGAGCATGAATAGCCATTCGGGGTGGCTTTCCAGGCTGTGGTAGAAGGTCCAGGAACTGGCCAGCAGCAGCAGGCTGCCGATCACCAGCACACGACCGGCGCCGATGCGGTCGCACAGCCAGCCGGCGCCGATGCAGCCCAGGCTGAGCAGCACGATGGCCAGGCTGTTGGCCTTCAGCGCGTCGGTGGGGCTGATGTGGTAGATGCTTTGCAGCAGCGCCGGGGTCATCAGGATCACCACCACGATGCCGGCCGACAGCAGCCAGGTCAGCAGCATCGACAGGATCACCGCACCGCGGTGGTCACGCAGCACCGCGCGCAGCGGCAGCTCTTCGGCGAGGGCCTTGCGTTGCTGCATTTCGGCGAATACCGGGGTCTCGTGCAGCCAGCGGCGCAGGTACACCGAGAACAGGCCGAACACCCCGCCCAGCAGGAACGGGATACGCCACGCGTAGTCGGCAACCTCTTCGCTGCTATAGACGCTGTTGATCAGCGTGGCCACCAGCGAGCCGAGCAGAATCCCTGCGGTCAGGCCGGCGGTGAGGGTGCCGCAGGCATAACCGGTGTTGCGCGCAGGCACGTGCTCGGAGACGAATACCCACGCCCCTGGCACTTCACCGCCAATCGCCGCGCCCTGGATCACCCGCATCAGCAGCAACAGCATCGGTGCCCACAGGCCGATCTGCGCATAGGTGGGCAGCAGGCCCATGATTAGCGTCGGTACCGCCATCATGAAGATGCTCAGGGTGAACATCTTCTTGCGCCCCAGCAGGTCGCCGAAGTGAGCCATGACGATGCCGCCCAGAGGCCGTGCCAGGTAACCCGCCGCGAAGATGCCGAAGGTCTGCATCAGGCGTAGCCATTCGGGCATGTCCGGGGGGAAGAACAGCTTGCCGACCACCGTGGCGAAGAACACGAAGATGATGAAGTCGTAGAACTCCAAAGCGCCGCCCAGGGCGGACAGGGAAAGCGTCTTGTAGTCGTTGCGGGTAAGCGGGCGCGCGGGCTGCTCGATACTGCTGGGCACGGTGGTCATTTATTTTGCACTCTTGTGGGGCACGCAGGCCGCGTAGCGCGCGGCTTCTGGAATAAGCGAGGGAGGAAGATAACAAATTGCCAGCGCCGCCTCATAGCCGCGCGGTTTGTGGGCAATTGTCATGAAGGTGCGGTCGTGCCGGCCCTCTGCGCTCTATATACTCGGCCGATTGTAGGAAAAGGCTGCTTCCGACGTGGGATGTTGTGTGAAATCGTCGGTCCGTATGCTCAAGGGTATTTCCGGGTGTGTCCTGGTGCCCGCCTGCCACGGTGAAATGGGCGTAGTATGTGGCCCGCCTTCATCGTTTTCTCGGCGCCTGTTGAGTGCGCCCCCTCACGAAGCGTCACGGGTCAGAGGCCCCACGGCATGATTGAGCTCGAACAAGAAGATCCCATTCCGCAAGGCGACCTGGCCTTGCAGATCACCGCACTGCCGCGCGAAACCAATGGCTTCGGCGACATTTTCGGCGGCTGGCTGGTGGCCCAGATGGACCTCGCTGGCACCGCCATGGCCAGCCGCATCGCCGGTGGCCGGGTGGCCACCGTCGCCATCGACCGCATGGCATTCCTGGTGCCGGTGGCCGTCGGCGCACAGTTGTCGTTCTACACACAAACGGTTGAAATCGGCCGCAGCTCGATCCAGATGATGGTCGAGGTGTGGAGCGATGATCCGTTGTCCAGCGAATGGCGCAAGGTCACCGAAGCGGTGTTCGTCTTCGTCGCCATCGACGCCAGCGGCCGCACCCGCTCGGTGCCGCGCCGCTAACAGACACGCCCACCCTGCCCTTGCCCCGCGCCGATAGGAAACCTGCATGACCCAGCCCCTCATCGAGACCTTCGAACGTGGCGCACTCAGCGGCTGGCGTATCGTCACCGAGCACGCCGAGCTGCTGATCGCCCGCCAGGGTGCCCAGGTGCTCGGTTACCAGCGCACAGGTGAGCCGCCGCTGCTGTGGCTCAGTGATCAGGCACTGTTCAAGGCAGGCAAGTCGGTACGCGGTGGGGTGCCAGTGTGCTGGCCCTGGTTCGGCAACCTGCAGCGCAATCCAGCAGCGGTACAGGCCGAGTACCACGGCGCAGAGGCGCCGGCCCATGGATTGGTACGGGGGCGTGACTGGACGCTGCTCGGCATCGAGGAACAGGGCAACGACGTCAGGGTGACGTTGAGCCTGCCCGAGGCGCAGCAAGGTTTGCCGGGCTGGCCACACAATGTCGAACTGACCTTGCTGGTCGAGCTGGGGCAATGCCTGCGCCTGACCTTGACCAGCCGCAACCTGGACGACCGTCCGCTGACCCTGAGCCAGGCGCTGCATAGCTACTTCGCCGTCAGCGACGTGCGCCAGGTGCAGGTGCCCGAAGTGGCGGGCCTGGATTACCTGGAAACCCTGGAAGACTGGGCGCAGCGGCGTCAGTACGACGCCCTGGCTTTCAGCGGTGAAACCGACCGCATCTACCTGCAGCCACCTGCTCGTCTGAGCATCGTCGACCCGGGCTACAGCCGGCGCATCACCCTCGACACCCAGGGCTCACGCTCGGCGGTGATCTGGAACCCCTGGACCGAGCGTGCCGCCGAGCTGCCAGACATGGCCGCCGAAGGCTGGCAGGGCATGCTCTGCATCGAAACCGCCAACGCCTGGGACAACATCGTCACCCTGGCTCCCGGCGCCAGCCATTCACTGGCCGTGACCCTCGCCAGCGAACCGCTGTAAGTCAGCCATCGCCGGTCAGCAGAGCGTCGACGCTGACACTACAGATCAGCGTCCTCAACAACCCGCACGCGCTGCGCATCCAGCGCATAGGCGGCATCGGCCAGGTCATTGCTGACCTTCTCCACTTTCAGCGGACCGGTGACCCACAGCGGCGTGTAGATATCGTCGATCTTCAAGCCTTTGGGATAGCGCACCAGCACCAGCTGGTTGGGCGGCGGCGGCGGTACGTGGATGCAGGCGCCGGGGTACGGCACCAGGAAGAACAGCGTGCTATTGCCCTTGGCGTCGCTTTCCAACGGCACCGGATAACCGCCCAGGCGGATGGTCTTGCCGTTCATGCCGGCAACGGTCTTGGTCGAGTACATCACCGCCGGTAGGCCTTTGCTCTGCTTCAGGCCACCTTTGTCGGTGAAGGTGCCCATGGCCTCGGGGGAGTTGTGGTCGATCTCGGGCATGGCTTCGAGGGCCTTTTGATCGGACGCCGGCATCAGCTCGAGCCAGTCGGTCTCGGGCAGCTCGGCATGGGCCAGGGTGCTGGCAAGCAGCAGGGAAAAGAGGAACGACGCACGCATGGAGAGCTCGGCAACTCAGTGGGATGAATTGCCGGGCATTCTAGCGGTATTTCAGCGTTTCTTGATGAAGCCGTAGATCACCAGAATGATGATCGCGCCCACCAGTGCACCGAAGAAGCCTGCGGCCTGGCCAGCCTGGTAGATACCCAGTGCCTGGCCGCCGTAGGTGGCGAGCAGGGAGCCGGCGATGCCGAGCAGGATGGTCATGATCCAGCCCATGCTGTCGTCGCCCGGTTTCAGGAAGCGAGCCAGCAGGCCGACGATGAAGCCGATGAAGATGGTTCCGATGATGCCCATTGGCGATCCCTCTTGAAATGAAGTGGAACGCGCCAAGGACAGTGCAGCCGCTTGGCGTGTTGCCACTTCAGAGGGGCACAAGCCCGCCGAGGTTCCCTCAGCCGCCGATCAATGCCTCTACCTCGGCGATCTTGGCGCGCAGGGAAGGCATGTCGTGGCAGCGCAGAGTGGCGTGGCCGACCTTGCGTCCGACCTTGAAGGCCTTGCCGTAGTGGTGCAGGTGGCATTCGTCGATGGCCACGGTGCGCGCCACGTCGGGTACTTCACCGATGAAGTTGAGCATGGCGCTCTCGCCGACCTTGGCCGTCGAGCCCAGCGGCAGGCCGGCCACGGCGCGCAGGTGGTTTTCGAACTGGCTGCACTCGGCGCCTTCGATGGTCCAGTGCCCGGAGTTGTGTACCCGCGGGGCGATCTCGTTGGCCTTCAGGCCGCCGTCGACTTCGAAGAACTCGAAGGCCATGACGCCGACGTAGTCGAGCTTGTGCAACACACGCCCGACATAGTCTTCGGCCAAGGCCTGCAGCGGGTGCGCATCGCTCGCCACCGACAGGCGCAGGATGCCGCTGTCGTGGGTGTTGTGCACCAGCGGGTAGAAGCGCGTCTCGCCATCACGGCCACGCACGGCGATCAGCGACACTTCGCCGGTGAACGGCACGAAGCCTTCCAGCAGGCACGGCACGCTGCCCAGCTCGGCGAAGGTGTCGAGCATATCCGCAGGCGTGCGCAGGACTTTCTGGCCCTTGCCGTCGTAACCCAGGGTGCGGGTCTTGAGCACGGCGGGCAGGCCGATGCTGGCGACCGCGGCGTCGAGATCGGCCTGCGAAAGAATGTCGGCGAACGCCGGGGTGGGGATGCCCAGGTCGCGGAACAGGCTCTTCTCGAACAGCCGGTCGCGGGCGATGCGCAGGGCGTCGGCACTCGGGTAGACCGGCACGAACTGCGAGAGGAAGGCGACCGTTTCGGCCGGAACGCTTTCGAACTCGAAGGTGACCAGGTCGACCTCGTCGGCCAGCTGGCGCAGGTGGTCCTGATCGCCATAGTCAGCCCGCAGGTGCTCGCCAAGCGGCGCCGCACAGGCGTCCGGGGCTGGATCGAGGAAGGCGAAGTTCATGCCCAGCGGGGTGCCCGCCAGGGCCAGCATGCGGCCCAGCTGGCCGCCACCGATTACACCGATCTTCATGGATTCAACCTCAAGCCTGGCGCGGGTCTGGATTATCCAGCACGGTGTCGGTCTGCTCCGTGCGGAACTGCTTGAGCGCAGCATGGAACTGCGGATGCTTGGCGCCGAGGATGCTCGCCGACAGCAGCGCCGCATTCACGGCGCCGGCACGGCCGATGGCCAGGGTCGCGACCGGCACGCCAGCAGGCATCTGCACGATCGACAGCAGCGAGTCGACGCCCGAGAGCATCGACGACTGCACCGGCACGCCCAGCACTGGCAGGTGGGTCTTGGCCGCGCACATGCCCGGCAAGTGCGCAGCGCCGCCGGCACCGGCGATGATCACTTCGATCCCGCGGCTCTCGGCTTCATCTGCGTACTGGAACAGCAGATCCGGGGTGCGGTGCGCCGACACCACCTTCACTTCGTAGGGAATGCCGAGCTTTTCCAGCATATCGGCGGTGTGGCTAAGGGTGGACCAATCGGACTTGGAGCCCATGATCACGCCAACCAGTGCACTCATCGTCGAGCCTCTTCTGCAAGCGCCTGCTGGCGCGCTAAAAGCAACAAGCCACGCAGGTGGACCGGCGTGGCTTGTCATATGGATTCTGATCGACCGAGCCGGTCGAAGGCGCGGGATTATAGCCTACTGGCGCGCGAGCCGCCCACCCCTGCAAGCACACGGCGGATCAAAGGGCAAGCTGTCTTGCGGGACAACTTTTCCAGCGGCTCAGCGGCTCACCTCGGCCTGAGCGCTGGCCGACTCCAGCTTGCGCCAGAGCAGACGCACGTTGGCCTTGCGCACCAGCGCGCAGCGGTACAAGCGGATTTCCAGCGGCACATGCCACTGCGCGGCGCCGCAAATCACCAACTCGCCGCGCTCCAGTTCGCCGCGCATCGACAGCCGCGGCACCCAGGCCACGCCCATGCCTTCCAGGGCCATGCTTTTCAGGCTGTCGGCCATGGCCGTTTCACACACCGTGGTGTAGCGCAGGCTGCGCTGGCGCAGCAGCAGGCTCACCGAGCGGCCCAGGAACGCGCCTGCGCTGTAGGCCAGCAGCGGCACGCTGGCTTCGCCCTCCAGATCGAACAGCGGCTTGCCGTCCTTGCCGACTGCGCAGATCGGCAACATCTCGGTGGTGCCCATGTGCAGCGAAGGGAAGATTTCGGCATCCATCTGCAAGGCGGCATCCGGGTCATAGAAGGCCAGCATCAGGTCGCAACCGCCTTCACGCAACGCATGCACCGCCTCACCCACGTTGGTGGCGACCATACGCGTGGCGATGTTCAGGCCATCGTTGCGCAGTTGCGCCACCCAGTGCGGAAAGAAACCGGACGCCAGGGAGTGGGCCGCGGCCACCTGGACCACCTCGCCCTGCCCGCCTTCCAGATGATGCAAATGGCGAAGAACTTCGCCCAACTGGTCGACAACAGTGCGCGCCGTGACCAGGAACAGCTGCCCAGCCTCGGTCAGTTCGATGGGCGTTCGCGAGCGGTTGACCAGGGTCAGCCCAAGCGCTGCCTCAAGGCTGCGGATGCGCCGGCTGAAGGCCGGCTGGGTGACGAAGCGGCGCTCGGCCGCCTGGGAGAAGCTGCGGGTCGCCGCCAGTGCGCTGAAGTCTTCCAGCCATTTGCTTTCCAGGTTCACGAAGCGTGTCTCCCGGCGCGCACCAAAATGGAACACGCCTGATAGTCAGTTGGCGTCACATGAATCGGTATGCCGTTTGTGCATAGGTCAGTGTGCATCAGCATTGGCCGCATTATGCGCTGCGCCCTAGGATTGGCGCCATTCCGGCAGGTGCCGGGCCAAAACCGAGATGATACCCATCATGTCCTCTGCTGCATCGTTCCGCGTCGAAAAAGATCTGCTTGGCACTCTGGAAGTCCCTGCCGATGCCTACTACGGCATCCAGACCCTGCGCGCTGCCAACAACTTCCACCTCTCTGGCGTTCCGCTGTCGCACTACCCGAAACTGGTAGTGGGCCTGGCGATGGTCAAGCAAGCCGCTGCCGACGCCAACCGTGAGCTGGGGCACCTGAGCGATGCCAAGCACGCTGCCATCAGCGCGGCATGTGCACGACTGATCAAGGGCGACTACCACGAGCAGTTCGTGGTCGACATGATCCAGGGCGGCGCTGGCACTTCGACCAACATGAATGCCAACGAAGTCATCGCCAACATCGCGCTGGAGGCCATGGGCCACCAGAAGGGTGAGTACCAGTACCTGCACCCCAACAACGACGTGAACATGGCGCAGTCCACCAACGACGCCTACCCCACCGCGATCCGCCTGGGTCTGCTGCTGGGTCACGATGCGCTGCTGGCCAGCCTGGAAAGCCTGATTCAAGCCTTCGCCGCCAAGGGCGAGGAATTCAGCCACGTGCTGAAGATGGGCCGCACCCAGCTGCAGGACGCCGTGCCGATGACCCTCGGCCAGGAATTCCGCGCCTTCGCCACCACCATGACCGAAGACCTGCACCGCCTGCGTTCGCTGGCTCCTGAGCTGCTCACCGAAATCAACCTGGGCGGTACCGCCATCGGCACCGGCATCAACGCCGACCCGGGCTACCAGGCCCTGGCCGTACAGCGCCTGGCGCTGATCAGCGGCCAGCCGCTGGTACCGGCTGCCGACCTGATCGAAGCCACCTCCGACATGGGCGCCTTCGTGCTGTTCTCCGGCATGCTCAAGCGCACCGCGGTCAAGCTGTCGAAGATCTGCAACGACCTGCGCCTGCTGTCCAGCGGCCCACGTACCGGCATCAACGAAATCAACCTGCCAGCGCGTCAGCCAGGCAGCTCGATCATGCCCGGCAAGGTCAACCCGGTGATCCCGGAAGCGGTCAACCAAGTGGCCTTCGCCATCATGGGCAACGACCTGGCACTGACCGTCGCCGCCGAAGGTGGGCAGCTGCAGCTCAACGTCATGGAGCCGCTGATCGCCTACAAGATCTTCGACTCGATCCGCCTGCTGCAACGCGCCATGGACATGCTCCGCGAGCACTGCATCGTCGGCATCACCGCCAACGAACAGCGCTGCCGCGAACTGGTCGAGCATTCGATCGGCCTGGTCACCGCGCTGAACCCGTACATCGGCTACGAGAACGCCACCCGTATCGCCCGCGTTGCCCTGGAAAGCGGCCGCGGCGTGCTGGAACTGGTGCGCGAAGAGAAGCTGCTGGACGATGCCATGCTCGACGACATCCTGCGTCCGGAAAACATGATTGCCCCGCGCCTGGTTCCGCTCAAAGCCTGACCACGCGCAACACCCGTCTCACCAGGTCGAGGGACTAGACACCTCTCAACCTCTTGAGGGCTCGCTGCTTCGGCAGCGGGCCCTTTTTTTATGCGCTCATGACCGCCATGCCTTGCGCAAGCGCATCAAGGCCTGGGCGATGTCCGCTTCCTTGACCGCAGCGAAACCCAGCACGAGTCCGGCGTGGTTATCCACAGGTGCGCCCTCATCCAGCCAATAGCGGCTCAGCGGGTTGATTTCAACGCCCACCGCTGCGGCCTGGTCAATCAGCTGTGTTTCGCGCGCCAGGCTGTCCACCGCCACTTTCACGTGCAGACCCGCCGCCACCTCAGGCATTGCTCCGAGCCCCGCCACTCCTGCCGGCCAGCCAGCCCTGAGCACGGTGCGCCGGCTCAACGCGGCACGGCGCATGCGGCGGATATGCCGCTGGAAATGCCCCTGGGCGATGAACTGCGCCATCACGCACTGGCTGCCGATGTCGGTCAGCCGCACGCCAAGCGCCTTGGACTGGCGGAAATGCTCCACCAACCGCTGCGGCAGGACCAAGTAACCCATGCGCAGCGCCGGGAACGCGACTTTGCTGAAGGTGCCGACATACAGCACGCGACCCTGCCGATCGAGGGCCGCCAGCGGCGCCAGGGGCGCGCCGCTGTAGCGGTACTCGCCATCGTAGTCGTCCTCGACGATCCAGCCCTCGTTGCGCTCGGCCCATTGCAGCAGTTGTAGCCGCCGGGCCAGGCTCATGGTGACTCCAGTGGGGTACTGATGGGCGGGCGTCACGTAGACCATGCGGCAATCATCCAGACGCTGCAGTTGCTCTACCGCGATGCCCTCCTCATCCACCGCCACACCTTGCAAGCGGCCACCGGCCAGGCTGAAGGCATCACGCGCAGAGCGATACCCTGGGTTTTCCACAGCCACGGCGTCGCCAGGCTGCATGAGCAACTGTGCACAAAGGCTGATGGCCTGCTGTGCGCCACTGGTGATCACAATTTGTTCAGCCGTGCACGAAAGCCCTCGCGAGCGCCGCAGGTAAGCGGCTACCAGCTCCCGCAGCAGTGGCTCGCCCGTGGGATTGTCATAACCGAGCAAGGCAGGGTCGGGGTTGCGCCAGAAAGCCGCCTGTAGCTTGGCCCACACGTCGAACGGGAACAGATCGAAAGCCGGAATGCCCACCTGAAACGCGCGCGGCATGGCGCTACGAGAAGGCTCGGAAGACGCATTTGTCGGCTGTTGGGAAGGCTCACCAAAGCAATAAGAGCTGTATAAATCCCCAGCGCTTTTGGTCGCAAATGTGGATAAGTCTGTTGATAAGCCCAGGGATAACCCTGTGGATAGTTGTGTGGATAGTTTTGGCAGCTGGCTGACGTAAGTGCCATCGCCGACGCGGCTTTCGATATAGCCCTCGGCGTACAGCTGGTCGTAGGCACGCATGACGCTGTTGCGGGAAATGCCCAAAACACCCGCCAGATCACGTGACGCAGGCAAGCGAGTACCGCTACTCAAGCGCCCGTCCAGCACGCGCAGACGCAGTGCCTGGTACAGCTGGCGACTCAGCCCGCGCTGGCCATCCAAGACGATCCCGGCGGGATCGAACGGTAGTTTTGAACGCTGCTCGGCCATAAAATTGGACCCTGTGAATAAGCTGCTAATGGCTCTTAACCAGAACCAATAGGCTGCCTACGATTGAGCGCACCCACAAGGGCTAAACCCGATCAGCCGAACTCGCCGGCAACACAATACGCCGGCAGGTTCTCGTTCACCTCGCATAAGGATTCACCCATGAGCACCGTAACCCTGCGCCCCGTCACCACCGACGACCACGCCGCCTGGCTGTCGCTGTGGCAGCCCTATCTGACGTTCTATGAAACCGTCCTTCCCGAGGAAGTGACCGCCAGCACCTGGCAGCGCCTGCTCGATCCCCAGGAGCCCATGTACGCTGCCCTGGCCTGGGTCGATGGCAAGGCGGTGGGCATGGTCAACTGGATATTCCACCGCACCTGCTGGAGCATTGGCGATGGCTGCTACCTGCAAGACCTGTTCGTCGACCCCAACCAGCGCGGTCTGGGTATTGGCCGCGCCCTGATCGAACACGTGTGCAGCGTCTCCAAGGACGCCGGCTGCAGCAAGGTGCACTGGCTGACCCAGCACACCAACGCCACCGCCATTCGCCTCTATGAACAAGTCGCCCAGCGCTCGGGCTTCATTCAGTTTCGCAGGACGCTGTAACGCAGGTTTCGCAGGGCAAAAAAAAGGGGGAGCCTGGCGCTCCCCCTTCACGTTCCGGTCTAAGAACGCAGGCCTGATCAGCCCTCGATCTCGATCAGAATCTCGCCCGGTGTCACGCGGTCCCCCTTGGCCACGTGAATCGCCGTGACCTTGCCGGCGATGGCGGCCTGTACTTCGGTCTCCATCTTCATCGCTTCGGTGATCAACACCGCCTGGCCGGCCTTGACCGTATCGCCTTCCTTGACCAGCACGTCGACGATGTTGCCCGGCATGCTGGTGCTGACGTGCCCCGGCTCGCTGGCCTGCTTGCGCTTGCTGCTGCCGCCGCCGACGAACTCGTTGAGCGGCTCGAACACCACTTCTTCGGGCATGCCGTCGATGGACAGGTAGAAGTGGCGCTTGCCTTCGGCCTTGACGCCCACGCCGGTGATGTCCACGCGGTAGGTTTCGCCGTGCACATCGATGACGAACTCGGTCGGTACGCCTTCGCCGCCGGGCGCCGCCACTGCGCCGGCTTCCGGAATTGGCAGCAGCACTTCAGGGGTCAGGGTGCCGGCTTCGCGCTCTTCGAGGAACTTGCGCCCAATGTCCGGGAACATGGCGAAGGTCAGCACGTCTTCTTCACTGTGCGCCAGCGCGCCGATGTCGCTGCGCAGCTTGCTCATTTCCGGCTTGAGCAGGTCGGCAGGGCGCACGTCGATCACCTCTTCGCTGCCGATGGCCTGACGCCGCAGGCTCTCGTTGACCACGCCCGGGGCCTTGCCGTAGCCGCCTTGCAGGTACAGCTTCACCTCGTTGGTGATGGTCTTGTAGCGCTCGCCGGCGAGAACGTTGAAGAACGCCTGGGTACCGACGATCTGCGAGGTTGGCGTCACCAGCGGCGGGAAGCCGAGGTCTTCACGCACGCGGGGGATTTCCGCCAGCACTTCGCTCATGCGGTTGAGCGCGCCTTGTTCCTTGAGCTGGTTGGCCAGGTTGGAAATCATCCCACCGGGCACCTGGTTGACCTGCACCCGGGTGTCCACTGCGGTGAATTCACTTTCGTACTGGTGATACTTCTTACGCACCGCGTAGAAGTACATGCCGATTTCCTGCAGCAGCTCCAGGTCCAGGCCAGTGTCGAACTCGCTGCCTTTGAGCGCCGCGACCATCGACTCGGTGCCGGGGTGGCTAGTGCCCCAGGCGAAGCTGGAGATCGCCGTGTCGATATGGTCGGCGCCGTTTTCCACCGCCTTGAGCTGGCACATGGCGGCCAGGCCTGCGGTGTCGTGGGAATGGATGAACACCGGCAGCGACTGCTCGGCCTTGAGCGCCTTGACCAGCTCGCCGGTGGCGTAGGGGGTCAACAGGCCGGCCATGTCCTTGATCGCCACCGAGTCGCAACCCATGGCTTCCATCTGCTTGGCCTGTTTGACGAAGGCGTCGATGGTATGCACCGGGCTGACGGTGTAGGCGATGGTGCCCTGGGCATGCTTGCCAGCGGCCTTGACCGCTTCGATGGCCACTCGCAGGTTACGCACATCGTTCATGGCATCGAAGATGCGGAACACGTCGATGCCATTGACCGCGGCCTTGGCGACGAAGGCCTTGACCACATCATCGCTGTAGTGGCGGTAGCCCAGCAGGTTCTGGCCGCGCAGGAGCATTTGCAGGCGGGTGTTGGGCAGTGCTGCGCGCAGCTTGCGCAGGCGCTCCCACGGGTCTTCCTTGAGGAAGCGCACACAGGCGTCGAACGTGGCGCCACCCCAGACTTCCAGCGACCAGTAGCCGACTTTGTCGAGCTTGTCGCAGATCGGCAGCATGTCTTCGGTGCGCATGCGGGTGGCCAGCAGCGACTGGTGAGCGTCACGCAGGATGGTATCGGTTACATGGATTTTCTTGGACATTTTTATCTCCTCGGAGCTGCAAGCTTCAAGCTGCAAGCCACAAGTCAAAGCCGATTGGCATCTACTTGCCGCTTGCCGCTTGGCGCTCGCCGCTTGCTGTTCAGATGCCTGCGTGGGCAGCGATGGCGGCAGCGATGGCCAGGGCCAGTTCTTCAGGTTTGCGCTTGATCGAGTAGTTGGTCAGCTCGGGATGCGATTCGACGAAGCTGGTGTTGAACTCACCGCTGCGGAATTCGGCATTGCGCAGGATTTCCTGGTAATACGCAGCGGTGGTCTTCACCCCTTGCACACGCATGTCATCCAGGGCGCGCAGGCCGCGGTCCATCGCCTCTTCCCAGGTCAGCGCCCAGACCACCAGTTTCAGACACATCGAGTCGTAGTACGGCGGAATGGTGTAGCCGGTGTAGATCGCCGTGTCGGTGCGCACGCCCGGACCACCGGGGGCGTAATAGCGGGTGATCTTGCCGAAACTGGGCAAGAAGTTGTTTTTCGGGTCTTCGGCGTTGATACGGAACTGCAACGCGTAGCCACGGTGAATGATGTCTTCCTGTTTGACCGACAGCGGCAGGCCCGAGGCGATACGAATCTGCTCGCGAACGATATCGATACCGGTGATTTCTTCGGTGATGGTGTGTTCCACCTGCACCCGCGTGTTCATCTCCATGAAGTACACCTCGCCATCGGCGAGCAGGAACTCCACGGTACCGGCGTTCTCGTAGTTCACCGCCTTGGCCGCGCGCACTGCCAAGTCGCCGATATAGGCGCGCTGTTCGGGCGTCAGTTGTGGGCTGGGAGCGATTTCGATGAGTTTCTGGTTGCGCCGCTGAATCGAGCAGTCGCGCTCGAACAGATGCACCACGCTGCCGAAGCTGTCACCGAGAATCTGCGCCTCGATGTGCTTGGGATTGACGATGCACTTCTCCAGAAACACTTCCGCCGAACCGAAGGCCTTGGTTGCCTCGGAGATTACGCGGGGGAAGTTCTGTTCCAGTTCCTCGCGGCTGTTGCAACGGCGAATCCCGCGCCCGCCGCCACCGGAGGTGGCCTTGAGCATCACCGGATAGCCGATGCGCTCACCTTCGCTGAGCGCTTCATGAATGTCGGCGACATTGCCTTCGGTGCCAGGCGTTACCGGAACGCCTGCGGCGATCATCGCCCGACGTGCTTCGGTCTTGTCGCCCATGCGGCGAATCACTTCAGCGGCAGGACCGATGAACTTGACTCCCCGTTCGGCACAAATTTCTGCCAGCTCGGCGTTTTCCGACAGGAAACCATAGCCCGGATGCAGGGCATCGCAGCCGGTCTCCACCGCCAAGTTGACCAGCTTGCGCGGGTTCAGGTAGCCGGCCAGTGGCTCGGCACCGATGCTGTAGGCCTCATCGGCGCGCTTGACGTGCAAGGCGTGACGGTCGGCGTCGGAATAGATCGCCACAGAGCGGATGCCCATTTCGGCACAGGCGCGAACGATGCGAACCGCAATTTCACCCCGGTTGGCGATCAGGATTTTTTTTATCACTTGGAGTCTTCCCAAAGCCGTGGAACACAACGGGCCACGCATGTTGCGCGACCCGCGAACAGACCTGCGGTCAGTCGTGAATCCACCCTAGCGCTGCAGGACGATAAACAAAAATCAATATTTATTAGGTCAACTATTAGGCAATCCTTATACTTCGGTAACAACGTATTGCCATAACGCCTGACAAGAGCCTAATAAAATGCGTAAGTCGTTGATGCGAATGACATTGCGTCAGTTGCAAGTATTCAATGAGGTGTGCGACTTGCGCTCGTACAGTCGCGCCGCCGACGAGATGTCGCTGACTCAACCTGCGGTCAGTCTGCAAATTCGCCAGCTCGAAGAGCTGGTGGGGCAGCCATTGTTCGAATACGTGGGCAAGAAGCTGTACCTCACGGAAGCGGCCGAGGCGCTGCAGAACGCGAGCCGGGACATTTTCGGCCGCCTGGAAAGTTTCGACATGCAGTTGTCGGACATGCAGGGTTCGCTGCAAGGCCAACTCAAACTGGCCATCGAATCCAGCGCCAAGTACTTCGTTCCGCATGTGTTCGCCGCCTTCAAGGCGCGGCACCCGGAAGTCAACCTGACCCTTACCGTGGTCAATCGAGCCCAGGCGATTCGACGCCTGTCGGACAACCGCGACGACCTGATCATCATGTCGATGGTGCCGCAGGACATGGGCCTGGAGTTCCTGCCTTTCCTCAATAACCCCATCGTGGCCGTCGCGCCGCCCGACCACGCGCTGTGCAGCGCTGCGCACTTGCGCCTGCAAGACCTCGAAGCGCACACCCTGCTGGTTCGCGAGCAGGGTTCAGGCACGCGCAAGGCTTGCGAGGAGTACTTCAAGGAAAAACGCGTGCACTTCACCGAAACCCTGGAAGTGGCCTCCGGCGAAGCGCAACGCGAATGCGTGGTGGCCGGGCTCGGCATTGCCCTGCTGACCCGCCACGCGGTGAGCATGGAATTGGCCACCGGCATGCTCAAGGAGCTGCCGGTCGAGGAGCTGCCGCTCTACCGCAGTTGGTGCGTAGTGCAATCGAAGGCCAAGCGCCAGTCGCCGGTGTCGGTCGCCTTTCTCGGCTTCATTCGCAGCGAGCGGGCGTTGATCAGCGAGATTGTTGAACGCTTCTCGGGGAAGATGCCGCCGCTACCTGCCATGGGCTGATATCGGGCGAGTCTGGGTAGTAGGCAATCTCGCGCAGCAGTTGGCGTTGATCGCAGTAGCTTTCGATCGCGCGGCGGTATTCCATGCGGCGCTGATCTCTTTCCTGCTGCTTGCGCGCCTTGGCGTTCGGTTGGTAGGAACCTTCGTGATCACGAACCATTGCCTGTCTCCCAGACTGGATGCGGTAGCAGCAGACTGGCGGGACGGGTTTACGGTTTGATGCACGGCAAATGACAGAACAGTGAAATTCGCCGCATGGCGGCGAACATTCGACGAAGTTCGTCAGATCAGTCGTCGGTCGCCTTGATCGACTTGGGCGACAGCCGCAGGCTGCGCAGGCTGCGCTTGACGCTCTTAAGGTGATTGACCAGGTTCGGCCCGCGGGCCATGGCCACGCCCATCGCCAGCACGTCGATCACCACCAGGTGGGCGATACGCGAGGTCAACGGGGTGTAGATTTCCGTGTCTTCATGCACGTCGATGGCCAGGTTGACGGTCGACAGTTCGGCCAGCGGGGTCTGGCTTGGGCACAGAGTGATGAGGCTGGCGCCGCTCTCGCGCACCAGGTTGGCGGTGATCAGCAAATCCTTGGAGCGCCCCGACTGTGAAATGCACACCGCGACGTCGCCAGGCTTTAGGGTAACGGCTGACATGGCTTGCATGTGCGGGTCGGAATAGGCGGCTGCGCTCAGGAGCAGACGAAAGAACTTGTGCTGGGCGTCGGCGGCCACCGCGCCGGACGCGCCAAAGCCGTAGAACTCGACCCGCTGCGCCTGGGCCATGGCGGTCACCGCTTGCTGCAGGGCCTGGGCGTCGAGGTGTTCGCGCACCTCCATCAGCGTGTGCAGAGTGGTGTCGAAGATCTTCAGGCTGTAGTCGGCGACCGAGTCGTCTTCGTGAATCGCGAACTGGCCGAAGCTGGCACCGGCGGCCAGGCTCTGCGCCAGCTTGAGCTTGAGGTCCTGGAATCCGGAACAGCCAATCGCCCGACAGAAACGCACGATGGTCGGCTCGCTGATGCCGACGCTGTGGGCCAGATCGGCCATCGAACTGTGCATGACGGCAGCCGGGTCCAGCAGCACATGGTCGGCTACCTTGAGCTCCGATTTGCGCAGCAAGTGACGCGATTGGGTGATGTGTTGCAACAGATTCACGGGCGGGACTCGGTTATGATCGGCGGGCCAAAAATGTAGCATTCTTGTAGTTATACTACATGACCGACAAACCGCCCAGTTAAACCATGTGGAGAGCCGTTTCCTTGACGATCCCCTGCGACATTCTGGTCTTTGGCGGCACCGGCGACCTGGCCTTGCACAAGCTACTTCCGGCGCTCTATCACCTGTATCGGGATGGCCGTCTGCACAACGCCGTACGCATCATCGCCCTGGCCCGCCGGGCGTTGCCGCGCAACGACTACCTCAAGCTCGCCGAGCGTCACTGTCGCGCCCAGGTCGCCCGCCAGGACTTCGAGCAGGAGGTCTGGCAACGCTTCGCCGCGCGCCTCGACTACTTCCCGATGGACGCCTCGCAAAGTGCCGATTTCGTGCGTTTGGCGCGCTATTTGGGTGAACCGTTCGGTTTGACCCGCGTCCACTACCTCGCCACCGCACCCGACCTGTTCGTGCCCATTGCCCGCCACCTGCGCCTGGCCGGGCTGGCCGACAGCGAAGCGCGCATCGTGCTGGAAAAGCCGATCGGCCATTCGCTGGCATCGGCCGCCGAGATCAACGCCGCCATCGGCGCGGTATTCGATGAAGCCCAGGTGTTTCGCATCGACCACTACCTGGGCAAGGAAACCGTGCAGAACCTCATGGCCCTGCGTTTCGCCAATGCCCTGCTGGAGCCGGTCTGGCGCAACAGCCAGATCGACCACGTGCAGATCAGCGTGTGTGAAACCCTCGGCGTAGAGAACCGCGGCGCTTACTACGACCGCGCTGGCGCCACCCGTGACATGCTGCAGAACCATCTCTTGCAGCTGCTGTGCCTGATCGCCATGGAGCCGCCTGCGCAGTTCGAGGCTGAGGCGATACGCGACGAAAAGGTGAAGATCCTGCGCGCACTCAAGCCCATCAGCGGCCTGGACGTGCAGGACAAGACCGTGCGCGGGCAGTACGCCGCAGGCAAGATCGGCGGCCAGGAAGTGCCCGCCTATTACTTCGAGAAAGGCGTCGATCACGACAGTGACAGCGAGACCTTCATCGCCGTACAGGCCCATGTCGATACCTGGCGTTGGGCCGGCGTGCCGTTCTACCTGCGCACCGGCAAGCGCATGGCGCGGCGCTCGTCGCAGATCGTCATCCAGTTCAAACCCGTGCCCCATGCGCTGTTCAGCGGCGGCCAGGTCAACCAGCTGCTGATTCAGTTGCAGCCCGAAGAGCGTGTCAGCCTGCGCATGATGACCAAGGCGCCGGGCAAGGGCATGCGCCTGGAGCCAGTGGAGCTTGACCTGAACCTGGCCCAGGTGTTCGGCCAGACTCGTCGCTGGGAGGCCTACGAACGGCTGCTGCTCGATGTGCTGGAAGGGGATTCGACGCTGTTCATGCGCCGCGACGAAGTCGAGGCGGCCTGGGCTTGGATCGATCCGATCGTGCAAGGCTGGCAGGTGCACTTCCAGGCCCCGAGGCCCTACCCGGCCGGCAGTAATGGCCCGGAACACAGCAACCAGTTGCTGGCCCGTGAAGGTAGGGAATGGCAGCTATGAAACGCTGCACTGTGCACCTTGGAAGCGGACTTGCGCAAAGTGCCTCAAGCCCTGATTCACAGGGTCAACTCACTTGAGGAACTACTCATGAACAACGACAAATGGTTCGCCGTACAAGACAACATGCCCGGCGCCGTGGCGCTGCGTGTCAGCGGCACGGTGACCGTACCAGGCCCAAACTACAGCGCAACGCTCACCCCCTATGAAGGCCCGGCCCCGAAAGACCTGACTCTGCGCCTGCAGTTGAATGTGACCAGTGAAGGCTCCATCGGCCTGGCGGTGTTGACCGATATGGAAGTCAAGTACAGCATCCCTGGCACCACTAGCTCCCACATTGTAGAGATCTTCTCGGGTGACGCAGTAATCGCAGTCATCCCGGTCTCGCAGGTGTACTGACGGCAAGGCGGGCCTGGTGCCGCACTGCACCGGGCCCCGCCTGCGTCATTCGCTGCGCCATCACCTGCGCCAGAAGTACTCGCTCCCGGGCAGCGCCGATGGACGGTTGGCCTCTGTCCGAAGAATTGTCATCCCGACGTTTGCCCCCTGCCACGGCCCGGCCCTAGAATGGCCGGATGCACACTGACGACCTCTCCCTCCTGCTGAACTCTCTCAACGATGCTCAACGCCAGGCCGTAGCCGCCCAGGTCGGGCGTCAACTGGTGCTTGCCGGCGCCGGCTCGGGCAAGACCCGCGTGCTGGTGCACCGCATTGCCTGGCTGATCCAGGTCGAGCACGCTTCGCCGCATTCGATCCTCTCGGTGACCTTCACCAACAAGGCCGCGGCCGAGATGCGCCAGCGAATCGAGCAGTTGCTCGGCATCAACCCGGCGGGCATGTGGGTCGGCACCTTCCACGGCCTGGCCCATCGCCTGCTGCGCGCGCACTGGCAGGAAGCGCGGCTGGTGCAGAACTTCCAGATTCTCGACAGCGATGATCAGCAGCGGCTGATCAAGCGGGTCATGCGCGAGCTGGGCCTGGATGAACAGAAGTGGCCGGCGCGTCAGGCCCAGTGGTTCATCAATGGGCAGAAGGACGAAGGCCTGCGTCCGCAGCATATCCAGGCCGGCGGCGATCTGTTCCTGGCGACCATGCGCGAGGTCTACAGCGCCTACGAGCTGGCCTGCGAACGCGCCGGGGTGATCGACTTTTCCGAGCTGCTGCTGCGCGCCCTCGACCTGTGGCGCGACAACCCCAGCCTGCTCGAACACTATCAGCGGCGCTTCCGCCACCTGCTGGTCGACGAGTTCCAGGACACCAACGCCGTGCAGTACGCCTGGCTGCGCATGCTCGCGGCCGGCGGCGACAGCCTCATGGCGGTGGGCGATGACGACCAGTCGATCTACGGCTGGCGCGGCGCCAAGATCGAAAACATCCATCAGTACACGGCCGACTTCCCGGATGCCGAACTGATCCGCCTCGAACAGAACTACCGCTCCACCGGCGGCATTCTCAAGGCTGCCAACGCCCTGATCGTCAACAACAGCGGGCGCCTGGGCAAAGAGTTGTGGACCGACATGGGCGAAGGCGAACCGCTGACCCTGTACGCCGCCTACAACGAACACGACGAAGCGCGCTATGTGGTCGAGACCATCGAAAGCGTGATCAAGCAAGGCAGCGCACGCAACGATATCGCCATTCTGTACCGCTCCAACGCCCAGTCCCGGGTGCTGGAAGAAGCCTTGCTGCGCGAGCGCATTCCCTATCGCATCTACGGCGGGCAACGCTTCTTCGAGCGCGCCGAGATCAAGAACGCCATGGCTTACCTGCGCCTGATCGAGGGTCGCGGCAACGACGCGGCGCTCGAGCGCGTGATCAACGTGCCGCCACGCGGTATCGGCGAGAAGACCGTCGAGGCCATTCGCGCCCATGCCCGGCACAGCCAGTTGTCGATGTGGGAAGCCCTGTGCCAGCTGCTCGCCGGCAAGGGCCTCAAAGGCCGCGCGGCGAGTGCCCTGGGCGCTTTCGTCGAGCTGATCGACAACCTCGCCGCGAAAGTCGCCGAAATGCCGTTGCACGTGATGACCCAGACGGTCATCGAGCAGTCAGGACTGATCCCCTATCACCAGGAAGAAAAAGGTGAAAAGGGCCAGGCACGGGTAGAAAACCTTGAGGAACTGGTCAGTGCCGCACGCAACTTCGAGCCCAGCGCCGAGGATGCCGAGCTGACCGAACTGTCGGCGTTCCTTGGCCATGCCTCGCTCGAAGCGGGCGATACCCAGGCCGAGGAGCACGAAGACAGCGTGCAGTTGATGACCCTGCACAGCGCCAAGGGCCTGGAGTTTCCCCATGTGTTCCTGGTGGGTATGGAAGAAGGCCTGTTCCCGCACAAGATGAGCCTGGAAGAGCCGGGTCGCCTGGAGGAAGAACGGCGCCTGGCCTATGTCGGCATCACCCGCGCCATGCGTCAGCTGGTCATGACCTACGCCGAAACCCGGCGCCTGTATGGCAGCGAAACCTACAACAAGGTGTCGCGTTTCGTGCGCGAGATTCCCGGTGGGCTGATTCAGGAAGTGCGTCTGTCCAACTCGGTGAGCCGCCCGTTCGGCGCCGCCAAGCCGCAGAACGGCAACCTGTTCGCCAATGCGAGCATTCCGCAGACCACCTTCACCCTGGGGCAGCGGGTACAGCATTCGGTGTTCGGTGAAGGCACCATCCTCAATTTCGAGGGTTCCGGCGCCCAGGCCCGGGTGCAGGTCAACTTCGCCGAGGGCAGCAAGTGGCTGATGCTCGGCTACGCCAAGCTCGAAGCGATTTGATCTGACCGAAAATTCAGACCCTTCCCACGCTCAACTCAGAAGGGTCTTGTAGCCAAGCAGGCAAAAGCTCGAAACACTCTCGCGCTGGTCACAGGTCTTGTAACCTGTGCACCATGCGCGCGTGCAATCCACAAAATGGGAAATCCCTTCTATGCAACGTTTTCTTAGCATCGCACTGGCGCTTTGCGTCGGCCTGACGCTGAGCCTCGATGCCAACGCCAAGCGTTTCGGCGGCGGCAAGAGCTCGGGCTCCGCGCCCATCCATCAGACCCGCCAAGCCACGCCTGCCACTCCAGCCCCAGGCGCTGCCGCCACTGCCCCGGGCCGCGCGCCCGCTGCTGCAAGCGGTGCTTCGCGCTGGCTCGGCCCATTGGCCGGCCTCGCCGCCGGTGGCCTGCTGGCCTCCATGTTCATGGGTGACGGCTTCGAAGGGATGCAGATCTTCGACTTCCTGCTGATCGGCCTGATCGCCTTCCTGGTGTTCCGCTTCATCGCCGCACGGCGTCGCAAGCAGGAAGCGCACATGGCGCCAGCCGGTCACGCTCCGTTCCAGCGTGAACAGCACGCCCAGCCAGCCCAGCAGCCGATGTTCGGTGGCGGCCCCGCCGCAGCCGCCGCTCCGGTGATCAACGCTCCGGCCTGGTTCAACGAAGCCAGCTTCCTGGCCGCTGCCCGTTCGCACTTCCAGACCCTGCAACAGCACTGGGATGCCAACGAAATGGACAAGATCGCCGAGTTCGTCACCCCGCAGCTGCTCGAATCGCTCAAGCGTGAGCGTGCTGCCGAGGCCGAAGGTTATCAGTCCACCTACATCGATGACCTCGATGTGCAGCTCGAAGGTGTCGACGATCGCGCCGATGTCACCATCGCTACCCTGACCTTCCGCGGCGTGGCCAAGACCTCGCGCTTCGATCAAGGCGAGGCGTTCAGCGAAAGCTGGCACATGCAGCGCGCACAAGGCGAAAACCAGCCTTGGCTGCTTGCCGGTATTCGCCAGAACGGCTGATCCAGAGCGGCTTTAACGAAAACCCCCGGGCTGGTCCCGGGGGTTTTTGCTTTTAGTGGAGCGGGCTACTAGGGTATAAACCGCAAAATTGCCGACAAGGTCAGAGGAAGCGAACCGTGGAAGAAGTGATCGAACAGCTCCGTGAAGCCAACGAACCGGTGCCCGTACCGCTGGAGCTGCCTGACGAAGACCTGCTGGTGGAAGTCGAAGAGCAACTGTTCATCAACATCCCCTTCGTCTTCAAAGAGTTCCTGCTTAACGTCAGCGATGTGGTGTACGGCAGCCTGGAGCCGGTCACCGTCACTGATCCGCAGTCGCACACCTACCTGCCGGAGGTCGCGGCCACTGCCTGGGATCTGGGCGTACCCCGCGAGCTGATTCCGATCTGCCAGGATGGCGACGATTACTACTGCGTCGAAGAAGACGGCACCGTAGTGTTGTGGAGCGGCGAAGAAGAGCTGGTCGGTGAAGACAGCTGGGAGTCGGTGTGGCACTGGGCGCGGGATGTCTGGTTGGAAAGCTGAGCCTGGTCGTCTACACCTCGATCAATGAAGAACCCCGCCTGGCGGGGTTCTTCGTTTGAGCCTAGTGAGAATGGTCGCGGCTGTTTTCCAGCGTCTCCAGCAAGGCGATCTGCATCCGCGTGTGCACACGGATGAACCAGCGCCACAGCACCGCCACCACCACCGCCGCCACCACCGCGATGATCAGCAACAGCTCGCTGGTCGGCAGAATGCTTGCCGACAGCGCCGAGAGCAGCAGGAAGATCACCAGCAGCGAGAGCAATGGAATGACCTCGGCCACCACGCGGCGTACGCGTTGGGTATGCCGACCCGCCATCTCCGGCTTCACGCCCATCTCGGCCAGCAGCATCGACAGCGCCTTGAGCTTGCGGTAGGCGGCGATCAAAAACGGTAGCGAGAGCAACAATGCGGCGCCCCAGATCAACGCCTTCTGCTGGCTGACATCCGTCACCCACTCGCTCATCCAGGCACCCAGGCGAGTGGCGAAGTAGCCTCCGCTGAAGAAGATGGCGATGACCAGCGCCAGGTTCACGCCCACCTGCAACAAAATGCGCCGAATCATCGCCGCGACCATCGCCCCCTGGCCTTGCGGCTGAATGCTGCGCAGCCATTCGCCGTACAACGACAGCACCCGGCCGAGCCGGTCGGGCATGACCTTGCCCAGCTTGATCGACAGTGGGTCGGCGGCCTTGATCAGGTAAGGGGTGAGCAAGGTGGTGATGGCTGAAACGGCCACTGCCACCGGGTACAGGAAGTCGCTGGTGACCTGCAAGGTCATGCCGAGCGCGGCGATGATGAAAGAAAACTCGCCGATCTGGGACAGCCCCATGCCCACCCGCAGCGAGGTGCGCCCATCGTTGCCGGCAATGAACGCGCCCATGCCGCACGAGAGCATCTTGCCCAGCACCACCGCCAGGGTGATGACGACGATGGGCCAGGCATAGTCGATCAGCACCTGCGGGTCGATCATCAGGCCGATGGCGACGAAAAAGATGGCGCTGAACATGTCGCGTACCGGCTCGATCAGACGCTCGATTTTCAGCAACTGGCGCGACTCGGCCATGATCGCACCGATCAAGAAGGCGCCCAGGACCATGCTGTATTCGAGCTTGACCACCAGCAGGCAGAAGCCGAAACATAAGCCCAGAACGGTGATGAGCAGCATCTCGTTACTTTCGAACTTGGCCACGTAGGCCAGCAGGCGCGGCACCAGCAGAATGCCGATGACCAGCGCGACGATCATGAACAGCGACAGCTTGCCGACGGTGGAGAACACCTCGCCGGAGCTCACCGTGCCGCTCACCGCGATCCCGGAAAGCAAGGCGATGATGCCAATGCCGAGAATGTCCTCGACGATCAGCACGCCGAAAATCAGCTGGGCGAAGCGCTCGTTCTTCATCTTCAGGTCGTTGAGCGCCTTGACGATGATGGTGGTCGAGGAGATCGCCAGAATGGCGCCGAGGAACAGTGAATCCATGGTGTTCCAGCCGAACCAGCGACCGATCTCGAAACCGATCCAGATCATCAGGACGATTTCCAGAAACGCCGCGATGAACGCCGTGGCGCCGACCTTGAACAGCTTGCGCAGGCTAAACTCCAGCCCCAGGCAGAACATCAGGAAGATGACCCCCAGTTCGGCCAGGGTCTTGATGGTGTCTTCGGCGTGGATCAGGCCGAATGGCGGAGTGTGCGGGCCGATGATGAACCCGGCGACGATGTAACCCAGGACAACCGGCTGCTTGAGCCGATGGAACACAATGGTCACCACACCGGCGACCAGCATGATCACGGCCAGGTCCTGGATGAAGCTTATGGCATGCATGGCGTGATACTCCTTGTTCGAGCCACAGGCAAAGCCCGCAGCGCCGGGCCCCAGCCCCGCACCGCGAGTACAAATTGTTCTAAGAATGGTAAGCCCATGTTGCATAGGCGTGGTCAGGGTAACATTGCGGTTTGCCGCAGAACGTCGATGCAATATGCCGAAACAGATCGACGTTCATGCGCCGCAACGTTTCGCACCTCGACGCCTCTGTGCTCTGAGGCGTTCGGTCACACGAAGCACATCAACAGGGGAAAGAATGTGTCCACAGATACCCACCCCGTTTCACCGCAACCACACCGTGAGCTCTCTATGGAACCTGGAAACGCCCAGTTGACGATGACCGTCCTGATGACCCCGGACATGGCCAACTTTTCTGGCAATGTCCACGGCGGCACCCTGCTCAAGTACCTCGACGAAGTGGCCTACGCCTGCGCCAGCCGGTATGCCGGGAGCTATGTCGTGACCCTGTCGGTCGACCAGGTGATCTTCCGCGAACCGGTGCATGTCGGCGAGCTGGTGACCTTCCTCGCGTCGGTCAACTACACCGGCAACACCTCGATGGAAGTCGGCATCAAGGTAGTGACCGAGAACATCCGCCAGCGCTCGGTGCGCCATTCCAACAGCTGCTTCTTCACCATGGTCGCGGTGGATGACCAGCGCCGCCCGGTAGCTGTGCCCGCGCGCCAGCCGCAAACCAGCGAAGAAAAACGCCGCTTCCTGCAGGGCCAGCAACGCCGGGAAATTCGCCAGGAGCTGGAAAAGCGCTACCAGGAGCTGAAAAGCGACGGCGTTTAAAGCGTCAGCAGCTCGGCCTGGAAGCGCACCCGCGGATGGGCGATGCGGTCTTGCGCGCGCACCAGTTGCAGCTCATAGCTGGCACAGGCCTGGGTTTCCAGCAGCACCTCATGCACGGCCGCAGCGGCGAATTCAAACGCTTCGCGCCAGCTGTCACCCAACAGAGCACGGGCCAGGAATAGCCCGGAGGTCAGGTCGCCCACCCCCACCGGCTGGCGCGGGAACGCCAGCAGCGGACGGCGCAGGTGCCAGGTCTGCTCGGCGGTCACCAGCAGCATTTCGAAGGCATCGGCTGGCCGCTCGGGGTAAGCCAGGTGCTTGACCAGCACCACCTGCGGACCCCGCGCCAGCAGGCTGCGAGCCATCGCCGCGCAATCGGCCAGCGACTCGGCGCGACGACCACAGAAGGTGTCCAGCTCGAGCTGGTTGGGGCAGAGGATATCGGCTTTGGCCAGTGCCTGGCCGACCAGGAAATCGCTGACCGCCGGCGGCACGTTGCAGCCCTTCTCGGGATGGCCCATCACCGGGTCGCACAGGTACAGCGCCTTGGGGTTGACCGCCTTGATGCGTTCGACCCCGGCCAGAATCGCCTGGCCCTGCTCGGCACTGCCCAGGTACCCCGAGAGCACCGCATCGCAATCACCCAGCTGGCCGATGTTGCAAATGCCTTCCACCAACGCAGGAATTTGCTCAGGGGGCAGCACTTGCCCGCTCCACTGACCATACTGAGTGTGGTTGGAGAACTGCACGGTATTGAGCGGCCACACATTCACCCCAAGGCGCTGCATGGGAAACACGGCGGCACTGTTGCCAGCATGGCCAAACACGACGTGGGACTGGATGGCGAGCAAATGCGGCGTACGTTTCATGCAGGTGATTTCCAAAGCGGTCGAAGAATTTGCGCCGCGCAGTATGAACCCGATTGCCACCTGTACGACAGGCCGACGACGCAGTTAAGCTGCCGCCACCTGTCTGGAGCCCGAACCCATGTTGACCCTGGAAAACCTTTTCGTCCTGATGCT
This sequence comes from Pseudomonas cremoricolorata DSM 17059 = NBRC 16634, assembly GCF_000425745.1. Taxonomy (GTDB): domain Bacteria; phylum Pseudomonadota; class Gammaproteobacteria; order Pseudomonadales; family Pseudomonadaceae; genus Aquipseudomonas; species Aquipseudomonas cremoricolorata. Next base: position 28,824 of record NZ_AUEA01000001.1, on the reverse strand, counting down.
GCTGGTGAGTGCCGGCGCGTGGGTCTGGCATAACCATGGGCTGCGCGAAAAAGCCTTGGAGCGGGTCAAGCAGCACTGCGCCAAGCTCGATCTGGAACTGCTCGACGACGCCGTGGCACTCAAGCGCATCGGCTTCGTTCGCGACGCCAGTGGCACCAAACGCCTGGCGCGCATCTACGCCTTCGAATTCACCGTCACCGGTGAGCAGCGCCATCCCGGCGTAGTCACCCAGTTCGGCCCGCACACGATGCAGATCGAGCTGGCGCCCTACCCGTTCGAGATCAAGACGCCGCCAAGAGCCGACAACGTCATCGAGATGCAGCAGTGGCGCCAGGAGCACAACCGCTGGAACGGCTGATCAGCCTGCCGCCCGGCACTTTGCAAATACGCAGCCGAGGCGCTCTGCGTCCTGCGCATGGTCGAAGATCAGCTCGATTCGTGAATCCTTGCGCCACTCGCTGTCGCGCCACTCCACACCACCGGGCGCCAGGCCGTTGAACGAGCGCCAGCCCAGCGCGCTGTGGACAACCCCTTTGGCGCGCCGCCAGGGCAGCATCGCCAGCGCATCGGCAATCCGCTCGGCATCGAATGACTGGCTCGAATGCCAGCGCCAGCCGATGCTCCAGCCGCCCTCAGCGGCCGCGATCTGACACAGCGGCTGTGCAACATCAGCCCATAGCGTTCCTGGCACAGCGGAGATATCCACAGGCCCAGGCTGCTCTTCGCCATCATCAGTCGACGTGACCGGCGTGAGCCGCAACTGAGCTAGATCCAGCCGCCCGAAACTTGTCCACAAGCTCTCTATCTCGGGCATTTGCGAGGTTATCAACAACCGCTCGGAATGATCCACAGCGTCCGCCTTGTTGATAACTACGCTGCCCGCCAGCGCCAGTGCTTGCTGCTGGACCTCCGGCAGGGCTTCGCCGCGCGCCAGCGACTGTGCGTCGAGCACCATCACCAACGGCTGCACTGCCAACACACCGGCCCACGGCGCCTGCTGCAATTGCTGCAGCAACTGCACCGGGTGACCGAGGCCGGAAGGTTCGATGAACAGCCGATGCGGCCTGGTACTGCGCAGCAGCTTGCCCAGGCCCACCTGGAACGGCACGCCGTTGACGCAGCACAGACAACCGCCGGCGACCTCGGCAATCTGCACGCCTGCTCGCTCTGCGCTGAGCAACGCGGCATCCAGGCCAATCTGCCCGAACTCGTTGATCAGCACCGCCCAGCGTTCACCCTGCGGACGCTGGCTGAGCAGGTGCCGCAACAGGCTGGTCTTGCCGGCCCCGAGCGGCCCGGCAATCACATGGGTAGGAATATTCTTCAGCATCACTCAAGCCGTGGATAAAGTTATCCCCACTATGCGCGCTCACGCCAACCAGTCAAGGCTGAGCAGCAGACGACGCTCACCCACAGCCATTTCCGGCGACCTGTGGATAATTCCATGTCCTTCATTTCCCTCGAATTTTTCCCCTTTGAGGATTGCCACGTCACCTGTACACAGGCGCCTGATGTTATCCACAGAGACCATTGCGCGTGGCAGATCGCTGCGCTCTATGCACCCTTCAGCGAGCCATTCACTGCCTGCGCCTGCGTAGGTGGTCAGCAGGCGCAGCGGCACATGGTCGACATGAAAGCGCGGGCACATCGCGCTTTCCAGCACCCGCACACGCAGTCCCACCCGACGTGCACCCAACAAGCAGGCGTACGCCGCCACCAGCCACTCCACATCGGCGACGAAACTGTCGTAGCCCTGCACATCGACTGCGCCCTTCAACAACCCTGGCAGGCTCGGCGCTTCATGCTCGTCCACCTCGACCACACGTTCATCGCCAAGCGGCTGCTCAAGCCCGAGCACCAGCGTGGCGAAGTCCTCGACCTGCACCGGCAGCTGGCGCTGCCAGACCGCCAGATTGACATCGTCGCGCAGGATATCGGCCAGGCTCTGTGGCGAGTGACCCAGTACCTGCTGCACCGTCCGGCTGCGCACGTTGAGCATCATGCCGCAGCCTCCTCGACCCATGGCCCGAAAGGATCTTCCAGGCGCAGCCACGCCTGTGAGCCCAGCGCCATTTCTGCATCGCTGAGCAGGCAGGCGTCGAGGTCGGCTGCAAGCCGGGCGAAGTCGATGTTCTGGCCGATGAACACCAGTTCCTGACGGCAGTCGCCGGTGTCGGGGGTCCAGTGTTTGAAGATTTCCGCCGCGCTTTCCTGATCCTGCGGCCACTGCGCCTGCGGCACGAAACGCCACCAGCGGCCGGCCAGGCCATGGCGCACCATGCCGCCGGCCTGCGACCAGCTGCCGGCGTCCTGGTACTTGCTGGCCAGCCAGAAGAAACCCTTGGAGCGCAGCAGGCGGCCGTTGCTCCACGGCGCGTGGAGGAAGTCATGGAAGCGCTGCGGGTGCAACGGCCGGCGTGCCTGCCAGGTGGTCGCGGCGATGCCATAGGCCTCGCTTTCCGGCACGTGCTCCCCGCGCAGTTCCTGCAGCCAACCGGGCGACTGGGCAGCCTGTTCGAAGTCGAACAGCCCGGTGTCGAGAATGCGCGCCAACGGCACCTGGCCCATGACCATCGGCAGCACTTCAGCGCGGGGGTTGAGCCGTTGCACGATTGCCATCAGCTCCTCGCGCTCGTGCTGGCTGACCAGGTCGATCTTGCTCAGCAGAATCACATCGGCGAACTCCACCTGCTCGATCAGCAAGTCACTGATCGAGCGCTGGTCGTCTTCGCCCAAGGTCTCGCCGCGACTGGCGAGTGAGTCAGCCGCCTGGTAGTCGCGCATGAAATTCAGCGCATCGACCACCGTGACCATCGTATCCAGGCGCGCCAGGTCAGACAGGCTGCGGCCCTGCTCGTCGCGGAAGGTGAAGGTCTCGGCCACGGGCAAGGGTTCGGAAATGCCCGTGGACTCGATCAGCAGGTAGTCGAAGCGGCCTTCCTCGGCCAGTCGCGCGACTTCCTCGAGCAGATCCTCACGCAGCGTGCAGCAGATGCAGCCGTTGCTCATCTCGACCAGTTTTTCCTCGGCGCGGTTGAGACTGACATTGCGCTGCACCTCGCTGGCATCGATGTTGATTTCACTCATGTCGTTGACGATGACGGCAACGCGCAGGTTGTCGCGGTTGCGCAGCACATGGTTGAGCAAAGTGCTCTTGCCGGCGCCGAGAAAGCCGGAAAGCACGGTGACGGGAAGACGGGTGGACATGATCGGGCCTCATCAGCGGGCGCATTCGAAACGATGCGTTGCTTAACGTTATATTATAACAATACAATGCTGCCAAGCCGTATTCGCCCAACGGTGTCGCTCGGGAGCTGTGATGAACCTACTTCGTGCGTTTGCCGCGTTGATCGCGCTGTCGCTTGGCGCGTCCGTTCACGCCATGCCGCGCGCCGACCTGCCGCTGTGCACGCGCTCGGCCACATTGGTCGCGTGCAAGGACAACCGCGGCAATCACTACAGCGTGCGCACCCAAGGCAGCACGCTGTTCTTGCGCGGCTACGACGCCGTCGGTGCACGTCAGTGGGCACAGACCAACCAGCGCTACGGCCCGCTCACGTTCTTCACTGGGTTGGCCAGCGATGGCGAAGTCTGGGTCGGCTACAGCCGTCGCGTCGGCTGGACCTCCATCAGCCGCGTTTCCAGCTCGAGCGGTCAACGCTTCAACCTGCATTGCGCCCTGATTGGCGGCTGCCGGTGACAACCTTTCAATTCCATCAGGTGCTTCGATGACCAGCCTTTCACTCCCCGATATCGCCGCGCAGACCGTTCCACACGCCACCGCGCTGGAATGGGTAGGCATGTGCGGCATCGCCTTGCCCATCGTGTTCGAACAGCAACGCGTCAGCGCCATTGCCGATGCCGGCGTCAGCCTCGACGACGCCCATGCCCGCGGTATCCACATGTCGCGCTTGTACCTGGCGCTGGAGCAACTTGAGTCCGCGCCCCTGGACTGCAACGCACTGCGCCGGCTGCTCGACAGCTTTCTCGCCAGTCACACCGGGCTTTCCAACACGGCGTCGGTGCGCATTGCCTTCAATCATCTGCTTAAACGCCCCGCGCTGGTCAGCCCACTCGCGGGCTGGAAGCATTATCCGGTTGAGGTCATGGCACGCGCGAACGATGGAATGTTCCACGTGGAACTATTTATGGATATCGCCTACTCATCCACCTGCCCTTGCTCGGCAGCCCTCGCGCGTCAGCTGATCCAGGAAAGCTTCGCCAGGCAGTTCGCGGATCAAACAGCAGTGGATTCGGAGGCGGTGCTGAGTTGGCTGGGTACCACCGAGGGAGTGGTGGCGACGCCGCACAGCCAGCGCAGCCGCGCGCGCCTGAAGGTGCGGCTAGAAGACGGGGTTGACGAGCTGCCGTTCACTGCACTGATCGATGCCGCTGAGCGCGCGTTGGGCACCGCCGTGCAGACTGCGGTGAAGCGCGCCGACGAGCAGGCGTTTGCCTTGGCCAACGGGCAGAACCTGATGTTCTGCGAAGATGCGGCGCGGCGCCTGCATCAGGCACTGCGCCAGGAGAAACGGCTCAGCGGTTTTCACCTGCGCGTGGAACATGCAGAAAGCTTGCATGCCCACGACGCGGTGGCCGCCAGCCAGTGGCGCTGGTGATCAGCTACGCGGGCGAACGTTGCCGCAGTCGGCGCCCAACCAGGTGGCGCGCGTGTTCATGCTGCCCTTCTGCTGTACACCCGAGGCGTTGAAGGTGCCGTTGACCGTGGTGACGAACTCACGGTCGCTGAGGAAGGTGGCCTGACCGGTGCCTTGCGCACGCGGGCAGGTGAACTGGAAGTTCCACACGTTGCCATTGCGTGCGGTGATCTTCTGCGTGCAGCCGGATTGCGGGTCCTGCAACGGAATGTCATTGGTATTGACCTGCTGCTGAGTCAGGCACGAACGCACACCTTTGCCCGCCACGGTGATGCCCTGCTTGGCCAGCGCGCCTTCCATCATCGCCCGCTGTTCGGGCGGCAGGTTCTTCAGTTGGCCGAGCATGAAGTCCATGTCGGGCAGCGGCTTGCCGTCGACCTGCATGTTGCTGGTGGTCAGTTCCCACAGGCCGGGTTGCAACATCTGCGCGTGCAACACAGGAGAGGCAATGCCCAGGGCCAGGGCAAGCAGTGGCAGACGGATGTTCATGTATGAGTGCTCCTTGAGAGTACCGGCCCCAAGCCGGACCTTCGCTTAGACGCCATTTCCCGGTTCGGGTTGCACGGCGTGCGCGGAACGTGGTCTGTTAGCCATCTGCCCTCGGAATGCAGGATGCACATGGACTACCACAGCCCGTATTTCTTCGGTTATCTACTCGGCGTGATTCACACGCTGGGCATCATCGCTGCGCTGCATGCGCTGTTTACCGTACGCACCGCACAGGGCGCAATCGCATGGGCGATGTCGCTGCTGTTCATTCCCTACCTCACCTTGATCCCCTACCTGGTCTTCGGGGCGCGCTCGTTCTCGGCCTATATAAAGGCCCGCCGTCAGGCCAACCGGGAAATGCACGTGGCCATGGCCGACCTGAACTGGCGGCCGTGGGTCGAAGAGGCGCTCGCAGCCCGTGAGTCGAGCAGCTACAAAGCCCTGCGCGCCATGCCCAAGCTGGGCAGAACACCGTGCCTGGCGAACAACCAAGTGCAGCTGTTGATCAACGGCAAGGCGACGTTCGAGGCGATCTTCCAGGCCATCGAAGCGGCCCAAGACACGGTGCTGATCCAGTTCTTCATCATCCACGACGACATCATCGGCAAAGAGATGCAGCAACTGCTGCTGCGCAAGGCCGCTGCCGGGGTGCGTATCTTCGTGCTCTACGACCAGGTCGGTAGCCATGCCCTGCCCGCCCGCTACAGCCAGACCCTGCGTGACGGCGGCGTGGCCATCCAAGCGTTCACCACCCGCCGCGGCTGGTTCAACCGCTTCCAGGTGAATTTCCGCAACCACCGTAAGATCGTCGTGGTCGACGGCCAAGTGGGCTTTCTCGGCGGGCTCAACGTCGGCGACGAATACCTGGGCGGCAACCCGCGCCTGTCGCCCTGGCGCGATACGCATCTACAGGTCAGCGGGCCTGTGCTGGCCTGCCTGCAGGAATCGTTTGCCGAAGACTGGTACTGGGCGACCCGCACCCTGCCGCCGCTGATCCTGCAAGACAGCTACCCTGATGACGGTGTGCTGTGCCAGGTGCTCGCCAGCGGCCCGGCCGACCCACAGGAAACCTGCGCGCTGTTCTTCCTCGAAGCGATCCACTCGGCGACCCACCGTATCTGGATTACCAGCCCCTATTTCATTCCTGACGAAGCGGTATTTGCCGCTCTGCGCCTGGCGGTACTGCGCGGCGTCGATGTCCGCGTGTTGATTCCGGCCCGCCCCGACCACCGCGTGGTGTACGCAGCCACTACCCTGTTCGCCTTCGAAGCGGTGCGCGCCGGCGTGCGGATGTTCCGTTACCAGCCCGGCTTCGTGCATCAGAAAGTGGTGTTGGTGGACGACGAGGTCAGCGCCATTGGCAGCGCCAACCTGGACAACCGCTCGTTCCGCCTGAACTTCGAAGTGATGCTGCTGACCATCGACCGCGCCTTTGCCGATGAGGTCGAGCATATGTTGCTGGATGACTTCAGCCATGCCCGGGAAATCAGCCCCGAGGAAAGCCACGACACGCACCACCTGCAAAAGCTGGGGATGCGTGTCGCGCGGCTGATTTCGCCGATTCTGTGAGGCTTAACGGTACAGGTCGTCGCGAGTCCACGGCAGGTCGTGACGGCCATCGGCATAGGGTTTGACCGCCAGCACCTGGTGCAGGTTGATCCAGCCACGGCTGAAGGCGTAGGCGCAGCCGGCCAGGTATAGGCGCCAGATGCGCAAGGTCTGCTCCGGCACCAGCGCGGCGGCGCGATGCAGCTGGTTCTCGAGGTTCTGGCTCCACAGGCTCAGGGTGCGCGCGTAGTGCAGGCGCAGGCTCTCGACATCCACCACTTCCAGCCCGCTTTCACACACCGCAGCGGTAATCATCGACAGATGTGGCAACTCGCCATTAGGGAAGACATAACGGTCGATGAACGCACCAGCGCCCTTGCCCACCGGCCGGCCATCGACGGCCTTGGCGGTGATGCCGTGGTTCATCACCAGCCCGCCTTCACGAACCGCAGCGAACAGCGTCTGGCAATAAAGTGGCAGATTGGCATGACCGACATGCTCGAACATGCCGACGCTGACCACCTTGTCGAAACGGCCATCCTGCGGCAGGTCGCGATAGTCGAGAATCTGCAATTGCACCTGGTCGCTCAGCCCCTGCTCGTCGACGCGCTGACGCGCCAGGGCCAGCTGCTCTTTGCTCAGGGTGATGCCGAACACCTTGGCGCCGTATTCCCGCGCAGCGAAACGGGCCAGGCCGCCCCAGCCGCAGCCCACATCGAGCAAATAGTCACCGGCCTGCAAACGCAGCTTGCGGCACAGGTGGTCGAACTTGTTCGACTGCGCCTCGTCGAGGGTGTCGTCCGGTTCGCGGAAGTAGGCGCAGGAATAGGCCATGTCACGGTCCAGCCAAAGCTGATAGAAGGCGTTGGACACGTCGTAGTGGTAGGCGATGGACTGCGCGTCGGTCTGTTTATCGTGCGCCACGCGCTGTGGCGAGGCGTCCTGACCGGGCGGCAGCAAGGCCTCACTGAGCTGATCGCAGACGCGCACGGCCTCGCCGATATCCCCTTCCAGCTCAAGTGTGCCGTCGACGAAGGCTGACCCCAGCTGATCGAGGCTGGGGTGGGCCAGTTGAGTGACCACCTGAGGCTCCTTGATCACGATAGTGACCTGCGGGTCAGGCCCAAGATCGAACTGATTGCCATCCCACAGCTTCACGCGAAGCGGCAGGTGTAAACGCTGCAAAGCAGGTGGAAGTTGCCCAAGCATGAAAGACCCCTCCGACGAATGGAAAGACGACTGGAAAGCGAACTACGCCCCGCATTCAAGATAGTTGATGGTGCGCACAATGGCCGCACTCAGCGCCCGTCAATAGCGCGATGAACGGCGCGCCAGCGCATCCCCCTGAAAGCGCCATTCGCATGAATGAATAACCGCCTGATTATTCAAACAAACACTTATTTGAAAGTTGTCCAGGAAGACAGTTTCAAGTCATCAGCGGCTGCGCCGATATCCCTAAGGGAAGAGCTTGGCTGAACGAATATCAAAGTAAATAATCGTTACAGCAAGGTGTTCTAAGAGCGCCGCTGATGTCGCCTCATAGAACCGCGCGCAGTCACCGGATGCAGGGTTTAACACATTCATTTGACTGACTTACTTATGTTTCCAGGGAACCCTCACACGATAATGGCAGTCCGGTATCATTCGACTACTCTGAGCCTCAGCTGATTGTGGAATAGCACGCTATGAAGATTCTGATTCTGTTCGGCACCCGCCCGGAAGCCATCAAGATGGCGCCGCTGGTGAAAGTGCTGGAAACCACCGAAGGTGTCGAAAGCATCGTCTGCAGCACCGGCCAGCACCGGCAGATGCTCGATCAGGTTCTGCAACTGTTCGATATCCAGGTCGACCATGATCTGGATGTGATGGTCGCCGGGCAGACCCTCAACGGTCTGTTCAGCCGCCTGATGGGGCGCCTCGATAGCCTGCTCGAAGACGTGCGCCCGGACTGCGTGCTGGTGCACGGCGACACCACAACCGCCGCCGCCTGCGCGCTGGCCGCGTTCCACCGGCGCATCCCCATCGGTCACGTCGAAGCGGGCCTGCGCACCGGTGATCTGTCGCAGCCATTCCCCGAAGAAATGAGCCGCCGCGTGGTCGATGTCATGGGCCGCTGGCTGTTCGCCCCGACCATCACTTCCCGCACCAACCTGCTGCGCGAGAACCTCCAGGGCGAGATCTACGTCACCGGCAACACGGTGATCGACGCTCTCGACCTGATCGTACAGAAGCTCGAGCGCGAGCCGGCGCTGGGGCTCTCGTTCGCCGCGCGCTACCCCTGGCTGGACGATGGCCGTCGGCTGATTCTGGTCACCGGCCACCGCCGCGAGAACTTCGGCGATGGCTTCAGGCAGATCTGCCAGGCCCTGGCGGAACTCGGCCAGCGCGACGACGTGCAGATCGTCTATCCGGTGCACCTCAACCCAAGCGTGCGCGAGGTGGTGCTGAGCATGCTCAGCGACCAGCACAACGTGCACCTGATCGACCCGCTCGACTACCTGGAGTTCGTCTGGTTCATGCAGCGCGCCTACCTGGTGCTGACCGACTCGGGCGGCGTGCAGGAAGAGGCCCCGCATCTAGGCAAGCCGGTACTGGTGATGCGCAACACCACCGAGCGCCCCGAAGCGGTGACTTCGGGCACGGTGAAGTTGGTCGGTACCGACAGCGCGACTATCGTTCAGGCCGTGCAGTTAATGCTCGACGACGAAACGCTGTATGCGCAGATGGCGCGCAGTGTGAATCCCTATGGCGATGGCAAAGCCAGCGAACGAATTGCCGATGCTTTATTAGGGCGAGAGTTCAATCCGTTTCAGCAGGAAATCATCAGCCTGAAAAGTCATAATAATGACGCATAACTTTTGACAACGCTTGATTAATCAAGAGGCCACCAATTAATTGACGATTCCACTTTGATACTGGAGAATGCCGAATTAATAGGGTTCCAGGCGTGTAGACGAGGCGTGTATTCAATACACGCGCTCGCCAGCGCTGATGCCGCTAGTTAAGTAAAAGTTACACACCCTAGTCGCCGTCAGCGCTTGCGTTTCATGCTTGTGACAGCTGCCTCTGCCACCAGACATCCAAGGACCTGAAGTTGAGCCACACGCCCAGTCGTTTCCAGTTAGCCATTCTTGGCACGGTACTCCTTGCCTCGCCATTCGCCTGGGCAAACCCGCCTGCCAGTTCACCGCTCAGCAGTGCCTTGCAGACGCTGGCAGGCGAAGACTGGGTGTCGCGCAGCATCTCGCTCAAAGATCTGGGCATCGCCAATCCGATCGTGCTCGACCAGGCAGACAACCGTCAGTCGTTCTTCCTGCCGGTGCCACGAACGGTGGCGATCAGCGATGCGCAGCTGGAGCTCAACGGTCAGTTCATCCGCGGTGAAGAACTGCCGGCCACGTTCCGCGTCGGCCTGGACGGTCAGCCGCGCATCGCCGAACGCGTCACCCGTGGCGAAGGCGATGTCAATCGCAAGCTGCCGGTCGACACCGGCCAGCACATGAGCGGCTTCGTGCGCCTGTCGGTGGACTGGAGCTCGCCGGTTTCCGAAGAGTTCTGCAGCCCGCCACGGCCGACCGCGAACATCCTCACCCTGTCGCCGCAGACCCGCCTGACCTACCGCTTCTCGCTGGCATCGCTCAAGACCCTGTCGGACGCCTGGAGCATTCTGCCGGCCGACCCGGTGATTCTGGTTGCCGCCGGCCCACTGGCCCGCGAAAGCTTCGACAGCGCCTGGCGCGTGGGTGTAGCGCTCGAGCGCAATGCGCGCCGTTCCAAAGTGCAGGCGCTGCCGCAGGTGGGTGACAAGGTCAACCTGCCGAACCTCGAGATTCCTGCAGCCCTGAGCAACGTGCCGGCCTTCGCCGCCCTGCGCAGCGGTTCCGAGCACACCTTGGCCAACGCTGCCGAGCTGGGTGCACTGCTGATGCTCGACACCCCGGCCACCCGCGCCGACCTGGCGATTGCCGACAGCGAACTGGTCAAGCAGCTCAATGCCGCGTTCGACGCGTTGGGCCAACAGCTGAACAACGATCCGGCCGCCGCTGCCGTGCTGCAGCAATGGCGTAAACAGCGCGCCAGCCTGGCCAATGCCCCGCTCGCCAGCCAGCAGGTGCAATTGCTCAGCCTCGGTCGTCAGGCGCTGATCGGCGTCGCCGCCGACGCCGGTGCCAAGGCTGCGGGTGTGTTCGACCCGCAGTGGCGCAACGTGCTGGTCTCGCCCACCGCCGAAGTCAAGGAAGCCGACACCGCACTGCGCAACGCCCACGACCACCTGCGCCTGAGCACCTTGGGCGGTGATTTCGGCGTGTTCGACGTGGTCAGCCGCGGCGAATGGACCGCCACCTTCCCGCTCAGCGCGGTGTCGGTCAACGGTCGCATGCCGGGCGAGTTCAACCTGGATGTCGCCGCCGCACCGGGCGCCTCGATCACCAAACCAGTGGCCTCGATCATCTGGAACAACGTGCTGCTCAACGCCGCCCAGCTGGATGCCGATGGCACCCGCGAGCGCCTCAGTGCACGCATTCCCGGCTACGCCCTGGGCGTGACCAACACCGTGCAAGTGCGCTTCCAGCGCCAGCCGGTGTCGCCGAACTGCGCCGAGGTGCCGCAGGCCTACCCGGTCAACGTGCTGCCCAGCAGCTACCTGACCTCGGCCAAGGCCGAGCCCGATGGCACCTTCCTCGGTCTGCTGCCATTGCTGGCCGGTAGCCCGCAGGTGATCGTCGATGCCAAGGCCCTGAACAACCCGGTCGCGCCACTGGGCAAGCTGATCCGCCTGGCCAATGCCGCCGCGCTGTCGCCGCTCAAGGCCGAACTGGTGCTGCATGAAGGCGATGGCGAGGTTTCGCCGAACCAGGCGTTCCTGGCGATGGATGTGAAAGTGGCTGGCGCCAAGCCGATTCTCGGCGTCGCCGAGGTCGAGCGCCTGCAAGCCCAGGGCAACGATCGCCTGGCCCTCGACCTGCAAGGCCCGCAACCGCTGGGCACGCTGTCGGTGGTCGATTCCGGTGCCCAGCACGGCATCCTCTGGAGCACCTTGGGCAACCCGCAGATGGTGCCTGCCGAACCCTTCCTGCTGACCAAGGGCAATGCCGTGGTGATCGGCGAGCAAGGCCCGCTGACCTGGGTCGATACCACCGATCCTGAGCTGGACCTGACCGGCACCCCGTTCCATCAGTGGCGCAAGCAGCTGGTGTGGGCGCTGCCGACACTGGCCGGTATCGTCCTGGCGCTGTTGCTGCTCGGCATCCTTGCGCGCCGCATGCGCAACAAGAACAAAGGCCACTGAGTCGTGTCCTCGCTCTATTGGCCGTACCTGCTGGCGGACTATTACCGGATCCTGGAGATGTTCACGGCGGTGGTCGGGATTCTGATCCTGGTCTCCAGCCTCGACGACTTGTTCATCGACCTTTGGTACTGGACCCGCCAGGCCTACCGCAAACTGCTCATCCGTCGTAAGCGCTACCAGGCGCTGACGGTCGAGCAGTTGCTGGCCAAGCCGGAGCAACCGCTGGCGATCATGATTCCCGCCTGGCTCGAATACGACGTGATCGCGCCGATGCTGGAAAACATGGTCGGCTCGCTGGACTACAAGAACTACTACATTTTCGTCGGCACCTACTGCAACGACCAGCGCACCATCGACGAAGTCGAGCGCATGCGTCGGCGCTACAAGCAGCTGATTCGCGTCGAAGTGCCCCACGGCGGCCCGACCTGCAAGGCCGACTGCCTGAACTGGATCATCCAGGCGATCTTCGCCCAGGATGCGCGCATGCCCGAGCCCTTCGCCGGGATGATCCTGCACGACAGCGAAGACGTGCTGCACCGGCTGGAGCTGCACTACTTCAACTACCTGCTGCCGCGCATCGACTTCATCCAGTTGCCGGTGACCTCGCTGGAGCGTGACTGGTACGAATTGGTCGCCGGCACCTACATGGACGAGTTCGCCGAATGGCACACCAAGGACCTGGTGGTGCGTGAAAGCCTGTCGCGCATGGTGCCTTCGGCCGGCGTCGGCACCTGCTTCTCGCGCAGGGCCATGCTCGAGCTGTCGGCTGAAACCAACAACCAGCCGTTCAACACCGACACCCTCACCGAGGACTACGACATCGGTGCGCGCCTGGCGCGGCGCGGCATGAAGCAGATCTTCGGCAAGTTTCCGGTCGACTACGTGGCCAAGCGAAGCACTTGGTTCGGCCATGGCCGCGACAAGATGATCGCCATCCGCATGCCGCTCGGCGTGCGTGAATACTTCCCCGACACCTTCCGCACCGCCTACCGGCAGAAAGCCCGATGGACCCTGGGCATCGGCTTGCAGGGCTGGAGCCAGGTGGGCTGGGAAGGTTCGCTGGCGACCAAGTACCTGCTGTTCCGCGACCGCAAGGGCCTGATCACCTCGTTCATCGCCATCCTGGCCTATGTGCTGCTGGCCCAGCATCTGTTCTTCCTGGCCATCGGCATCTCGGGGTACTGGTCGACCTTCTTCCCCTCCACCTTCCGCCCCAACAGCTGGCTGCTCGACCTGATGTGGGTGAACACCTTCGCCCTCAGCCTGCGCATCATCCAGCGCGCCTATTTCGTCGGCAACATGTATGGCTGGGAACACGCCCTGCTGTCCGGGCCGCGGATGATCATCGGCAACTTCATCAACGCCATGGCCGCCGCCCGCGCCTGGCGCCTGTACCTGGGCTACCTGTTCCTCAACAAGCCGCTGGTGTGGGACAAGACCATGCACGACTTCCCTTCCGCCGATCAGTTGCACCAGCAACGGATGCGTCTGGGCGAGCTGCTGGTGTCGTGGCGCGCCATCGACGAGAACACCCTGGCCCAGGCGCTCAAGGCCCAGGCCGAAGAACACAAGCCGCTCGGGCAGATTCTGCTGGAGAACGGCTATCTGGATGCCGATACCTTGAATGAGGCGATCCTGTTCCAGCAGGAAGTCAGCGAGCCGGCACCCGGCTCGCCGGAAGCTGCCAAGCACGCTGATGCCACCGTCAACCCGGAACAGGTCACCGCCAAGCCATGAATTTCGCCCGTACCACCTCGCTGTTCCTGGGGGCCTGGCTGAGCTGCGCGGCGGTGTCTTCGTTCGCCGCCGAGGAAGTGCCGCTGGAAGGCGTGGCCTGGGGCGAAGCCAGCCGCGCCTACAGCAACTATGAAGCGGGCTGCTACCGCGAAGCGGTGCAGCATGCCGACGGCGCGTTGAAGTTTCGTCCCGACGTCGTGCGTCTGCACCTGCTGAAGATCTATGCCCTGGAAAAGCTCGGCCAGCGCGCTCAGGCCCGTCAGGCGGCGCAAGCGGCGATCAAGCAAGGCCTGCGCGACCCGGCGCTGCAAAGGGCGGTGGTCAACCTGCAACCGACCGCACCGGTACGCCGCAGCGCCAGCGGCGCCGCGGCCAGCGCACCGACTACCTCGGCCGTCTACCGCCGCGGTTTCCCGATTGCCACCAAGGCCTATGCCGCCTACAACGCCGACGCCTTCCAGGAGGCCGAACGCGGCGCCGAACAGGCGTTTCGCATCGACCCCACGCAAGGCGCCTGGGCGATGCTCTGGCTTGACTCGCTGGAAGCCCAGCAGCGCTGGGCCGATGCTGCCCAGGCGGTAGACACCGCGATCAAGCTCGGCGCGCCCAACGCCAACGACCTGCAAGCGCGGCGCCAGACCCTCAACCGGCGCATGGCCATCCGCCCGGCAGAACAGGCCTATCAGGCGCTGATCGCCAACCGCCCGGGCGATGCCGTGCCGCTGGCCCGGGAAGCCACGCGCCTGGCGCCGGACATCGCCAGCCACCGCCTGCTGCTGGTTACTTCGTTACTGCTGGACAACCAGCCGGCCGCCGCCGAACAAGCCGCCGACCAAGCCTTGCAGGACGATGACGAAAGCACCGTGATGCTGGTCATGCGCGGCTATCTGCGCCAGTTCCAGGGCAAGACCCAGGCCGCGCAAAGCGATTTCGACGCGGCCCTGGCCCAGGACTGGCTCGACGAAGAACAACTGCGCAACGTGCGCCTGATCGCCATCGATGCGGCTCTGGCCAGTGGCGACAAGGCCCGTGCCCAGGCCCTGCTGGCACCGATGGACAAGACCGACGACGCAGTCATGCGCCGGCAGAAAACCCTCGATGAGGGCCGTACCCCCGCAGCCCCGCTGACACTGGCCAGCTACCCTTCGCCAAGCCAGTCGTGCCAGGACACGCCCTACGGCACCCAGTGCGAACTGCTGCCCGCCGACACCAACGGCGCCACCGGCCCTGCCGGCGAAGCCTACGCCGCCTATGGCCGCCAGGACTTCCAGGAAGCCATCGACAAGGCCCGCCTGGCGGTCGACCAAGAGCCGGACAACGTCAACTTCCAGCGCCTGCTGACCACCGCGCTGGCCGCAGGCACCGACGCCCAGGCGGCCGAAGCCGAGCAGCGCATGAGCGATGCCATCGCCCGCACCCCAAGCGATGCCGACCTGCTGATGCAGCGCGGCTACCTGCGCATGCGCATGCGTGAGCCGGCCCGCGCCCGGGAAGACTTCCGCGCCGCCCAGGACACCGGCAAGGCGCCGAAGACCGTCGCCCTCGACGAGGCGTACGCGCTGTCGGCCATGGGCGAAAATCCGGCTGCCGTGCGTCAGCTCAAGGGCGTGATCGACAAGGACGATGCCGGCGAGCTGAAACTCGACCCGCAGCAGCGCTACAACACGCGCAACGCCATCACCGGGCTGGACCGCGAATGGGGCGCGACGCTGTCGCTCGGCTACCGCGGCGCACGGCCCAGCACTTCGGTGTCCGGCGCCGGCCTGAGCACCGCAGGCGATGCGGTGTTCAGCACCGCCGAGGCGTACTGGCGGCCCTCCGAGCTGAACAACCAGAACGGCATGCTGGAAGTCTATGGGCGGCTGACCAACACGCTGTACGACAGCGGCGGCAAGCTGGAGTCGGACGGCTTCATCGACCCGTGCTCGCGGGCCTTCACCGCCAACGCGCGCACCACCGAGTCCAGTTCGGTCACCGGCTTCCCCAGCACCATCGGTTCGCTGGGTGTGCGCTATATGCTCTCTGACACCGGCTTCACCTTTGGCCTCGAGCGGCGCTTCTTCATTGGTTCGGCGACGCGCGAGGGGACGGCGTTTCCGTCGTCGAGGACCGACCAGTGCTCGATTCAGCAGGCGATTCAGCAACAGAACGCCGAGATCAACCGACAAGATCCCAACGCGCCGCAAATCAACGGCCTGCTCACCCGCTACAAACTCGGCGGCAGTGCCGGCGGTTGGCTGGCCTACACCACCTACGGCTTCTACCACGGCACCGAACGGCGCATGGACGTGCCGAGCTGGTTCACCACCGAGGCCTATTCGCAGTTGGGCTATTCGCTGGAAAACAACTCGGCCAAGTACACGCTGTACGACGTCGATAGCAACGGCAAGGCCAGCCGTGAGCTGATGCAGGCCAATGGCAGCCTGCGCCGCGAGCAGCTGTTCCTCAGCAACGAGATTCGCATCGGTCGCAGTTACCGCATCGACGCCATCTCGCCGAACCTGGTGGCGTTCCCGCACATCGTTGGCGCCGCCGACTGGATCTGGCAGAAAGACCAGGCCACTGGCCTCAAAGTCAGCAGCGGCGCAGAGAATTTCCCAGCGCTTGCGGCCGGTCTGCCGGACAAGAACCTGTCCCTGACCAATGATGCCCGGTCGTGGTCGATGGGCGTCGGCCCCGGCCTCAACCTGCGCTACTGGTTCCGCGAGGACCACTACCACACGCCACGCTCCTACCTCGATTGGTCCATGCAGTACCGCCTGCCGATTGGCGGCGGCGCAACCGAACGAGCCAAGGGCCTATTCATGAACCTGACGCTGTCGTACTGACCAGCGCCATGCCGAGGTACACCATGACTTTCTCGCCTCTGTTCGCACCCGTTGCCAAACGCCTGAGCACCGCCCTGCTGGCGGCCACCCTGGGCCTGGGCGCCAGCGCCGCGCTGGCCGACGATTCCTCGATCATCCTGCGCGGCAGCGATGGCTGGCTGTTCCCCGGTTGGGGCAGCCTCACCGAGGTCGACAGCCGTGGCATCAACGATTCCACCGCGCTGATCAAGGACGCCCAGCAAGCCCTGGCCGCCCGCGGCATCAAGCTGCAAGTGCTGGTGCTGCCCGACAAGACCCGCTTCTACCCCGACAAACTGCCCGCCGGCAAAAGCCTGAGCCCGGCCGTGCAGCAGCGCTACAAGACCATCCTCAGCAGCCTGCGCCAGGCGGGCATCAGCGCCATCGACGACGAACAGGTGCTGCGCCAGCTCAAGGACAAAGGCACCGACGTGTTCTACCGCACCGACCAGCACTGGACGCAACCGGCAGCCGATGCCACCGCCGTCGCCACGGCTGAACAAGTGCGCCGCGATGTACCGACCCTAAAAGGCAACGCCGGCAGCGGCATGGCCCTGGGCAGCGAGTTCAAGGAGCGCCGTTTCGGTGACCTGGCCGAACGTTTCCTGACCCCCGACCAGCGCAAGGAAACCGGTCGCGAGACCTTCACCGTGCGCCGTCAGGTCGCCGCCGACAGCCTGCTCGGCGACACCCCGGCGCCGCTGCACGTGACCGGCCACAGCATGGTGCAGCCGTACTTCGGCTTCCCGCAGAAGCTGTCCAACAGCCTAGACCGTCCGGTGTCGGTGAACTGGAAGCCGGGCAACGTCGGCCAGTGGATCATGCTGCTCGAGTACCTGGAGTCGGCCGACTTCAAGCGCAACCCGCCGCAGGTGCTGGTCTGGCAGATGTTCGAACCGACCTACGCGCAAGGTCCGCAGGCCAGCGGCCTGTGGGACAACGCCTCGATCATGAGCCCTGACGTCTGGCGCCAACGCCTGCGTGCTGCCGTCGGAAAGTGAACCATGGCTGAAAAAGGCTCATCTGAGTCGCCCACTCACCGCGGCTATACCACCGCGGTGATCGCGTTACTGGTGTTCGCGCAGGTCTGCGGGCTGTGGATGCTGTTCACCAGCAAGCTCGACACCGCGCAGTTGCGCCCCGCCGCCTGGTTCGATGGTGAAGCCGGCAAAGCCATGGGCGATGCCTTGCAGCCCAGCCTGCAGAACGACGCCGACACGCTCAGCGCCGCGCTGCGCTATCGGCTGCTCGGTGACCTTGGCGCCCAAGTGGTGCAGGGTTGCCCTGGCTGGCTGTTCTACCGCGATGGCCTACGCGCGCAGCCCGGCGTGCACGGCGCCTTCGAGGCGCGCGTGGCGCTGATGAAGCACTGGTCGGCGCAACTGCGCGAGCAAGGCGTGCAGTTGCTGGTGGTCACCGTGCCGGACAAATCCCGGGTGGAAACCCAGGCCCTGTGCGGGCTGCAGCAAACTGCCCAGATGCAGGCGCGGCTCGGGCAATGGCAAGCGATCCTGACGCAACAGGGCGTGCACCACGTCGACCTCAGCTCGGCCCTGGGCGAGCAGGCGTTTTTCCGCACCGACGTGCACATGAACACCCGCGGCGCGCAGCGCGCGGCCGATGCCGTGGCGCGTGGCGCCCTGGCGCTGCTGCCGGGCAAGGGCGAGCAACGCTTCAGCAGCGTGCTGGCCGATGCCGAGCAGCCGCGCATGGGCGACATGATCGTCCTCGCCGGCCTGGAGCACGCCCCCGCCAGCTGGCGCCCGGCGCTGGACCAGGAACGCGAAGAACAACTGCGCGCCGAGGCCTCGGGTGGCCTGCTGGATGACACGCCACCGGTACAGGTGCTGCTTGCCGGCAGCTCCAATGGCCGGCGCAGCGGCTTCGCCGAGCGGTTGGGGCGTGACCTAGGCCAGCAGGTGTGGAACCAGAGCCGCGATGGCGGGCAGTTCTGCGGCGCCTTTCTCGCCGCCCTGGGCGAGCGAGCGCGCTGGCCCGGCAGCCTGAAACTGGTGATCTGGGAATTCTCCGAGAGCGCACTGTCGCTCCCCTTGACCGCCGATGAACGCACCGCGCTGGCGGCGTTACCTGAAGGACAGGCACCCGATGCTCTTTAACTCCTACCTGTTCCTCTGCCTGTTCCTGCCGCTGACCCTGGCCGTGCATTACCTGGTCGCCGCGCGCAGCCCGCGCGGCGCGGCGTTCTGGCTGTGCGCGACGTCGATCATCTTCTACGGCTGGTGGAACCCGCAGTTCGTCCTGCTGCTGCTCGGCTCGATCGCCTTCAACTACCTGGTGAGCCTGGCGATTCTTGCCTGTGCCGGGCGCTCGCGCCTGCAACTGCTGGTGACCAGCCTGGGCGTGATCGCCGACCTGGCGCTGCTGTTCCACTACAAGTATTTCGTCACCCTGGTGAACTTCGCCCACGACTGGGGCCTGGCCGGCACCCGCCTGGACGACATCATCCTGCCGCTGGGCATCTCGTTCTTCACCTTCACCCAGATCGGCTTTCTGCTCGACTGCCGCGCCGGCATCGTCAAGGAACGCAGCCTGCTCAGCTACGTGCTGTTCGTGACCTTCTTCCCGCACCTCATTGCCGGGCCGATCCTGCATCACAAAGAGATGATGCCGCAGTTCGCCGACCCCAAGACCTACCGCTTCCGCGCAGAAAACCTCAGCGTCGGCGCCATGCTGTTCGTCATCGGTCTGGCCAAGAAGGTGCTGCTGGCCGACCCCATCGCGCCGTATGCCGACGCCGGTTTCGCCACCCCCGGCACCCTGGGTTTCTGGGCCTCGTGGGGCACCGGTACCGCCTATGCGCTGCAGCTGTACTTCGACTTTTCCGGCTATTCGGACATGGCCCTGGGCCTGGCGAAGATGTTCGGCGTGCGCTTCCCGCTCAACTTCAACTCGCCATACAAGGCCAGCAACATCATCGAGTTCTGGAGTCGCTGGCACATGACCCTGACCCGCTACCTGACCGCCTACCTGTATTACCCGGTGGCCATGGCGGTGTCGGAATGGCGCGCCAGGCGCGGCCTGCCCATCGGCACCCAGGGCACCTCCACGCTGGGCGGCTTCGCCGCGGCGATCATCCTGCCCACCACCTTCACCATGGGCTTGGCCGGAATCTGGCACGGCGCCGGCCTGCAATTTCTGATCTTCGGCCTGCTGCACGCAGGCTACCTGTCGATCAACCACGCCTGGCGCATCTTCGTGGTCGGGCGCAAGGTCGGGCAGATTCAGCCCGGGCGTTTGAAGCTGATCGGCTGCGTGCTGCTGACCTTCGCCGCGGTGATCGTCGCGCAAGCGTTCTTCCGCGCCGAATCGACCTCTGATGCCGTGCTGCTGGTCGAAGGCATGTTCGGCCTGCGCGGCTTCGACGCGTTGCCAGACGTCGTGTATCCCGCCGGGATCGCCCTCGGCGATGGCTGGCGCCTGCTGATCGGCCGCCACCTCGAGGGGCTGCATATTCTGGCGGTGCTGGCGGTGGCTTGGTTCTTGCCCAACTCCCAGCAGATAATGGGCGGCTTTTCGCCATCACTGGCCAAGGCCCGCCTCGATGGCCCGGCGCTGCTGCGCTGGAAACCCAACGCGGCGTGGCTGCTGGTCATGCTGGTGCTACTCGCGCTGTGCCTGATGAACCTGCACAAGGAAGCGCGCTTCCTGTATTTCCAATTCTGACGCCCTGGAGCGACCCCGATGAGCGACGCAACCCTCAAGCAACAACTGGCCACCATCATCGAAGGGGTCATCGGCACCCCGGTCGAACACGACGACCTGCTCATCGAATCCGGCCTGGTCGATTCGATGACCGCAGTGGACATCGTGCTGGCGGTGAAGAACGAATTCGGCTGCAAGGTGCCGCCGACCGAGATCGACGAGCACCTGGAGTCGGTCGACGCCTTGGCGCTGTTCGTTGAGAACAATCGCTGAGCCGTTCGGCTGGCTGAGGAGCGCGACCGATGCATTTCGATTTCCAGCAGTGCCAGTTCGCAGGCACAGAGCACGCAGCCGACGCCCCTGCCCTGCGTGACAGCCAGCGCGTGCTGCACTGGGCCGGCCTTGCGCAAGCCGTCGAGGCCTGGTGCGCCCGCGCCGTAACGCAGGGCATCGCGCCGGGCACGGCGTTGGTGCTCAGCGGCCACAAGCAGATCGAATTCGTCGTCGCCATGCTCGGCTGCCTGCGCCTGGGCGTGACCTACGTGCCGGTCGACAGCATCAACCCGCCGCCGCGCCTGCAACGCATCATCGAACTGGTCGACGCCGGGCACTGCTACGACGCCGAGCAGGATGATTTTCGTGCCACCCAGGCCGCCGCCGTGCCGCTCAAGGAGGCCGGCCTGGCCTACATCATGTTCACCTCCGGCAGCACCGGTGACCCAAAAGGCGTGCAGATCGGCCGCGACAGCGTGGCGCTGTTCGCCGGCTGGATTCGCGACTGCCTGGCGTTGGGCGAAGCGCCGTGCTTCATGAACCAGATGCTGTTCAGTTTCGATTTCTCGCTCTTCGACCTGTGCGGCGCTCTGGCGCTGGGCGGGCAATGCGTGCTGTGCCCGCGCGAGGTGATCGCCGACCCTGAACAGTTCGTCGGCTACCTGGCCGACAGCCGGGTCAACGTCTGGGCCTCGACACCGTCGTTCGTGCGCCAGCAACTGCTCAACGATGACTTCAACGCCCAGCACCTGCCGGCGCTGAACGCCTTCGTGTTCGGCGCCGAATCGCTCACGGGCGCGTTGGCCAACCAGCTGTGGCAGCGCTTCCCCACGGCGCGGATCATCAACTCCTACGGCCCCACCGAGGCCACCTGCTCGACCACCTGGATCGAAATCTTCCCGCCGCTGGAAGGCTCGACCCAGCCGCTGTCGATTGGCCGCGCCAAGCCTTACGCCGAGCTGTTCCTCGAGGACGGTGAGCTGTGCATCGCGGGCGACCACGTCATGCGCGGCTACCTAAACCGTCCCGACCTGAGTGCTGCCGTGCTGTTCGAGCACCACGGCAAGCGCGCCTACCGCAGTGGCGACCTGGCCGAGATCGACGAACAGGGCCGGGTATTCTTCCACGGCCGGCGCGACGATCAGATCAAACTGCATGGCTATCGCATCGAGCTGGGCGAAGTGGATGCCAAGCTGGCCGCCCTGCCCGGCGTCGGCCAGGCGGCGGCGATCGTTCTGCGCCGCCCGGATGGCACGGCGCTGCGCATGGTCGGCTTCGTCGAAACCCACGGCCACCTGCCCAGGGAAACCCTCGGCGCGCTGCCCGAGGGCCTGGGTGACTGGAAGCAACGGCTCGCCGCCAGCGTGCCGGCGTATATGATTCCCTCGGAACTGCTGGCCTGCGGCGGCTTTCCTACGACTGCGTCAGACAAAGTCGACCGCAAGCGTCTGGCAGCGCTGTATCAACAGGCCCGCTCGAAAAAGCCCAAGGAAGCCCAATGACTATTCGTGCTGTGATGGCCGGCGTCTCGCTGCTGGTCGCTGCTGTATCTGCTCCCGTGTTCGCCGAGGGCCGCCTTGCCCAGCTGTACGCGCCGCGCGCGCCCGAAGGCTCGGCGTTCATTCGCGTGCTGCAAGCCGGCGAGAAGCCGCTGAGCGTGCAGGTCGGGCGTAACCCGCCGCAGAAACTCGAAGCCGGTACCCGCGCCAGTGCCTACAACGTGGTGGAAAGCGGCAAGTCGGTGGAACTGCGTATCGGCGACGCCGTGGTCGGCAGCCTCAACCCGCCAGCCGGCAGCTACCAGAGCGTGCTGCTGGACAACGGCAAGCTGGTGGTGCTGAACGATCAGAGCGCCGGCGACGACGCGCTCAAGGCCGAGCTGCGTTTCTATAACCTGGTCAGCGATTGCCCGACTGCCGCCCTGGCGGTCGAGAATGGCCCGGCGTTGTTCACCGACGTGGCCGTCAACACCAGCCAGGCCCGCGCCATCAACCCGGTCAAGGCCAGCCTGAGCGCCAGTTGCGTCACGGCCAAGAGCCAGGCTCTGGAGCTGCCGCCGCTGCAACCGGGCGATCACTACGCCCTGTTCCTCACCGGCAGCGCCAGCCAGCCGACCCTGCACGGTGAACTCAGCCGCACCGCACCTTTCACTCGGTGAACCCCATGCGTTCGATCTTCCGCGACGACCACCTGCAGTTCCGTGACCAGGTACAGCGCTTCATCAGCGAGCGCATCCTGCCGCACTACGCCGAGTGGGAGCGCGACGGCATCACGCCGAAATCACTGTGGACCGACGCCGGCGCCCAGGGCCTGCTGTGCGCCGGGCTGCCCGAGCCGTATGGCGCGGGCGGTGATTTCGCCCACTCGGTGGTGGTGATCGAAGAACTGGCCCGGGCCAACTGCCTGGGCATCGGTTTTTCGATCCATTCCGACATGGTCGCGCCGTACCTTTACCACCTCGGCACCCCGGCGCAGAAAGACCGCTGGCTGCCAGCCATGGCCGCCGGCGAGCTGATCGGCGCCATCGCCATGACCGAACCCGGTGCCGGCAGCGACCTCAAGGCGATCCGATGCCGCGCCCGCCGCGAGGGCGAGCATTACGTGCTCAACGGGCAGAAAACCTTCATCACCAATGGCGTCAACGCCGGCCTGATCATCGTTGCGGCCAGCACCGACCCCGACCTCGGCGCCATGGGCATCTCGCTGTTCTGTGTCGAGGCAGACACGCCGGGCCTGAGCAAAGGCCCGGCCATGGCCAAGGTCGGCCAGCATGCGCAGGACACCTGCGAGCTATTCTTCGACGAGCTGCGCATTCCTGCCGAATGCCGGCTGGGCGAAGAGAACGCCGGCTTCGAATACATGGGCCGCGAGCTTGCCCGCGAACGCCTGGCCATCGCCCTGCGCGGCGCGGCCCATGCCGAAGGCATGCTCGCAGAGACCCTGACCTACACCCGTGGGCGCAAAGTGTTCGGCAAACGCATCATCGATCACCAACACAACCGCTTCCTGCTTGCCGATGCCTCGGCGCAACTGACCATGCTGCGGGTGTTCCTCGACCACTGCGTGCAGCAGTTGCTGGAAGACACCCTCGACCCGGTAGTGGCCGCCATGGCCAAGCTCAACGCCACCGAGCTGCAAGGCAAGATTCTCGACCAACTGCTGCAATTGCACGGCGGCTACGGCTACAGCAGCGAATACGGCATCGGCCGCGCCTGGGCCGATGCGCGGCCGCTGCGCATCTATGGCGGCAGCAGCGAGATCATGCGGGAAATCATCGGCCGCGACCTGTAAGCCAGGCGCGCTTCAGCGCTTGAGCCACTCCTCACGCAGTCGCCGTGCGCGGGGTTCGTCGCTCAAGGCCCAGGGGTCGAGGGCGAAGGCCACCACCTGCTCGGCGCCGGTGCTGCGCGCCCACTCCAGCTGACGCAGCACCCGCGGATAATCCGCCGAGCGCGCCTTGAATTCACTGCCGTCGTTGTTCTGGGCCGGCAGTTGCTCGAACAATTCCACCACCACCTCGAACGGCGCCCGACGTCGGCGCAGCTCCAGCAGCAGCGGCTCGATGGCCAGCAGGTTGCCCAGCCCGGCCACGCCGACTCCGTCCTGCACCATCGGCAGCAGCGGCACGGCATCCAGCAGCACGCGCCACAGCTGGGTGAGCGAGCCTTGGGTGGGCAGCACACTGAAATAGGTGGAAATCGCCGCATTGCGGTTGCTGTACTGCAGCACGCTGCGCGACATCGCCTGCAACCACTGCGCCAGGCGCTGCTGACGATCATCGGTGGCCCAGTGGTACTGCTCGAGCTCGTAGGGGATGTACCAGCCGGCAAAGGCCCGGTGCTGCGGCCACGGCGCGCTGGCCAGGTACTGGCGGGTGGTCACCAGGCTGCTGTCGAAGAACGCCGCCTGTTCGCCCGGCTCGGCCGACAGCGCCTGCCACCAGGCGTTGTCGAAGGGCAACCCGACCTGCACCTGCATGCCTTCGTCATGGGCGATGTCCAGCACCGTGCGCAGCAGCGACTCAGGAATCATCCAGGCCGCCTCGCCGCCGATCAGCCCGACCCATTGCAGGGTCAGGGTGCGACAGCCCATCTCGGCCATGGCCGCAAGCCGCTCGCGCCACTGCGCGGGCGTCAGATCAGCGTGGCTTTTCCACAGTTGCAGGAAACTGCCTTGCACGCCGACCGGGGGCGTACAGCCCGGCAGCCCGGCAAACAACGGCGCGCAGGCCAGGAAGGAGAGCAGCTGGCGGCGGCGCAAAGGAAAGTGAGAGATGGCGAAATCCTTTTTTATCGTAGGAATCGGGGGCAATCGCTCGAGCTCGGCCATTCTAGCGCCCCGTCATCCAGCACGGCACCCTCGCGCTGTGGATTCGGCCTGCCGGTCGCAGGCCGAACCTGCCTTACGCTGGCACCGCCACCCGCTCGAAGCGACTCGCCAGGAACGGCGCGAGGTCCAGCGGCGTCCGCTCGTTGTGGATAACCTTGTCGAGCAACACCCCGGTAATGGCCGAGGTGAGCATCCCGGTACGGAAGTGTCCACAGGCGTTGAAGTAGCCCGGCATTTCATCCACAGGCCCGAGAATCGGCAGTTCATCGGGCGATCCTGGCCGCAAACCGGCCCAGGTCCGCTTGAGATTGACCCCCGCCAGCTGCGGCATGCAGCGGATCGCGCCCTGCACCAGGCTGGTGATTTCCGGCACCGTGGTGGTCACGTCGAAGCCCTTTTCCTCCGTGGTGCTGCCGATGAGGATTTCGCCGTTGTCCTTCTGCGCCAGGTAGCAATCGCTGGTGGTGATGCAGCCGTCGAGCAGTCTGGGCATGCGCTCGGTGAGCACGATCTGGCCTTTCACCGGGTTGACCGGCAGGCGTGTACCGGTGGCCCATTCACTCAGTTCGGCGGCCCAGGCGCCGGCAGCGTTGATCAGCGTGTCGCAGTGAAAATCCCCGGCCTGTTCGGTGCGCACGCCCTTGATCCGCCCGCCGTGGTGCAGCACCTGGCTGACGCAGGTATTGGGGTACAGATCGACGCCGTTCTGCCGCGCCGCCTCCATGTAGGCATCGCACAAACGGAACGGGCTGAGCTGGTGGTCGCAGAGAAACTCCAGGGCGCCATGGGCCTGCTCGGTAATGGCCGGCTCGGCCTGGCGCAGGGCCTGGCGGTCGAGCCAGCGGATCTGCGCCTGCAAGTGCGGAATGTGGCGCACGATGTGCTCGGCGTAGAGCTGGTCTTCGTCGTCCTGGATCACGTACTTGAGGCCCGTGCGCTCGAACTTGAAGTCCATGCCGTGGCGGGCGATCAGCTCTTCGTGCAGCTGTGGGTACAACGCGTTGGATTGCAGGGCCAGGTCGAAGAAGCACTCGGGCAGGATGTGCGGCGTGCTCGAATCCACCGCTACGGCTGCCCCGTGGGCCTGACGCTTGGCCTGGGACGAGAGCATGCGGAAGAAGATCACCCCGCAGCCCAGCCCCACCGACTCACCGATGGCCCACAGCCCGCCCGCCGAGGCGCGCGTGGCATTGCCGGGGCGTTTGTCGTCGATCAGGGCGATGCGCAGGTTGCCGCGTTTGGACAGTTGATACGCGCAGGACGCGCCGATCACCCCGGCGCCGGCGATGACGATGTCGTAGGTCTTGTTCATGCTCAGGCCTCCGTGCCCAGGTGCTGAAATGCCGAGAAGGGAATCGGCTCGAGCGGAAAGCGCGGGCGCAGCCAGCCGACATCGGCACGCCCGGTGGCGGCGCGCAGGCGGTCGCTGCAATAGCCGACGCACATGCGCCCCTGGCAGTCGCCCATGCTCACCCGCGTGCGCATCTTCAGGCTGGCCATGTCCTCCACGCCTTGCGCCAGGGCCACGTCGATGGCCTCACGCCTGACCTGCTCGCAGCGGCAAATCACCGTATCGGGCTGGGCCAGCTCGATCTGCGCCGGCCCCCGCGCGGTGTAGCGCTCGACCCCGGAGCGGAACCGTGTGATCGCCGCCAGCCGGCCCAGGTAGCGTTCGCGGCGCTCGATGGCCTGCTCGGCATCCAGCACGCCGCGCCGCTGCAGCATCGACACCGCAGCGATACGCCCGGTAAGCATCGCCGCCTCACCCCCACGAATGCCGCCCATGTCGCCGGCCAGGTGAATGTGCGCCAGGCTGCTCTGCTGCCAGACGTTGCAGTCGGCGCGCAGGTAGCCGTCATCACTGAAACCATGGGCCAGGCCCAGTTGCTGGCTGAGCTGGGTACGCGGAATGAAGCCATAGCCCACCGCCAGGGTCTGCGCCGGCTGGCGCTGGACACGGCTCATGTCCGCCTGCCAGTGCGCGTCATACGGCGCCACGCTGACGCCGCTCAGTTCAGCCTCGCCCTGGGCGCTGACCACGCCCCAGCCGTAATGCATGTCGATGCCGTGCAGCTTCATGTAGCCGAGCATGCTCAGGCCATCGAGAAACAGCTGCGGCTTGTTCATCAACGCCAGGCTTTGCCGGGCGATACGGCTGAAGGCGCACGCCTCGTACACCCCCACCACCTTCGCCCCGGCCGCATGCAACTGGCAGGCGACCAAGGGCAGCAACGGCCCGGTGCCGGCGATCAGCGTGCCGCCCAGCGGCTTGACCACGTTGCTCTTGATCTGCAACTGCAACCCGCCCAGTAGCATCACCCCCGGCAGCGTCCAGCCCGGAAACGGCACGTTGCGCTCGTGGCAGCCCGCGGCCAGCAGCAGGTGGCTGTAGTCGAGCGGCTGCAGTTGCTCGTGCTCATCGAGCACCATCAGGCGCTGCGCGTCGCCGCCGACCACCCGGCTGCCCAGGCGCACGTCGACGTGTTCGGCGCAGGCGGCAAAGTCCGTATGCAGCTGCTTGAGCGCCTTGCTGTAGCGCGCCCCCAGATACCCCAGGTCGACCCCCGCACGCAGCGGCCCGCGATACACCACCCCACCCAGGCGCGAGGCCTCGTCGACCAGCACACTGGCCACCCCCGCACCGGCCAGCTCGATGGCCGCCGCCATGCCCGCCGAACCCCCGCCGACGATCACCGGACGCAGGCTCATGACGCCTCCCCGGCAACCACGGCATTGACCTGGGTTTCAATGCGCATGCCCGCCCGCACCACGGTCTGACACGCCCGTCGCTTGGCCCGCCCATCGATCGCCACCAGGCAGCAATGGCACACGCCCATGCCACAGAACGCGCCACTGAGCTGCCCATGATCGTTGCGCGCCACCTGGCGCAGCCCCACTGCATTGAGCACGCTGAGCACGGTTTCACCAGCCGCCGCCGTGACCTGCGTGCCGTTGACCTGCAATGACAGTTGATCCGCCGCGAGTGGCTGGATATCGAGGATTCGTTCCATGAAGGTGCCTGCCTTATCGTCCGAGAGTGAAAAGGCCGGCCAACATAAGTCAGGGGTATGGCAGGAAAGTTGATCTGTGCCGGGCTTGCAGCGGTTAGCGCGCCAGCGCTGACGACCGGTGCACAGAGCAAGCCGCAGCGCTGATCGGGTGTGGGTTCAGCCCGGACAGCGCGGCAGGTAGCGATCGAGTCTTAACGATCGGTCTTGACGCGTCGCTCGACGAACCGATAGTCGGACTGACAGTCGCTCGCAGGCGACGCCTGCGTGTTGACCACCTCGAGCGTGTCGGCGTCGAGCAGCCGGTAGGTGTAGACATCCGGCTTGTCGACCCCGGCAGTGTGCATCACCCAATTGCCCGCTTTGGCGGTCCAGGTGCCCGACTCGGACTGAATGAACTTGGTCTTCTGGGGATCTTGGTAGAACGCGATCTTGAACTGCCCAGCCGCGTCAAAGCTGACGTCCCACGACAACGGCTGGCAGGGCCCCTCGGCATCACGCGTACCCGTCCACTGCCCGACCAACGCTGGGTCGATGTCCGCAGCCGATGCCGCAGTACAGTGCAGGCTGACCAGTAGGAAAGTTGAGGCAAGGTAGGAAAGTCTGTTCATTCGAGCTCCATGCAAGGGTGATCCAAACTGCGCCACGGCCCTTCGGCAGGCACGTGACAGCCTTTGGACGAAGCTCAACGCCCTTGGTTCACGGCCTCCTCGGAAAGGCGCTTGGGCAAGAACCAGAACGCCGTCAGCCCCAAGGTCACAGCGCTCATCACGAAGCCTGGCAACAGCGACAACTGCTGGTCGACAACGCCTCCCTCCTCGCGATCCCGTTTACGCATCTACGCCGACCGTGCCGCGCACGATCTGCTGGCGGTCCTTGTTGTAGTTCCAACCCTCGACACTCCAGCCGTCTTTCTGGTCGTCGCCCTTGCCCACCTGGCTTGGGTCTTGGGTGGTGTCCTTGCCGACGCCGTACGAGCCGCC